>CAVTUU010000008.1:0-595609 GCA_963737985.1 uncultured Chloroflexia bacterium | reverse complement strand
CAAGTGTCGGTGAGTCTGCCGACTGGCATTGCGAGCATCCTGCTCCAGCGAATTTCCCAACAGGAACTGACCGTTGATGCGGCTCTTTCGAGAGACCGAGCGCTCACCGTCCAAGCATTGCTTGCCGACCCACTCATGGCGAACGTTTCGATCGAGTCGGCAGAGGAAATGTTGGACGAAGCCATGCTTGCCCACCGGTCGTGATCATTGTGATCCGTGCTGGCTGTTGTAGGAAATCATACGCATGAAGTGTCTAACGATCACATTGAATGCCGCCGTGGATGCAACCTACGTTCTTGAACAATTTGCACAAAGGTGGGTTGAATCGGGCTCTTCGGAAGCATGCAATGCCCGGAGGTCATGGGAATAACGTGGCGCGAGTTCTCGCCGCTCAAGGTCACTCCGTGGTCGCCACTGGATTCCTGGCAGGTGGAGTTGAATGTGAAACGGTACCCACGCCGGAGCCGCACCGAGTTTCACCTGGCTCACTGAGGGGACCTCGCGGACCTGCCACACCATTCTGGATCGAGGGGGCCAAAGCGGCCACGGAGGTTCTCGAGGCGGGGCCCACGATATCTGACGCTGACGGCAACCGGTTTCTGGAGCACTTGTCGGTTCTCTTGAACGAAGCCGACGCAGTGGTCATAGCTGGAAGTGCGCCCGTAGGTGTGACAAGCGACTTCCTGGAGCGACTGGCTGTGCTAGTTCGGTCTCGATCGAACTACATGATTGTCGACTCCAGCGGTCAGAGCCTAGATCTGCTGCTGAACGCGCATCCTGATTTGATCAAGCCCAATCGATCGGAAATGCAGACCTTGATGGGTCGACCAGGATCGATCAAGGAACGCATTTCGTACGCACGAGATCGACTCATCGGAGGGCGATTAGCATGCAACGCCAACGTACTGATGTCCCTTGGAGCCGCGGGAGCGGTGCTCGTTTCGAGATCGTGTGTGCTATTCGCCCGAGCGCCGACAGTTGACGTCGTTAACACTGTCGGTTGTGGAGATGCGCTGCTGGCGGGGTATCTGCATGGTCGGCTTGGCGGCCTGGATGAGGTGGAGTGTTTGGGATTGGCAGTGGCATTTGGAACAGCGGCCGCGCTCCAGGAAGTGGCCGGACTCGTCGAAGCGAGCGATGTGCCCCTCCTGCAATCAAGGATCCAGATCATTGATTTCGAAGACGCGAGAGGAGCAATGTGAGCACATCAAAGGACAACGATATGAGCCTGACTCACACAGAGATTTTGCATCAACCAGATGCTTGGAGGAAGGTTCTGGAGGAGGTCCCGCGGGTCTGGAGGACGATCGCGCAATCGCTCGATGTGGATGCTGTTTCCCACATCTTGTTGGTGGGTTCTGGAACCTCGCTCTACCTTGCCCAGACTGCTTCTCAGAATTTTATGGAGATTACTGGAAAACCGGCCGTGGCAGCACCAGCATCCCAAGTCTTTCTATCTCCTGCGACAACGGTACCGGGTTCGGGGCCTGTACTGGCCTTTGTCATCTCACGGTCGGGCGCAACCTCAGAGGCATTGCTCGCAGCCGATTTCCTGCGGTCTGCTCATCCACTTGTCAGAACGATTGGGATAACGTGCAACCCTCGCGCCGACTTGAAAGCGCGCTGCGACTTCTGCATCGAGTTGCCGTTTGCCGCCGAGGACTCGGTCGTGATGACAAAGTCCGTTCACGACCATGCTGCTGGCTCTTCAAGTCATCGCATCACTCATTGCGAAATCCCCCGCGATGCTTGCCGAGTTGGGCCAACTGCCCCGGGCGTTCGGCGATCAATTTCTGGACGTCGACCAACTTGCGCGTCGCATCGGCTCATCGCCAAGGTTCAGACAAGACGATCTACCTTGGTCTCGGACCTAACCAGGGGCTGGCGGAAGAAGGGGCACTTAAACTGAAGGAAATGACCCAAGGCTATTGCGAGGCCTACAATTCGCTTGAATTTCGACATGGCCCCATTTCAATCGTGGACAATCAGACGCTGATTATCCTTCTCGAGGGCAGGCGAGAGCACGGGTTTATCGCCGATGTCATTGAAGATCTGAAGCATCATGGCGCATACGTCGTCACAGTCGGACCTTTCCGGTCGCTCGTATCGGACGACTCACTCGTAATCGGTAAGACAGCAAGTGATCTTGCCCGCTGCGTCTTATACTTGCCTTTTGTCCAACTCCTGGCCTACTTTCGGGCGGTGTCCGCCGGGCTGAACCCAGACAAACCGCGGAACGTGACGCCATTTGTGGTGCTCGATGTCCGCTGACTTAGATCGTCCCATCGCGCTGTCGGCAACCTCAATGTCGACCAAATCGTGTCAACCGTTACCCGGTTTCCGAATTGGGATGAGGAACTGGTCGTCGATTCTGTGCATTTAGAGGTTGCCGGCAGCGCGGGGTATCTCGCGCTTGCCGCTCGCAGTCTGGGGTTGCGACCATTAGTAGTTTCCACAGTAGGGGAAGACACCAACGGCGCTTTTCTTCGTCTGAAACTGACTGAAGCTGGCATTGACACACGCGGCGTCGAAACGGTACCGGGCTTATCGACGTGCTTGGGAATGGTATTTGTCGGCAGTCGGGGCCAACGCGGCATTCTGGCTGTTTTGGGCGCACACGAACAGATGACAATTGGCGTTGTGGAACGTCACGACCAAGCCATTTCGGCATGTGCTGAGGTGTTTCTTTGCGGTAACTTCTTGTTACCGCGACTGTCGCCGCGACTTGTCATCGACTATGCGCGGAAGGTGCGCGCGCGCGGTCAGGTCGTCGTGTTCGATCCGAGCTGGGATCCTGGTGGATGGACGCCGGAACAAGGACGACACTTCTTGCGCTGCTCAACGAGGTCGACCTGTTCATGCCAAACGAATCTGAACTCTGTCATCTCACAGGAACATCGAACTGGCAGGAAGGGTTGAAGGCACTTCCCAATCGCTCGACGCAGATCGTCGTCAAGCGGGGGGCAACCGGGGCCGTCGCAGTGACCGGTGGTGTCGTGGTCGAAGTGCCAGCGGTTCCTGTCTCTGCATTCAACACCATAGGGGCTGGTGATGTCTTTGATGTGAGTTTCCTATACGGGCGTCGCAAGGGGTGGACGACACGCCAATGCCTGGAATTTGCCTGTGCAGCAGCGGGATTCGTTGTCTCGCAGGTCGGGTCACGGACCTACCCTGATGAAAATACCGTACTGTCACTCGCGCGAAGCCGACCGGAACGATCAGATTAATGCTGGTTCGAACGCAGGACTTGCTTGTTGCGGCTATGGAGGCCCCTAATCCGTATGGCGTGCTCGCGTTCAACGTGATAGGCCTCGAGCACGCCGAGGCAATTGTTTGCGGCGCAGAGGCAGAGCGATCACCCGTGATCCTGCAGTTGAGCGAAAACGCGATTCGATATCGGATGGGAGCATTGGAGCCGATTACAGCCGCCTGCCGCGAGCTTGCTGTGACAGCCAGGGTGCCCGTGGCACTCCACCTCGACCATGCAACGTCTCACGGAATTTGCGTGCGTGCAGTTAATGCCGGCATGAGTTCAATCATGTTCGACGCGTCCGCCCTTGCTTTCCGGAGCAACATCGAGGCCACGTTCAGAGAGGCGTCCTGGGCACACGATGCGGGGTTGACCATCGAAGGGGAACTGGGAATCGTGGGCGGCAAAGGCGGGTCCGTGAGTATGGCTGAACAGATGACTGATCCACGAGAAGCGGTCGAATATGTTAGGAAGACAACCGTGGATTCACTCGCGGTGGCAGTAGGGACCAAGCACGGAATGACGAGCCGGTCTGCAACGCTCGATTTCCAGCGGATCGAAGCGCTCTGTAGCGCGGTGGAGGTGCCTCTCGTGCTACACGGTTCATCAGGAGTGGCTGATCAAGACCTGGCCGAAGCAGTGCATCGCGGGATCGTAAAAATCAACATTGCGACCCAGATCAATGTGGCTTTTACTGAAGCGATTCGACGCTATCTCGCTGAGGACGCGCACGTCACTGATCCTCGGCAATATGGCGAAGTCGGGCGTGCGGCGATTACGGGAGTCGTGCGCTCCAAACTCCACTTGGTCGGCGCCGCAGGAAAGGCTTGATTAACTCAACTCTGGTGCCAGATCATAATGGGCAGATTCTGCATCCGCTTGCGGTCGCCCTGCTGCCTGCAATTCGTCGCGGACGGTGATGCGGTCTACCCCAATCCCATCCTCGATCTCTTGCTGCGACCATTGCTCGACTTGGTAGTAGGCGAACCAGTCGAAGTGCTCAAGACGCCGTTTCACCGACAATGTTCCTCGACATCCGATCCGTGGGCCAAGCGGCAATCGCACGGGTAGCTGAGCCCTGGCCGGATGCACCAGGCTTGCGGCATAGGGAAATTTCGTCACAATGTTGTCACAGAACGGTTGGACATACGCCGTCACGAGCCATCATGGCGCGGAAGTTCGCCCAGTGGAGCACCGCATACGTACGCAGCAAACGGGAGAATACGGTACGGGACATCACCGCGTCCCTAGAATCCCTCTCCCGGCACCAAAACCTCAAACGTGGCTTAGATTGGGCAGAATAAGAAGGTCGGGATGACCGTGCCGGTGGCCCTGGCCATCACTCTGGGTTGGCTCTGCGTCGCCAAAAAACTCAATAGCGCTTACGAGAAACGAAACGTAACTCTCGCCGTGGCTTACGAAACGGCCTGGAGAACTTGGACGGCGTCGGGATCGCCCGCCGATCTAAAGGTAGATTTTTCGGCCGTTGCTGAGACACCATAAGAAGAGCCTCAGCCCAACCAATACTCAGGAGCTTCAGGAAACTGATTGGCCCGCTGATCTGGTCTTCGCTCGTGTCCGACTATTCGTATTTATGATCCATGTGGTTGGCTACCAATCCCTTCTCCTTTGACTCGGCATTCCAAAAGATTGAGATTAGCAGACGCTCCATTTTCAGAGGCCGACGCTCACCTACTGATTGAGGTTGAAGCCAGGGTCCGTGTATTCAAATTGGGATTCGCCGTTGTCGAGTGGTGGCAGATGTTAGATGCTCCATCAATGACATATTCTCTTCGCCCAACTCGACGCCAAGTGCTTCGCGGCTATCTCATCCTGCCCCACGCCGTGCCAATCGTCGTCGTCATGGCCGCAACCGCCGCGTTCGCTGTGGTCGCGACGGGCGGGAGCTTGGGCCCCGGCGAGCTGGCATGGTTGCTCGGCGCCATGTTCGGCGCCCAACTCGCGATCGGCGCGGTCAACGAACTCGTCGACGCCGATCTCGACGCGATCGCCAAACCGGATAAGCCGATTCCGGCAGGGCTCGTATCGCGACGAGGCGCACAGATTGTCGCGATCAGCGGCGTGATCCTGATGTCAGCATGTAGCCTGCGTTTTAGTTTCGAAGCGTTCTTGCTGTGCGCCATCGGCACCGGCGTTGGCATCGCGTACAGCTTTTGGTTCAAGCGCACGATCTGGTCGTGGATTCCCTACCTGATCGCGCTACCGCTCTTGCCGATCTGGGTGTGGACCGCATTGGGTACCGTAGATTCTGGTCTATTTGCCATCTACCCAATCGGCGCGACCGCGGTCATTGCCGTCCAGATCGCCCAATCATTGCGCGACATCGAGGCCGATCGCGACTCGGGCGTGAGGACCCTTGCGGTAGTGCTCGGCCCCTCCTGCGCGCGGCTAGTTTGTTGGGCGGCGATGATCGTGGCGGCACTGCTGGCCGCTGGGCTCGCTCCCTGGTTAACCAAGCACCCGATGTGTGTTTGGCTCGCGGCGTTTGTGGCCTGCGGGCTGGTCGGATTGAACGTCGCCATCTGGGAAAGGAACGCACGATCAGGAGCATTGGCCTGCTTTCCCTGTGTCGCCGTAGGCGCGGTTGCACTTGGCATTGGCTGGACCGCAGCTCTGGTCAGTCTCTAAAACGGTCCATGAGAAGTGGCTTTGGAGCGAAGCCGTATACGGCGTTATCGCGTGGGTCGTATGATTGGCATCACTGATCGGAGCATACGGCACATGGCCCAGTCAGGCATAAATGATCGCGGTTCTGGACGACGCCTCGTCCCATCCCTTGCGCGGAGCGATGAAACCGAACTGCTTGACGAGGAAGCGCACGACCCCGCTGAGCTTTCCGACAACCTGCGCGACATCCGGCGAGTCAACCAACTGCTAGGTGGTACATCGACTGTTCTTCGCCACCTGCCCCGCCTCTTCGCCACGATCTCAGCAAACGAGCACCCCGTCACACTTCTTGACCTCGCCACGGGTTCCGGCGACATCCCGCTCGCGATCGCCCGGTGGGCGAAGGATCGCAATCTCGCGGTGACGATCGTCGCGAGTGACTCCTCTAAGGAGATTCTCGCGCTGGCACAGAAGCAGATCGTTGGTCACCCGGAGATCACGCTCGCGCAGTACGATGCGCGGGCGGTTCCGCTGCCGGACAAGCAATTCGACATCGTTCTCTGCTCGCTTGCCCTCCATCATTTCTCGCCGGACGATGGCGTGCGGGTGCTGCGGGAGATGGACCGCCTCGCACGGACCGGATTCATCTTGAACGATCTCCGCCGCGGGCGACTCGCCTACGCCGCCGCCCAGGTCGCCGCACGGCTGACAACCCGGAACCGCCTCACCCGCAACGACGCGCCGCTCTCCGTCCGCCGGGCATACACCCCGGCCGAACTCGACGGCCTCCTTCGCCAGGCCAGGATCGATAACGTCACGATCACGACTCATCACTGGTTTCGAATGGCCGCGGTTAAGGCGGGAGCAAGGTTCGATGCGTGAGGAGGCTGCCGCCTTCTCTTCTCCTCGGCAGCGGGATGCCGAGGCGATCGTCGTCGGGGGCGGACCAGCCGGCAGCGCGACCGCGGCCGCGCTCGCTGAAGCCGGGCATCGCGTGGTGCTGCTCGACAAGGCGAGTTTTCCCCGCCACAAGGCCTGCTCCGAGTACGTCAATCCGGCCGGCGCACAGCTGCTTGGAGAGATGGGCGTGCTCGAAGAGGTCATCCTCGCCGGAGCACATCGAATGGAAGCGATGATCGTCCACGCGCCGAACGGTCATCGCTTCACGGCGGATTTTGCGAAGGCGGAGCAGGGTCGGGCTGCGCTCGGACTATCCCGATTTCGCCTGGACCACCTCTTGCTTGAACGGGCAAGAGCGGCCGGCGTCACCGTCTGTGAGCGCGCCCATGTCCGGGAGGTCGTGGTGGAGGACGGACAGGTTGTAGGGGTGGAAGCGACGATCGATGGCGCCCGCGAGCCGATTCGCTCGTCACTAGTCGTTGGTGCGGATGGGCGCAACTCGGCGGTCGCTCGCGCCTTGGGCTTAGATGTCCCCCTCCGCTGGCCGTGCAAGACAGGACTCGTCGCGCATTTTCGAGGTGTGACCGATCTTGATCGATTCGGCGAGTTGCATGTCGCACATCAGGCGTACGCGGGACTGGCGCCAATCGAGGACGGGCTGACAAATGTCGCGGTCGTCGCCGATGAGCGGACAGTGAGCGCGCGGTCGGGATCGATCGAGGAATTCTTCGCCGAGTCGCTGCAAGGCATCCCTGCCGTCAAGGAGAAGTTGGCGGGCGCGGTGCGTATTGGCGGCATCCGCGGAGTTGGCTCGATGGCGGTCCGTGCGCGTCGAACCGCGGGCGATGGATACATGCTGGTGGGAGATGCCGCTTCCTTTCTGGACCCATTCACAGGAGAAGGGATTTACGAGGCACTCCGTGCCGCGCAAATTGCCGCGCCCATCGCGAGCGCTGCGCTGAAGGCGGGAGACATCTCTTCCCAGATGCTCGACCCGTACCGGATCGCTCGCCGCCGCGCATTCACGGCGAAGCGCGAGGTCTGTTGGATCGTTCAATGCTTCATCAACGCACCGCCGCTCATGAATTACGTGACAGAGCGGCTTTCGCGGCGCGAGGAGCTCGGGTTGACCCTAAGTGGTGTCCTTGGCGACTTCCGTCCTGCCACCCAAGCGCTCTCTCCCTTCTTCCTGGCACGGCTGTTGCGGCCTTGATCGCGGAAGGAACGAAGCATGCTG
The DNA here is from genome assembly GCA_963737985.1 of uncultured Chloroflexia bacterium. Lineage (GTDB taxonomy): Bacteria > Chloroflexota > Chloroflexia > Thermomicrobiales > UBA6265 > CAVTUU01. The sequence goes on along the minus strand of CAVTUU010000008.1, from coordinate 587,594 downwards.
ACCGAGAGCATCGTCCAGATGTCCGGCGATCGGGACAGGATCGTGGCGCTCGCGGCAAATGTCGAGCGCTGGCCCATCATTCTTCCCCACTACCGGTGGGTGACGCTGTTGGATGGTGGCGGTGATCGCAAAACAGTCGAAATGGCGGCGCGACGAGGGCACATTCCGGTCAAGTGGCGGGCGATCCAAGAGATCGAGCGAGATGGCCAATCCCCGATTATCCGCTACCGCCATATTTGGGGTGTCACCAAGGGGATGGACGTCGCCTGGACCTTCGAGCCTGGCCCCGGAGAGATTCGCGTCCGCATCGATCACGTGTTCACGCCCCCATGGCCGCTGGTCGGCGGCGTGATTGCGGATCGAATCATCGGGCCGCACTTCGTGGCGGCGATTGCCGGAAAAACGCTCCTCACCATCAAGGCGATCGTCGAAAATCGTGACGAGCGATTCGATCCCGACGGTCGATTTCGATCGTGAAACAACGCGTCGCAATCACTGGTATAGGCGCCGTCACCCCGATTGGCATTGGCGCCGATGAGCTTTGGTCCGGCGTTCGTTGTGGTAAGTCCGCCGTCCGCGCCATTACGCGATTCGATCCCGCGAATTTCTCGAGCAAAGTCGCGGCGGAGGTAGACTTTGACCCGCTGTGCTACCTGTCGGCCAAGAAAGCACGACGGCTCGACCGCTTCTCTCAATTCGCGCTCATCTGCGCGCAGTTGGCGCTGGAAGATGCGGGCCTGACGGCAGCGGAAGCGGCTCGCGATGGCGCCGGCGTCTACATTGGCTCTGCGCTGGGCGGCGTCGCTTTTGGCGAGGAGCAGCACGTCTCGTATGTCCTTAGTGGTCCGCACCGCGTCAATCCGCTCCTCGCACTTTCCGTCTTCGGAGGCGCGGCCTCCGCAAATGTCACGATTGAGCTTGGATTGACCGGACCGTCGCTCGCCTACGGCAATTCCTGTGCGGCCGGGCTCATCGCGATCGGCGAAGCCGCTCGCCTGATCGAAGACGGGCGAGTGCCGGTCATGCTGGCCGGTGGAGCCGAAGCGCCGCTTGCCCCTCTTACCTTTGGCGCCTTCGCGATGATTCGCGTGCTCAGCACTCGTAATAGCGACCCGGAAACTTCTAGCCGCCCCTTCGACCGCGGCCGCGACGGCTTCGTCATGGCTGAGGGCGGGGCCCTGCTCGTGCTGGAGTCATTCGAACATGCCAGGGCGCGGGGAGCGCGAATTTACGCCGAGCTCGCCGGCTATGGGACGACGAGTGATGCCTACCACATGACGGCGCCGCACCCTGACGGCATCCACGCTGCCCGTGCCATGAGTGACGCGATCGCCAGCGCGGGCCTATCGCCTGAGGCGATCGACTACGTCAACGCTCATGGCTCTTCGACCGTGCTCAACGACCCAACCGAGTGTCGCGCTATCCGCCTCGCGCTCGGGGCACACGCCGAGCAGGTTGCGGTTAGCGGCACGAAGGGGTTGCACGGCCACGCGCTCGGCGCCACCGGGGCGATGGAGACCGCGATTTGCGCGCTCGCCCTGGAGCGGGGGTGTCACATCCCCGGCACCGCCAACCTTGTTGATCTGGACCCCGCATGCGACCTCGACGTGATCCCCCCGGCAGGACGAAAATGCCAGGTCTCGACCCTGCTCTGCAACGCTTTCGGTTTTGGCGGAGTCAACGCCAGCTTGGCGATGCGCACCGTCTGATCCAAGCCCACGACGTCGCGGAGGTCATCGTTGGGATCATCGGGACCCAGGTCGACAAAGGCAACAATGTGGCCCTTCTACGTCTCTCTCCCGGCATCTGTTCTTAGGCTACGAAGTTGATCGCGCCATTCCCTTCGCCGGCAAAGCAAGATTCGACTTGACCGGCGCGGTCTGTCGCTTCGCCGCGACCGTCGCGACCGTTACGATTTGCGGCAGGCGGAGCGCCAGTATCACCGCGCCGAAGAACCAGATCGTCCGGTTGTCATAGAGATCGCCACTCGTTTGTGCCGCCAACAGCGCAAACAGGAAGCAACTGAATGCGCCAAGCATCATCGCGGCGTCCTGGACTGAATCTTCCCCGGAAGTTAAGCGCCTCACTCCCGTGAACAGCACAGCAACGACGTAGAGCACGAAAACTGCGAGCCCGAAAATTCCCTGTTCGACAAGGATCTCGAGAAAGACGTTGTGTGGGTAGGCCATGACTTCGCCGTCGCCCTGAACAACAGCCCAAATCCCGGTGCCGTTTGCTTGCCATGACGTCTGGCGAGCAATCTCGAGCGCCAATTGATAATTGTCTTCGCGAGTGTCGACCGACACCCCGCGGTCCGCCTGCGTGAGCAATCCAAATCGCTGAATAAACGGAATATTGGACGATTGCACATGGTGCCAGAACGGAACGGCCGCGACCAAGCAGAAGAGGAGCGCGACGATAACTCGCGGCGAGATACCGCGCAAGCGTCGACTCAACACGCTGGCAAACGGCATCGCGAACATCACCAGCAATAGGAAGAGCGCCGGTCCACGTGAACCGGTTGCAAATGTGAGCGCCAGCAGACCCAGTCCGTTCACCAATAGGATCGTGCGGAACTTGGGATACGCAATGGCGATCGTGACGCAGGCGATCGTTCCGGTTGCCAGAATTCGGGCGAGCGTGATTGGTCCACCACTCGGAGCATTGATACGTTGCAGACTCGTCAACGAATTCGTCCTCAGCGTCCAAAGCACTGAGACAAGCGCCATCGCATCGGCAATCACGATGAACGCCACCAAAAACCGCGCCAGATTCGACGGTTTCGATAGGTACCACAACGGAACAATGAGAAAGACAAAACCGTAGACGAAAACGCGAAAAGTCTTCTCTCCCGCGTAACCATAGTCGCGTGAATTGAGATAGCTCAATGCCAATAGGCACGTGAAACCAATTTGGAGAATCGCAATCGGGTGAACCAGATCGACGAGCAATTTTCGTCTGTTCGGATTGACCAGCCCGGCGAAAACGAGCCCGATCGCCACAAAAAAGGTGACGTCAAAAACAGTGCCGTTCAGGGGCCCAATACCCGTACGACCGGAGGTCACCATGACAGCTACCGCAACCGGTGGGGAGAAAAATGCAAGGGCCGCGCAACCGATCCAAGTCAACGCCGAAAGCAGGTACTCGGCGTTTCGGGGAGACGAGCCGATGACCACGGCGCTGAGGATTGCCGCCGCGCAGCCGCCGATGAACAGTGCAACTCGCGCCCCACGGAAAGACTGTCTGAAATCCGGCATTCGAGGTGATCGACTCGATCTTGATTTGTCGTTTCCTCGATAAGGGGCGATTGGATGGGTCTCAACTGCGAATGATGTAACTTCGGTCGTTGCAACCGCGGGAGCCGAACTGCGGATCTTTTGCACCACTGAGAGCAATGAGGTGAAGAAGCCAGACGAGACGGCAACCGTTCCGAAAAAGAAGGCAATGACAACCAACAACTCGAGCGTTCCACTGATCCACCACGCCATCCCATTTGTCGCCGCGGACAAAGTCCCAAGCGCAATGAAACCAACAATCGCGACGACGCCAGCCCTTGCTGGAACTTGGAGCCGAATGTATTGCTGACTCCAGTACAGGGTAAAGGCGAGAAGCAGCACGTAACTAACCAGATTCGCGTATACAGCGCCAGTGAGCCCAATAATAGGAACCAGAGCCAGGTTGCAAGCAATATTTGCCACTGCGACAAGCGCAAAAAGTTTGGCGGATACAAGCGTCCGGCGCTTGACGGCCAAGATCAAATTCACGATCAGCGTCACGCCATGGAGCGCAGCCGCGACTTCAAGCGCAAGCACGATGTCGGGTCGCAACGCATCTGAATAACTTGGCGGCAACAATGCGGCGAAAACGATTGGCGCAACGATGAACAACCCACTGACCGCAAGAAACATGATTGGGACATAGAGGCGAAGAACGGCGCTGATAAACCCAGCAAGGGCAGCGTCACCGTGTTTGTCGGCCGTCGCATAGGCTCGAGGAGTGATCACGGTGACGAGAGGACTCATCACCATCGCCACAGTTCCGAATAGGAGTGCGTATTCCGCTCCATAAATTCCGACGGCTGCCGCACCGATGAATGCACCGACGACGAAACGGTCGCCGATCCGCAGAACCTTCCCCGCGAGAAATTGGAACCACATGCCGAGGCCGAACCGAAACGCATCGTGGACGATCGTTCTGGTCTCAGCGCTGACGATCTTTCTGGAGATATTGGTCGCGAGGTAAGGAATGACGAGGAGAGTGATGCCAATCGCAGCGCCGGCGAGGAATCCCCTTGCGCTGCGGTCGACGATCAAGACCATTGCTAGGCCAAATGACGTCATTGCGACGAATCGGACGACCGAGAACGCGCCGAACATCGTACGTCTGCTTGCGGCCTGAAAATCGGCCAGGGCAAACGTAAAAATGCCCAGTCCGGGCAAGAGGAACGCGGAAGCAACGAAGGTAAGCGCCAGATCGTCCGCACCGAGGAGCTTCGCGCCGCCAGCGATGACAAGTTGAATGAACAGCGCCACGGTGCTTGTCAAAATCACGGCAGCGAGAAGGGTCCGTTTGGCTTGTTGCCTCGCCGATGGGTCTGAAGCTGGCGCTATCCGCACATAGGCGCTGCTCGCCCAAACCGCTGCGGCGTCAGACAGAAATAGCACGATTCCGTACACGAGGAGGTATTTGCCGTATTCCTCGGCGCTGAGGAGGCGACTGAGGATTGGAAGCAGGAGCACCTCGGCGCCGGCGGTCGCTCCCCAGCCGATCCAAAGCGCGAGGTACGAGCCAAGCTGGCTCCAGACTCGTCGCGCCGATCGTTGTCCAGATACTGTCAGGTAACTAACGCTGCTCACAATGCTCCCGAGCGCGAGGAAACCTCATTCATGCGGGAAACGATGATTGACAGACGGCGTGGAGTCACACAGGAACAGCCCCAACACACATGACAATCGCTCGGGCAGTACTTTCGACCTTAGCGTTGTCGCATAGAAACTATTGCCGACGAAGACCAGGCGCGAGAATAGTCAAATCGTCACTGTGTCTCGTCAATGCCACCCCGACCGATACATTCGGGTATCATCCACTCCTATCTCATCTTTGAAATCGGGAGACGAATATGCTGATCGCGACGACGGAACATGTCGCCGGATATCGCGTCGTCAAGACCCATGGCGAAGTCTTTGGCCTTGTCGTGCGCAGCCGCGGTCTTGGCGGAAACATCATGGCCTCTTTGCGGTCGCTCGGCGGTGGAGAAATCAAGGAGTACACGCACCTCCTTGAAGAAACCCGAACTCAGGCCATCGAACGAATGATCGCTCATGCCCAAGAGCGCGGAGCCAATGCGATCGTCATGATGCGTTTTGACTCTTCGTCAATAAGTAACGCGATGAGCGAGATCGTCGCTTACGGCACCGCGGTTTCCATCGAACCCGAATCGTGAGGGTTTCGGTCTCAGTTCAGTCCCGAAACAACATGGCTCCGCCAGGTATTAGTGGGGGGACGTCTGTCCTTCATTTGACCTTTGGGGGGTCTTTTGTCTGTGCATGGAAGTCACTACAATTGTCGCACCGAAAAAACCAATCATGACGGAGCCGTTTGGTCGCTGAGGAGTGTGCAGTATGAGCGTACGTCACCGCGGTGTTGCAGCAAACGCGGGACTTAGGCGGCGGGCCGGAATGCCACTGCTGAGTGTGTGGTATTTGCGCCTACGTCGACTTCCGATGCATGGTCTCGAAGCTGCCGTCATTGCGGCAATGATGCTTGCGCTCACGCTCGTCAATCATGGACCATCAGCGTCCGCCCTTCCAAGTCAATTCGAGGACGTAATTGTCACGAATGTCTCCGCGCCGACCGCGATCGCTTTCACGCCAGACGGCCGAATGCTGATCACGACTCAGAGCGGGGTCTTACGCGTCTACAAGAATGGCTCGTTGCTCGATACACCCGGACTCAATATTTCCGGCAAGACGTGCAGCGATTTCGAACGGGGCATGCTCGGCATCACGGTCGATCCGAGTTTTTCTTCTAATCACTATGTCTATATCTATTACACCTTTAAGAAATTTGGCGGTTGCCCGGCCAACACATCCAGTGCTCCGGTCAATCGTGTTTCACGATTTGTATTGGGAACCAATGACCTTATCAATCCCGCATCAGAAACCGTTCTCGTCGACAACATGCCGTCGCCGAATGGGAACCACAATGCCGGCGATGTCGAGTTCGGCAACGATGGATACCTTTACATCTCGATCGGTGACGGTGGCTGCCAGATCGACAACTCCAGCAACTGCGCTGGTGCGAATCAAGATGCGCGGAAACAAAATGTCTTAACCGGAAAAATCCTCCGGATCACGAAGACTGGCGGCATTCCGGCGAGCAATCCGTTTCAGGGCTCCGACAGCGGTCGCTGCAATGTCAACGGCCGAACAACGAAGGCGAGATGTCAAGAAACATGGGTTTGGGGTCTTCGGAACCCGTTCCGTTTCGCAGTCGACCCTAACTCGTCAAAGATCTACATAAACGATGTTGGGCAAAACATCTGGGAAGAAATTGATAACGGTCAGGCTGGCAAGGATTACGGCTGGAACGTGCGCGAAGGCTTCTGTGCGAACAACTCGACCACAAATTGCGGGGCGCCGCCAGCCGGCATGACGAACCCAATCTATTCCTATCAGCATTCGGGGGGCTGCAATTCGATCGCGGGCGGGGCGTTCGTCCCGGCAGGTATTTGGCCGTCCAGTTACGACGGCGCCTACCTCTTTTCTGACTATGTCTGCGGCAAGATTTGGCTGCTCTCCGGATCGTCGGGAAGCTATAGCCGAACAGAATTCGTCTCGAACGGCGGCAACCCAGTCCACCTCGAGTTCGGACCCTACGGCTCGACCAAGGCGCTCTACTATGCGTCGTACGGTGGATCGATCCACCGCGTTCGGTACACCGGACAGTCGAATCGCAAACCGGTTGCGGACGCGAAATCGGACAGGCACTCTGGCGCGTTGCCATTGACAGTCAAATTCGATTGTTCAGGCAGCAGTGATCCAGATCGCGATCCGCTGACATACGACTGGAACTTCGGGGACGGCTCGCCTCACAGTACGACCTGCAAACCGACTCACATCTACCAGACCAAAGCGATTCGCACGGCCACGCTCACTGTGCGCGACAACCGCGGCGGCAGCGACACCGACACGATCAAGATTTATGCAGGCTATCTCGCGCCGACGGTGACGATCACAAGTCCCACGGCAAGCCATCTTTATCGAGTCGGCGAACAGATCACTCTCCATGCGAACGCAACTGATAGTGATGGCAATCCGATCCCTGATAGCAAGCTGTGCTGGACGGTGATCCTCCACCACAGCACGCACACCCATCCCTTCGTTCCTGAAACCTGCGACAACGACGTGAAGTTCACGACGAAGGCGCCGGAGGATCTGCTCGCGGCGACGAATAGCTATCTCGAGGTCAGAGCTACCGCGACTGATAGTCACAGCCTCCGGAGGACCGTTACCCAAAACCTCAATCCGCACAAAGTGAACGTGACTATTGCAACGAATCCCACTGGGCTTGGGATCACCGTCAACAGTTTCACGATTTATGCGCCTAACACATTTGTGTCCTGGGAGGGGTATGGCCTCCAGGTTAGCGCGCCGAACCAGCTTGACAAAGGCGGGCAAGGCTGGACCTATTCGAGTTGGTCCGATGGCGGCGCAAGAACCCACACGATAAACACGCCGGCCGCGGCCAATTCGACCTATACCGCGAGTTTCGCGCAAACGCACTATCCCGGCTTCGCCCCAGCCGCCGACTCGTATGTGGTCAACGGTCATCCAACGACGAATTACGGTCAACTAACGACCCTAGATGTTGATTACGGTCCGTCGTCGACAGCTGAGACCTATCTCAAGTACAACGTGACCGGTCTTTCTGGCGCAGTGAGCAGCGCGAAAATCTGGATTTATGCCTATAGCGGCACATCCGACGGACCGGCTGTCTATCAAACGACAAACGGCTGGACCGAAAACGGCGTTACCTGGAACAACAAACCAGCGAAAACTTCGAGCGGCCGGAACGACCGCGACCAGATTCTGAGCGGCACGTGGGTTTCGTTCGATGTCACGCCCTGGGTGACCGGAAACGGCACGTTTAGCTTTGTCCTCGCCGGGAAGTCGTCCGATGCGCTCGTGCCGTTCTCACGTCAGGCCAACGACCGCTGGCCTCGACTGGAAATCGTGACGACTGGCGGATCGAGCGACGCTTCGCCGCCATCAGTACCGTCAAATCTCCAAGTCACTTCGCGAGCCTGGAACGATGTCCTCGTCGATTGGAATCCGTCGACAGACAACGTCGGTGTCGTAAATTACGACGTCTTCCGCGATGGTCATTTCTTGACCACTGTCAACGGAAGCACGACCTACTTCAAGGACACGAGCACTCACGCTGAAATGACGTATTCCTACCGAGTTAGGGCGCGCGATGCTGCGGGGAACGTGTCCGCATTGTCCGGTCCCAAAGCGACGACGACGCCAATCAAGACGTTTTCGTATACCTTCGTCCCAACAGACGATGCCCGCGTTGAGCAGGCGCATCCAACTTCGAACTACGGCAGCTCCACCCAATTGAGAGCCGAAGGTGGCGACGATTCAGGCGTCCGCAGCTTCCTCAAGTTCAACGTCGCTGGGATCGTCGGCAACGTACAAAGCGCAACGCTCTGGGTCTACATCCCGACGAACGCCTCCTACGGCACAAGCAATGGTCCGCGTGTCTATAAGGCGAGCAGCGCCTGGTCCGAGGGATCGATCACCTGGAACTCTAAGCCCGCGCTGTTGACCGGAGGCTATGACGACAAGGGCGCGCTTTCCTCCGGAATTTGGGTCAAGTTCGACGTAACGCCATTCATTCACGCCACCGGCAAGGCCACGATTGCGATTATCAGTAGCTCGAACGATTTGGTCGTCTTTAATTCGAGCGAGGCATCGTCGAACCGCCCGCGCCTGGTTGTCGTGACCAGCGAGGCTGCGGGAGCCACAGTCGCAGCTCCTCCGCTTGAACCCGAACCAGTCGACGGCACGAAACCAATGCCGTCGCCGACACCGGACTCGACATCGACTCCTGAGCCATCCATCACGGCTGCTCCCGACGCGACCGTCACACCAACGCCGGCAGTTCCATTTGGCGACGGCTTCGAAACCGGGAACCTGGACGCGTGGACGAAAAATGATGGTTTGGGCGTGCAACAACAGAAGGTGGACGTTGGAGCGTACGCGGCCTTCAGCACGAACAAGGGAACTGACACTGTTCCCGGAAAGCCCTCATATGCGGACAAGTCACTGAACTCGGACGAAACAAATCTCTTCACGACTCTCCGCTACTACGTTGACCAGCAAGATGACCACGATGTAACCATGCTGACACTCCAGACAAAGGAATCTCAACCAGTCGTGACAGTCCTCCTGACCCCGGATCACAAGATTGCCTACCAGTTCGCCGGCGGAGCGCAACCGGTAATCATTGACGACCTGCAGCCGGACGAGTGGCACACGTTGCAGGTGTATCTCGCGATCAACGGGCAGTCCAGTCAAATCGAGGTTTGGCACGATGGCAAGTTGTTGCGCCAGGATCCGATTCAGCTTGGCGACGTCAAGATTGGCGCAGTTGAACTTGGCGAAACGCGCACCGGTCGCACCTATCAGATCTTCTTCGATCAGTTCGGAGTCGATCGAATGTGCATAGGGACGTGCTCAACGGAGCTCGTAACACCCACTCCGCCCGCCGAATCGCCGACGGCTACGACAGAGTCAGCTGAACCAACAATTGCTCCGACCGAGGCGCCAACCGACACGCCAACGGTCGCTCCGACAGACACGCCAGAGCTAACTTCAACGCCGGTGCCACCGACTGACACGCCAACGGCAGCGCCGACAGACACACCTGAGCCGGCGCCGACCGAGACGCCTGCCACTGACGAGAGCGAAGGCTAGCTCGGCCTTGCAAGCAATAAGGCGAACCGCCGCCCAAATGAGCGGCGGTTCTTCTTGATCGACCGGCGGAGCCGTGGCCATCGCTCGTTCTGGCCCTTACTATGAAGCAATCCGCTTTCGGATTCGCTATCGCTGAACCGACGGATTTGACGATAATGCGATCTCGCGATGAGAGGAGCTCCGCTTGGCGACTGTTGCTATTGAACTCCCCCAGTGGGACATGACCGTCGTTTATCCCAGTCTTGAATCACCTGAATTCAAGCAAGCCTTTCAGGAGTTCGTGGCGACAATCGACCGGCTGTCCGATTCGTTCGACAAGTATGGAATCGGGTCATCCAACCGCAAGACTTCTTCCGATACAAGTGTTGCCACCACGTACGAAGAGGTCACCGCGGCGTACAACGAGATGCTCCGGCAAGCAGAAACGCTCGAGGGCTACATCTATGCATTTGTTTCGACAAACTCTCGCGACGATGTCGCCCAAGCACGGCTGAGTGAGTACGACCTTCAAGCGGTCCGCATATCGAAACTCGCGACACGTTATGTCGCGTGGATTGGTAGCCTCGACCGCGCGAAACTGCTCGCCCAATCATCCGTGGCGAAAGATCATGAATATGTGATTGAACTCGCCGCGATTCGAGCTAAGCACCAGATGTCCGCCGCTGAGGAGGAATTGGCCGCAGAGCTGTATGTCAGCGGTGGCTGTTCGTGGGAAAAACTGCATCAAACCATAACTTCACAGATCATGGTCCCCATCGTCCTCGACGGAGAGTCGCGAATTCTCCCGATGACGGAGATTCGAAATCTCGCTCACGACGCAGACAGCGAAAAGCGGCGACTCGGATATGACGCTGAACTCGCGGCATGGGAGCAACATGCAGCTCCCCTCGCCGCGGCGCTCAATAGCATCAAAGGTGAAAGCATCACCCTGCTCCAAAAACGGAAATGGAATTCGGCGCTCGATCTTGCCCTGTTTCAGAACCATATAGACCGCGAAACGCTCGACGCCATGCTCGGCGCGGCCAAAGAGCGTTTCCCCGCGCTGCGGCGCTATTTCAGGTTGAAGGCGAAGATGCTCGGCCGCGATCAGCTTCCATGGTCGGATCTCTTCGCGCCTGTCGGCGAAGGCACTCGAAGTTGGGAATACAACGAGTCGACAAAGTTCATTGTTGAGCAGTTTGGTTCCTATACTCAGAAGATGTCCGATTTTGCGGCGCGCGCGTTCCGAGAGAATTGGATCGATGTTGGACCGCGACCCGGCAAGGAAGGCGGCGCGTATTGCATGCCTCTTCGCGCCGACGAATCTCGCATCCTGCACAATTTTTCGCCCTCCTATGCGGGCATGAGCACGCTCGCCCATGAACTTGGTCATGGCTACCACAACGTCTGTGAATCGATTCGCACTCCGTTGCAAAAGGGGACGCCGTCAACCCTCGCCGAAACTGCCAGCATCTTTTGCGAGACGATCATCAGAAACGCGGCGCTCGCCGAGGCGTCTGAGCGGGAACAGATTTCGATACTCGAATCGGCGTTGCAAGATAGCGCTCAGCTCATTGTCGACATCAGCAGCCGGTTCCTCTTCGAATCTCGTATCTTCCAGGCACGTGAGGAACACGAGTTATCAATCGATGAATTCAACAATCTCATGCTCGAATGCCAGCGCGAAACATACGGAGATGGATTAGATCAATCCGCGCTTCATCCCTATATGTGGGCCGTGAAATCTCACTACTACGACGCTCGCCACGGCTTCTACAACTTCCCGTACATGTTCGGATTTCTGTTTGGTCTCGGTCTCTACGCGCAATACTTGGATATTGGAAGTTCGTTCCAGTCTGGATACGACGAACTCCTTTCGCGAACCGGAATGGCCGATGCCGCCACGCTTGCCTCGGGCTTCGGCATTGATCTGCGTTCGGTCGAGTTTTGGCGTTCGAGTCTCGCTCTCGTTGAGGCTGACATCGACCGCCTTGCGGAACTCACCGGTATTGACGTTTCCTAGCGAGAACGCGAATGCACGACAATGCTTGGATCTATGATCTCGAGGTTAGAGGCTATGACGATGACCTCGACTTTTGGCGCTTGCTCGTCACTGATCGCGGAGCCACCCGGATTCTCGATCTCGCCTGCGGCACCGGACGTATCACGTTTGCTCTTGCCGCGCACCTCACCGACTTCAGTACGAATTGCCACATCGTCGGACTCGACAACAGTCCGGGACTGCTGATCGCGGCCCGCGAGAAACAACAAAAAATGTCCAAGGAGGTTCGGAATGCTGTCGCCTTCGTCGATGGCGATATGACCAACTTTTGCTTGGGTCAGCCGTTTGATCTCATCCTGATCGGCTTCAACTCGCTCATGTATCTCCATGATCAGGATGACCAAATCTCGTGCTTGCAAATGGTGCGCAAGCATTTGGCGCCAGGCGGGTGCCTGGCCTTCGACGCGCTGATCCCTGCGCTCGACTATCTCCTCGACGCCCAGCGCACGCCCGTTGTGCGTCTCGAGCTCGATTTTGCGGCGCCGGAACACGGCATCAAGCAATTCTTGCGCTTTTCAACCGAGCGCTACGACGCAGCAACGCAGGTGAGCCACTCCGACTATTTTTACGAGATTTACTACGAGGATGGCAGCCACCAGCGCTTCACCGACAAACTCGACTGGCAGATGATCTTTCCGAGGGAAATGGAGTTACTCGGCAAAGTTGCCGGCCTGAGGATCATTGCGGCATTCGGTGACTTCAATCGCACACCGTTTGACCGTCACTCCCGGCAAATGGTCTGGGTCATGGAAGCCGATCGGTAGCCAAATTCAACGTCCGAGAATGTGAGCAATGACGCCGCCACCTTCGCGAATCGCGTAAGAAAATTCGTTGGTGGAATTACGCTGGATCGGACTGTTGACCGCAGGTCTGCCGTATGCGTCAAGATCGAGATCCTTCGCCATCAACTTCAACCGAAAAATATGGAATCCGTCGCTGACTAAGAGAACTCGGTTCAGATCTCGACGTTTTAAAAGCGACGCAACGCCCTGCATGCTTTGCCACGAGTTATGTGCCTTGTTTTCGAGCAGAATGCTGTTGTCCGGCACACCGTGCTGAGTAAGGTAATCGCGACTTGCCTCAGCCTCGGTAAATTGATCACCAGATTGCCGCCCGCCAGTGACGACAATGAGGGGCGCAACGCCCTCGTCATACGCCGCCAAGGCTTCATCAAGCCGCGCTTTCAGAATCGGACTTGGCTGCCCGTTGTATTGCGCGGCGCCGAGCACGACGATCGCATCAACCGGTCTCGTTTGATCTTTGCGAGCCTGCGCATAGATCGCGGCGAGCAACGCGAAACCGCAGATCGTCACAGCGACGATCAGAAACAGCGCTAGCGTTGCGGTCCATCGCCACAGTTCAGATAGGAATGAACGGCGAAACCGGCGCTTTTGAGTCGCGGGCACGTCGAATCCCGCGACCGCAACGGCAGCGGGCGAGGGGGTGACTCGAAACGGCGTGGTGTCATCAAAACTCTGCACGAACGGATAATGACACCGCGCTCACGCACGATGCAAGGTCAAATTCTCAGTTGGCCGCTCCGCGGCACTTTCTCCAGCAGCGATTCTGCTCTGGACGATTAAGAGAAGATTCCTTCGATGCCTTTGCCCAATTGAACGATTCCGAAGAAACCGAGGAGAATCGCCATTACCATTGCGTTGTTCGCAAGCAACCACGTTTTCATCTCATCAAGCTTGGCTTCTGCGCTCTTGCCGGCCGCAAAGAACCAGATAACGATCCCGCCGACGCTCACGCTCGCCAAAATGATAAAGACGACTGCCGCACCAATTTTGCTCCCCCAACCGGTGTCGACCTGCGCAATCGCGGTGGCGCCTGCAATCGCCAGCAAAAGATTTTTGGGATTGATCGCGGACATCAACGCCCCGAAGCCAGCCGCCATCGGCGGCTCCATCGTATCGATCGATTGCATCCACTTGGGCATTTCTTGCGTTTCGCCGGGTTTTGGCCGTCCGGCCCATTGGCGATACGCCAGAAAGAGAAGCAAGATTCCAAGAACTAATTGAATGATTGAAGCGGTCGACGACGAATCGGATCCGTTGTTTTCGACATTTGCTGGATCGGCTAGCGCGAAGACGATGACGAAAATCACAATGAGTCCGACAACCCAGCCACCAGCGAAGGCGGGAGCATTAGTCCGTGCCTTTACCGAGAAGAGCATCAAGATAACGGCCACGATTGGCAGTGGACTGATTGCAATTCCGATTGCCGACGGCAGACTTGCCCCGATTGCCTCGCCCATATCGCAAGTTCCCCCCTTCACTGCTTGCTGTCGCCCACACTAAACGTCGACTGAGCGGGAACGCGGGATATCAACTATTGATTCTTGGGCGGGTCTCCCTTGAGATTGTATGACACGAATGATTTCACGTCTTCACGCACGAATCTGCGCGACTCAGACGTTCCACGAGTCTCACAAATGTATTCCTTGTTCTTGACAGTCGGAAAGGCGAATTGCATGATCTTGACTCTCGATTGGAGGTCTGGGACTGACTCCAAACGGCGACCATTGCCACACTATTTCAAGCGGAACTAACTTCATACACCTTCCCTCCATTCCAAGTCAGTGACACGAACCAATCTCTTCAAGCATCTCTCTCGATGTGATCGACTGGTTAGCCACAACTCATCGACGAATGCGATGGAACGGCTTCGCGATAGGAGAACGGCGGTCGATTCTTGGAAAGACTAGGAAAGGGAGGAATAGATGAAACGTTTCCTGTTCCCGCTGATAACGTCTCTTGCCATTCTGGCGGCTACCGCCGCGCCCGCAGCCGCGATAACCGGCGGACAATTGGACAATGGAGCTCATCCCCAAGTTGGGGCAATCATTGCCCCAGTTGGCGACGGCAGCTTCTATTTCTGCTCAGGAACATTAATCGCGCCTCAAGTGGTGTTGACGGCGGCTCACTGCACGTCATTGTTCTCAGATCTCGGCCTCAGCGAGATTCAAGTCTCGTTTGACGACTCAATCGACTTTCAAAATGGAACGTTTTTCCTCTCGCATGAATGGGCAACCCATCCGGGCTACGACGACGCGAGTTGGCCGTTTACGCTCGACGTTGGCGTGATCTTGCTCGATGATGCGGTCGACCTACCGCTGGCGTCTTTGCCTGATCCCGGACTGCTAGACACGATCATTCCCGAACATGGCAGCAGCCCACAGCGTTTCAACGATGTCGGCTATGGACAATCCGGAGTCGATACCGGTGGTGGACCACCACAGCCGAGCTTTCCGTTTGACCGCCGAGTCTCAACACAGCGATACGCGCCTGGCGCAAATAACATGGTCGGGGTTATTCACGGAATGACCGACCTGCTATTCATGCTCAAGGCTAGCCCGAGCGCGCGGCACGGGAGCGGTTGCGGTGGCGATTCAGGTGGACCGATCTTCCTCGACGGGACCTACACGATCGTCGCGATTCACATTGGCGGATACCGACTTGGCTTTGACGGCGCGCTCTGCGGGCGGTTGTCATCGATCAACTTCCGGATCGACAACCCCGACGCGCTCAATTGGCTCTACGGTTATCTCTAAGTTATTGAGAGACGACTCCGAGTGGCCCTAGTTCGCCGGAGTCGTCTCCGCGCTGGTCGCTGCCTCCTCGCTCTTGAGCGCTCGGCGCCCAAGCTTGCCGGCATCGACCAACGTGCCCAGCACGTCGTTGATCACTCTGACGCCGAGAAGCGACGTAATATCGCCGACATCGTAGGGCGGGGCCACTTCCACGACCTCCATACCGGCAAGCCCCTCGCGCGTCACGATGTGTAGAAGGCGGAACGCTTCGCGTGGCGTCAATCCGCCTGATTCGGGTGTCCCTGTCCCGGGCGCAAATGCGGGATCAACCGAGTCGATGTCGAACGAAAGAAAGACCGCCTTCGCGTTGTTCCAGGCGATCTCGAGCGCCATTTCTGCCACTCGCTCAAGTCCAAAGCGCTCAATATCCGTGATCGTAATCACCGATGCGCCTCGGTCACGCGCGTTCTTGACGCCGCTTCGATTGCCGGTCCAGCCGCCGATGCCGATCTGGACGAGGTTCGTGGCCGGCGCATTCGCGATATTCGTGGCATGAAAAAACGGCGAACCATGCATCCGCTCATCGAGATAGGACTCGGAGAGATCCGAATGCCGATCGAAATGGATGATGCCAATGTTGCCGTCGACGTACGGTGCGAGACCGCGAATATCGGGATATCCAATCGAATGGTCGCCTCCGAGCACTATTGGGAATACAGCGCGCTCGTGGATGTAGGCGAGACCTTTGTCGATTTGATCGAAGCTCTTTTCGATGTTGGCTGGGATGACATTGATATCGCCGACATCGACAAATCTGATCGATTCACGCAAATCGATGCCGAGCTCGAAGTTGTAGCCGCTTGATAAGCCAGAAATCGATCGCATCGCTTGTGGACCGAAACGGGTGCCAGCGCGATAGGTCGTGCCGCAGTCGAGCGGTGCACCCACGATCGCGACATCCTGGCCGCCGAGCTCTCGCATATCTTCTAAGAACGGTTGGCCCATGTATGTGGCCGAGGCGTTGAATCGTGAACGCACGCGGTTAAACAGCGGAATCGAGCGATCCTGAATTGAATCAGCGGAGGGCAGACCATATTCAAGATCCTGCGCCATCCGCTCTTTTAAGCGACGGTCATCAAGATCCCCTTCGCGTTCAAGCATCCGCGAACCGTGTAATTGCTGTCGATCCATCGAACCCCCGCTCTACCGGTCGCGTATTACGCTCCGGTCTGATTCAGTTTCCGATCTCGCGCGGCTTCAATCTCGGCGACCGCCGCCGGATTTTCGAGAGCAGTCGTGTCTCCCGCCGGCAATCCCAAATAGGCGGCGCGAATCACGCGCCGCATGATCTTGGCGTTTCGCGTCTTTGGCAGATCCCGCACGAAACAGACTTCGTCGGGTCTCAAAGCCGAACCGAGCAATTTAGCAACCATTTGCCGTACTTCCTCAGCGAGTTCAGCAGTTGCCTCATTGTTGGGACGCAGAACCGCAAAGACGAGGACCGATTCGCCTTTGACATCATGAGGTAGTCCGATGGCGGCCGCTTCTTGAACAGCGGGATGTGCCACCGCCGCCGACTCAACCTCTGCCGGACCTACCCGTTTTCCTGCGACTTTGAGCGTGTCGTCCGATCGGCCGCGGATATACCAAAAGCCACGATCGTCGATTTCGGCCCAATCGCCATGAACCCAGACATCAGGAAAACGCGACCAATAGGTGTCGAGGTAACGCTCAGGATCCTTCCAGAATCCGCGAGTCATACCGACCCACGGTTGGCGCACGATCAGTTCACCGACGTTGCCGCGCACCGAATCCCCTTCTTCGTCGACGACGTCGGCATCCATTCCAGGCACTGGACCGGTGAACGAGCAAGGACAAATCGGCTTAATTGTCAGACCAGTCACTATCCCGCCGCCGGTCTCTGTTCCGCCCGAATAGTTGATGATCGGGCACCTGCCGCCGCCGACTTCCTCGAAAAACCATCGCCAGGGACCTGGGTTCCAGGTTTCGCCGGTAGATCCGAGGATCCGCAGCGATGAGCGATCTCGGCGCTTGACCCAGTCTGGTCCCTTGCTCATCAGCGCCCGGATCGCGGTTGGAGCGATACCGAGGACTGTGATGCCGTGATCTTCGACGAGCTTCCAGAGTCGATCCGATTCGGGGTAGTCCGGTGTTCCTTCAAAGATACAGATCGTCGACCCGAGCATGAGGCCGCCGCCGATGAGCCAAGGCCCCATCATCCAACCGAGATCAGTCATCCAGAAAATTACATCCTCTGGATGCAGATCGAAGCAATACGCGAGATCGTGCGCGGCCTTTATCGGGAATCCGGCGTGGACATGAACCGCACCCTTTGGCTTACCTGTGGTTCCGGAAGTGTAAATGAGCATGTACGGATCATTAGCGTCCGTGGGTTCAGTGACAAAATTGCGCTCCGCGCCGAGCACGATGTCGTGCCACCACACATCGCGGTCACCGATCCAATTGATCTGATTTCCCGCCCTGCGCAGAACAATGCAGGTCTTCACGCTCGGCGCCAGCGCAAGCGCGGCATCGGCTGTCTCTTTCATCCGCACGAGAGCGCCACGGCGAAAGAATCCGTCCGCGGTAATCAGGAGGCTGGCCTCGCAATCGCGAAGGCGAGAGGCAACGGCTTCTTCGCCGTAACCCGAGAACATCGGCGTATAGATTGCGCCGATCTTTCCGCAAGCGAGCGTTGCGATGACGGTTTCAGGCAGCATCGGCAAGAAGATGCCAACCCGATCGCCTTTCTGCACGCCGAGTCGCTTCAGTGCGTTCGCGAGGCGATTTGTTTCGATCCAGAGTTGGCGATAACTGAGCGTACGAACCTCGCCGTCGTCACCTTCCCAAATAACGGCGAGCTGGTTTTTGCGATCGCTCCCTGCGTGACGATCGAGTGCGTTCGCGACATAGTTGAACCCGCCGCCCGGAAACCAGGTCGCCCAGGGAAGTCCGTTGGAAAGATCGACGGCTCGCCGGTAGGGGTGATGAAATTCCAGCCCGAGGTCTTGGACCGCCGCGTCCCAATATCGACCTATATCGGCCGCCGCCCACTTGAGGAACGCTTCGTAGTCCTGCACACCGCAACTCGCCATGAAGCGAATCAGGCGGCTGCGTCTGAGGTAGTCCGCGGTTGGTTCCCACGCGATCTCGGCTGGAGTCTGACTTTCCATGGGAACCATTGAATCCTTCCGAAACAGTCTCGTCGCTCAAATCACCGACGATGAGGTTACTTACTTGTCGCAAGCGAACGCATTGTTGCCTGCGAGCAATTCCGGGTCAAGACGGATTGACTCGAATCATCGTTTTACGCGGTGTGCCACAATTGACAGCAATTGCAGGGAGTCTTCTCAATATGCCCAATTGGCGTTTCTGGGAAAAACAAGAGAACGATGGCGCGGTTCCGGCGAAGTTACCCGGACGGACTGCGCTCATTGACGAGCCGGTCCCAAAGCCGATCGATCGACCTCCGTCAGAAACCACTGGCGACCGTGCACAGCAGCTCGCCCGCCTCCAACGTCGCCGGGACGGAGCCCTGTACGATCTTTCTCAAGCCGAACTCGCGAACGACGAGGACAATCCCTGGCAGCAGCGCTTCAACCTTCTCACAGAAGCGCTCGAAACGGTTCATCATGATCTCGACGAACTCGAACACTTGCCAAAACGCGATTTACCGGGACTTCCGCCGACCCCGATCACCATCGGCGAAGTCAGGGCCGATGAACCAGCGGCTGTCACGTTTCGAGTCGGAGACGTGGAGTTTCACTACGAAGCGGACCTCGACTGGGCAGAGCGGGGCGGCCCAGTGGTTCATGGCGATCTACTTCTGCGATCAGGAACAGTTGATTCTCTCATTCCTGAATCGTTTCCTCCGGATCTGCAAATCGAATTGTCGGATCACCTGACCGATAGTCTCTTCGTCTTCGCGACTGATTTGAGAGATCGGGCGATCGAAGGCGAATCGATGCCGGTGGATCCTACGCTTAGTGATCTCGCCAAGCCCTGCCCGGAATGCGGAGGATGGCGCGATTGGCGGGGTAACTGCTCTGAATGCAAGCGACGCCAGTGGCGCGGCCAGCAACTCGAAGCGGAGTTGGTGCGCCTCGAAGGTGAACGAGATGCAGAAGTGGCAGATCAAGAGAAGTGGGCGGAGCGACTTCCTATAGCCCGAAGGCGCTTGTTAGAGATCGACGCGGAAATCGCTGCGCTCGGAGACGGCTAATGCACGTCGATAGCGTCCTTGCAAGCAATGAGGCGCTAGGTCTCGTGCTTGGCCTCCTCCTACTTTTCATCGGCCTGAAAAACCGCGGCTTCGTCCGCGAGATCTTCAACGATCCAGATCGGCTGTGGCGCATCATTCCAAGAGCCGCGGCCATCGCGACGGCTGTCTTCATCGTTTGGACCTCACTTTTCGACAACTGGCGGCAATTGATCGGATTGCCTTATCGGCTGAGCCAAAAATGGCCTTCGCAAAGAGTCGAATACAACCCGCCGTCCGATGATGTCCGCACGATTACGTTCATTCTTCTGGGAATCTCGTTGTTTTTGGTGGCGTGCGTGGTTGCCCGCCATGTCGGTGGCGTGATTATTCAGATCCTGCTTTTCATGGCGACCGTCACCTTTTGGGCGCCGATCTTTGCGATTCGCCAGCGCTTCGACGTGAACTTGAGCTTGGGATTTGACGGCAAGCTGACGTCGCCGATCGATGTCGTCGGTTACCTGCTCTGGGTGTTCATGGCATGGAGTCTCGATATCGTCGTGATCATGCTGTCGTATATTCTGCTGCTTTCGCTGGTGGCAATTCCGGTCACGATCTTGCTTGATATCACTCGGTTCGCCAACCGAAGGTCACCAAAGAAGCAGATTCGTTCTTCGCCAGTCTTCAAGAACGCGCGACCTCGAGTCGCCAGCCTTAGCGCGCTTCACCGCTCTCAAGTAGTTCAACGCTAGAGTCGTCTCCCGCGGTCTACTCCCGCGTAGTATCCTGCGGCAAAGAGGCAAAACCCCATCAGCACCAGCGGCACAATCACAAACCCGAGCCTGCCGGATTGGTTGGCAGCTATTACGGCAGTGCTCGCTGCCAAGATGACTGCTGCTGAACTGAACAAGACCACTTTCTGTCTATTGTCCATATGGTCCATCATAGAACTTGCCGCACGCAGAATCCACAAAGTCTCCTCCGAGAGTGGGCGTTGGGTTACGGCCCGTACACCGGCAACAGGGGCGGCGCGGCCGCTCTTATGAAGAAGATCGCCCAAAGACATCGCCCTGTCCCCAGCGCGCTTCGAGCCTCCACCGCGTTGCCTGCTTTCACGAACAATACGCCTCAAATTCTTCATCACAGGGTTGAATCCAAGGCCCGTGCACTCCAAACAACAAACCCCGTTCCTCGATCGAGAAACGGGGTGGCTGGATTTCAAAACTGAATGGGACTAAGGCGACATTCGCATCGAGCCGGCTTTCACGACGGCGCGGAACGTTCGAATGAAATCGAGCCCGTCTGCTGGTTTATAAACAATCGTGCGTTCCCCGCCGCGGCAGACTCCCGGCACATAACAGGCTTGGTCCGCTCGTGTCTGGTGCTCGAAATCGATCTCGATTGTGCACCCACCGGCAAGTTTCCATGGATTTGCCGCCTTAGCATTCGCCACGGCCTGCTTTGCGCCATCCTTGATCAACTCCTGCGCTTTTGTCGGATGCAGATGAAGCGCGGAAAAAGTCGACAGTCCCTCTTTGACGACGACACCGACCACCTGCTCTCCAACGAGTTCTTGAGTTTGAGCGACAGCCCGAATATCGCCGGACACGAACACCACCGGTACGCCAAAGTGTCCCGCGACGGCGGCGTTGATTCCAAACTCGCCCGTGGACAGGCCGTCGATGCGCACGTCATTGATCCAGCCAGTCCAGGTGTGGGCCAACGGCGCGTTCGGCGTTCCAGCTTTAGCGTGGTATCCGGTGTAAAACACGGCTCCAATTCCGTCGAGCTGAACGCCCTGCATCATGCCGAGCTCTTTGTCGCTCCCGCTGATGAACCGAACCGATGGATGGAGGTCTTCGGGGATGAGATTGCGCATGCCATCGTGACTGTCGTTGACGATGACCTCCTCTGCTCCGGCTTCTAGAGCGCCTTCAACCGCCGCGTTGACCTCCCGCGTCATGCGCAGCCGCGCTCGATCGTATTCAGTCTGCGAGCTCGGTTGCTCGCCAACCTCCGGAGGCATGACCTGAACCCAGGAAACGACCCCACATGTACCTTCCATATCCGCCGAAATGAGAACCTTCAATGAGCTGTCCTCCAGTTGCCGTTAACCAACCAATCCCGTCTCCGCAAACCGCGCGATCACTTCTTGAGCGGCATTGTGCCCAGGCGCGCCCATGACACAACCGCCTGGCCATGCGCCTGAACCGCACAGGAACAGACCGCCGATCGGACCCTCATACGACGACGAGCCAGGAACCGGCCGCATATCAAACGCTTGTTCCGGCACCAACTCTCCGTGGAAAATGTGCCCGCCCGTAAGACCAAACCGTGCCTCGAGATCAGGCGGCGCGAGCACCTGCCTGCCGACGATCGCGCCGGGAATGTTCGGCGCGTACTTTCCGAATTCGTTGATCACGTTGTCGGCGATGTCGTCACGCCGCTCGTCCCACGTCCCCTCTTTCAAGGTGAATGGAAAATACTGCGTGAAGATCGAAATCGTGTGCATGCCTGGAGGCGACACTGTGTCATCGACCGCGGACTGCATGTGGATGTTCATGAAGGGATGCGTCGCCGGCCGGCCGAGGCGAGCTTCTTCGCAAGCTGTTTGCATGTAGTCAACCGACGGCGCGATGAACAGACCTCCCTTACTCCCGTTCATCTGATCTTCATCCGAGAGTGCGGTGAAGCGCGGAAGCTCACGAGTCGCGAGATTGATCTTCATGACCGGACTTTCGATCTTAATTCCTTGGATCGCGCGACGATAACTCGTTGGCAGATCGGACTCCTGGACGAGCTTCAAGTACGTCCGCTTCGGATCGGCATTGGAAAGCACTATCTTCGAGTCGATCTCTTCGCCGGTGGTGAGGACCACTCCGATCGCTCGACCATTCTCGACCCGAATTTGAGCGACTTCCGCACCCGTGCGAATGACCACTCCGCGCTTTCTGGCGACTCGAGCAAGCGCTTGGGTGACTGAACCCATCGCGCCACGGACATACGCCCAGGCGCCCCGCAGACCCGTCACCATCCCCATCGAGTGATAGAGCTTGACGTAGCCCGTGCCAACGTCACGTGGTCCCCGGAACGTGCCGATCAATCCCGACGCCGAGACAATTGCCCGCATCTGTTCACTGTCGAAGAAGTATTCGGCAATATCGGCGGCGGAGCCGAGATAAAACTTCTGGAAAATCAAGGCGTCCTCAGGAGTCTTGAAGTTCGCCGCGACCTCCGCCCAAGACGGCGGTCTCCGCAGAATGTATTTGTCCATAACCGTGCAGGCGCGCTCGACGTAGTCGTCATAGTGGTCATATGCATCGGCGTCCTTTGGCGAAATCCGCCGAATCTGTTTGATCCACTCGTCGTGATCTTTCCAATAGGTCAGGGATGACCCATCCGGAAACGGCGCAAAGAAACGAGGATTTCGCTCGAGGAGCTCGATGCCTTCCGCCCACGCGCCGAGTTCATCGAAGATTTTTCGCGGCGCGAGCGACAGAACATACGACCCGGTCGAAATCTTGAATCCCGGAAACGTCTCCTCGGAGATCGCCGCGCCGCCTACTTCGGAATAGCGCTCAAGCACCAGCACTTTGAGCTTTGCGCCGGCAAGGTAACTCGCCGCGACCAGCCCGTTGTGCCCGCTTCCAATCACAATCGCGTCATAAGGACCACCCTGGTCAGCCATGTGCACTCCCCGCGTTTGTAGTCCCACCTTTGTTGGCTTTTTCGGCAGGGATCATAGCATCCGAACTTTCACGGAGGGATCGGGCGACTGGCTCGAAATCGGTGAGAAAACGCCAAACGCCGGTGCAGCAGTGCCGCCCGGCGTTATCATATGATCTCTCATTCTTGCGAATGACGATTAGGACCTGTTATGCACTTTGATGTGCAGTAGCATGGGGGATGAACAACCCGACCGCCGCCTGGCGCAGGATTACGCGCGCTTGCACAAGACGCTGGAGGCTTCAACTTCGTCGCTTTCGCCTTCTTTCTCCGGTGAGCAGCGTTGTCCCAGGAGTGGCTTCTCCGAAAGCGGCGAACACGCTCTAGCGAGGGCAGAGGCGGGCCAAATTAGCCTATGCCACCCACGACGACCTTCCCTCGAGCGCGGCCTTCCTCAAGATAGCGGATCGCTTCGGGAAGCTGGTCGAACGGATAACGACGATCGATTCGGGGGCGGAGCTTGCCGGCCTCGATTAACTGCCCCAGGAACTCAACATCCTTGCCGGTTGCATGCGCCAACACCAACGGGATCTGCTTGCCGCCACGCAGCTTGACATTCAACATCTTCCTCATCGAGGTGAACCCGATGACGGCGCAAGTTCCGCCGGGGGTGAGCGCGCGCCTCAGATCGGACGCCGATCGGTTGCCGACAACGTCGATGATGCGGTCCCAGGATTGCTCGGTGCGGGTGAAGTCCTCACGGGTGTAGTCGATGATGCGATCGGCGCCAAGCGAACGGACGAAGTCGACGTTCCTTGTGCTGGTGACGCCCGTCACCTCGGATCCGTATGATTTGGCGATCTGCACGGCGAAATGGCCGACGCCGCCGGAAGCGCCGTTGACTAGCACCTTCTGCCCCGCCCCGATTTCACCGTGGTGGCGAAGGCCCTGGAGTGCGGTCACGCCCGCCATCGGAATTGCAGCCGCCTCCTCGTACGAGAGGTTCGCCGGCTTCAACACCAGAGCGTCCACCGGCACCGCAACATATTCAGCAAATCCGCCATAGCCGTGGTTGAAGAGATTGGCATAGACCTCGTCGCCGGGCTTGAACCGAGTGACGTCTCCGCCGACTGCCTCTACCTGCCCCGCAACGTCGACGCCGAGGATCGTGGTCTTTGGTCGCCGCAGGCCAAAGGAGGCGCGCGCAAAAATCGGCTTCCCGCGCAGGGTATGCCAATCCGCCGGATTGACGGATACCGCCAGCACCTTCACCAAGACTTCGTTGGCGTTAGCCGTAGGCTTTTCGACCTCAGCCAGCCGAAGCGTCTCCGGCGGCCCGTACTTCTCCGAAAGGAATGCTTTCAAGGCGCTGCTCCCCCCGGGTTAGTCATCGGTCGCCCGCCTGGCCGTCTGGCGGCCTGCAGTATTCTCGCCGATAGTCCTCTGTGAGCGCCCTCAGAAGGCGATTGGGGTGTTGCCAGGTGGTGTGCTGGTAGACCGATGCTAGTAGAGCATTTGGTTAGGGCCTGAATCCTGGCCGGGCCTGCAGAACCTGAGCCTGGCCAGGAGCTACAACTTCGGCGCGGTGCGCCAGGCGGTCGCCGCGCCGAAGTGCTTAACAGATTCTAGGTCGAGTTGCGGCGGCGGCGGCGCTCGGCCTTGCGGCGCTTGGCGCGGTTTTCTTCCTGAACGCTAATAAAGCGCAGTCCACGACGGTGCTCGCGGATGATTCCGGACCGCTCGATGCCCTTGGTAAATCGCCGGAGCAGCCCATCGAAGCTTTCAGACTCGCGGAGTCTCGACGTGCATGCTTGTGTATCACCACCTTCGTTCGGACCGCATTGGGTCCGCAGATTTCGCGCGCACGCCCGTAATGGGCATGTCGCCCCGATGGACGGAAGTATAGCGCACATCGAAACCCTCGGAAAGGTTCACCACTCGTGGCATTCGACGTGCATCGCTTGCGCGAATCTGCGACCATAATCGCTATACGACAACCACCGCGGCTCGCCGCGATTCGGATTCAGTGACGCAGGAGAGCGGTTCAATGGCAGGCTCGAGCGATGCCCGGGTGTCGGGCATCGCTGTAATTCCGGGGAAACTCGAAAGCATTCACATAACCTCGATGCCCGTCCCGAGATTTGGTCCGGACGAGGTGCTCATTCGGATTCGTGACGTTGGTGTCTGCGGAACTGACAAAGAGATCATCGATGCGAACTTTGGCGCGCCGCCGCATGGATCAGATGGTCTCGTGTTAGGTCACGAGGCAGTCGGCATCGTCGAGGAGATCGGCGACCGGGTTACAAGCGTCCAACCGGGCGAGCTTGTCTCGGCTACGGTTCGACGCCCCGACGGATGTCCTGCCTGTCTCGCCGGCCAGCCCGACATGTGCCTTTGGCGTAACTACACCGAGCGCGGCATCCTTTTCGCCCATGGCTTCATGATCGAAAAGATCGTCGAGCATCCAGACAATTTGGTGAAGATACCGCCAGCGCTATCGTCGATCGGTGTCCTCATCGAACCGACCAGCGTTGTCGAAAAGGCCTTGCGCCAAGCCCGCTTGATCCAGCAACGGATCGCCGGCTGGCAGCCCAAAACCGCGGTGGTTTTCGGCGCGGGTCCGATCGGACTCCTCGGCACGATGCTGCTTCGAGCGGAGGGTTTCGAGGTCTACACGCTGGCTCGTTCAGCCGCACCGACGGCCGCTTCGAAACTCGTCGAAGCGTGTGGCGCTCACTATGCGTCGACCAGAGAAACCTCGATGAGTGGAGCTCGCGATGACTATTCCAAATGTCGATCTGATCTTTGAAGCCTCGGGTGCAAGCGCGCCGGTGGTTGACGGGATGAATCTCCTCGGCAACAACGGCGTTCTCATTTTACTTAGTTTGACCGGCGGCGATCTCAAACTTGATGTGCCTATCGATCTGATAAACCGCGAGTTTGTGCTTGGGAACAAGGTCATGGTCGGGAGCGTGAACTCCGCGAAAGAGGACTTTGAACGTGGAGTCATGCACCTCGGAAAGTTTGAAGAACTTTGGCCTGGTCTGACCGGCACATTGATCACAACCCGAATGCCGGCATTCGCGGATCCTAAAGGTATTCGTGATGCCAGCGCCGGCGGTATCAAGGCCGTTCTCGAATTTGACGGGAGCGATTGCTCAAGTTAGAAGCGAGTCATTTTCAACGTGCTTCGTTCAAAGTCAGGTCGATCAAACCGAAGTTGGGCATTTTCACGCCCGGCCGTTTCCTGGCCGGGCGTTGGAATGGGTCGGGAAGTCCAACTCCTCGCTCTAGCCATGTTCTTTTGGGATTTCGGAATTGGTCTGTACAACGAATCTCTGGGCGATTTACGTCGATTCGCTCGGAGCCTCGCCCAAGCTGATCGGACTCCTCATCGGCGGCCAAAGTATTGTGCGGGTCGCGTTGACATTGCCTAGTGGGATCGTTGCCGACCGCATGAGCCGGCGCAAAGTGCTGGTCTACAGCACGCTCGCGGGCGTGCCGGCCGCGATTTGTTATGGGATCGCAACTACTTGGTGGCAGTTGATTCCCGGCTTGTTCCTCATGGCGCTGACGAATTTCAGTCTGCCAGCACTCTCTTCGTATATCTCTGACGCGGTGCCCCACGATGACCGAGCGCGGGCATTCAGCTTTATTTACACGCTCAGTCCGGCAATCGCATTCATCATCGCCCCGATATGTGGCGGTTGGTTGGCGGAAGCGACCGAACTGCGGACGGTATTTTTCCTGACCGCCGCCTCGACGCTCGTGACCGCGCTCGTCTTCATGAAGCTCGCGGATATTCCAAGAAGCGCGCATGAGGGTCCGCAGGCAACTTATCGCGAGACAATGGCCGTTCCCGCCATTCGGATGGTGACCACGCTCCAGCTTTTGATCGTTGGTTTCTTCATGAGCGTCGCGACGTTTCTTCCGGTATTTCTGAAGAGCCACTACGGCATGAGCGTTGAGCAGATCGGTTGGCTTGGATCGATCGCCGCGGTTGGCAGCATTCTACTGACACTCGTGTTTTCACGAGTGAAGAGACTGTCGACGAGCCAAAGCATTGCGATTGGTTGTCTCCTTTTTGGCGGGGTGTGCGCAGTCGCGCTTTCGACAGGCCAAATGCGTTACCTCGCGCCCGCCTATTTGATGCGCGGGAGTTTCATGGTGACATGGTCCCTCTTTTATGCGCTCCTCGGTGATGTCGCTCCCGCGAGATTGCGGGGGCGAACGTTTGCCGTCGCCGAGTTCATGTCCGGCATCGGTATCGGCATTTTTCCCTTCCTCGCAGGCTGGATCTATGGGATGAACGAAAGCTCGCTCTTCTTGCTCACCGTCTTTGTTTGCCCGGTGCTCGCACTCGCGGCGATCTCGGTTGAGCGTCGGTATGTGCGTCCGGCTGTGGCGCAGCTGAGCCGAGCGCCAGCCTAGACGAAGCGTCGGCCTATCATTGCGGTCGAACGAGGCAGTCATGAAATAGATGGGCTTTGCTCACGGCTTGCGCCATGACGGCGGCTCGTATGGCGTCGCCCACCAATCTACCTCCTTCACAATCAGCCCATCATTGAGGTCGAAAAAGGAGATGGCAATATCGACGACGTCGCCGGTCACGATGCGAGTTTGCGTGACGACGGTTTCATCTTGGGCGACCGCGCGTTCGACAGTAATGTGCCAGTCTCCAGGGTAGATTCGGTTGATCTCGATGAAAGCGTCTCGCCCCTCGAAGCGCTCATTCGTCAGCGGCCATTCCCCGACGAATTCGTCGTGAAGGAGCGCAGCAGCCCGCGTCCATTCGCGCGCTTCGAACGCCAGCCAAAGTTGTACCGGCACAAGGCTCTCATCAACCGCCATTCCGATGTCCTCCTCTAGAGGTGGCCATTCTTCACCGAACGGATGGGAGGCAGTTGCTCGACGATCACTCTCCACGAGACTCCCGTATCAACGCTCCCGTACAGGACTGACCGGTTGTAAGCCCGAAGAAGACGCCAGTGGGAGAAAGCATGTCGGCCGCCATCCCTTCACGGTTCACGTTGAGTTGGCCAGACGGCAGACCATCGGTCGCTTCGTGCCATGTTTGACCCTCGTCCTCTGATCGCCAAACCGCACCGCGCTCCCTCATGCGAAGCGTCTCTTCATCCTCCGGAATCACAAAGATAGAAGGCCCCCTGCCATTCGCGTTGCCGATCGCAATTGGAAACCCAAACTTTCTCGGCAGCCCGGAATCAATGCATGTCCAGTTTTCGCCGCCATCAACACTGCGATAGACACCCAAATGGTTCTGCTGGAGCATGATTTCGGGATTGTTCGGATGAACCACTACTTTGTGGACACAACTATGGACAGAATCGAATTTAACCGGTCCGTTGACCTCGATGGCGGTTGTATAGAAATCGGCGATACCGCTGTTCACTGGCCGCCACGAACCGCCATCGTCATCCGAACGAAAAAGTCCGGCGACTGAGATACCGGCATAGATACGGCCAGGAATTGCTTCGGAAAGGATGACGGTGTGAAGACAAAGCCCGCCTCCTCCTTCCCACCAATCGACGCGCGTTTGATGCTCGTTGAGTTCGCTCACTGGCTGCCACGACTCGCCGGAATCGGTCGATTTCCAAAGTGCCGCGGGTTTGAGCCCAGCGTAGACGGTGCCCGGCGTGTCGGAACGCCCAGGTTCGACATGCCAAATGCTGTCGCACGCGAACGGCGACCCCGTCGCTTTCCAGGTTTTGCCAAGATCCTTGCTTCGGTAAATCCGATTCTGCTCGCCGTTTGCCGCGGCCTAAATCGACCCATCGCGCGAGTCAAAAGCAGCGTGATAGATATCATAGTCGACTAAGAATGGCCCCGATTGAGTCCACTCGTTTCGTTCCTCGTCAGACTGAAAAAGAACCAGTCCGGCACGCGTGGCAGCAAGAACGAGGACCCGTTGACTTGTCGACATGCTGCGTTCCCCGCACTGCTAAAAAGCAGACTGATCAACCACGGTGATGGCGATGGGCGGGGATTTACGGGAGGTAGAACAGGTGCACTGAGATGATGCGGGGCAAACGCTCGCTTGGCAATATACGATTTGAGTTCTCCACTCATAGCAATCGCGCCATTCTTTTGAGAAGATATATGTACGGACGGTGCAGCTCTTGGCACCCGGAATCTGTGCGTGGAGAGGGAGAGCATCCATGACCGAGCAGGCGAAACAGCTTGTAACGTCGACGGCTCCGTGGAGGCGAGGAGTCCCGTGGCCGATCATCCTCGTCGAAGGCATTATTGCTGTCGCAATCGGCATCTTTATGCTGGCGGACCCCAGCGACGCACGCAGCAAAGTGCTTCAACTCATCGGTCTTATCCTGCTCATCAACGGAGCCTTGGAAGTATTCGCGGGGTTCCGTAACGAGGAGCTCAAAGGTTCTCCGTACCGAATCCTACGAGGCACGATCGCCGCGACGGTCGGCTTGATTATCACGCTCGAGCCGATTTCAGATTATTTGGACGACGATGCCGAACGCTGGATTTTGGGGCTCGGCATGTTGGCCGTGGGACTCGTCGGTCTCGCTATTGTGGCAATCACTCGAGATGAGGGTGGATTACGGATCGGTCCGTTGATCACGAATCTCCTCTTCATCCTGATAGCGATTCTGCTCTTCACCGGCGATGAGGAAAACGATTCACGCATGAAGCTCATCGGCGTCTTATTTCTCGTGCTCGGCGCTCTTCTCTGTCTCTTCTCGTTGTACCTCTACCGAGCCAAACAAAGTGCTGATTTGGAGGCGTCCGCGACCGAATCTGGTAGTTCTCCTCAAGCCCCGACGCCCAAAGCAAGCGCCTAAAGCTCCGTACCTCAATCGACGGCTCTGACGGGATTTCGATTCGTCAATGAGCAAGAATGGTAGGCGCGAACCCTACATCAAGGATTCGCGCCACAACCAAACTATTTTTTCGCTACCAGATTGAACGCCCTAGAGCGTCCAGTCCAACTCGAACTACCAGCTGTCATCCCAGCAACCCAACGTGAGTCCGCAATTGCCGGGATAGTCGTTGTACCGCTAACTCGACGCGGCAAAATCGGCTTTCTTGAACAGGAAGACCGTCACGTTGACGCCACCATTCGGATCTGCCTCGATGTTGGCGACGCCAACATAGCCCGAGTTATTAAGCTCAGAAAGCGGCACGACCACGCCAGTCACCGCCGGGCAAGCAATTCCAGTACATGTCGGGATATTGCCGCACGCGATGTAGTTGCCGATATTCGCGACGCTCTCATGGGTGTTGACTGCGTATCCGCCGGCGATGAGGTCGACGATATTCGCATCAGGAACATGCGTAAAGCTGAAGAGAACTGGTGTAGTTGACGTGATGCTCACGATCGGGCTCGGCGATGCCATTTCGCCAGCTGCCGGTGATGCGACTGGGCTGATGGTGAACGATCGATCGACGGTGTAGGTCTGAACGTTATTGAGGGGATAAACGACTTCGCCAAGGTTATCGCACGTGCCGCTGTGAATATGCGCGGGATGATCTTCTCCCCCTGTAGTAGGGGTTGCATCTTGTGCGAGGGCGGATGCGCCAGTCGCGAGCAACGCGCCAATGACAAGCAACACGGTCCAAAGAGCGACGCGGGTTCGAATCATTTCACGCTCTCCTTCTAACTCAGGCGTACCTAGAGTGCGGGTTCCGAAAGAGCCGCCGTCAAACCAAGGACGACAACTGTCCCTCATTGCCACGATCCGGTTCCTCCTCACCGGATAGGCGAAAGTTGATCTTTGCCTCACCTGGAAATGCGAACGACTTCGGAACACCCATCTTGTAATTAACTATGTCGCCAGTAGATTGACAAGACGTACGTGCTCTCACGTGATGATGCGAAGGCTACAATCCATAACCAGCGCACAACGTTTGGTGACGGGCGTTGTCGAATATCTACAGAAATCTAGGCTGCCGAGGATTGGGCAGCGATTTCTTCAATGTCCTTCACGAGAAGGTCGCATTCCGGCATCGTCGTGATGTAGTGGACCGAAGCACGGACAAGCGGTGGCGCCGCTCGTTCTTCCATGTCAAACCGCGTGCTCAAGACCGTCGACGTCGTTGTATTGAATCCGCGCGCGAAGAGTTGATCGCGAACTGTCGTACTTGGCAGTTGATCGACGGCGAAAGTGACGATGCCGCCCTTGTCAACACCAACGTCATAGATCTTGACGCGTGGGATCTCCGCGATTCTGGACCTAAGCATCCTGGAAATATGTTTCACCCGATCCCATATCACATCGAGTCCGATTTCAAGCGCGTAATCGACCGCGACGCCCATGCCCAGTTTGCCGGCGACGTTTGTTTCCCAGTTCTCGAACTTTCGAGCGTCCTCTCGCACTTTGTAGGTGTCGCGCGACGTCCACTTGGCCGCGTGAAGATCCAAGAGTGGCGGCTGAATGCGATCGCCAATAGCCGAACGCACATAAAGAAAACCGACGCCTCGCGGACCGCGGAGAAACTTTCGGCTGGTTGCCGAGAGAACATCGCAACCGATTTCCCCAACGTCGATCGGCATCTGTCCCACGGTTTGACAAGCATCAAGCAAATAAATTGCGCCGGTCTCGCGACAGACCTTCCCGATCTCCGCCGCTGGCTGAATGAGTCCGCCATTCGTCGGCATGTGGGACACGGCAACGACCTTCACGCAGTCGTCGATCATGTCCCGGAGAGCGGTCACCGAGAGCTGCCCTGATTCGTCGTTCGGCACGACTTCAACCGACACGCCGCGTTCGGCAACTTGAAGAAACGCAATGACGTTCGAGGCGTATTCCGCCATCGACGTGAGGATGCGATCGCCAGACTTGAGTTCAATGCCATAAAAGGCCATGTCCCAGGCTCGGGTCGCGTTCTCGACCACTGCGATCTCCGACCGATTTGCGCCAATCAGCCTGGCAATCGAGTCATAGACCCCTTCCAGGCGATCATCGGCCTCGTCGGCCGCTTCGTAACCACCGATTGCGGCTTCTCGCTGCAGGTGCCCAACAACCGAGTCGAGTACCGGCGCCGGCATCAGTGACGCGCCGGCATGATTGAAATGCATCACGTTTACGCAACCAGGCGTCTCGTCACGCAGACGCAAAACGTCCATCTCTCTCAACACGTTTCTGAACTCCGTGGCGATTCGTGTCAAACGCAAAGGCGTTGATCATATCCGGCGCAGGAGACCGGTGCTGATGCTGAGATCAGTCTGTGTCCTGTGTCGCGGGATCGTATGGGGACCGAGGGCTTGCTCGTTCATCGTCTGGTTTATCGGCGCTTGCTGCGAGCCGGTCGCTTTCCTCGCCTGGTTCTGTATTGCCCAAGCCCCACTCCACATCGCTCCTTGGCGTAAACGCGCCGAGATGCTTCAGTGCAGCTTGCCGCTCGGTGATTGGCCGGTCGGCCAAAATGAGTTCCGCCAACGCCTGAGCTTGGTGCGACGTGATCTGAGCGGTTGGCTCCAATCCGAACTCCCCGCGCATCGCTCGGTTGACTCGATCAATGTCGACCTCAAATGCAGACGCGATTTCTTCAGCGGAGAAGGTTGAGGAAGCGCTGTTGGATTCTCCGGGCGGTGGCGTTCCGTTCGCTGAATCTCGCATCATTTACTCCTTGCACGAAGGGCTCGGGTATCATCTCGGGTGGCTGTTGGATCAACTCGACGCCGACCGCTTTGCGTTTCCTATCGCACACTCCATGCCGTTTGGATCATTATTTGGAGGGCACGTCGCCTCGTGATCGATTTTTTGGTTCTCGGCACAGGAGCGATGACGCCCCTGCCGACTCGCTGGCTTTCGAGCGTGATTGTCCGTTGCAATGGACAACTCACACTGTTCGACTGCGGTGAAGGCACACAGATCCCGCTCCGGCGATATGGCTGGGGATTCAAGCGGATCGGCGCCATATGCCTATCCCATGGCCACGCCGATCATATCGCCGGCTTGCCAGGCATCCTGATCAGCATCGCCAACGCCGTCCGCACCGATCCGGTCGTCGTCTATGGACCGCCGGGCACCCGACACATGGTCGAAGGTCTGATGCGAATCGTTCCGCCACTGTGCTATCCGCTGACAATTGAAGAAATCAGCGGCGCCAGCGAACCATTCGAACTACCGGGCGGGATGGTCGGCCGGGTGCAAGAAGGTCAGCACCGAATCCCGGAAGTCATCTACCGAGTCGATGTCGCTCGTGGTCGACGCTTCGACGCTGAAAAAGCCAAAACACTTGGTGTGCCAGTTGGGCTGTGGAGAGCGCTCCAGAGCGGCAAGATCGCGCGCTGGCCAGATGGCGTGGCAAACCCGGAGGATGTGCTCGGGCCCGAGCGTGCAGGATTGAGTTTCGCGTTTGTCACCGACACGCGACCGCTACCGGCATTTCCTGCCTTCCTCAAAGGTGTCGACCTCCTGATTTGTGAAGGCACGTATGGCGACAGCGCTGACCGGCAGAAGGCAATTCAGTACCGTCACATGACCTATACGGATGCTGCCAACCTCGCGCTTGATTCACACGCAAAATGCTTATTGCTGACGCATTTCAGCCCGGCCATGGAGGATCCGAAAGCGTTTCAGCTCAACGCCGCTGGAATCTTTCCTAATTCGATCATTGCCCAATCTGGACTGTCGATCACCCTCTCGTTTGCCGACGACCAGGACGATAAAGCGACGCCGTACTTGGACGTCGCGGCAGCTCAGCCGGTCGGTTTCGCGGCGGCCTCAGACGGGCCAGATCGTTGACGGCTGTTTCGGGAAGAGGGTCGAGACCAAAGCGCGATCGATTTCCTTTCTCACCCCGCTGTCCGGGTATGCGAACTCGAGCTCCGCGATCGTTCGACAACCAAGCATGAGCTGAAGGAAGGTTGCGTCTGGGAATGCCCCCGCCGCATCACGGTAGGAATCGGGCATGAAATCCTCGATGCTCGTGACATCGCCGTTTTCGATGACGAACTTCACTGCTGAGGTGTAAAACGTCAGGATCAGCTCGCCCGAATGTCGGTGAAACATCGACTCTCGCAGTCGCTGAACTAAAACAGGTTTGATGTGTCGCAGGAACTTGGCCAGGTCGGGAATCCGAATCCACCAGGTGAACGGTCGCACTGAGGCTTGAAAAGTCCGAAGGTTCAGCTGCACGAATGGATGATCGCTGCCCCAATCGAAGCCTACGTTCGGCGCACCCGTACTTTGCTTGTCGGCAAGCTTTGCCGCTTCCACTCGCAAGTGCTCCAAGACGATTGGCGCCGCCAGAGGCCACGATTCTCCTTCAAGAAGCTCGCACAGAGTCGCCCAGAGGATCGGTCGTCTCCAATCGAGCACTTCTTGATGTGCCAACACGCCAGCAGGGCGCCCGTCAGTTCCCTCGATGATCCAAAGAACATGGACGTAATCGCTGCCGGTCAATCTGCCGGTGATTTCCCACCGCCAAATTGATTCGTCCCGCACAGCCGTGATGAGTTTTCGACTCGTCGCGATCTCGTAGCAGGCCAGGATTGTTGGAATGTCCGCCTCGGTAGCGCGTCGAAGCTTGTAGCTCGGTTCATCCACGTTTTTGACCGCAAGAGGCGTCCCGTATTGACCACCCTCGGTGATGAGAGATGTGTCATATCCAAACTTGCGATAGAAAAAGGGAATTCCCGTAATCGCCTGGACGAGGTCACCTCGTTCCGCACTCAATGCGTGCAAAGCGTCGAATTCCGCCCGCACGAGTCCTCGGTTGCGATATGCGGTGTCGGTGCCTACAAGTTCTGGCCTGGCCACACCGAAGGGAATACCGGCATAGCTCCATGTCTGGGGGATAAGACAAGACGACGACACGATTTTGCCTTCCGAGACTTCCTCGACCACGACATGATCGTCGAAAGACGCGGTCGGGTGACTTGAGGACATGAGCTCCCGCGCTTGAATCCCTGCCTCTTCGTCCAGTTCGCCGGTCGGTTCTGCAAAGACCAACCGGTTGAATTCGACCAGAGCATCTACATCCTCTGGCCGTGCCCACCGGAGCACAAGTCCATTTCCGAGATCGCGGGGCAGCCCCAATCGATCCGCACCAACCATGTTTTTGATCCAATCTGTTTTGGTCTGGCCTATGACGATGGGGTTGCTAGGTCATCTTGATAATGCGATGCGTCGGTGCTCAGTCCGTCCTGGATGAAGGCAAGAATTGCCGTAGGATCGCCGACGTATGCCCAGGCTCCAGTGTCGACGTATCCGCCCGTGAGTATCGGCGGGCCGAGTGAACTGAATCGAATGCGCGAGCTATCCATGTCCAGCGCAAGCCGAGCAAGCGTCGCTTGTTCGTCGAGTTGGAAACTTGTCTGCACTGAGTTTCCGGCGGCGAGAATGATCTCGTCCGCCTTGCGGATGGAGCCGATGGATTTGCCTTGATCGAAGAGCGCAAGCATGACCTGCCATTGCCGGTTGCGGCGTTGGTCATCGCTGTCGGCGTGGCGGGTTCGCACATATTTCAGCGCTCGCGCGCCGTTCATGTGTTGCATGCCGGGCTCGAATCGGACCTCCTCCGTGCCGTAATTCTCGGTCGGATACTCCGGATCGACGATTTCATAGGGAACATCGACGTCGACTCCTCCGGCCGCGTCAACAACTTCAGTGAATCCGTCAAAATCGACAAGAACGTACCCGTCGATCGAGATATTGAAGTTGTCTTCGACCGTGTCGCGCATTTTCGCGACGCCAGAGATTGGGCTATTGGGATTTGCTTTGTGTCCGAAATTGTAGGCGCCGTTAATCTTGTCCTGACCAACCCCCGGAATCTGCACCCATAGATCGCGAGGGATGCTGACTACGGCGACTCGTTGATCGATCAAGTCGATATGGGCGAGAAGAATGACATCAGCATTCTGGTCGCCACCGTCGGGCCGGCGGTCGACGCCGATCACCAGCACATAGAGCTCGGTCTTGCCGTTCCAGACTTTCGATTTTCCGGGATCCCCACCGTTGATCGCCGCGTCGACCATGCTCTGAATAACGTCTAACCGACCGGCGTCATTTTGATCGTCGTTTCCCCCTTGGGCGACAGCTGGAACAGTTGTCGCGGTGGGATCGGTATTCGAGAGAGGAGGCGATGTCGCGGTCGGCTCGCTATCGTTTGGATCCTTTGTCGCGGCGTCAGCAACGACAGTAGATGTTGACCTCGCTTCCGCAACGACCGCCGGGATGGTCACGGTCGGCGCTTCAGACGTCGGAGATGGGCTCGGTCTTTTCGTCGGCTCTGCTTGCGCCGCCGGTGTAACGACGACAGAAGGCAAGCCAGCGGCAGCGCCGTTGTTCGACGGTTCACGCGTTGGAAGCGGAACGTAGGCTTTCTGCTCGGTCTGAACCAATGCGTCGACGACACGCCAGACCTGGATGCCGGCAAGCACGAGGGCCAAGGACATGACAAGAGCGAATCCGAGAAGGATTCGCGACCTTATTTTGTGCTTGCGGGGCGGGACGACGGCGTGCTCTTCGCTAGCGGGATTGCCGGCCGCCGTTAGGTGCGGTTCCAAAAGGTTGTTGACGCCCTTTCGTCGTAACGCCGGTTAGACTCAGGGCACTGAACCCGAAGGCTCGCACCCGCGCTCTCTCTCTTGTTCCATTGTAGCCAGAAAGTGCACTGAAAAGGCAACCTTTTGGCCCAATTGGATTCCCACCAAACTAGGCGTTTCGCCACATTTTTATGCGCAATCTGCCTTGAAATATGGACTGTTTTAGAGTAGAATTAGAACAAATGATCTTGTTGCCACAGCTACGTTTTCGGCAGCAAGTAAGGAGTGAAACATGAGTACTGTGACAAATAAGGATGCGGCTGAAGTTCTGTTTAACGTCGCCACGATTCTCGAACTCGCCGAAGACAACCCGTACCGCGTTCGTGCGTATCGGCGCGCCGCCCGGCTACTTTTACGAAATCCGGACGACGCTGGTTTGCATCTCAATGACAAGCGTGAGTTGGATTTACCTGGTCTTGGACCTTGCTTGCGCCGGAAACTCGGTGAACTGCTGAGCACCGGGCGGATGAACTTCTACGTTGAACTTTGCTCGGACTTGCCCGACGAAGTTACGCAGCTTATGGAGATTCCAACTGTTGGTCCGAAGACTGGCCGGCGACTCCATGAAGAGCTTGGGTTGAGCACGGCACACGACGTCTATGTCGCGGCCCAGCAAGGCAAGATTCGCCAGCTCTACGGATTCGGGCAGAAGCGTGAGCGTCAGCTTCTCGCGGGTGCGGAAATGGTGCTTGGCGGCTTTCACAAGGTCGCGTCACCTGTTCCACCTCCTGAACCGGATGAACTGCCGCTTCAGCTCGATCTCGTTCGCGAGCAACGGTCTGAGCTGGCCATTTCGCCCGGGCGCGAGGCGGCATAGTGGCGCCATTCAATCGCCGGCGATTCTTCCAATCTCGCGCTTCTAACCAGAATGCAATCGAGCCGGAGGAGCCGGTCGATGGCGTCGCGGATGTGGAAGAAGATCTCTTCGCCGTTTTGGTTGAGTCCGCGGTTGAGATCGACGACCAAGCTGAACTTGAAACGACCAGCAACAGCATCGTCTCCGCTTTGCAGAAGTCTGAATATGGTCTCGCACGAGCGCCCCAACTTTATTTGACTCCAAGGTCATATCAACGTGAGGCGCTCGATGCCTGGTTGCGCCACGACGGCAAAGGCGTCGTCGTGCTCCCAACCGGCGCGGGCAAAACGGTTATCGCGCTTCTCGCCGCCGCAGAGCTTGGTCTGAGAACGATCGTCGTCGTACCGACGATTGAGCTCGTGAATCAGTGGCACCAGGAACTGGCAAGCCATCTCGGTTATCCAAAGTCGGAAGTCGGGATGGTCGGCGGCGGGAAGCGGACGCTTCGCGATCTTACAGTGATTACCTACGATTCAGCCTCGATGCCAGCACGACAGCTCAACGGATTTGGCTTGCTGATCGTCGATGAAGTGCACCATCTCCCCGCACGTGCATATCGTGCGATCTCGCGCAAAGTGAACGCGCCGTTCCGGCTTGGTCTGAGCGCAACGCCAGAAAGGGCAGATGGTGGACATCATTCGCTGAGTTATCTCGTCGGTCCGACGGTTTACCGCAAGAGTGCGGCGTCCTTAGCCCGCGACGAACACATCGCGGAGTTCACCGAAAAACGCATCTTCGTCGATCTCACGGCCAGTGAGCAGATGCGTTACGACCAATTGATGGCCGAGTACAAGTTCTTCCTCGCCAGCAGGCGAAATCAACTCGGTCGCCCAGATCAAATCTTCACCGAAATGATTCGAAGAGCGGCGTTCGATCCCGCCGCTCGCTCGGCGCTGAGCGCGCACCAGAAGGCGCGAATGATTGCGCTCAACGCCGAAGCGAAGATCTCGTCAGTCGAGCAGTTGTTGACCAGACATCTGACCGATCGGGTCATCATTTTTTGCGAATACAACGCCATGGTCGACATGCTCAGCGAGCGACTGCTCATACCGGCAATCACCCACCGCACCCCGGCCGCAGAACGTCGCGACATTCTCGAGCGATTCCGCGACGGCCGCTATACGAAGCTAGTAACAGGACGCGTTTTGAACGAGGGCGTCGACGTGCCGGACGCCAATGTCGCCATCGTGGTCAGCGGGTCGTCGGCAAGCCGCGAATACATCCAACAGGCGGGTTCGGTCTCTGCGCCCAAAGCGGAAACGGGCAATGCTCTACGAACTGATCACCCGTGGCACGACCGAAAGCAGATCGGCTCGAAGCGACGGCCAAAAGAATCGCCGCAGCTCGAACTGCCCGATCTCGCCGCCTAACTCGCAATCACCCGCAACCGCTGGAGGACCGATGTTATTCCGCCGCCAAGACATCCCCAAGACAACTCGGACGCCGAAAGGCGGCGGGACCCGCCGTGTCTACCCTCGTTCATTCGTGACAAGCGACAGATGCCGAAGATCGATCTCGCAATCGAATACCTCACAGGTATGGTCGGACAACGGCGTGCCGACCTTTCCCAGCAAACAGTGCTCGAACTGCTCGGCGATCCCAAATTGGCCCGCTGCCTTCTTACGTGTCTTGGCGACTACTTTCACTATGTAACACCATCTTTTGAAGAAGTCGTAGGCGTCTCAAAAGCAAATGATTTGTTGGAATGGAATTTTGAAACGCCCGCCGATCTCCGGGCGTTCGTCTATCGACTCGCCAACGATCGGCAAGGCGGATTCGTGACGCTCGACTGCCACCGCGAGTTCTTGATCGAATTGGCTACGCCACTTGGTCTTGACGCCGAAACCTTGTTTCATCTGCTTCACTTAGACGCCGATCGTAACGCCATCTTCACGCAACGCCGGGATCAGCCAACTTCGATCGATATAGTTGCTTCCTATAACGCCAATTTGATTCTTTCCACGTTGCGCCAGGCGTCCCGCATTCGACTATCGGTAAGCGGTCTACGTGACGAGGAAATTCGATCCTGTTGCTCTCGTCATGATGTTATTTGTCGTTTGGTAGATGACTCGAATATCGAGCTATCTGGGATCCGGGACAGCCATGGATCGTACTCACGGCACGGTCGAAAACTTGCTCGCTGTGTTCTCCAACTCATACTCGGCGCCCACTCGGTCGATGGCATCGAAGCGACGCTCTATTTGAACGATCGGCCATTGCATCTCGATCTCGATCAACGAACGATTGCTTTCCTCCGGCTGCAGGGCTCCTACAATTCGGACGTCTCTTCCCTGTATTTCGCTGACTCATTCCTGGAACAACTCAGCGCGTATCGTGCGGAAACTGGAAACGGTCGAGATTGGACGTTTCGTCGCTTGCCCGACTGCCGCGTCCTCGACGGCGCGCTCATTCTTCCTGAGATCGTTGCTGTTCGCGATCGTGTTTCTGTCGATTTGGTCTTTGCGAATAGAAGGGACATGACCCACCAAGCGCGCGAAGCGTTACGGCGCTTGAGTGATCGATTTTCTCTCTTAGTTGTTGATGATGATGGTGCAAACGGAGTGAGCAGCGCTCAGCCCGCGGAGGTATTGGAAATGCTCGATAAGATTTACTCTGGTCTCGTCTCAGTACCCGAACTTTCGTCGCTTCTCGACGGAATGCTGGTCACGCGCCCGTATGTCCCGGCAAGCGAACTCCTCACGCTTACTGGGGTGAATGGTCATCACCGCCCCGCCCTTTGCGACTCCGATCGAGCCGTCTTTCTTCCCGACCTTGGATTGTTTCAGCGAGCGAAATTCGCGGAATTGGAAGAGATCGTCAACGCTGGCGCGCCGCAGATTTCTGTACTCCGCTCGGCCGTCGCCGACCGTTTCGGTGAGGAAGTCGCTGACGCCCTGACTATTCGCTTGTTAAGCGATCATCAGATCGTGGCCGCCGCGGCCTAGTGATCGCCCTGCTTGGCGGTATCTTCCGCGGCAAGTGATTGGGTTCGTTGATACGCGGAATAGACCGCTTTCGAGAAGACCGTGCGCAGTCCACCCTTTTCCATCTGATAGATCGCTTCCGCCGATGTGCCGCCTGGTGATGTGACCATGTTCCGAAGCTCCGCCATGTGTTTGCCTGAATCCCGGGCAAAAGCAACCGATCCCGCCACCGTTTGCAGCACGATCTGCTCGGCGATGCGTCGCGGAAATCCCATGTGGACACCGGCGTCGATGAGCGCTTCCATCATCAGGAACACGTAGGTCGGACCTGTTCCCGACAGCGCCGTGGCCATGTCTACGTACTTCTCTTCTTCGACCCAAAGTTCCTCACCAAGTGCGCCGAGCACCATCTTCACTCGATTGCGATGGGCTTCATCGACTTCCGGCGTTGTCGTCCAAACACTCATCCCTTGTCCAACCTGGGCGGGGGTATTTGGCATGACTCGCGCAATGCCGTCATGCCCGAGACCTCGACTGAGCGTATGCACATTCGC
Source organism: uncultured Chloroflexia bacterium (assembly GCA_963737985.1). Taxonomy (GTDB): domain Bacteria; phylum Chloroflexota; class Chloroflexia; order Thermomicrobiales; family UBA6265; genus CAVTUU01. The sequence goes on along the minus strand of CAVTUU010000008.1, from coordinate 546,279 downwards.
CCCCGCGATGATCGAAATCACGGTTTGACTCGGCGCAAGCTTGCCGTGCAGCTGCTTCATCACCGTTGAAAGCATTTGGGGTTTGACCGTCAGAAAGACCAAGTCCGCTGCACACGATGCGTCGACATTGCTTTCAACAGATTTGATGCCGAATCGCTGCTCGAGTTTCTCGCCTCGATCCCGTCTGGGGTGGCTCGCGACGATGTGGGTCGGATCGAGCATTTGCCGGTTGATCAGACCGGCAATCATCGCTTCGGCCATGACACCAGCACCGACGAAGGCGAGGCGCGCGCCCGCAAGGGAAGAATTGTCTTGTTCGATCTCCATCTTCGGTGATTCACCTCACGCGCAAACTGTCAATTCGCAACCCGATTGTAGCGGTCCAACGCAAAATCACGCGTCGAAGTGGACGCGTGCTGCGACAATATCCTCCAGAGCGGAGCCCTTCACGGCTCGCGCTATTTAGGAAGATCTCCGAGAAAGTGAGTCATCACGTGCCCAATCGCCTTGCCAACGAATCCAGTCCTTATCTCTTGCAGCACAAGGACAACCCGGTCGACTGGTATGCGTGGGGACCAGAAGCGCTTGCCAAGGCCAAGGCCGAAGATAAGCCAATTCTCGTCAGTATCGGTTACTCGGCGTGTCATTGGTGTCACGTCATGGAGCACGAATCGTTCGAAAACGAGGCGACGGCCACGCTCATGAACGACAACTTTGTCAGCATCAAGGTCGATCGCGAAGAGCGTCCAGACCTTGACTCAATTTACATGTCAGCCGTCCAAGCGATGAGCGGACACGGTGGCTGGCCGCTCAATTGTTTCCTCACACCAGACGGGATTCCGTTTTTCGGTGGCACCTATTGGCCGCCTGAAGACCGAATGGGCATGCCGAGCTTTCCACGGGTCCTTGAAGCGGTCCACGATGCCTACACGAATCGCAAAGAGGAAGTTCTCGAAAATGCTGAACAGATTCGTGAGTTTCTCCAACAATCGAACCAAGCAGCGCTCAAAACTGAACAGCTTTCGGGCCAAATCGGCGACGACGCCTTGAGCGCGCTCGCCCGGGATTTTGACGCTCAGAATGGCGGGTTCGGTGGCGCACCAAAATTTCCTCAAGCCGCGGTCTACGAGTTTCTACTCCGATCCTATCGCGCGTCCGGTGACAACCGGGCCGAGTCAATGGCGAAGAAAACTCTTGATCAAATGGCGGCCGGTGGCATCTACGATCAGATCGGCGGCGGGTTTCATCGGTATGCGGTCGATGCGATTTGGCTCGTCCCGCACTTTGAGAAGATGCTGTACGACAACGCTCAACTCGCCCGGCTCTACCTCGATGCCTATCGCGCATTCGGTGAGGATCGGTATCGTCAGGTTGCCACCGATACGCTCGACTACGTGCTGCGCGAAATGACGAGCCCCGATGGCGGGTTCTATTCGACGCAGGATGCCGACAGCGAAGGTGAAGAGGGGAAGTATTACGTTTGGTCACTGGAGGAACTGCGCGAGATTCTTGGCGACGAGCGAGCTCGTCAGGTCGCTGCCTACTACGGCGCGACAAAATCCGGAAATTTCGAGGGTGACAACATATTCCACACGCCGCGAGCCGTGCACCATGTCGCCGCCGAACTCGAAATTACTCCAGGCGAACTCCAAGCGACACTTGACGAGGCCCGTCCCCTCTTGCTCGAAACAAGGGAAAAGCGTATCCGACCGGGCCGAGACGAAAAAGTAATCGCGGCTTGGAACGGCATGATGCTCCGCGCATTTGCCGAAGCGTCGCGAGTCCTCGATCGGCCCGACTATCTGGACGCCGCCATCAAGAATGCGAAGTTCATCCTCGCGAACCTTCGAAACGGCAAATTCCTCTATCACACGTTTAAAGACGGAAAGGCGAGGATCAACGGATTCCTCGAAGACTATGCGCACGTTGTCGACGGTCTGATCGCGCTCTACGAAGCGAGTTTCGACCGGCGCTGGGTTGAAGAAGCTGTGGCGCTGGCAGAGACGATGATTAACGAATTCAGCGCGGAGAACGGTCCAGGATTCTTCGACACTGGATCAAGCCACGAGACGTTGATCAGTCGTCCGCGAGACCTGCAAGATGGCGCGACCCCGTCTGGTAATTCGGTCGCCGCTTCTGTCCTGCTGAAGCTGAATATACTGACCGGGAACGAGGACTATCAACATCGAGCGGAAGCGATTCTTGGCATGGTCGCTCAGGCTATGGCCGAGCATCCGACTGCCTTTGGTCGATACTTGTCGGCACTGGACGCTTACCTAGCCACCCCAAGAGAAGTCGCAATCGTCGGAGCACCAACTGATCCCGCCACCATCCAATTTGCCAAATCGGTGTACGATCGCTATGAGCCAAATGCCGTCATTGGCTTGGTCGATCCAAACGATCCGACAATCTCATCCCTTCTGCCATTTCTCGAACACCGGCCCGCGCAAAATGGGCATGTGACGGCCTATCTCTGTGAGCGTTTTGCCTGCATGCCGCCAGTCACCGATCCCGCGGATCTAACAATCCAGCTCGAACAGGGAACTGGAATTGAATGGCAAGAGATTTAGGTTTCAACGCCCTGAGACAATTCATATGGAACGACAGAGTAAAATCCGAAGACGGCGCCGCTGCCGTATCACTCCACACCTGACCAAAGTGTTTGCATGCCGCTGAGTTACCTATATGCCCGACCTTTTCCTTGAGATTCGCGAACATGACGACGGCGAAGGCGCCACACCTTCGCCGCCGCTTTGCGAAGAAGACGCGCTCTTGGTGTTGCGCGAATCAGAGTTCACAGCGTCGAAGCTCATTCCCTGGGGTTCGAATTACTCCTTCGCCGTCGCGCTTGAAATGGCGGATGGCCAAGAACACCTCGCGATCTACAAACCGCGAAGTGGCGAAGCGCCTCTTTACGATTTCCCAGATGGGACGCTCTACCTGCGTGAGGTCGCGGCCTATCTGCTGAGCAAGCGGTTAGGTTGGAACTTCGTTCCGCCCACAGTTATTCGGGACGGACCACACGGAGTCGGCAGTCTTCAGCTCTACATCGAGCCGATACCCGAGTCTCACGAGTCGAACGCGCGATTCTGGGAGAGTTGCGATCTCGAAATTGAGCGGCTCGTGCTCTTTGACTACGTCTCGAACAACGCCGATCGCAAGCTGGGACATTGCCTACGCGATCAAACGGGGAAGATCTGGGGCATCGATCACGGTCTGACATTTAACCAGTATCCGAAAATGCGAACTGTTCTGTGGCAATTCACGGGCGAACGGATTTCACCAGTTCTCATCCAAGATCTTCGCCGCCTGTATGAGAACAAACACGAGGTGCAGGACGAACTCAAGCCCTACCTTTCTGCGCTTGAAATCGAAGCTCTTTTCGCACGTATCGAGCGAGTTGTCGAAACGAAGCAACACTCGCTTCTCAACCCACGCCGAAACATCCCCTACGGCTGGTGGTAGTCCGGGTCATTTGATCAGTTGAAACATTGTGGGGGCGCAGCGCCCGCGAAGTGAACGCGTTGACTCAAATTGCAACCAGGTGGAAGATCACCCCGGGGCGCACGGCCGTGCGACCGTACGATTCACTTGCCCTTGTCGGAACAGAGTTAGTGTCCCGCAGTTCCAGGCGACGTTTCCATTGGGCGATCAAGCAGCCCGAACTCGGGCGACAACCGGCGCATAAACCGCGTTCGATTCCAAAGCGCCGCAACTGGAGATGTGATCGCAAACGTTAACCAGACCCAGGCGAGGCCCGCGTCAAATCCGCGGACACCGACGTATGCCAGACCCACCGCGATCCAAACAGCCGCAACGCTTGCCACCATCGGCGACCGCGTATCACCGCTTCCTCTGAGCGCCCCTCCATTGACCGACCATGCGGCCCAGAACGGAAGACTTATGCTCAGGGCGCGCAATGCATTGACTCCGGCATGGATGACTTCCGGGTCATTCGAAAAGATATCCATGATCTGCCTGGCAAAGACGAAGTAGATCAGGGCCCCGGTGCCCATCCACAGAGTCCCACCGATCATGGCGATCCGAGTAGCCTTCCTGGCTCCATCGGCGTCACGTGCGCCAATACTCTGTCCAACGAGCGCTGTCGCCGCGATCGCAAATCCAAATCCAGGTATGAACGCGATCGAAAGGGCGCTGAAGCCGATCTGTTGCGCCGCGAGCGAGACCGTGCCGAGCAGCGCTACCACCGCCATCATTGCCATGAAGCCGCACGACATCAGCATCTGTTCGAGTGCGGCCGGCAGACCGAGGCGGAGTAGACTGCGGCCGATGTCAATGTGAGGTCGCCATCCGGCGCGACCTCGAATTGAGACTGTGCGCTTACCACCCACCAGGATCGCCAACATGATCGCCGCGGCCGTGCCCCGGCCAATCGCGGCTCCCAATGCGCTGCCTTCTACGCCAAGCTCAGGAAGTCCAAGGTGACCAAAGATCAGGAGATAGGCGGCGATCACGTTGACGACATTAGCGACGATCGCCGCCTTAAGTGGCGTTCGACTGTCGCCAACACCCCGAAACACCGAACCACACACAAAATCCAGCAGGAGCACGACACTGGTCGCGGCGGTGACCTCGAGATACTTCGTCGCGTTCGCTGCCACATCGGGTTCGGTGCCAAAAAGTGATATGAGGTTCCCGGCGAAGGTGAAACCGAGGATAGATACCGGTATTGCGAGAAGTACGCCCCAAACGATTGCCTGTCGCGCAAGCTCGTGCGTTCGCTTTATGTCACCCGCGCCGAAAGCTTGCGACACCAGAATCGTTGCGCCAATTGAAACCGCGCTCAGCACGGAGATCATGAAAAAGACGAGCTCGATCGACGTGCCGACACCAGCGACCGCTTCCTTGCCGAGCCGCGAGACCATCAGGGTGTCGACCGCGCCGACCATAGTTTGCAGAAGGTTTTCGCCGATGATCGGCAGCGCGAGCGCGAGGACGCGGCCACGCGTCATCGGACCCACAGGCTCGGCGGCCAGAGCCTCGTGGACTTCTGCCCCGACTTCCTCGTCAACGAGTGGAATTTCGACCGCCGATACCATCTGTGATCCCGCGCATCAACACAAACAAAACGGCCCGCAAACCGGACCGTAGAATAGTCACGAAACTAGTATCGTTGAATTCCTCTCGCCGTGTGCGATGCATACGTTAGGTGAATGGTAGGGATTGTAGTCATGCGTTGGTCGCGAACGATTTCGACAATTGATGCGCATACGGCTGGTGAACCCTTGCGCATCATAACGAGCGGGATCCCATCATTGCATGGCGCAACCATTCTCGAACGCCGGCGATGGATGCAAGAGCAGCACGACGATCTCCGCAAGATTCTGCTTTGGGAACCACGCGGTCACGCCGACATGTACGGCGCGATCGTGACACCTCCGGTCAGTGCCGAGGCGGACTATGGCGTTCTCTTTCTGACCAACGAGGGTTACAGCACAATGTGCGGCCACGGAATCATCGCCTTGACCACCGCCCTCCTTGAAACCGGCGCCGTCGAGATGATTGAACCAGAAACAGAAGTCGTTTTCGATTCGCCTGCTGGACTCATCCGCGCTCGCGCCGCGATCGAAGGTGACGGAGTCACATCTGTTTCGTTCCTCAACGTTCCGGCATTTCAGTTTGCGCAGGACCTCGCACTTGATCTTTCGGTCGGTACGGTATCGGTCGATGTGGCGTTCGGCGGAGCGTTCTACGCGCTTGTCGATGCGAAGACGCTTGGTGCGAAGGTGTGCAAGGAACGCGTTGCCGAACTGATCGCACTCGGGATGGAAGTCAAGCAAGCGGTCGAAGCAACGCTCGATGTCGTTCACCCACTCGAACCCGAACTCAAGGGAATTTACGGCACGATCATTTCCGACGATCCGCATTCTGATTCAGGCAACGGTCGAAACATCACGATTTTCGCGGAATCGGAGGTCGATCGCTCACCGTGCGGCACCGGCACATCTGCCAAACTCGCCAATCTCTACGCAAAGAGCAAGATCGGACTCGATATACCTTATGTCCACGAGAGTGTGATCGACACCACGATGACCGGACGTGTTCTGTCCGAAACAACCGTCGCTCAGTTTCCGGCGGTGATAACAGAAATCACGGGTCGAGGGTTCATCACGGGGTTCAATCAATTCGTCGTCGATCCGGACGATCCAACACGCGACGGTTTCCTCGTGCGCTAGACGGAGGGTGACATGTCCATCAAGACCCGAGTCACTGAACGATTGGGCATCGAAGCGCCGATTCTGCAAGCAGGTATGGCAACACGAGCTGACGCCACGCTCGCGGCTGCCGTCTCGAACGCGGGCGGTCTCGGTATTATCGGCACGGTCGATCGCGAGCTTGATGATATTGAGGGGCAAATCGCAAAAGCGCGGCAACTCACCGACAAGCCATTTGGCGTCAATAGCGTTCTCGCCTACGCCACTGACGAACTCTGGGAGACGATCCTGCAGGGGAGACCGCCGCTCGTTCAATCTTCCTGGGGAGATCCAAAAGATTTGGCGAAGCGCGTCCACGAAGCCGGTCTGCTCCTCGCCCATCAGGTCAACACCGTCGAAACGGCGAAGCAAGCAGTCGCTGCCGGAGTCGATTTCATCATCGCTCAAGGCTCGGAAGCAGGCGGGCACGTTGGTTTCGTGGGCGGCATCGCGCTCGTTCCGCAAGTCGTCGACGTTGCTGAAGGTATTCCAGTCATCGCCGGCGGTTCGATCGTCGACGGACGCGGTCTGGCCGCGGCGCTTGCCTTGGGAGCCGAAGGCGTGCTCGTCGGCACCCGGTTTCTTGCAACTATTGAGTCACCGATTGCCGAGTACTACAAGAACGCGATCGTCAACGTTCAATCAGAATCGATAGTTCTTACTGATGTCCCCGACGTGGTTTGGAACGTCCACTGGGAAGGAGCCACCACTCGGGTCATACGCAACCAGCTTGTCCGCGAATTAGAGGATCGCACCGATCTTAGCGGAGAGGAGCGGGAGGCGCTCGCGGAACAGGTCACGGCCGCCTATGACCGGGAAAACGCGGACTTTATTCCGCTTTACATGGGGCAAGGAGCGGGCGCCATCGACCAGATTCTGACGGCGGAAGAAGTAGTTCGGCAAATGGTGGAGGGCGCAGAACGTGCTCTTGGCCAGGCGAACAATTGCGTCGAAGTTCAGCTGACCTCCGCTTGATATTGCGCCCGGGTGATCTCAAACGATCGGTCGCCTTGCACGGTCATGTCAGTTTCGGCGATATCGTTCACTTTGGCGCCCGGCGGACCCTTTTGGCACCAACTTAGAAATGGTTCCAGCACTCTTGGCTCACCTTCAACTTCGACAAGGACTGAACCATCTGGTTCGTTGCAAACGAAACCGGTCAATTCGAGCGATCGCGCGAGATCGGCACATGCCAATCGAAAGCCGACGCCCTGAACTCGACCATTGATTCGAAGCTGCTTCCGTTGAGTCATCGTTCCCTTTCGTTCGCTTCCGCCAACCATGTGAAAATGATCGGAAGTGGCGGATTCCGCAATAGTGACGTTATGCCAAGTTTCTCTGTGCCCAATGCGTTGTTCGTGAATTCCAGATTGTGATAACCTTCGCAATCGGGAGCAAGGTCCGGGGGGTGCACCGTGACCAACCTGCCCTCGCCTGAGGAGCGCGCAGGATTAGGAGCAGCCGGGGTCGCAGCAGGGCTCGGCTGCTCTATTGTGGTGAGCGTTGTTTTGCTGATCGTCGGCGGAGTGGCCGTCGATAGTTGGCTCGGAAGCTCGCCAGTCTTCACGCTCATCGGAGTTGCATTAGCGCTCCTTTCGGCAGGCTACCAGCTCTACGAGCTGGCGGAGCTCGGCCAGAAAGGGCACGAGCCAGGGATTGTGACGCGCACGCTTGCGCGCATCCCCGTACGTCATGCGCAAGATTCGGGCCCGGTTCATGGTGGGCCTGAAGATGACCATTTGGACGAGGAGTAACGGCTTAGCATGGACGTCCACGTCGAGATCGCCGCGGAAACACTCTTCAATATCGGTCCAATACCGGTAACGAATTCCATGCTGACCATGTTCATCGTCATGGGAGCGATTCTTCTGGTCGGTTGGTATGTTGCGCGAAAAGCGCAAACCATCCCCGGTCACGCTCAGGGCGCAATAGAAGTCACCATCGAATTCCTCCTCGGCCTAGTCGAAGGCACTGCAGGTCGGAAAGAAGGACGCCGTGTCTTCCCGCTGATTGGCGCCATCTTCTTCTTCATTCTCATTGCTAACTATTCTGCTCTGCTTCCCGGCGTCGGCACCATCGGCAAGTGGGAAACTGAGGGCGGGGAAAAGGTGCTCGTTCCTTTCTTCCGCGCGCCAAATGCCGATCTCAATATGACGATTGCAATGGCGCTCGTGACATTTTTTGTCGTTCAAGTTCGCGGATTTTCAGTGAACGGCTTCGTCGGCCGCATCAAGCACATGGCCGATCCACCGTTCGTGTTCCCCCTCGAACTCATTTCCGAGTTCGCGCGTATCATCTCTCTCTCTGCCCGACTTTTCGGCAATGTGCTCGCCGGTGAGGTCCTGTTAGCCATCATGTACGCAATGGCAGCCGCCCTTAAAGTCGCGGTCATCCCCTTGTTGTTCCCAGTCCTTTTCCTCGGTTTGGAGTTGTTGTTTGGCGCTATTCAGGCCCTTGTGTTCGCCCTATTGACCGCCGTCTACGTCGCGTTGGCCGCTGCTGAACACGATGATGAGCACGAAGGGCACGAGGGCGAGGCGCATGCGATGGCCCCTGCGACTGCGAGTGCGGGAGACTAACGGCTCATTACGTTGATGACGTATTCGAGGAACTTGCTTTTTGCGGACAAGCAGCGCGAGTGCGCTGAAAAGACATAACAGTCCGGCTTCGTTTAGATTCGGCAGGGGCGGCGCGTGCCGGCCCCTCACGTACAACAAAGTGGCGGCAACCGGGAAGTGGGAGGCCGCGCGAAGGAGGAACGCTCGTGTTCGGAGGAATTACAGATCCCAATGCCGTACCGTACATCGGCGCAGCGATCGCAATTGGTCTCGGCGCTATCGGCCCAGGCATCGGCATTGGCATGGCGGTTAAGGGCGCGATGGAGGCGATTGGCCGGAATCCGGAAGCTGTCGGCGATATCCGGTCAACCATGATCCTCGGCGCGGCTCTCGCGGAAGCGGTCGCCATCTACGCTTTCGTCATCGCCATCATTATTTTCTTCGTCTAGTCCCTTTCGCCGATGCGGGCGTGCCTATGCGCGCCCGCATCGACACGATCGGCAAAGGCTCGATTGATCCCACGGTTCGCAGGAACTGGGAGCACAATTCGAGACCCATGGCCGACCTTGGGGAGCAAGGAGCGCATGAGTTCACTCGGTATCGACGGTTGGAAGCTAGCAGTCCAGCTCGTCGCATTTCTCATTTTCGTAGTGCTCCTCTGGCGCGTGGCTCTCGGTCCAATCACGAAGGTGCTGGACGAGCGCCAACAGCGCATCCGCGAGAGCATGGAAGCGGCCCAGCAAATGCAGGCCGAGCTTCAAGCAACCGCGGCCCGAAATGAGGAAGTCCTGCATGAGGCTCGACAGGAGTCTCAGCACATCATCGCCAATGCCCGCGAAGCTGCCGACGCGACTATTGCCCGGGCCCGCGAAGAAGCAGGGAAGCAAGCCGAGGAATATCTCGCGCGAGCTGAGTCGACGTTGCGGTCTGAGACCGAACAAGCACGGCAACAACTTCGTCAGGAAATTGCCGACCTCGCGGTAACTGCGGCTACAAAAATCGTTCGCAAAGAGCTCGACCCTGCAACCCAGGCGCGGTTGATTGAGGAAACGTTGGCGGAAGCCGGCGCTCCGCGATCGAACGGTACGGGTACGGTGGCGAGCGACTCTTAGTCGAGTATAGGGAGAAAGGCATGGCGAGCGGGGCGGCTAAACGCTACGCGCAGGCAGTTTTCAGCCTGGCCAAAGAGCGCGGAACGCTAGACCGTTGGCAGGCCGATCTCTCGGTCCTCAACGACGTTATGGCTAATCCCGTCGCCAAGGCATATTTGAGCAATCCGAATATTTCGGCGGCGGACAAACAATTGCTTCTCGATAACGCACTGACCAACAGTCAGCCCGAAGCAAAGAATCTCGCCTTGATGTTGATCCAACGACACCGGCTGAACATCATTCCTGATCTCTATCGCATTTTTCAAGAAGAGATGCTCGCCGAGCGCGGGATTGCGGTGGCCGACGTTACAACCGCGGAACCATTGAACTCCGAAGAGCAAGAAATGGTTCGCGCTAAGCTGCAGCAGCTTATAGGTAAGAAAATAGAACTGCGCTTGCAGACCGATTCCTCGATCATCGGCGGAATCGTTGCGCGCGTGGGCGATCAATTGATTGATGGCAGCGTAATAAATCAGCTCCGCCGCTTACGAGCACGTTTGGCGGCTCCAGCTTAGTGCCGATGGTGATCCAATGGATCGCCACATCGTCAGTTTCGTTTCGATCGAACGGTCGCGTTCGGAATCGCCTTTTCTCGGGCGCTAATCGGCCGAACCGGCCGTGAGAGGACAGAGACAACATGGTTGTACGCGCAACCGAAATTAGCGATCTTCTGAAGAAGCAGACTCGAGGGTTTCGAGCAACAGATGACCGTGACCAATGTGGGAACGGTCGTCGAAGTTGGAGACGGCATCGCCCGTGTCTATGGTCTCAGTCAGGTCATGTCGAGCGAGCTAGTCGAGTTCACTAAGACCGGCACGCTCGGTCTCGCGTTTAATCTGGAAGAGGACTCCGTCGGCGTCATCATCATGGGCGAATACACCGACATTGAGGAAGGCGACGAAGTCCGGACGACCGGCCGCATCTCCTCGGTGCCAGTCGGCGACGCTCTCATTGGCCGCGTCGTAAATGCGCTCGGCCAACCAATTGACGGCAAAGGCCCGATTCAGAGCGAGAAGACCCGCCCAATCGAGCGCATCGCGCCGGGCGTCATTCTCCGCCAGGACGTCGACACGGCGCTTCAGACCGGTATCAAGTCAATTGACTCGATGATTCCGATCGGCCGTGGTCAGCGCGAGCTGATCATCGGCGACCGCCAAACCGGCAAGACGGCCATCCTGCTCGACACGATCATCAATCAAAAGGGGCAGGGCGTCATCTGCATCTACGTGGCGATCGGCCAGAAGCAGGCGCAGGTCGCGCAGGCAGTCCGCGTGCTCGAAGAGCACGGCGCAATGGAGCACACTATTGTCGTCGTCGCTTCCGCCGCCGATCCTGCCGCCTTGCAATACATTGCGCCATTCGCCGGATGTGCCATTGGCGAAGAGTTCATGGAAAATGGCGGCGACGCGCTTGTCGTTTACGATGATCTCTCCAAGCACGCGTGGGCGTACCGCCAAGTTTCGCTGCTCATGCGCCGCCCGCCGGGACGTGAAGCCTATCCGGGCGACGTCTTTTACCTGCACTCGCGACTCCTTGAGCGCGCTGCGCGCATGTCCGACCAGCTCGGCGGCGGATCGCTGACAGCGCTCCCGGTGATTGAGACTCAGGCCGGAGACGTTTCGGCCTACATCCCGACAAACGTTATTTCAATTACTGACGGTCAGATCTTCCTTGAGTCGGACCTGTTCTATGCAGGTGTCCGCCCGGCCGTGAACGCCGGCATTTCGGTCTCCCGCGTCGGTGGCGCCGCGCAGATCAAGGCGATGCGCCAGGTTGCCGGCCGGCTTCGACTTGATCTCGCTGGTTTCCGCTCACTCGCCGCGTTCGCTCAATTTGGTTCGGACCTTGATCCGGCGACCAAAGCTCAGCTTGACCGTGGCCAGCGGATGACAGAAGTGCTTAAGCAGGGTCAATATCAGCCGATGCCGGTGCAAGAGCAGGTTGTGATCCTGTGGGCGGCAACGAACGGGTACCTCGAAGACGTTCCGGTCGACCAGGTGCAGGCGTTCGAAGTGGCATACCTCGACAATATGAGGACCGCACACATCGATCTTCTCAATCGAATCGCCAGCGAAAAAGCGCTCAGCGATGAGCTGATCGCCGACCTGAAGAAGGCAACAGAGGATTTCAAGGCAGGTTCGGAGTGGGCGTCGCGGGCGCCTGTCGTGGCGGCCGCTCGATAGCAAGCGATGTTCCGGCGCGCGACATCGCGCGCCGGACTAAGATCAGAAAGGATGCGACGTGGCGAGCCCACGTGAAATCCGGCGCCGCATTCGCAGCGTTCGCAATATTTCACAGATCACGCGGGCGATGGAGATGGTCTCCGCGTCAAAAATGCGGCGTGCCCAGCAGCGAGTGACCGCGAGCCGGCCCTACGCGGACCGCCTGCAAGGCGTGATCGCCGATTTAGCGGCGCTCCAAGTCGACGCCGAAGATCTCAGACAATTCCCGCTGCTGCAGCAGCGTGAGATCAAGAATGTCGGGGTCATCGTTATCACTCCGGACAAAGGACTGACGGGACCGCTCAATTCGAATATCTTGCGCCGCGCGAGCAGATACATCCTGAGCGAAGCCAACACACCAGTTCGCGTTATTGCGAGCGGCAAGAAGGCTCGCGACTTTATGTTGCGCACCAAGCAAGACCTGGCCGCGGAGTTTACGAATCTTGGCGACAACGTCTCGCTCGACGACATTCGGCCCATAGCCCAGATTGCGCTCGATGATTTCATTTCCGGGCAGGTGGACGCCGTCCATCTCGTCTACGCCCGGTTCGTGAACACGCTGTCTCAAGTACCAGAGATGAAGCAGATCCTGCCGATCGTCCGACCAGAGGGCGAAGGAACGTATCGCGATTACATCTTCGAGCCGAGCCCAGCCGCCGTTCTTGAAAGTTTGCTGCCGCGGTTCGTCGAGATTCAGATTTATCAAGCAATGCTAGAAGCGATCGCCTCTGAGCACTCAGCTCGGATGGTTGCTATGCGCAGCGCCTCGGACAATGCTCGGGACCTCGTCTCCGACCTCACGCTGTCGTACAACAAGGCGCGACAGGCGCAGATCACGCGCGAAGTTTCAGAAATCGCCGCTGGCGCCGCCGCGCTTGGAGGCTAGCATCGTGTCGCACCCGGCCGAGACGCCGAGTGATGATTGAAACCAAGGAGTTATTCATGGTAGCCGCAACGACGCCAAAAACCGGGAAGGCGACTGGCAAGATCGTTCAAGTGCTCGGTCCGGTGGTCGATATCCAATTCCCGCCTGACGAGCTTCCCGAGATTTACAACGCCGTGGAAGTCGAGATGGATAGCGGCATCACGCTCGTCCTCGAGGTCCAGTCGCACCTTGGGAACGACTGGGTTCGCGCGGTTGCGATGAGCTCGACCGACGGAGTTCGCCGCGGGATGGACGTTGTCGACACCGGTCTCGCCATCGCCGTGCCAGTCGGACCGGAAGCGCTCGGCCGCATTCTCAACGTCGTCGGCGAGCCGATCGATCAAGCCGGACCGGTCGAAGCGGCCAGGACATCGCCCGATTCACCGCCCGGCCCCGACGTTCGAAGAGCAGTCGACGCAGGTTGAAATCTTCGAAACTGGCATTAAGGTCATTGACCTGATCGCCCCGTTCACGAAGGGCGGCAAGACGGGCGTCTTCGGCGGCGCCGGCGTCGGCAAGACGGTGATCATCACCGAGCTGATCCGCAATATCGCGGCTGAGCATGGCGGCTACTCGGTTTTCACCGGCGTGGGCGAGCGTACCCGCGAGGGCACGGCGCTCTACCGGCGAGATGCAGGCGTCAGGGGTCATGGACAAGACCGTCATGGTCTTCGGTCAGATGAACGAGCCGCCAGGCGCGCGCCTTCGCGTTGGACTTTCTGGACTGACCATGGCCGAGTATTTCCGCGATGAGGGCCGCGACGTTCTCCTCTTCATCGACAACATCTTCCGCTTCGTCCAGGCAGGTTCAGAAGTCTCGGCGCTCCTCGGACGCATGCCGAGCGCCGTCGGTTACCAGCCGACCCTCGCCGCCGAGATGGGCCAGCTGCAAGAACGGATCACCTCGACGAAGACGGGTTCGATCACGTCGGTCCAGGCCGTTTACGTTCCAGCCGACGACTATACCGACCCGGCTCCTGCGCGACCTTTGCCCACCTCGACGCGACAATATCGCTTGAGCGCTCGATCGCCGAGCAGCGGCATCTACCCGGCCGTCGATCCGCTCGCTTCGACCTCGCCGCATTCTCGACCCGCTCGTAGTCGGCCAGGAACACTACACGGTGGCCCGTGAGGTGCAGCGGATTGCTTCAGCGCTATCGCGACCTGCAGGACATCATCGCCATTCTCGGTGTCGAGGAACTGAGCGAAGACGACAAGCAGACCGTCGACCGCGCCCGCCGCATCGAGCGCTTTTTCTCGCAGCCGTTCTTCACCGCCGAACAGTTCACCGGTATCACGGTCAGTTCGTGACGCGCGAAGAGACGGTTCGCGGCTTCAAAGAGATTCTCGAAGGCAAGCACGACGACAAGCCGGAACAGGCGTTCATGTACGCTGGCGGCATCGACATGGTCGGTGCTCAGGGTCAACAAAGCTCGTAACGACGAATGACGAGGGGTGATCATTTATTCACCCCTCGCTCAGATCTAAGGAAGCATCATGGCTAAGTTGCAGGTCGAAGTCGTTACCGGCGAGCGCGTCGTTTTAGAAGAGTCCGAAGTCGATATGGTGGTCGCGCCTGGCAGCGACGGCACGCTCGGCATCTTGCCGCGTCACGCGCCGCTGATCACGACCCTGACCGCAGGCGAACTCCGGATCAAAAGAGCAGGCGCTGAGCAGTCGATCGTCGTCTTCGGCGGTTTCATGGAAGTCACCCCCTACAAAGTCGTCGTGCTCGCGGATTCCGCCGAACGAGCCGACGAAATAGATCTCGCCCGGGCCGAGGAAGCGCGACGCAGAGCAGAGACTGACATTGCCAACCGCACGTCTGAAGTCGATCTTGCCCAGGCAGAAGCGGCGCTTCGCCGGGCTGCCGTGCGCTTACGCGTAGGTCAGCGGCGGCAACGCCGTCGCCAACCGGGTCTAGGCGAGGGCCCAGGCAACGAGTTATAGTCACCTCACCCGGCGGCTAACGTCGTCCCGTCCCGTTACGCAATTGCATGGTTTTTGGCTTCCGCGTCGTCGAAGCGCGACCTTGCGATTGCGAAGGTGAGGATTGATTCATCGCAATGGCAGCAGTGACCGACGTTTCGCCAAAGTCGCCAACTGACGCTGGAAAAGCTCGCCCCGCTCTGGCCATTGAGGGCGGAGTTCCGCTTCGAGGCGAAGTGACGATCGGCGGCGCAAAAAACGCAGCGCTGCCAATCCTCGCCGCAACTCTTCTTACCTCTGAAGAATGCGTGATCAACGCCGTTCCGGACCTTGCGGATATCGAAACGATGTCTTCCCTGCTCCGCGCTCTCGGGGCTGAGGTTGAGGTCGATTCCGCCCGTCGACGGATCAGCGTCCGCGCCACCAAGCTCACCGGGACGTCCGCACCCGCCGAGCTGGTCGGCAAAATGCGCGCATCCTTCCTCATCGCGGGCCCACTCTTGGCGCGGGTCGGCGAGGTTGATGCGTCAACTCCCGGCGGATGTCAGCTTGGCGCCCGTCCAGTCGATGTTGACGTCCGCGGTTTCAAGCACATGGGCGCCACAGTCGAATTCTCCGAGCATCAGGTACGGGCAAAAACCAACGGTCTTCGCGGCGCGCGTATCTACATGGACTATCCGAGCCACACCGGGACTGAGAACCTTCTCATGGCCGCGTCACTTGCCGACGGCCGGACGACGATCGTCAATGCGGCCTGCGAACCGGAAATTGTTGCCCTTGGCAACATGCTTAACCGGATGGGCGCACGTATTTCAGGACTCGGTTCCCCGACTATCGTAGTCGAGGGCGTCGATCGGTTGCACGGCGTTTCCGAAACGATCCTTCCTGATCGCCTCGAGGCCGGAACCTATGCGATCGGTGCGGTGATAACTGGTGGTGAAGTCACGCTTCATCGTGTTCGCGAGCCAGACATGCTACCGCTCACTGCCAAGCTCCGTGAGGCTGGGGCTGAAGTTTGGACGCATGAAGAGTCGATGCTGATCCGACCCGGCGACGGTTTGCGGGCAGTCGAAATCCAAACCCTTCCCTTCCCGGGCTTTCCGACCGATCTCCAAGCAGCCTTTGCGGTACTGATGACTCAGGCCACCGGTCTGTCGAAAATCCATGAGCGCGTGTTCGAAGATCGGCTCCGGTATACAGATCAACTCAATCTGATGGGCGCAAATATATGGGTCGAGCGTTTCGCGCCAAATCGATACGGTACCCGCGCTGAGATCCAGGGGCCTACCCGGCTCCATGGCGCGGCCGTGCGAGCGCTGGATATTCGTGCCGGCGCGGGAATGGTTCTGGCGGGGCTAATCGCCGACGGCCGCACGACAATCTCCGATATCCATCACATCGACCGCGGATACGACGATCTGGTCGGCAAGTTGCGTGATCTTGGCGCGCGAATTGACCATACAGACGCGGTCGCATAAATCCGTCTCATTGAGCGATCATTAGCATCTGACGTCCGATGCGCGACGTTGAATCGGCGACCGGTTAGTCCGGTAGAACGCGGAGTTTCAGAGTGCCTCCACGCATCCTGGTCGTCGACGATGAGCAAGCAGTCGCCGATTTGATCGAAGTTGTGCTCGTTGGCGAAGGCTACACGGTCGCAATCGCGCGTGACGGCGCCCAAGGCCTGCTTCTTGCGCGGGAATGGAACCCAGATCTCATCCTGATGGATGTCATGCTTCCAGGCGTCGATGGTGGAACCGCGATTCGCCGGCTGAAAAACGATCCGGAAACTAATGGCATCCCGATCGTCGCGATGTCTGCCGGCCGCACCATTCGCCGGCAATCTGAGGAATTGAATGACGCAGATGCGGTTTTATCGAAGCCATTTGATATCGACGCGTTGCTTGCCCAAGTCAATTTTCTGCTTTCGCGACGGCGAACAGAGGGCGTGTAAGCGTCAGGTTCTCACATCGCTGACGCTGAAACTATCCGAATGACCTCGACCGATCTCCACGCGATCGACCGCCATGTCGAGGTGGTCATTCCCACCTACAACGAGCGAGAAAATTTGGGCTCACTTGTTAAAGAAGTGCTTGTTGTCGGTCCAGGCGTTCACATTGTCGTTGTCGACGATAACTCGCCCGATGGCACCGGGAAGCTCGCGGATGAACTTTCTGAGCGATTCCAGGGCCGAGTCACAGTCCTTCACAGGAAGAAGAAGCAAGGGATCGGTCCGGCATACATCGCGGGTTTTAAGGAAGCCCTATCATCCGGCGCTGACCTTATCGCGACCATGGACGCCGATCATTCCCACGACCCGAAAGATCTTCCTCGTCTTGTCAATCGGGCAGCGACATCAGATCTCGTTCTCGGGTCGCGCTACATGCAGGGCGGCAGCACCCACGGCTGGCCACTTCATCGCAAGCTGATCAGTCGCCTCGGTGGTGTCTATGCCCGAATCGTGCTTCGAGTGCCGGTTACCGACCTCACCGGCGGCTTCAAGGTTTACAAACGGGCGACGCTCGAAACACTCGATTTGAACGCCATCGAGTCCGACGGTTACGCGTTCCAGATCGAGACGACTTACCGGACGTATAAAGCTGGTTTCTGCGTTGTCGAAGAGCCGATCTCATTCGTGGACAGGTACGCAGGAAAGTCGAAGCTCTCGCGGATGATCGTTGTCGAGGCTGCGATCGTCGTTTGGAAGTTGCGGTTTCAACGATTGTCCGGAAAGCACAGGGAGGCGAGTTAGTTCCAATCGACGGCCGTGCTCTCCCGAAGTGCGAAACCAGGACCAGAATGCACAATGACTGGTCGTTACCTCTTTTTCGGTTTCTTTTTCTCAAAGACTTCGTTCACAACTTTGGCGATTTCTTGGCGGAATCGTTCAGGGCCAAACCGCGACGCATTATTGACCGCGCAGTCTGGATTCCAAGATATGGTCTCAGCGCGTTCAATTGCTTGAAGCAATGAATCGACAGTCTGGGCCCTAAAGAAAACCCCTGTCTCGCCGTCGACAACGGTTTCGAGCACGCCGCCGCCCGCGAACGCAATGACAGGCCGACCAGCGGCTTGCGCTTCGACCGCGGTCATGCCAAAGTCTTCGACGGCTGGAAGGATCAGCGCTTTACATCGACGAACATGGTCGACCACGACCTCATCCGGTTGCCAACCCATGAGTTCGACGGTCGGACCAGCCTTGTCGCGCAATTGCTCGAGCGCCCGACCATCGCCGATGACTTTGAGCGTAACCTTCGCCTTCGAACAGGTTTCAACCACCAAATCAACCCGTTTATGTGGAACAACCCGCGAAACAACCAAGTACCAGTCTTCCGCCTCATGATTTGTTCCGTCGCGTTGAAATCGTTCTAATTCGACTGGTGGAAAAATCACCTGAGAAGACCTGCCATACGCCGACTTAATTCGTTTGGCCACGGTCTCCGAATTGGCAACATAGCGGTCTACCTGCGAAGCTGCTCGCTGATCGAGTGAGCGAAGACCCCGCAGCACACCGGGCAAGACTGCTTTTGCGGGTCCTGAGACTCGCGCGGGTCCAAGGTAGCTGCGATCTCCGTAGAGAAATCTCGCCGGACTATGGCAATAGCAAATATGCCCGCCATGCCCGGGCCCAGCGGCCTGATGCGACCAAGCGCTCGAATCAGCAATGACAATATCGAAGCGGCTCAGCGCGTTGCGATAGCTGCGAAAAATCGCTGGATAAGCAGGCAAGAGCGCACGGTGGTATCGCACGGCGCCAGGAACTCGACCAACAGGAGTCGCGTTGATCTCCCAAGCGCGAAACGACACAGGCAGCTCATCGAGGTCGAGGAACGATGTAAAAATGGGCGCCTTTGGAAAAACGCGCTTGAGTTCCTCAAGCACGCGCTCGGCGCCGCCGTATTGGGTCAAATAATCATGGACAAGCGCGACACGCAAAGGTTAGCTTTCTGTTGTTGCGCACGACTACTCACGTCCGCCTGATTTCGAATGAACATCAAGCAATGTATGAGAAATCTTCGCACGATGAGGTCATTTTATCCCGGGCGTACTGACCGTACACGAAACTTCTCAATCCCATATTCTAGCGGCTGTAACGCCTGTCGCTTGACGCTCTTTCTCCAAGCCAACTATTATCCTTGAATTAGAGGGGCAAACGTGCGAGGTACGCCTTCGCCGGCGACGCCGTTGTTGCCGGTGCTGTTAGCGTGCCAGCCGTCGATCACCTTAACAATTGACTCTCCCTTCGGGGATTCATCATAACGAGGAGCGGCGTTCATGGACACCGTAATCATCATCGTCCTGACCGCGTTGCTCGCAGGCGCAGTAGTCTTCTTCGTAACCTACTTCTACCTTGACAAACGTGCCAACTCTCGCATTCGACATGCGCAAGACGAGGCCGACAGGATCCTGGAGGAAGCGGAGACTAAAAGGCGAGACGCCGCGATTGCAGCCAAGGACGAATCTATTCGGCTCCGCGCCGATCTTGATCGTGAGCTAACGAGGCGACGTTCAGAAATCGATCGGATCGAGCGGCGGATTGAACAAAAAGAGGAGAACATCGATCGTAAGTCTGCCACCGTCGAGCAGCGCGAACTGGCGCTGAAACAAAAAGAATCGGCCGCGCAACAGACGTACGATGAATGGGAGTTGGAGAAGAGCCGGCAACATCGAGAACTGGAAGCAGCCCGAGGCCGGCATTTAGAGGAATTAGAGCGAATCGCTGGTCTGAGCGCCGACGAGGCGAAGCAGCAGCTCGTCATGGAAGTCGAAGCCGAAGCGCGTGCGCTTGCGGCTCGGCGACTGCACGAAATTGAAAGCGAACTCAACGAGGAAGCAGACAAGCGTTCGCGCAAAATACTTGCGACGACTATCCAGCGCATCGCAACTGACTATGTCGCGGAATCAACGATTTCTGTTGTACCGCTGCCCAGCGACGAAATGAAGGGCAGGATCATCGGCCGTGAGGGCCGTAACATCCGGGCCCTGGAGCAAGCCACCGGCGTTGACTTGATCGTCGACGACACACCGGAGGTCATCACAGTATCCGGATTCGATCCAGTGCGGCGCGAAGTCGCGCGGCGTTCTCTGCAGAAGCTGTTGCAAGATGGCCGCATTCATCCGGCCCGCATTGAAGAAGTCGTCGCGAAGGTTCGCCTCGAACTTGACCAGACGATGCGGGAAGAGGGCGAGCGCGTCGCGTATGAAGCGAATGTCGTCGGACTTCATCCCGACTTGATCAAACTGCTCGGGCGACTGAAATATCGGACGAGCTACGGCCAAAACGTGCTTCACCATTCGCTCGAGGTCTCGCAGATCGCGGCGGCGCTCGCGGCCGAGCTCGGCGCCGACGTGAACGTCTGCAAGACCGCTGGTTTGCTCCACGACATCGGCAAGGCCGTCGATCATGAAGTCGAGGGTCCGCACGCCTTAATCGGTGGTGAGATCGCCCGACGACTGGGACGCTCAGCCAAGATCGTGCATGCGATCGCTGCTCACCATGGTGAGGAAGAACCACAGACGGTCGAGGCGTTCATCGTTGCCACGGCTGACGCCATTAGCGGCGCTCGTCCTGGCGCACGCCGAGAAATGGTCGAAACCTACATCAAACGCCTTGAAGCGCTTGAAGGCGTGGCAAATTCGTTTGACGGCGTCGAGAAATCGTTCGCCATTCAGGCCGGACGGGAAGTGCGAATCCTGGTCTCTCCCAACTCACTCGATGATCTCGGGGCGACCCGACTGGCGCGAGATGTTGTGAAGAAGATTGAGGAAACGCTTGAGTACCCTGGCCAAATCAAGGTCACAGTGATCCGGGAGACTCGCGCAGTCGATTATGCACGGTAGCACCAACGGTTCGGCGATCAGCAACGGTTCCGGCCATTTCGATCCAGACGACACGATTAACGTATTGGCGGTAGGCGATGTTTACGGCTCTCCCGGGAGGCGTGCATTCAAGCGGATCTTGCCTGGACTGCGCGCGGAACTCAACGCCGATCTCGTCATCGTCAATGGAGAAAACAGTGCGGGTGGACGTGGTATCACAGCCCGCACTGCCCGGGAACTGCGCGATGCCGGCGCCGACGTTATCACGACGGGCAATCATGTCTGGGCCCAACCCGACATCGAGCAGGTTTTGGCTGACGACGACTTGCGAGTCATCCGGCCTCTAAACTTTCCCACAGATGTGCCCGGTCGCGGTTTTGTGCATGCTCGGGTCAAGGGCCAAGATCTCACGGTCGTGAACTTGCTCGGTCGCATTTTCATGAATCCGCTGGATGACCCGTTCCGTGCAATTGAGACGTTTTTGCTGACCGACGATACCGGGGCGGCACAACGGCCGCTGGTTATCGTAGACTTTCACGCTGAAGCCACATCAGAAAAGATCGCGATGGGCTGGCACTTGGCCGGTCGCGTAGCGGCCGTCTTCGGCACGCATACGCACGTGCCAACGGCAGATACTCGGGTTCTACCGGGGGAGACTGGATATGTAACTGATCTCGGAATGGTCGGGCCACGCGACTCGATCATCGGCGCGGCAGTCGAACCGACACTGCGCCGGTTTCTTACTCAGCGACCCGGCCGAACCGTCGTTGGTGACGGGCCGGTCACTTTCAACGCGGTACTCATCGAACTTGACGGAAAGCTTGGCACCTGCCGTGCAATACGTCGAGTTGACCGACTCGATCCGAGCGCACACGAAGGACGTGCACGCTCACAAGGGGGACCTCTCGAATGAATCGGTTTTTTAGCAAGCTCGACCTGCGTGACATCAAGATCGATCCCTCCGGTTCACACTTTCCACCGGACGCGGAGGACTATCAAGAGCCAGAAGAGACGCAGGAGGCGGAATTCATCACTTCCGAGCCGTATGTGGAAGTTGAAGAGCCGGTTGCCGCTTCGCCTGAAACATGGGAAGAGGCGCCAGTTCAAGAAAACAATCACCTCGCCGAAGAAATCTACGAAGCCAACGGCAATCAGAATGGTGAAGTCCTCAAGGTCTCCGCTCGCTCGCGTCCAAGCGCAGTTGCTGGCGCAATCGCCGGCGTGGTCCGCGAAGCTGGTCGGGCTGAAGTTCAAGCTATAGGCGCGGGCGCCACAAACCAGGCAGTCAAAGCCGTCGCCATTGCTCGCGACTACCTTCGCGAAACTGGCATCGAGGCAATCTGCTTGCCAGCGTTCATCGACGTCACGATCGACAACGAGGATCGGACAGCGATTCGACTCGTCGTTGAACCTCGATAAACCAAGGAATGGACCAGAGTCTCCGCTCGGCCGCAACTGAGCGCAATCTGGTTGACCTTCATACTCATAGCATTTGCTCCGATGGGACGTTGACCCCCGTCGATCTGGTTCGTGAAGCCAGTCGACGGGGGCTTTCATTTCTTGCCCTCACTGACCACGACACTGTGGAAGGATTACCAGAAGCCATCGCAGAGGGTAATCGACTCGGCATCACAATCATTCCAGGCACCGAGCTCAGCGCCGAACGAAATGGCCGGGAGGCGCACATTCTTGGCTATTACATCGACACGGAGAATGATGAGTTCATCCGCGAACTCGACGTGTTCGCTCAGATGCGTCCTGTCCGAATCGAACTCATGGTTGAGAAGCTCCGCGCACTCGGCCTAGACATTGACCACGACCGCGTTCGAGAGATCGCGGGCCCCGGCACCATCGGTCGTCCGCATGTTGCCCGCGCCCTCATCGAAAAAAGCTACGCGACCGATATAGCCGACGCATTCAACACCTATCTTTCCGCCGGCCGCCCCGGCTACGTACCACGGCAGAAAATCACTCCTGAAGAAGCAATTGGCCTAATCAGTCGCGCTGGCGGAGTCCCCGTGCTTGCCCACCCATTCTCCACACGCGCCGTTGAGGAGTCGCTGGCGGACTTCGTTCCGATCGGACTCAAGGGCCTCGAAGCGTATTACGGCGAATACACCCATGAGCAACGCGAGGAATTGCGGCAAGTCGCGGAGCGCTGGAATTTGATCCCCACGGGCGGCAGCGACTACCACGGACCAGGGGTACGCGAGGGTCGTGATTTGGGTGGCCCATTTGTACCGATTGACTCAGTAGAGCGCCTAATGGCGGCTGCTGGAGGCTGATCGGACACCCAGAAACCCCGTACTCCCATGCTACACTCGCGACAAGGTTTGGATAGGTCCTGCTCAACACCGGGTGGGCAGCGTTTCGTATCTATCAGATGGCTACCAACGATGTTCAATGTCCGATTCATGCTGCGCTTGCTGGGGCTTGGCGTGGGCCTAATTGCCGGAATCGTGTTTGGCAATGCACTTCGGCTTGTCGCAGACACCCCGGATAGTCCTCGTGCCCTTGTCATGACGTTCGCGGTCACGATTGGTGCGATCGGTTATCTCCTGGGTCCCCATCTCACCCCAAAGTTGATGGGGAATCTCAAACACACGATCAAGCGAGCGTCCACGCTCGATATCGCGGCCGTTGGAATCGGGTTGTTTTTCGGAGCCCTTATTTCCGCCGCATTTGCTATTCCCTTGTCGTTTCTCCCGGGACTCGCGGGAAGCGTTCTCCCGCTCCTCAGCGCCGCGGTCTTTTGCGGCCTAACGATCTGCGTCGCGCTCCTGCGCAAACGAGATTTGATCGCGCCATTGCTTAGGTCGCGAGCACAGCAGCGCAATCCACCACTTGCTGCGCCCAGCAATCTATCAACGTCTTCAATCACAGGCGCCATTTCGCCGACCGGCGCGCTTATCGATACCAGTGTGGCAATTGACGGTCGAATTACCGATCTTGTTAGAACCGGCTTTCTCGATTACCAACTCATGGTTCCGCGCTTCGTCGTCGATGAGCTCCAGCACATCGCCGACTCGGACGACCCGATGCGACGTGCCCGTGGACGTCGGGGACTCGATGCGCTCACCAAACTTCAGCTGGAGCTTGATCCTCCGCCGATCGTGATCGACGAGCAGGTGCCGGAAGAACGAGAGGTCGACGCAAAGCTGGTTCGGCTCGCCCGAACCATGAACCTCAAGATTCTGACGAACGATTACAACCTGAACAAGGTTGCCCAACTTCAGGGTGTTCTCGTCCTCAACCTGAACGAACTCCAGGGGGCGCTCAGACCCCCGGTGCTGCCAGGGGAAGAGCTCAGTCTCAAAATCATCCAGGAAGGGCGCGAGGCGGGACAAGGGGTCGGCTTCCTGGACGATGGCACGATGGTTGTCATCGACGGCGGCAAACTACTCGTAGGCAAGCAAACCAGCGTGACAGTTACTCGACTTTTGCAGACCGGCGCGGGACGTCTGATCTTCGCCACACCGTCTCATGCAGTATCGTGAGCAAGCAATAGCGCGCGCCACCGCGATCATCGTCGCCGCGGGCAAGGGTGAACGGTTCGGCGCCCCGGACAAAGTCTTCCTTCCGATTGCTGGCCGCCCCATCATCGCTCACATTCTCGACACAGCCGAGCAATCAACTTTGGTTGGCGACGTCATCCTCGTCGTCGGCGAGCACACCCGTGCATCCGCAGAGGATCTCGTCGCTGAAGGTCCCTGGGATAAAGTACAAGCGATCGTCACCGGCGGATCGCGCCGCCAAGATTCGGTGGCTGCGGGGCTGGCTGAGGTTTCTCCCGATTGCGACATCGTCGTCATCCATGACGGCGCTCGACCGCTGGCGACAGCGTCATTGTTCGACGCGTGTATTGCTGCCGCATCCTTAGTTGGCGCCGCAATAGCCGCAGTTCCAGTTAGCGACACGCTGAAACGGGTCCGAGCAGGAAGGATCGAGAAAACTGTTCCCCGCGAGCACATTTGGGCGGCACAAACCCCTCAGGCTTTCAAAGTTGCGGTACTCCGGCGTGCCATTGATTTCGCTACCCGCGAACAGGTCAGCGCAACCGACGAGGCGTCCATACTTGAGCAAATGGGAGTACCAGTGGCGATTGTGCCAAGCACGACGGCGAACCTCAAAATTACTCACCAAGACGACCTGTGGATCGCGGAAGCGCTCTTTGCGCATAGGGCCGGCAACATGCCAGAGGTCGAATCGTGACCATCAGGACCGGCATTGGCTACGACGTGCATCGGTTCGCCCCAAACCGACCGCTCAAACTTGGCGGAGTGGAAATCCCATTTGAACTCGGGCTGGACGGTCATTCCGACGCTGACGTCGTCTTACATGCGATCTGCGATGCGTTGCTCGGGGCGGCGGCAGTAGGTGACATTGGCCAGCACTTCGCACCAGACGATCCGAAATACCATGGCGCCAACAGCCTAGATCTCCTGAATGAGGTCATGAGCATGCTGAAGGCACAGGGATTTGCCGCGATCAACATCGATGCGTCCGTAGTCTGCGAAGCACCGAAGATCGCCCCGCACGCTGAAGCTATGCGCATAACGATAGCCAATATTACCGGGCTCAGCGTCTCCGATGTCAACATCAAGGCCACGACGAACGAGGGGATGGGTTTCATCGGACGGCGCGAAGGCATCGCGGCCCTCGCTATCGCCACGATT
Organism: uncultured Chloroflexia bacterium; assembly: GCA_963737985.1. Classification (GTDB taxonomy): domain Bacteria; phylum Chloroflexota; class Chloroflexia; order Thermomicrobiales; family UBA6265; genus CAVTUU01. The sequence goes on along the minus strand of CAVTUU010000008.1, from coordinate 520,783 downwards.
CGTACATTGGACGAAGGTTAATCTGTGCGCGCGCTCGTTCAACGAGTCACTCGCGCCAGCGTATCCGTCGACGGACAGATCGTCGGTCAAATCCAACATGGTTTTCTCATCCTTGTCGGTGTAACGCATACCGACACCGAAGCTGAGTCGATTCAACTCGCAGCAAAGGCGGCAAACCTTCGAGTGTTTGACGATGAAAGCGGCAATCTAAATCGCTCCGCCCTCGACATTGCGTCGGAATCCCCGGACAACGTCGGGATCCTTGTTGTTTCCCAGTTCACGCTCTATGCCGACTCGAAGAAAGGCAGGCGTCCCAGCTTTGTCAAAGCGGCGCCTCCAGCTCAGGCCTCACTGCTCGTCGATCACTTCGCGGAACAATTCCGCGAACTCGGACTCCAGGTCGAGCAAGGAGTCTTTGGCGCGGTAATGGCCGTGGAAATGGTCAACGACGGCCCGGTCACAATTTGGCTCGACTCCGACGAGCTGTGACGGGACGACAGCCTGCACAGACTTGATAAGCACCAGCTCGAAACGCCTACTTGGTGATTATCTGAGCGCGGGTTGGGAGGGGTCGCTTCAGGACTTCTTGGCCGGACAACTCGTAGAAACCGACCGCTATACTCGTCCTCAACTGGCCAAAGTGTGATGTAGCCACGCGTCCACGAGTCACGCTCTAAGGCGGATTTGGCTCGCAATTGGACGGTGGTCCAAATCAGTTCCGGTTAGATAGAGCTTTAACATTCCTGACCAAGGTTGAGGACATCGATGAGTTATTGTCAAGACTGCGGAGCAACGAACGACACGGCCGCGACCTTTTGCCGAATTTGTGGCCGCGGTCTTTCCGCTGAGAGAGTTTCGGAGCCCTGCCCTTCCTGCAGATCGCCATTGGCAAACCAAGCGGCTTTCTGCTCGTCGTGTGGCATCGCGATCACGCAAACCCATGCTACAGCGCCCGCAACGAGCTTCGCATTCGCCGCTGGTGGCTCTGATGTAGGCAACACAGCGACGCAGATACTTACTCCACCCAATCCGGCGGTCCAAGAGATAAGTGAAAGTCTCGAATTGCCCGATTGGCTCAAGCGCGCCGCGGCGGAACAGCCGGTGGACTCTTCGCAGACCACCGACGCTAGCTTTATGTATACCGGTATCAATCCGATATCCGCGCGACCGCCGTCACCGACTCCGCTTACGCCTCCAGCTCCGACAGCGCCAGTGCAGCCAAATCCATTTGCATCGTTTTCAGTCTCCGAACCGCCGGCGGAATGGCCGGCATCGAACTCTCCGGAACTACAGGTTGCGACCAGTCAATCGATCCAACCTCCATCCGTGGCTGCGCCATCCAGCGAATCAACTCCGGCCAGCAGAAGGCTCCTTCAGCAAGAAATTCCTTCCGGCGGACTTGAACGAGCCATGCCGACTTGGCTCAGTGAACCACCGCAATCGACAGCTGCGTCTGCTGCTCCTGAACCGCCTCCCCTTCCGGCGCCGGTCGCACCTCCCCTTCCGGCGGCGACTGATACGTCGAGTTTCATTTCAGAGAGCGATCTTCCTGCCTGGATTCGTCAACTGGCTGAGGCCGACGAAGCGAAAAAAGCGGAAGAAGCTTCGACTGCCGTCGTTGCCGCCGCTGAGCAAGCAGCGACCGCGGCGTCGACAGATGCCGGTCAGAATCTCTTCGGAGAACGCTCATTGACTCGACGAATCAGCCAACTTCCGGGCGAGGCAGAACCGCCTGCGGTTGTGTCGAACCCGTGGCTAAGTCGTCACGAGCAACCAGAACCTGCTTCGGCAGCTCAAGCCGATCTTTGGTCCAAACCGATGTCCAACGTGCCGCGCGACCGGGCGGAGTCGGCATCCCAAATTCTTGCGGCAGCCGAATCTGCGTCATCCGTCATGCCAGAAGCAGCCCAGTCGTCGCCACTCAGTCCGGTAGTCAACAAGGTAACGTCGTCATCGTTGCTTCTATGGGTTTTGGTGGCAGCCGTCGCCGTTTCTGTGATCGCTATCGCAGCCTATCTGTTCCTCTTGGGAGGCAGCTAATCTCGCTTGAACGAGGATGCCAAGAAATGATTTGCCGAAGTCGGCGGCCGAAGAGAGACCGCCGATCGCCGGAGGAACACTATGGTTGAAATCGAGAGCCCACCACTTGAATCGCTGCTCGTCGCTGACCTCGGTCGAGGTCTCTCGCGAGCGTATCTGCTCGAGCAAATAAGCGGAGCATTTCGCTTTGTCGCGAAGGCTGAGAGTCCAACTACTGCTGACTTGCCGTTTGAAGACCTCACGATAGGCTGGGCGCAGTTGCTTCGTCAACTTGAGTGGGAAACTGGTCGCAAGCTCACGGATCGCGACAATCTCCTGATTCCGCAGATCGAGCGTGGCGATGGCGTCGATGCCATGCTCGTTTGCTGTGGGCACGGTGAGCCATTGCGCGCTGTCATGATCGAAGCTGGGGCGAATCCGCTCGGGCCGATGATCCTTGAAGCGCTTCGTAGGCACCATTCCCGTGTGCTCCATCTCGTGGCGCCGACGGGTCGAAAAGATACGGGATGGGCCGCGGGCCAGTTTGAAGCCATCGAATCTTTTGCGCCGGATATTGTGATTGTCAGCGTCGGACAGAATCACGGCGACAGCCTGCCAAGAGTTCAACAGGTCGCCAAGCAAGTCGCGACCACCATCGTTCCTGATCGGGCGTTCATCATTGCCGACAACCAACAGCTCGAGGATCTTTCGAACTCCTTCACGAAGCGGACTCGGTTGCGCACGGCCTCGCTTTCGTCAGGACAATCAGCCGGCATCCTTCGCGATCTCGAAAATGAGCTGGCCGAGCTCTTTCTCGCGCGGATCGGGACGACCGATTTCAAAGACCTTTCCCATGACGCCTCTCAAGCCGCGATTCCGCGTGCGCACGCGGTGGACCTGGTGAACCGATTCATAGCTCGCGCGTTTGGCCGTCGCGTCCTGACGATTGCGATCGATGATGGCGTACACGTCCATGCAGCGGGACCGGACAATGGTGGCATCGTCGCCTATCCGCATGTCGACATCACATCGTCGATCGCCGGATTGACAAGCAAGGAAGTGGCCGAAGCAGCCGCCTGGCTCCCATTCGAAACAACCGAAGATGAGTTGGTGACGTGGGTGCTGAATCGCTCGATTCGACCTTGGACAGTTGCCGAGCAACCACGCGATCTCGCCATCGAACAAGCAATGGCCCGGCAAATTGGGCGGCGAGCGATGGCAGAGCTCAGTCGGACGCAACCATTGGCGATCACCGGCGCTGATCTCGTTATCGGTGGCCCAGCATTCGCCCGTTGGAATCAGCCCGGCGCAGCGGCGCTCGCGCTTCTCGATATTGCCGATATTGTTCCTGACCAAGGCGTGCTCGATCTTGCCGTCGATCAGGACGGGCTCATGGCGGTAGCAGGCGCGATCGGAGCAGTTGACCCTGTACTTGCGTCGAACGTATTCGAATATGACGCGCTCAGCCATCTCGGCAGCGCTGTGGTGATTGGCGGATCGGCGCACGAAGGTGATATCGCTTGCCGTGGAGAAATTCACTACGAGCGAGGCGGATCCAGCAGCTTTTCAGTCGCTTCGGGCTCACTCGAGGTCTTGCCGCTACGAACTGGAGAGACCGCAACATTGCTGCTACGGCCGGAACGCAAGTTTTCTATTGGCGGACATCCATCTGGGAAACCAGTCACGCTTTCTGAGGAGCACCGCATTATCGGTGGAAGCGTCGGAGTAATCGTCGATGCCCGGGGCCGATCTGTGTTTGCGGCGGGAGCAAATCGGCATGCCAAAGTCAAACAGTGGCTCGACCGTGTGAATGCGAGTCGATCTCTGTAGTTCAGACGATTGGGCCAAATCCGCCAAGTCTCGGCATTGAGGTGATCTGAAACATGAACTTGAATTTTCCACATCGCGAGGCGATCGCCGTACGCGATCACGAAATCAAAGTGACTCGTCGCCTGGCTGGTGGAGCCGAAATAAAGGTACGCGAGGGTATTCGCGTCTCGACCAACTCGACGATTGCTCAGGTAAGTCCAACCCGATTGGCCACGGTAGTTCCAATTTCCGATCCCCTTGGCGTCCCAGCGTCTGAGGCTGACAAACTCTTGCTCAAGCAGCCCGGCGCGGAAGTCGCCGCCGGCGAGATCATTGCCAAGACGAGGCGCGGCCTTCGCAACCTCGTTGCGACGTCTCCAGTCTCCGGTATCTTCCTGTCGTACGACATCCTGAGCGGGACGGCCGCGATTGTCCCACCGAATGCGGGGGAAATTCACGCGCTCATTCCCGGCGATGTTGAACAAATCACTGGCAAGGACAAGATCGTAATTCGCACGGTCGGATCGCGCGTTCTCGGCATCGTCGGAATCGGTGGCATCGCGAGCGGTACGCTAAGAATGGCTGTAGACCGGCCAGATGCACCGCTTGACGCAACTAAGATTGGTCCGGACCTCGAAGGAGCCATCGTCGTCGGTGGCTCGTTTGCCGATGCCGCCGCACTCCGCAAGCTCATCGAAGTCAAAGCCCGTGGACTCATCGTCGGGGGTCTTCTCGACCGAGACGTCGCTTCGATCGCGGGAGGTCAATCAGACGATCGCTGCGGTTTGTGGCGAATGACTCCGTCCGAGCGCGTCCTTGGAGAGCGAACTTCGATACCACTGGCGATCATGGCGACGGAAGGCTTCGGCCGGCTACCGATCAATCCAGAGTCGTTCCTGCTCCTGAAGGAACTCGATCGAGAGCCGGCGGTCCTTAACGCCGACACGAGAATGTCCGACGAGTTAATCCGGCCCGAGCTCATCGTGGCCAATGCCGAAGCGATGGAATATGACGCGGTGCGAAGTGTGGCTTCTTTTGTCGAAGGTTCACACGTACGGCTCGTCGATCACGCCATGCTCGGCCTGACCGGCGTCGTTGTCGGCGCTCCTCGCCGGATCCGGCGCGGCGACGGCCACGCTCTTGATCTCGTTGACGTACAAATCCACGGCGCCGGAGTTCGACCTGTCTCGATCCCGAACTTGGAGATCGTCGCCTAGTTCGGAGGAATTCAGATCTAGCTACGAGCGGAAAAAAGACGAGGGCGACTTTCGCCGCCCTCATCTTTTGAATTTCTAGTTATTTGCCGGTTGGACTTAGTGGTCAGACCCCACTTCGCGGAATTCGCCCTCAACAGTGGACTCATCTTCCGCCGGAGTCTCGTCTTCGCCTACGCCATTTGCGCCGAAGTCTGCTCCGCCGCCCTGCTGCGCGGCGGCTTCGTACATCTGCGTGCCGACCTTGGTCAGCGACTCAGACATCTCTTCGTACGCGGTCTTCAAGCGCTCATGATTTTCCGGATCCTTTTCGAGCACTTCCTTGACCGCTTGAATCTTCGTGTCAAGCTCGGCCTTGAGCTCCGAGGTGATCTTGTCACCATGCTCGGAAAGAATCTTCTCGGCCTCAAAGACACGCGACTCAGCCTCGTTCTTTAGCGTAATCGCTTCACGCCGCTGCCGGTCTTCCTCGGCATGGTCTTCTGCTTCCTTCACCATGCGCTGGACTTCCGATTCGGTTAGTCCAGACGAACCGGTGATCGTAATCTTTTGTTCCTTGCCGGTCGCTTGGTCACGAGCCGTGACGTTCAGAATGCCGTTCGCATCGATGTCGAAGGTGACCTCGACTTTCGGCAGACCGCGGGGCGCGGGCAAAATGCCATCGAGAATGAACTTGCCGAGGCTCTTATTGTCGGCAGCCATCGGTCGCTCGCCCTGAAGCACGTTCACTTCTACCTGAGGCTGATTGTCGGCGGCCGTTGTGAAGATCTGACTCTTCCGGGTCGGGATCGTCGTGTTGCGCTCGATAAGAGGAGTCGCGACACCGCCTAAAGTCTCAATCGAGAGTGTAAGAGGCGTCACGTCGAGAAGGAGAATATCCTTCACCTCTCCACCAAGAACGCCGCCCTGGATCGCCGCGCCAATCGCAACAACCTCATCGGGATTAATTCCCTTGTGCGGCTCCTTGCCAAAAAACTGCTGAACCTTGCGCTGGACCGCTGGCATGCGGCTCTGACCACCGACCAAAATAGTCTCGTCGAGCTCACCTTTGCTCATGCCGGCGTCTTTCAATGCCGCATCCATTGGTGGAACGGTCCGCTCGATCAACCCGTTAACCATCTGCTCGAGCTTCGAGCGCGTGAGCGGAATATTGAGGTGCTTCGGACCGCTTGCATCCGCCGTGATGAACGGCAAATTGACATCGGTCTGCTGCGTGCTCGACAGCTCGATCTTCGCCTTCTCCGCTGCCTCTTTCAGCCGCTGCAGCGCCATCCGGTCTTTGCGCAGGTCAATGCCCTCGGACTTTTTGAACTCGTCAGCGAGAAAATCGATGATGATCTGGTCGAAGTCGTCACCACCGAGGTGCGTGTCGCCATTTGTCGAAAGAACCTGAAAAACGCCCTCTGACAAATCGAGAATTGAAATGTCGTAGGTACCGCCTCCGAGGTCGTAGACGGCGAGCTTCTCGTCACCCTTCTTGTCGAGGCCATACGCGAGTGCCGATGCGGTGGGCTCGTTGATGATCCGTTCGACGGTCAATCCGGCGATGCGGCCGGCATCTTTGGTTGCTTCACGCTGAGAATTATCAAAATACGCGGGAACAGTGATCACCGCGCGGTCGACATTCGTGCCCAAATAGGCTTCCGCATCAGCCTTCAGCTTCTGCAGGATCATCGCCGAGATTTCCTGCGGGCTGTACCAGCGGTCACCCATTTTGACCTGAACATCGCCATTCGGCGCGGCCTGCAGCGCATAGGGAACGAGCTGCTTGTCCTTCTGGACTATTGGGTCATTATATTTGCGCCCCATGAAACGCTTGATCGAGAAAACGGTGTTGTCCGGGTTTGTCACCGCTTGACGACGGGCAAACCGGCCCACCAATCGTTCACCGCTGCCTGTGACCGCGACGACCGACGGAGTCAAGCGCTCGCCTTCAGCATTTGGAATGACCACCGGCTCACCACCTTCAATAGTGGCGATGACCGAGTTGGTCGTTCCAAGATCGATACCAATCATTCGTGCCATGATGCTCTCCTTGAGCGACGTATGAACTGCCCCAATGTATTAGGCGACAGGTTTCTCTACTTTGGAAAGGTCCACAGGTCGATCGCCGACCTTGACCATTGCCGGCCGAAGCAAACTTTGTCCAAGCTTGTAACCCGGCTGGTAAACCTCAACAACGATGTTTTGTGTGCTGCCGGGCTCAGTCGCAACGGCCTCGTGTAATGACGGATCGAACGGCTGTCCAAGCGCGTCGACCGGAGTCACTCCACTTCGCTCTACGAGACCGGAAAGCTTACGCTCGATGTTGCGAACTCCTTGCACCCAAGGTAGTTCCGCATCCTGCTCTGGAACCGAAGCGAGCGCGCGTTGCAAATCGTCAAGCACTGGCAGCACTTGTCCGAGAATATCTCTGCTCGCAAACTCGCGTATTTGAAATCGTTCTTGATCGACGCGCCGGCGATAGTTCGCAAACTCGGCGACGCTCCTCTTCAGTTGGTCGAGGAGATCGTCCCGCTCGTTGACGAGCGCATCGACGTCAATCTCCGCGACCTTCGCCGCGCCATTTTCTCCATTTGCGATCGGTTTTCCGTTCGTCGACTCTTTTTGTTTCTCATCAGTGGTAGATTCTTGTTTATCCGTCACGAGTTCTTACTCCACCCTGGGCAACGGCGAGCTGTTCGCCCTATGCAGATGCCGAGTATAGGTCTGCCATCAAATCGCTCATCAAGTAAGCGATATATCGAACACTAGAAATCGTGCGCCAATATGACATACGCGTGGGACCGAGCACACCCAGCAAACCGGTAACCGCGCCATCGACGCCGTACGTCGCCACTACGACTCCGCAACGCCGAAGCTCATAAGGCAGCCCTTCGTCGCCGATAAAAACCTGCACTTGCTCCCGGGCTGCGATGCGAGGCAGCATGGCGCTGAGAAAGCCTCCGCCACGCAAGATTGACAACACACTTTGCAAATCTGAACCCGCAAAATCGGGCTGAGCGACGATCTTTTCCAGGCCCGAATGTCGAATCTCAGCTTGTTCGGCGGCATCGAGTCCCATAAGAGCCGCCGCGAGATGTTCGAGAACTATGCTTGCGACGCCTTCGGCGCCGTCGATGCGGGTCGTGAGTTCCTTAGTTGTCAAATTTCGGAGCGATGGGACCATCGAGTCGGCCAATCGGCTTAATTCGTCTTGTTCAACTGGTTCGGGTAATTGCACCATGACCTGACGAACGAGACTTTCGCCGGTTACCAGAACAAGCAGTGCGAGTTTTGGCTGGATGGAAATGAGCTCAAAATGGCGAAGCCGTGGCGCGGCCGTCCGCGGAGCAGTCACAACCGACACATTGCCGGACGTTTCGGCGAGAACGCTTGCCGCGAGTTCCATCCATCCTTCGAGTTGGCGTTCGGCCTGCCGAAACTGGTGGCGAATCATGATCTGTTCACCAGCTGGCAACTCGAAATTGTCCATCAAGTGACGAACGTAGAATCGGTAGCCTTCGATGGTCGGCACGCGCCCACCTGACGTATGCAGATGTTCGACGTGACCCGACTGCTCGAGTTCGGCCATTTCGTTGCGAATTGTGGCGGAAGACACGCCAACAGCGTAGCGCTCGGTCAAGGCTTTTGAGCCAACCGGACGGCCACTGTTGACATAGTCCTGGACAATCAATTTGAGGATGGCACGTTGGCGAGCGGTGAGCTCCGGTCCGAACTTCGCCCCAGGGACATCTACGGTATCAGCCTGGTCCACCATTGCCGCAATCTCCGATCGTCGTTAGCACTCTACCACGGCGAGTGCTAACACCGCGAGGATAGCAAGGTTGCACACTTGCTGTCAAGGTTGACTGTGGTGTACGCGAATCGGAAAAGCGGTCTCGGCGCGGTCAAATTCGGCGTTTTAGACGGTTTCGTCTCGCTTGAAGATGGCGTCACTGAGGAGTTCGTTCACATCACCCCGGGAAACATCGTCAGACTCAAACCATTTGGCCCAGACTTCCCCGAGATCCTCTCCTGATGCACTTTCCAGTGCTGCTTCCAGATCTGTGGGTTCAGTCAGACCAAAAGCGTGGCCTTTCGTATATATCTCGATTGCTTCCTCAAATGCGTCCGGACCAATCTCTGCCCGGACGGCGAATAGCGCTAGTGGCGCTTTTCCGTACATGATTGCTGGAGAAACGCCGTTCTGCCCGTCGTTCTGAGACTGGTCTACCGGCTCATCATCGTAGTCTTCGCGGTAGTCCAGGTACATTCCCGCCGTGTAATTGCGAAGGTAGCTGTTGGCCGCGGTCGCTCCGTACGAGTGCGCGATATGCACGATGGACATGCATTCGGTCAATCCCTCGACCAAGAAATCGTGTGTCACCATGTTTGAAGTTACGTTGACTCCCCACCATTGGTGTCCGATTTCGTGACTGATCGTCGCATCAAAATCGATCAGGTCAAGTTCGTTTTCGTCGATCGCGAGGTTGTAGGAATCGCGACTGAACGGTTGGGCGATCCAGACAAATCCAGAGAATGCAATTCCCGCGGCCGAAACCCACGGCTCAATCAAAACATCGAGCTCGCGAAATGGATAGTTGCCGTATCGATCGGAGTAGTCTTCAAGCGCTGACGCCGCCATCTGCAAGGCAGCGTCCTCGACACCGGCGAAATAGGTGTCGATCACGACATTGAGCTTCGTATCGCCGACAGTCGTGGAGAGAATGCGAAAGTCGGTATCAATAGCGAGTCCGAATCCGCGAGCGGGACCAGCAATGAATCGATGTGCAATCGCGCGGTTCTTCTCTTTAGCGCTGATCTCGCTCCCGCTCGAAACGATCTGATAGTCACTCGGAGCATGAATTGTCACGTCGTAGTAGTCGAATTTCCCACCGACTTGATAGCTAGAGAAGATCCCGCGAGTGATCCATCCCTGTTCTTCGTTAAAGTTCGCAATGACTGGGAACCAATCAGCGACCGCCCATGCCTGGGTTGTCCAATCCTGACCGGAATCTGAGTACATGTCTGAATCGATCTTGATCCTGGTCGTAAAACGAAGATCGACATCCACACTGGCGCCAGTCGTGAGTCCTCCGCCGATTGGCAATGTGAGCGTGGAACCCAGCATCGAAATCTTTTCGCCGATCGCTTCAATCGGTTCAGCATTGATCGTTGCACTTTGTATGCGTGTTGCTGCCGAGTAATTTGATCCTAGAGTATTTGTCGGGAGCAACAGCGTCAGTGACTCCAGCGTCTTCGCCGATGGGCTAAACGCTTTGATTCGTTCGCGACCCTCAAACGATCCCGTGGTTGGATCAAAGGTTACTTCGATGCGGTATTGGTCCACGCCAGCGACACTTGCGCCGATTGTTTCGCGCATGTCGGGCAGAACGTCGCGCAGATAAGCGCTATTGGCGGCGAGTGCGCTTGCGGAAGCGGACGGAACAGCGACTGCAAACTGCGCAAGCAAGCTCAAGAGGGCAAAGAGGGTCGTAAACCAGCGCATGCGATTGTTTTGGGTCGAACGAGAAACGACGGGGATCACGCGGCACTCTCCACATGGGCGAAGATAGATCAGGTCAGATTCAGGTAATTGCTGAATTGATCCTCGATTCGACAGTGCTAGGAGGCCATCACCCATCAGTTTGAATGGCAAAGGAAGTCAATCCGCGCAGCCGGGAATCAACTTCAAAGAGGATCTTGATTGCGTGAGAGAACTACACGCCGGGGGGAAATAGAGGATCGAACGGAGGATCTGAAGCATTCAATTCTTGGCGTCCGGCGAAACCCGCTTCGATCTCATGCCAATAAGTGATTTCACCCTCACCCAGGCGCCAGCAAAGAAAGACAACACGATCATCTCGCCAGTGAGGAAAGTCTATTAGGCCTTGATTAAGGTCTTTGACCTCAACGCCGATCTCGGCCAGTTGCCGAATTCCGTCCGAAATCTGGGTCACGAGATCATTGATGCGGCGTTCGTAGTCGACGGCAATCGCTCCGTGACCATTTCCGCGCATTGTGGGTGTGATCACCTCGAGTGAACGCCGCAATTGATCGAATTGCTCCTTCTCTTCTTTGAGCTGAAGCAGCATTGGAATGAGCGTGGGTAGCAGTGCGCTCGCTTCATCGACTGTAAAGTAGCGGACAAATCTCTGCTCTTCTGACTCGAATGAGTGGTCGTCCAACTCGACAATGTTCCTCTCTTGAGCTATCTCCCTCGACGGATCATGCGACTCAAACGATTCGGTCGCTTCGTCGGCTTGGCTGCAAGCTCCAATCGCTTTTTCAGACTCGGCTCGATGCGTTTCCGATCGACTTCGATCACAACCGCGCCGGGAGGCAGCGACTCCGGCGCTGATGGCGATATGACATCGACCGCTTCGTACAATCCGAATCCGTGGGTCCGGGCGTATTTCACTGCTTCAAACATCTGAGCCATGGCGGGAATCGGGTCGAGCTCGGCGTGAATCATTCGCTTGACGATGCGTTCGAGTCTCGCATTCAAGTATTCATCGAATTGGTCGATCAACGTGGCTGGCACGAACGCGCCAGCCATCATGCCGCGGCTGACATCGAGTCGGATGGGCATTGCCCGCGCTGCTTGCTGATCGAGACCGGACTCGCAGAAGAACCGCGATGGTGGGCGCATCAGCATTCCAAGTCCGCGATCAATCCGCGCTTCCCAGGTTGTAAGGCTGAGACCGCTCTGGAAGAAGCTCGGTTCAGCCTCCGCGAGCAATTGCGCAAGGCCATATCCAACGGCTATTGCGCTGTTTTCGTTTCCTTCCTTCGCCCTCGCGTAGTCGCGACGCACTCGATTGACAATTCCTCCCGACCAAGCAGAACCATCCCAGCCGAGGCTAGGATTGTTCAGCGCCACAACGTAGCGCCGAACGACACGCAAATCGAGTGGATGCAACGAGCAATCTTCCATCACAACAAGTATGCCGGATTCGCTCCCGTCGTCGCCGACCCGTCAGAAGAGCTGGTTCAAATCGCATGAGTTGAGTGTTTCGCAGAGCAATGCAAAGCGGAGATTGCACGCAGGCCCTACAATGTGCGCCAACGATCTGTTGAACGGTTTGGTTCGCCAGTGTGCGGGGAAGAACAAACGGCGTGCAATTGATCGTCACTCGCCCAACCAATGGCGGAGACCTGCCGATCGCGAAAATGAGAGCGAAGAATCGGCATGGTACGGCCATCCATGTCAGGCCCCTGTTGTGCGAATTTGCCGATCAGCATGTGTGGGCAAATCCGGTCTCACTGCCGTTTCCTGACGCGACGTTTTCAACCATTGACTGCCTCGACATCCTGGAGTATGTCCGCAACGACGAGGCGACAATGCATGAGATGGCTCGGGTTCTCGCGCCTGGAGGAACGCTAACAATTCGTGTCCCGAACCAGGCTCCAACGGGTGGCTTCGATTGCTACAACCTCTATCGCTACATCAGTGATGGAATGCGGCGAGGCGAGCGTCCGCCAGAGACTGACGAGCTCGGCTGGCGGCGCCGATATGGCGACGAAGAATTCGGCCAACTCGTGGAGTCTTCTGGACTTCGTGTTGAGAAGCAGTGGGCGAGCGGTACAGGACTACCCGACTTAGCGCAACTTGCGGCAATGGTTGGTTTCCGTTTGCTGCAGGACAACGAGTCACGTTTCCAGCGCTTGTTTCCGATCGTCGAGCGGGTCCGCTCGATAGACAACTACATCCCGTTGCCTATTCTCGGTTGCTCGCAAACTATCGTCGCCGTCCGTCTATAACCTCGCGCTTCGATTGATTCGCAAGGCTCGCTCTTCGTTTCCAAGATAGAACCTAGCCGCCATCGCTCACTTAAGGAGTTTTATGGATACGTATGTCTTCGACAACTCTGCCGTCCAGGCCGCGCCGCGATTCCAGATTTTGGAGGAACTGTTTGACACTCGAACAATTCGATTCTTGGAATCAACGGGCGTCGAATCTCGGTGGCAATGCCTGGAAGTCGGCGCGGGTGGGGGATCGATTGCGGGTTGGTTGGCGGAGCGCGTTGGTCCTGAAGGGAAGGTTCTGGTCACAGATATCGACCCGAGTCATTTGACCGCGCTTTCAGCATCCGCGTGGCCAAATCTCGAGGTTCGACGTCACGATGTGGCTGTGGATCCGCTCCCCGAATCGTCGTTCGATCTCATCCATGCTCGCTTGGTTTTGGGACACGTCCCTCAGCGAGTCGAGGCGCTTGCTCGCTTGGCTTCCTACTTGGCTCCTGGCGGCTGGCTCGTTATCGAAGATTTCGACCCGAGATCTATTGACTCCAGCCTCACGACCCTCGACCCCGCTCAATTCAATATCTATGACTCCATGCGGCAGGCCATGTATTGCGTCATGGAATCCCACGGTGTTGACCTCGAGTGGGGTCGCAGTCTCTTTCGCAGGTTCGTTGGCCTCGGATTGGCCGATGTCGGATTAGAAGGACAGATGTCGGTCTGGCGAGGCGCTTCGCCGGGAGCGAGGCTGATGCAAGTGAATTTCCGGCAGGTCAAAGCGGAAGCCATCGACTCCGGATGGGTCTCCGATGCCCAATTCGACCAGGCGATCGCAATCCTCGACGACCCGACCTTTGCGTTCGGCTCACCTGTCATGATGACCGCCTGGGGACAGAAATCTGATTAGGTGGCTTTCTGAAGCGGTTAAACCGTCGCGAGCGATTGCAACGCCGGTGGAGCCGGAACTTCAATGTTTACAGGTTGAACATGCTGGTCCACCATTTGGGCGCTGCCCGCGACACCAAGCCGCTGCATCACCAGTTTGTAGGTCTGCTCCAGTTCCGCTATCAGGGCCTCTCGCGTATCGGTTGGTAAATCCCACATCTGCTCGCTTGAATGGACCGAATCCCCGCTTGCGCGTCGTGTAATAGAACTGCGCGTCGGTCATGTTCGGCTTGCGCTCACTCGGCGTGATTCTCGGCCAGCCATGCATAGATCTTGTCGCGCAAATCGGACGGGAACTGCGCGCTGTCGTAAATGATGTTCTGGAATGCCGGTCGCGAGGTGGACTTCACATGCGTTCGCTTCGGCAGAAGCGATCGAACTCACTCCTCCGGCAGTGTCGAGGCGCCATGCTGCACCGCTCCGCCGATGTGGTATTGCTCGCGGGCCGCCTCGAGAGTTCGCCGAGCGTGTCGAAATCGACGCTTACGTCGGCGATCGCTGCCGTCCGGAAGCACCACGCCTCCGTGACTGGTTCCAGTTTGGACGCTGATCTTGCTGATGCCGACCAGTCACCGCCCATCTGCCGTTTCCGATAGTCTCTGTTGAATATCCGTCATGAAGGCGTCGAGATCCTCGACGGTGCTGTTCTTGCCGCCAACCTCGCCGATCTCACCACCAACCGAAACCATCACTCCGTCTGGCTCATGCTCGCGAATGAACGCCGTCAGCTCGGCGCAGCGCTCAGTAGTTGAGCTCTGCTGCTCCGTGATCGTAGCGCGCTGAAGATCGACGATGGTCGAGCTGTCGATATCGATGTTGTAGAACCCAGCGCCCAGCGCCTCGATCGACAAGATCGCGCAGGCCGACTTGATCTCCTTCTGCGGCATCTGTTCGCGTAATTCTTCGCGTTGATCTGGAAGTGATCGCCCTGGATGAAGACTGGTCCGCGATGACCCTGCTTTATCGCCGCGGCAAGGACGGCTGCGGCGTATTCCTCCGGTCGCTGGTCGGTATATCCCATCTCCGAGCGAGCGATCTCGAACATAAACGTCTTGGAGTTGTTCGCCTGGCCGCGCGAATGATCGGCCTGCGCTATGTCGTAGACCATTCCGCGGACGTTGATCGCGGGCGTCGTCCTATTCGAGCCATCGCCCCGGCCCGCCGCCATATAGAAGTCGTTGATCGACGCCGGAAATGCGCCGAGCTTTGGCGCGGCGACTCAGATGAGCCATCGCGAGGCAGCCTGGACATCGCCCTCACCGAAAACAGCGGTATAGACCAGACGGTCGATCAGTCCGCCACGAAACGCAGTGGCATCGAGGATCTCGACGTCGTTGCCGTGGATGGCGGCGATGCCTTCAATGGAGCTTCGAAGTTCGTCAAGACTCTTGAGTTCGGCCCGCGTTGGTTCGGTTGTCATTGTGAACTCCTTCCATCTCAATCGCCGGAGCGCCGCGTCACGGAAAATTCAGGCGCCTCGAATCGCCGGAATGAAACGTTCCCGGCCATCTGAGCTCCTCAATATTGATGCCCCGGCGAGCGCGCGGTCCTATTTCACCGTCAATGTGCCCACCATGCCGGCAGCTTCGTGACCAGGTACATCGCAGTAGTACTTGTAATCTCCCGCCGCGGCATTGATCTCAACATCAACCGTTTGACCCGGTTGGACATCCTGCTTGATACCGAGCTCATCAATCGAGAAGTTATGCAGCGTCGCGCCAGTATTCTTGAGCGTCACCTTGGTCGGAGTGTTTGCCGGAATAGTGAAGGTATCCGGAACAAACTTGATGTCTTGAAGTTCGATCGTGATCGGAGCCGCGGCGGCGGGTGCGGTTGTCGGGCCGGCGGGCGCTGGAGATGGACTGCCGCCAGCCGCCGGCGAACCGCCGCCTGCAGGCGCAGCTCCCGGTGCAGCCACGGTGATCGTGCCTTCCATGCCGGCCTGCCGGTGCCCAGGGACATCACAGTAATAATCAAGATCGCCAGGTCCGGTGTTTATCGTGACATCCTTTTTCTCGCCTGGATTGACATCTTCGCTAATATTCAGCGACTCAACCGTGAAGTTGTGCAACGACGCGCCGTCATTCTCGAGATGAATGACCACATCGGTGTTCGCGGCAATGGTGAAGTTCTTCGGATCGAACGCGATGTCAACCATCTTCAGCGTCACTTCTGCCGCTGCCGTTTGGTTCTGGGCGGTCTCGGCTGTTGGTGATCCGATAACTGGCGCGTTCGCAGGGTTGGGAATTCGCGTGACAGTCGGTTCGGCGGCTTTATCCTCTGTCCCGCAGGCAGAAAGCGCCATCATTGCCACGAGCGCCACAATGGCGATCGACATGATCCGCTTGACCATCAACCGCGTCCTCCGCCTCTGATTGCGACAGCGCACACTGCCCCACCACCAACAGGACCGAAAACGGCCCTGGGACACCCCAATTTCGACTTGGTTACTGCGATGCCCAGCCTTGCCAGGCACGCAGACAATCGTCGGCAGCATTGTACCCCGTCAAATGTCCAGTCGCCGTATCACAATACGGCACGGGTGCGAGGTTCGAATGCAGACTCGATGACTTCGACGATAATCGTCGTCAATGGTGCATCGTGCCGGGATCTGAAAGGAACGTTGCCAGAATATGATCGAAGCGCGATCGCAGCCCATCATTCGCCGTATACCGACGAACGGCATCGAATTGTCTGTGGCCGAGTATGGAACCGGTGATTCAACGCTCCTGCTGCTGCATGGAATCGGATCACGTTATGTCTCGTGGTATCCTGTTCTCGATCAACTCGCCGCCCATTTTCGCGTGATCGCGCCCGACTTCCGCGGCCATGGTGATTCAGACAAACCAACTTCCAGATACCTGCACACCGATTACGCGGCCGACCTAGACGGGCTGATTGAAGCGCTCCAAGTCGGCCGTCCCTTGATCATTGGACATTCGCTCGGGGCGATCGTCTCCTATGCTTGGGCTGGCTTGTACGGCGTCACGACTGCCCGACTCGTGCTTGAAGATCCTCCGACGCGAACCGGACCGGACGATTCGGCGATGCTCGATGGTTGGATGACGCTCGCGTCCCTGTCAATCTCGGAAGCGGAAGCCTACTATCACGAACAGTATCCCGATTGGTCGGCTGAGGATTGCTATCGCCGGGCAATCAGTATTACGTCCACCGCACCGGCGGTTTTCCGGGAGCTTCGAGACCAAAGCCGGAGCGCGAATGGCATCGACCGGCTGTCATCATTGCCGGTGGTGAAGTCGCCAACTCTTATGATTTACGGCGAACTGGCATCCGGCAGCATGTCAGCGCCGGAAGATATCCACCGAATTGAGAAGCACTCGGCACTTGCCCGGTCGGTGCAGATTCAGGGTGGCGGTCACTCCCTCCATCGCGATAACGCCGACACGTTTCTCGCCGCCGCCCTTCCGTTTCTTTTGGGTGATATGGATTAACCGTCACCGGGCTGGAGCAATTCCTCAACGGTCACGAGGTCAAATCCCTGTTCCTGCAACATCTCGATGAGCTGCGGCAGGGCATCGGCATCGAGTGAATCGGCGCCGACATGCATCAGAATGATGTCGCCCGCCGTGGCACTGCTCCCGCATTTCTGGAGAATCTCATCGACCGACGCCCCGTTCCAGCCGAACGTGTCGCACGACCACATGATCGTCAGGTAGTAACCGGCGTTTTCCAGGTCCACGAGGACACCTTCATCGTAATCGCCGTAGGGAGGACGGAAGTACGGCTTGGGATCGTACCCCGGCGCGGCCGATTCAATCGCCTTTTCGGTGTCTGTTAGTTCTTTATCCCGCTCGTCGGTCGTCAACACACCGGCGTCGAAGTCAGCAGTCGAGAATCCAGTCCACGAGCGATGGCTATAGGTGTGGTTGAAGATCATGTGGCCTTCGGAGACCATCCGGGCGACAAGATCGGGATTCTCGTCGGCCCAGTGCCCAGTCATGCCAAAACTTCCCTTCACGCCGTATTGATCGAGCGTGTCGAGAATCTCTTCGGCTTTGCCTCGATCGGCTCCGGCGTCAAAGGTGAGGGCAATTTCGTTTCGGCCGCTATCTCCATGATCGATCAGCAGACTCTCACCGGTTCCAGGATCAGGAGGCGGCTCGGGGCGTTTCGTTGCTTCTGGACTTGGTGGAGGTTCCGGGCTAGGCGTGAGAGACGGCGTCGTCGGCGGCGTCACCGGTGCAATCGTTGTGGTCACCGTTGGCGCTGTCGTGAGGGTCGGAGGAACAGTGGGTTGATTCGTCGCGGTTGGTCGCTCAGCAACGGTCGGAGAACCAGTTGCGCAACCCGCTAACAGGCCAATGACCACGGTTGCCGCGATCAAGCTCCGAGCGAAGTGCGAGCGCGAAATTAGAGAGCGGATCAGTGGGTGCAAGGAATCTGGATTACCAGATTCCGAGTTCGTCTTTCGCCTCTTCCGTCATCATGTCGGGCGACCACGGCGGGCTCCAAACAAGTTTGACGTCGACATCGCCCACGCCCGGCAAATCCTTGAGCGCGCCAGTGACTTCTTGCACGATTACGGGACCGAGCGGACAACCAATCGAAGTCAAAGTCATCGTGACTAACACGTCGCCGTTGTCGGCGACATCGGCATCGTAGACAAGTCCGAGATCAACGATGTTGACACCGATTTCAGGGTCGTAAACATTCTTAAGATTTGTCTTGACTTCGTCTTCGGTAAATGCGACTGGCATCTTGTTCTCCGGATCATGCATTGCACCGTTGTACTACGGCTCAAATGAATAGAGCTGTGAGAAAGTGTACTCTGTCCGCCCTAAAGAAAGAGCAAAATCGCTCCCGCAAAGATTGGAACCGTGACGACTGCCGCGCGCAAAACGGTTCGAGGCGCCCGTTTCGTATAACGCGCTCCGACAAAGGAACCAGACGCAAGACCAATTACCGTGCCGATGAGGTGGTTTGTCGAAATGTCGCCATGCCGAGCCAACACTAGTGCCCCGCTCGCGCTAACGAACACGAGAGTCAGCATTGTAGTGCCGACGGTCTGGCGAAGCGGCAACTTCAAGAATGTCAGCAGCCCGAGCTGGAGGTAAGGCGCCATGCCAACGCCGAAGAAGCCCGATGCCGTCCCTCCCGTAACTCCGAGCCCAACCGACATCGCGACTTGTCGACCCGAGTGGACAGGCAGCGCCGGATCATGTGCCGCCACGGTTCGATCCACGATCCGAGTCCTTAACCAAACCAGGGCCGCAAGGGCCCACAACGCCAAGCCAGCCGCGATTTTCAAGGTATGAGCAGGAATTTCGAGTCCGATGTTCGCTCCGATCACTGCCCCAACCATGCCAGAAAGACCAACCGTCAAGCCGATCCTAGGTGAAACATTTCCTTCTCGGTAATGCGAGATTGCTCCGGAAATCGTGACGAAGAACATTGCGGCCAGGGCTGTGCCTATCGCCTCATGGATTGAGAGATCAAAGACGCTGGTCAGCAACGCGACCGCGAGTCCGGCCCCGCCTGCCCCGACAAATCCCAACACGACGCCGAGCGCAAACGTTGTCAGCGCAAGCGTGACTATGGTTTCCAGCGTTGAACTCCGCGAATGTCGCCGCTATCGAGGAATATCGTCAACCTCACGCCAGGTTGCGTCAGTTACGTCGGTGGGCGCCTTCGCCTTGGTACGCTCGTTCGAGACGCTCCGCCAGAAAAGAAACGCCGCAACTACTGGAACCATCAGTAATAAGATGAGGAAGACGCGGATTAGCGTTCCGACGAGTCCGTGAAAGAACCAACCCAGCAGTAACCCTGTCACCATGCCGGCACAAAAAATGTAGAGCTTCGGCTTAATCTCATCCCAGAATGACGCGGCTGCCTGATTCATTGCTCCAACTCCTTGCACACCATCGGCAAGGTAAAAATATGCGGACAATGTATTGTCTCAGAATACCGCTTCACGACGCCCGCGACGACCGCTATACTGATTTTGGAACATCTGTTCGCAAACGTCGAGGAAACATCGAGTGACTGTTCAAAGCGCTCAAACCGCGCACGATTCGCAGCCGGGCCAAAGTGGTCCTACTCATGGCTTGCGCAACTTGAATTTATCCAAAGAGGAAGTAGCAGATCTCCCCGCGAAATTGACCTGGAGTCTCGTTGGGCGGTTGCGGGGAGCGGGCGACTATGACGAAGTAGCCCGTCTCTTGGACATCATCGAAGCCCGAAGCGGTGACACGATCCAATTGCTCGAAGAACGGGCTCGGCTAGCATTTCTTCGCGGCGATCTCAACGAAGCTCGGGATCTGCTCCAACGTCGAGTTGCCCGAGCTCCTTCTCCGTCAGCCCGCGCCGCGCTGACCCGTTTCTATCTCGAATCAGGAGATTTGACCAAGGCTGCAGCGTTGAGCGCCGAGCTTGTTCGCGCCCATGGCGACTTGATCACCATTTCCCAACTTGCCGCCGATGTGGCAAAAGCGCGCGGCGATATCGAAACCGCCCGCACGTATTACCTCGGCGTCGTCGATGCGAAACCTGACAATTCGTTTGCCTTCCTAACCCTTTCACGAATCGCGGCCGATGAGCACGATCTCGAATCGGCCAAGCATTTTCTCCGCCGGGCGCTGGCAGGTTTGAACGAGACTGCGACCTCAAACCAGCTTCGCACCGCGGCGAGTTTGGCCAGTACCGTCGGCGACGAGTCAGAGGCTGCATCGCTCGAGCAACGCGCCAACGCCATTGAAGACGACCGCGCATCGGAACTTTTGGCGGCGATTCTCAAGGAACTTGGCGATCGCAGCCCTGCCGAACCACTTGACGAGCTGGAGCGCTTTTCCGACGAGGTTGTTCAACCTCCGACCCCACGAGAAGTTCCCGAATCTGAGACTTCTGACGCGGCAGATCCCCGCATCCTGGATACTCTGCGCTCGATGTTCGGGCACCAGTCCTTGCGACCCGGCCAGGCGTCGGTGATCAACGAAGTGCTTGCTGGACGGGATGTTCTCGCGGTCATGCCGACTGGTTCCGGAAAGTCGCTCACGTTCCAGCTGCCCGCCATGTTGAGCGATGGCACAACACTCGTTATTTCGCCGTTGATCGCGTTGATGAAGGATCAGATCGAATCGCTGCCGCCCGCTATCCAGGAGCGAACGGCGCTCATCAACAGCTCGCTATCTCAGAGTGAAATTCGGCGCAGACTTGACGACTTACGCCTCAGCAAACTCAACCTGGTCTATGTCGCGCCGGAGCGACTTCGACACCACGCGTTCCTCGACGCCCTACGCGCTTCGAAGGTAGCGCGGGTCGTCATCGACGAAGCGCACTGCATCAGTCTCTGGGGTCACGATTTCCGCCCTGACTATCTCTCGATCCCGACAGCGCTGCAGGAACTGGGTGATCCCCCCGTCGTCGCGATCACCGCCACGGCGACCCAAGCGATGACCCGGCAAATTGCGGCGGCACTCAATCGCGAAATGGAGGTTGTTCGCCTCAGCGTCTTCCGGCCCAATCTCTTCTACGAGGTCGTCAACGTCAACTCGCGAGATGAAAAGATCGCCAAGGCCGCTGAGATTTCCCGGCAAGAGCGGGGCTCCGGCATCATTTACGTTTCTTCACGTCGCGATACCGAGCGGATCGCCACGTTGCTCCGCGACCGCGGCGTCTCTGCACTTCATTATCACGCTGGTATGGACCCGGAGACCCGCGCATTGCATCAGGACCGTTTCATGCGCGGTCAGGTTCGCGTGATGGTCGCCACCATCGCGTTCGGCATGGGCGTTGACAAGGCCGACGTGCGGTTCATCATCCACTTCGCCGCCCCTCGCTCGCTCGAAGCCTATGCCCAGGAGTCCGGACGAGCGGGTCGCGATGGACATTACGCGCGCTGTGTCTTGATTACCGCGCCCTCAGACAAGGCAAGCCTGACGCAATCAATCCGTCGAGATCAAATGAGCCTGGAGTCGCTGCGAGCGATCTATGCCCGCCTCCGCAAGGCGGCCACCGGCAATTGGGCCATCATCGATCCGATGATTCTGTCCTCGCCGTCTGACGAAGACGACGCGGACGACCAAGACGCCCGGGTCGCTCTCGGACTCCTCGAGCAAGCGCGCCTCGTTCACCGCCATCCCGACTCGCCGGTGAGTTATTCCTTGCAGTGGCTCCCCGAGCGTGCCGGTGAGAGCAATTCAGAGTTAGAAAGCGATTGGGCTCGACTTTCAAATTGGCTACGAGAGTCGAACCAGATTCAGCCGCGATCCCTCCGCACGGCAGAGACATGTGCCGCAACCGGTCTGACTCCGATCGAGCTCGACCGATTGCTCGCCAGCCGGCCCGAACTCCTTGTTCGCGATAACAGTCGATCGGCGTGCATCGAGCTCATTCCAGCCACCGGCGACACCGCGCGCACAATGACATCACTCCTCGAAAAGGCGCACGCCGATGCCAAGCGTCGCGTCGATCAGGTGATTGCGTACGCCCGGGGCCGGACATGTCGCCATGCCGCCATCGCGGCACATCTTGGTGAACGCTTAGATCCGTGTGGCACGTCATGCGATGTCTGCACCGCCGCATCGCGTGGTCGTCCACTTGAGCAGGCGACTCCCGCTGCCGCAAAGCGCTCGGCAATTGCAGCAAGCGATGCCCTCGCTGCGCTCGAGGCTGTTCGCACGCTGCCCTATGCTCTAGGCAAGCCAGGTTTAGTGAATCTCTTGCTTGGTTCGATGGAAAGCCGGATCCGCCCCGATCGCTCGGCAAGCTTTGGCGTGCTCAAAGACGTTCAAAAGAGCAAGGTTGAACAATTGGTCGATCGGCTCGCGGAAGCGGGCTTTCTATTCCGCGACCTCGACCATGAGTACAAGTTGATCTCGCTGACCCCGAAAGGTCGCGAAGCGACCGAATCCGATCTCTCGGCGTTCAATTCCACATCGGCGCTGTCTGGTGGCAATAGTCGCAAATCAGGAAAGCCCGAGATCGACCTCAGCGACCTCTCTCCAGCCGACGCCGAACTCTGTGAGCGTCTCTTCGAATGGCGGCGCGAACGCGCCTCAACCGACGCCGTCCCCGCCTACGTCGTTGCCCACAACACCACAATCATCAATCTTGCCGTCACTCGTCCCTCTACCCTCTCCGCGCTCGCCGCTGTCCCCGGACTCGGCCCCGCGAAAGTCGAAAAATACGGCCGCGACATCTTGCGCGTCATCGACGAGGGATAGCCTATTGCGCTGTGCTACACTCGCTCGCCCCTCAACGCAGCGAGCAATGGGGGCGGAAGGGGCCCGGTGGCCTCCCCGGTCTTCAAAACCGTGCGGGCGGTGGTGATCCCAGCGCCGGTGGGTTCGACTCCCATGCGCCCTCGCCACCAAAATTACGCACAAAATTGGTCCCCAAACATTGAATGAAGGCACATCTGCGACGCGATCGACGACGATCCAGCAGGGCGTTGACCACAAATTTGACCACAATTCATGCTATTGATTTTTGTCATCCTGTTGGCTACGATGCCCTTCCGAACGAAACAATCGAAACCATACGCGATCGTGGGATCCCGACGATTATGGGGAATAGAGAGACCAGCGAAGTCGCCTTGACCTTTCCGGATTGAAAGGCCAGGCAATCAGGTGTACCGTATACTCGCTTCGGATTGCTGCGGAACCATCCTCGATTTAGTAGCGTTCACCCCGTCGTCAACAGACCCAATCACCTGCGGTTGTTCCAGTCTTGACTTGGTTGGATCGTCGCCATCTCGTAGGAGGCGCCATCATGGCCGATCCCTGTCAGCCACTTCGCACACAAATCCAAGGACAGCAGCAGACCATCCAGCTCTTGCAGCAAGAGCTGCAACAAGCGCCACCATCCGAAAAACCATCCATCATCGATGAAATCGAGGAGGCGAAGGACGAGCTGGCTCAACTCAATGCACAGTTGGCCGCCTGTATAAATTCCAATCCGCAACCCGATGCAGTCGTTCTCACGACGGACACCTGTCCGATCTGTACCGATGACCAGATCACGATCTGGCGGCACGTCGTCCTCAACCAGCTCGGCGTGGACGGCGTCGACGTCGATGGTCATTGGATCGGCGGCTTCCCAAACGAGTCCAAACAGTTCCTCGGCGACATCAACAATTGGTTTCCGCTCTCGGTCGAGAAGCGCGTTTTCTGCGGGGTGTTGCATGAATTCAATTTCTATGACCCGTGGAGCTCCGGGGACGAAGCCGACTGGAATAATTTCATCATCCCCACGCCCGCCTTCCTTCCCCTCCTCGAGGACGCCAAGATCTACGAACCCACCGACCAGTGGACCAGTTGTGAAGGCGAAGGGACGTTTGACTGCATAGAGGCGGAGATAACGCCGGACGAGAGCTACTACGAGAACGTCTTCAACAGTAAGGAGCTTGGCGAGTCCGCGTTGGAAAACGAGGTTGTCTGCACCTACGGTCCCTGGGTCCGTGAGTGGGTTCATGACAACAAACCGGAGATCCATCCCTCGGAGCTTTACTGGTGGCGCAGTCAACTCCCAAATGGGAACTTCGCCTACACCTTGATGCAGGTCCAGGAGGACTCCAATCGCTTCGACCGCGAAGGAAATTACGACTTTGGCTTTCCCTGGGATGACCCGCCCAGTAACTGGCGCGCCTGGTCACAGAACCCGCGCACGAATGCTTTTCGGATTGCGTTCGAGTTCAACCCGGCCGCAGCGGCGCGCACCTTCAGGATTCGCCACCTCGAATCAAAGCGAGTGCAGGAAAAGTGGCAAGATGCGACTCCTGGGAGCACGCACGATCTTCAGTACAACGAGCGAGTGGTGATCCGAGCGGAAGAACTGCTGCCGAATGAAGGGCACCTCGGTGTAGGGTTCGGCTCGATCTGCCGGAATGCAGCAAACACAAGGCTCCAAGGTTACATTTGGCTGATCGCCACTGTTGGCGAGAACGACCGTGGTGGCGAGGGCTATCAAACGCTTCAGGTTGAAGTCGAAGAGCCTCCGTTCATCGGCGACGCCCTCATCGGCGATTGGCCGGTGCTCGCAACGCTCGAACGGCCGGCCCGGCGCCCTATCGTGCAGGTCGAGGCGCGGCCGCGATCGCTGCGCCGCGTCGAGATCGACGGTCAGCCGCGACTCGTGGCCGATGCCGATATCCGAGTGACCCCTCGTCCCGGCACTGCTGCCGCGAAGCTCGATCTCTCAAAGCTGAAAGTGGAGCTGGTCACCCCATCCAAGCGCCGTGAATTACGGTTTCAACCCACGGCGGCGACCCGTGGCGGACGCGTGCCGGACGGCATCGTCGAGGAGCTGCCGCTCACTGACGAGGCACGTCTGGAGATCACAGTAGCCGGAGAGATGGCGTCATTGCCGGTCCCATCGCTGGCTCTGACGCCACGCATCATCACAGAAGCGCCACAGCAGCTCACGGAAGCGCCTCGCGAGTGGAATGCGATGGCTGCCGCGGTCATTGGACGGCCAACAAAGGTGGCGTCTCCAGTTTCAGTCGTACGAGCGCGCCGGTGGCGGATCGAAGCAACGCCAGTCTACGCGCCGCTTCGTGCTGGGAAGGCCTCACCAGAGGACGATTCACCGTTCGCCGATGCCGTAAATGCCATCATTCGAGGGAGCGATCCGCGACGCCTGAACGAGTTGTTCGGATCGAGACGGCCGATCAGGGTTACCTGGTCGTTCCTGGCAACCAATCTGACGAGCCGTCGCAAGGTCCCTGTGCACAAAGGGTCGGACCCCGGACCGACCGCCGTTGGTGTCGTCATCGGGCAAGGCGAAAAACTCAATTCGGAGATCACGGTAACCTTCCCCGAGCAGCCGGCAAATGCCGTTTTCGAACTCGTTGCGACGGCGCGGATGCGCGATACGTTCGGACTCGTGGGCACGATCCGACATCGGGTTTCCAGTCATCTCCTTACGCACTCGGACACGCGCGACCTGGCGCGCTCACTGGTGCGAACGGCCGCTGCCTTGGCTGAGACTTCGCCGGACGAGCTTGATTCAGCATCTGACCTTGGTGGTCCGGTATTCGTCCAGCTCGACGACGATCCACGAGTGATGGATCTCCGTTCGAGTCGCGCCACCTTGGTCCGCTTGCTTGCGATGGATGCGAGCCAGAATCAGCGGATCACCGTCGACGAACTGCGCCGACTTGTCCGAGGCGCGAAACTGTTCGAGAGTACGAAATAGGCGAACAGTAGTCGCGGCTTACGGCGGGACTTCTTCGGGCCAGCGAACCGGACACGACACACCCATTCCCGCGAGGCCACAATAGCCGCCGAGGACCTTGCACAGGTATTGCAGGTCGTAGTCCTCGGAATAAAGAAAAGTGAACGCTCTGGAACCTATGCACTGAGCAGGGCATCCATAGTTGCTGCGGCCTGCTCGTGCAAGACAGGTACAAGATGAGAGTACGTGTCTAGCGTCAAGGTGATGGTCGCGTGGCCTAGCATTTCGCTCACGACTTTGGGGTGGACACCACGACTAAGAAGCAGCGTTGCGGCCGTATGCCGCAAATCATGGAAGCGGATAACCGGCAGACCGATCTGCTTCAAAACCTTTTAGAAGACGTCGCGTTGCCAGCCTGGATCGACCGGACGACCAGTCCCGTTACAGAATACCAGGTCGTAGTCCTGCCAATCCGGCCCTGCAAAGAGGCGTTGCTCGAGCTGCCGCGCACGGTGTTGCCGGAGTGCCACCACCGCCCGCTGGCCGAGCACGATCGACCTGCGGGAGCGAGACGTCTTCGGCTCTACGAATACGAGCCCGGCCTCATTCTGACGCTGCAATGCTCGGCGAACGACAAGTCGGTTCGCGTCTAGATCGATGTCCTCCCAACGCAATCCCAGCAACTCTCCGATACGCATACCAATAGTGATGGCAAGCACGTACAGAGCGTGTGCTGGGTGATCTGTCGTCGCGTCAATCAGCGTGTTGACTTGTGCCTGGGTGAGAACACGAAATTCTCGCCGCTTCGGCTGCGGCGGCGTCACGCCATCGCACGGATTGCGAGGAATGAGACCCCAACCCACGGCTTGAACAAATGCCCGGTGCAGAGTGCGGTGAGTGTGATGAATACTCCGATTTGAAAGCCCGGTTTTTTGGAGGTCGGCATATAGTCCTTGGAGATCGAGCGGCGTGATCTTAGAAAGCTGAGATCTGCCGATTCGCGGGACGATCCGGACCCGGACAATGCTCTCGTAGCCCTCATACGTTTTCGTTCTGACCGATGGCTTGACGCTTGCAGAGAGCCAGCGATCAAGATACTGCGCGAGTGTCTGTCGCTCGGTGGAAAGATCGACTCCAGTATCGAGGTCGCGCTGGGCCGCCCGCAGCTTATCTCGGGCCTCACGTTGCGTCTTGGCGTAATAGCTCTTGGTTTTACCGTTTGGCAGGCTGATCCGCGCCTCCCAACGTCCATCGGCGCGCTGTCGGATCATGCCCTCGTTGTGCCCGCGT
The DNA here is from genome assembly GCA_963737985.1 of uncultured Chloroflexia bacterium. Lineage (GTDB taxonomy): Bacteria > Chloroflexota > Chloroflexia > Thermomicrobiales > UBA6265 > CAVTUU01. The sequence goes on along the minus strand of CAVTUU010000008.1, from coordinate 493,649 downwards.
CGCTTTGCCATCGCTCGCCTCCGTGACTTCTCTCGACGTTCTGTCTGTCCGCGCCCTAGGCAGCCGAGGTGACTCCGCGGCTTGCTCGATTACTCGTTCGTTCTTCGTTCCTTCGCGTCCTCGACAGGGTGGCTTACCGGCCGTGGTCGCGCTGCTCTCAGCACCTCTTCCTCGCTGACCAGCTTTTCCCGGCGGTCTAGCGGGTTCTCGTAGATCGTGAATTGGCCTTCTTTGACCAGGCGGGCCATCGTCGTCTTGCTCACACTAAGTTGTTTCCTGGCAACTTTCAGCGGGATGAGTTTGGGATCTACCACTCGATCACCTCCAATGTTCGCACGCCACCCCATCTTCGATTGTAACATATAGGTCTATTTGAGTCTATATAAGAAAGTATTGGTCCATCTGATGAGAACAAGAGAGGTCCGGGAGATTGGAGAGTTCTGGCACTCACCAAATCTTTGGTTGACGTCGTAACTTCGCGCGAAGGTGCAATTGGCGCAGAACTAGAGGCAAATCGAGGTGGATATTAGGCCCCGTAGAGTCCGGATCGACTATTCGATTTTGGCAACAGACCTCAGCAATAGATTTCACGGCTCACTTCGGGGGCGCCAAAACTTGATCGACGTGCGCGTGCTCCTCCGCCCATGCCAAAGTCATGAGCCGGCAGACTCAATAGCAGTCGCAATCACGGATTAATCCGGTTTTCCCCGTCCTGACCACCACTAAGGCGACCCAGGACTTTATTCGACCGACTGACTAGATGAGGGGGGAGGGGACCCAGTGCACGCCCACAAAGCGCTCAGGATAGGAGCGCTGATTCAGGATTCTCTCCGCGAGGGCTGAGGATGGAGCAAGGTGCGACGCTCAATTCAGCCCTGCCGCGGCCACTTATACACGCACGCCTAATCGGATTACCGTCAAGCGCTCAGACTGAGAGCGTCGCGCCTCTACCCAACGATTCTGGCATCTGCTAGAAACCGCGAAGCCCAGCATAGGTTGTCGCTCGCGCTCTGGCCGATGGCCATCAGTCTGCAAGCGCCATGACCCATGCTTCGCGTGCGTCGGCGTAGTAAAAGCTGGTGATTTTAGCTGCTATGTCGTCGGAGAGTTCGTTGAGTTGGCGTCGAGCTTGAGACGGGGATAAGAAGTGTTTCCGCACCTCTCTAGATGGCGAGTTCAGCGACGGTGATAGCGTTGTAAACCTGATAAGGAGCCCCGCCGTGATTGGCACCTTCGATGGTCCCTAGGCCGCACTTCGGGCTATTACCGAGGAGCCACAAGTAGAGGCAAGAGAACCGGGTAGACCTATTTAAACACCGCCGCGCCACCGCTTTTTGACACGCAAGGGGCTGCTCGCATTGCACTCAAGTTAAAAGGCACGAACTCGTTCCGATCAGAATTGGCCTACGAACTGATCACCATCTCAAATCGTCAACCAAGCCCCAACGCCTTCGCGGCCGCCCCCTGAGGTTCTGAGCAGAAAACTGGGTCAACCTGTTCGAGCATGTCTTCAGAGACTCAAGAAATTGGCGGCGGTTCTCCGTCGGGATAAGCGCACGCTTGGCGCCGTTGTCCATGCCGAGCTGCAGCACTTCGGTGAGGGTTCGGACGCCCTTCAAGTCCTTGGATCGTCATATCACCAAGGATGATTATCGCGGGCAAGACCGGTTGTCCCGGATCGCGGACACGAGGGCGACAAAGAACGCGATTCCGGTTTCTGCCGGCACGCGGTTGTTGAGAAGGTCGATCGCCTGGACATGGAGATCTGTACTGTTGAGTTCTCGCCCAATCCGAGTTCGACCACTTTGGCCTGGAGATATGCGAACGCTCGGTCGAGGGATTCCTTCATTGCACGGTCGAGTCCGCCGGCCGCACGCAAACTTCCGGTGCCGGCTGAGGTGCCGACCTCAATCCGATATAAGCCGACGCGACCATCTACGTCCACCGAGCATGTATAGACGCTACCGGCGCGAGTGGATCCACCGAAATGAGATCGCGTCCGCCCTGTTCCGGCACTCCGACGTGGCGCTCCTCCATCGTCTCGTGGTCGATGTAGGAGAAGCTCGTTTGGAAATACTCAAAGGCACCCATCTTTTTCAGTTGTTCTTTGATCCGACGCCGGCTCTCAAGCGCTAGCTCCAAGTACTCACGCAGTTCTTCCTTAGTGTGGTTCTGGTCTGGGTGAAGGAGCTTAAGCAAGCCGGCGACGGTTTTACGGACGGCCTTTGCATCTCGTGCGTTGAGGTGAGTACCCAAGCTAAACGACGGTCAATGGCTTCAGTGAAGTTGTGCCGCCGCAAATCTCGGAGCGCTTCCGCGAGAAAATCGACTACGAAGCCATAGCGAAATGTGAAGTGCTCAGTTGCCATCTTCGGAGTTTCCCACCCAGGCAGAAAGAAGTGGAAACGATCAATTAGCGCCATGTCCTGCATCGCATTGGGCAGAGGTTGAAAAAGATGACTCGACCTCACAAGAGTTTCGACTGGCTGGTTGATGTTGCCAACGAAAACCATTGAGGCGTCGGCAACGATTTCCTCCCGCCCGCGGCTGAACGATCCGGACTCCATGTAGTCCTTGAGTATCTGCACAGCGGCCAAGTCGTCGAACTGGATTCCGGCCACCTCATCGAATGCAACCACGTCCCAGAGCCCTACTAGGCCTATTTTTCCGGTCGCGAGGTTGTGGAAAAGGGTCGCGACGGTGGTCTTGCCGCCCGAGATGAGGATGCTATATGGCGATACCTCTCGATAGACGAAAGACTTGCCAGTTCCCCTAGGACCGAGTTCGACGAAGTTATAGTTGCGCTCGACCATCGGTATTAGACGAGAGATGAACAGCAACTTGAGTCGTCGACTGAAGTGTGTGGGTTCTAACCCGATACTCCGCACGAGCAAATCTAGCCATTCATCGGTTGAGAATTCGGTCGCCCGCTCGGTAGTCATCCAGATTGAAGGTGGCCAGTTGAATCGGCTTGAGATCTTTGACGTAAAACGGGCTCCGCCGGCCGACCACTGTGTCGTCATACTCATATTTCATCCTGACCTGCGCCCAAATACCTCCCTCAAGAAGCCGTTCGTACTGGCTTACGAAGCGCTCCGGGATATGAACATACCGCTCTCCGAAGTTCGCGAGTTCGGCCCAATATTTGTCTTCGCTTGCAACAAGGCGAACCCTCACCTTGTCGATGAACGTATGTTCGGTCAGTTCGCGCACCCGTGATTGCGCCTTGGCGGATTCGTCGGGTCGGATGTATGCTCGGCCAGCGTGTCATTAACTACTCGCAACCCAACTCGATGGCGGCTGGGTCATCGCTTGCGCAATAGGTTCCGAGCAGGTATTCGAGGACGTAAACTGGAACATTCGCACCGATCTTCACTTTTCGGACGAGGTCTTTACGCACAACCTTGCCACCAAAAACGGCATTGGCCTTACGATCGAGGTCGTCCAGGACAACTTCGGCATTCAATAGCAAGCTCCTAAAGCATTAGATCGTGGCTGATTTCGTACTGGATGTCGCGATGCTCGGCAAGCGTCATACCGGTGTTGGCATCGAGGAGTTGCACTTTCAACATTCCACTTCCCGCAGGAATGCGAAGTCTGAGTGTGATGATATTTTCCTCGTTTGGGACTAAAGCGATATCATCATTCCCTGGAATGAAGCCTTCATCAGCCGCTAGAGTCTGTCCGACCGACTCCTTCCCGACGACTACCGTGCAATGCACTTGTCGTCGATCTTCAGCCTTGCCGGCGAGGCCGGGAATAATTAGCGCCTTTACTGTGAAGATCTGATTGGTAATGCGACCGCTTGTGACCTCAAGTGTCAATTGATCTCCTTCGCCGCGCACCCCTATAGATTCGAGCGAGATGGTCACGATCGGGACAATTAACTCCTGCAGTGATAGACCGCCGTGAAGGTATGCACTCCCACCTCCGGCTTTGAAAACAGCCAGACCCCTAGGGAAAGCAAGTTCGACGTCCCCACCCATGCCCAGTTCTGCAGCACGGAAACGGACGAAGGCGTTGGATGTCGTGCCCCCACGCCCGATCCAGCAGCGGCGGTGCAACTCGATCTGTTCCCCACCCGGTGGGTCTACCTTCATTTCGTCCGACAATTCCGGCAACATCACGTGGCCATGATCCGCGGCGATAACGATCTGGTTGAAACCGTGCTTGGCAAGTCGGACCATCGCCTTTTTCAGATCAAATAGAGTGTCGGTCATAACTCTGCGCGCTTGGTAGAAAAAATCGGTTTCGCCGAAAGCATCGATTTCTTGGGATCGGATCACGGATAGTTGTTTACCCTCGAGGGCGCGCTCCAAGGTCTTGGCAGACGAATTTAGTGCGTCCGCGAGTGTTAGGTCAGCGTATGTTACTGAGACCTGAGCCGCAAGCAATTGCTGCCTGTCCGTGCTTCCCGCGAGAATTCGGTCCCCAAGTTGCGCGGCCACCCGTCCTTTGACGACGGTGATTCCAACTCCCTCCTCCGCAGTAGGCATAAGCGCCGCCATGCCCAGCGGCGTAATGGTCGGCACCACTCCAACCGCGGGAGTTATCTTACCGAGGTATGGGTAGGTAAACTTTCGAGCAATGACACTGCCATTTCGTATCGCAGCGCGTCGACGAGGAAGTAGGCGACCTTTTTTCGAAGAAGGAGCGGAGCAACGACATGTGAGAAAGTATCGATTTGCCGACTGTGTCGTCGGTGTCGAACCCACTTTCTGCAACTGCTTGAAGGAAGCGGTCGGCTATAATTTCGAATGCTGCGCGATACTCAGATCGCGCTTGGGACAGAAGAGTGGTCAACGCAAATTCGTCTTCCATGCCGGCGAGAGACAACTCGAGTGCCGCTGAATCGCATCGAGCTTGTACCAGCCACGGTTCTCCCGTCGATCGGCATATCGCTCAATGAGCTCACCACAACGGAGTGGAACGTCCTTCACCTCAAGAATTACTCGTTCTGCCTCCAATATGAGCTCGATCGCGGTCGAGGCAACCTGCCACTGAGCGTTTCGGCGTGGATCCACTTTCGTCCAGAACGACTGACGCCTGGCTTTGATTCGTTCTAAGACTTCCGCCTTCCGTCCGGATTCAATTAGCCCCCCAAGAGAATTGAGTAACACTTGCTCCTCGAAAGGGAAGGTGTCAATTCCACCGATTTCATCCGCCCCGATGCCAAGCTCAGTGAGTTGAAGCTCTTCCTGGATTGCCTGAGCCTCACTCGCATAAAACTCAGCCGACGTGGATGTATCGCGTAGGCGGATCGCAAGCTGTCGGCACAGTTTCACCCACTCCTGAGTATTCGCGTGTGGTACCGCCAATAGTCTTTCTGGTGGGGTCCCAGGCATATCTGCAAGGAACTCTGAAACAAGCACGTAGCGCAAGAACTGGCGCTTCAATAGGGTAAGTTCGTTTGTACTTGGTCCAAAGCCAAATCGATCGAAAACGAATTTCGCTACGTCGTCGATGGCTTGGTGCTTCAAAATCATGGACGATGAAGTCTCGTCGGTGAGAAGGCGGGTTGCGACCTCAACGGAGGCGGTTGTCTCAAAAATGAGCTCAACCGCTGCAGATGCTGTACTTACAGCGGATGAGGCTAAACGATCGACTTCGTCAAGCGACAGTCCATCCATTTCCAGTAGATTTTCTAAACCCTGAGGGTTTAGGTGGCCGCGGAGCGCCTGCCGAGCAATAGTGCGGAACGATTCGCTGAACACTTTGCCGGCCTTGTGACTTCGAGCAGTACGTCAGATGATGGATCAAGCCTTGATGCCGGGATATAGACGAGAACGGGACGTTGAACTGCAAGCGCTGTTCGATTCATTAAGGCGAATCGCAACTCGAGGGTGTCCGAAGTGAATAGTATGATCCGTTGTACTCGACGAATACGATGTCACCCAAGTCGAGCGTCCGTGCGACGTCTTTAAAAGCGAGTTCTCGGTCATACCAGACAATCACACCATCTCTTCGCAACCGATCTCGAAGCTTCTCTTCTAGGTACGATCGAACAGGTTGGATGTTTAAAGACGCGCTCATGACTGTTGTATGCCCTTCGGCTCGAAGGTTCTGAGAAATCTTTGACCAGGAGTGCTTGCCAGCGACCAAATCATTCCAAAGCTCTTTTGACTCCATCCAAGGCGTTATTTGGTGGCAAGTGGCTAAGTTTAGGATGACCCCATCGTCAAGATCGGGGACGACATTAAGATCGGTAATCCGAGCGATCTCCAACTGAAAACGCCTGAGTTCTTCCAACAGGCCTTCTTGCTTTTCAAGGATTCTGGACAAGTCGCGCGCTTCCCTCGCTTCTCCGTTCCCTTCGGCAGCCACAATCTTCTGTTGGATTTCTTGAAATCGGCGCTCCTCAAATCGAATCTTCGGCTTAACATAGTCGCCAAGTACTCTGTGCAAGATTTCCCTGCCATAACGATGGTAGTAGATCATCACGGAATAGCCTTGGCGATCTGATTGAAGCAACCAATATATAGGTGCTTTGCGTTGCCCTTTCGAATACCCTCTGATGTGATGGTCGAAGAATCCTTTAGGACTTCGGAGATATTCGCGCAGGTCACTCGCGTTTAGCGCTTGCAAAATCTGCTTTTCGAACTCGTCAGTTTGATTTCCCCAGAGGAGTGAAAATACTGCCCGAATTTGCTCGACGATGTCCTTCGGGTGCCCCTTATCATCTACCAAGATTCCATCCCAGGAAATCTGAAGCGGGTATTCAGAATCGGCGATAACTGCGTTTCCTCTAGCTTCGAAGTATGGCGTTGAAGGGCCAGTTAGTTTCGCTCGCAGCCACTCTTCGCTGACAATTCACCCTCGATTGCAGGCCTGTCCAGCCCTACTAGCATGCCAGGAGAACACGCAGGAAGTGGATGAAACGGATTTCGGGATGATGACGGAAGAATGGGATCGATAGCAACGCGTACATCCCAGCGTCCAAAAACACAACCAATAGCGTACGAAACGAGATCGGCCGCTAGCGACGCACGATCGGCGCTGAATTGCAACATCGGCGCTTCGTCGTAATTAACTTCCTCGCTGTCCGCCGCTGCACCATCTGAGGAGTCGACACCGTCTTCTTCATGAAAAGCGGCTCCAATGCTCAGGCGATCTTCGAACGAAATGCCATATAGGTCGAAGGCGAGTTGATCGATTTGACTCTGGTACTGATTTAGCTTCATGCCTACCGATTGAACTCGGCTCTCCCACGAAGCAACCCGATGCACAAAACTATCGCCCGTGACTTGCAGTAAAGCAGGTAGGTGAAATTCATGGCTTACCTCGTTACCCGAGTCAATAGTTCGCTTCAAATCTATGGCCGAGAGGGCAAAAACCTCTAACCTCTCGCCGTTTGAGAAAAGATCGTTTGGAATGGGCGTGCTGGAAGGACTCCTACATCGAATTGCGGGTGGTTAAATCTTCCGAGGAACACCTTTACTAAAAAGTCAAAGCAAGTGGAATTGAACAAGGCCGCTATAACCGGCAGGTGATGGCGGTCGGCGTAAACTCCAGAACCTCGCATGCTTGTGATGCTTCCAGCAGGAAGTGGCTGCACTGCGAGGCGATGCGTACGCAGCGTCCAAGTCAAACCAGGAAGAAAGTTAAATTGTGGGTTTCGGAGTTTCATTCCTTTCCCATGGCTCGACCAATTCACCACGAGGTAGAGATCCGCATAATAAGGAGAGAATTCGCCGCCTTTGGCGAAAGGCACCCAGTACTTTCCTTGGAGCGTTTGCTCTAGACACCATCGCTGGAAATCGGTTACATCGTTGAATGAATTATTGCTTGCGTCTAGAACGCGACTTTCGGGAACTTCCCACCAAGCTCGTACAAAGCGAAAGTCATCCCTTGTCGCCAGACCCGCGCGAACCGACCGGTCCTCGCCCTGGAATGAGGGCAATTCTGTAAATATTCGGCGTAGACTCTCGCTAAGCCAATATGCAAACGCGCTCTTTGGAATTTCATGGAAATCTTGTACATCCATCGAGTAAACAACTGACTCGAGATGCATACCAGCGCGAATAGAGGCTAACGCCGTCTGAAGTCCGGAGGCCTTGTCTTCATACTCCAACAATCGGAGGAAGAGTGTTTTGGTCACCGAGTTCGCTCCACAACGTACGCCGCCGTCTCTACCATTGCTTCCAGGACTCCATCCCCAAAGTCGGCAACTATTATTGGTTGAATCTCTTTCAATAGAACATCTTCACGCCAAGATTGGAAGGATGACAAGAAGAAGCACGTACGACTGGTGATCGCGCCCAGGAATCCTCCGGTATGAAGCAACTCTACGCCGCGCTCGACGAACGCGGAGAGAAGATCACTCTTGGTCCTTGGATAGCTATTCTCGATGTATTGCTGTGCGCCCCGACTGCAGGTACGAACGGCGGATTCATAAGCACTACATCGTAGCGCCGCCGGACGACGTCGATAAATTCGAATCCCTGAATTCCATTCATGCTGAAGAGACGGCGTGCGACCTGACCGAACTCGCAAGCTGTGAAGCAATTTGCTGAAGGGCACTGAGGATCCGCGCTTCAGCATCCTCCCAGAAGCCGGCTCAATAGCGTCGGAGAATGATCAAATGCCGTTGTGGCTCCATTTTGGGCCGAATAGTCATCTGCACAGGAGCCTGCCGTTAGCGTTGCTCTACTTCCCGTTCGCGTTCCTGGCTCACGACCTCCGATTACGCTGTTGAATCCTCAAGAGTGAGCCGGGGTCGCCCGCGAGTTCCATCGTCTGCCATATTTCCCGCACCATTCGCTCAAGCGTTGGTGAACCTAGTCGCTCAACAGTTCCTCAAATAGTATGGGTTCACCTGGCATCGGTTGAGCACAGACAATATTCATTTTCGTGATCTGAGCTTCTGGAGCGATTCGCTTTGCTTTCAAGTAGAGGGCGACTAAGAATCTGACATGCTCGGGTGTCTATGTCTATCCCAAACAAGTTGTACATCAGGATGTCGCCGAGGAATCGGCGCGAGAGAGTCTTGCCGAGGCTTAAGTGATCGTAGTATCCTCGTATATTGCTAGCAACAAGTCAAGTGCGTAGAGAAGAAAGTGTCCTGAACCACATGCAGGATCCAAGATTGTGATTGTTTTCGGATGTTCTTGATGTTCCGACGCTGGAGGATCGCTCGGAATGAAATTAATTACGGAAGACCTTGATCACATGGCTGTTTTGGTTCTTCAGCCACCAAAGCGACCGAAAGTATTGTCGGTGAGAAATCCGACAACATAATCAAGAGTGAAAACTGATTGAGAAAGGCGAGTTCTGAGGATCTCGAGGAGTCACTCTCGCAATGGCCTTATCTCGTTGTTCCTTGGGCATAAAAATGATAATCCAGCCAAAGTCGCAACTTCAACCCAAATGTTGCCAAATCTTCTGCGTTGAGTTGATCGAGGACTGCCGCAATGCTCCAGAAGCAGGAAAGAGCCGCGAATGGGGTAATGACCGGTCGAATAGCACCGGCACGTCCAAGAGACCTGATCGAAAAGCAGACCAAGGTACCGCCATATCCGCCGTCCGGATATGCGCGGACAAATTCTGGAGCAACGAGACGAAAGTCCCTAAATCCGGACGACGAAAAACCTTTCGCCACAGACTGCCGGATGAGCCCTTGGGCCTCCATCAGTTTTAGAGCTGCGAGACGATTGAGGAGGTAAATGCAACTTCGCGGGTGAATCGCGCTATTGCCTCTGGCAATCTTTGCGATGATCCCCTAAGATCTGGATCCTCTCGATTTCGTGAGTGATTGCTGCCTCAATCTCTTCGCGTTCATGTCGCCGCACCCAGTTCGCGCGCAGAGTTGACATCGCGTGTACTGGCTCAACCTTGCCATTTCTGCAATCCCATAGGTGCCCTCGAGCTGTTCAGGAAAATCAGCCTCCAGCACTTCGCGCATCGCCTCGACGGCCCTACGAAGCCGGGTGCTATGGCGTGATCCACTGATTCGCATTCACTTTCGAGACCTGTGGTCTGATCAGACGCTGACTTCAAACTCTTCCGGTTCCAATTACTCGCCGCTCTCTCATTCGATGAGTACTTTGGCTCCTTCTCCGATCAGCTTTGAGCAGTGGTCCGGACATCGGAAAAAGTCTCGAGTTCTTCATCGAGCTATCGCACCCCGGAGGAACCCGCGATCGAACGCGATCGATCCGCGTCTCTGGCTGGAGCAATCGTTCGAGTTCGATCAGCGCATCACTTACAGAGTTGCAGAAGCCGGAGATCTTCTTCGATCTGGCGAGATCCGCAGGCTGCCCAATCCGATTCTCCAGTCTTCGTTTCTCAAAGCCAGCAAGCACGCGGCTCTTTCCTTCCAAAGAGAGAGGCCCAAAGTCGTCGCGGCGTTGGATAACGTCGGTCGCCTGATTGAATGCTTGTTCATGTTGATCTTTCACCGCGCTACTCATGCGATCGTAGACTGTCCGAATCTGAGCAGCATCGGTTGCGACTTGAGTCAATCGGTCAGCCCAGACATCCGACGCGAGAGCTGATGCAAGTCGATCTGCGGCTGGCTGAAGGTCTCCAGGTATTCTGAACGTTAGACAGTATTGGCTAAATGGCTCAAGACATCTCGCGCGCCGACGATAATGGCTAGATTGCTATCGGTTGTCGCCTCCATAAAAGTGTGCGCATTGGCCCGCAGCGCACGAATCTCGTTGAGTTGCTGAGCCATCTTGACAGCGTCGTCGTCGTCGCTGTTTATCAGACCCTTCATTGTGTGCTGAAGTTCGGCAACTAACCTTGACCCTCGAAGCTGATAGGCTCGTAGTCGCTCGGTGAAACCTGCGAGTAGAGGCAACTCAGTTTGGAAATGGAATATCAGGGAATCGGTTATTGCGCTAGTTTCCAGCTTTGGTTCAGCACCATAAAGCGCGGTGAGGTGCTGGGTAGCGTTAACACGGTCGTCGAACGTAACTCCCTCGCGGGTAAATACTGCGGCCGACCGAAACAAGGAATCTTCGTCAGAGCATTTTTCGCTCCTTGATCGATCCATTCCGTATATCCCACCCCTTGGCTCCTTAATCCAATTTCGCCTGACGCAATAGCGCTGCGACGAGAGGAGCAAGACTTCAACACTCCAACCATACGGGGGAGCGTTGAATTGGCCTTCAACAAGCTTCCCAGACACCGTTTCGCCATATGCCTCTCGCCCGTCAACGAAAGATTCACTTCACGGACAATCGGCGCGTCAGTATTCAGCGTGAACCGCTCTGACGGGAAACAATGATCCCGAGTCCGCGCCTCGCCTTCATAGAGCGCCGACGGCGAACCGGAAAGGTTCCTCACTTTCGAGGAAATCCTCCAACATCGCCCGACTTGATGTGGGCACCAGCGAGATCAAACTTGTCGTAAAGGCGCGGGATAATGTTTGCCATGAGGTCACCTCCGACCCCTGCTACATCGACGCCCAAAGCTTTAGCCTCGGTGCTGGACTCCATCAAAAGGGCAGCTTTCCTTCAGAGCACCGCAGAGCTCAGCCCAACTCATATCTACTCTCCCAGACTGGCCTGACGTTGTTTTCTTCGGTCTTCAGAAGTTGTGCTTCCTCTGCCGACGTCACTCGTCGCTCGTGGCGGATGATCATTTCCCGAGAGCGGTACAGTCTCGCGCAGACCGGAATAAATCGAGTCGTCAATTGGCGCAACCCATATCGCGCCGGGCTGTTGTCGGCTCCGGTCCTTCGCGGCTGCATAGGCCTGTGCTAGTTCTGGGCTATCGTCGAAAAGCAGTACTTCTAACGGGATACTGACCACCCCTAGACGTAGATTCCCCATTGACTGAGATTGATGGCGCAAAGTCTCGGACATTGAGGTAGCTATAGGATTTAATTCCCGCTAGGACCTCGCCTGCAATTTCCTTCTTCATCCGCTCTAAGTTGGCAGGTCGAGCTGTAATGCCCTGTCGCTCTTCTTCCCAGCGCTTTCCTTCGACCGACAACAGTTCCCAGCCATGCTCTCCCTCGCGAATCTTCTGCGCGGTTGACAACGCACTCAAGAGCGTTCACTACCTCTTGCTTGCACGTTTCGGCAGTCACCTCCGGGTAGAGCATCGCCGCGATGTTCTCCGGTGTGCGTGAAACGCCGCGTACGAATTGCAGCAGGCAGATGACCTTGGCGACCCGGGGAATCATCGGCTGGTCGGAAAACAACTCCTCGATCCCTGCGTAATGTCGATCCGTCGCTCGTTGCCAACGTTGCCCTCGACCAGGTCATAGATCATGTCGAGCGTAACGAAGCTTGCCCACCCGTTCGTCTCCCCCCAGACGTACGTGCGGGTTGATAAGTACCTGCTGCGCGAGCTTGATGATCGTCCGGTTGGCGCCGCCGGTCTGCCGGCTCGCGCCCGGCTGATTGCGCAGACCTGACACGACGTCAATGCATCAGGTCGATCTGATATGGAAGAAATGGGTAGAGATCAGACGAAGGAGCCGGCATCGAGCCGGATCGCCCTCGCCGACGTATGCAACTGGGTGTAGCTGGTCAGTGTTCCCTTTGTCTGTTCCTCATAGAGATGTCTCAGCGCTTTCTGGCACATGGACTGACTTCTTGGTCAGCACGCGCTTGCTGGTAACCTCCGAGATGTCCGCCGGCGCCAGGTCAACCCGTAGTGGGAAACGGTCCTGGACGCGCGCGAGCTCGATCCTCTCCTTCGAGGCTATCGACCACCTCGTCCAGCCGCTCCTGCTTGTGACCGCGATCCAAATTCGGCCCTTGCCACGCGGCCTAGCGCCTGAACGACGCCCTGAAGTCCAGCATCTTGTCCGTGGAACGGCTGACGTATTGCCCCACCTCGTCGACGACGAAAACTATGTTCCTGTCTCCGAGACGCCGCCGGGTCAGTTCGAGGACCCGCTCAGCGAATCATTCGGAGTGATATCCGTATTTCGCGAAGCTTTCGCCCACGAATCAGCGGCCGGAAAAGTTTGAGGGTCCATTTGATTCATTATTGCGCTTGCTTCATTAATGGAAAGTGCGATGAGGGACCTCCGCTGGCGCCAGGGCGTGTCATAGCGATGCTCGTACTGGCGCTCAAAGTTTTCCAGTCGATTATCGACTTCAAGTGCGAGTTCTAGGTCGGCAAGATCAAGATCGGTCGAGTAGTCAAGGTGGCGCAGAAGTGCTTTGTATAAGACCTCAGTGATTCGCTCCGAACCGCTCCGCAGGCCGCGGTCGGTCGAAATGTCGAAAATGATAGACGTCGTAGGGATCTGCGCTCTGATCGCACTAAGAAGGGCACGAGCTCGGTCTCCCTGCACTGGGAGTCGGTCGCAGAAAATGTCAGCCGCATCGCGGCCCTTCACTTTTCGCCCTTCGAGAATGTAGCCAAGAATTTTAGCGAAACTTGACTTACCTGAACCGAAGAAACCAGAAATCCAAATGCCAATTGCCTCATGCGGCTTGTTTGGCGCCTCACGATATTCAGTGAGAATGACTTCGAAGCTCTTTCGGATCGAGTCTGTGAGACAACATACGTTCCGTCAGTTCAAGAAAGACGTCGTCTTCATTCGTTTGGTCAACCTTGATAACTTCTTCGATTCGGCGCTCGACCGGCCGCTCGAAGAGGTCAAGAATGCGACCCAGTTGCTCTGCCATCTGCCCAATCCTACCTAGAAGATTTTCGCGCGGTAGTTATGTTCCGCTTCGGCAACACCCATGAAACGAAGCCCAACTGTTCCTTCCAGTGTTCCTGGATAAAAAAGGATCGTTGGCACTTCCACCTGACCCATGAGGCGTTCAAGTAGCGCCGACGTTCGAAACGCGGGGAAAAGCGCGCCCGCCCGAGTAAGAAGAGCCACGGTGTTGTTCGGATCTTCACTTCTTGAGAAGTTCCGCAATTTGCTTGTCGAGCGGCACATGGTCCGTGAGAATTGCGTCAACTGTCCTAATTGCGGCGTCAAGTCCCACGCTACGCTCTGCATCGGCCAGCGCATCAACGCCGACTGCTTTCTCCGATGCCATCAAACATAAGTGTGGCCAGCGAGATCTCGGTGACTTGCTTACCGCGCTCCCGCCTTAGTCGCGTTGTCAGGCTAATAACTTCGCTTCGGGTGAGTTCTTCCTCCGGATCGTACCGGAAGATCGCAAACAGCAGCTAGCGATATGCACTAATGCGGCCATTGGACAGCGCTTCCTCAAGGACGCGCAGCCGTTCCCTCAAGGAGGGCATCAATAGCTCCTCTCTGATCGGCATATGGCCAGTCGATTCTGACGACCCCACCTGCAGCGTTGTAACGCACAAAGCCGAGCTGGTGCGCCTCCAGCATAAGGAACTCGATTTCTGAGGGGCGGATCGAGAAAAATGCGCCAATCTGAGTGTTGCATGATGCGGTTTGCTTGAATGCCATTATCCTTGAGATGATATGCCACGTAGATAAATGCCTCCATGGGCAAGAAGACTGGACCGAATCGCTTCTGTTCTCTCCCGTCAAGCAGGCCGAAATCACGTGCAGCGGCCAGCAGGCCTCTACCCGTCTTTAGCCTGATATTGTCCGACCAGGGAGGCGATATGAGCCCCTGTCGCGTCAAGTAGTCGATGAAAACCAGTGCGTCGGACGTATTTAGGCGGTACCGTCCCGCATCGTGAAGCGAGAATAGGTGTTCCGTAACGAAGTCGTAGAGCAAATCTTCCGCGAGCGCCGCGTGATAAAGCAGTACCTTATTCGTGACTTCTGGCCCCAAACTACTCTCAAGCAGTGGTTGCAGAACGTCAATCGATGGGACGTCCGCAGTCAAGAATCGTCTGATATAGACTCGGTTGATGATGTCCTGTACGCGAGCGCGGGTCACTTTGCCGAGGGCGTTCTCGGCTACTATCCGGTCCCTGAATCATTCCAAGGAGTCATCGGGCCGCCATTCGTGGAGCAATCGCCGGCTCTCAGTGATGAGTGCTCCGCCTTTCATCAGGTTGCTCGTGTAATGACGCTTCCTTGCGCTTGTCACGAAGTGCGGGTCTCCTGATCGATAACCGGCACGACCAGATGACCTTTGGATGAAGCAGAGTATCCCGCGGACATCATGCGCACCAACTGCTCAACGACACCTGTGTTCTCCAAGTCGCATTCGTTGACTCGACCAAGTGATATCGTGAGCCCAGATTCGCTCTCGATCTTTGCTGCATCCAAGTCTGCCTTGCCAACAAGGTTGGCTTTCAAGAGCACGTCGCTGACTGTTGCCTTCGAATCAATAGGAGCTAGGAGTCTCTCAATCGACTTCCCCACCCCGGAACGCTTGAGTTCAAGCATGCGAACACGGATATTTGCCTCGATGTTTGACGGAAGGCGGAAGAGCGTGAGCCGAGCATTCGTAGGCACGTAAGTGTGGTGTCGAATTGTGGCCGCTTCGATTGCAACCTCGGCCCCCTAAACGACCGCGGTTCGCGGGAACAACTTGTCCATCACGAATTGTCCAGAAACGGTCAGAGCGTTGTCGTCCCACCACTGGAAAAGGTCGCGCTCCCCAAAGCGTGCGATCACCACTCGCGACTGAATGATTAGGTCAGTGAGTGAGCCGTCCATCGACTGCCAGTAGCCTCGCTGATAAACGCCAAGAGAATGGACGCCAAGATTTGTACCACCACCAAAAGTGAAAACGGGTTCGCAGGCGAAAGCCACCTGAGGTCGAAGCTGGAAGTGCTCCGGATTCTGTAGCACGGCGACGCGCGTGTCAACGCAAGATCGTCTTAAGTCCTATAAGGGAGCTGAGAACTAGCGAGATGGGTTAGGGATGTGCATTTTCTAAATGAACTTGGCTCATGATGCCTGTGCCGCACATGCAACGCAGCGATACTTCCGGCCAGTTGGCAGCGCGAGACCAGCAATCGACACAATCTCCGCCGACTATTCTAGGAGCGGAGATATGGGTGTTCGGCGTCGCTCAACTGGTCTTCAATTGCGGAAACAGAGGGAATAAAGGGAATAACGGGAATGGCGGAGAGTATGGTACCTGGACCCCTACCTTGGCCGGTCCCGTTCATGGAAGAAGCACCCGCGCTGGGAAATGGATAAGTGTGCTGATAAGGATCGGATTCCGAGTCCCCTTCCCCAAATTCCCCGAATTCCCGTATGCAGGATGCATGGGGCATTACCGCATCGCGACGTAATTTGATGACTCGCTTGGTTCCCGAACCCGTCCAGATGTTAACAGTTCTACGCTTCGCACTTGATTCCGTAGCGATGAGCCCGGATTCATCAAGACGCGCTAACAGAGTCTTCAGTTCTATGGGAAACACGCTGCCGGCAGATCGAGAAGCCGCGGCTACGAATTGGTAAGTCGCCTCTGGAAACAAAAGCAGCCAGTCATCGTCGAGCATGCCCAAGAGCATCGCTCCGGATGGTCGCCGCAGTTCGTCGCGATTCTCAAGCTGCATACTGGTGGTATGTTGCGCGCCCAGCCCCAGGCTTCTGCGTTCTCTGGTAAACCTCCGCTGCGTGCTTCAAGGTACGCCCGCTTGCTTGCAAAGCCATCAGCAAGGAGCGCGAGGAATATCTGCACCGGCGATTCGTTTGCGAGATCATTGGCTTGCTGGCGCGCATGTTGGAGCAACACGTCCCAAGAATCCGAAACCAAAGCCGTGCGCTCGTCTGAAGAAACTGCGCCGATTTCGACGGCGAATTCGAGCCAGATATCGAGAGAAAGTTGCAAGTACGCAACCTGACCTGGTTCTCGTCTATGGCCACCTGCGAACTGGGCTCGACGCCGCAGATCTTGAAATCGCAGTGGAAGTTGATCGCGCAGGTCGTCCAGCTTGCCGGCCGGGTATTTAATGTACGCAGCATCGCCTGCGCATAAAGTGGTCTTTTCGTCGAGCCTTGGACAATCTTTCAAGGTCGACAGTGCCAGGTTCCACGGGAACGGGAAATATCCGAGCTAAGCTTGAATGTCCCTCCGGTAGCCGCTCCCCGCTAACGAATGGACGCAGCGCGGCCACAGTTCAGGTCGCAAGCTAGTGTCCGCTCGCATTCGACTGCGGCCGCGATTATTGCCACACTGCGCAATAGACGCGATGCAACATACCCCATCGCCTGTGCCTCACGTTGATCGCGCGCCGGGTGGTAGTCATCGACGACCAGCAGCGTGTCCTTCGCCGCAAAGCTAAGGCGCTCAATTGCGTTGGCGGTGTCATTGAACGACGCCGGCAGTGATAACCGGGTGAATTCTCCAAAATGACTTTGTGCAAGAGCCGCTTGTTCGCTCTTGAAGACTCCAGACGGCCCGTGCATCCATAAAGTGAGATCGGGCGGTTCGCCGCCGAAGGGTTCGCGGAGTGGAGCGAGATATGTCGCTCCCAAGAGAGGAACAGCGACGGAAAGCGGAAGCAAGTTAAAGAAGCCCAAAGCTAGATCGGGACCGCTTCCGCGCGGTCAGCTTCTGCGGCGGTTCCGGGAGACGGAAGCGGTCCAGGCTACCGGAAACGGCCACTTCCAATTCAGGCACCGACCCGCTTGAACCAATCGCTCCACCTCCGTGAAGGTAGAGCCATTCGTTTTGCGACTTTTCGCCATCCTAGATGGGCGAAGACGTTGGCTCCGGAACGTCCCCTGCAAGAGTTTGGATCGCGGCACGTGCACGATCTTCAGAGCCTATGCCAGGCTCTACTAGACGGCACCCGAATGTTCTGCCGCCCAGTTCATGCCCGGAATTTGGGCGGCCGGCACCGTAAACCGCGTCGTGCGGTCCCGAAGCATCGCTTTGATCTCATACAGCCGGCGAGTCTCTCTCCATCGTCTTCCCGGATATCGGAAACGATTCGAGCAATAAAGTTGGTGAGAGGCACAGGAAGCGAGTTTGGCTTTTGCCAAAACAGACCTTGCTCGGTCTCGAGATAGGTGGAGACGAATTGTTCTTCAGTGACGCTACTCCGAAGCGCAGGAGACGCCAACGTGAAGAGATCGCCGACGTCGTGTCCGGCAGCAAGGTAGTCGTCGAGCCCCTGTTTTGTGCCACGCTCGCCGGCTGGCAGATATACGAGCAGGACCTGAGCTCCCCGGAGTTCTAGTACGGCTTTCAATCGCGCCAACGCACCATGAACTGCCGGCTTGATCATGACGTCGGAATCGAATACGACAAACACCTGCCGGTCATTTAATGCGATCGAGTCGAAGTCGGGAAGGATTGTTTTTCCTCCATACTCGTTGGTTCCGCGAAAGTTCCACACCCCCAACAGGGCGATGCAGCAAAGGTCCTTACTAACGGCACTGTCGGCCTTCCGACTGCCTTCGGTGATCCAGAGTGGGATGGAGGGATCCCCAAGTTGACCGCGAACAAAGGGTGGCACGTCGAGCGCCATTTGGCTCCGAGCCACTGTCTCGTACTTGAGTGACTTGCCGTCTTTGCTGATGCGCGGCTGGTCAGGACGGATTTGATAGTTCACCACCTGCCCGGTGACCCCATGGATCGGGATGAGCAAGGAGGGCACGCACCTCTGGTGTGACTGAAACCCAGTCGTTGCAGCGGCCTTTGAGACCACCGTCCGGTAGCCGCGAGCGGCTGCAACCGCAGGTGCAATTGCCGAATCTGCGAGAAGTTTGGTGTGTTGCGGATGAAGGTTAGCGCCATACTCGGCATCAGTAGACCGAGTCATCGTCGTCGCCCCAATGCGAGATCCGCGACGAGCCGATCGGCATCGCAGCGTTTTCGATGGCCGCGGACGGCAGTTGCTCTTCCGCTCGGTGTTCAATTCGAGCGCGAATCCAAGCTTCCAGGAACACGCGGGACGCGGACGGCCCGTCCAATTCGGACTGACGGTAGTTCACCTGTTGCTAACATCGCGAAGACGGTCGAACGCCCGAGCGACAACAAACGCGCGGCCTCTTCGGCGCGCAACAGCATGGGTACTTCGGTAGTCATCTTGTCCAGTTCACCCTCGTCTGCTTGGTCCGCCATTTTCGGTCGAGCTCTCGGACTCTGAAGCGATGGTAGACTGCCGACCAGACGGTTCGTGTAAGTGGCAGTTGATGGGATGTGTGGGCGACGAGATCCAATCGAGGAACTAAGGGCGAAAGTTGCCCGGAGTTTTGGCGAGACTGACGTCGATGCAGCCGCCTGGGCATTCGTGGAGGAGTTGGGCTTCGTCTATGAAGCTCTCCACCACAACCGGGTTGACGATCTTAATCTGTGGTATGGAAGGTTCCGACAAGGAAGGAAAATCAAGGCCAGTGGGCGCGCTTTGCCAGGGCGGAAGCCGATTGCTCCACCACGCGTAATCGATCTCTCAGACGAAGAGATTGCGCGCGCAGACGCAATCTCAAGATCCATCGCTCGCGAGGTCAATGCAATTCCGGCGGTGAAGACATTTCGAGACGCGGTCCTCGTCAATGGACCGTTGGCGCCGGAGCATGCATCAGTTCGTCTCTTCTCCAGCGACCCGCGCTCTCACACTTGAGCAGTTCGTGGAATCGGAAATTCCGCTGGCTCACCACGCCCATCTCGAGGCATTCGAAGAGCGTCGAGATGCCGACGGCTGGGAGATCAAGTGGGTCATGTTCGTCAACCCACCGGGTCGGATTTGCACTACGGCCAAGCGCTTCCCGATCCCAATTAACTGGCAGTGGCCCGAGTTTGAATGGGTAAATTACCACTGGGGAGTAAGCCACTTCACGTTCTGGCCAGGTTCGCTCCTCTTCGAGCTATACCGAATATGCACTGCCTTGATGGAATTCTGTCCCTGGACGCAGGCAGAGGCGGCCTGGTTCATCCTGACCTACGATCCGAACCTCGATCCAATCTCGGTGCGGGCCCGTCCGATCGGGTATCCCGATCGCAACACACGAGGCCGAGTCGACCTCTCGATTGATCCGTGGGTGTCGGCGGACTGGGTTCAGCGGACGTTTCGGCTGCTCCAACGTTGGATGTTAGCTCGCCCAGGTCTGCGTGGTAGCGACAACCGTGGTGTCTCGGCTCGAAGCCTCGCGGTGTTTGACTTTGTCCAGGAAGGGCAAGACCAGGCAGAAGAGGTGACATCGTTTCGCGATATGGCGCGGCAGTGGCAAGCGCTGGAGAACGGAGCGACCAGAGTGGTGCTTTCCGGAACCGCTTGATAAGTTCAAGCGAACTTACGAAGAGACCAAGGAACGGTTGTTATCACCGCATTACACGTTGGTCGGCGACGAACCGTGGCCTGGACCAGGTGAGCCGCGCCCGGATTGGCGCCAATCGCCGACTGTTCGGATGCGGAATTGGGACGATATCGAATACCTCTGGAGCGAAGCCAGACGGGCTCGTCAAGGCTCGAACCTTGACCATAATTCTGACCACAAAGCCAACGAACCACCTTAGCACGCGATGGACTTCGAGACACGGAAATACTCGATTTCGTGCGCACTGTGGACCACCTTAGCACTCAAGGGACAAGTCTAGCGCAGACTTCAAAACCGTGCGGGCGGTGGTGATCCCAGCGCCGGTGGGTTCGACTCCCATGCGCCCTCGCCACCTAAATCAAATTGAAACTGGATCTCAACACTGAGAAAGGGAGCTCCCGGCGGGACTAGTCAACAGCCGCTGATCAGCAGTTGGTTCAATAAATCATCGTGCCAGCACACTGCGGATCAGTTAGGCACCCGAGCGTACCGTCAGGACGTTTGGCGACTAGTCGATAGCAGTAAAGTACGCCGCCTTGAACAGTCAAATCGGTATATGAAAACGACTGCACACCCGTCTGCGACCCGGCCGGGACACTGGCAAGCTGTTGGAAGCCAAAGGGTCCTCCCACCGCCCGCTCGACGTTGAACTCAGAAACGTCCGTGGAGTCGCTGTTCCAACGGATTCGTGTCTCGTTCGCGCCCCAAGCGATCGCCACAACATCAAAGGGCGTCGGCACGCCATTGCAGCCCGCCGCGCAAACTGGATCTGCCGGGCAGCCCCTGCGGCCATCGGTGTGCTGAGCAGTGATTCGGTAGCAGTACTTTCCACTCAGATCTATGTTGTTGTCCGCCCAAGCGAACGAATGATCTCCCGGAAGTGCACCTGCACCGACAAAGACGATGACTTCATAGGGTCCGTTGTTGACGGAACGTTCAACGACGTAAGCTCCAACGTTTGTACTATCGCCACGCCATAGCACGATCACATCGTCGCCAGTAATCGACGCCGTGATGTCACGCGGGGTGTCCACTTCGTTGCAAAGGAGCCAGAGGCGAAGGCGACGAATCCATGCGCCAGCCAAAGGCCCACTTCCGACGACCGCCGGCACGCGCGAGCGAATACTTGGAATGGCAGACGTGATTGAGTGCAAGGATTGCCGCGTTTCCGTCGGACGCTCAGCCATGGGGTGCCTCCCTGGCGCCGGACCGGACATTGACATGGTCACGGTACTCCTCTGACTTCTCGATAGCAAGATGTCAGAGTCGTAGTGTGCTCAAATATCGACTTAGGCGAGCTTTCTTCTACTCCGGGCAATCCCGCAGGCTCACTCCACTTGTTAAGCTAGTAAGCATCAACTTAGGTCTCCTTGCGATCCCGACAAGGGAGTATGTGGTGGGCAGGAGGCCTGAATCATGGAAAACACGCAACTCGTTGTCGATCTCGTCGTAGCGCTCGGGGGCCGCCTTTATCGGCGGCATCATCGCCCAGCGTCTTGGTCTCCCTGTTCTGCTCGGGTACATCGTCGCGGGCCTAGTTATTGGTCCAAATACGCCAGGCCTCACCGCGGATCGGCATAGCGTCGAGCTGTTGGCAAATCTCGGCGTTGCGTTTCTTATGTTTGCGCTCGGTGTCGAATTCAGCTTCAGCGAGCTCAAACGAGTCCGCCGCATCGGACTGATCGCGGGCGGCATACAGATCCCTCTGACGATTCTGCTCGGAACGCTGGCCGGTCTGGCCGTGGGCTGGAAATTCGACGCCTCCCTTCTCCTGGGTGGTGCATTTGCCATTTCGAGCTCGATCGTCGCCCTCAAGCTGCTCATGGGACGCGGTCAGGCCGACACTCCGCAGGCCGGTGTCGCGCTTGGCCTTGGGGTGATTCAAGATTTATCCCTCGTGCCGATGATCGCGATTCTTCCCGTCTTGTCAGGCGAAGGTGGCAATATCATCGTTGAACTCGGGAAATCGCTTGGCATTGCGGTCGTGGCGCTTCTCGCCGTCGTCGTGCTCGGCACGAGGCTTGTGCCAAGGCTCCTGTACGCAGTTGCCCAAACCGAATCGCGCGAATTGTTCCTGTTGACGGTCGTCCTCATTGCGCTCGGCACCGCGCTCGCTAGCCACGAGGCAGGACTGTCGCTCGCGCTCGGCGCCTTCCTCGCCGGACTCGTTGTCTCCGAATCGGAGTTCGACAGCCAAGTGCTTGCCGAGATCATTCCGCTGCGCGATCTCTTCGCGACGCTCTTCTTCGTTTCGGTCGGCATGTTGCTTGATCCGGGATTCCTTGCCGACAATTTTGTCGAAGTCCTGGCACTTATCGTCACGCTCGTGATCGGGAAAATGCTGATCACCGGCGGCGCATTGCTGGCCGCTAGCGTTGAACACAGCACGGCCACCTTTGCCGCGATTCTCCTGGCGCAAATGGGTGAATTCAGCTTTGTTTTGGCTGGTGTTGGACAATCGGACGGAATCATCAACGAAGATCAATATGGAATGATCCTGGCGATTGCGCTGGGCTCAATCGTGCTGCTGCCGTTCGTCCTCTCGGCCGGACCCAAGTTGGTGGAAATCTCCGAGCGACTCCCCGGCGTTGCGAGTCGAGAACAAATCCTCGAAGGCCCGGAACCTACCGAAGCACGAGTGAGAAACGCCGTCCTGATCCTTGGCTATGGGAGAGTCGGCGAGGTCCTCGGCGATGCGCTCGATCGCCGTCAGATGAGCTACACCGTGATCGAAATGAATCCGGCCGTGGTTCGCACACTGCGTGAGCGAGGAGTCCACGCATATTATGGAGACGCCGCGTCAGATGAATTGCTGCTTCGGGCTGGCGTTGATTCGGCAAAAACACTCGTCGTGGCGACGCCAGATCTTGTGACTGCGCGCGCGGCAATTCGCCACGCGAAACATCTCAATCCCCAAATTGACGTGATCGCTCGGGCTGCGGTCGCGACCGAAGTTGAGCTCTTGCAAGCAGCCGGAGCGGACGAGGTCGCGCAACCCGAATTCGAGGCTGGGCTCGAACTGTTGCGTCATGTGCTCGCGCGAGATGGTGTCTTAGATGCCGAACTGGACGAAATCCTGAGTCGCCAGCGCGCGAAGTTTTACGGTCCAACCGGCGCGCCATCGATCAGTCGTCTCGAGCAGGTATGAACTCCGACGACCTCTATTCCGCCGATCCTGCGCAAAAATCGAGAGCCAAGAGCGCATACAGTTGCGCAGCCTGTATGACGCTTTGCGAGCTTACCCACTCGTTAGGTCCATGGGCCAGGGGAAGAAGTCCCGGACCAAACGCGGCGATTGTGGGAATACCGCCCATCCCTTGGAAGGGCCAGGCGTCGGTACCCCCGGGAAACGCGGCAAGCGGTGGGGCGGAACCGAGAACGGTCGCCGCGGCAGATTGGCAGGCGCGGACGACGGGATGATCGGCAGGCACCTCAGTCGGGGCGAGCCATGCTAGGTGGTCGGCGAATTTCATCGAAACCTCGGCACCAAGCGCCTCCGGTTGAAGGCGATGCAATGCCGCCTCAACATCACGACCCAGTTGCTCCTGGGTCATGCCCGGAATCGTGCGAATGTCGCTCCAGAATTCCGCATATCCGGGCAACACGCCAAACCCGACGCCGCCCTGCGCTTTCACTCCAATGTTGACGGTCGGTCCCTCAGGGCAAAGCGGATGCTCGGGGTAGGTCAAGTTCAATTCGCCGCGCAACCCAGCGAGTACCCGCGCCATCGCTTCGACCGCATTCACCGACGGAATCTGATCGGAAATTGAGGAATGCATTTGCGTTCCGTGGACGAATACCTTGAAACAAGAAATGCCTCGCGAAACGATCCGAATTGCTTCCCAGTCTTTGCGCACGCCCGAAGGCTCGCCTAAGACGATGGCATCGACATCGAGCGCGTTTTGGTGAACGAGGAACTCTGCCCCTTTGGCGCTACCGTATTCCTCGTCTGCAGTGAGGATGATCGTGAGCGAGCCCGATGGCAATCCTCCAACATTCGCGATCGCCGCCGCGGCGTAGATCATCGCCGCGACTGCGCCCTTCATGTCGGTTGATCCAAGCCCGTAGAGACGATTACCGTCGAAGGTCGGCGTGAACGGATCGGTCTTCCATTCGCCGGCAGCTTCACCGACCGGTTTGGTGTCGAGGTGGCCACAAATTCCGAGACGCGGTCCCGGCCGTCCACTGTCAATGGTGATGAGCAAATTGGGACGATGTGGTTCCATCGCCACGACGCGGGGTAGCGGAAGTCCAAGTGACGCGAGTGCATCGTGGATCACCGCGGCCGGTGCGGTCTCGTCGCCAGGCAAGTTGGGACTCGGTGCGGCGATCAAATCGCATGTCAATCCCAAAACGCCCGGGTCGCGTTCGGAGAGAAAAGCCAACGCGTGTCGACGGATCGACTCAATTGATGCCAAGCTCAATGAGATGCTCCGATGCTCATGCGATTTCGAATCGATCAAGTAGTCAGAATTGAAGCCGACTGCGGATTGAAAGCGATCGTCACTCGATCACCGATCGCCTGACCGTTCGCGCCGGGGCCGCTGTTTTGGCGAAGCACCGTCACCATTCCACCATTCGCCAAACGCAGCAAATGTTGCGTGTGCGTGCCGACATATACAAGTTCGACCACCGTACCGATCAGTGAGTTCCAGCCTTCGGGCGCCGCTAAGCCAGGGAAATCGCTCGCAAAAGCAATCTTCTCTGGCCGAACCGCGATCGCAACTTCACCTGTAGGCGAGCTGTCGGTGACTTGCCCTCGAACGATCCCCGACAAATCGACCTCCACTTCTACCGTTCCATTGCGAACCTGTATGACCCGTCCTGCGATAAGATTTGTCTGGCCGATGAAGTCAGCGACAAATCGATTTTGCGGACGTTCGTAGATTTCCTCTGGCGGACCGATCTGAAGTATTCTGCCCTCGTTCATGATCGCAATCCGGTCCGACATCGTCAGTGCTTCTTCTTGATCGTGCGTGACATAGATGAAGGTTGCGCCGACTTCGCGATTGAGCCGTTTCAGCTCGAGTTGCATTGCCTTACGAAGTTTCATATCCAGCGCGCCCAACGGCTCGTCGAGCAGGAGCACTTCCGGTCGATTGACGAGAGCTCTCGCCAAGGCCACACGCTGCTGTTGACCTCCAGAAAGCTCATCAGGTGTGCGCTTCTCGATGTGTGGCAGCCGCACGAGTTCCAGAATCTCGTTCACCCTGCGCACGCGCTCATCTTTGCGGGTGCGAGACATTTCCAATCCGTAACCTATGTTCTGCCCAACGGTAAGATGGGGAAAGAGCGCGAAGTTCTGAAAAACCGTGTTAACCGGGCGGCGATAGGGCGGGCGCTTCCCCATCTCTTCGCCTTTGATGAGCACCTTCCCGTCTGTTGGACTCTCGAAGCCGCCGATCATACGCAACGTCGTCGTTTTTCCGCAGCCCGACGGTCCCAGCAACGTCACGAATTCGCCGTGCTGAACGGACAGTGAAACGCCGTTCACGGCGGTGACGTCCCCGAAGATCTTACGAACGTTTCGAAGCTCGACGCTCGGTATTGCGGCATCTGATCGATTTCCCGAATCGTCGCCCAAACCGCTACCCTGCTAGGCTGGCGAGGACGCGGCGCGCCAAATCGGACGCGTCAAGCACGTTGGTCCACCGAATCGATTGAGCGAAATTTCACGACCTTCATAGGTGAGAACTTCACAGCCAGCCGCTTCCAGCCGGCGCTTCGTGTCGTCATTTCCCGCCAGCGCGAGACATTTTCCTGGTGCGAGCGCGAGCACGTTACAGCCCATCGACTCGAATTCTTCGTCTGGTATCTCCACCATCCGCCAACCATGCTCTTCCAACAAATCGACAAATCGCACCGCCATCATTGGCTTGTGGACAACGGCGAGATCGGACGCGAGCGGACTGATCATCGACAGAAGGTGCAGACATTCTTCGGGACCATGAAAATAGGGCAGGTCGAACGAAACGACATCAACGTCGATTCCGGCCAGAATCTCGCGCAGTTGCCGAATCCCTTCTGCGTTCGTCCTGTAGCCCTGTCCAACAGCGAGCAACTGCTCATTGATCCACATCGTGTCGCCGCCCTCGACCGTACCGGGATCCTTGATCCTACCGAGAATTGGAATGCCAAGCGATTCGTAAGTCCGCTCGTGGAGAACTCCTTCGGGAACGCGGAGCTCTTTGCCCATGCGCAGGATGATCGCCCCGTGATCCGTCATGATCGAGGGGTCGAACGCGAAAATTGCGTCGAGATGTCCGCCTTCGTCTGGACCGACATCGATGACCTCAACATTTTGTTCAGCGAGTAACCTTCGAAGCGACGCGTGTTCCTCGTCGGCAAGTTGCACATCGACCGGATGCACATAGCCGAACTCTTCCCAGGCACGTTCAAGTCGTGGTCTCGCCGGACGCCGAACCATGACCGACCGCAATGTCGCGGTCATTGTCTGCCCACCAAATCGATGACCGACTGTGGTGCTGCCGGATAGGGTATCGACGCCCATGATTGGCTCCTCTAGGTCAATGGAAAGGATTATGTTCGCGCCATGGTAGCAGAGCGTTAGGCACTCACCGCTTCCTGTTATCCTCCAACCACAAATGAGAACCTAAAGGAGCAGGCATTGGCACGTGTTGCGTATTTCGATCCGTTCTCCGGCGCAAGCGGGAACATGATTCTGGGAGCGCTTGTCGATGCCGGCCTGCGCCTGAACGATCTCAAAAGCGAACTCTCCAAGATCGATCTCAGCGGCTATGCGTTCGTTCATCAATCAACGAGCCAGCATGGACTGAGCGGCACGTTCCTCGATGTCGAAGTTTCCGAAGGACAGCCAGCTCGAACTTGGAGCGATATTGCCGTCCTAATCGAGTCCTCTCGTTTGAACGAGACGGTGCAGCGCCAAGCGCTCGCGATATTCCGTCGCCTGGCGGAAGCAGAAGCAAAGGTTCATGGTACGACACCAGAAGAGGTCCATTTCCACGAAGTCGGCGCAGTCGACGCGATCGTGGATATCTGCGGTTCGTGTATCGGTCTCTCACTTCTGGGGATTGATGAAATTTTCTCCGGACCGCCCCGGCTCGGATCGGGTTTTGCCAGATCCGAACATGGGTTAATTCCCGTTCCTGGCCCGGCGACGGCGGAACTTCTCGCGTCCGCGGGCGCACCGATCGCCGGGACGGATCCTGGTGGCGATTTTCAACCTTTCGAATTGCTTACCCCAACTGGCGCCGCGATCCTAACGACCCTTGCAACGTTCAGCCGACCCGACTTCGCTCCACGAGTGATCGGTTATGGGTTCGGCTCAGTGCAATTGCCCTGGCTGAATGCCCTCCGCGTCTGGATCGGCGAAACCGCAGATAAGCCGCAAGGCGACGGCGAAATGCTCCTCGAAACCAATATTGATGACATGAATCCCCAGCACTACGCCCTACTCATGGAGCGCATGGAAGCGGCGGGCGCGCTCGACGTTTGGCTCACCCAGGTCATGATGAAGAAAGGCCGTCCCGGAACCGTGGTCAGCGCGATTGTTCCCACGAACGCGCGAGCCGTCGTGGAGGCGGCCATGATCGAAAACAGCACCACCCTCGGAGTTCGCGGCACAACGATCGATCGAACAAAAGCTGCCCGTGAAATTGCATCTGTCACGACGCGATGGGGAGACGTACGGGTCAAACTTCGCGGCTGGAACGGTCGTGTCATCGATGTGACGCCGGAATACGATGACTGCGTGGCGATCTCCCGCCAAAACGACGTTCCCCTGCGGGAGGTGACGAACGAAGCACGGCGGATTGCCGAGTCTTTTGTTGGACTGAGGATGTCGGACAGCGGGGTCGCGGCGAAAGACTGATTTTTTCTAGTTCGCGAAACGCGGGCTAACCTTGCCGAGCACTGCTTTACGCAGCGTTCGCACCTCGTCGAGATCGAAATAGTGCAATGAAATGATATATGCGGTTCCCCCAACCGCGACCGGCACCCCTACCAGGGCGATCTCTCGCAAGAGTCCGACAAACTCGTTCGTACTCTGTGGCAGTCCTGCATCCAACGCGAGCCACGAGCCGAGCGCAAGTAGCGCCATGCCGATCGCCGAAGCAAAGCAGATCCGCATGACCCGCCAGAGTTGCTCGTTGCCGAACCCGGTTTCGGATCGCCGCCAGAGCCAAATCATGATCCCAACGTGAGCCGCAAACTGAGCCGAATTGGCGATCACCAGGCCGAGCATCCCCATCGAATTCACAAGTGAAAGCGCGAACACGAAATATACGCCCGTCGCAATGATTCCGACGGTTACCGGGGTCCGCGTGTTCTGCCGGGCATAGAAGGCAAAGATCAGGATCTGATCATAGGCAGCGCATAACGTGCCGGGCAAATATCCCAGGAGCGCCACGAATATTAGATGCGCGCCAGTGCCGCCGGTTGCGCCGTGATGGAAGAGGAGGTCGACCGTGGGTTTCGCGATCGCCGCGAGTCCAAGCACAGCCGGTACGATCAACACCGTGACCATCCCCAGCGCCCGGCCAAGCGTGTCCCGAAATCCCGCCTCATTCCCCTCGGAAAAATGGCGCGAAAGCGTTGGAAGGGCGGCAAGTGAGATCGCGGCCGCGACGATGCCCAACACCAATTGCACGAGCGTCGTGGCATATCTCATTGCCCCGAGCGCATCAGTTTCCGCGCCCCAGGCCAAGTTTCGGTCGACAATGACTTTCACAGTATCGATGAACAGCCCGAGAAAGATGGGGACATAGAGTGCAAGTACCCGCGTCACACCGGGATGACGAAAGTCCATGTTTGGGATAGGGAGCGCACCGGCACGGCGAAGCGGGATAACTTGCATTCCGGCCATGAGTATCGCGCCCGCGACCAAACCGACCACCATGCTCTTAACCCCGAGTCGCTGGTGGAGCAGGATCATGGCGAGCACAATCGCGCCGTTTCGCACAGCGGCCGCCATCGCGGGCGCGGTGACCCGGTTCAACGAATAAAGAACGCTCATCAGAATCGTGCCCATGCCAAGAAAGAACACCGCGGGCAGGATCCACCGGACAAGCGTGACAGTCAGCGAAACGGTTGAAGGAGCGTGAGTCGCATCATCGGTCCCGTACGATGTCATGACCTTGACAATAGTCGGCGCGAAGATGATGCCGACCGTGACGCACACGCCGATGACGATCGCGGCAAGCGTCAGTAGCGCTCCCGAAACTCGGCGGAGCTCGTTCCGGTTGAAGAGATCGGGCGCGGCCCATTGCGCGAGCACGGGAATGAGCGCTGCTTCGAGCATGCCGCTGATCACGAGATCGAAGATCAGCGTGTTGACGTTGTCGGCGATTGTGAATGCGGCGATCGGATCGCCGGTCCCGAACAATCCTGACGCCAGCTGCTCACGGGCTAGCCCGAGCACGCGGCTGAGGATATTGCCAACCATGAGAATCATCGCGGCGACCGCGATGCCGGTGCGAACAGGCGACGGACCCGTTAAGACCTCATCGGACACCATTGGCGCGTCAACGATTGGGGGAGGTGTGGCCGCGCTGTTCGCGCTCGGAGTCATGGACGCGAGATCACCGGAAGCGAACCCAGATGATGAGATAACAAAGCGCGGCAAAGACGCCATCAGGGATGATTTGGAGCTGAAGCGCTTGATCTATCTGACTCAGGTGCCCGTCCGCGATGACAATGGTGTTGAGATTTTGGGCCATGTCCCAGGTAATACCGTAATGGCGAGCAAGGAGCACTCGGCTCAGCACAATCCCGATCGTCACGCAAATGAAGCCGACGATCTGCAAATCGAGACCTCGCTTTTCGCGACTCGCTCGCGCCATCGCCTCAGCCACCCCGAAGCCAAGAATCAGGCAGAGATAGAATTTCCAGGTTGGCGCAAATTCCCAAAGTACTCCGACAGCAATCGCGACCAGAAGACCCGCACCAGCCGCTTTGAGCAGCAGATCGGAGCTTGTTGAATAGGTGGGCAGTCCACGCACTCCGGCGCAGTCCGGACAGCGCAAACCGACCGGAGTGCGCACGCCGCACTTTGGACAAATTGGCTTGCCGCAGCGTGAGCAGCGCAAGCCGGTCATTACATCAGGGTGGTAGCTGCAGCGTACCTGGCCGTCAAATCGTGGGAATTCGCTCGTGTTTGCCATGAATCCAGTCTTGCGGACGCGCGTTTCTAGCACCGGTGTTTGCGGCCGGGCTCAGTGAGCATTCCTTCCACCGGTCGACGGCGGGGCGGAAAAGTCCCGCATAGCATACGCGATTCTGTTTACGCACGAATGAGCGGCGCCTAGTCGTGTTGGCGGATTCGCTGCAATCGATCCTTCACAACCAGGGCTGCAAATCTCGGCAGCACAAGTTGACGGCGCCATCGCCAAGGCTCGCGGCCGAGTCGATAGAGCCACTCTAGTCCGATGCGCTGGATGGGAACAGGAGCTCGCGGCACTCGTCCGGCGACAAAATCAAACGCGCCGCCAATGCCGACTGCCACTCGAACTCCTGCCGCGGAAAGCGCATCTTTGTTGCGGTCGATCCAAAAAACTTGCCCTCGTGCGCCATACGCCACTGCCACCGCTCGCGCGCCGGACGCACTAATCCGTTTGATCGCTTCAGCGTCGTCCTTTGGCAATGCGCTACCTGCTGACCACCAGCCGGTGATCCTGGTATCGGGAAATTCCGCCTCTAGCGCGGTCGCTGCTTCGGCAGCAACGCCCGGTCCGGCCCCGAGCAGGAACAGCGGTGAGCCGTCATCGCGACTCTTACTCGCCAGGTGACGAAGAACTTCGACACCGGTCACTCGCCCTGCGGTCGCGTGATCGCGACGGTCGAGGCGTGTGGCGAGCGCAACCCCGACTCCATCGGCCGTGATGAGATCGGCTCGCTTCAACGCGCTCGCGAATTCCGGGTCAGTGCGCGCCGCCATCACATATTCAGGGTTGAGCGTAACGACGTGGAGGCACCGGTGCGAACGTGACAACGACAGCGCTCGATCGATTGAATGCCAAACATCCTCGGCGGAGAGTGCATCGACTGGAAAACCAAGGACGTCGATTGTTGAGCGCGCTTGACTATTTGAAGCCGCCACCACCGCCCCCTGACGAACCTCCGCTGCTACCACCTCCAGCAAAGGCCGCGACCACTTGCAAAAGCACTCCCACGACATTGAAAACCGTCGAGAGATCGTCGCTGCCACGCTGTATGCCCGAGGACGCCTTGTTGCTCATGCTCTGTATGTCAGGCATATCAACGTCCGGCAAGTCGACGTCCGGGACTCCAACATGACCACTTCCGCCTGAACCATGAACTGTGGTGGGACGAGGGTATCCGGCGCCATTGCCAAAGACGTCGAGCCAATCGAAGGAAGAACGTCCGATATCGTGATATCTCGCGACCCAAAGTGATTCGCATTCAAAGGCGATGGCGTAACTGATGTATCGCTCGATGATCGCCTTCGATTCGGAGATTTGCTCATATTTGTCAAGATCGGAGAGATACCGCCGAAACGCTTTCCACTTCGCGGCCTCCTCGGCGCCGGCCGCTGTTTTGCGTGGCATCGCCCGGCTCAACCGAATGAGGACGATGCCAAGGATGAGGATGACCGCTGCCGGAAAGAGCGCCATCCAGTTGAAAGCAACGACGCCGATTATCCCGAAAAGAATCGACGATATGGCGATCGCGTAGCCTGCACGCCGCCAACCGTCTCGCGTCTCTTCCGGCGACCGCATGAAGTAATCCCGGTAGATGAGTTCCCGGTAGAGCTCTTCTTTGATCTCTGGACCGCGCTCGACAATACGCGGACCGGCCTCCCGCATGCTCGTTTTATCGCCGGTCTTGGGCGAAGCGCTGCCGAATATCGCGCCGAGCACGGTGCGATCAAGACGCCGCATCGGCAAATCTGGATTGACGACTTCGATGATGTAATCGGTGTGGGTGGCCTTCTTTGCAGGACCGAGCAATCCAACGTCAGTCACCTTGAGAACGCCTTGGCGACCAAGGTCAAAGACAGTCGCGATGACGTCATGCTCGTCAGCTTTTTCATCGAGCAGCGTACCCGCCACTCCCGCCGGCAAATCGCTCGGCGGCGCTGGTAAAAAATCAGCAACGAGGCCTGTGTGAGGATCTCGGCCTCGCGTGTACCAGACGCCATATGCGCCGGCGCCACCTCCGGTTGCCAGCAACAGACCGGCTGCCAGCAAGGTCAGCGTCATTTCAGCGTCGTGTTGTTTCGCCTTTTCAGCCTGTGCTCGCCGTTCGTCATCAGTTGCTTGCCACGCCGGCGCGGAGGCGTTGACCATGTTCGGGAATTCCAGGCGGACGGTGTAGTCATCGCCTGAATGGAATTCTTGTTGGCTCCAGGTGAAGACTCGACCATCGGTGGAGTGGTCGGCGGGTTTTTCCTTCCCGTCCTCTCCAAGCAACACATCGTCAAGGGCCACTGCCTGGGGAAGAGTGACCGTCATTGAAGCGGCATCGACCGGTGTTTCCTTGGTCAACTCACTGCCGAAGGCTGACCACCAGATTTGCTCTCTTGGCGGGTCGTGATCGGCGTAAACGCGGAGCGCCCCGTCGACGTCGTACTCGACGACGAATGTCTTAGATTCGTCAGTAGCCGGCGAGAAGTTCCAATAAAGTGTCAGCTCGCCGGAGGTATTCAAGACCGAGAAGGTATGAGCATCATTTGGAAGATCGGCGAGATCGACCCGATGGTACATGACGGTTCCGGTCTTTGTTTTTTCGGAGACACGAACGCCTTCGATACCGGTCATACGGTCGGTTGGGATATCTCGATGACCAAGCGAAAAGCTTCCGCCTTCGAACGTGACCTCCTGCGTTTCGACAACGTGGTAGGAGCCGTCGTCTCTAAGCGTCAACGAGACATCGAAGTTGGAGTATCGCGCCGATTTGGCCTGCGCTGACTGGTGAAGTGTTGAAAGCGTCGTACCACAGAGGGCAATTGCAAACGCGGCCGCCACGATCCGCCACGTGTGACGCCAACTTCTTATCCGGCAATTCATCTTAACGTCATCCTAATTCGACAGCATTCCCATTAATTCACATCGTGGCGATCCTATTTGCCACCTGCCAGACGTCGGGTGATTATCGCACGGTAAACGCTTCTAATTTCCGCCGATTCTCACGCGCAAATAGGCGATTCAGGTATGAACGCCTGACGTCCGTCAGCGGATCTATTCCCGAGCCGATAGGGACGGTCGATCTCTCGGAGAGTGACCTATTTGCGTCTCTGAATCATCGTGTTGAAGGGCGAGCCCGACCGATCATCCGAATCCGCGGCCTCCACCACCGGACGAGCCGCCGCCGCCGCTGAAACCGCCGCCACCGAAATGGCCCCCGCCACTCCAACCGCCGCCGTGCTTTCCACCGCTGCTGCTGTTGAAGCCACTGAAGATCTTGCCGGCCGTGTTGAACATGCCGGTCAAGCTGTCGCTCATACCTTGGAGACCGCCGGAAGCGCTGTCGCTGAGATCCTGGAAATCCGGGATGTCAAAATTACCACCACCGCCACCACCACCTTGGTTGCCGCCTAAGCCACCAGGGATGATGACCACCGGACCCACTCCCCGCCTGCGACCATGCGGATAATTTCCAGGATATCCCGCCGGATACGGCGTGCCATACCACTCGGGAACAGGTGCATTGACCGCGGCGAATTTGTTCACCCATGAGCGCTCGAGTTCGAAAGCCACAGCGAAAGGTAGGTACTTGTCGAAGACGCCCTTGGCCTCATCGAGCTTTTCGTATTTCTCGATATCGTCGAGATAGCGCTTGAACGCCTCCCATTTGGCCGCCGCATCCGCACCCTCGACGGTCTTTCGCGGCATCGCCTTGGCAATGACGAGAATCGCGATAGCTAGTCCGGCGATAACGAATATCGGCAGTGTCCACAGAATCGCGCCACCCGCCGCCGCACTGAGGATGACGCAAAGTCCGAAATCGGCGGCGAGTGCGACTCCACCAATCACTTTCCAATTTCGGCGCGTCTCTTCTGGAGACTTCAGGAAGTACTTACGCCGCACCAGCTCGTCGTAGAGATCCGACTTAATTTGCGCTTGGGCGTTGTCGAACTGCGTCTTGATCGAACTCATTTGCACGGATGCGCCAGTCTCAGGCGATGTGCCAAAGATGGTTCGAATCAATTCGTCCTCGAAGCTCGCGACCTTGGCATCCGGCTTCAACAACGTTAATTGAAAATCACGCCCGCCGTATTCGGAGGTGCCGCCGGCGGTTTCTTCGATCTTGAGCACACCCCGCCGGCCAAGGTCGACAAGTGTGGCGACGATGTCTTGCTGGTCCGCAGTCTCGTCGATCAGTGTCCCGGCGGCGCCAGGAGGCAGATCGTCGGGAGGATTGGGAATAAAATCGGCGACGAGTCCCGTGTGCGGATCGCGCCCTCGCATGTACCAGAGGCCGTAAAGCCCCGCTCCCCCACCAATTGCGCCCAACAATCCGATACCGAGAAAGAAGAGGTTGAGGATGTTGTTGTGCTCGTCTTGCTTCTCTTTTTCAGCCGCTCGCTGGTCGGCGGCAATCTGCCAAGCCGGTGGATTTGCTGCGATGATCATTGGAAATTGCAAGCCGACGTCGAACTTGTCCCCTTGCGTCAGATTCGAGCGGTTCCAAGTGAACGTTTGTCCATCACCGGTGTAGTCACCAGTTTTGTCTGAACTCTGTCCATCGACTGAAACCTGACTAATGTCAACCGGTTGCGGCAATGTAATTGTGACGGTCGCCTGTTCAACCGGACCGACCGCGGTCACATCGTCGTCGACCGCCGTCCAGATGATTTGTTCGACCGGAGGATTCGCGTTGGGATAAACCCTGAGGGCGCCGAGGACGTCATAGCTCAATTCGAAGGTCCGGGTTTCGTTGGTTGTCGGGTCGAACCCCCAATTGATCGTGACCTCGGTGCTCGTGCGCTCAATTGAATAGGTGCCAGGGTCTTCTTGGTAGTCCGCCGAATCGACAAGCTCATAATTTTGAGTGTTGCCGCCGGTTTGCTCGACAAGAGCGATGTTGTCTATCCCGTCCAGGTTCTCAATGGGGATCGTGGCGTAGCCGAAGTGGAACGGGCCACCGTTAAAATCGACGTCGTAGTGCTCAACAACATTGATCGTTCCGTCCTGCTGGAGGTTCAGATTGACCTCAAAGTTGGACCAGGTGACGGAACGATCGGCAAGCGCCACGTGACGCGACGTGCCAAGAAGCCCAACGGCCGCAACGAGCGCTAATGTGATGAGGGCGACGCGAATCAGAAACCGGTGGGAAGAACGCGGAGACCTACAAGACATCACACTCAACATAGTCAGCGCTTCACTCCTAGTGAGCCGATCAACCAGCAAGGAACACATGTTGTCCAAAGCGATTCCATTAATGTGTCGATTATCACACGGCGCTCGATGGCTCAGTTGAACGCCTATGCTACCCTTTTGACATGGATACGACTCTGCCTTCTCTTCGGCCTTCTGATGTCGATGCGCTCCTCTTTGAACATGGTTACCGGATGACGGCGCCACGGCGCCGAATTGTGAGCTCTGTTCTTGGTCGCGAACGACCATTTACTGCTGAGCAGCTCGTCGCCGAGATGCCACAGATCGGACGAGCCACGGTTTATCGCACGCTCGAGATCCTTGCTTCCGTCGATGTGCTGACGAGGTTGCTTCAACCGGGCGGTCATCCCACGTATATCGTCGGCAAGCCCGGACATCGCCATCACTTGGTCTGCTCTGAATGCGGGACAGTCGTTGCATTTACGCGCTGCCCCTTTGACGATGTCATTCGCGATCTGACTCGCGATACCGAATTCGCGATCCATAGCCACCATCTCGAAGTCTTCGGACTCTGCCCAACCTGCCAAGAACCACCGGCAACGCCGCCGGTCTTTGCTGGGGCTTAGGTCAACCGGCCGACATCACTTTTTGACACATTGTCTCAATACGTGATACGCTCCTTCCCGTGTGCGTTTCCGATGGGCTAAGTGCAAGGCGCGCGAAGTCCGGCATTGTTTCGTCCAGGGAAGGAATCCGTCAATGCGATTTGCCGGTGTCAGTCTTCTTCGCGCAGTCTCGATCGCGGCATTCGCGTTTGTGTTTCTCGCCGCTCCAGCTTTGGGCCAAGACGCCTCACCAAGCCCATCAACCGGATTTCCTCCCTTCCCTGAACTACAACCGCTACCTGACGCCGCGCCCCGCAATGGCGATGCGCTCAAGGTCGTCGCGTCGACCCCAATCATTGCCGATCTCGTGCGCCAGGTCGGCGGGACTAGAGTCGACGTCGAATCGATTCTTCCCCCGAATGCCGACCCGCATGATTTCGAGCCGAAACCGGCAGATATCGTCAAAGTTGAAGATGCCGACGTGATCTTCACGCACGGCCTTCATCTCGACGACTGGGCCAAGGACTTGATCGATAACTCCGGCTCAGGCGCCCCGGTGATAGTCACGACGGATGGGATACAAACGCTCTCCTCCGACGAGAGCGAATTCGATCAGGGCGATCCGCATGTTTGGTTTGATCCCTCCCGGGTCCAGACCATGATCGCCAACATTTCTACCGGTCTTACGTCTGTTGATTCCGATGGCGTAGACAGCTACCAGCAACGGTCATCGGCATATCAGGGCCTGCTTGCTCAGCTCGATCAAGCGATCAAGGATCGAATCAACCTAATCCCGGCGGATCAGCGCAAGCTTGTCACGAACCACGACGCGCTGCGTTATTACGCCGAACGGTATGGACTCACCATCGTTGGTACGATCATTCCGGGAATGGACACGCGCTCGGAACCGTCGGCAAAAGATGTCGCCGACCTCGTCGAAGCTATCAAGAATCAACATGTCAAAGCGATCTTTGCCGAGAACACAGTCAACCCAAAACTCGCCGATGAACTCGCGAAAGAAGCCGGAGTGAAGGTCGTCGACGATCTCTATTCCGACAATCTTGGCGAGGCAGGATCAGGAGCGGACACCTACATTGGTCTTATGCAGACCGATACACACCTTATCGTCGCAGCTCTTCGTTCGTAGTCCCTGAAAGCCCATTGAATGACTGCTGAAGCTGCTTTGCAAAAGGAACGACCGAATCCAGTTCTCGAAACCACATCCCTCGGCGTTCATTTCGAACAGCGTTCCGCGCTCGAAGGAGTGAACCTCACGTTCGATGCCGCGGAAACGGTCAGTTTGCTCGGCCCGAATGGCGCCGGTAAAAGCACGCTGTTGAAAGTGCTGTCCGGCATGCTCCCGGCGACCCACGGTGCCGTCACTATCGATGGCCATCCAGTCCATCGCGGCATTCGGCGGGTCATTTACGTTCCCCAACGAACGAGTGTTGATTGGACGTTTCCGGTTAGCGTGCTCGACGTCGTGCTGATGGCCAGAGCGCCATATCGCTCGCGCTGGATCCCATTTGGTGATACCGACAAGAAAGCCGCGCGTCGCGCGCTGACTCAGGTCGGAATGGACCGTCTCGAAAACGTGCAGATCGGGGCTCTCTCAGGTGGGCAGCAACAGCGAGTGTTCTTAGCTCGTGCGCTCGTGCAGCAAGGAGAGGTCTATCTGCTTGATGAACCGTTCGCCGGGGTCGATGTTCCGACCCAGGAGCTGCTCGTCGATCTCTTTGGTCACCTGCGTGAGCAAGGTCGAACCGTCATCTACGCAACGCATGATCTGGCGCAAGCAGCCCGGTCGTCCGACCGGATCGTTCTCTTGAACCGGCGCGTCATCGCCGCTGGTCCACCTGACTTGGTCATGACCGCGGCCAATCTTCGCGCGACATTCGGTGGCGAGGCGATCATCCCGTTCGACCTCGCCGCTGTTCAATCTGAACCAGCACGCTCCGTCGTCGGAGACCGCGTGTGATGTCTTGGTTCAGCGAACCGCTGCAACACACGTTTATGCAGCACGCCTTCATCGCCATCATCATGGTCGGGGTGATATGCGGCGTGACGGGTGTCTTTGTCACGCTGCGTGGACTCGCTTTCATGGGTGACGCGCTGTCGCACGCGATCTTCCCGGGAGTCGTTATTGCCTATATTTTCGGCGGCAATTTCCTGATCGGGGCGTTGATCGCGGCAATTCTCGTTTCCCTCGGAATCGGCGCGGTCAGCCAGCACACTCGCCTAACGAACGACACGGCAATAGGCGTCCTCTTTGCGGGTGGTTTTGCCTTGGGCATCGCCTTGATCTCCGCCCAACAGACATACACAAAAGATCTCGCCTCGTTCTTGTTAGGGTCGATTCTCGGCGTCTCCATGCAGGATCTCTACTTGACTGGCGCGGTTGGTTTGATCGTGCTCGTCGCTATCGTGGTCTTTCGCCGGGAACTGACGATCACGTCGTTCGACCGCACGTTTGCTCAAGCGACCGGTCTCAATCTTTGGGCCTGGGATCAGCTCTTCCTCATCCTGCTCTCGCTGGCAATCGTGATTTCATTGCAAACGGTCGGCAACATCCTGGTCCTCGCTCTGCTCGTCACGCCGGCCGCGACCGCGCGTCTGCTCACCGATCGCCTCAAAGTAATGATGGTGCTATCGGCGCTCGATGGAGCCCTCTCGGGTGTGGTCGGACTCTACATTTCCTATCATCTGGGAATCGCCTCGGGCGCGAGCGTTGTGCTGGTTGCGACTGGCCTGTTCTTGATCGCGTTTCTCTTCGCGCCGCGAACCGGAATCATCAAATTGGCAGTCGACCGGCGTCTGCACTTTCCCCATCCCGAGCGGGACGTTTTCGCCCAAGAATCGGACCCCTCTCTCAGTAGCTAGACTGACAGCCGTGGATATGCGCTGACTTGCGGAGAGCATCATAGGGGCGCACGGCGTGCGCCCCGGGTGCGCCGGCGGCTCGGGTTGCCAGTGGACAAGCCGGTGTTCCCCACGCGGGCACACAAGCCGTGTGCCCCTTCGACTCACGCGGAAAGCGAGCGGCGGTCTGGATTGCCAGACCGCCGCTCGCTACAGGTCCCAATACGCCTAGGTGGCTGTCCCGGGCGCTACCAATGAACTTCGACACGCATTCCGTAATCGGCGAAATCGTAGATCGCTCTCGCGTACTCCGGCGTGAGCGCGACACACCCTCCGGTCGGACCATCCCCGCCTTTGATGATCCTGCCCTTGGAATTCATGGAATACGTGTGGAAACCATTCTCCCGAACAGGATCGAACCCGACCCAGTAGCGAATATACGCTCGGGCAAACGGCGTCCAAGAGAGTCCGCGAACCATGCTGTAAACGCGATAACTACCAACCGCCGTCGAATAGAAACCTGAGCTCGAATCGTCGAACCCCATGGAGCCCCAATAGGAGGCGATTGCCTCTTGACCGATATACAGCGTTACCGTTTGGCTGCTGCGATCGACATCGATCCAATGCTCATCAGGTGCAATCGTTGGTTGCCAGACCAGGTAGGCGGCGTTTGCCCAACCGGTCATACCGTCAAATTGAACGGGAAGAAAACCGTTGTACTCGTCACCGACGACGCCGAGCTCGGCTCCTTCAACGGCTTGCGTCAAAACCTCGGAGTGGGTCGTGGCGTCTGATCGAATATTCAGTACGTCGGTGTTGACCCAAACTGACCCACTGACGCTGCCGCCGATAGCCGGAGTGTCCGACCAGCTCGCCCAACCAGGGGCGCCGTCGATTGAGAGATAGCCTCCATAGACCCAACCGACTTCGCCGTTGTAACTGACTTGATACCAACCATCATCGGTTGGTCCAGCGAGGACGTCGACTGGCTCGTCCTGGGTGATTTCGTCGAGAACTTCTCCGTAGGTACCAGGATCTGAGCGAAGATTTAAAACGTCGGTATCGACGTACGAGCCGCTCGCGCGAGCGCTCAATGGAGAGAGGGTCAGCGCGAGGAGTGCGACAAGCACAAGCACCGACGCCAAGCCAAGCGCGCCCCGTCGGTTGCTGACGTCCAATCGCGGACGAATGCACTCCGAGCGGGCACGCTGAACCGACTCCAGCATGAATAGCTCCCTTCCCTGTTCCAGCTACTCGCGGAGCGAACAGGGCAGCCATCCCTGCTGAGCGGCCGGGTGCCGTCTCTGGGCCGTGGGGCGACCCAAGACCTACCCTACCACTCGACTCCCTATGAGGAATGCCCCGCTAGTACCCGCAATCTACCCATACTTTGTGGGGATTTGTCAATTCGGAACATGAGAAATTTGTGTTCGTACATTCGAGATTTGACAGAAACTACACAATATGTTTGGGATCAGCGACATGAGATGAAGCGAATGATTCCGATTGCTTGACAATATGTCGAAGTGTCGCCAAATCTAAAGCCGCAAACTCAACAACATCTTCAGACATCTGTTCTCTTGACTACACACTGGTGACTCAGATTCACCGGCCGCATCGTGAACGAGTTCACTTGTTTTTCCGGAGAGAAGGTTCGACCGCCGGGAAGAGGTTCAGTTCAACATTTCGCAATGCCGCCATGACGGTCGGACTTTGGCCTTGGCGGGAGCCTAGAAGGTGAGCCGGCGGCAGTCCCGCGTTACCAATGAATGTAGACGCGGGTGCCGACGCTGACGAAGTTGTAGATCACGATCGCGTCCGCCGGCGCGGTCGCAACGCATCCAGCTGTCGGGCCCCACCCGCCGTTCAGCACGTAGCCGTATCGATCCATCGTCCAAGAGTGAAACCCGTTATAGCGATAGGTGTCGAAACCGGCCCAATACATGAAGTAGGCGTGAGCGTAGGGCGTGTATTGCAGACCCGCGACTTTCTCATAAATGTAGTAGGTTCCCGTGGCCGTCGAGTAGAAGGACTCGCCGAGGTCGCGGCTCATCGATGCATTGAACGTGGCGACCGATGTCGTCCCAATCATGAGATTTACGGTTTGATACGAGCGGTTGACATCGACCCAATATTCCCCCGTCGGCTCTGGCGGAGGCGGTGTTGATGCTGGTCCCGTGGAGGCGCGGAGATCTTCCGCTTCGGTATAGCCAAAGTTGTCACCATATTTAACGGTGAGAAAGCGCCCGACTTTCGGACCGGTGATCGCGAGAACGGTCCCTTCCGGTAGGTCGCTGACTTTATCGCTATTCGATGAGGGCTTAGCGAGCAAGGCAGCGGCGAAATCGACCTTCGCGAAATGATCGAAGACGAGCTGGCGCTTACTTACCCAACCCGCGGTAGCCTTGCGTTTGTGCGCGGGCTTGACCCAATACCATCCATCTTTCGTTGGACCGTCGAGTAGCGTGACTTCAGTGCCCGATTTGATCTTGCTGACGACGGTCCAGCCTGTTCCAGGCGCAAGGCGCAGCCAAACTCGGGTCTTTGATTTGACTGTCGCGATCGGTTTGGCTGGGCCGGTCTCCTTCGCCGCGCTCAGTCGCGGATTCGCGAACTGCCCGCCGACGAGTACGAGACAAACGAGCAAGAACAACATTGGACGGAGCGAGCGGACGCGGGTCGACATGAACATACGAGACACGACTCCACGCGGCAGACGTGAGCGGGATAAACCACGCCGGCCGCAACGCTCACGGATGATCACGCGAGTGCCTCCTCGCGCTCGCGACATCGGTGAAGAAACGAATATCGTGAGTACAAACTAGCCCAGCGGCGTCCACCGGCGAACCGCCAAATGGTCACGACGGGCACACCCTGTCGGGAGACCCAAGCGGGAGAATTCGACCGAGGAAATGGGGAATTCAGATAGGCCGAATGAACTAGTTCCGTTGCGTTTCGACTCTTCTATCGATCTTGACCATTACAGGGTTCTAGGGCAAATTCACCATCCTTTATTGCAACTCCCAGTATTTCCTCTGCACGTGTATTGCCGCTTCAATTGCCCGTTCCGCATCAAGACCAAGCGTCGTCGCCGGCGGCATCGAAGTGGCCCGCGGTCCATACGGCTCGGCGATCGGCACTATGCCTTCACGCGCGCCGACCAGCGTTTCCGCGATCGCTGCCGAGCAATATGGCGCGTAATAGGGCGCATATCCGCCTTCTTGCGCGATCACGATCTTGCCACCACACAAATCGGCGGCCAATTCCATCATGATTTCAGTCATTTCCCGGTAATTCGCGGTCGTCAATGCCATCCGGGCGAGAGGATCCATGACGCTTGCATCTTGCCCGGCACTGACAATGATGAGATCGGGCCGAAATTGGCGGGTAATTGGAGAGACGATCCGTTCGAAAGCGCTGATATAAGCGCGCCCACCTGAACCGGCCGGCAACGGGATATTGACGGTGAAGCCACGCCCGTCTCCTTCGCCGCAGTCCTCCCGCTTTCCCCATCCAACTGGATAAAGGTCGTCCTGGTGAAGCGAGACGAAGAGGACGCCCGGGTCGGCGTAAAATGCGTCTTGCGTTCCATTGCCATGGTGAACGTCCCAGTCGAGGATGAGTACCCGCTCGACGCCATGGACTCTTTGGGCGTTTCGCGCGGCGACCGCCACATTGTTGAATATGCAAAACCCCATGCCTCGATCGGCCATGGCATGGTGCCCAGGCGGCCGCACCAACGCGTACGCGGACGAAACCTGCCCCGCAAATACAGCATCAACCGCGGCGATCACACCGCCGGCGGCAAGCCGGGCAATACGATCGCCACCACGGCCAATTGGGGCGCCTTGTCCGGTGTCGCCGCCAATGGCGGCAATAACCCTCACACGCTCCAAATACTCTGGCGAGTGATAGGCGAGCAGATCATCATCCGTTGCTTCGTGAGCTGAAATACGGACCATGTGATCGGAAATACCCGCGAGATCAATCAGTTGCTTGGCACGCCCGACGAGCGCCGGACTCGAGACGTGAGGTACGGGTTCAGCGAATGGGTGAGGCACCGCGTCTTCAATCAATTGAAGCCCTGTATTGTGGGCGAGAAAGCGGTCGTCGAATACGAGCCCAATGCGCGAATGACCTGTATCGCTCACTGCTACATCCAATCGTAATAAAAGGCCGCTGACACGACTGTCAGCGGCCTAAACCGGGATACTTTCAATACGGAAGTCCGCCTAGGCTGGCGAGACTCCGAGCGCCATGCCATCGAAAACGTTCCACATGTACATGAAATCGCCCCAGGCGTAGTAGCGAATCGCGCCGACCGCCGGGTCTGAGACGTAAACGCCTCCGTCATCGTAGTCATACGCGACGACCACGTGGTCACCGGCGACAAGCTTGTAGGTGGCGCCGCCGTAACTCTCGTAGGTGCTTTGATCGCCCCAAAGACCGAGCCAGACAAGGGTCGGAATCCCCTGGTCGAGCCGCGCGGTCAGTTGCGAGCTATCTCCTTGCGCATAGAAAACATCGCCCGAATAACCGAACGTCGGCAATGCGACCGCGAGCGCTTCGGCATAGACGCCGTAGTCGTCCGTGTTGCCCCACCAACCGGTGATGTCACCGCGGAAGCCCCAGTGCGGATTCGGCGACCAACCGACGACATTGTCGAGAGAGTACTCGCTGATCGCGTTACCCCAGGCCGCGGTCGCGATCTGAATCGACGCATACTCGCAGCTCAAGTTTCGTTGTTGGACGTAGGTTGGAAAACCGGCTGAGAAATTTGTTGTCGTATCAGTTTCGGATGCAGTTGCTTCGACCTTTTCGTACCAGATATTCCCAGTCTCGGTCAGCAGTTTCGCGCCGTCATAGCAGCCGCCATTCTTGCTCGGATAGACGGGGAAACCTGCAAACCATCCGCCGCTGACGACGACATCGACCCAGCCGGCAGCGCCATCATAGGCGCCGCTCGTGTCGAGTCCCAGATAGACGACGCCGTTCTCGTCAGTAACTCCGCGATCAGCGGAAGAAATTTCACCATCAACAATGAAAGCGATATAGACCTCAGCTTCGCCAACGGCGTCGCCGTCCGATCGCATTTCGACCGACATATCGATCGAACATCCGATCCCAGGCGCAGTCGTGCTGACATCAAGCCAGGCGGTGACGGGCATTTCATCGGAAGCTTTGGCGCCGTTTGCGGGCATGGCAGCCATACCAAACAGAATCGCCGCCATCACGGCAAACGATACTGAACGCCAGCGACGCATAGCTCTTCTCCTCAGATGTGTCACGCCGTCACGCTTGCCAAAAGGTCAACATAAAACAAGTCACGATGACCCCCGAATCAGAGCTGCAGTGACGGCTCCTCCCCTTGTCGATGACCCGAAAACTGTGAAAAAGGTGCGAACGTTCAGGCTCTATCGTTGCCTAGTATGCACGCTCCTGCCTTTCCGTCAACAGTTTGTTATACGTAAGTCATAGCGAGAATGCGTGATATGAGCCACGGACGCTGTTAGCGCACAATCTTTCTGGTACCCTTCAAGTTGGTGATTTCCGCCAAAACCGGCAATGAGCGCGCCTGAAAAGGCCCGGCTTACGCAACGCGCCCACGTGGGTGGCTTGCTAATTTCACCCGAATTGAGGGAGTACAGAACGAGGATATGGCTCGAGCAGTAACCGCTACTGACCGCGCAATTATTCGATTGCTCCAGCAGAACGCTCGCGTTTCCTACGCCGAACTGAGTCGCGTCACTGGAATTCCAGAATCGACGGTCCGCCGCAGAATGGACCGGCTTCAGCAGCGCGGGGTGATCGAGTTC
This sequence comes from uncultured Chloroflexia bacterium, assembly GCA_963737985.1. Taxonomy (GTDB): domain Bacteria; phylum Chloroflexota; class Chloroflexia; order Thermomicrobiales; family UBA6265; genus CAVTUU01. Next base: position 449,014 of record CAVTUU010000008.1, on the reverse strand, counting down.
GCGATGCTGGCCGAACCCGCCAAGCTCGGGTACGACCTGCGGGCGATGATCGGGTTGAAAATCGAACTCAACCGGCTCGAAGAGATCGCGCGCACATTGCGGTCAATGAACGAAGTGACTTTCGCCGCGTTCGTCACCGGCAACTTCGACATCTTGATTCAAACTGTCGTCCGCTCGCAGGAAGCGCTGGTCGAGTTTCTGACCAAGAAACTGGCGCGAATCGAAGGGGTCAAATCGACCGAGACCTTCGTTATGCCGTGGATCATCAAACCGACGACATCCTGGATTCTGCCTGAAGCGCCGGACGGCACCGAAGAAACAGATCCTGATGATGCGGCAGACGCAGATCAGATCGAGGAGAATGGCGCTGCCCCACGCAGACGGCGCGGTCGTCCGCGGAAGATCGCCACGTCGCGTATCTGATTTTCCTCGCAGACAAAATCCTCGGCAACACAACCAGCAGCGTTGCCGAGGTTTCTCTTTGCACTCTAGTCGGATCTCGAGGCTATGCGGGCAGGCGAACTGACCACCTTCGGGTCAGAGGAGCTTGCCGCGGAGCCTCTGTCGAATTCTTCAACACAGTGGCGTGTTTCAAGTGTTGGGTTTGAAGCCAGCGTCCCTCGGCCAACATGTTAGAGAACGGACCGCGTTGTTTAGGAATCCAGCGCAGAAAGCGCGAATGGATTCGATCGCAATACCCAGGAAGCAAATACATGACGCTCATCAGCAAGACCACGAGCCCTAAAACATCCATTACCGAACTAATCCATAGCGGAAGCATCGCGATGATCCGATCTGGGCTCTTCAGCCCTTGTCACGGTGCGCGCTCCTCGAAATCCGACACACTTCGATAGCTAAACAAAGCTTATTGGTAGCGTACCTCTTTGACTATGTGACCCAGGGTCGAAACACGGCTTTTCCTGCACCACCCAATAACGCCATGCCGGATAGTGCAGTTGCCCATGAAAACCGGACTATGCCTAGTGACAAATGGTATGAGGGCTCTACTCGAGGTCCTCACCGAAGAAGTGCCGGCGGGATGATTCAGAGGCGTCGAGTCCATCAGGGCCGCGAGAAAAAATCATCGCGAAACCACCCGCCGTGGGATCCTTCTCTCGCGCCCGAGCCACCAATTCCTGTCGCGCATTTGCCTCGGCCCCAGATTCGATGGTGAGGACTCCAGTCCACGTCGCGTGCGAGCGTAAGACCTCGAAATATTGGCGGCGACGGCGTTCAAACACCGACGTTGCAGCGTTCCAGTCAGCGGTTTGGTGAAGTAACTCGCGCAGCTCCCGCACGTCCCGAAAGACGATCGAAAGTCCCTGACCGAGACTTGGATCGTTCGCGCCGGCGGCATCCCCAATCAAGACAAAAGGTGCGCGCGCAATTGCATCGGACCATACGTCGTTATTCGGAACGAACGCGATTGGGCCGACTGGACGCGCGCCGCGAAACGCGCCTTTCGGCAGTGCGGCTTCACACGATTGCACGAATCGCTTTGCCCGCTCTGGTCCTTTGATTGCCTCGGCGATTTCGTTCGACGCGACGAGGTATGCCCGCGCGATGCCTTCTCCTTGAGGGAAGACAAACGTGCGGCCGCCATCCAGATTCGCCCCGTGAGTCGAACCCTCGGCCAAGTGAAATCCATCAAAGAGACCCCCACCAAGCCAGTGGTGCTGCGGATCGCGGACAAGCTTCGCTTTCATCCACCGGCGCACGGTTGAGTTGCGTCCATCAGCTCCGACGACAAGCCGCGGGCTTAACACTTTTGTTTGCGCGCCAGCGGAAACTTCCACTTCTGGGCGCGTCGCAGTCGAAGTCAACTCCGCTTTGCCGCCTCGGTAGACCTGAGCCCCGCGCTGAACCGCTTCCGTGATGAGAACTTCTTGCAACGCTGGGTGCGGAACAGTCACCTCGGGCAGAGGATTGATCTCGTCCGACGACCACAAGTGTGGTTCGTCGGCGATCCGATTCGTATAGAGTTGCCAAATCGGAAGTTCTTTGGCCCACGCTTGAAAGAGGAAATCCCCGAGCCCAAGCGTTTTGACTTCGCGATAGCCCCACGGATGGAGCCCTTCGCCCTTCACTTTGTCGCGAAAAACAGTCTCGCGCTCGACGACGACCACGCTCAGACCGTCTTCTGCTAGCACACATGCCAACGACGATCCGGCGACTCCTCCGCCGACAATGAGCACATCAAGTGGTTCGTTAACGCTCACAATTTGCTCTATCTGGATCCAGTTTCGGCCCTGGGCTTAATTCGACTGACCGATGATGTACGTGACGAGAACGATGATGAACGTGCCCGCCGTTGCAAGCGCAGCGAAACGGGCTCGCTCTTCGGGAATCTCGCGGCTGTTGGCGTAGCCATGTTCAAAACCAACCGTGATCAAAGCACAGAGCGCGAGAATGTAATGCGCAGCGGTGATGTCGCGGTCGGAGCCAAGAAGTGCAAACCCAAGAACATATTGTAGGAGCAGCAGCCCGGCCGCAAAGAATGAGAGTTGGCGTGCCCAGGGGTAGGACCTTCCTCGCATTTGTAGGACGTTAACGACCGTCAGCGCAAGATACGCCAGCAGCACAAGCGTGCCGACCGTACTGTGAAATCCGACCATCCTCGACCACCCTCTCCATCGATGTTGGCGCGTATTTGTCGCGCAGACACGCAGATCATAGGGCAATTCGATTCTGCATTGCCTGCTCATTCACCCTTTTTCGAAGCATCTACGGCCTTGATGCCCCACTTCCTTCCCCTTAACGCCTGACGGTATACTCCCGGCTGTCTCTACCGTCTTCGCCAACTCGGTCCGCGGCGTTTACAGCGCTTTTAACGATCGGATTGGATGTCTGGAGAAATCAATGGCAGACGCTCAACAGTCGAACGAAACGATTGACGCCTTGCTCGCGGAGGACCGCACGTTCCCGCCCTCCCCGGAGTTCACGAAGCAGGCAAACGTGCGCGACTCGTCAATCTACGACCAGGCGTCAGCCGATCTCGAAGGATTTTGGGCCGAGCAAGCGAAATCACTTGATTGGTTCAAGCCGTGGGACAAAGTACTTGAATGGGATCTGCCGTTCGCGAAATGGTTTACCGGCGGGCAGCTCAATGTTTCGTACAACTGCCTCGACCGCCACGTCGCTGCTGGCAACGGTGACCGGGTTGCCTACTTCTGGGAAGGCGAACCAGGCGATCGACGAACAATCACCTACAAGGAACTGCTCGACGAAGTCTGCCAGTGCGCGAACGCGCTGAGGGAGCTTGGGCTTCAACGCGGCGACCGCGTTGCGATCTATTTGCCGATGATTCTCGAGCTGCCGATCGCGATGCTCGCCTGCACGCGGATCGGCGCTCCGCATACGGTCGTGTTCGGTGGATTTTCGGCCGAAGCGCTCTCCGACCGAATCAACGATGCCCAGGCAAAGGTGGTCATCACCGCCGACGGCGGATTCCGGCGTGGAAATCCCGCTGGACTCAAGATCAATGTCGACGAAGCGCTCAAGTCGACCACTTCCGTGAGCAAGGTTCTCGTCGCGCAACGAACGAAACAAGACATCGAGATGGCCGATGGCCGCGATGTTTGGTGGCACGACATCGTTCCGATCCAATCGACAACGTGTGAACCGGAGCGGATGGAAAGCGAAGACATGCTCTATCTGCTCTACACCTCCGGCACAACCGCCAAACCAAAGGGAATCGTGCACACGACGGCCGGCTATCTGTTGGGCTGCTCGGCGACCCACCGTTGGGTCTTCGACGTTAAGAATGACGATGTCTTTTGGGCCGCGGCCGACGTGGGTTGGGTTACCGGTCACTCCTACATCGTCTACGGACCGCTCGCCAACGGAACGACCGGCGTCATCTACGAAGGGACGCCTGATACGCCATCGTGGGAGCGCTGGTGGGAGATCATCGAGCGCTACAAAGTAACGCTTCTCTACACCGCGCCGACCGCCATTCGCGCCCACATGAAGCAAGGTGCGAGTTACGCCGACAAACACGATCTGTCGTCGCTGCGCCTTCTGGGAACGGTCGGCGAGCCGATCAATCCTGAAGCGTGGATGTGGTACCACCACAACATCGGCAAAGAACATTGCCCTATCGTCGACACCTGGTGGCAGACCGAAACCGGCACGATCATGATCTCGCCGCTGCCGGGTTTGACCACGACAAAACCAGGCTCGGCGACCTTTCCACTTCCCGGCATCGATGCTGACATCGTCGACAACGACGGCAATTCAGTGCCGCTCGGCTCGGGTGGATATCTTGTGTTGCAAAAACCGTGGCCCGCGATGTTACGTGGCATCTACGGTGATCCGGAGCGGTACCAGCAAACTTACTGGGGACGCTTTCCCGGCAAGTATTTCGCTGGCGATGGCGCCAAGCGGGACAAAGACGGCTATTTCTGGCTGATGGGCCGAGTCGACGACGTGATGAACGTTTCTGGTCATCGTCTCAGCACCACGGAGATCGAAAGCGCGCTCGTCTCCAACGAGAACGTGGCCGAAGCCGCGGTCGTTGGTCAACCCGACTCGCTCACTGGCGAGTCCCCATTTGCCTTCGTGATCCTCAAAGCGGGTGTCGACGCCAATGAGCAGCTTGGGCAAACCCTGCGCCAGCATGTCGCGACCAAGATCGGTCCTATCGCCCGGCCCAAAACCGTTATGTTCACGCCCGACTTGCCGAAAACTCGATCTGGCAAGATTATGCGCCGGCTGCTGCGCGACATCGCCGCCAACCGCCCGCTCGGCGACACCACAACCCTAGCCGACGCCGGCGTCGTCGAAACGATTCGCGAAGCGACGGGTTCGGCAAAAGAAGAATAGTCTGCGAGATCGATCTTCGAGGCCCGCCGGCAATCGAGCCGGCGGGCCGCGCTATTTCTGTATTGCTCACGTTGAAGGACGCAGCTAATGCACGTTGACACGCTCATTTCCGGTGCTCGTGTTTTCGACGGCACCGGCAATCCCTGGTTTTACGGCGATGTCGCGCTCGCGGGTGACAAGATCGCCGCTGTGACTCATCCGGGAGCTATCGATCCGGCGCAAGCAAGGGACGTCGTCGATGGAACTGGCAAGGTCGTTTGTCCCGGCTTTATCGACATCCAATCGCACTCGATCGTGCCGTTCTTGAGCGACGGGCGATCACTTTCGAAGGTCTCTCAGGGTGTGACCACCGAGATCATGGGCGAGGATTGGACGCCAGCCCCGTTCGGTGGGCGCATCGCGGCGCCATTCAACGAGGGCCAACGGCGGTATGTCGGAGACCGCTTCGACGAGTGGATGGAACGAGCTAAATGCTGGACTCGCTTTGGCGACTGGTTGGATGCGCTTGAACAAGAGGGCACTGCAGTCAACTTCGGTTCGTTCATTGGCGGCTCAACTGTTCGCGAATTCGGCAAGGGTCACGACATGGGTGAACCCTCGCCGGCCGAGCTCGAAGCCATGCGAACCGCTCTGTCCGATGCAATGGACGATGGAGCGTTCGGACTCGCGACTGCCCTCATCTATCCCCCAGGCGCCTTCGCCGGATTCGAAGAACTCGTCGCCCTTTGCGAAGTCATCGCGGACCGTCATGGCGTCCACATTACCCACATCCGATCCGAGGAAGACCGGATCATCGAGGCACTTTCAGAAGCGATCGAGCTTTCGCGCCGAACAGGAGTCTCGACCGAGATTTATCATCTGAAAGTCGCGGGCAAGCGCAATTGGGACAAGCTGCCGCGCGTGATCGAAATGATCGACGAAGCGCGTGCGGAAGGTCTCGATGTCGGCGCGGACATGTACCCCTACGAAGCCGCGGGGACAGGTCTCACGGCCTGTATCCCACCTTGGGCGTCAGAAGGGGACAAACTCTTCGACAATCTCAAAGTTGAAAAGACTCGCGCTCGTATTCGGCAGGAGATGCTTTCACCGTCCGGCGATTGGGAAAATTTTGCGGGGATCGCCGGGGCGGAGAACATTCAGATTGCGTCTCTCGGTTTGACTGAGCACAAACAATTTGAAGGGAAGCGACTCTCTGAGATCGCCGCTATCCGCAATCAAGACTGGGTCGATGCCGCGCTTGATCTTCTCTGCGCTGAAGGGCACGACATCTTCACGTTTTATTTCATGATGAGCGAAGAAAATCTTCACCTGCAGGTTCGTCAACCCTGGATGAAATTTGGCACCGACGCTGGCGGACTCGATCCAGTGAAGGCCGCGGCTCGAGGACTCGCTCATCCTCGTGCCTACGGAACCTATACCCGCATTCTGGGCCGATTCGTGCGCGAACAGAAATCGACAACGCTTGAAGATGCCATCCGAAAAATGGGATCTGCTGTTGCAGATCGACTGGGACTACGCGACCGCGGACTTCTGCGCGACGGAATGAAGGCCGACGTTATCGTGTTCGATCCTGAAACTGTCACCGATCAGGCAACCTACACCGAACCACATCAACTCTCGACGGGAATCGAACATGTCTGGGTGAATGGCATGGCCGTTCTCCGTGACGGCAAGCACACCGGCGCGCTCCCCGGCAAGAGAGTTGGATTGGCTCGTCTTAGTTAGACCTACTCGCGCCAAGACGGTTTCCTCCAGGGATTGGGTGTACCCTTCCTCACATGGGCGAGCGACCAGAACAAGACACACAAATTTTCACTGAAGCGGCGGAGCGATTCTTCGCCGGCGTGCAGTCGATCAGTCCGGTCGACGGAAGTAGCGATCTCGCGAAGGTCGAGACCTCCGCCGGCACGTTCGCGCTGCGCCAATGGCCGCGGACGACAACCGTTGAGCGCGTCAAGCTCGTGCAAGGCGTGCTCGATGCGGCCGGTGATTTGGTGTTTGTCCCAAGCCGAGCTTCGTCCAAAGACGGTAAACCGATAGAGCAGGTCAAGCGGCATCTCTTTGACGCGTCGGTTTGGATCGACGGTCGTCCGCTTCGGCGGCCCGAGTTTCCCCGGCGACTGGGCAGGTCAATCGCCTTACCTCGCAATGCATCGACTCAAACGATTGATGAGTTGACAGGGGCGATAGCCCAATTTCACGAGGCGACGCGAGGGCTCGTCACGAAACGAGGAACTCCATCAATTCCGCCTGGTCGGTTGATTACGGTCACGCGAGACACCTGGTCCCAACAACGGCAACGGTTGCGGCCGATCGCCAGCGTCACGCCAGACGTTCAGCGTTGGATTCGAACGGGTGAACGGGCAATGCCGCTCGCCGAGAAGATCATTGGCGCCCTCTCAGACGAAGAAGTGCCGAAGTTGATAATCGCCCACGCTCATATCTGGCCCGAACATGTGCTCGTTCAGCGAGAGGCAGGGAGCGAGCGACTTGTCGGAATCGTCGACTTCAAGAGCGTGATCGCAAGCACACCGCTGCTCGATCTTGCCCAGATCGCGACCCGATTCAACGGGTGGTCAGATGAATCGGCCGAGCAGGTAATCGGAGCGTATAGCGATGTCACTCCGCTATCGCCGGTCGAGCGTCGCGTGCTTCCTGCCGTTGCCGTATTCGATCTCATTGCGGAAACCGGACGGATTCTGATCGCACTCCACGTCGAACTCGGCTCACCGAATGCCACTGAGGCAGTACGCGACGCCTCCGATTCGATGTTGCGCTCGCTTGAAGCGGTCACGAGAACAGTGGAACGGCTCGAAGGAATAAACCAGCCCGGCCCCAGAAAATGGGTCCACCGCGCGCCTGTTCAGGGCAAAGCGCCTAAATCCCGCGAGAGCAGGAGCTCGAAATCGAAGCGGCCGGCAAACCCTCGCGGATCTTCGAGCGGCTAATCGCGCGATCTCAAAAGACCGCGTTCCAAACAGCGCCGGCGATCGCCCAGGCCACCAATAAGATGACCGCGGCGATTGCAATTCCACCGAAAATGAAGACGATGCTGATAAGTGCGCCCCTGTCGGCCTGCTCGCGATCGCGCCGTTCAGCAGCAGTCGGTTGGCGACGAAGGCTTTGTCCCGACAAGCTCGAATTCGATGTGCTGAAACCGCCGACGTAGCGGTTCATGATTTGGTCTTGTACGACTTGCGCGCGGATTCGCTGGTCGTAATGACGGCGAAGATCAGGTTTTGAAAGGGTCGAAAAGGCGCGATTGAGGAGCTTCGCCCGTTCTTCGGCCGCGCTTCGCCGGGCGGGACTTTGGCGATCGGGATGGACGAGCTTAATTGCCGACCGATAGGCGCGAGTGATTTCCGCATGCGTGGCCGAATAAGGAACGCCCAGAATTTGATAGTAATCTGGCTCGTCGTCGTAGTCAGATCCGCGCTTCGGTTCGGCCAACGGTTCTTCCTAATCGTTGCGGGACAAGAAGCTCGATTGGGTGAGCCGCGTGATTGTACTCGCCTTCACAACACGCGAACCGCAAACGTGCTATCACATCAACGATCACACTTGTAGAATCAGTGGGCGAGCCTCAATGGCTCGCCACCACTTAATCAACTAACTCAGGAGCGCCCCGCGGGATGAGGATTGACCTTATCACGGTCCCTTATCGCTATGACGAACGAGAAACCGGACTCGGCGCTGGGCCAACCGCGCTCGTCGACGCGGGTATCGTCGCGCGTTTAGCCGCGGCTGGTTGCGACGTCGGAGGTCCCGTTTCCGCTGAAATAGCCGATGCGGATCGAGATCCTGACCATGTGGCAGTCAATATTGGTCGCCTTGGCGCAAGCACAGCGAGTCTCGTCGCGAAATCTCGCCAAGAAGGAGCGTGCCCACTGGTGCTCGCGGGCGACGATACCGCCAGCATTGGAGTGGTTTCCGGTTTGCAACAATCGGACGGCGCTGGCGCGGCGATCGGCATCGCGTGGCTCGACGCACACGGCGACTTCAACACCCCGGAAACGAGTTTTAGCGGGATCCTGGCAGGAATGCCAGTCGCGATCCTAGCCGGACTGGCGGGACCGCTATGGCGCGGCGCGGCAGGACTCGCGGCGCCAATCCCAACCGATCGGATTTTGATCGCAGGTGTTCGGGAACTGGATCAACAAGAAGAGACGTTGCTTCGATCAACCGACGTTTCGGTTATCACAGTGGATCAACTCAAAACCGCTGACTCGTTTCAGCGGGCCATCGCTCGACTCGACGAACACTGCACTCTGTTGTTTCTCCTGATTGACCTCGATGTACTCGACCCTCACCTCATCCCGAGCGCCACGACTCCATCCGCCGGCGGGCTATCGATTGAAGAAGCCGCGACGACCATCTCGACGATCTTGGCGACCGGCAAGGTCGCAGCCGTCTGCCTGACGAGTTTGAATCCCGGTGGCGGTCAGCGCGGTAAGCGTTCCGTCGAATCGGCGCTGGCACTGATCGAACAGTCATTGCCGAGCTGGACCTGTCCACCAATCGGTTAGCTCTTCTCGCGGCGCGATTCCAGCCACTTTTTCTTGGCTGCCAGATAATCTTCCCGCAAGATATCGAAGACAAGGACGTCCCGGTAGACGCCGTCCTTCAGGTCGTCCCACTTCCAACGCCCGGCAGGTCGATACCCCTGCTTCGCCAGTGCGGCAGCTGACCTCGTGTTCGGCTCGAAGACATACGAACAGAGCACGTGAAGATGAAGTTGGTCAAAAAGGTACTCGAGAAGGAGGAATTTGGCCTCGGTTCCGTAGCCTTGCCCGCGGAATGAGGCATCGAACAGCTCACTCCCCGTTTCTCCGGTGCGGTTCACCCAGTCGATGCCATCGGCGCCGACAACGCCGATAAACCGATCACCATCCTTCAAGCAAACTGCAAAGCAGATCTCAGGTGGCGTGCGGGCCTTGTAGACATTTTCGATCCACTTTTCGATGGCGATTGGGCTAAAAGGAAGTCGACCTCGCTTGTGAAAACTGTCCGGCTCGGACGCAATGCCGGACGTCCACGCCGCTGCGTCGGACGTCTCAATTGGTCGCAAATAGACCCGTTCTCCGATGACTACCGCGTTACGCAATGGTTTCCCCAAGGCTCAATCGTGGATTAATCGCTTGGTAACCGATAAGGTCGACGCGATGATCCGGTCTAGCTACGAACTCCCTCAACCTGATTGCCGGCTGCATTTGCAGTCGTTCCGCCGCCTCGATCATTTCGCGTTCATCCTCAGGAAGATGAACGCGCGTCACAAGAATCTCCAACTCATCTCGCAGCCAAGGTACGATCACCTCGAGCACTCGCGCCCGCAGTCGCTCTCCGTTTTCGAGCCCTGGCGCTGATCGAATCGAGGCCCATGCCGTTCGCCGGTTTTGATCCTCGATCATAACCCCGCCGATGATTTCATCGTCACTGGTCCGAACGACCGCGAGATACAACTCATCGGGTTCACGCCAACCTTTCTCATTTGCTTCTTTCAGGATCCTCTCGGCGGCGGTACCATCGATTGGGATCAAGGAGTCAAACCAAGCTACGGCGAGGTCCTTGTCGGCAAGAACCATTGCGCGAAGATAGAAATCTTCGCCTGTTAGATAGACTGCGCGCATTGTCAAAAGTGGTTTCCTCGTCTTGCGTCCGACATCCCAAATAGGGTATCAAAACGTTACGCCCGAGTCGTCGGGCAATCATCACGGGAAAGGATTTGTTTTGGTCCTTGCGACCGATCAGCTAACCAAGACTTCGAACCATCTGCGCGGACCAGGCTCGATCCTTCTCATTTCTTGCTACGAACTTGGCCATCAGCCCCTGAATTTGGCCTCACCGCTGGCGCATATTCGCGAGGCAGGCTTCAATCCAGTTGCGATCGATACATCCGTTGATCCACTCGATGACGACACCATTTCAAATGCACGACTAGTGGCGATATCTGTGCCGATGCACACCGCGCTCCGACTTGGAGCACAAGTCGCGGAGCGAATTCGCCGCATCAGCCCCGACGCCCACATCGGCTTCTTCGGGCTTTATGCCACCTTGAACGCATCTTACCTATTGGGCGGGCTTGGGGACAGCGTCATTAGCGGAGAGTACGAGGACTCGCTCGTTAACCTCGCCCGCCATCTCGACGCGCGTTCTGATGATTTCGGACTGAGCAACCCGGCTCCGCAATTACAGCGCATCGTCTCGATTCAACCTGACCGCGATCTGCTTCCGGACCTGCGTCGATACGCGGGACTCGAACGCGATGGAGTTATCGTCCCGGCTGGATATGTAGAAGCGACGCGGGGCTGCCACCACACCTGCACCCATTGTCCAATCACGCCCATCTACGGAGGACGATTTTTCGCGGTTCAGCGTGACACGGTCATTGCTGACGCTCGTGCCCAAATCCTAGCGGGGGCCAGGCACATTACCTTTGGCGATCCCGATTTTTTCAACGGTCCGACCCACGGGCTTCGCATTTGCCGGGCGTTGAAAGAGGAATTCCCCTGGCTTACCTTCGACGCGACGATCAAGGTCGAGCATCTCCTCGAGCATCGCAAGTTGATTCCAGAGTTGGCCAATCTTGGCTGCATCTTCGTCGTTACCGCGGTTGAGTCACTCAATGCCGGCGTGCTCGATCACCTCAAGAAGCATCACACAGAAGAGGACGTCGTTTCGGCCCTCGCGATTTTGGACGAGGCCGGCATCGCCATGCGGCCGTCGCTCCTTCCGTTCTCTCCTTGGGAAACGCTGGAAAGCTATCTTGGGTTACTTACGTTCTTCGCCGCTCAGGGCCTCATCGACCACGTCGATCCGGTGCACTTTTCGATTCGTCTGTTGATTCCGCCCGGATCCGCTCTCCTCGGGGATCCAACCGCTGGTGATTGGCTCGGCGAACTCGATCAACCACGATTCACCTATCGCTGGACTCACCCCGATCCACGAATGGACTTGTTGCAAACAAAGGTCGCGGCGATCGTTGAGCAAGGCGCTTCGGCCCAAGAGTCCGCGTCAAAAACGTTCGCGAAAATCTGGCGGTCAGCCCACGAGTTCGCCAATGTGCCTAGCCCACCCAGTCCCGCGCCGAAAACCATTCGTCTGAAACCACCTCGCCTGACCGAAAGTTGGTTCTGCTGAGCAGAACCAACCGCGGACCAGTTCGGTTCGCTCCACCAAGTCTAAAAAGTCCAAAGTTACGGGCGTTACTGGTCCTTGGTCACATCAATGGGAGCAGGAATGGGAGTATCGATCGGAATTCGCCTCTTTTTCGCCGCGGTCGTCGCCTATGCGCAGAACGAGCTCGAAGACAGAGACCAGGGGAAGGGGATCCTCAAGACGGGATTATGGCTTAACGGATGATCAGCGATAGGAAGCTTGGGACGGGGCTCGGGGCGAAGGTGATCAAGGTTAGGATTAGATACAGCGTGCATCACGTCCTGGTACGCTACACTCCCCTGAAACTTCAACCTCTCCTATGTTGTATGTGTCGGCGAAGGAGTGTGCATGATGACGGTTCCTGGCGGGTTGCAGCGCGACGTTCTCACGATCGCGGGTCGAAAGCATGTCGGCGTCACGACCTATGACGCCGGGACCCAGACACGAGATAAACGCCCATTCAGCCCTTGCGCCCGACGGACGGTGCACCCAACGTGCTCATCGTGCTGATCGACGATATCGGGTTCGGGGCAGTCCAGCGCGTTTCGGGGTGACGATCCACATGCCCACGGTCGAGCAAGCTGGCAGAAGGAGCGGGCTCAAATACAATCAGATTTCCACACCACCGCGCCGTCTGCTCGCCAACGCAGGGCGGCACTGCTGACCGGACGTAACCACCACGCCGTGCGGCATGGGCGCGATCACGGAGACGGCGACCGCGTTCCCGGGTTTCAGACCGTGATTCGGCCAGATACTGTGCGACGTTGCGCCGAGATGCTTCGCCTGTACGGCTACGCCAACGCCTGGTTCGGCAAAGTCTCATAAGGTGCCGGCCTGGGAGACCAGCCTCGTCGGCCCGTTCGACCGCTGGCCCAGCGGTCTCGGGTTCGATTACTTCTACGGCTTTGTCGGCGGCGAGACGGACCAATGTCATCCTGCCCTACGCTTGGACAGAAGCGCAGTCGAGCCGATCCCGACACCAACGAGGATGGGTCGCCCTTCACTGGACCGACCTTACCGATCAGGCGATCGCACTGGTTCCATGCAGCGAAGGCGGTTGACCCCGCAGCATCCTGTTTTCCGTGTATTTCGCCCCCGGCGCCACGCACGCTCCGCATCAGGTTCCCAAGGAGTGGATCGACAGGTTCAAGGGGCAGTTCGACATGGGCTGGGATACAGTCCGCGAGGAGACCTTCGCCCGCCAGAAGCAGGTCGGCGTGATCCCGCAACAACGCCAAGCTGACGCACCGGCACCGGATTCGTTCGCCGTCTTGGGATCGCATCAGCGCCGATGCGCACAAACGGTGTTCTCGCGGCAGATGGAGGTCTTCGCCGGCTTCACCGCGCACGCCGACCACGAAGTCGGCCGGCTGATCGAGGCGATCGAGAAGGCTCGGAGAGACTCGACAACACGCTCGTCTATCTACATCGTCGGCGATAACGGAGCCAGCGCGAGGGGGGCTTCAACGGGCTGTTCAACGAGATGACGTTGCTTCAAGCGTCCAGGAATCCCGAATCGCCGAGACCTGAACGCGGCATCGACAAGCTGGGGGCGGCCCAGACTATACAGCCATTACGCGGCCGGGCTGGGCGTGGGCGATGGATACGCCGTTCACCATGGACCAAGCAGGTCGCCTGCGCATTTCGGCGGCACGCGCAACGGGGCGATCATCCAGTGGCCGCAACGGATCAAGGCGCAAGGCGAGAATCCGCGACCCAGTTCCACCACGTGATCGATATCGCCCCCACGATTCTAGAAGTCGTCGGCGTGCCCTACCCCGCGCAACTGAACGGCGAGGCCCAGAAGTAACCGATCGAAGGGGTGAGCATGGTCTACTCCTTCGACGACGCCAAGGCGCAGGGCCGACGGACCACGCAGTATTTCGAGATGCTCTGGCATGCGTGCATATATCAGAACGGTTGGTTGGCGGTGACCAGGCATCGGGTTCCGTGGGAGGTCCACGGCGAGGGCATTCCGTTCGACGACGACGTCTGGGAACTGTACGACGGGTCGACTGGCTGGACGCGGCGCACAATCTCGCCACGGACCAAGTTGCAGAAACTGGCCGAGCTCCAGCGACTCTTCCTAATCGAGGCAGGAAAATACAACGCGTTGCCGCTGGACGAGCGCTTGGTCGAGCGCCTCAATCCGGAGCTGGGCGGACGGCCGCAGCTGATCGATCGCGACTCGCAGGTGCTCTTTCCGGGATGGGCAGCCTCAGCGAAAACTGTATGCTCAATACCAAGAACAAGTCGCATACCGTCACTGCCGCGCTGGTCATCCCCGAGGGCGACGCCGATGGCGTCATCATCAACCAAGGCGGTATCACCGGCGGCTGGGTGCTCTACCTCAAGGATGGACGACCCGCCTACCACTACAGCTTTCTCGGCGTCCAACAGGCGGAGGTCGCCGACGCCAAGCTTCCACGGTGAGCACCAGGTTCGGATCGTCGCGCATTACGACCAGGGGGCGCCGGCAAGGGCGGCACGGCGAAGCTTTTTGTCGATGGGGTCGAAGCCGGCTCGACTCGGATCGAGAAGACCCATGCCTTCAACTTCTCACTTGACGAAACGACCGATGTCGGGCGCGATACGGGCGCGCCGGTCTGCAGCGACTACAACGCAGGGGATAACGCCTTCACTGGCACGATCAAATGGGTGCGGCTCGATATCGGTGCCGACAGCCACGATCACATGCTCGACCCGGCCCAATTGATGCACTTTGCGATGTCCCGGCAATAGAGACCGGCCAGTTCAAGGCATAAAGAACGGCGGCCGATCGAGGTGATCGCCGCCGGTCTCACAAGGTCCCATCGTCGCTAACGCGGACGCGTGCGCCGTGGCGCAAGGAGCTGCGCCGGCGAGCCGTACAACGCAGGCGATGGCTTAATCGCCCATGAAAGCGCGTCGCTCGAAGGAGCTGGAGCCCGGTCAGCAAGGCGCATTCAAGGGGTATCATTCCTTCGTTGAAAATGGGAGCATGCGCTCCCAAATCGGCCAATTCGCATCCCCTCGCAAGTGCGACATGGAAGTAAGAATAGCCTTGCGACCCATGGTCACCGGTGCGCACTGCACGTCCAAAACGGACCAGTTCGGTTCGCTCCTCCAAGTCTAAAAAGCCCTAGGTGACGACCGCAGTTGCTCCTTAGCTATCTCAATGGGAGACGAAATACGAGAAATCGATCGAACCTCGCCCAGTTTTGGCGACGAATTTTCATGTTTGCGGTGTCGATTTCTCGATGTTCGAGCGCCGGGCTCCGCTTGCTTCCTTAGTCTCATCGCCGCCGGTGTCATCACTCAAATTTGGAACGTTCACTCGGTCGAACATGAGGTAGATCCCACGTTGACGCTCGCGATCGGGATCCTTACGCTCGCCATGGTCGTGGCGTGGGCACACAACGAGGTCGAGGACAAGACTGAGAAAGGCATCCTGAAGACCGATGACCGGATGATCGGAGAATAAGACACTCGGCGAGGGGCTGGGGGCGAAGGTAATCAAGGCGCCGTAAGTGATCCAAATGGAGAGTCCAAGCGCTTCATCGTGTGCTGCAACGGATGCGCCGGTGAGATCTCCCCGGCGCTCGTACTCTTCTGAATAGATCTCATATTTCCTATGGGCGCCGGGTTCAATAGTTGTTATGATGCCGGCGACTTCACTGTCCGGTTGCCGCGACGACTACTGCGAGGAGTGATTGGCGTGACGCCCCTAAGCGCCTTCACCATCGAAACCTCCGCCAAGCTCACGGGATTATCGAAATCCCAGCTTGCGCGCTGGGACCGTTCTGACTTTTTCACCCCAACGTTCGCAGATCCAAATCGGCGACCAAGCCATATAAGTCGAGTCTATTCGTTTGAAAGACTTCCATTTGGACTACGGACAATTTCGCGACTGCTGAAACTCGGAGCGAAGCGAAGTGAGCTCAGGTAAGATTCCCGAGCCTATTTCCACAAGTATTGGCAAGTCTGAGAATGCTGAGTGGGCGAGGAGAAAGTTCTACCTCGTCGGCGGCCATGTGTTCTTTTCCGAGCGTGTTCCAGGCAATCGTAGCGGCGATTCCACTTGGCCAGATGGTCGATCCGACGATATTGCAACTACAAGATATTGTTCCGCCGCGAACTGAGAAAGCAAGTCGAAGGTCTGACCGTACGGCGCCCGAGTCAGTTTGGAAAGATCACACGGAACAGGTATGTCATGAATGGGCGCCCTGTCCTCGAGGGAACGCGTATACCAACCGCGACGATTGCCGAGCTCATTCGTAAAGGCTATGGATACGACGATATTCTTTCTGAGTTTCCCGCGGTTGACGACTAGAGACATCGAAAGCGCTGTCCAGTTCGAGGAAAACGCCCAAGTTCAAGCTGTCTCATAGTCGGCTCAACTCGATGCCGAAAAGCCCCCAGCTATTCCTCTTAGACGAAAACCAATTGAACAGATCAATCGAATCGATCATTACAGAGCCATGGCCATGAATGTCGAACGCGTCAACATCGGAGAGAAGGACCAATTGATCCTTGCCACGGCCGAAGATCTGGCCGCGATTATCATCTCAGCTCATACTTGGTTCCTGAAGGAACTATTCCGATACCGCCAAGGACAACCCAAAATGCCGTTACAAACGTGCTGGCATAGTACAGGTGCCGAGTAGCGTCGTGGATGCTGCCCACTTGCTGCGCGGAAACTTCGCGACAATCGAAACCCACTGCTATTTGTGCCGTGGAAGAACAAACCAACGGATTGGCATTGATCTCAATCTAGCTGGGATGTATTTCAAGGCATGATTTCGGATGATCGTTTTCTTCCCCAAGACCTCGGTATCGCCATCGCCCGCGCTGGCGTCGACGTCCAACTCGACGAGCGCGCGCTGCAGGACGCCATCCTCGCCGCCATCTGCGATCGCCGCGGTTACATCGGCGATTGGTGGGTCGATCACGCCGGCTGGTGCGTGCTGCTGTCACCCTAGCGCGAAGAATTCCGCGGCCTCACCCCCGAGAGCGCGCTCGCCTGGTGTCTCGTTTTCCTCATGACCGACGAGATCGGTATCGGGTCATTCCGCGCATAAAGAACGGCGTACCGCCTTGGACGATCGTGCTCAATGGAGCGGGCGTCGTCAAGAGTCCTATGGACTTTAACTCACTCTGATGTGGCTCTACATATTGACACATGGCAATCTGGCAGTACTATTGGGGAACCCTTTCTCGGCCCACGGTTCTTTTTCAGTTCTCATCGCCAAGAAGGGAGTATTTCCCAATGAACGAACCGCAGATCAGCGAACGCTCTGGTAGTGCGTCACCCAGTTCGTCGCGTCGTAAGCTTGCCACTCGCGTCACTGTTGGTTGGTTGAGTGGGATGTTCGCACTGTCAGGAGTGAAGCATTTCGTGCCCGCAAAAGCGGAGTCTCTGTCTCTTTCCGAGATCTCCAATAGACTCGAAAGCGAACTTCAGGCGGTTGCGGTCACGCAGATGAGACTCCATATTTGGACGAACGATCTGTCTGATGCCGGCACGGACGGCGATGTGTATTTCGGGTGTTGCGGTCGAGAATTTTATGTCGATTCTGGAGACAACGATTTCGAGCGCGGAGCGGATAAGGAATACTTTTTTGGCGTGGGGGCCAATGTGTTGAATCCTGACTTGAATGATCCGAGACGTCAGATGCCGCTCGACGCCAGAAACCTCTACTCGTTTTCCCCTCTACATTCGACTGTCCGGTGGCAGTGATTGGAATGTCGCGAGAGTCGATGGTGTTATAAGCGGTCCGACTATTGGCACGGTCAGTTTTGGTGCTCTACCGAGCGGCCCCAGTCTTTGGCTTGGCACGAAGTGAGGCCAGTACCTCTATTTGAGGTAGCCAGCAAACGTCCTAAATCCAAACGCCAGGATGCCGTTGCGACGCGCTTCTAGGCACCGTGGCGCGTTTTCGACTCGATCCAAAGAGCTTCCAATCTGGGTCGAAAAGGAAGAACGACGGCTCGCCGAGGTGGCAGCCGTCGTTCGCATGGTCCCAGTCGCCATTACGGTAGGCGTGCACCGTGGCGCTGCAAGGACGCCGGATGAGCGATGCAGGTGATGGTTAGTCACCCCAGAAAAGGCGCATCGCTCTGAAGGTGCTGGAGCCCGGTCCAGCGAGTCGATTCTAGCAGAGGATCATGGTCAGAGCCTACAGCTCCGGCAAAGATTGTTAGCCAATTAGAAACCCAATTGAGTATCGAGCTACATGTGTCGAATACGGGCAACCCCTTCCCGGGACCGTCGAGATCAAAAACGAGTTTGGCGTCAAATTGAACGTCCATGTTGGGGAGAGGGTGATAGTCCGAGAACTTCAATCGCAATAGTTCGGTCCCATCTTCGATAGGGACAGTTTTGCGAGGAGGCCCTCCTCCGATCTCCATGTGATCGATATGCACTTCGTCATTGCCTTGGCCAAGGATAATGTTTGGATTGCTGATCGCACCACCGATGACGTTCAAAACTCGGTGCTTGTCCCATCTATCGAGCTCGTGGAGCAAATGAAAGGGATGAAGTCCGCGATCGCCAGGAAAGTTGGGTAATATCGGCTGCATCTTGTCCATGAGATCAGTCGCCTTGATCCCAAAACTCTTCTCATTCTTTTCCCGGGCTTTCCTGACCTTCTCGTGTCCATGGGGCGTGTTTGGATCGATCTTCGGATCGGCGACACGGAACGACGTGTGATCACCTGGTTTGTTCCCATTTGCGAGCTCTAGCTGCCACGCTAGGTAATCAAGTGAGGCGCGGGCATTGTGAACAATATCTCCCAGGGCAACTGACCATTCGATAGGCGGTTGTTTGGAAACCTGCGCATACCAGATGAAACCTCCTGTGGTCAGATCTTCATGACGTAGAACCCCGAGTGGATAAATGCGGTAATTCTCAACCACTTCCTCTTGCAGTCGAATGAGCAACTGACGAGCATGAGAAAGCTTTGCTCTGCTTGGCGCGAGGTCAAGTGTTGTCATGCCTTACGCTATCCGCTTCTCTTGTGATCTAACATCATAGAGACGTTGATCTTACTCGATTGCGGAGGCTCAACCGCTGTGTGAATTCTTTATGCCTAGGTGCGCCTGATGATCCACTCTGCTGGATGATCCCGCCGACTGTGAGACATGACGCAAGGGGGAGCTGACGAAGAATGCCGGATCCAGCCGATCTCGATGAGTTGACATACAGGCAGATTCCCTGCCGTGAGTGCGGAGCGCCCGTCAAGATGCACCGAGTCATTCCGGACCGTGCCGATGGGTTTCTCTGCCGCGAATGCAGCGCGAAAGAAGTTGAAGCTTACAAAGGACTGCGTTGCGCGCAATGCGGCTTGATCCTGAAGGAACAGACCATCGATGGCGTGAAGTATTTGGCCTGTCCGGATTTGACGGGGTGCGGTTGGCGGGTTGAGCAAGCAGTAGTCGAATACGAAGCGGGCCGAATTCTCAGGGGCGCCATTCTCCACCTGCGTGAGCTCGCGGCCAAAGGACAAGAGTTAGAGGCACAGATTGCCCGCGAACCGTGAGGCGAGAAAATGGGAGCAAAATGGGAGTATGGGCTCCCCAATCGACCGGTTCGCACCGACCGTCTGACGTGACATTTGAGGTTCATTAGCCTTGCGAACCGTCGCTACCAGTGCGCATTAACAGTCCCAAACGGACCAGTTCGGTTCGCTCCACCAAGTCTAAAAGCTCTCCGTTACAAGCGTTTCTGCACATTCGAGTGTAAACGGAGCAGCGGGCTCCCCTAGCTGTAAACGATATCGCCCTCAAACGGAAACGTTTTCCCGTCGACTACAGCTTCTCCGCGAAACTGCACTTGCTCGTACGGTTTCGGAACGTTGAACCCCCAAAACGAAGGCCCCATGACATTCAAGCTACCGCAATTTGAACAATCACCGTTGGCCGACGCTACGCCCGCGTTGCCCGACAAATCGATGTGGCAGCGAATTTGATCAATACTTGTGGTGGAAGAGCACAGCCACAAGCACCACCAATGGGTTTCGGGCGAGATCTCAACACTAACGCCCATCGATCGATAGAAGAACAAGTTCCTCGTACGAGGCGTTACTGACACGGTTTCAGAACCGGCGTTGAACACGGGCATCGCTGCCTCCTCTAAGACGCAACAGAATCGCCGACGCACGGAGGTTAACGATCAGGCCTGTTTCTGTCAGTCCTGTTTGCTACGTGAGAATTTCAACCGCACCGGCGACGATCCGCTCGGTCTGAAATCCGAACTCGAGACGAGTCAGACCAGGGCAGGATAAGTCTCAGCGCTCCTATGGCGTGCTTTGAACAACAATCTCTCGGGCATTTCCCGATGAAAAGCGGTTTGTCGCGAGCGGGCGATGCGGAGGATGGATAGACGGAAGTAACTATTCGAACGCTATGAACGGGCTTACCAATTGCTTACGATCAGGAAGTCGATGCCAACTGGCGGTGGCCTCCACGGTCGAACATGATGGGAGCTCCGAATGAATGGCGATCACGGACAGGCACGTCGTTCAATTCGTCACCGGCCAATCGACAGTGACCCCGACCTGGTTTGGTGGCATGGCTGGTCGCATGATCCAAGACTCGTCGAGGTGTTGATGCTTTTCGGCAACATCGCAGCCAACGACGAGGTTCGGGAAGTGCGGATCGCAAAAGGGGCGCGAGAAGAGTCGATGGCCATAAGAGTTGGCATCCTGCGAAAGGACAGAACCTAAGCCATCTCGTAGCGTGAAAATTCCGTGACTCATATCCTCGGTAATCGGAGCGGGAAGGCTTCAGCGGGACTCAAGCTCGAGACTCCGCCAGAATGCTGTCGCGACGAGTTGTTGACCGGCGAGATCCGGGTCGGACGGTTTCAAAAACGATTGACTTCGGGGCAAGAGTGGTCGCCTCCCGTGGCGTGAATGGCGTTCACGCCAGCGCCGGGGGAACGCAAAGCGAGGGAGACACATCCATGCGATTGGTTCGTCAACTTCTACTCGGAACGATCGTCATGGCGATCGTGTTGACGGGAACGAGCGGCGTTGTCTTGGCCGATCCGGTCAACGGCACACACAAAGAGGTCTTCCCCGTTACGTGTGGTGACCAGACGTATGTGGTCGTGGCTGGCCGTGGCGCGGCCGCCCAGGTCGTTGATAGCCAAGCGGTCCTGATCCCCGCGGAGTTTGTGCAGGTGAGCAGCTGGGTCGATCCGCAATCCGGGCAGACCGTGACCCAAACCGATGCCTTCAGCGTGGGCAATGGCAAGCGTATGGGACAGCAAGGTAGCCAGATCTCCTGCACGTATAAAGCGATATTTCAGGATCCTGATGTGGGGCCGGTCACCGTCAATGGCACGATTGTGGGTTTCTTCGCGCCTCGCGGTTGACCCGGCGGCCATTCCCTTTCCTCCAGGTTTTGACGCGAAAGAGCGCAATTCTTGGTCGGTTCATCCCAAGATTGTGCGGCAAGAAACCGCCCGCCATGTTTCCATGGCGGCCGGTCTACGCTCTGTTTTTATGGTGGAGTTACTCGGGTTCAAACTGGTTTCGTCCTCGTCGAATGGTGAACATCGACCCGCCCAGTGAACCCTCGAGCACAAACACCAGCGCCAGGATGATAATGAGTGGGAACAACGCCAAGGTTGATTCTCCCTTCTCACGGTGAACGTCTGCGTGGCGCTCACTCGTGTATTGCCAGTCTATAGTCAAGAAGCGTGCCAATTCTTACGCACAGGTTATTTCTCAACGTCTTCGAGCCCATTTCCGCCTCGTCGAGGACGAAGAGTCGCCTCAGCCCAATTCGTTTTTCGAAATTGAATGTGTCCGCAGAACGGCGGTCTGGCACGGGATAGCCACCGTTCAAACTCTCTCATCATGTGCCGCGAGAATACGACCATCGACTGATGCGTTTACGCCTTCTTTGATCCAACTTGAGTTCATGAGGAGTGGCATCGCTATGCCCCACGTCCGGGCATCGCTCGCTCGGGTCTTGGCAGGCTATAGACGACTCGATCCATCGACCAGAGGATTTCGCTTGACGCGCATCCATGCGGCCCGGGTGGTCGGCTTCGATGCGCCATCTTGACCGAAGGAGTGAGCTATGAAAATCGATGACATTCCGCTTTGGCTTCTTTTTGTGCTGACCACCTTGCTCGTCGTAGGGACCATCGAGCTAGGGTTTCTCATCGGGAAATCTGTTCGGCGTAAAACAGAGGACGAAAAGGAATCTCCGGTGTCCGCAATTGCCGGTACGGTCCTGGCGTTGTTGGCCTTCATTTTGGCGTTCACCTTCGGCATCGTATCGGATCGATATGACGCCCGTAGAGCCCTTGTCCGGGAGCAAGCGGATGCGATTCGCACATCCTATGTGCGCTCCGATTTTCTTCCCGAGCCGAGCCGGGATCAGGCGAATGCCCTCTACCACAACTACGTCACATTGCTCGTGCAGGACGCCCGGTCCGGCCATCTCACCAGCGACCAAGGGCGGCTTGCCGAATTGCGCTCCATCGAGAGTCAGTTGTGGGATATCGCCGTTGCGAATGTGCGGGGTGGCGATAATTCCGACATTTCCGCCTTGTATGCCGAGTCGATCAACGACATGAGCAATGTCCTCGCCAACCGAATCGCGGTCTCAGTACAATCGCGGATTCCGTCTCAGTTATGGGTTGTGCTCTATGTGCTCGTCGTGCTGGGCATGGTCGCTGTGGGCTATCAGACTGCGATTTCCGGTTCGCGGAGAACCTGGGCGATGGTGGTGCTAGCGTTTTCGTTCTCGATCGTGATTGTCCTGATTGCAGCCTTAGATAATCCTGAGCATGGCTACATCAACATTTCGCAACGACCGGTTATTGATCTCCAGTCCGAGATGAAGTAACGCGAACCAACCCGAGTTTGCCGTGAGCACCGGGAATCATCCTCGCCATGGCGTTCTGGCTGATCGCCGCTGGACAACCTGCATTTTGCGTGAGAAACTTGTGTCCATTCCGAGCCAACGCATCAAACTCAAGTGTTGAGGAGTGCGCGTTCATTTCGCGGAGTGGTATTCGTTGAGCGATTTTCAGTGACGTTTCGAGCGTGCGCGCGAAATAGAGCAACCTATATCGCCAAATCTTCAGGTTTGGCATGAAGAGATCCAGTCGACTGAGGGGGCGAACATTCGCTTGCCTGGTTACGCTTCTGCTGCTCGCCGGCCACCTTTCACTCTTCACGGCGAAAGCAGCGCAAACTGACGAGCCTGCCTGCCAGACCAGTGAGCTCACGCCAACATATGAAGACACCCTTCCCCTCACGCTCGAATTGTGCCTGAAATTTGGAAGCGCCGAACAATCGTTGAACGGGATTGTCGAAGTCCAATTCACCTTCGAGGCGCTAAAGGGGCCATTCACGGGCATCCGTTCGGTCGTGTTCCTGCTCGACGATGACCAGCTATTGACCGATTTCAACGCACCGTTTCAGTTCAATTGGGAAACGCGGCGGTGGACTGATGGCGACCATCAGTTCGTCGCCAACGCTCGGTTGCGTTCGGGCGACGTTGCTACCGTCAGCACCACAATCACCTTAGACAACGATGACGAATCGCCACCACCGGCCAAAGCGTTCATTCCGCCGACCGTTTCGTCAACTTCAGCCGATTCACCAATTGTCATCTCCGCCGTCGGGGATGGTCCAGACGGTGGCCCCGGAGCCGCAGCCGTCGCGGATCTGGTCGCCGCGTGGGACCCTCAACTATTTCTTTATCTCGGCGACGTCTACGAGGATGGCTACCCCGACGAGTTCGCGAATTGGTACGAAGAAGCGTTAGGCCCGCTGCGAGATATTACCCTGCCAACACCAGGCAATCATGAATTTGAACAAGGAAATGCTTCCGGGTATTTCGGCTATTGGGGTGACCCGCCGCCATTCTATGCCGTCGATGCCGGGAACTGGCACTTGATTTCCTTGACATCGTCTGGGGCCACGCGTGACATGCAGCCGGGGTCGAACCAGTACAGTTGGCTGGCCGACGACCTCGCCGCACACGCGGATAGCTGCACGATCGTCTTCTTCCACCATCCAGTTTTCAGCGTTGGACCTCAGGGCGATACTGAGCGCATGCGCGCAATCTGGCAATTGCTGGCCGACGATGGAGTCGAAATCGTTCTCGCTGGGCACGATCACGACTATCAACGGTGGCAACCTCTCGACGCATCTGGCGAACCGGACGTCGATGGCACGACCGAATTTGTTGTCGGCACCGGCGGACACGGAATTCAGGCGTTTGACACCGACGATCCGCGGATGGTTGCAGGGAGCGACCAGACCGGCGGTTACGGCGCTCTCCGAATGGAACTCAATCCCGATCACGCCGATTTCGCCTTCGTCACCATCGATGGTGAGACTCGAGATGAAGGCACAGTCCAGTGTCACCAAGCCCTCACTTGACCGCTCAGGCAGCCATGCAGCCTGATAAGCGGCGTTGCTCTTCTCGCGAATCGTCCGTCTAAAGTCACTGCAAGTGATTACAACGTGGGGCGCACGAACAATCCAGTCCCGCATCCGCAACGGAACCGGTTCACACTTTGCCATGAGCTGGTCAGTTAGATCGAGACCGGCCAGAAAGTCCTTATGTGAAATCCTCTTCGAGCGAGCCTGGAGGCGCGGTGGACCGAGCTAGGGTGATTGAGAGGAAATAGAGAACTGGCCCGCCGGCAAAGATCGCAAGACTAATGGTGGGATGCGATTCCGCCATAAGAATGGCGACCAAGTAGGCCACCATCGGGATCGAAACGGCGGCCGCCGATGCCAAGCGCGTTCGCCTATCGACGGGCTGTTGGAGAAGATACGGTCGACCTGTGGCATACCACCAAATACAAAGTCGAGTAAGTCCGCCTCCGAGAAGCATCAGTCCGTAAAGCTGGAGCGCGATCGCCTCGTTGTCGTAGCGCGAGATGAGAGATGCGCCAAATGGAAGAATCGACAACGGAAAGAGATAGAGGAAATTCAGCCATACCAGATTGCGGTCGGTGAGGCGAATCAACGCGAAGAGATCACGATGGCCCGCCCAGGCAATGGCGACAACCACGAAACTGATGACAAAGGCAATAAACGACGGACGGATCTCTCGAATCGCCTCCCGCAGTGATTGGCCAGTGGTCAGATCGGGAACGTGAAGCTCCAAAACAAGCAACGTGAGGATGATTGCGAAGACACCGTCAGTTAGGGTTAGAACGCGAGCTGGATCATGCGCCCGCTCATACTCCTCGAGTGACTGATTCTTATCCATTCATCAACACCTCATGCCAATTGAGTTCACTTGGATCGGCGCAACCGACGCAACCGCCAAAGAGTGCCGCGACGGAACTGGCTTGGACAAATTCGGAATTTCTCTAGGTGGACTAACGAGCGAGTAGATTGATGCCTCGGGCAAAAAGTAACAAACCAGCGCACAGCGTAAATATTTTGACCCACACGGCGTGGTCGTCGAGGAGCCATACTTTGATCGACTTTGCCTTCATCATTCCAGGTTCTGCCCGTTTCATTGACCAGGCGGTGAACTCCGGGATCTTCGCGGCAAATCTGGGAGAAATGATGTACGCCACGACCGGTAGCGAAGGCAAAAGATTGACCACCAGATAGAGAAGAACCAGAAGAATTGCCACTTCGATGAGCGTATTCAAGGCCCGAATCTGAGTCACGGCAGCGGCGATCAATAGCGCTGACTTCGCATTGAGAATCATGAGCGTGAAACCGACGACAAACATGCCTTTGAGGCCCCTGTTCGTGGCTATAGCTTCGTCAATATGATCAGCGTTGGCGGGCACGACCTCGTCAGGTGGCGCCGTTCTCACAAGTCGCAAAAAGGAGAGCAAAAGCAGAGCGCCAACCGCAAAATCGACCCCGATTCGCAAATAGCGCTCATTGCCTTCGCTCAGCAGAACCGCTATCCCAGCCAGCAGACCTAACGCCATCAATTCCAAAAGCGCCGTGGCGATCGCGACCCCCGCCAGGACGGCAAGAGCGCGCGCTACCGGCCAGCTTCGCGTGAGTTGTGAAGCGACAGTCGCGATGATGACAGGGCTGAATGACGCCACCAGCCCGAGCAAGATTACCGAAATTGCAACCCCGATCATCCTTGCCTCTGTGAAAATAGGTCGAGAGACAAGACCTCTTCCGGATACGAGAAAAGGTCGAACAACGTGCGTCGAAATTTGACATGAGAATCCAATTCAATCGCGCCTTCAAGGGCACTATAGCGCACTGGAATTGGTCGAGGATTTTGGTTGACAGACGTGATTTTGACCCGTATCATGCGTACAGAACAGAACAAATGTTCTATTTTGTTCTAATTTGGCGGGGAAGGAGGTGAGTGCCGTGAGTGAAGCAATTCGACCGGCGTCGCGAAGACATCACGACCGAGACATGGTCTTTCGTTGGGAATGTCGTTGCCAAGATCCGCCTGTCCTGCTCGCGACCTACGAGCCAAATGGCAGGATCAATATCAAGGTGCGCGATCGCTATTGGCATGTGTTCGGTTCCGTACGCGCGATCTGCCCGAAATGTGGCGCCGATCATCTGCTCGATCTCAGTGGCAACGTTGCTGACGGCATTGCACGGGCTACGAATTAGCGTTTGACCGTGCCGTACTCTCTTCATCCCATCCTCGTCCCCGAGCTCCGAAGAGCCTCCAAGCGCTGAAGCGCCCACCGGGTCCCTTTACCTGCGGACTCATGGCGGTGAGCACGCTAGTCGTTCGTGCTCAACACAAATGGAGGCATCGTTCAGATGGTCTCTTCCTCGCGGCCACCGATTGTTCAATCAAGTCCGCGGTCACGTTCCACTCTCGACCGCCAAGACATCGCGTTCTTGCTGTCGGTCATTGGTCCTTTCGATCCGATCCCACCACAAGTCGACGCAGTTTTGACGAACGTCGCGCTCGCTGCCAAGCAAGACAATCTTGAAGCGCGAAATCGCTTGTTCCTCGCGATCCAGCCCAAACTCTCGCAGATCGGGCGGCAGATTCGCGTGTGGATGCTGCCGTCAACCTGGAACCGAGACGACCTCGAACAAGAGATATTCATCGTCTTTTCGGAGCTTGTCGACGCTTGGTCGGGCAATACATCGTTTACCGGGTATCTTCTCGGTCATTTTGGATGGCGACTTCGCGGTTCGGTTCGGCGCGCCCGTCTCGCTGAGCGGTTGCCAACCACGCACTCCCAATCGATGGAGTCAATCGCGGAGGACTCGTGGGCAGCCGAGGAAATGCGAATCGCACTCGATGAAATCGCGAGTCATTTTGATGAATTCGATCGAGCGATTTTAATCGGGCGCGTGCGCGACGGCGACGGATTTGGAACCCTGGCCCATCGTCTTGGTGTTTCACGCAAAACGATTTATCGCCATTGGACCGCAATCCTCATCGAACTCCGCCAGGCTCTGCACGTCAACGCTCCACGAAATACTCAAACTCAAAACGAATCGCGGCAAGTGCGAATGAATCTGCCTCGCCGCAAGGTCCCAATTCAACAGTTTCACAGGGGTCGATAGTGCTTCTGACGCCGGTCCGAGTCGCTCCCTCTGCTATCATTTGGGAAGTATTCGCTCGTTCCAAGGAGCCCTGATGGCAACTGCGACAAAGTCGTCGGCCCGGCGTCAATCATCTGCAACTACGGACACGTTTCTGCCCGGCGCCGAGATCCGCGCCAACATCATCGAAACGTTCGGCAACACACCGCTCGTCAAGTTCAACGCAATTACGAGAGGAATTCGAACACCAATCGTCGCCAAACTCGAAATGATGAACCCTGGTGGTTCGGTCAAGGACCGAATCGGGATTCGGATGATTGAGGAGGCGGAGCGAAAAGGCTGGCTCAAACCGGGCGGAACGATCGTCGAGCCGACTTCGGGCAACACCGGCGTCGGGCTCGCGATGGCGGCGGCGGTCAGGGGCTACCACTGCATTTTCGTCATGCCGGACAAAGTCGCGCCAGAAAAAGTCGCCCTCCTCCGCGCCTACGGTGCAGAGGTCGTGACAACTCCGACCGCGGTCGAGCGCGATTCTCCCGAGAGCTATTACTCCGTCGCGGATCGTCTGACTCGTGAAGTGCCAAACGCCTTTCAGCCAAACCAATACTTCAACCCGATGAATCCCAAAACTCACTACGAGTCGACCGGCCCCGAGCTCTGGCGGCAGACCGGCGGCAAGGTGACGCACTTTGTCGCGGGCGTCGGCACCGGCGGCACCGTCACGGGCATCAGCCACTTTTTGAAGGAACAGAATCCGAATATTCAGGTGGTCGGAGCTGATCCCGAAGGAAGCATCTACACCTCGCCAATCCTTCATACCTACAAGGTCGAGGGTGTCGGCGAGGACTTCTGGCCGGGGACGTTCGATCGCTCGAGCGTCGATGAATTCGTTCAAGTCACTGACCGGGATTCCTTCCTGACGGCCCGGCGAGTGACACGGGAAGAAGGGCATTCTGATTGGTGGCTCGGGCGGTATGGCGGTCTGGGCGGCGCTCGAAGTCGCGCGAAGGATCGACGATCCCGACGCTTTACTTGTCGTTCTGCTGCCCGACAGTGGCCGCGGATATCTCTCGAAAATCTACAACGACGACTGGATGCGGGAGAACGGTTTCCTCTCTCGCTTCAGTCGCCCAACACGGGTTGGCAATTTAATCGCTGAACCTGGCCGTGAGATGCCGAGCGTGGTTGCTGTCGCATGCGACGACACGGTCCAGCACGCAATTGAACTCCTGAGAGAACACGGAATCAGCCAGTTGCCGGTGGTTCGAACCGGCAGTACGACGAATGTCGACCATCATGACGCAACTGGCATCGAGGTCCATGCAATCGTTGGCTCGGTGCAGGAGCGAACATTGCTCGATCGATTGTTCCGAAACCCCGAGGTGGTCTCGGCGCAAGTCAGCACGATCATGGATGCGCCATTCAGTCTCGTCGATGCAAACGAAGAGATCGAACGAGTCTTCCCGCTGCTCTCAACCGGCTCGCCCGCCGTTCTCGTCCAGCGCGACGGGCTCGTTGAAGGGGTAGTGACGCGCGCGGATCTACTCGATTTCGCCGCGCATGGAAATGTCGCCGGCAGCCGTCCCCATAGCCATAGTTAATTTCACGAAAAAGAGGAGATCTCAATGGCAACGAGCGGACAAAACGGCCGCAAACCAGACCGAAATCGACCGCGTGGCGACTCCCTATTACGCCACCGCGTTCGAAACCCGGGCGATTCATGTCGGGCAGGATCCCGACCCGACAACTGGGGCAGTGATCACGCCGATTTACCAGACGAGCACCTATGCCCAGGAGTCGGTCGGCGTTCACAAGGGGTACGAATACTCGCGAACGGATAATCCAACGCGCACCGCTCTCCAACAGGTTCTCGCCTCCCTCGAAGATGGCGCCTGGCTCGCTCGTTTACGCCAGCGGGCTCGCCGCATCCCAAAACATTATGTGGCTGCTCCGTCCTGGCGATCACGTGCTCCTTTCAGATGACGCATACGGCGGCACGTATCGACTAGTGGCAAAAGTCATCGCCAATTACGGCATCAATTTCAGTCTCGTTGATATGTCAGATCTCGACGCGGTGCGGGAAGCTATCCGTCCTGAGACTAAGCTAGTTTGGGTCGAAACGCCGACCAATCCCTATCTCAAAATCGTCGACATCGCCGGCATCGCCGAACTCCTCGCGAAGGCCATCCCGCCCTTATGGTCGTCGACAATACCTTCGCCTCGCCGTATCTCCAGCAGCCGCTCGCCTTGGGAGCGGATCTCGTCCTCCACAGCACTACTAAATACATCGGCGGTCACTCGGATGTCGTCGGCGGCGGGGTAGTTGGCAACGATCCAGCGATTTACGACACAATGAAGTTCAACCAGAACGCCGCCGGCGCCGTGCCCGGACCATTTGACTGCTGGTTGACGCTCCGCGGTATTAAGACGCTGGCGTACGGATGGAGCGCCACAGCGCGAACGGCCCGCAGTGGCTGATTGCTTCTCTCGGACCACGAGGCCGTTCGAGAGAGTCTTTTCCCCGGACTGCCGGACCATGACCGGTCACGATGTCGCGAAGAGGCAAATGCGCGACTTTTCCGGCATGGTCTCGTTTACGACGCATGGCGGCTATGAGGTCGCCATCGAAAGTTGTGGCGAATACCAAGCTCTTCGCACTCGCCGAGAGTCTGGGCGGCGTCGAATCGCTGATCGAGCACCCAGGCAAAATGACGCACGCCAGCGTCGCCGGCACCGGCGCTGAGGTCGAGGACTCGCTTATCCGTTTGTCAGTCGGGATTGAAAACGCGGACGATCTCATCAACGACTTGCGCCAGGCCATTGACGCGGCAGTTCCAGCTGGCGCAAGGCGCTAATTTCACAAAAGAGCAAATTAAGAACGGCGAGTGGATAACCACTCGCCGTCGTCATTACTACCTGATTCCTGCCACCTGATGCCTCGTTGCTAGCGGAGTTTCCGGTCGGGGCGACGAGTGTCGATGATTCCTGCCACAAGTGAGATAAGAACAATGACTGCCAGAAAGATCAACGCGCCTGCCATCGTCCGCTCCGTCAGCTAAATCGACTGTATCGCGAGCAGGGCCAAGAAAACAGCGGCTATCAATCCGAAAAAGGTGATTCCCCGAACCACCAGGTCGCGAGCGCACAGGACGTCCGACTCGCGGCGTTCGTTCTCGAGCATCAATGACCCCCAATTGACGTTGATCGCCCCGGCGTTCCCCTTCGCAGCGCAACAAACCCGTTAGCATCTTTCTTCAAGGTGCCTTGCGGGTCTGACACGTATACGAGGCGTAAAAGCAGTGTAGGTTCTGTGTGACGGCCTGTCAATCAGACAAGTGTGCGGATTCACAATGCGCGGCGAAAGTGTATGACGCCCTGATCTTGGGAGAGTTCCCTCAACGCGCTAATTGGCGTGAGACAGCCCGAAATTGAGTCGCTTGCCTATTGGTGATGGTTCGAAGAGAAGTGATCCAATGATGACGGCGAGGCGGCGTTCGCGTACTCGTCAGGGGAAATTGCCATTTCAATCACGTGAAGTTCGAATCGCTCTCGACCAACCCATTCAGTGTGAGATCCCGTCCTGCGGAAACCGACACGCTCATACGCAGAAATCGCGCGCTGGTTGTGCCTAAAGACCTCGAGGCGAACCTCGCTGCACAAATGACGTTCGAACGCTTCTTCGACGACGAGTCGAGTCGCCTCGGTGCCATATCCTTTGCCCCAGCAATCCTTTTCACCAATGACGATGCGAAAGAGCGCGGATGGTCGAGGGACACCGACAAAATCGGTTAGGGCTGTGCTGCCGATGAAACGGCCGGTAGATCTTTCATGGATGGCGTAGCAGGTGCCACGTGCCGACATCGGAAGAATAATGGTGTCGAAATAGCCACGAGACTGAATTTCGTTCAACGGTCGCTGATCGTGCCTCAGTAATCTCGCAATTTCCTGGTCGGCATACCACCTCTGAAAGGCGGCGCGGTTTTCCGGGACATGGCGGCGAAGTTCGACGAGTTTTCCGGCGCGGATCGGCGGCTCATACTCATGTGGCGCGCCGCCCGCGAGCTCGTCGCGCTCCCGTTCGAGATCCTCATCGTCAATCGAGCGCCGCCTCAACCATGACAAGCGGCCTTTGAATTCGGTCATCTCATATCGCAAGCTGAATCACTTCCGCTCAAGTTCGACCTCCAGACGAGAAGGTGCGAACATGAGTTCCAAACGCCCGAGTATAGCATCGGGGTTCGGTGCTCCCAGCCTACCGGCTCGTATAATCGCGCTCTCTTTAGCATGAGTTCATCTGCTTGGATTCGCGTGCAAACGCTCCCCTCCACAAGAACGATGTTTCGTTGCGCGGTCTTACTCGTTGCCATCGGCGCGGTGATCGCTACGCTGCTGGGCACGAATGGAGTAACTGCCCACGCGCGGCTGAGGGACGCCGATCCGGAACCTGGCTCGGCCCTTGCAACCGCGCCGACCACGATCCGGCTCACCTTTACCGAGCCTGTCGACGCCAAGTTCAGCTCGGCTTCGCTCGTTAACGTCAATGGCCAGGCCGTGCCCATCGGGACCCCGCAACCCGTGCAGGATGACGATCATTCACTTTCGATTGCGGTTAGCGAACCCGCTTCGGTGCAACCAGGCACGTACACCCTCATTTGGCGATCGCTCTCGGCCGCAGACGGCCACGCAACCGATGGAGTTCTGAGCTTCAGCGTCGGTACGGGCCTGGCGCCAACGGCGTCGTCGACCGGCCAGGCAGAAGAATCCGTGCCGTGGTGGGAGATCTCCGCGAGTTGGCTCGAACTCGCCGGTCTCATCGCTGTCGCCGGGTTGTTTTCTTTTGCAATCTTGGTCTTGTGCCCAAGTTCCACCGGAGACTCCGCGGCGAGAGACCGCCTAGCTTCACCACTGGGTGCGACTTGGTGGATTGGGTGGCTCATCGCACTCCTTGGCATGCTGGCGATTCTGCTTGTCCAGGTCAGTCGCGTCACCGGCGACTCGTTGTTCACCTGGCCGAAGTCAGGAACCGTTCGCACGATTCTGACGGACACGCGCTTCGGCCAATGCTGGCTCATCAGACTGGTCTTGCTTTTTGCGCTGGCCGCGTTCGTTGCGCTCGCGATTGGGCTACCGAGATTCCGAACGACGGCACTCTCTGGCAAAAGCTGGCCTTGGCTCGTCGGAGTTGCCGTTTCCGCCGGCATGCTGGTAACACTGCCTCTTTCCGGACACGCCGCCACTGTCGACCCGGCGTGGGCCGGAGTTGGTTTCGACGGGCTCCACCTGTTCTCCGTTTCGATTTGGCTCGGTGGGCTCCTTTACCTCGTCGTCGCGATGACCGTGCTGGTTCGCAGCGGAAAGGATTCCGCCGCCAGGGCGGGCGCCGCCATTGCCAAGCGCTTCTCGGTCGTCGCGTTGTTCACAATTGCGGTTGTCGTCGCATCAGGTTGGTTCAACGCCGCATTCCACGTGTCCGGTCCACGCAACTTGACAACCGACAACTATGGGCTGGCACTCGTTATCAAGCATCTCTTGTTCATTCCAGTGCTTATCGCCGCGGCGGTCAACCTCTTCATCACTGTTCCCAGGCTGAAACAAACGACCGCCGAAGGAAACGATCTCGGCACGAAGTTTTACCTGCGAACGCTCTGGTTCACCATCGCCGCCGAGCTCGCCATCGCGGTTTGCGTTTTGGTCGCCGCGGCCGCATTAACCGATCTTGCGCCCGCCGACGGCCCGCTCGAAGTGGATGTCGCCACGAAAGTGGTCTCCTACGACCAGCACGCCGCCGCTGGCGATCTTAATGTCTGGTTGCTCGGCCGCATCGCCGGCGATCCCAACGATCGATTCACGTTGACGCTCTCCGACAAGTCAGGAAATACGCCTTCCGATCTCCTCCGCGTCATCGTTCGCGCAACTGCTCCGACTGCCACTGGCAACGTGAGCGATCGATTCGACGCCGAACCGATGGCTGGAAATACGGGAACGTACGTCTTTCCCGCTACTCGGGTCGGACTCGCGGCGAATTGGACGCTCGAAGCGACCGTGCGCAGAGCCGGCGTCCCTGACGAAGTCGCATCGTTCGCAATCGATACATATGGAACAGGAGTGCAGCCGCCGCGCCTCGTTGCGGATCATTGGCGATTGCCAAGAATGGCCACGATGGCATGGCTCACGCTGGCGCTGGCGATCATCGTCGCCATTGCGGGAATCATCGGCGTTCGCAAATTACCCGAACTCGAGCCGTTCGCCGCTGCGCTGCTGCTCACGATGGTCGTTCTGATCGTGGCAGGCTTTCTCGTGACGAGCTACCGGCTGACGATTCCCGTTTCCGCTTCAACGAATGTCACAAATACCGTAGCTGCCGACGAAGACTCAATAATGCGCGGGCAGACAACCTACGAAGCGCGGTGTCTCGCCTGTCATGGCGCGACTGGCAGCGGCACGGACGCACAACTTGCGGCCCAAGACCCGAGCCATCAGCACACGACCAGCACCGACATTTCCTCGAAAAAAGTGACATCGCAGCGCGATGGCGATCTCTTTGACGGTATATCGTCCGGTGTTCCGGGCACCGACATGCCGGCTTTCGACACGGCGTTGACCGAGCAAGAGCGCTGGGACCTCGTGAACTATCTCAGGAAGCTGCAGAGCGGCGGACGCTGAGGATTGGTTCCGCCAAATCAAACGAACCGGACAGTGATGTCCGGTTCGTGCTTATTCAAGTTTAGTTGTGTTGACTTCTTCCCCGGTTTAGTACGAACCGTACCGTGGGGAAGAAGCACGGCGCTCCTGGAAGCACTCACGGCAATAGACTGGCTTGTCCGTCCGTGGCAGGAAAGGAACTTCCGTTTCCTTGCCGCAGTTGGAGCAGATCGCCGAATACATCTGGCGTGGGCCGGAGGAATATCCACCGCCACCACCATATCCGCCGCCGCCGCCGCCTGAATATCCGCCGCCGTCATACCCGGAGGACTGCCGCTCCTGCTTGCGCTTTTGTCGGCAGTTATTGCACCGCTGTGGCTCTGAAAACCCTCGCTCTTGATAGAACGCTTGCTCGCCGGCCGTAAAAACAAACTCCTCGCCGCAATCGCGGCAGGTGAGCGTCTTGTCGCTCATTCCGCCTGGACTCTCCCCGTCGTGACACTTCACGACACTGAACAGAAAAACGTTTAATCGAGACGGATCCGGCGGAACGAGACACGTGGCTATCCAGCGATTGGACGGGTCCTACGAGCGCGTACGCATTGGAAACGTCTAGTGCTTTTAATATAGCACATATAGGCAGTTGTCAACAGTCTTTTGAAATGCAGTTTTCAGTTTAGTTTCCTTACCTGGAAAAACCGATGAGAATTACCAAAATTTCCAGTTTTTTCGTCTTCCTTGGATTTTCTCCAGGTGTCTCGAGGGCACAACGAAGCGGTTTGTTTCGTAAACCTAATTGTCATTGATTCCTAATCATTCGTGAGTTACGTATTTGGCTTCTGGAGGTCGTTTTCTGCCTCATGAAGCGACGATCCGCCTATGTTAGGATGCGCTGCCGGCGAGCACCATAGGTTTCCGCTTCGCCGGCATTGATATGCGCGATGCGCGGGTTCAGCTGCCTCTGCACACCGCGCCAGGAAAGCAGGCCCATGAACGTTCATGAGTATCAGGCTGCTGAAGTCTTGAGCCGGCATGGCATCCCGGTCAATGCCGGTGAGGTCGCAAAAACGCCGGAGGAAGCCGCCAATATCGCCAAACGATTTGGCGGACCTGTCGCCGTGAAGGCGCAGGTGCACAGCGGCGGCCGCGGCAAGGCAGGTGGTATCAAGCTCGCGATCAATGAAGAAGCAGCGCACACGATCGCCAAGCAAATTCTTGGCATGGACATCAACGGGCACCCGGTTAATAAGGTGCTCGTCGTACCAGGGGTTCAGATCGCGCACGAGTTTTATCTCGGCGTCGTTCTCGACCGTCCTCGTCGTCAAGTTTTGGTCATGGCCAGCGCCGAGGGGGGTGTAGATATCGAAGAGGTCGCACGCGAGCGACCAGAAAAGATCGTGCGCGAGCACGCCGATCCCCTACTTGGTCTGCAGGCGTATCAAGCACGGGAAATCGCGTTTAAACTCGAAATTCCCGCTGACAAGGTACCGGGTTTCGCCGCCATCGTGCTGGCGCTCTATCAAGCCTACGTGCAAGAAGACGCGACACTCGCCGAAATTAATCCCTTGATCCTGACCAAAGATGGCGACTGGCTGGCGCTCGACTCGAAAATGAGCTTTGACGACAACGCCCTCTTCCGGCACCCCGAGACCGAGTCGATGCGTGATCTTGCCGAAGAGAACGCGACCGAACTTGAAGCGCGACGATCAGGCATCTCATTCGTCAAGCTCGATGGCGATATCGGCTGCATCGTGAATGGCGCCGGCCTCGCGATGGCCACGATGGATGCGGTCGAGCTGCATGGCGGTGAGCCGGCGAATTTCCTCGATGTCGGCGGCGGAGCCAGCGCGGACCAAGTCGCCAAGGCATTTGGCTTGGTCACTGCCGATCCGAATGTGAAAGCAATTCTGATCAATATATTTGGCGGTATCACGCGCGGGGACGTCGTCGCCCAAGGAATTCGCGATGCGCTCGATCGCGTGACCGTCAAGGTCCCAATCGTCGTTCGACTCGCCGGAACAAACGCTGAAGAAGGCCGTCGCAGTCTCGAAGAAGCTGGCCTCACAGCGGTCGACACGATGGACGACGCGGCACGGCAAGTCGTCGCCGCCACGAATTGGTAATGTCCCAGGCCACGTACGCCAGCGACCATGCGCTGGCGAAGGAGCGCACCGCGTGAGCATCCTCGTCGACAAGAACACTCGCCTCCTCGTCCAGGGAATTACGGGACGGGAAGGCTCGTTTCATACTGGGCAAATAGTCGAGTACGGCACCAAGGTTGTCGCTGGAGTAACTCCAGGCGGAGCCGGGAAAAAGGTCGCTGAGGTCCCTGTATTCAACACCGTTGCCGAAGCACTTGAGAGAACTGGCGCCAACACATCGATCATCTTCGTGCCCGCACGATTTGCCCCCGACGCGATCTATGAGGCGGTCGACGCCGGCATCAATCTCGTCGTGTGCATAACTGAGGGAATTCCAATTCAGGATATGGTGCCGGTGCGCGCCTACGTGCAGATCAAGGGCGCGAGGCTGCTTGGCGCCAATTGCCCGGGGTTGATCACGCCCGGCCAAGCGAAGATCGGCATCATGCCAGGATTCATCCACGAACCTGGACCGGTTGGGCTTGTTTCTCGCTCGGGCACCCTCACATACGAAGTCGTCGATGCGCTAACAAAAGCTGGATTGGGCCAGACAACCGCCGTCGGCATTGGCGGCGACCCAGTCCACGGGACTTCATTTGTCGACGTCTTGCGAATGTTCCAAGACGATCCCGCGACTGAAGCAATCGTCATGATCGGCGAGATCGGGGGAACCGACGAGCAAGACGCCGCCGAGTTCATCAAAGACAACGTGACAAAACCTGTTGCTGGATTCATCGCCGGCCAATCAGCTCCTCCCGGCAAGCGAATGGGCCACGCGGGCGCGATCATCTCAGGCGGAACCGGAACTGCCGCTGAAAAGATCGAAGCGCTCCAGTCCGCCGGCGTGCAGGTCGCTCAAAGCCCATTCCAAGTTCCCGGACTTCTCCGCGAGGCATTGCACTAGGTCACTCCCAACAACTCCGATAGATTCAAGGAGCTCACGTGCCCGCCCAAGCATCGTTGCCTAACGGCGCGGCTCATTGAGCCCTGGAACAACCCTCACTCGGCCTGCGGCCACCCTCTTCCTTTGCACGAACGGAGAGAGTTCGAAGCGTGAAGCCGCCCCTTTGTCATCCTGAGTGGTCTGTCCAGCGTCATCCTGAGTGGTCTGTCCCGCGTCATATGCCTTGGTCGCAGCGCGGTTGTCGTGCTTCGTCGCTGCGCACGGCGGGCGCACCGCCGTGCGCAGCGACGGGCGTTCCCCCACTGCGACCAATCTCGCGGGACAGACTACTGAGCGCAGGCGGAGCCGGAGGCGAAGGATCTCTGCGCTCGCTGAGCCCAGGTAGGGCAAGGCGAGATGCTTCGCTGCGCTCAGCATGACGGAGGTTCGTGCTTAGCATGACACGAGCAAGGCCGTGGTTCATGCGAACCGAAATGGTCTGCTCGTCCAGCCGGACTAGAAGTCAGGGGCTAACACGACGCAGTCCCTGCGGGGACTGACCACGAGCGGCGGTGTCGTCGTCGCGGCGCACGGCCGCGCGCCCCGGATCGAAGCCCACCCCGGTGCAATCGTGGAAGACCGCGGTTATCGACCTCGGGCGTACAGCCGTACGCCGCTACGGAACGACGAGGCGGTTTGCTCCGACAGTCGGTTGCAACCGACATCCGTGAGTGAGCGGGGAAGGGCACGATTGATTCCCAGGCGGAGCCAACTTCGGCGTTCACCATGGCCAGATTCTCCGTTAAGCTCAGAAAGTCGACAGGTCCGAGACGCGGTACAGCAGCCTCTCGTCAGGACTGATCCCCTCCCAAATTAGAAACAACTCCTTAAAGCGCGTCGACTCCCTTCCTTCGAATCTTCGACCTTCCGCATTGCAGCAACGTTTCTTCAGCCAGATTTCAGTTTTGCTTCAGGGACCGTTCAGCGCATGAGCGCAAACTCTTTTCGTCAGTTGATTCGGTTGGTCGAAACGACTGGTCGGGAATCGAATATTGGGTGGTTTCATCGCCAGCGCCGCCGATGAAACAGATCGCAAAACGAAAGAAGGTCGCAAATGATTGACGACTCGTTATTTGACCACAAGCGTCGCGGACTGCGTCCATCGTCCGTCATGACGCTTCTAGTGGCGCTCGTTCTCTCAGCGACGTTCGCGCTGTCGGGCGGATTGTTGTCGGGGCCATCATCGGCGCTGGCCCAAGCAGACACCAGCACGCCAACCGCGACCAGTGATTCCACTGTTGCCGATGTCGCCGAGCAGGCGACCAAGGCTGTGGTCACGATCACCAATTTCCAGCAATCGCAGGGCAATCAAAACGGCCTCCCGCAGGATCCGAATGCGCCCTCACTCCCGGGCAACAGCAACGGAAATCTTGTTCCCGTTGATGAAGGCTCCGGTTACATCATCGACAACGATGGCCACATCGTGACCAACAATCACGTTATTGCCGGTGGCAGCGCGTGGCAGGTCGAGTTCTACGATGGCACAACAGCGGAAGCCACGCTCGTTGGCGCCGACGATCTACAGGATGTCGCAGTCCTGCAACTCAAAGACACCACCAAGATCCCCGGCACAATCTCGTTCGGCGATTCAACCAAGGTTCGTGTTGGTGACGACGTCATCGCCATCGGCACCCCATACGGCGAATACACCAACAGCGTCAGCAAAGGCAGCGTCGCTGCACTCGATCGCTCGTTGGACACCGGCGAAGGCTATCGCCTGCCGAATCTGATCCAGCACGATGCCGCCATCTTCCCCGGCAACTCCGGCGGCCCGCTCGTGAGTCTTGACGGTCAAGTTATCGGCATGAACGTCGCCAAGGCCGTCGATTACCAGACTGGTACTCAGGTTGACGGCATCGGATTCGCCATCGAGAGCAATGCGGTTAAGGCGATCGTTGACCAGTTGATCGCCAACGGCAAAGTTGATCGCCCGTACCTCGGCATCCAACTCGCGCCGACGCAAGACGGTAGCGAAGCTGTCGAGCAGGTGGAGCCGAACAGCCCAGCCGCGACGGGCGGCCTGCAAGCTGGCGACATCATCAAGGCAGTCGACGGCCAGACGACTGACGAGAACAACCCATTCATCAATCAGGTTCTCTTCAACCACAAGCCCGGCGACAAGATCACCGTCACAGTCGATCGCAACGGAAGTGAGCAGAAGGTCGATATCACCCTCAGTGAGCGGCCGTCCAACTTCCAGTAAACCGAGTCAACTTCTACACCACCCCTACCCCGACGGACGCATACCGGACAACACAAGAGCCGGTATGCGCCGGGAAGGGACGAAGATCAATCCTTGGGGGAAGGTCGGACCAGCATCCATGCGACATGAGCGGCGCATCGTAGACCCTCATGAACCCGCCTGTTCAACGATAGTGCCGCTCCCTTCCCCAAAATTCCCCTCGTCGAAGGGCATCGCCTCTGGCGCGGCCCTTCGACCGTGTCACACAGCACTCTCGGTCAAATTCAGTTGTGCGTTACCATCGTGTACCGAGATCCCGGATTGGTGATGACGGCGAGGTCGAACGCATTGACTTCCACTGAAAACCTCACGCGCACACGAGTCCTCGTGGTTGAGGACGAACCAGGAATTGCGGGCTTCGTCCGCCGCGGATTGATCTTCGAAGGATTCGACGTCGAGGTCGCGGTCACCGGTAAGGACGCGCTCGCTCAGTTGCGCGACGAAATCCCCGATGTTGTTGTACTCGACATCATGCTTCCGGAAATCGACGGTCTTGAGGTTTGCCGGAGAATCAGAGCCGCGGAAGCAGCCGAGAGCCGAGCGGCGCTGCCAATTCTGATGCTGACCGCCCGCGATGCCGTGACTGACCGGGTGAACGGTCTCGAATCCGGCGCCGATGACTACCTTGTGAAGCCTTTTGCATTTGAGGAATTGCTGGCGCGGGTGCGCGCCCTCTTGCGCCGGGCGAAACCGAATACAAGCCTACAGAACGGAGATGAACTGACGTTTGAGGATCTCCGCCTCGACCTTTCCAGCCGGATGGTGTTTCGCGGCGATCGTGAAGTGCATTTGACAACCCGCGAATTCGATCTCCTCGTGCTCTTCCTTCGCCATCCAAATCAGGTCTTAACCCGCACGCTGATCATGGACCGCGTCTGGGGCGAGGACTTTTTTGGTGATTCAAATGTGCTCGAAGTCTTCATTGGGAATCTCCGCCGTCTCCTGGAAGCAGATAACGAGCCCCGGCTCATCCAAACAATCCGCGGCGCCGGATACGTTCTGCGCAGAACGGAATAGCAATGGCGCGGCGGCCGCGACTCAGCATGTTTCGGTCAATCCGATTTCGATTGACGGCGTGGTATGCGCTCCTGCTGATTCTAGTTCTCGTAATCCTGGGTGTTTCGCTCAATACGCTCCTTGAGCGCGAACTTCGACAAGACGTCGATCAGACAATCAAGACCACCGCGGTCAAGATAAACAACG
Organism: uncultured Chloroflexia bacterium; assembly: GCA_963737985.1. Classification (GTDB taxonomy): domain Bacteria; phylum Chloroflexota; class Chloroflexia; order Thermomicrobiales; family UBA6265; genus CAVTUU01. The sequence goes on along the minus strand of CAVTUU010000008.1, from coordinate 408,391 downwards.
AGGCTGAGCTTCAGGCCGACGTTTTCGGCGACCTGCAAGTCAAGCTTGACCCAGGCACACTTGCCTCGTTTCCGAGTTTGCTCATCCAGGTGGTAGACGCCAACAATGAGATTGACGTTTGGACCGAAAACTTACGAGACTCAAATGGTGCAATAAGGAGATTGCCGGCGCCTGCGGTACACAGCGGCGAAACCAAGCCGGTGTTCTCGACCGCGGATCTCGATGGCGTCCCGATTCGCATGATTCATTACCCAGTCGTGTTGTCCAACGGCACGACAATTGGCGCCATCAACGTCGGTGAGCCGCTCCTTCAGCTCAATCAAACCCTCAACCATCTCCGCAATCTGCTCCTGATCGCAGGCGTCGTCGGTGTGTTTCTCGCCGCGCTTGGAGGATGGTTCCTTGCCGGGAGAGCGTTGCGGCCAGTGGGTCGGATTACACAGACGGCCGCGGAGATCGCCGAAAGCCCGGCGACTGAGCGCTCGCTGGCGACGAGACTCACTGTGCCTTCGACTGGCGACGAACTCGCTCGACTCGCGGCAACGTTTAATCGGATGCTCGATCGCATCCAGATCGCATTTATTACTCAGCGCAGATTCATCGCGGACGCTTCGCATGAATTGCGAACTCCGCTCACGGCAGTTCGCGGCAATCTTGATGTGCTAAGTCGACAGGCGTCGGCGTCCGAAACGCCGCCGAGTCAGGACTACCTTGATGCGCTCGAAGACCTCCAGCGAGAAAGCTCGCGCATGGGGCGATTGCTCGAGGATTTGTTGGTCCTAGCCCGCTCAGATGCTGGACCCGAACTCGACACATTACGCCTGCAACCGTGCCGGCTCGATGAACTGGCAAGTGAAGTGCTGAGGACCGCCGCATCTCTGGCAATCGGACAATACCTTGAGCTGGTCGCGCCGGTTCCAGTTGCGGTCTTAGGCGACGCTGATCGTCTTCAGCAGCTCATGTTGGTGCTCGTCGACAATGCGCTGTTGCACACGCCAGCCACAGGCACAGTCAAAATCTTGATCGGCGAATCGGCGGGCACGGCAACTATAGCTGTCGCCGACAACGGCTCAGGCATCTCTCCTGAACATCTGCCTCATCTCTTCGACCGCTTCTACCGAGCCGATAGTTCGCGGTCCCGGGAGTCAGGAGGCACCGGGCTGGGCCTGGCAATTGCCAGGGCGATTGCAGAATCTCATCACGGAAAAATCAACGTCACCAGTCAGGTCGGCGTCGGGACAACGTTCACAGTGACTCTGCCAGTTGGCGACGTCGAAACCCCTCCCTCGTCCCAGGTGTCGCCAATCTAGCCAATTCGTCCCGATTTGCTCCTGCCGAAGTTCCCGCCGGTCGGTGGGAAAAGGTGCATCTGGTTGACTACTGGAGAATGCGCTTGAATCATCTATAACGTCGGACGACGTTCGGCAGGTCAAAAACCTGCGCAGGACCTCCCAGTTCGGGCCAGCTTCACGCGCGATCTCTACCTCTCGCGCTGTCAGTGTCCAATCGTCCTACATCTGCAGGGGCCGGCGACCCCGATAGGCAACCCAGGAACCATGGATTCACTTGACCGTCCACCGGAATTTCAACAAGCCAATGATTCGCGGTTCAATGATCTGCGGGCACTACCGACGCGTCTGAAAGACCGTGGTTTTCGAGCGTTCTCTCCGTACCTCGTCGCGATTTCGTTAACCGCTTTCATTAGCTGGCAAGCGCTCCATCAATCCTCGGGTTCCGCATGGGCGGCGCTCGTATTTACAAGTTTTATCGTCGTCACAGTGATTCTCGTCAGACAGGGAAGGATCGCGCGGGAAGCTCGATTACTGACATCGCACCTGAGTCAGCAAGTTGACCGAGACCCATTGACCGGTCTACCGAATCGACGGCGAGTTCAGGAATGGATCGAGCGAGAACTGAGCCAAGCCCGAGCAACCAGCCGCTCACTTGGCCTAGCCCTCATTGATATCGACAATTTCAAGGCCGTGAACGACACCTTTGGTCATTCCGCGGGTGATCAGGCATTGAAGGCGATCGCCACAGCATTGACTCGCGCTTGCCGCGGTTCGGATATCGCCGTGCGTTACGCGGGCGACGAGTTTCTTCTTGTCCTTCCGGGACTCGAGCTTCAAGATGCGCACATCGTTGGTCAGCGGCTGCTCAAAGAGGTTGGCCGAACGCGCAAAGCAGGCGTTCCAGCCATTGGCGGTCAGATCAGCATTTCCGTCGGCATCGCGGTGAGTCGGGACTGCTCAAAATCAGCGAGGCAGTTGATCAGCATCGCCGATGCCGCGATGTACGACGCGAAGGACGCTGGCAAGAACCAGATGATCATTGTCGACGCCGACACGAAGGTGCTCGACATCACGAGTCATTTTCGTTCTGACGCTTTCGATGGGGACCAGGAAGTCGAGCTTTTGTCAACGGCTGGCTAGTCCTGGCCCTTGGCGCCGCCAATCGATTTCTGTGGGGTCGCACGGCTGTGCGCCCGTGGTTGATGATCACCCCAGTTGCAGATTGGAAACACTGCGATCACCTCGCGGGCGTTCGCCAAACGCCCCTAAGTGGTACGACGGTGGTTCACGAGATGGTCGGTGTACCCGGTAGTCGATTTATGATAGTGGAATCTAGCATTAGATCATGTCAGCGTGACGGCGCGATGGTCAGATTATGTTATCTAACCTCATTATTTCCGGGCGTGCGACCGCGAGCACCGGATCCCCAGGTTAAATTCGTTCGGCGATCACGATCCAACGCTGCAGATAGTGCTCACCGTCGAAGGCGCCATCGCACGTGATCAACGTCACCATCTCGGATCCATGATCGGAAACGATTTCCTGGGCATTGACGTTCGCGTCGACGGCGTAACTCTTCGTAATCTGATACGTGCCCCCGGTTCCATCCGCGCCAACGAGATATATCTTTTCGTCCGGAACAAGTTGGTTGAGATTCCAGAAAACCGTCGGGCCGACATTCCACCAGTCTTTATGTCCGGCCATGACAACGTTCGTGTACGTTCCCGGCTCCGAGATCGTCGGATACCAGGCAACATTCCATGGATCAGCTGGGATACCCATCACGCCGTTGTCGATGCCGACTTGTTCGATCTTGGCGTCGACGCTGATTGCCGGGATCTTGATCTCCACCGGGCTGAAGGGTCCGTTGGCTTCAGGGATCGTGCCATCTCCAAGGAAGCGACGGAATCGATCGGCATTGAAGGCCAGCAGTCCGTTGGCATGTACCTCATTGATGTCGATGCCCCTGGCAACCGCGAGTTCAAGACCTGTCGCGCCGAACGACGCATCTCTGTTTTTTGACCCAGTCTCAAGCCGGCCAAATTCGAACCATTGGCTGCGCTTGCCGGCTGAATCGTATGCATCCGAGAGCGGCCGGCCCAGCACTTTCGCTCCACCGAACTTCTTATACGCTCCGAGCATCTGACCCGAGATCTGGTGTCCGGTTTTTTCTTCGAACTTGACCTTGGCGTTCGACGGTTTGGTACGCGGTGTGAACGCTGCCGTCTCGCGGCCGCTCCCGACCCGGCGACCAGTTACGAGTCGCATTGGATCATGCTGAAGCGCGATCAATTCGGCCCCGACCTCGACCGCCTTAATCTCTTTCGCGGACTTGACGTTTTTCGAGCCGGTTAGCACACCGAACTCAAAGTATTGGGTCGATGCCTTTGAGCGCACGATTGGTTCTGACACAGGCAGGCCAAGTGTGTTCTGGCCATCCATCTCCACCCAGCGGGTCAAAAATGGATCAGAAAAGGTATGGCCAGTCTCAGCGACGTAGTACTGATTGCTGAACGCGGCGGCGGCCGCCGGAGGGGCGCTGATCAATGTTCCGATCGTCAGGGAGAACATCGTGACGAGTGCGAGCGGGGCCGAAATGCGGGGAATCAAGCGGACAATCAACTGTGAACACGCGCAAATCATTTCGAACGCTCCCGCAAGAAATACCACTGGTCCCTATGCTTTTCGGCGACTTCATCGTAGCACATCATTGTGCTCAAATACGCAGCAGAAAGCGCCCCGGATTGGGGGCGCTTTAGCATCCTATTTTAGAGTGAACCGGCAATCGTGCAATCCTAGAGCCTCGAAGGCGATGATCGCTCCCAGAACTCCGGCGATGACGATGACGATAATCCAGGGAAGGATAAAACCGAGGAACGACTCGCGCTCGAATCCAAGCGAATAAATTCCAGTGATTTCCTTCACCCGATCGATCGGACCGAAATGCTTTTCCGTGCCGTTGTCGGCCATCGTGCCTCCACTCAATTTGAGCGTGATGCGATCTCCAACTTCCTCTTGTCGAAATAATACTTCAGCTTTCGCGCGCCAGAACGAGATTGGTGCAGGCTCGCCCTACTCTTCCTTCTCTGGAGATTCCGCTCGCTCTGTTTTCGGCAAATTGCGCATCGCTGGGAACAAAATGACATCACGAATGTGCGGCTGATCGGTGAAGACCATCGTCAGTCGATCGACACCGACACCGACGCCGCCAGTCGGCGGCATGCCGTACATGAGGGCATTGATGAAATCTTCGTCGATTGGCATCGCTTCTTCGTCACCGGCCGCACGGTCTTTCTGCTGTTCCACGAACCTTGCGAGCTGATCGAGCGGATCGTTCAACTCCGTGAAGGCGTTGCAAATCTCCGCGCCGCAGACATAGCCTTGGAACCGCTCAACATGAGTTGGATCGTCTGGCTTGCGCTTGGCGAGCGGAGAGAGCTCGACCGGGTAGTCGATCAAAAATGTCGGTTCAATGAGAAACGGTCGTACGAACTGCTTCAACAACTCGTCGATGATTCGCGGCCAGACAGTGCCAGTCTCGATGTCGGCGCCCTTCGCCCGAGCGACGGCGAGCAGGTCGTCTTGGTCCGGAAAATCGACATAGTCGATCCCAGTTGCCACGCGGATGGCATCGCGCAAGGTGATTCGGCGCCAAGGGCGGGATGCGGCGATATCGACTTCGTTCCCTTGAAAGTGAACAACGGTCGTGCCGAGCGCTTCTTGCGCCACCGCGATGATCATGGCCTCGACTGTTTCCATCATTGTTTCGTAGTCGGCGAAGGCTTCATAAAACTCGAGCATCGTGAATTCGGGGGAATGGTTGCGATCGATCCCCTCGTTGCGAAAGTCTTTGCAGATTTCGAATACCCGCTCGAAGCCGCCGACAATAAGTCGCTTCAGATAAAGCTCATCGGCAATGCGTAAATAAAACGTCTGATCGAGCGCATTGTGCTCGGTCGTAAATGGCAATGCCGCCGCGCCGCCATAAAGCGGTTGCAGCGTTGGCGTCTCGACCTCGACATATCCACGGCTCTCGAGAAATCGACGAAGCGCGCTGATGATTCGCGAGCGGGTCAGGAAGATATCGCGCACATCCGAGTTTGCGATCAGATCGGCGTAGCGCTGACGAAATCGCGTTTCCGGATCCTGGAGGCCATGCCATTTTTCCGGAGGGGCGTTGAGCGCCTTCGAGAGCATGGAATAGCTCGAGACTCGGACTGAGACTTCGCCCGATTTTGTCCGAAAGAGAGTTCCTTTTGCCTCAATCCAATCGCCAAGGTCGACCAATCTCAAAAATTGTTCGAACGCTTCTTCACCGATTTCATCTTTGCGCACGTACAACTGCAGACTCGCCATGACCATCACGCAGGTGCGCAAAAACTGTCTTGCCCATATGCCGAATGCTGACGACCCGGCCGGCTACGGTGATTTCTTGCGCTTCGCTCGTCTCGTCCCGTTCCGTTTCTTCAAAGAGCGCGATTGCCTCCGCAGTTGTATGCGTACGGTGAGCGCGCGTAGGATATGGATCGACCCCGAGCGATCGTAGCTCGTCAGCCTTCTGCCGTCGCAGCTCTTGCAGGCTGGACAGGTTGGGTTCCATTACGTGTCATTCCCCTCAGAAATACGCTGTGAAGTTTCAAACCAAAACGAGTTGAGCAAGAAGTCGCCGGGCGCGCGGCGCGGGCCCGGCGGTATGTCAACGAGCGCGCTAAATGTGGACGAACGCGCGAAAGGGCGCTACTCGATTCGGACCACAGTGTAGACGATGGTTCCGCCTGGAGTTTTCACCGAGGTCGAATCGCCGACGCGGCGCCCAACCAGCGCCTGACCGACAGGCGATTCGGTCGAGATCGTCCCTTCACGAGTATCGGCTTCTTCCGGCCCGACCAGCGTCCAGGTCTCTTCAACGCCATCATCGCCCTGGATAGTGACCGAGGAGCCAAAGCCGACCTCGTCTTCGCTTTCAGCATGTTCGACAATCTCAGCGCGATCCAATATTTGTTCGAGCTCGTGAATTCGCGCCTCAGCGAGAACATACTCTTCTTTTACCGCTTCGTACTCGCTGTTATCGGAGACGTCACCATGCTCAGTCGACTCTTGAATTCGAGTCGAGAGTTCGGGCAGCTTCTTCTCGCGTAAGACGCTTAGCTCATCTTCCAACTTCGCCTTCCCGGCAGGCGTCAGACGAAGCGTTCTATCCTTGACCATTATTCAAATCCTTTCGCCACCAGATTCTCGTGTTCCCACAGACAATCGCGAATGCCTCACGTGAAAGCTCGCCCGCGGTGATACGGTCACGCGCCTTAGTACAGCGACTTCATACGATGCCGGTCGGAGAATTCATGACCAGTGACAATGGAGAAAGAGCCGAGGGCAATGCGCCCTCAGCTCCCCTTGCTATTGAATCAGTATACGGTCGCGCTTATTGACTGTAAACACCGCAATAATTTGGCCACCAGTCCTGATTGACGCTCAATTCCAGGCAAAGTAAAATAAGCGGTAGTCGTGGCACTAAGTGTCCGGCTAATGGTGTGCGAGCGAGTCGCGAGCTTTCGGCTTGTCGACTTTGAATAAATTCGCTCGCTTCGGTCCAGTGGAGGGAGCCTCGTTGGACGCTGGCAGTAGTAGCTGCTACCGACGATACAATCGAACGGCCTCCCCGGAGCTGGGCGCCATTATTTGATCCCCTGATCACGCGTCGCCCACCCGGAGAGCCGGGAACAAAGCCGATAATCGGCTTGGAAAGGGCGGTGTTTCATGCAGACTCCTGTCCGCTATTACATCACCAGGGACGATGATCGACCTGTGGTGCGAAGCATCCCAGTGTCGATGCGCCCCGAGCCAAGCAAGCTCGAGGAGCAAGTTCCCGTCGATGCCGTGGACGCGGTCGCTGTCACGAACGAGCCTGCGCCTCGCAAGCGCGTAAAGACGTTGATGCGGAGTGCGGTTCGCCGGCAAGCACACGGAAAATAGGCGAGATTGATTTTCATCGACGAATGTGAAGCCTCGCTTCCGGCAGGAAGCGAGGCTTCACGCAGTTCTACGCGTTGACTGGATCTGCCTGGACAAACAGGCCCGATCAATATTTCGCGTTCGTAACCCTGACAAGATCTTTCTCCCTGGTGGTACATCCATCACGTTTCTCGGTCCTTGCGGAAGGAGTTTTCCAACCACCAAGCAGAAATGTAGCGACGACCGGGTGTCGTCGGTCACGTAGTTGTAACAAGATCTCACTAGGAGGGGACGAGCGACAAGACGCCGTCCCTTCTAGTCACAATTCCCATTCGTTATTTCATCCCGTCTCGTTTGCCACTATGATGCTCTTCGACTGTGAGTCACAGATCCTAGGGCGACGAAGAGCGGTTGGAATGTCGAATGGCGGCGGATACAGTCATCGGCGTGTTTGAACGAGATCAACTTCCGGCTGCGCTCGCCGCTGTTCATCGCGCGGGCTATGGCCCGAATGCGCGAGTTCTTCAGGGCGACCGGGGGGATCTTCCGGGCCAATTCAGACGCGCGGGCATCGATTCGCCGCCCGCACTTTCGGTCAATGACGGTCCGATACTCGTGTTGTTTGCTCCGAGCCGGGTCGCTCAAGCAGCGGACCTGCTTCAGCGATCAGGAGCCCGCGCGGTCCACGTCGTTACGCGTGGAATCGATCGCGTCCCCTATGCTCCGGTGGGCTGGGCCCCACCTGAACGGCGACCGCGAAAGCCATCGATCGACAAGGCAGCAGAGAGTTCCGCTGACGAAGCGATCTAACCCACGCGCGATCCACACCTCACCTCAGACCAAACAGGTCGCGAACCTGACCGCGTTGTTACGAGGCGTCTTTCGTAATCGCCTATCTTGGCCCAACTATCGCCGCATACACGGGAAAACTATTGACGCATTGTTAGGGGCAGCCTATCATCGCGCCGAGTCTTTCAGTTCACCTGCACGGGACGCGACAACTGTTCGCACAATCGGGGCACGATGGGCGTTACGGCCACCGTCCCTAGTTTGAGGATCACCAGATTGAGTGGTGTAAGTCTTCGCTTAGGTCGACTCTTCAATCAGGAATCTGGCCGGTCGTTCGTCACCGCGATCGACCACGGTGTAACGCTTGGCGTGCCGCCAGGCGCTGAACGCGTCATCGAGGCGATCGAACGCGTTATCGCCGGTCAGCCCGACGCTGTTTTGATTTCGCCCGGCATGATCGACAAAGCGAGCCACCTTTTTGCTCACCGCGGAGCACCGGCGACGATCGTTCGTAGTGATTTCATCATCAATCATCCCTTTGTCGATATTGGCGAAGGTTACCGCCAGCTCATCACGCCATCCGAAGCGCTCGCACTCGGGGCCGACGCGATGATGATGTTCCTGATGGTGGGCGCCAAAGAAGGCTCGATGTTCGCCGACAACGTCCGCACCGTCGCGACTGCCGCCCAGGAAGCGCACCGGGTCGGCCTGCCCCTGATTGTCGAAGCGGTGCTCTGGGGCACGCGAATCGAAAACAAACGCGATCCGGAAATGCTCGCGTTCGGTTCGCGGATGGCGATTGAACTCGGAGCCGACGCGATCAAAACTGAGTACACAGGCGACCCAATCACCATGGCCGCGCTCGTCGACGCTTGTCCTGCCCCGGTCTTAGTCCTGGGCGGATTGAAGAGTGACTCTCCCACCGCGTTCATTGACGCCACACGTAATGCCATGGATGCAGGGGCAAAGGGCGTCATTTACGGGCGCAATATCTGGCAAGCTGACGATCCAGTGGCGATATCGAACCAGTTGCGCGAGGTCATTCACGGGAGTCTCGTCGCGGTCTAGGCAACGACGCCGAGTCCGTCATTCACACACGCTCTGCCGGATACTGGCAGAGCCACAAGGGTCCCTCGCGCGGTGTGTCCCAAATTCACCGTGCGAACTCAACGCTGGGAGCAATGCTCCGGTCTCCGAGCAAGAGTGACCAACGATGGTCATGGAGGCCTGTTGGCAATATCTCCGTAGTAGCGTCACAGTAGGAGGGAAACCGTGGCAAGAGAACGGATCCACTCTCTGTATCAGGAACTAGTCACGAATCGGATCGATCGTCGAGGATTCATTCGTGGAGCGGCCGCACTCGGCATTTCCGCGTCCGCCGTCAATCTCTTTCTCAAGGCCGCCGACGTCCGCGCGCAGGACGCAACCCCAGCGGCCGGTGGTGGACCACCGGTTGTGGCAACGCCATGCTCGGGCGACGGGTGCATCGGGGCGGGCAAGGAACTCACCGTTCAATGTATCGACGACTCGGTGAAGATTCCGTGGGAAGAAGTTCGCGCCGAGTTTGAAGCCGCAACCGGCGCGAAGGTCACTATCGTCGAAGATCCAATCGCCGAGGCGTTTCCGAAGCTCCTCGATGATCAAGCAAACGGCACGAACCAGTTCGATGCATCGATGATCGGTATGTGGTGGCTTGGCGAGCTCGTCGCCGGCGACTTCCTCCTCTCGTACGACGACTTTTATGCGGACACGAGCGGCAAATTCCCGCAGTACAAATTCGACGACGAATTGCCAGCTATGCAGGCGCTTCGCATGTACGACGGCAAAAAGTACGTTGTACCGTATGACTGCGACGGTCAAGTGCTGTACTACCGGCGCGATTTGTTGACCGACCCGGCCCACATGTCCGCGTTCAAGGACGAGTACAGCTACGACCTTGCTGTCCCGCAGACGTGGGATCAATTGCGCGATATCGCGAAGTACTTCAACGGGAAACCGCTCGGCGGAGATGCCGGCAACGGGAGCGGCGTCTCAATGCACCTCAAGGTCGGCGGTCAGGGCATGTTCCACTTCATGTCCCTCTCCGCTCCCTACCTGATTGGCCCGGAGAATCCGAAGCTCTATTGGTTTAATCCAGACGACATGGAGCCGCTGGTCGAATCAGAAGGCCACAAGAGCGCGATGGCACTCTATTCCGAGCTCACTAGCTATGGGCCGGAGGCAATGGCTGGTTGGGCACTGGGTGAAGCGTGGGATTATTTCTTGCGCGGCAATGCCGTATTCACCTATAGCTGGGGTGATGTCGGCGCACTCGCGGTCGAGCGTAACTCCTTTGTCAAGGGCAAGATCGGGACGGTGCAACTGCCAGGAACGCTGTCGTATATCGACCCGAAATCGGGTCAGAAGTACGACGTCACAGACCCAAATATCGTCGGTAACACGACGGGCGGCAGTTGGGCTGGCGTCCTTTACAAGTCGTCGGATGAGCCGGAACTCGCCTACTACTGGCTCGCGCTTATGGCTACTGAGCCGAAGGAACGTTTCTACGCAGCGCGCGGTACTGACGGCGTCGATCCCGGCAAGACCTATCAAATCTTGCCACCTGAAGGCACAGGCAACCCTGAGGACTACACCTCACAAGGTTGGGATCCCAAGGACGCAGAGGAATACACCAAGGCGTACTACGACAACTACCAGAATCCGAATCAGTTCCCGTATTTACGCATTCCGGGAACCGCGGAATACTGGAACGCGATGGATGTCCGATTGTCGGAACAACTCACCGGACAATCCTCGCCGGAAGACGCGCTCAAGAACATGGCGCAGGACTTCCGAGACATCACCGATCGGCTCGGCAAGGACCAGCAGCTCGAGATTTACAAGAAGTCGCTCGGGCTCTAATGGTTCGACCTCGTTCGCGAGAGGTGAAATTGTAGGCACGGGGACCGGATTGCTCCGGTCCCCGCACCACCCTTGCAGAAGCCCGATTGCGGCGAGCGAGGAGCAATCTCCATGGCACAAGGCGAAACAACGACACAGGGGCAGCGTTTAGCCGCTGTCGAAATGCCACGTGCAGTCGAAAGAGATTCAGAGGAGTCAGTTCGGTATTGGGCTCCCCGAATCGCGATCATCCTGACGATAGTCGCGGGCGGGATACTTGCGTACGTCCTTCCCGCGGTCAATCTCGAGGGGGGAGGAAGCCTTTCGCTCCAGGAAACCAACCAGAAACTGACATTTCAGGGAGACGGTTGGGCGCTCGCGCTATCTTGGACCGGCGCAATTCTCGCAATCGTTTCGACACTCGTTTTTCCGCCCGCGGAACGGTTTATCCGAACGATTGCAATCAGCGCCGCATCGACCGTGGCGATGGTTTTCCCGTTCTATACATCGCAACATCTGACCAAGATCGACGACTCGGCAACGGGTCTGGGCAGCGGTCTCATTGGCGCGTGGATCGCGTTCGCAATCGCCGCGATCCTTCCGTGGTTTTCGTTGCTCTGGTGGAATCGTCAACGTCCAATCCTCAACCGCGATTGGTCGAAATGGTTATTTCTTCTTCCCGCGATTGTTTGGATCCTGATGTTGACCGTTTTCCCCCTTATTTACGCCATCACGACCAGCCGATATCTCTTCCGAAACGGCAAGATCAGCCGATTCGTCGGCTGGGACAATTACAGACGACTTTTTGACATCCAGTCGCCAGCCAAAGACTTTGGCACGGCGATCCTTGTCGCTGCTATTGCCGCGGCCATCGTGCTTGTCGTCGGCGTCGCAATCAAGTGGATCTCTGATCGTCACGTGTCACGAGATGACCTGAAATCGGTAGCGCGCACGATCCCCATATTTGCGGTGCCAGCCGCACTCGTCTATTTGGCTCGAACGATCCTCAAGAACCCAATCAATGATCAACTCAATGTCACGTTTATCTTCGTTTTCATGGCCGTTTCGGTCGAAATGGTTTTCGGCTTCTTGATCGCTCTGCTCATGAACCGTGAGTTGCGCGGCCGGGGCGCACTACGGGCAATCATGACGCTACCGATCTTCGCAACGCCCATCGCGCTGGGGTATCTCTTCCGGACAATCTTCTATGAAGAGGGTGGCCCGGCGAATGCCGTACTCGACAAGTTTGGATTGGCTCAGCCCTGGCTGTCAGACCCGCAGTGGTCGCGGATAGCGACCGCGATCGTCGATATCTGGCAATGGACGCCGTTCGTGTTCATCATCGCCCTTGCCGGTCTGCAAAGCCTTCCTCAAGACATTGTCGAAGCTGCCGAAGTCGATGGTTCGAACGCGTGGCAGAGTTTGAAGCACGTCACGTTGCCCCTTATGGCCCCGATTCTCTGGTTGATTCTTTTATTGAGATTGATCGACGCCTTCAAGGTCTTCGATATTCCATCCGGTTTGACCTTGGGCGGACCAGGGCGCGCGACCGAGTATTACAGCCTGTTTAACTATCGCACAGCCCGAAAATTCTTCAATTATGGCGACGCGGCGGCGCAAGCATTTCTGCTGCTCTTCATCGTGATGGTCTTGGTTTCGCTCCTTTGGGGCCGCATTCGACACGTCTATGATACGGATCAAACGGGGGGTGCGGCATGAACGCGATCCAGGCTACTCCTCAGGTCTATCAGAATCCACGCGGGCGAGGCATTTGGCGTCGGCGCCTCGGCAGCGTGTTCATCGTTGGGGTTCTCGTCCTCATCCTGATTTGGACGCTCTTCCCCTTTTATTGGGCATTCATCAACTCGATCAAGGACCCTGCCGACAACTACGGAAACCATTGGTTGCCTTGGGTTTCATTCCAGCCAACCTTGCAACCGTGGCGCGATCTGTGGGGATTCCGCGAGATTCGCGATGCGATGGTAAACAGTACGCTCATCTCGTTGGGAGCGGCGACAATCGCGGTGGTACTCGGGACGTTAGCCGCATACGGCATCGCTCGTTTCCGCTTTGAGCGTCCTCAGAATGGCAGTTTAACAACCTGGTTTCTGTCGCAGCGCGTTTTGCCACCGGTCATCTTTGTGACGCCATTCTTTCTGATCATGCGCGAGCTTCACTTACTCGACACGATCTGGGCCCTGATTCTGATCAACGCAACGTTCAACCTCGCCTTCCCGGTCATCATCCTGACCCAAATGTTCCGCGAGGTTCCGATCGAACTGGAAGAAGCCGCCCAGGTGGACGGTGCATCTCGCTTCAGCATCTTCCTGAAGATCGCTGTTCCGCTCGTCCTACCTGGAATCGTGGTGAGCTGGATTCTGTGTCTGGCGTTTAGCTGGAACGAATTCCTCTTCGGGTTTGCAACCACAACATCACACGCGCGACCGTTGACCGTCTTCCTTGCCGGCGGCGATCAAACTCGCGGCGTCAATTTCCAAGCAATCGGCACCCGAATGCTCCTTACTGCGTCAGTCCCGCTGATAGCGGCCTTGCTCGCACAACGCTATATCGTTCGCGGACTTTCGCTCGGTGCAGTCAAGGGGTAACCGTCGACGCTGTCTCAAATTGGTGATGCATGCCCATACCGAGGGCGGTAACCCGTTTTAACCGACGAGTGAAAAATAAAGTGACCGGCGTATTCGCCGATCGCGTACCGCCGTTTGCGATCATGAACCACCGGGGCCGAAAATCGGGCAAAGAATACGAAACGCCAATCATGGCGTTTCCCACTGAGGACGGATTTGCGATCGCTTTGACGTATGGACCGGAGGTCGATTGGGTCCGAAACGTGCTCGCCTCGGGTCACTGCGAGCTCGAATACCGGCGCCGCCGATATTCGCTTCAGAATCCGCAAGTGCGGACCCTATCCGAAACCAGCTGCTCATTTCCGCGGATCGTCAGAACAATCCTTGGTCTCACAAGCACCAAGGAAGTGCTCTTGTTGACCAAAGCTGCCTGAAGCTCGACTGATCGCCTAGGCGGAAGCCTTGTCCATTTCCTTCTGGATCGCGGCAATTTGGTCGTCCGATAAGTCGGTCGAATAGAGTTTGCCGCCGTGTTTGCTCAACTCGTGAATTACGCGATCCGGCCCGTCCGTCGACGCGAGTAGGAGCACCGCCGATCCATTCGGCTGCAGTTCGCCGCTAACTGAATTCTTGAATGTATCGAAATCGTCCGCGGCGCCAGACTTTCTCCCTCGACCGATGAGTCCGCCGATGGCTGCCCCAGCGGCAAGACCGATCACAGGAATCGTAAAGATCAGCCCGGTCAGACCACCGAGAACCAGACCACCAATGACGCCCGAGCGAACTGGACGGCTCTTTTCCTCGAAATCAACTTTTCCGTTGGCGTCTTTGACAAGCACCACCTGTTCGAGAATTTTCATGAACCCAGCGTCTTGCAGCCCCTTCGCGGTTTCTAGAGTTTGTTCGGCTGTGCTTTGATCGGGATAGACCAACGCAAACAGTGTTGCCATGTCCCATCTTCCCTTTCCTATCGCATCATTTCAGCCGCGCCATCCTACACCACAATTGCTTCAGGCATCAGGCGTCAGGCGTTATGCGCCTGATGCCTGATGCCCGTCGCCTGATGCCTGTCGCCTCACTTGCGTCGTTTCCAGATTCTTTGAAGCATAGAGGTCGCTTCCACAAACATCGGATATGGATCGTCGGCGGCGAAAACCGCAAACTCCAGCGGGCGGCGCAACGAGGAGACGTATGCTCCTGGGGTTAAGGTACCGCGCCGGATCTCGGTGAACGCGGTCGGGATGTCCGTTGCCATTCGCACCCAATGGGCGCCGGGACGAGCTCTCGTTTCTGGCACGGGTTCGCCATGAAGTAGTTGCCAGCATAGGTAAGGAAAATCGACTCCCGCGCGATGACCTAGTGAATGCCAGGCCCACGCTCTGGCGTTAATGTCAAGCAACTTGAACTGTCCCGACGATGGGTCCCGCTTGTACTCGAGTTCGACCAGTCCGTTGTAGTTGATCTCTTTCAACAGGCGACGTGACGGCTCTTCGATTTCGGGCTGTTCGACCGTTTCGACGAAGCTGCTGCCATGGCCAAAATCGACTGGATATTGGCGTGCCCGCCGAGCAACTCCGTAGGCGCGCGGCAAACCGTCGACACAGAGCGCCGCGAACGAGAATTGCGACTCCCCTCCGCCGGGAATTTGCTCCTGAATCATGATCACGTCTGGATCGACCAAGTGGCTTGCTTCATCGTAGTGGTCGACGAGCTCTTGGCGATTCGCCACCGACCATGCCCGCGCCGAAGTGAACTTATTGATGCGGTCTTTGATTGCTGGCTTGAGTATCGCGGGAAAGGTGCAATCAAGAGCAACCACGTCCTCTCGATTCTTTGGCCGGTGGGTCATCGGATGATCAATCCCGAGCCTAGCAGCAAGTTCATAGGTCAATCTTTTGTCATACGCCCATTCCATCGCTGCCCATGATGGAGTCGTCAAGCAATAGTGTTGCGACAGACATTGCGCGTTCCTCGCGAGGAGAGCCGCGGACTCATCGGTCGTCGGATAGATCGTCCAACCCTCGAACTCTCGGGTCACAGAGAGGCTTTTGAGATAGTCGAGTTGGACGGCCTCGGTTGACATTGGCCAATGCAGACGGCGCTTTGTGTAGCGCGAGACAGCCGCACCGGCATGTTCGTCTTGCAGCACTACGACCGGGATCTTATGCCGGCCGAGGCTCCGCACAATCCCGAGCCCGCCATAGTTGGCGCCTATCACAATCGCGCCTGTTTCGGGCGCAGAATGTCCGTTGGATAAAAAAGGGTTCACCATCTGCGAATTGTTGACCTTGCCGATTGTGTTCGCTGGTCAGTCTGCTGCGTGCTCGGAAAGCGTCGCCGCCGCCGTAGGCGACGGTTGGACCTGAAGCACAGCGTTCTTGACTGCATTCGCCGTGTACTTGGTGCCGTCGACAAATCGGAGCAGCGGTCCAAAGCTTTCGGTTCCCACTGCCCCGACAAAATGTAGTCCCGGAATTGAGGACTCAAACCCATCGTTTAGCTGCGGCAGGCCGCCCCGGTTTCGAATCGCCCGAGCAACCTCCGAGGCAAAGAACGGATATCCGTCGACATCGACAGCGTACCCGGTCGCGAGGATGACCCGATCGACCTCGCGAGTTGAATGATCGTCGAGTTCGAGTCGAAGCCGGCGATCAACCGGCACGGCTGCAGTCACCGCACGACCCACGGTCATCCTGACGTCGGCCAGTCGAGGTCGAAGCCATCCGCTCCCGGCCGGTCGCAGACCGCGGCGTGTGATCTGTTTCTGCCGATCATCGGGCAGGCGACGAAAGATATTCGGATATTCGATGATCCAATTCATTCCCATTGGGCCAATTTCACCTGGGGGAAAGATCAACTTGCGGAACGGCCCCGCATATCGACGAACACGACCGTTTAGCCAATTGATCTGGGGCGCGCGGACGACAACTTCGACGTCCACGCCCGCTTCGTGAAGAATGGCCGCCAGTTCGAGCGCACTTTGACCGCCACCGACTACCACAGCGCTCTCGCCGGCGTATTGAGTCGGATCGGTTATTTCAGAAGAATGAGGGGCAGTTTCGGGTGAGATTTCGCGGAAGACACCCGGTCGAACCGCGAATGATTCCAAACCGGTGGCTACCACCACTCGCTCGACTTGAGCAACTTCAGCGTCCTCGAGCGTGAGTCGAAATCCATTCGCATTCGGTTCGACGCTTGTAACCCGCCGCGGATCGACATTGGGAACCGCTCGCCGTTGGAACCACTCACCGTAGGCGATGAAATCCTGAAGCGGCAGCCGTCAGAGAGGGTCAGTCCATGCTCCGCCTCGTACTGATCGAGTGACCAGGCGCAATCCGGCCCGGCAATGTTCGAACCATCCCATTCCGAGCGGAGGAGCATTCCAGTAGGCATGTGGTGGCGCCAGAACCCCATCGTTTCGCCAAACACACGCGTCGCTACTCCGGCATCTAGCAGTTGCGACGCAGTCGCAAGACCATATGGTCCCGCGCCTATGACCGCTACCGTTCCATTTGCCATCAGATGGACCCTCCTCTGCTGAAAAATCACCCCGACCTAACGGACGATCCTCGCCCCAAGAACATCACGGCAGGCCATCAAGATTTCCTGTCCAAAACGAACCAACCTCAAGACAAGGCTCGAACCCTATCGGCTGTACCTCCAGACCTCGGGCGACTAGTACACGTGTATCGTTTTCGCCGGTTCATCGTTCGTCGTGTCTGCGTAATTCTGACTTTGTGGTTACGCGCCTGGTCGTCGATAAACAGGAAAAAATTCGTCCAAATCAGCCGAAGACTTCCCGCTCTTTGCTTCCCAACGTCGAACAAGATTCCGATAGACACGCTCGTCGGTTGTGAGCCTCCAGGTAAAAAAGGGATGCCTCAGCGGCGAAAAACCTGCTTTGAAGTTAAAAAGCGAGTCGCTCCTTCCCCCGACTCCTCCACCGAGATGCAATGTCTGATTACCGCGTTCCTTCGCCCAGTCCATGACAAAATGGAACATTTCTTTGACCGGGCTCATCGCGATGTAATCATTGCTCGTGCCAGACAAGTGATACTGGATGATCCCGCCGGCTTCGGCGAAGAGCCCAGCGGCGGCAAGTCTCCCGTCAAGCTCCGCCACGCACAGATGGATGTGCTCTCCCAGCGCTCGTCGCATAGCATCGAGATCGGCGCGCGGAAAGAAATAGAAATCGTCGGCGCCCGCTCTTCGCATCGTCTCGTAATAAACGTCGACGAATCCATCGAATGCTTCCCAGGAGGGGTCCATCCGCACCGTCAGCCCCGCCCGAGTTGCCCGAGTAATTCCCCGACGATGGTCTTCTCTGATCTGACGCCAAAGATCTTCAGATGAGAGCTTTAGATCAACAGAGACAGTGTCCCCGTGGTGAACAAGTGTTCCGGCTCGCTCGAGGGGCTCGGGCGGCAACGGCAACAAAGGATGTAACCGAACGAAGCAGGAAACGATCTCGCGAGCCTGAAGCGCCTCGACGAACATCGTGATTGCGCGATTGATGAACGCGTCGTCAACTGCCGCGGCACTCGACACGACCGGGCTCGGGTATCCGTAAGGGGATGTGGAATCAAACAGCGTCGGACCGCCGTCATTGAGCCACCGCGGGATTGGGCGAATGATGATCGGTACGAGGAAAAAGTTATCGCCTTCTTCGGCGACGAACAAGAGAGGCTCACCTTTTTCTAAATCTGCCGAGCGCTCGACATATTCAGCGAGGTGGTAAACGTCGTGGGAGGTCTGTTCGAGCAGCCTCGACCAACGCGGATCAGAAGGTTTGACGAATTCTGTCCGCGTCGCTGAGACCGGCTCGACCGCCAGGGAAATTCTACCCATAGACTGCGCCTCGCAAGCGACCCGTTCGGGCTAGCAAAGAAGGTCTAGCTTTTTATCATACACGTTGAATCAAAACATTGCACTTGTTTTCGTCCAAGACGCTACCGAGCCATTTTGAATGGTTCAATCGAGATCGTCCAAGTGCCGATTTGAGCTTCATGATTTTTTAGCATTTCGCATCGCTGGTTTCACCAGACCCGAGCTGCTTGACCAACAGGAAGAATTCGGAGACTTAATGCAGAGCCCAGAGCGATTCAGGTGTCGCTCCCGATGAGTCTTCGACAAGCGAAGCCGGATAGGCGGGACCCAATCCATTTCCGCTCAAGTCGTTGTTTGACAGCTCAACATTCGTAACTGTGTCGGCGATCCACACTCCGTATCGGTGACTCCCGGTAACGACGTTGTCGACGATCGAAATATCGTGGCAGGAACCCGCGAGCTTGATGCCGTCGAAATCCCGAGGTGAACTTCGACTGTTGTTCTCAATGGTGACGTCGCGCACTAAAAGATTTGTCAGAACCTGATCAGGCTCGCGGATCGCGGTGATTCCTTCGTCCTGATTCCTTGCAATCGTACCGCCTTCGACGCGGATATTGTCGGATGTTTCGAGTATCGCTATACCTGATTTGCCGTTGCTTGTTATCTCGCAATTATGGAAACCAACGTCCCGGCCATGATAGAGGATGACTCCCATGATCTTGTTTTTACGAATCGTGCAGTCGTAGAAGCTGATCCCTTCCTGAGTGTTGATTGGATTTTCATGTAGGTTGACGGTAACGCCTGAACCGTCATCGCTCCGATCTGATCCGTTGCCAGAGAAGCGGCAACGATGAAACTCGATGTCGCTGATCCAGGCGCTCTCTGAATCCGGCTCGATGTCCAATCCCGCCATCGGCGAGGTGCCTAAACTACCCGTAAAACGACAATCGACGAACCGCCCAACCGTAAGATCGTTGATGGCGCAGCCCAAACGGTAGTTATCGCGACATGTTGTATTGGTCACGCTGACAAAGCGGTTTCGGTCTCCTTCGGAATGCGCAAAGCAAATCAGACCATCACCTTTGCACTCGTAGAGATCGCAATCATCAATGGCGATGGCGCTTGAGTTGTTGATGCAAATCCCGGCCTTGTATTCGGTCTTCTGAAAGGCTGACTTACGTCCGTTCACCGCTAGACCTACGACTGAAACGTTGCTCACTCCATCAATCATGAGCGTCGGTACATTTCGTCCGCTGTCACCGAGCTCAGCAATATACGTCTGCAACGTTGCGCCCTTCGCGAGGATTCTAAGATTCGACGATGCAAGGAGAGATCGCGTCACAACGTAGTCGCCGGGAGGAATCAGCAGGGGAACTTCTCGCATCGACGCGGCCTGCATCGCCGCCTGCAAAGGGGCAGTATCGTCGTTCTTTCCATCACCCTTCGCCCCGAAATCTGAAGCGTCGAACTGGGCGCCGCCGGCTTGAGATTGAGTGAACTGGGCGGAAGCAGCCGCGTTCGTGATTCGAGAACAACGAAGACCGGAAGCAGTCATCGCACCACCCGCGATGCCTTGCAGGAACAGACGGCGAGACAATTCGCCCCGTGTCGCTTTTTCCCGCCACTTTGCCGGATAGTCAGAGATTGGCAACGTTCACGTCCCGCTTACGTTATAAACGTGATTCCAAAAAGGTCTACGTCTGAGCACGCCAGGCGAGATGCTTATTGGGCTCGGAAGTACGGTCACGACCGATTGCTCAAGTTGGCCACCAAAACTCTCGTCTACTTTCCAGAACTTTGTAGTCAATCCAACTGTTGTCATAGTATTAAGCTATCAGCAGTTTCGTAAGATAGGTAAATACACCACATGTCGAAATTGGGCAAACCATTGCACGGACCTAGACGATTTGTTTGCTTGATCTGCGGTGTCTCAAAACAAACGTACAGAAGTCAGTGAACGTACATGTTGTCTTACCAGTCCTTCTGTCCTATAGTCTCTAGGACTCTTAGACTATCTCGGCGGCAATCGGGGGAGAGTCGCTGGTAAACGAGCGCCAATTGAGGCCTCGGTAAGGAGATGTGCGTCTAGAAAACATTAGGAAAGCGAACATCATTTTGCATTTGTGATGCAGAAATCGCAGAGCAGGGGCACCGAGCCAACGATGATCCCCTGCTCGCGACGGTTCCTACCCCCCCGGAGGGAGGATCGGCCATGTGCATACTACATTGGAGTTACAGCACTCCGCAATCCTCGCAATCCCGTCACGTCGTCACCGGAATCTCCTCGTCCGGAGTCGGTTCGAGGTGAGCGCCCTACCAGGTTTTCAGCCCCGTCGTCGCTCGAATCGCTTTCGGCACCGTCTTCGGCGAGTGAGACCGGTGACGACGAAGCACTGCTCCTTACGACGCTTTCACCAAAAAATTCAAATCGCGGAAACCTTTTCGTCCCGTGACCTCGAAGTCCTTATCGAACCCGTCGTCACCGTGGGCGAATCTCTGGCGCTCGCGGAACGAACGTTGATCGTCGGCGCCGGAGAGGGCGGCAAGCTCCTGCTCCACGAAATGCAAAGGAATCTCAATTGGAGCTTCAGTCCGATCGGATTCATTGACGACGATCCGCGCAAGCGCAGAACGATGGTTGATGGCGTTCCCGTCCTTGGAACCACCCGCGACATACCAGCCATCGTGCCTCGTGAAGCTGTTGACGTTGTGGTGATCGCGATTCCCTCTGCCGCCGAGCCGGCAGTCAATCGGATCGCTGAAATCGCGAAGCAGTCATCGGCTCGCGTTCTGACAATGCCCAACATCGGCGCACTACTTCGGGGCGAAGCTACCGTGCGTTCGCTTCGCTCGGTCACCATCGACGATGTGCTTGGGCGACCCGCTATCTCGCCAAATCTCGAACGATGTCGCCAGTTTCTCGATGGGAAGCGCGCGCTCATCACCGGAGCGGCCGGATCAATCGGTCTCGAAGTGACGCGACAAGTCGCCCTTCTCAATCCCGAGTTCATCGTCGCGGTTGACGTGAACGAAAGTGGGCTGTTTGACCTCTGTCAGGAGATCGGTCTCGACGCCGGAAATGCCGTAATCCATCCGGTTGTGGCGTCGGTGACAAATCGAAGCCGATTGAAAGCCATTTTCGAACGCTTCCGGCCCGATATCGTGTTCCACGCGGCGGCCTACAAGCACGTGCCTCTTATGGAGGAGTGTCCGGAAGAGGCAATCATGGTTAATGCCGTCGGCACCGCTCGTGTCGCGCAAGCGGCCGCGGCCGCTGGCGTGAGCCGTTTCGTGCTCGTTTCGACGGACAAAGCAGTCCAGCCATCGAGCGTCATGGGCGCCACCAAGCGATTGGCCGAATTAGCAGTCCGGGCAGTCGACCAAACGACAGATCTTTCGACGTGCTGCGTCCGCTTCGGCAACGTCCTCGGCAGCCGCGGCAGCGTAATTCCAGTCTTTGAGCGCCAGATTAACGCCGGCGGACCAGTCACTGTTACTCATCCCAAGATGAAGCGCTTCTTCATGACGATCCCAGAGGCAGCGGGTCTCATCATTGAGGCTGGCGCCCTCGGTCACTCGGACGTGATTTACATGCTGAAAATGGGAGAAGAGGTGTCGATTCTCGATCTCGCCAAGCGCATGATCCGCTTGAGCGGCCGCCGCGAAGGTCAAGATATTGAAATCGTCTACACCGGGCTCCGTCCCGGCGAGAAGCTGCGCGAGCAGCTTTCGTTTTCTAACGAGCACGCGCTTCCAACCGAGCATCCAAAAATTCGCTTGCTCCGAGATTCGTTGCGGGGACCCGAAAGCGCGGAACTTCTCTTGGATCTCGAACGAATCGAGTTGGCCGCGCGCGGAGGCGATCCGTTCATGCTTCGACCCATGCTTTTCGACATCATCGGCGGCGATCCAGAGGCGTACATCCTGGAACGCACGGGCTAGCGGTCGAATCCGGGCGAGGCGCTCGGCCAACAAAGGTGTATCGAATGATTGAAACCCTTTCGCGAGTGCAACAAATTCCGCTGGCCCAACCGTCGATCACGGAAGCGGAGATCGCAGCGGTGCTCAATGTTTTGCGCACCCCGGTCTTGAGCATGGGCCCGCAGGTCACCGCCTTCGAGCAGGAACTGGCGGCGTATGTCGGGGTTGCCCACGGCATCGCCGTCAACAGTGGCACCAGTGGGCTCCATCTCTGTCTGGCTGCGCGCGGCATCGGTCCCGGCGATGAGGTGATCACCAGTCCGTTTAGCTTCGTCGCTTCCGCCAACTGTGCCCTCTACCAGGGCGCAACCCCGGTCTTCGCCGATATCGATGCCGCCACCTTGACCATCGATCCGGCGCAGGTGGCCGCCAAGATGACCGCACACACCAAGGCGCTCCTCCCCGTCGATGTCTTCGGGCAACCCGCCCCGATCGACGACCTGCTCACGATCGGGGCGCAACACGGGGTGCCGGTGATCCGCGATAGCTGTGAGGCGATCGGGGCGGAACGGCACGGGGTGCGGGTGGGACGGCAGGGATTGGCGTCCGTTTTTGCCTTTTATCCCAACAAGCAAATGACGACGGGGGAAGGCGGGATGATCGTGACCGCCGATCCCGCCTATGCCCGGGTGCTGCGCAGTCTCTGCAATCAGGGTCGCGACGATGCCGGCACCTGGATGACCCATGTCCGCCTCGGCTACAACTATCGCCTCGATGAGTTGAGCGCCGCCTTGGGGCGAGTCCAACTGTCCCGGCTCGACACGATGCTGGCCCAGACGCGACCAGGTGGCGGCCTGGTACGGCGCGCGCTTGCGCCTTATCGATGGCATCCGCGTCCCCTCCATCGCGCCCGCCACGACCCGGATGAGCTGGTTTGTCTATGTCATCCGCCTGGAAGCGGGAATCGACCGTGCCGCGCTGATGACGCAGTTGGCGGCGGCCGGGATTCCGAGCCGGCCCTACTTCGTGCCGATTCACCTGCAGCCCTATTACCGCGCCCGCTTTGGCTACCAACCAGGGGATTTCCCGGTGACCGAGCGGGTGGCCCAGTCCACCCTGGCGCTCCCCTTCTTCACCGAGATGCGCGAAGACCAGGTCGACTACGTGTGCGCGCGGTTAGGCGAGCATGTGATGTCACTGAGTAAGAAAGTAATCGGCATTGGGGGCACCACCAGTGGTTCGTTGCTCAATGGCGAGCGAAGCACCGACTGGAAACAGGCGACCGACCCAACTGCCACGGGAGCAATCGGGATTTGACGACTGAGGCACTGAGGAACAGCCGGGGCCATTCCGCACCAACAAAGAAGCTGGCGGAAACTGGTACCGACAAGAGTAGCGCGGAGTCAATTGGTCAGAATATTGCTGGCCACTCCGGATTTACCGAGCCACTCGGCGCAGACCGAGCGAGCGGCCCGCTTCCCCGGCCTGGAAGCCGATCGCTCTTTGGAAATTTTGCCTGGGGCGCCTTCGGATACCTCGGCTTTGCTTTGTGCCAGTGGGGGATGCTTGTCGTTCTCGCGAAACTCGGAAACCCGGAGATGGTCGGGCGGTTTGCCTTGGGGCTTGCCGTCACCGCGCCAATCGTTATGTTCTCGAATCTGCAACTCCAGGCAGTCATTCGTACCGACACTCGGGGCAGCTATCAACTCGGAGAATATCTCGGACTTCGCGTCATCACGACCACGCTCGCGATGGTCGCGATCGCGCTCGCAATTGTCGTTGTTGGATATCCGAAGGAAACCGCTCTCGTGATTTTGGCTTTGGGTCTGGCCAAGAGCGTCGGATCTATCAGTGACGTCGTCGAAGGCTTTCTTCAGCTGCACGAGCGCATGGACTGGGTCACCCAATCTCGCATGCTGAAGGGCACTCTTTCCATCGTCGCGCTTGGAGCCGCCGTCTACTTAACCAACAGCGTATTCATCGGATCGATTGCGCTATTCCTCGCCTGGCTTGCCGTCTTAATTGGTTTCGATATGTTCAATGCGAGGCGCATCCTGCGAATGCGCCAGCCGGAGTCGGGCGTCCTGCCACCCTTTATCCAAGTACGACCAAAGTGGAACAGACATCAGTTGAAGAGCCTTGCCCTGCTCGCCTTCCCGTTGGGGATCGGCGCACTACTCTCCTCACTCAACACAAATGTTCCGCGTTATGTCGTCGAGCGACACATGGGAGAGACCGATCTCGGAATTTATGCGGCCATGGCGTACATCATGGTCGCCGGTTCTTTGGTCATGCAGGCGTTGGGAGAACCATCAAGCCCTCGACTCGCGGCCTATTTTGATTCGGGCGATCTGCCCGCGTTCCGCTCGTTGATGCTGCGCCTAATCGGGTTCGGCGCGATCTGCGGACTTGTCGGGGTCGTCGCCTCCGCCACGGTCGGTCACTTGGTCCTACGCCTTCTATACACCGACGAATTCGCAAGCCAATCAAGCGTCCTGACATTGCTCGCCGTGGCCGCGGGGCTGAACTTTGTGACCGCGTTCCTTATTTACGGATTGACCGCTGCCAGGCGGCTGCGCGCGCAAGCACCGTCAAACCTGATTGTGGTAGCGACAACATTTGGCGCGTCGATGTTGCTCGTTCCCAAATACGGTCTGGCCGGCGCAGCATACGCCCAAATTGTAGCTGGCGTGGTCAGCGTGGCCATTCTTGGAACACTCATGTTCCTTGCCGTGAACGAGTTGTCCTCCACGGCGTACGTGCCGGAGGGAGCTGAGTCATGAGTCCCTCCATCCAATCTGCCGGGGTTTGGAGTCTAACGCCCCCGACTTCGACGCGGCGATTAGGCACTCCGTGGCGAATTGGAGACAAGACGTCGCGATCCGCCATTGAGGGCCTAAGCGTCGCTGATTCCAAGTGGATGTTCTGTTCGCTCTTGTTCTACGTGCTCGCTCAGGCGATGACGGTTCCAATTCTTGCGTTCGGTCCGTGGCCAATGTGGCCCAACCTGGCAGATTTCGCGGTTGGCGCCCTTGTGGTTTCATTCATCTTCGCGACCAGGCGAGGCGCGCTCTTGCCAAATAGTCACCTCCAGATCTTGCGAGCGCTGCTGTTCCTTTTGGCTGCGTGCTTCGTTTCCTTCCTCGTCTCGGTACTCCTTGCCAACTTGACGTCGGTCGAATTGGGCGGAGGGAAGCGCATCGTCTATGGACTTCACATCCTCGGGCGCCTTATCGAATTCATCCTGGTTTTTGGTCTTGTCTCGGTAATCCCTCTCACGTCGTATCGTGTACGCATCCTCTCTCGACTTTCCGCCTTCGTCCTCACCTTCGTCTCGCTCGCCTGCATCGGCACCCACTTCTTAATCATCAGGACTTCCGATTTCTCTTTCCGCTTGCCTCAGGGGCGCGATGCGGCGGGACCTTGGGACAACTATCGGATGAACTATCACAATGACGGGCTCGGCTCGATCGGCTACAACCACCACTATGTCGCCGCCCAAATCGTCCTCGTTCTCGGCCTTTGGCTCGCATTGAATCCTCGTCCGTGGCTCCCATTGTTCAGTTGCTTTCTCGTCCTTGCGACAGCCGCGATCTTTTTCACCGGCAGCCGCAGCGTCCTCGGCGCCGAACTACTCCTTGCCGGCACGCTCCTTCTTCGCCGCTCGCGGATTGCACCTCTCGTGCTCGTCATCGCCGTCGCGCTCGCGCTCATGGTGCCGAAGGTCGTCAATCCATCGCCGGCGCCTTCGCAGCAAACCTCTGCCATCGTCCAGCGCCAGGAAACGACATTCAAGTTTTATGACGCGCAAAATCTGTCCGGACGCGAAGACATTTGGTACGGCAAGTTCTCCGAGGTGCTCGACCAACCGGCGTGGTGGCCCGTCGGGAGAGGTCTCGGGTCCGCGGTCGACACAGCCTTCGGCACAAGCGCGCACATGTTGGTGCTGCAAATCCTGATCGAGACGGGAATCGTCGGCCTAATCGTGATTGGGTTCCTCATGGCGGCACTGTTACGCGAGCTCTGGAAAAGCGGCGCCCACAGTCGAACGTTTTTTTGGATTTCGATTGCGCTTCTGATCACCAGCGCATCCTACGAAACCTTCTATCCCCTCCCATCGATGGGACATTTTTTGGGGTTCTATTTATGTATCGTCGCGATCTGTTTGCGCCTTGACTTAGCGAGTTCTCGACAACCGGCGCTTCAGCCGGCACGCAGCTTCACGCGCGCGGAGCTGTTCTCTGATGGTCTGTCACCGGCATTTCCTCAGGTCGCTTCGAGCAAAGCCTGAGGAACGAGGCGCAGGAGGTGAGTCTGATGCGGGTAATCGTAGGCGCAGAAGCTCGATTCAGTCGGGCGCCAGATGGCACGACGTGGACGCCGGTTCAATACGGCCGGCGATTTTGGGATCGCTACCTGAAAGTCTTCGACGAAGTCCGCGTGCTCAGTCGAGTTAAAGAGGTGCCAGAGCCGCCCGAGGGATGGCTGCGCGTCGACGGCGACGGAGTCATCGTCCATGCTCTCCCCTACTATGAAGGACCGCTGAATTTTCTTTTGTGCTCACGGCAATTCGCTCAGGCCGTGAACTCGTCGCTGGAACTTGATGCCGCCCTCATCTTTCGCGTTGGATCAGAGATCGCGCGGATAGCCAAGTCCACGCTCAAACGAACCGGCCGGCCGTATGCCGTTGAAGTTCTTTCCGATCCCGTCGAAGTCTTCGCTCCAGGCTCAGTGAGTCATCCGCTTCGGCCATTTTTTCAGCGGTATTGCGCCTGGCAATTGCGCAATGTTTGTGAAGGGGCAGCCGCGGCATCGTATGTCACGGAGTTTGCCCTGCAACGAAGATATCCAGCCGGTCGAACTGCATATTCGACGTACTACTCCGACGTTGAGCTCCCTCCACAGGCGTTTGTCCGAGCACCCAAGGTTGCATCGCGAGAAATTTCGACGCTCAACCTGATTTCGGTCGGCTCGCTCGCACAAATGTACAAGTCGCCCGACGTCGTCATCGACGCCATCGCCGCGCTCGTCCAGGAAGGACACGATGTTCGCCTAACCTGGATCGGCGACGGAATTTACCGCCCGGCGATGGAAGCTCGTGCGCAGGAACTTGGACTTTCAAATCGAGTCAACTTTCTTGGTTCGTTGCCTCCTGGTGATCCGGTACGCGATCAGCTCGACATAGCGGACCTGTTCTTACTTGTGTCACGCGCGGAAAGCCTGGGTAGGGCCTTGATCGAAGCAATGGCGCGGGGACTTCCGTGCATTGGTTCGACCGTTGGCGGGATCCCCGAGCTCCTGCCCAATCAGGATCTAGTCCCGCCGGCCGATGTCAAAGCACTAACCGAAAAGATTCGTGCGGTTGCCGCCAGTCCGGCGCGGATGACCGCGATGGCCGAGCGCAACCTTTTCAAGGCTCGCGAATACCGTGCGGAAGCGCTAGCGGAGCGGCAAACGGCATTCCTGCGAACCGTCCGTGATCAAGCCGTCGAGTGGCAGGCATGGCAACGCAGACAACCCGTTTCTCAACCATTGCCGTTGTAGGGAGCGCAAATGTGCGGAATCGCTGGTTACTTAGACACTAGGTCGAGCGAATCAGATTGGACCACGAATCTGACTCACATGGCTGGGGCAATTCATCATCGCGGACCCGACGATGGCGGCATCTGGTTCGATGCCGCAGCAGGCATTGGGCTCGCCAATCGACGGCTCGCGGTCGTCGATCTCTCGCCGCTGGGCCGCCAACCGATGACCTCGACCAGTGGTCGCTTCGTCATCACCTTTAATGGTGAAATTTATAACCACCTCGACGTGCAAGTCGCTTTGAGCAGGATTACGAATCCACCACGGTTTCGCGGTCATTCCGACACTGAAGTGTTGCTGGCTGCAATCGAGGAATGGGGGCTCCGAGCGACCCTTGATCGCATCGTCGGTATGTTTGCAATGGCCATCTGGGATCGCCAAGATCGATCGCTGCACCTCATTCGCGATCGCCTAGGCGAAAAACCGCTCTATTACGGCTGGCACCACGGTCGATTCGTATTTGCTTCGGAGCTGAAAGCACTTCACTCCCATCCTGAGTTTCAGCCTGAAATCGATCGCGACGCCATCGCGCTCTATGTGCGGCATCGATATATCCCCGCTCCATATTCGATTTACCAGAGCATCAGCAAACTCCCGCCCGGGACCATGCTGACGATTACGGAACTGGACGCACGATCTCAACGGTCTCCATCTCCCGAAGCATATTGGTCGGCCCGAGATGTCGCGCTCGCAGGGGTCGAGCAGCCGTTCCAAGGATCTGAGGAAGAAGCAGCGGATCAACTAGACCAACTCTTACGGGACGCCGTCAAGCGACAAATGGTTGCGGACGTGCCAATCGGCGCAATGCTCTCCGGCGGGATCGACTCGTCGACAATCGTTTCCCTCATGCAAGCGCAGAGCAGTTCCGCGGTGAAGACCTTCACGATCGGTTTGCGCGACTCCCAATACGATGAAGCCGATCATGCCCGCGACGTCGCGAAGCACTTGCAGACTGATCACACCGATCTGTATGTCACGTCGGCTGAGGCAAGGGAAGTGATCCCGCGCCTATCGACGATCTACGACGAGCCATTCGCTGACCCTTCTCAGATTCCAACATTGATCGTGAGTCAGCTCGCTCGGCAAAGCGTGACCGTGGCGCTGTCAGGAGACGGCGGCGATGAGCTCTTTGGTGGCTATTCTCGCCATTTCTGGGTCCCTGAAATCTGGTCGCGCATCGGGTGGATGCCTCGCAGGTTGCGTCGCACCGCGGCGGGCGCGATCACCATGTTCCCAGAGACACGATGGGACCGCATGTTTGAGATGGCGGATCCGATCCTTCCGAGCCGGTTGAAGCAGCGAACACCAGGCGAGAAGCTCCATAAACTAGCGCCAGTGCTCAAGGCCGAAAATCCCGACGCGGTCTACCGCGGACTCATTTCGCATTGGAATGCAGACTCGCTGGTGATAGGCGCTCGGACTGGTTCGTCGACCAATACGTACTTGAGTTCGGCATTTCCAGGCATCTCCCAACGAATGATGTACCAGGACCTCATGACCTTCTTGCCGGACGATGTCTTAGTGAAAATAGACCGCGCCAGCATGGCGGTGAGTCTCGAAGCGCGCGCGCCATTCCTCGATCATCACGTCGTCGAGTTCGCCTGGCGTCTCCCCATCGAAATGAAGATTCGCCACGGCTCGGGCAAGCGTCTCCTGCGTCAAGTGCTCGCGCGCTATGTTCCGCCGGCATTGACCGACCGCCCGAAGTCTGGGTTTGGCATACCTACCGGCGTTTGGCTCCGTGGAACTCTGCGTGACTGGGCAGAGGAACTCCTCGACGAAGGGCGTTTGCGGCGCGAGGGTTTTTTCGATCCAGCGCCGATCCGCGCCAAGTGGCTCGAACATCTTTCAGGACGCCGGAATTGGGAGCATCTCTTGTGGGATGTGCTGATGTTCGAGGCGTGGTTAGAGGACCGACCTCAGGTCGCGGATGCGTTCTTGCCAATGAAAGTTGAGCTCACAACGAGCGCTGATCGCCAGGAAGTCGAGTTGGCCCATGGCTAGCACTCATCACACCAAACTCGTCCACATCATGACGGTTCCGCAGTCGCTCAACAATTTTTTGCGGGGCCAAGTTCAGTTCGTCGAGGACCGCGGGTTCGAGATTGAAGCAATTGCCTCGCCAGGCGAGTGGTTACAGAAATTCGCCGATCGCGATCACGTCGTCGTCCATGCGGTCGATATGCCACGTGCGATCAGTCCAATCGGAGACTTGCGCGCAATCGCTCGCTTGTACACGGTCTTGCGTCAAATTCGTCCAGACATTGTGCAATCTGGCACGTCGAAAGGCGGACTCCTGGGCACGGTCGCGGCTTGGTTGGCGCGGTCGCCAGTGCGCATCTACCACATTCGTGGTATGCCGTTCATGACCGAATCCGGAAAAAAGCGTCACCTGCTCAAGTGGACAGAGAAGATCTCCTGCCGGCTCGCTCACAGCGTGCTGTGCGTCAGTCACAGCATTCGCGACATTGCGATCGAAGAGGGCATTTGTCCACCTGAAAAGATCGTCGTGCTCATGGGTGGCAGTGGGAACGGAGTCGACGCTCGCGGCGGATACAATCCAGCTCAGCGCCCAGTCAACGAGCGCGATCAGGTGCGGCAGCAGCTTGGAATACCGGAAGACGCGCCAGTGCTCGGCTTCATTGGGCGACTGGTTCGAATCAAGGGCATTGTTGAACTTGCGGCGATGTGGGCGTCGATCCGTCAGGCGTATCCACATGCTCATCTCATCGCCGTCGGCCCCTCGGAAGATCACGATTCACTCCCTGAAATCGTCATGGCAACGCTTCGCAACGATCCGCGCGTTCACTTAACCGGCAGCGTGTTCGACGCCGCGCCCTATTACTCCGCAATCGATGTGCTGGTCTTTCCGACCTACCGAGAAGGCTTGCCTAACGTGCTTCTCGAAGGCGCGGCGATGGAGGTCGCCAGCGTGGCAACCGACGTTCCCGGGTGCGTTGACGTGATTCTCGATGGAAAGACCGGGACGCTTGTGCCGTTGGGCGACGTGCCCGCACTTGATGCGGCGGTCAGGCGATACCTTGATGACTCCGATTTACGACAACGCCATGGACGCGCGGCACGCGAGCGCGTATTGCGAGAGTTCCGGCAAGAAGCGATCTGGGAGGCTCTGGTCGAAGAATACGGCCGGCTTTTGCGAGCACGTGGCCTGCCTGTCCCAAAAGATCTCTCAAGCACGACAAACTTTTCATTGCCGACCACCGCTGACGTCGCCGCCGACTAGCGGTGAGGGAATTGAGGACTTGTCAATGTGGAACGCCACCAGAAAATCCGGGCTGCCCGCAGCGCATCCGGTTCAACGCGCGGTGAAGCGCGTTGTCGATATCTCGGTTGCACTGGTAGCGCTGATCGTGTTTAGCCCGCTCATGATCGCCGAGGCGATCATCATTTGGTGTGCTATGGGACGACCGGCGCTCTTTCGCCAACTTCGGCCCGGCAAGCATGAACGACTGTTCGAAGTCGTGAAGTTCCGAACGATGCTTCCCGAGTATGACAAGGCGGGCAAACCTCTCTCTGAGGCTGAACGAGTGACCCGCCTCGGATGGACCCTCAGGCGGACCAGTTTGGATGAATTACCCCAACTCTGGAGCGTGATTAAAGGTGACCTAAGTCTGGTCGGTCCAAGACCGCTGCTCCGTGACTACCTGCCTTACTACTCTGAGCGGGAACGCCTTCGGCATTCAGTTCCGCCGGGAGTCACGGGTCTAGCGCAAATCAGCGGCCGGAACCGCCTCACCTGGGACGAGCGCCTCGAGCTCGATGTTCAGTATGTCGAACGGTGGTCGCTTTGGCTCGATCTCAAAATCATCCTGAAAACGTTTGGATGCGTTTTCAAAACCGAGGGTGTCAATCGCGACCCCGACCAAGAAGGAGCGCTCAACGTCCTACGCGGCACGAAACAAGCGGCGAGGAATCAAAAACCAGCCCGGGTCGCTCCCGCAAATCTGCCAGCACTCGAAGTCTCGCCGGCGCCTGTTCCCCAGCACGTGCAAGCGCCAGGTGGTCAATGATCGCGCCGGCCTCTCCGTGCATTGAAACCGCGAGGGACTCAGCGCTCTCAACGGTCATATTGCCCGTCCCACTGCCGGCGCCGCCTTCGTGGCGTCAGCTTGGCAAGAGACGCAGAAGGAGTCGCCTGCCATCCGATAAGGGGTCTTGTCTCAACAATCGAAAGTCCTCAGAACCAAGCGCTTCATCGACCGCAAATCGTAGGGAAACATTCAATGAGTCGATTCAAAGATGCGCTTGGGTCCGGTCTTCAAAAGAAGGCGTACTATATGGGTGGAATCACAATGACGCGCCCGCCAAAGCTATGACGAATTGGTTTTCTGGTGTCAATCAGATGGCCGGACGCGAGGATGCCGACAGTACTTCTGGGCACTCTGCGATAGCTGGTAAATGATCACGCTCAGGCTTGAGTCATTCGCGGCGCCAGGCCGTGGTTTTGGAAGGTTCTGAATTGGGCAACGAATTGCGTTCCATGATTCGTGTCGCGCGCCACTGGTGGTGGCTGCTTCTTATCGCTCCAATCGTTGGCGGCGTGCTCGGCGATGTCCTTGCCTCTCGGCAGCAACCGTTATACGCGTCGACAGCCCAAATCGTGTTGAGTCCAATCGCCGGCGACACGAGTATCGATTACAGCACCACGCAGGGCGTCCTCGATCTAGCTGGAACCTACAAACAACTGATGACGACCGATCCCGTCCTTGAGCCAGTCATCAAGAATCTTAGCTTGCAATACGGAGTCGACGAGCTTCGCGCGAAACTAACGACTGCCTTGATTCCGAGCACCCTCATCTTGACAGTGACCGCATCGGACGAAAGTGCTGACGAGGCAGCGCGCGTCGCAAACGGTGTCGCCCAGCAGTTCCAAACCGCGATGACCTTGCCGTCAAAATCCGCGAACGTCAATCTCGTGGTGGCGGTGCCGGCGGTCGCATCCAAGTCACCATACGCGCCACGGACGCCCATCTATATTGCGTTGGGCGCCTTGCTTGCGTTCTTGGCCGCCTGCGCCGTCATCGCCTTTTTCGAGTTCCGCGACAAATCGATTAAGAGTCCGACGGATGCTATCACGCTCGTCGAAAGGCCCCTGCTCGCCGTTCTTCCACACGATCGCAAAATAAGGCGAAATCCGACGGGCTACCTGCCAGTGCTGGTGGACTCCAGCGACCCGTTCGCAGAGGCGGTTCGACAATTGCGAACACGAATACTTAGTGCCAAGCGTTCGCACACCGAGCTCAGCATTGCCATCCTTAGCCCGAAAGATGGTGAAGGAAAGACCACCGTCACGGCCAATCTCGCGGTCTCGCTCGCAAATGCTGGATATTCAGTGGCTGTCATCGACGCGGATCTGAGAAGCCCGAAATTGCACGAGCGGTTTCAAGTGATCAACGATCGTGGACTTTCGACCCTGCTGGTCCATCCTGATCAAGATTGGCAAACCGTCACGGCGAACGTAAACATGAAGAACCTCAAACTGATACCGAGCGGTCCAGTTGTTGAGGATGCCATCGATCTTCTCGATAGCGGCCGCCTTCGGTCGCTCTTATCCGATATCAGCGATTCGACCGACGTCGTGCTCATCGATACGCCTTCGCTCCTTAAGTACAGTGACGCGCTATCCATAGCTAAGGATATGGACGGTTCGATCATTGTATGTAGAGCCGGCAGCACGACCCGAGATGATCTTGTCTCGACGGCTACTACCCTCCAAGAAGCCGGAATTTGGCTCGCCGGCGTCGTCATGAACAATCAAAAAAGCATGGAACGAATCCCGAGTCTGTCGCCGAGCAAGCAAGAAGACATTCCAGAGTTGGCCGAACGAACAAGCCGCACTGATGAACCCGTCATCAAGTCAATGTATCCACAGTAGTTCTTCGACCCCACGAAGCGCGCGAAAACAGATGAGGTTGTTAGGCGAACGTGCGGTAGTCTCAGCCGCCAAGCAAGTTTGGGGAAGGCGAGTAAATGGAGCCACGCGACGAATGGAGTCGTCTCTGGAGGATTAGTTCGATCCGTCGGTTAGCTGCGCGACGAAATTCCCCAAACACAAATTTCAGGGCATTGGCGCCAATCCACAGATGCGTGATCGTCTCATTAGTGATCTTGGTGGCGATGCTTCCAGCACTCGCACCTTCAACAGTCGCGCAGGATGAACAGAGCACGCCGGCCGCCCCGCTTGACCTCGCCACACAGCTGGGTTTGGACGCGGGGATCAGCCTGATTCCACTCGCGCAAGGGACCGTCAACCAGCTTCCGCCAGCACCCGTCGATTTTGTGCTCGAGCAGTTAGAACTCGGTCCGGGCCAGCAGGAAGAAGTAACCCAAACGCTGGGACCGGAACTCATCTATATCGCAAGTGGAGACGTCGTCGCGGTTGACAATATCGGATTCAGTGCACCCTTGCCGCAAGGTGAACAGGTGCTCTTTAATCAAGGATTCGGTTATTCACTTAGGAATGAAGCAGACAAACCGGCACAGATTTTACGCCTCACCATCCATCCGGCTGCCACGTCGGACGCCGCAACCCCAGTCGCCACACCTGCACCTGGCTCCAGTACCACTGGACCGGTAATACTTTTTCAAAAGCAGCTCGAACAACTGCCTGTGTCGCCGGCAACTTTGTTCCTCGGTGAAATGTCTTGGGAACCACAGGCTGAAACAGGTCAATACTGGCAGGATGGTTGGTTCGGGATCAGACTGGAAGTTGGCAATATTTCCCTTATAAGTCCGTCAGGTCTTCCGGTTCCGATGGACATGAATACTCCGGAAATTGTTCCGCCACGCATCGTTCATCAGGAAGTGAACCCGGGACCAAACAGAGCGGTCGGGTTCGTGTTTGCGCTCGTCGATGCAAGTGGCCCGATCTTTGCGCCTGGCACTCCTCCAGCAGAGGGGACTCCCACCTCATAGCCGATTCAGGCGTCTGGTGAGGCCTCCGTCGGCATGTGACAATCCTCAAAACTTGTGGGCAATACGCCTGAAGCATTGATGAGGACGTGGTCATATGCCGCGTGCGTCAGTTAGTCATTCAACGGATCCTCTGCTCGTCGGAATCGACATGGGCTCGACGAGCATCAAAGCTGTTGCCTACGAACCGAACGGCAAGGCAGTCGCGCGGGCAAGTATGCCGTCCGCGATCCACTATCCTCAGCCCGGATGGGCATATTACGATCCGGACGAACTTTGGTCCCAAGCCGTCCAGGTGTTACGGGAGGTGACGGCAGCCGTCGATGATCCACGGCGAATTCGTGGGCTCGCGGTTGCAAGTGTTGGCGAGGCGGGCGTACCACTCGATGAGCACGGCGAACCAACCTATCACTTCATCGCCTGGTTCGATCAGCGCACGCTGAAACAGCAATCATTCTTCGAACGGACGATCGGTGAAGACCGTTGCTTCGAAATTACCGGTCTGTCGATTGCACCGATATTCAGCCTGAACAAACTCCTTTGGATCAAGGAAAACCAACCCGAGGCGTGGTCGCGGACGAGACGCTGGCTGCACGTGGCTGATTTCATCGCGTATCGGCTGTCGGGCGGGCAGGCAACCGACTGGTCGCTGGCCTCGCGAACTATGGCGTTCGACATTCGCAAGCGCGAGTGGAACGACGAAATGCTCGACGTCGCCGGGATCGACCGCGAAATCTTTGCCGAAGCCGTGCCGAGTGGAGCCGCTGTCGGTCGCGTTTCGGCGGAATCTGCTCGTGCTACTGGGCTTCCGGAGGGAGCGACCGTGGCAGCCGGCGGCCAGGACCACGTTTGCGGCGCGTTCGCGGCAGGCGTAACCAAGCCGGGAACCGTTCTCGATTCTCTCGGCACAGCGGAAGCCATATTCGTTGCCGTCGATCAACCGCTCTCCGATCCCAATCTCGGACGGCAGGGGTACAGTCAAGGCGCCCATGTCGCAGCCGGACACTATTACGTGTACGGAGGTGTCTACACCTCAGGCGCTAGCATCAACTGGTGGAAAGACATTCTGAGAGAAGATCACGACGCGATGATCGCGGAAGCAGCCGCCGCGCCGGCCGGAAGCCTTGGTGTCGGATTCCTCCCTCACCTTCGAATGGGCAACCCGCCGCATATGGACGCCCGATCGCGAGGCTCGTTCGTGGGCTTGACCGCTGACGTTCAGCGCGGCACGCTGACCCGCGCCGTATTCGAAGGACTGGCCTACGAAGCGAAAGCAACGCTCGAACCACTGCTCAAATTCGCGTCGCTCGTGTCGACTGGTGATATCACGATGATCGGCGGCGGCACGCGCAATGAACTTCTGACAAAAATCAAAGCTTCCGTATTTGACGCCAGAATCAATCTTGTCGATCTCGAAGAAGCGACATCGCTCGGCGCCGCGATCCTGGGAGGATTGGGTGCGGGTGTTTACCGCGATGTAGCTGAGGCGTTGGAAACTGTTCAATCGACGGCGCGAGTAGTCGCGCCAACTCGCGCCGATGTGCCAATTTACGAGACCTACTACCGCGACGTCTTTTTGAAGCTCTATGACGCGCTTCGCGATGTCAATCACACGATCCATAACATTGCGCACGACGAGACCCCGGTGGAATCACTTGCAGAGGCATAGCGGAAAAGTGGACCGAGCGCTCCTTGGTCTCGACCTTGGCACATCATCGGTCAAAGCGTTGATCTGCGACGAAAATGGTCACTTGCTCGGGCGCGGTGAAGCCGAGCATCCAATTCTGCGTCCGGCTCTCGGCGCGGCAGAGCAAGATCCTGAGGCTTGGTGGCGAGCAACCAAAATAGCCATCGCAAAGGCAGTCGCTCAGGCAAATCGAACAGATATTACTGCGATTGGCTTGACTGGCCAGATGCACGGCACCGTGCTACTTGAACGTGACGGAACGCCGGTTTTGCCTGCAATTATCTGGGCCGATTCGCGGTCTAGTGCCCAAGTCCAGGAAATCACGTCGATTGTCGGCGCCCAACGATTGATCCAAATAACCGGGAGTCCACTCGCGACTGGCTTTCAAGCCGCGACCTTGAAATGGGTGCAAGCGAACCACCCAAAGGAGTGGCAAGCGATTGGCTGCGTCCTCTTACCGAAGGACTACCTTCGCTTCCGCTTGACCGGCGATTTCGCGACCGATCCAAGTGACGCGTCTGCAACGTTGTTGCTCGACCTGAACTCGAAGCAATGGTCCGACGAAATACTTAAGGCAGTAGCGATCGATCGTTCGATGCTGCCATCGGTTGTTCCTTCGTCCTCGATTGCTGGTACGTTGCGGGAAGAAACCGCCGCCGAACTCGGACTTTCACCCAGTATTCGAGTCATCGCGGGAGGCGGGGATGCTCCGTGCGGCGCAATTGGTTCAGGCGTGGTCGATCCCAGTTCGATGTTGCTGACGATCAGCACCGGTGCTCAGGCGCTTGTGCCTTCCCGTGAACCGTCCGTCGATACCTCTGGACGAATGCACACGTTTTGCGCGGCGCTCGAAGATCCAGGTTGGTATCACATGGGTGCAACGCTGGTTGCCGGACTCGCTTTGCGCTGGCTACGCGATGAGGTCTTGGCAATAAATTCGGCGACCGCATACGAGCACATGACTGAAATGGCCGCCAGCGTTCCGCCCGGTGCGGGCGGATTGATTTTCCTGCCCTACTTGATTGGCGAGCGGACTCCTCATATGAATCCCGACGCGCGTGGGATGTTCTTGGGCCTCACCGCGTCCCATGGTCGAGCGCATCTCATCCGCGCCGTCATGGAAGGAGTTACCTTCGCGCTTCTCGATGCATTCGATGTCCTGCGCGAGTCTGGCGCTTCTCCATTGCAGGTGATGCTTGCGGGTGGCGGGGCAAAGAGTCATTTGTGGCAACAGATCATCGCCGATGTCTTCGATTTGGAGGTTACGCCAGTCAAGACAATCGAGCAATCGGCACGCGGCGCCGCTCTTCTCGCAGGCGAAGGTATGGGTTGGTTCGAAGTTGCGACGATGGCAAAAGAATGGGCAGAGCGAGGACCAATTGTGGCTCCTGACCGAAGCAGGCACGAAATTTATCGCCAGCTTCTGCCGGTGTTCCGAGACGCCTACGCCAAACATGTCGACGATTTCGAAAGGCTTTCGGCGATCGACAGAGCGAGTCAACAAACTATGCCTCGGTCTTTGCCAACTCAATGATTCTTCGTCGTTCGTCCAACCGGAATGCTTCCCGAAATTGCGTTCGTGGCTTTACTTCGGCAATGGTCGGTGGTCTCCATTTACCAGCGACTTCCGCCACACGTTCGCCTCGAACAATCGCTGCTGCCTGCACCGCCGCTCCTCGAGCGGCATGTTCATGTCCAGCCAGAACCTTGACTGGCGTCCCCGTTGCATCTGCAATGGCCTGTTGCCACGCCGGGTGACCTGAACCGCCTCCCACCAGCGTGATCGACGGCGCGACCACGCCAAGCCGGTTCAACGCCTCGACGCAATAGGCAAGTCCAGCTGCGACTCCATCGAGCGCTGCTCGAATCATCAGATCAGGCTGAAAGTTTTTGGCGGTGACTCCAAGAACAGTTCCCGTTGCCTCGGGCAGATTTGGCGTCCGCTCGCCACCAAAATAGGGAACTAAGAGAATCCCTTGTGCGCCCGGCTCGATCTTCATCGCCATGTCTAAGGCGATGTCTCGATCGACATCAAATGCTTTGGCCGTGGTGTCCACCACTCTCGTGCAATTGAGCATGCAAGCAAGTGGCAGGAAGAGTCCGGTCGCATCGGCGAAACCGCAGACCTCGCCGGTTTCGTCCGCGGTTGGACGTTCGCTGACCGCGAAGGCGGTGCCGCTCGTCCCGAGACTGATCACCATTTCGCCGGCTGTTGCGCCGATGCCTAGGGCAGCGCCCATGTTGTCCCCGGTTCCGGGCCCAACGACAATTCCCGGCGGAAGCCCAAGGATGCCAGCGGCCTTGCTCGTCAGGGTGCCCGCTGGATCCTCAGGGAATCGAACTTCCGGAAGTCGCAGCCGCGCCGCGTCGCGTTCGCCGATTGCGAGCGCAAGCAGATCACGACGGTCGACACCTGTCTTCGGCGACCACCAACCGCTGCCCGACGCGTCCCCTCGATCACTCGCCAGATTTCCGGTCAATCGAAGGTTCAGCCAATCGTGCGGCAATCCGACCGCCGACGCGCGTTCAATGTCTTTAGGTGCGGTTCGCTTGATGTAGGCAAGTTTGGCGATCGTGAACGAAGCGACCAGGCGCGAGCCGACCTCGGCGGCGAAATCTGCTTGATCGTTCAGGCGATCGGCATCGGGCGCGGCATCGACGTTATTCCAAAGGGGCGCCGGACGCACGACATCGCTTGCGCTGTCGATCAACACGCAACCATGTTGTTGGCCGGCAACGGACATGCCGCGCACGTTCAATTCGTTGATGTCGATCGCTGAAACCGCGGTTTGCAGCGCTACCCACCACTCTGACGGGTGTTGCGTCGAAGCGCCGCTGTGAAGCGCGCGGCCCTCGGCAACTTCCTCTCCGGTTTCGAGGTCGACGGCGAGGACTTTGGTTGATTGAGTTCCGGAGTCGATCCCGAGCACAACGTCGCGCGTCAATCCAGCCTCCTCTACAATCATTTCTCGCCGGTCCGGCGACCGTAGATTGTATGTCGAGAATTCATGCACGGAGGAAACGTGCGACTGCTCATTCACAACACACTCATCACGAGCCCGTTCGCCGTTCCGCTCAATGAAAGTTGGGCGAATCCCACCGTCTCAACGGAAACTCGTCCAACGTTGACGGCGGGCGACTTGGCTCCAGAGGACATCGCTCTTCTGCCCGCTGGGGAGATTGTGATGCTGCACGGCACGCATCGTGTCGTACCTGATTTTGCCGCCGTCTCGTATCAGCGGGGCGCAATTGCAATGCGCGTTCCCGTTCGTCCCGACGAAATCCGAATGAGCCCCATTCGGCTGTGGGACACCTCAAGTACCGCCGAAATAGTCGCCCGGGCCACCCTTCACCCCTTTTACGGCATCACCCCGACGATCTTCACCAACACCGATTCATCGGAAGCCCAAGTAGTCATCTTGGAAGGAGGCGAAGCCCTTCGGCGGCCTGAGGCAGGTTTCGCCGAAGATCTCGTCCGCGCGTGGTACATCCTGACCGAGCAACCGATGGTGAGTCATCTCCTCGTGGCCCCAAAATCGTTCGACCGCAAAGCGCTGGCTCCCGTGTTGTCGACCCTTGCTGATCTCCGGCTCGTCGGGCATGAACGGCGCAAGGACGTCCGGCGTTCGATCACCGAGTTTGCAGATCTCGATCCCAACGCGGTTACCGAATTCTTCCTCGCCCAACGGTATGTATTGGAGGCCAATGACCGCCGGGCGCTCCTCATGCTGCTACAGCGCGGCAACAAAGGCTCTTCGATGCCGTATGTCTGGGATGTCGACTATTTGGATTGAGCCGCGGTCTGCACCAAAGGCTGACTAGGCAATACCTTGCTGGTATTCGACGCCGGCAATGAGATCGTAAACGTCGATCCCTCGTCGACGATGCTTTCCACCGAGATCGTTCCGCCCATAGCTTCGACGAGCTCCTTGGCGATTGCTAGGCCCAACCCTGATCCTCCAGCCCCGCGGCTTCGCGACTGCTCAGCCCGGAAAAAGCGCTGAAAAATGTTTGGCAACGCCTCGGGCGGGATTCCGACCCCGGTATCGTGCACGGAAAGGGCAATGGTGTCGCCAATTCGTTCCGCCGTTCCGACAATGATGCCGCCCCGGGGCGTGAAGCGAATCGCATTTCGAATCAGATTTTGGACCACTTGAACGAGTCGTTGCCGATCGCATTTGCAAATCAGCGACGTGTCTTCAACTTGAGCGGTTAACGTCAGTCCGGCGTCCCGCTTGGCCGGGCCTGCCAACGATTCTATTGCTTCGCGCACGATCGATCCGGCGTCGACGTCTTCAAGATTCAACTCGACGCGCCTACTTTCAAGCCTC
The DNA here is from genome assembly GCA_963737985.1 of uncultured Chloroflexia bacterium. GTDB lineage: Bacteria > Chloroflexota > Chloroflexia > Thermomicrobiales > UBA6265 > CAVTUU01. The sequence goes on along the minus strand of CAVTUU010000008.1, from coordinate 367,611 downwards.
GTCAATTGGAAGAGATCTTCAACCAAACGCTCTAATCGATCTGTTTCTCGAAGCGCAATTCGAGAATAGGCTTCTATCTGCGTCGGATCGCTTTGCAGCGCTTCGACGTGCCCACGGATGAGCGCGATCGGAGTCCTCAACTCATGTGAGACATTGGCAATAAGATCACGGTTGGCGGCTAGCAAATCCTCTGCGCGCTGCCGGAGCTCAGCGTCCGCCTCGATCGACGCTTCGAGCTGGTCAGCCATGTGATTGAAATTGACTTCGAGCGCGCCAATTTCGTCCTGGCTGCGGATCGGCACTCGCGCATCCAGCTCGCCGCGCGAGAATTCTTGGGTCGCATCGACGAGTTCTCGGACCGGCTGACTGATCGTATTCGCGCGCCGGATGCCGATGATCGCCGCGACTGGAATCGCGGGAAGACCAACGATCAGGGCCGTGGTCAGACCAATCTGACCGACGTAATTCAGGGTGAGAAGCGCCCACTGCCAACCGGCCGGGAAACTGCTATCCGTCTTATCGACGACAACCGCACCCATGACGTTTCCATACTCATCGGTCAGCGGGTATGCACCGGTTATCAGCGAAGATTGCGGCCGTACAACACTGTTTTTCACTGTGTTTGTAGACCCATCAAGCGCTCTCATCGCCATGCCAGGGGCGGCAGGACTCGCCAAGAGGACAGGCTGCCCGATAAGCGAAGGGGCGCTAGAAGCAACGATTGTTCCGTCTGGGTAGACAATCGAAATTGAGCTGATGTTGTCGAATTCACGGCCGATTGTGGCCCAAAAATTAATGTCGCGTGTAAATCGATTCGGACCAATGTTGCCTTCTGACAAACCCTGAAGAATGGCAGACGTTTCCTCGGGCGAAATTTGGTTTTTGGCATTGAGATCCTCGACGATTTGGGCGACTTCTTTCGCCTCCGCTGCCGGTTCGCGAGATCGCGGGTCGTCAAAGAAAGAAAATGTGACGAGGACCAACGCACCTACGATTGAGGTCGCGATAATGCTCAAGAAAACCGTCGCTAAGTGAGAGCTGGCCAGGCGCCAGCGCAGACTGTGTGCGCACTTTCGCCGGTACGCTTCATAGAGCGGCCAAATGAGGAGATATTTGAGATAGCTCAAGCGATGCGGCCACGGATTCTGGGCGGAAATCTGAGGCGTTGCCATGATAGGAATTCGCTAACTAGCGGGCTGAAGCTTGTAACCGATTCCCCACACCGTGCGGATCGCGTCCGCTTCTTCACCGAGCTTTTTGCGCAATCGCTGCACGTGCGTATCCACCGTGCGGTCAGTCACGTAGACGTCGTCGCCCCAAATCCGCTCGAGGAGGTAGTCGCGGCTGAAGGCCCGCCCGGGGTTCCGCACAAACATCGCGAGGAGATCGAACTCCTTGGGCGTCAAGTCGATCTCTTCCTCTCCGACGTAGGCCGTGCGCATGTCAATACTCAATCGGATTTGACCTGACTCGAGCTCGGTTTCGGTTACCTCTTGCGATTCCGGCGCAGCCTCGTGGAATTGCTCGCGACGAAGGATTGCGCGCACTCGTGCCTGCAGCTCGCGAATCTTGAACGGCTTGGTCAGGTAATCGTCGGCGCCAACTTCCAGGCCGAGCACGATGTCCGCTTCTTCGCTACGCGCCGTGAGCATCAACACGGGTGTGATCGACTGCTCACGTATTCGCCGGCAAACGGCGAGACCATCGAGCTTGGGCAACATCCAGTCGAGAATCACGAGGTCCGGTTTGATCGCGATCGCGGTTTCCACACCCCGCTCGCCGTCAAACGATTGATAGACCTGATGACCTTCCTGCCGAAGCTGGCGGGCGATCAAGTCATTGAGGTCAGCTTCGTCTTCGACAACCAAAATCGAGGCCATGATCCGTCAAGTATCCCAGGTGTGCGTTTGATTCGCCCACTTGGGGCCAATCGGGACGGCATCGGGATCCTGGTAGTCGTGATGTCGCCGGTCGAGCATCTTTTCGGCACATGCACGCGAAATCGACGCGAGCACTCCCATAAAATGGAGCGCCATCGTCGCGATCACGAAGGCGAGGATGACAAGCAGGATCTTAAACGCTCCGCCAATGTAAATTGGCCCGAAGCCAACTTGCATGCTGCCGCCATGAAACCAGGGCGAAACAATCAAGACGGCGGTTAAGCCGGCGGAGATAAGCAGTGTCGCCAGCGAGACGATTCCAAGCGGAAACTTAATCAGGAGATAAACAAGACCCCTTACCGTCGAGCGGTCGAACGCGCGGTCGACGAGCCAAACGACCTTCGCCCTAAAGCTCGCTGGGAGATCGAACGTACTGGGCATTGGCAATTTGAGCAGCCAGGTGGCAAGGTGGCGCTCAACCGCGATCATGATCAGTGTCAAAACGAGGCTGATGGTGACATAGACGACAACGACCGGCGCCCACAGGAGCATGGTCCATTGCAGATGGAAATGAATTCCATGAAAAAGAAGGGCAAATCCGATGAAGGCGCCAAAAACAATCGTTGCAAAATAGATTAGCCCGAGCGGACCGGCAAGGGCCAGAAAGAGAATATTTCGGTAGGTCTGTTTTCTAAAAGCGATGCTGAAGAAACCACCCTCATCTTCAGTCACTGGCTCTTCAGCATGTAGACTCACTCACGATTGCTCCATCGCCAGCGTCGTCGCCGGCCAACCTCACCTTTAGTAAGTCTAGGCGGGGTCTGTCACGACGGTTTTGCTTCGATGTTACGAAACTGTTACGACAAGCTAGCACCTCCCACTTGTGCAACTTTAATAAAGGCCATGCTCGAAAATCAGAATTCAATGTGTGAACGACAAATCGGCCCAGGCGAAACTGCCTGGGCCGGCGCAAAATTCATTTCGTTAGGTTATGTCGAGTTTAACCCGCAGTCATATTTGCCGCTTCCTCGCGGAGATCGCCAAACAAGACAGTACTCAAATAGCGTTCTCCCGTGTCTGGAAGGACCGCGACAATCAGTTTTCCAGCGTTCTCGGGTCGAGCGGCTAATTGGCGCCCGACCGCAGCGGCGGCGCCCGCGGAGATTCCCACCAAAAGGCCCTCGGTTTTCATGAGCAGCCGGGCTGAAGTGATCGACGCGTCGCCATCGATATGGATAATCTCGTCGATGATTTCTCGGTCAAGAACTTCGGGAATAAAGTTTGCCCCGATCCCTTGGATTTTGTGTGGAGCTGGTGTACCCCCTTCGAGGATAGGAGATTCCGCTGGCTCGACCGCGATGACCTTAACGGTCGGTTTCAGATGCTTCAGTACCTGTCCTGCCCCGGTGATCGTGCCACCAGTGCCGACTCCGCCGACGAGGTAGTCGATTTGCCCGTCCGTGTCTTGCCAGAGCTCGATGGCCGTTGTCTGACGGTGGATTTCGGGATTTGCTGGATTCTGAAACTGCTGCGGCATCCACGAGTTCGGAATCTCGCGTAGGAACTGCTCGGCCCGCTCGATGGCGCCGATCATCCCCTCGGCCGCGGAAGTCAATACGAGCTCGGCCCCATACCCACGCAATAACACGCGGCGTTCGAGGCTCATGCTTTCTGGCATCGTCAGGATCAATCGATATCCGCGCGCCGCTGCCACCCACGCGAGGGCGATACCAGTGTTCCCGCTCGTCGGTTCGACAATTGTCGTGACGCCGGGTTCGATCAGACCACGTCGCTCAGCATCATCGATCATCGCAACGCCAATTCGATCCTTGACCGAGTAACCTGGGGTAAACGCTTCGAGTTTGGCCACGAGCGTGCCGGGAAGATTGGCCGCATAACGACTCAGTCGAACCAACGGCGTGTTGCCGATCAGTTGCGTCGCGTCGTCAGCAATTCCAGGTCGGGTTCGTCGGACCAGCGAGTCGGGCCTGAGGGCGTCGATGTCTGTAATGGAGGCATTGACCATGCCGGTCATGAGTGGCCGTCCTTTCGTGAGACCGCAACATATCGAACGCCTATTCTAGGTATTCTTGAGTTCTTTATCAAGTTTCACTTTGAGTCGTTCCGGCCGGGATACGACCTGTTTCCCTTTGATAGTCCGCCTCGGAGCCAACCCAAATCGCGCCGTCTTCGTAGAACTCTTTTTTCCAGATTGGAACGATCTCTTTGATTCGTTCTATCGCGTGCCGGCACGCGTCAAACGCCTCGTCTCGATGCGCTGAAGAGACCGCAATGACGACACTTGCTTCACCTACTGGTAACAGCCCGGTTCGGTGGACAATCGCTACTCGATCGATGCCCCACTTGGCGGTGATTTCGTCGCCGATTCGAGCGAGCATCTTTTCCGCGGCAGGAGCGTAGGCCTCGTAATCGAGCGCCCGAACCGTCTTCCCGCGCGCGTTGTCACGCACAGTTCCAATAAAGGTGACTATGGCGCCCGTCGAGGTGTCGGCCACGATCTCTTCGACTTCACGTGGGTCGAGCGGCAGGTCGGTCACCTTGAAGTACATGGCCGGCGCCCCTCCGCTCACAGGAGGAATGAGCGCCAGTTCATCGCCGTCGGTAAGCACCTGACCTTCCGGCACATACTCCTGATTTACCATGAGCATGATCGACCGCTTCAAATTCGCTAAGCGCGGCGCTTCAACGGCAAGCGCGTCAAAGAGATTCCCCGCGGTTGTACCCTCTTCCACCACACGGATTTCCTCTGACCGGCCAAGTGTTTCTCGAATAATCGCGAAATATTTCATTTGAACTCGCATCATCATTGCATCCTCTACGCACCATTCGTTGCTTCACAATCTACCACTCTGCAGGATTCTCCCAACCTTGAGCGTTACCGCCAGACGTCGCAATGAACCTATCCACTGCCAGCCCAAGTGATACGCTGGAACGGTAAGCACGCCTCGAAAAAATCTCCAAGGATCGAGATGATGACGGCTCAGCTACCTGAAGGCTATTCAGTCCGACCTGCCACTATCGGCGATGCTGATGCGGCGACAGACCTTTTCAACGCCTGTGAAATTGAAGAAGCGGGCGAACCTGATTACTCCCCAGGCGAGGTCGGGGATGAGTGGGCGAATCTCGAAATCAGCGAGCGAGTCGCCTTAGTTGAAACATCCAGTGGCTTGTTCGTCGGCGGCCTCGTGATGAGAAGCCGAGGCAATGTCGTCCACGATGCTGACATTTACGTTCATCCCAAACATACCGATCGAGGCATTGGCGGCTACCTCGTTCTGCTGAGCGAAGCACGCGCCGAAAGTTGGATCGACATTGCCCCGAGAGGCGTAAGGGTGGTCATCCGAAATCCAGTCCACAGCCACAATAAAGCCGCCAACGATCTCTTGCAGTCGCATGGATACGTACCGATTCGTAATTTTGTGAGGATGGAAATCGATCTTGGGCGCGAACCTGAGCTCCCCAAACTGCCTGATGGACTCGAGATGAGATCATGCCGCCCAGGTGACGACGAGCCAGCGATCTATGGAACCATCCAAGAAGCCTTTCAAGATCATTGGAGCTTCGGTCCATCCCCCTTTGAAGAATGGATGGACCGACGAGTGTTCGATCCCAGCTTGTCGTTTCTGATTACGGAGGGGGATGAGGTCGCGGCAACAGTCGTCTGTCGAATATTCGGCGATGAATTTGGCTGGATTGGCGAGCTCGGCGTCCGAAATCAATGGCGTCGCCGCGGACTCGGATCCGCGCTTCTGACGCGATCGTTCATCGAGTTTTACCGGCGCGGTATCAAGCGGGTTGCGCTCGGCGTCGACACGCAAAATGCCAATCGCGCAACCCAACTCTATGAGCGCCTGGGCATGCAGGTCACTCGGAGCTTTGTGATCTACGAAAAGGAACTCCGGCCGGGCAAACCTTGGGAGGGCTAGGGTCTGTTTGCATAGTCGTGGCACCCTCCGGAAATGATACGGCGACACGAACTGACGGACGACGAATGGACGGTGCTCGAACCGCTGCTGCCCCCGGAGAAGCCCCCGATCGACAAGCCTGGCACACCTGCCGCACCGGACGGTCACTGAAAGACGGTGTATTCCCGTTTCTCGGTGCACGGCGGCATCTGGGACCGGGTACTGGCCGCCTTGCAGGCCGCCGCCGATGCCCGCGGCGCGTTGGACTGGTCGCTGCACTTCCTGGACGGCCCCGTGATCCGCGCCCACCCGCACGCGGCGGGGGCGAAAAGGGGGCGCGATCAGGCGTTGGGCAAGAGCAAGGGCGGGTTCTCGACCAAGCTCCACCTCCGCTGCGAGGGCTTTGGCAAGCCGATCACCTGGGTGCTGACTGGGGGCCAACGGCTGGAGGCGACTCATGTCCAGGCCCCGATTGAAGGCTGCGCGGTGCGGCGGCCGAGCGGCCAGATCCGCGTCCGGCCCGCACGGGTGGCGGGGGACAAGGGCTACACCGGGCGGAAGATCCGTCGCTACCTGCGCCGCCGCGAGAACGGCACCGTGATCTCGCGGTTGCGCAACGAACCGCGCCAGGGCGTCCTGTTTGACCGGGCAGCGTACCGCACGCGCAACCGGATCGAGCGGCTGATCAATTGCCTCAAGCAGTTCCGGGCGGTCGCCACCCGCTACGACAAGTTGGCCGTCCGCCTCCATGCCACTGTCACCCTCGCCGCCATCCGGCTCTGGCTGTGAGTATGCAAACGGGCCCTTAGGGTATATCAGTAAAGAACTTCCGGTAGATCGGGGGGCGATTCTGCGTATCTGTTTGCTCTCAGCGGGGGTGATACTACATATGGCTGGGGGGCGATACTGCGTGGATAAGTCCTCCCTTCCACAGCCCTGTGGATAAGTTGAGGAGTGCCGATACTGCGTACCGGCCGCTGGATTTTCAATCGCTTAAGAGAAGAAAGGGCGATTCATCATACCCCGGCTAGGAGGTCTTGCGGCACACGACGATGATGCTGCGGCTGGTGGGGGTGAGAGGTGAGCGGTCCCAGTCGCCGTACCGGCGGATGATGGTGAAGCCGTGGTGGGTGAGGAGGGCGGCGAGCTCCTGGGGGTAGGTAAAGCGCAGCGATTCGTGGGTGATCCTGGTGTGTTCTTGGTCGCCTTCGTGCCAGCGCTCGTAGGAGGTGAGGCGCAGGATCTGGGCGATGGGGTCGTAGGTCTGGGTGAGGGATTCGCGGATCTCCCGGCCGTCGGTGGCGGTGTAGGTCTGCCAGGGAAATTCCTCGTCGCGGTCTTCGAGCAGGGCGAAGAAGCCGCCGCGCTGGCGGGACTGCTCGATGACCGCGTCGAAGTAGGCCCGGTTAGCGGGGGTTGGCCAGACGGGGTTGCGGGTCTCGAAGGCGAAGAGCCCCTCGTCGTGGAGGTGGGCGTGGGCGCCGCGCAGGAGGCCGTCCCGGTCGGCGTTGGTGAGGAACTGCTGGAAGGCGTTGCCGGTGAGGAAGACGAGGCAGAAGCGCTGGCCGAGGTCGAAGTCGCGGCCGTCGGCCGCGACCCAGCGGATGGGGAGGCCGCCGGATTTGCGGCGGGCCTGGTCGAGCATCTGGGGCACGACGTCGAGACCGGTCACGTCGAGCCCGTGGCGGGCGATCGGGATGGTGACGCGGCCGGTGCCGCAGGCGATCTCGAGGACGGGGCCGCCGGTCTCCTGGGCGAGCGCGGTGTAGAAGGCGACGCCGTCGTCGTTCTCGCGGACGTCGTAGTCCTCGGCGTCGGCGTAGGCGGCGAGGTTGTCGTCGGTCAAGGAACCTCCCATTGCAGGGGTCTGGACGCTGATAAGACGACCTTACCCGCAGCGTCCTGGTTTCTGTGGAGGATGCGAACGATGACGATCTCCGCTTCGGTGAGGGAGTAGAAGCCGACGTGCTGCTCGACCGTCGCGTGATTTGCGAGGCGGACGGCGTCGTACCAACCAGCGATGGTACCACGACTATGCAAACAGACCCTAAGTCTTCGAGACCGCCTTTGGCGGCGCCAGTAGAAGCGCGTTGACTTGCTCTCCGGCTTCATAGTCATCGGCTCGCGGTGGAATGATCAGCAAGGCGTTGGCCCCGAGAAACGACGCCAGACGAGAAGATGCCTGCACACCTGTTGTTTCCGCCACGAGCCTGCCCTCTGGATCGACCGCGACAATCGCGCGCTGGAATTCGATGCGGTCAGTCGGCGGCGTGTCGTGGAGCAATGTGACCGGCACTCCGGACGCCGATTCAGGATTCTTGCCCGCCATAACCGAAATCGCCGGACGGATGAAAAGCTCGACCGCTACCAGGGCCGAAACTGGATTCCCCGGCAAACCGAAGATCAACGTGTTTCCAACTGTGGCGAAGTTCAATGGCTTACCGGGTTTCATGAAGACCCGGCGAAAATGAACCGTTGCCAGATCGCCAAGAATCGCCTTGACGAGATCAAGGTCTCCCATCGACACGCCGCCACTCGTGACCACGATATCGCTCTCGGCGATTCGCTCACGCATCACTTGCTCGAGCGCGCCCCGTTCGTCCGGACCTTTACCTGACCAGACGATTTCAGCGCCGGCGCCTTTCAGCGCGGTGACAAGACTGAACCGGTTTGAATCGCGAATCTGACCAGGTCCAACCGGCTCGCCGGGATCGACAAGTTCATCTCCCGTCGATAACACACTTACTCTGGGACGGCGGCGCACGGGGATTGGCGTCACGCCAAGTCCGGCAAGTAAACCGACTTCGGCGGGGCCAAGAACAGTCCCTCCCGACAAAATTCGCTGGCCCCGTTTCAAATCGAAGCCGATCGGACGGATGTTCTCGCCTTCGCTGACATGGTCTTGCTTGACGATGACATGATCTTCCGAGGGTTCGGTATTCTCGACGCGAACGACCGCGTTGGCTCCAGGCGGAACCGGCGCGCCGGTCATAATCTGGACCGCCGTGCCGTGCGTCACTTCGACATCGAGGACGAAGCCAGCGGTCTGCTTGCCAATCACTTCGCGCCACGGCGATCCATCGTCAGCGACGACTGCGTATCCATCCATCGTCGACGCTGGGAACGGCGGATGATCCTCGTCCGAAACAATCTCCTCGGCCAGTACGCGCCAACCAGCCTCAGCGATCGCAACACGTTCGACCGGAAGTGGATGCGCACTTTGAAGGACTATTGCGCGGGCTTCATCAGGGTGAAAAAGTCGGTCAAGATCGGCTTCGTTGTGCTTCGAAATGATTGCTTCATTGGTCATGGCAAGGAATTGTCCCACTATTGCTTCAAATGCTGACTACTCGATATTTGCATACTACCAAATCACGAAATCGTGCCGTCGTGCCAAGTTAGTTGCCTAGGTTTGACTAGATTTATGATCGATTTCGTTGGAAACGTCTGTAGTCATTTGCTAGGGTAACGGTCAGATCGTGTGGGCTTCACCAAGTGTTTGAGCAAGGACTCGAAGGATTAGGTCGCGTGCGGGACAACATCATTCTCCTTGGGGCCAATCATGCGCGCACGCCGATCTCCTTCCGGGAACGGCTTGCCCTTTCCGTTGACTCCCAGCGTGAAGCTCTCGTGAACCGGCCCTCAGAACTCGCCGAGATTGCGATCCTCTCGACATGCAATCGGACAGAGTTCTACGCCTTCGTCTCAGCCGGACTCGCTCCAGTCCAATCGCTCTCCTCTTGGGTCGCGGGGACAGCGGGAGTTTCTCAAGGCGATCTCGCAAACGCGACGTACTCGTGGGGCGGTCGAGACGCGATCATGCATCTCTTCAACGTTTCGTCCGGTCTTGACTCAATGGTCCTGGGCGAACCACACATTCTTGGTCAGGTGCGGAACGCGTTCGAACGAGCGCTGGAGATTAAGGCGTCTGGTCCAATCTTGTCCCGTCTTGGTCAAGACGCCGTTCACCTTGGAAAGCTCGTTCGCACCCAAACACATCTCGCGCGAAATCGCCAGTCAATTCCTCATGCCGCGGTCGATCTTGCCTCGCGACACCTTCGGTCTGGCAAGTGCCGTGCGGTTGTCATCGGCGCAGGTGAAATGGGAACACTGTCCGCTAAGATCTTGCGCTCGAGCGGTATCGACGAATTGGTTATCGTCAATCGCGATGAGGCAAAAGGGCAGACGGTTTCGCGGGCAGTAAATGCCCGGTTTGCCCCGTTCAGCAATTTGCAGGGTGAGATCGACCACGCCGATCTCGTCATTTCGGCTGTGGAATTCGATGGCTTCGTCGTTCAATCCATCAATGTTCAGCCAAGTAACCACGATATTGTGCTGATTGACCTCGGAGTACCGCGCACAATCGACCCGGCCCTTCGCGCATCTCCAGGTGTCCGTCTTTTTGACATCGACGATCTCGAACGCGGTTCAGCCGATAGTCGCCAGGTGGTCGAAAGCGATGTTGAAATCGCGAAACTGATGGTTGAATCCGCGTGCGACGAGTTTCTGCAGTGGTGGGCAGCGCGCGAATCAGCCCCAGCGATCGCCGCGCTCACGCACCAAGCGGAGCGAATCCGCGACGCCGAGCTCGAGCGTGCCTTGCGCAAACTCGATCATCTTTCGGACCGCGACCGCAACGTGGTTGCCGCTCTCAGCGTTGGCATCGTTAACAAGGTTCTTCATCAGCCAATTTCGACGTTGCGCGGCAGTCTCGACGGCGGCGAAACGGCCGACCTTACGTTGAAACTCTTCGGCCTCGCGCAGGGCTCAACAACCGACCAAGAGGCGCATCCGGTCGACGCGCGCTCGACGACGACTTCGGAACCCGCCACTCGCTAACGAATTGGGGATAGGTTCATGGAAATCGGGCAGACGACCGCAGTAACGCCGCGCATTTTCACGAAATCCCAGGAAGCGTTTGAGGCAGCGAAGGAATTAATTCCAGGCGGCGTCAATAGTCCGGCGCGAGCGTTCCGTGGTGTTGGTGGGCAACCCGTTTTTCTCGCTCGCGGCAGTGGATCACGCGTGTGGGATATCGACGACAACGAGTACATCGACTATGTCCTCTCATGGGGACCGCTCATTCTCGGCCATGCACAGTCCGACGTTCTTGACGCGGTGAAAATCGCAGCCGAGAACGGAACCAGTTTCGGCGCGCCAACACTCGCTGAAACTGAACTCGCTTCGCTGATCCGCGAGATCTATCCAGTTGCGGAGCAAGTGCGGTTGGTCTCATCTGGCACGGAAGCGACGATGAGCGCGCTCCGCCTTGCCAGAGCATTTACGGGCCGGGCGAAGATTATCAAGTTCAGCGGGTGCTATCACGGTCACGCCGACATGTTGCTCGTGCAAGCCGGAAGCGCGGTGGCGACGCTCGGTCTTCCCGACAGTCCGGGAGTCACGCCTGGGGCCGCCGCCGACACCGTTGTTGCACGCTACAATGATCTCGATTCAGTGAATCAACTCTTCAAATCGAATCCCGGCACTATTGCCGGCATCATTGTTGAACCGGTCGCCGGAAATCTCGGCGTCGTTCCGCCCGAGCCGGGGTTCCTCGAAGGATTGCGGGCGCTCGCCGACGCGCACGATTCGCTCTTGATCTTCGACGAGGTGCTCTGCGGTTTTCGTGTCGCGCTTGGCGGCGCAGTTGCGCTTTATGGAGTGAAACCAGATCTGATTACGCTCGGCAAAGTCGTCGGGGGCGGGCTACCGCTGGCGGCCTACGCTGGACGACGCGAGATCATGCAGATGGTCGCCCCGGCTGGCCCGATGTATCAGGCTGGCACATTGTCGGGTAACCCCGTCGCCGTCGCGGCCGGCCTCGCCACACTACGCCAACTCCAGACTCCGGGCACATTCGAGAGCATTGCCGCGAAGGCTCGACGACTCATGACCGGCCTCCGCCAAGCGGCTGAAACTGCCGGCATTCCGGTGTACATCACGAGTGTGGGAACCCTTGGTTGTGTCTTTTTCACGACCGAGCGCGTCACGAGTTGGGACGAGGCGGCTCGCTGCGACACCGCTCGTTTCAGCCGATACTTCTATTCACTTCTGAACCAGGGAATATACGTCGCTCCCTCCCAATATGAGGCACTCTTTCTCTCCGCCGCACACTCCGACGACGACATCGATCAAACTATCGCCGCCGCTGAGCAGGCGATGTTCGCCGCGCGGTAGCGATCCACCCCATCAAACATCGATAGTCAGCCGAGAGGCGCCGTTGAAGATCGTGCTTGTCCTCGTCCATAGTCCGCTAGTCGGCCCGTTTACCTGGTCGTTCATCGCCGACGAACTGCGGGATCGGCAGATTGAGACGCTCGTACCGGCGTTGGTTGACGAAGGAAACCAGGAATCTCCATATTGGCAGCAGCACGTCGACGCTGTTGTTTCGGCACTTGACCCCCTTCCACCCAATATCGCCCTCGTGCTCGTGGGCCACAGCGGCGCTGGCGCGCTCTTGCCCGCGATTGGAAACGCCACGAATCGTCCAGTCGCTGCCTATCTCTTTGTCGATGCCGGTATCCCAATCAATGGATTGAGCCGTCTCGAGGTGATGGCCACAGAAGATCCTGAGTTTGCGCAGAGCTTGCGTCAACATCTCGCAGACGGGGGCACCTTTCCAACCTGGACGGAAGATGATCTCGTCGCGGTCGTGCCGGACCGAGTTATCCGGCGCCGGCTCGTTGCCGAGATCCAGACGCGGTTTCTCGAGTTTTTCACCGAACCGATCCCAGTTCCTTCAATCTGGCCGGACGCGCCTTGCGGTTACATTCAATTCAGTCCGGCATATGAGGCTCCGGCAACGAGGGCGCGCGATACAGGTTGGCCCCGTATCGAAATGGACGCCGGCCACTTCCACATGCTCGTCGATCCGCCCCCGGTTGCGACCGCGCTCCACAATTTGCTCGAGTCGTTCAAACTGCCACAAGCAATCATCTGACTTGCGCCAATTTCCTTGACACGTGCACAAAACTCTTGTACTTATACGCATCACTTTTACGTAAAAGCCGTGAGCGAGTGGGGCTGTGGAGCCGATTACGCGCCGCAAACCAACTCAGGAAGATGTCGCCCGCATCGCCGGCGTTTCGCAGGCGCTCGTTTCGTACGTCGTGAATGACACCGGCACGGTGTCAATCTCCGAAGAGACTCGACAGCGCATCCTGAACGCAGTGGCGGAGCTCGGCTACATACCCAATAGCGCCGCGCGCAGTCTCCGCACCCGCAAAACCCTTTCAATCGCGAGTCTGATTCCGGACATTACGAATCCATACTATCCCGCGTTTGAGCGAGGCATCCAGGATGTCGCGGACGCCAACGGTTACGATCTCATCATCTACAACACCGACGGTATCGCGGAAAAAGAGCGCAAGTACGTGCGCTCGTTGCGCCAACGCAATGTCGATGGCGTTGTCATGACGGTTTTTCACCTCAGTCCAGATGATTTCCGTCCGCTGCGCGACGACGGGATCGCGATTGTCGTGCTTGGACCGTACGGCGATGCCTGGATTGAATCCGGCATCGACAATCTCTATGTCGAAAACATTGACGCCGCTCGGACGATCGTCAATCACCTCATCGAACGCGGTCATCGCCGGATCGCGATGATCGCGGGCATTGAAGCAACGCCACCACGAGAGCGGCGCGTGATTGGCTACGAACAGGCGCTTGCCGAGCATCAAATCCCGCTCGACCCGATTCTGATTAGGGGCGGAGACTTCAATGAGACCGGCGGCTATCAAGGGATGAAGGATCTGCTCAAACTGAAGCCACGACCTACTGCCGTGTTCGCGGCAAATGACCTGATGGCGATTGGCGCGATGATTGCGCTGCGCGAAGCGAAACTGAAAGTGCCCACTGACATGGCGATCGTCGGGTTCGATGACATTCCCGCGGCCGCGGTCGTCGATCCTCCTTTGACCACAATGGCTCAGCATCCCGAAGCACTTGGGATTCGCGCCTCACAAATGCTGTTTGAACGTCTTCGAGGTGAAGCCCCGGAATACGGCCGTCTGGAAACACGACGATGTGAGCTTGTTATCCGCGAATCGGCATAGTCGGACCAACTGAGGGAGGTGAAACGAAACTGATCCATCGGGTCCATGACGACTGAAACTCAATCTTTCCGCGATGTGGAGGAGGGTTATCGAATGTCACGTGCAAAAGGGCGTCGCCGACTATTGTTAGTGCTGGCGCTCGTGCTGATGACGCCACTCGCGACGGCGGCCGCGCATGTCGCGCCCACTGCCGCACAGGATCAAGTCAAGATTTCGATGTGGTTCGACACCACTGGGGGTGGACCGACCGCGCAGTGCATCGTCGACAACTCTATTAAGCCGTTCAATGACAGGGGTGGCACCCAAGTTGAAGCGACGCTCCAGGCCAACAACTGGGACGCGACCCGAACCGCGCTCGCCGGTGGATCAGGTCCTGATATCGTCGGCACCCCAGGTCCGTCGTTCGCTCTTGAGCTCGCCAAGGCCGGCCAGCTCATTCCGCTTGATGACTACGCTGCCCAGCAAGGTTGGTCGAACAGCTTCGTGCCGTGGGCGCTCGATCTGGGCAAGGTCGACGGCAAGCTCTATTCGATCCCAAACGAGGTCGAAACCCTCGTGCTTTATTACAACAAGACCCTCTTCGAAGAGAAGGGTTGGACTCCGCCAAAGACCATTGACGAGATGATGACGCTCGCCGCCAAGATTAAGGACGACGGCGAGATCCCGTTCGCCCATGGCAACCAGGAGTGGCGACCAGCGAATGAATGGTTCGTCGGCGAGATGCTGAACCACGACGCCGGTCCACAAAAGGTCTACGAAGCGCTGACTGGAACGGCGAAGTGGACCGATCCTGAATTCGTCGACGCGATCTCCAAGCTCAATGAAATGCAGCAGAACGGCTGGTTCATGGGTGGGCTCGATCGCTACTACACGACGACCTTCAACGATGCCAACACGGCATTCGGTGACGGCGACGCGGCAATGAAGATCGAAGGCACTTGGTGGATCGCCGATGGTCAAAACTTCTTCGGCGGCGATTCCGGCAATGACAATGAGTGGGATTGGGTCCCGGTGCCATCGACGACCGGCGACGCCATCTTCGACCTCGGTATCGGATCGACCGATTCGATTAATGCTAATTCGAAGCATCCGGCTGAGGCCGCTGAGTTCCTGACCTACTACTTCTCGCCCGAGAATATGGCCAACCTTGCGGTCAAGTGCAGCTTGGCCCCGGCGCCGGTAAACATTTCCGCCGACCAGTTGAGCGGACTCGATCCGCGATACGCGGCGATTCTTCAGGCGCTGAACAAGGCTTCGACCGAGAACAACTATGGTTACACGACGTGGACTTTCTGGCCAACCAAGACCGAAACCGACCTCATTGACAACGTCGAGAAAGTTTGGGCCGGCGACATGACCGTCGACCAATACCTGCAAGGCCTTCAGACCCAATTCGATCAGGAGAAGGCGGCAGGCGCGATTCCACCGCTGCCCTCGCGGTAACGGCAAGGAACAAGAATTGCTCCGCTCCTGCTGGCAGGAGCGGAGCACATTCGACCTAGTTTCAGGAGACCTTCGTGGCAGCACCAGCCAGAAATGTCGCCATACCGGTAGTTGCGCCAACCTCCCGAAAGAGGTTTTGGAAAACTTCCTTCTACCGGCGCAAAGTTGTTCCGTGGCTTTTTATTCTGCCGATTCTTTTGCTCAACATTGCCGTTGTGGCTGGACCGGCAATCTCCTCGCTCTACTACTCGATGACCGATTGGAACGGCATCGGCACGGCGAAATGGGTTGGGCTGGAAAACTTCCGCCAGCTCTTCTTCCACGACGACTCGTTCCGGCACGCGTTTCGGAACAACGTCGTCTGGCTCTTGATGTTCTTGACGGTTCCGATCGCGATTGCGCTCATCACGGCGAGCTTCCTTGCTCCGATCCGCAGGGGCGCGCTCTTCTTTCGCCTATCACTCTTTTTGCCTTACGTGCTGCCAAGTGTCATCGTCGCCAGCATCTGGCGTTCGTTGATGAATCCCGATCGCGGGCTCGGCGCGCGATTGGCGGAGCACGGCATCCACGGTCTCGATCGCGCCTTCCTCGGCGACCCGGGGACGGTGCTCGGCGCGATTGCCTTCGTCGACAATTGGCATTGGTGGGGATTCCTCATGGTCCTCTTCCTCGCCGCCATGCAGAACATCCCGCCCGATCTCTATGAGGCGGCGCGGCTGGATGGCGCCAACCGGTGGGAAGAGTTCCGTGACGTGACAATTCCAGGCATCCGACCAACCCTCATCTTCATGTTGATGATGACGAGCATCTGGTCGTTCCTCACCTTCGACTACATCTGGATCCTGACTCAGGGAGGACCCGCCGGCGCCTCTGAAGTGCTGGCAGTTCTTGTTTACAAGAACGCCTTCCAGCGTTTTGAAGCCGGCTACGCCGCTGCCATCGGACTAACGATGAGTCTCCTGGTTGGCGTGGTGATTTCAATCTTCTTGTTACTTCGGAAGCGAGGGTGGGAAATATGAGTGAAACTGCTCGCCCAGCGAAACGACTCCCGTCGCGCAAGAAACGAGAAACGAGCCACATTCCGAACTACATTTTGCTTGGTCTCCTCACGATCTTTGCGCTCGGGCCGATTGTTATTCTTGCCTTCAACTCATTGAAGACACGTGCTGATCTCGGCCGGAATCCGCTTGGACCGCCGACGCACTTTGTCTGGAGCAACTACTCGAAGGCGTGGACCGTCGGAAATTTTTCGACGACAACGAAGAACAGCGGCATTCTCGTAGTCGTGACCGTCGCCGGAGTGCTCTTCTTGGGCGGACTCGCCGCCTACAGTTTGGCTAAGCTCAATCCGCCTGGCTCCGGTCCGGTAATGCTCTATCTGCTGATCGGTTCGAGCTTGCCGCTGCAGCTTTTCCTCGTGCCACTGTTCTTTCTCTGGCAGCGCTTGCACCTGGTCAACAATTTGTTCGGACTTGCCTTGATCTACATCGCGATTAACGCCCCTCTCGCGATTTTCTTGCTGCGATCCTACATGATCCAACTCCCAAGGGATTTCGAAGACGCCGCGAGAGTTGACGGCGCCAGCGAGTGGCGCATCTTCTCGGGAATCATTGTGCCGCTTTCCTGGCCCGGATTTTTGACGGTTGGGCTCGTCGTCGCGCTTGGCGTTTGGAACGAGTTCTTGCTGGCAACTGTGTTCCTGACGAAGCAAGAGCTCTTCACGGTCGTGACGAGCTACTACAACTTCCAGAGCCGCTTTAGCCGGGATTGGGGTCTGACGAGCGCGGCGGCAATGATGATGATCGTTCCGGTCATCGTCATCTTCCTCTCGCTCCAGCGCCGTTTCATCGAGGGACTAACGCAGGGCGGACTAAAGGGATGACCTTGGAGTCCGGTTCATCTACGGTCGATTGACAACTAGGAGGAATGAACGTGACTGAAGCAGGATCGAACCTGCTTGAGCAGAAGGTTCGTGGCTGCCTCTATGGCGGAGCGATTGGCGATGCGCTCGGAGCACCCGCCGAGGGACGGGATCCCGCCGAGATCAAGAAGCGATACGGCGGGATCACCGATTTCGTCGAGCCATGGGACGGACCGTCAGAAATAGGCAAAGGGAACGGTCGATACACAGACGACTCGCACATGATCCAGCTTCTGAGCCGTCTGTACCTTGAAGCTGATGATCATCTCGATGTCTTCCAGTTCGCTCAGGGCATCGTCCCGCTGATTGCCGACGAGCCTCGATACGTGGCTGAATACGGACGCGAGATGTTACTCATCGATCGCCTCTTCTATCCTGAGAAGTGGTTGTTGATCAGGCTACGGCTTGCGAACAGTGATCCCCGCGTTGGCGGTATTGGCAACATGGTTAACTGCGGCGCGGCGATGTACGCGGCGCCGATCGGCATCGTCAATGCCGGCGACCCTGAAGGCGCCTATCGTGAAGCTATTGAGATCATGGCGGCGCATCAAACCAGCTACGGCTTAGAAGCCGCCGGGGTCATGGCCGCCTGTGTGGCGGAAGCGCTCAAGCCCAATGCGACCGCCGACAGCGTCGTCAAGATCGCGCTTGATCTCGCGCAGGAAGGGACCAGGTTGGCGATAGAAGCGGTCGTCCAACGCGCTCGCACAATGAACGATTGGCGGGCGGCCATCGCTCCACTCCGCGACGCAATCCGTCCGTTCGACGGCGCGGCTGACGATTTCCATAACCGGGGCAACGGATCGAACGACTGGAATCCAAGCCGAATGCATAGCATTGAAGAAGTACCTGTCGCGCTTGGCTTTCTCGTCGTGACCGACGGCGATTTTGAGCAGTCGATATTCGGCGCCACCAACTACGGACGTGACAACGACTCAATCGCGGGAATGGCCGGTTCGATCGCGGGCGCCATCCACGGCGATTCGGCTATTCGCCCAAATTGGATAAACCAGGTCAAATCGGAGAACCGAATCGATCTTGATCCGATTGCCGCCGACCTCACGTCGCTCGCGAATCGATTGCAACGTCGTCAACTTGAAGCCGCCGAGAATCGCGCAGCACTGTTCGATCGATTGATCGGAACTCCGGTCACCTAATCGGCGATTCCAGTTGTTGGAATGGGCGCAATTTACGCCGGCGGGACGTTCAGCCGGAAAGCGATTTGGAGATTCACTTTCATGGTGGTCAAGACAAGTTCCAGGCCTCAGGCGGCGATTGGGTCACAACAGGGTGAAAACTATCCCGCAGACTATGTTGAGCGGGTCTACGCGGGAGTCCTCGGCAAACTGATCGGCGTCTACCTTGGACGACCGATCGAAGGTTGGTCGTACGACCGGATCATTAAGGAAATTGGCGAGGTCGATTATTACCTGCCCGGACGAAATGGTGCGCCGCTTGTTGTGACCGATGACGACGTAACGGGCACTTTCACGTTTCTTCGCGCCCTGCCAGATCACGGGAACTCGCTTGATCTGACTCCAGCAGCAAATTGCGAGACCTGGCTCAACTACGTCATCGAGCGCCGCACGATCTTCTGGTGGGGCGGCTTCGGAAATTCCACCGAGCACACCGCCTACCTTCGTCTGAAGCACGGCATCCCAGCGCCAGAATCCGGTTCGATCGCGCTCAACGACAAAAGTCGTGGCCGAGCAAATTGGCTCGCAAATCTTCATCGACGGCTGGGCGATGGTCGCGCCGGGCGATCCCGAGCTCGCGGCCGATGTCGCTCGCCGCGCCGCCAGCGTCAGCCACGACGGCGAAGCGATCTACGGCGCGCAAATGCTCGCGGCGATGGAGGCTCAAGCCTTCGTCGAGCGCGACATCCAATAAACTCCTCGACACCGGGCTCTCGCTCATCCCGCGCGATTCCGTTATTGCACGCCTCGTTCATGATGTCCGGAGTGGCACGCCAAAGAGTCGGATTGGCAGAAAACGCGTGAATGGATCGCCCGCGACTATGGCTACGACACGCTATGTCGGCAATTGCCACATGGTGCCAAATCATGCCCTGATCATCCACGGCCTCCTGCACGGCGAGGATGATTTCGGGCGATCGCTGATGATCGTCAACACGTCCGGCTGGGACACCGATTGCAACTCGGGTAATCGTCGGTTGTCTGCTTGGCATCAAGAATGGACTCGCAGCACTTGAGGGCGGCGAAGGATTGGCGCGGACCGGTAGGCGACCGGCTCTACCTCTGCCAACCGCGGATGGCGGCCGCGCCATTACTGATGCGGTCATCGAAACCTATCCACATCGTCAATACCAGCCGCAGTTTGAACGGTCTCGATCCAATCGCGCCGAAGAAAGGCGCGCGCTTTCACTTTTCGCTCCCTGGTTCCGTTCAGGGCTTTTCCGTCGAGACGACCGGTTCAGCCTCCGCGTCGATCGAGAACCGACTGCTGCCAGGCACCCAGAACGAGCGTGCACTTGCAATCGAGGTTGACTCGTCGAGCAGCGATAGTTCGATCCTGATCACAACGCCGACATTCACTCCACCGGAAGCGTTGAAAATGCCCGGCTACGAGCTCCTGGCGACTCCCTCACTCCATACGGGCCAGACCATTCGAGCTCGCGTCATCGCCGATCAATCGAACAGCAAAACAAGTAACGTCCGCGTTGTCATTCGACGATACAACGCGACCGATCAACTCGAGAGCGAACGTGGACCAAAAGTGGCGATCGCACCGGGGAAATCGGTTGATCTTGAATGGACGGCTGGCGGACCAGGAAGCTTTCCAATTCAATCAGTCGGCATCGAAGTGAGCGGCGCCAACAATGGGTCAATCCTCTATTTCGACTCGCTGACGTGGAATGGGGAACCGAACGCTACGTTTGGCCGACCGGACCGGGAGGGCGTCCAATGGCAACGTGCCTGGGTAAATGGGGTTGATCAATTCGATCGCTGGTGGCCCGAACCATTCCGCATCGTGAAAAACGAGGGGATTGGTCTGGTCAGCCGCGGTGGACGCGACTGGAGGAACTACCGGGTCGAAGCGCCAATCTACATCCACCTGGCAACTTCTGGCGGCCTGGCGGCTCGGGTTCAGGGATTGCGCCGCTACTACGCACTCGAACTCACAAACCAGGGCACCGCGCGGCTCGTCAAGGCGCTGGAGAATATCCGGCCAACACTGGCTGAAACGCCTTTTGGATGGGAACCGAGAAAAACGTATCGATTCTGGATCGAAGTTCAGGGCACGCAAATTCGGGCGGGCATCGACGACCAGCACCTGTTCGACGTCGACGACACACATTCACCGCTTGCGGGCGGTGGTATCGGTCTTATTGTCGACGAGGGTACCTTGTCGTCTGATGACGTTTCGATTCGCCCGCTCACTTAGAACGCTCGGAGTTAACGGGCCAAACGGCGAGCGAAGAAGCCTTCTCGACGATGCGATGCGCGCTCCGAACGGCGGCATCACAGAACTCGGGAAGGCTTCTTTACGTATATGTAGTAGACGCACATTGCATCTCGAACGCTCGGTTTTCTAGGGAAAAGTGAACATTCACAAAGATTCAATATTGTGCTGAACGTCACAATCTCGCGCGAGAAACATTGACGAGTCATTCAATATTGCATAGACTTTTATGGATTCGGATGGCCCTCCAAACGCACCAATTGACAGATGAGATGGCGACACGACCGATGGCGCAGGCGCAAGAAGCGCTGAACCAGGATAGTCCGACGCATTTGGTTTCCCAACCAGAACCGCCTCGGCCTGTTCCAGAAGCGTGTGCCATTCCCGCGGTCGCTGCAACGTGGGACCGCCTCGCGGAAACCATGCGCGAGAACATGCCGAACGCCGATCTCACCTTCATTCGCAAGGCATTCGAGTTTTCGGCCGAGGCGCACAACGGCGACAAACGCAAATCCGGCGAGCCGTACGTCATCCACCCACTCGAGGTCGCAAATATCCTCGCCGAAATGGCGCTCGACCAAGAGACAATCGCAGCCGCGCTGCTGCACGATGTGGTCGAAGATTGCGGTATCACCCGAGAAGAAATCGAAGAAGAGTTTGGCCAACGAGTCAGTCGCTTAGTCGACGGCGTCACCAAGCTCGGCCGGATTCCCTGGACCGGTGACGACGACCAATCGCACTCGGGAGAAGGAAGCGCAGGCCGAAAGTCTGCGCAAGATGTTCCTGGCGATGGTCGACGACATTGGCGTCGTGCTCATCAAGCTCGCCGACCGCCTGCACAACATGCGCACGCTCGAGCATATGCCGCGGCCGAACCAGATTCGCACGGCCCAGCAGACGATGGAGATCTACGCGCCGCTGGCCAACCGCCTCGGCATCTGGCAGTTCAAATCGGAGCTGGAAGATCTCGCCTTCCGCTACCTCGATCCCGACGAGTACTAAGTCTCGAACGCAGGCGCTCGAGCGCCGGGGCAGTCGATCGCGCGACGTATCTCGCCCGAGTCCAGGACGAGCTGAAAAAGGCGCTCGGCGGCCGCCGGGATCAACGCCGAGACTCACCGGACGCGGAAAGCACATCTACTCGATCTAGCGCAAGATGCGACGCAAGGGCGCGCAGCTTCGACGAGATCTACGACGTGATCGGCATCCGCATCATCGTCGACGAGAAGAAGGACTGCTACGGCGCGCTCGGCGTGATCCACTCGATGTGGCACCCGATTCCCGGCGAGTTCGACGACTACATCGCGACCCCGAAAGAAAGCATGTACCAGTCCCTCCACACGGCCGTGATCGGGCCGGAGGGGCACGCGCTCGAGATCCAGATCCGCACGCACGAGATGCACCAGATCGCCGAATACGGCATCGCGGCCCACTGGCGCTACAAAGAGGGCGCGCAAGAGCGATCCACGACGTCGAGGCCAAGGTCGCCTGGCTGCGCCAGCTCATGGATTGGCGCGACGAGGTCGTCGACGCCCAGGAATTCGTCGAGTCGCTGAAGTCCGACGTCTTCCAGGAGATGATCTACGTCTTCACGCCGACAGGGCGACATCATCGAACTGCCCGCCGGCGCGACGCCGGTCGATTTCGCCTATCGCATCCACACCGAGGTCGGCCATCAGTGCGTCGGCGCGAAGGTCAACGACCAGCTCGTGCCGCTGAACTACCAAGCTGCAAAACGGCCAGGTCGTCCAGATCCTGACCAGCAAAACGAAAGTGGGACCGAGCCGCGACTGGCTCCAGGCGTCGAGTCGGCTATGTCACGACCGCCTCCGCCCGCGAGAAGATTCGCCAGTGGTTCCGGCGGCAGGAGCGCGACGAGAACATCGCGCAGGGCCGCGAAATTCTCGAGCGCGAACTCCGCCGGCTCGTCGATCGAAGTGAAGCCCGAAGACATCCTGCAGCACTTCCCGCGCTACGGAAGCTCGACGACTTCCTGGCCGCGATCGGTTACGGCGGTATCTCGCCGCAGCAGATTGCCACCCGCCTCGGCGAAACCGAAACGCGCGACGTCTTAGCAGCCACGCCGAACCTCGTCGCGCCGCGCACGCCGGCCCGGTTGCAAGTCATGGGCGTTGGCGATCTCCTGACGAACCTCGCCCAGTGCTGCAAGCCGGTCAACGGCGACGAGATCGTCGGCTACGTCACCCGCGGCCGCGGCATCACCGTTCACCGCGCCGACTGCCCGAACGTACAGAACCTTCCGGATCCAGAGCGGTTAGTCCCAGTTGAATGGGGTGATGGCGGTCAGGACACGTTCCCGGTCGCCATCACTGTCTATGCCTGGGACCGCGTTGGCCTGCTCAAGGATGTCAGCACGCTCCTCGCCGATGAGAAGGTCAACATCCTCTCCGTCCTCACAAACACCCATGACGATCGCACCGTCACGCTCCTTCTGACGCTCGAAGTCGTCGGCGTCGCGCAGCTCAGCCGAATCCTCCACCGGCTGGAAGAGGTCCAGGACGTCTACGAAGTACGCCGCGACACGACTGGCACCGCGGCCCAGGTCCGGAGCGGACTCAAGCCGTAGTCGGCGCGCTCTTCCATTCAACTCGCCGTACAATGCAGAGCCATCGACCATTCCTCACCACTGGAGGTAGTTCGTTGACCGCGAATCCGCTCATCGGAACCTGGCGGCTTGTCTCTTATGTGGCGCGGGACGAAGAGGATGTCGTCTCAGAACCGTTTGGCTCAGATGTCGATGGGTTCATCATCTACTCCGATGATGGCTGGATGTCGGTCCAATTCGGCAGAGCGAATCGCGCGCCACTCTCCATTCCCGATTTCAAGGCCGCCAATGCTTTGGAAATTTCAGAAGTGGTCAGCGATTTCATCGCCTACGCCGGGCCATACGAGATCCATGATGAACACAGTGGTGCATCACCTTGAACTAAGTCTCTTACCCAATTGGATAGGGCAGGATTTTGTGCGCATCTTCAAGATCGAGGGAAATCGTGTCACGCTCTCGACTACACCAGTGCTGATCGACGGTCGCAAGCAGGTTGGAACGCTAACCTGGCAACGCGTGTGAGATCGTACAAGTGAAGCCGGTCCTGAGCATCGGCGAAGTCCTTATCGACCTGATCGCAGCCGACGAGGCGACCAGCCTGGAAGAAGTCGGTTCGTTCGTCGCCCGTCCCGGCGGGGCGCCCGCGAATGTCGCGGTTGCATTGTCCCGCCTGGGAACACCGAGCGCGTTTTGTGGTGTGGTCGGGAACGACCCATTTGGCAAGCGTCTTCGCGCGACGCTCGACATCAACGGCGTCGACACCTCTCGCCTTCACAATACATCCGAAGCGGATACAACGATTGCCTTCGCCTGGAAAGACGAACGAGGCGATGGATACTTCCGCATCCTGCGGATGGCTGATCGATTGCTGAATGTCGAGTTGATTCGACAAGCGGAGATTCAACAAACCGCGGCGATCGTCCTCGGCTCTGTCTCGCTTACCGAAGAACCTTCTCGTTCAGCGATTGGCCAAGTCCTAGAATTGGCTGCTCAAGCCAGTATTCCCGTCTGTCTCGACGTCAACATGCGACCGACACTTTGGACCTCCAACATCGCAGCGCGCGATGCGTGCCTTCCGGTGATCGAACGATCGACTCTCCTCAAGCTGAGTGTTGACGACGCCAGATTTCTCTTTGGCGTTAACCGTCACATCGAGGCGGTATTCGCATCGCTCTCCGACCTCAATCGTCCATTCATGGTATTGACCGATGGCGCCCGCGGGGCCTGGTTTGCACGTTCGACGGACAAAGGTCTCGCGATTAAGCACGTCCCTCCCTTTGACGTCGCGGCAATCGAGCCCACGGGCGCAGGCGACGCCTTCACCGCCGCAATTATCTCGAGACTCATTGCCAACAACTGGCAACAGCTTGATATCGCCGATGTACGTTTCGCCTCGGCAGCAGGAGCACTGACCACCACCCGTCGGGGCGCGATCGATTCGCTGCCCACTGCGGAAGAAGTCAAGGATTTTCTTACTTTCGCTGAAGAATGAGTGGAATTCGCTAGCTCGTCGTTAGTCGGACGAAGCAAGCGGATACGACGCGATCGGGACGTGTTTCGCGCCTTTCGCGTCGAGGAAGCTGCGGACGAGCAGCACTTCGTTGACGGGCACTTGCACGGCGGTGGCAGTGACGCGTGCCGTTGGTGAGCTTGGAGCAAGCTGCGCTTGGATCGCGGTGGCGAGGGCCGGGGTGGCTCCTTCCCGCACTCGCCCGAGGGTGATGTGGGGGTTGAGTCGCCCGGTTTCCGCCTCGAAACCGAGCCGGTTGAGCGCATTGCCAACTTCAACGTGGAGTCGTTGCAATCGTTCGGTATCGCCATCCAAGCCGATCCAAAGAACGCGCGGCTGGCGAACATTCGGGAAAACGCCAAGATGCGACGTCGCGAGGGTGAACCGCTCGACCTTCGCGACTGGTTGGGCAAGCGCCATCCGGAGCAATTCCGCTTGCTCCGGCAAGGTCGCGCCAAGGAAATGGAGCGTCATGTGTGCGGTTTGCGGGTCGATCCAGCGCACCGGCCAATCCTCGTGCGATAGGAGCTGAATGATTCGCGCGATCTGTTCACGCGCTTCATCCGGCATCGGGATCGCGACAAACAACCGCCAATCGGATTTGAGCGCATCTTGGGCGGGGGGTCGCACTTTTTGGTGTCGTTCTCGCTTTGCCATTTGGAGAGTATAGGCTCTGCGCGATGTCCGTCATACATCATCTGACTGATCAATTACAGCCACCCAACTCGACCCATTGCTCAGCCCTGGAAGGGCTTCGTGTTGATTAGCCCGGGGTATTAACCCAGGGGGCGCTGGACGATCCGGCGGTTTCTGCCCTACAGTGCGAGGAGGAGGTTGATCGACGATGCGGACCGCATTTCTCGGACCCCGTGGCACATTTAGCGAGGAAGCCGCAGTCGCCTTCGCCGGCGCGGACGGTGAGTTTCTTGCCTTTTCAAGCATTCCCGCGCTGACCGCGGCTGTCGAAACCGGTCTCGCGGAGAGCGCGGTTCTGCCAATCGAGAACTCGATTGAAGGCGCAATCAGCACAACCCTCGATTTACTGATCCACGAAACACCATTGCGCATCTGCGCTGAAGTCGTCGTCCCAGTGCGGATGTTTCTCGTCACCGCACCCGGAGCGACGCTCGGCGATATCAAGGTGGTCACAAGCAAACCGGAAGCAATCGGGCAGTGCCGGAAATTTCTCGATCGCTGTTTGCCAAATGTCGAGCAACGCGCCGCGCTCAGCACCGCGGCCGCCATTCAAGACGTTTCAGCCGGAACCGATTTGACGATCGCCGCGATTGGACCCAAGCGTTCGGCTGAGCTCTACAACGGGTATGTGCTCGCCCACGATATTCAGGATGTCCACACGAACGTGACTCGGTTCGTTGCCCTTGCTCAAGAAGACGCGAAACCGACCGGGCAGGACAAAACGTCGATCGGTTTCATGGTCAAGCAGAACATCCCTGGGGCCTTGCACGAAGTCTTGACCGCGTTCGCGGAAGAAACGATTCAGCTGACAAAGGTCGAAAGCCGGCCCACCAAAGCCTGGCTCGGCGATTACGTTTTCCTCATCGATTTCGAGGGACACCGCGAGGAACCGCAGATCGCGCGAGCGCTCGCCAAAGCCGAAGAGCGCTCCTCACTCTTGAAGGTTTTCGGTTCCTACCCAAGGTTCCCGCTAGACTCACTGCGAAGCCTCTTCGACTCGCCGGCGTTTCCGTAGTGGATCAACCCTCACCCTCGTCCCTTCTCCCGCGCTGTTGGGGAGAGGGGTGGCGCGCAGCGCCGGGGTGAGGGTTGTTCGGTCCGGATTGGTACGTTCCCGGGGTTAATGGCGTTCACTAAATAGCTAGTCACATCGGTGCGCCGTCGCCAGTCGGTTTCAACCGACTTCCGGTCACTGAGCCCGGGAATTTCATTCCAGGGCGGGCCGGCGCGGAGGCCTCATATTTAGGAGAACGCCATAAACCCCGGGCTAAGACAACGGTGTCCTTCCAGGACTGAGCACGGGGCGCGCGGATACTATCTCCGTCGTGGTCTGCTTCCCTCTGCGTGTATCAACTTAGTCGTTACCCACTTCGCTTCAGGCGGCCGGTGCGCTTGGCGTAGCGTTCACCGAGCCCAAAAACCCAGAGTCCGATTGGCACACAGACAGCGCCCATGATCAGCAACGGCCAGATCTTGTCCCACAGCGAACCAAGACCCGCGCCGTTCAAGAGAGCCTCGCGCATCCCTTCCAACGCATAGGTCACCGGCGAGAACTTGGCCAGCGTCTGCATCCAATTTGGCAGGACACTGGTCGGGTAATAGACACCTGAGACCAGGAGCAATACCGACGCGAAGATGAATGCGACCTGTTGTCCTTTCTCTGGCGAGAGCAGCGGCATCACCGCCGCACACATGCCGAAACCGACCAGCGACACGCTGCAGATTGCCAGGATTACCAGCGCCGAGAAGTAGTTCGCGTCGCTTACCTGCAGATTGAAGAAGAGCGAAATGACCCCGAACATGATCGCGGTTCGGATAATTCCGTAAATCACCGCGTAGATACTCGTCCCGATCAGGTGGGTCGCGCGGGTCGCTGGACTCATGAAGGTGTACTCAATGGTCCCTTCCCAGCGCTCCCAGCTCACCGTTTCCGCCAGAATGTCGAACAGCATCGACAGGTAGCTCCAAATGATCGCACCGATCAGGAGATAGGTGGTCAACTGGTCCCCGTTAACGCCGTCTGCGTTCTGTCCGACGCCGGCGCCGATGAAACCGATGCTCATCGCGTTGGCCGTCGTGTAGACGAACCAGACGAGCTCCCACATGAAGTAGCGCTTCGTGAGGTAATAGTTGCGCTGAAGGAACCCCCACGTCGCGATGACCTCGCTCAACCAGGTCGATTTGCGTTTGACCGCCAAATTAGCCTGCATTAGACACTCGCATTCTCTTCCTCACGCGCCTCGGCATCTTCGAACGAAGAACCAGTCGCGAGCATGAAGACTTCTTCCAAATTCGGGACATGCCCGTTTCGCTGATACCGTCGTTTCAGCTCGTCCGGATGGTCGAGCTCGACGATGTTCCCGTCGAGAATGATGCCAACCCGATCACACAGCGCTTCCGCCTCGTCCATATCGTGCGTACAGAGCACAATCGAGACGTCATGCTGCTCGCGAATCGTGTTGATCAATTCCTGGACATCACGCTTGCTACGCGGATCGAGACCAGTCGTCGGCTCGTCGAGGAGCATCAACATCGGGCTGGTCAAAAGCGCTCGCGCCAGCGCAATCTTCTGCTGCATTCCGCGCGACAGGTGCTCCATCGGTTCGCCCGCGCGCTTCAGATCGAAGCCAATCGCGTCGAAGATGTAGTCGATCTTGTCCCTGACCTCGTTGGTCGTCACACCATAGAGCTTCGCCCCATAGATGAGATTCTCCATCGACGACATCTTCTTGAAGAAGCTTGCTTCGACGCTGACCCGGTTCATCATCCGTTGGGCATCGTGCGGTCGTTTTAGCGCATCGATGCCAAAGACTTTGACCTCGCCTTCGTCCGGGATGATCAACGTTGAGATCACGCGAACGAGCGTGCTCTTACCACTACCGTTGGGACCGAGAATGCCAACGACCTCGCCGCGGCGCACAGTCAACGAAACGCTCTTAAGAGCTGTCATCGATTCTTTTCGGCTCTTCTTGAACTTCTTCACGACGTCGCGCAATTTCAGCGCATCGGCCATTTCCATTAGGCCCCTCCTTGCCGAATAACACACAAATAAGCTCCGAGGCATCTGCTGCCCAGGAGCGGTTCCGCTGCGTTTAGTTGCCGGCTAAAGAATCAACAATGCTTCTTCATGAGCCAAGCGGACCGCAAACGGGCGCACTCCTCCCAAGGCGTAGCGCCGTTGGGAACGAAGCGTCGAAGTCTTTCCACAGTTTGCGTCCTTGTGCTTGGCAAAGTTGCCAGAGGATACCTTACGGCAATCGCCCTTTGATGTCAACGGTTTTCGCATTTTCACAACGATCCTCGACCCGTCGTGCCATCATCTCGACGTTCCCAACTTCGCGAGTTCGTGCAACTGATACTTCGACGATTCGTAGAGTCCACGGTAGACAGCAAAGTATTCGTCGTAAATAGTCGCGGCTGTCCCATTGGGTTCCAAAATGGTGTCGACTTGAACCCAATCACGTTGGAGTGCGGATCTGTCGGAAACGATGCCAGTTGCGAGGCCCGCCAAGAACGCGTCACCGAGTGAGGCGCCAATTGTTCGCTTAGGAATAACCTGAGAAGCGCCAGTAACGTCTGAGACGATCTGCAACCACAGTCTGTTTTTCGCTCCCCCGCCGACCGCGACCAGTCGTTTCGGCGCTGCGCCCATCACGCTCATCGCTTCCAGATTGTGGCGAACGCCGAATGCCGTTCCTTCGAGGATCGCCCGATAGAGATGCGCGCGGGTGTGCGAAAGTGTCAGTCCGGCGAAAACACCGCGCGCGTCCGGATCGTTGATCGGTGTCCGCTCGCCACTGAAATATGGCAAACAGACAAGCCCCTCTGCGCCAGCAGCGATTGAAGCCGCCTCATCGGCGAGCGCCTCGTAGGCGTTTTCTCCGCCTTTCGTTTCGTTTTCCATTTCCGCTTGTCCGAACTGGTCGCGGAACCAACGCGTGAGGGCGCCAGACGTCGCCATCCCCGCCGCGATGTCATAGGTTCCGGGGAAGCAATAGGCGGTGGACCACATCGAAGGATCAGGCACGGGCCGGTTGGTAACGTTGATAAAAAACATGGTCGTGCCATACATGATCATCATGTCGCCCGGCGATTCGACGCCGACGCTGATCGCTTCGGCCGCGGCATCCACCGCGCCTGCCGTGACTGGAGTCCCGGCACTCAATCCGGTTTCCCTTGCTGCCGCTTCGGAAACCTCGCCCGCGATCTCGGTTGACCACAGGAATTTCGGCAGGCGATCGAGCTCGATGATCGGCCCGGCATACCTGTCATCCCATTCGATGGTTTCGATGTTGACCAGTGGATTGAAATACGAACCGGTGTGACGATCGATCACATACTCACCGGTGAGCCGGTAAATCAAATAGGAGCTGGCGGTTAGAATCTTGTGGGTCCGGCTGAAGATATCAGGTTCGTTGCGCCTGAGCCAGAGGATCTTTGGGCCGATCGCCTGTGAGGTCAACGCCATCCCGCTGAGCTCGAAGAGCGCGTCTTCGCCAAACTTCTCGTTGAGCCAGGCAATCTCGTTTGTCGCTCTCGTGTCGATGCCATAAAGGACGCCCGGGCGAAGCGGTTTCCCAGTCTTGTCGACGGGCAACATGCACGACCCAATCGCGCTGACCCCGACCGCGCCCACGTCCGCGCCCGAATATCTGCCGCTGAGTAGTTTCCGGCTGATGGCGACAAAGTCAGCCCACCAAATCTGGTCGGCGTCTTGCTCCGCCCAGCCAGGGCGGGGTAGGCTCAGTCCATGTTCGACGGTCTCACTTGCGAGCACTTCTCCGCCTGCCGAACAAAGCACACCTTTAGAGCTATAGGTGCCGATGTCGACGCCAAGCAATAAATCGTCAGCCATGAACTCTCCATCCTCAGTTGCCGTTAAGCCATTCGTGTCTGATGATAGCCGACCATTCGTCACGTATTTGAGCGTTGGATTCTGGAGAAACCATGACAGATCAAGCGTTTGGCGCCCGTTCAATTGAGCAAGTTGCAGTGATCGGCACGGGCACGATGGGCGCGCAAATCGCCGCGCTGACTGCGTCCAGCGGCCGCAGCGTCGCCATCTTCGACGCTTTGTCCGGCGCCGCCGAACGAGGTCTCGACCGCATTCGCGGCGATATCCTGCCGGGAATCGAAGGGGCTGGTCTCGTTACAGACTCCGTTGGCGAAACACTCAACCGCTTACGCATCGGTACTTCGCTCGAAGACGCGGTTGATGGCGTCGATCTGGTCATCGAAGCAGTGCGCGAAGAAATCGAGACCAAGAGGTCGGTGTTCGCGGATCTCTCCAAGCTCGCTCCGACCGCAATCCTCAGCACAAACAGCTCGTCGTTGCCGTCGGCTTTGCTCGTGGAGTCAGTGGAAAATCCCGAACGCCTGCTCAATACCCACTTCTTCGCGCCAATCTGGGTGCGGACGATGCTCGAATTGATGAGCTGCGGTGAAACCAGCCCCGAGGTCATGGAATCGACAAGGCAGTTTGGCGAGTCGCTCGGATTGACCACCGCGCTCGTCCGAGGCCAGAGCAAAGGATTCATCATCAACCGGATCTGGCGCGCGGTGAAGCGAGAATCATTGCGGGTCGTCGACGAAGGGCATCGCCGATCCCGAGGATGTCGATCGCCTCTGGATGCTCTTCTTCCAGACCGAGTACGCCCCGTTCGGCATCATGGACATGGTTGGCCTTGATGTCGTCGCCGACATCGAGACCTCATACCAGGCTGTCACCCAAGACCCAACCGACAAGCCTTCTTCAACGCTCTACAAGATGATTTCTGAAGGCAAACTTGGGGAGAAGAACGGCGAAGGATTCTACAAGCACCCGAATCCCGCCTACGCCGAGCCGGACTTCCTCGGAAAGAAACATAGCGACTAGAGAGGAGCAGACATTGTTCGACGTGATCTTCCTGGTCAAGCGCAATCCGAAGATGACTCAAGCCGAATTCGCAGACTATTGGGTTAATGAACACACGCCGCTGACCTCCAAAGTTCCTGGCGTCACCTCGTATGTCTGTTACACGGCAACCGGCGCGCCCGAAGGTACGCCAGCGTATGACGGCATCGCAATTCTAACCTTCGAAAACGAGGAAGCCTACACCAGGGGAATTGCGAGCGAAGAGTTCATAGCTGCCATCGCCGACGCCCCGAACTTTCAAAACACCGAATCGACAACTGCGATACTTGCTGACCGCCATGTCATTGTTTGATCCAATCGGAACAGCAATCGAACACAACCCGCACCCGCCCCCGCGCGGCGCCACCCAGAGGATATCCGGCTCCCTGATGCGCAGGGCGAGGGCACGGATCGAGCACGTCCCGCTCCTTGTCCATCATCCCGAGCGACACTGCCTCCGTTATCCTGCGCGCCACCCCTTCCGTCACCCTCAGCGGAGGAGGAGCCGCCCCCTCCGTCATCCTGAGCGGAGGCGGAGCCGCAGTCGAAGGATCTCGCTCATCGCAATCGGGCTTTCTTCAAGGCGAGATTCTTCGCTTCGCTCAGAATGACGGGGTGCGTGCTAGAATGACAGGGGGGCGCTCGGATGGGATTGGGGGCTCGTATTTGCAGGCTCCCCTCTCCCTTCGTGCCAAGGGAGAGGGTTGGAAGTGAGGGCTGGTCCAGTCTTACCGCATCGCCCGGCGCCGTATCATCATCGCGGTCATTCCAAGCAGTGCGAACGCGAAACCGAAGAGCGGCAGGTTGCTGTTCGAATCGGCAGAAACGCCAATTCCTGTGTTGGGGAGCGTTGTAGCGCCACCGGTATTGCCGCTCAAGTCTTCGGGAATGTTGTACCAGTCGCAGATTACTGTGGTGTCATCTTCAAGATCGATGCTGTAACCAGTATCGGTCTTCGTCGCTGGAACCTGAGTATCAGGTTCGTCTTGGACCGAGCAGTAAACGACGGTCGACGCGAATTCACCTGGCACGCCGCCGCTGATGTTGTACGTCCCGGCGGGAAGAACCTGGAATGCCACATTGCCGTCATCGCCTGTGGCAAACGTTTCGCTGACCGGGCCATCAATGGTGAAATCGAGATTGCTATCCTGGGGATTACCGTGGCACGTGCCAAAAATGTCGTTCCCAGAATATCCAGTCGGACAGATCCGATTGTGAATGATGATGGCCGACGTACCAGTACCGGCGCTTGCGTGAGAAAGCGCCCCCGCCAAGAGAACGAGAAAGAGAGCGAACCCCGCGGAAATCCGAAGCACCCCACGACCAAACATGTTTGTGTCTCCTCCAATTTAGCACCGAACAATATGACGATGAGTGCCGGACCCATCCGGCAATGTAGGACCCAAACGATCTTATGCGATTGTTCTCGTTACCCTTACTTGAGACAGGCAATCTCTAAGCTCGTCTGGATTAGTTAACGCAGGAGGCAGTTCCATCGTTTCGCAAATTTCGCAGTAAACTCACAGGTCCCACATTGAAACTGGGCTGAAATTTATCTACGCGAATGATGCAAAAGGAGCGCACTTTCGTGCGCTCCACTGTCTGACATCTAATGACCTTGGCGAGAGAAAGTCCGGTGGACTAAAGCTTGTTCGTCACCAGCTTGCAGATGGCTCGTAATGTCTCGAAAACGCCCGTGCCATTCATCGCGACTGCCTCGAACCGCGGCACCCGGATCGTGTTGAGGTATCGATCGAGCACGGGTACAGGCAAAGCGTCTGGCAGGTCCATCTTGTTGTATTGCATGACCAACGGGTAATCGAGAAATCGCTTGCCTTGCTGCGAAACGTTCTGCGCGAGCTCGCGCAGGCTTTGCAAATTGTCTTGCAGCCGGTCACGTCGCGCGTCAGCAACAAAGACCACGCCGTCGGCGCCATTCAGCACGGCCACACGAGTCCGCTCATAGAGCACCTGTCCAGGAACTGTGTACAGGTGGAAGCGGATCGTAAATCCGTGCACCTTGCCGAGATCGAGAGGCAGGAAGTCGAAGAAGAGCGTGCGCTCGGTTTCGGTCGCAATCGACAGCAGATCCCCCTTCGTCCCGACCGGGATTCGCCCGTGAATAAATTGCAGGTTGGTTGTCTTGCCGCAGAGTCCAGGGCCGTAATACACGATCTTGCCGTGGATCTCCCGAGCAGCTACGTTAATGAGCGCCATCGTACCCTCTCATCAGCGCTTCACTTCTCGCTTTCGTCACGGAAGATCAGATCGATCGTGTCATTGGTGACGCGCAACAGTCGCTGATCTCTGAACTTCGGTCGCGACTTGCTGCGTTCAATGGCACGGATCAAAATCTCTCCCAAATCAAGAGTTGCCCGACTCGAAAGCATCTTCACTAAACCCAAATGCGTGTTCCGATCGAAAATGATTGACACTAACCAATGATCACCGACAGCCTCGGTGAAAATTTTCTCCTTTGCACCTTCTTGCACGAGCGTGCGGAAATTCGCTTCACCAAGAATCTTTGCCATCTGCCGAGTCGAACCGTAGGTGCCCGCCACCAGTGCGCCAAGACTCATCTGCTCGGCGCGATAGGAATCGCCCTCGTAGACGATCACTTGGCCTGGACGATCGAGCACCATGCCGCTACTGGCATGTGTTTCTCGAACGAGCTGCTTGAGCACTTTCGTGATCGATGCACACGTTTCCTCATCGATCACCATGTTCGTCAACTGAGGATCGAAATGCGCGAGCACTGGTGGCGCGGGGATCGGCGTGTCAGAGCTGCCGAGCACTTGGCGCGACATTCCCGGGTAATCGACGTCGTCATCACTGTGTTCGATTGGCTTAGCCATCTTTGCCTTCGCCATGGAATAGCCCTTGCACGATTGGCTCGCCCTCCTGCGATCGTTTTTCCACTACCCCTATCTCACGCGCACCCGCGACTTCGTTCAAGACCTCATTAGTCTGATCTGGCGCGACCGCGAGTACTATGCCTATTCCCATATTGAAGGCGCGATAGCGTTCTGCCATCGATACAGAGCCTACCTCGACGAGATAGTCAAATATTGGCGGCGACGTCCAGGCGCTTGGATCAAAACGCGCAATAAGACCTCCAGGCAACATTCGCGGAATGTTGTCGATGAGTCCACCGCCAGTAATGTGAGCGATTCCGTGGATCAGCCCCCGCTCGATAAGCGGGAAAACGAGGGGCAAATAGGTGATATGAGGCTGAAGAAGCGCCGAGCCGATGCTCTGCCCCTCGCCCTGCGGAAATGCACCATTGAGGATCGAGATATCGACGGCAGCATCACCCCGCAACCCGAGGATATGGCGCGCCAAGCTAAATCCGTTGGTGTGCAGACCTATGCTTGGCAGTCCAATCAACACGTCTCCAGCGACCACCTTCGACCCGTCGATGTAGCGCTCCGGCGCCACCGTTCCGACGATGAAGCCGGCGGCGTCATATTCGCCTTCGGCATACAAGCCGGGCATCTCCGCGGTTTCACCGCCGATCAGCGCAACGCCATTTTCTCGACAGGCGGCGGCCATCCCGCTGACCAACAGATCGAGCGCAACTGGATCGAGCTTTCCCATCGCGATGTAGTCAAGAAAAAAAATCGGCTTCGCCCCGCATGCGAGCAAGTCGTTGACGCAATGATTGACGAGGTCGGCCCCAACTCGCGCATGGGCGTCGCCGCCCAAGACAAACGCGAGTTTGATCTTGGTCCCGATCCCATCAGCGCTGGCCACCAGCAACTGATCCGGACCCGAGGGCAACAAGTAGGCGCCGCCAAAATGCCCGACCGGCGCGGCGCTCCCCTCGTCAATTGTCGAACGAGTGTGCGCCTTGATCCGCTCGAGCGCAGTCGTGGCGACATCGATGTCCACTCCCGCGTCACGATAGCTGGTGCTGCTGTCGGATTCGTGTCGCCCGTCGGGGGCCATGGATCCTCACCCGGCGCCATGCGACGCCCTTAGTAACGTGAATTGCGCTCAGGTGAAAGCGAAATCGAGATCGCTTACAAGGCAGTTCCGGACAAACATCGTCTCTAAACCGAGACTATGATGCCCGGTTACCCGACCAACGACAACGCCTCCTTGATTGTAAAAGCCGAAAGTTAGACGGCGACAGCCGCTTCGTTCATCGCTTGTTCTTGGAACCGGCGGGCCGCGAGCCGCAATCGACCGAGATTGACCGCGCCCCCGGTCATCATGACCAAAGCAGCGCCAAATCCCAGCGGACTCAGGACCACTGTTGCACCTTCATATTCAATTGTCAGCATGTTTGGCTCGCCGGCTGACAACTCCGCGCCGAGCGCGGTCATCATCAAATAGCCATCACCTGCAGTAGCGCAGATCGCTTCGGGATCGAGTCCCTCCGCCACATCCGCGGACACCATCAAGCCATCAGCGCAGACGGCCGCCAGAACCAGGCCGTTATCCGTTCGCATTCTCGCGAGCAAGTCGGTCAGCATGTCACCCATCCGCTGCTTCTACTCAACCAAACGTGGTGAGCCGAGTATAGCGGAGGGTTTCCGCAACGAAACCCACCTAAACCGGTCGATTGGTCCTATTCCGCGCCAGATCAAAATTGGGATCTCAGGCTGCCGAAGTTGTGGATTCAGCGCCATTCCGGCGACCTTCTGTGCGTTTCGACCGATCGGGCCCATTTAAAGAAATGAACGGGGTGAACCGATCAATTGCACGTTGAGGAACGACTCCAGTGATCGTGACTCCACGCTCGTCGTAGTTCGTCTGTGCAACCCGGCCAACTCTATGGAACGCGTCGACGAGTTCGGATCGGCTGTAGGGCAGGGTCACGCTTACTTCGACAAATTCTTCGAGCTTTTCAAGCTCGAGTTCGAGCCGGGCCAAAAACTCGTCGAGTCCGATTCCGGTTTGCGCGGAGATCGCGATGAAATCATCGGGAATTCCATATCGATAAGCTAAGTCGTGATGCGACAAGTCGTCGCTCGCCTCGACCAAATCGTATTTGTTCAGCACCGCGATGATTGGTTCTTCGTCCGCGCCGAGATCCTCGAGAACTTCTTGGACCGTTTGCGTATGAGTCGCGCCAACCTGCGTCACGTCCACGACATGCACGAGGATGGTCGCGGCATTGATCTCTTCGAGCGTCGCGCGGAATGCCGCAATCAAGAACGTGGGCAATTTGTTGATGAAACCGACCGTATCGGTCACCAAAACTTCTCGACCGCTTGGGAGCGCTACCCGACGGGTCGTCGGATCAAGCGTGGCGAAGAGCTTGTCCTCGGCGAGCACGGTCGCGCCGCTGAGCGCATTGAGTAATGTACTTTTGCCAGCGTTGGTGTATCCGACGAGCGCGACGACTGGTGTCTGATTCTGGCGTCTGTTTTCGCGGTAGAGCTCGCGATGCCGATGGACCTCGGTCAATTCGCGCTTGATGAACGCGATCCGTTTGCCCAGCTCTCGCCGGTCAGTTTCGAGTTGCGTTTCACCAGGTCCGCGCAATCCGACTCCGCCAACACCTTGCCGTGACAAGTGGGTCCACATGCCGGTGAGTCGGGGCAGACGATATTCAAGTTGAGCCAGCTCGACTTGTAATCGGCCTTCGTGCGTCTGCGCCCGGCGAGCAAAGACATCGAGGATCAACGCGGTGCGATCGACGATTTTGACATCAAGAAGCTTCTCGAGGTTGCGTTGCTGAGCGGGCGACAACTCGTCGTTGACGAGGATGAGGTCGTATTCGAGCGATTCGCGGAGCTCTTTGACCTCTTCGATTTTCCCTTTGCCGATATAGCTGCCAGCTAGCGGGTGGGACAGTTTTTGAGTGATTGAACCAACGACCTCGACGCCGGCGGTTTCGGCCAAACGTGCCAGCTCTTCAAGGGAGCTTTCTATTTCTGAGGTCGTGCGGTAGTTGTCAACGGCGAGCAAGAGAGCCTGCTCGATCGGTTTGTCAGTTGAAAAAGTGGTTCGAGTGATGTGGTCTCTGCCTTCCCTGGTCAAGTATCTTAGAACGTCAATGTTGCTCTATGCAGCAAGTATACCCCTGCGGTCTAGTCACCCGACGTTGCAAGCGTGACATCCAGGTTCCGGAGTGCTTCGCTCAGAGCCTCCGCGATATTTACCTGCCAATGTTGGTCCTGCTCAAGTTTTGTACTTGCTCGCTCGAGGTAGATACGCATTGCGGCCGGAGCCGGACTGCCTGGGAGTGCGCGGCGTTCTATGAATCTACGCGGCGCCAAATAGCGACTAATCGTTTCAAACTCGACTCGCAAATCTCGACCCAGGATCAGAAGCGCGGCGCTGTCGATCAACTCCGGCGTAATTCCAGATGCCTCCCGTCCCTCTTCGCGCGCCAGCGCAATCACCCGGTTGGCGATCGCTTGGGCGGCAAAGGGTGGAAGTTGCTCTTCCAGCATGAGGAAGTCGGCCAGATCGCTGCTCGTAATCAGTCCCTTACCCGCGCGGTTCGCGAGAACAGCCCGATTCAAGTTGAGGTGGTTGATGATGAACTCGGCCAACCGTTCCTGCAGGGCAGTCACTTGGTTCAGAACAATCGAAGCACCCAGCACTTCCTCTGCATCAGGCCCGACAACCGGACCAAAGGAAATCGAATCAAGCGCGAGACGAGCTTGGTGCAACGCCCTCGCTACCCGTTTCGCTTCTGTGGCAATTGCTTGCCACTTTGCCGGATATGCCGATTGAGGAAGAGCTGCATCGCGCTCTAAGACCTGTTCGTCGAACTGAATTGCATCAGGTTGAATTCGAAGCCAAACGGATAACTCTTCAAGCAGTCGAGATGATGGAGCAATCGCAAGATGAGCCGCGTCAAGTGCAGCGACAACATGATCGGTCGCGGAAACAGCGTCGAAGCTGTTTTCAATCGAACCAGAAAATCCGAGGAATTCGCCCGTTTTCGAGGGTTCTATTTCAAGAGATGTCGACGCCAAGGAAACGGCTCCCATTGGTGAACGATTGACCACCTCGTACGCCAAGTTCAGGGAGTTTGCTGCGCGCTCAAGTGGCGAAATGACGGCTCCAAGCAAATGAGCAAGCGTGGTTGGCTGAGCCGGCTGCCCGCCTGAATAGGCTGGAAGAAGCGTTACGAGATGTGACGCCGCGAAATTGAGCAACGCGCTACGAACTGTATTTGTCGCCCATGCGAGCGCGAGCAAATCCTCCCGCAAGATCAGTCGCACCACTGTTGCAGTCACTTCGGTCGTGCCACGACCGACCCTTCCCGCTCCTCTCACTTCGGGGGGCGCCATCGCATCCATCCGTTCGTCGAATTCGGGAACCATCGCTTGTAGCGTTTGCGCTTGGTGCGGCGCCTGACGAACATTTGCGATGGTGCTTTGCAGCACGATGAGCGCGTCCTCATCGAGAATCGCTACGTCCCGAAGCATGGTGAGGTGAGCGGAAATCACGCTCGCAATCGCCTGCCAGGCGCGCACGTGCAGTTCTCCGGAAGAGCGCGACGTCATGGCACTCCCATCGTTTGGTCGGTTTCTATCGGGCGAGTCCTCGATCGATCCCATGCGGATTCAACGGGCGGAATTTTTCGACTCGGCCACACGGTATGGCGCAACACGAGCATTGACCCACCGAGCAAGATTAGTCCTAAGCTCACCCAATAGGCGGCGGGCCAAGGACCGATGGTGAGGCTGTCGGTTCGCACGCGTTCGATGAAAAACCGGCCGATTCCGTAAAGAATGAAATATGACCAAAGCGCATCACCCTCGCGCAATTTTGCGCTCCCAGGCATGCGCAACACCATCCAGATAAGGACAGCGGCGATCACTAGGTCGATGATTCCTTCGTAGAGAAACGTGGGATGAAAGGTGCTGTATTGCTCGTACCCCGCGGGCCGCCGCGACGGATCGATCTTGACCGCCCATGGAAGGGTGGTCGGTGTACCGAACGCTTCCTGGTTCGCCCAGTTACCCCAACGACCGATCGACTGCCCAATCGGCACCGCCGCAATGACAAGATCTGCCCAGGCGAGGAACCGCTGCCCCGAACGCCAGCAGAGCCAAGCGAAAACGAGAATCCCGGCGGCGAGGGCGCCGTGGATGGTCAAACCCCCCAGCCGGATGTTGATCGCCTGACCTGGATGATCGGCGTAGAACCGCCACTTCAGCGCCAGGTAATAGAGACGCGCGCCAAGTATCGCGGCGAAGACAACCCACGGCGCAACATCGAGCACAAACTCGGGATCCATTCCTCGTCGCCGCGCGAGTTCGCGAATGACAACGATCGAGACGACGATCCCGGACAAGATGAAGAGCGCATACCATCGAATGCTGATGCCGAAGATTGAAATGGCGACCGGATCGTGAAGCGTGGGCACGCGTTATTCCTCGGGGACCGGCAACGAGTTCGCCACAGCCGACAATGTCGGTCCGGCATCAGCGCGAATGATGAGATCGGCAACAGTATCGAGAGCAGTTGGAGTCCGGTTGATGATCACGACATTCGCGCCTGCTTGACGTGCGAGTGGCGGTAACTTGGCCGCGGGATTCACGACCAGAGAACTTCCAACGACAAGCATGAGATCGCAGGCTCGAGAAAGTTCGACAGCCCGGTTCCAGGCTTCCTGCGGCAATGGCTCGCCGAAAAGAATCGTGGCGGTTCGGAGAATCCCTCTGCAGACTTCACACGCGGGCTCCGTTTCGCCCGCGTAGAGTCGCTCTTGGATGATCTCGGCATCCCAAGACCGACCGCAATCCATGCAACGGACGCGGTGAGCGGTGCCATGGAGCTCGATCACATGCTCAGGTGAGTTGCCGGCTTTCTGATGAAGTCCGTCGATGTTTTGAGTGATAACGCCGATGAGCTCGCCCTGCCACTCCATCTCGGCAAGCGCGAGGTGACCTGCGTTTGGCTTCTTCGCCCGAAGCTCAGGATAACTCGTTCGTCTCCGTTCCCAATAGTCTCGCCGGGTCTCAGGATTGGTCAGAAAATCATCCAGCGTCGGTGGCGTGCCCCGTTCCCAAACTCCGCCTGGGCCGCGGTAGTCTGGAATACCGGATTCAGTGCTAATCCCAGCGCCGGTGAACGCGACGATTCGCTCTGACCGATTAATCAAGTCAATCACCGCGTCGAGCGCTTGATCATTCTTCCCTTGGATTACTTCGTCGTTCGATTTCTCAGACAAGTGGCTCCTCCCGCGCAAAGTGTACTTGTGGTCCTGATTGTTGGCTGCGCCACTTGTGTACGTACACCCTCCGTGCTACGATAGTGCCCCGCCCAAAAATCACTAGTATTGACTCTGTCGATCCGATTGCGCAGCCATTCAGTGGTCCGTTTCAATCGCGCCGATATCGCAGGGACCAAGAGATGTTGATTTCAAATACTGCATGCCAGCTGCTCGTATGGACCACTCCGCGTTGGCTACATCGTCTCGTGGTTGGAAACGAAAACGGCATCTTGAGCGGCTATTCGTCTTCTTTTCGCCAGCCACCGTTGTTTACGGCGAACGGTTGGCCGAACGTCGAGCACTATGACCCGAATCTGCTGCTCGAGCTGATGGAAGAGGAGATGCGCGTGACAAACACGATAACTGTCTGCCGAAGCGATCAAAACGGGGAACCATTGACGGTCGCCGAACAGAAAGCGCGAGCCGCCGCGGTGCGAGGTCTCGTCAATGCACGTGACGGTCGATTCGACAAGGCACGCGCCCTGTTCGGAGAAGCACTTTCTCACGATCCAGGGCTCGATCTCTCGCAAATACCAACCTTCTGGAAACTGCCACGAGGTGGCCAAGACGCCGCGGTGGAAGCCTACCAAGACGCAGGAATGCAAAAAGAAGCGAAGGTCCTCTCGTCAAACCTCAACTACCACTTCCGCCCGAAACTCGTCCGCCGCCGCCCCCGTCCGCTGGCCGTCCCGAGCACGTAGGGATCCAATTTCGAACTTCGCTGCTCTCAATCCGTCGATGTGACATCTGCGCTCACGCGGGGAAAATGGCGTTCACCTCATTACTGGGCACACCGGTGCGCCGGCTCCAGTCGGTTTCAACCGACTTCCGGTCACTGAGCGGGGAAGGGCCTTATTGATTCCCGGGTGGGCCGACGGATGCGCCCGGTATTTGAGCGAACGCCATAATTCCCGCGCTCAAGCGCCGAAGCCCACCATGAAAGTCGACTGCGAGATCGGACCACGGTGGTCGGCTGACCCACCCGGGAATGAATTCCCGGGCTCAGTGACGGAAGTCGGATAAATCCGACTGAGCGTGGCTGCGGATACTTCGATCAAGGTGTCCAATCTCATAAAGGGACTAGGACTTTGCGGTCGGGGCCACTTAGTTGCGAGGTTGATGCGGCAGTTGTTACCCAGTCCTCTTCAGAGGGCTTCGGAGCTTGAGCCTGGTCCCTTTAGGGCCAGGAAAGCACCGCGGGCGTGTAATAGACATGCCACCCAATCAAATTAGACGCGGAATCTATCCCCAAGAAACAGCGACGCCCGGTGCAATTGCACCGGGCGGTCCTTGCTGTTCGACCACTGCCGAGGGTGTTCCAGCTTGACCGCGATCGAGTGATCAAGCATCGGAGAGGAGTTTTATGAGGAGCGGAAGACGTGATCCGTCTCATTAGGCGAACCTCGTACCCGCTATTGAGGAATACCGAGGATTTCCTTTCAAGCGACCGGCTAACGTCGCTCGTAGAGGCTAAGTAATCTCCGATTCGCGATTGGTTGTGGATGAGTCTCTTGTGAAATCGCGCTTCGGCGCCTCAACCGGCCTGCGCCGGGAGACTACGTCGATGTTCAATTGTTAAGGTCGGCACAACCGAAACCCAATGAATATTCGTGTGCCTTTCTCCAATCCGAAAAGCGCATGAACCATGCCAGCACCCGGACATTTGGAGTTAGCTCCTCCCGTGACTGCACAAAGCACCCGCGAGAGCGTCGAGGCGGCCACAATCGACCGCGTAATACTTCATTCCGCCCCGTGGTCGGACCTTCACCAGACCTGCTCGCTCGAGGAGCGCTAGGTGCCGGGAAACGGCCGACTGGGCAATTCCGAGTCGTCCTACAATCTCCTGCGCGTACAGCTCGCCACCTGCCAGCAGATCGACGATCCGCAGCCGGTTGGCGTCGCCTAATGCGCGAAGCCCGTCCAACAACTCATCGCTCGTGATCTTGCCGCCCCGACGTCTGAGTGCCTCAACCGATTCAACCGGCCGCTGGCTCTCGATGCCGAACAATTGCGGACGAGATCTCGCGATCAGTTCCGGCGCGCCGAAAAACACGACGAGCACCGGTCGATAAATGACGTAACTGACAAATGACCGGATGTGATACGACGGACAAAACGTCACCGCTTCGACGTCGTTCCACGCTGCCGCCAGCGTTGAAGGCACCCGGTTGCCGGTTAGATCGGCGAAGGCAGTGCCAAAACTGCGACCAGCCATTTGCGTTGCGAGCCCCGCCGCTTCCTGCAACTCAGGGAGCCGCGCGGCCCACTCCTCAGCATAAGCCGAATCCCAGATCCCCTGGATCAACGCAATCGTTCGGCGCTTGAGCTCGGTCGCATCAGCAACCACTGCCATTGCGTCGTCGATCGACGCCGTCGTCAGCCCGGCCTGCAAGAACATTCGCCACGCGGCGGTGTCCTGTATCGGCGGCGCCTTCAGACCCGTTCCAAGATCACGGTGAACGCGTTCGACCGCGTTGACCGCCATTCCCTGGAACTCGTCCGGCGCGAGGCCTTCGAGAAATCCCAGAAGATTCTCGATCCCGGCATCGATGCGATCGGGCCCCGTCGGCTCGAACCGCATGACCGGCTCCTCCATGTAATAGAGCAGCCGACCCGAGAAGCCGTGCAAAAGGTCGAGATCTTGACGAAGCTCTTCCGGCAGCGAGCGTCGTGTCGACACCAACCACGGATCCAAACCGCTTCCGGGTACCGCCCGGTAAAGGAGCGACATCACCGAAACCAGGTCCAGGGGCAAGGAAACGACGAAATTGAGCTGTAAAGCCGGTTTCCCGACGACGAGTTCGCCCACGTCGAGCACTCAATCTGAGAAGTAGATGCCCTGTAATCCTGTCATCACTATATCAGCATATCTTCAGCCGGTCAATCCCAATATCGTGATTTCGCGAATTAAGCATACGTGCCTCATACATACGACAACTGTTCTAACGTGTTAACTCTTCGAGTTATGTCGTCCTCACGTCGACTGTCGATTACGCAAGATCTCGAACAATGTCGCGGCTAAAGATTGTGGACACATCGAGACGATCCCTACTCTTGGCATATCACCGGCCAGGATCGAGGGGAATGCATATCACTTTATCGCGATAATGTAAGAACTATTCGCGCACTGCGTAGGGTAGGAAATCGTCGCGGGACGGAGAGAACACATCGAGAACTCTGCAACCATCCTTCGACGTTGCGCTATGCGGTAGATTTGGCGGAATGGTGTAGGCGTCGCCTATCTTGAGATCATGTGTCTGGCCGAGCATCGTCAAACTCAGGATTCCTTCCAACACGACTCCCGCCTGTTCTTGCGGATGCTGATGTTGGGGCACAGTCTGTCCCGGATCGATCGTCACCCAGGTCAACATGATGCGCACGCCGGCAACCGATTGCATGGTTATGCCAGGAACGAGTGAGAACGGAGGCACATCCTTCTGATTCACGAACACCGGTTGAAACTCAACCTGTTCCGGACGAAGCTCCGTCACCTTCCCGGAGTAGACCGACTTCGCGGCTCGCTTCACGTGGTCTTTCTTCGGCATGTGGGTTCTGCCTTTCCGGAATCCTGCCTCGATACGACCCGCCCAACAGGATATTCGCAGTCTATCAAAGCGCCACTCACTCTCTGTAAGCAATCGACGAGCCAGGCACGGTGATGATCGAAAAAGAGGTTTCTCCGAATCCGACGAATTCGCACGACGCAAATCCATCTTCTGCTCGACTCGAATCTGAAGCGGCCGCGGCCTTCGAGGCGGGTGATTTCAAAACTTCACTGCGAGCGTATCAGCGTCTCCTGGATTCTG
The DNA here is from genome assembly GCA_963737985.1 of uncultured Chloroflexia bacterium. Lineage (GTDB taxonomy): Bacteria > Chloroflexota > Chloroflexia > Thermomicrobiales > UBA6265 > CAVTUU01. The sequence continues at coordinate 323,306 of CAVTUU010000008.1, read as the reverse complement.
GAGCAGCCCGACCTGATCAAATTGAAACGCTTGCCACTCTATTTCTTGAAACTGGAGAACCGCTCGCAGCCATTCAAGCGATTGATCGTTTCGTAGACCAGCAGGCGGGCGAGATCGACGTTCGTGACAATACGTTGCTTGCTCGAATGCGGTTCAATGCTGCTTGCCAACTTGGCGATCCCGAGGCCCAACTCGGTGCCGCGCGCGAATGGCTGGAAGCGATGATCGATGAGGGTGACAAGGCTTGGTCTTCCGTGCTCGATCCCGGCGGCCGGGACAGTCTGGAAGGCGTGTTCATTCAGCCTCAAGACCAGCTTGATTGGTTCGAATACCTCGCCCATGCGCCACGTGAAAGCGGTTTGCCAGAGCAGGCGTTGGCGCTCATTGAAGACTTCGGTATTAGCCATGGAAACGATCCGGCTGTCGCGCGCGAGGCTGAACGGTTGCTTCATGCGCTTGGCGCTTCCGAGGCTGCCTATCGGGTTGAGCGCAACCGCCGGACGCTTTCGCCGAAGGCGAAATCTACGCAATCCACGGCCGGAAAAGAGTCAACGCTCAATATCACTGGGTGGGTCATCGCGATCGCCGGAGGTCATCCCGCGATGCGGAAACTTATCGAAACCGATCTCTTGCGAGCGGGAGCCAAAGAAGTCCGTGAGATTCCGCCTAGATGGGAGGCGAGCCGTTCCGGCCGCGACATTAATCGGCTCCTTGCGGGCGCAGACATCGCGGTTCTGATTGGTCGTCACATCGCTCATAGCACCGTTGATCAGATCAAACGCGGCGCTGCCCTGTCGGGCGTGCCCGTGATTACATCTTTAACGGCGAGCACAACCGGTTTGCGGCGAGCGTTGACCGTTCATCTCGTTGCCGTTCGCCTTGACAAGGACCATGGCCGAACCTAGGCTGAAAATGTCGGCTTGTCACACTCGATCCGTCGTTGCGATTGTTTCAGCCCGACTGCCGCTCATCCAAGGAGCGAGATGTCTGATCAAACCGAACAACCCGCGAACCCGACGCAAGATTCGTTGATCGAAGGCGCCTCGACTCGCGCGCGCAAGCGCCGGCGTTACGGTCCGATTACGAGTGAAGAGCGCGATACGCCATTCACCGATCAGCCTCGTTTGCTCGAAATGGAAAAACAGGCGGCGCGAGGGCAGCCGGACCAGCTCCAGTTGTTCGCGCCGGGACCGGCCGGCGAACTTGCACCCCTCCTCGGCGGACTTCCACCCCTGGATGCGCATAGCAGTCTCGATCTGGCCCGCTCGTGGTATCGCAAAGTGCTTGAAGAGAAGAAACGCCCGCCGAACACGATCGAATCCTATTCCTATGACCTGATGAAACTCGAAGAACAGACCGGTCCCAAGCAAATTAGCAAGGTGAATCGAGCCGATATCGCAAACTACCTTGGTCTCGCAAACACGCGCACGACTCGGAAACGCCGTCTCACATCTGCGCGTCGCTTTTTTCGGTATCTGATCGACGACGCCAAAATTCTCACGGTCGACCCCACCGATGGTTTTTATCCGCATACAATTCAACTCAAAGCGCCGGTCCCGCTCTTCCCCGACGAGCAGGAGGTGTATCTCGCCGCCGCGGCTGAAGACGAACCGTGGAGCCTGACCGCGATTTGGCTCATGCTCCGGCTGGGATTGGCACGCAGCGAACTCCTGCAACTTCGACGCGAGCACATCGACATCAGCGATCCCAATCAACCCGTGGTCTATGTCGTGTACGACGACACCGCGAAGCGGGTCAAGGAGCGGCATCTCGCGGGGAATACTGAGTTCGCCGCTATCTACGCCGACTTTCTCGAAGAACGCGCGCCGGTTGATCTCCTCTTCCCAGTCGGATTTCAAGCCGTCAACGCGATGGTCAATCGAGTCCGGGAGGCGGCAGAGATTTCGAAAGAAGTGACCCCTGCCATTCTCCGCCATACGTTCGCGGTCGAGCGAGCCAAGGATGGAGCAACCGAGGAGCAACTCCTGGCCGTTCTCGGACTCGCCGACGATCCACGCAACCGCGCCAGCGTACGCCGCTACATCAAGCTGGCTGAACCACCGCTGTAATATGAGAGCGTGTCCCGTTCTCAGTAGAGGCGCACGGCGTGTGCCCGGTTCAGCATTTAGAACCGGTTTGCAATAGTCAACGTTCTTCGTTACCACGAGGGCGCACGCGCCGTGCGCCTCGACATTCCACGTGCTTGCAAGAGCCGCTAGTCATGCGCCAACGCGAGCAATCTGTCGGCTAGCTCCGCAAGCTCATCACGTGGTTGCAACAGGCTCAACCATCGTTCCGGAATCGACTCGACACCCCAATGCGCGCCCGCGAGCGCACCCGCAACCGCACCGGTTGTATCCGCGTCCTGCCCCAAGCTCACGGCGGAGACGACCGTTTCCTCCAGCGACGAGCCATTGCGCAGCGCCCAGAACGCTGAGGTCAACGTGCTCAACACGAATCCTCCCGCGTCGAGATCACGTTTTTCGATGGACGCAGAGACTCTTACCGCATTAACGACGGTGTGTTCTGGGATCCCGTCGACCGCCGCGGTAAGGACACCGGTCTTGTCGCCGCCATGCAACAACCAAGCAATTCCCTGATTGACGGCCACGGTTCCCCAAGTGCATCGCGGATCGGCGTGCGTGATCCGGCTGGTGTCGATCGAGACCGCGACCATCGCTTCCGGATCGCTTGCAAACCGCAAAGCCACCGGCGGGCAGCGCATCACCGATCCGTTTCCGGCCCCACCGGAGGCGCCGGTTCCACGCGCGACTTCGCCAGCCTCGGACCACGGTCTACCTTGATCGAGCAACTCGAGTGCAGCTCTCGTGAGATTCCCCTGGTCCTTCGGTCGACTGTGATGCCACTCGAGAAATCTTGAGGTGACGTCATTCATATCGAGCGGACCGCCAACGGCAAGACTTCGCGCAATTGTGAGTGTCAGTTGCGTGTCGTCGGTAATCTCACCTGGCTCTAGCGAGAGCCAGCCACCACCAACGAATTCGCGAAGTCCCTCTGGGTAATGCTCCGCGATCCATTGGCGGGATTTGAACTCGACCGGTCCGCCGAGCGCGTCGCCGCAGGCGAGTCCCAGTAGACATCCCTGGTATCGGTCCCGGAGCGTGACCATCCCGCGCTACACCTCAATCCGCGGGAAGAGCGGACCGGCGGGTTCGACTCGCGTGAACGCAGCCTGTCCCCAACTGCCTTTGTCTCGCCAATCGCCCGACTGAATTGAACCGAGTCCCAATTGTGCGAATATACGATCACTCGTTTCCGGAACGAATGGCGCGAGATAGAGAGCGATCAAGCGTGTCGCCTCGGCCGCCGACCAAAGGGTCGTGTCAAGGATCCCCTGAGCCTCGGGTTGCTTGGCGAGCTTCCACGGTTGGCGCTCTTCGAGATATTGGTTCGCCTTGCGCACCAACGCCCAAATTGCCTCGAGAGCGTTGTTCGAGCTCCCAGCCATCGATCAAGGAAGCCGTCTTCTCCCGTGCTTCCTCCGCAACACGCCTCAGATCGGCTTCTGGTTCGCCGGTCTCGACTGGGGTTGGAATGACTCCCTCGCGGTAGCGACCAACCATCGCCACGATCCGATTCAGCAGATTGCCGAGATCGTTGCCGAGGTCGTCATTGTGCCGCCGAATCAAATTCGAGCGCGAGAAATCACCATCGGAAGTGAAATTGAAATCGCGCATTAGGTAGTAGCGCACCGGATCGGCGCCGAACTCAGCGCAGATTTCGGCCGGATCGATCACGTTGCCGGTGGTTTTCGAAATGCGCCCACCTTCCAGCGTCATGAATCCGTGAACGATGATCCGCCGCGGTAACGGCAACCCCGCCGAAAGCAGCATCGCCGGCCAATAAAGGATGTGAAACCGCATGATGTCTTTACCGATGATCTGCGAATCAGCAGGCCAATAGCGTTCGAATTGGACCGTGTCATTGGGAAAGCCAATCGCCGTGACATAGGTCGTCAGTGCGTCAAACCAGACGTAAAGCACGTGGTTGGGATCGTCCGGCACCGGCACGCCCCACGGCTCAGTACCTGGCCGCACGGCTCGCGACACGGAAAAGTCACGCAGTCCAGACTTGATCAAACCGATCATTTCCGGTCGCCAAACGGCCGGCGTCACGAACTCTGGATGCGACTCGAGGTGCTCCAGCAACCGATCGCCATACTTGCTGAGGGCGAAGAAGTAGTTCTCCTCTTCGAGCCAATCGGGCGTGATCGACGGGTGAAGCGGACACCGCCCATCGACCAGCTCTTCGGCCGTGTAGTAGTTGTTGCAGTTCGGGCAGTAGAAGCCGGCATACATCGCTGTGTAGATGTCGCCGTTCTCTTGCGCCCTGCGAAAGAGCTCGGTCGACGCATCGAAGTGACGCGGTTCGGTCGTCAAGACCCAGGCGTTGCGGGAGATGTTCAACGCGTCCCACGCTCGCCGGAATGCGACATCCATCAGGTCGATCCACTTCAGCGGTGAAACGCCGGCCTGTGTTGCCGCGGTCACGACGTGCTGGCTGTTCGCGTCGAGACCCATGCAAAACGCGACATCATCGCCGAGCAGACGTCGATAGCGGGCGACTACATCAGCCGCGACCTTTTCGAGCGCATGTCCGATGTGTGGCTCGCCGTTCGGATAGTCGATGGCGGTTGTGAGATAAAAACTCGAAGATCCGGAAGAAGTTTCCATGCTGTTTCAGTCCTCAATGTGTGAAATTAGGCCGTGCGCAATCTACAGGAAGTTAAAAGAAAACGGGAGCGTTTTCGCTCCCGCCTGCCGGTTCATTTATTTACAGCGCTTGGTGATTCAATCCTCGCGCAAACAACGACCGACAGGCGAAGGCATCAGCATGGGCATGCCCATCATCATCGCCATCATCGTTGCACTGTTAGCAAATCGCACATGCCTATCCATAGCTCGAATATAGCGGGTGCCATTCTCAAACGCAAGCAAACGCGCCGGAGCAGTGTTCCGGCGCGTTTGCATGGGATGTGAACCCTCCTAGGCGGTCGCCTGACGGAATGATCGCGCCGCCCACCAAACTGCCAGGGCTGCCATTCCGATGAATATGACGAGCGCTTGCAACACATCGGCATCGCCAGCGTGGCCATTGAAGAGATCGCGGCCGGCGTCAACCGCATAGGCAAATGGATTCAAATCGGCGATTCGGCGCAGCCATCCGGGCGCGAGCGTGAGCGGCAGGAAGATTCCTGAGAGCAAGAGGAGCGGCATGGTGACTGTGTTCAGCACCGGCGCCAGCGCGTCCTCGCTCTTGAGGTAGATCGCGAGTGAATAGGAAAACGATGCGAGCGCCAATCCGATGAGCACGAGTAGTCCGAGGGTTACCAGGTAGCCTCGGAGGTTGAAGTCGAGGCCAAATGGGATCGAAATCAGCACAAGCAACGTTGCCTGCACGAGGAGAATGAGAATGTCACGCCCAACTCGGCCGAGCAGGAGTGCAAACCGGCTGACCGGCGTCACGCGAAGACGTTCGATTACCCCGTTGCGCATTTCGTCGATCAGACCGAAACCGGCAAACGCAGTGAATAACGAGAGCTGAATCAGCAGTCCAGGAATGAAGAGGTTCATCGCGCCGCCGCTCGGAAACCCCGGGCCTTTCGCAACATTTTTGAAGAGCGGCCCAAACAACGCGAGAAAGAAGATCGGCTGGACTAGACCGAAAGATCACCCAAACCGGATTGCGAATGGTTTCCTTCAGGCTGCGGACAAAGAGCAGCCACGTATCTTGAAGAAGTTTCATCTTGTGTTCTCCTGGAGAAATTAGGCGGCCGTGTCGCGCAACGAGCGGCCGGTTTGGCGCAGAGAAGACATCGTCGAGACTCGGGCGCGCGAGCGCGATCGAGGCTAATCCGAGACCAGCGCCGTCGAGCGTGCGCAGGATCTGCGGAAGAGCTTCTTCGCCCCGTTCAACGTAGAGCCGAATCGAGCCATCCTCGGCCGGTTCGAGCTCCCGCACAAACGCCTGACCGCGCAACAATTCCTCTGCGTGGTGGACTGCGCCGTTTAAGTTCGACAGCCCAATTGTCACCACGTCGCCCGCAACCCTGCGCTTGAGCTCATCGGGCGTTCCTTCGGCCACGACCTGACCGCCGTCGATGATCGCCACTCGATCGCACAGCACGTCAGCCTCTTCCAAATAGTGAGTGGTCAGAAACACGGTTGTGCCATCCGCTTGCAGTTTCTTGACCTCGTCCCAGAGGCGCGCCCGGCTTTGCGGGTCGAGTCCAGTCGTCGGCTCGTCAAGAAAGATCAGTGGCGGTTCGTGCACCAAACCGAGAGCAAGATCGAGCCGGCGTTTCTGTCCACCCGAATAAGTCTTGGCTATGCGATCGGCAAACGTATCGAGTTCAAGGGTTTGCAGCAGCGATTCCGTCCGCGCCTCCGATTCGGTCTTCGAGAGTCCATAGAGTCGCGCTTGCAAGAGTAAGTTCTCGCGACCAGTGGCATGACTGTCAACGCCGCCAACCTGGCTCACGTAGCCAATTCGCTGGCGGACTTTGCCTGGTTCGCGTCGCAGATCGAGACCCGCGACGATCGCCTCGCCGCTGGTTGGCGGGAGAAGCGTCGTGAGCATCCGGAGCGTCGTCGTTTTGCCTGCGCCGTTGGGACCGAGGAATCCGAAAATCTCCCCTTCCCGAACGTTGAGATTGACGCCGCGTACGGCTTCGACAGTTGTTTTGCCCGACTTGAAGCTCTTCTTCAAATCGCGTGTTTCAATCATCTCCATCGCTTTACCTGTTCGATTCCTTTTCACTTATTCCGATTCGCGCCACGTTTGTCTGAACCACAAGCAACTGGTACTTGACCATCCCCGTTTGCAACAACGAATGTCACTCCGAGCACAAAGAGCCAGCCAATAATCAGCACGCAATGGTGCGTTACAAAGCTGTTGGCGAATGAAAGATCAACCATCATCGTGCTCCTGAGACCGTTCACGGTTCGGCATGCTGAGCAGAGCGCAGAAAGCGTTCGCTCAACTGCGAATATACAAATTTGTATATCAGCCGTCAACGTTTTGGTTGTGCTTTGGACTACTCGCTTGACCTCACCCGTCGATTGGAGGTGGTCTGCCAATTTTCGGACAAACACTGCGTTCGCCAGCAACAAAGTATCACTACGATGCAGTATTTGTCAATAGTTCTGCAATTTTATTGACTTGGGCCGTGCTTTTCCGCCCAATAGCCGCTTGTGCCAAATGGCAACTCGCCTTCTTCGACCTTGGCGATGATCCCTTTCGACCAATCGGTTTCGACTGCCGCGCGGCTCGCCATCAACCGCAATAGTTCAGCCACATGCGGCGGCCGGTTTTCGTCGGGAGGTTGTTTGGCCTGAAATTCGAGCGCCTCGATCATCGCTTCGATTGCGGTCATGCGCGTCCGCAGCGCCGCGATAATCTCCTCCTTTGGCATGAATGGCATGAACGCGACAGCGACCATGAACGGGTCGACGACCGGTTTCACTTCCCACCAATATTCCCGTAACAGACTCTGGAACGTATCCTCACCCGCCGGGGTAATGGTGTAGCCGATCCTCGCCGGACGATTACCAACCTGTTCCTCGCCGGCCGATTCGATCAGCCCCTCTTCGGCCATCTTCTTGAGCGCGTGGTAGATCGAACCGTAGGCGATATTTGCCCAGCGGTCGGCGTGCCACGATTCAAGCTCGCGCCGGACCTCGTAGCCGTATGTTGGTTGCTTGAAATGCAACACACCAAGAATGAGGAGTCGAATTGCCGACATGTTCTGCCTCGATCCGCCCGCTGAAGTCGGGCCAATGCAAGCCTAGAGGCGAAAATGATTTTCGGTCAAGATTCGCCGTCATGTCTGTCGAAATCAGCGGAACCGGTTCGTCGGTATGATGACGAAAGCACGGGCTTCTCGTTCGATACACAAGGACAATCGAAAGGACGCCAGGAATGCGGTACCTCTTAATGATCTATGGGGATGAGTCAACTGAACTCAACCCCGCGCAAATGGAACAAATGATGTCGGACTACAACGCGTTTACCGATGATGTCAAAACCTCAGGAAAATACGAGGCAGCGGACGCGTTGCAGCCAACGGCGACCGCGACCACCGTTCGTGTCCGCAACGACGAAACCTTGGTATCCGATGGTCCGTTTGCGGAAACCAAAGAACAACTCGGCGGCTTCTATCTGCTCAACTGCAACGATCTCGATGACGCAATTGCCTACGCCGCCAAGATCCCGGGCGCAAAACACGGTTCAATTGAGGTCCGTCCGATTTGGGAAATGGGATAATTTTTTCCGGCTCATGGGACCGGGGATGTCCCGGTCCCATCCGGCTTGAGGTATTCGCTTGTCGACCTCAATTGGCTCGTTTATCGAGCGAGTGTTTCGCCAAGAATCGGCGCAAGTTCTCGCCACACTGATCCGCCAGATCGGCGACTTCACAGTGGCCGAAGATGCGCTGCAAGACGCTTTCGCCACAGCGCTCCTGGATTGGCCCAAGCGAGGACTTCCTGACAATCCCGGCGGCTGGATCACAACAACTGCGCGCCGCAAAGCGATCGACCGACTCCGTCGCGAGAGCACCGGTTTACAGAAACAAGCTCTCCATCATGCATTGAGCGAGCTGCAGCGAGACGACGATATGGATAGCACCGACAGTACCATTCCCGACGATCGTCTCCGCCTCATCTTCACCTGCTGCCACCCCGCGCTGGCGCCTGAGGCACGAGTTGCGCTGACCTTGCGCACGCTCGGCGGTCTGACAACCACTGAAATCAGCCGCGCCTTCATCGTGGCCGAGCCCACGATCGGTCAGCGCCTGAGCCGGGCAAAGCGCAAGATTCGCGAAGCCGGTATCCCTTACGAAGTGCCGCCCGACTATGCGTTGCCCGAGCGATTGGCGTCGGTCCTGGCTGTCATCTACCTCATCTTCAACGAAGGCTACTCCGCGAGTTCGGGCGCTACCCCATTGCGCGTCGATCTGTCGCGGGAAGCGATTCGCCTCGGACGAGTCCTCACCACGCTTATGCCGGACGAAGCGGAAGTGCTCGGGCTGACAGCGTTGATGCTGCTCCACGACGCGCGAAAGGCGACGCGGGTCGACGCCGAAGGCGTTTCCATTCGCCTTGAGGATCAGGATCGGTCGCAATGGGATCGAGCACAGATCAACGAGGGCATCACGTTGCTGGATCGAGCGCTTCGAATGAAGCGAGTTGGACCGTATCAAATCCAGGCGGCAATCGCGGCAATCCACGCCGAAGCGCCGACCGCTGGTGATACCGATTGGCGTCAAATCTCGATTCTCTACCAGGAACTGCTCAACCGTACTCCGTCGCCGGTGATCGAACTCAATCTCGCCGCCGCAATCGCGATGGCCGACGGTCCACAGGCAGGACTACCGCTCGTGGACGAATTGGCAACCGCCGGTTCACTTGACGAATATCTGCCTCTCCACGCAACCCGGGCAGACCTGCTCAAGCGGATTGGCGACTTTACTTCGGCAGCCGTCGCCTATCGCCGGGCGCTCGAACTCGTCCGCACCGACGCCGAACGCCGTTTCTTCGAACGCCGCCTCACCGAGGTTCTCAACGCGTAGCGTATCCGCGCCCTTGCTCCGTAGGGGCGTACAGCCGTACGCCCAGGGTCGATGACCACGATGGTTGTCGATTGGAAATACCACCTTCACCACGCGGGCGTACGGCTGTACGCCCCTACGAGAAGTCGGGTTTCGCGCCAACGCGTGCTGAAACCTATTCCCCGTCGCTGCCGGAGCGGGCGAGGGCGTAGTACTTCGCGTCGGGGTGGGTGACGACGAGTGCGGCCGTTGTCTGCTCGGGATCGAATTGATAGCCCTCGGTCACGCGAATGCCGATTTCCGATGCGCTCAACAAGCGTTCGACGATTAGGTGTTGCGACAAATCTGGGCAGGCAGGATATCCCCATGAGTAGCGTTTGCCTTGCGCTTCACCCATCCCCAACTCGCGGCGTAGGCGCTGATGCACGTATTCGGCCAAACCTTCTGCGCTTTGCACGCTCAATCCGTGACTGTAGAAGCTGTCGGAGTAATCGCCCCGCGCTTGCAATGCGTCGGTCCGCTTCGTCGCCTCGGACCCAACGGTCACGATTTGCAGGACCGCCACGTCGCGCTTGCCGCTCGAAAGCGGCAGGTAATAGTCGGCAAGGCAAAGCCGCTCGCGCCGTGGTTGGCGCGGGAAATTGAATCGGCTGATCTCCTTATCGGGATTTTCGGGATCGAAGATGACGAGATCGTTGCCATCGCCGTTGGCTGGGAAGATTCCGACACGCGCTCTCGGTGCAATCCAACCCGTTTCTTCGGCCTCTTCCTGCATCGCCTTCAGCCGTGGCAAGAACTCCGTCTGTTGCAGCTCCTCCCAGGCCTCGTCTTTGACTCCCTTTCCACCCCAGTGAAGCCGGAAGAGCGTTTTCAGGTCGAGGTGGGGCCAGACATCGGCGAGCGAAAATCCATTCATCTCGCGAACGCCCCAGAACGGAGCTTTCGGTGGTTCGACTTCGCGAACTGTCCGGCCTTCAGTAGCCGCTGCTTCTTCGGGAACGCTAAACGCCTCACGTCCGGGTTTTGCCAATGCGGCCCTGGCCGTTTCGACCGTCGCTTCAACGAGTTGCGGTCGAGCACTTGGATCGATGATTCGATCCATCAATGACAGACCCTCGAACGCATCCTTGGCGTAAAAAACACCCGGTCCGTACGGCAGCGCTTCGTCGACGAAAAGCGTGCGCTGCGCGTAGGCGCGATTGATCGCCGCGCCGCCAATGATGACCGGGAACTCAAGTCCCTGGTGGTGCAGTTCTTTCACGCAAAGGGGCATTTGTTTACTGGTGCTGACGAGCAAAGCAGAAAGCCCAATCGCGGTCGCGTTGGTTTCGACCGCCTTGTCGATGATTCGGCTGATCGGCACCTGCTTGCCGAGATCGTGAACGGTATAGCCATTGTTCGTCAGGATCGTGTTGACGAGGTTTTTGCCGATGTCGTGAACGTCGCCAAAGACCGTCGCCAGCACGACCGTGCCCTTGGTCACCCCTTCTTGGCGCTCAAGGTACGTTTCAAGCTGGGCGACCGCCCGTTTCATGACTTCCGCAGATTGCAAAACGAACGGCAGAATCAGTTCGCCGGCGCCGAATTTGTCGCCGACCTCCTTCATCGCCGGTAGGAGCACGTTGTTGAGAACTTCGACGGGATCTCCAGCTTCCTGCACCGCTTGATCGACATCGTCCTCAACGCCCTCCTTCTTCCGGAAGACGATCCGGAAGTGGAGACGTTCGCGCGGATTCATTTCGAGCATCGGATCGGGACCGGTTGGCGCGTCGGCGTCGGACCGTCCTTCGAAGAACTCGATGTACTTCTGCAGTGCATCCGGTTCGCGCGCGAAGACGAGATCCTCTGCGAGTTTTCGTTCCTCCGCGGGTATTTCGGAAAAAGGCACGACGTGGGACGGATGGACGATCGCCAGGTCCAATCCCGCCTGTACGCAGTGGTACAGGAACACGGCATTAAGCACGCGGCGCGCGGCCGGGTTGAGCCCGAACGACACATTGGAAACGCCCAGGATCGACAGGACGCCCGGCATTTCCTTTTCGATTTGCCGAATGCCCTCAATCGTCTCGATTGCCGACCGTGTGAACTCTGGATCGCCGGTCGCTAAGGTGAACGTCAATGCGTCAAAGATCAGGCCCTCGGGCCGCTGTCCGTATTCCTCAGTCACGATGTCGTAAATCTTGCGGGCAACGGCGACTTTACGTTCCGCCGTCTTTGCCATGCCCTCTTCGTCGATCGTCAGCGCAATCACCGCCGCGCCATGAGCCTTGACCAGCGGCATCACTGCTTCAATCCGCGTGCGGCCGTTCTCCATGTTGATCGAATTGACAATCGCCCGGCCGGGATATTGTTCAAGCGCATCGCAGATGACGTCGGCCTCGGTGGAATCGATCACGAGTGGGGCTTCGACATTGAGCGCGAGCTTTTTGACGAGCGTGCGCATGATGTCGCGCTCGTCCGGCCTTTCAGTCAGCGCGGTGCAGACATCGAGCGCGTGCGCCCCCTCTTCCATCTGACTGCGGCCAACTTCGAGCAGACCGTCGTAGTCGTCTGCCATGACCAGGCGCTTCACTTTACGCGAGCCCTGGGTGTTGACACGTTCGCCGACGATTAGCGGCGCTGGTTCCTGCTGAAGCGCGACCGCGTGAATCATGCTGGCGATTTGCGGTAGTGGTGTGGCGGGACGGATCGTGACATCGCGCCGTTTGATCTGCTGCACAACTTCGTTGAGATGGTCCGGTGTGGTGCCGCAACACCCACCAACAATCCCGACCTCGAACTCCTCGACCATCTCGCGCAACGCCTTCGCCATTGGCTCCGGTTTCATCGGGAAGACGGCCAGACCATTCACATTGATTGGAATTCCAGCGTTCGGGATGATCGCGACCGGTTTCGTCGAGTACTGACCGAGGTGGCGCGCCGGATCGCGCATGTAATCCGGTCCCGTCGAGCAGTTCAATCCAATGATGTCGACGGGAAGATGCTCGAGGATGTTGAGGGCGGCGGCAATGTCGGTGCCGAGGAGCATGCGGCCCGACGTATCGAGCGTGATTGAAGCATGGATCGGGAATCCGCATGTTCTTTTCCGCAAATACGCGCTCAGCGGCGCGGATTGCGGCTTTGAGTTCGAGAATATCCTGGACCGTTTCGATGATCAGGATGTCGGAACCGCCGTCGATCAAGCCGCGAATCTGATCGAGAAAGAGATCGACGACCTCTTGGAAGCGATGTTTCCCGAGCAGTGGATCCTCGGAGGCTGGCAAGAGTCCGGTTGGGCCAATCGAGCCCGCGACAAACCGGGGATGCGATGGCGTCGAATAGTCCTTCGCGACCCGCTTCGCGATCTCGGCCGCGACGCGATTGACCTCGTAGGTCCGCTCTCCGAGTCCATATTCCTCGAGCTTGATCAGACTTCCACCAAGGTGTCCGTCTCTAAAACGTCGACCCCGACCTCGAGAAACGACGAGTGAAGCTGCTCAATGATCGCGGGATTATGGAGGACGAGATATTCGTTACACCCTTCTTTGCCACCATAGGCGTCGGCGTCAAGTTGCATGTTGAGAATGGTCGCGCCCATTGAGCCGTCATAAAACAACACGCGCTCACGCGCTAAATCTAAAATCTGGCTCATTCGGTTACCGTATCTCCTCGATTCAATTTGGACCCAGACGCAGTTGGGTAGACGACGCCACTCCTCCAAAGCGTCAGATACCCATTGTAGTCCGACTGTGCCTGGACATGCTGAATGCGCTAAAAATCCTGAAGAGACCGAGGCAATCAAAATAGTCCACTTGGGTGCTACACTCGATGTATTAGAGAAACAACTAGGGGCCTACTTGATGCTGAAGGAACGGCGGTGGGCATGAGCGACCAACCGAGCCGCGAAGAACCGCGGGACCACGCGCCTGAAACGTATTCTGAAGACGAGGTCGAACGGATGCGAGAGCGCCTCGCGTTCTTCGAGTCGTTTGACCAGCTTATCCACGAGAACATCGCCCGATCGGGAGATTTGCTCCGACAGGCGATGGACCTCCGCGAAAGTACCGGCCAAGAGTTGGCGGCCGCAAAAGCCGAGCAAGAACAAACCGATCTCGCTCATCACCGGGAAACGCTGGCGTCGATTCTGGCGGATATCACTCAGCTTCAGGGCCAGGTAGAGCGCCTTGGACGGCGAGTTGCTGACTCGCTGGAAGAAGTAGAAGCCAATTTGCCTCCTGGAGAGCGCACGGAATTGCCGCCACGCCTGCCGGGAAGCGAATCCCTCTCCTCGCTCTTCCTTGACGCTCCGCCGGAATACATCGCGTTCACGACACCCGAAGAGCGCGCCGCGGCGATCACGCCGGAGCCGGCGACCCCAACTGAATCTATCGAAGAGCCGATCCAAACGGTCGCCGCCCAAGAAGCGAAACTCGACGAAGAGATCGAAACAGAGCCTCCGTCGCTCGAATCGATTCTTGGCGCGGACATCAGCGGCGAACTCTCGGCGTCCTCTCAAGAGGTCGAACCTCCTCCGGTTGAAGAACCGACGCTTTGAGGTTGAGGAAGTACATACTGAAGTACCGGCTCCGATGGTCACGAGTCAATCACTGACGTTGCTCGTCCATGGAGTCCCGCGTGCGGCTACCGCCCTTTCTCTCCAGCGATACCTGTCACAACTCGGACAAGTCGAGGCGGTTGAGCCCCGTGAGTATGCGGAAGGCGTGCTCGCCGGGTTCACGTCGCGGTCCGCGAACCCGTTTCGATCACGGATCTCCGTGGTATGGAACAGGCGCCGGTTTCTAGCCGGTTCACGCCCGTGATGATTTTGATCCGAGGTGCGCCTTCCCGGCGCATCCGGGTTTTGACGCAGCATGGATACAAACACCTCCAATTCGTCCAGTGCGATTGCGTCCGCTTGGTTGGATCCGGCGGCGTCTGAGATGGCGCCCGAAGTAAGAACGGCTATCGCCAAGTTGCCGAAGCTCAGACGGAATTAGCGGTGGCGATTGGCGAGAAAGTCGGCCAAGCGCCTACGACCGATTCGATCGAGCAACTGCTCAACGATGCGCAGCGAGCAGCGAACCAACTCGTCGAACGCGCCGAGTTGGAAGCACTCACGATCAGGCGACTGATGCGGATCGAAGCGGAACGCCTCGCCGCCAGCGTTGAACGTCTTAAGGAGCGCGCGGCTGTGCTCGACGAGCAGTTGCAGCCTGGTCAAATGGAGCGCCAAACTCTTCCATCTGACCGTGAATCTTGAAGGGCGCCAGTGGTTTGCGCAGAGCAAACCCACTTCGTCCGACGATGTCCGCTCGTTCTGACAGAGTACATGGCAGCAAGGTGAGCCACCCAATCGCGAGCAGGCAGAATCGGCGCGAAGGACATGTACTTTGCAGCGATGAGCTCATCCGTATCACGTATTGGATTCTAGACTCCTACTGGAATGGGATAGGAAAGGCACGTGCCATCGTTTCCCGTGCAATCCGGCGATCTGCGGGATTATGCTCGCTCCCGTGGTGCCCTTCTGGAGCGAATCACAGAGGTGCTCGAGTCGGATCCACGCGTCACTTCGGCCTGGCTCTCGGGCTCCTTCGGCCGCGGCGACGACGATGAGTGGAGCGACTTTGATCTACACGTTGCAGTCCAAGACGAGGCTTCTCCCGAATTTTCTGCAGGAACGAGACGAATTGTACAAGCGTATCGGCCAGCCTCTCCTCGTGCAGCACGACATGGACTCGCCCACGCAGCCGGGAAGTCGCTACCAACTAGTGGTGTATTCAGGTCCCTTTGAGGTCGATTGGATCGTCGGGCCAGCAAGTCAGGCCGTGCGATGCGCGGAAACACGGATCCTATTTGCAAGGACCGATGTTCCCATAGAAATTCCCCATTCGCTGCCTGCCGAAGAGCGACGACTCAAAGCCACCGATGCTCTGACCTTCTTCTGGGCGATGGCTCCGATTGCGATCAAGTTCGCTGGCCGCGGCCAGAGCCGGCGGGCAAGCCAACAAATCGATCTCCTCACACGTGCATATATTGAGCTCGGCGCCTAGCGGAACTTCCTGACGGCCCGGATCCAACGGCGTCAGGGCAGAATCGCGGCACTGAGTCGGAATTGGACGCAAAGTTGCCGCGCCTGGAATGGAGCATCGACCCGCTGCGGGCTCTCGACGTCATCCGCGGTTTGTGCGCTTGTGTTGAATGCCTTCATCCGTCGCTCTCAGAGTTGGGGGTTTCAATTCCCGCCGCAATGTCAGGCGAAACCGCAGCAATGGCCGACTTGGCCGACGCGGTTATTCGCCATGGTCCGCCATCTCGCCAGCGCAGATATCGCTAGGCCGTCACGATAGACAAAGCCCTTCAAACGACCGATCAAATTCGCGAAGGTTTACTGCGACTGGTTGCGCGTTGCCGCGTGCCGAGTCTGTCAGCCTGATGGCTCGGAGAAAAACGTATGAGCTCGCGGAAATGACCTCCGCGTAAGCGGCCCGAACGTTTGCGCCGCTTCGGCGGAACGCTGAAGTGGATACCAGTCGCGACACGTCCTGCGTTCTTCAACTCCCTGTTCCGGAACCTGTTTGACCATATCGACGAGAAACGCAAATGACCGTGGGCTTGATCGCCCACGGTCGTTCAACGACTTCCTTCTTTTAGTGTCAGGTTGTGACGGTGAAAGTCGCTGCTGTAGAGGTGCCGGTCCATTCGCGGGCCCAAACCTTGTAAGGTCCGGGCACCGCATTTGAAGGCACTTTAAATGAGAAGTTTGCGCTCCCCGTGCCCGAAGTTTGGAGCGACTTGATTGTGATCTTCTGTGTTGAGTTGTACCACTTGACCACGACAGACATATTCGTCAGGAAGCCGCGCAGTGACACATCCATGGTTGTTCCGCGTGGGCCAAAATTCGGCGTTAATTTGATCCGAGGGTCGACATTGAAATAGCGGAATTCGCTCATGCCGCCGCCGGTCGCGGTGATGCGATGTAGCCCTTGGTCGGTCGCGGGAACGCGAAACGAGCAACTGCCCGTTCCGTTTGAGATTGTTTTCAACGTGCATCCAAAGTCATCGTCAAATGTCACAGTGACGGTCTTGCTCGCCGGAAACGAATTGATCGACACAACGACCTTCGAATTGACGTATCCGGCGACTGGCGTCGGGATCACCTTGTAGCCAAGGAGCTTTGACGCGGATGGATAGGCCGCGGCCGGCGCAAAGCCGAAAAAGGTCCAGAGCATGACGAATGTTGAGATAAATGCCAGTTGTCGTTTCACGGTTGTCTCCGAACCGAAAGGGGGAGCGTCCAAGCGCGGAATCAAGCGATTAATGAGTGCTGCCCTATCGTTGCGCGAAACAAATGCGCGCGATATCCACCTTTAGCGCCAAATTGTTAAAGGAGGAACGGCACGGATTTCTAGGTAAATGCGACTACCTTCGGGAGAAGCAGACGCTCGTCGGCTATCATTAGTAGGCAGGCCTTCGGCCAACTAAGGCTTGCTTGTTCACGTATGTTGCCCGCATATCTTTTAGGACCCGGAGATCATGGCCACGTTTCTGTCAACACTATCTGAGCTCGAACGACGGTACGAAGAAGCTCGACCATCTCATGGCCGATCCGGAAGTTGCCACCGATCCGGTCAAGCTGACCGAGTACGGCCGCGAGCGGGCTGAGCTCGATGAGGTTGTCAACGCATATCGCGACTATCGCGCGCTTGACCAGTCGATTTCGGAAACCGAAACGATGACGCGCGATGATGATCGCGAGATTGCTCAACTTGCCGAGGACGAGCTCAAAGAGCTTCGCCAGCGCCACGACGAACTGCTGCAACAGATTCGATTGCTGCTCGTGCCGAAAGACCCGAACGACGACAAAAACGTAATCGTCGAGATTCGGGCGGGCACCGGTGGCGACGAAGCGGCGCTCTTCGCGGCCGATCTCTACCGGATGTACACCCGTTATGCCGAGCGCAATCGTTGGAAAGTTGAAGTGCTGTCGGCAACTGAAACTGACGGCGGCGGATTCCGCGAGATCATTTTTGAAGTCAACGGCAAGGGCGCCTATAGCCACCTCCGTTACGAGAGTGGCGTCCATCGCGTGCAACGGGTTCCAGTCACTGAAAGTCAAGGACGGATCCACACTTCGACCGCAAGCGTCGCGGTGCTGCCCGAAGCCGAGGAAGTCGATATCCAGATCAACGACAATGATCTGCGGATCGACGTCTATCGCTCGACCGGACATGGCGGCCAGAGTGTCAACACGACCGACTCCGCCGTTCGCATCACCCACTTGCCAACTGGCATCGTGGTCACTTGTCAGGACGAAAAAAGTCAACTGAAAAACAAACTCAAGGCAATGACTGTCTTACGGTCGCGCCTCTACGAGATCGAGCAGAACCGTTTAGCGCAGGAACGCGGGGACGCACGTCGCTCGCAAATCGGGAGCGCGGAACGAAGCGAAAAAATTCGCACCTATAATTTCCCCCAAGACCGCATCACCGATCACCGGATCAAGCTCAGCCTGAGCAACATCCCGGCGGTGCTTGACGGACAAATCGATCCATTCGTCCAGGAACTGCGGACCGCTGACGAGGCCGATCGCCTCGCCGACGCCGGTCTCGAAGATCAATCCCAGGCCGCGGATTAGCTCAATTCTCGCCGTGAAAGATCGAAAGACAATCGCGGAATCCCTGCGCATGGCAACCGCACGCCTCTTGCCGACACGCACATACACACCACGCCTCGATGCGGAAGTCTTGCTGAGATTTGTGCTCGGAATTGATAGAACGGCCCTGTTTGCCAGGCTGCAAGAGGAGATCGACCCAAAGACCGAAAAGGAATTCGCTCGCCTCATCGAAAGACGGATATCAGGTTGCCCGGTTGCGTATTTGACTGGTGAACGCGAGTTCATGGGTCTTCCGTTCATCGTCAATCCGTCCGTCCTGATTCCTCGCCCCGGCACAGAGCAACTGGTCGAATGGGCCGCTTCATGGCTTTTACCTCGTCCGGAGGCAGTGGTCGTTGACGTCGGCACAGGCTCGGGGGCAATAATCTTGTCACTCGCACGTGTCTGCAAAGCATGGACGGGTGCGGCTATCGGCATCGACATTTCCGAGGCTGCAATCTCGGCTGCCAAAACCAATCGTGACCGTTTGGACCTCCAGGACCGTGTGGATTTCGTTATCGGCGATCTGCTCCAGCCTCTCTCGAGCAAGGTTGATCTCATATTGGCGAACCTGCCCTACCTCACTCCGGCTCAATTTGAAGAAAATCCCGAGTTGAACGCGGAGCCGAAGATTGCGCTTGTTGGCGGATCTGACGGATTAGCGATAATCAGCAGGTTGATTTCTGATCTGCCGCGAGTTCTGCACCCCAATGGCACGGCGGTGCTCGAACTCGATCCAGGGCACGCTGCGGAAGCAAGTCGAATGGCAGCTGACCACTTCCCGAGCGCTCGCATCCGAATCGTAAGAGATCTAGAAGAACGAGACAGATTTGTTATTGTTGAACGCAACAACATGCGAGATAAACTATGACGATCCCCGGAAAAGACGCGCGCTTGCTGCCGTACGGCACGGCAAACCTTGGTATGCCCCTCGATTTGATCGATAGCCTCATTGTGCCGACTGAACTCTTCTTTGTGCGCTCAAATGGACCGACGCCGGAGATTGACCCCTCCATCTGGACACTTTCAGTTGATGGAAATGTGGAGAGCCCTCAACGATTATCGCTCGAAGACTTGAAAAAACCCCCAAGTCAGACGATCACGTCGTTCCTCGAGTGCGCGGGGAACGGTCGCAGCCGGCTCGATCCGCCGGCTGAAGGCACTGACTGGAAGAACGATGCCGCTGGCGCCGCTGAATGGACCGGCACATCGCTGAGAAATGTTCTCGAACTCGCCGGCGTGAAGCAGAATACGATCGACCTCATCTCCCAAGGTGGCGACATGGAGGGGATGCAACGTGGACTGCCAATCCAGACCGCGTTCGATCCGAACACCATGCTGGTTTGGCAAATGAATGGCGCTCCACTCCCGGTTCCGCACGGGGGACCGGTACGGTTGGTCGTCCCTCGCTGGGCGGGAATCGCCTCGACAAAATGGCTCATTGGGCTGACAGCGAGTGATAAGCCATACGCCGGATTCTGGAACCTCGAAAATTACACGTTGATCACCGCCGGCGGCGAACACGTGCTCCCAGTCCGCGAAATGCCGGTCAAATCGATCATTAGTCATCCGATTGCCGGCACGACGGTCGACACTGGGATCCAGACAGTCACCGGCTACGCCTGGTCTGGTCATGGTGCGATCGAAAAAGTCGAAATCAGCTCCGATGGCGGTCAAACGTGGGAACTCGCGGACATCGTCGCGGAGGCCGGCCCCCTAGCGTGGGTCAAATTCGCCTACGAATGGAACGCCATCGCTGGTCCGGCTCGATTGCGAACACGCGCGACCGACGCGCGCGGTCTCGTTCAGCCAGAAAAGGCTCTCTGGAATGCCAAGGGTTATTTGAACAACTCGATTTACGAAATCGAATTGACCGTTCGCTAGGAGCGCTGAGGTTCTCAGATGGGTGTGATCGCCGTCTTGCCTGACGAGGAAATTGAAAAGTTACTTCGCACGGCCTTGGTCGGCCGGATCGCCTGTTGCGGCCACGGCGTCGATGGCGGCGACGGCCGGCCCTATGTCGTGCCGCTTTCCTACGGCTACGACGGCGACGCAATTTACGCGCACAGCGGACTGGGCCGAAAAATTCGTTTCATGCGGGCGCAACCCTTGGTATCGTTCGAAGTTGACCGTGCCGATGCCTCCGATCGCTGGCGTAGCGTCATCGCGGACGGTGTCTATGAAGAGATCCTCGACCAAGAAGAACGAGCGCGCGCCCTCCGAATCGTCTACCCGGAACCACAACCGGTACCAGAACTTGCTCAAGAAACGATCATCTACCGCATTCGACTGACCGCAAAATCGGGCAGATACGAACTCCCCGACTGAATCGGATGATAAATTCGACCGCAGACAAGCTGGATCATCGCAACAGCTGTCGCGACTAAATAGTGTCCGTTTTTTGCGGTATCCTGCCGCCGATTTCAACTAGTTCTGATGGGAGATTCGGCCTTGGCGAGTTGGTTGCAAGATCTGTCGGGCGCGCCAAAAACGATCATCGGCATGGTCCATCTGCCTGCCCTTCCCGGCACGCCGCTCTATGATGAAGCAGCGGGCATGGACGGCGTTCGCAACTGGGTCAAGCGCGACCTTGAGGCCTTACAACAAGGCGGTATCCACGCCGTGATGTTCTGCAACGAGAACGACCGGCCCTATCAACTCGACGCCGATTTTGCCTCCGTCGCGGCGATGAGCGATGTCGTTGCAGCGGTTCGCGACGAGTTGTCTGTCCCCTTTGGCGTCAACGTGCTTTGGGACCCCCGAGCCACCCTCGCCGTCGCGGCCGCGACCGGAGCGGCATTTTGCCGGGAGATCTTCACCGGGGCATTCGCCGGCGATTTCGGAATCTGGGTACGCAGCGCGGGCGACGCCTATCGCTATCGCCGACAACTTGGGGCCGAGCACGTCAAGCTCATGTTCAATATCAACGCCGAGTTCGCGCAGCAGCTCGCGCCCCGGCCCGTTGCCGATGTCGCAAGGTCGGTCGCATTCTCTTCGAGTCCCGACGCGATCCTCATCTCTGGACCCATCACCAGCCAACCAACCAGTGCCTCGGCGCTCGCGGACGTCGCCGAAGCGATCAAATCCACCGGCATTCCCATCTTGGTCAATACCGGATTCAAAGCGAGCAACGCCCAGGAATTGCTGGCCTACGCGGACGGCGCGATCGTTGGTTCCTCGCTGAAGGTTGACGGCGTCACCTGGAACCGCGTCGATGTCGACCGAGTGCGGGAATTGATGCAAACGGTCGCTCAAGCCACGAACGCATGAGCAGGCGGCTTGCAATCGGCGTCGATATCGGTACGACCGGCGTCAAAGCCGTTCTGATCGATCGAGATGGACAATTGCTCGCGGACCGCACCGCTCCGCACGATCTCCAGTCTCCTCACGCTGGCTGGGCCGAAGAAGATCCGACGGACTGGCTGCAGGGCGCAATCGCGGGACTTTCCGCACTCGGCAGCCTCCCCGGCGTTCAATCCAAATGAACTCGCGGCGATTGGCGTCAGCGGGATGGTTCCGGCGCTCGTCATGCTTGACGGCGATGGCAATCCAGTCCGGCCGTCGATCCAGCAAAACGACGCGCGAGCGATAGCTGAAGTCGACGAACTGATCCGAAGAGTTCGATCAAAACGATCTCTTCGCACTAACCGGTGGATTTACAAACCAGCAGCACATCGCCCCGCGGCTTCGTTGGGTGCAACGACACGAGCCCGAGGCGTGGAATCGAACCCGCACGCTTCTCGGTTCGTTCGACTATGTGACCGCTCACTTGTGCGGGACCCGCCCTAGCAAATGCAGCTTGGAACGCAATTGGGCGATCGAAAGCGGTCTCTTCGATCTTCGGGAAGAACGCTGGCTTGACGATCTTCTCGCGGCGGTTGATCTCCGGCCGGATTACCTTCCGCCAGTGCGCAAACCGACCGACATCGTCGGTCAACTTGATCGTGACATCGCAATTGCGACTGGTCTTCCCGCCGGCACTCCAATCGTTGCGGGAAGCGCCGATCACGTCGCTTCGGCGTTGGCCGCCGGTCTGCGCAATGACGGAGACACCCTCATCAAGTTTGGCGGGGCTGGAGATATTCTCTATTGCTCTTCCCAGCTTATTACCCATCAGAGTCTTTACATTGACGCGCATGACATTCCCGGCAGCTACTTGCTTAATGGATGCATGGCCGCCAGTGGTTCGCTGGTGAAGTGGTTTGTCGGCGACCTACTCGGCAAACCAGCCGACAAGCCAACGCTGCAGGCACTGGATGAGCAGGCGTTGGCGATCCCTGCTGGTTCCGACGGCATTGTTGTACTTCCCTATTTCTTGGGAGAAAAGACACCGATTCTCGATCCCGCGGCTCGCGGCGTGATTTTCGGTCTCGACCTTCACCACGGTCCGCCACACATCTTTCGCGCGGTTCTCGAATCGGTCATCTTCGGATTTCGGCACCATCTCGACGTACTTCAAACCGCCGGCCATCTGCCGCGACGGTTCGTTGCTACGAATGGCGGTGTGACGAGCGGGCTTTGGCGTCAAATCGCGGCCGATGTTCTCGGATTCCCCATTGTGTCTTTTCGCGTTCACCCAGGATCATCGCTTGGTGTCGCGTTTGTCGCCGGCATGGCGACCGGCATGTTCGACAACTGGACCCAGATCGACCTATTCCTCACAAATCGAGAAATAAACATGCCCAATCCGGAGAACGCCGCAGTCTACAACCGCCAATACCGCATCTATCGCGAGCTCTACCAGCGTCTGTACGATCTTTTTCCACGGTCGACATAGTGAGCCAACGCCAACAGGTA
The DNA here is from genome assembly GCA_963737985.1 of uncultured Chloroflexia bacterium. Classification (GTDB taxonomy): domain Bacteria; phylum Chloroflexota; class Chloroflexia; order Thermomicrobiales; family UBA6265; genus CAVTUU01. The sequence continues at coordinate 300,306 of CAVTUU010000008.1, read as the reverse complement.
CCCCGGTTTATCGCTAAATTAGCGGGCGCACCGTTCGGACCGCCCGGGAATGAATAGGGCCCTTTCCCGCTCAGTGACGGACGTCGGTTGATGGCGTTCGCTTAACTACCGAGCGCATCCGTCGGCCCACCCGGGAATCAATAAGGCCCAGAGGGCACCCCGCTCAGTGACCGAAAGTCGGCTCAAGCCGACTGGAGACGGCATGGAACATGATCCGATTCAGTATTCCACTTTCATCAACTAACTGGAAAACCTCCGGTGTCGTGCTCAACCCGCGGAGTGGGCTTTGTAAGTTCAGCCCGGGGTCTTGAGCCCCGGGCTTGCGCCGACTGGCGCGTGAACCTACCCCGTACTTAGGCTCGGAGAGGCTTTCATTTGGGAGCGCCCGGCATTCAACCTGGCGCCGCAATAACCTCCTATCCGCCGCTGGCGGCATCGTCGATCTTGCCCTGGTAATCGGCGAGAGTCGACGTCACATCCTTGCCGTTGGTAACAATGTCGTTGAACGCATCGGTGAGGATCGTTTCGACTTTGCCCCAATACGTCACGTTCGGGCGCGGCTTGGCAACCGCGAGCGCCTGGCTCACAACGTCAAAGTACGGCTTCTGCCAATCCTCGACAGTACCGAAGGCATCCGATCGGATTGCGGGCCAACCGAGCTTTGCGGTCAGCAGTTCTTGCACGTCTTTCGACATGAAGTACTTGGCATAGTCGATCGCCATGTCTCGATTCGGCGTGCCCTTGGTGATGCCGAAAACCGTGCCGCCGAGCACCATCGCGTTGCCGGCCGGTCCCGCCCAACCGGAGTACGCCTTGACGTCCGTTTTCTTCCCGTCGCCGACGATGACTTGGATGCCAAACGGCCAGTTCTGGGCCAAACCAACGGTGTCGTTGAGGAGGTACGTGTTCGTGGTGTCGAACGTCGCCGTTGGATATTGCGGCGTCAAGTACTCCTTCAAACCCTGCATGAAGGTGAACGCCTGCGCCGCCTGGTCGGTGTTGATCTTGAGCGGATCGCCACCTGCCTGCCAAATGAACTGAGAGACTGTGACGCCAACGGCGCTGCCTGGTACGCCCTGAATAGAGACCTTGCCGACACCGTTCTTGTCTTTGAGCGCCTTGCCAGCGTTCGTTAGTTCGTCCCAGGTTGTCGGTGGTTGCACACCGGCGTCATTCAGCATCGTCTCGTTGTAATAGGTGATCTGTACGTTTGGCCGCGCCGGTAGGAAGTAGTACTTGTTGTCGAATTGCAACACGTCGAGCAGCGCGGGAATGGTTTCGCTGGGGATCACCTGGGGAGCCTCAGGCAACTCCTCGACGAGCTGGTTGGAGACGAGGGGCGCGAGCGAATTGTTGTCTTGATCGAGGATGTCGATCTGGATGTTGCCCGAGCTTACTTGTGCCTGCAATGTCGTGATGACGTCGGCGGCTTCGATCTGCACGATCTCGACGTCGCCGCCAGTCAAATCCTTGAATCCCGGAATGACATCGTCATCGTAGACCTGGCGCTCGACGTCGGCCAACCCGACCGAGAGCCGAAGCTTCTTGCCCGAGTAATTCCCGAGCTGCAATGCTTCTGGAGAAGGCGATGCGTCTTGCGCGGCCGCGCCATGCGCAAGCATCACTGAAAGCGCGGGAATTGAAGCCCCGAGCGCAGCGGCACGGGCGAAGAGCTGCCTCCTGGTCAGCCTGCCGGTTAGATGCTCGCTGACGAGTTCATCGAGCATCGCTCGATTGCGTTCCGAATCCGAGTTCATCGATGATCCTCCTTGTCTACCGTTCCGGACGCGCTGTCCGGCATTGATCGCGTCTCATCATTGAGTCGCCAAAGTTTTGAAGCCGTCTATCCCTTCACCGCCCCGCTCAAGTAGCCGCTCCTGATCCACCGCTGTAAGAAGAGCGTGAAGATGATGACGGGAATGGTCAGGATGACCGCAAATGTCGCGACGTCGTTGACGTTGCCGCGACTCGAGTAGTAGTAGGTTTTCAGTGGCAGTGTTTGTTCGAACAGGAACAAGTAGATGGCGTAGAGCAGGTCGTTCCACGAGTCGAGCCAGGCAAAGATCGCCGCGACCGCGATGCCTGGCGCTGCCAGCGGAAGCACGATCTTGATCAAAGTCCCAATTCGGCCACCACCGTCGACCGCGCTCGCCTCTTCGAGCTCGACCGGGATGACTTCGAACGTTCCCACCAGCACCCAGGCGACAAGAGGCAGGGCCCGGATCAGGTGGGCCATCGTCAGACCAATGTCGGTGTCATTGAGACCCCACTTGAAGAAGTTGCTCGCGATCGGCGTGGCGATGATCACCTCGGGGAACATCCTGGTGAAGAGCAGCCCGAGAACCACTGAATAGCGCACTCCGCGCGGCATCCGCGAGATGACATACGCGGCGGGAGCGGCAATGACGATCGCGGCTGCCGCGGTGCCGAAGGCGACAGTCAAGCTGTGCCGCAACGGCGGTCCGACGTTGTCCCATTGCGCCAGGCGCCGCCAGTTGTCCCACGTCACGTTATGGATCAGGTAGCTTGGGTGTGGAGATGTCGCCTCCGCGAGTGTGCTGACCGAAACTTTGAACAGTACGTAGAGCGGCAGCAGCAATAGGAACGCGATGAACGCCGCGAGAATCCAGAACCCGACGTTTCCCCAGGTCAGCAACGGCTTGTGCTCTTCCAGGGGTGGCTTCCGAGGCTCAGTTTGCTGGGTTTGGGCGATTGTTGCGCTCATCGTGTTTCATCCGTCCGGCGAGCGACGAGGAAGAAGTAGGCGAGCACGAAGACCATGATCATCAGCAGCAAGATCACGGCCGCCGCAGCCGCGGTGTTTGTGCTGTCCGCGAGGCGATACTCCGAGTAAACGAACCAACTCATGACCGGAATCGTCTGTCCGGCCAGCACCAACGCAATATCAAAAATGCGGAACGCATCGATCGCGCGCAAAATCAGCGCCATTGTGATCGCCGGCATCAGCAGGGGAATCGTGTGATCCCAGAACTTCTGCCAGCCGCTGGCCCCGTCGATGCTGGCTGCCTCATAGATATCGCCGGGAATCGACTCCAAGCCGGCGAGCAGAATCAGCACCACCAGGGGCGTTGTTTTCCAGAGGTCGGCGATGGCAATCACGAACATGCCGCGGATACCGCTCTGCTGCCAGTAGATCGGCGCATCGATGATGTGAAGATCGAGCAACACCTCGTTGAAGTAGCCGGTGAAACCGACGAAATAGAGCATCGCGGCGCCGGCCACGATCGTCGGGACTCCAAGCGGAACCAGTACAATCGAGCGGAAAATGCCGCGACCGTGGAATGCCTGGGCCAGCATCAGGGCGATGATGATCCCCGCAACCATCTCCATCGAAACGCCCATGATCGTGATCCCGATCGTATTGACGACGGCGTCTTTGAACTGGCTGCGGTGAATGATGTCGTCGTAGTTCGACAGGGTTAGACTGTGCGTGCCCTGGTGCACGAAACTGAAGTAGATCGACTGCCCAACTGGAATGAGCATGAAGAAGAGGATGTACGCAAAAAGCGGGATGACCATGACAACGTCAAGCCACCGCTTACGAACGAAACGAAAGAATCCCCCTGATTGCCACTCGACTGGACCCGACAAAGCCCTTGAACCGGCAACAGCCTGCGCTCCAGCGAGATCGCTTGCGGCGGGATTTTTGGCCATCTGCGGCCTCCCGAGCCTCGTCCAGCCTGTAACTTCACTCGAATGTCATTACATATACTGGACTCACAGTCAACGTCGTAACAACGGTGCAAATTGAGTGCCAAAGATCAGCGATTCACGTCGGGGGGCCGACAAATGTGATTCGAGTGAGATCTCAGCCGATCACCAATGTAAGGCAAAGCGTTTGCCCAAGCGTGCGTGCTTGACTCTTCAGTTGTGCGCGTGTATAAGCCGGATTGATTGGGCGGCTTCTCCATCCTACGTGAGCAATTTGCACGAGCGGCATTGACGCACCGTGGGAGGTGAATATCGTTCCCAACATTCGAACGGAGTAGTTCGAATATCGACAGAAAGAGGAGGAGATCCAGTGGGCGAACGTAGATTCGACGCAGTCAATAAACTCTTCCAGGACAGTCTTTCCGCTCGCGTATCACGTCGCGATGTCTTGAAACGAGGAACGATTCTCGGCCTTAGCGCGTCGTCACTCATGGCGCTCACTCGCGCCTATGGCGTCTCAGCACAAGATGCCACTCCATCCCCAGTCGCCGCAGGCTCGACGCTCGTCGCGCCAACCAATCTCCGCACTGATCTCTCGGGCCAAGAAATCACCGTCACGCTTGGCGCTGATGGCCCCTCCGTTCCGTGGGAGACGGCCGCCTGCGATCTGTTCGCGTCGACGACCGGAATTAAGACCACTCGCCTCTCCGGCGCTGAAAGCGCGACGGACCGGCTCGCCAACTACCAGCAGCTCCTTGGAGCCGGCGCGAGCGACGTCGATGCCATGATGATCGACGTCATTTGGCCGGGCATTCTCGCTCCATTCTCAGTCGATCTCTCGGCGGCGATGAACAGCGAGTCGTACAAATACTTTGACCGCATCGTCACGAACAACACGGTCAACGGCGCCTTGGTTGGCATTCCTTGGTATACAGACGCTGGACTGCTCTATTACCGGAAAGATCTGCTCGAGAAGTACGGATATGCGAATGCGCCGACGACTTGGACAGAGCTACAGGACCAAGCCACAAAGATCCAGGAAGGCGAGCGCGCCGCGAATCCTGACTTCCAGGGCTTCGTTTTCCAGGCGGCCGCCTACGAAGGTCTCACCTGCAACGCGCTCGAGTGGCAGGTCTCCAACGGCGGCGGCACGATCATCGACGAAACCGGCAAGGTGACCGTCAACAACCCGCAGGCAATCGCCGCGTTCGATCGAGCCAAGGGCTGGGTCGGCACGATTAGCCCGGCGGGCGTCACCGACTACGACGAAGAAGGCTCGCGCGGTGTCTGGCAGGGCGGTAACGCTGCCTTCATGCGCAACTGGCCATATGCGTACTCGCTTGGTCAGGCGGCCGACTCACTCATCAAGGACAAGTTCGATATCACGCTCGTGCCGAAGGGCGACGGCGAGGGCGCGACCAACGCGGACACTCTCGGCGGCTGGCAGATCATGGTCTCGAAGTTCTCCAAGAACCCAGATGCCGCGACCGAGTTCGCGAAGTACATGACGAGTCTTGAAGTTCAGAAATCAGCGGCGATTGAACTGAGCCACCTGCCAACGATTCCTGATCTCTACGATGATCCTGATGTCCTCGCGGCAAATCCGTTCTTCGGTAGCCTGAAGGATGTCTTCCTGGGTGGAGCGGTCGCCCGCCCGTCCACAGTCACCAGCGACCTTTACAATGAGGTCTCGACTGACTACTTCACGGCGATCAATCAAATTCTCGTTGGAAATGTTCCGGCCGAGGAGGCGATCAAGGATCTAGAAGGCAAGCTGAACGATATCGTGGCCGAGCTTTAGGTCTCGGCTCCACGGGTCATGGTGAACGCCGGGTGGGAGTCCCTTCCCGCCCGGCGCCTACCTAGGTGGTAGCGATATGGCCGTGCAAGTTGACGCCATCACCGCAGAGAAACCCAAAAAGGTCAAATCGAGACAGGCGTGGTCTCGACCAGAGTCAGCAATCGGGCGGGCTCGCGAACATCTTGCTTGGATGCTTGTCGCACCTTGCATTCTTATCGTGCTCGTCGTCGCGGTTTATCCCCTCTTTGAAACATTTCGATTGAGCTTGACGAACAAGCGCCTCGCGAGCACTCGGGCGGTTCGGTACATAGGGCTCGACAACTATCGAGCCCTTTTCAACGACAACATCTTCGTGAGTTCGATTTGGCACACCATCCAATTTACAGTTGCTTCGGTCGCGTTCGAGACGGTTCTCGGTATGGCGATCGCACTGGTTATCAATTCGAACTTCCGGGGCCGGGGTGTCGTTCGATCGTCGATGCTGATCCCGTGGGCTATTCCCACAGTCGTTTCGGCAACGATGTGGGTCTGGATGTACAACGACATCTTCGGCATCATCAACGATCTGCTCGTCAATCAGCTCCACATTCTCGATCACAAGATTGCCTGGATCTCAAATCCGACAACCGCGCTCCCAGCGATCATCGCGGTTGACGTATGGAAAACGACGCCATTTATGGCGCTCCTTCTCCTTGCGGGGCTCCAAATCATCCCGAATGATGTCTATGAAGCCGCTACGGTCGATGGCGCGAGCGCGTGGAAGCAGTTCTGGCAAATCACATTGCCCCTGGTGAAACCAGCGTTGGTGGTCGCCTTGATCTTCAGAACCCTCGACGCGTTCCGCGTGTTTGACGTGATCTACGTCATGAAAAAGGGCTCGCCCGACACGATGTCAATCGCGGTCTACACGCAGCAAACGCTGATCAGCATCGGGAAGCTGGGCCTTGGCTCTGCCGCGGCAGTCATCATCTTTCTCTGCATCGCAGTCTTCGTGCTTATCTATACTCGCCTCGTTCGGGTGGAGGACATTTAACTATGGCAACTGCGACCACCCAAGCACAACCAATCAGTCGACCGATTCCCGCGGCCGATGCGGTTACTTACGTTCACCGCCGAAAATACGGGGCTTATGTCAAACGCGCGCTGTTCTGGCTGCTGATCGTCTTCATCATCATTTACACCGTGTTTCCGTTCTATTACGCGATCTTGTCTTCGGTCACGCCAAGCAGCCTGCTTTTCAGCACGCCGGCTGTCTATTGGCCGAAGGAGTTTGACTGGAGCCATTACCAATACGTCTTCAATAACGGAGATTTCCTGAAGGCGCTTGCCAACTCCCTCATCGTCTCGTTTGCAACAACGATCATAGCCCTTACGCTCGGCACCCTTGCCGCGTATGCGCTCGGACGAATGCAGTTTAGGGGCCGGACAGTAACGCTTTACGTGATCTTGTCGATGACAATGTTCCCAGCGGTGGCAATTCTCGGTTCATTGTTCACGATGATCCGGGGCGACTGGTTCTTGAGCACGCCAAATCTGTACAACACGAAGACGGCACTCGTCATTACGTATATGACGTTTGCCTTACCCTTCACTGTTTGGGTCCTCACCAATTTCTTTAAGGCGATGCCGGGTGAGCTCGAGGAAGCCGCGCTCGTCGACGGCGCCACAAACATGCAAGCATTTCGTCAGGTGTTGCTGCCATTGGCGGCGCCGGGCCTTGTGACCACAGGACTGCTGTGCTTTATTGCGGCGTGGAACGAATTCCTTTATGCGCTAACGTTCACCCAAGATTCAAAGGCACGAACGGTTCAAGTGGCAATCGCAAATTTTGCAGGCAATCAACAATTCGAATTGCCATTTGCCAAGCAGATGGCGGCATCTGTCGTCGTGACGTTGCCGCTCATCCTGTTGGTCCTCGTTTTCCAGCGCAAGATCATCGCCGGTCTGACCGCGGGCGCGGTGAAGGGGTAAACTCGCACCCACTTCACTCGGCGCAGCGCGAAGGCAGGATTGGTGGTTCGACAGACAAACGACGTTGGGGATCAGCCCGGATCAATCACTTCCATGGGTTGGAGCCGTCGTGACCTTCTGAAAAGAACGGCATCGGTCGGCTTCGGAATTTCGAGTCTCGCCTCGATCTGGCGACACAATCGAACGACCGCGCAAGACGCTACTCCGGAAACGCCGGCTACCCCAGCGACTCCTGCTCCGGGCACTGGATCCACGATCGTGCTTCCGCCAAATCTGCGCACGGATCTCGGCGGCAAGGAAATCATCGTGGTGCTGAGCCCCGAAGGTCCGGGGGCGGATTGGGAGCAAGTCGCCTGCGATCTCTTCAGCCAGGCGACAGGCATATCCGTCTCCCGACAGGCGGGTCCCATTCGCGCGTCCGATCGCCTGACCGCGTATCAGAGCATCTTTTCGCTGAAATCGAGATCGCTTGATGTGGCCATGATCGACGTGACCTGGCCGGGCCGCCTAACTCAGAACATTTACGATCTGAAGAAGGCGATGGAAAGCCAAGGCTATCAGTATTCGCCTGCAATTATCCAAAACAATACGGTCACGATCTCGTTACCGAGTCAACAATCACCTGGGAAAAAGGTGTATAGGGAGCGCCTCGCGGCGATTCCTTGGATCGGTGACGCTGGCCTCCTCTATTTTCGGACAGATTTGCTCGAGAGGTATGGCTACAGCCATCCGCCAACCAATTGGACCGAACTCGAAACGATGGCCAACGCGATTCAGGCTGGAGAGCGCGCAAGCAATCCTGAATTCCAGGGGTATGTCTGGGAAGGGGCTTCATATGAGGGTCTCACGTGCGCGGCGCTCGAACTGCAATATGGCAACGGCGGCGGAACGATCGTCGACAACGAAGGCAAAGTGACCGTCAACAATCCCAACGCGATCGCTGCGTTCGAGCGTGCGCGTAGTTGGGTCGGTACGATCTCGCCCTCGGGCGTTGTCGATTTCGACGAAGAAGAGGCCCGCTTTGTTTGGCAAGCAGGCAACGCCGCGTTTATGCGCAACTGGCTCTACGCGTATGACGCCGGTCATGCAGCCGATTCGCCGATCAAGGACAAATTCGACCTGACGCCTATGCCAACATTCGAAAGCTCTGGTGTGGGCCGCACCGGAGCTCTCGGCGGCTGGCAGATCATGGTTTCTCGATATTCCCGGCAAAAAGAAGCGGCAGTCGAATTCGCGAAGTACATCACTAGTAAGGAATTGCAGAAATCGGCCGCGATCGAGCTAGGACGCTTTCCGACAATCCCAACGCTATACGAAGACCCCGACGTGCTTGCCGCCAATCCCACATTTGCCAGACTTCACGATCTTTTCGTCAATGGCGTCGTGGCCCGCCCGTCAACTGTCACGGCGACGCGCTACGATGATGTCTCGGATGCGTATTCCGCGAGCATCAATCAGATTCTGAGTGGAAGCATTGACGCCCCCGCCGGGATTGCCGATCTCGAGAAAAAGCTCAATGAGATCCTGACGTAACTACCGCCGGCGCCGATCCCTACCCCAACTCGAACGCCGTCGCCTGAAGCAACGCCGTGTACGGGCTAGACCGCGGATTCGTCGCTCAAACCGGAAATTGCTCGGCGTTGACGTTCTCACCGATCAGGCGCGAACTCACCGCGCTCATCGCCGTCGCATCGCCGGTCGTGAACACGCGAGTTGTTCCCTCATGACCGTGATTGCGGCGCATGTCGTTTATGTCAAGGAGATCTCGGGTTCTCCGCGCAATGGCCTCGCCACTGTCGATGACGCGGACGGCACTCCCGGTGATCGCTTCGATTTCCGGCCGCAAAAACGGGTAGTGGGTGCATCCCAACACGATCGTGTCGACTCGGTCCTCGAGCAACGGTCGCACGAGGGACTCAACTGCGTCATGGGCAGCTGGTCCGCGCGTTTGTCCGGATTCGACCAGCTCGACCCAACCGGGCGCCGCGAGCAGCCGAACGTCGGCGTTTCGCCCGTAGAGGTCGACAAGATTCTTTAGGCGAGTGCCCGCGACAGTCTTCGGCGTCGCGATAACCGCGATACGACCCGACTTCGTTTCAAAAGTCGCCGGTTTGACTGCGGGTTCGAGGCCGACGATGGGAAGAGAAAACGTCGCTCGAAGTTCTTCGATGGCAACCGAGCAGGCGGTATTGCAGGCAACAACTGTCAATTTGACCCCACGCTCGATTAGCGCAGCGGAAATCGCCAGGCTTCGTCGAAGAATTTCTTGAGACGTGCGCGTCCCATACGGACAGTACGCACTGTCCGCGACATACAGAAGATCCTCGGCGGGGAGCAAGGCGCGAATTTCCCGGAGGACGCTTAATCCGCCCAACCCGGAGTCGAATACGCCAATCGGCGCGAATTGCCGTTCCACGCTCGTATCCTACCGGTCCCGGCAATCCTGTTCAAGAGGCGGCGACATCCGCCATTCGTTAGGCGTCGGGCATCAGGCGTCGGGCGTGAGGCGTGAGGCGTTAGGCGTGAGGCGTCAGAAGTCAGACGCGAACCCAGTGAGCCCCAGAAGAGCCGGTCTGTCGTAGCCCGGGCCTTCAGGACGACGCCTAACGCCTCACGCCTCACGCCTCACGCCTGGTTACAGATACCTTCGGAAGTACTCAATGGTTTTTTCGAGACCAACGCGAAGCTCCGTCGTTGGTTGCCAGCCGAGGAGGCGATCCGCCTTCGAGATGTCCGGGCGGCGCCGGGTTGGATCATCTTCCGGAAGCGGCATGAACGTGATCTGCGACTTGGAGTCAGCAACTTCACGAATCAGTTCGGCGAGTTGGGCCACGGTGATCTCGGTTGGGTTGCCGAGATTGACGACTTCGCCCGCCATGCTCGATGCGTTCATCAGGGCGACAAGTCCTGACACTAAATCGGAGACGTAGCAAAACGAGCGGGTCTGCGTCCCTGTGCCATAAATGGTGAGCGGTTGGCCATGTAGGGCATCAATGCAGAAATTCGGAACGACTCGGCCATCGCCTGGTTTCGAACGCGGACCATAGGTGTTGAAAATGCGCGCGATCCGAGCGTCAAAGTGATACTGACGCACGAATTCCATCGTCAAACTTTCGGCAAACCGCTTCCCCTCGTCGTAGCACGATCGCGGTCCGATCGGATTGACATTTCCCCAATACGTCTCCGGCTGCGGGTGGACGAGCGGTTCACCGTAGACCTCAGAAGTCGACGTTTGCAAAAACCTGGCGCCGCACCCATGCGCAAGCTCGAGCAAGTGCCAGATGCCGACGGAATTGGCGAGATGAGTTTCGATCGGGTGCTCGCGATACCCCTTTGGGCTGGCGGGACTGGCGAGGTTATAAATTTGATCGAATTCTTGCGCGAACTCATCTCCAACGAACGGTTTCGCAATGTCGTGATCGCGGAGCGTCAGGTTCGGATTCTCTTCGAGATGCGTCAAATTGGTCCGTCGTCCGGTAATGAAATTGTCGATTGCGACTACTTCGTGACCTTCATCGAGCAGCCGTTCGACGAGATGACTTCCGACAAATCCGGCGCCGCCAGCAACAAGAATCCTCACGACCTCGCTATCCTCTCCCGAGACCGACCAGTAGATTATTCGACCGGAAATGAACCGGGCAGAGGACAATCATAGCCGGGCGCCATGGCATCTGCGTAGTCGCTTGACTGATACTGATGTCGTCGAGCGATCGACGGGACATGCACAACGATGGAAAAATGGTTGGTCAGTTTGGTTGAAGGTTGGTGGAATGGGTCAGCGTGGTTCGGAGCGCGTAGTTATCACCGGTGGCGCCGGGTTTCTGGGAATAAATCTGACTCGATACTTGCTTGACCTGGGCTTCGCGGTTACCTCACTAGACTTCGCCAACTACACATATGACGACGTTCGCGACAAGGTAACCGTACTCAAGGGCGACATCCGCGACGAATCAGCTGTCGCTCTGGCAATGAATGGGGCTGACTACGTCGTTCACGCCGCCGCGGCACTTCCCCTGTATTCCAAGGAAGAGATCTACACCACGGACGTTGAGGGAACTCGTACCGTTCTCGCGGGCGCGAAATGCGCGAATATCAAGCGCGTGGTTCATATCTCCTCGACCGCTGTCTATGGCATTCCCGATCATCATCCGTTGTATGAAGACGATCGCTTGGACGGCGTCGGGCCCTACGGCCAGGCAAAGATCCAGGCTGAGATGGTTTGTCTTGAATATCGGGCGAAAGGCTTGAACGTTCCGATCCTGCGCCCGAAGTCGTTCATTGGGCCAGAGCGTCTCGGCGTCTTCGCGGTGCTCTATGACTGGGCGCTCGACGGTAAAAACTTTCCGGTAATCGGGTCCGGCAACAATCGGTATCAATTGCTCGATGTCGAGGATCTTTGCCAGGCGATTTACTCTTGCCTAACTCTGCCTGAAGACGCTGTCAACGACACATTCAATATCGGCGCGAAGGAATTTGGCACAATGCGCTCGGACTACCAAGCGGTGCTCGACGCGGCGGGCCATGGGAAACGAATTATCGGCTTCCCGGCTGAGCCGGCAATCTACGCTCTTCGAATTCTCGAACGACTCGGTTGGTCGCCCCTTTACAAGTGGGTCTATGAAACCGCATCGAAAGACTCCTTTGTGGCGATCGAAAAAGCGCAATCACGACTTCAGTGGGAGCCGAAATACTCCAACAAGGATGCGCTTTTGCGTAATTTCGAATGGTACAAAGCGCACCAGGCGAGCTTTGCAACACAAAGTGGCATCAGCCACCGCGTACCCTGGAAACAGGGCGCGCTGGGTATTTTGAAACGGGCGTTTTAGGTTAGAAGTCTTCTCGCAACGTGGAGGACTGAGTGGCGGGTCAGAGTGAAGTTCAGCAGATCGACAGCGCCGCGCAAACCGCGAGCGTTGCTCTGCCAACATCGCGCTCCGCGTTGAAGCTCCCCCCGCTTATTCGCGCCATGCGTCCGCTGCAATGGTCAAAGAACGCGCTCGTCTTCGCCGGACTCATCTTCACGCGCAGTCTCTTCGAGTTAGATCCCTTCCTGACCGCCGTTGCCGCCGCGCTCGTTTTCTGCGCCGTCAGCAGCGCAATCTATCTTGTCAACGACATACGCGACGTGGAACAAGACAGGCTGCACCCGCGCAAACGATTCCGGCCAATCGCATCGGGAGAAATTAGCGTTCGCCAGGCGGTGATAACCGCCGTTATCTTGTTGGTCGGTGGTCTTGTCGCCAGCTTCCTGATTCGACCGGAATTTGCCGCGGTTATTGCTGGTTACCTCGTGCTGATGATCGCGTACTCCTACGGTCTGAAGCGCCTCGTCATTCTGGATGTGTTCGCGATTGCGGCTGGATTCGTTTTGCGCGCGGCAGGCGGCGCGGTCGCGATCGCGGTTCCGATCTCACCATGGCTCTATGTCTGCACAATGCTTCTGGCGCTTTTTATAGGTTTCGGCAAGCGCAGAAGCGAAATCGTCTTACTTGAGGGTCAGGCGAGCCGGCATCGCGCGAATCTCGATGCCTACACAATCGGCATGCTCGACCAGATCATCGGCATCGTTTCTTCGGCGACGGTGATGGCATACTCGCTCTACACCTTCGACGCCGCCAGCGTCCCCGAAAACAAATCGATGATGCTGACGATTCCGTTCGTCCTCTATGCCATCTTCCGCTACCTCTATCTTGTCCACCGCCACAATCTCGGCGGCAGTCCGGAAGTGCTTCTTTTCACCGATCGCCCCTTGCTCCTGTGCATCGTGGGTTGGGGGATCAGCAGCGTCGTGATTCTGGCGTTGAGCTAAGCAGGAGTCGACATGGCAGACGGCAAACAGCTCGGATGGGGTCTCATCGGGGCGAGCAATATCGCGCGATCTCACATGATCCCGGCGATCAACGGCGACCAACATAGCCGGGTCGTCGGCGTAGTCAGCAAAGACACAAATCGCGCCCGCACATTTGCCGCGGAAAACGGCGTCCCGACAGCCTACGATTCTGTGGACAACCTTCTTGCCGATCCCGAGATTGACGTCGTCTATGTCAGCTCAATGAACGAGCAACACAAAGCGCACGCGATCGCCGTCGCCAACGCCCGAAAGCATCTCTTGTGCGAGAAACCACTCGCCTTGTCGCTCGACGACGCAATATCGATGGTCGCAGCCTGCCGCGCGGCAAACGTCACCATGGGCACGAATCACCACCTGCGTAACAGCGCCACCCACCGGACCGTGCGCCGTTTGATCGCCGAAGGCGCGATCGGTCAACCACTCGCAGTGCGTGTTTTCCACGCGGTCTTTTTGCCGTCGCACCTTCAGGGTTGGCGCGTGAAGAGCTCTGATGGCGGAGGAGTTATCCTCGACATTACCGTTCACGACGCCGACACACTCCGATTCGATCTTGATGATGAACCAATTGAAGTGACCGCCATGACCACGAATCAAGGCATGGCCGCCGACGGACTCGCCGATGGCGTCATGGGCGTGATCAGGTTCAAAAGCGGTGTTCTCGCGCAGTTCCACGACGCGTTCACGATCCGCCACACGAATACTGGCTTCGAGGTCCACGGCACAGAAGGCTCGCTGGTCGGAATCGACATCATGACCCAGAACCCGCAAGGAAAGATCTACCTGCAACGCGGTGACGAACGCGAAACCGTCGACTACGGTGAAACGGAAGACCTCTACGCGCGTTCGGTCCGCCTCTTTAACGAAGCCGTTCTCACCGGCTCCAAACCAGCTGCCACAGGGGAAGATGGCCTGCGCTCACTGGCCGTCGCACTGGCCGCTGCCGAGTCTGCCAGGACTGGTCGAACCGTGAAAATATCGAACTGATCCAGTTCCCATGACCCAGGCGACAGAGCCCAAGTACCTAAGCTAGACGAACACTACGCGGACACGGGAACAACGACGCGGTTCCGTAGGGGCGTTTGGCGAACGCCCTTTGTCCAACACGAGCTTGTCCATTGGCCACACGGCGGCATGAGTACCTGGGCGTTCGCCAAACGCCCCTACGAATGAACTTGATTTCGTACACTAGTGCTACTCTGAATACCCTACATTTAGGAGCGTGTACACCATGCCACGCGGAAGGATTATTTCGTTTGAAGAAGCGGCAAACCTCATTCCGAGTGGCGCTACGGTGTCGGTCAGTTCTTCCAGTGGGCTTGGTTGCCCCGACGCCATGCTCAAAGCGATCGGCACTCGCTTCGATGCAACCGGAAACCCGAAGAATCTGACGACGATCCATCCGATTGCCGCCGGTGACATGTATGGCATCGATGGCATCGATCACATCGCGAAAGACGGTCTGCTCGCGAGAGTGATCGCAGGCTCGCTGCCGAGTGGTCCGTCGTCTCTCCCCTCGCCGAAGATCTGGCAAATGATCTACGAGAATCGCGTCGAGGCGTACAACCTGCCGAGCGGCGTCCTTTTCCACATGCACACAGATGCGGCCGCGCGCCGTCCTGGTGTTCTGACCAAAGTCGGGCTCGACACGTTTGTCGATCCGCGTCGCAATGGCGGCCGGATGAACGAGCGGACGACCGTCAACATCGTCCGCGTCGTCGAGTTTGACGATGACGAATGGCTCTATTTCAAAGCGATCCCGATTGACGTCGCCATCGTCCGGGGCACCACCGCCGACGAGCGCGGCAACATCTCAATGGAACACGAGGGCGCCTATCTCGGCGGCATGGACCAGGCACTGGCCGCGCGCAACAACGATGGAATCGTGATCGCACAGGTCAAACAGGTTGTCGAAGGGCCGCTGCCGACTCAAAGCGTGCGCATCCCCGGCGTGCTTGTCGATCACGTCGTGGTCGATCCCGATCAAATGCAAACGACTCAAACCGTTTTCGATCCCGCGATCAGCGGCGAAATCCGGGCGCCCATCGATTCATTTCCGCCCGTTGAATGGGGAGCGGAGAAGGTCATCGCTCGGCGCACGGCCATGGAACTCCGGGCGGGGGAAGCGATCAACTTAGGGTTTGGCATCTCCGCGCTCGTCCCACGAGTATTGCTCGAAGAGGGCCAAGGCGAAGCAGTGACCTGGGCTATCGAACAGGGCGCGGTCGGCGGTGTGCCGCTCCTCGGCTTTCAATTCGGCTGCGCAGCGAACGCCCAGGCGATCGTTCCCTCGCCGCAACAGTTCGTCTATTTCCAAGGCGGCGGGTTCGACCGCGCTTGTCTCTCCTTCATGCAAGTCGACGCAGATGGAAGCGTCAATGTCTCCCGGCTCGCCGCGAGACCGCATGTGACAGCAGGCGCGGGTGGCTTTGTCGACATCACTGCTTATGCCCGCCATCTCATTTTCAGTGGATACATGACCGCCGGCGTCAAAGTGGCAATCGAAGACGGCCGTGTCCAAATCCTGCAAGAGGGCAAAGTTAAAAAGTTTGTTCGCGAACTCGAGCACGTCACTTTCAGCGGCCGAAAGGCTCGCGAACGCGGCCAGCAGGCCGTCTATATCACCGAGCGTTGCGTAATTTGTCTCGAAGATGCCGGACTGACGGTCACCGAAGTTGCCCCCGGAATCGATCTCGAACGAGACGTGCTCGCGCAATCGGAAATTCCATTGCGAGTCAGCCCGTCGCTCCGCCCAATGGATGCTCAGCTCTTCCGCCCAGAACCCATCGGTCTCTGCCTGCCCGCGAAATGAGCTTTCGCACCGGGTCAGACGCTCGCTTAGCCACTTGTCAGTTTTCCCCTAATCCTCCACGCTCACAACCGACCTAACACCCTATCGAAGGAAATAGCCAGAAGGTCAGCTTGAGGGTGGTGCCTTAGCCCTTCGTTTTCTGTACGAAAACTTCATTGCCGCACACAGGTTCTTCTCCAAAACTGGAATCACACCTTGGCGCATCAACTCGCATGTCGTTGGCAACGCTGCGACGCCTGATGCCTGACGCCTGACGTCTGATTATGCCCGAGGTCTATGTGTTTCTCCTGAGGCAAATCGGAGGAATCCTCAATGTGGCGGAAAACTCTACAAACACGGTTGCTCGTCGCGCTCACGCTGATCGCGTTCATCATCGGACCGACGATGATGTTACCTGTCCGTGCCCAGAACGCGACGCCCGTCGCGGTCGACGAGGCCTCTCCCGAGGCTGTTGAAAATCCAGCCACCCCTGAGTCGACTGAACCAGCCGCCTCTGACCCAACTCGGCCAGTGGAAAGCACGGCCGTCGCTTTTGAAACCGCGACCTCGACACCAACACTTTCGCCGACGAGTCCTCCTACTTCGACCTTGATTCCGCCAACGGTGACCGCAACCGCCGGTTCCTCATTTTCGGCGGCCGCAATACCCGCCGTCGTCGTCTCACCGAACACCGGACGCGTGGACACCAATGTGAAAGCCGCGATCAGCGGCTTTCCCGCCCAAATTACCGTTTGGATCAAATTTGACGATACGGTCATCACCAAACTGACTTCTTCGTCGACTGGTGGCGGCACAGTCACCTTCAAGATTCCAGCCGCGCCCAAAGGCGTTCATACGATCAAGGCAGTCGCCGGCAAAGTCGCCGCGGCGACAACCTTCACTATGTCGCCGCGGATTCGTCTCTCGCCGGTACTTGGCTGGATCGGGAGAACTACTTCAGTTTCTTTCCGAGGCTACGCTCCGCGCGAAACGGTCGAACTCAGGTGGTACACCAACGCAACCTATTACATCGTCCTCAAGAAAATCGTCATGTCGAGCACGGGGAGCGGGAATACGACGTTCACGATCCCGACCTCTTTGATGGGCGACCACAAGGTCGTCGGCAAAGGCACGACTGGCAGTTACGCCTCGGCGATCTTTACCATTGCCCTTGCAACCTCCACACCCACCAAAGCTCCAACAAAGTCCCCGACACCGACGCCAACTCGGACGCCGACAGTGACGAACACCCCAACGATCACGCCGACGAGCACCTTCACGCTGACCCCGTCTGCCACAAAGACTCCTTCAGTTTCTCCAACGCCATCGAAGACTCCAACGGCCACATCGACAAGAACGCCATCTCCGACTCCGACCGCGACTAAGACGGCTACGCCGACGTTCACCGCGACTGCAACAAGGACACCCACCGCGACACCAACCAACACGCCTTCGCCATCGCCGACCCCCGCCCCGGGTACGTTGATTGTCAAGAAGCAGGACGCCCAAGGCGGATCACTTACCGGCGCGTGCTTCTCGGTATATATCGATGCCGGTGGCGGAACTCGAGGCAATCTGCTGCGCACGAAGTGCGATTTGGAAGATGGCGCGGACGGCTCGACCTATCTCGGTCTCTTCAGTGCCGGCAGCTACGTCTTAGCGGAAACGACGGCGCCGCTTGGTTTCCAGCCGCCAATCGATCGAATCGCCTCCATCACGCCAAACCAGACGACAACCGTCACAGTGTCCAATCAGGCGGACCCAGGGCTCATCGTCTACAAGACTGACACCACCAATGCGCCACTTGCGGGGTCTTGTTTCGAGATCTATGCGGACGCCGGTGGCGGCGCGACGGGCGCACTCGTCTCAAGCCATTGCGACGGCGACGATGGCGCGAATGATGGCGTGCTGAAGTTTGGCGTGCTGAGCGCTGGTAATTTCGTTCTCCACGAATCGATTGCTCCGCTTGGCTACGGCCGCGCTTCCAATCGTACATTCACGATTGTTGCAAACACGGCACTTGCGCTCTCAGTCGCAAACACGCAAGGCGGCGCGATCAAGGTGACCAAGCAGAATGAGGCTGGCGATCCCCTCGCGGGTTCATGCTTCGATGCCTACACCGATCGCGGCGGCGGGGTGCGCGGATCGTTCGTCGCCCGTGGCTGCAACGACACTGGCAATCTGGTGGTCATCGACGGTCTCGCCGCGGGAACCTACGTCCTTGCCGAGAGTAAGTCGCCCATTGGCTACCTCTTCGCCGCTGACCGGATCGTTACGGTTGTCGCCGGCCAGCAAACCAGCGTCACCACTATCGACACGCCGACGACCAAGGTTGTCATCCATAAGCTCAAAGAGAACGGGCAGCCTCTTGCCGGCGCCTGTTTCGGGATCTACAAGAACGCAGGTGGCGGCGTACGCGGGGCCAGCGTTGTCGGCCGTGTTTGCGATCAGGACGACAGTCAAAATGACGGTTTCCTCGCCATCCCGGTTTCGGTCGGCAATTACGTTCTGGCAGAGCTTCAGGCGCCAACTGATTACTTGCTCGCGGCTGATCGCCAGTTCAGCATCACGCCACTGCATGATACGCCGCTCGACATCACCGACCAATTTGGCGGAACACTCTTCGTCGAAAAGAAAGACTCGGTCTATGGTTGGCGGGTCGAAGGGGCGTGCTTCGATGTCTTCGTCGACCTCGGCGGCGTATCACGCGGGACACGCATCGGTCGCGCATGCGATGGCAATGACGGCGCCAGCGACGGCATGACGGTCATCAAGGGTTTGCCAACCGGCAACTTCGTCGTCGCGGAATTCGTAACGCCCGCGGGCTATTTCGACGACGCTCCAGACGTCGGCGTCCACGTGACCGCGGGTCAAAATACGTCGACGATTTTCTGGAACGAGCCCTTCCCGCTGCTCGAGGTGTACAAGGTCGACGTGCATGGTGTGTCATTGCCGGGCGCATGCTTCACCGCGTATGCCGACCTGGGCGGTGGCGTGAAGGGCGCTGAAGTCATGTGGGATGGCGGTCAGCGACCTTGCGACACGAGCGGGGATGGTTATATCGCGGCGCTCATTTCGCCAGGCAACTACATTCTGGTCGAAACGAAAGCGCCGTGGGGCTATATTCCTGGACCGCCGATGCAGTTCAGCATGGTCCGCGGCCAAGTCACGACGAAAACCGTCGTCAACAGCCAATCAGGCACGATCACCGTCACAAAGACTGATCCCGATGGGAAGAAGCTTAACGATGCCTGCTTTGCCGCCTACCGCAATGTTGGCGGCCAGCGAGGAGCGCTCGTTTCGCAGGCATGTGACAAGGACGACGACAGAACCGACGGCATTATCCACATCAACAGCCTTCCGCCGGACATTTATCTCGTCGCCGAGATCGCGACGCCGAACGGTTTCTTCACCGCGGAGGACACTGTCGTCAGAGTCCTCCTCCAGGACAATCCAGTCACGATCGTCGATGAGCCCTGGCCAGTTTTGACGATCATTAAGGTCGACGACGAAAACAAGCCGCTCTCAGGCGCCTGCTTCTACCTTTACGTGAATAACGGCGGGCAACGCGGAACTAAGATGATCGGATCTGGGGTCTGCGGTCTGACAGGCGTCATGAAGATGAAGGAGCGTCCAGGCAGCTACCTCCTTGCCGAAGAAACAGCTCCCACTGGCTTCATCCCAGGACCAGATATTCCGGTCACGCTCGTTCGTGGTCAGAATCCGACGATGACCGTGCAGAACTTCCCGTCGGGCACGGTTCGAGTCAAGAACATTTCGTCGCTCGATGGTCAACCGCTCAAGAGCGCATGTTGGGAGCTTTGGACCAACAACAACGGATCACGCGGAACAAAGGTTCCAGGGAAACTGTTCTGCGACGCTGTAAACGGCGCGGATGGGACAACCAACGTCGAGTGGATCCCCGGGACGTATATCCTCGCCCAGAGTTCGGCGCCAAAAAATCACTACGTCGCGCCAGACACCATCATCACCATCATTGGCCGAGATACACATGACGTGACGGTGACGAATGAGATCTATCCGCTCTTCACAATTTCGAAAGTGGATCAGAACTTCCAGACGCTCGCGGGCGCTTGCTTCCGGATCTTCAAGGACCAAGGAAACGGTGTGCCCGGCGCTATCGTCGACGGCGGAAACAATCTCTGCGACACCGATGGTGGACCGGGCGACGGTGTGATATCGATCCGATTGCCCGCAGGTAACTACATCGGCCGCGAAATCACCGCACCACCGGGCTACGCTAAGGCTCCCGACTTTGGGTTCATGATGTTCACAACGGTCGATAAAACTCTGACGCTACCAAATCAGCTCGCCGGTACGGTCATCGCGACCACAGTTGACGAAACGAACGGTCAACTGAACAACGCCTGCTATGAGATTTGGACGGTCGCTCAGGGCGGCGGCAAGGGCGTGCTCTATGCCAAGGCATGCGATTTGGAACCAACTGATTCGACGTCAACCGTCGACGGCAAGGTCAAGTTGCCCGGTCTGCTGCCTGGAACCTACATCCTGTACCAGAGTATCGTCCCGCTCGGTTATGGGCGCGCGTCAGATCAAACGATCATCGTCCTCGGTGGACAGACGACGAATGTAACGGTCGTTAACCACCGAGTCTAACGACGAGCGAGGCAAGTGAATTGAGGAGTCTAGCGATTTGATCGCCAGACTCCTCGTCGCGTCGCACACAAACCGATTCGGCTGAAGTATCCTGCCGCCGCGCCGCTTGGGATTCTCGATCTCTCCGGCATGTCAGGTGCGGCAGGATACATGAGCTATGGATGGCGACGTTTTCGTCTCCTTGAATCCACATGAGACGAGGACCGCATCCGCGCTCGTTGAGCGTCTTTTCCCACGCGATGACAACGGCCCAGGCGCGATCGACATTGGTGTCTTGACCTACGTCGATCGCGCTCTTGCTGGACCGTATAGCGACTGCATTGAGCAGTACCGCCGAGGCTTAGCGGCGCTCGATCGCACCGCGCATGCCAACCATGAACTTGACTTCGCCGACTGTTCCATCGCGGTTCAAGATCAACTGATCGCCCAACTCGAACATGATGACAGCGACTTTTTTGAATTCGTCCGAGCTCACCTGCAGGAAGGGCTTTTTGCCGACCCAATTTACGGCGGGAATCGCGACAAACTCGGCTGGAAAACACTCGGACATCCTGGAATCTGGCTAGAGAACTCGGCTGAAGAGAATCTTATGGAGACTCCGGCAGACAAGGGAGGCAAGTTCCAGAGCCTCGCCGACGTGGTCGGAAAACTCCCCGGCGGCATTGACGACACGCTCCCTGGCTACGATCCAACGCTCGGCGCTTCGCCGCCCACCGGCCGCGCCGATGTGGTCATTGTCGGCGTCGGAGCGGTCGGCGGATTATTCGCGCCGATCCTCGCCAAAGCCGGACTTAAGAGTCGTCGGACTCGAAGCCGGGCCGTGGCGCTCCACTCGGGACTTTCTTCCCGACGAACTTGGCGCGGCGTACTACTGCCGGGCGTCGATGGGTCCGAAGTTTCTTGCCGAAACCCCACGCTGGCGCCGGAACGACAACGAATCAACCGGAGAGGCGACCTTCTCACTTGGCCGGATGATGAACAGCGTCGGCGGATCAGTCGTTCACTACGGCGCCTGGCTTCGCCGGTTCCATCCCCACCACTTCGCGCCCGCGAACCCGTGCGATCGAACGGTGGGGCGTCTCCTCCCCGCCAAGGATCAACCGTCGCCGATTGGCCGATAACCTACGACGAGCTCGAGCCATATTTCTGCCGGCTCGAACTCCAAGTCGGCAGTCGCGGGCGAACCAGATAGCCAGGCGCCATTCGTCCCGCGAACTGCCCCTCCGCCGCTGCCTCCGCTACGCCCATTTCGGCTCGGGAATCTCTTCCGGCAGGCGACGTCCGAGATGGGGCTGCATCCGCACATGGCGCCCGGTCCGGAATCACCAGCCAGCCTTACGATGGCCGCCCTGCGACCACCTACACCGCCTGGAGCAACGGTTTCGGTTCCTTCAACGGCGACAAGTGGCATCCCGGCACTGACCTGCCTGCCGCGATGCGCTGGCGACTGGCAATTTCGAGCTTCGTACGAGCTGCCGTGTGATTCGGGTTCTGACCTCACGCCGAAGGCCGCGCGATTGGCGTCGAATACATCGATGCGAACGGAATCCGGCGCGTGCAAGAAGCCGACATGGTCATCCTCGCCGGCTACACCTATGAGAATGTGCGCTCCTCTTCCTCTCGGGCGACGAGAAGCATCCCGACGGTCTTGGCAACAATCCCGGGCCAACTTGGCCGCCACTTCATGATCAAGATGTTCGCCCACGTCGACGGATTCTTCCCCGACATGTCTTCAACCGCCACACCGGCCCCGCGGCCCAGGGGATTGTCGTGGACGACTACCTGGCTGAAGAGTTCGATTCCGTTGCTGAGGCGGTTTCTCGGTGGCGCCACCTTGGGCGCGGAGAATCAGTTTTTGCCGATTCAGATCAGCCGCGAGACGTTGCCGCCCGGCACTACCGCGGTGGGGCAGCAAATACAAGGAACATCTGCAGCAGTGGCAGCATTTTGGCGTCGTCCGCATCCAGCCTGATGCGCTTCCCTATCATGCAACTACCTCGATCTCGATCCCATGTATCGCGACACGAGCGGTCTCGGCCTGCCTGTCGTCCGCATTACCTACGATCTGCAGCGAAAACGAGCGCCGGCTGGCCGACTGGGCTGAGCGGGAAAGCCGAAGTGATTCTGCTCGAGCAGATGGGCGCAAGCCAAGACCTGGCGCGGTCCCAAGCTTCACCGGCGTCGGGAGCAGCCACGATCTCGGCGGCTGCCGGATGAGCGATGATCCGCCCGCAGGCGTCCTCGACCGCAATCTCCGAGTCCACGACACGCCCGGACTCTACGTCTTCAGCGGCGCCACCTTCCCGTGGTGTCCCGGCATCAATCCCACATTGACCCTCTGGGCGCTCGTCGCGCTAGGCGCCGATCGCCTGTCACCGACTCAATCCGGAGAGGAGCCGAGATGAGCGACCAACGCGTTCTCGTCGAATCAGACGGCACGTCGCGACGATCACGCTCAATCGCCCGGAAAAACTCAACGCGATCGACGCCGAGATGCTCGACTTCGCTTCGAGCCTTCGCTCTCGACCTCGATCGCGACAAGATGTTCCGCGTCGTCATCCTTACCGGCGCCGGAGATCGCGCATTCTGCGTCGGCGCAGACGTCAACGCCTGGGCGGCACTCGACCCGCTCGACATGTGGCGGCGTTGGGTGCGCGATGGCCACCGAGTCTTCGATGCCGATCGCCCACCTCCGCCAACCGGTCATCGCCGCGATCAACGGTTTCGCGCTCGGAGGCGGATTGGAACTCGCCCTTGCCGCCGATCTCCGCATCGCAGCCGACGGATGCTCGAACTCGCCGCGCCAGAGGTCAAGATCGGCACGGTTCCAGGCTGGGCAGGAACAGACGTCTACCCGCGCTGATCGGCGCCGCCCGCGCCAAACAATTGATCTTCACCGGCAGCCGGATTGACGCCGCAAGCGCCGAACGCTGGGGTCTCGCTCAACGAGGTCGTGCCGAGAGGATCACGCTGATGAAACGAGCGCGGGATATCGCCGACGAGATCGCCGCGAACTCGCCGGTCGCCGTGCAAATCGCGAAGCAAATCATCGACGCCGGCCAAGGCTGAGGAATTTCTTCGGCGTTGGAATCGACTTGCGGGCGGGCTGGCCGCCACCACTCGACGACGGCCAAGAAGGGATCGCCTCGTTCCGCGAGAAGCGATCGCCCAACTTCACAGGAGAGTGAAACAACGAATGACCGAGCTTTCTTCGCACCGACACGTTGGAGCGTCGCGCTGACGGTCGCGATGGAATTCGCGCAGCGGCAAGTCCGCAATTTGATCACCGGGTATCCCGATTACTTCCCGCTCTTCACCGAAGGCGGCAAATGGCGGCACGGCAAGGAAGCCTGGACGAACTGGTGCGAGGGCTTTCTCGGCGGGATGATGTGGATCTTCTATCAGCAGACCACTGATCCGTTTTGGCGCGAACGCGCCGAGCATTACTCCCGGTTGATCGAAGAGCGCCAATACGACGGCAACGTGCATGACCTTGGGTTTCTCTTCTGGTCGACGTGGAAACGCTGGTACGACATCGATGGCGACCCGGGTTGAACGAAGTCCTGATCCAAGCCGGCAAGACAATGGGCACGCGCTTCAATCCGAGCCGGCAAATATTTGCGCTCTTTCGTTGCTCCCGAAAGCTGCTTCATCGACATCATGATGAATGTCGGAATCATCTTTTACGCCGCAGAACAGTCCGGTGACCGCGATTTGCTCCAGCGTGTTACCGATCACTGCTTGACGACCCGTCGTTATTTGGTTCGAGGCGACGGCAGCACGGCTCATGAAGCAATCTTCGATCCCGACTCGGGGAATTTCTGCGGCAAGCGACGCATCAAGGGTGGCGGGACGACTCCTCTTGGGCGCGCGGCCAGTGCTGGGCGCTTTACGGTTTTGGCACCGCCTATCGATTCACCGGAGATGAACGATTTCTCGACACGGCTGAGCGCTGCGCCGATTTCTATATCGAGCGCACCGATGAATCAGGAATTCCACCGAACGACTGGGAGGAGCCGAATCCTGTCCGACCATACGAGAGCTCAGCGGCCGCGATCGCCGCCAGCGGTCTCACACAACTGTCAGCCTTAACGAAGGATATCGCTCGCGGCGAGCGATACCGTCTCTATGCGCGAACGATTTTGACGACGCTTCTCACAACCCAATTTCTCGCGATTGAAACGCCTGGTTG
This sequence comes from uncultured Chloroflexia bacterium, assembly GCA_963737985.1. Lineage (GTDB taxonomy): Bacteria > Chloroflexota > Chloroflexia > Thermomicrobiales > UBA6265 > CAVTUU01. The sequence continues at coordinate 275,393 of CAVTUU010000008.1, read as the reverse complement.
GGAAGGGATTCTCAAACATGGCAGCTACCATGAACGCCGAGGATTGGGTGTAGACGAGAGCGTGATGTGGGGCGAATACTTCTTTGTCGAGGCTCTCTCGAAGCTGCTGGGCGCCCCGGCGCTGCAATGAGACCAAGTAGAAACTCGTTTTCCGTAAGCGCTTACATACGAAGTGCTTGAAATTCATTCAACCACCATGTATAAGCCTGCCAACGCTCCTCATCTATATTCTGCTTGGCCGCTTCTTCATTCGCGGTCTCCTCGCCGGTTCAATCAAAGGCTAGGCCTTCCAAGCTGGAGATGGCGCGGTGAAAAACAGCGCCGATATCGTCATCATCGGCACCGGCGCGGGCGGCGGCACGCTGGCACGCGCACTCAGCACGAGCGGTGCGAAGATTCTGCTCATCGAACGAGGTGACTTCCTGCCTCAGGAACCAGAAAACTGGAGCCCAGAGGCGGTCTTCCTTGACAACAGATATAAGGCACATGAAACGTGGCTCGACGGTTCGGGCCAAACGTTCAAGCCAGGTGTTCACTATTTCGTTGGCGGAAACACCAAGCTCTACGGCGCATCGCTTCCTCGACTGCGGCAAGAGGACTTCGGTGCGATTGAACACGAGGGCGGCGCCTCTCCGGCGTGGCCGATCACCTACGTCGATCTCGAGCCCTACTACGCTCGAGCAGAAGCCTTTTACGCGGTTCATGGCACTTCCGGCGAGGATCCAACCGAGCCGCCAAGATCTACTCCCTATCCCTTCCCGCCGATGCCGCACGACGCTTACATGGCCGAGCTCGCCGACAAATTCCGGAGTCAGGGGCTCCATCCCTTTTCGCTGCCAATAGGCGTCGATCTGCGGGCAGGCGGCAAGTGCATCCGCTGTATGACCTGCGACGCATTCCCCTGCCAACTCCACGCCAAGAGCGACGCCGAGACGTGCGGCGTCCGCCCAGCACTTGAATCGCCTGATGTCGAATTGATCACCAGAACATATGCTCACCGCCTCAAGACGGATCCTTCGGGCAAGACCATCACGGCCGTCGAAGTCGAGCATGACGGCGCCATTTCTGAAATCAAAGCGGGTACAGTCGTGGTTGCCTGCAACGCAGTCAATTCCGCCGCGCTCCTGCTTCGATCCGGAAATGATGAGCGCGGACTAGCGAACTCGTCAGGTTTGGTCGGCCGGAATTACATGGTCCACAACAATTCGGTCCTGATCGGAATCCACCCGACAAAGCGAAACCCGACGGTTTTCCAAAAGAGTTTCGCAATCAATGACTTCTACTTTCGCGGACCGGACTTCCCCTACCCTCTCGGCAACCTGCAACCAGTTGGAAAGATCCAAGCCGCGATGCTAGCAGCCGAGCGTCCTCACATGCCACGCAAATTCCTCGGAGCGATGGCGGCCAGAAGCACCGATTGGTGGGTCATGTCCGAGGATCTCCCAGATACCGAAAACCGCGTCACCGTCGACAGCGACGGCACGATTCAGGTTCATTGGCGACAGAACAACATGGTCGCCCACCGCAAATTGATGTCGACGGCAAAACAAATGTTGCGCGATGCCGGCTATCCAATCTTGCTCTCGCGGGAGATGGGTATCACGACCAATTCTCATCAGGTCGGCACGCTGCGGTTTGGCGACGAACCAGCGACTTCGGTGCTCGATCCGCTTTGCAAAGGCCCACGATCTCAACAACCTTTACGTCGTCGATTCATCATTCTTTCCTTCGTCCGGCGCAATGAATCCCGCCCTCACCATCGCCGCCCAAGCAATCCGGGTCGCAGATCATCTCATTGCCGGGGCTTGACCTTCTCGCGTTGTCCACCGAACGGCGGCGGAAACGCTGAGTAAACGCTCGATGAACGCGTCGACCTCTCTCTATAGGGTCGTCTCATCCACATCGGGCTCCCCTTTCAAAAACTCAAGTCCAGCTCCGACTTTTGCCCGCTGTCCAGTGAGAAGACTGAGACTATACCGGACCATCGCCAATACGATTGCTCCGACGACAAACGGCGCTAGGAAAAGGATGTATTGCGGTCCGACCACGGAGGCAAGCACGCCAAGTAAGAACACGGACGTGAGATTGAACCCATTTTGCTGGACGCTTTGTAGACCGAACATCCCGCCCTGCCTGATGATCGGCACGTGTTTGTTGATATAAACCTGGACCGCCTGACTGGCCGCGGTCGACCCAAGGTTTGCTGGAATGGCGATCACACCCGCCGCCAAGACCGCATCGCTCAATTGGACGTCAAATAATGGCTCGAGTAGCCGCAGTGGACTGAAGATGGCAAAAAACGAGTCCACGGCATTGATTGCCCCAAGCAAAATGCTCCCTGCGGCCATCAGAAAGACCGACACGATCACCAGTTTTCGCTCTCCCAGCCAGTGAATCAACCTGGGCCCCCCGACTGCACCAATCAAGTAACCGATGGCCGCCGGAGCGAAGATATACACGCTGTTTGCCGGGTCTTCATCGAGCACCTCTCGCACATAGACTGGAAGCAGCGAATTGAAGCCTTCGAACAACGCCGCGCAAAAAATTCCGACCAGAACCATCGAGGAGACCGCGGGATGAGCCGAAATCCATTCGGCGTTGTACCGAAGTGACAACGCTTTCGGTTTCCAATCCATGGTCCGGATGTTTTCACTAAGGGTCTTTGCGCCGGTGGATTCGGCCTCCGGCAGCTTGCGAATGCGGAGACCTCCCACCAGAAACAGAAAGCCAGTGACATAGAGGACGGTGTCGATTGAAGTGGTCTTGATCAGAATCGGCGCCAGAAGCGACGATCCAATCGCCGACCCTATGGACCCCAGCACATTGATCAGCGCGCCGGTGGTCGCAACTTCCGCTGGCGTTGCTACGATTGCGACCACCGATTTCAGTCCGGGAGAAACAATCTGCGAAAGCGCGCTCGTGAGAAAGATAATGACAAGTAGATCGCCAATGCCCGTGCCAAACAGGATGGGAATAAGAAAACACGCTCCCGCTTGAAGGGTTAACGAGAGGTACAAGACTTGGCGTTTTGGCGCCGAATCGGCCAGCATTCCTCCCTGCAGACCGAAAAGGAGGGCCGCGAGATAACCCGCTGAACTTGCAAGAGACACCTGGAACTGCGACGCGCCAGCAGTCGCCAAAAAGACCATGACGCCATAGGACAGCGTCGAACTCGCCATCTTCGAAGCGAATCGCGAAACCGCGACAACTCGTACGGGCGGATGCTTAAGGACCTCGCCGTAGGTGGGAGCGTGAACGGCTTCAGGCGTTGTACCCGTCGCTGCCTCGGTCATCGCCATCTCCTCCGACAATCAGCATCGCGTTATTCCCGGCGCGAAACTCTGGCGGTGTATCTCTGTGCGATTGGCGCTCGAATCACTCTTCAATCGATGGCGTCGCGGCCCTTAGCCCAACTGCCGCACGGTCGACTCGATGGATCTGTTACACGGTGGCATGCTTCTGGTAGTAGTTGCATCATCCCTTGGGAGCAATTGCCGCCGGCGGTGCTTCGCCAGCCACAACTGAGACCCATATGCGACGCTTCATGGTCGGGACCGCGCTGAGCTGCGTGCGCACGCTTCACGGAGCAACGTTACTCGACGCCGCAGTTCGGTGGTCGAAACGGGCGATGTCTTCCAACCCTGTCCATATTTCGCACAGGCATCCAGCACGCCGGTGTAACTTCCCCGCGTCCATCATCATCTTCGATGCCCGTAGCATCCAAATCCGAAGCTAGACCAAATCGCGTTCAAGCCTGCGGGGCAGCGCCGCCGCTGAGGAGTAACGCGACGGCGTCCTGGTGATCTTGCTGGCGGGCGACGGCCAGCGGAGTGTCGCCCTGGCTATTCGGCTTGTTGGGATCGGCGCCAGCGGTAAGAAGAATCTCGATAATTGCCCCCCGGCCGTTGTGGGCGGCGAGACCAAGTGGCGTCCAACCGCCGGAATCAACAGCGTTCACATTCGCGCCGTTCTGCACGAGCAGAACGACGGACTCGCGCTGATTTCCAACCACGGCGGCATGCAAGGGTGTATTCGCGTTCAGATTGCGCGAGACACCATTCGGATCCGCACCACGTTCGAGGAGAATCTGGGCGATCTCGAGACGGCCGAAGTGCGCCGCCAACGCGATGGCCGACCATCCGTCGCTGCTGTATTCGTCGATCAAGGTTGGATTCGAGTTAAGGAGATTCTCGACTGCCTGCCGATCTCCGCGGGCGGTTGCCGCAAAAAGATCGTCTTTCGCCCCTCGCGCCAGCAAGAGATCGACGATGTTCGCCTGGCCATAGTAGGTCGCGACTGTGAGCGCGCTCAGCCCCTGAGCATCGGTTGCATTGGCCGAGGCTGGGTTTGTTTCAAGCAGCGTTTCAACCCGCGATTGATCGCCCGATCGAATCGCATGAAAGATATCGGCCTCTGTGTTCGATTCCGCGGCATGCGCCATATGCGACGTTCTCCGGTAACGCCGTGAAGCCGGTCATTCTTTCATATCGGCTTTCTGTATCAAACTCGTCGATTGCGCACAATCTTGCCGAACGTTTGACTTCTCGTCAAGTAGGCTCTTAGGCACCCCGGCCTCAAAGTTCCGGTTCTGTCCGTAACCGCGGCAAGGCCTGCATTGCAGATTTGCCGATTTGAAGCGACATGCCCGCCGCCACCAAACACAGCATCCCCGCCCCCGCAAACGCGACGACGTAATCTCCGAATTCGGTCCGGATCGTACCTGCCGCGAGCGCGGCACTTGCCGCCCCCACCTGATGGGCGGAGAAGATCCAGCCATAAACAATGGCCGCGCTTTCTCGTCCAAAGGCATTAGCAGTGAGCGAAACGGTCGGCGGCACCGTTGCGACCCAATCCAGACCGTAGAAGACGATGAACGCAATCAAGCCGAAATGGCGCGAATCCAATGCCCACGGCAGATAGAGCAGCGACAATCCTCGTAAACCGTAATACGCGAAAAGCAACTTCCGAGGGTCGTAACGGTCGGTCAGCCAGCCCGATGCGGTGGTCCCGATCACATCGAAGACGCCAACGATGGCGAGCAAACTGGCCGCGGCGACTTCGGCCATTCCGTGATCCATCGCCGCTGGAATCAGGTGCGTGCCGATCAGTCCGTTCGTCGATGCCCCACAGATGAAAAAACTTCCGGCGAGAAGCCAGAAGTCAGACGAGCGGGATGCGAGGCGAAAACCGCCCAGAGCGGCGGCGATTGGACTCCCTGTCCGGCGATAGACCTGGTCATCGCGGGTCGCACCGTACGGGCGGATTCCCATATCCGACGGTCGGTCGCGCATAAAGATCCAGACGATCGGGATAACGGCCAACGCCGCGACGGCGGTCGTCACCGACACGGCTCGCCACCCCACATGATCAGCCAGCCAAGCGAGCAGGGGTAGAAAGATCAACTGACCGGTCGCACTTGCCGCGGTCAGGACACCGATCACGAGCCCCTTCCGCTCAACAAACCAGCGATTGGCCACGGTCGCGGCCAGAACCGTCGCCATCGAGCCCGTTCCCAGCCCAACGACAACTCCCCAGAGCAGATAAAGTTGCCAGGCCGATGACATCCGGACGGTGAACAGCGCGCCCATCGACACCGCCAACAACGCGCAGGCAGTTACGCGGCGGATGCCGAACCGTTCCATGAGCGCCGCGGCGAACGGACCCATGAATCCGAAGAGCAGGAGATTGACAGAGATCGCGCCGGAGATCGTCGTCCGGCTCCAGCCGAACTCGTCCTGGAGCGGGACGATGAGGACGCCCGGGGAGGAACGAAATCCTGAAGCACCGAGAAGAGTGAAAAATGTAACCGCGACCATGATCCACGCGTAGTGGAGGCCGCGCAATCGCGAAATAAAACTCATACGAAATCCGGCACCGACTCCCCAAGGCTGATCAGCGTCCCATCACCCGATAGGACGCCGAACTTGGTCGACTTGTGAGAACAGCTAGTCGGCAGCGATTCGCGGAAGCTCGACACCGAGATCGGCCAGCACTTGCAAGGCGGCGTTCCGCCCAGGCGCACCGAAGACGGCTCCTCCCGGCCACGCGCCTGATCCGCAGAGGTAGAGCCCGTCGACCGGTGTTTGATAGTCGCTGAACCCCGGTACCGGACGATAGCCAAACTTCTGATCCGGCACGATTTCGCCGTGGAAGATGTTGCCGCCGGTAATTCCGATGATTCGCCTCGATATCTGGCGGTCCTAAGACCTTCATGTGCTCGATCGCATTTGGCAGATTCGGCGCATATTCGGCGAGCGTGTCGATGATGTTGTTGCCGATTTCGTCGCGCCGCTCGTCCCAAGTTCCTTCGGCCAGATCATACGGCGCGTATTGGACGAAAAGGCTCATCGTGTGCTTGCCTTCGGGCGCAATCCATCTTCGGTCGCGCTCTGGATGTAGCAATCCATGAACGGCCGCCGGAGGGCTGTCCGCGTTTGCAGTCGTTCCACGCCCCTCCAGGTACGCCATCGACGGATTGATCGTGATGCCCCCAGTGTGCTGTGGTCCGACTCCAGTTCCCGGCATCGCCGTGAAATTCGGCAATTCGCCAAGACCAATAAGCACTTTGACGACGTTGCCCTTGACCTTCAGCTTCTTGATCCCTGCGACCAGCTCACTCGGGCAGATGCTTCTCACCGACCATGCCGAGGTATGTCCGGTGCGGATCGGCGTTCGAGAGAACAGTGTCGGCTAATAACCGCCGGCCATCGAGCAGCCGAACGCCGCGCGCGATGCCATCCGACAATCTCGATCTCAGCCACTTCCGCGTTCGTGACTATCTCGACTCCATGCTCGGCGTCAAACGCCGCGATCGATTTCGAGACAGTTCCCATGCCGCCCTTGACGAAGCCCCAGACGCCCTGGTGCCCGTCGAGATTTCCAATCAGATGGTGGTATTTGATGTAGCAAGTGCCGGGCGTCTGCGGTCCCGCGTTCACGCCGATGACGCCACCAGTGCACATCGGCGCTTTGATCTGGTCAGATTCGAAATACTCGTCGAGAAGCTCGGCGACACTCTTTCGCGTCAGCGTCCGCCAGTCTTCCATCCCCAGCGGACCGGAAAACGCGGCTTCGATCTGCGACCAAGTCGGCGCTGGATTGAGGAGCAACGGCCGCATCCGGTCGATGATCCGATCCCACATCTCCCAATAAGCATCGTAGGCGGCGACATCTTTTTTCGAGAACTTCGCGATCTGTTCTCGCGTTTTGTTCCCGTCGAGGAATGCCATGTAATAGCTGCCGTCGGGAAACGGAACGAAATACGTGGGATCGAAAGGCCGGACCTGATAGCCGAAGCGAGCCAGTTCGAGATCGTGAATGACTTCAGGCAAGAGCAAATTGCAAACATAGGAGCAGGTCGACAGGTTGTAGCCTGGCAATGCTCTTCGGTGACGGTGGCGCCACCAATGATCTCGCGACGTTCGAGGACGAGCACCCGCTTGCCGGCTTTCGCGAGATAACCGGCCGCGATCAATCCGTTGTGTCCTGAACCGACGACGATCGCGTCGTACCGATCCTGCGAAGCCGCATTCGACGCGGCGGGCGCGCTGCTAGCCACTGCTTTTCTCCATACTCACGTGCTGATTTCGTTGCTTTGACAATGATCGCAGGATGGGTCCGCATGCGACAACCGGGAGCGATCATTTACTCTGCTGGCCCGATCAGCGCCCTGGCAGGGCTGTTCTGTCGTTGCCGGGGAAGGGTCCTTCAGCCCGGGCAAGCCAACACGACAGTAGCGCACGGTCAGCCAACGACTTGACTCAAAGAAAGCGGAGGAGGCGACAAATAGCCTCCTCCGCTTCACGCTCGACGGCTTGGAGTCGGGGCTACGCCAGAATGGTCACCGGCGTCCCAATTGGCGCCCAGTCGTAAAGCCAGGCGGCGACATCGAGCGGCAAGTTTACACACCCGTGACTCATCGGAGTCCCGAAATTGTTATGCCAATAGGTGCCGTGGAGCGCATTTCCGCTGTTGTCGAAATACATCACGTTCGGGACATCTGGGACCTTGTAATACTGATCGCTAATTGTCCCTTCCATCGTCTGAACGTCGTACTTGGTCAGAATTGAGAAATAGCCGGTCGGCGTCACCGTTTCAGGCACATCTCCAACGCCAACACTCACCAGGCTGGAGATCACAACTTGACCATCCTCGTAGGCCCACATCGCGGATTGAGATTTGGAGACGACGATCTCTTTGTATCCACCCTGTTGCGGACCAGGCCCCTCGCCGAGATCACCACCGATGCTGAGGAAGAGTGATTCGTCGTACGTCGGGACATCATCTGGCTGGCTAATCGGATCGGTCTTGAGTTTGAGCTGCTTCGCCCATTCCTCGCCGATCGGTCTCGGCTCGACATCTTTGCCTTTTTTCCATCGGAGCACCACGCGCTCGAAGTACTGCGTGGTGTAGCCATCGGGCGTCTTCAGCTCCTCTGACAGCGGCAGACCGAGCATCGGCGCGCCACCATTGTTATCCCAGTAATCCTTAAACCCAAGGTGCACGGTGTAGCCGGTGTCGAACTTCGTGCATGTATCCGCGCCGAGTTCGTCGCATGACCCTTTTGCCGGAAACTTCTGCGACGGGTAGCGCGCCTCGTCGAACTGAAGAGCTTCCTTCCCGAGAAATAGACCCTGAACCTGCCAGTCGGCTGGGTCATCGGGGAGATAGACGAGCGCGCCGTTCTCGAAATACTGAACCGTGTGCTTGGTTTTTGCGTCCATGCCGACCGGCGCCGTCGCGCTCATCTCTTCGGTAATTGGATTACCGAGCAGGCCCGGATACGAGCGCCAGGCATCCAGAAAGAGTCCGTCAACCGTGTGACCGGAATGCTCCACGAAGACCGTACGCGGGGCTGCAGCTGATTCCGTAGGCGCCAATATGCTTGCAAGGAATGCAAGCACGAGCCCAATCCCTAACAGCCCAAACAAGCGTGCGCGACGATCCAATAACTTCATGAAGGAGCCTCCAGGTACGATCAAAATGATGCCCGGGCGTTCGCCAATTCGGACTATTGCCGAAGGCACACTGAGTCCAGTCTTTGCAATTTTCCGCGGGCGTTGAAAACCGGTGGGGCAACGACCCTACTATACCAAAGCGTTCCGCCGGAACGCATCTCCCCTCTTTTTCCTATGCATGGTACATCAAGTCACACTCGCGACCGAAAATAACCAATCAACTTCGGCTCGCCGCATGCTACCATCGCGTATCCGCTCGCGTTGTTCCGTTGGAGGTTCGCTCGTTGTCACGCATGGTCTGGATCGAGCCCGAACCAATTCCAGTTGACCAAGAACAGCTTCACCGTGATCCCCTCATCCATGAATTGCTCTACCGTCGCGGCATCCGCACGAAAGAAGAAGCGAATGAATTCATTCGCTCCAGTCCAAGTGCTGCGCCCGATCTCAGTCTGCTGCCGAACCTTCATCGCGCAGTTGACCGTGCGTGCCAAGCGATCGAGTCTGGAGAAACGATCGCCGTCTACGGCGACTATGACGCCGATGGCGTTACCTCCACGGCGCTCCTCGTTCGAGCTCTCCGCGCCGCCAGTGGCGATCCATCGAGAGTTCTCTATCGTCTCCCGACGCGCGAAGAAGGGTACGGTCTCAACGCGACCGCGGTAGAAGCTCTCACAAAGGCTGGGGCGACGTTGCTAGTCGCGGTCGACTGTGGAAGCACCGACCATCAGCACGTTGCTCATGCGCGTGAACTCGGTCTCGACGTCATCGTCTTTGACCATCACCTCATGCACGACGACGGGCCCGAGGGAGCAATCGTCGTCTCCGCACAGCTTGCCGAGAGCGGCGTCTACCGTGAGCTGGCGGCAGTCGGCGTTGCCTATCTCTTTGTCTCGGCGTTGGCGCGCGAAGGATGTAAAGTCGACGGCGACAGCGGTGACCATGAAACGAGTCTGCTCGATCTCGTTGCGCTCGGAACAATCGCCGACGTTTCGCCACTGTTGAACGCGAATCGATCGTTGGTTCGCGACGGTCTAGCCCAAATACGGAAGAATCCTCGTGCGGGTGTAGCCGCGCTCTGCCAGAAAGCTGGCCTCAGTCCGTTAACCCTGACCGCGGAGCAGATTTCGTTCAAGATTGCACCGAGGCTAAATGCCGCCGGCCGGATGGCCGATCCCCGCCTCGCATTGGAGCTTCTCCTCACCGACAATCTGCTCGAAGCCGAGAACCTTGCCAATCAACTCGAACTGTTGAACTCCGACCGCCGCACCACGTCGACACGCATCATTGAAGCTGCCGAATCAGCCGTGCGCTCGGTTGAAGGCTGGGCTGAACGACCGCTTCTGCTCATTGTGGGGACCGGCTGGACCGCCGGTGTCCTTGGCGCGGTCGCCAATCAACTCATGACTCGATTTGGACGGCCAGTCGTCGTGCTCGCCGATGACGGTGCGATCAGTCGAGGCTCGGCCCGATCGATCCCTGGCTTCGACATCAGTGCGGCACTGTCAGATTCGTCGGATCTTCTGTTGACCTATGGCGGTCACAGTCAAGCCGCTGGACTGAGTCTTCGAAGTGAAAATGTTCCAGAGCTTGAAACCCGCTTGATCGAAGCTGTCAGAGAATCTGGACTCGTGTTAGCCACGGACCAGGAGCTGCTCATCGATGCGGAACTTCCCGCTGCTCTTCTCTCACTTGAGACAGCGCAACTCGTCGAGTCGCTGCAACCGTTCGGCCAAGGTAATCGAACGCCGCTGTTGCTTGTTCGCGATGTATCAGTCCGCCAATACGATACTGTCGGCCACGACAAAACGCATCTGACCCTGCAATTGCAGACGCCCAAGGGCGTTCGACGTGCTGTGAGCTGGGGCGCGGCGGCGCGTTCGCGTGAGCTCGTCTCACGACCGACAATCGACATCGTCTGTGCGATCGGCATCGACACCTGGAACGGCCAAATCCGCCTCCAGGTCGAAGTCAAAGATTTCCGCCCCTCGACGTGATAGAAGTTCACCTTGCTGAAATCAACGAGAAAAATAGGCGCATGTTATGCGCCTCCAAGAATCCAAATCCGTTAGTTCCTGGGAAGTGTGCGACCGGCCGAGTTGTTACGCGTCCGTGACGACGTTGACGTCAAACTCGGCCGGCGGAATTGCGGCCTTTTCGGCGGCGAGGCTGTCTACGGTATCGTCAAAGAGAATTGCTTCGCGGATCACCTCGTCCATGCTTCCGACAAAGATGAATTCCATATCCTTGAGAACATTTGCCGGCAGCTTCGTCAGGTCGCGGCTATTGTCGATCGGCGCGATCAGGCGGCGAATGCCGTGACGGTGCGCGGCAAGCGCTTTGTCTTTGAGCCCGCCGATCGCCAACACTCGTCCACGCAGCGTAATTTCGCCGGTCATCGCGGTGTCGTTTCGGACCGGCCGCCGAGTTAATGCGGAAATGAGCGCGGTCGCCATGGTAATGCCGGCCGATGGGCCATCCTTCGGGGTAGCGCCTTCCGGCAGGTGGATATGAAGGTCAAGTTTTTCCTGGAAGTCGGGATCGATTTGCAACTGATCGGCTCGTGAGCGGGCATACGACAGTGCGGCCCGCGCTGATTCCTGCATTACGTCACCGGCCCGACCAGTGATGGTGAGACCACCGCGCCCGGTCATGGTCGCGACCTCGACCGGGATCAATTCGCCGCCAATGTCGGTTGTCCCGAGACCAATCGCGAGACCGACTTGGCTCTCGTCAATTTCTTGGTCAAATCCATATTTCTTCGGACCGAGATAGTCTTCGATTCGCTGGTCGGTAAGGCGAATTTTGGTCGTTTTGCCTCGGACGATATCGCGGGCGACCTTACGGCAAACCGAAGCAAGTTCGCGGTCGAGCTCGGCGCACTCCGGCTTCACGAGTGTAATCACGAACTATCCGTGGCCACATCTTTTCGGGAATCTCGAGCGATCCCTTTGGCAACCCATGATCTTCAAGCTGACGGCGCAAGAGATAGCGCCGACCGATCTCGATCTTCTCTTCCTCGGTGTAGCCAGAAACCTCAATCATCTCGATCCGGTCACGCAGCGGCCGGGGAATCTGATAAGCGTAATTGGCAGTGGTGATGAAGAGAACTTTCGACAGGTTATAGGGCACATCGAGAAAATGATCGGTGAAGGAATTGTTCTGCTCGGGATCAAGCACTTCGAGCATGGCAGCAGCGGGATCGCCTCGATAGTCTGACGAAAGCTTGTCGATTTCGTCGAGGAGAATCACCGGATTGATCGTTTGCGCGGTTCGCATCGCGCCAATGATTCGTCCCGGCATCGCGCCGATGTAGGTTCGCCGGTGACCACGAATCTCGGCCTCGTCACGAACGCCGCCCAGACTGACACGGACAAATTGACGGCCCATTGAGGCCGCGATCGATCGCCCGAGACTTGTCTTACCAACGCCCGGAGGGCCGACCAAACAGAGAATTTGCGCTGAGCCGCGACCAGAGCCGGGGGAATCGGCGCGCAACTTGCGCACCGCGAGGAACTCGAGAATCCGTTCCTTGACCTGCTCGAGCCCGTAGTGATCGTCATTGAGCAGGCGCTCGGCTTCCTCGAGATCGATCCGGTCTTCCGATTGCTCTCCCCACGGAAGGCCAAGCACGGTGTCGATATAAGTCCGGACGACCGTCGCTTCGGCAGAGACCGAAGGCATTCGCTCGAGTCGTCCAAGCTCCCGACCTAGCTTTTCTTCGACCTCCTCGGGCAGACCGCGAGCCGCTATTTTGGCGCGCAAAGACTCAATTTCATTCCCCTGCTCGCCGCCAAGCTCGTCGTGGATGACCTTGAGCTGTTCGCGAAGGTAGTACTCACGCTGATTCTTGTCGATTTGGTCGCGCACCCGATCGCGGATTTTTTGCTCGAGCTCGGCAACTTCGATCTCGCTCGCCATATAGATGGCCAGCTGTTCGAGCCGAGTGATCGGGTTGACCGTTTCGAGGAGATTCTGGCGCCGGTCAGCATCGGTCAAAAGCTGAGTTGACAGCAAGTCCGCGAGATGACCTGGGTCGGTGCCCCGTTGAATCATGTCCAGAACTTCGGTCGAGAGCTTGCCTCTGGCTTCGGCGTACTTCCCAGCGAGCTCTTGGATGTGCTGAATCATCACCTGAGCTTCTTCAGGCGACGGTTCTGGCTCCTTCATCTCATCTGCGGTAACGGTGTAGAACTGTCGTGCCTGGTCAAACGCGGTCAACCGGACTCGCGAGACGCCCTGAAGTACGACTTGAATCGCTCCGCCTTGTTGGCGCTCGACCGAAATAATCTCGGCGAGCGAGCCAATTGCTCGCAGATCGTCTGGTTGTGGATCTTCGACTTCACTGTCGACATGTGCTGTGACGACAATTCGCTTTTCGCGCGCAAGCGCCTCTTCGACTGCTTGGATTGAACGCGGTCTGCCGACAAGGAGCGTGACGATATTCCGCGGAAAAATGACAACGTTTTTCAGCGGAAGAAGGGGATAGCGCTGGGTATACAACTCGTAGCGGCTCATGGCTGATCGCCTCTTCGACGTTGCATACGACAACACGCCTCTCCGAAATTTCGAGCAGAAAACAAATCCGACGGCTGCCGGATGCGGGGTAAGCGGTCCCTATCGTTGCAGGGTGCCGCACATCATACCCTAGCTCAGAACCGGTAGCCAGTCCCGGCGGAGGTAACTCTTCCAGCGAAAAGTCTGTTACGAATCCGTCGGGCCATGTACGTACACTATGGACAATTGGCGTGCGGACTGTCAAGTGGCCCTACGCCCGAATGCTACTCATTTTCGTGAAGTTAGTACCGCTCGGCCGGTGTGTCTGGCTGACACCGAACATGCCTAGATCGGGTTCACAATCCGGCGAGTACAATCATCGGTCGATGGTTCGGCAATGAAGAGTCCATGGAGTTTGGTTCATGCGGATCGCCTCGAGATTCCGCGCAATTTTCTCCGCGCGGTCGACCAGGTTGTGTATCTTTTCACTCGGCCTGTTGACCGTGGTTCTGACCGCGTGTGGTGGCGGGAACGATGAATCCGCAACTGCGACTCCAGAAATTCCGACAGCGACTCTCGCGCCAACAGCAACCATCGGGCCATCCACACCTGGAAATTTTGCGAACAGCGAGACTGAGCTCGGGAGCATCATCTGGGCGACTGGCGTCGATGAAAACACAAGGGCGCCTCTCGGTCAGGTCGATTCCTATAACCATGATGCTCCCGCGATCTATGCAGTCCTTCCCATCGTCAGGCTCAGCCCCAACACGCAATTTTCCGCGGATTGGGATTTGGACGGAACTCCAATGCCAACCCTTTCGACAACCATCAATGGGTCTGATTTGCCCCAAGGCGGCTGGCTCGAGTTTCATCTCGTGCGAACCACGAATCTCTTTTGGCCAGTAGGGTCATACCACGTGCGCATCCTCGTCAACGGGCAGTTCGCGAAGGAAGCGACGGTTCAAGTGAAGCCGACGAACCAGTAGTCCCATCGCTCCCCGCCTGGCGGAACTTTCAAATCAATGCTTACTGGCTACCTCACCCTTGCACGACGGACGGAGAGGGTGCTAGCCTTCTTCTTCAGACAAGGCAATCTGCATCGAAGGGCGACACACTCGCCTGCGAGTCCGCCCACCTTGAACCAGGCGCGTGCGACGCCGGCAAACGACTGGACCGGTCGATCGTATCGTATCCCCGTTGCCCACCGCTGGGAGCGGAATGTCGCGAGGCTCCGTTATGGTTCAGCGAAGTTGCTCCTCAGATGGCCAGAGTATCGGCCCCAACAGTGGCGCCGAAGCCAGCTGCTTGCCTGAAACGCTGGGCGATTCAGGTGACACAGCGGTCGAAGTCTGCAGTTCCGACGCAGAGGAAAGCGGTTATCGAGCGCCTGCGCCTTTCGCATGGCAACTCGGTCGGCAGCTTCTTCTGCTTGACGAGGATCCCGGCGGATTCTGGCAAATGGCTGAGCTGGAATTCGAGCCGGTCCGATGTCACTATCTCGAAGTGCGCCGCGCCTCGTATGTCTGGTTCCGTGAAGCCCTCGGCGCATTGATGAGCCGAGCGTTGCTCTCGGGTGAAGCCGCGGCTGAAGAGGCAGGCACACATCTCCTCAGCTGGTACGACGCCCACCATGCTTCGGTCTTGGCGCCAGAACCGCGGTAATTCCAGAATCCCATTTGAGACTTCAAACGAGCGGTCGTTGAAACAACGGTCGCTCGATTTTCATTCACTTCGAGCATTAAAAGGCCGCGGAACTAGTGATCCAGCTCCGCGCGATCGTCATGTCGTTTAGAGGGTAGAGAGCGAGCCTAGTCGTCTTTGAGTGGGTAATTCTTCTCGCCCGCCTCAATCCGAATCGGCAGAATGTTTTCGAAGGGGGTTAACGGGCAGCTCCAACCAGAGCTATAAGCGCAGTAAGGGTTGTACGCGTAGTTGAAATCGACGACGAGTTTGCCGTCTGGGCGCTGTTGCGGATCGAGATACCGGCCGACTGGATAGGTTTCTTTGCCCGCGGTCGCGTCTTTGAATGGCAAGAAGAAGCGCCCACGCTCGACATCTTTGAAGACCGACAACTTCACCGGCTGACCGTCGACATTGAAATGAAGATGACCAGCCCGGATGAACTCCTTCGGTTCGTTGCCAGCGGTCGCGAATTCGACCCGCTCACCGACGCCTTCTCCGGTGTCGTCAATTTCGAGGACGAATGAAAGATCTCCGCGCTCGTCAAAATAATCCAATCCGTTAAACACCGGACGGTGGTCGTCAGAGATCGGAGAATGATCGTCAGTCGCGAAATAATCGTTTCGGCGACTTCGATAACCGGTCAGTCGAGAGTTTGCCATTGATTGTCCTTCTTGTTCGTGTTACTGGCAAAAATTCGCGCCAGTTTCTAATACTTTCTAAATGATAGTATAGCGCATTCGTCAAGGCTTACGGGGGCGATTGCGTCGGTGGAAGTGCGATTACCGTTGGCGCAATTGTCCCGGTTGGAAGTGGTGGCAATTGTGGTTCGGTACCTCGAACCGTCTGCGGCTGAACCTGCACGGGGCCCGCCGTGGCAGTCGCAACGATTTGTGGTTGAACCGCGGGCGGTTGTTCCTCTCCATCGCTTGTCTCGCCGGAAGAACCGCCAATCGCAATGATCAACGTGACACAAATGATAAAGATAATGAGCAGTTTGCGCTCAGATTCGAGCCACGTTGGAAATTCTGGAGGGAGCCGAACTGGTTGTTCCTCGAAAGGAGCAAGATTCCACTCCGATGAGAACGGCTTCGGGCTGGGACGATCGCCCCGATGGCCTACTCGCAGCGGCACGAACGCGCACGGCCCGCTGCCCACACCGTGCGAAAACCGTCGCCGCAACGCGTGCGGCGCCGATCAACCATGCACATGGCACGGGGCGCGCGGGATTGTCTAAACACGGGTTCTAACGCTCCTTCGGAAACCGATCGCAATCGGAGCGACTCAGTTCGCCGCGTCTCCGCACAAGACGAAAGAGCAGTTACGTTGCCAACGCATGCAACGCCAACCCAAGCCATCTCAATTCGCCATTGTTGCATATCGGGGAGCATGCCAGAGACTCGACCGCACGGCAAGTGGCAGTTGGCGAGCCCATCAGATACCCGTCTCGATAGCGGAGCAATGCTTATTTGTGAACGTAGACCGGTGTCCCGATCGTCGCCCAATTCCAGAAGTACTCGGAATCGTCCAGAAGGAGGTTCAAGCAGCCATGGCTTCCCGGCCGTCCGATAGTCTCTGGCGTCCGCCACCACGCAAAGTGAATCGCATGACCGCGATTGGTGAAATACTGCGTGAAGAGCACATCCTCGAGCTTGTAGTAATGCTCAGCCCCAATCGCGCCGTTAGTCATCGTTTCGTTCGGAACCCGAGAGAGAATCTGGTAGAACCCGGGTGGCGTTTCCCATCCAGCCATGCCGGTTGTCGTCGGCACAGTTCGCACCGCTTTCCTACCCTCGTAGGCTGTCATGAGCTGCTGGGTCAGATGGACATCGATCCATTTGCCAACGGTCGGTGCGTCGGATGGCACCGGGGTTGGACTAATTGGCGCGTTGCGGCCAACGTTTCGCGAGTAGATGAACTTTCCATCGCTGGTCTTGGCCCATTCGTCCGCGCCTTCGAAAACCTCTTCACCTTTGACCCATGCGGTGATCGTGACGTCGTCTCCGTATTCGAGCACTTTGACGATGTCAGACTTCGTGGTTGGTTGTGATCTGAGGTTGGTCTCACCGAGCGCGGCGCCTTGCCACACGGCGGGATTCCAATCCGCGAGCGCGCGGGCCGGCAGCGGAGGCGGTTCCTTGATGAAGTCGGACGATACCCAACCCGAAAAACCATCGGCATAGCCGGGAATCCAGTCGCCCTTGGCATCCCGGACTGCGATGAACTCGGCGTTGTCGGGCAAGAGGGTCTGGATATCCGCGTTCATGCTTGGCCCGGTTCGCAGCCGGAGTCCATCCGACGCTTTCACCAACGTGGTCTTTCCACCGGTTGGCGGCGCGGGCCAAAACGCCTGATTGTTCGTGAAGCTTCCATCATCCTCGGCCCGCTTTTGGCCGAGTGGTCGAACAGTGATCGACTGATTTCGCTGTTCGAGCACTACTCGCTCGAACACCTGTACTGTTGCCCCATCTTCCTTGAACGGTTCGGAAAGCGGCAGACCAAAGATCGCCAGATCACCTTTTTGTTCCCAAAAGGTACGGATTTGACCCGAAATCGTGTGGCCCGACTCCGGGAACATGCGGCACGAACTCGATCCCGTACAACTCGAAACACGGCGTCGGGCTGAAGCGGGAGCCGTTTTTTGCACCCGCCGTTCGCTCAGATGCTGGCCCTGGATATCCCACGGCACGGCAAGCGTCGGATCGTAGACAAGCGTTGCGCCTTCGAAAGTCTGCAGAATCGCTCCCGCCTTGTCGTCGAAGCGCTCCTCGGAGAGCGGAAGTCCCAGACCTTTCTCTGCGCCGGCTTTTTGCCACTTGCTGAGGAAGGGCTCCTTCAAATTGTGGCCGGTTTCCGCAAAATATTTGCCGGAGGGAATTTGCACTTGCTGTTGCGCGGCTCGCACCGATTGCGCGGATTTTGGAAGCAGGAGCGCGCCGGTGGCGACGCCAGCCGCTCGCAGAAGTTCCCTTCGGGGGAGACGATGCCCGAGCATTCGCGCAGTGTTGTCGTTCATAGTCCCTCCTGCTTGCCAATCCTTCATCTGCCGCATCCCGAAGACAAGCAGTTACTGATTGCCGGCCGCGCTAACGACGGTCCTGTCTCGTACTACTTGTTTGAACGTGAGAAACCTCGTGAGGGTTTCGCCGGAATCGATGAGTTATGTCCGGCAAATTGCCGAAGTATGTCTTGTATACGAACCTCGTCCGAGGGCGGTTCCGTAGAGCGATCTCCGGTAGACTTGTCGCTGCAACTTTCGATGAGCACTGTTGACGAGTGATA
Source organism: uncultured Chloroflexia bacterium (assembly GCA_963737985.1). Lineage (GTDB taxonomy): Bacteria > Chloroflexota > Chloroflexia > Thermomicrobiales > UBA6265 > CAVTUU01. The sequence goes on along the minus strand of CAVTUU010000008.1, from coordinate 256,980 downwards.
TGCCACGCGCACCTCGCGGGGCGTGTGGAAAAGGCAAGCCTATGGATGGAACGAAACGCGCCCGGAGGATCGTTCACGCCGATCTTCCGATCGTGGCCAGCCCGAGCGGATTACCATCGCAGCACATCGTTTCATCTCTGATCGGATCAGCAGCGATCTTTGTTGCACAGCAATGGCTTGAGCCTGGTGATCGGGTTCTCTCGCACACTCATCCGGTCGAAGAGGCGCTCACTTTTCTCACTGGAACGGGCGAAGCGACACTCGGCTCCGAGACTATGGCGATCGGACCAGGCATCAGCCTCTATGTACCGCCCGGGGTCATTCATGGCTTCCGCAATACAGGCAACGAGACGCTCCAAGTGATGATCGTTTTTCAGGGACCTCGTTTCGCGGAAACAAACATCTGCGAAGATCAAGAGATCGAATAAACCGTTTGCGCCATTTGGCGTCGGTTGAACTCGTTCGAATCGTTGGGGAGTAGTGCAGAGTGTCGACAGTCTTGGTCGAAACGACTCGTGGCGGCGCTGTTGAAAGCGTCCATGCGGGAGTCGTGGTTGTTGCGGATGTCCGCGGCGAAGTCATCGCCCATGCGGGCGATCCCGACCTCTTTGCGTTTTTCCGGTCCTCGGCCAAGCCGTTCCAAGCAATTCCGGTCATCGAAAGCGGCGCAGCTGATCGGTTTGGATTTACGCCTGCCGAGTTAGCACTCTGCTGCGCATCGCACAACGCTGAGCTTCGTCATCAACAGCAAGTTGCGACGATGCTCGCGAAACTCGGACTCTCTCCGGAAGCGCTTCAATGTGGCGCTCCGCTTCCGAGCGATGACGCCGAGAGGGGAAAGGTACTCGCCGGATTGCGAGATCCTTCACCGTTGCAATGTGATTGCTCTGGAAAACACACCGGGATGCTCGCTTCTTCATTGCAACTCGGTTATCCAATTGAGAACTATCTCGATCCCGCGCATCCTCTGCAACAACGCATTAAAGGGATCATTGCCGAGGTCTGTCGAACACGCGCCGATGACATGATCATGGGAACTGATGGGTGTAGCCTGCCAACCTTCGGCATGTCCGTCCGCTCTTTTGCCACCGCCTACGCAACCCACGCTGCACCAGATCAGGCGCCGGAAGGGGCGGGTCGCGAACATGCCGACGCTCTAAACCGTCTGCGAACCGCAATGACCACCCATCCAGAAAACGTCGCGGGCGAAGGCGAGCTCGTGACTGATCTGATGGCGTTGTCGGGCGGGGCTATTGCAGCCAAGAGCGGTGCGGAGGGTCTATTGTGCTTGGCGATCCCAAGCCAAGGGCTCGGCATCGCAATTCGGGTCGCCGACGGTTCGTTCAGATCCCATCCGGTCATCGCATGTTCAGTGCTCGAACAACTCAATCTTGTTGGTTCATCAGTGATCGCAGCGCTACAGGATCGCCATAGTCCCGAAATTCGGAACCACAATAGACGGATCGTTGGCGAAATGCGACCAGCGTTTCAATTGAAGGCGGCGGTTACTACCTGACTTTGGGTGAGAGTTGCTGACAAGAAAAAGAGGGCGGCATATGCCGCCCTCTTTTAGTTCATGTCTCCGCGATAAGAGGCTAGTTGCCTCGGCGATTACCAGTCAGCAAGCTGACCCAGTAGAGCAGCGACAAGATTGAAGCAATCAACCCAGCGATGTACGTCCATGCTGCCGCGTTGAGGACGTCGGCAACGCCCTTGCTTTCAGCTCCGCCTCTGACGCCACCGTCAACCAGACCAACACTGACAAGTGCGGCCTTGGCTCGATTCGAGGCGTCGAACTCAACGGGGAGCGTGATAAGCGCAAACACCGTCGACAGGGCGAACAAACCGACGCCAACCCATGCTAACCCTGTCACGCCAATCAGGATGCCTATGATGAGGACGATGAATCCAAATCGTGAGCCAATATTGACGGCAGGAACGATTGCGGTCCTAACCTTCAGTGGCGCATACGCCTTCGCGTGCTGGATCGCGTGACCAGCTTCGTGCGCCGCCACTCCAATCGCCGCGACCGACTTGACCCCGTAAATGCCCTGCGACAATCGCAAGACGCGCGTTCGAGGATCGTAGTGGTCGGTGAGATCGCCCGGGATCGCTTCGATCGCGACGTCGCGCAATCCCTCGCTATCGAGAACCGCCCGTGCAGCCTGAGCGCCCGTAACTCCGGCAGAGTTCGGCACTCGGCTGTACTTTTGGTATGCCCCCTTGACCTTGGACTGCGCCCAGAGGGAAAACAGCAGGCCCGGGATCATAAAAATTAAATACGTCGGGTCAAAATAGAACATCGATTCTCCGTTCGTTCCCCATCCGCCGACCAACACCAGAGGAGATCTAAACTTCTTCGTGGCGGGTCAGCCGGCAGCGACGTGATGTTCACCTCGCTACACTCAGTTTACGACAAATGGGAATTTGAGGATGCGTGTAGATAGGTGAAATCAGTCTATTCGCTGTAAAGTTCTGGCCAAGTAGATTCGGATTCGTTGCGTATCCCCGGGAGAGGCTTGTTGAGCGCCGAAACCACGACCGATCCAACCGCGCCACCTACGCCGTTACCGCAACTCGATCAACGGCAGTTGGACGAATTGTTAGAGCCGGAGCTGCAAGCTGCGCTCACCGAACTTGACGGCGTCGCCCCGTTGCTGGGCGGCATGGCCCGATATCATTTGGGACTCGTCGATTCTGCTTTCAAAGACGTCCTTGCCGACTCCGCGCTGAGGGGCAAGCGGGTTCGTCCAGGTATCGCCATTCTCAGCTGCGTCGCCGCGGGAGGCAGGCCGGAATCAGCCGCACCGCTCGCCGCTGCAGTCGAGCTTTTGCACAACTTCACGCTCATTCACGATGACATACAGGATGAGAGCCCAAGCCGCCGTCATCGACCAACTGTCTGGAAGCTGTGGGGAATCGGTCAGGCGATAAACGCGGGCGATGCCCTCTTCGCAGCCTCTCAGCTTGCGCTCTTACGACTTCGTGCGCTCGGAACGAATGCCGAGGTCACGCTGCGCCTCGTTGATGCTTTCAATCGTATGGCGATTGAAATTGTCGAGGGACAGGTGCTCGATCTTGGCTTTGAAGGTCGGGAGGATGTCCGCTCAGGCGATTACCTAACGATGATCGAGGGTAAGACATCCGCGATCGTCCGGTTTGCGGCCTGGGCCGGCTTCCTCGTTGCCGGAGCCAACGTCGAAACCGCCGACCTTTTCGCCGAATTTGGGCTCGCGCTAGGTCTCGGATTCCAAATCCGCGACGATCTCCTTGGCATCTGGGGAGCCAGTTCGGCAACCGGCAAAGCGGAAGCTGATGATATCCGGCGACGCAAACAAAGTTTGCCGATCCTACTCTTGCGCGAACGGGTCACCGCCGATGAAGCGGACGATCTTCAGCGGCTCTACGATCAATCGGAAATAGCCGCGACCGATATTCAGACCGTTCTCGATCTCTTGGAGCGACATCAGGTTCGCGAGGTCGTAGAGCGCCAAATCTCTTCGTATCACGACGCGGCGCAACGCTACCTCGCCGATGCGACCGGCAATGGCGCCAATCCAGGCAGAGACGCGCTACAGACGCTCGTTGAGGCGCTCTCAGTCCGAGCGAATTAGTCTCGACCAGTTACGTTTATTCGACGGCATCACAATGGTCTCAGGACTTCGGTACCGACCGGCCATGACCGATTGGCCATAGACTTCGAAGCCCCAGCACGTAGCCTTATAGTCCTAAGAGATGCGGGAGAAATAGTGGTTTTGAGGCGGTACTGGACGCGAAAATCCAGCCACTGAAAACGACCAAGCGCTCCTTCACCTCGATGCTCGGCGAGGTAGTTGATCGAAGCTTGAAGATAGCTTCATTCGGGGATGCGCGAGGCGCGTCAGTCCCGCCCGGAGGAGGCAGGCATGGTCCCAACTGTTGTCTCCACGTTTATTCGTCGAACCCATGAGGAGCTGTACTGGCGAAAACGACTATGGCAATCGGATCTGGTCCGGCGCGCGATCGCACTGGACCAGAAAATTGGCGACTTCGAGCAAGCGGTCCACCAACTGTGGCTAGATTGCTTTGCGTCCTGGCCGCCAACCGAAAAGCCAGTAGCCAAGCCGGTCCTCGTGGAATCGATGATCGATCACATTGAACGCGAGCGACTCGAAGCCTCGAATCGCTATGTATCACCCATGACGAGAGGACGCTGGCGGTGAGTCAACACCTAACGCCTGACGTACGCCCGACCTATCAGGAAATGCTGAGGTCGGTCGGGGCATGGCTCGATTTGCGTGGCTACCAAGAGATCCGAATTATTCAGAATTCCGACGGCCTGGCGATTGAGGGTCGTTCTTTGGTCGAGTGCGCGGACTCATTGCCCGAACGGTTGCAGCTCACGAACGAACAGATTGAGCGTTTTTGCGACGCGTCACGGCAGAATCGCGACGCCCCGCCGCCGTTGAGCCCGGAGCCGAACCATTTTCATTTGACGCTCGTGCCCATGGGTGTCGACCCGGACGACTAGTCTGATGAATTCGCGTCGATGCAGGCCCTCAAACGCGAAAAGTGCCGTGCTATGCTAAGCCCCGCCATCCGGGCAACAGGGCAACGGGGCTTTGCGTTCCGGTCCGGCTATGAGACGAGTATCGTTATGGGCACAATTGACCCAACGATCATGGCGCAGATTCGTCGCGACGGATTACTGCGCGAGGGGCACTTCTCTTTCCGCTCGGGACGCCACACCGGCGCCCTCCTCGATCGCGACCGGCTCTTAGCCGATCCCGGCTTCGCCAGCCACATGGGCTACGTCATCGCGAAGCGGTTCTTCACCGACAAAATTGAAACCGTCGCATCACCTTCGATTTGGGGCGCCGGTCTCGCGCAATGGGTGGGCTACTTTCTCGACCCACGCGCCAAAATCGCGTACTCCACGCCTCGCAACGGTGAACCAACGATTGCGGCTGAACTCGAAGACCTCATTCACGACCGGCGCGTGTTGCTCATCGACAATCTCATCGTCAGTGGCGAAACGATGAAGCGGTTTATCGACGCTATGGAACAGCGCGGAGCGACTGTCGTCGGCGTAGCCACGCTCTGGAACGTTGCCGATCCTGAGATTGCCGGACACCCCGCGTTTGGCCTACTCAACATGATTTACGAGGCCTATACCGCGCCTGAATGTCCCTATTGCCGAAACGGCGCCCCCGCCGCCACGGAGGTTTTCTACTAGGTTCGTTGAAGCGGCGGCGTAAGCACGGTCCATATGCTCCGATGCTGGCTCAGTTTTTGCGCAGGTATGCATATGTTTACTGCAACATTCGGGCTAGAAACCCAGATCCTTGAATCCATCGAACATAACGAAAACCCAGCCTCGCGACGTACGATTTTGATCGTGGCACGGAATCCCGAGCCGATCGAAGCAATGAGCGATCGATTTGCCGCCGAGGGGTACGATGTCCGTATTGTCTCGGATGGGATCGTCGCGATGAATGAACTCCGGCGGTCGCTGCCGGACATCATCGTCGCCGACGTAGAAAGTCCAAGATTGTCGGGCATCGAGCTCGCTGAAGAACTCCGTGATTGGGGTTTGCCAATTGTGCTGACGAGCGACTCAAATGACTATTCCGTTCCTGCAGGAGTGACGGTCCTTCAACGTCCTTACAATGTCGAAGAATTGTTGACGACCATCGAGCAGGCATCCTCGGCTGCTGGAGCGCCGAGCCATGTCTTTTCGTCGTAGCAGCCGGCACTCGTATCAGCGACGTGAACGAAGCGAGCCGCCACGCCCGTCCCGAGATGCGCCTACATCCGGCACGATTACGAAAATCGCCGGCCAGGAACACAACCCAAACCGGGTAAGCGTGTTCCTTGACGGCGAATTTGCATTCGGCATCGGTCTCGACGCCGCCGCATCACAACAACTTGAAGTCGGGTTAGAACTCTCGAAGGCCCGAGTCGACGAGATCAAGGTCGCGGACGAAATTGGTCGCGCGACTGAATCTGCGCTTGGTTTACTTGCACGCAGACCGCGATCAGTTCGCGAGATTCGTGATCGGCTGCGGCAAAAGGGATACGATCCGGCGACGATCGACCGCGCCGTCGAAAAACTGGAATCCTGGAACTATGTCGACGACACAGAATTCGCCCGCTACTGGGTCGAAAATCGGGCAACGCATAAGCCCCGCGGTCACCGGCTCCTCGAGCAAGAACTTCGACAAAAAGGCGTCGATCGCGAACTCGTCAAGGAAGCAATTGCCGACGCAGATATCGATGAATCAAGCGCCGCGCTCGAACTCGCACGGGCTAAATTGCCGTCCTACAAGAACGAGGATCGACTCGTGGCACGACGAAAGCTCATCGGTTATCTGCAACGACGTGGTTTCGACTACGACGTGATCAAGCCTGCCCTTGATCAACTGTTTGGGGAAAACGAATCAGATTTCGATCTTGATCTCAGCTAAGGGAAATACCTGGGCGCAAAATGTTCCTTCCGATCAGCAGTGAATAGATGTCATCTAGGTTGACCGGTCCATCCTGCGACGTGTCAATTCGCACATGCTCGGCGCCCTGCGGAATGGGCGGCGGCGTCTCTCGCATCGCCTGTAGTTGCCGCTCGTAGATTTCGACGGTTGCTTCTGAGGCCGAGTCGCCTCGCTTGGAACGGGCATCGAGTCGCCTGCGTACGACAGGGTCATCGGCGACGGTTTCAACGAACACCAGGGGAACGTCAGCATCTCGCGCTGCGCTGGCTGCCGCTTCGCGCGAGGCTGATTCGAGAAATGTTGCATCAAGAATGACGGGCTTTCCTTGTAGAACCAGTTCGCTCGCCTTCTGGAAAAGCACGTCATAGATGGTGGCCCGCGCAGCGGGCGCATACCGTCCAGTTTGCCAACCGGCCGGCGGACCATCATTCCCAGAGATTCGTTTTCTCAGATCGTCTGTCGATATGATTTTCGCTCCGAGAGCTCGCGCGAGCGCCATCGAGACGACCGATTTGCCGGTGCCGCTAAGACCGGTCATCGCAATCATGACCGGCCGCGTTTCCGACGTTGCGCTGGTTGCCAAATCGAGATAGGTCATCGCTCCTTCGAAGAAGGCCTGGCGATCATCCTGTGGAAGATCGCGCCACGAGATGCACGAGACTTTCACCTTCACGAGCGCGCGATGGCCACGATAAAAACGCAGAATCGGCGTAGGCAGTTCTAATTTCGCGGCCCAATACCGCCGAGTGATCTCATCTGCGATTTGCGATGCTCCGAGTCGATCGAGGTCGACGAGCAGAAAGGCCACATCACTTGCGATATCTGCGCATCGGATGCCCTTGCTGAACTCCACACAGTCGAAGATCTGGATTTCGCCTTGCTCGTCGAAGCAAATGTGGTCTGTGCGCAGATCGCCATGACCCTCGCGAATCCATCCTTCCCTCACTCGCGTGGCGAGAAGCTCGTGTCCTTCTTCACCGAACTTCCGCATCGATTCGATGACATGTCCGAGTTGAACCGGCGGCAATGGATTGCCGGCAAACGGCTCCAAATCGGTGAGATTGTCGAGAATGACCCTTGCGAGCTGGACCGCGCTTCCCAGTTCGCCTCCGCATCGTTCAGCACCTTCGCTATGGAAAATGATCAGTCGATCCGCAATCCGTTCTACGATCGCGCCGGCGACAGTTCCGTGGCCGAGCATAACGTCGAGCATGCCGTTCGCCGGGAGACGACGCATCAATGTCGCCCATTCAACCGGCTCGCCATCTCCGTCGACAAAGATTCGATCGCCAACTGCGGTTATTCGGGCAACACCGAGATAAATGCCTTGCGTGAGGCGTCGGTTGAGACGCACCTCATCTTCGCAAGCCGTATGTCGCAATTCCAGGGTCGAATAGTCGACGAATCCGTAGTCGACCGGTCGTTTCAATTTGAGAACTCGATCACCGGCCAAAAAGACCCACGAAATGTGGGTTTCAATGACTTCTACGGTTTCGGGTTGCCAGGAATAGGCCCGGAGATCGCGCAGACCGTTCACAATATCGTCAAAAGACACAGGCGAAGTCACAGAATTCGTTCCCCACGAAAATCCCGCGCCCGATGTACCGAGCGCGGGACTCAACCACATCCTAGGATGATTGAGCAATTGTTATCCGGTTTGAAACGACTCGCCAAGACGGCTCGCGTCGAGCGAATCCGGGACAGAAGTGCGCCACCAGTCCGATTGACCGGCTCCTGCTTCCCCGGTTGATTCAGTAATGGGCAGCGATGTCCGCGACTGAAGACCATCTCGAATCAGAATGACTGGCGCCGGGGCACGCCGGACCATGCGATCGGCGACCGTGCCAAGTCGCCAGCGGTGGACACCACCGTCGCCGTGAATTGTCATCGCCAGTAGGTCTGTCGGATTGACATGGGCGATCAATTCAAGGGTCGGGTCTCCGTAACGTACATCCCATCTGACTGGCACTCCGGTGTCTAGGCGGAGGAGCATCGATTGGAAGTACCGCTCGATGTCAACGTTCGCGGGCGATTGAATTTCATCGGCCAACACCGGCGGCATGACCCGAACGAGGTGTATCGGAAGCCCTAGGGATGTCGCCGTCCGCCGAACAACCGGTAGCGCCTCTTCAGCGGCGGCAGACCCGTCGAGCGGGACGACGATTCGAGTGAAACCGGTAGGTAACATCGCATGGTCGCCGCCGCGAACGAGGAGCGTCGGCGCGGACGCATGTCGGGCGACGCGATCAGCGTACTCTCCGTAAAAGAGACGATTTGCCGATCCCCGAGCGTGGCTTGCCATGATGACCAAGTTGACATCGCTCGCCACGTCGACAATGCGTTCCGCGGGATCGCCATAGTCAACGATCCCTTCGACTTCGAGCCCACGGGCCCGGAATAACTGGGCATGCCGTTCAAGGTATATGGATGCGGCATGTGGCGACAGTTCCGGTTCGCCGCTCTGTCGCGATTCCGGAGGTTCGACGTAGAGCAGGAGCACGCGTCGACAGGGCATAGCCTCGGCAAATGGAAGGGAACACTCAGAGAACGGTGAACCATTGAGGGGAATGAGTATCCGGTCAAACATCGCCGTCACTCCAATGTGAGCGGGGAAACAAAAATCCGCAGACGACAGAAGGTCAAGAACCTCCATCGCCCTTCATATAAACCTGCTGAAGTCGAGCTCAGAACGCTCGGGTAAGCGTACTGATCAGATGGTTAGAGATTGCTTTCGCCGAGACTACGAAGCCCCTTTGACGTACTGTTCCATCCATGCGGTGGCGTCTTTCCACGCCGCAAGCGACTGTTCTTCGTTGTAATTTGGACCAGTGTCGTTGTTGAACGCGTGCTTCGTACCAGGGTAGACCTTTATTTGATTGACGACGCCCGCGGCATCAAGCGCAGCCTTCAATTCGTCGCGGCCCTTATTGGCGAAATCGTTCGGATCGTCTGAGTAGATTCCAAACACCGCCGCGTTGATGTTTGGTACTTGGTCGAGCGGTGGCGGCGGCCCGTAGTACGGGACCGCTGCTTTGAGATCAGCGATCTGTGTCGCGGCAAGCCAGGTGATTCCGCCACCGAAGCAAAATCCGGTGATGCCTATTTTGTTCGTATCGACGGTCGAGTCGTTTTTGTAATGATCGATCGCCGCCTGAAAGTCTGACACCAGTAGGTTGGGATCAGCGCCGCTTAGAATCGACGGGATTTGCGCTGGATCCTCGACCTTATCGGTACCGCCCTCTCTGCTCAAGAGATCAACCGCAAACCCAACGTAGCCTTCCACCGCCCACCGCCGCGTCACATCCTTGATATGGTCGGTCAAACCGCGATTCTCATGAACGATGAGCACAAGCGGCAATCCACCAGCAACGGGACTTGCTTCTGGCGAAGCTGTTGCTTCCGCCGCTGACGGTGGCTTCGGCCGCGCTTCATAACCATGAATCGTCTCACTTCCGTTGACGAATCGAACTTTGGACCAAACGATTCTTGGGTCATCCTGCGCGACTGAGAGCGGACTCTGCGGAGGAATTGGCGATGGAGTTGCTTCCTGGGCGAGCGCCGACTCGGCTGTGAAACTGACTCCAAGGGAGTTGAGAACCGTTGCCGCTGAAGCGACGCCGCCGGTGATGTAAATGATCCGGCGAAGCATGTTCCGGCGGTCCATAAGTCCATCTTTATAATCCTCGACGAACTCGTGGATCAGATACTCCTCAAACGGCTTCAGCTCACGCATCGTTTGCTCCTTTGCTCGGCCGAGATCGACCTCGAATAGTTAGCTTGCGGCCTGGCGCAAGTCTACCGACCCATCGGTTCGATCTATAGGCGACGCCGGTATATCGCTCTTCCTCTCCACCGTCGCCGAGACCTCTCGGGATTCGAACGTGCTGAGGTTGAATTCAACAATTGTCATTGCTGACGTATCTTGAATGACCCCGACGGCTACCCAATTTCCGGCCTGAATATATTGCGCGGATAACTCGTCAGCTCTGAACCGGCCAATCGTCAAATTCGACGGGAGCGTTCCGCCCTCTCGATCCGCCAGCGGCGCGCGTTTCGCGACCGATCTGGCGAACGCTGCGTTGATGAGATCACCATGAAGTTCCAGAATCACCTCGGCGAGAGAACCAAGTGGGGCGGTCGACATCATTGTGTTACTCCAGAGTTTCGTTTGTGCGCCAACCGTCGACCGGGGCCGGACAACCCAAGCCAAGGCTCAATTTCCGGCGTCCCCTCATTGAAAGGGCCAAATTACGGCGGCAGCCTGGCCAATTTCGGCGTCGCTTTACATGCGGGTGGTGCAGCAGCGCGTGTTGGAACACATGCTCGCGGGGCGTTGAGCCCTGCACCAGTAAAGCAAGTCGAGTCAGGCTGCCCATTGCGGGCAATTTCTAAAACCGCACGATCTGTGCCTAGAATGCAACGGGCGCGGCGCGAGAAATCTCCTCCTTTCTATGATGGCGCTTTTGCCATCCAGCCTGGCAAAGGAACTACTAAACCGAACCGTTCAAGTGGCGATGCCCGTTTCACCTTGGTATCCTCCGCGCCATGGAAGACGCACATTTGCATCCTCGGTTTGATATCGGCATCGTCGGCGCTGGTCAGCTGGCGCGAATGATGATCGAGGCCGCGATTCCACTTGGACTGCGCATTCAGTTGCTCGCGCAAACTCCGAATGACGGCGCGGCGCTCGTCTGGCCAGACGTTGTCGTTGGTTCGCCCGACGACCCCGAAACGATGCTCAAATTCGGGCGCTCGTGCGAAGTTGTCACGTTCGATCATGAACTCGTGTCGGTAGCAAGCCTTGACACGCTGACTCGTCACAACGTCGTGATTCGCCCAGGCATGTCCACGCTCAAATTCGCGCAAAACAAACTCTGGCAGCGTCGAGCCTTTTCTCAAGTTGGACTTCCAGTACCCGATTTCGCACCCGTGCAATCGATCAGCGACATTGAGGCATTTGCCGAGGCGACTGGTTGGCCAGTAGCACTGAAGACTGCTCACGGCGGCTATGACGGCCGGGGAGTATGGCGAGTTGAGAACCGGAATGAGGCGGTCTCGATCCTGTCCACAATCACAGGACGAGCCCGCGACATATTGGTGGAACGCTGGATCCCTATCGATCGTGAGATCGCCGTCTTAGTTGCGCGCACGCCATCAGGTCAAATCGCGACCTATCCGGTGGTTGATACGCTTCAAACTGAGGGCATCTGCCGCGAGATCGTTGCGCCTGCAAACGTGGTGCCCGAAATCTCGAACGAGGCGGACGAGCTCGCGCGCTCGCTTGCGGAATCAATTGAACTGGTCGGCGTCATGGCGGTGGAGCTCTTCCTCGCCAACAGCGAACTGTTGATCAACGAAATCGCGACGAGGCCGCACAATTCCGGACATTACACCATCGAAGGTTGCGTTACATCGCAATTCGAGCAGCATCTCCGGGCGGTGATGGATTGGCCCCTTGGAATGACGAGTTTGCGGTCTGACTACGTCGTCACAGTCAACGTCCTCGGTGGTTCTTCGGGTCAAGATCCTATGAACGCGCTGCCCGCGGCGCTGGCGCTGGAAGGCGTTCACGTTCATCTCTACGGTAAGGAAGCGCGCCCTGGGCGGAAACTCGGGCATGTCACCGTCACCGGTACGAATTTGGTGGAGATCCGCGACCTCGCTTGGCGGGCGGCTGAGCAACTGACCGGCGAACCGGCGGGAGGCAAGAGATGAGCGCTAGCGATGGATCGAATGCGCCTGTCGTCGCCGTCGTCATGGGGAGTGATTCTGATCTACCAGTTATGCGCGCCGCGATTGATGCGCTGAATGAATTCGGAATCGGCTGCGAGGTGCGTGTTCTGTCGGCCCATCGCACTCCTGACGCAATGCTTGCCTATGCCCACGAGGCAGTCGGGCACGGACTGAAGGTGATCATAGCCGGCGCCGGCGGCGCCGCTCACCTGCCGGGCATGATCGCGGCGGCAACTCCGCTGCCTGTCATTGGTGTGCCCGTACCTACTACGCAACTCGCCGGTGTCGATGCTCTGCTCTCGATTGCGCAGATGCCAGCCGGCGTTCCGGTCGCTACCGTTGCCATTGGGAACGCCCGAAATGCTGGGCTCCTGGCGGTGCGCATCCTCGGCTCTTTCGATCCGGCGATTCGCAACCAAATGGAGCGCTTCCAAGCCAATCTTGCTGCCCTCGTCCGCGACAAGGATGCAAGGGTCCAACGCGAGTTCGACTCGACTACTGCAAGAACGCTGGAATAGCCGCAAAAATCAGGCCAAATATCCTCAATGTTTTGCCATTGAGCACATCTCGACATCTGTCCAAATTATGGTACGATTGTGCCTTGAACATCTCCCACGATGGCGGATAAAAGGGGGGAGCATGCTGGGGAATCCAGTTGCCGAATCGGTGACTGTGGATGTTTCCGTCAGCGACGTGCACAACCTTTCAGGCGCGCGCGACGATGTCTATACGATGGAAGAAGCCGCCCGGCGCAAGGGCGTCTCCTACCACACGGTTTCGCGCGCAGTTCGCAGTGGCAAACTGAAGTCAAAACGCCTCGGTCGAATGGCGCTCATCGACGCCGAGGACTTGCACGCGTGGAAACCCATGCGGCAACGTGCTCCGAAGCGATACCGCAAACCTCCCGATCTCGAAGCGGTTCCAGGTGTCGTTGACCTTGCATCAGGAGAACGGGTCGAACTTGCCCGCAGGCTGGCCGTTTTCTCGCAGACTATTCACGCGGCGGCATCGGAACGCGACCATCACGTATTCCACCAATTGCTCTGCGATCGCTTCGCCCAGGCACTGGGACTCAGACGCGCCGTGTTGTGGAGCGCCGATCTTGATCGGAGTGTTGCCATCAGACTCGCGTCGTATGGTCCGATGTTGAGCGACGCTCCAGAGCAATATTCACCAATCCCATCTGAAATTCGTGGCTACATGGAATCGAGCGTTGTCGCTCACGTCGAACCCCGTCTGGAAAGCGCTATTCAACCGATCGGTGTCCACCTGCAACACGTGAAAACGATGTTGGTCGCGCCCTTGCTCGTGGGCGATCGGTTAATCGGCGCCTTCTTCGGAGATTGGGACGGCGAGGATCACGTGCTGAGCGAAGACGAGCTTAGCCTGACCCAGATCATCGCGAATCAAGCAGCTCTGGCGTTTGACCTGGCCAGGTCGCGTCTCGCCGAGGAAACGCGGACAAAGCAGCTCTCCGCGATTCTCGACAACCTCACTGAGGCCGTCAGCGCGTCCACCGGCGACCACCAGATGCTCTATATGAATAAGGCGAGTCGATCGATCACTGGCTATACCCAACCCGAGTTGACGCTCAATCGTCCAGTGCTCGAAGTGGCTGGTTTGGTGCGCAGATTCGAGATGGATGGCGGCGAACTGTTGCCCGCCGATACGCCGATGGCCGTGGCCCTGCGCGGTATTCGGGTACGCGACAGGCGCTACATCATCGAGCGGCCCGATGGCGTCCGAGTAGCGGTTAGCGTCAACGCCGAACCGATCCGCGATGGCGACAAGATCACAGGCGCAGTCGCGGTCACGCGCGATATTACTGCCAGTCTTGAACGTGAAGTCGAAGAGCAAGCGCAACTTCGCGGACTTGAACGATCGGTCGAACGTGCGCGCGCGGTCGCCGATATCTCTCTTGCGGTCAATTCTGGCGAAGATTTGCGCTCAGTATTGCAAACCGCTATCTCGAAGATGACTGATTTGCTTGGCGGCGCTTCGGGCAGCATTTATTTTCACCGGCCGGACGGAGATCAACCGGGCGGTCAGATGGTGGGGCAGATCGGCTACATGCTCCCCGGCACGCCGGTGCAGGACTCTCCATCCACGCTTATGCAGCTTCCAGCCACGCTCGTGGCGCTGGCCAAACGGACAACTGTCTTCCAATCATATGCCCGCGCCTCGACGTCAGAACGAGCAGTGTTCGATCGCTACGGGTTCCGTTCAACCCTGATCGTGCCGCTCATCGTTCGCTCAGAAGCAATCGGGGCCGCCTACGTTCACTACCGGCAAGAAGACCAGGAAATTACCGACGAAGACTCAACGTTCGCCGGGGCACTCGCCGCTCAATGCGCGCTCGCGATCGAAAAGGCCAGGCTCCACGATGAGCTGGCGGCCGCGCACCAGCGCCTTGTCTCTGTTCTCGATCAGCTGCCGTACGGCATCGTCCTCGCTGATTTGCCAGACGGCCGCATTTCCTTCGCCAATTCAGCAGCCTGCGAGTTGATCGGTTGTGACAACAATCAACCATTCAGAACGATTGGAGATCTCCCCTTCATCACGGAAAAACCAGGGCTGTTTGGAGATATCCAACATCAAATTGATGATGCGCTCCACACCGGGAAGCCAGTCAGCGGACAATCGATTCGGGTCCTAAGATCAGAGGGCGACGAGATACCAGCGATCATACACGTCAACCCCATGCTCGACGGCAATGGACGCCAGATCGGAGCGATTTGCGTTCTCGAAAGCGGCATCAGCGCCGATCGGGTTGGAAAGCTGACAACCGACATCATCCAATCAATTAGTCACGAATTGCGCAATCCATTGACATCGCTCGTCGGCAATATTCAGCTCCTGCAACGGCATCTCAAGGAATCCGATCCTGTCGACATGAACTACGTCATGACGCGAGTCGATCGCCTCGACGCCAGCGGCGCTCAGTTAAACAGCCTCCTCAAAACCAGGAAGTGACTTCGGGATTACGCGCTCCCCGCGACCGCTGACTCGACTGCGTGCTCAAGGGTCACTTCGACCGTTCCGTTGAGCGGGAGTGTGCGCTGGGCGCCTTCTGGCAGACTGTTCACCGAAGCCCCGACAAAGTCTCGGAAGAGCGGATGCGGTCGTGTTGGACGACTCTTCAACTCAGGATGGAACTGCACGCCGACGAAAAATGGGTGATCTTTCAATTCCATGATTTCGACGAGTTGACCGTCCGGCGAGCAACCGGATGCGATTAGGCCCGCGTCGGCGAGCGATTGCCTAAAGCTGTTGTTGACCTCGAACCGGTGGCGGTGGCGTTCGAACACCATCTCCTCGCCGTAGGCCTGCTCGGCCTTCGAACCCGGTTCAAGCCGGCATGGCCAAAGCCCCAGCCGCATCGTTCCGCCCATATCAACGCCTTGTTGCCCGGGCATCAGGTCAATTACGGGATAAAGCGTTTCGGGCTCGATCTCGGTCGAGTTCGCGCCCTCGAAACCGCAGACATTTCGCGCAATTTCGATGACGGCCATGTGCAGACCGTAGCAGAGTCCCAAGTACGGCAAATTATGCTCGCGAGCGAATTTGGCGGCGAGAATCTTTCCTTCGGTTCCTCGCGGGCCAAAACCGCCGGGCACGCACACGCCGGAGACTTTGCGGAGCTCCCTGTCCATCTCCTCTTCGGTCACCGTTTCGGAATTAATCCAGTGGAATTCAACATTGACATCATGTTCGAGCGCCGCATGCTTCATCGCTTCGGAGACGCTCATGTACGCGTCGTGCAATTCCACGTATTTGCCGACGATCGCGATTTGCATTGATTTCCGCGGACTCTTGATCCGCTCGACCATCTCTCGCCATTCCCTAAGATCGGGCGTTCGCGAGTCGATGCCAAGATATCGCGCGATATACGATCCCATGCCCGACTCTTCGAGCATCAGCGGCACTTCGTATATCGAGTCCGCGGTCGGCATGCCAATCACAGCTTCAAGATCGACATCGCAAAAGAGAGCGATCTTCTCCTTCACATCGTTCGGGATCTCACGATCAGCTCGGCAGACAATAACATCGGGCTGAATACCCGCCGACCGCAGCTCGCGCACGCTTTGCTGCGTTGGCTTGGTCTTCAGCTCGCCGGTTGGTCCAATCTCAGGCAGCAGCGTGACATGAATGAAAAGCATGTTGCTGCGCCCGACTTCGCGCCGCATTTGGCGGATCGCTTCGAGATACGCCTGGCCTTCGATATCACCGACAGTCCCGCCAACTTCGACGATGACGATTTCAGAGCCATGCTGGCGTGAGGCCAAACGAATCCGGCTCTTAATTTCATTGGTGATGTGCGGAATGACCTGAATCGTACCGCCCAGGTAATCGCCTCGGCGTTCCTTGGCGATGACGTCCGAATAAACCTGCCCAGTCGTGACATTCGACGCTTTCGACAGGTTCTCGTCAATGAATCGTTCGTAGTGACCGAGATCGAGATCGGTCTCTGCTCCATCATCCGTCACAAAGACTTCACCATGTTGATATGGCGACATCGTGCCGGGATCGACGTTCAAGTAAGGATCCAGCTTCATGATCGAAACGCTGGCCCCACGGCTCTTGATTAACCGGCCGATCGACGCGGTGGTAATTCCCTTGCCGACTGACGACGCAACTCCGCCTGTCACGAATATGTACTTTGGCATCTGTTCCCCTCCAAGCATGCAGCCGTCAGTGCTCTGCTTGTTATGTTCGTTCACCACCAACATCGAACGATGTGGCCGTTTTTGGCCACCGCATCACGACAACTTGACTAGACCGTTCGGATAGTTCGCCTACAACCGTAGAGGCGACGCTGATGCGTCGCCTCGTTCCCTGTTTCATTGCGTTGTGTGAGAGAGGGTCGAGCGCCGTGCTGGCGCTGCTGTGCCAGATGTCGAGGGCGATACCATGGCCTCGAATGACGAATCATCGCTTCGCTGCCTCGGCGTCCGGGCTCAACACGACCACCCGCATCGCTTCGATGAGATCCGACTGCCGCACGACAAATTTCTCTTCAGCCGCGGGAATCTCAACTCCAAGCGCCTTGCCAAACACGTCTAAACCACCAAGCGATTTATCACCTTGCGCGGTGGCGTATTGCATCGGAATAACGATCTTTGGCTCCAATTGCCCGACGACATCAGCGGCCTGGGCGACGCTGATCACGTCACCGCCACCGGCCGGAACGAGGAGTACATCGACGTTGCTCATTGCCTCAGCCTGTTCTTCGGTGAGCGCATGACCAAGATCGCCGAGGTGGCAAATGACGATGCCTTCAACCTCGATCAAGTAAACCGTGTTGTAGCCTCGTTCATTCCCTTTGTTGTCATCGTGATACGTGCGAATACCGGTCACGAATACATCGTGCATTTCATACTCGCCCGGTTCGTTGATGACCTTGTAGTCAGGCTTGATCGCACTGAGATTGCTGTGACCCTTATGATCGTGCGAAATCGTCACGACATCGGCCGTCTGCTTCGCCATCGCATAACCAGTCGAGCGATCGACGGGATCAGTGATAATCGTCGCCTCGCGCGCCCGAATCCGGAAGCAGTTATGGCCGAACCACTTAAATTCCGCCATCAATAAAACCTATCCAGTTGCCGCGCATCTGCCGCGACAAAATAAAGAACCAACCAATCGCATCAAGAAGCATGCGGTGGAAGGCTTGTTCGTAAGTCAATGGGGGCTGCGAGAGTTCGCGGATGCCACCGGTTGGCGCCGGCCGGCCGGTTTTCCGCGGCCTCTTTTAGCATACCACGACCGAGGCTCTCCCGGTAGTCTTCGGGGAAGCCAATTTCGACCATATGTTCTTGAGTTTTGATTTCGCAGTTTGAGCGTTCGCTACATTTAAATCATTGCCCACACATCGCTCACACGGCCCGCGGCCATCCTCTCCCTCTCGCCCAGTGACGCTGAGCGAAGGGTGGTCCGCAGGGCCGAGGTGAGGGCTGCTCCGCTGCCTTCAACATCGCGGCGAGTCCGGAATCGAATTGTCGTAGCGGCGCATGGCCGTGCGCCTTCGTGGAGATCGACGGCGTCTGGCTATGGCAACAGGGGTTCAGATTCGGCCTTAAGCGTACAGCCGTACGCCGCTACGGAACGATGAGTTGATTTCCACCACCAGTCGGATGCAACTGACTTCTGTCCGTAGCCCAGGGATTCATTCCCGGGCGGGGCGGCCAAGCACGATGATCCAAAACAGCATTCCAGTCTCAACAACTTAAGGAGCTCTGCACGCCATCCCCTTAGACGTGCAGCATACTCATTTCCTGGCAGCTAGCGGCGCAATTGCGGCACGCCACGGCACATCGCTGCATGATTGGGTCATCGCCGAAGCGAGCGCAATCGTCGGCACAGCGCGCGGAAATTTCGGCGCAGAACGCACATGCCCGGGCATAGAAGTCTGACCCTCGATGCATGAAGTCGGCAGCCAGCGCGCAAATTTCGGCGCAGTCACCCATGGATCGAATGTGATCCTGCTCGGAGTGGGGTCCGCCGATTTTCAGACAGTGCGTGATCGTCTCAATGCAGACTCCATGGCACTCCTCGCACAACTCGATGCAATGCTCCATCTTGTTGGTGACTTCTGGCATCTCAGCTCCTCCTCGGCGAGCGATCAAGAGGCAAGGATTCAACGCCTCGCTGCTGAACGCATCTGTTGTACCAAGGTCTCGGGAATTAGCCTTGCCGGATCTTGGAGAGGACCAAGCCTTCGACGATCCCGATCAGGCCATACAGTCCAACGGAGACGGCGACGATAAGCGTCGCACCCGACCACAATGTATTGAAATCGGATGCACTGTAGGAGATGGTCAGCAAGTTGCCTAATCCCTTGCCTGTCGCCAGCCACTCCGCGAGGATCGCCCCGCCAATTGCGGCGGGACCAGCGATGCGCGCGGACGCGAAAAACGCGGGGAGTGCGTACAAAAGCCGAACCTTTCGCACGACCATCAGTGAATTGCCGCCACTCGCCCGCACGACATCGCAGGCCAGCGCTGGAGCAGATCGAAGGCCAACCGCCACATTGACCAAAGTCGGAAAGAACGTGACGATCCCGACCACCACCGTCACTCCGAGGTAGCCCCTACCGAAGATCAACGCGATCAGCGGAGTCATCGCGACGAGCGGAACAGAGCGTAGCGTGATCGCGACGGGCATTACTGCTTGCTCAACGCCTCGAGAAAGAACGACCGCTATCGCGACGAGCGTCGCGGCTAGCGTTCCGACGAGGTACCCGCCGACTGCGTCACGCAACGTCTGACCGAGCGCATCGATCAGATCGCTCCGATGTTGCGCGGCCATCGGACCCGACAGGAGAAATCGATAGACATCGTCTGGGTCTTTCGCGAAAAATGGGTTCAGATCAAAGATTCGAATCAGCCCGTACCAGACGCCGATCAGGATGCCGACGGAGATCAGCAATAGTGCGCTCGATCGCACCAAACGTCGCAAGCGATCGCCTTCTTTCCGGTCATCTGGAAGCGCTCCAACTCCGAGGCTTGTTTGACTTGCCCATGGCGTCAAAAAGTGCGCCAACACGGTCGCGGCCAGATAAAGCACTCCGGCAAGACCCGCGACCACCAGCGCAATGCCCCACGTCCGTGCAACCGCGAACGACGATTGGGCTTGGATCATGGCCGCGCCCAATCCTTCCTGGGTGCCGAGATACTCTCCAATGATTGCGCCGAGCAAGGCCGCGGGGGCAGCCACCCGCAGCCCGGCAAAAATGCTCGGTAGGGCCGACCAAAGCTTCACCTTCCGCAAGCTGGTCCAAGAGCTACCGCCGTAAACGCGCACAACTTCTAATGATGTCGGATCAGCGGAACGCAGGCCCAGACCAGTTGCAATAAAGGTCGTAAAGAACACAGCAAGTGCGGCGAGCGCGATTTTCGGACCGTCTTCCGAGAGCACGACGATGAGGATCGGCGCGATGGCGACGAGCGGGATATTGAAGCAAGCAATCGCAACTTTGAGGACAGGTTCCTCGACGACTGGCAACAATTCGCAAAATATGCCCAGCAGAATCGCGACCACATTTCCGTAGACATAGCCGATCACCGCGACTCGAAGCGTCGCCTTGATGTTGATTGGGTACGATTCGCGGTCGTCCCAGAATTGCGAAACAACGCTGGCCGGAGTTGGCACCACGCGAGAGGCCGAAAACACTGTCACGGCCAGCAGCTGCCAAAGCAGAAGCAATCCAGCAATCGCGATGACACGGTCGACCCAACCTGGACGGTCGCGCCACGAGATCGGGGTCCCGGCGATGGTCACTCGGTAATCTCCGGTTCTCTGCCAGAGAAGAGGACTTCGCTGAGCTGATCGCAGAGATCATGAAACGCGGGACTGCGCATAATATCTGGATGTCGCGGCCGACCCAAGTCGATCGGTACGCGCTCGACGATGCGTCCCGGCCGCGAGGACATGACCGCGACGGTATCGGCCAGAAAAACCGCTTCGTCGATGGCGTGAGTGACGAGAATTGTCGTCGTCGGGCGCTCGGTCCAGATTCGTTGCAATTCAAGGTTCATTCGTTGTCGCGTCATCTGGTCGAGCGCGCCGAACGGTTCGTCCAGCAAGAGGACTTCAGGCTCAACAACGAGGGCTCGAGCGATCGAAACTCGCTGCCGCATGCCGCCTGAAAGCTGCGCCGGACGCGCCTTTTCAAACCCGCGCAGTCCGACCAATCCGATCAAGTCGGCGATGGATTTCGCGGAGATGTTCAATCTCCCGACTTCGACCGGAAGGCGAATATTTGCTTCGACGCTGCGCCAGGGAAGGAGCGCCGCGTCCTGAAATGCCACTCCCAGACGGTGCTTTGCTCGCAGAACATGGGGGGCTTGGCCGTGCACTTTGAGACTCCCTGTCGTCGGAGTCTCGAGATCGGCGAGCATCCGCAAAATAGTCGATTTGCCGCATCCGGACGGTCCTAACAATGCGACAAGTTCGCCTCGCCGCGTCGTCAAGTTCACGTCGGCAAGGGCGCGGATCTCTTGGCGACCCAGTTGGAAGATTTTCGAGAGGTGCTCGATTTGGATACCGTCACCTGGATCCGGGAGCGCGCCCTCGTTCACATTCGGTTTCGCCCTGACCTCTGCGGACAATGCGTCGCCTTCCTTTTGTCGTGAATCTTAGGCTTGGTCTGCTTCGTTTTGAAGCATCTCGAGGAAGCGTTGCCGATAGGTCTGATCGCGATCGGGAAGCTCATTCTCGACACGCGCGCCATTTTTGTACCAATGGAGAAAATCTCGACCCATCTCCTGCCCACGCAGGGTGTGCATATCGATCGCATCGTCGAAGACTTCCGGTCGCACTGCGCCACTATCGACCGCTCGGCGCAACCAATTCTGCATTTCGTCCGCACTCCGGTCCTTCGGACTCAGAGCGAGCACTCGCACCGCGTGGATGAGGTAGATGAGGCGATCGGGGCTTCCTTCGGCCGCCCGCATCCGAAACTCGTTCAGCGCCTGGATCAAGATTGGCGCATCGAGCCGCCCGAATCCAATATCTTCAACTGAAATAATTTCAAGCCGGCGCCAAGTTTGGTCCTCGAAATCGGCGCCAGTCGCGAACATCTCATAGGCGACGATGCCGGCGTTCTCGACCATGCCCCGCCGGATCGACTTTTGCAGAACTGAAAAGAGTTCGTCGGCGGCGTAGCCGTTTACCGTCCGCCGCCGTGTCCAGCTATCTTTCTTCAGGTCCGGGAGACCCATTGTGCACTACTCCATTCCCGCCCGCCGAATTCAGCGGGCGGGGATCGTCATGTCGTTTTGCCAGGCGGTCTAGCTTGTCGCTGGCGTGCCCGCGACTGGCGTCCCGCCTGGATAAATCTCCGCGAGGAGCGAGGTGTCGAAGAGGTCCTCGGCGGTTGCGTCTATTTTGGATTTCTTCAACGTTTCGATGTTGGTCTCGATATCGGCTTCGCTCATCGTGCCGAGTCCGTTTTTCTTTGTCTCATCGGTCTCGATCAACGGGATTTGCGCTTGCAGCGTCAAAGTCTGCGGTTCGAGCTCGAGATTGAGCGACTTCCCATATTTGTCGACCACCAGCTTCGCCGCAGTTTCAGGATCGGCAATCGCGTCCTGCCAGCCCTTGAAGGTTGCTTTGAGAATCTTGACGATCGTCGCGCGTTTTTCCGGATCGGCGAGCGAATCCTCGGTCACGATGAATGAGTCAGTGAAAAGGTTGAATCCGTAATCGGCAAGCAAAAAGGTGACGGTGTCAATTCCTTCCGTTTTCAATTGAATCGGCTGGTTGGTCTGGAATGACACGAATGCGTCAACGTCTCCGCTGACCAGCGGCGCGGGGTCGAACTGCACCGGAACGTAGGTGATCGATTTCGGATCGATTCCGATGCCGGTAAAGAAGGCATCGTAGATCGGGACACCAGATTGCTGGATGCCGAGCTTCTTGCCAACAAGTTCTTGCGGCGTCTTGATGGGAGCGCTTGCCAGCGACATGATCGCGGCGGGATTGCGCTGGAATGTCGTGGCGACAACTTTTAGTTTTCCGCCCTGCGCTCGAGCTCGGGCGACGTTGTCCGGCTGGGAAAGCCCAATCAGCGCCTTGCCTGACACAACCAGAGGTTCGACCGAGATGCCGGGACCACCTGGAGTCAATTCGAGATCGATTCCTTCGGCCGTGTAATAGCCGTTTTCGGCGGCGACAAACTCGCCTGCGTTTTCGACGTTGGCGATCCAGCCCATCTGCAGCGAAGCTTTGGTGTCTTGCGCAAGCGCGCGCGGATTAAAACCGGCGCGGGCAACCGCCAGGCCACCAACTGTGCCGACTGCACCCTTCACAATGGTCCGTCGAGAAATTGAAGTCATCTCCCCTCCCCAGTCTCGTCAAACGATCACAACTGCCTTGATCCACGATGGTATCAAGACATGGCAGATTCGCGGTGGATCCGCATGAACGGGTACCGCTCTTTTCAACGAAGTCTTACGGTGTCTTACGCTCGCGTGCAGGCAATGTCAAGAGACACGTGAAACAGTGCCCGCTGACCAACGATGCCGGCCGCAATGTCACGAGAATGGGTTCAATTCAATTTCTGCGTTTCACTTTGGCGTCAATGTCGATCAGGCTGCTGGGACGGCTCGAGTTTCTTCTCGAAGTTGAGCGCCGGGCGCCACCCGTTTGACCGCCGCTATCGCTCGGGTGCAATTCGATCGCGAGACGTAGTCTTCGCCCGAATTGGCGATGATGTTGCCGTTAGTCGCGACGAGCCGCCAGCGATAGCCGCCCTGCTTATCTTGAAAGATCTCCGGTTCAGTCATTGCTCGCACGAGGTCGATACCATGCTCGCAGGCTGCCCGGCTCGAATACCCCTCACTCGAGATGGCGATGATCTGACTGTTTCCCGCGCGCAATCGCCAGCGGTGTTCGTTCTTGTTGTCGCGATAGAGTTCGAACGTTCCCCCCATGCTCTGCCTCCCTTCATCGCCGATGATGCGTTCCCTAGACGAACAATGCTGGCATTCACGGAACGAATAAGGCAATAGGACGAGTTGCCAGACGTTGGCTTTCGCCGCCGCCGGCCGAATTCTCTTGTTTAGGATGCCAGATAGTCGAGAACAATCTGGTTGAATTCGTCGGGCTGTTCGAACATCGCGAAGTGACCGGTATCGGGCATAAGCTTGAGTTCCGCGGTTGGGATCAAGAGCGCCATCAGCTTCGTTTGATTAAGGTCGATCGCCTCTTCTTTCTCGCCGTCGAGAATGAGGATTGGCGTCGTGATCGCTTTCAGTTGATCTTCGGTGTAATTCGGCTCAGTCGCCCACATGTTGCCGATATTCGCGAGAAATTCGTCCCAGCGTTCCGGCTGCGGCGAGGTTGTTTGGTAATCCTTGCCGGCCTGTTCGATATAGGCATTGAAGTTCGCGCTCTGGCCAATGTCGAGCCGGACCCCAGTCGGGTCGAAATTCGCGCCGTATGCCACGACCTTGTTCAGCCGCTCAGGGTGGTGGATCGCGATTTCGAGCCCAATGATGCCACCGTCGCTCCACCCGACAATGTCTGCCTTTTTGATGTTCAAGTGATCCATCAAACCAATCACGTCCGACGCCATCAGCTCGTACGAGATCGGCTGCTCGTCGAAACTCGACCGGCCATGGCCCCGGCTATCCATGACGATGACCTGGTATTTCTCGGCCAGCACTGGGATTTGGTTGCGGTAATAGGTGCCGTTGGCCAGCCCGCCATGCAGCAGAAAGACCGGATCACCTTCACCATAAACCTCGTAGTAGATATCGACATTATTGATTTTCGCGGTTTGCCCTTCGGCCTCGTCCCATGTTGCCAGCAACAATGATTGAGGCGGAGCAACGGCCGTCGGTGTCGCGGCGTCCTGCGCGGCGACCGAGTTCAACGACAGAAATGCACAGACGGTGAACGCGGTAACGAGAAACGTGAGCCGATGAAACACAGCACAACCTCCGTTTCGCGATGCCCATCGCGCCCGCATTCTCCTACTGTCTGCTTGGCTGTCAAGCCAAGGAATTGAACAGACCTCGACACAGGTAGTGGTCTGCCGCTCACTCTCAAATCATTTCAGATTGATCGATTGTTGTGCTTATTGTGGGGGGTTCGGCCGAGTCCGGGTGCTGGTCCTCACCGCGGTCCTGCTGTACAGCGCGGTTGGGACTTGTTGTTCGATCCGTTCCAGCGTCCCATGGAATCGGCTTCACGGTAGAAGTAACAATTGCTGCACCTGGGGCGCCGCGGAAACGGGATGAACTGGCGGAGGGTATCGCTCTTCGGCCCGCTTACTCATGCTGTTTCGACTGAACCCTGTGGAATCGAGCGCGCGCTCGATGCGCTCATTGAGTCCGCGAAGATAGTCTTTCGGTGCGTCTGATTTGAAATACGAGCGCTCGTATTTTCTCAACAACTTAGGATGATTCTCGCGAATGAAATCGAAATAGTGCTCTTTCACGAGAGGAGCGAGACGCAACGGTGACGCTCCAAACGACACCGCCCCGTGGGCCATCGCCGCATTGGCAACCGCCTCGATTGACGCCTGCGAATCGGTGATACCTGGCAGCACCGGAGCCATAAAGACTCCCGCCGGCACACCCGCTTCGCGCAACAGCGTCAACGCTTGCAAGCGCTTTTCCGGTGGCGGAGTTCCAGGTTCGACAGCGCGCCAAATCTCGGGATCCACGGTCGTAATCGTGAAGAAGACGATGACTTCCGCTATCCGGGCGATTTCGACGAGCAGATCGAGATCACGCTGGACCAGGGTCGATTTCGTGACGATGCTGACGGGGTGTCGGAAGTCGAGCATCGCCTGCAGCGATTGTCGGGTCAGACCGTACTTGCCCTCGATCGGTTGGTATGGATCGGTGGCGGTGCCGATCGAAATCCGCTCACCCGCCAGTGCCGGCTTCGCGAGCTCTCGGCGTAGCACCTCGGGGAGATTCTTCTTGACGAAGATGGTTGATTCAAAATCGTCGTCGGCGTTGAGACCGAAGTAGCTATGAGTCGCCCGAGCGTAGCAATAGTGGCAAGCGTGCACGCAACCGCGGTAGGGATTCAACGACCATTTGAACGGCATCCCTTGGACTCGATTAACCGCGCTTTTGCAGGTGATCTCGATGTAGTTTCGCTTACTCATGCCCTCACAATAGAACGGATGTTCTATTGTGTCAACTGCATTTTGACCTGCGCTAGCGCCTGGAACTGGGTGACAAATAGTCGCGCAACCCGTCACCGGCGAGATTGAAACCGATCACCGTGAGGGCGATGGCGACGCCGGGGAAGATGCCGATATAGGTGGCATTGAGGATGTAGCGTTGGGCGTCGCTCAACATCCGTCCCCACTCTGGGGTTGGTGGCTGGGCGCCGAGACCGAGAAAGCTGAGGGCCGACACGAGCAAGATCGCGTTCCCAACGCCGATTGTCGATTGCACGATCAGCGGAGTCAGGATGTTCGGCAAGATGTGGCGACGCATGATCGCGGCGTTTGAGAGTCCCATCGCGCGCGCCGCCTCGACGAACTCGCGTCGCTTGATTGTCAACGTGGATCCGCGAGCTAGCCGCGCGTAGCTCGGAAGCCCCACAAATCCCGCCGCGAGCAAAGCTGATGACAATCCTGGTCCCAAGCGGGCCGCGATCGTGATGGCCAGGAGAATGGCGGGTAGAGCCAGGAGGAGATCGATAAGCGCCATGATCCCGAGACCAATTCGACCTTCAAGGTATCCTGCGATTATTCCGAAAATCGTCCCAATAGAGAGTCCGATCGCGACCGATGCTAACCCCGAGGCGATAGAGATTCTGGCGCCGTTCACGACCCGCGAAAAGATATCTCGACCAAACTCATCAGTTCCAAACCAATGCTCCGAACTTGGTTTTTGAAACCGTTCGGCCACGTTTTGTTTGGTCGGACTTGTCACAAAAAATGGCCCGATGATAGCCACGAGCCCGATAACCAGGAGAAGTACAAAACCGGCAACGGCAATTCGATTTCTCGTCAGTCGCGACCACCTGCGTGACCTCGACTGTGATGGGGTGTCGCGTTGCGCGGGAAAGGTCAGTGTTGTCGTCGTGCTCATGATCCGTACCGGATCCGCGGATCGACAAAGGCATAGATGATATCGACGCAAAGGTTCAGCACGACAAAAACGGCCGCGAGCAGCAGCACCACGCCCTGAGTTACCTGGTAATCGCGAGCGGCGATGGCGTCCGAAGTCAACTTGCCGATACCCGGCCAGGCGAACACCGTCTCGGTAATGACCGCGCCGCCGAGCAACCCGCCAAGCTCGAGACCGATGACCGTCAGGACCGGGATGATCGCATTGCGCAGAGCGTGCGATTGGATGACCCGGTTCTCGGACAATCCCTTTGCCCGCGCCGTGCGCACGTAGTCCTCATCCATGGTTTCGATCAGGGATGCGCGCGTCATCCTGGCGATGATCGCCGCGGGCCAACCGGCTAGAGTGAGCGCCGGAAGAATCAGATGGCGAGTTGCGTCCTTGAACACGACCCAATCGCCGTGAAAGAAGGAGCTAATCACAATGAAATGGACGGACGGATCGACCCCGAGACGTGGATCAACTCGACCGGAAAGAGGCAGCCATTGCAGCCAAACGCCAAACACGATGATCAGGGAAATGCCAAGCCAGAATGTTGGGATAGAGATACCGATCAATGCGCCAAAGGTGCTGCCGTAGTCGAAAGCGGAGTGCGGGCGCGTGCCAGCGATGATCCCGGCGGTGAACCCAATCACGCTTCCGATCATCAGCGCGGCAATGGCAAGCTCGATCGTTGCCGGGAAGCGAGAGAAGATCTCGTCACCAACGGGCTGGTTCGAGCGATACGATCGTCCGAGATCACCGACCGCAGCGTTGGAGAGAAAGTCGGCGTATTGCACGGCGAGCGGTCGATCAAGTCCCATCTCGTGCCGCAATCGTGCAAGCGAAGCGGCATCAGCCCGCGACCCGAGCTTCAATTCCGCGGGATCGCCACCCGCCGAGTGCAGCATGAGGAAGACGATCACCGATACTCCGAGGAGCGTCGGAATCGCGAGCAATACGCGGCGCAGGACGTATGGAACCACTACTGCATTCCGTTTCGAAAAAGAAGTTGCGTCATCAAGAAACTACGGGCGGAAGAGTTGTCTGTCCCGCTAATGTAGCGAAAGGGAGCAACATTCGTTCCCGAATCTGAACTTGGAAATGGAGAAAGCACCTCGAATTGTCAGGCAAGTTGCGCCCGGCGGCTTGCGCCGCCGGGCTCGCTGTCTATTCCGAAATGTCGACGTCGCGTAGGACCATGTTACCGATTGGCGACAAGATAAGGTTTTGCACCTTCTTCGCCGCGCCGATGATCCGGTCGGGATAGCCAAGGAAGACGTTGATTGCGTCGTCCAAGATCAACTTTTGCGCTTGCTTGTATTGCTCAGCGCGCTTTTCCGGATCCTTCTCGGTCTGGGCGTCTGTGACCAGTTGAACTACCTGGTCGTTCTTGTAACCAAGTCGGGTTTGCGCACGATCAGACGCGAAGAGCGCGTACATGATGTTGTCCGGATCGGCGTTGTCCCAGGTCCAGTCGTTGACAAACGCCGGCGCTTTGCCGTCGCCGATTTGCGCAAAGAAATCAGCATCTTGGAGCGAAACGAGGTTTGCCTTGATCCCCACGGCGTCGAGGTCGGCCTGAATCAACTGACCGAGGGTTGGCCAAAAGGAATTGCTGCGATTGTAGAAATCAAACGAAACATCCGAAAGCCCGGACTCTTGGATGAGTGACTTCGCCTTGTCAGGATCGTAGGTATAGACCTGGGCCAGCGTCTCGTCGTAGCCAAGCAAACCCGGCGCAACCGGTCCCGCCCCGATCGTGTAATTGCCGTAGAAAACGACATCGGAAATGTTCTGCTTGTTGATCGCGTATTGCAGCGCCTGACGAACGTTCGCGTTGTCGAACGGCTTGAGCGACTGGTTGATTCCGATGTACTGGACATTCCAGAACGTACCGCTAATTACCTGCTGATTCGGGTCACTCTTCAGCGACTCAACATCCTTGAAATCGATTTGATTCGCGATGTCGATCCCGCCAGTCGTGAGCTCGGTCAAACGAACGGTGTCGTCTGGAATCGAGCGCCACACGATCCGGTCGAGCTTCGGCCGACCACCCCAATAACTGTCGTTCGCCACGAAAACCAGCTCGACATCCTTCGTCCAGTGATCGAGCTTGAACGGACCGGTCCCAGCCGCGTGGTTGCTGTAATCATCCCCAAACTGCGTCAAAGCGGTAGGACTGACGATCCCCGCGGCAAAGATCGCGAGGTTGCCTGGAAGGAGGATGATCGGCCGCTTGAGGGTAATCGTCAATTCGAGATCGCCGGTCGCCTTAACGGTAGCAACCTCGGCGAACACGATTTCGGTGTAGACCATACCGTCCTGATGCAGCGGATCGTTCTCATTGAGCTGGCGCAAGAAGTTCGTTTCGACTGCCTTTGCATCCAGCGGGGTACCGTCGTGGAACGTGACATTCGAACGAATCTTGAAGACGAACGTGAGTCCGTCGTCGGAGACGGTCCAACTTTCGGCCAGTGCCGGCTCGATATCAGCTGCACCGTTTTTGTATCGGGTCACGCCTTCATAGAGGTTTTCGTTGATCGGGATGATGTCGCCATAACCAGTCGTCCCGGCGATAGCCGGATCGAGCTGGACGGTCGATTGCGGCAGCGCGACGACGAGTGTTTTGCCGTTGTCCTGCAAGCTGATCTTCGCGGCTGCCGAACCGCGCGCTTGCGATGCGCCGAATATCGCGCCCGCCAACGACGCCGATAATCCAAATTTCGCCGCTCCGGAGATGAAGTGGCGGCGACTGACCCGGCCTGCTTGTAATTGCTCGATCAAATCGGACAGGGTCGATTCTTGCTTCAATGACACGTTGAATTCCTCTCTAGACGGAGCCGATGTGGAGGCGCCGTTCGATCAATGAGTGAGCCGCGGTTTCAGTCCGAGCATCGGGGCCTATTTTCTGATGTTGTTGATCGAGATGTCAACAATGGCGGCAGCCGTGCTGTCTCTTTCACAGCACACATCGGACCACGGGCGCTAAGAAGAACGCGAGTCACGCTTCCACTTCAAGCAATCCCGGCGATTCGTGGGATCCGCGCAGTTGCTCGAACGGAGGCTGGAACAATTTTAGGCGGAGGACTTAAGACTATTGGTGGCTCGTGGTCTCAACCATGGTCTGGCGCGCGGCGATCTTCGAGTTTTCGAGCGCCGTCGAGCTATCGACCCCTTGCCGATAGCGCTCGATCAGCTCGACTTGCTTTGCCGCTTTCGCATTTTCCCCGGCGACCTTAGCCTCGCGAATCCGTTCGTTGACATCGTGCTGGAGCTTCTCACCGCTTTTCGGAGCGAACAGGACCGCGGTCACAGCACCCACGGCCGCGCCAATTAATCCGCCTTTGCCCAGGGCCACGAGCTTGCTTCCGGCTCCCATACGTCGACTCCTAGCAGTTACGAGGAATGTCCAACGACACGGCGAAAGATCCCGCCGAGGACGAGCACGACGAGTCCAAACGCGATGCCGAAACCTGCGGCGGATTGGGGAGTGAAGACGGTTTTGATTTCGCCTTCAACCGGGCCAAATTGCAAAAACGTATTGACATTGCCCTCGGCAGTAAGCTTGCCGGCGTTGATGACGACCGCGCGCGACTTCACGAGCCGCGCTTCATCGGCTTGAATGAATCCCGCTGAGCTTCCCTGCAGGACCGCGTTTTCAGCATTGACTCTTAACGCCCCGGATTTCGTGAATTGCACGGAGCGCGCTTCAAGCGATTTCACATCAGAGTGCTCAATCGTCGCTCGTTCAGCGGTGACGGTCTCAGCGCCGGAATGCTCGAGCGTGACGTTGGTCGCTTCAACATTTCCGGCGTCGGCGTACAGCAATTCTGAGCCAAGCAAGGGGCTTTTCGTCGTGTTTGATTTCTCGACAGTTGCGGCAACGACTTGTTCCAGCTTGGCGCCGTTTGTGTTTGCGGTGGTCGGCGCGTCTGCTTCGGCGCCGGTCGTTTCAGTCATTGAGGATCCTCTCAGCCAGCGTCAGGTTCGCGCTGTCGGCGCGTGATTCGACGACGGGCCAGTGTACCAGAGTGGCCCTCCCGAGTTTGAAACTTATGGTGTCACCTGACGCCTGACGCCTGTCCAGATGGCCGATATACTCAATCCGACCGGAAGACCGTGGACATCCAGCGCAAAGGAAGGAGGCGAGCATGCGCGTGTATCTCGGCGGAGCAATGTTTACGGCCGCGGAGGTAACGCACAATCTGCGGCTCGCTGCCGGGCTTCGTGAACATGGCTTCGAGGTCTATTGTCCGAACGAGTCCGAGCCGATCAACGACAAGACGCGCACCGATATCACCGGCAAGGTCATTTACGAATTTGACATCAGCGCGCTCGAGAACTCCAACGCGATGATTTGTCAGGTGAGCGAAGATTCGGGAACGAACTGGGAGGCGGGGTATATGGACTGCCTTTCAAAGCATGGTGATCCCGCGAAGTATTACGGTGTCATTGGCCTCGCGACCGACATTCGATTGCGCACACCGCCAAACCCAAACATGACCGGCGTCGACAACCAAGCCGGTTATCTCAACCAGCTTGTCGTCGGAGGTCTTCAACTGTCGCTCGGGATCTACCTCGACGAACGTTCGATGATCGAGCGATTAGTCGAAGTGCGTCGTCAACGAGAGGGCGGTTGATCTAATCACCCAAATGCGATGGCATCTCACGATTTGTGGAATGGTCAATCTGACGTGGCAGGTGACGCGACGATTTTTCCAACTCATCGGCGTGTGTCCGTCGTCGTGATTTGCCCGGCGAGATCATCAGATCGCGAGCGCGTGTGCTCATTTCGGTCGCCTGAGTGAGGTCAAGCGTCGAAACATCGTCGGCGTCGGAAAGTGGCATTTCATGAGTTTGCTCCGCGCCGGCCGCCGCGTTCGCCATGCTCAACCAGCGCACTTCCCAACAGCCAATATTGATGAGCAGGAGATCAAGGGCCGCATGAGCGCGATCGGGATGCTCCTGAAGCAGCTCCCTGCCTTGACTTGTCGCTCGCTGAAGATCTTCTAACGCGAGATCGAGCATCGTTGCGTGGTCGGTCGGTGCGGGCTCTCGTTTCCGCGGTGACACATGGTCCTCCTTACGCGGGCGCGGCTGATTCCGGACCGGGCCGCCTTCTGTCGCCAAGAACGACAGACGCCATGCCCTAAATGCGGGGTTCGCTGGCAATGGATTCGACGTTCAATGCATCGACTGCCCGGCGGCGATCCCTCATCGCAACCCGCGACGCGGCAAAGCGTCGGGTCCGGTTGATGCATAGTTTGGTGGTCGTTTTCCAGCCAGGTCTGGTACCGAAGTACCACGTCCAGTCTGCCTGCTGGCCATGCCATGAGCAATGGCTCCCTCGGGCTAGTCCAGCAGGGCGCAGAAACTGGCGCACGATTTGTGCCACGCCCGCCCGATGTATCGCATGAATTCGTCAGACTCTGTCGAAGGGGATTCGCCGGGACGAGCAACACGAACGAATCCACCTTTTCAGACTGGAATTGAGGAGAATCCCGTGCCATTTGGCCCAGGCTGAATAGTAAGTCCCGATGTTGACCTACTGTTCGCTTGAACCGCGTCTTGTCAGATACCGTTCAATCAATGCATGTGTTGAACTGTCATGTTTGGTCAACGACGTGCTCCCCGTTTCAAGTTCCGGCGCGATTCGCATCGCGAGCGCTTTGCCGAGCTCAACGCCCCATTGGTCGAACGAGTTGATATCCCAGATCACGCCTTGTGCGAAGACCTTGTGCTCGTAAAGCGCGATGATCCGGCCGAGCGTATTCGGAGTCAGTCGATCGAGCAGCAGGGTGTTCGTCGGCCGGTTTCCTGGAAAGACTCGGTGAGGAACCTGATATTCCGGTGTTCCCTCGGCGCGAACCTCGTCTTCGGTCTTGCCGAAGGCGAGCGCTTCGGTCTGCGCAAAGAGATTTGAGATGAGCAGATCGTGGTGATTGCCGAGTGGATTGAGTGTTTGGCAGAACCCGATGAAATCGCACGGAATGAGTTTCGTTCCCTGGTGGATCAATTGAAAAAATGCATGCTGGCCGTTAGTTCCAGGCTGACCCCAAATGATGGGGCCGGTCTGGTAGTTGACCGTCCGGCCTGCTAAATCCGTTTGTTTGCCGTTGCTCTCCATGTCGAGCTGCTGTAAGTAGGATGGCAACCGGCCGAGGTAGTGATCGTAGGGCAAGATCGCGACAGTCTCGGCGCCGAAAAAGTTGTTGTACCAAACCCCGATCAGCGCCAGGAGCACCGGAAGGTTCCTATCAAACGGCGCAGTCCGGAAATGCGTGTCCATCGTGTGGAAACCGGCAAGCATGTCGTGGAAGTTGTCGGGACCGATCGCGATCATCAACGAAAGTCCGATCGCGGAATCGACAGAATAGCGGCCACCGACCCAATCCCAAAATTCGAACATGTTGTCTGGGTCGATGCCAAACTTCGCGACCTCGGCTGTGTTGGTCGAGACCGCCACAAAGTGCCGGGCAACCGCCGCTTCATCCCCGAGTTCATCGAGTAACCATTTCCGCGCTGAGTGGGCGTTGGTCATCGTTTCAAGGGTGGTGAAGGTCTTCGACGAAATGATGAAGAGCGTTTCGGCCGGATCGAGATCGCGGGTCGCCTCGACGAAATCAGTGCCATCGACGTTTGAAACAAACCGGCATTCGATGCCTCGTTCGCTATAAAAGCGCAGCGCCTCGTACGCCATGGCCGGGCCTAAATCGGATCCGCCGATGCCGATATTGACGACCTTGGTGATTCGATTTCCGGTGAAGCCTCTCCAGTCGCCCGATCGTACTCGGTTGCTGAAGGCAGACATCTTGTCGAGGACCGCATGAACGAGCGGAACGACGTTAACGCCATCTATCACGATGGATGAGTCGCGCGGGGCACGAAGGGCGACATGGAGAACTGCCCGCTGCTCGGTGACATTGATCTTTTCGCCACGAAACATCGCTTCGATGCGACCGCGCAGATCCGACGCCTCGGCAAGTTCGAGCAGGAGACGTAGCGTCTCGTCGGTTATTCGGTTTTTCGAGTAGTCGTAGTAGATGCCGGCGGCATCCAAGGCAAAGCGAGTCCCGCGGTTCGGGTCCTCGGCAAAAAGTTGCCGTAAGTGGACGTCACGGATTGTTTCATAGTGAGTTTGCAGCGCTTTCCATTCTGGACGGTCGATAACTTGCCGGTCAGCGCTCATTTTGCATCCCTTTCATGCCTGAGCCGGTCGTTCGGCGACGCGTCGCAGCAACATGGCTGAACGTCCGGCAAGGGTTAACTTTTCTCCGGTCTTGAACGAGCCGTCCTTGACCGGCACATCTTGTTTCGTAGTGTCGACTGTGGTCTCCCACGTATCGGGTCCAGTTCCATCCGGAATCGTGAAATCCACTCCTTGTGGCGCGCCGTTTAGCAGGATCAAGAAATCATCGTCCCAAACTCGCTGACCTTGCTCGTCAAGTTCGTCAAGGGCCGAACCACCGAGCCGGATGGCGATCGCCCGCACCCAACTGGTCTCCCAATCATCGTCGGTCATTTGATTTCCATCGGTGTCAAACCAGGCAATGTCCTCGACATCTGACCCGCGGATCTTTCTCCCCTGAAAGTAGCCGGGGCGGCGAAAACTTGGATGCCGCTTTCGCAGTTCGATCAGACCTTTGGTGAATTCGAGAAAGCCGCGTTTCCGCTCGTCAAGCGTCCAGTTAGTCCAACTCAGCTCATTGTCCTGGCAATAGGCGTTGTTGTTTCCCCGCTGCGTGCGACTGAGCTCGTCGCCTCCACACAGCATTGGCACGCCTTGCGAAAGGAAAAGGGTGAACATGAGATTGCGTTTCGTTTGCTCACGGAGGGCGATGATTTTCGGATCGCTGGTTGGACCTTCGACGCCGTGATTCCAAGAGTGGTTGTCGTCACTGCCATCGCGGTTTTCTTCGCCGTTTGCCTCGTTGTGCTTCTGGTTGTAGCTGACGAGATCCTGGAGCGTGAACCCATCATGCGCGACGATGAAATTGACGCTGGCCGAAGGCCAGCGACCATCGCTCTGGTAAAGATCGCTGCTCCCGGTTAGGCGATTGGCGAACACCGACACATGTTCGTCACCGCCCTTCCAGAAGTTGCGGACGGTGTCGCGATATTTTCCATTCCACTCGCTCCACAGCGCGGGAAATCCACCAACCTGATAGCCACCGGCCCCAACATCCCAAGGCTCGGCAATGAGTTTGACCCGGGATACGACCGGATCCTGCTGGATTACATCGAAAAACGACGAAAGTCGATCGACATCGTGAAGCTCGCGGGCCAGAGCTGAGGCGAGATCAAAGCGAAATCCGTCGACATGCATCTCCTCTACCCAATAGCGAAGACTATCCATGATGAGTTGCAACGCCTGGGGCGAACGGGCATTAAAGGTATTGCCCGTCCCGGTGTAATCCATGTAATAGCGCTCGTCGTCCTGGACTAGCCGGTAGTACGAGGCGTTGTCGATGCCACGAAACGACAAGGTCGGACCGAGCTGATTTCCCTCGGCCGTGTGGTTGTAAACCACGTCGAGAATCACCTCGATTCCCGCCGCGTGTAATGTCTTCACCATCTGCTTGAATTCAGCGACCTGACTACCGGGGACTTTTGACTTCGAGTACGACCCTTCTGGCGCGAAGAAATTGATGGTGTTGTAGCCCCAATAGTTCGTCAGACCGCGATCGAGTAGGACCTTGTCTTTGAGAAAGACATGGACCGGCAACAATTCGACCGCGGTCACACCAAGACTTGTCAAATAGTCGATAGAAGGTTGGGACGCGAGCGCCGCGTAAGTTCCGCGCTCTTCAAGCGGGATATCAGGATGCCGCGCGGTGAACCCTTTGACGTGCACCTCATAGATAACCGAGCGATGGAGCGGGGTCCGCAAAAGAGCGTCATCACCCCAGTCGAACGCGGCATCAACGACAACCCCTTTCGGGATTCCCGCCGCGTCGTCACGCTCGTCCATGATGAGATCTTGCTCCGGTTCGCCAAAGGGATATCCGAAGACCGGCGCACTCCAGTCGACCTCCCCATCGAGGTCTCTGGCGTACGGATCGATCAGCAACTTATTGCGATTGAAGCGATGACCCTGCTCCGGCTCGAAAGGACCGTCAACCCGGTATCCGTAGCGCTGTCCCGGACCAACCCCGGAAAGGTAGCCCTGCCACAGAAATCCGGGGCTTTGGGTTAACGGAACGCATTCCTCAGTACCATCGGCGGCAAACAGACAAAGTTCCACGCTTGTCCCGTTTTCGCTAAACAAGACAAAATTTGTGCCCTTCCCATCCCACGTCGCTCCAAGCGGGAACGGATCGCCGGGAAGCACTACACGTTGATCCGACAAACGGACCCTCCAATTCAAATCAATTGAATGAGCCGGTGACGACCGGCAAGTGACGCCAATAATAAACGCCACCACCGTGCAACTCTTATGCCGGGATCAATGAGTTGTCCTATGCTTCGACAGTGCGGTAATTCGACCCCAACGGAGGAGCGTAAACTGCCAATGGAATCAGATCAATATAGGCATCGAACCGTCGGCATCCTTGTATTCGATGATGTTGAGGTGCTCGATTTCTGCGGACCTTTCGAAGTTTTCGCTTCCGCGAGTAAACCGGGCGATGAGGATCGAGACGAGCGCCGGCTTTTCTCGGCGCTCGTCATTGCCCAAGAAGATCGCATCGTTCACTGCCGGGGCAATCTACTCGTTCAGCCGCATTTCACGATCGACAATCACCCGCCGCTCGACATCGTCCTGATTCCCGGCGGCTACGGCACACGCCGTGAGTATGAAAACCAGGTGATTCTCGATTGGATCGCTCGCCAGAATGAACGGACCGAGCTGACCACTAGCGTCTGTACCGGCGCCTTTCTCCTCGCTGCGCTCGGTCTCCTCGATGGTCGCAAGGCGACAACGCATTGGGGTAGCTTTGATTGGATGCGAGAGCACCATCCCCAAGTCGAAATGCTCGAGGATGTTCGCTACGTTGACGAGGGTCGGATCGTGACGTCGGCCGGCGTTTCAGCTGGAATCGACATGGCGCTCCATATCGTTGAACGCCTGCATGGTCACGAAGTCGCCGCCGACACCGCGCGGGGCATGGAATACGACTGGGCCGACCGCGCAAAATCCTACACTTAAGAACGTACGATTCGATTCGCAAGGTCCAACATGTCGCCAATCATGCCTGCGGCGGTGACCGCCGCCCCGGCGCCGGGACCCGTCACCGTCAATTGATAGCGGTCATAGCGCTTCGTGCGGATCGAGACGATGTTCTCTGGCCCCTGGAGCGCACCGAGCACAGTTGATGTCTTGATCGATTTGAGACCGACCGTGATCGGACCGGCGGCCTTGACCGACGCCACGTATTTCAACGTCTCGCCCGATGACTTCGCCGCGGCGACCCGGTCACTGATTGCCTGATCGGCCTCGCCGACACGTTGCAGAAACTCATCCAGGCTTACCTGTTGAAGTCTCTTCGGGGACGAGACTTTCGACAGAAATGTCGCTCAGATCGACCGAGCGGCCGATGGTTCTTGCCAATATCAGCGCCTTGCGCGCCACATCGAGCCCGCTGAGATCGTCGCGCGGGTCCGGCTCAGTGTAGCCGTCCGCCTTTGCATCAAGAACCGCCCGCGAAAACGGTTTACCCGCAGCCACATCCGAGAAGATCGCGCCGAATGTCCCGGACACTGACCCCGTGATCTCCAGGATTTCATCTCCGGTATCCAGCAGATTTCGCAGGGTCGAGATAACTGGAAGACCGGCGCCGCACGTCGCTTCGTACCGGACACGGCCCGGCGATCCTGTCTCGGACCATAGTGTCTTCCCGCGAAGATCGGTGCCCGCGAGGGCCATCGGCGCTTTGTTGGAAAGAACGACTCCCCCTGCCGCGTTGATCGCACGTGCATCTAGGGTGGCGCTTTCGTCGCCAGTGGCCGCGTCTATGACGACCACTGGTCCGTGCGCGGCAAGTTGGTGCAAAGCGGTCTGAGCATCTACCAATGAGCGACTTGCGGCAGCGAGAGTCTCTCCGTCTTTCTTCGCATTGACGATGGCCAACAGATCTTTGGCTGGAATCCCACATTGATCAGCGCTGACGAGCGCGCCTTCGCGGCTAACGACTCCACCAACGACGATTTCGAGCCCAAACTTTTGTTCCCAAAGCGATTTCTGCTCGACGATCTGCGAGATGACCTCTCCGCCGACCGTCCCAATCCCAACCTGCAAGACCTGAACGCGCTTCACAGAATCCCCTAATCCATGCTTTCCAGCCTTAGTTTTCTCAATGGCATATCGAACGTTGGACACGCCACGCGTTCCACACTGGAACGAACAAGCAATGTGAGCACTTGTCGCCCCAGCAATTGTCACTCATCCGAATTTGTGGAGTCTAGATGGCGAAGAAATGCCTCCGCCGTTACAAAGGCGATACTGTCGTGTTCGACCAGCGCGAGCAAATCATTGTCCTGGGTGACGATGAATTCTGCGCCTCCGGCTTTCGCTGTGGCAATGAATATGTCGTCCTTAGCATCCCGGGAAATTGGATGCAAATCCCTAATTTCAACCTCTTTGGCTTTCGCAATACGATCGAGAACCGCGCCAAGATCTCGGGCCGCTGCCCCGCGAAATTTGTTCGTTATCTTTGGCCGACTGAGAACGTCAAGGTACTCAGCGACGATTGGTTGAGAGACAATAGAAGAGTACCGGTCCGCATATTCGAATATGACCTGCCCCGACCAAGAAAATGGATCAATGAGCCCTCGTACAAGAATAACGGTGTCAATGACAGCTCTCTTCACCAATTCTTGCGCTTTTCGGCTCGAACCTCTGCGACAGTTGATTCTATCTCCGCGATGAGTTCTTCTTCGCTAATGCCGCTCTCAAGAATCGCTTGTCTGGCCGGCGCATAGTATTCGTAGAGCTCACGCAGCCATGATGAACCTTCGCTCTCCGCGCTTATTTGGACGGGGACAATACGGATTTCTCCTTTATCAAGCGTCATCCGGAGTAGGCTGTTCTCAAGAATGCCTAGTTCCTCGCGAAAATCCGCTGGGATAGTCACTTGGCCGCCGCGTAGGGAACGGACAATTTTGCTCTTTGTCTTCGATTCGGTCATTGATTAACTCGCCTGGTGAAAGTGATGGAAATTCCAGAAATACATTTATTGCATTTTACAGATTAGCGATTGTGTGGTCAACGAAGTGTAGCGGCGGCGTGTATCTCCCCGTAGTTCCTACCGCCTTTGACTCTCCTAATTCATTCTTAGCATGATCAATTATCGTTGGGAACCTGCTCGTGCCGGCGAAAAATCGCTTACATTTGAGAGCGGCCTGTTCGAAGGTGCCTGCAGAACGTCATACCAAATCGGCGCGCGCATGCCGAGGAGATCTTTGGCGCGCGCGTAGTTGGTGTTGTACCGGGAGTCGAGGTTTGTGGTGTCCAATTCGAGGAAAACTACACCCTCCTCTTGTCCTGGGATAAGCCCTTCGGGACGTGGAGCGCTCTCGACTGCTGGAGCGAAGATGCCACTCCAACCCATACCCGAGCTGGGATCATTGGCGAACGCAACATACGTGCAGTTTTCCTTGGAGCGTTCACGCCAAAGATGAAAATGGTCGTCAGTTGGGCCCGATTGAACATGAGGCGGATGAGGAACCTTGGTCTCGCCCCAGCCTCGAATCGCTGGTGATGAACATGCGGATGGCCAGGCGATCAAATCTGCTCCGTCGAGCGCGAGACAGCGCGCCGCCTCCGGGAAGTTCACGTCATACCCGATTTGCAGACCGATTCTCCCGATCAAAGTATCAAAGGTAGGCAGTTCAGATTCGCCGGGCGTCGCCCAACGTCGATCTTCAGGCGTCAAATGAAGCTTGCGATAGCTCCCGACAACGCCTTCGGGTCCGACTAGGACTGCGCTGTTGTAGAGCGCTTCACCCAAACGTTCAATCAGCCCCACAACCAAATACGTGCCGTTTGCGGACGCAATCTCTTTGAGCCGCACGGTCGCTTTCCCCGGAACCGTTTCCGCAAACTGGGACGCTTCGATCCGATCGCAGACCGGACCAGTCAACGCTAATTCGGGAAAGACGATCAGGTCCACATTCGGGTTGGCGTCGGTTGCCGCCTCAATCGCGCCGAGGTTGCCTTCAATGTCCCCCGATTGAGGGGCAAACTGGGCAACCGCTATTGTGCTTTTTCGGCCCGCCGGAAGCGGACGCAGGTTGTAGAGCCCGTGAAATTCAGAAGCATTCCAGAGATAGGTATTCAAGGTGAGACTGCCATATGCCTCCGGTCGACGCTCGGCCATCAACTCTGTTCGTTTTCTGGATGGATCGACGATCCCGTACGCGATTCCATCTCCGGTGTCGACAACATCCTGGACCGCGCCATCGGGACCGATCACGCACGATCCGCCCGAGAATTGAACTCCTCGTTCCAAGCCATACCGGTTCGCGGAGATGAAATACGCGTCGTTCTCATACGCTCTCGCCATCCACGTGGGCGATGGACTCTTTTCGGAAAGCCAATTCGTGGGAAAGCAAATGACATCGGCTCCCTGAACGGCCGCGATCCGCGCCGCCTCGAAGAATGTCGCGTCCATGCAGATGATCATCGCGATCCGGCCAAGCTCGGTCTCGAACACCGGAATCCCGAGATCACCATCCTTCGCCCACTTCGGCTCGGAGATATAGGAATGCGTCTTTCGGTAGACGCCGACGACGCCGTCCGGCCCGATCAGAACTGACGAGTTGTAGAAAATCCCTGTTTCCGGAGCGACCTCGGCGAGCCCAGCGACAATGTATATGTTGTAGCGTGCGGCAACGTCAGCGAACAAGTCTGTGGTCGGGCCTGGAATTGGTTCGACGAACGGCGTGATCTCGGCCCGGCTTTGCCAGCAGTAGCCGGAGGTCGCCATTTCCGGATGAACGATCAATCGGGCGCCGTTTTCAGCCGCCCCTTCAGTCAGCGCGACCAAGCGGCGAATATTTGCTTCCTTCTCGAAAAGCACTGGCTCAAATTGGATGGCCGCGACGCGAAACGGACCCGGAGCGAACGTCACGCCGTTTCCTCCTCGCGCGGTTCAACGCCGGGTTCACTCTCAGCGGGCACGCTCGGTTGGCGGAATGACCCCGGACCAGACACGCTCGCCCGTAGCGCGGCAAGCCGGTCTGCCAAATCGCCTAGATCAGGTCGATGCAAATGCGGCCGCGGAATGGTCGGGAGGTTCGGCAGGTTGGGCAAGCCGAGGTTCCTATTCTCCCATCGCCCACGCAGTTCGTCGCGCAGTTCGCCGATCGATTTGCTCAGGGTGCGTTGCAGCTCCTGCAATTCCTTCAGCTCGAGTCTCGCCGCTTCGCGTCCCTCTGGGGTTGTCTGACCTAGATAGCGAATCTTGCGGGCGCGATCTTCGAGAAGTCGACGCGGACCAACTCCGGCCAGATCGGCCAGCGACTGAACGATTGCGATTCGCAACTGAGCGGCGGCAATATCGACGTCCTGGTGTGCCCCGTCTGCTGGTTCAGGAATGATCGTGGTGACGACACCCAAACGCAAACATTCGCGCGCTGTGAGCTTGAGCGACGTGGCCGGGCTCGACGCCTGATTCGATGCCCGGTGAATCGGCATTCCCGCTTTCTCCGGTCCGATCACCGAATAGACAGCGTTCTCTTGCATTAAGATCCGGTCGCCGATCCCTAACGCAATTGCCCCGGCGCCGCCACCTTCACCGATGAGCGCGCTGATCACCGGCACGGGCAACATGCTGATCATCGACAGCGATTGCGCGATTGCCATCCCGATACCTTCGCGCTCCGCCTCGTTCCCGATTGCTGTTCCCGGCGTGTCGATCAATGTCACGAGCGGCAATTCAAGATGCCCTGCGAGCCGCATCAGGCGTACTGCCTTGCGATAGCCCGCGGCGGTCATTCGGGATTCGGTGTCGGCGCCGCTTCGCTGTTGGCCAACGATCCCGACAGTTATTCCGTCGAGCCGGCCGATCCCGCACACGACAGCCGGATCGTCGCCCGTTGTCCGGTCGCCATGGAGCTCAACAAAGGTTGAGGTCAGTTTCCGAATGTAATCCTGGCTCGTCGGCCTCTCGACGTTTCGCGCCCGCGCTTCAGCCTCCCAGGCCGGCACGCTGCCGCCATTCAGCGTGGCAAGGGGTTCGTCTGGCCGGGGAGTCCCACGCACGGCAAAGAGCTCGAGAAGGTCGGACAAACAGTCCCGAAGTTTCAGCCGATCGACTACGTCGTCGATCATGCCGCACGCCAGCATCTCTTCGGCCGCAATCGTCCCGTCCTCGAAAAGCCCCGGGGTTAGCCGCCGGGCAGAATTCAGTCCAATCCACGCGCCCGGCTCGGCAAAGATGATATCCGCCTGTCCGCCGAGACCTGCGTAGACACCGCCCGTCGTGGGATGGGTGAGAACGCTGATGAAGGGGACACCGGCGCGATGCAACCGCGCGGATGCCGACGCCGTTTTCGCAATTTGAACGAGTGAGAGCATTCCCTCTTGCGTACGCGCGGCGCCGCCGGAACAGAACACGATCAATGGCAAGCGCCGTGTCGCCGCCAATTCCATCGCGAGCACGATTTTTTCGCCGGCGACGACGCCAATGCTTCCGCCAAGGTAATGAAAATCGAGCAACACCACCACGGCGGCCTGGCTGCCGATTTCTCCAACACCGGTGATGACGGCCTCTGAGACCCCGCTGCGTTCTTGCGCCTCGGCCAGACGATCGGGAAACGGGAGTTGATCGTGAAAAACGAGCGGATCCACCGAGATAAGTGCGGCATTTGTTTCTTGAAACGTTTCGGGATCGACGATCAGCGACAGACGTTCGCGGGCCGGCAATGAAAAGTGACGGTGACAGGATGGGCAGACTCGGAACTTATCGAACAATTCGCTGCCCAGGAGATTAATGCCGCAAGTTGGGCAATCGAGCTCGAACTCCCCGAGGGCATCGAGCAAACTCGATTCGTCTGAAGGCCGTCCCTCGATTTCCCCAATTCGGCTGGTTGCGAAGCGAATGGTGAGCGTGGGGATCCGAGGATGACATGCGTAATCCAATCGCAAAGTTCCCTGGCGGGAACGCGGAGGTTTCGCGTGCAGCAATCGTAAGGATAGGCGTAATGAGCGTCAATTCCGAATCGGTAACGTGGCTCGCGGCCGTGCTTCACCTCGGATATGATCGCGACCCACGAAACGGACTTAAAAGGGGGAACAATGGCTGAGCGCAGCGAGTGGATTGTCGATCGGACAGAGGCAACGTCCCGCCACGGAATGGTCGCGGCCAAAACAGGATTGGCGGCCGACGCCGGAGCGGAAGCGCTCAAGCGTGGCGGCAGCGCGATCGACGCGGCGGTAACCGCTGGTCTGACAGCGTGGGTCGTCGAACCATGGATGAACGGCATCGGTGGCGGCGGCTTTTTGGTCGCCCATTTTCCAGAGCGCAATGAATCGGTCGTCGTCGAATTTCCGATGGTCTCCGCCGCCTGCGCCTCTCCCGAGATGTTCCAGTTGATCGGCGAAGGAACGGACACGGCCCTCTTTGGTTGGCCGACTGTCGCCGGCAATGCCAATATCGTCGGACACAAAGCAGCGGCCGTTCCAGGAGCGGCAGCCGGACTCGCGCTGGCCCTCGAGAAGTTCGGTACCATTTCCTTTGCCGAGGCGCTCGAGCCGGCGATCCAATTCGCCGAAGAAGGGTTTCCTCTTGATTGGAACGCGAGCCACTATATCGCTCGCGACCAGGTGAACCTGCGTCGGTTTCCCGCGACGGCGAGCGTGTTCCTCGATTACGCTGGCAATCCGCCCTTCTCGCTTGAAGGACCGCCGCTATTGCTGCGCCAACCAGATCTCGCAAAAACGCTCCGGACGCTCGCCCAGGAGGGTCCACGCGCATTTTATGAAGGCGAGATTGCGCGCAAGTTAACCAACCACCTCGCGGATAGTGGCGCACCGTTTACGGCAGACGACTTCGCCGCATACCAGGCGCGAATTGGCAAGCCAATATCCGTGAACTACAAAGGCTACGACCTCCTGACGATTGGCGCCGGCACCGGTGGCACGACGCTCGCGCAATCGGTCGCGCTTCTCTCCGAGCTTCCATTCGCCGATCTCGGGCACAACACCCCGGAAGCGCTGCACCTCATGGCGCAAGCCTTTCAACTCGCCTTTGCCGATCGGTTCACCTATCTTGCCGATCCGGAAAAGGTCGAAGTTCCATTTGAGGGGATGCTTTCGCCAGACTATCTCGCGGAGCGGGCCTGCCTAATCCAATCGGGCAAGCTCGGCTGCCTCCCCGCGGGAAGCCGTGAACGACTTGGCGTCCAGCACACCATGCCCGGATCGCTGCCTGAGTACACATCCCGAGGCTGCACGACGCACCTCGGAGTGATCGATTCGTCAGGCAATGCTGTCTCGCTCACCCAAACGTTGTTGAGCGGTTGGGGTAACCGCGTCGTTGTACCGGAGACCGGGGTGCTTCTCAACAACGGCATGATGTGGTTCGACCCAGTTCCGGGACGGCCGAATTCGGTCGGTGGTCGGCAACGCCCACTCTCGAACATGTCGCCTGCCCTAGTCGTTCGCGACGGTCGACCCATCGCCACACTCGGAGCTTCCGGTGGGCGGCGGATTCTCAATTGCGTCGCCCAAATGATGGTCAACCTTGTCGACTTTGGGATGACCATGCAACCCGCGGTCAGCGCACCACGAATCGACGCCTCTAC
Source organism: uncultured Chloroflexia bacterium (assembly GCA_963737985.1). Lineage (GTDB taxonomy): Bacteria > Chloroflexota > Chloroflexia > Thermomicrobiales > UBA6265 > CAVTUU01. The sequence goes on along the minus strand of CAVTUU010000008.1, from coordinate 212,450 downwards.
ACCTGAACTGCTCGTCAACACGCGCATACCTTCGGCGACGCACGAGGCGCTCCGTCAACTTGGTCATACGGTCGTGGCGAGGGATGAACAGGAATTCCACGGCGATTTCGCCTCCCCAGCTTGTGTTCAATGGCACCAGGATGGATCGTTTCGAAGCGGCGTCGATCCTTACTATCGACCGGCGACGGCGTCCGGCGCATAACCTGGTCGCGGGGCAAATGTTGCGTAATTCCTCTGTTAATAGGAGTCGATGACCTCTCACAAAGGTGTAGGGATGAACCGTCTGCTCAGCGGCGCGATTGCGGGATTCGTCGCGACAATTCCCATGACCTGCCTCATCGAGTTAGGTCGCCGCACGCGAATGCTTTGGAATCCGCCGCCAAAACAAATCACCAGGAGCGCCGCGAGAAAGGTCGGGATTTTCCAAAGACCTTCGGCGGAGGCGTTGAAGGTGGAATGGGTGGTGGCCCATTTCGGCTACGGCGCAGCCTGTGGCGCAATCTACGGCGCGACGAAGCCGATCCTTCCCGCCGATGCGCGCATCGCTGGGTTGCTCTTCGGCGAGGCAGTTTGGGCGGTCAGTTATCTTGGTTATGTCCCAGCGCTTGGACTCTACCCCTGGCCAAAAGATGACTCGAAATCTCGGATGGCCGTCATGATCGCAGCGCACGCGATCTATGGCATGGCAACGACTCAGATCGACCATGCCATCTCTGACTCCTGAGATGATTTTTCTCGCGAAGTTCAGGGCGCCACGTAACATATCAATCGACAAGCGTGATCTGGTGGCACGCAAGATGATTGATAAGATGCCGCTCAGTTGAAGAACGCCACGAGAACAGACATGGCCGAGTGTTTCTCCCATGATCCATCGAAAGGAGGTAGAGCATCCATTTCGTTGGACCGTCGAATGGTTCGGGCGAAGCTGATCCGTCTGGACACGGAAGCCTGAATCAAATCAAGGAGTCGCATCGTACTGAGAGAAGGGAGTGGAATTCGATGAAACGACCTCTCGCTGTCGTCGCCGTACTGCTCCTGATTGTTCCCCTATTCGCGATGCTGGCCGGACTTGGCGTTACGAAAGCCCAAGACGCAACTCCGGCCGTGAACACCGACATTTCTGGTGAACTCAACGTGGCGATGGTAGCCAACCCGCAGATGGTCGCCCTGCAGAAACTCGTTCCGGAATTCCAAAAAGCCTATCCGAACATCAAGATCAATCTCCTCGTCTTGCCGGAAAATGAAGTCCGAGATCGGATTCGGACTGACGTTTCGACCCAAGCCGGACAGTTTGATGTCGTCACGATCGGCATGTATGAAGCGGCCAACTACGCGCAGAATGACTGGGTGCTGGACGTCGGCACTCCGCTGCAAGCAGACCCCTCGTACGACTACGAAGACATCTTCCCGGCAATGAAGAGCGCGCTCTCGTATGAAGATAAGCTTTACGCCGCGCCGTTCTACGGCGAGAGCTCGATGGTCTTCTACCGAAAGGACCTCTTCCAGGCCGCCGGGATCGAAATGCCGGAAAAACCAACCTGGGACGAGATCGCGCAGTTTGCCCAACAGCTCCATCATCCACCGGACAACTACGGCATTTGTCTTCGTGGTCTGCCGGGCTGGGGCGAGCAAGGCGCGCCGTTGACGAGCGTGATCAACGCGTTCGGCGGCCGCTGGTTCGATGAGGACTGGAAAGCCCAGCTCGACTCCGAGAAAAGCGCTGCCGCGATCAAGTTCTACACCGATCTCGTCAAGAACTACGGCGAGCCAAGCGCGACCCAAGCCGGCTTCACCGAGTGCGAAAACCTCTTCACCCAGGGCAAGGTCGCGATGTGGTACGACGCAACATCTGCGGCGGACCTCCTTGCCGATCCCAATCAAAATCCTCAAGCCGCCAACACGGGTTTCGCTTATCAGCCCTCAAAGGAGATTTCGAGCGGATGGCTTTGGGCCTGGGCGTTCGCCATCGAGAAGAGCACGAAGCACCAGGACGCCGCAATCGCGTTCGTCAAGTGGGCCACGTCCAAGGACTACGTCCAACTTGTCGCCAAGTCTCAAGGTTGGGGCTCCGTTCCATCTGGGGCGCGCGCATCGACGTATGCCGATCCCGGATACAAGGACTACGCGAAAGCGTTCTCCGACATCGTGCTCAAAACTATCGAGGCCCAGGATCCGACTAAGTGCTGCGTCGATCCTGTCCCGTATCACGGTCTTCAGTTCGTGCAGATCCCGGAATTTGCCGCGCTCGGCGACGAAGTGACACAGGAGTTCTCAGCGGTGATCGCCGGCAACGAAAACGCTGATGACGCCATCAAGAAAGCGAACGATCTCGCCAACCAGACCGCAATCGACGGCGGATACCAGACTTAGCGGTTAACGCCGCATCGTGGTTTGAACATGGCAGTCGTTGATCAAGCTGATATCGCGAGGGACCGAAGCGTCGGTCCCTCGCGGCCCCATCGTTTAAGTTGGTTCACTTCGAGCCGGCTGTTGATCGCGCCTGCGTTGATCTTTGCGATCCTTGTGACCCAAGCGCCATTTGCGCTGACGCTCTACTACAGCACGCTCCGGTGGAATTTGCTGCGTCCGGAAACAAAAGGATTCGTCGGGCTTCAAAATTACCAGCGCATCCTCACCGACGACGAGGTATTTCGCACCGCCATTCTGAACACGCTCATTTTTACGATCGGCGTCGTCACGCTCTCATTGCTCCTTGGGCTCTTTTATGCCGAGCTCGTGAACCACCGCTTCCCTGGGCGTGGCATTGTGCGCACGATGCTGATCACGCCGTTTCTCGTCATGCCGGTGGTCAGCGCGCTGAGTTGGAAATACACGATGTTCGATCCCGACTTTGGGATCATCGACTGGGTCCTGCGCGAAGTTCAGCCCGGTTCCTCGGACTGGAATCCTGTGTGGCTTTCCCACTACCCCAAGGAATCGATCATCATCATGCTCGTTTGGCGCTGGGCCCCATTCATGATGCTGATCTTGCTTGCCGGTATGCAGTCGATCGACGAAGAGGTCCGCGAAGCCGCCCGCGTTGACGGCGCGACTGCCCTCCAGGAGTTCTTTGGCATCACCCTTCCCCATCTCTACCGGTTCATGCAACTTGGAGCATTGCTCGGTACGGTCTACATTGTTCAAGAGTTCGATGCGATTTTTATGACAACTCAGGGCGGCCCAGGCACCGCGACCATGAATCTCTCGTTCATGGTCTACAAACGCGCAATTGCGGGCAGCAACGTTGGCTATGGCGCGGCACTGGGTGTGGTGATCGTCGCGCTCACGATCGTTGCGATGACATTGATCCTGCGCATGCTCGATCGAATGATGCGAGGAGCGTATGCGGATAGCTAGGCAACGTGGTTTCAATAAAGACCAAGCCCCTGTCGCCTGGGCAGTCCTCGCCTGGGTTGTAGGGTTGCTCGTCTTTTTTCCGGTGCTTTACACGGTTCTTACTGGATTCAAAACGGAGGCTGACGCGATCAGCCTCCCTCCGAAGATCTTCTTCAAGCCGACCTTTGAGCAGTATCGCGAAATTAAAGATCGCGGCTTTATTCCGTTCTTTCGCAATTCGTTTATTACCGTTGCGGTTTCCACCCTGTTTGTGCTCATTCTGGCGGTGCCGACAGCATACGCGCTGGCATTGCGGCCGGTCACGAAATGGCGCGACGTGCTTTTTTTCTTCATTTCAACGAAGTTCATGCCGCCAGCCGGCATCATCATCGCCCTCTATATCATTTACCGCGATCTCAATCTGCTCAACACCCGTATCGGCTTGATCATCGTCTTTACGGCGATCAATCTACCCATCGCGATCTGGATGCTTCGTTCGTTTTTTGAAGAGGTTCCGCGCGACGTCATCGACGCAGCTCGGGTCGATGGCGCAGGACTCATGCGCGAGATGACACAGATTATTTTGCCGATGGTCGGTCCCGGCATCGCCGCCACTGCATTCATCGCCAGCATCTTCGCCTGGAACGAATTCTTCTTCGCAGTCAATCTCGTGGCGACCGACAAATCCGCGACCGTGCCGCTGTTCATGCAGAAGTTCATCACCAGCGAAGGACTGTTCTGGGCGAAACTTTCGGCCGCGAGCACAATGGCGATCGCTCCCGTTGTCTTGCTCGGGTGGATTTCCCAGCGACAATTGGTCCGTGGCTTGTCGATGGGCGCGGTTAAGTAGCAATAAAGGAGCTAGCGATGAAGGCAGTTATCGTCGACGAGCCTGGCTCGGTTCGAGTCGACCAGGTTCCTGATCCCGAAATTGGCCTGAAGGACGTCGTTGTTAAGGTGGGCGCGTGCGGCATCTGCGGGACTGACATCCACATTATCGACGGCGAATTTCCGCCGACGAAGTATCCAATCATTCCGGGACACGAGTTCGGCGGGACAGTCGTCGCGATTGGCGAGGACGTGACTGGCGTCAAAGTCGGCGATCGAGTTGGCGTCGATCCAACCCTCAATTGCGGTGAGTGCTATTTCTGCCAGCGCGGCATGGGCAACCTATGCGAGCGCTGGAATGCGGTCGGTGTGACCACCACCGGGGGCTTCGCCGAGTGTGTCGCCGTGCCTGAGCGCACGGTTTACCCGTTGCCGGAAGGAATGTCGTTCGGCGAAGCAGCCCTCATTGAGCCGGTGAGCTGCGTGGTGCACGGCTTCCACATGCTGCAGCCCCGCGTTGGCGACAGTTACCTCATCTACGGGGCTGGTCCAATGGGCTTGCAGAACGCACAGGTCGCTCGGTTCAACGGCGCGCGCGTTGTCGCTATCGTCGACATCAATCCAAGCCGTCTCGATATCGCTCGTTCGTTTGGTTTCGACGTCGTCGGCACATCACTCGACGACGTGCGCACTGTCGCGCCACGAGGATTCGACATCGTGATCGAAGCGACCGGCAAAACCAAGGTCGCCGAACGCGCCATCGACGCCGTCATTCGTCGGGGCAAGCTTCTGCTCTTCGGTGTTTGTCCGCCCGGCGAAACGGCCGCCTACGACGCCTTCAAGATCTACAACGAGGAGATCACCATCCTCGGCACCATGGCGGTTCTCAACAGCTACGGACCCGCCATCGACGTCATCACCGCCGGCGCGATCGACGCGAAAAAGATGGTGACCCACACCTTTCCCATTGCCCAATTTGCTGAGGCGGTCGACCTCGTCCGCCAAGGCGGCGGCCTGAAAGTGCAAATCAATCCGGGTTTATGAGGAAGTCGCAGCCCGGTGTGGCGAACTGCCCGGGAATGAATTCCCGGGCTCACCAACGGAAGTCGGTTGAAACCGACTGCACCCCTCTGGGACGCTGCGTTACTCCGTAGCGGCGCACGGCTGTGCGCCCGGCGTTGGTGACCACCTCGTTGCCATCGTTCAACGCCGCGCTCACCACGCGGGCGATCGCCAAACGCCCCTACGCCAGGACCGATCCGGTGTCGCTTCGTGCTCAGTCCCGGCGGGACTTCATTGTTGTAGCCCGGGGTTTATGGCCGTTGACGAAATACTTCGGCATTCATCCTCCAGTCGGCTTCAGCCGACTTCCGGTCACTGAGCCCGGGAATTTCATTCCCGGGCGGGGTAGCCGACGGCGTCCGAGCCATCGGCAATTGCCGAGAGAATTCGTCAAAGATCATTATCCCCAGGTGGACGACTAGAACGCGACCGCGCAATGAGGCGCCAAACTTATCCTGCAACCTTTGTCGGAGCTCATTAAGCTTTTATCGCCCCCGCCTTCAGCGTCAGTTCAGTGCCGATCGAACGGATCTCTTGGAAATCAGTAAACCCGCCGGGGAAGTCGCGGACGATGCCATCGCGAAGCTCGACTGTCCGCGTGCAGAGCTTGTCGAGGAAATAGCGATCGTGCGAGATCGTCAGGATTGAACCTTGGAAATCAAGCAAAGCCGCCTCCAGAACTTCGGTCGAGGCGATATCGAGGTTGTTCGTCGGCTCGTCGAGAAGAAGGAAATTCGCTCCGCCGAGAATCAATGAGCCGATTTGCAGTCGCGCCCGCTCTCCGCCGCTCAAATTGCCGATCTTGTTCAACGCGTCGTTCCGGTCGAAGAGCAAGCCGTTCAGAAACGAGATCGCTTGCTGTTCGGTGTACGGCTTGAGTTTGCGCACGAGATCGATCGGCGTGATCGCCGGGTTGAGCGTCTCTTGCTCCTGCGCGTAGTAGCCAACCACGATCGACGGGCCGATTCGAATCGTGCCCGACGTTGGCTTTTCCTTCCCCATGATCAAGCGAAAGAGCGTTGTCTTTCCGGCGCCATTTGGCCCAACAAGACCGACGACCTCTCCATGTCGGATCAACAGATCGAACGGCTTGAAAACCTCACGGTCGCCAAACGATTTCGCGAGCGCCTTCGCTTCGAGCACAAGCGTCGAACCGCGGCCGGCGTCGAAATCGACCTCGATCCGGCGGCGATTGATCACGGGCGGCGGTGTTTTCTCGAGACGTTCCCGCTCCTCGGCGAGCTTGCGCCGCTGGTTTTCCGCACGCGGCGCGAATTTTGGATTTTGTCGAGCCCATTGCGTTAATTGCTCGGCGCTCGCCTTGAGCTTCTTCAACTCGCGCTCCTGCAATTCTCGCAGTTGCGCCTGCCGCGCGAGACGATCCTGTTTCAGTTGAAGGTAGGCGCTGTAATTGCCGGGATATGCGTTCACCTTGCCATCTTCGAGCTCGAAAATCTCGTTCATCGAGCGATCAATGAGATACCGATCATGGGTGATGACCGCCACCGCGCCCTGATGCGTGACGATGTAGCCCTCAAGCCAGGACTTCGCGACCAGGTCGAGATGGTTATCGGGCTCATCGAGGAGAAGTACGTCCGGTTTTTCCACGAGGAGCCTGGCTAGCGCGGTGAGCTTCTTCTCGCCACCGCTTAGTTGACCAATCGTCGTACCCCAATGCTCTTTCGGAATTCGCAGCCCCGCCAATACTTCGTCAGTGGCTTCATCCGTCGCCGAACCACCGCTGTCAAGTCTGCCGAGTGTTGACGTGTACTCGTCCATGACCGCCGCTAGCGCATCGTCGTCAAGCGGTCCGGCCATTTGCGCTTCGAGCTCATGGAGACGCGTCTCGAGCGCGACGACATCTCCCGCGGCCAGCGCGACGACATCTCGCACAGTCTGGTGCGGATCAAGGGTCGACTCTTGCGTCAAAAAACCAACAGTCAGATTCCGGCGATAGGTGACAACGCCGCCCTCCGGATTGCTCTGGCGCGCCATAATGCGGAAGAGCGTCGATTTCCCCGCGCCATTCGCCCCGATCAGCGCGAGCCTGTCCCCTTCGCGAATTTCAAAGGAGACGTCTTCGAAAATCTGATTGCCGCCGTGGGCATAGCGTATATTCGCGGCCTGAATTAAGAGCGTCATCGTGATTCAATCCTCTTAACATGCACTCGACTAGTATCAACACAATCGTGTTCAAGGATAGCAAAGGTCTCTCGAGTGGCAGACTAGGCGGTCGTGATATGACCTCCACCTGAGATTAATCGCCAATCGACAAGGAGTTCTCGTGGCCGAAGCAAAAGAAATTCGGTTCAAAAATGGTGAGGTCGAGCTCGTTGGGACGCTGCATATTCCGACTCGCGCCAAACCACATCCCGCGGTCATCATGCTCCAGGGTTCGGGACCAACTGATCGGGACAGCGGTAGCTATTTTCCGCCGCTCAGGAATCAATTCGTCGACAGCGGATTGGCGGTGCTCTCTTGGGACAAACCGGGCATCGGCGAGTCGACCGGGCACTGGACAAATATGACGCTTTTCGACCGCGCGGACGAAGCGCTCACCGCGTTGAGCTGGCTTCGCGCGCAGGACGGTATCGATCCGCAACGCGTTGGCATTTGGGGCCAAAGTCAGGGTGGGTGGGTCGGTCCCCTCGCTGCGTCGCAAACGCGCGATCTCGCCTTCCTGATCGTCAATTCCGGACCCGCGATTGGTCCACTGGCCCAGGATTTGTGGGGCGTCGAGCACACGATGCGCGATGAGGGAGCAGATGAGGCGAAGATCAATGAAGCCCTGGCGTTTATGACCAGATTGCACGAGGCGGCCATCCGCGGCGACTCATTCGAGCAGGTCAAGGAATATCTCCTCGATCAGGCCAAAGGCAAACCGGGTTTCGACTACTTCGGTGATTTCGGTCCCGAAGTGTGGAACTTCTCGGTCATCAACGCGCAGCGCCCGTACGATCCAATTCCCCCACTCGAGAAGATCACTTGTCCTATGTTAGTGATCTTCGGTGAGCTAGATCCGCTCGTTCCAGTACAGCACAGCGCTGAATCGTTCGAAGCAGTGAAAGCGTCCAATCCGAGTCGCGATATCACCGTGCGAATCTTTCCTGGCGCCAACCATCGGATCAAGGTCGGCGGCGGTGGTGAATTCGCGCCCGGCTACCTCGACACATTGACTGACTGGATATGGTCTAGGATTCGTATCATTACCTGAGAATGGCTCTTTCGTTGGCGAGTCGCATCGGGGATTGCTCATCGTCATTCACGTCTCGTACGTAGAGATGCAAGAGGGATCCGAAGCTTAGTCGCGACTATTGTGAATGCGTACTTAGGATTTGCCCGTGTCACGAACCGTACGATCGACGAGTGTTGAAGCTCGACCGTGTCACCACCAGAAAAAGACGAACGCCGATAGTCGACGTTGGCGTTTTCGCTCATGTGCAGTCGTCATTCCACTGCTAATCGTCCTCTTGACGTTGCTGGTCGGGACGAAGAATGCGATCGCTCACGCGGAACTTGTTCGCGCGAATCCTGCGCCCGATTCGATCCTTGGCGCTCCGCCGCAACACATTGATCTCTGGTTCAGCGAACGGGTTGACCAAGGCGCGGGTTCACCGGCCCTACAAGTTCTCGATGAAGATGGTCGTGATCTAACCATTACCAACCTTCACGTCGATCCAGCTGATGCAAAGCATGTCGTCGCCGACATTGAAGGAGCGAGTGTCGGTACATTTACAATCATTTGGACCTCCCGCTCGGCCGACGATGGCCACACCCTTACCGGCAGCTATACGGTCCGCGTCGCCACCGGCCGCGCGCCGGGAGCTGCCACGACTGAAGGCGAGACGCCTCGCGCGTGGGCCGTAACGACACGCTGGCTCACGTTCCTCGGCGCAGCCATTGTGGCCGCCGGCATGCTCTTTCGGACGATGCTTCTCGGAGGCAACGAGTCGGCAGTCTACGCAAAACGTCGTGCATTGATCGTCGTTATTGGAGCCGCGGTGGCGGTCGTCGCGACCGCGATCGAACCGGTGCTGCAAGCACAATTCCCGCCACCAGGCGCAGCCAAACCGAGTGTGAGCGAAGCGATCTCGGGCCTACCAAATGCGTGGTGGCTGCGTCTTGCGGCCGCGGCTGTGGCGCTGATCATCGCCATCATCTACCTCGCAATCGGGGCAAGAGTCAGCTGGAAGCGATTCCTGGAGTGGGCGGGAGCAGTTGCCGGCTTTGGCGCCCTACTTGGCTTGAGCCTCACCAGTCACGCTTCCGCCCGTTCGTCGTGGCGCGCGCTCGCTGTGACGTCCGACTTTGTGCACCAAGTTTCAGTCGGACTTTGGACCGGCGGCCTCGTTTTCCTTGCTGTCTACTGGCTAAGCCGATCACACAGCGGAGACGGTCCTGATCCGATTCGGCGATTCTCGAAATTTGCGCTCGTTCTCGTCCTCGTTGGAGTTGCGACCGGTGTTACCAATGCGGGCCTGGTCTTTCCATCGATCAAGTCGCTCTGGCAAAGCGATTACGGTCGAATCTTGATTATTAAGGTCGCAATCCTTCTCCCGGCGCTCGGACTGGCGGCAATGCACCGGAATCGGCTGCGTCACATCGCTGGCCAAGCGGGCGAGGCGCTGCGGCCCACGATCCGTGTGGAAACAGCGATTGTCGCGTTCGTCGTTCTTGGCGGAACGATCCTCGCGATGATGGCGCCGCCAGTCAAAGCAACGTCGGGCGAGCTCAAACTTCTTGATCTTGCCGCCCCAGCCGTTATTGGCTCAAAACCAACGGATCATCTGATCCGCTTTCAAGTCGCTCCGGCCAAGCAAGGGGCAAACACGATCACCGTCTCTACAACCGACAAAAAGAATCAACCAATTCCGAACGATCAGATCGCACTGGCTCGAATGGACTTGACCAGTCTCGACCACGGCGCGATTGAACGCGGAATCGAAGGCACGCCGAATGGCAACGGCGGTTTCACCTTCCAAGGCGACCAACTGAGCCTCGGTGGATGGTGGCGCTCCGATACGCTCATTCGACGACTTGGGGCAGAAGACGAAACCGCCGCGTTTTATTTCATGCTCCCTGATCCAAACGTCAATGGGTTCGGCGCGCCGAAGATCCCGAAGTCCGACTCGGACGCCGAAGCGCTCTTTCAGCGTGCGTTAGGGACCCTTACCTCACTCCACAGCCTCTCCTATTCCGAGCGGCTGAGCGGCGGCACAGGTTCGGTCGTCGACTCTGACCATGTGGTTCGCGATGCCGACGGAGGACGTGATCCGGCGATGACTATCACGTCTGACGGCTTTGAGGTCGTCACGATCGGGAAGAATCAGTGGCTCAAACAGGGCGATAGTGATTGGGCGTGGCAAGAAGCCTCGTCGGTTGTTCCGCCGTCCCAATGGGGTGATACCTATACCGGCGCAACCGCATTCCAACTTGGAGCGGCCGAGGAAATGAACGGCAAGCAAACGCAGATCGTCACGTTCTACGTGCCGCCGCAGCCGCATCAAGTTGCCGCCTGGTTTGCCTGGTGGATCGATGTCGAAACCGGCGACATCCTGCACGAGACGATGATTTCGCGGCAGCATTACATGGTTTGGGACTATTCGGACTTCAACAAGGATTTCAACTTCGAGCAACCAAAAGGTGCGCCAAACCCACCCTCGTAAACCTGCCGTTTAACCCGTTGGTCCAAACCTGTCATCCTGAGTGGTCTGTCCATTGTTGTTTATCCCGTCGGGGAGAACCGGCGTCGCCCGCTCTCGTGCGCCCTGGACGGGCTGGTCGGTCGGAGCCCGAGCCGTCAGCCCCGGGCAGACCTACGCGACAGAGAAGGTGGGACAATCTACTGAGCGGAGCCGGAGCCGGAGGCGAAGGATCTCGCCTTTCACGAACGGATGTTTCCTGTGAGCGAGATGCTTCGCTTCGCTCAGAATGACGGAGGGTGGGCTCGGAATGATGAGGTGGGGCGCCGAGCGACGATAGGATGGATCGTGCCAGGCTCGTGTTGATCCGTGAGGGTTCTATTGGGATTGGGCCCTGTGCCGGTCGAATGCCAACCTGAGCCCGTTAAGTGTCACGATCAGCGAGGTGCCCATGTCGGCCGCGACGGCGATCCAGAGATTCACGACGCCCAGCACTCCGAGAATCAACGCTACTACTTTGACCAACAGCGATAGGGTGATGTTCTGGCGGATGATTCGCGTGGTTCGCTTTGAGAGGTCGACAGCATAGGCGACTCCGGTCAGATCGTCGCGCATGAGCGCCATGTCAGCAGTCTCGAGCGCGACATCAGTACCCGCGACTCCCATGGCGACGCTGACATCGGCGGCCACGAGCGCGGGAGCGTCGTTGACGCCGTCACCAACCATCACCACCGGACCATAGAGTGCTCGGAGTTCTTGAACCGCTGTCGCCTTTTCCTCCGGCAGCAATTCGGCTCTGACTTCATCAACGCCAGTCTGAGCGGCGATCATCTCCGCGGTTCGAAGTTGGTCTCCGGTAATGATTGCGACAGTATCAACGCCACCATTGCGAAGCGCTTGGACGGATTCGCGCGCCCCAGGGCGCAGCTTGTCGGCAATACCGACGATTCCGGCGATATCTGCTGACTGGCCCTGATCGATTGCGACCAGGAACGGAGACTGTCCCCCAGCCGCCATTTCTTCGAGCTTCAACCCAACTTCTTGTGATATCGGACCCCAACTCTGCAGCCACCGACCGTTTCCAACAAGCACGCGATACCCATTCACCTGTGCGGACGCCCCGCGTCCAGGAATTGAACTGAATTGGGATGCCCGTGGAATCTCCACCTCGTCGTGCAGTGCCCGGGCTACAGTCGCCCGCGCAATCGGATGTTCCGACAGAGACTCAACCGCGGCAGCCAGTGACAAAACCTTGTTCTCCGAACGTCCGCCAAATGCAACGACCTCTGCAACCGCTGGCCGGCCGAGCGTGAGGGTTCCGGTCTTATCGAGGGCCACAACCCGAGAACTGCCCGCTGCTTCCAAGGCGGCTCCGCCTTTGACGAGCACACCCCGGCGAGTCGCGGCGCCAATCGCCGCTACGATCGAAACAGGCGTTGAGATGAGGAGTGCGCATGGGCAGGCAATCACCAGCAACACCAGCGCCCGGTAGATCCACGTTTCAGGATCGGACACGATCGCTCCGACCGCGGCGATGATGATCGCGAGCGCGATAACCGCCGGCGTGTAAACAGCGGCAAATCGATCGACCATCTGTTGGGACGGGGCGCGGCTTGCTTGCGCATTTTCCACGAGATGGATGATCCGCGCGAAGGTCGAGTCACTGGACTGTTTTGTGACTTCAATAGTCAGCGTGCCTTGGCCGTTGACGGTCGCGGCGAATACCTCATCGCCAGCCGTTTTTTCGACTGGCATCGACTCGCCCGTGATCGAACTCTGATCGACCGCCGAATCGCCGTCACGGACCTCGCCATCGACGGGGATTCGCGCGCCCGGCTTGACTATGACCAAGTCACCAGGACTCAAATCCTCAATGGCAACCTGAACCTCTTGACCATGGATAAGCCGGCTCGCGGTTGCCGGGGCGAGGTCCATGAGCGCGCGGATCGATTCGCGAGTACGGTCGAGCGTGAGCGATTGCAGCGTCGTGCCGAATCCAAAGAGCACAACGACCATCGCGCCCTCCGACCAATCGCCGAGTGCAGCGGCGCCGAGCGCGGCGATCGTCATCAGGACGTTCATGTCGAGGCGGCGGTTGCGAACGGCCATTAGCGCGGCCCGCGCGAAGCCGAACCCACCGACGACGATCGCTGCCCCGTAGAGCGCATCTACCGCCGCCTCAGGCATATCCGTCATATTCAGCGCGAAGGCGACCGCCCATAAGAGGGCTGCGAAAAGGACCGGCACTAGCCGGCGATCGCGCCAGACCGGCATTCGCTGAGCTCTGCGCTGAGATCCTGGGACACGGGCGAGCGCCTGATAACCAGCTCGCGATACAGCGCCGTCGATCTCCCGGGTCACACCGTCGACCGATGCCGTCGATGGTTCGACTGTCAGCGTTGCCGCCGCAAAGTTCACCTCGGCCGAGCGCACACCGGGCAAGCTCGACACCGCTCGCTCAACGCTCCGGGCGCAGTCAGGACAATCCATTCCCTGAATATCGAACGTCAGGGCTTTGTTCGGTGCTGGGATGGTGGATGTTGAAGCGGTCATGCCGAGTTCCGTTCCGCTTCGGGACGATGCAATTCGTCGACGTGGGCGGAGCCCATCGTCAATAGCGCCGAGATGTGTTCATCGTCAAGGGCGTAGTAAATGACTTTGCCTTCGCGTCGGCGGCGCACAACTCGGTGATCCCGCAATACTCGAAGTTGATGAGATACCGTCGACCGGTTGACACCTGTCGCCGCGGCGAGATCGTAGACGCATAACTCGCCTGCCGATAGCGCGGTCAACAACCGCGTGCGGGTTGGGTCGGCGAGGATGCCAAAAAGCCGCGCCAAATCCTCAGGGGAAGGAGCGTTCGACAAATGAACCCTCGCCGCCATCACCTTTCCCGGATGGATCGTCGCCAGTTCCTCTTCTTCATCAGATTCAAATTCGTAGGTTTGATCTGTCATGTGCATGTTGGTGCACATGATACTATAGAAGCACTCTTTACGCAAGGTGTCTGACCGAGTCGAAGATCCAGGTGTACGAGAATGGATTGGAAAGACTAGCCATGCTTAAAAGGATGTGAAAGTCGTGAGTGTCGCCGCCCATTTCCAATGTTGAAGATCACAAGCGTGGTGCTGCTCGCGCCAATCCTTGCGCTCCTAACGTCTCCGCGAGTGTTCGATGAAGCGACACCCACCGCCAGTCCAGTCGCCGACCACTCTCTCTGCGTAGATCGAATCGCCGAGGCTGAGATTGTGATTTCACTTCGCGCAACTGATCCGATAGATGCGGAGGATGCCGAGGAGATCACCAGGGTGCTAAGGAGTCGTGTGCGCGCAATCATGCGCGGACCTTGCGACGTTGAGGTATCCCAGTCCGGAAACATTACTGTTGCACTTTCGCCATCGGAGTATGTGTGGCTCCGTGACTCCAATGAACCAACCCCGCTGGAGCTTGCGTCGCTCATCAGCCAAGTTGGACTTGTCGAGGTTATCGATCCTCAAGGAAGAGATCTGGAGCAGGGCACGGTTGTCGCGACCACAATCTCAGCGCCTATATCGGGAACACGAATCGGCGGTGCGCCCGTCTTCGAAACGCTCGCCAGCAATCCAAATGTGGTTCAGGCCGATGGCACACGCGCTGAGTTTGGCGCCTACGACCTATCGATCCGTTTCGATAAGGCAACGAGCGAACGCCTTGGGGCCTATTCGCACCGCCATGTCGGTGATTCTGTCGGGATTGTGGTCGATCATGAGATCTTCAAAACTATGCTGATCTCGAGGCCCATCGGGGAAGAGTTCGTTGTAATCGGGTTGACCGTGCAAGAACTGAATGAACTCGAGGCTTACGTCTCGACGTTGCCATTGCCTGTGCCCCTCGACATCGTCGAAGTCACAAAATCGGGATAGTCGGAATCGTACCGAGGCGCGTAAATGCTTTCGCAGATCGCCGTGGTTCTAGCGCAGCCCCGTCGCCACCAACAGCAAGATCACAACGCCTAAGGCCAGGCGGTAGATAATGAAAACCAGTGTACTGGCGCGCTGGAGATAGCGTAAAAGGAACCCAATCGCAAAGAACCCTGACACCGCTGCCGTGATCATGCCGAGTGCGAAGGCGGTCAGATCATGTCCGCTCAGCCCAGATTGCAGCGTGTCAATAAGCCCTTTCGCGCCCGCGCCCGCGATCAATGGGGTGCCCAGCAAAAACGAGAAACGAGCTGCCTCTTCACGTTTGAGACCACGAAAGAGACCAGTCGTGATAGTCGCTCCCGAACGCGATACGCCCGGGATGACCGCGGCCGCTTGGGCTAAACCAATCGCGGCCGAATCACTCACTTCAAGATCGTCGATTCCCCGGGAAAGGGTCGCCTCACGCTCAGCCCGGAGCATGAGCAAAGCAACGCCCATCATCAACAGGGCGATGATGGACATCGCGAGGGATTGGTGCTTATCAGTATGAAACAGGTCTTCAATCGCGGATTCGGCGAGCAATCCAATGATCAGTCCAGGAATTGTCGCGATCACAATCAGGATCAGCAATCTCGCGCTGCGATCCATCTCCTCCACGATCGGCTCTCTGCGAAACAGAAGCGCCTTCGGCTTCTTGAGAGCCGTCGGAATCGCCAAAGCCATGCCGACGAATTCGCGCCAAAAGAAAAAAATCACCGCGACCAGCGTGCCGAGGTGAAGCGCCGCGTCGAATGACAGTCCAGGTTCATCCCAGCCAAAAAGCCACGGCACGATGATGAGATGAGCGGAAGAAGAAATCGGGAGAAATTCTGTCAGACCTTGTACCAACCCGAGCACGATTGCTTGGATATCGCTCATTCAGCCACCTTCCAGCCGGAATTCAGTTGGACGCGTGTTCCTCGCGGGGGTGCGGGGCGCGGGATGGTACTGAACTTGTCGCGGTCACGGGAGTCGCGACGGTTGGCGCAGATTCCGCGATTTCGGAATCGTCCTCCGTCTCGAAATCGCGCATCGCTCGGAGTGAAATGTGCATGCGGGACCATTCGAACAAGCCCCAAATCGTTATCGGGAAATAGAGCGTCGCATGGACCACAACCGCGTAGGAAAGCGCGAGTGATTTATCAATGCCGAGCGCGCCATTGACGACAAGAACGACGCCTGCCTCGAACGGTCCCACGTAGCCCGGAGACGACGGAATCAAAGTAGCGAGATTTGCAACGCCTGTTGTTAACAATGATGCGGCAATTCCCATTTTTTCCGCCAACGGATCGCCAAAACCGCGAGCGACCGTCCAATACATGGAGGCCTCAAGCAACCAGGCGATAGCGGAAGTGCCAGCGACAAGTCCGAGATCGCCCTTCCGCTTCAGGACGCCAAGTCCTGTAAGGAACGATTCCGCCATGCGTTCAACACGGTCGGCGAGAGGAGTCGGCAATGGACCCAACGCGATTTGCATGAGGCGATCGCGAAAGCTGCCGCCGAACGTCAGCACGAAGAGACCGATAAGAATGCAGGCAAATACGACGAACGCGACAATCGCGAGGTGACGCAGTTCGTTGGTAAAGCTCACGAAAACCGCGGCCACGAGCATAAATGCAAGCATCGTTAGACCGTCAAACAGTCGCTCGACCGCGATTGTCGCGAGCGAGGCCGTTTTGCTGACGCTGTGGCGGCGGTCCATCACGTAGGCGCGAACGACCTCCCCAGTGCGCAACGGGAGAATGTTATTCGCCATGAAGCCGACGACGGTCACTGGAAAGACATCGCGGGTGCGCATGTGCTTGACGGGGCGAAGTAATACGCTCCAGCGGAAAGCACGCACATAGACGCCAAGAAAATAGAGGGCGATGGCGGGGATCAGGTACCAGTAATTGACTGCTTTGAGGGAATCGCGGATCTTGCTGAAATCCTGGCCCCGAAACGCGAAATAGAGAAATCCGAGGCTAATGAGCAAGCCAACCCAGATGCGCCAGGACTTCATCATGCTGGCCATACACCTAGGTCATGCGACGACGTATCCGACGTGCGCGTAGGGAAAAATCGGACGAGAATCCGCTGGAACGTGTGTCTGGAAGGCAACTGAAACCGTCGCTCCGTCGCGATTACGCCATTTGGCGAAAAAATCGGGAAATGCGGCCCGAGTATACGCGTCGAGCGACCGAAGCGTCGACCGGGTGGGCACAAATTTAGTACGCCCTTCCCAGTCTCGACCCAGACTCCCGGCAAGTCCGAAGGCTATCGATGCCGGTAAGTGATTCGCCCTCGTGTGAGATCGTATGGGGAAAGTTCAACAGTCACTCGATCACCAGGAAGAACGCGGATGTAATTCGTCCGCATCTTGCCGGCGAGGTGACTGAGAACATTGTGACCGTTATCGAGCTCAACGGTGAACATTGCGTTCGGGAGAGCATCGACCACGCGACCTTCAACCGTGATGGCATCTGGATCTTGTCGTCGCGGCCGTTCTTCAACCGCGGTGGCGGCTGGAGCAGCGGGGCGAGGTGGTTTTCTATACTGTGGCTTCTTCGGCAAATGCAACCTCCATGCACATAAATACCGGATGCGGGGCAGATGCTAATGCCGCCGCGGAAATCCGGGCGCAGAACACGGAACCTTATCCGCGTCAACGTCCGCTAAGTGTAACATCCTCGGTTTACGTACGCCTGAATCGCGGCTTTGGATGCCTCATTTCATCACCGCCAGTCGATGTCACCCCAGCCACCAAAAGTACAACTCAGCGACCACGATGATCACAGTTACAAGCAGGAACGATGCCGACGCTCGTACGAGCACGAATGCCTGCCCTTCGTTCCGAGAAGGGGTGCGGTCAACCATCTCCCAGTCGGCTTGAGCCGACTTCCGTTCCGTAGCCCGGGAATTGATTCTCGGGCACGGCCGCCGAGCACCTATATGCACAATTTAAGAGGGGTGATAAACCTAGGACTATGACGACGAAGCCTGGTCAAGGCTGAACACGAGAGTTCACGTCGTAGAGGCGCCGGGTACCCTCTGGGTGTTGTGCGCCCGGGTGCGGTGACCGCCTTGCGGCAATCTGAACACCACGTGGGCGTACACGCCGTGCGCTCCTACCAAACGTCGAAGAGTTCTCCTTCGCCTATCGCTTGCAACCGATAGCTGTCCCTGGCCGGGGCAGGGACTTCTTGATTCCCGAAACGGGGCAGCCAACGGCAAAGGAACTACCGCCGGACACCGAACTAAATGCTGTAGGTCAGACCACCGGCATGCGCCCATTCGGTTTCGACGATACGAGGAGGAGCAGATTCCACCACGTCTTGCTCCGTGGGGAGTCCCGCGTCGGACCATGCCTGAGTGCCACCAGTGACACTTGAAACGTTTTCGAAACCAGATTGGCGGAGGAATTGAGCGGCCCTGCGCGATCGATAGCCAGCCTGGCAAATGACGAAAAGCGGTTTATCTCGGGGAATATCGCTGAGCCTGCTGGCGATGTCAGCCTGCGGGAGATTTATCGCGCCCGGGACATGACCGTGGACATACTCATCCGGTTCGCGAACATCCAGCAACACACCATCCGATTTCGCGTTCGCAAGCATGGTCACATCAATTTCAGGAACCTCAGGAGCCGTCGTCAGCATCGCCGTTTCGATATCGGCGACTCCACGGTTTGTTGCTTCGATCGCCGTCATATTGAGAGGCCGCGCCGGGACTCCGTCAGTTAGATTTGCCACAAAGGGGGCCCGGTCAAGCCGCGCAAGCGGGTTATAAAGCCGCTCGAAACCGACCGTTGTGCTTGGGCGACCGCACATCCCCTTGCCGCATGGCCCTTCGAAATGCCCGGGAAAGACCGCAACCCAGTCTGGCAGGCGTAGCAGTCGATTCAGACTCTCGTACTGGGCGCTCGGGTCGCCACCGCCGAAATCGGGCCGTCCGACATCGCCGACTAACAACGAATCACCCGTGAGCACCATCGACGGCTCGGGGCTCCGCTCCGGATTGATGATGAGAATCGAACAGAGTTCCGGGCGATGACCGGGCGTATGCAGAATGCGGAGCCGGAGCTGACCGAGTTCGAGTTCTTCACCATCGTGCAATGGACGAAACGGATAATTCACCTTGGCCGACTCGTATAGGCAAAGTTCGCCGCCGAGCGCCGCGATCAACCGCCGCGCACCCGAAATGTGATCGGCGTGCACATGAGTATCGATCGCGTACTTCAGATGAAAATCACGCTCATCGAGCAATGAAACGTAGTGGTCGATCGTCAGCGCAGGATCGATAACCGCGGCATCGCCGGTCTGGCGGGAGGCAATGACATACGACGCGCAACCGCATCGCTCGTCGAGAATCTGTTTGAAGTACATGCCTGTGCCCCTCTCGTTGACCGTTGTTGGTTACCTGATTGTACGCCCCTGCGTGAACTTCGAGCGCTAATTCAGTAGTCGTTAGACGCTTACAAACATGATCCTTAACCAACGACACACTTCGGAGAATTAGCCGTGACAGTTTTGTAACAAAACCGAGATTCCACCGTCATGCATCACAACTACTATCGACATCAGGAAAACAACCACGCGGACTCGCTCCCCCAGCGAGCCCCAAAGGAACCCCAATTTCCCTCCCTTTCCCCCCGTGGCGGTGGACGAGGCCGAACAGGCCGGACCACCGCCGCGCCCAACCTCGCCGCCGGACCGTGTCTGTAAAAAAACCGGTTCCGGCGGCAATGTGGCGACTCCGGTCTCGTTCCCTCCTAAATCCTTCGGACTTTCAAGCATCGCGATGACCTTGCGCAAATCGTAGGGGCTTACGGCCGTACGCCCAATTTCCAATTTCCGCGACTCAAAAATCGAATAGGCTTACTCGGGATCGCGGGCGCATGTTTGTGCGCTCTATGGAATGGACCTCGAACGTCGAAGGAGCGCTGATGAATCCGGAACAATGGACGGCCGTCGATAACTACTTCACCGACCTGGTTGTGAAACCCGATGCCGCGCTCGATGCCGCCCTCCAAGCGAGCGACGACGCCGGATTGCCTCATATCAACGTGTCGCCGGCGCAAGGCAAACTCCTAATGCAGCTCGCGCAGATGCTCGGCGCGCGCAAGATCCTCGAGATTGGCACGCTTGGCGGTTACAGCACAATCTGGCTCGGTCGAGCATTGCCGTCTGATGGCCGGCTCATTACCCTCGAATATGACCCAAAACATGCGGAAGTGGCGCGTGCGAACATCGACCGCGCCGGACTCTCCGCCAAGGTGGACGTGAGGGTTGGTCGAGCGCTCGATACACTGCCGAAAATCGAGGAAGAAGGAAACGGCCCGTTCGATTTGATCTTCGTCGACGCCGACAAGCCGAGCAATCCCGACTATCTGAACTGGGCTCTCAGACTTTCTCGTCGTGGCAGCCTGCTCGTCTTCGACAACGTCGTCCGTGGTGGCGGCATTATCGACGCGAAGAATACCGATCCGGGTCAAGTCGGAACCCGGCGGCTTCTCGAGATGCTTGGTCAGGAGCCACGGCTCAGCGCCACCGCAATCCAAACCGTCGGCGTCAAAGGCTACGACGGCTTCGCGATGGCGTTGGTGATCTCAGACTAGACTAAGCGCTGGCGCGTCCCGCCGCGGCTTGCTGGGAGTGCTTCCGGGCTTTATTGCGCTCGTCCTGGGTGAGCAGCCGCTTGCGCAGGCGATAGCTCTTCGGCGTGATCTCAAGCAGCTCATCCTCCTGCAGAAAGTCGAGCGCTTGTTCGAGACTCAGGATCACCGGCGGCGTGAGCCGAATCGCAATGTCGGACGTGCTCGAGCGAATGTTCGTCAGCTTCTTCGCCCGGCAGACGTTGACGGCAAGATCGCCGGGCCGCGGTTGCTGACCGACGATCATTCCCTCATACACATCCACACCGGGATCGATGAAGGTGATACCTCGCTCTTGCGCGTTCGCGAGACCGTGGGTTAATGTCACGCCCATCTCCGATGCAACAAGTGCGCCGGTTCGGTTCGACTGAATCGGCCCCAGCCACGGTTCGTAGCCGATGAGACGTGACGACATAAGTCCATTGCCTTTGGTCGCAGTCAGAAACGCGTTGCGCAAGCCAATCAATCCGCGGGTGGGAATCGCAAACTCCAGCCGCACGTTGCCGCGGCCATCGTTCACCATGTCGATCATTCGCGCCTTGCGCCCGCCAACAAGATCGGTCACGACCCCAACGAATTGCTCAGTCGTGTCGATCAGCAGATGTTCGATCGGTTCGAGCGTCTTCCCATCAACTTCCTTCGTGATGACTTCGGGCCGGGAGACCTGAAACTCGTATCCTTCGCGGCGCATCGTCTCAATCAGAATGGAGAGATGGAGCTCGCCCCGACCCGATACGGAAAAGACATCCGGTTGATCCGTTGGAGCAACGCGAAGCGAGAGATTCGTTTCGAGCTCTCGAAAAAGACGCTCGCGAAGTTGGCGCGACGTTGAAAACTTCCCGTCGCGACCGGCGAACGGTGACGTGTTGACGCCGAATGTCAGCTTCAGTGTCGGTTCTTCGATCTCGATCGAAGCGAGTGCTTCCGGCGCCTCTGGATCGGCGAGCGTCGCCCCGATGTGCGCATCGGCAAAACCGGCGAGAGCAATGATGTCGCCCGCTTCCGCCTCTTCGACTTCGCGCCTTCCTAGGCCCTCGAAGACGGAAAGGAACGAAACCTTCTGGCGAATCTGATCGCCATCGGGCGTGACGTGAACCAAGGTGTCACCGGCGCGAATGCGGCCGCGATGAATGCGGCCAATCGCGATCCGGCCACGATGCGTGTCGAAATCAAGCGAGGCGATCAACATCTGGGCTGGAGCGTCAGGATCGGCGGCCGGCGCTGGAATCTTTTCTAAAATCGTGTCGAAGAGTGGGCGCAGGTCCGGCGCAAGCTCATCGGGCGAGTAACCCGCTTTACCGTCCCGCGCAATTGTGTAGAGCACAGGAAACTCGAGTTGGTCGGCATCAGTCGCGAGATCGAGGAAAAGATCCTGGGTCAGCGAGACGACTTCCTCGGGGCGCGCATTGGCGCGGTCGACCTTGTTGACGACCACGATCGGACGCAGACCAAGGCTAAGCGCACGCTGCAGCACGGTGCGTGTCTGCGGCATCGGCCCTTCAACCGCGTCCACGAGCAGCAAACAGCCGTCCGCCATATTGAGCACGCGTTCGACCTCGCCCCCGAAATCGGCATGGCCCGGCGTGTCAATCACATTGATCTTGACTCCGGCGTAGGTAATCGACGTGTTTTTGGAGAGGATCGTGATGCCGCGCTCGCGTTCGAGATCGTTGGCGTCCATGATCAGTTCGCCGGCCGCGTCGGGATCGCGGAAAACGTTCGATTGCTTCAGAAGCCCATCGACCAACGTCGTTTTGCCATGGTCGACGTGGGCAATGATGGCGATATTGCGAAGATGCTGTTGCGTGGTTGGGACGTCGATTGCCATCGGAATGTTTTGCACCAGTGTTTTGTTACGAGACGGTCCGTAGTTAGTTGAGATCCGCCGGACAGAGAACGCGGCCCGCGTTGTCGCAACGCACGGGCCGCAAATTCACGTGAATTATATCACGGAAAGCGTATGTAGCGCGCTTAGTTGCCTGATCGAACGGCGCTCAGGTCAACGGCTCATCCTGAACGAAGATTTTGCCTAAGACAGGGCTAGTAAACTCGGACGCCAAGCAGTCCATGTAGATCTCGTCCCAGAACCGGCCACCCATCCACAGACTTTGCCGCCGTCGACCAAATTCCTTGAATCCAGCCTTATCGTAGGTCCGCTGGCCGGCCAAGTTGTACTCGAAGACGGTCAGCATCACGCTGTGGAGCCCCAACACCGTAAAGGCGAAATCGAGCATGAGGCGCGTCGCCTCGGTGCCATACCCTTTGCCCCGCTGACCCGGCTCGCCAATCATCAAGCCGAACTCCGCGCGCCGTTGCCGGTAGTTGATGTCGGTGAAGTAGGTCGTCCCAATTGGACTCCATGTCGATCGCTCGTAGATGGTGAACATCACCATCTTGTCCGAGGTCGACAACTCGTTGATTCGATCCGCTTCTTGTTCGAGCGTGAACGGTTGGCGAAGTCCAAATGTCCGGCTTGTCTCGACGTTGTTGTGCCAGCGATGGTACGTCGGGATGAGATCGCGGCGGAGTGGTCCCAGCGCAACCAACTCACCCTCGAAGTTCACCGTCGGGCGTTCCTCTCCCAACCGTCGCTCCTGTTCGTTTCGTCTCAGTCTGAAGATAGTTAGCGGATCTTGCCTCGCGCGGCGACTTTCCAGGTATCGATCACCTGCCCATCACGCACGATGACCAGCTCGTCCATCAGGTTCACCGATGGGCAAATATGATTCGGGATGATCTCGACCTGATCCCCAATCTTGAGATCCGGGTCGTCAAGCGAAAGCTTGACGACACCGTGTTCTTCACTCAGGGGACCGATCACCGCCCCCGGCTGACCGATCAAGTAGCCGTGGCCGGGGTGTCCTTTGCTCAGGTCAAGCGCCAGCGTCTTCGATCCAGCATCGACGATGCAATGATCGCGCGAGGTGTGACTGACAACGGTGGCCACGATCCGCGCGGCGCAACGATCCGGACCGTAGATCCCGTAGCGGAAAGCCGTCGTGTCCTTGAAAACATAGGTTCCCGGCCGCATCTCGGTCACCCCGTGAACGGTCGGTGTATAGGCAGCTGCCGGGGTCGAGCCGACGCTGACCACTGAGATATCGACCCCATGGGCACGAATTGTTTCAGCAGTATCGACCAGCTTCCGCCCCGCGTCGATGGCCACGCTCTCGATCGTCTCCGGCGGCTGTTGGTTGGCGTGTCCCTCATGGCTCATCACGCCGATCAACCGCAGCCCTGGCATGCGCGCGACTTCAAGTGCGAGGTGAACCGCCTGTTCACCGGCGAGCTGCCCGGCGCGGTGTTGTCCCGTGTCAACCTCGACGTAGACGTCGAGCGCCCGGTCCTGCGCGGCCATCGCGTCCGAGAGCGCCTCCGCTGCCTCATGGGAATCGATCGCGACGATCATTCGCGCCCGTTCCATCAGCGCCATGAGCCGCCGAATCTTGATTTCGCCAATCGTTGGGTAGGCCAGAAGGACGTCGACAATGCCGGCATCGACCATCACCTCGGCCTCACCGATCTTGGCACAGGTGATGCCGACCGCTCCGGCTCCTATTTGCAATCGCGCGATTTCAGGCGTTTTGTGGGTTTTGATGTGCGGGCGCAAATTGACGCCGTGACTCTTGGCGAGCGCGGACATCTCCGCGATGTTGCGATGCATGATCTCTTCGTCGACGACCATGCTCGGCGTATCGATCTGCTGATTCGGTGCAACGATCGTTCGGGTTTCGGATTTGGTCGAGACGACCATGGGTTGATCTCCTCGGATTGCTGGCCTGAGCTGAATTGGACGGACATTATCGCAGTTACGACGAGACAAAGCGGGAACTAATGCCCGACACTGAGCCCGATGCCGAATCGCGAACCACTGACATCGATCCAGCGGTTCTGCTGGCTCGAACGGGCCACCGCATCGATCAACTCTTGCACCTTCGCGCCATCGGAAAAGCTCGGCGCAGGGCTCGTGCCGGTCCGAATCGCTCGAACCCACTCCCTCAGGAGCAGAATCGTTGGTTGTGTCAGGGGATGGTCGAACTGGGGCACGTCGCCAATGAGTCGCTCCGGGATCGGCAACTCGGTCACGTACGGTTCGCGCCGTCGTCCGCCATACAGCCGTCCATCGCTCTGGATCAACAGCATCCCTTCTGATCCCGAAATCGTGATCTGCTCGCCCGCATCCCGCGCGGCAGTTGCGGTGAAGTGCACCGTCGCCAAGGCGCCACTGGCAAATCGCAGAATGCAGGAGTAGTTGTCGTCCGCGTCTACGGTCCCCATTCCGGTCGAATCGGGCAAGCGACGCTTCTTCACCTGGGTCGCGATCGCGCCGGTGACCGCTTTCACATCGCCAAACCACCAGCGCAATGTATCGAGATGGTGCGAGCCGGCTGCGCCGAGCATCCCGCCGGCCTTTTCCTGCTCCATCAACCAGCCGAACGGCACGCCGTTGGGATCAGCGAGCGAGGAGCGATAGATCACCATCGATGCCGATTGCGGCTCGCCGAGATACCCCTCATCGATGAGCTCCTTCGCGCGGGCCCGCGCGGGCACGAAGCGGAACTCGTGATTGACCATCGCCGCGACGCCGACCTGATCGGCCATCTTGACCATGTCGCGAGTCTCAGCAAGATTGCGCGCCATCGGCTTTTCGCAGAGCACATGCTTGCCCGATTCCAACGCCGTCAACGTCATTTGGTGATGAAGATGGGGTGGCGCGGCGATGATCACCGCGTCAACATCATCACTGCGAATCAATTCGCGATAATCGGACATTGCTTTTGGTATGCGATGTTGCGCGGCGACCATATGCGCGCGCTCTGGCCGCCGCGCGCAAATAGCGGTAACCTGGGTCTCTTCGAGGTATTTCAGGGCGGGGATGTGCACCGACGCGCCAAACCCAGCGCCAATCACACCAACGCGAATCGTTTCTGTTCGCTTCACACTTCTTGCCTTTTTGCGTCTGAACAGACGAGAACAACAGCCGCCAGAGGCTCGGCGGGCTATGCTACCACAGGCGTTTTTGAAACCTTGCCCATTAGCGGGAGAAGGGGGAAGCGATGCGCTTCTTCACCGGCAAAGGCGATGACGGCACCACCGACCTATTAGGCGAACGCGTCGGCAAGAATGATCCCCGCGTCAATTTGATCGGAATTCTCGACGAAACGACCTCTTTTATCGGTCTCGGCCGCGCCCATGCCACATCTGACCAGACGAAAGCTTGGCTCGAAGAGTTCCAGCGCGATCTCTATCGAATCATGGCGGAGCTGGCATTTACTGACGAATTACGGCCCGATAGTTTCGTCATCGGTCACGACCGCGTTGCCCGGCTCGAAGAGCTCACCGACTCTTTGACGGCCGATCTCCATCTTCCGCCGCATTTCATCCTGCCCGGCGACACAGTTCCCGGCGCCGCGCTCGACATCGCGCGGACTGTCGTCCGCCGCGCTGAACGGGAAGCGGTCCATCTCCTAGAAAATGAGATCATCGCGAACCCCGAAATCGTCCGCTTCCTCAACCGCCTCTCCTCCTTCTTGTTCGCCGCCGCGCGATTTGAGGATCACGAAGCCGGCGTCACACCGTTGAAAGCGAAGGGTGGTGGGTGATTTCTCATGAAGGAACAGATACCGGGATCCCGCGAATGAATTCTCGGGCTAACAATCGGAAGCCGGCTGCAGCCGACTAGTGGAGGAGCTGACCGTGCTCAGTCCCGGAGGGACTTCGTCTGGATTAGCCCAGGATTTTAACCCCGGGGAAAGCGTGTCCGAAGCGAAATGTTCATGGGGACCCGCAACAATCGCCGTCAAAGGAGGAGTCGAGACTGAGACTGGCGACGGCGTTTCGCCGCCGATTCACCTCTCCTCGACTTACGTTCTCGAAGGCGACCCGGGGCCGGGAATTCCATCCTATGCCCGCTCGGGGAGCCCCGCGTTCGGACCGATCGAGCGGGCGGTCGCAAGTCTCGAACAAGCGACCGAAGGCATCGCCTTCAATGCCGGCATCTCGGCTGCCATCGCTATCCTCGAACAACTGCAGCCCGGCGAGATACTTGTCTTGCCCCACGATGCCTACTACGGGATTCGAGTTTTTGCGGAACAAACCCTGAGCAGCCGCGGAATCTGCGTCCGTCTGGTGAATACACAGGATTTGGACGAGGTCGACAAAGCGCTCGACGGCGCGACGTTCCTCTGGACGGAAACACCGACGAATCCGCTCGTCGCGGTCAGCGATCTTACCGCGCTCGGCGCATTGGCGGAGAAGCACCACGTACCGTGGGCTTGCGACAACACCTTTGCCACGCCAATCCTGCAACGACCCATCGAACATGGCGCGGTCGCGGTCATGCACAGCGCGACAAAGTACATCGGCGGCCACAGCGATCTCCTCATGGGCATGGTCGCGACCACTGATGCCGATCTCGCCACCCGCCTCCGCGCCCATCGCGGAACGTATGGCACCCAGCCCGACGGTTTCAGTTGCTGGCTGGCTCGGCGCGGTTTGCAGACCCTACCGCTTCGCATCCGTCACCAATCGGCGATCGCATTGGAGATTGCTTCCCGCGCGCAGAAGCACCCCAATGTCGTGCAGGTCTACTATCCCGGCCTTCCCGGGACGCTCGACAACGAAATTGCAACCCGGCAAATGAACGGCGGCTTCGGCGCGATCCTTTCGTTGTTGGTCAAAGGTGGCGCCGAGAGCGCGCAAAACGTGGTCGATACCTGCGAGGTCTGGACGCCGGCCACGAGCCTGGGCAGCGTCGAATCGCTGATCGAGCGCCGTGCTCGCTGGGCCGGCGAAACGGCCGACCCGGCGCTCTTGCGCTTGTCGGTCGGATTAGAGGACGTCGACGACCTCTGGCGCGACCTCGACCACGCGCTGCATTCCGCAACTGCCTAGAGCCACTCTGTGCGGCGAAGTTCAAGAAATCGAGCCTCGTACTTTGTAGCGGCGCACGGCTGTGCGCCTTCGTGGTGACCAGGATGCTTGGCTATTGCAAACTGGGTTGGCCGCCTTCCAGGGCGCACGGCCGTGCGCCGCTACGGAGAACGGGCCGCAAGCTCCTTTTGTTAGCTCTAGAAAGGCTGGGAGGTCGTAGACCGCAAATATGACCGGCCATCGCATCCATGCAAAATCCAGCGCGGTTGCGGCTAACCACCCCTTGCCCCTATGCTCCATAGGTTGCGTACTGGAACCGGCGTGGGCCGGAAAACATTGAGGACCACCTATTCATGCGAATGGCACATCTTTTCGGTCGTACCCTGCGCGAGGCGCCAGGCGATGTTGAGCTGATCAGTCACCAGCTCATGCTTCGGGCCGGAATGGTTCGACCGGTTGGCGCCGGCATCCATAGTCTGCTCCCGCTTGGTTGGCGCGTCATCCGCAAGGTCGAGCAGGTCATTCGCGAAGAGATGGACGCCATCGGCGGCCAGGAAATGTTGATGCCGGTTGTGCAACCGGCTGATTTCTGGAAAGAATCAGGACGCTATTTCCTCATCGGTCCGGAGCTGACCAGATTCAAGGACCGCGGCGATCGGGAAATGGTTTTGGCCATGACCCACGAAGAGATCGTGGCCGATCTGGCGCGTTCGGAAATCAATTCCTACCGGCAGCTGCCGATGATCGTCTATCACATGCAAACTAAATGGCGCGACGAGCCACGTTCCCGTGGCGGTCTGATCCGTGTGCGCGAGTTCACGATGAAAGACGCGTACAGCCTCGACGCAGATACCGCTGGTCTCGATGCTTCCTATCGACTGCATTGGCAGGCGTACAATCGCATCTTCAAACGGTTCAATCTCAAGTTCGTCGTCGTCGGCGCTGATACCGGCATGATGGGCGGGTCGCTCTCGGAAGAGTTCATGGCCTTCTCGCCAAACGGTGAAGATACCATTCTGCTCTGCGACAACTGCGATTACGCCGACAACCAGGAAGTCGCGACCTTCAAGCGAGATCCGCCAAGCAGCGACGCTCCACTCCCGATCGAAGAGGTGGAAACCCCAAGCACGCCGACTATTCAAGCACTGGCAGACTTCCTCAAGATCCCGGTCGCGCAGACAGCGAAAGCCGTCTTCTTCAAAGGAAACTCAGGCCGGTTCATTTTCGCGGTCATTCGGGGCGATCTCGAGGTCAATGAGACGAAGCTGCGCAAAGCCGTCGACGAAATCGATCTTGTACCCGCCACGGCCGAGGAGATTCGCGCGATCGGCGCGGAGCCTGGTTATGGCTCGCCGGTCGGGGTCAAGAACGCGGTGATCGTCGTCGACGAGAGCGTTCGAGATACGCCGAACCTCGTTTCCGGCGCGAACAAGCCAGGCTATCACCTGAAAAACGTCAATCTCGGACGTGATTACCAAGCGGACGTTGTCGCCGATATCGCATCCGCCGAAGATGGTTTCCCCTGCCCGCGCTGCGGTTCGCTGTTGCGCGCTGATCGCGCGATCGAGGTCGGCAACATCTTCAAGCTCGGCACCCGCTTCAGTGCGGCGATGGACGCAACGTATCTCGATGCGAACGGCGAAAGCCACCCGATTGTGATGGGCTGTTATGGCATTGGTTCCGGCCGCGCGGCCGCGACGATTGTTGAGCAGCACTACGACGAGAAGGGGATCACCTGGCCGCTGGCGGTCGCCCCATTCCACGTTTCACTGCTCTCGCTCGGCTCTGCCGGAGACACCGAGGTTATTGCCGCCGCTGACAAGCTTTATGCAGAACTGACTGCTGCCGGCGTGGAAGTGCTCTACGATGACCGCGACGACCGCGCCGGTGTCAAATTCAACGACGCCGATCTCATCGGCAACCCGATTCGCATCTCCGTCAGTCCGCGAACGCTGAAAGAAGGCAACGCCGAAATCAAACCGCGCAAGGCGAGCGAGGCGACGTTCGTGCCTTTGGCGGAGGTCGTTGCGTCGGTGAAATCGATGCTGGATGAGATTCGAACGCGCGAAGAAACAGAGGCGGGATTGGCCTAATTATGGATTCGGGGTTATGGTGTTCCTTGCGCGAGCCTAATTGAGGCTAGCGCGACAGCAGAAGGGACGAGAACCATGGCAACCGGAACAGTTAAGACCATCCGCGCTGAGAGGGGATTTGGATTCATCTCTCGGGACGGAGCAACGGGGTCTTCAGGCGATCTGTTTTTTCATCATTCAGCAGTCGGAGACGGCGGCTTCGATCAACTGCGCGAAGGGCAGCATGTCACTTTCGATGAGGAACCAGACCCACGCGACAGCAGCCGCCGCCGCGCCGTCAACGTCAAACCCGCCGAAAACGGTGGTGAGGACGAAGGCGAATAACCGAATAGGAAAAGGAAAATCGAAACGCACAAGCGCCGGTCAAATGACCGGCGCTTTGTCGTCTACTTGAGTCATTTCTTGAAAAGATCTCGTTGGCACCTACCCGCTCGACTCGTCCCCGCTCAGCACTATAGTCAGTGCCGAAATCGAGCTCGTCGACTTGCTCTTCCTGCCAGATCAGTGGCGGCAACAATCGAAGTGCGAGATTGCCCGCGGGTAATGCCAAGACACCGTTTTCTTGAAGGCCGCGCAGCGTCGGTGTGACGCGCTCTTTGAGCTCGATCCCGATCATCAGTCCCCGCCCACGAACCTCGCGGACCTTCGGACTGTTGAGCGCCCGGATCCTATCGACAATTTGCGCCCCTAAGGCTTCCGAGCGGGCGTAGAGTTCGCGTTCGCGGAGCGCGATCAGCGTCGTCAGCGCGGCCCGGCAGGCGAGCGGATTGCCGCCAAAGGTTGTACCGTGCGCTCCGCTTGGCATTGCGCTGCTGACGGTGTCCGTGACGAGGGTCAGGCCGATGGGAAAACCGTTGGCGAGCGCTTTGGCTGTCGCCAGAATATCGGGTACGACGCCGGAGCGGCTGATCGCGAATGGGACGCCGGTCCTAAATGCGGTTTGCACTTCGTCCGCAATCAAGACCGCGCCGTGACGAGTGCAGAGTTCGCGAGCCGCTTGCAGATAGGCGTCGTCGGCCAGATAGACACCCGCTTCACCCTGGATCGGCTCGATGATGATCGCGGCGGTTTCGCCATTGACCGCCGCTTCGAGCGCCGCGATGTCATTGAAGGGCACGTGGGTCACCGGGAGCGGAAGTGGCTCGAACGGAGCGCGGTACTTCGGATCGGCGGTCGCGGAGAGCGCGCCGAGCGTCCGCCCGTGGTATGCCCTTCGCGCGGCGACCATGTTCGGTTTCCCTGTGGCCGCGCGGGCGAATTTCAACGCCGCCTCGATCGCTTCCGCGCCTGAATTGCTCAAAAACGCCCGTGACAGTCCTTCCGGCGCGATCCCCGCGATTTCATTGAGGAGCTCGGCGCGGACATCGCAGTAGAAACTCTGGTGGCCGGTCGCGAGCGTGTTGAGCTGATCGGTGAGCGCGGCGGCAAACTCTGCATCAGCGTGGCCAAGTACGGCCACGCCGTAATTGCTCATGGCGTCGAGATAGCGGCGACCATCTGAATCAAACAGGTACGCCCCTTCGCCACGAACGAGCGCGATCTCCCGCTTGGCATAGAGCGGCAATTGATGATCCTGCTCGATTTGCCTGATCTCTTCGATCGACAGCGAAGTAGTCGTGCTCATGTGGTCTCCTCAGTCATCAACGGCAGTAGGTTTACCTCGACCCACTCGGTGATCTCTTCATTTGGGTGATAAACGAGCGCAGACTCGTCGCCCGAAGGCAATTGCATCTCTCCGGCAATCAGCGCGAAATCCTCATCTCGCACGTTTGGCCGCTTGTTCGTCGTTCGATTCGCATCTCTTCTGCGCTTCGCTTCAACCTCACTGACATCCAAATAAACGATTGTTGCAGGCACGTTGTAGCGTGCGGCAATCCGTACCAATCGTTGCCGGTGAATGCGGCGATAGCTCGTCGCATCGAACACCGCCGAATTCCCCGCCGCCAGCACTTCATTCAATGTCCAAAACGACCGCCGATACGCCGCGATCCAGTCCTCGCGGCTTGGCGCCACTCCGTTCAATTCAATCCCACGCTCTCCGTGCGCCGCGTCGAGCTCAACATGCACGAGATCAAGTCGCTCCGCCATCGCCCTCGCGAGCGTCGATTTCCCCGAAAACGGCAGTCCGCACAAGATGAACAGATGTGGCAACCAGTCAAACCTCGCAGGAATTCCCTCAACCCCTGACCCCCTCCCCTTCCGGCCCTGTGGGCCACCTCCCCCCACCGGGGGAGTCTCCCGTGCGCGAGAGAGGGAAAGTCTTTTGTAGGGTTTGGGTTCATCGAGCCGTTCGTTCCCGCACTCGCCGTGACGACGGCCCCTCTACCTCGCACGGGAGAGGGTGGCCCGGAGGGCCGGGTGAGGGAACTCTCTCCAACCTAAACCGCAACCCCCACCCGCCGCACTATCGTCCCCTGCCCAGCCAGCGCCTTTTGCACGGGTCTCTCGACCCGGGCGTCGGCGAATTGCACGTGCCCGACGCCGCGCTCGATCGCGCCGATCGCCGCCTCGACTTTAACTTTCATCCGTCCGGCAGCGACTGAGAGCGCCGATTCGGGTGAGGATGCATCGATCTCTGTGATCAATGTCGATTCGTCGTTTTTGTCGGCAAGCAATCCCGGCGTATCAGAGAAAAAGATCAACGTATCCGCGCCAAGTTTGATCGCCAATTCCAGCGCCAGCTTGTCGCCATCGACATTGATCGGCACCCCACCGTCACTCAACGCCGGCGGAGTTAATACGGGGAGAAAGCCGTTGTCGAGCAACAAGCGGATTAGGCGCGCATCGATCAATTCGAGGGTACCTGCGTGATCGTCGCGAAGCACTTTCGACTTACCATCTTCTGTACCGCGAATGACCGCCTTCCGCCGTCCGGAAGCGACTCGTCCATCGAGTCCACTGAGGCCAACTGCGTTCACGCCAGCCGCCTGCAATTTGCCAACGAGCGTCTTGTTGACCTTCCCACAATAGGTCATCAGCATGACGTCCATCGTTTCGCGATCGGTGTAGCGGGTAACACGGCCCATGTCGTTGGTGATCATTCGCGGCGGCATACCCAAGGCGGCGCTGAGCCAGCTGAACTCGGCGTTGCCGCCGTGGATCAGCACAATTGGCTCCTCGATCTCAGCGATATCAGCGGCGAAGCTCTCAAAGGCGGATTCATCAATGGCAGCGCCGCCACCAATTTTGAGCACAAGCACTATTGAAGATCTCCTCCGTCATTCTGAGTGCATGTTCCCGTCATTCTGAACCATCCCCACCGTCATTCTGAGCGAAGCGAAGAATCTCGCCCTCATAAAAAGCCCTGGTCCCTAAAGCAAGATCCTTCGGTTTCACCTCTGGATGACGTGTGGGAACAGGATGACGGTCACAAAATCAAATAGGATGCAAACCAGCGAAGTCGATGCCGCAGGTTTCTTCATAGCCACAACGAATGTTGAACGCTTGCACGGCCTGTCCGGCCGCGCCCTTCATCAAATTGTCGAGCGCGGCAATGACGACCACGCGGTTTGAAAACGGATCGCGCTCGAATCCGACGTCGCAATAATTGCTGCCCGCAAGAATCTTCGGCTCCGGATAGCGATGAATACCGGACGATTCTTTGACGATCCGCATGAACGGCTCGTCCTTGTAGGCCGCGCGATAAATCTGCCAGAGATCCTTCTCCGCCAGCGGATCCTTCAAGATAACATGCGACGTCGCGACAATCCCTCGTACCGCCTCGATTGACGTGGCCGTGAACGCGATGTCCGGTTTCACGCCGTCGAACGTCAGCTCCTGGATGATCTCGGCGCTGTGACGGTGACCAGTCGGTTTGAAGGATCGGATGACCCCGCTCCGCTCCGGATGATGCGAGGCAAGACCCGGTGCACCGCCGGAGCCGGACGACCCAGTTTTCGCCTCGATCGTCGTCGGAATGCGTCGATCGACGACCCCAGCCTGATAAAGGGGATACAGACCCGAGAATCGACGTCGTCGCCATGCACCCAGCGCTCGAAATAAGATCGGCCGTCCGGATCTCCTCGCGATGAAGCTCGGGGATGCCATAAACGAACTCGCCCAGATCGCCGCCAGCTCGTGCTCGTGGCCATACCAGTTCGGGATAATCGGCCGGGTTGTTGAGCCGGAAATCGGCACTGAGATCGATGACGATCCGCGCTTTCTCACGCAACTCGGTTCCATCTTCTTCATCGAAACGCCGTGCGGCAGCGCAATGAAGAGCACGTCAACATCAGCGAGCTTGTCGACGCTGCGTGAACTTCAGATCCGTCCGCTTGCGCAAATTCGGATGGATCGCCCGGACAAACTTACCGGCGCTCCGCTCCGAGGTGACTTGCGTCAAGGTCGCGCCAGGATGATCGAGCAGGAGCCGCACCAGCTCCCCTCCCGCATATCCTGATCCGCCAACGACGGCGACATTGAGCATTGAAACCGTTCTCCTTTGAAATCGACCGCGGTGTTCTGCGGTCCCCCAGCTGCAACCTGGGCTAATCGAGACGAAGCCTCTCCGAGGCTAGGTATGACCCTCCATCATTGCGACGTTCGTTCTTAGTCCCGGAGGGACTTCGTTGTGTTAGACCCGGACTTCAGTCCGGGGATCTCCGCCGAGGGAACTCCCCTAGTCCGCCACCGCTACCGCGCCAACACCTTCCAATCGCCTCTCCCTTCCAGACCGGCCGACTTCCAAGACGTAATCGACGATGCGTGCCGGTATGTTCACACCGGTGGTGTCGATGCTGTTGCGGAACTCCATCGTGTAATTGACTTCATTAACGAACATGCCATTTTCGCTCTCAAGGAGATCAACCGCGACGACACCGCCGCCGACCGCACGGGCGGCCGCGCGCGAGAGTTCGTCGATCTCCGGCGTAACCGGGCAATTGCTGGCCAATGCCGCCACGGGCGGTGTTCGTGATCCAATGCGGCGAATCACGATAAATCGCGCAAATTGTTTCGTCGCCAATCGACAAACGAGCGAATGTCGCGGCCCGGCTTCTTGACGTACTCCTGAATGTAAAACGCGCCGTGATGGAACGAGCCGAGGGTCACCTTGTGCTCCAATATCGCCTCAGCCGCATCGCGGTCGTTCACCCGCGCGAGCAATCGCCCCCAAGAACCGACCGCCGGCTTCATAACCACCGGATAGCCGATCTCCTCGATCGCCTCCAACGCCGATTCCGGCGTAAAAGCGATGATCGTGCGCGGACTTGGCACGTTGTCGCGGACCAGAGCAGCTGTCGTCAGGAGCTTGTCGCCGCAGGTGTTCGCGACCTCGTAGGTGTTGACGGTCGCGACGCCCCAATCGTTGAGCACCTTCAAGGAGTACAGCGCCCGCAAGTGGTTGATGCAGCGTTCGATGACCACGTCGCAATCAATCGACGGCCGGTGCAGGTCCAGTTTCATTTCGCGGTCGTCGAACCGAACGACGTCGACGCCCCTGCGCTCGAACTCGGTCAGGAGCAACTTCTCCTCGACTCGAACCCGAGACAGCAAAATACCGACAGTGATTTGATGTCCACGGAAACGCCTCCACGTTGCGCCGAGCTATGAGAACGCCTTGCTCGATTGCTCGACACGCCTGCAACAATGCACAAAGCCCCCGTCCAAAGGACGGAGGGCTTCGCTCCGTGGTACCACCTTTGTTTGCCGCCCCTCGCGGGATTCGGCCTCAGCGGGCGCCAACACGCCCTGGCTCTGTAACGGGAGCACCCGGCCGGTTCTACTCCGATGGATCAAACCATCATTTCTTCCAGCAGCTCGAGGGTCTTCTTCGGATCGGTTGCCTTCCGCGGACCTTGCACCAATCGTCCGCTCGCTGGGGCGCTTCCCCGATCCTGATCTGTCCCTGTCGTCGCCTCGTTGGCTCGATTATCTCTGTCAAGCTCGTCAGGCGCAAGATGCGGCCGTCTGTAGCCGGTTGACCTCCGCGCCGCGCATCGCCTCCGTGACGATTTCGGCGGCGATGTCGATCTCCGTCGTCGACATCAGTCCTTTGAACTCTCCACCGGTATTGACTTCGACGATCTTCAACCCATCCTTCGTCTCGATGAGATCGACACCGGCCAGTCGGGCGCCGACTGCCCGGCACGACCGAAGCGCGAGCTCTTCGATTTCCGGCGTGATTTCGCATTTGATCGAAATTGCGCCCCGCGCCGCGTTGGTAATCCAGTGCTCGGATGTTCGATATGATGCCGCGAGCACACGATCGCCGACGACATAAGCGCGGATATCACGATCCGGTTTCTGAATGAACTCCTGGATGTAATAGATGTGATGGTGGAACGACCCGAGCTCCGCCTTTTGGTCGAGGATTGCGCGGGCTTGTTCGGGGCCATTCGCCTTCGCCAGTAACCGGCCCCAGGAGCCGGTAACCGGTTTCAACACGACGGGATACCCAAGCATCTCGCATCCCTTTAATGCGGATTCGACCGAAAAGGCGAGCAATGTCCGTGGAGTCGCAATGCCGGCCGCTTCGAGCGCCTGACTGCAAGCGGCTTTGTCGTCACAGGTCGTCGTTGCCGCCGAATGATTGAGCGTGGGCATACCCCAGCGCTCGATCGCGCGCAAGGTGTACTCGGCCCGGCTGTGGACGACGCAGCGATCGAGCACGACATCGACGTTGAGACCTGATTCCTCCGCCGTTCGCGCAGAGAGATCGAGGACGAGCTCGCGATCAAACAAAGGGACCACATCAATACCGTGCGTACGGGCGGCATTGAGGATCAGTTTTTCCTCTTCCCGCAGATGGGAAACCAGAACTCCAAGCCGGGCTTTCGACCGGCCGTTGGATGTTGAAGTGCTCATAGTGCCGCGAGCACCTCCGTCAAAACTTTGACACCACGAAGATAGTCGTCAAGGACGATGTGCTCTTCCGGCGTGTGATCGAGCGACGCATCGCCCGGCCCGTACGCCACAATCGGACATTTCCAGACCGGCCCGACGACCGTCATGTCGGAGGTACCGAGCTTGACGGTGAACCGAGGTTCGCCGCCAACCGACCGAATCGCCCGCAAGAACGGGGGTACGAGCGGAGATCGCTTGTCCGAGCGATATCCTTCTTGCAATCCGTCGAAGGTGATTTCTGCCTGATCCGCCAAACCTTGAATGTCGCTTTGCAGAGCGGAAACGTCGACGCCTGGAGGTAGCCGCAAGCCAATCGAAATGCGCGCCTCTTCGTGGAGACCGTCGCTCTCGGTCCGAAACGACCGAATCGAAGGCGTGACGGCGTTGAACAGTCCGGTCACCCCTTCGTTTCGCGCAGCGCACAGCGCGGCAAACGCGTTCCAAAACGCGATCGCCTGCTCGCCAACTGATTCGCCTGGTCCGGCCGCATGGCGGCTTGGCTGGCGCAGCACATAGGTCATCGGCATCGTGCCGCGATAGCCAAGACAGAGCGCGTCCCAACCGCTCGGTTCGCCGATGATGCAGAAGTCGGGTTTCGGCCAGGACGCGACCGCGGTCGCGCCGGGTGAATTAAGCGTCTCTTCGCCAACCGCACCGACGACCGTGACAGTCACATTCAGCCGGTCGGCTGCCATCGCGGCGGCCACGACGAATGTCGCCAGCGGTCCCTTGGCATCAACTGACCCGCGCCCGTGCAGAACTCCGTTTTCGATCCGAACGGGAATGTCGCCGGGCACCGTATCGATGTGGCCGAGCAGCACGATCGATTTCGAGCCGGAACCGATCGTGCCGACTGCGTTCCCAGCTTCGTCGCGGTAGGCCAGCATTCCTCGGGTTTCCATTTGCTCGCACAGGTACGAGACCGACTCGGTCTCGCCGCCGCTCAGGCTTTGGATTGCAACCAACCCGTGCAGGAGATCGATGTGATTCTGGTCAGTTTGCTTCGTGGCGGTGAGGCTAAGCGGAGAGAGCGACATCGTTTGTCACCTCCCGCGAAATCGTTCCGTTCTCATCGATCAACTCGACCGCAATCACGTCCGGCTTTGATGTGCCCACCAACTCAGCGGCCAGCTTCGCGATCGCTTCGACGACGGTCGTGTCGCCCAACGACAATGCATTGCGAAAATCTGGAACGGGATGCACGCTCCAAACCACTGGTCCCGCGTCCATGTGCGCGATCTCGACGCCGATCAACGACGCGCCGAGCGCCCGCGCGGCAAGTTCCGCCAATCCGTAGGCTGACTTGGGGACATCATGATCGTGGCTGTTCACAGCTACCGCGACGCCATCGACGACGATCACCGTGACTCGGTCTGAACCGAGCGCGATCCCGGTCTGAAGGAGTCCTATCACATCGCCTTTATTGCCGAGCACATCGCGGTGCTCGAATACGGCCTCGGCCGTGTCCTCGTCGAGCAAGACGATCTCTCTTGCCGAGTGCGCAAGCGGCATAAAAGTCGATGGATATCCAGACTGATCGAGAGCAGTCAGCGCCGCATTTTCGTCGCAGACCAAATCGGTCAACGGCCGGGGAATGCCAGCAGCGGAGAGGGTCATCGCGGTCGCGAGTCGATCTGACGCTGCTGCCAATCCGGCGTCGATCACCGGGACGCCGTTTGCCCGCCAAAGCGGGATCATCGCCACCGCAACCGCGCGATTCTGACAACGATCGATCAGCACCTCAGCCGCAACACCGTCCTTCGCCGCGACGAAGGACGGCTTCGACGGGACCGGGCAGATGGGGAGTGGCAAGCTGGTAGGGGCGAGCGGAAGCGCCGGAACGCCGGCATCGGCCAACGCCTGGATCAGCTGCTTCTCTTCGACTCGCACGCGCGTGCACAGCACGCCTACCTTCGCTTTCACCGTTTTCTCCTCAATCCTTTCATCTTCGACCTATTGCGCTTATCGCACTCCCAGGGCTAAAGGCCCCGGCTACGACCTACCAGCCCTTCCAGGGCTCACGAGCGTGCCCACGAGTCCGCCGTTCCCCAGCCGGTCTTTCGCCGGCTTCGTTTTTTCAGCCCGGGGTCTCTTAGCCCCGGGCACGCGCCGTAGGCGCGTAGTCGTTATTCGCCCCAGTCTTCGCCTTCTTCAGGCGCCAATCCCAACGTCACCGGATTCGTGCCGGTGACTTCCAATTCCGCGCCGCAGTCGGGGCAGGGCACGATTTCACCCTGCTCGACTCCGTTCAATTCGATCTCCGCTCCACATTCTGGACATGCCGCCATCGGTAATTTCCTTTCCAGTCGTCTGGGTCATTAGACCCGCTAATCACCCAATCAATCGGCCTCAAGGCCAAATCGAAAACTCAACAAAGCGTGTGCAACAGCAACGCTTTATGGACATGAAGCCGGTTCTCAGCCTGGTCGAAAATGATCGACTGTGGCCCGTCGGCCACGTCGGCATCAACTTCCTCACCTCGGCGCATCGGTAAACAGTGCATAAAAACCGCGGTTGGTTTCGCCATCGCCATCACGCCCGCTGTCACGCGGTAGGCCGCGAGCTGAGTCGCTTTCTGCGTGCTTTCGTTCTGGCCCATGCTTTGATGGACATCGGTGTAGACAGCGTCCGCGCCTGTCACCGCCTCTTCGAGACTCTCGGTGATCGTGATCTTCGCGCCGGTTCGTGCCGCCAACACATGCGCGATGCTGACGATGTCCGGCTGCGGGTGATACTCGGCAGGTGCTGCGACGTGGACATTCACGCCCATTGCGGACCCGGCAAGCAGCAGCGAGTTGCACATGTTGTTGCCATCGCCGAGATAGCAGAACGTCTGACCCTTCAGATCGCCGAACTTCTCCTGAAGGGTGAACAGATCGCCCAACGCTTCGATCGGGTGCGACTTTTCGGTTAGGCCGTTGTAAACCGGAATCGACGCTCCAGCAGCGAAATCAAGCAGGTCCTGGTGGCTGGCGACCCGGCACGCCACGGCATCGAGGTAGAGACTCATGATCTCGGCGGTGTCCTCGATCGTTTCCCCACGCCGAAGTTGCAAGTCGTCGGTACCGAGAAAGATCGTGTGTCCGCCGAGCTGCTCCATACCAACTTGAAACGCGGTCCGCGTGCGTGTGCTCGGATGCTGGAACACCAGCCCAAGCGTCTTGCCAGTCAAATAGGTGTGTGTCAGACCGCTCTTGCGCATCCCTTTGAGCCGCGACGCAGTGCTCAGCAGTTCATCGATCTCGTCTGGTGACAGATCAGTATCGAAGAGAACGCTGCGGCCGCGGAGGCGCAAACTGATTCCGGTCGGCCCGTACTCGCCTCGTGTCGAGCGGTCATCCTGCGAGCCCGCGCTCCATCCCGAGTCATGTTGATGTGTCGTCGTATCGATCACGGTCGTTCCTAACACATCGTGTGGAGCAGCAGCGCCTTCGAAAGGTGCAGCCGGTTCTCCGCTTGATTCCAGATGATCGATTGCTTGCCGTCAGCCACGTCCGCCGTGACCTCTTCCTCCCGGTGCATTGGCAGGCAGTGCATGAAAGCAGCGCTCGGCTTTGCCGTCGCCATGATTGCTTGGGTGATCTTGTACGGGGCAAGCGCGACCGCCCGGGCCACGCCATCGGTTTGACCCATGCTGACGTGGACGTCGGTATAGATCGCATCCGCATCCTTCACCGCGGCGAAGGGATCTTCGGTGACCACAATCTTTGCGCCCGAGGCGCTGCCCAACCAGGTGGCCTGCTTTACGACTTCCGGATCGGGTTGGTACTTGGCTGGAGTAGGCGACAGAAACGCTAATCCCCATCGCCGCGCAGGAGAGCAATAACGAACAAACAACGTTATTGCCGTCGCCGAGATACGCGAGCTTCAAACCTTCGAGTGTGCCGAATTGCTCCTGCAATGTCAGTAGGTCAGCCAGCGCTTGCAATGGGTGGTGGGTGTCGGAGAGTCCGTTCAGCACCGGGATCGAAGCCGACCCCTCGAGGGTTTCCAGGTCATTGTGATCGGTTACCCGCGCCACCAGCGCGTCGACATAGCGGCTCAGAATTTGGGCCGTATCGCCAATCGTCTCGCCCCGCTTCATTTGCAGGTCGTTCACACCGAGAAAGATTGCCTGACCACCAAGCTGGGCCATGCCCGCTTCGAGCGCGACGCGGGTCCGCGTGCTTGGGTGTTGGAAGAGCAACCCAAGGGTCTTACCGGGAAGATACGGGTGCGGCTCGCT
The DNA here is from genome assembly GCA_963737985.1 of uncultured Chloroflexia bacterium. Classification (GTDB taxonomy): domain Bacteria; phylum Chloroflexota; class Chloroflexia; order Thermomicrobiales; family UBA6265; genus CAVTUU01. The sequence goes on along the minus strand of CAVTUU010000008.1, from coordinate 171,978 downwards.
CTTCTTATGCATCCGCTTCAGTCGAGCGGCCGTTTCCAGAAGCTCGTGGATCTCGTCCGGTGTGAGATCAGTGTCGACTAGCACGCTTCGTCCCCGCATCCGGGTCGAGAGGCTGAACGTCGCGATCTTGGGCACGTTTTGACCGCCGAGCGAGACGGTTCGCGCGCTCGCCGGCATGTCTGGAGCGATGACTTGCTCCGTTGGAATTGTGTGCAGAACTGGGACACCCGTATCCGCGGGCTGTTTGGCAATCGAGAAGTCTTGCATGGTGGTTCCCCTCCGGCTCTCGTACGTGACGAGACGCTTCGCGCCGGCAACGTCCGAACGTTGCGGGCCAAAAGGGGCGAGAGGCGTCAGCTCCCGCGGTACCACCCTTCTTGCGCCGGGCTAGTCGGAATTCGATTCCCTGCGCATCTCTCGGTTGTTGTCGGCTTGGGAACCACCCAACCGGACCTACTTGCAAACTCCAACGTGAGTTGCTTTCTTCGGCCGGCCGCTCGGGGGCGCGTTCCGGGTTCGAGCGCGATTCCTGGGCTTTCACTCTCTCCAGGTCGCTTTGACGCGCTTCCCCCGTACTCCTCCCCGTCTTCGCGGGCTGGAAAAACAGCGACGTTGCCGTTTCTCCGTAAAAGGCTACGGATTGAGTTGTATAGCTGTGTGTTAGCGCTGGCGGGCGACCGTCAGCGCGCGGTACGGAACCGACGCGCCGGTCGCCCGAGCGGAGAGCGGGAGAGGCTCTCCGGTTTGTTTGTTAGCCTCATCGCATAACCTCCGCGTCCTGATGCAACCGCCGGTCCCGCTGCGCGGCGACCTTCTGTCCGAGACCGAAGAGCCGGATAAAGCCCTCCGCATCTGCTTGCCTGTAGACGTCGTCGGCCCCAAATGTCGCCAAGTCCTCTTGGTAGAGGCCGAATGGCGATTTCAGTCCGACCGCGACGCACGTGCCCTTGTAGAGCTTCAACCGAACTTCGCCGGTAACTGGCTCCTGCGTCTTCTCTACGAAGGCGTCAAGCGCGGCTTTGACCGGCGTAAACCAGAGCCCATTGTAAACCAGATCAGCATAGTTGATCGCTAGCTGATCTTTTTGTCGCATGGTGAGCTTATCAAGCGTCAGGTGTTCGAGCTCGCTATGGGCGGTACCGAGGATCGTTCCGCCCGGCGTCTCGTAGATGCCGCGGCTCTTCATTCCGACCAGTCGATTCTCCAAGAGATCGATCCGGCCGACGCCGTGCTTACCGCCGAGTTCGTTCAATAAGGAAAGCAATTCGAGTGCTTCCAGTTTCTGTCCATTGACCGCCATCGGCCATCCTTGCTCAAACGAAATCGTGACGTACTCAGGATCGTTTGGCGCGTCCTCCGGAGCAACCGTCAATTCGTAGGCATCCACTGGCGGCTCGTTCCAGGGATCTTCGATCGCGCCACCCTCGTGTGAAAGGTGCCAGAGGTTGCCATCAATCGAGTAGATCTTTGCCTTCGTCGCCGTCACCGGCACGCCGTGCTCGGCCGCGTAGGCAAGGGCGTCCTCTCGCGAGCGGATGTGCCACTGCCGCCAAGGAGCGATCACCTTGAGGTGCGGGGCCAGCGCCTGGTAGGTCAACTCGAAGCGGACTTGATCGTTTCCCTTGCCGGTGCAGCCATGGGCGACGGCGTCCGCACCTTCGAGCTGCGCGATTTCAACTTGATGCTTGGCAATCAGCGGCCGCGCCATTGATGTGCCGAGCAGATATTTCCGCTCGTAAATTGCGCCCGCGCGGAGCGTTGGGAATGCGTATTCCTTCAGGAATTCTTCGCGGGCGTCGATGACATATGCCTTCGATGCGCCGCTGGCGAGGGCTTTCGCCTCGATTCCCGATAGATCGTCAGGCTGACCGACATTCACCGCCGCGGCGATGACTTCGCAGTCGTAATGCTCCTTCAGCCAGGGAATGATGCACGAAGTGTCGAGCCCGCCTGAATAGGCGAGAACGACTTTGCCGAGTGATTGTTTGTCGGTAGAAGAAACGCCTGACACCTGGGACCTCCCGAATTTGCGATTTAACCGAACACGAACGACAGGCACCCGACGAACGGGTAGATCCGACTATGCCGAACGGGGTTCACCCGTCCGGCTGGTACGTGTACGGCTAATTCGCTTCGGAAGCGGCGCCATGGACCAGTCCAGGAAGAAAGCACAACAAAGCATGTGACAGACGTCACAATCTGCCGAGAGATTAGAGGTTTTTGCAGGCGATTGTCAAGGGGAACCGTCGAAAGCGGACCGACGCTGGACTAGAAGTCCCTCTGGGGCTGGCGGGAGCGCCATTTAAGTTCAGTCTCGAAGAGACTTTGCTGTGTTAGCCCTGGACTTCCAGTCCGGGGATCATTTGTCAGATTCGTGATGTAATAGCACTTCCAATTGCGCCACCCTCGAATCTAACTAATTCCTGTGGCAAACTTCCGCCCGCAATTTCGCAATGCTCTGTGAGGGCCACTCGTAAATGCTCCGGCTCGTTCACTACCTCAAGCCCTATTGGATCCCGCTCCTCGCCATGCTCGTCCTGCTCTTTGGCCAGACCGCGGCCAACCTCGCGCTGCCCGATTACATGGCGACGATCGTGAACGACGGAATCGCAAAACGGGACACGAGTGTGGTCTGGCACACCGGACTGAAGATGCTCCTCGTCACGCTGATCGGCGGATCGTGCGCGGCCGGTGTTGGATTCATGGCCTCCCGCGTCGCGACCGGAGCAATCCGCAACCTTCGAGATGACGTCTTTTCAACGGTTGAGAACTTTTCGTTGCTCGAGTTCAGTCAGTTCTCGACCGCCTCGCTGATCACTCGCTGCACAAACGATATGCAACAGATCCAGATGGTGCTGGTGTTGCTCCTCCGGCTTGGGCTGTTGGCGCCATTCATGGGCATCGGCGCCGTGATCAAGGCGTATCAACTCGCGCCGTCGATGACCTGGATCATGGCGATCGCCATCGGCATCCTCTTCATCATCATCGTCACGCTGTTCACGGTTACGATCCCCAGGTTCACGCGGCTGCAGCTCCTTGTCGACAATCTGAGCCTCGTGACTCGTGAGACGCTCAGTGGTATGCGTGTGATCCGCGCTTTCAATCGGGAGAGCTACGAGGAAGCGAAGTTCGGGCGCGCAAACGAGGACCTGACTCACCTCAATCTCGTTGTCAATCGACTTACGGCGGTGATGCAGCCCGTGATGCTACTGGTCCTCAACTTCACGTCGATCACAGTGATCTGGGTCGGAGCTCATCGGATCGAAGACGGCACGCTCCAGATCGGCGACATGATCGCCTTCTTACAATATGCGACGCAGGCGATCTTCTCGTTTCTCATGATCTCGATGATCTTTATCATGGTGCCGCGTGCCGCCGTTTCCGCGAAACGCGCGGTCGAGGTGCTTGATACCCAACCAAGCATCCGCGATCCCGAAATCCCACAAATTGCTCCGAACCTCGGAGGGATCGTCGAATTTCGCGATGTGTCGTTTGCTTATCCCGGCGCCGAAGAGCCTGTCCTCCACAACGTCACTTTCACCGCCCTGCCGGGACAAACGACAGCAATCGTCGGTCCGACCGGAGGTGGCAAGTCCACGCTGATAGGGCTGATTGAGCGCTTCTACGACGTTACAGAAGGTCAGCTGCTCGTCGACGGCGTCGATGTCCGCGAGATGCGACAGGAAGACCTTCGCGCAAAAATCGGCTACGTCTCTCAACGAGCTGTGCTCTTCTCCGGCACGATCGAGAGCAACATCCGCTACGGCGATGGGACCTCGCCGGTCGAGCAGATCGAACGCTCAGCAGAAATTGCGCAAGCCTCCGAATTCGTCGACAAGCTCGAACAACAGTATGGACACGCGATTGCCCAGGGCGGTGCGAATATTTCCGGAGGGCAAAAGCAGCGGCTCGCGATTGCGCGTGCAGTCGCTCGCCAGCCCGAGATTTACATCTTTGACGACAGCTTTTCGGCGTTGGACTTCCGCACTGACGCGCGACTACGCGCAGAGCTCGCTAAGGAAACCAAGAATCGCACGGTGCTCATCGTGGCCCAACGCATCAGCACGGTAATGCGGGCCGAAAAAATCATCGTCCTCGATAACGGCAAGGTGGTTGGGGAAGGCCGGCACGAGGAGTTGCTGCAGACTAGTCCGATCTATCGCGAGATCGCCGCATCTCAGCTTTCCGAAGCCGAACTTGCAGTTTCCGGAGTCAGCAGGAACGGCGGCTCGGCGATCAAGCCTGACGGTCACGGGGAGGTAATTCGGTGAGCTCCCAACGGCCTTCAGGACAGTCGAACGGAGCTGCCCGGCCGACGTTCTTCGGACGCGGTCCCGTGGCGATGATGGGAAGTCCGGTAGAGAAACCAAAGAACTTCCGGCGGACGATCCAGCGTCTCGTTTCCTACCTGCGACCCTTCTGGTTCACGCTCATCCTGGTGCTGATTTTCGCGATCGCGAGCACTATCTTTGCCATTCTCAGCCCACGTATCCTCGGCAACATCACCAACACGATCGTCAGCGGCTACACCCAGGAACGGGTCTACGACCAGGTCAAGGACAGGCTGCCCGCCGGCACAGAGATCCCCCCAGGAACGACCGGCGCCGAATTGCTAGCCAATCTGCCGCCAGCAGTTCTCCATCAAATTCCGGAATCGGAACAAGCCGATATCGCGAAGATGGATCTTTCCCAGCGTCCCGGTATCGACTTCGCATCCATCCGCAAATCAATCGAGCTCTTGATTGGACTCTTCTTGTTCAGCGCGCTGTTCAACTACGTGCAAGCGTGGTTGATGGCGGGCGTTTCGCAACAAGTGACCTTCGATCTCCGCCGAGGAATCTCGGAGAAGATCGACCGTCTGCCGTTACGCTATTTCGATACCCGAACACATGGTGAGGTGCTGAGCCGGGTCACCAATGATGTCGAGACGGTCAACCAGACACTGAACCAGTCGCTGACACAGATTGTGACGTCGGTGACCACGATCATCGGCATTCTCATCATGATGATTTTGATCAGTTGGAAACTGACGATCGTCGCTCTGCTTGTGCTGCCGCTCAGCTTCTTCTTCATGCGCTTGATCATCGGGCGATCTCAGGGCTATTTCGTCCAGCAACAAATTTCGCTTGGCCAGATCAATGGCCATGTCGAGGAGATGTTCTCCGGTCACACGATCATGAAAGCGTTCGGCGGCGAAAAGCAGTCGATCGACACGTTCCGGGGCTTGAATGCGCGACTCTATGACAGCGCGTGGAAATCGCAATTCCTCTCCGGTCTGATGATGCCGATTATGTTTTTCGTCGGAAACCTTGGTTATGTTGCGGTCGCGGTCTTTGGAGGCTGGCTCGCCATCCAGGGTCAAGTGCGCATCGGCGACATTCAGGCCTTCATTCAATACATGAACCAGTTCACTCAGCCCATCACCCAAACGGCGAATGTCGCGAACGTCTTGCAGTCCACCGCCGCGGCGGCAGAGCGCGTTTTCGAGTTCCTCGACGAGGAGGAAGAGCGCGCTGATCTGGCAGTGCCGATGAGGCTCGACGAGGTGCGCGGCGAAGTCGAGTTCGACCACGTCGTCTTTGGCTATGACCCCGAGCGGACGATCATCAAGGATTTCTCCGCTCATGTGTCGCCGGGTCAGCGAGTCGCGATCGTCGGTCCCACCGGCGCAGGGAAGACGACGATGGTGAATCTGCTCATGCGCTTCTACGATCCCAATCAGGGCGAGATCCGCATTGACGGCGTCTCGACGCGGGAGATGACCCGGGCAGATGTGCGCCGGCTCTTCGGCATGGTGCTCCAGGACACCTGGCTCTTCACCGGCACAATCGAGGACAACATCGCCTACGGTAGCGACAACGCGACGGCGGAAGCAGTCCGGGCGGCGGCTGAGGCAGCGCACGCCGACCACTTCATCCGCGCGCTCCCGGGCGGCTACCTACTGGAACTGAACGAGGAGGCGGACAACGTCTCGGCGGGTGAAAAGCAGTTGCTGACGATTGCCCGCGCGATGCTCGGCAACGCGCCGATGCTGATCCTTGACGAAGCGACGAGCTCGGTCGACACGCGAACCGAGGCGGTAATCCAGCAAGCGATGGACCGGCTGATGATGGGCCGCACGAGTTTCGTTATCGCGCACCGGTTGTCGACGATCCGGAATGCCGATCTCATCCTGGTGATGCGCGACGGAAACATCGTCGAGCAAGGAAAGCATGACGACCTGCTGGCCCGAGACGGTTTCTACGCCGAGCTCTACAACAGCCAGTTCACCGGTCCGGCCCTCGTAGACGAGGACCAGGGAGTCACGCAGACGGCGGCCGCTGTTCCAGGAAGTGACTAATGTACAGGCGCTGTTCGTTGTGGAGGCAAACGGCGTCCGTCCTTACAGAACCTGATTTTTACGGTCAAAGTTCGTCAAGACGAGTACGCGAAACACACGGCGCTTTCTTCGGCTCATTTGTCGTCGATCCTCGGGTCGATTATTCACCAGCAGGGCTTCCAGGTATCGTTCGAGTCGTCGCTCGCGAGTGTCTCTAATTTTTTCCTCAGGTGATCCCCACGGCAGCATTGGCTTGGTCTTTTCGACATGCAATTCCTGCCGATTTGAGTCGACGACTTCCCCGCCTATTCTCAATTGATCTCTCCGAATTGGAATCACGAAACGATGCGCAATTGGTCCAAAACTTTCGGATTGGCCTTCCCGTCTGAACTGGAAAGTGCCGAAGAGTTAACTGTCAAATTGCGAAATTCTGCTCGGTGATGGGGTAGGGTCAACGCTGGTCAAGTCACGAACTCCTCCGCCGATGCGGATCCTGAAAATAAGCATCCTTATGGCGTTAACTATTGCGATATGCCGTATAGTTGAAACATCGACACAACGCCGGTAATGAGTACTGCGCGCCTAGAATCATCCGACGCAGAGCTGGCGAGGCAGTGTCATGACGGATGTCGCGTAGTGCGTCTCAGTCGCCGTAAGGCAGGCGCGGTCGCTATCATCGCGCGGAGACGATGTATCGTGCTCAATCCAAACGACACCATCATTCGTCTTGCCGGAGAAACGCTTAACGCTCACCGTCATCTCTGCGCATTTTTCGACACGCCCGAAGAAGAGGTTCGCGTACTCGCACCGTTCGTTCAAGAAGGGCTCGAGCGCGGCGAGAAGGCATTTCACATAGTCGATCCAGCATTTGTCGGTGGGTACATCAAACTCCTCGAAGGCGAGGGGATTCCAGTCAGCGCGGCGATGCAAACAGGGCAATTCGAAATCGCGACCTGGCCCGATGCTTATCTGCGGACCGGCGGTTTCGATCAGTTCGACATGCTGCAATTCATTCAGGATGTACTCACGCGGGGCCAGGACCAGTGCTTCCCACTGATGCGTTTGGTTGCGCACATGGAATGGTCGCTAACCGATAACAAGGGTGTCGGAGATCTCGTTGAATATGAATGCCGTCTCAACGACGCGCTTTCGAGCTTTGACGATCCCGTTCTTTGTGTGTATGACACGACGAGATTTGGGGCGGGCGTCGTGATGGATATTCTGCGAACGCATCCCGCTGCAATTGTCGGCGGAGCGCTTCATCGGAATCCGTTTTATGTTGAGCCCGACGAATTCCTTAGAGAGCTTAAAGGTGATGTCGTCAAGCAATCAGGCGACTAGTGTGACCGAATCGAGAGTCGACAAAGACATCGGATCAGCGTCGATTCAAGAGACTCGACGATACGCGCGCGACATTACAGCGTTGCTCGGGTTGCTTACGCTGTGGAGTGGCAAACGGTCGAGCGAAATCGGCGATGCGCTCCTTGACGCGATCCAACGGCTCCTTGATCTCGATATCGCCTTTGCTCGATTTGAAGACCCTGGAGGCCCAAACGGCTTCGAGGTCTGGCGGCCAAAGAGCGAATCAATGCCGGCGGCAGTCGTCGAACTCTTCACCGCCATTCACGACCCAACCCTGGCGCTGGCAACGCGAACGATGCCCATAGCCCCTCTGGATCGGCAACTCCGGATTACCGCCTGCTACCCGGCTCTTCAGGGCGAACGTGCGCTGGTCATTGCCGGCTCAGACAGGCAAGATTTTCCGACCGAACTGGAATCGGCTCTTCTCCAAGCCGCGGTTGATCAGGCCGCGATAGCCATGCGCAATGCGCGACAGCTTCAAGCGGTGCAAACCGAACGCGATATTGCCTTAGCCAGTGTTGGTGAGGGACAGGACTTCATTGCCACGGTATCGCACGATCTCAAGAATCCGCTGGGTGCGATCAAGGCCCAGGCGCAATTGCTCCGGCGGCATGTCCAGCGCACCGATCCACCATCAACTGATCGTCTGTTGAACGGGCTCGAACAAATCGACGCGACCGCGACCAGAATGACGGCCCAAATCGACGAACTCCTGGATCAAACGCGACTTCAAGCTGGCCAAGACCTCGATCTCCAGCGGCAGGCTGTCGATCTCGTGATGTTGACGAGACAAGCGGTCGAGGAAGCTCAACAGACGAGCGAACGACATGTGATCCGTATTTCAAGTCCAGTGAGCACACTGGTCGGCTATTGGGATCCGATTCGCCTTCTTCGTGTCATCGCGAATCTCCTTTCGAATGCGGTCAAGTACAGTCCCCGGGGAGGAACGATCACGGTCACGATTGCCCTTGGGCGAGATGAGCTCCCGGGAAGCCACTGGGCATCGGTCGCAGTCACCGATGAAGGAATCGGTATCCCGAAAGAGGACCTTCCTGAAATCTTCGGACGTTACCGGCGTGGCGGGAATGTTGCCGGCCGGATCGCGGGAAGCGGAGTCGGTTTGGCTGGCGCACTCGAAATCGTCGAAGAACATGGTGGCGCGATTTCAGTTGATAGCGCCGAGGGCGCTGGAAGTACCTTCAAAGTGACGCTGCCGTTGATCCCGCCACGACAAGATAAATAGAGAGATCAATCCCAAGTTCATGGATTGTCAGACCACCGCACCGACCCGGGAATAACGGGGTTCTCAAATAAAACTGCGGCGACGTCTCGGCGACCTGCCCGGCAATCAATTCCCAGCCACATTCACGGATGTCGATTGCAACCGATTGGCGACGAACACCGCCTCGTCGTTCCGTAGCGGCGTACGGCTGTACGCCCGCGTGATGCGCGCGGCCCTGCAAGATTGCATTGGGGTGGGCATCGAGCCTTAGGCGCACGGCCGTGCGCCGCGACGACGAGATCGCCCCGAGCTTTGCCTCGCTTTTGCGAAGCAAAACTCGGGAGCGTATTCCCGGGCGGTCCGGCGCGTCGGTCTCATATGTCGGTGAACGCCATCATTCCCAGGTGGGGTGACCGACCATAATGGTCCAGAACTGGATTCCATACGCATTCCCCGCGATTTGGCCTACTTGGTCACCTGACCATCGAGCACCGGCGGAACGTCGTCCCAGAATCACGTCGCCATATCGCCCATATCTCATCCATTGACATGGGCAAAGTGCACTTGTAGACTGCCGACCATCGAAACGCTTCGATAACCCGTTCACGCCTCCAGGTCTCCGACTCATCAGAGGTCAAGCCGTGGCGACGATGGAAGACATCGCCAAGCGCGCAGGCGTTTCGTTGAGCACCGTCTCGTACGTGCTCAGCGGCAAACGACCCATTTCCGAAGCGACCAAGCAGCGCGTCCGCGCCGCCATCGACGAGCTCGACTTCCACCCCCACGAGATCGGTCGGGCACTCGCGCGTAAGCGCAGCAACACCATCGCCCTCCTCTATCCCACCGGTTCATATGGGCTCGCCGAAACAACGCTGGAAATCATTCTGGCCGCGGTCGAAGAAGCCTCGAGTCGCAGTTATTCGACGCTCATTTCGACTTCACCCCCTGATGAGGGCGATCTCCTGCGCCTGATTCGCAACGGTTTTGTAGACGGTCTCGTGCTTATGGAAGTTCGTCTGCACGATCCTCGAGTCGAACTCCTAAAGGAGCGGAGATTTCCCTTCACGATGATGGGCCATACCTCTTGCAATGACGGTTTGAGCTTTGTCGATGTTGATTTCGAAGACGCGGCTGCCACTGCGGTCAACTACTTGTATGACCTCGGACACCGCCGCATGGCCTGTCTGACTCGCCGTCAACTGATGGAAGATGCCGACTACGGACCAACTGTTCGGACGGCATCAGGGTTCGAGCAGACGGTCGCTGCAAAAGAGATCACCGGTACAGTCCTCGCTACCGATCCTACGCCAGAAGGTGGCTATCAGGCCGTGGAAGCTTTGCTCAAAGCGGACCTAAACCTAACAGCGATTATCACGCTCAATTCCGAAGCACTGGGCGGCATGGCCCGGGCTGTCCAAGAACATGGGTTACGCATCCCAGAGGATCTATCAATCGTGGCGATTACCTCATCCCGGACAGCGGAGTTCCTCAATCCACCATTGACCTCACTCGATTTCCCGGCCGCTGAACTGGGCCGGATCGGCACACGAATGCTCATCGACCAACTCGAGAAGGGAGGTGACAACGAGCCGACGCAACAACTGTTGCAGGCGCCGCTCTCGATCCGTCGCAGTTCTGGACCAGCCCGAACTCGCGACCGCGTTCCCGTATAACTCCGACCGTTCGTACTTCTGGGCGAAGAAGCAAGGAGACGAAGTTATGCAGTCCAAGATCACGCGGCGAGACGTGCTGAAAACAGCGGCCGCGGGGGCCGCGGGCGTGGCCCTCACCTCATCGATGCCTCGTCGTTCGTTCGCGAAGCAAGATGCCCCGGTCAAGATCACCTGGTGGGACTACTACAACGTTGATGACGCAAACGGCAAGGCGACGGATGCAAATCATCAAAAATATATGTCCGCCCATCCGAACGTCACGATCGAGCGCACACCGATTCCATTTGCCGATCTCAAACAGAAATTGTTGCAAGGCGCCGCCGCCGGAGAATTACCCGACATCGCTGTCATCGACAACCCAGACCACCAGGCTTTCGCGTCACTTGGCGTGCTCGAAGACCTCACGGATCGCGTGACCGCCTGGGGACAATCGAGCAACTATTTCGAAGGTCCATGGTCGTCAACCGTGTTCCAGGGCAAGAACTATGGCATCCCCGATAACAGCAATTGTCTCGTCCTCTGGTACAACACTGACCTCGCAACGGCCGCAAGTGTGACCCCTCCCACCAATTGGGAGGAATTAAAGACTGCCGCGGCAGCACTCACGACCGGCGATCAGTTCGGACTCGCTGTCTCTGGGGTCAAGAGCGAGGAAGGCACGTTCCAGTGGCTTCCTTTCCTCTGGGAAACGGGCGAAGATATTCCCACTATCGATAGCGACGGAGGACACCGAGCGTTGCAACTGTGGGTCGATCTCGTAAACGGCGGCCAGATGTCCAAAGGCATCCTTAATTGGACGCAAGGAGACGCGAAGGATCAGTTCGTGGCTGGCCAGGCCGCGATGATGATCAACGGACCGTGGCAGATTCCGGTCATCAAGCAGGATAACCCTGACCTCAAGTGGAATGTGGTGACTCTTCCGGTCGACAAGCAAGGCGCGTCGATTCTCGGTGGGGAGAACTACAGCATCATCAAGGGTGGCAAGAACGTCGACACGTGCTGGGACTACCTGACGTGGACGCAAGAGCCGGAAAACCTGCTGCCATACCTGACCGCGGCTGGGAAGTTGCCGAGCCGGCAGGACTTGGCGGACGATACAGCGTTCACCAGTGATCCGATCATCAAGGTCTTCGTCGAGCAGCTCAAGGTCGCGAAGGCGCGCGCCTACGGTGATAAGTACCCCGAAATTTCGAGCGCGATTCAGGACGCGATTCAAGCAGCGGTTAGTGGGCAAAGCGATGTTGCGTCTGCTCTGAAGAAGGCGCAACTCACGATCACACCGCTCCTGCCGCAAAGCTAGCGAGCTGCGGAGCGGATTTCTCAGGTGTACTTTGCCAGGCCGGATCGCGCGCCGGCCTGGCGCCCAACTCCTCAAGTACAGTGCGGATGAGTCCGGAGAATACCAATGGCGATCACCGCGACCGGAGCCGAACAACAGGTCTACGTCGAATCCCGCCGCGGCGCGCGCGCGCGGAAGGGAATCATCCCTTATCTCTTCCTCCTGCCGGCGATTGCCTACATGTGCGTCACAATGCTCTATCCGATTTACTCGAATATCCGGATGAGCCTCCACGACGTCACCGTCGGTACATTTCTGGCCAACGATGCGCCTTGGAGCGGTCTCGACAATTACCGCACCCTTCTTAACGATCCTGCTTTTTTGAAGGCCATGCGCCTTTCGCTCGAATTTACGGCTGGCTCCATCTTCTTTCAGTTTTCAATCGGTTTCATGCTGGCTCAGTTTTTCAACCACCCGTTTCCGGGGGTCAATATCTTTCGCGCGCTGATGTTGCTTGGCTGGATGATCCCGACCGTCGTCAGCGGCAGCATCTTTCGCTGGGTGCTCGACGGCGATTACGGCGTGCTCAATTGGATGCTCCTGAAGGTTGGGATCATTGACGAGTCGCGGTATTGGCTCATCGATCCCGCCACCGCGCTCACCGGAACGATCATCGCCAATATCTGGGTCGGCATCCCATTCAACATGCTCCTTATCTTGGCCGGTCTCCAACATATCGATCCGACGCTCTACGAAGCGGCGGCAATCGACGGCGCGACATCCTGGCGCCGGTTCTGGTCGATCACCATGCCGTTGATGCGACCGGTTTCGCTGAGCATCATCGTGCTCGGCTTCATTTACACATTCCGCGTTTTTGACCTCATTTACGTGATGACGAAAGGCGGTCCAGTCGACGCCACAACAGTCTTGCCCATCTACACCTACAAGCTCACATTCCAGTTCTTTAGGTTCGGCCAGGGCGCGGCGGGAGCAACCATGCTCTTGATCGGCTTGCTCGTTGTCGCCTTCGCCTACCTCTGGCTCAGTCGCCGCGAGGAGGTGGGAGGATGAACACGGTTCGCTCGCTTCGTCGAGCCGGTTACGGTCGAACCATCATCGCGGCAATCATCGTCGCGATCTATCTCTTCCCTGTCTACTGGATGGTCGCTTCGTCGCTGAAAACACAAACCGACATCTTCGCGAAGCCGCCGCAATTCTTTCCGACCAATCCAACGCTTCAGGCTTATCGCTACGCGGTTATCAATAACGACGTTGTGTTGCGCTCGATCCTCAACAGCATCATCATCGCCGCCGGCGTCACACTGCTGACGCTGATCCTGGCGCCACCCGCGGCCTACGCTCTCGCTCGCCTCCGTCTGCGCGGAGCCGGTATCTTTTTGCTCGCGCTACTCATTAGTCAGTTGCTACCGGCGGTCGTTGTGGCTGGTCCCCTGTTCGTGATGTTCAGCCGGATTCATCTCATCAATTCATACCAGGCGATGATCATTGCCGACGTCACGAGTACGTTGCCGTTCGCGGTGATCATCCTGCGCCCGTATTTTCTGGCGATCCCGCGCGAGCTCGAGTCGGCGTCGCTTGTCGATGGCAGCACCCAATTCGGCGCGTATTTCAAGATCGTTTTGCCGCTGATTCGGCCAGGTCTCATTACCGTAGCGGCCTTTTCCTTTTTGATCGCTTGGGGAGAATTTATCTTTGCGTTGTCGTTGAACCTCAATCCCAAAATCCAACCGATTACCGTCGCCATCAACCAATTCATCGGACAATACGGCACGCAATGGAACTACCTAATGGCGGTTTCGACAGCAGTCGCGGTGCCAATTGTCATCGTTTTCCTCTTCCTGCAACGCTACATCGTCGGCGGGTTGGTCACCGGAGCAACCAAGGAATAAGTCGGAGTTGGCGCTCCAAACGATGAAAGAGGTCAATGACCAGTGGGACAGCAGTTACGAGTCGTTCAAGTTGGCGCGGGATCTTTTGGTCGGAGTTGGGCGGGCATTGCCGCCGCCGCGCCGGGGATTGACCTCGTCGCGATTGCGGAACCCTTTGCCCAAGCGCGTGAACGGGTTCGTGCCGACCTCAACGGCTGGAGCGGACCGCTCGTCGCGTCGCTCGACGAGGCGTTGGCTGAAGTCGACGCCGACGCTGTTCTCGTGATCACGCCGCCCGATTCCCACCATGCGGTCGTCACGAGCGCACTACGAGCGGGAAAACACGTGCTCGTCGAAAAACCGCTCGCCCCTACGATCGCCGAAGCGTCCGACTTGATCGCAACCGCCGACGCTGCCGGCCGCACCCTGATGGTCAGCCAAAACTACCGCTTTCGCCGTCCCTCGCGAACCGCCACGAAACTCGTCGTCGAAGGGGATCTCGGTGATCTCGTCAGCCTGCGCATTTACTTTCAGCGTGACACCCGCTTTCTCTTTGACAGCGATTTCCGCTACCACATGCGCCATCCGCTGATTCTCGATATGTCGATTCATCACTTCGATCTTATTCGGACAATCACGGGACAGGACGTCCGCCGTATCGACGCCCGAAGCTGGCGCATTCCCGACAGCAAATACGTGCACGATCCCGCTGCTGCGGCATTGATCGAGCTCGAATCGGGAGTGCCGGTGGTTTATGAAGGAAGCTGGGCAACTTTTGGCGATGAGACATCCTGGAACGGTGACTGGGACATCATTGGCACGAAGGGCCGGCTGACCTGGACAGGCGGAGTCACGAGTGGTTTCGTCGGAGATCTCACTTTGACCAAGTGGGGCGAAGCGCCACAAATCGTCGAACAGATCGAAGTGCCGTTCGTCGATCGAGCCGGAACGCTGGAAGCCTTTCGCGAATCAGTGGTCGCTGGCGCCGAACCCGAAACAAGCGCCCGTGACAATATCCGCAGTCTTGCCGCAGTGCTGGCCTGCGTCGAATCTATCGAACGGGGTGAGCCTGTCGATGTGACAGCATTGTTCGAGCACGCCCGGACTCCGGCTAACTAGTAAGTCCAACTTGATTGAATGTGGGACTGAGTGCAGCTTCCAGCGTTACTTGTCGTGTTGCGCGGGTGACGGCGCGTTCCGTAGCGGCGCACGGCGTGCGCCTGGGTTCGGATGCACCCCCGGCATGCAATGCGCAAACGCCTACTCCCGCGAGGCGGGCGCACGCCGTGCGCCGCTACGGAGAATGAGGCCGGTCGCGCAACAAGAAGAGTAACGGTGGACAGCGCACTAAGCGGCTAGAGCTTCAGCGTCACATCGTGGGCCGCGAACTCTGACCGCCAGACGCTCGTCCCAGGGATAAACGCCTGCATGAGCGCTTGTTCGGCTTGAACCGTGTGCATCAAATCGTGCGCGGCCCAGAGATTCAGCAGCTCACCCAGCGTGACATCGACGCCGTATTCCGGATGGAAGATTAAACGGTTTAGATCCTCAGGATCGAGCCCATCAAGTTTCTGCTCGGTATCGCGCCTGAGCTCAAGAAACGCTGCAAGCAATCCCTTAGGTGAACGCTCTGGTTCAGGCTTGCGCGGTGCATCCGGGTCATATGGAATCAACTCCTCCCGACCCTCCAAAATGTGCTGGAGGCGCACGAAGAGGAGGTCGCGGTCGGCCTCAACGAGGTGACGCAAGCAATCGAGAGCTGACCACTCTCCGGCACAGGGCGGACGCTGTAACAGTTCCTCCGGTACGGACTCGACCAGACCCGACCAGCGTTCAGAAGTTGTCTTCAAAATGCCTCGTGTCATCTCAAGACTGCTGTCCACGGTCACCTCCTTCTTGAGTCAGCGGTGTCGAACGAAATGGCGAACTGCATGATGCCTTTCTTTCTCGGTTCTTGACAGTCGTGCCTGCGGTTCTGTAGATTCTGGGTCAACAACTGAAGAGAGCTGCCTTATCACGAGAGGTGGAGGGAAACGGCCCGATGAAGCCCGGCAGCCTGCGCGATCCGCGCAAGGTGCCAATTCCGGCAGAGCGATCTGCGAGATAAGGGATAGGCGTTGCTACCCATACGCCCCCTGCTCCGTTGCAAGGGGTTTTTTGTTGACCATCAACACCGCCGATCGTCTTTTCTCGAACCGATCGTCCTCTGCCAATCGTATGAGATGTGGCCGCTGACCTAGCCGAGGATTGACCGAGTGGAAGAAAACACGGACCGTCCCATCGAACGATATTGTGCCCTCGGCTGAATCGGCCAGGCGCGAACGCCTGCGAGTCGTGCCGCCGAGAGAAGTGGCGGAAGACGGCTCCCTTCAGTCGCTGGCCATCGGCAGCTCTTGATCTCGAGCTCGGTGGCCGCCTCGATGCCGTCACCATCGCCTATCGCACCTGGGGCAAACTCACCGATGCCGGCGACAATGCGGTGCTCGTCGTCCACGCGCTGACCGGCGACAGTCTCGCCGGCGGTTACGGTGGCTGGTGGGAACCGCTGATCGGTTCCGGACTCGCGCTCGACACCGACGCGCAATTCGTGATCTGCTCGAACGTGGTCGGTGGCTGCCAGGGTACGACTGGACCAACCTCAGTCGATCCTCTAACCGGACGCGCGTTTGCGATGCGTTTCCCGCTGATTACGATTGGCGACATGGTCAACGCGCAACGGCGATTGCTCGAGCGCCTTGGTATGACGAAAACGGTCGTCATCGGCGGATCGATCGGCGGGTTCCAGGTTCTCGATTGGGCCACCCGGCATCCCGAGCTTGTCTCGGCGGCAGTGCCCATCGCCGCGACGGCATCGCTCGGAGCCCAGGGAATCGCAATTCACAGCGAACTCGGCCGCCGCGCAATCATGGCCGATCCCGATTGGCGCGGCGGCGAATATTCGAGTGAAGGTGTCTTCCCAACGAATGGGCTCTCGATTGCGCGGATGGCCGCGATGACCGCCTTCAAAGTCGCGAAAGTCATGGCGATGCGGTTCGGACGAAATCCGGCAACGCGGCCCGGTCTCTATCCGAGCTTTGGCGGAACCTTCGACATCGAAGGCTATTTGCACTACCAGGGCGCGAAGCTCGTCCGCCGGTTCGATGCGAATTCATATCTTTATTTGACGCGAGCTATGGACCTTTACGACGTCGGGCGGGACGGCGGTGAGGATTTCTGGTATGAGAAGATCACCGCGCCGCTGCTCTTCATCGGCATTCGCAGCGATTGGCTCTTCCCCCCGAACGAGGTTCGCGACCTTGCGTATCATCTCGCGGCGTTAGGGAAAGACTCGACGTACGACGGAAATCGACTCGCCCCACGGACATGACGCCTTCCTTAAAGAATGGGATCAGCTCGAGAAGATCATCGGTCCATTCGTTCATCAAGCGATACAGGGAGCGTCACCTCTGTGACCTTCGGTTATGACGTTCGACCACCACGCGGACCGAAAGACCGCAGGCGCTAGGCGACCGCGGTTCAGCGTGCTCAGTGGCCCGGTCGCCAGTCGAAACGCCTGAGCTCAAACCGTTCATTAATTTCGAGAACGTCCAACGTTTCGTTTTTTGAGAAAGGACGAGCACCACATGTCCGATGAACGTCCGTTAGGTTTTGAAACGATTGCGCTGCATGGCGGCCAGGAGCCTGATCCGGCGACCAACGCTCGCGCGGTGCCGATCTACCAAACCACCTCATATGTGTTCAATGACTCAGACCACGCGGCCAGACTCTTCGGTCTGCAAGAGTTCGGGAACATCTACACCCGGATCATGAATCCGACCCAAGATGTCCTGGAGAAGCGGATCACGCAGCTCGAAGGCGGAGTTGGGGCGCTCGCGTTTGCTTCCGGACAGGCGGCCGAGACGCTGACCATCCTGAACCTCGCAAGCTCGGGCGATGAAATCGTTTCGACGACAAGCCTCTACGGCGGCACGTACAACCTCTTCCATTACACATTGCCGAAACTAGGAATCACAGTCAAATTTGTCGAGCCCAATGCGGAAGCGGTCAAAGCGGCAATCACCGATAAGACGAAGGCTGTTTATTCGGAAACTCTCGGCAATCCCGATCTCTTGACGCTCGATATCGAAGGCGTCGCCGATGTCGCTCACGCGGCGGGCGTCCCGCTGATTCTCGACAACACGATGCCGACGCCGTATCTGGTCCGCCCGATCGAGCTTCGGCTGCGATATCGTCGTCCATTCGGCGACGAAATTCATTGGCGGGCACGGGACGTCGATTGGCGGCCTCGTTGTCGACAGCGGCAAGTTCGACTGGAAGGCGTCGGGCCGGTTCCCTGGATTCACCGAGCCTGACCCCAGCTACCACGGACTCGTCTTCTCGGACGTCTTCACCGAGGCGAATTTCGGCGCGAACATCGCCTACATCATCAAACTCCGCGTGCAATTGTTGCGTGATATCGGCGCATCGATGAGCCCGTTCAACTCGTTCCTGTTCTTGCAAGGGTTGGAGACGTTGCCGCTGCGCATGGAACGCCACAGCCAAAACGCGATGGCGGTCGCCCGGTTCCTCAATGAGCATCCAAAGATTTCGTGGGTTAATTACCCGGGCTTCCCAAGTCACCCGGCTTACGATCGCGCGAGCAAGTACCACCGCAACGGCTTATACGGAGCAATTCTTGGCTTCGGGATCAAAGGCGGACTCGAATCGGGCAAGAAGCTCATCGACTCGCTCAAGATCTTCTCGAATCTGGCGAACATTGGCGATGCCAAATCGCTCGTCATTCATCCAGCGAGCACAACGCACTCGCAGCTCAGTGAAGAAGAGCAGGCGGCGACAGGCGTCACGCCAGACTTCGTCCGACTCTCAGTCGGTCTCGAAACGGTTTCCGATCTGATCGCCGACCTGGAACAAGCGCTGGCTCAGGTCTAAGAGTTCTCATGCGGCGCAGCAACTCTCATCCGCCGAAACAACCCTCACCCGGCCTCTCCCTCTCGCTTTTCCAAAAGGGAGAGGGTACGAATGAGACACGAACGGCGGAGAACGACTTCCCCTCGCCCGTGCGCGGGCGAGGGGCCGGGGGTGAGGGTTGTTACGACGCGGCAGCTGCCGGCCTCGCGGCGGCTGGCTGTTCGGTTGGAGTGATCCACTCTTCGCGGAACCATTGCGCTTGCCATGGAATGGCGATGCGATTGTCCTGCCCGCGGAAGTCGACGAGATAGAGGGGAATCCCGTTTGGTCCGCGCGGATTGATCTCCGTGACCTTGCCGATCGCCCCATCAAAGCGCGCTTCCGGCCAGGTGGTGTACATCACGCTGATTCCGGGTACGCCACGCTTGCTGAAACCCCGTGGCATTGCTACGCGAACGGTCTCACCTACCTCGAACCGCGCCATTGAAGAACCTCGTCAAATCCGGTCGAAAGACCGCCCATTGCCAATATCGACTCTGGTCTGAAGTATAGCTGAGTGTCCTACGCTACCGATTCTGCACCGAAATGACGCCCACGCACGCCTAGTTGCACAGGAATACAATTTTATTGCATAGATGTTGACTTTAATTGCATACAGGTGTAATCTCTCTGCCATCAGGATCGGCGATGGCTGGATCCGAGGTGGCAAGGAGACTAAGCGTGGCACTTCCGAATGTAATTGGCCGATGTCCAGTTTGTGCAAATGAATTGACGATTACTCGTCTCCACTGCCCTGCCTGTGACACCACGATCGAAGGGCATTTCTTGCTCGGGCGTTATGCCAGTCTGCCGAACGAACAACTCGCATTTCTCGATACCTTCGTTCGCAATCGCGGCATCATCAAAGACGTCGAAGCCGAGCTCGGCATTTCCTACCGCACGGTTGTTTCCCGGCTCGACGATCTGCTACGCGCGCTCGGGTATCCGACCGGGGACGACAACCTACGTCCCCGCCAAGTTCGCGAGATTGCGCGTGAAGAGCGCCGGCAGATCCTCGAAGATTTGCGCGAGAAACGAATTAGCGCGGACGAAGCGGCTCGCCGAATGTCCGGCATGGGCGAGCGCTAATTCTCCTTTAGAAGTAGTTGGAGCTTGAATCGAGATGAACGAGCAACCTACCCGCCCAATTCGACGATCTTCCCCGGCCGAGGACGACCGGATCGAGATTCTGAAGATGGTTGAAACCGGAACGATCAGCGCGACGGAAGCGGCGACGCTGCTCGAAGCGCTCGATCAAGCAGAACAGTCATTCGGTCCAGCCGAACAGGCCCATCGCTCGAACGCGGCCGTCAGTCATGTCCGGATTCGCGTAACTGAAACCAATTCCGGGCGCTCTCAAGTCAACGTAGTGATACCGATCGGCTTGGTTGACGCTGGCCTTGGCATCGTTCGCCGATTCGTACCGAACGCCGACGCGAATATGAGCACGATTCGAAACGCGCTCTTGTCCGGCGTGCGCGGGCCATTGATTGATGTGGCGCAGGACGACCAGCGGGTCGAAATCATAGCCGAGTAACAAAACAAGGGTCGTTAAAGGCGTTAGAGGGAGCTAGTTGCGATGACACAGGATTATAAGCACACGAAGGTGCGACACACGGGCGAGCACGAGGAGACTGAGTTTCAACTCCAGCCCGGCACGCCGCTCACATTGGGGGTTTCGAACTCGTCTGGCGAGCTCCGGGTGCTAGCGTCCGACCGGCAGAGTGTCGTCGTCAGAACGACCAAACGCGGTTCTCGTTCTGGTCGCCCATTTCAAGAATCATTCGCCCATATCGACCAATACGGAAACACCGTCGTCGTCGGCGTCGAGAGCGTTCATTGGTCGAATATAGGGGATCTCGGGAGGTCGATTGTCGATCTGGTTAAGGGTCAGGGATCGCTCGACGATTTCGGAGATGTCGCGATCGACGTTGAAATCGAACTGCCACGTGCTCTCGCCGCACAACCCACGAACCGAGCGAAGCTCAATTCGGCGAGTGGTGATATCGACGTCGACGGTCTGAGCGGCAAAGTTGTGGTCAGTACCGCTTCGGGAGATATCTCGGTCGCGAAGGGAACGGCTGAATTGATTATCAACAGCGCGAGTGGCCAGGTAAACATCAACGATATCGACGGCAGGCTCACCGTTCGCACCGCTAGTGGTGATACCGAGTTTCACCGCGGCCGTCTAAAACGAATCTCAGTGAACACGGCAAGTGGTGATGTCAACGTCGACGCTTCATTCGAAGGCGCCGAGACATCTAACCTGAACACGGCGAGCGGCGACGTTCATCTCCGGATGACGGCGCCAGCCGCCCGCGTATCGCTCAGTTCCGTTTCGGGCGATGCGAATGTCAAGTCGCCCTTTGAAAAGGAAGGGCGCGGGCAGTGGCGCTTTGGTCCATCTGGCGCCGGCCCCACCTTCATCGTCAAAACAGTAAGTGGTGACCTCGAAGTTTCGGCAGTCGCAAGCGAGGCGCCGGCGACCGATCAAGCGCACGAGGCAATGACCACCCCGATTCCTCTCTCGTCTCCCACTCCTCCCACGCCGCCGACACCACCTACTCCGCCCGCGCCACCGGTACCAACTCCTCCACTGGGAGCGGCGGTGAGCAGCGATGCGGAAACCGATCAGGTGATTGAAGAGTCTGATCCCGCCACCGAAGCTGAGCGGTTGGATGTGCTTCAAGCGCTCGAGCGGGGAGAGATCGACATCGACGAGGCAATGCTCCGGCTCGACGCCTTAGAAGAGCCGGCCACCGACTAGCAATCCAACAGTCCCAAGTTCCGTTTGGGAGTAGCCGCTTGGCGCAAAGCCAAGCAGGAGGGGAAAGTCATGTTCCGTCATCCCATGGAAATCGAAATCTTCGTTGAGGCACGGCAGAAGGAAGTCGAAGAATTGTATTGGGCCACAGTATTGGCAATCGCAGACACCCAAAGGCACGGTGTCCTCGGTCACGCGAGGCACCTCCTGGGCACGGCGCTGATTGTGACCGGCGATCACATTGCGGGAGACGACTCATTGCGAAACCGCGCACAGGCAAACGATCATTCATGCGCCTGCCATCGCCTAAGACTATTTGGAAAGGTTCTGTTCATTTTCAGCGGCAAAAGGACCTTTGAAATCTCAGCATCGGGCGCCGGTCTTCGCCATGATGGCCGCGGAAGTCGATCTCGGAGACCGGTAACTCCGATCACGAATCTGGCGATACCGTGGTTCGTGCTTGCGACTACCGGAAGCGCCACCAAAACCGGGATCACCGCTTTCGCCGGTCATCGCGCCCAACTGTCCTTGCTTCCTTGTTTGGCGGGGCGTTGATCGACCGCGTCGGAAATAAGCGGATGAGTATCATCGCCGACCTCATGAGTGGAATCACCGTCGCGATGGTGCCACTACTTCTACGCCACAGTCGGGCTTTCCTTCTGGCAGCTTTTCGATTCTCGTCTTTTTGGGAGCATTGCTTGACACGCCCGGCGGTACAGCGCGGCAATCGCTCGTTCCCGATTTGGCGGAGCGTGCGGGTATCGGTCTCGAGCGCATCAACAGCGTTTCCCAGATCATTTTCAGCTTTGCTCGCATCGCGGGTCCGCCGCTTGCCGGGGTCTTGATCGCCCTCGTCGGCACCAGCAAGGTGCTCCTGGTTTGACGCAATTGTCGTTTGCGATTTCAGCAGTTTCTGCGTCGGCGCTTTTGTCACCAATATTCGGCAAGTTCCTAAAGCAGCGAGGTCGCTTTCTCGACGATGTCTGGGAGGGCGTGCGCTTCCTGCACTTCACGATAAGATCTTGCGAACGCATCTTGGTCGCGGCATCTGTGCTGAACTTCTTGGCAACCCCACTCTTTTCCGTCGGCCTCCCAGTTTTTGCCAAGGAGACCTATGGGCAGCGCCAGCGACCTCGGTCTCATGCTCGCCGGAGCAGGCGTCGGCGCGGTTTCAGGAGCGCTCATCTTTGGCATGATCGGCGCGCGATTCTCGAAACGAGTGCTGATGGTTTTATTTTTCGCGCTTTTGTCGGTCCCAACACTGGTGCTGGTCGCCGAACCTCCACGTGCTAGTTTCAACCGGGGCCATGTTTGTTGTCGGGTTGGGAAGCGGCGGACTCAATCCGCTGGCGATCACGCTGCTGCAAGAGAAATCACCGCGCCGGAAATGCGGGCTCGCATCCTCGGGGCGGTGACCGCGATCGTGTTGGTCGCCTCTCCGATTGGCGCACTCTTAGGAGGAAGTCTGGTCGGCGGCCTTCGGCGCGACGTCAGTCATCGCCGCGATAAGCATCCTCTCGCTGACTGTGACTATCTGGCTCGCCTTTCAACCTGCCCTTGCCGAATTGGACGTGCCCAAAATTGAGGAGCGTCCATCGCCCGCGATGTCGGGATAAATCGTGGTTGAAACCGTTTCGCCGCCTGTCGTTCAGGACTCCGCCAATAGCCAACAACGAACACCTGTCATCGCGCTTCTCACCGCGCAGGCGATCTCGTACGTCGGGAATCGGATCACCGCACTGGCCATTCCATGGTTCGTTTTTGTCACCACCGGGAGCGCCGCGAAAACGGGAATCATCGCATTTGCGGGTCTCGTTCCCTATTGTCGTCGCCGCGCTCCTTGGTGGCGCGCTGGTCGACCGAGTCGGTAACAAGCGCATGAGCGTCATCGCCGACGTGATGAGTGGCATCACCGTGGGATAGTCCCACTCCTCTATTTGACTGTTGGCCTCGAATTCTGGGAACTCTTTGTGCTTGTTTTTCTGGGCGGGATTCTTGACTCGCCAGGTAGTACGGCGCGGATCGCCCTTGTACCGAGACTGGCCGAACGAGCAGGTTTTCCTCTCGAGCGTGTCAACAGCGTCTCGCAGGCCATCACCAGTTCGACTTGCGTTGATCGGTCCGGCCATTGCTGGCGCGTTGATCGCGGTGATCGGCACGAGCAAAGTGCTCTGGGTCGACGCCGCCTCGTTTGCAATCTCCGCAGTCATCGTCGCCGCTTCGTCCCGGCGTTACAAGCCGACGCGAAGAACACGGGAAGTATTTTGACGACGTTTTCGCCGGGTCTCCGGTTCCTTCAGTGACGATCAGCTTTTGCGTACCATGCTGATCGCGGCCGCAGCGACGAACTTCCTCGACGCGCCGCTCTTCTCAGTGGTGCCCGCCGGTGTTCGCAAATGAGGAACTTATGGCCACGCGAGCAATCTCGGATTGATGTTGGCGGGCTAGGCGCGGGTACAGGTGTGGGAGCGTTCTTTTCGGCGCCTTCGGGGCGAAATATCCGAAACGACCGCAGTTGGTCGGTTCTTTCATCGTGTTTGGTTTGCCGCTTTTCATCCTCGCGTTCTCACCGCCATCGGTGGCCATTTCGATCGGCGCAATGGTCCTCCAGTTGGATTCGCGACAGGCGGCATCAATCCGCTTGCGATCACCGCGATTCAGGAACGTACTCCGGCCGAAATGCTCGCCCGCGTTTTTGGCAGCATTCATCGCTGCGGCCTGATCGCCGCCCCGCTCGGGGCCCTTCTTGGTGGCGTCGCGGTCGCCGGATTTGGCGTGATTAAGGTGATCGTGCTGATCGGCGTGCTGATCTTTGCCGTCGGGGTTTGGCTAGGCCTGCAGCCTGCGCTCAACGAACTGGACGAGCCAAGCCTCAAATCACCAATCGAGAATCCCGCATAGCATCTGCTTATGGTCCGAACCTGAGGCGCCCCAATTTGCCGCACTCCCACTTCGTCATTCCGAGCGAAGTCGGAATCCGTCACTTCCTATCGATCCGGAAGCAACAGACAGTTTCTTCGACTAGCTGAGAATGACGAAGGGTGGGCGTGCGTTCCGGAGTTGCTCTGCATGAACTCCGAAGTCGCGCGGCCGAGGCGGCGGATACCTTCGATGAGTTCATCGTCGGTCAGGCAGGAATAGCTCAGGCGGAGGGAGGAATGTTTCTCTTGGTACGGGTAGAACCAGGCGCCAGGCAGATAAACCACGCCATGATCGGCCGCCAGTTCGAGCATGTCTTCCGCGGCTAGACCGTCGGGCAGCGTCACCCAGACGAAAAATCCGCCGCGTGGCACCGACCATGTCACACCTGGCGGCATGTGTTCCTCGAGCTGGCCGAGCATGAGATCGCGGCGGCGGCGATAGAACGCCCTGGCGCCGACGAGATGGTCGTCGAGGAAATCCTTTGGCGGCGTGATAGACCGTTCTCGTCAAGATCCGCTCGCCATGAATATCGGACGCCTCGCGGGCCATGAGCGACATGCTGACGATGTCTTTGGGCGCCGCCATCCACCCAATGCGCAACCCCGGCGCGACTGTTTTTGAGAACGTGCCGAGATAAACGACGCTCGGATCGAGCGCACGAAGGGGCGGCTCCGGCAGTGCATCATCGAAAAATATCTCGCCGTATGGGTCGTCCTCAAGCACCAGCATGTCGTACTTGCGCGCTACCTTGAGCAGTTCCTCGCGCCGAGCGCGCGTCATCGTGTAGCCAGTCGGGATTTTGAAATGTCGGAATCGTGTAGATGTATTTCGGCGGTGATGGCATTTGCGATACTGCCCGTTCGAGGGCATCGACTTGCATCCCCTCTTTGTCGACGGGAATCGCCAAATAGTTCACTTCAAACGGATTGATCGCTTGCAATGCGCCGAGATAGGTCGGGCCCTCGACCACGACGGTATCGCCCGGATCGAGAAAGAGCCGCGAGATGATGTCGATCCCTTGCTGGCTGCCGTTGGTAATGACGATCTCGCCGGGAGTCGCCGTCATTCCCATCGCTGCCATCCGCTCGCAGATCAACTCACGCAACGGTTTGAACCCGTTGAGCTCACCGTAATCGAGCGCATTGCCAGCTTCCGCCCAGGCGATCTTGCTCGCCTCTTCGAGGCGCCTGTACGGCATCATCTCGATATTCGGAGCCCCGCCGCCGAAATAGATCGCGTCGGGATGGGCGTCGAGGATGTCGCCAACCTCGTCCCAAAAGAAGGGCTTGTAAACAGCGGCCCGCTTTGCGAGCCGCCGAGAATGTGTTGTCGCTTGGTTTGCGCTCATTGCCGTCGTTTTCTACTACCCTCCGGAGTCGATTGCACCATTATTGGCGTCCGACAACTCCGAATCCCCTTCGCCGCCGGTCAAGACGATTTCAAGCCGCTTGTTGCTCTTACCTTTCGAACGGGTCCCTACCACCTTCAGTCCGCCGACTTCTCGCGTGTTGGCGACGTGCGTCCCGCCGTCGGCTTGCAAATCGAGCCCGACGATCTCAACGGTTCGAACCTCGGTGATCCCCTCAGGCAAGAGATTGATCTTAGTTCGGATCAGATCAGGAATCTGAAACGCCTCATCGCGCGGCAAAATCTGCACCCGCACGTCTCGACCCTTTGCGATCTCCTCGTTCGCACGCGCTCGATCTCCGCGACCCGTTCCGGATTGAACTCCTCCATCTCGAAATCCATCCGCGCCTTGTCTGGTCCCATATTGCCGCCGGTGACCAGTGCGCCGTAGTCGCGGAAGACAACACCGCACAAAACGTGAAGCGCCGTGTGCGTCCGCATCAACCGATAGCGGTGCGGCCAGTCGATTTCACCTTTGACCACATCTCCTATCGCAGGAAGTTGGTCTGTCGGAGTCAACGCGTGGAGCGCGACTCCACCATCCTTGCGAATCGCCGTGACCGACCATGATTCACCATCCGCAACACGTGTCAGCGTCCCGACGTCGCATGGTTGCCCACCACCACCCGCGTAGAACGCGGTGCGATTGAGCCCCACCTCGCCGGTCGCTGCGTCCACCGAGGTGACAGCCGCCTCGAAGTCCCGCAGGTAGGCATCTCGTTGAAAAAGCAGGTCTGTCATGGCCCCATCGACGCGGCGTCAATTCAACTGCGGTTTCAAATCTCTGAGATTCTCACTCTTGCGATTCGATGATAGAGGCGCGAAATCCAGGCGTCAAACATCGGCTGCCGCGCTCCTCTAAGCGATTGACGATATGTTCGTCCCTAGCGCATTACGGCTATTCATCGGCGATCGCGATTGTATTCCGGCGTAACCGGATTCAACGCCGAAAAAGCCCAGGATTTGTCGATCCTTGCGACACGTCTGACCTAACCGCACAATCTCCTTCTGTCGATTGGACTTGCGCCAAAAAGTCACAGTTGCTATGCTAACCGAAGCTGTACGTACATAGGCCCGAAGCCCCGTGTCCTTTCGCCCCGCTCAGGCTAAGGTCACGAGACATGGTCGACAATCGCTCGCCGAATTTGCCGCCCGTTGCCTCTCATGGGCGACGGACGCTTCATTTCGGGCGCCTAACTATTTCATCGAACAATCAGAGCGATGACTCGAAGTCAGTCGAACGCCGTGCCACGCAGCCAGGGCAGCGAGATCTTGTTGCGCTCTATGCTCGGCGGTTGTCGTTGCTGGCAAAGACACAAGGAATTCAAGAACCGCTTCGCTATCAGGAACGCACCCTCACCCGCTGGGCAACCGTCGAACCGCAGCCGTTCGGCAAAACGAAGGCCGAACGCACGCCTCCTTCCATCGAGAACGAACAACAAGAACTGGAATCGGTCGGCGCTTCAACGCCGGCGTTTGTACCGCCGCGGACACGGCGAGAACGGCAATTTCGATTTCCAGCCAAGCTCTACCGCTTAGTCACCGCGGCCTTTATCGCCACGTTGCTGCTCGGCGGGGTTGTCGGACAAGCACTCGCGCAACAACGCTACCGCGTGCAAAACGGCGACACGCTTGATGGCATTGCCGCCGAATTTGGTGTCGATGCCGAGGCGATTCTGCGCTCGAGCTGGATGCAGAATCCGCCGAATCCAGCGCCGGGCGAAGTGCTGATCATCCCCGACCCAGGACAATCGCCGGGCGCCGCCGCCGAAGAAGCTGCCACACTCGAGGGCACTAGTCCGTGGGTCAGTGCCGCTTATTACGTGGAAGCAGGCGATTCGATCGAAGCGATCGCCGATCTGTACGGCGTCGATCCGGACGCCTTACTTTCGTTCAACGATTTGACCTGGGCCACTGTCCTTGAGGTCGGGCAACGCATGCTCATCCCCGCTTCTCGCGAGGATATTAGCGGTGAGGTGTCGACTGACGACACGAGCACCGACCCGGACTCGTCGCGCGGTGTGCCAGCCGACCGCGGCAATGACCGCCGATATTTGGGTACCGGCTTACGTGCAAGAGCGAAACCTCAGTTGCGAATACGCATCGGCCTATATCGCAACCTCGGCCTTCGGCTATGGGATCCCGGAATCTGCATTCTGGGACAACATCCCTGTCACTTTGAATCCCCACTACGGCTATCGCGGCAATATCGACGGCTGGTGGGGCAACTATGACGACTACGGGATTTATCCTGAACCGCTCATTCCGATCTTGAACGAATACGGATTCAACGGAGACGTCTTCTACAGCGAAGGTGACATCGGTCAGTTGACCGCTGAACTCGACGCCGGACACCCAGTCATCGTTTGGCTCGCGCTCTGGGGAGACACCGGAGTTGTGTACGACGACGAGGGAACCTATCGGATTTTCGCCGGCGAGCACGTCATGACCGCGTACGGGTATGACATCGACGGCGTCTATCTCTCCGATCCGGCCGCTGGTGGCTACGTCTACTACGACTGGGGCACGTTCACAAGTATGTGGGCCACCAGCGACGGCATGTCGCTCGCGGTTTATCCCTACTAGCGTTTCTGTATGCTCAATTAAGAGGCTGAGAGCAAACCACGACGTTCGTCGCGCCGTGTCTACAGCCTGCCAGCTTGGGCAGGCTGTAGACCGCGTTCTTCTGCCTGAACTGGCGGTCACTTTTTCAAGAACCCGGCGCTATACTTCGTAAAGTATGGTACGGACAGCTGAATGACGAACTCGCGTTTTTTTGAAACTTTAACCTTCCCCAGTATTCGACGCCGATCTCCGACGCCTAGCCATCGCTTTACTCTCCAACTTCCCGCGGGGCTCGGCCGATGATGGCGCGCGGAGGCCACGGCCGGCAGTTCACGCCGAGACCCGGCGATGATCAGCCGATCAACCCGAAGACGCTGCGCCGCGTTGCCGGTTTTTTCAGACCCTATCGTTTCCAGGTAGGCATCACCGTCGTCGCGATCTTGATCACGGCGGTCCTCGGTCTCGTCAACCCCTACCTGCTCAAACTTCTCATCGACGACGCGATTCCGGAAAAGAATCTTCATAAGCTTTATCTCTACGTCGGACTGATGATCGTGATCCCGATCATCACGGGATTGATCGGCGTTGGCCAGACGTACCTCAACACCGCCGTTGGCCAGCGCGTTATGCGCGACTTGCGTGACGCGCTCTACAGGCACTTGCAACGCCAACCGCTTCGCTTCTTCACCGCGACACGCACTGGCGAAATTCAATCGCGGCTCTCGAACGATGTCGGCGGCGTACAGCAGGTCGTAACAGACACGGCCACCAGCATCGTTAATAACGTCGCCGTGGCGTTGTCAACAATCGTCGCGATGTGGCTGCTCAACTGGCAGCTCGCGTTGCTATCTCTCTGCATGCTGCCATTCTTTCTGGTTCTGACCTACAAGGTCGGCAAG
Source organism: uncultured Chloroflexia bacterium (assembly GCA_963737985.1). Classification (GTDB taxonomy): domain Bacteria; phylum Chloroflexota; class Chloroflexia; order Thermomicrobiales; family UBA6265; genus CAVTUU01. The sequence goes on along the minus strand of CAVTUU010000008.1, from coordinate 142,730 downwards.
GTTCGGCGGGAACTTGCCGGGACGACGCAACGAACCCTCGCCGACATGACTGCCCTGATAGAAGAAACACTCTCGGTGAGCGGCGTGCTGCTGACGAAGGTTTTCGGCCGGCAGAATTATCAGGCAGCGAGATTCCAGGACGAGAACACGCGACTCGCCGGGTTGCAGGTGCGTCAGCAAATGCTGGGACGATGGTTCTTCATGATCATCGGCACGTTCTTTTCGATCACACCCGCGCTCACCTATTTGCTGGCCGGTTACAAGATCATAAATGGCGACAACGCGCTAACGATCGGCGACATCGTCGCCTTTACCACGCTGCAGAGCCGTCTCTTCTTCCCGGTCGGCCAACTGTTAGGTGTCCAGGTCGAGATTCAAGGAGCGCTCGCGCTTTTTGACCGCATTTTCGAGTACCTCGATCTTCCGATTGAGATCAGCGACCGCCCCAAGGCACTGGCAGTTGATCCGACTTCGGTTCGTGGCAAGATTCGATTCGACGATGTCTCGTTCCAATACGACTCGGCGGAGCCCGAGCCGGCAGTTGTCTCGCCCTCGGCCAACGGCCGTGCCGTTTCTCCGGACGGTGTAGAGCTGGACGGCAAACTGGCCGCCGATCCGGTAGTGATCAAGCCGTTCTCCCTGAACGACATCGATTTCGAGTTGGAGCCAGGACAGCTCGCCGCGCTGGTCGGTCCGAGCGGCTCCGGCAAGACAACTATTTCCCTGCTTGTGCCCCGTCTCTATGACGTGACTTCAGGCGAGGTCAGCATCGACGACATTGACGTTCGCGATATCAAACTCGAGAGTCTGGGCGAGATCATCGGTATGGTCACCCAGGAGACCTACCTCTTCCACGCCACGATTCGCGAGAACATCAGTTATGGCCGGTTGGACGCGACGGAGGACGAGATCATCGCAGCGACGAAAGCCGCCGCGCTCCATGATCGAATCATGCAATTACCAGCTGGATACGACACGGTCGTCGGCGAGCGTGGATACCGCCTCTCAGGCGGCGAAAAACAGCGCGTTGCAATTGCGCGTGTCATCCTCAAAGATCCGAGAATTCTCATCTTGGATGAAGCGACGAGCGCGCTCGACACCCACTCCGAACGCCTCATCCAGTCCGCTCTTGAACCATTGATGGAAGGCCGAACCACCATCTCGATCGCCCACCGGCTGAGCACCATCCTCGCGGCAGACCAGATACTCGTGATTGAACGTGGCCATATCGCCGAGCGCGGTACGCACAGCGAACTGCTGGCCCAGAATGGACTTTATGCCCGCCTCTTCCGCGAGCAATTCGCGGCTGGCATGTTCGTCACGCCGGACGAAACTGAAGCCGAAGCGGAACTCGAAGAAGTCGAGATCGCTTCCCCGTCCTAGTAACTGTGTCATCTAACCATTGAACCTAGTATTTCCCAACCCATGTGGACGGAGGCGAACTATGTTCTCGGTCATCTTTGAAGTCCGCCCCAAGCCGGAGCAGTGGGATGCCTATCTGGGCTACGCCAAGATGCTCAGACCGGAGACTGGAGCAGGTCGAAGGCTTTGTCGACAACATCCGCTTTAAGAGTCTCACCCGCAAGGGATGGATTCTCTCGCTATCGAATTGGCGCGACGAGAAGTCGGTCGTTCGCTGGCGCACGCACGTGCGGCATCACGAGGTGCAGGAAAAAGGACGCGACGAAGTCTTTCTCGACTACCACTTGCGGGTTGGTCAATTGACGCGTGACACTCGGGTGCCCGCTGGATATGAGCTACGCGAACAGCGCTTGGACGAAACCGAAAAAGGCGAGGGCACAACGATAACGCTGCTTGACGCCACGAGGCCGTCCGATTGGGTCCACGAAACGAGTCCAGGTGATGTCGCCCGTTCGTTGGGTCTCGCGCCAAACGCCACAGGTCTTGTCGCCTGGGATGTATTCGATGCTGTTCTGACCCCCGGCGACTTGATCCTACTCATGGCATGGCATGATCAGACCGTGGCCGAAGCGTTCGAGGATTCGCTGCCGTTGCAAGATGGGGCGCGGTTTCGCCGTGTTCGGGTGGTGCGCGACTACGGGATGTTCGATCGACGGGAAGCGCCTCAGTATTACCCCGATGTCGAATGCTCCGCCACAGACCACGAGTGAATCTGGTTTCAGGGCAGGATTGCCAAGTGAGTTTGTCTGCCGGCGAGATTGCGAGGGATCGCAGCTGCGGCCGACGCTCGGTACCTCAATAAACAATCAGACTTCGTACGTCGTAGCCGGCGAGTTGAGCGCGGCCATTGAGGTCAGCCAGCTCCGCGAGCACGCTGATGCCGGCGACAGTCGCCCCAAGTCGCTCGACGAGGTTCGCGGCTGCCCGGACGGTGCCGCCGGTCGCGAGAAGATCGTCGACAATCAATACTCGCTCGCCGGCATGGATCGCGTCACTGTGAATCTCGACGGAATTGACACCATATTCGAGCGCGTAATCCTCACGAATCGTGTCGAATGGCAAGCGTCCAACCTTCCGCACTGGCGTTAGGCCCGACTTCAGCACGTAGGCGACAGGCGCACCGAGGATGAATCCCCGGCTTTCGATCGCGACGACTTCGTCAACGCCTTGAAACGGCGCCGCCATCGCATCGACCGCTCGCCGAAACGCTTCAGAATTGGCGAGCAACGGCGTGATATCGCGGAAGAGAATCCCGGGTGTCGGAAAGTCCGGAATGTCGCGGACGTACCGCTTCAATGCTTCGACGTCAACTCGATTCACCTCTTCCGCCATCGAATTTCTCCCAATAGTTCGTTCAAAATGACCATTTGTTTGGCTCGTCGCGCGAGGAGTGTACCGCGCAATCAGTCTCCGGCGAGCGTCCAAAACATTGACAAGAGGGCATGATCTACGGTACATCGCCACACGAAGTTTTCCTTCATAAACCCCGCCGGCTCGGTTCGGAGCACGTTCGTTCCTCCCGCAATCGGCTTAGGAGAGTGCGCGGATGGTATCGGGGCAGTTTCGGTTGACCAGGTTGGTTCGCTGGTTCCTTGTCTTGGCCATCCTGGTCGGCGCCGGCAACCTCTCTGTTCGAGGGCAAGAAGCAGCCGGAGCACCCCTCTACCCTGACCTCAGAACCGCCAAGCCGTCAGGCCTCTATGTCGAAGCTCCGAACAGCACCCATGCGCATTGGGTTCTTCGTTTCGACAATACAGTCGGGAATTGGGGAAGTGGACGTCTCGAGCTTGTCGCGGTTCCAAATCCTGATAACTCGAAGACGATCTATCAAAATGTCTTTGATGCTCCAACCGGGGGCAATCTCGTCGCCCACATTCCAGTCAACGCCGATTTTATTTACCACCCCACGCACAATCATTTTCATTTCTCGGGATTCGCAAGCTACGAACTGCTGAAGCGCGATTCCAAAGGCGCGTACCGGCCAACCTCAAAAAAAGGGAACAAGACCAGCTTTTGCATTCTCGATTCGATTCCCGTTTCGTTTGTTGGTTCGACCTACAACGGCTTCCATGGAGCCTACGATTTCTGCGACGCCCACATGCAGGGACTCTCCGCCGGCTGGGCAGATGTCTACACAGCAATCCTTCCCGACCAATGGATCGATCTCGGAACGACGTCCCTTGCGAACGGACAATACGCAATCCTCTCGGTCGCCGATCCGCTGAATCACATCAAAGAGACAAATGACCAAAACAACGCTGGTGAAACCTTCTTCACAATGACAAACGGTCACATCACGATCACCAGCGCGCCGCCGCACTGCTTGGTCACACCCGCGATCGCGTCCGTCGATCAAACGTTGATCGTTAATTGCACTGGCTTCAATAACGGTGAGCGTGTCAATTTGTATTGGGGCAGTGTGAACACGAAGGCCAAGCTAAGCGTGACAGCAAACTCGACGGGAGCCGCCACTGGCTCGTTCAAAGTGCCGGAGGCAGGTTCCGGCATCCACTACGTCATCGCGACCGGTCAGAGCAGTCACAAGGCTGCCTATGGCGCTATGCAAGTCACGCCGCGCGTCTCGATCGTACCGACGATCGGCAAAGTTGGTTCGACTGTGACTGTGACTGGTCATGGATATGGCGCCGGTGAAACAGTTCGATTCAGCTTCTACAAAACACCAAATACTGGGACACAAATGGTCTCTGCCGTCGCGAACAAATACGGTCGAGCAGAGGCCTCGTTCGCGATCCCGGCTAGCACGGTCAGCGGTCACAAGATCGTCGGTCGAGGGGCGCAGAGCGGACTGACCGCCTCTCGCACCTTCACCGTGCAACCAAGTCTCCTCCTTTCGCCCAGCTCCGGGAAGCCCGGCGCAACAATTCAGGTTTCCCTACGGGGATTCCAAGCAGGCGAAACTGTAGCGATCATCCTTGAAGGAAGAGACACGCCAGTCAAACAGATCAAGGTGTCGTCGTCGGGAAGTGCGATCGCTAGCTCATCGACTTCATTTAAGATTCCAACGTTGTACGATCCTGGTGACTATCAGGTGACTGCAACTGGACAGTCCAGCAACGTCAACGCGTTCAAGACTGTGTCAGTGCTGCTGCCGAGCGGGGCGAAAGCGCCAACGGCGACGCCAACCACCACCGACACTCCGAACTCAACGCCGACCGAAGTCGCATCAGAGGTAGCTTCCCCGGAGCAAACAGACACCGCGGTTCCGACGGAAACAGAAACGGCCGTGCCAACCGAAACTCCAACCGAAACGGCGACTGCGACCGAAACGGCGACTGAGATTCCAACCGAAATTCCGACCGATGCGCCGACTGAGGCGCCGACCGAAACGCCAACGCCAACGGCGACCGATACGCCGACGTAGCGGAATCGTTCAATTGGGTTTTCATTACGAGTCGCGATGGCGCGATAATTCGCGCCCTCGTGACATTTCCGAATCGTTCGCGCTAGGAATCCGAGACGGCCCCCGAATCTGTTTGATACATCTCAGCCAACGCCGCAATCGAATTGACGAAACGTTCGCGGAGCTCGGGCGGAGAGATGATCTCCGCTTCCTTGCCAAAGCGAAAGAGGGAGTGTTCTGAGACGTGAACCGACTCGATCGCGAGCGTCACTTCGGTCCACCCTTCCTTCCCTGATGGTCGCGCACTCGCTAGGGCGGATTGCACGACGTATGGATCGAGTAACAATGGGAGTAGCTCGAGTCCGTGGGAAGTGAAACGGACGATTGCCTCGCCACTGAACAACCTTGACTGAAACTGCCGTTGCCATTGCTGCCAGAAGCTTTCGAGGTCAAAATCTTTCGGTCGCTCAAAGAACTCGTCGAGCACCTCGACGTCGAACATGCGCGAAATCCGATACGTTCGATATTGTCGAGAAGCGACCGCGACAAGATACCAAACACCCGCTTTGAGCACGAGTCCGAGCGGCTCAAGTCTCCTTGAGACGTGGCGCCCACCCCAGCGTTGGTAGCTCACGTGCAGCACGCGCTGATTCCAGACGGCATCCGCGATTTCACTCAGGCAATCTGGGCGTTCATGATCGTGAAACCACCCTGGAGCATCGAGATGAAATCGCTCCCGAATCCGTCCTGTCCGATCGCGTAACTCCTGCGGCAGCGCTGCGAGCAGCTTCAATTGTGCCGCCGCAAGCACCTCTCCGAAACCGAGTTCGGCAGCAGGGCCAGGCATACCGGCAAGAAAAAGTGAATCCGCCTCGTCGGCAGTTAGGCCCGTCAAGCGAGTGCGGTAGCCGTCGAGCAACTGATATCCGCCGGCTGGACCCCGGTCGGCGTAGATTGGAATTCCCGCCGCGCTGAGGGAATCGGCATCGCGATAGATGGTGCGCAGCGAAACCTCGAGCTCGTCCGCCAGCTCTTGCGCGGTCATGCGGCCGCGTGTCTGGAGGAGCAGGAGCATCGAAAGCAGTCGACTCGCTCTCATGTAACGATTGTCTCATAGTTCCTGCCAGACTCTGTCAGGTTTAACTGCCACTATGACCGTGTTGAAGGGAGACGTCGGCATTCGACGAACGATTCACTGGCCCTCATGAAAAGGAGCATTAGCGATGACGAATCACGGAAAAGGCACGTTCCAAGGCAAAAGTTGGGACGAGGTAGCGTACGATGAAGGAGAAGGACGACCTAAACTCTCCCGCGCATCCGTAACAAACGTGTTCTCCGGCGATGTCGAAGGTGAAAGCACGTTGGAATACCTCCTCGCCTATCAAGATGACGAGGCGGCGAACTTTGTTGGCATCGAGCGGGTATCAGGACGAATCGGGGGCAAGTCCGGCAGTTTCGTGCTCCAACAAAGCGGTACCTACGAAGCAGGCATCGCCAAGGGGATTTGGTTTGTCGTGCCAGGCACCGGCACCGAAGAACTCATTGGTCTCCGGGGCGAGGGTGGTTTCGAAGCGAATCACGACGGGGCCACCTTTACGCTCGACTACGAGATTGGGTAATGGCACGAGAACGTCCTCTGGAGGTTGTAGTGACGGAGATGCGAGCTGAATGACGGTTTACAAAGCGTTTTTGCAGTCCGGACCCAAGTTCATGAAAACCGAAGTCCGTGTGCTCGAACTCCTGGGCTGTACCACCAACGACTCGACAACCGGCGAAGCGATCGCGAGAACGCCTGAAGCGATTCGCGATTACCTCCGTTTTCTCAAGCGACACGGCGAGAAGATCGATGTCGATCAAGTGATTGAAATCGAAATCGCGCTCCACAACACCGAAGGGCTCATGAATCCTGCGCTCATTTTCGAGCCGGACCGTGAGCCGGTCAGCAAGAAGGATGTCGAAACCTACATTGAGCGGCTGACCTGGATGCGGTCCGATACGTTAGACATGATCGATGGGCTCTCCGAGCAAGAGCTGACGTACAAGCCCGAACCGGGCCGCTCGATTCGCCGCATCGTAGAGCATATCTACGGCGCTGAATATCACTATGTGCGAAATTTCGGGAAGATCGACGGTGTTGCCGGGCCTGGAAACGTCGAGAATTTGGCATGGCCCGAGCTGCTCGATCGGATGGAAGAGGTCCAGGAAAAAGAGTTCGCCCATCTTCGCTCGCTCAGCGAGGCGAAACGTACGGACCCGATCGTCCACAAGAGCTACAACAACACCCCGCGTCAATACTTCCGTTTCATGGTCGAGCACCATTGGGAACATATGAACGAAATCAAAGACCGCCTTGCCGGGAAGGCGTAGTCCTGCCTAGAGCCTGTTGGGGACTTGCGGCGAGGAGGGAGACGAGGCGATGGAGCAGTAGGCAGGCGAAGGCCAGGAAGTGCAGGCCCGCGACCGTCTCCGGCAGCCGCTCGTAGTTGCGTGCCGAGCGCCGGAACCGCGCGGCCCAGGCGAAGGAGCGCTCCACCACCTACCGGCGGGGCAGCAGCCTCCGCGGCTCGTGGGCGATGTCCTCGAACAGCTTGGCGTCCAGCCAGCGCCGGGTCTGCTGGGAGAGGATCTCCCACGGCGGCAGGTCGTGCGGCAGCATGCGCCAGGTGACGCCGCTGCGGGGCATCCTCCGCCCGAGCGCCAAATACGGAGTCACGAAGGCCCACTCCTCGTCGGTCACGTCGCTCGGGTCCGGCTTGCGGGTGCTCATCCCGCCACGCTACCCCCATTGTCGATTCGGGTAGCGGCCATTCGACGATTCTGTGGACAACGTGAGTGTTCAAGGAGGAACGCAGTGGGAAGAATTGAGATCGATCTGTTCGCAACCCTGGATCTGGTTGCCCAAGCGCCAGGTAGCCCGCAGGAAGATCCTGAGGGCGGTTTCAAATTTGGGGGGTGGCAGGCGCCGTTCTCGGACGATGTCGTGGGGGAGCAAATCGTGGCGGGAATCGCCGCACTGGACGCGCTGCTGCTGGGACACAAAACCTACGACATCTTCGCCGGATATTGGCCGCGAAAGGAGGACGACTTCGCCAACGGGATTGCGGGCATATTCAACCGTGTTCCGAAATACGTTGCGTCGCGCAGCAGACTGAACCTCGATGGGTCGGTTCGTCGCAGGTCGGACCAGATATTGCGACAGCGGCACGCGAAATTCGCGATCGGCACGAGAACGTCCACGTGATCGGCAGCCTCGATTTCGTGCAGACTTTGCTCTCCGAGCGCTTGTTCGATCGACTGAATTTGTTCGTGTATCCCATCGTTCTCGGCTCAGGCAAGAAGGTCTTCAGCAGTGGGACGGTTCCGTCGAATCTGACGCTCGCCGAACCTGCCTTCAGTACGCCGACGGGAACCGTGCTGCTCCATTACGAGCTTGCGCAGGGAGTGCCGGCCACGGGGGATATGGACAAGGAAAATCGCGGACTCGAATCCGCCGACTAGAACACGTTATGCACTTCTGAGGTGCGTCTATTTCTCACAGGATAAGACACACCGATCAGAAGTGCATAACAGCTTCTAGCCGCCGCGTGCACCTTCTGCGATCATGCGCACGGTTAATTTCACGGTTGCTTAGCGCATGAACGCGCGAAGAGATTTCGCTTTGAAGGGAGCACGCGATGGCTTCTGGCGCCGTCATCCCAGCTACGCACGATCAAACAATTGCCAAATACCAAGGAGTTCGTGACGACAAGTTTCGTCGCCGCGATCGAACCGGTCGTCGTCGAACGGGCCGAAGGCGCGCGGGTCTGGGACGCGGACGGCACCGAGTACATCGACTGCTTCGCCGGCATCGCCGTCGTCAACGCCGGGCACCGGCACCCGCGCGTGATCGCGGCGGTCCGCGAGCAGATTGGACAAGGTCGTCCACGCGGCGACCTACATCTATCACGTGCCGATCGTCGCCGAAGCGGCGGAGCGGATCGCCGAGATCGCGCCGGGACGCCTCTCGAAAGACATTCTTCGGCAACTCCGGCGCCGAGGGGATCGAAACCGCGATGCGGCTCGCCAAGGCGTTTACCGGGCGTCACGAGTTCATCACGCTGACCCACGCCTTCCACGGCCGGACAAACGGTACGCTCTCCATCACCGGCAACATGGCGCGCAAAACGCGCGGCGGACCGTATTTGCCCGGCGTCGCGTTCGCGCCGGCCCCGTACGTCTATCGCAACCCGTTCGGCACCGACGATCCGGAGGAAGTCGCCGCGCGTTGCGCCGACCTCGTCGAGTGGGCGGTGCTCTACCAGTCGAGCGGCGACGTCGCGGCGTTCATCGCGGAACCGGTGATGGGCGAAGGCGGCATCCTGATCCCTCCTGCCTCGTACTTCCGCCGCGTCAAGGAGATCCTGGACCGCTACGGCATCCTCTTTATCGCCGACGAGGTGCAATCCGGATTCGGCCGCACCGGCAAGTTCTTCGCGGTCGAGCACTACGGCGTCGAGCCCGACATCATGGTCATGGCGAAGGGCATCGCCGACGGCTTCCCCCTGAGCGCGACGGTCGCCCGTCCCGAGATCGCCGATTCGCTTCGCCCCGGCGAGCACCTCTCAACCTTCGGCGGCAACCCTGTCTCTTGCGCCGCCGCGGTCGCCAACATCGACGTCATGGTCGACGAGCGTCTTGCCGAAGCGTCGGCGCGGAAGGGACAGCTGGCGATCGAGCGCTTGCGGGAACTCGCGACGCGCCACCCGCTGATCGGCGACGTGCGCGGACTAGGTCTGATGATCGGCGTGGAGCTCGTCACCGATCGCGCGACAAAGGAACCGGCCAAGGAGGCAGCTCAGGTCCGACGCCTCTGCCGCGAGGCGGGCGTGCTCGTCGGCGTCGGCGGTCAGTCGGGGAATGTCATCCGCATCCAGCCGCCGCTGGTGATCGACGATGCCGATCTCGACCGCGCGATCGACGTGCTCGACGAGGCATTCGCCGAGGTCGGTCAGGTAATTCACAAGACCAGTCCATAAAATTGATATGAACAGCAGAGCGTCCCGTACCGTGATGCGCGAGGTGAGCACCACGAGTATCTACGATTGCTCTCGAATCCCAATGACACGATGAGCCCTGGAAGGGCTGGTAGGTCGTAGCCCGGGCCTTTGAGCCCCGGGCCAACCCAACGGCCCGGCCAATCACCAATATTGCGCGCAAACCGCTATGATTGGATAACCACCGCATGTGCGGCTGCAAAGACGATGTGAGGCAGCATGTCGAGCGAGGCTACCCCGTTCCCCAAGGCGTGGAACGTGCCCCGATTCGTGCCGTTTTCACGAGTCAGGCACGATCGCCGTGCCATGCCCGAATTGCCCGTGCCTCTTACCGAACTCATTGGCCGCGAGCATGAGGTCATTTCCGTCATCGAATTGCTGCGCCGGCCTGACGTCCGCCTCGTCACAGTTACCGGCCCCGGCGGGAGTTGGCAAGACTCGGCTCGCGATTGAAGTCGCAAACGGTCTCGCCCCCGACTTTGCTGACGGCGTCGGATTTTCTCGCTCTCGTTTTTGCGCGAGCCGGAATTGGTCGGGACGGTCCTCATTCAGGCACTCGATCTGCCGGACAACGGCGTCGTTCGGCGCTCGATCGACTGATCGATGAGCTCCACGACCGCAGCGTCCTCTTCGTGCTCGACAACTTCGAACAGATCGCGCCAGCCGCTCCGCTTATTACGTCTCTCCTCGCATCGTGCGCCAGCCTGAAGTTTCTCGTCACGAGCCGTGCTCGCCTGCGCGTGCGCGGTGAGCAGGAAGTGCCAATCAATCCCTTGCCGCGACCCTGCCGCGAATGTTGCGGTGACCGAGGACGCGATCGAGACCTATCCCGCGCTTTCGCTCTTTCTCAGGCGCTCAATTGAGGTTTACCCGAACCTGAACAGGAGCCAGGCAAACATTGACGCGATTGCCGAAATCTGCCGGCGATTGGACGGATTACCGCTTGCCATCGAACTCGCGGCCGCACGTTCGAAGCTGCTGACGCCGACCTCAATGCTCTCTCGCATCGAACGCAGACTGCCCCTTTTGACCGGTGGAGCACGTGATCTGCCGGTGCGACAGCAAACGATGCGCGACACCATTGCCTGGACCCATGATCTGTTGGCCCCAGATGAGCGTAAGTTCTTTCGTCGCTTGACCGTGTTCGCGGGCGGCTTCAACCTCATTGCGGCCGAAACGATCTGCGGCGATTGGCCAGTGAACGAATCGGGCGAAACGATCGACGTCCTCAGCGGCATCGAATCGCTCGTCGACAAGAATCTCCTGCGACCGGTGGACAGCGCGATGCGCAGGAGCGAAGAACCGCGCTTTGCGTTCCTTGAAACGATTCGCGAATTTGGTCTCGACCAATTGACCGAATCGGGGGAGTCTCCAGGAAGCCAGGCGGCGGCACAACGCCTGGGCACTCGAATATGCGGAGGAGATCGGTCTTCATCGGCCCGAAACAGTCGCTTTTCCTCGATCAGTTCGACGATGAGCATGAAAACATGAACGAGGCACTGCGCTGGCCAGCGCGCTGTGGCGCTATTGGTATATTCGTGGCTATTAGCGTCAGGGTCGTGAATGGCTCGATCGTGCTCAAAATATACCCGGCTCCGATCAGGTAGCGCCGTCTGTTCGCGCGCGGACCCTCAACAACCGAAGCCAACTTTGCGCTCGATATGAGCGACTTTGGGACGGCGCTTGAGCTTTATGAGCAAGCCCTCGCCATTCGCCGCGAGATCGGCGACGACGCCGGCTCTGGCGACTGCTTAAACAATCTGGGCATACTCGCTGCCTGTCAAAGCGACTTCATACGGGAATGCGCGATGATGAGCGAAGCCGTCAGCATCTATCGCACCGTTCATAGTCCCGATAAGCTGTCCAACGGACTCTGCAATTACGGCGCTTCGCTCAATACAAACGGCAAACACGAGGAGGCGATCGCCACTCTCAACGAAGCGATCGAAATTCAGCGCGTGCGCGGTGATCACTTAGGCGAAGCCTATTCGCGACTTCATCTGGCGGAAGTCGCGCGCGATACGTCGAACCTTTCGAGCGCCGTCACGCAATTCGAACAAGCATTGAGGCAAATGCGACGCCTGGGCGACAAGCGTGGTATGGGCGTCGCATGCAGCAGCCTCGGCCGTCTTGTCCGCACAGTCGATCCCAATCGCTCTGCTGCCTATCACGGCGAAGCGCTCAGCTTTCGTTGGGACATCGGTGATCGCCGCGGGATCGCGGAGGACCTCGAAAACCTGGCCGCGATTGCCACCTCGCGAGGACGCGCCACCCGAGCGGCAGAGCTTATAGCTATCGCGACCGCGGTTCGCGACGAAATCGGTTCGCCTGTCCCGGAGAAATATCGCGCCGAGATTGAACAAACAATTGAAACCGCCCGCCACGCTCTGGAACCATCTGCCTTCGCGGCGGCATGGTCCGCCGGAAAACTGATGTCGCTTGAACGCGCGGTCGCGGAAGGATACTGGAGGCCGAGGAGCATGATGGTTCAGTCTCGACCTCCATCGAACCCGCTCCCTTGCCTAGACCGCTTCGTATTCCAGAGGTTGCCGAACGACTGACGCCACGGGAACGGGAAGTGTTAAAACTGTTGGCGGAAGGTTGCACCGACCGCGAAATTGCCGACCGTCTCTTCATCAGCCACCGCACCGCAATGCAGCACGTCGCGAACATCCTGGGCAAGCTCGACGTCAATTCCCGCACCGCCGCAGCCGCTTTTGCGCTGCGTCATGGGCTCGCTTAACCGCCTCATACCTCATTTAGCGTAGACACCTACGTGAAATTGCCTATCTAACTACGTAGGGTCATCTTTTCAAAATCCGTGATTTGATCGATGCCCGGCCGCTTGCGATCGGGCATCATGTCATCGTGCTCGGTAATGGTTCCGGGCTCGTAATTGGAAACCTGGCGCCGGGGATAGTGAAGGCGCAATAAGGAGAAGGTCATGATTGATAGCAAATCTATACATACGCCCGTATTTGCCGGTCCGAACTCGATTGCGGGACTTGATACCCGCCGGCAGGACCGAACGAATGGTTCAAGCATTAGCGGTCTCGTTACTTGGTTGAAGACGTTGCGGTTGCCGAAGGTCGCGGTGACAAAGAACTATGCGTTTGCGGCTGAAGGCGCAACTGACAGCGAACTGGTATCGATGCCGGCGCTGACGACCGATCGGTTGCTGGAAGCAGCCAAGGTCAAGGCCTATGTCCATGTCGGACTGGGAATGAAATAAGCAAATTTGGCAAATAGCGCTGGATTGGGTCGGCCGCAACCTGTAATTGTCTGCGGCGATAGGAGAACGAGATGTTGTGGTTTGCAATGCTAATGGCGCTAACGGCGGTCATCGCGTTGGATTTGGCAAACGCTGCGCGGCCGGCCGTGTTTCGCCGTCGCGATGGCGCAGCAATGAAACGACTGAATGGACAACAAGGAGCGAGCGATGGTGGCATTCGATCAGCCCGAAATACTTGAACCAGACGTAGACGAGTCAAACGATGGGGCGGACACGGGGGCGCCGGAGACCGACGTCTCCGCCCCGGACGACGGGGATCGAGACGATTCCGCCGAAGACCATCGTCAATCAGGTTCAGGATTCGTGCCGATCGCCATCGGCCTAGCTGCCCTCCTACCTCTGCCCTCACTTATTCAGCGCCGCTGCTAGGTCCTTCCGTCCCATGCGCACGCGGCGCGCTCAACTGAGTGGTACCATCGGTTTTCGGAAATTCGCACCGGTGAAGGAAATCCGATGGCCAACCCAAACAGCACATCCCCTGGCGGTGAGCAACACCGTTCCTCACTGACTCACTTCGATGAATCGGGCCGCGCCCGAATGGTCGATGTTGGCGACAAAGAATCGACACATCGGGTCGCGATCGCCACCGGCCGGATCACAATGCAACCGGAAACAATCGCCGTGATCCGAGAGGGGCGAGCCGCCAAAGGCGATGTGCTCGCGGTTGCCCAGGTCGCGGCCATTATGGCAACCAAGAAGACGCACGAAATTGTTCCCATGTGCCATCCCCTGCTACTGACGAAGATCGAAGTCAACTTCGAAATCGACGAAACGGGCATCGATATCACGACTCAGGTCGAAACCCGTGGCCAAACCGGAGTCGAGATGGAGGCGCTGACTGCTGTCTCCGCCGCCGCTCTCACGATCTATGACATGGTCAAGGCGATCGACCGTGGCATAGCCATCGAATCGATTCGGCTCGAACACAAATCGGGCGGCAAAAGCGGCGAGTGGGAGCAAAAGAGGACGGGTCGTAAACGATTCTGTTCGACGACGGCGCGCCGCTCGCGGAACGTTGGGCCGTGAACGCGGCAAGGCCGCATAACAGTCTACAGACCAAAATGCTTCTCCACGAATCTCACCGTTTCTTCGATCGATCGGGTTCCGTCGGTGATGAGAACCTTCAAACTGAATCTGCGCGCTTCGGCCTCGACCGCGATTGCAAACCCAGCATCTCTTGACATCCAGTTTTCCCAGGCTCGATCGGGGTCGGAACAATCCTTGACCACATCGTGACGCCAGGGCCGCTGGGCATAATGTTCTCGCTGGAATGTTTCAGCCGGGATCATCCAAATTGCCCGATCCGCAGGGATTCCATACTTGCTCAACGAGGCGGGAAGCAGCGCCGCTCCTTCAGCCACGATCAAAGGAGTTGAAGTCATCGCCGCTAAGTCATCGACGATGAGAGGGAACTCCTCCCGGTAAAGCGCTAACTCATCCTCAATTTGTTGGTTCACGCTGCGAAGAAGCCAGACTTCCTCGGGTGATGCGCGGCCGGCTCGAAAGAGCCGCGGAAATTGTTCAGGCGAGATAGAAGCCAGGTGGCGAAAATATGCATCGTCGCAGTTGTACATCTCGAGTCCGTGTCTCTTTGCGAGCGCTTCCTTCACCGTACTCTTGCCCGAACACGGTGAACCGCCGATCCAATACACGGAAGACCGAAGAAAAAATCCTGTATCGCTCATGGCCCACGATCATATACCGAACGACGCGGAGCAAGCTCAACCGATCAACCGAAAACTCAGACGTGAGTTTGTGCGATCTGAAAGCCTTATCGATAGGCGAAACCGCGCATATCTTGGTACCATCCGTCCGTCCTATGGAAATTCTGCCGTCGATGTCCGGCGGCACAAGCTTGATTGTTTGATCTGAACAAGGGGAGAGAGCGAATGGACTTAGATCAGGTTGCGAAGGCCCGGCTGAATCGCCGTCGATTGGTTGGAATGTCACTCGCTATACCCGCACTTGCCGCACTTCCGATCAGTCTCCGAGGCGTTTCTGCCCAGGACCCTGTTTCGGTCACGATGGTCACTGATACAGCTGGCCTTGGCGACCAGAATTTCAACGACCTCGCTGACAAAGGCGGCAAACAGGCTGCGGCCGATTTTGGCATTACTGGAAAGTCATCGAGTCGCAGGACGCGTCTCAATACGTGCCGAACTTGACCGCCGGCGGCCGAGCAAAGCGATCTCGCAGTCGGGGTTGGCTTTTTCTTGAACGATGCGATTACGGCTGTCGCAGGCCAATACCCGGATAAGAAATTTCTCCTTATCGACGCGGTCTCGGACTCGCCAAATGTTCGCTCTGTAACGTTCAAGGAACAGGAAGGTGCGTTTTTGGCTGGAGTTGTCGCCGGACTCACCACCAAGACCAACAAACTCGGTGTTGTGGGCGGACAGAAGATTCCTCCCGTCATCCGGTACCAGGTCGGATTTCAGGCAGGCGTAAAGTCGAGTGAATCCGGAAGCCGAAGTCATCATTAGCTACGCAAACAACTTCGACGACATCCAGCTCGGTAAGGAACTCACACTGGCCCAGTTCAATCAAGGCGCCGATATCGTTTTCCCGGTTGCGGGCCGAACCGGAATCGGCTCCTACGAGCGGTCAAGGAAAAAGGCCCCGGATATTGGGTGATCGCGGCCGACGTCGACCAGGATCACCTGGCGCCTGGTTTCCAGCTTGCTGTCGCGCAGAAGGGTGTCGATACGGCCGTCTACGACACGATCAAAGAGGTAGTGGACGGCAACTTCCAGGGCTGGCAACGCGAACCTTGGCATTAAGGAAGGATTCGTCTCGCTGCAGACTCCGGGAGATCGGGTTGCGCCGGATATCCTCGCCATCCGAAGGGCTACGAAAAGGCGATCGTCGACGGTACGATCGTGCCGCCGACCACCGAGGAAGAGTTTGCGAGCTTCCAGGCGCCGCCTCAGCCATCGCCGATCCCGGTCGCCTCGCCGGAAGGCACACCAACCTCCTAGTCGCCTGATCAATACCAGGAGGCGGGAAGCGAATCATGGGCGTGGTATCTTGAATCTGCGCTCCTGACGAAGCTTCCCGCCTCTCCGTATCTGCTCGAGGTTGTTTGATGAGCCAGGCGCCACTAGCCCCAGCAGTCGAAATGCGAGGAATCGTCAAGCGATTCCCCGGCGTGGTTGCGAACGACGGCGTCGACCTCAGCGTTCGCTCATGGCGAAATTCACGCGCTTCTCGGCGAAAATGGCGCAGGCAAATCGACGCTGATGAACATCCTCTTCGGGCTCTATCATCCTGATGAGGGCGAAGTTCTGATTGACGGGCATCCGGCCGGATTCCAAGGACCGCGAGATGCCGTCAACGCCGGACTGGGCATGGTTCACCAGCACTTCATGCTTATCCTACGTTTTAGCGTTACTGAGAACGTTATCCTCGGCTCTGAGGGCGACTCGATTCGACTCGATCGCGAAAGCGCCGGCAAGCGAGTCAAGCAAATCGCGGACGACTACGGGCTCCGAGTCGATCCGGACGCGAATCTTGGCGATCTCCCGGTCGGAATGCAGCAGCGAGTCGAAATTCTGCGCACCCTTTACCAAGGCGCGCGCACACTGATCCTGGACGAGCCGACCGCACTGCTTACCCCGCAAGAAGTTGATGAGTTGTACGGAATCCTTGGCCGGCTGCGCGAGGGTGGCGGGACAATCATCTTCATTACCCATAAGTTGCGCGAGGTTGCGGCAATTAGCGATCGTGTCACGGTCATTCGCCGCGGCAAAACGATTGGCACGCGAGTCACTCGCGAAACAACCGCGCCAGAATTGGCAGAGATGATGGTTGGACGCGAAGTCTCATTGCGAGTCACGCGACCACCGGCAGTTCCTGGCGAGCCCATTCTGATCGCGGATCAACTCACGCTCCGTCGAGACGGTGGGGTAAACGCGCTTGATGGACTCAGTCTCGAGGTGCGGCGGAACGAGATCGTCGGTATCTGTGGCGTCGAAGGAAATGGTCAGACCGAGCTCGTCGAAACGCTTGCCGGTCTACGCCGTCCTGACAGTGGCAAAGTGCTTCTCAATGGCGTCGATGTCACCGGTCACGACCCGCACGCGCTGCGCCTCGCGGGGCTGGCGTATATCCCTGAAGATCGACACCATCGCGGGTTGGTCTTGCCCTTCTCCTTGACTGAAAACGTGCTCCTTGGCAATGTCGAAGACGAGCCGTTTAGCAAAGCGGGCCGAATTGACTACGGCATGACTGAGCGGATTACCACCGAACTCATGAGTGAGTTTGATGTTCGCGCTCCTTCTGCCGATGTCAAAGCCGCGACACTTTCTGGCGGCAACCAGCAAAAACTCGATCATCGCCCGCGAACTGCACCGCGAACCTGATGTGCTCTTGGCAGTACAACCCACACGCGGACTCGATGTCGGCGCGATTGAATTTGTGCACAAGCAACTTGTCAGCGAACGTGACAAAGGTCGGGGGATTTTGCTCGTCTCCTTTGATTTGGATGAGATCTTAGACCTCAGCGACCGCGTGCTCGTCCTGTTCCAAGGGAAGATTGTGGGCGATTTTGTCAGTGGCGGCGTGTCGCGTACCGAGCTCGGACTGCGCATGGGAGGGCGAAGCGGCGATGAGCACGCAGCCGTCGCAGTCTAAGTTCAGCGACTGGTTTCGCGGAAGCGCGCTCGGCGCGATCCTCAGTTCGCTCGCGGCAGTCTTTGTGGCTCTCTTCGTTGGTTTCCTCATCATATTCATATCAGGCGACGATCCTATAGAGGCCTACAAAGCACTTTTCACTGGCGCTTTTGGCGACAGGCGCGGTATCGGTGAAACGCTCGTCCTTGCCACGCCGCTGTTGCTTGCCGGTCTCGCCTTCGCGATCCCGTTTCGCGCCGGAATGTTCAACATCGGGGCAGAAGGTCAGCTCGTCATGGGCGGATTGGCCGCCGCACTTGTCGGCGCCGTCGATCTTGGCTTGCCTATCTACATCCATCTGCCACTCGCGCTACTGGCGGCGGCGGTTGCCGGTGGTCTCTGGGGTGCGGTTCCGGGCGCATTGAAAGCATGGTCCGGAGCGCACGAAGTCATTACCACCATCATGCTCAACTACATCGCGTTTCGCGTGATTGCCTATACCGTGAACGAAACGGATAGCTGGCTGCCGGTCAATCCGATGCTGCAAGCGACTGACCCGGTCGAAAAGTCCGCCAAGTTGCCGATCATCCTCCACGGTACCCGTCTGCACGCGGGATTCATCGTGGCGCTCGTTGCCGCGGTGGCGCTCTGGTATCTGCTTTTCCGGACGACCTTTGGCTATCGCATCCGCACCGTGGGCTCAGTCGCGGCGCCGCGGAATACGCAGGCATCTCCTGGAAACGAACCATCGTTGTCGCGATGTTTACCGGCGGACTCATGGCTGGTCTTGGCGGAGCTGCCGACAACCTTGGTCTGCAGGGCCGCGCCTATAACATCTCGCCTGGCTATGGATTTACCGCGATTGCGGTTGGTTTGGTTGGTCGAAATAATCCGATTGGTATCGTCCTCGCGGCATTGCTCTTCGGCGCGCTGCGATCTGGAGCGACTGAGATGCAAAACACCGCCGGCACGTCAAAGGAATTGGTGCAGATTCTGCAAGGATTGGTGATTTTGTCGGTTTCCGCGTTCTCATCGATCGGATTCTTAATGCGGCGACGGAAGTCACGGCGGCGCATAGAGCCGGTTTTGACGACGACCGTTGGTGTCGAACCTGGGTACGAAGAACCGGCCATCTAGGTCTCGCGCCGGAGCGCACGATCGGGCAGATCGGAGTCGACGTTGGGAGATTTCTTCACCATAGCTCTATTGACCGCGATGTTGCGGTTTACAACGCCGATCCTTTTTGCGGCGATGGGCGGGCTACTCTCCGAACGGTCGGGCGTGATGAATATCGCGCTCGAAGGCCTCATGCTGGTCGGCGCGTTCGCGTCGGTGATTGGAACCTATTACTTGCACAGTGCGTGGCTCGGGCTGCTCTGCGGATTGCTGGCGGCTGGCGCCACTGCCGCCATCCATGCCTTTTGGTGTATCACCTTGCGGGCGGACCAGATTGTCGCGGGCACAGCCATCAACCTCCTGGGCGCGGGAATCCCGGCGTTTCTCTTGCAGCGGCTCTTCGGGGTTTCCGGTCGGTCGCCGCAAGTAGACAAGCTTCCGAACCTCGCCAATGGTGTCAATGTCCTCGTCCCGGTCGCGTTCATTTGCGTCCCGATCATCCACTACTTGCTTTTCTCGACGAAACCGGGATTGCGCATCATGGCCTCCGGTGAGCATCCGCAAGCGGCCGAGGCTGTCGGCATCAACGTAACTGTCTTTCGTTATTGCTGCGTCATTGCGAGCGGGGTGCTCGCCGGCGCTGGGGGCGCATTTCTCTCGATTGGAGATGTTCCCATCTATACGACCGGCATAACGCAAGGTCGCGGATTCATCGCTCTCGCCGCAGTGATTTTCGGAAACTGGACTCCGATCGGCACGCTGGGAGCTTCGTTGCTCTTTGGCGGATCGCAAGCCTTTCAAGTCCAAGCCCAAGCCGCCGGACTCCCAATCTCGAAGGATTTGCTTGTCGTGCTCCCTTATGTTCTCACTTTAGTCGCGATCACCGGCCTTGTCCGTCATTCTCGGCCACCGGCCGGTCTTGGTCAGCACGCCACAGCTGAGTAGCGAGCTTCTCTCTTCCGATTCGACATCGATGGGGCATCCGCGGCGCGATCCCTGCCCGCGGATGCCATATGTGCACGTTTCACAACACTTCTCCCGAGAATCGAGCACCTTTTCCGTAGACTCGAATTGCTCCGCTCCGTAGCTTCGACGACAACACGCTGGTTGGTTGAGCGCTGAAGGAAGGGAAGTTCGATCCCGTACGAGATTTGGCACTTGTACTCGCCGGTGGATCTGCGTCTGCCAATGGTTGTGGGTCTTCGGTCGGACGTTCGAATAGCGCGGTGAATGGTTGATCTCTGCCCAATTGCTAGCCATTCACCACATGGGGGCGCCAATGATCGACGGACTCGGCAAATTGATCGTGCAGCGGCGAAAGGATCTCGGGTTTTCGCAACAGGATCTCGCCCGCATGGTCGGTGTCCCAGCTGCCAACCTCTCGCAACTTGAGCATTCGACGTCACGCTGGCGCTCACGCTTGATCCCAGCGCTGGCGACCTCGCTTCGGGTATCTCAGCTCGAGCTGGCGCTGGCGGCAGGAATCATTGACGATTTACCGCCGTTTCCCTCAGTTGACTCGCCTGAAAACGACGACGATCCCCTCTACCCAACGCTCGTCCAGGCCGATACGCAATTGGCACAACCTGAGGAGCGTTTGATTAGTCTCATCAGCGAGCTCCATCAAAGGAAATTGAATTCCTGATTGCGGTAAGCGAAATCTTCTTGACTCGGCAACAACCAGGAGGCGAGACGGCTTCGGTCCCGACATTCAACGGAGCTGACTCGCATTTCGTGGCCGGGAATAGCGCCCAGTTCGTGGGAATCGAACGCTAACTAGTCTTGCCGAACCAATGCGGGATTGAGTCTCTGAAGCAACTGCCACCGCTCAACAAAAACCAGGACCACCAGCCCGGTTGTCGCCCCAATGGCGTCGATCATAAGGTCAAATGGGTCGGGATCGCGACCCGGCACAAACGACTGATGAAACTCGTCGCTCACCCCATAGACAACGGCGAAGAGGAAGGCAGCCACAAGCCGGCGCGATGTTGGCAATCCTGTGTCAGCAAGTGCGAACGCGACAAGCGCCGCCAGCACGGCATAGACCGTGAAATGCCCTGTGATCGCTTCCAAGCTTGATGAGATGCCGCTCGGATTCGGAAGCGAGGTTCGTGACGACAGGAAAAAGATCAATCCCATCCACGCCAGCACGAGTGTCCAGTACGATTTTGCTCTTCCTCTCAACCTCGCCACAGTCGAAACCTCTTTGACCACTATGAATGCATCCGATCACCACGACGCTGCTCTAGGAAAAGTCTAACGCAGCGCCGTAACGGACCGCCCGCTTCTGAATGCTAGAATCGGCCATTCTGTCCGCGACTTGATTCGGTCGGTCTAGGATGAGACGGAGCGGCGAATGAGCGAACCTCTCCTCAATTTGGTTTCCCGTGATCTCCAGCTTGATATTCCACCAATGCCGCGGGCATTAATCGGCGCCGGACTTTATCAGCGTGCCGGTATTGAAGCCAAGGAGATGGGATTCAAGCGGGCGTTGATCGCGACGACCGGTCTGCGCGGCTCCGGCATCGTCGAGGAAATCGCCGGTCTGCTCAGATCGGCCGGCGTCGAGCCGGTCATCTATGACCAAGTCGAATCGAACCCCAAAGACACGAACGTTATGGATCTTTATCACCTCTACACCGGCGAACACTGTGATGGGTATGTGTCAATTGGTGGCGGCAGCGCGCATGACGCCACCAAAGGCGCGCGCTTTGTCGGCGCGCACGACGGCCGCGCGATTAACGAATTCCGCGGCGCCCCGCATGCTCAGCGCGCTCCGACCCCACCCCACATCGCCATCAACACCACATCCGGAACCGGATCGGAAACGACCAAGATGTCGGTGCTCACCGATACAACCTCAGACGATGCGCCCCGCAAGTGGGTGATTCGCTCGGATGCGACGGTGCCCACGCTTGGAATCAATGACCCAATCCTGCATATGACTGTTCCTGGGGATCTCACTGCGTTTTGCGGCTACGACGTGATTGCGCACGCGAGCGAGACCTTTTTTTCACCTCACACCAATCCGCACTCCCGCGCGCTGGCGAGTGAATCATTGCGATTAACATCGACCAACTTGCGTGAATCAGTCGCCAACCCGAACAATTACGAGGCGCGGACGAAGCTGATGTGGGCGCAATGGATGGCGGCCATGAGCTTCATGAGCGGAAAACTCGGCATCGTGCATGGCATCTCCCACGCCGTCAGCGCCTACTACGACACACACCATGGGCTGAATTGCGGCATTATTTTGCCGCGGGCCTGGGCCGATGCAGCCGCTGCCGCGCCACGGGCCGTCGCCGAGATCGCGGTTTGTATGGGCGAAGATACATCCGGGCTTTCGCCGTCGCACTCCGCTGACAAGGCGGTCGACGCGATGATCCGGCTCCTGGCGGATCTTGAAACGCCCCAGAATTTCACGTCGGTCGGTGAGTACAGCAACTCGCGGATGGGCGTCGGACCCTACGCCAGCTGGGGCGGCAAGAAAATAAAGGGTGATGCCAACGATATCGAGCGAGTGACGACCCATATCATCGAAGAGGGTCCGCATCAATACAGTGCCCGCCCGATGACGCCGGAGCGCATTCGGGCAATGGTTTCCGATACGATGACCGGCACACTCTAGAGGCAAGCGAGCGCATGGCGAATCAGTTCGATCAGCCGGACGAGATCCAGACACTCTCAAGCAAGAGGGATATCTTGCCGATCTCGCGACATCGACCGTTGTCCTGTTGGGTTTGAAGCTCGAAAAACCGCTCCTCGTCGAAGGGCCGGCAGGTGTCGGAAAGACCGCGTTAGCGACCGCGTGGGCGAAGGCGACGGGCCGGGACCTCATTCGCCTACAGTGTTACGACGGACTTGACGAGGCGCGAGCACTCTACGAGTGGTCGTATGGCAAACAATTGCTCGCCACTCAACTCGTGCGCGAATCGTTGAACAGTGACGATGCGGGATCGGCAACGCTTCCAGACGCGCTCGCCAAACTTGAAGATGAAGGCGCGGTCGACGCCTTCTTTTCGGAGCGGTTCCTCGTTCCCCGGCCGCTCCTGCAGGCGATCCGCTCGCCACAGCCGGCGCTCTTGCTCATCGACGAAATAGATCGGTCAGATGAGGCATTCGAGGCGCTTCTGCTCGAGACGCTTAGTGATTACCAAGTCTCGGTTCCCGAGCTCGGGCCGCTCAGCGCAACTCATATTCCCATCGTCATCCTCACGAGCAATGCCACTCGCGATCTGAGCGACGCGCTCAAGCGCCGGTGTTTGCATATTGCGCTCGATTATCCGAACGCCGAGATGGAACGAGAAATCGTGCGGTTGGCGGTTCCGGGCATTGACGAGCGCCTGGCCGAGGCAATTGTCGACGCGATCAACCAGATTCGTCTCCTCGATCTACGCAAGCGACCGAGCGTCGGGGAAACACTCGATTGGGCGCGGGCCTTAATGGCGCTCGGGGTTGAAACGCTCGACAAACCGAACATCATCGCGACCACCGGGGTGATCGCGAAGTATGCGAGCGACGCGGAACAGATTCGCCATGCCCTCGCCGGCGACTAACAATCCGCCGTCGCGAGCGCCGGTCAACCGGATCGCCGGTTTTGGTCGCCTGCTTCGGATGAATGGCGTCCCCGTCTCCCAGTCCGAAATTGCCGATGCGCTTCGCGCACTTGAAACGATGCCGGAAGCGATGCGATCGCGCGATCTCTTCGGCGTTACCTTGGCGGCGACATTGGTCAAGCGATCACAAGACCTACCTGTCTTTCAGAAGCTCTTTGCCCTTTGGTTCGAGGTTCAACGACCGCTCGCCAAATCCCACAGCCATGAACACCACAGTTCCGAATCTGCGGAGATCGCCGGGGTCGATCTGCTTCCTCGTCCTGCGATCGCGAAGGATGCCGGACAGCGCCGCCACGAACATGGCGCGCGAATCAACCTCCGCAAGTTCTTCGGGGAAGGGGTTGCCCGGCCTGAGAATGATCAACATGCGGGCGATCGGCTGCGCCTGACGTGGATGGGGAGCGAACTCGAATACGATCAGGAAGCTGGCGCGCCGCCGGTTTCTGAAGGACTCGACGGTAGCTACGCCCTCCGCCGTGTTTCCACAAACGGACAACCCGGAGCATTGCGTCCGCCATCACTCATCGAGATTCCGCGGGAAGTCGTGATGAGCGGACTTCGCGAAATGCTCGAAGGGATCGAAGGCGACGATCCGGACGAAGGACTTCTTGACTGGTTGCAGGACAACGCGATCGGCATGCGTCGTGATCCACGTGCGACCGCGTCCGAGATGTGGCCGGTCGTGAACGACGAGTCTGCCCAACTGGCGCTGCCCGATCTGCGCTGGGATTCGCTCTCGGTCGCCGATCTCAAACGGCTCGAAGGTGCGATGCGCCGCCTGGGAAAGAAGCTCGGCGGGGCGCCAGGTCGTCGAAAAATGGCGCGGTGGGGTCGCTTTGATGCCCGCCGGACCGCCCGTCGCGCGGCCGCAACTGGCGGAGTTCCGTTCAGGCCGGTCTTCCGCGCTCGTCTGCATGATCGACCGCGGCTGATTGTTCTCTGCGATGCCAGTCTCTCCGTGCGTGGAGCTGCGAGATTCTTGCTTGCGGTGAGCCAAATCGCGCAACGACAAACCGGTCGAGTGCGCACGTTCGTCTTTGTGCGCCAACTCCGCGATGTCTCACTAATCCTCGAACAGTGCGACTTCGATGAAGCAATCCGCGCTATATTCGGCGGTCAACTGATCGACACATCCGAAGCGAGCGACGGAGGGGTGGCACTCGATCTGATGCTCAGGCGATACGGCGATCTGCTGACCGCCAGGACAACCCTGCTGATCCTCGGCGATGCGCGGAACAACGCCAACGATCCAAATCTCGCCGCGCTCGCCGAACTGCAACGGCATTGCCGGCGTATTGTTTGGCTGACCCCTGAGCAAAGAGGAACCTGGCGCTTGGCTGGCTGCGATCTCACTCGCTACGCCGAGTATTGCGATCGCGTCGCGACTATCAGAACTCCTCGCGATCTTGAACGAGTCGTCGATCAAATCTCGGGCCGTAGAGGCGAGCGGGACCGCTCGCGAGTCATCACCAAACATCCCACGGTTTGACTCTTGCGCGTACAATGCGCCAGGAAAACGAGCAGTGATCACACGTGCGGCCGAATCGCGCCGGTGACGGCGCGGCGCCGCTACGCGTGGCCAGCGGGAACAAGGAGGCGGTTGGGACATGTCAGCACGGACGCCGGAGCGGACTCGCCGGAGCTATGGCGCGAACGTTCCTGGTGCGGATCAACTCTCCTGGTACTTCTTCCGCGTCTCCGGCATCATGCTCGTCGTCCTCGCCCTCGGCCACATCCTCATCACCCACTACCTCAACGTTCCATCCGACACGACCTTCGATTTCGTTTCGAAGCGATGGGCGAATCCACTCTGGCGCTCATTCGACTGGCTCCTCTTGCTGATGGCGCTTTGGCACGGCTTACTTGGTCTTCGCCTCTCAATCACGGATTATGTGCGGCCGGCGGGATGGCGCGTTCTCGGCAACTCGATCGTCTGGGTGGTCGGGATCGTCTTCACCGTGATCGGCTCGATCACGATTCTGACCTTCAACGAGGCACAGTCCCGGGACAATACGGGGCCGCTCGCCGACGCCCATTGGATCGCCGATGTGCTCGGCTATTCCCTCTTCGTGTTTGCAATCGGAACCTACGTCGGCGCAATTGCGCTCGTCGTCTGGGTCGTCCGCAGTTTGCGCGCTGGAGGTCCGCCAATCTACTCCGGTGACACCGGGCAATATGCCTGGGCGTTGCATCGCGCCACCGGTCTCGGCGTCCTCTTTTTCCTGCTTGTTCACATCCTCGACATCATGTTGATCGGGCTTGGTCGAGACGTTTATGACAAGTCAGTCGATTTTTATGGGAACGCGTTCCTGTTGCCGATGGAAATCGCACTGGTCGGCGCATTGATCTACCACAGTCTCAATGGTGTCCGCATCATCCTCATCGATTTCTGGTCAATGGGCACGCGTCAGCAACGCACGCTTTTCTGGGGCGCTCTTATCGGCGCACTTGCGCTCACGATACCGAGCGCGATCATCATCCTGACGAACGAGTTGTAGGAGGCCACATGCCGAAAGGTCCCGTTCCTGAGCAGTTTCATGCCATTCTCGAGAGCCGAGCCTTGGGACATCTCGCGACCTTAGACGGGCAAGGGCGGCCGCAGGTAAATCCCGTTTGGTTCTTGTGGGACGGCGAACATGTGCTCGTGAGCATCCGGCCTGAGACGAGGAAGTACAAAAATCTGAGGAATGATCCGCGCCTCGCGATGTCATTCCTCGATCCGATAAACCCGATGCATTACGTGGAGATCCGTGGCGAGGTTGCAGAGTGGGAGCTCTACACAACGCTCGACTTCGTCAACCAGCTCTCTCATAAATACACTGGCGCCGATTTCACGCATGGCCATGCCGGGCAAGAGCGTTACAAAGCGACCATCCGCGTCGATTCCTGGACTGGTCAGTAAGAGCGCCTACTTGCGTCTCGGTCGGGGCCGAACCTGTATCGGCTCTGTGGCGTCTGCTCCATCCATTGGCGGCTGATAAATCGGCGTCCGTGACGTGAGCTTGACGCGGGCAGGCGCGACAAGGGTTTCGCCTGCGTCTCGTTTCGCCGGACTACCACCACTCGGTCCTGCGATGGACCTGATCTCTTTTGGCGACATCCGCTTCACGGAAAGCGGTGGAGGCGGAGACGGTGGTTCGACGGCCAGCGCGCGTCCACCCGCGTACGTCGCGACACTCCACCAGAGCTCAGCCGCGCTATACCGGCGGTACTCGCCCTTTGGTGTGCCGTCGCCGTAATAGTCCGAAGCCCGGCCAGGAAAGACGTTCGGGTCGTGAACCAGGTAGTTCGCGCCATCCGCGGTTTTGCCGACAATGAGCAAGGCATGGCCCGCGTAATAATCCGAATAGCGACCGACTTGGCCGTAATTCGGGCTCCACGCTTGATCGATGTCCCAGGCGTAAGAGATGTTGCCCATCCAAGCGGCGACAACGACGACCTTCCCGTCCTTTAGCGCCGTATCAATCTCACCTTGTGACCAGATGTTTTCGTATTTGGCGCCGTAGACTTCGAGAAGCCATGCCCACTCGCCGATGTTGGTCATGCCATTGTGCCCAACTGTGTATCGAACATCGGCAACTGTCGGAAAAGCAACTTGACTGAATGCGAGCGCAGCCGCGACCACCGCCATGCCACAGTTGGTTGTTTCGTTGATGCCCGTCCCACCTTGTTGATAATAGGGTGTGGGAACGACGATGTCCTTTGGCGGCTTAGCAGCCACTGCCGGGCGAGGCGAGACAAGCGGAACGCAAACCGCTACGAACGCGAACAGAACGAAAAGACAACGCAAAGACCGCGGGTAGTACCCAACCACCAGACCCCTCCGTGACCAAAAACGTGGTTCTCGGAAGGAGTCTGCAAGGCGAGGACACCCGGTGGAATCACCGGAAAGTCTTGAGCAATGCCTGAGAACTGCTATCTAGGACCGAGGTACCGGGCGGAAGTGTAACTTCGCTAACGTTCGACTAACCAGGAAACAATTCGTTCCCCGACGACAACTGCCGGCACGTTTGTATTTGCCCGCGGGATCACCGGCATAATCGAGCAATCGGCGATGAAGAGTCCGTCAATCCCGTGGACCTTGCCTTGAGTATCGACAACGGCTTCGAGATCGTTAGACGGTCCCATCTTGCACGTGCCGACCGGGTGGTAATAGTGGACGCACGTGGATTCAACAAAGGCGCGAATCGCTTCATCGGCTGAAATCAGTGGACCGGGAGTCAGCTCTTTCCCGAGCAATTTCGCGAGACCAGTCTCTCTCGCCAGATCACGAGCAAGTTTGATCGCGTCGACTAGTACCTCGCGGTCGTGGCGATCTGGGTCACTCAAATAGCGATGGTCGATAAGTGGTTTGTCGAACGGATCATTCGATGCAAGGCGGACGGAACCGCGCGACTTCGGTGTCATGCACGCGACCTTCAGTTCCCATTTCCATCCGCTTGGGCTTTTGGAACTCCGTCCACCAACTGGATAGAAATGGATGTCGAACGCTTCCTCACAGATCGACGACCGCGCTTTGGCAATGATCGTCTCTTCCGGCATCCAGTGTTCGCGCCCGAATTCATCCATACGCGATTCAAGCGCGCGCGTGCCGGCGAAACTGACCATGACCGACGGATGATCGTGCAGGTTCCTCCCTGTTCCAGGAAGGTCGTAGACTGGATCGACACCTGCCATGCGCAGTTCGTCGGCATCGCCTATGCCCGAACGGAGCAGCATCGCCGGCGAACCGTATGCACCGCCAGCGAGGATGATTCGACCTGCGGCAATCCTCGCTTGACCGTTGGATCTCATAACGTTAACGCCAATTGCCCGGCTCTTCTCGATGATCACGCGTTCGCCCATGACATCGCCAATGACGGTCAGGTTCGGCTTGTACCTGACCGGATCGAGATAGGCGAAAGCGGTGTTCCAACGAATCCCGTCGACTATGTTGACCGGACTCACCGCGATGCCGACGTCTTCATCGAGATCATTGAGGTCTTGGACGATTGGCAGGCCAGCGCCGGGGCCAGCGTCAAGACACGCCCTTTGGAATGGTGTGAGTTCGTCCAGGTTGTAGGTGTGCACGCGCAGGCGTTGTTTCGCCTGTTCGAAGAAAGGCAGCAGATCGTTCGTCGACCAACCATCGTTGCCGGTAGCTGCCCAGCCATCGTAGTCGCGCTGGCTGCCCCAAACGGCCGCGCATCCATTATGGGCGGAACAGCCACCAATCACACGAGCGCGTTCAAACGTGACCGTGCGGTCCGGATAGCTCGCCTCGCTGGTGTAACCCCAGTCGTGCGATTCGCCGAGCGCGCCGGCATCGGTGAGATCCGCCGGCCAGCGTCCCTCTGACAATGGTCCAAAATCTGGCCCGGCCTCCAAAACGACAATCGACTCGTCGGACTGCTCGGCAAGCAACCCCGCGATAACGCACCCGGACGTCCCGCCGCCAAGAATCACGGTGTCCGCATATCGCGGCAACTCAAGAGGTCGGTCAACCATCTAGCACCGCACTACGCAGCGTGTGCAGAACCAGACCAATTCCGAATGGCACTGGCTACCTTCCAGTTTCCAATTTCTGCTTACGCGTTTGCTGGTGTCGCCGACGCGGTCAATCGCCGCAAAACCATTTGGAGAATGCCCCCGTTCCGGAAGTATTCGATCTCGATCGGACTATCGATCCGAACGATCGTCTCGAAGTCGACGTTTGTGCCATCGGCTCGCTCAGCGCGAACGGCGAGCTTTCCTTTCGGCTTCAGGTCGGTCGCGATGCCCGAAATCGAAAATACTTCTTCGCCGGTCAAACCGAGCGACGCCGCGTTGTCGCCAGGCAGGAATTGCAAGGGCAATACGCCCATGCCGACGAGATTTGACCGGTGAATCCGTTCGAGGCTTTCCGCAATCACTGCTTTGATGCCAAGCAAAAGTGGACCCTTCGCCGCCCAGTCGCGCGAAGATCCGGTGCCGTACTCCTTGCCGCCGATGACAATCAACGGCGTTCCATCGGCCTGGTAACGCTGAGACGCGTCGAAGATCGTCATCTCTTCGCCGGTCGGGAGGTATCGGGTGAAATTCCCTTCTTTGCCCGGCGCTAGGTTGTTTCGCAAGCGGACGTTGGCGAACGTGCCGCGAATCATCACCTCGTGGTTTCCACGGCGCGAACCGTACGAATTGAACTCGAGCGGATGAACGCCCTTTTCGATCAGGTACTGACCGGCAGGACTTGCCTTCGAGATCGATCCAGCCGGAGAGATGTGATCAGTCGTCACCGAGTCACCCAGCCAGGCAAGGACTCGTGCGCCACTGATGTCTGACAACTCTCCAGGTTCAGGGGACAGGTCTAGGAAGAATGGCGGCTCCTGGACGTAGGTCGACGTCTCTTCCCACTCGTACAAGTTGCCGGACGGAACAGGCAATTCCTGCCACTGCTCGTCACCGGCAAAGACCGTCTGGTATTCCTCGGAAAACATCGATGGTTCGAGCGCTTGCTCGACAGTTTCAGCGATCTGTTCGGAGGTGGGCCAAATATCACGCAGGTAAACCGGTTCGCCATTCGGGTCATGTCCGAGCGGATCGCGATCGAGATTGATATCCACGCTTCCGGCAAGCGCCGCCGCAACCACCAGCGGCGGGGACGCCAGGAACGATGCCCGCACTTGCGGATGGATCCGGCCCTCGAAGTTGCGATTACCGGAAAGGACGGCGGCAACCACCAACTCATTGGCGTCGACGGCCTCGGCGACCGGCGCCGGCAATGGTCCGCTATTCCCGATGCAGGTCGTGCAGCCATAACCGATGACGTGGAAGCCCAGCGCCTCCAAATATGGCAACAGCCCCGACTTCTCGAGGTATCTCGTCACGACCTGAGAACCGGGCGCCATGCTCGTTTTCACATACGCGGGAACATCGAGCCCGCGCTCGATAGCGTTCTTGGCCAGCAATCCGGCCCCGACCATGACCGACGGGTTTGAGGTGTTCGTGCAAGAAGTAATCGCGGCAATGACGACCGCGCCGTGGTGCAGCATCTCTCGCTGATCGCCAACATCGATTGCCACCCCACCGACGCGCGGCAACAGTTTCGGACTCGGCAGCGTCGTTACGACACCTTCGTTTGGCAGGCCGCCTTCGTCTTCGAGTCGCTCGATATCCTCGGGATCGGCGTCATCAACTGGATAGCCCTCAAACGTCGCTTTGAACGCCGTGCGGAACGTGTGGCGGAGCTCGTTGATCCCTACACGATCCTGAGGACGGCGAGGACCCGCCATGCTCGGCATAACCGTCGCGAGATCGAGTTCCAAAATATCGTTGAACGCGGGATCAGGCGTTTCATCCGTGCGGAAGATTCCCTGTTCCTTGCAGTAGCGCTCTACCAGGTCGACTTGATCGTCGCTCCGGCCGGTCATGCGCAAATAGCTCAGCGTTTCCGCATCGACCGGGAAAAGTGACGCTGTGGCGCCATATTCGGGGGCCATATTGGAGATCGTCGCCCGGTCGGCCAGGCGAAGATTGCTTAGACCGGCGCCGCAAAATTCGACGAATCTGCCGACCACGCCATAGCTCCGCAGCAACTGAGTAACGTAGAGCACGAGATCGGTCGCGGTCGCGCCCGGACGCATCGTGCCGGTCAGGCGTACTCCGATGACCTCGGGCATGAGTTGGTAGATCGGCTGCCCGAGCAAGACCGCCTCGGCTTCGATACCACCAACGCCCCAACCGAGAACGCCGACGCCATTAACCATTGTCGTGTGGGAATCGGTACCGACGAGTGTGTCGGGAAACGCCTCGGTCTCCGCCCCTATTTGGCGGGTGGCAACGACGGAGGCGAGATATTCGAGGTTCACCTGGTGCACGATGCCTGTGCCCGGCGGGACCACGCGGAAATTCTGAAACGATTGCTGAGCCCACCTCAGCAGGGCGTATCGCTCCTTGTTTCGCTCGTATTCGAACTCGACGTTGCGGTTGAACGCGAGCGTCGTGCCAAACCGATCGACTTGCACTGAATGGTCAATTACCAAATCGACCGGAATCAACGGATTGATGCGGGAAACATCCCCTCCCATGCGGGAAACGGCGGAGCGCATCGCCGCGAGATCGACGACGGCCGGGACGCCGGTGAAGTCCTGCAATACGACCCGGCCGGGCATGAAGGGAAGCTCAACGCCGTCTTCCTCGACCGCCGCCGCGGGCTCCCAATTGCCAAGCGTTTGCACGTCGTCAGCGTCGACGAATTCGGCGCCGACATGCCGGAGCAAATTTTCAAGCAGGATCTTGACGGTGACAGGCAATCGGTCAAGTTGCGCGACGCCCGCTTCGGCAAGCGTGGCAAGTCGATAGTAGGCGACCGTAGTGCCAGCGCTTGTGGTCAGCGTCGTACGGGCGCCGAACGGATCGGGCCGAGCCGGAACGACCATTTGGTCCATGATTGCCTATGCCCCCTTTATGGTGAATCGAGGCGGAGCGCAGCGTGGTGACGTTGCGCAGTTTCAACGGCAAGCAGTTTATACGAATGAGTCCAATTCGACGCGCGTTTCGCTGGTCAACACAGATTTGGGACCGGATGGTGATAGTTTGAGAAGAGCGCTCGCTCAACCATGATGTATCAACGAATTCTCCTCGGTGATGGTGGTTAAAAGTCGAAAGGAATTCTGAGCGGCCGTGCGCGCGTTTCTGGTTGGATTTGCAGTCGGTGCGATCATCTGTGTCTTGGGGGTGGGGATGATAGTCAAGGGTTTCAACGATTTGCCAAAGGGTGACTCTGCCACCGCAGGGGATGTTGGCTCTGAATATTCCGTGATCGTCAAAATCAAGCTTTCGGACGATGGAGTCGGCACGCAGAAGGAAATCGCCGCCGGCTTCAGCCTCGAAGACGATCTGAATGACTACCTCAACGACCATCCGGAAGTTGGCGAGCTCGATGGCGATGGATACGGCTTTGGCTACTTCGACATCTACATGTACACAGCCGACCGCGAGCAATTGATTTCCGAGATCACGTCGCTCGTGCGAACCTCGAATCCTCCCGACGGCTCGTATATCGACACGCACATCACCGCAACGGGCGCCGACGAACAACGAATCAACCTCTGATCAGCGACCCGTCGAGGCAGTGCCAGATTGGCACCAGACGACGCGCGGGGTCCTAAGCGGTTGCGTATAATCGCGGCATGGCCCAGCGACAACCACGCCGCGACCAAGGATCGGAGGTCCCGGCGCAGGGAGGACCTCGTCCCGCGACCCCAGCGACGCCAGATCCCGTTCCCTCCCGCAAGCAGTACCTGGATCTGAAACGACGTCATCCGGACGCTATCCTCCTCTACCGGCTCGGAGACTTCTACGAAACGTTCGATGAGGACGCACGCGTCACGGCGCGCGACGCGCGGATCACGCTGACCTCGCGAAACTTCGGTCGCAGCGGTCGCGTGCCGATGGCGGGGATCCCCTACCACGCGCTGAATCACTATCTCGGCCGTCTCCTCGCGGCAGGACACACCATCGCAATCGCCGAGCAATTGAGCGAACCTGGACGTGGCTTGGTCGAACGCGCCGTCACCCGCGTGTTGACTCCTGGGACCATCGCCGACACGGCGCTGTTGCCCCCGGACGAGAACCGATATCTCGCCGCGCTCTGCTCGCAAGGCGACCAGACAGGACTCGCTTGGGTCGACGTCAGCACCGGCGAATTCGCGACCATGGAGATCGCCGGCCCGCGTAAGATCGAACAACTGCGCGCCGAGCTCGCCCGCTTGAGTCCAGCGGAATGCCTCGTCTCAGCCGAACAACCGCCTGATTTGACACCCGCCTGTCATCTCACACCGCTCGAACGCTGGAACTTCGAACCGGCGCGAGCGCGCCCGACCCTTTGCGAACAATTCGGGGCCCACTCACTTGCGCCGTACGGTTGTGCAGATCTGCCCGCCGCAATTGGCGCGGCCGGTGCGATCGTCAGTTACGTCGCGCGGACGAACCCTCGTCTGCTGCCTCTCCTCACTGGTCTACGAACTGAGGCGCCGGATGACCGGGTCGGTCTCGATGCCGCCACCCGGCGAAATCTGGAATTGACCCGCAGTTTTGGCACGGGCGGGCGGCGTGGCAGCCTTCTCTCGGTCGTCGATGCGACGCAAACCGCGCAAGGCGCTCGTCACCTTCGCCAATTGCTCGGCTCGCCTTTGCGCGACCGCGACGAAATCGAACGGCGCCAAGCCATCGTCGGCGCATTTGTCGAGCACGGTTCGCTGCGGGTGGACTTGGCCCGAGCACTGCGCACAATCGGCGACCTAGAACGTCTTGTCAGCAAGATCGGCCAGCGCCTGACGACCGCGCGCGATCTGCTCGCGCTCAGTTTCACGCTCGGCGAGCTGCCAACAATTTCAGGATTGCTCGAAGCGAGCGGCTCGGAAGCACTCGAACAGTTCGCGAACTCGCTCGATCCCTGTACCGAACTTCGGGAGTCGCTCGAGTTGGCAGTGGAAGCCGATGATGCCGAAACCGCCCGCATGCGACCAGGCTATTGCGCCACCCTGGATGCAGCAACCGAACATGCGAAGCAGATACGGCGCTGGTTCGCCGAACTCGAACGCACGGAACGGGAGCGAACCGGGATTCGCTCGCTCAAAGTTGGCTATAACAAAGTATTCGGCTATTACCTCGAAATCAGCCGATCCAACATCCACCTCGTCCCGCCGGAATACAGCCGGAAACAGACTATCGCCAATGGTGAACGATACATAACCGGCGAGCTGCGCGAGGCCGAAGCGCGACTCAGCGCAATCGAAGAAGAACTGGCGATCCGCGAACGTCTCCTCCTCGACGAGTTGAGCGATCGCGTTCTTGCCTCCGTAGCCCGCCTGCTTGCAACGGCCCGTCGTTTGTCACTGCTCGATGCGTTGCTCTCACTGGCGGAAGTGGCGGCCCGCGAGCATTGGGTTCGGCCTGAGCTCAACGACGGCGATTGCTTGGAAATCGTCGGCGGTCGTCACCCCGTCGTCGAGGCAGGTCTGGCCGGTGAACCATTCATGCCGAACGATTGCCGGCTCGGCGGCGATGAGCCGCGATTGCTTCTGGTGACCGGTCCGAACATGGGCGGCAAGAGCACCTATCTCCGGCAGGTCGCGGTGATCGTTCTCCTCGCCCAAATCGGATCGTACGTCCCAGCGCAAGCGGCCCGAATTGGACTGGTCGATCGGATCTTCACCCGCGTTGGCGCCCAGGACGATCTTGCCCGCGGTTCGAGCACATTCATGATCGAAATGATCGAAACCGCCACCATCCTGCACCAAGCGACTCGGCAGAGCCTCGTCATCCTCGACGAAGTCGGTCGCGGCACGAGCACCGACGACGGTCTCGCGATTGCTCGCGCAGTAGCGGAAGACCTTCACGCACGAGTTGGGTCACGCGCGCTGTTCGCAACTCACTATCTTGAATTGACCGCGCTTGCTGACCATTCTCACGAAGTCGGCAATGTTCACGTGGCGGCGCTCGAAGCCGACGACCGCGTGATATTTCTCTACAACGTGCGCAAAGGTCCGGCAGACCGCGCTTATGGCATCCAGGTTGCCCGGCTCGCCGGTTTGCCGCCGTGGGTCGCGGACCGGGCGGAAGCGGTGCTCGCCTCGCTCCCAGAGGCGAAATCCAGTGCGAATGGACATTCTTCGGAGCCGGTCCCCGCTCCGACTCAGCGGATCGCAGAAGACGACGGACCATATCAATTGTCGTTGGACGGATTCACCAGTGGGCCAACACCGGCGGAGCGAATCGCGCGCGACTTGCGCGAACTCGACCTGACAAGCCTGACGCCGCGCGAAGCGATCGACTGGCTCTTCGAGCAGCAGTCGCAGCTTTAAGGCACCTCAACCATGGCCGACATCCGGGCAGTCCGCGAATTACCCCACGCGCCAATACGAGTGCTTCCTCCATCAGTCGCGGCGGGCATCGCAGCAGGAGAAGTCATTGAGCGCCCAGCGTCAGTCATCAAGGAACTGATCGAAAACGCGCTTGATGCAGGTGCGCATTCGATCCGCATCGACATCGGTGGTGGTGGACTCGTTCAGATCCGTGTCTCTGACGATGGCATCGGTATCCCCTCGTCCGAGTTGTGGATCGCGTGCCAACGACACGCAACGAGCAAGCTTGGCAGCGATGATTTGCGCTCCGTGAGGACGCTTGGATTTCGAGGTGAGGCGCTCCCGAGCATCGCACAAGTTGCCGAATTGACCATCGTCAGCGCAACGGACGACTCAGGAATCGGTCATCGCATTGTCGTACGCGACAACACTGTCGTTGTCGATATGCCGGCTCCGCGCACCCGAGGAACCACGGTCAGTGTCAGCCGCCTGTTCGAACGCGTGCCCGCGCGACTGGCATCCTTGCAGAACACGCAAGCAGAGAACAGTGCAATTGCCCAAGCAGTCCGTCGTCTGGCTTTGACCGCCCCTCAAGTCGCGATAACCCTAGTAGTCGACGGGCGAATCATTTTGCGAACGACCGGTTCGGGCGAACTGAGCACGGTTTTGTCGGAGCTCTTTGGCGCCGAACTGACCAATAACCTCGATCTGCTCGACGAGATCGAAATCGCGGGTGCTCGTCTCAGCGGTGTGATTGCCGCCCCGTTCATTAACCGTTCTGGACGTAATCAGGTCAACGTGATCGTGAATGGGCGTTGGGTTCAACCCCGCGGGCTGATCACAAGAATTGAAGCGGGATATCGGCCAGTCTTGCCTCGCGGACGACACCCAGTCGCCGCGCTCATCGTCGAAACCGAGCCTGACCTGATCGATATCAATATTCACCCGTCGAAACTCGAAGTCCGATTGCGAGAGGAACGCGCGATCGGTGAAGCACTCGGCGAGATGGTGCACGCGGCGCTCGGCCGCCGGCCGATTCCACTTGGCCGAGGCTTTGACATGGGCGCAATCGCGCTGCAACCACTTTCGCTGATCGCCGAAACACCGGCGACCTATGATGACGATTCCCTTATTCAAACTCCAGCCTTGCCGCCATTGCGATTGATCGGTCAAGTTCAGTCGACCTTGATGCTCTGTGAGGGTCCTTCTGGGCTCTATCTGATCGATCAACATCGCGCCCACGAGCGCATTCTTTTCGAGCACCTGAAGGCGGTTCACGGCCAACTCGAGGAGCCTGAGTTACTGAGCGAACCACTACTGATCGAATTGCGACCGGCGCAGGCGACGAAGTTCAGCCGCCGCCTCGACGATCTCGCGGCCCTTGGATTCAACTGCGAATCGTTCGGCGGCCGCACGTTCCTTTTGCGAACCGCCCCGATCCTACCAGGCGTGTTCTCAGGCGACGGCGGTGGAGTCGACTCGCTCGCCGGACTGGGAGTGATGTCCGAACTTGGACCTACTCTGCTCGATCTTACCGACGACGAATCGGGCGAAGGCGAGGATTGGAAACAGCGTCTGCTCGTCAACCTCTCTTGCCGCACAGCGGTTCGGCGCGGCCGCGCCCTCGACACGACAATGATGCGCGCTCTGATTCAAGGTCTCGGCCAAACTTCCTCTCCGGCCGTCTGTCCTCATGGCTCCCCGCTCCTCATGCACGTCAGCGGAGATCTGCTCGAACGCCAATTTGGCTGGCGATAACTTCGTTAGCACTACCGTCCTTCGCATTGGCCACTTCCCGTCTTGCGTCGAAACGAAAGAATGCTATTCTGCTGGCCGGGTTCAACAGATAGAAAACGTGTCATCGGCAGTCGCTAAAGTTCGATTGACTCGCAGTTTACGGAGGCATCGATGGCTGATCCCGCGACCCCCGCACAGACCAAACCGAACATCCTCGTTATTTGGGGCGACGATATCGGAACCGCGAATCTCAGTTGCTATACCCACGGTTTGATGGGATACCGCACACCAAATATCGATCGAATCGCGCAAGAGGGCGCACGATTCACCGACTGCTACGGTGAGCAAAGCTGCACCGCTGGCCGCTCGTCCTTCATTACCGGCCAAAGTGTCTTCCGCACGGGATTGAGCAAGGTCGGTATACCTGGATCCGATTTGGGCCTCAGCGCTGAAGATCCAACGCTGGCCGATCTTCTCAAGCCACTCGGCTACGCCACCGGCCAGTTTGGCAAGAACCATTTGGGTGACAAGAATCCGTTTTTACCGACCGCGCATGGATTCGATGAGTTCTTTGGCAACCTCTACCACCTGAATGCCGAGGAAGAGCCTGAGTTACCTGACTGGCCGCCGGCAGCTGACTTTCCACATTTCAAAGAGCGATTTGGACCACGTGGCGTGATCCATTCGTGGGCGACCGACACTGATGACCCCACCGAAGACCCCCGCTTTGGGCGCGTTGGCAAGCAGAAAATCGAAGACACCGGACCGTTGACCAAGAAGCGGATGGAGACTTGCGACGACGAATTCGTCGGCGCGGCCATCGATTTCATCGATCGCCAGCACAGCGCCGGCAAGCCGTTCTTCGCTTGGGTCAACACCACGCACATGCATTTGCGAACGCATCCGAAACCCGAGAGCATCGGCCAAGCCGGCAGGTGGCAATCGCCTTATCACGACACGATGATCGACCACGACAAGACCGTCGGCCAATTGCTCGACAAACTTGACGACCTCGGCATCGCCGAGAACACCATCGTCATGTACAGCACCGACAATGGGCCGCACATGAACACATGGCCCGATGGCGGCATGACGCCCTTCCGCAGCGAAAAGAATACGAACTGGGAAGGCGCGTTCCGGGTCCCGTGTCTACTCCGGTGGCCAGGCAAAATCGAAGCGGGTATGTACTGCAACGAAATCGTCAGCCACCATGATTGGCTGCCAACGTTTCTGGCCGCGGCCGGCGACACTGAGACCGTCGAGAAGCTCAAGACTGGCCATCAGATCGGCGATAAGACCTACAAGGTGCACATCGACGGCTACAACCTCTTGCCTCATCTGACTGGTCAGGAGGAGAAGGGACCACGCCAAATCTTTTTCTATTTCTCCGACGATGGCGACCTGCTTGCGCTTCGGTTCGACAACTGGAAGGCCGTGTTTATGGAACAACGATGTCCGGGCACGTTGCAGGTCTGGGCTGAACCGTTCGTTACCTTGCGCCTCCCGAAGCTTTTCAACCTTCGCACCGACCCGTATGAGCGAGCGGACTCTACCTCCAACACATACTATGACTGGACGTTGGATCGCGCCTACCTCATTTTGGCAGCTACCACCCTCGTTTCTCAGTTCCTCGCGACGTTCAAGGATTTCCCCCCGCGCCAAAAGGCGGCCAGCTTTACTATCGACCAGGCGCTCGAAAAAATGAACGCGACACTGGAAAGCGGCAAGCACTAACGCTTCTCTACACGTCGTCTCTAAACATCAGGACGGCTTTAGAGCCGTCCTGATGTTTTTCGGATGATTTCCGCCCAGGGCGTCTGCTGCGGACACAATGGCGACAACGCCCCTCCCAACCATGCAACCACGCCAACAAGGATTCGTTAGCTCGCGCGGTCGAAGTAGAACCAGCTTTCGAAATCGCCGCCTCGGATTTCGTCTCCTGATGGCAGGATGAGATCAGTTGCTGGCGCCGCGCCGGCGGGTCCGATTTGACCAAACGCGTTGCCGTCGAGCGGCAATTGTTTCTCTTTGCTGAGGATGACATTCCCTTTCAGCGTCACGCGCACACGAATTTGCGGGTTCTCCACATCGACGTCTTTGGCGGTGATCTCCTTGATACATTCCTGAGTGGCGATCATCAGTGTGGTTTCCTGCTCCAACCACGTCGCGAGCAACTGGCGCGGAATAGCAGAACAGGGTCTGAAGATCCAGGTATCGCCGTCGGTCCTGACACCTCCATAGACAATGAACGGTCGATGTCCGATAAGGATCGGGCGTCCCTCGGGTCCGTTGAGGACATCAGGAATTTCGACGGTGACGATAAAGGTGTCAAGTGAATCGGTTTCGTCGATCATCGGTTCGCTGAAACGAACGGGAAGACCGCTGTTGAATTGATCAAGCTTCATTGAGCGATCGTTTTGCCAGCCAATCTCGATGACTTGCGGGAGTTGGACTGGTGGTTGCTCTTCCCGCCGCCGCATGTGGGCTTCGAAGAAGACATCTAACGCGTCACCTTGCGGCGGCGCGGGCTTGAGAATGCGGGCCCGAATGATGTGACACGCGTCGCCGTCGCCTAATCGCAGGAACGCGATCGCAACGCCCGGTTCTGCCGCTCCTAGTCCAGTGCCGGACGTTATGTCGACAAATCCTGCGAATGGTCCAGCGGGACTTGAAGCAACACTGTCTCCACCGCCACTGGGCAACGCCTCGAAGCGGACAGTGATGCCGGACACCGGTCGGCCCGCCTGGTCTTCAACACCGGCAATAAGCGGACAGTTCAGAATCTCGCCCGGTGAGCCCTCTTGACCGTCACCGCCGAGAAGTTTCAGCACGAGATAGGGACCGTGACCATCCCCGCCTTCAGGCAATTCCGTCAATGGTGGGAAGCGCGGACGGCAATCGGAGACGAGCTGCGCTTGGAATTTGAAGAAATCGCCGAGCAACTGCTTGAACTTCTCGAGGGCCGCCGCGGCTGCGCCAGAAACACTCGCCGCGTCCAGTGCCTGTTGCGCCGTGAAATCGGTCTGATTGCCAGAAAGCGCACTTTTGAGTTTCGCTTGCGCGGTTTTGGCAAATCCGGCAGCCTCAGCGAGGCTCAAGATTTCGTCGAGCGAGATCGTCTGGCGAGCGCCAAACTGGAGGATGCCAAGCACGCAGCGGTGACGCTCGATACCGTCCGGAGGAGCCTCGACGCGTTGCTCGACCGAACCATCGACGCGACGGGTCTTGATATTCCACCAGTCGCCGGGGTGAAGATCGAATCCTTCAAATTTGATCCGCACGCCGTCGCCAAGGTCCATATCAGGGTCGTCGAAATCGTCACCGGCCCAACCGACGCCATCCCAGCGCCGGAGCAGAAGATGACGCTCGTTCAACTTCGCGACGTCGAATTCGGCGGGAATCGCGTCGGCAAGTTGCACGGTAAAGAGATCGGGGTTTGGATCAGCGGTGAGATAGGTGAGATGACCCCGGTTCGGCCCGAGCTCCGATTTATCGTCCGCGATTTCGACGAGATCACCGGCGCGGAGCGCCGTCACCTGATCGCGCCCGAGCGAGACGACTGTCAGCACCTTACGGGTCGCGTCGACCGCGGTCACGCGCACGCCGAACGAGGCGTTGTCGCGCGACCATTTGAACCGGGCGATGCCGCCGATCACCCGCGGATGCTTGGCCATCACATAGCCACCGACGAGCGGCTTGCCAAGCGTGAGTGTTGTGGCGCTAGCATTCGTGACGAGCAACGTTTCGGTGTTGCCGTCGTCGTCGACGATCGAAGCGACACCGGTTCGCGCCAAAGCCGCAGCTTGGGCTTTGGTCAGGGCCGTCGCAATCTTGAGCGAGGTGCCGCCGATTGCGGCGTCAGCGGTTAATGCAATTTCGAACGAAATTGCATCACCAGGCCGCTGGATGCCGGAAACGTCGCCTTGGTCGTGGATTTCGACTCGATAGAGGCGGTTCTCCCGGCCAGTGAAAAGCGCATCATCTGGGAGCCGGCAAGGATCCTCGGGATCGGTGTCCTCAGGTTGGTCG
This sequence comes from uncultured Chloroflexia bacterium, assembly GCA_963737985.1. Taxonomy (GTDB): domain Bacteria; phylum Chloroflexota; class Chloroflexia; order Thermomicrobiales; family UBA6265; genus CAVTUU01. Next base: position 101,688 of record CAVTUU010000008.1, on the reverse strand, counting down.
GTGCTCAGCGTCCCTGAACCCGGTGGGGGCAGAAAATCATGCGCATTGTCGCACGTGAGGCGTTGATCCCCGACCAGCGGCACAGGCTGAATCTTGATCTGCCCGAGCGTGTGCAGTCGCGCAATCGTGTCCGGTCCTTCGAGCGCTTTCTCGCGGACCGTGTCATCTTCCAAATAGGTGACGAGTCTGCGCCAGACTTCGAGATAGACAATGCCGCTGATTTCGCGGTTGAACTCGCCGGTCAGGATCGGGATCGCCGGTGGATCGATCAGATCGGGTTGCGTTAGATAGGTCGTGTCTTCGTCGAGAACCGACAGGATGCCATCGACATAGGCGCGACCGGCGTGAATGCGAAAATCGCCAGGACCAAGCGCCGCATCAGGTTCGATCAGATAGAAATCATCATCATCCGGGGTAGTCGGATTATCGGGAATACCACACGGACCGATAACGTCGAACGCCTCTTGCTCGTTGAGATCGAGGCGATGGAAGACGTTCTCGTTCCAATCTCCGTCCAGCCAAACCCGCCCCTGCTGATGCAGGAGTCCGGCGTCGTGCAGGTTGCGGCGGAACGGCTTTCGGGAAAAGTCCCCGCGCATAGCGGACCTCCTTACGTTTCGGCGAGAGCAAGCGCAGTCAAGCCGACGGGCAAGAACTCGCGAAGCTTGAGCTCGAGATTTTCAAGACGGATCGCTGACTGACCGCTGGCAAATGCGCCGATTTCCGATCCGGCTTCGCTCGCCACCGCAATCTCCACGGGCGACGAGTTGGCAAGCCGGGCATAGTCCGGACGGCTGAAGTGGCGTGAATCAAAAACCGGGGCGATGCAGCGCAGAAGGAGCGAACAAGCATGCAGGTCATCGCCACTCGGAATGCACGCAAACTTGCGCGGCAGAATCGAATCGCGCTCGTACCGGCTGTACCTGATACAGCCGACCTGGCGATCCTCGACCGTCGCCAGCCTCGTCGAGAATCGATTCGCTGCAGTGAAACTCGACGCAGTGAACCTGACCGAGCACGGTCACTCGTTCGAGCTGGACCACGCGTACCGGTTGGTCATCAACAACGCTGTCGATCGCCAATTGCTCGGGGAAATCGACGATCGAATCGGCAATCGTGACGCGCCCGACTCCGGTGGAGATCTTCATGCCTCCGACGATGCAGCGACAGAAGAGATAGCTCGCGGAGCGCTGCCCATCCCCGTCGTTCGACACGAACGAACCGATCGTGCCGGCGGTGAGTGGGTCGAGCGTGCAGCCGGTGAGATTGATCTCATCTAAGGCATCATCGATTTGCAACGGACCGCCGCTGGTCAGAAGGCCGCTCAGTTCCAACCGCACCATCGGATCCGAGAGTTGAATGCCAATCGGCAGTGGGACCCCAGTCGCGTCGTAGGTCGGAATGCATGGCCGCTGATCTTCGGCGGCGCGGATGGTCAAGGTGTTGAGCCCAGCTTTGATTGCCAAGGTGGCGGCCGACGCATACGTGGCGCTATCGACGATTTCGATCACATCATCGGGATCGGCATTGGCAAGCGCGTCAACGAGTGTGGTGTGGATATGGTCGAGCGCGATGGCCGTATTGAGCGTACTGACCGCATCGCCATGCTTGGCAACCAGTCGTGTCGGCTTGATCGATCGATCGACCCGTCCCGCGAATGTGCGAGCGCCAACCCGCTCACCGAAGGCCTCGACATAGTCGACCGTGAGGTCGGCGCTCCCCTCCGCCGGGTCATTCGGCGCCAGCGCAAACCGTCCCCGTTCTGGATCGATCCCCAACTCGCTGTCGCGCAGCAATTCGCGGCGGTCGCAATTGCAAAGATTGAGGCCGATCGCCGCGCGATGCTGAATCGGGAATCGTGCGGTGAACGGCAGGATTTGCCCTGCACTCGCTCGCGCCAAGGTCAGTCCGTCGAGTGACGGTGCGCCGACGATGCGCAAAAGCTCAACCGGATCGGATGGCGCGAGCCAGGTGCTGCCGTCGTCGCCGACGAGCAAGACCCGCCCATCGGTTGGCACGTGATCCATTTCCGGCAGGTAGACGAGTAGGCTTTCGCCCGATCGACTCTCGACGATCACTTCACATTGCGGCACCAGCGAGCCCGAGAGCGCACGAACTCGGATCGCCAGTTTGCCCTCAGGAATGTTCCCGGCAAGCACCGCCAAGCTCCGGCGATAGGTCAGCGCCGGCCAGGCGTTCGGGCCTTCGAGCGCGGGATGGTCGGTGATCACGCGATTGACCGTTGCGATGGCGCCCAGGATTTGTGCCGACCCCGCGGTGAAGACTTCGGCTTGAACGAGCATCTGCGCCGTGCCGAACCGCGCCGGATCAGGCAACCGGAGCCCGTGGGCGCCGCGTCCGATTGGCGAGAAATCACTGGCTGGGCGACGACTCGCCGTGAGTTGACGAGCCGGATAGATATCGCCATGACGCGACCGCTCGAGTGTCGTCGCGGCGAGATTCGCGGTCGAATAGACCGAGCCATCGTCGGCGACGAACCAGATAATTTCGTCTGCGGTGTCGATAAAGGCTGGCGAAAGCGCGATGTAGCGCGCGTCCGCAGTCCGAGGGATCGCCGTGTTGGCGCGACGAATTGACAAGACCGCGCCTGGGAATCGCCCCGGATTCGACGTCGGCAGACCAGGGAATCCGAGTCCTGCTCGTCCTGTCCTGACGACGAACCGAAGTTGCCCGGCGCCCGCGGTTGCTCCGCCGGCGACGAATGCGCCGGTCTTGGTGCTGAGCGCGCCAAGTGGCGAAGCGGTCGATGCCGCGTCGTCCCACCATTCGGCGGAAATCACGAAGTGGGCGCTTGTTTCGTCGAAATCGGGCACGTTCATGAGCCGCAAGCCCGCTGTCGCATCGAGCGAAACTCCAGCCGCCGCACCGCCGAAGGTGAACGGAGCCCGCGGATCGACAAATTTGGCCGTTGCCCCGGCGGTCAGATCCCAGGAGATTGGAGAGGTCGCGCCTGTTTGCGCGTCGAGCGGTTCGGCATCGCTGGTCAAGAGCACGCCAAACTGCCGCACGCCGATCTCTTCACTGATGTAATCCCACGGCGCGTGGTCGAAGGCTGACCGCGAAATTGGCGCTCCCGTCGATTCGACAAAGAGCGGTGCTTCGCGGTGAAGCGGATCGAATGTGAAGCAACTTGCATCGTTTGGCGCCGGCAGACCGGGATCAACTGCCGCCGGATCGACGCCAACCAAGCGGAAGGTCTGCAACCGGTGGACAAACGCCCCGATCTGCTTAATTTGATACCGCCCGGGCGTCCCCCACGGCGCGCGACTGATCCCGAGGGACCCTGGAATGACCCGAGCCGCATCGAGCGAACTGCCTTTGCGGAAATCGGCGGCGTGCGCGAACGGATCGATTGAATGTCCAAGGAGGCCCAACTGATAAGGATCATGTACATCGGCCGTCAGCGGATGGTTCAACCGCAGGTGATTGACGTTCTGCGACCAACCGAGTTGGGCGAAAAACTCCGCGATCTTGTCGGTCGGCCACCCACTCATCGCCGCGGCGACTGCCTGCAGCACCTTGGGCGTGCCCTTGCTGCGCCGCCATTCAACGGTGTTGCGGACATCGAGCCGCAAACTACTCGCGTCCGCTCGGGGCAAGAGTTGTGTGCCAACCAGCGACGCGAGATACGGCACGACCCAATCGGCGCAGGTTTCAATGAAGAAGTCGTCCCAGAGCGCGTCGAGATCTTGATGCAGATAAGAGACCTGCTCGCCGATGACCTTCATCAGGGCTTCGAGCGGTGGCGGCGCGTCCTCCTCAAGGTCGTAGGCGCGATAGTTCTCCGGTATCAGCGTGTAGAGACGCCGGGCGAAATCAGCCGGCGTGTTGCGCAGTGTGTCGGTCATGCGTCGTCAAACCCTCCTCCGCCGAGGGTCATCACGACTCGTCCAAGTTCTGGATGGACTGGGTCGTTGACCACACTCGCCATTTCCGACGGTCGAATGAAGATGTGCTCGCGAATCGTGCCGGCAGGGTCAGCGAGATCCAGCCGTCTGAGTCCGGTGATCCGAACCACGCTTACGCCCTCGGCGGCTTGGATTGCGGCATAAAGCGAACTCAGATGGACGCTTTCACCGAAACCGATGCGCTCGAAGGCGAAGAATCCTGGCTCTGCGCCGGGGGTCGAGATTGGATCCAAGGTCGCAACCGCAGAGGCGAGCGTGGCCAAGCGGCCGAAGCGATCGTCAACATCGATCTCGACGATCACCTCAATCGGCACTCTCGTCACGTCCTGGATACGCAATGGAATATTTGGATCGCGCCTGGCGTCGAGAAATGCTCGCAGCCGGGCAAGGAGCCCGGTTTCGCCGGAGAGATCGCCACCGTCCGGCGTCGCCACAGTCAGCAAGACGTATGGGTGCGGCACCGGTTCGTGCGTTTCGGGATCGCGCGCGATCCAGACCGCGCTCGACTTGCCGATACCTGGGTAGCGGAGAGCCAGCGCGGCATAGTCGGAGGCGCTGACCGCTCGGCCGAAGGTCGAGACGCTCGCCGGTGCATTCGATCGAATCTCATCGACCGATTCGCGATCCTCGCCGCCTGCCGTCGCCACGGGATTGACGACCTTCTGCACGCCGGGAATGTTGTCGATCAGGCGCTCGACGCCCGAGGTCGCGACGTTTCCATTCGCCCCCGCACCTTTGCGGTACAGCGCATGGACGTTGTCGCGGCCGGTCGGCGGACGGGCGCATTCGACGCCGTCGCCAAACTGGACATAGGTCACTTCATCGTCATCGTCGTAGGTTCGATAGGCTTGATCGTTCGGCAACCCGCCAAGCAGGGTTGGTTTCTCTTCCCACGTGACGCGGTTCACCGTCACCCTGAGCGAGCTCTCGACCGACGATAAACCCTCAGGATCGGTTGCCGGCAGATAGGTCAGCGGTTTCTCTTTGAGCTTGAAGGTTTGGAACGCGGAGCCGTCGCCATTGCCGAGAATCTCCTCGCGCACGGTCTCGCCCTGGGTCACACCGACGAGATTCGCGAGGACCACTGTGTTCGCCCGGACATAGCTGTGGGTTAGCGCTTGCTTGAGCGTGATCGTGGTGACGTTGTGCGCTTCGTCGACATTCGGCGGTCCCTGCAGACTGCCGAGCTCCATAATCAAGATTTCTGGATCGCCACCATCTTCCGGACCTTTGATCGCGACTTGCTGGTCGGCTTTGAGCTTGGGAAAGAGCCCGTCGAGGATGATTGTCGAACCACTGACGACCGCGCCGAGCGGGAGGTTCGGTTCGACCTCGAGTCGTTCGGTCCCGGTTCGTATCGTCGAATTGCGGAGCCGGAACTTCTGGGAGTCCAAGCTTTCAGCCAGGACGAGACGAGTGACCTTCCCGTTAAGACCGTACGCGGAAACAGTTTCCGCGGCCGCGCTGGTGATCTTGACAACCTGGTGATTCGTTCCGTCGTCGAATACCGCCCAGCGGGTCGTGTTTTCATCTGAGGCGCCGTGGGCATCATCGTATGAGGCATCGAGCAAGACCCCGCCACCGACCGACGGCAGGAAGAAGAGCGCGCCGCCGGGGTCGTCCCAGTTTTGTTGGAACGGCGCGTCCGGGAACTGATTGTCATCGTCCGGAAAATCCGGTGTCGTGTCGCGGTTGGTCAGTTCCGGCGGCAAAAGCAGCCAGGCGGGCGCGTCGTGACCGAACGGCGCCGCGGTCACCCGCAAGGCAAAGAGTTCGACGTTGTCATCGGAGTCGGCATAGACCTCGTTTGCTGGCTCCGACCAGCGGATCGTCGTCGTGTTGCTGGTTTTGTCGGTCGAAATCGTGTTGATCCGGCGGACTCGCCGGTTGGCTTGAGTGGCCCCGCCGCTGACAATCACCAAGACGAAGTCGCCGGCTTTAAGCTCGGTGCTCGTCCCTTTCAGCACGATCTCGCGCGTATTGCCGATCGGCAGGAACGACACCGTGTAATTGAATTGGTTCGTGATCGTCGCCTGGATGTCCCCAAAAATCCCGCTGCCGATCGTCGCCGAGATACCCGAGTCGAACGACTCCGTGAGCCCTGAGGTGATCGTCGCATCCTCGATGAGCGCCGCGTCAGCCGATGTCGTGATGGCTGAAGATGCGCTTGATGACGAAAAGACGGTCGAGATGTTCTGAAATGTCGATTGCTCGTAGCCGAACGTTGTCAGGAAGGTCGAACCGAGCGATCCGTAGATCGTTTCCGCCGCCGCCAGTTGTTCGAGCAGCGATCCGCTGTAAAACGCGAGATACGCGGAGAGCGGAGCGAACTGGCGGGTCGGACCGCGCGTCGCCAGCGGGATCGCGCTGTGGATCCCGAGGGCGGTGAGGCCAGTGACCGTCTCGAACACCGCCGCGAGCTTGCCGGGTACCGGTTTGCTGCCGACCTTGAACTTCGGAGGTAAGTCGACAGTCTTCCCTTTTTCGATCGTGAATGCGACGGTGCCGACTGCCCCAGCTGCCGGACTCGGGTGATACCCGAGCAGTTCCGCCAACCGTCGCAACGACTCGCGCTGGGTGGCGGTGCCGACGAAGGCTTCGTTGGCGATCCGTTCCTGGTAGAAGGTCAGAACATCGGCGAGATAGGCCCAGAGCTCGACGATCGCGATCTGATAGTCGAGCCCAGAGCTCTCCTGCCAGGTCGTGCCTGATTCAGCGAGCGCAGAGAGCATCGCCCGGCGAAAGGACGAGAATGTGCCGATGCGATAGGCAATGACATCACGTCCAGGCGGATTGAACGGCGCTACCGGCGCGGGAGGTGGCAATTCAACCGGATCGCAGCAACCGGGCGCATCGCCGGGAGGGAGGACACACAGTTCTTCGCGACAGCTCATCCTACGCCTCCCTTGGCTCGGACGGTCAGGACGCCGTTTTCACGAACATTAGGATCGTTGTCGAGCCGGACGATCTCGTCCGTCGCGACAGGCAACAAGCCGAGCTTGAGGTTGCTCTGCGTGTCCTTGGTCGGCCGGGCCGAGCGGAACCGCGATAGGCGTGTGATTTCCGCCGACTCGACGCCGCGAACGGCCATGATCGTCTGGTACAGCTTGCTGACGACGACTGGATCGCCGAAGGTGAAGTTGTCGGGATGGAAGAAACCGCGACTCCCGCCGCGATTAATCACATCGCTCAGAGCTTCCTTGACTTCGTGGATCACCTCGTCGGGCCGGAATTCAGGGCAAATGCACAGATCGACGATGAGCTCGATCGGCACGTAAAGCGCGCTGATCGCTTCGAGGTCATAGCCAGCCAATCGGCGACCTTCGAGGAAATCGAGCAACAGCGCGCGCAGATCTGGTTCGAGATGATCGGAGTCGAGTGGATCGATCGCGAGGGTGATCGTCAACCAGCTTCCAGTCCATCGGAACTCCGCGTGAGCGCGCTGGATCGGATGGTGACCTGGCCGGTCGAGAAGCCCCTTGGCCGCGTTTTCGTAATCGGCTTCGGTGACCGCGACCAGCGGCGTTTTGAACGTTTCGGGGCCGTACCGTCGCGCGTGATCGCGCGTTTCCGGATCGCGGCCGCCTGTCGCGGGAAGCGGATTCGTTGCGGCCGTGATATTGAGCAGCGCGAGCTCGTCACTAAACGTGACGAGGGTATCGGCGCCGACATTGCCAATCACGCCGATGCCGACCCGATAGGTGGCAAAAACGTCCTCAGTCTCGTCCGGGGCCGATCCATGACAATCGTCGCCGAGGACGACGGTGGCGATCCCATCGCTCTCGATTTCGACCCGGTAGACCTCATCGTCCGGTTCGGAATCGAGAAGGGTCGGGAGCTGAGTCCAGGTCTGACCGGCGATAGTGACCTGCAATGTGCTGACACTCGGACGAGGTGTGTTCGGGTCAGCGTCGGAACCCGCCAGCAGATCGAAGGTTGACGCATCGATGTGGGTGAGTGGACTGAGCGCAAGTGACAATCGCTGCCTTGGAATCCGCTGCCACGGTTTTCGATTGGCGATTTCCGCGGTAACTTCGGCAAGTTCGTCTGGGGTCAGATCACGCAACGCTTCGTTGTCCACGGTTTGGCCATGCGTCGCGAGCACGAGATTGCCGTGGACCGCTGTTCGCGAGGCGCAATAGCCAACGCTGAGCGGCGTGTCCGCCGACCAGGTAATGAAGGTCAGGGGATCGGTTGGGCTGCCAATGACGGGATCGATCGGCAGAATCGAGGGATCTTCGACAAGCCGGACAACATCACGGTGACCGAGATCGTCGACGAAGGCGATCGAATCTCCGGCCTGAAGAAACGGAAACTCCCCAATCACCGCCGCCGAGATCGCATCGCTATCGAGGCAGCAGTCGGTATGTCCCCAGTCGTAGAGCGTGAACGTGTTGTGATCGGAGTGGAGTGTGGCATCTGCGATCGTCTCGAAGACGATGACTGGCTCCGATGTATGCCGTGGATCGAGCACCGACGGATCGGTTCGCTTCTGCTTCGTCGAAACCGCCGAACCGATCGGGAGCGACGCCAATCGGTCGCCGCCGGTCGAGAGCGGCTCAACCGTAAATTGCAACCACGCGTAAGCGGCCGCGCCTTCGTCAAGCTGGTAACCGAGCAATGCGAGATGCCCGGCGACCGACCGGCGAGTTGAGGCGGTGCCGAGGAACGCTTCGTTGGCGACGCGGTCTTGTTGGTAGCTCAGCCAGTCGGCTTGAGCGGCCAACAACTCGAGCAGCATCATGCCGATATCGGCTTCACTCTGTTCAGTCCAGATCGGCAAGCGGGTCGGCACGAAATCCAACAGCGCTTGGCGGAAACCGGCGTAGTCCTTCGCCAAGTAGTCGATGGAAACCGGAATCTCCGGTTCGAGCGGACCCGGCGGCGCCGGTTCGCGACAATCGAAGGGATCGTCGCAATCGAGCCTGAACCGGAACTTGTGGCTGGCGAAAAACGGATCAACGTTTGGGTCAACAAAGGTCAAGGTGTAAACCGAGAAGTCGCCGATCTGATCGAGCGTCAGGAGCACCTGCCGGTCAGAACCGACTACCGCTTCTGCTTTGACCACATGGGGGAATCGTCGCGCTCCGCCCGTGATCGAATAGCGATGGGCGTCGAGCACCGTCGCCGGCAATGGGATATCGGCGCTCGTCGTCGCGTCCTTGAACTCGAATGTGACGAGCAACAAAGCGTTCGCGTCATCGACACTGACTCGAAGCATGCCGAGCGTTCCGGGACGCGGCGCCGAAACTGGACAATCGAGGATGGGAATTGTGCTCGCGTCCATCGATTACACCTGCAACTGAAGCGACCGGCGTTCGCGGTTCCGCTTCTCAACGAAAACGATCTCGATCGTGACCGTTTCTTCTTCACCTTGGAAACTGGTCACATCGACTCGTTCGACGTCGATCTTGTCGCCAAGCCACCGCCGGAGATTGGTCGTCACCAGAAACTGCGTGCTGGCGCGCAGCGCCTCGCTGTTTGGGGCAAAGACGAGCCGTTGAATGCCAACGCCAAACTCAGGGAGATTCACCCGCTCGCCGGGATTCGTGAGCAGCACCTGGATGATTAGATCGCGCAGATGATCGGCATCAGTCGTTTTACGCGCGGTGCTATCCGCCCCGATTCCATACGGGTAGTCGAGGAACGTCGCTTCTCCTTGTGCGAGCACTACCGCAGATTGAAAGGCCATCGTTCCTCTCCAGTTCCGCTAGAGCGTGACGTCGAAATCGACCGACTCAATATCGAGCGAGTTCGTTCCGCCAACTCCGTCGTCGTATTCGATCGTCTTGATCGCGTCGTTCGGGTGCGAATTCAGGTAACTCAAGACGCCCTGAGCGATCGCCACGAACAGAATCCGCCGGTCCGCCGGATCGGTATCCGGCATCGGTGAGCCCTTGACGGTTTGCCATTCCGTCTTCATCGCGTTCTCGATCGCTTCGGCAAGACTTCCGGAGAAGTCGGCGACGTGTCCCGCTTTCAGCGACATGGCAACTTCTCCGTCATCCCGTTTTCACCTTGGTCGAAAGCAACGCCGGGGTCGGCGGCTGGAAAACCGTGCTCGGCACCATCGGCGTCACCGGAAAAACGCCAAGTGCCAGTTCGCCCGCATGCATGTGAGTCTGAATCGCCTGAACCAGCGTCGTCAGGTATTGGACGAGGTCGTCGCCAAAGGCGAGCGGATGCGTCGCGTTTTCGATCAGCTCGATCTGCGGCGAATTGATGACGATCTTTGTTGCCGACCCTGCATTCATGGTGATCTTCGACTGTTCCATCACGATGGTGTTGTCATTCATATCGGTGATTTCGAGCGTATTCGCATCGTCATCGAGCACGATCTTGTGACCGGTTGATGTCTTCCAAACTTTCTTGTTGAAATCTGCGGATTCAGGAATCTCACCATCGCCGTACCAGGTCCCGGTCCAAATCGGGAACGAAAGATCCCCACCTTCGAATTCGATCCAAACGCTCGCGCCGACATCGGGCACGGCGAAGAAACCTTGCTCACTTGTTCCGCCATAGGGAAAAGCTGGGAGCGCCCAACCAATCTCCTCGTCATGCGTGAGACGCGGCACTTTCGCTTTGATTCGGCCAAGACTGTCCGGGTCGTCGTTGTCGACCACCTCACCACGGTACTTGCCGTAGTAGCGACTCTCGACCCGTTCGATCAGTCTTGCGAGAAGCTCTTCAACGTCTGCCATTGCCCTACAAACCTGGGAGCGACAGGCCGAGACCGTCGCCGCCAAACTCTTCCGTGCCGTCAAGACCAAGCGCATTCCGCTTCGCGTCAAACATCTGCCGGTAGCGGCCGTCACTGGTTACCTTGTGCTGCACGTGTGTCACGTAGTACTTCCCGGAATACAGCTCACCTGCTCCCTTCACGAGGACCGTGCGCCGCGGTTGCAACACCACGCCGTAGGCATCGCAATTGATTTCGCCATTCGCCGTCATGAACCACCCCGCCTCATCGCGCGCCGCTTGCGCGATGGTGTTGAGCTCGGTGGCGTCGCTCGTCGGCGGGCCCAGGAGAAGTAGTAGCGCGGTCGTGTCGAGCGGCGGAGCGAGGGCATCGGCCCGGTTGCCAATCAGGGAAACAAGATCGTCGGAACCGATGAGATCGAGCGCGACATCGGCAATTTGGGCCGAGTTAGGCGTCTTTGCGTGGACCGCGGTTTGGGTGACTTTGACATTCAGCGGCCGCCGGGCATCGACTTTGACCCCGAAACTGACAAGGTTGCTGTCCGTGCCGAATTGGATCGCCAAATCAGGTTGCGGCGTGCCGTCGAGTTGTGGAGCCTTGCAAAAAGCGGTGACATCGCCCGAATCAGCGTCCGTTTCAAAGGCAAATTCGAGCCCGTTCCGCCGGGCGAGCATGCGTACAAACTGCAGATCAGTCGCGCGCTGAACGAGCACGTTTTCGTCTGCCGCGTGGACTGCTTGCGTGGTATCGACGTCGGTGCTGTCTGCGTACGGGCCGGCAATCTGATCGATCACGTCGCCATCGGAGAGATCGCTCCAAATGACGACTTTCTCTTCCAGGCCAAGAAGCAACGATGTATCGACCATCCAGATATCGAAAAATGTTTGGCCGGGTGTGCTGCTGAGTTTCAATTCGGCGCCGCTAACATACCCTGTGAAGACCGGGATCATGCCGTCGTTGCCGCCACCGCCTAGCGCGCCGCCGAGCGCTCCCGCCAGTCCCTCTCCTTCGAGATAGCCGAGCTGAATCTCGACTTTCGAGAAGAGCGCGAGACGGTCGTCGTCGAGATAGAACCATTCGCCATCGTCGTCGAGTGCTGTCGCGAGTCGCAGCGTGGCCGTCGCGGCATCAGCGCTCCGGACATCGATGGTGAGCTCGACGATATCGGCGTAGAACTCCTCTTCCGCCGCTTCATCGTCGAACAGGATCTGATAGGCAAAATCAGCCACGGTTAGCCTTTCGAACCGCGATCGGGCGGGATCAGAATCGGTTTGCCCGGTTTGCGCACGAGCTCAAGTGGATCGATTTCGCTGTTCGCGTCTCCAATTAGCCAGAACTTTTCGGGATTTCGGTAGTACTGATACGCAAGCAGATCGAGCCGGTCACCCCCGGTGACGGTGTGGGCAAACCCAGCCGGTGTCAGCGGCGTGAAACGGATTCCGATCGCCGCGACCTGTTTGCCGTTGGCATCAGTCACCTCAACAATCGGGGTTGTTTCGTATCGACTCCCTTTGAAGATCACGTCGGACCTCCTAAATCGAGAAGGACATGGCGGCACTGACACCGAACTCGACTGCGTTCGCCAAATTGAGCGCAGCCATCACTTCCTTGACTCCTTGGCTGTAGGCATAGGCGCCTTTCGCGAAATCCTGGTCCGCCAGTTGATCGGGCGTGAGCACCTGCAAACCGACCGAAACGTCGGCCCGAATCGGCGTTAGCTTCACGTCATACTCCGTTTCGGTGATGCTCAAGCTCGTCACCGCGACCGGAAGAATGCGGAACGGTCCCCAGAAGAACAGAACCGTTGGCAGCTTGTCAGGCGGATGCCTATGCGGTTTGTCGCCGCCGCCGAGATTCAACAGATCGATCGAGAGCGAGCTCTTTGGCAGCATCAACAGTTCGAGCGCGGAGAGAGTCGGCAAGATGCCACCGACCGCGGCCAATGGATTCGAGTTGGCGAGTTGATCGGTGGCGTCAACTTTCAGCGAAAAACTGATCGTCTCCGGCGGCAGGCCCGGTTGTTGCGAAGAACTTCGCTTGCCCGATCCGTCCGGCGCGGGCGGCGGCTGAGCGCGACTCGGCGTTCTCGTGATCTTGTCGGGGTTGAATTGGAAGACCACGATGTTTGGCAGAAAGCCAAGCAGCCCGCCCCCAATATTGATGAATGCTCCTTTGAGCGCTGCCACAGCTACCCCTCTACCTGAAGACGAATGGCGTTCATCACCGAGTCGGCGAGCGCCTTGGCGCACGATTCGTTGTCCATGCGGTTGAGATCGAGCGAAACCGGTTGCGGCGTGAGCGCGTCAACCATCGTTGATTGCGACGAACCGGGAATGCCCCGCCCGAGCGAGACCATCTCTTCGCCGATGAGTAACGCGGCTTGCTCGGCGATGCTCTGCACCCGATGCTCATGACCGGCCGCGTTGGCAATCTGGAGATTGAGTCGTTCGATCGCTAATTCAGACATCACTCATCTCCTTCCCCGCTCCAGTTGTTTCGGAGATGAGACTGAGACCGGTCGCAAACTTGAGCGGTAGGTCTTCGCGATTGCCGGTTGCGAGCTCGTAGAGATAGAACTGCGTTTCCTTGCCAGACAGTCCACGGGTCGAACCAAAAGTAAGAAACCGTCCATAAGGCGACCAACTCAGATTTGTTGAAGGCGTCGCTCGGCCCGTATCGATTGATCGCTCGTCGCCCGTCGCCCGCTCCCAAAGATGGAGCTTTCCATCTCGTTCGCAGGCAATCGCCTGCCCGTCGGGGCTGACCGCGGGTGCATGCCCTCGGGTGACCGGGGCGATCTCTCGTGTCGATCGATGGACGAGCTCGATTTGATCATCCACCGTTTGATAGGCGATCTGTTGGTCATCGGGGAACCAGGAAATCGTGCTGCTGTGATGGAGACGGCCGGTAACGAGCCGCTCCGACCGGCCATTTTTCGTATCGATGAGCTCAAGATCCGCGCTCATGCGATCGGCAGACGGCAAGGCGATCGCCGCTGAATTCCCATCGGACACGAGCGCGTGATTGAGTACCGTGTCAAACGGGAAGCGTTTGACCGTCTTGCCTTGATCGATTGAGAACAGATTGAGCACCTGTCCGCCGTTGGTTCGGTCCTCCGCGGTCGTTCCTACAATCCGCGGTCCCGGCGCGAAGGTGCAATTGCGGATCAGGCCTGGCTGCCAATCGAGTTCAAGCTGCTTGTGCGTGGCCTTGTCCCTGATCGACGATCCGATCATGACAGTCACAGGATTCCAGGCGATGAAGGCGTAATCGGCGGTCGTCATACGGCGACCTCCTCGGTCGAAGCAGATTCATTTGCGGGGGTTCCGTACGCCGTGGGGCAAGGTCCTGCTGGCGTGTGATCCCAACCGGGAACAATGCCGAGACCTGACGACGAGGGGTCCGCGCAGCAGGCCCGAGCGAGCGTCGCTGCAAAGGTATTGCTATTCGGGCCCCAAGGACTTCGCCGCGGATCGTTCGAATATTCACTCGGTTCGGTGTAGGCATTGAACGCATTGCGGAGACAAACATGCACATCGGCGATGCCTGGAGCGGGATCGCAACGTTTGACGTTTGGCGAGTACTTCTGGGGATCGGTCGAGCGATCGGTCTTCGTAGCGCAGCCATTGAAGAAGTTGCCGCTGACGAGCGTTTGGACCGCATAGTTGTTGAGCATGCCTGCGCCGAGGCAGTCGCCGCGTCCGGTGTCGTCGATATAGGCATGGTTCGCAAACCAGCCAGCGACTGGAGCCTCAAGGCGCTTCGAGCAGATCATCGCCGAGCCGGGACTAACAACTGGCGGCCGCCGTCCAGGTCTCCCCACTGAATTGGTGCACTGTTCCTCGGAAGGCGTGATATCTGGTCCGGAATAGGACGTTTCCCTGCGGCACTCGGAGTTGTAATTCGTGATCTCTTCGGGCGTTGGAATGCCGCCGGGTCGAGAATTCGCGCATCCGCCGAGCCGGATGACGCAACCTGCTTGCGCCGCTTCCTCGGGGCTTTCCACGCTTCCGGTGTCGCCAGTCGTGCCCGCATCAGGCTGGACTCCTGCGTCGAGCTCTTGCCGTGCAACGGCGAGCGGTTGACTCGAAATCGCGCCGACCGAGCGCCCTTGCGACGCTGCAACCGCGGCAGATCGCGCCTCGGCTTCCGCTCCCTGACTCGCGCGGGATCCGATGCTTGGACCGACCTGATTGCGCTGTTGCACAACATGAGTCAGTTCATGCGCGAGGAGCGAAGTTGATCGTGGATTTCCCGGCGAATACCCTCCACCGAGCATGATGTTCGAACCGACAGTAAACGCCCGCGCACCGAGCGACCGGGCGGCATGGTCGTCGCTATGGATCCGCACGTGGCCGAAGTTCTGACCAAACGAGCGCTCCATTGACGATCGGGTCGTTGCGTCGAGCGGTCGCCCAGCCGACCGCGCCTGCGCTTCTTTCGCCAACCGCTTCGCCCGGCACGATGCGCACTCGCCAGTTGGCCCGACAACCCCGCCACACGCACACCGGCGAATCGGCGGCGCATGCTGCATTTCGGGTTGTGCGTGCATCATTTCCATCGTCGAGTCCTTAATAACCGTCCGACTGGTGCAAACGTTGATGTTGTGAAGCAACGTTGAAGGACGAGGTCGTCATCGTTCCGGCCCCTGACCTGTGTCACCGGCATCTGTTGTTGGGGCCGCGGTTTCGTCCGGGCAAGGCCCCGCCGGTGCGTGATCCCAACCGGGGACACGACCAAGACCCGAAGAGGTCGAATCGGCACAGCAGGCACTCGCGAGCGTCGCGATGAATGTGTTGCTGTTCGGACCCAGTGGGCTTCGGAACGGGTTGTCCGAGTATTCCTGTGGATCCGTGTACGCGTTAAACGCGGCCCGGAGACAGGTATGAACATCAGTCACGCCTGGGGCGGGATCGCACCGTTTCACATTTGGCGTGAACGTTTGGGGATCGGTCGACCGATCGGTCTTGACGGAGCAGCCCTGGAAGAAATTGCCGCTCACCAGCTCAATGATTGCGTAATTGTTGAGCTTGCCTGCACTGCGGCAGTCCCCACCTCCAGTGTCATCAATGTAGGAGTGATTAAAGAACAAGCCGCCGATTGGATTTTCAAGTTGTTTCGAGCAAATCATTGCCGAGCCAGGACTCGCGGCCGACGGAGTCGCGCCCGCCGGTGTCGTGCATTCTTGATCAGTCGGCGTGACGTCCGGACCGGAGTACGAGGTTTCCCGGCGGCATTCAACGTTGTAACTGGCGATTTCCTCGGGAGTCGGGATCCCGGCGGGACGCGAGTTCACACATCCACCCAGGCGGATCACGCAATTCGTTTGTTCCGCCCGCTCTGGGCTTACCGCCACTCCGGTATCGCCCGTGATGCCTCCGTCACCTGTTGAACCGGCGTCAAGGTCTTGCCGTGCGACGGCGAGGGGCTGCCGGGAGATGGCGCCAACTGAGCGACCCTGAGTCGCAGCCGTCGCGGCACTTCTTGCTTCAGCTTCGGCCGCCTGGCTCGCTCGAGGCTGGATCTCTGACCCAAACTGGTTGCGCTGCTGCACGACATGGGTAAGTTCGTGAGCGAGGAGCGATGTCGCACCAGGTTGGCGAGGTGACGAAGTGCCTCCACCGGTCACAATGTTTGATCCCAGGGTGAAAGCACGCGCTCCTAACGACTGGACAGCATGAGGATCGTTGTGAATTCGAACATTGCCGAAGCCTTGACCAAACGATCGCTCCATCGCCGACTGCGTCGCTGGATCGAGCGGTCGACCAGCCGACCGCGCCTGCGCTTCTTTTGCCAACCGCTTCGCCCGGCAGGATGCACACTCCCCTGCCGGACCAACAATCCCACCACACGCACACCGGCGAACCGGTGGCGCGTGCTGCAAATCGGGCTGGGCGTGCAACATTTCCATCATTCAGGCACCTGTCCGGTGTCGCCCGCATCCGTCAACGGAGCGGCAGTTGTGTCGGGGCAGGGCCCAGCCGGAGCGTGATCCCATCCGGGCACCCAGCCCAGACCCGTCGAGGTTGAATCGGCGCAACAGGTTCTTGCCAGTGTCGCTACGAACGAATTGCTGTTCGGTCCCATGGGACTGCGGAACGGGCTATCGGAGTATTCAGAAGGATCTGAGTAGGCTGTGAATGCGTCGCGCAGGCATTTGTGAACGTCCGACACGCCGGGAGCAGGATCACACCGCTTCGTATTGGGTGCGTAGGTTACTGGGTCGCGCGAGCGATCGGACTTAGCAAAGCAACCACTGAAAGCATTCCCACTGACGGGTATCACCACGGCATAGTTGTTGAGCATGCCGGCGCCACGGCAATCGCCACGTCCAGTGTCATCAACGTAGGCATGGTTGAACAGCAAGCCGGCGACTGGAGTTTCGAGCCGTCTCGAACAGAGCATCGCCGAACCAGGACTCGCGGCCGACGGCGCCGCACCTGCGGGCGCGGATCCGGTATCGCCTGTCGTGCCGCCGTCGCTTGTGAGACCAGTGTCGAGATCTTGCCGTGCGACGGAGAGTGGCTGGCTTGAGACTGCGCCGACTGGACGACCTAGCGAGACTGCCCTCTCGGCCCTGTTTGCTTCGGCTTCGGCTGCATGGCTCGCGCGCGGCTGGATCGCTGATCCAAGCCGATTCCGCTGCTGCACGACATGGGTGAGTTCATGCGCCAGAAGCGATGTCGCACCAGGCTGCTGAGAGACCGACATAGGTGCCCCGGTCACGATGTTCGATCCCAGGGTGAACGCACGGGCTCCGAGCGACTGAACAGCTTGCTGATCGTGATGAATTCGAACATTGCCGAACTCATGACCAAACGCGTGCTCCATGGAAGATCGTGTCGCCGGATCGAGCGCTCGTCCTTTTGACCGCGTCTGTGCTTCTTTCGCGAGCCGCTTCGCTCGGCACGATGCGCATTCGCCTGTCGGACCGACAACGCCACCACACGCGCACCGATGAACCGGCGGGGCGTGCTGATGCTCTTGTTGGCGGTGTTTTGCTTCCATCGCTGACCCCTAAGGAACCTTGTTCGCTGGACAACCGTTCGCGTTATTCGGTTTCCAGTACCGGTTGTAGATTTCCCATCCCAGCATGTCGAATGGCAGGACGTCGGTGCTAAAGTGGGTAGCGACCGAAAGAGGTCCTGGAAGGTCAGAAGTCACGCCTTCCAAGGTAGCGCCAGCACCCTCAGGAGCCTGGGTAATATCGGGAGTTCCGGCAGCCGCGCCTTCCGTGATGAGATTGCCCTTCGCGTCGTAACAGCACTGCTGGCCGTGATTGGTTCCCGGTATCGACTGATACGACTTAACTGAGCGATATCCAGTTACCGCACCAGGGTGATATTTAGGCGGGCAGCCGCCCGGTCCTGTCCAAGTTGAGGGATCTGCTTTGGCGTCCGCGTCAGTGCACGGACAGGCGGGGAGTACGCTAAGCCAACCCGGATAGATCGTATTTAGTGATCGAGCATAATTGAGCGAAGAGCGACCTAGAATGCCAATATTTTGTTCATCGGCAGGAACAGTCGTTGGTGACGTAGTCGTTCCACCTGCGCCAATGGCAGGAGTGGTTGGAGTGGTCGGATCCTGTTTCGCCAGTGAAAGCGATGCTACTGGCGACAAAGAGGTGGTCACGCGACCAACGCTCGCCCCCGCTGCGGCCACTCTGGCTTCCGACTCGGCATGTGGAGTCGACGTTTCGATGGTCGTTCCGGCAATGGCGTTCCGCTGCTGCACCGTGTGCGCGAGCTCATGGGCGAGCAACTTGCTCCCAACTTGTGTGCTCGGGGCGAATCGTCCACCAGCGAAAACAATGTTCTGGCCGATGGTGAACGCAGCGGCGTTCGCCGACTCGGCCACATGGCCCGCTTCGGCATCTGCATGAATTCGAACGTTTGAAAAATCGTGACCGAATCGCCGTTCCATATCAGATCGAACCGGTCGCTCGAGTGGGCGGCCGCTGCTTCGCGTCTGACCGGCCAACCGCTTCGCACGGCAGGCCGAGCACTCGCCGGCTGGACCGACGATTCCGCCGCAGGCACACCGATGAACCGGTGGTCCTTGGTGTCTTTGAGGTTGGTTCTGCCATGTTTCCATCATTGAACCCTATGGCACCTTGTTCGGTTGGCAACCGACGCCTTTGTTTGGCACCCAATAGCGGTTGTAGATTTCCCAGCCGAGCTCTTCGAACGGCGTCACATCGTTCTGTACGTGCTTCATAACGGAAATCGGCCCAGGTCCACTCCCGAAAATCCCACCGACTGTTTCTGTGAACCCGGCGGGTGCTTGTTCGACATCGGGAGTTCCGGCTCCCGCGCCGTCGGTGATGAGATTGCCGTTCTTGTCGTAGCAACACTGTTGACCGTGATTCGTCCCGGCAACCGAGGCGTATCCCTTCACTGACCGATAGCCTGTCACAGCGTCAATGTGATAAGGAGGCTTGCAGGCGTTTGGACCGGCCCAATCAGAAGGAGCAGCTTTCGCTGCCGCGTCGGTACACGGACAATTGGGTAGTTTGTTCAACCAGCCTGGGTACTTTGTGGCGAGAGATCGCGCGAGCGCGATCGCGTCAAATTTGAACAACTGCGGCGAGTTACACTGAGTTATCGAGGGCCAAACATCTGGTCCTGTATAAGACGTCTGAGTCTTGCAAGCTGCGTTTTCTGCAGTCACCGTACTCCGATCAGGAAAACTTCCCTTTAAGACGTTCTCGCAATTCTTGCGGTCGATCAGACAGGCAAATTGCCGCTGCTCAGGTACGTCGTACGGTTCGTCCGGCGGAAATGGCGACGGAGGTGTGGCCGTGGTTGTGCTTGTGCTTGTGCTTGTGCTGGTAGGCGGAGGCGGCGGATCCTTTGCCAGTGCAAGTGATGGCACAGGCGTAAGCGACGTCGCCGGACCACCAGAACTGACGCTCGCCGCCGCACTCCTCGCTTCAGTTTCGGAGTGAAGTGACGATGGCCCGATGGACGGACCGGCAGTTGCGTTCCGCTGCTGCACCGTGTGGGCAAGTTCATGTGCAATTAACTTCGTTCCCACAGAGGTAAACGGCGCGTATCGTCCACCGCCGAACACAATGTTTTGGCCAATTGCGAATGCGGCCGCATTGACTGAGTCCGCTGATCGGGCGGCTTCGGAATCTGCGTGAATTCGGATATTCGAAAAGTCGCGGCCAAATCGCCGTTCCATGTCGGACCGAATTGGCTGGTCGAGCGGCCGACCGCTCGATGGCATCTGTCCGGAAAGCCGTTTTGCGCGGCATGCCGAGCATTCGCCATCCGGCCCGACGACATTGCCGCAGGCACATCGACGTACCGGTGGTTGTTGGGACGTGTGGGTTTTGCTCAACAAGATATTCATCAGCGATCCCTACGGCACCTTATTCGCCGGACAATCGACGCCTTTGTTCGGCACCCAGTAGCGGTTGTAAATCTCCCATCCAAGGTCGTTGAACGGCACCACGTCGTTTTGGTAGTGGTTGTAGGCAGCAGACGCTCCCGGTCTGTCAGACCATGGATTGATCGTTGCTGTGAATCCTTCCCATTTGCCGGCCGGCGCTTGGACGATGTCAGGAGTTCCCGCGCCGGCGCCATCGGTAATGAGATTCCCCTTGGCGTCGTAGCAGCACTGCTGGCCGTGATTCGTCCCGGGCACTGATGCGTAACCCTTCGCCGATCGATATCCAGTCGCGGCGCCGATGTGATACGGAGGCAAGCAAGCTCCAGGACCAGCCCAGTCAGACGACCCCTTCGCTGCGGCGTCAGTGCAGGGACAGTTGGGTAGAACACCCAGCCAACCGGGATACTTCGTGGCCAACGAACGCGCTAGCTTGATCGAGTCGAATTTGAAGAGCTGCGGTGATTTGCACTGGGTTTCCGTGGGCCAAACATCCGGTCCGCCGTACGAAGTGTCGCGCTTACATGCGAGGTTCTCATTGGCAACTACACCTGCTTCAGGCAGTCCACCGCCGGAGATCTTGGCGCAATCGCCCCGGCCTATTAGGCAGGCAATCTGCCGCTGCTCGGGTGTGTCATTCGGTTCGTCGGACGGGTAAGTCGTGGTTGAAGTGGTCGTTCCGCCAACGCCCGGAGGTGGGGGTGGGTCCTTCGCCATTGCGAGCGACGGGACAGGCGACAGTGATGTTGCCATCCCGCCGCTCGTGACGCTGGCGGCGGTGCTTCTTGCTTCGGATTCGGAACTCGGCGAAGACGATCCAATTGACGGACCAGCGACAGCGTTTCGCTGTTGCACCGTGTGGGCAAGCTCGTGGGCGAGCAACCTACTCCCAGCATGAGTTGAAGGGGCGAAGCGTCCGCCGCCGAAGACGATGCTCTGACCGATCGTGAAAGCGGCGGCATTGGCCGAGTCAGCAGCTCGACCCGCCTCGGCGTCAGCATGGATCCGCACTTTCGAAAAGTCGTGACCGAAGCGTCGTTCCATGTTCGACCGAATGGGTTGTTCGAGCAGACGACCGCTTCCTTGCATCTGACCTGAGAGCCGCTTCGCGCGACAAGCTGAGCACTCGCCATCGGGGCCGACGCTGTTGCCGCAGGCACACCGGCGCACGGGAAAGGCGCTCTCGCGCTTGGCCAACTGCGTTTCTGAGATGTGCAGCATGCTTGTCATCAAGCGTTCCTGCTTCCAGTCATGCCGGGATCAAAATGCCCAAACGGCATTGACACCTAGGCGCACCCATTGCTCCATCGGGGCGTTTGGCCCAGGGACACCGCCTCCGGGTTCGCCAATCTGACCCGTCGTGCCAATTCGCGTTCCGCCCGCCGCTTCCAGGCGAACGCCAGGCCAGTATTCGCCAACGGGCGGCTTATACCCGAAGTACCCGCCGAGTTCGCCGTAGGCTCCTGCCTGGGCTCCACCAGTTCCGCCGACGTTGAAGGCGCCGCCGCCGATTTCACCGAAACCGCCAAGCGTCAGTCCATGACCAGAACCACCCCAACGCCGCTCGACGCCAAGTCGGAGTCCAAACAGGAATGCCTGGGTGCTTTCCTTCCCTGCGTCATTCAGCCATCGCGCATGCAAGCCGATGATCTTCTCGACGGCGCGGCTCCGGTCCTCGGCAAGCCCGAGATCAAACCCGAGATCGACATAGAGTCCGCTGCCTCCACCTCTAAACGACGCATACCCTTCACCGAGGCTGATTCGGAACGATGTCGCAAGTGGACGCGAGACTTCTTGCAAGCTCGCCTTGCAGCCGGCCTGCCCCATGCTTTGCAACACGTCATTGAGGAAGACCGGAACGAAGGCAAAATGGCGCTCATGGAAGGTAGCAAATCTCGTTTTCTCGGCATCTCCCATAGCTGAGTAGTCGTGCGTCACCCGTTCGGGAGCCTTGCCTGCCTCGGCGTATTCATCGCCATAACCGAGCAAGAAGTGGCCTGCTTCGTGTCTCCACATTCGCTCATCGGTGTCGCCGCTTGGTGCATAGATGAACGCGCCGGTTTGGTCGGCACACGAGCGACCCTTTGCATTGATGAGGAAAACATCCTGGTCGCGTTCTTCCGCCGCGCCACCATCATGGACCTCGACATTGATCGGGATGTCTTTGCCGGCGCACGGTCCCTTGTCGCAGCCTTCGATCTTGGCTGTGTACCAACCGTTGAGTCCGGTATTGATCTCGGAGGTGAACGCTGATCGCAATTTGGTGAAGGTGTCGTTTGGCAGCGGCGTGCGCGGGGCAGGATTTGCCGGATTGAGACCGCATGGGTCCCAAGCTTGGGGCGCTGCGAATGACGGGTTTTGGAACTTCAATCGAAGCGGCAATCGAACCTTGCACGCACGGGGATCAAACTCAAGATTGACCTTGCCCTGTCTCGACTGGATTGCTTGCCATTCTTGCTTGGCCGGAGTTTTGTCTTTGGCCGGAGTCTCCTTGAACTCTTCGAGGTTTTCGGTCCGGGTCATTTGCCCTTTCCACACGCTCATCGGGTCGTCGGTTTTGTGACTTGTCTGATCGACGTGTTCCTCGTACCGAACGCGACGATCGCCAACCGATTGCCGTTGGACCTGGCGCGATCCGCCAGCTTGCTGCACAACGTGCGTCAGTTCGTGCGCCAGCAGCGTCTTTCCGCGAGAGCTCGAGGGGTCGTAGCGGCCGGCGCGGAAGGCGATGTTGGATCCAATCGTGAACGCGTCGGCATCGATCGCTCGTGCCGCCCGGTCGGCGGTGCTGTCGGCGTGGACGCGCACGTTCCGAAAATCAAAACTCGGTGGGGCTTTCGACGTTGGCGCGTTTTGGGTGGATACGCGCTCAGCGTTGCGCTCGAAATGGTCGCCTGGGCCATCGACGAGTTCAGACGAGCCACCCCGAACCGGATCGATCGCAACCGCGCGCGATGCGTTGCTGAGGCGATGCTCCATTTCCCGGCGGTGCGATCCGTCGAGCGGACGACCAGGATTCGAGAGGACAGCCTGCGCCCTTCGTGACGGCGGCAGACCGCCTGATCCCGCCGATGCAGCTGATCGCTGTGTGGCAAGTCGTTTAGCTTTGCACGCCGCACACTCTCCGTCGGGACCTGCATTCCCGCCACAGGCGCAGCGGCGCTGGACCACCGGGCTTCGCACAGATTCGCTCGGTACGAACGCCACATTCGCGGTCATCGCACATCCCTCTGCGTTGTGATGCGTTCGATCAATGACGACATACCATTCCCCGTCATCACGGCGCCGGTGGCGTTGGGCAGGTGTCTTGGACCGTCACGCCTGTGAGATCGCTGGCAAACGATTCGTAGCAACTCGCGTTGTTAAAGCGGCCACCGGAACCGCGCGGGTTCCCCTCCCCGATTTCGCCTTGCGCATTCGCAGTGGTCGTGCCAAGTTGCATGTGAAGACTCTCATGAACGAGGATCAATGCCCGTTCGTCGGTGCTGCCAGTCGTGCTCCAGAAACCCGGACACATGAAGATGGCGTTGATGCCAACACATGACCAGGCGTGACCGTTCGCACAATCAGCAAACTGAATTGAACAGCCGCCGATCGAGCTCCCGCCCTCTGGGCCGACGCAGCGATAAAAAATGTTCTGACTGAAAATTCGGGTCGACATGGCGAACCGGCGCGACAGGATCGTGACTTCGCCACGAATCGCCGTGTCCTGATCGGCCACGGTCGCCCCGGTGAGGCGATTCATCGATTTCCCATTGGCGAGAACTGGTGGGAGTCCGAACCTCGTCTCAAGCGCGGTGCGAACGGCGGCGGCAACCGGATCGGCCGCGGTTTGGGTCGCGACATCATTCGCGATCTCTTTCGCCTTGGCGTCCATCGCCGGAATTTCTGTGCCGACGTCCGCCGGGGCGCCGCGCGCTCCACCTACGCAATTCGTCATGCTGGCGGGACCGAGCCTTGCGACCGCGGGCGCTGACGCTTGTGGCGCGTCCGCACTTCCTCCACCGAGCGCAGTCCGGGCTGTCGATTCAGCGTGCGCCTCGAGCGGATCGCTCGCCGGCATCACCTCACTAGGCGCACCGGTCACTCCGCGTTGTTGCACAACGTGCGCTAGTTCGTGGGCAAGCACTCGCTCGCCGGATGGGTTGTGGGGCGCAAATTGGCCGCGATCGAAGACTATGTGGCGTCCAACTGTGTATGCCAGCGCGTCAACCGCCCGGGCTGATTCGGCGGCGCGAGCATCGTTATGGATGCGGACATAGCCAAAGCTCTGGCCGAACCGCCGTTCCATCGACGAGCGCACACTCGGATCGAGCGCTTCACCCGCTCTGGCCGTAACGTCACGGACGATCGCCGGGGCGGCTTCCGGTTTCGCCGGACCGGCCGCCAGGCGGGCAAGCCGTTGGCGCTTCGCTTTGCACGCCGCGCATTCGCCATCGGGACCGGCCATGCCACCACACGCGCACCGTCGCTGAACGACTGGCGCTCGGGCATGGTGCGGTGGGTCCTGAGCGAAGGCTAGCTGCATATCAGACCGCCTCGGGCCGAAGATTTCGGATAACGTCGCGGAGTTTGCCGATGGCATATGCCCAGTTGTGGCATTTGAAGGAGCGGAGATCGACGATTGCCGCTCCGCACTGGTAGCAGCTGAGATCTTGGATGGCGCGAGGCGCTTCGACATTGATAAATTTGCGATCGCCGAGGATGACCCTGGCGATCATCTGCCGCTCGTGCACGCTGGAAAGGGCCGATGAGACGATGTCGAGCCAGTTCGGCTCGCGGCCACATTTCGGGCAATTCCTGGTGTCGCCGCTCACCCAGAGCGGGGCCCCGATCGTCTTCGCGGGCATGCCCAGAAGCTTCTCGATGGCCCGCACATCGTCATCGATCGTCACCCAGCGATCCTTGCCGGGGAGCGAAAGCGGAGAGTCGTAGACCTCGCGGAAGAGTTCCTCGCTGACGACATGTGTATTTCCACGTGGCGGTTTGGCTTGACTCTTAGCGGCTGTCATCACTTCTCCTTAGTTTCCCCAACTACGGATTTCGTCTTCCGGCTGAGGCCGTTCGAGCTTGACGAATTCGTTGCGCGTCGCCTGCGCGAGGTGCGCATGACCGATCGGCTCGCCGCTCGCTGCCGCGAGAAAGGCGGCATTGACCGCGATATTGCGGATGTTTCCGCCGGTGACGTTCAAACGGGCAAGTTTGTCGAGATCGATTTCCGCCGTTGGGGCCGAAGCCGGGAAGACTCGTCGCCAGATTTCCGCCCGCTGTTCGGCGTCGGGCACCGGGAAGGTGACGACAAAGCGAATGCGGCGCAGGAAAGCTGAATCAAGCGAACCCTTGAGGTTTGTCGCCAGAATGGCCACGCCCCGATACGCTTCCATCCGTTGCAGCAGATAGTTGACTTCGATATTGGCGTAGCGGTCATGACTGTCCTTGACCTCGCTCCGCTTACCGAAGAGCGCGTCCGCTTCGTCGAAGAACAAAACGGCGCCGCCCTCTTCCGCGGCATCGAAGACACGGCGGAGGTTCTTTTCGGTCTCGCCGATGTATTTGCTGACGACGCCCGAAAGATCGATGCGATAGAGATCGAGACGGAGCTCATGCGCGAGCACCTCGGCGGCGAGCGTTTTGCCCGTCCCGCTCGGTCCTGCGAAGAGCGCGCTCACGCCGAGACCGCGCCGGTTCGAGTTGCCAAATCCCCATTGCTCATACACGGTTGTGCGATGGCGAATTTGACTTGTCAGTTCATACAGCGGCGCCATCGAATCGACCGGAAGGACCAGATCGTCCCAGCCCGCGGCCGATTCGATTCGCTCGGCAAGATCATCGAGGCGAGCCCGGGCTTGCGACCGTCCCGCATCCCAGAGGATCTCCTCCAGTTCGCTGCCGGCGGTGCCGGCCGTCAGGGCTTCTGATACGGAAGCGCGAATGGCAACTCCACTGAGATCGAAATGCGAAGCAAGCCGGTCGACATGCCCGTTGAGTCCAACCGCGTGCGATCCCAGGCTCGTTCGCCAGAGATCCCGCTGCTCGGACGAGGTTGGCCGGCGCACTGAGATCGTCATGCTCGGTCGGCGGATTCCGCGTACCGGGTCCGCCGCGCCAACAAACACTGGACTCGACATGCCATCGATAAAGCGCGCGACCGATTGCAAACCACCTTCGATCTCGTGGCTGTCGAGATAGAGCGCGGCGTTGGAGAGCGCTGATTCGCGTTCCCACAACCGCGCGAGCGAAGATCGCTCCGCCGGTGTCTGCGGAATGCCGTCGGCGGACATCTCGGCGAGTCCAAGTCCGAGCGTGGAGCAGGCTGCCGCCGCGATCGCGCGCTTAGACCCATCGTTGCCACCGGTGAGAACCGTCACCGGAGGACCACTTTCACTATGGGACCACGTGTTCGCGATCTTCGCGGCAAGTTCGCCATGCGACGGCACGATCGAGTCGTCAAGCGGCACGAAGGCGATCATCCCTTGGAGGTGGGTTGAAGGTTGTTGAATGCCGATGAGAAAGTTCAACACGCGCTCGTCAATCGTCAGTGGCCGCGAGGAAATGGGCAGGTCGGAGGCAAGGGAAATGTCAACCAAGCGCCAGCGCCGCAGCGGTGATTCTGGTCCGAGCGCGCTCCAATGAGGATCGGGCAGCACGGCCAGGGCGAGGGCAAACGTGGGATGCGGAGCGTCAGCACGACCCGACGCTTCCGCACATGCGCCGCCGACGCGAGAAT
Source organism: uncultured Chloroflexia bacterium (assembly GCA_963737985.1). GTDB lineage: Bacteria > Chloroflexota > Chloroflexia > Thermomicrobiales > UBA6265 > CAVTUU01. The sequence continues at coordinate 74,939 of CAVTUU010000008.1, read as the reverse complement.
CGAGTTCGAGGCCCGCGCAGACGAGCACGATCGCCCGTTCGAATGCCGACAGACCAAACATCGTCGCCAGGGCATCGAGCGATGGACAACTCGGCAACGGCGCAATCGTCGACGGCTGGTCCTGCTGGCGCAGTCCGGTGACGAGCGCGTCGATCGCGTCCGAGAGCGCCTTTTGATTGTCGTCAACGTAGGCCAATCGTTGTTCCATGACTTCCCTAAGTAACCGTGAACGGAACGGTGTGCGATCTGCTGCCATCGACGTCAACCGCAACCGTGTGCTGACCGGCCGGCAGCAGGATTTGGAACGTGAATGTGAGCGCCGTAGCGTTCGCATTCGCCGCCGTTTGGTAGGGAACACCGTCGACGATGAGCGTCATTTGGGTGCCGTTGAGCCGGGCGCCGGTGATGTTGATTCGATGCTTGCCGGCGACCACCGTCACGGTGGGAGAAGCGTTGACCAGCGGAATGACTTCAAGCGTCCGCCCGTTTGACAGCACATTGCCGGCAAGCTGGGCGCGCACGTCGTACATCCCGTTCGTCAAATCGGCTGGAGTCGGCGCTTCGAGCACGCCGGCGTTGATCGCGGCAGCGGTTGTGCGAATGCCAACCGGGCCCTCATAGCGAACTTGGGGCGTCGCAGTCAGTCCATCGCCCCTCAGAGCGATGATCGGCGTGGCGATGCTGAGATCGGAGCGAATGGGCACGATCGAAGCCAGCCAGGGAGTGACGTTGAAGGTGGCTGGTTGGCTGGTTTTGCCTGCGAGCGACACCCGGACGTCGACCTGCGGTCCGGCATCGAGCACGGTGGGAAGGGGCACGGTGAGCGTATCGAATGGTGGAACCGCCGGAGTGGGCAGCGGGACCACCGTGCCGCCGATTCTGACGATCGGCTGCTGTCCCGGTCGTCCAAGTCCCGATCCGGCGATGACAAGATCGTTTGGTGTGACGACGTTCGCCACCAGTCGCGCCACCGCGCCAGTGGCAGGAGTCAGCGTTTCAACATGCGGCGGATCAAGCGTGAAGACTTCCAGATTTGTGGTGAGCACGATTCCGCCATTGAGCGGCGGCTTGCGGTCGGGCACCATTCGATGATTGAAACTTCGTAGGCAACCGAGAGCCGGTACGGTTTGTTGATCGTTGCCCAAATCTTCGAGAGATCTTCGACACTCGCCGGCGACAACGTCACTTTCACATCTTCGAAGCTGTTTCGCAGGTGATCGGAAAGAACGACGTCAGCATCGAAGCCGGGAATGTGCGTGTCATTCAAGATCGGATACTCATGCAGGGCGAGCATCGCGATGCCGAGCATCGTGTGGGCGACATCGCCGGCGGCTGCGTTCGCGTCCGACGTTTTCCCGAGTGGCGTCAGAAGGTAGTGGAGTTGCAGACCGAGCGGCGGTTTGCCCGACGGCGGATTTTCTCGATCTCCGCGCCAGGGCTCATTCTTGGTAAATGGGCTTTCGTGGATCCGGTAGAGGTAGAGATTGACGCCGGTGTCCTCGGGTAGCGTGTCACCAGGCGGCAGAAGGGAAACAGTCGCCGACGGGACCGTCAGGCTTGATCTGGCTTTCGATCAGCGTGCTCAACGCTTTGGTTACATCGTTTATCGCCTGAAAGCTCATACCAATCGACACCTAAAGAGTTCTATCCAGCGCTCGCAAATCAGCTCGATTCGGCGGGTCGGGCCGAAGCAGCCGGGGCTGGCGCTAGGGGTTGAGGTTGATTGATCACTTGCACATCGATTTGGCCAATCGTGACCTTGGGTTCGCGCCGCGGCTGTCCGGCCGGAGGAGGCATCTGCAGCGGTGCAATCGGGGCCGTTGGCCGCACTTCTTCAGGGCCAGTTCGCGGTCGTCTTGACGTGGGAACTGTGACCTGCGCAGAGACCGGAACCGCCGGCTCCTGTGTCCGCTGGGGCGCGTCTTCATGTGGCGGTCTGGGAAACTGTGGATCGGGTTGCGTGGGAACCGAAAACTCCATGCGCGGCAAAGTAATTTCAGGTCCATCAACCTTTGCCGGACGCAACGAACTCCTTGGGGCGCGAATCACCGCTTCGGGCTCGGGGGTCAGCGCGAACGGCGTGGGCGGTGCGGACTGTCCGTCCCTTCCGTTTTGAGACGACGGGGCGCGCGAACGATGTCTGGATTGCTCGTCGCGCTCGGTTGTGGATTGAGCGCGGACGGTGTTGCCGAGGGCGTCGATGATGATCCCGCTGGCAGATTCGTGCTCGGGGACGGCGAGTTTTTCAAGCCTGGATTCTCGACGGGTGAAGTCGGAGTCGGCGCCTGGCCCACAGACGGGCTGTTGGCGTCGAGGTGCGATCGCCAATCTGAACCGGCGGCGCCGGCGTTTGGTCGGGAGTTTGCGTCATGCGCGGGAGCGCGGGCTCGTCGAATGAGCCCCCGCTTCAGGGAGACGGCCCGGAAGGATTGGCGGAGCGATAGCGGATGGCCGGGCGGACGATTGGACGCCTGCTCCTCTTATTGCAATGCGGTTGAGAAAGTTCGCCATGTCATCGCCTTATCCGTCAGTCTTGTCTTAGCTCGTCGGACAGTAAGGACAAATAGGCGCGTCGCCGGTCGCGATCCATTCCCAGAATCGCCGCTTCGCTCCAGCCGTAGTGGAACGCCAGGTGATGCACTTCGCGCAGCAGCGTTCGATGTGACGCTGCGAGCTCGGTGAAGAAGAAGGAGGCGACGTCGAAATCTGTTGTGAAGAGATGCCCGCACTCGGGACAGGTCAGTTCGAGCTCGATGTCGACGGTCGGCGAGAGCCGCTCCATCTCATCGGCGAGCCGCTGCCTCGATACTTCGTCGAGTGATAGCTCGCCGTCATCGACGAGACAGCGGGCGATGAGCGATTCCACCGCCTGTTCGAGGGAGAGATCGGCGACCGCTTCCTGGTCGGCTCCGTTCGGCAACCTGAAACGAATCCGCCGTCCGTCACCAAGTTCGATCTCGTGAATGAGATGGTCTTGCGGTGCGGTTTCCGCTGGAACTTCGGCGAGGTCGAGCGAAACGTCCATTTTTTGGCCGCACCCGGGACAGGAATAGACCGCGGCGACATCGGGCCCGAGCGTCATGGCGCGAAGCTGGACCATCAGATAGTCGCGATCGCCGACCAGCATTTGCCGCGCAAGTTGCCGGCTCGGGATCGCCACCGCTTCCTGCTCAATGCATGCCGAAAGGACCTCGGTGATCGCTTCGGCGTTCGAGGCTCGCGGGTGACGTCCAAGCCAATCTTCCTCGCGCCCGGTTACTCGGCGGAGTCCGACTTGATCGATTCGCGAGCCGTCTTCAAACAACAGCCCTCCGAGAAGAGAAACTGTTGCCTCTGCTCGCTCCAACGTCGATGCGGGGCTCATCGCTTATCCAAGCCGTGCTGGACCCTGGTTCGGCGCCTCATTGACATTCGCGTCCCGCTCGAACCACTCGTATTCGAGCTTGATCGTCGTGATCGCCACCGCGTTGGCGCTGGCGTCGAGGTCGGGGAGCGCCTGGTAATCGGCGACCCAGGCCCGGTAGAGGTTGTAGGAAATGGCGAGCACGCCCGCTTCGTTGAAGACATCGACCGTCACGTTCTTTCGGAAGTCGCCGAGGCTGGTGATGCTGTGGCTGGCAAAGTCGTTGACCAAATTTGCCCAGTCCGAAAATGCGGAGTCATAGGTGACGCCGGCTTCAAGCGTGACCGCGTCGTACTTCGTCTTGCCCGGCAATTTCCGGCTGGTGATGTTTTCCCCAGCCTCACGGAACTCAACCATCTCAGTGCTGCGCTTCAGCGCGCCCATCTTGGTTAGTCCCGCGACGTATTGCCCGTCCCATTTCACTTTGAACCGGAAGTTGCGAAAGGGATCGAATCGGTTGGTGCTCGCATTCATTCGAGCCATGGATTTCCTCCTAGCTATCCATCAGTTGCTATTAGGCGACCGGCTGGTTGACTTTTTGCTGAAGTCTGAGCACGACGAATTCGGCCGGCTTCAGTGGCGCAAAGCCAACCAGGATGTTGACCACGCCGTTGTCGATATCGGCCTGAGTGGTCGTATCGCTATCGCATTTCACGAAGAAGGCGTCGTCAGGTTTGCTCCCTTGGAATGCGCCGGCGCGGAATTGGGTCAACATGAACGAGCGGATATTGAGCCGCAGGCTTGACCAGAGGCCCTCGTCGTTCGGCTCGAAGACCGCCCATTGAATGCCGTAATAGATGCTTACCCGGAGGAAGATCGCCATGCGCCGCACAGGGATGTAGCGCCATTCCGCGTCACTGCCGATCGTGCGCGTGCCCCAGACCACAAAACCACTGCCCGGGACCGTGCGGATGACATTGACCTTGATCGGATTGAGTTGGTCTTGCTCGGTATCGCTGACGGTCGTGGCGACGGCGATCGCTCCCGCGACGCCGGCTTCTGTCCCGGCTGGGGCTTTGAAAACACCGCGCGAGTTATCGGTCCGCGCGTAGATGCCCGCCATGAACCCGGACGGCGGGAGCAGAATCTTCGGGTTTCTCCCGGTGCCGATCGGATCGGCCGACCAAACCCAAGGGTAATAGATCGCCCCATAGTCTCCGGTTGATTTATCGATCGGAGTACCACCGAATCCAGCGGGACCGGCATATAGCACGGCGTCGCTGATTTTCCGAACATCGGGCTGCGCGCCATCGACGCGCGCGGCAGTGACCGCGAGACTTCCCATGTCGCCGATATAGAAACAATCCTGAAGCTGACGCTGATTCTTGCAATATGCCAAGCCGGCATTCACCGTCGTCGGCGCGCCCTGACCTGGAATCGCGATGATGTTGACATCGGTGATCTTGTCGAGCGCATTGAGACCTCGGCCAAGGACTGTGTTGTCCGGAGCGGCCGAGCCAATAAACGTCGCCGGGGTCGGCGCCGTTCCTTCAGATCCGGTTGTGAACAAGAGCGGAGTTGCGCCCGTATTGGTTGGCCGGGCGCCGATATCGGCTGTGATCGCGATGAACTCGGATCGGGTATTGACGGCGGTGCGCACATACTCGGCCGGAGTGGTCGAGGTATCGGCCAGGGTGGGACTCGTGCTCCACGTGACCGAATCAAAGCTTTCGACCGGAGTGCCGTCGAATCGAACGACGAGTTTGAAGTTGTTCGTCGTTTCACCGTCGGAGTTGTTCTCGATGGCGACGGAGAGTTTGTCTCCCCACGTTCCTTCGGTTAGCGCCGAGAGTTTCAAAGCGGTCGCGACATTCTTGGACGTAGCCGCGTTGTTCGACGCCACGCGGATCACATACAGACGGCGCCCGCCGTTGTCGAAGAACGCCTTCACCGCATACGTCAAATAGCTGTCGATGCGATATCCGCCAAAGTTGCGCACATAGTCGGTAAAGCTAACGATCATCAGCGGAGCCGCCATCTTGCCATTTGGCAGGGTTGTTCCCGGGATCGGCCCTTTGTCGGCGACGCCGATGAATGCGGCCGTCGAGGTGCTGACCCCTTCGATTGGTCGGACTCCGGAGGAAATCTCGAACACGTAAACGCCGGGGTGAAGAAGTTCAGGCATTAGTGTTCCCCTTTAGTCTCGCTCGTCATGCAAAGCGCAGGGCAGCCTGCTCGCTGCAAGCGGCCCTGTCACCCACATTCAGGGCAGAACTTTTCACGTTGTCGTTGGCGTCAATGTATGGATGCCCACTCACCCGCCACTCATTTTTCGCTCACGCAACGCTCAATTTCGAGCGAGAGGCGGGTGGAGTTATCGGCGATGGGAATCAGCGCATGACATTCGCGGGGATCGATGAGACAGCGACTCGTTTCGTCATAACGTTGTCGCGTACCACTCACAAATAAGTCGAATAAGTAATGTTTGCAGTAATTTCCCCGCTTGCGTCATCGAAACGGCATGTCTAAGATGGTGACTATGTGACAAGTGCATTGCACAGATCTGCGATGCAGTCACACCTCCTACCACCGGACTCTGACTACTTCCTAGTTGGCGGGCTTGACGGAGGTTGACGTAGCGATGCCGGATCGGAACCCTGATTGGACAGCGCCGGCGCCGCTCGCGCACGCAATCCGTCAACTCGCCTTTCGCTGCGCGGAAGAAGGTTGGCACACCCAAGCTCGCACCCTACTGAACGAGGCACAGCTAGTTGCCTCGCGTTCCGCCTCAACGCTTCGCCAATATGATCTGACCGAGTGTGCATCAGAACGGTGTCCACTCTCGATTGAAGTCACCCAATTCGGACGATTTCAGATCGCGCGAAATAGCGTCCTCCTCGGACCCTATCATTCGAAGCGGGCGATCTGGGTCCTACGCTTTCTCCTGAGCACCGAGCGCCGGGTTGCGCACAAGGGCGAAATCGCGACGCTCCTTGGCCCAACTCGCCGAGCGAACGGGCGTATCACAGCCTCCACGTCGCGGTGGGCGCACTGCGCACCTATCTCGATTTGGGCCGGGAGCAGGTGATTCTGTACGCGAACGATCGTTATCTGCTCAACGACGCGGTGAGCATTCGCGATGATTCCGCACTCTTCCAGAGTCTGGTCGATCATGGCGACATGTTGCTCAAAGGTGGAGATTCTGGCCAGGCCGAATTGGCATTCGACGCCGCCATTGCCCTCTACACCGGCGACTACGACGTGGTTGGTCTCGATTTTGAATGGGCGATGATCGAACAGCGCCGGCACGCCGCCGCCATGCTACACGCCCTCGATCAAGGCGGTTCGATCGCGTTCGAAGCAGGCTGCTTCGCAAAAGCGGTTGCCCATTTTGGCCGTCTCCTGCAGCGCGATCCCTACCGCGAAGACGTGCTCGCTCGCTTGATGGTCGCCTACAGCCAACTTGGACGTCGCGGCGACGCCGCCGCGCGAGTATGCCCGCTGCGCCAGCCTGCTCATGACCGAGCCTCGGCGTCGAACCCTCCCCCGAACTGAAAGCTGTCTACCGCAACCTCCTCGGCAACGACCCCCGCCCCTTCCCCGCCGACCACACTAACCACACCTCGAGACGCCCCCACCCCTCCGACGTCCACATCCTCACCCTCGCCGACGACTACGTCGTCGACGCCTGATCAGATAATTCACGGAATCCGTCGTGCCCACAAAGAATCCGGAAAGCGGTCGAGGATTTCTTGCCACACGCGATACATTTCTTCATTGCTATGCGTTTTGAGATAGGTGGCGATACCGCGCCAGTAGATCGCTTCGGGAGCGAAGACGCCGTCGGGTTGGCGCTTGGTGACGTCCGCGAAGAGTTCGATGGCGCGGTCGTATTCGGCCCAGCGAAGGCGGGTGTTGGCTTCGCCGATGTCGAGCATGTCGAGGAAGTCGTCAGGCGGCAGGAAATTGACCGAGCGGTAATGGACAACGCCGCGGCGGTCGGCGATGAGCAGGGAGGGGGTCCGATGACATTAAGCGGCCGGACCGCGGCGCGATCCTTGAAGAGATCAAGGCGCAGCGGGACGAAGCGATCGGCGATCGCGGCTTGGACCCGGGCGTCTGGATACGTCACGGCATCCAGTTTCTCGCAACCGCGTCAAGGGACCTTCATGACGTCGATCAGAAGCGGCTTACGAGTGATCCGCGCCTGGTCGAGCGCCGTATCCCATTCAGTTCGCCAAGCAAAGGTCAGGGAGTCGTCACTCATGCCGATGTTGATTTCTCCTGAAAGCGGCGCAAAGCGTCAATACGGGATCGAATTCAGTAATATCACGTATGATTTCATCTATCGCCACAGCATAATGCTTGTAGAGCACCCGAGTGGGTGATAGGCTGTACGTACACTCAAAAGATCTGCTTCGCATTTTGTATAAGCGGGGCTGTCAAATGGGAGGATTTTGTCGGATGGTTATCGAATTGTTGGCTCATAGAATTAATCGACGCCGAGTGCTCGAAGGTTGGGTGGGAGCGATGCTCCTGGGCGGATTCACCGCGCCCTTCCGCGGTTATCGTGTCTCGGCCGCTGCGAATGATGTTCAACCCGCCAATCTCGGTGTACTGACGCTCGTCGCCGGTGGACTCGATTCTCGTCAGCCGGGCGAACCGGAAAACAGTGACGTGTTGAAGATTTGCCGCGTCGACGTGCCGAATCGCACGCTGCGCGTCGTTTCACTCCCGCGCGATCTCTACGTCGATATTCCCGGTTTTCAGGCCGATAAGATCACCCGCGCCTACGATTTCGGATCGAAAGCCACGGGAGATTTCAAGGGCGGCGCACAGACAATCAGGGACACCATTGAATCAAACTTCGGCATTGAGGTCCATGGCGCCGTCCTGACGACCTTCGGCGGATTCGAAGATATCGTCAATGCCTTTGGCGGTGTCGATGTCAACAATCCGTACGATGTGTCCGATGCCGAGTACCCAACCGTTGACTACGGTACCAAGAGCATCTATTACCCCGCGGGCCAGATTCACCTGAACGGCGAAGAAGCGCTCGAATTTTCCCGCACCCGGCACCAGGACGGCGACGATGGTCGCGTCATGCGCCAGGAATTGGTCATTCGGGGATTGCTCGACCGGTCGAAGGATTCTGCGAATCAACCTAACCTAACCGATATGCTCAATCAACATCGCAAATCGGTGCGCACCGATCTCGGGAAGTCGAAGCAACTCGCGCTCGCGCTCGCGGCGCCGGACTTCACTAACGATGATGTCGCGTTCACCACACTCTCGAATTACATCTATGGCGACACTGTCGGCGACATGTGGATCTACTCCGGCGACTGGAGCCAGATTCCCGGCTATGTCCAAGGATTCCTAGACGGCTCGATCAACTAACACAACCTAAAGGAATCCCAAACGCACCTTTCGTCCGAACGTCACGAGTGGCGGACACGGACGAAAGGTGCGATTCTTTTGATCATCAACAAATGATTTGTCAGTATTGACAGTTGATTTTTCCCATGTTCTCGATTCGCCAGAGCACGGAGCCTTTTAAGTGACCACAACCGCTCAAATATCCGCGCCAAACGCGCCTGAAATCGCGATCGAAGCCGGAATGAATCCGGTCGACTACCTCAAGGCACGCGGCTTCGTTCATGATGCCACCGATGCGGATGCGCTCCGGAAGGCGTTCGCCGAAGGCACGGTCACGGCCTACGTCGGTTTCGATCCCACCGCGGCCTCGCTGCACGTGGGACACCTGCTCGGCATCATGATGCTTGCGACGCTCCAGCGATTCGGCCATCGCCCGATTGCGCTCGGCGGCGGCGGCACCGCGATGGTCGGCGATCCGACTGGGAAAACCGCGACCCGAGCCGTTCTCTCAGTTGAAACGATCCGCGAAAACCTGAAGAGCATTTTGAAGCAATTCGACCGCCACATCGATTTCGAGGGCGCCCGGTTCGGTAGCAATCCCCCGGCGCTCTTGTTGAACAATGCCGACTGGTTGCTCGAGCTGAAGTACATCGACTTCTTGCGGGACATTGGGCGTCATTTTTCGGTGAACGAGATGCTGGCCGCCGAAACCTACAAGGTTCGCCTCGAAGCGGGCGGGCTGAACTTTGTCGAGTTCAATTACCGGATAGTTCAGGCCTACGACTTCCTTCATCTGTACCAGCAGTATGGCTGCTTGTTGCAGATGGGCGGGTCGGATCAATGGGGCAATATCGTCGGGGGTGTTGATCTCATCCGGCGAGTCGAAGGCGTGCAGGCGTTCGGTCTCGTCTGCCCGCTGCTCACTACCTCAGCCGGTCAGAAAATGGGCAAGACCGAAGGCAATTCTGTCTGGCTCGATCCAGAGCTCACCGCGCCGTACGACTTCTACCAACACTGGATGAACGTCGATGATGAAGACGTCGCCAAGTTCCTCCGGCTCTACACCTTCCTCCCCGAAGAACAGATCGTCGAGCTCACGGCGACCGAGGGCGAGGCGCTGCGGGAAGCGAAGAGCGTGCTGGCCTGGGAAGCGACTGCCATGACCCATGGCGAAGCCGCGGCGGCTGAAGCGCAGGCGGCATCCAGAGTGCTGTTCAATCGCGGTCAGGGCGCTGAAGCGGCCTGGGCTGACGACCCTTCGCTACCAACGACGGAAATTCCGAAGTCCGAGGTTGAGGCCGGTATGACGATCGCCGATCTCTTCGTGAAAGCCGGTCTTGCCAGCTCACGTGGCGATGCCCGCCGGACTGCTTCGCAAGGCGGCTTGTCGATCAACGACGAGCGGATCGAGGATGTCGATCAACCATTCAAAGGATCGGACAGCGCACTCTTGCTCCGCGCGGGCAAGAAGCGCTTCCGTCGGATCGTCGTCTCGTAGGATCCCGCTGACCAAACGAAACCGCTGCTTCGGCGCCGCGCCCGGGAATCAATTCCCGGGCTCAGTGAGGGAGGTCGGTTGAAACCGACTCGTCGAGAACGCCGCCCCGTCGTTCCGTAGGGGCGTTTGGCGAACGCCCGCGAGATGAACGCGACCGTTCAAACATGCAACTTTGTGGTTCTCAAGCCCGGGCGCACAGCTGTACGCCCCTACAAGAGAGGAGCCCTGGAAGGGCTGGCATGTCGTAGCCCGGGCCTTTAGCTCCGGGCGAAAGCCGGACCGGTTCTTGCACGAGAACAGGATGTCCGCTACCCGAACGGACCGGCCGGGTTCGGCATGATGCCGTCCACGATCTCGGAAAATCCAAGGTAGATGAGGATGGCGAAGACGGCCGCAAGGAGTGTCAGTCCGATTTGCAGAATCCCTGTTTCCGGATCCCCTTTTTTGGCGATGTAGACGCCGAGCGCGATGCCGATAATCCCAAATAAGGCTGGCGAAAGAAGGAGCGTCGCAAAAACGCACACCCATCCTGCTCTGATCTTCCAGACCAGCTCGGGGTGACTATCATCATTCTTGACGTCATTGAGAAATGTTCTCGGCGAAGGGGCAATCATCGGGCGTGGTTGCGCAACTCGACCAGGGTGTTTGCTTGCAACGAGAAACTCTCTCGCCTGCTGTTGCTCCCAGGGAGCGAGCTTGTCCCAGTTCTCGCGCACGTACTTTTCGTACGCTTCCGCTTGCGGTCCTTCGTAAACCGCGCGTGGATCGATCGCCATTGGTCGTTTCCTCCGCGCTTGGACGTACGGCATCCAATCGCTACCTCACATCCTGCGGAGTTTCCGGATATTCGGAATCACCAAATGGCACGATTCTTCGATTGTCGAGACGCCAGTTGTCCTAGTGGGATCGGGCCGGAACCGCGGCGGTGTCGGGACGATAGATCGTAAACGCCGCGATCGCGCCACCAGAGAGGAGGAGCGCGATGGCAACGGCGACTTTCTCGACGCCGATAACACTGGCCGCAACGCCCACGAGGAGGGTCGGAACAAGGGCGCCGATACTCTGTAGGAGCGATTGGGTCGCGATCACTTGCCCACGGTATTGCGGCGGACTGCGAGCGAGCAGAACTGACCGCGACGCGACGCTCACCAGAGATGAGGCGAATCCAGCGGGAATCGAAATCAGCATGACCAGGAAGACGAGCGGGGGCACGTGCAAGGCATTCGCGACATCATCGGTCGGAATGAGCAAGACGTTGTTCAACAATTCGCGGATCTGTTCGACAAACCCAAGTGCGGCCACGCTGATCGCGAAAATGATGAGACCGATCGTGGCGACTCGCCGCTCACCGATGATTCGACCAATTCTCGGTGAGAGGCGGAGACCAACGACGAGACCAAGCGCGGCGGGGGCAAAAACGAAGACGGTGTTCTCGGCGCCGGTATTGAGCACGCCTTTCAGGTACAACGGCGTGATGACCACCAGGGCGGTGCCGCCGATGCCGACCAGCACATCGTCGATCAGGACTTCATACATCGCATGATCGTTCTTCGTCAGCCGCCAACCGGTAAGCAGCGTTTCGCGAAGCGGCATTGCATCACGCCGGTGCCTGTGTTGAGCGCTGTCGTCGACTTTAGGAAGCATCGCGGTCAGGATCGCCGCCATGATGAAGAAGATTCCGCAGACCGCAAAAAGTGGCGTCGGACCGACGGTTTTCAACATGAGCGGCGCGAGTATGACCAGACCGACTAGTTGCGAGATGGTGAGCGCAAGATTCGACAACGCCTGGGCCGAGGTGTAGCGCGCACGGGGCACGATCGAGGCGAGAATGGCACTCTCCGTCGGTGCGTAGAACTGGTGAATCGTCCACATACCGAGCACAGTCGCGAAGATGCCAGGCAACGAGGGCACGTTGGCGACTAACGACAGGACAAAGAGGAATCGAAGCAGATTCAGGACGAACAGCATCGGCCGCCGGGGAAGCGAATCGACGGCAACGCCGGCCGGCAGGCCGAAGATGATTGTCGGGATGATCGCGCAAATGACGAACACCGAGTTGTAGAACGATTGATCAGTCCGATCGACCACGATGATCAGCAACGCGTACATCAACGCGCCCTGACCGGTCTGGGCAAGCAACCGCGACAACCAGAAATTGCGGAACGTGGTGTCTTCTAAGAGGGGTCTCGGTTTCGTTAGTGTCGCCGATGGTAGCTGACCCTCTGCAGTTACTTGACCCGATGCTTGTTTTGCAAGTCGTGCTTCTTCCCGGGCGTCCCATTCGGCGTCAAAGTCGGGTGACGTCGAGACGCCGAGCCCCTGCCCAGTTGCGCCCATCTCCATCGACGTCGGGTGTCGCGCGTGGATCGAGATCGAGATAGCTGGTATCGCCAGCGTCGCCCTGATCATCGGCCGCGCGTTGAGCGTCCTGGGGCTCGGGTGGTGCGTTTTGTCGCTGTTCGGGGTTACTCATTCGCGGTGATCGATCCTGGGCGGAAGGAAGTGCCGCTCGGCCCCTCTCCTCGTTGCTCGAAGTCGCCGGCGCTTGCTTGCACGGTTTGCGCCATCGGGGCTCGCGCTTTCGCGCTTCGTTATTCTCAGGATACCAGGGGCAATGCGTCTTTGATCGTTTCCCACGAGGGCCGAATGTCGAGAAAAGCAATCAAGAGCAGGGCATCGCCAACGAGCAGAATAAGGATCAGCGCCAGCCCTCCGGCAAATCCAACCTGTCCCAAGAACGAGCGAAACCGAAGACGGTCGATGCTTCCCAGAAGAAAAATAACCCAACCAATCCCAAGAAAAATGCCGCCTATAACGAGCGTGTCAGGTCTGACGACATCCTGCCAAATCATCACGCCAAGATTGAGGATCGTGAGCAAGATGCCCGGCAGAACCAAGAGTGCGATGACGCCCCAAACGGCCTGGAGTGAACGAGCGGCGGGAGCGATTCTGGCTGCTCGTCGCTGATGGGGCCAAGCACCCTCGACCGCTTCTTCAACTGCTTCAATCGTGAAGATCATCGCCACACAGAGACCGATTAGAAGCCAAAGCTGCTTATCGTCTGGGTGGAGAAAATCGGGCAACCTATCCAACGGCACGTCATCCCTTCAAGCGCGGGCCCGCGCCCGCGCGCAAGCGATGAGGGTAGCATATGCCACCCCTCCAAGACCGTTTCGTTGAGCTGAAACCAATCAATTTAGTCAGGAAAACGCAGCCGTTGCGACTCGGGGTCCCAGCGCCATCCGGGATGCTCCGCCTGCAGAAATACCCCGCCAAGCCACTTATCGGTAGGTCCACCTGCCCAGTCGTCGTTACCCGCAAGGACAGCCCGTCCGCGCTCCGTGGAGATCAAGCGCTGAGCGAGAAATGCGGGCAGATCATCCTGACTTCCAATTGAGAGAATGGGATGTCCAGTTTCTTGTTCTACCAGGGGCCCTTGACCGCGACCAAGTCGTCGCAGATGGTCAAAAAAGATCAGATCTCCCATGAATGGAGATTCTTCCCGTTCTTGGTCGGAAGAAAAGAGTTCCTGAGCCGTTAGGGGCCCAGACGACAGGACCTCGAGGACTTGACGCTCGGTTCGACTGAGGCCGGTCTCCGCTTCAGGAAACTGCTGGAGATGCCGGGTGAGCGCCTCACCTAAGAATGGCAGCGCATCAGATTCGCCGTCGAGCACTACTTCGATCGCATTTGGGTTCGGCTCGCGGACCGCGGCCCACGCGTTTCGCGCCAGTATCAACTGCTCGTCGGTGACTGGTTCACGCTTGGGAAAGAGCGAACTGAGTTGGTCATCGTTGAGCTGACCGAGACCATGAAATGGCTCGACGCCCGGAAACTCATCGATCGTGATCGACGAGATTGTGGTTTCGCCTTCGGTGTGGCCCGGTAGCCGGTCGAGGATTTGGATGAGCTGCAACTGGTCGTAGAGGTCGTGCTCGAACCAGAGCACGACCTCATCGAATTCCTCATAGCGCGCCAGCGCGGCGTCTCGTTCCGCAAACTGAGCGAGCACGTCCGCTTCGAGCCCCCATCCTTGGGAGGCGAGAAAGGCCGACCGAACCTCGCTCAGCTCGGCGTCGGAAATGCTGGTCGGAACTGGTCCCTCATGGAGCGCATCCCGCCAGACAACCAGCGTGTCGTCTGGATAGAGCCGGCCGAGCGCGTTTCCGGTCGAGTCGCCGTTGGTGACATGCATTGTTCGCGACATGATCTGCTCCAGCGTCTCTCGATCTCCAACTCGAAATCGCGCAATCTTGCTAGTTCAACCAGGTTCGCTCGAAGATTCTGATCCAATTCTCGTAGCCAAGTTTGCGCAGCGACGCGTCGTCGTAGCCCCGCAGTCGCAATTCCGCGACCAGCCGTTGGAGACCGGCAGCGGTACCAAGCTCCTTCGGCATGAGCGCGCCGTCGAAATCGGACCCAAACGCGACTCGATCGATCCCAAGGTGGTCGACGAGCTTTTCGAAGTGGTCGACGAGCGTGCTGAGCGGCGTCTCCGCTTCATCTTGGCCATCAGCGCGAATAAACCCGACGTGGAAGTTGACGCCAACGATGCCGTCGGAATCTCGGATCGCGTCGAGCTGCTTGACTGTCAAATTCCGCGCTGAGGGACAGAGATCATGCGCACAGGAATGGGTGGCAACAATCGGCGCCGTCGTCTGCTTGGCAACATCCCAAAATCCCGCTTCATTCAAATGGGATAGATCAACCAAAATGCCAAGTTCGTTGCAGGCTTTGACAAGCGCTTTGCCGGCATCGGTTAGACCCGGACCGGTGTCTGGCGAGGAAGGGAACTTGAACGGAACGCCGGACGCGAACGCATTCGGCCGGGACCACACGAGACCGATCGAGCGCACCCCCATCTCGTAAAAGGCGGGCAGCGACTCAAGGTGCTCGTCGATTGGTTCGGCGCCTTCAAGATGGAGTTCCATGGCGAACGTTCCCGACTCGATGCTCTCGCGTAGATCCTCCGCCGTTCGCACGACCCGCACATCTCCGTTCGAGGCTGCGGCCAGTCGATAGAACATCCCGATTGCGCTCAGCGCGTAGTTTTGGGCATAACTGACGTCCATCGGTTTGGGCATTCTTGCCGTATCGCCGTAGGTGTCATCGAGCGCGGCCGGATCGGGATTATCCATATCGGGAACGCCGATCTCAGGATTAGGAACCCAAACGGCGAAAAAGCCGCCCGCGAGACCGCCCTCGCGCGCGCGAGGAAGATCGATGTGTCCAGACTCTGATTGTTCAAAAAAGGATCGTCCTGATTTCCGGAGACTGAGAATGGTGTCATTATGTCCATCAAAAATCGGGATTACTGGCTCATTCGACACGTCGTCGCGACCTTCCTACTTGTCTAAAACCTGATAGCCGGTTGAGTTCTGGGTATTATGCACTCGGCGCGGACGCGCGGCGGTTTCTGCACTCGACTATTTCATGCATAAGCCGGCGAACCGTGGTGCACGCAACCAATAGTGGGAGGGAGAGAGAAAAACGTGACTGAACAAAATGGGGCGACAAGCACGTTGCTTGCCGGCAAGTCGTGCGTCGTGATGGGCGTCGCCAACCGTTGGAGCATTGCCTACGCGATCGCCGAGGCAATGTCTGCGGCCGGCGCTCGGCTCGCCGTGACCTACCTTGACGACCGCACAAAACGGGAAGCCGACGAACTGGTCGCGCTCTCCCCAGGTAGCAAGTCATACAAGTTCGACGTCGAATCGGACGAGCAACTCGATACATTCGCGGAGGAACTCAAACAAGACTTTCCGCGGGTCGATTCTATGGTGCACAGCATCGCCTTTGCCCCGCCGGATGAGCTGAAAAACCGGTTTCTCGAGACAACGCGCGAAGGTTTCAAGATCGCGCACAGTATCAGCGTGTACTCGCTGATCGCGTCGGCGCAGCGTATCGTGCCGCTGATGACGGAGGGTGGGAGCATCATCACCATGACCTATCTCGGCGCCGAGCGGGCGTTCCCGAAGTACAACGTCATGGGTGTGGCAAAAGCAGCGCTGGAAGCTACAGTTCGCTATCTCGCTTACGATTTAGGCGAACAGCAGATCCGGGTGAACGCCATTTCCGCCGGCCCGATCAAAACGGCCGCCGCCCGGGGCATTCCCGGCTTTTCCGACATGCAGAACCTGATGGTGGAACGAGCCCCGCTCAAGACGACTTTCAGCGCCAAGAATGTCGCGCAAACAGCCGTCTTTCTCGCCAGCGATAGCTCCTCAGCCATCACCGGCGAAACCCTCTACGTCGACAACGGCTACAACATCATGGGGATGTAGCGGTCACAGTTTCAGCGAGACGATCAAGTTCCCTCAACCCCTGACCCCTTCTCCCGCGCGCGGGAGAAGGGGAACCCTTTGCCAAGCGCCGCACCGTGAGCGCGATCGTTCCCCTCCGTCATTCTGAGCGCAGCGAAGCATCTCGCTCTGCCCAACCCCGGCTCTCTTCCTGGCGAGATCCTTCGACTCCGGCTCCGCCTCCGCTCAGGATGACGTGGGTTGAAACGCTCAGGATGACTGGGCAGGGTGGCGCCAAACTGCGAGCTCCGTCCCTCTCCCGTGCGCGGGAGAGGGAGAGCGCCTGGTGAGGGGACTCCGGGGTTCAAACGAAGGAGCGCGCCAGACGACGCGCTCCCTTCCAATCATTTCAATCTCTACGGCTTCGGGCCGCAGTTGTAGAGGATGATCTCGACTGGTTCGTTGCCGACGGTGACGTTGCCATCGGAATCGATTGCGTCTGAATCCACAAAGCACGGATTTTGGCCGCCTTGTTCCTCGATGGCATACGTTCCCGCTGGGACGTCATACGACGCAACACCCTTGTTGTCCGTGGTTTCAGTCGCAACGTCTGTCGAGGGATCGTCGGAGACGAGCGAGATTTCAAAGCCGTCTTCGAAAATCGGGCACGACGCAGGGTTCGGTGACGCTCCCGCGCACCAGCGCTTGGTGATCGTCACCGCCGCATTACTGTCTGACGGTACGTCGTACCACTTGCAGACGAGCTGCTCGCCAGGGCGGATGGTATATCCGATGGCTCCGCTTGAGTCCGCCATGGCGAACGGGAAAAACGGATAGTTGGTGAATGAGCCGAGATTGCTCGTGCAGCTCCAGATGAAAGCGTACGCCGTACCTGTGGGCAGATCTTCGACGATCTTGTGCGGGCCGGAATTGAGACCGGTGAAGGCAACTTTCCCGCTGTTATCGGTCGTTTTGTCGGCCGTGACCGTCTTCCCCACGGAGTGGAACTGCACGCCTTTTGTCGTCTGAGGGCAGTCCTTCTCCGGGTTGGCGTTTTGTTTGAAGACGTCGTAACCGGGATCGCAGGTGTACTTGATGATCGTCAGTGAAGTTTGCTTATTTCCGGATGTCGGGGTTTGGGTTGGACCTGTCGGATTTTGCGGATTGGTTGGCACGATTGGAGTTGGCGCGATTGGAGTTGGCGCCGACGGACTGGGTGAACCACTCGCCACCGGTGTCGCGGACGGTGGTGAGTAGGTATTAAACCAGTCGCAGTCCAGGTTGTAACCCGGTTGCAGGTCATAGCTCATGATGAAATTGGTGACTGCATACTCGCTGAAGCCGGTATCCTCACCGGTGAGCTTGAACTGCCGGCAGAAGACACGAATGGACAGGTAGCCACTAGGCGGAGTCTCGATAACCTTCCCAGGTCCGGACGAGATATTCTCCCAGGTCACCACGCCGTTCTGATCTGTGAGTCGGTTTCCGGGATTGCCGTCAAACGGTTCGAGCTTGAAGTCGACGTTTGCCTGGACGTCCTGACAGTTCGCCGCGAGATCGTTAAAGCTCGCATTGGTCGCGTTGTAGCTGCTCGGGCAGCCATGCTTTCGGATCATCACCGTGGAGTCATCGTTGTTTTGACCTGGAATGTTGATCCAATCGCAGTCCATGTCATAGCCGTACTGCAAATCAACACTGATCGTAAAGTTGGAGGCGGGGATCTCCGTTGTTCCAGTCTCTTCGCCGGTGAGTTTGCGCTGGTTGCAGAACACGCGGGCGGAGTCGTAATCGGGCGGCGCGTCCTCCGCGACGGTCAGCCCGCCGGCAGGGATTCCCTGCCACTGAACCCAGCCGTTCTGATCGGTGCTACCGCTGTGTGGCATGCTCGCCGAATCGGTGAGCGTGAAACCAATCCCGGACGGAATATCGTGACAATTCGCCGCGAGGTCGTAGATGCTCGCGTTCTGCGCGTCATACCCGACAGGACAGGCAGCTTTCCGAATCAGCACGGTTGCGGAGGAGTAAGGAATATTGAACCAGTCGCAATAGAGCGTTTGGCCGGCATCTACGTGCTGGGTGATTTGGAAACCGACGGCGCTGCCGACCGGCGTCAATTCAAAGAATCCGCCCTGGTCGATCTGGCACATTACCCGCGGATAGCCGTAGCCGGCGCCGATCTGCTCATTGAGCGTCTCGTCACCCTCGTGGATTGGATCCCATATCGCCATCGAAGGTTGCACGTCACCAGTGTGCGCGACGACATCGTCGGTGGCATTCGAAAGCTCGAACAGTATGCCGTTCATACTATCGTGGCAGTTCGCCGCGAGCCCGTTGAAATCGGCGCTGTACGCATCAAAGCCATCGGGACAGCCGTGCTTGTTGACGTAGATCGAAACTAAACCCGGTTCGGCCGCGGGGGCCTTCGGCGCAATCACCAAAAACGTGCTCAAGACCATGACCGCGATAATGACAAGGGGTCCCAAACGAAACATTCCGCGTCGCCTGACGCCGGACATAGTCACACCTCCCGTAAGAGATCAGGCCAACTTATTGTGAGGGTAGGTATTCAGTACTCGCGAATTATCCTACGCCTTCGCAGGGCGGAAGTCATTAGGTAATTCAACTCTTATCGCGATCGTTGGCCACTTAAATTGCAATGCGAAGCCAGCGGCCTGCAAGCTCAACCGATCGCCCAGCGCGCCAATCCGTATCCAATCATCCCGGTGATCAACCCGATCCAGAATTGCCGCACTACGAGGAACACAACCAAAGCAAGGACGGCCCCGATCACCCGCGGCGGCACGTCAACATCCGACCCGAAAATGCCGGGCGCGGTCAGCGCCGCGAAGACCGCAATTGGCACGCGGTCAAGCAATTCACGCGCGCCTTGTGGCAACGACCGATCGCCCATGCTCAAACCAGTAAAACGGGTGGCGTAGGTGAGGACGGCCATCGTCCCGATCAGCGCCCAATGCTCAGTGTTCATCTGGGCGCTCGTTTCGTGGGAATGCGCGGTCCGACCACGATCGCGACCAGTACGGCAAGCAACAGACCAGCCCCGCTATTCATCCGGCCTTGCAACAGAAGCACCAGCACGGCCGAGATGCCCGCGACGAGAAAGTCAGTTCGCGTCCGCAGGTGGGGCACGAGCAGCAAGAGAAAAGTCAGCGGAAAGACAAATTCGAGTCCGAGGTCTGTCGCATTTGCTAACCGCTCTCCCGCGATCGCGCCGGCTATCGTCCCGGTAATCCAGGCGAGGTAACAGCAGACGCTTGAGCCCCAAAGGAACGCATCGTTGCCCCCTCCTTCGAGTCGATCCTTGATCGTCAAACCATATGATTCGTCGACCAATAGGAAGGCGAGAACCGGCCTTGGCGGTGTTGTCTCATCCGGCAACTGCTTATCGAGCGACACACCGTACAAGATGTGGCGCAGGTTCAGCACTACGCCGGTCAGGATCATGCTGACGAAACCGGCCCCAGCGCTGTAGAGATTGACTATCGCGAATTGCGCGCTCCCGGCCATCACCAGGACGGAAAACGCGACTGTCTCGGCGAACGAGAACCCCGCCTCGCGCGCAAGCGTCGCGTAGGCGATAGCAAATGGCACGACTCCGGGCCAGACCGCGAACGTGACAACGCAGCCCCGCCGGAAATCGCGCCAATATGAGGTGCGAGCAGTCGCGGCGTGGCCATCGACCGCGGTCATGCGAAGAGTTTCTTGAGCTCGTTGAGATGTTCGATTCGATGCTTCGACCGGTCAAGACGGACGACCTCGAGACCAACCAACCGTTGGGCGGTCGCATCGTCAAGGTCTGCCACGCGATCGTCGATCTCTTTGCCTGCGGCGATGAGTTCTGTCACGGCGTCACGAGGAGCGACGAGACGCCACTGCGGCAAGAGCGCGTCATTGAGGACGTCGACATCGGCGCCAGCAGCTTGAAGGCTTTCGTCTTCAAGCAGGCGCCTCAGAAGCTCGGATGCACGCCGATCCCAGAACGCCACATGAACCAACGAAACCGCGACGGTCCAATTGGCATCGATATCCTTCCGGAGTTGATCGTTGGTCAGCTTCCCAACGTAATCGCCAAGATCCGCCAGCGATTGCCTATTGCCCTCGGTGTAGGAATTCGCCATTGTGCACCCCTCTCCCAGTACAACCAACGAAGTCGATCCCATGTGACATGGGACCGAATAGAAAACATCGAGAATTTCGATCCTCGAAATCTGCCAGCGATTGTATGAGATTGAACGAAGGCTGACTTAGTCGAACGGCAGTTCGGGCAGGGGTGGAACCGGCACAGTCTCGGGCGCGTTGTCGAGGAGCACCTGAACATCATGCGCCGTGGTGTCGGCGGATTCGAACCAAAACGTCCAAAGTGCGTCGAGTTGCTGTCCTGACGCGGCCTCAAACTCCGCGAGAAGATCGTCAGGCGTCGAGATGCCATACGCGTAGTTTTTGGCGTAATTGCCCAACGCTTCGAAAAACGCTTGATCGCCGATCCGCTCTCGAATCGCCAGGAACCCGAGGGCCGCCTTTCCGTAGAGCAATGCCGGTGTGGGACCTGATTGATCGCCAGAAATTGGTGCGTCAGCGATGCCATCGCCGCTTGCCTTGAGGGATGCGAGGTAGGGGTCCGCGACCTGCGTTTTGAGCTGCTCGTTCGCGTACGCGGGACCGTAAGTCATCGCGAGAAACGTGGTGACCAAATAATTGTCGAGCCCCTCAACTTGGAATGCGTGGTCATTGGTATTCGAGCCAATCACCGAGCCCCACCATTGGTGTCCGACTTCATGGGCAACGACATAGTCGAAGAAGTCGACATTCTCACCGGAGTGTGGTTTGCCGAAATCGTGAAAAAGATCCGGTCCGCTGAAAAAGACGAGTCCTGACCAGGAAACACCCAGCGCGCCGTTCAACGGTACATCGACCAGGTCCAACTCGCGGTAGGGATACTGCCCAAAAAGGGCCGAATATGACTCGAGCGAGCGGGCGGCGGCGCCAAGTGCCCGGCGTGCGCCCACCTCATTGCCGGGATTGGCAAAGACGTTGATTTGTGTCTCCCCAACAAACGTGTACATCTTGACGAAGTCGTCATCGATGACCAGGCTGAATTCGCGGGCAGGACCTGTAATAAAGCGATGCTGAAAGTGGTCATAGTAGGGTTGCTTGCTCACCTCAGAACCAGTGGCGACAACCGTCATTTTCTGCGGCGCGGAGAAGGTCACGTCGTAGAGCGCCGCGTCCGAAAACGTAGGATCGCCTGAGCTCGTCGGTGGCTCGAGATTCCAGCCAACGCCTTTTTCGTAACCGGCGATGATCGGATACCAATCGGCCAGCACATAGGTGCCGCTTTGCGTGGCCCAGCTATAGACGCCGAATGTACCGGTCGAATCAGCCGGGATAGTCGCCGTGAATTTGAACTCGAGATCGATGCGCTCGTTTCGTTTGAGTGGCTCAGGTAGATCGACAATCATCGCGGTGTCGTCAACCTTGAGATCAACTTTGGCGGTTTTGCCCTCGACGGTCGCCTCGGAGACCATTAGCGCGCCTTCCTTGTAATACGAGGCGTTGGGATAGAGCCGCAGGGCAATCTGCTTCAGCGTCGCCCCGGTGTTGTTCCGGTAGCGTATTCGTTCTCTTCCGCTGATCGTGCCGTTATCGGGATTGAGCTGAGCGTTGATAATGTAGAGGCTTAGGTGGCCTTGGACCTGACTGAGCACATCCTGGCGTTCGTCAGGGAGCAACCCGTAATAGAGATCGGTACTCGCCGCCGCGGAAGCGGTCGAAGCCCAAATCCAATGGGATACCACCAGGGCGAGCACGAGCGTGACCGCGACTCTGAGCCAGCGCGATAACGGATTCATCGACTTCGCTCAAACACAATATTGTTCATCTTCGTAATCAAGCCTGACCTCGCTGACAAACCGCTCTTGTCGAATTCACATGCACTAGTTGGCGATTTGCGACGAGCGCCCAAATCCCAGGTTGTTCTCAGCAAGTCTGCCACGTCAATCCACTTCATCGCACTTCTTGCTCGTTCGCCTTGTCAAACTTGCATCGAAGTCAGATTCAATGCGCGATCGATTGCCACGACAAGATCTGGCGCGTTCGGATCGATTGCCTCTTGTGTTCCATCAAACTGATCGGTGTGCATTAAGCCCGATCCGGTCGCAAAGATAACGGTCAGATCATTTTCTGCCAGTAGTCCGTTCGCGCGAAGCGTTCTCGCTCCGGCAACAGCTGCGCCTGATTCGGGTGAAACGAAGAGTCCCTCGGTTTGCGCTGCTTGCTCAACACCCATACGAATCTCGTCTTCGCTGACCGTGATTGCCGCCCCGCCACTTTCGCGTATCGCATCGAGAATCAAGTAGTCACCAATCGCGACCGGCACCCGGATTCCCGGCGCCTGCGTCGTCGCTCCAATCCACGGATCAGCGTGCCGTGCACCCGATTCGAAGGCGCGCACAATGGGCGCGCAACCTTCCGCCTGGATCGAGAACATCTTTGGTCGTTTCGAATCGATGAGACCGATCGCTTCGAGCTCATCGAACCCCTTCCACATGCCGACAATGCCAGTGCCACCGCCTGTGGGATAGATGATCGCATCCGGCGCCCGCCACCCAAGCTGCTCGACCAGCTCGAAGCCCAACGTCTTCTTACCCTCGGCCCGATACGGCTCCTTCAGCGTAGATACGTCGAACCAGCCGTGCGCGGTTGCGCCAGCGCGGATGACCTTTCCCGCGTCATTGATCAGACCGGCAACGAGCAAGACGTTCGCGCCCAGAACGCGACATTCCGCGAGGATTGCGGCCGGCGCATCCGCCGGCATCGCGACCACCGCTTGCATTCCACCGCGCGCTGCATAGGCGGCGGTTGCCGCGCCAGCATTCCCGGCCGTCGGCAAGGCAACCGTCGTCGCGCCAAGCTCCTTTGCGCGTGACACAGCCGCGCAGAGACCACGCGCTTTGAAACTGCCGGTCGGGTTTCGGCCCTCATCTTTGATCAGAAGCCGGCTCAAACCAAGTTGGTCACCCAAGGCGGGAGTCTCCAGTAGCGGCGTGCCGCCTTCACCGAGAGTTAACCGGTGGTTGGGATCACGAACCGGCAGGAGCTCGTGATACCGCCAGAGATTCCACGGACGTTGGGCGAGCGCGTCCTTAGTCAATGAATTCTTAGCCAGCGCCAGATCATATCGGGCAAAGAGGACTTTGCCGCAGTCTGGACAGATAGTCGCCAGAACATCGGCGTCGTAGACTCGCCCGCAATTCGAGCATTTGAGATGCGACAGCGCACTCGTCATCGACTCGCTCATGACGAGGAACGGAGTCGCGGATCGAGCGCGTCGCGCAGGCCGTCTCCCAGCAGATTAAACCCGAGCACGGTCAGGGCAATTGCGGTTCCGGGCACGAACGCCAACCACGGGTCAGTTCTCAGATAGCCGTAGCTCAGGTTGATCATCGAGCCCCAGGAAGCCGCCGGGGGTTTATTGCCGAGGCCCAAGAACGCGAGCGACGCCTCCGCCAGCACCGCAAATCCAAAGTTGATCGACGCGTGCACGATCAGCGGCGCCGTGATATTCGGGAAGATATGGCGGATCAGAATTCGCGGCGTTGGCGTGCCGATGGAGACTGCCGCCTCGACGTAGGGCATGCTCCGCACCGAGAGAACCGCTCCGCGCACGACGCGCATAAACGTCGGTATATAGACAATCGCGATCGCGATCATGACATTTGTGAGGTTGTTGCCAAGCACAGTGATGATCGTGATCGCCAAGAGAATCGCCGGGAACGCAAACAGCACGTCCATCAGCAACACAAGGATGCTATCGATCCAGCCTCGCTTATAGCCAGCGACCATCCCAAGAACGACGCCGACCGAACCGGCGATGCCGACAGCAATCAGACCAACTTCAAATGATACTCGCGCTCCATAGAGCAATCTGCTCAAGGTATCGCGGCCATAGTCATCAGTGCCAAGCCAATGCGTGGAGTTCGGCGACTGCAGGCGATTCTTGATGTCCTGGTCGATCGGATCATACGGCGCGATATAAGGGCCGATGATCGCGATGATCGCGAAGAAACAGACGATGACCAGTCCCGTCATCGCCAATCGCTGACGGCGCACACTCGACCAGAGCGTGACGCGACTCCGCGGGCGATTGGTCAACATTGCGAGTCGCTCGCTGACCTCGGCCGATCGCTCGCCGGTTGCTTCTCCGCTGAGCGGAAGGTCGAAACTTACCGCGTCGTCTTGCATTAGCTCGCCGTCCGCAGCCGCGGATCGATCACGGCATAGAGAATGTCGACAATCACGCTGACGAGCACAAAGATGGTTGCCAACACGAGCGTGACCCCTTGCACCACCGGATAGTCACGATTGGCGATCGACTCGTAAATGTACCGGCCAACGCCGGGCAGTCCAAAGATTGTCTCTACGATGACCGTGCCGCCGAGAAGTCCCGCCACCTGGATGCCGGCGATTGTGATCACTGGCAGCGCCGCGTTCGGCAAAACATGGCGCACCAGCACCTTCGAACCCGGCAAGCCCTTCGCCCGTGCTACCCGGACGTGCTCTTGGTTGAGCACTTCGAGCACCGCTGACCGCGTGTTTCGCATCAGCACTGCCGCGAACGGCAGGCTCAGCGTGATAGCAGGAAGAGCCATGTCCTTCAGGTTCTGGATAGGATCCTTAGAGAATTGCACATAACCGAGCGGTGGAAGCCACCCCAACCAAACCGCAAAAACCAAAATCAAAATCGCCGCCAAAAAGAAGTTCGGAATGGAAATGCCAAGCAGTGTCACGACCGTCGTCGCATAGTCCAGTGAAGAATTACGCTTGAGCGCAGCGAGGATTCCTACGACAACTGCAGGTAGCGTGCCGAACAACACCGCCAAAAACGCCAGCTCGAACGTAACCGGCAGCCGCAGTTTCAGCTCTTGTTTGATCGTGCGGTGTGTCTGCAGCGACTTCCCGAGATCGCCGCGTAAAACGTGGCCCATCCATTTCGCGTACTGCACCGGCGCCGGCTGATCGAGCCCATATGACTTGCGCACAGCGGCGCGCACTTCAGGCGTGGTCCGGCGATCGACGCCAATCGACAACAACGCGGCGTCGCCCGGAATGAGCCGAATGAGCGAAAAGGTGACGATTGAAACTCCGAGGAGGACTGGGATCAGCAGCGCGAACCTGCGGAGGATATAGGTCAACATGGTGTACCCGGTGCTGGCGGACGAAGAAGGGGCGCCGGCGGAGGAGCGATTCCTCCGCCGGCAGCTACCTACCTCCCGCGGTTCCTACTTATCGAGCCAAGTTTCCTTGAGTCGATTGTTCGAACCGGTCGGGATGTGCGTGTACCCCTTGACGTAGGTCTTCATCGCTTCAAATTGGTTGGCGACGAAGAGGTTCACCCACGGCAGATCGTCGAGCAGCATCTGCTGAAGCTGCTGATAGATCTCCGTGCGCTTCGCCTGATCGGTTTCAGCGATCCCCTGGGTCGATCAGTTCGTCGACCTTGGGGTTACTGTAGTTCGACGAAGTTGCCGCTGGCGCCGGTCTGGAAGTTCCCAAGCATGATGGTGTTGGGATCGACGATAGCCGCTCGTTCCCGTCACCGCGATGTCGTAGTCCTTGTCGGTGTAGACGCTCTGAGCCATGGTCGCCGTTTCGACCGGCATTCAGCTCTGCATCGATGCCGATCTGCTTGAGCTGATCCTGGACAGACCACCGCGGCATTGGAAAGAAGGAGTAGCACGCCCACGTCGTGATCGTCGTCTTGAATCCGTCCGCCAAGCCGGCTTCTGCGAGCAGCGCCTTGGCGCCCTCGATGTCCGGCGCCGGCATGGTCGTGCTTCAAGGCCGCCCAGTAATCCGGCGGGAAGACGACGTCGACCGGCGGTCCCGTGACCCGAAGCGCCGCAGGTTCGAGGACCGCGTCGCGATCGATGACCTTGTTGATCGCCTGCCGCACCCGGATATCGTCGAACGGCTTGCGCGACAGGTTGAGCCCGAGCAACCGGATTGTTGGTGTTGGAATCGCCCGCCAGCGTCGAGGCTGTCGTCTGACCTCAACATGTCAACGTCGCGCAGCGGAGCGTACTCGATGAAGTCGACGTGCCTGCTGACCGCGCTTGTGCGCTGGGTGTCCTCCGGAACGCGATCAGCAGCTCCATGCCGTCCAGATACGGCAGACCCTCTTCCCAGTAGTCGGGATTGCTTGCTCGAGCACGACGTGCGTGTTCGGCACGTACTCGACGAACTTGAACGGACCACTGCCGACAGCCACCTGCGAGAGGTCGCCGTTCTCCTCGACCACCTCCTTCGGCACGATGATGCGCGGAAACGTCGGCGAGATTCGCGAGAATCGACGAATCCGGCTTCTTCAGCGTCATGACCGCGGTGTAATCGTCCGGCGCTTCGATGCTGGCCATCGAGGCGAGGGTGGCGGCGCTCGGGAAGCGGTCGCCGGATCGACGAGGTGCTCGAAGCTGTACTTAACATCGGCAGCGACAACCTCGCGCCCGTTGTGGAACTTCACGCCCTTGCGCAGATGGAACGTGTAGGTCAGGCCGTCATCCGAGATCTCCCACGACTCGGCCAGCTCCGGCTCGATCGTGAGGTCAGGATTGACGTCGACGAGGCGGTTGTAGATGTGCTCAACAACGTGCCAGATCGCGGTCAGGCTCTGCTTGTACGGATCGAGTGCGGTCGGATCGGCTTGGAGACCCACCTTGAGCGTGCCGCCGGTCTTCGGAGTTGGCGATGCATCCTGGGCAAGTTTGGCAGGCGCGCCGCTATGACTGGCAGGCGCAGCTTCGCCGGCAAACTTGCTCAGCGCCGCGGCCGAAAGTCCGAGGGCAGCGCCTCGGGTCATGATCTGGCGCCGCGTCAGCGCGCTCGCAAAGAGCGCAGCGGCTTGTTCATCGAGCGGAGATTTTTCCTCGGGATCTTTTGCCATTGAAACTTCTCCTTATGCGGATTGGCACGCCAAAGCGCCACCGCAAGTCTCTTGTCGCAACGCCGAAGAGTAGCCGGCGCCTACATATCTCCCGGGCGGACTAGCCCGGAATAACCACCATCGAGGTTTGGCGAGTATATCCGGGCGCAAAAAGGCGGGCAACTGATCAGTTGCCCGCCTTGACATCGATTCAGTTGTCAATATCGCACTACGTCGCGCGGTGTATGCGGACGGTTGATGCCACGGGTTCTCCACGCCGCCCGATCGTTATCTGCCAACTTGGAACGTAATCGGATATGAACGGGTTGTTCTTCTTTTTGCTGCCGAACCATCGAGACCGCATTCGCTTGACCCTATCCATTATTTCCACCTCATCAGATGTAACCAATGCCGGAGCCATCTCCGACCGTGGTCACATCATGCATCTTCATAAGAACAGTGAGCATCCGGAAATTCACTGAGTTTTCCCTGAGGAAAACCAGAGGAGACGTACGTGGTATCACCGCTGGGAGAGCATGTCCCTAAGATGCACCCCTTCCGATCTCCGTAGCGGCGCCGGGTACTCTCTGGGTGGTGCGCCTTCGTGGCAACGGACGGGGTTCGAAGTTGCCAAACCGGGGTTGCATGCACTCCCGGGCGCACAGCCGTGCGCCGTTACGGAAATCGAGCCGCCCTATTGCGGTTACGCAGCGCTAGCGAATGAAGAAGTACCAGATGAGGAGCGCTCCCCAGAGGATAGAGGCGACGATTTGGACGGCCCAGAAGGACCGTTGGGAAAACTTGTGCCGGAGGATAATCATGCCGAGCCAGGCGCCGACCACGCCGCCGATGAGTGACATTCCCCAAAGTACGCCGCTGGGGACGCGGCTTCCACGCGCCGTCGCGAAGAGCTTGTCACCAAGGAAGAAGAAAAACGTCGTGATCGTACCGGCGAACAACCAGCTGGTGAGGTATTTCCAGTCGGTTTCGTAGATGAAAACACCGAAAAGTATGAGCCACGGGACCGCAGCGATGATCGCCGAGGTCCGGTAAGCTGGCTGCTGTTCGGCAAGGGTTTCCAGATACGCGGCCTTTTGCTCCGGCTGAAGTTGTTGCGCTGGCGGAGCGAGACTCTTCAGTTTGCGCGGGCGGGGCAGGGGTCTGCTGGTCAGCGTCCATTCGGCTCTCCCCTCGTTTGGCGAAGCTTCTCCCCTAAAACATCTCCTTCGCCCGGTAACCATGATACAGATTTCTCTTCTTCGCCACAGATACTTCACTTCGCAAGAAGCAGCCCAGCGGAGTTGTCTCCGCTGGGCAATGGATGACGCGTCTGTCTCGGCGCCGGATCGGATTTGTCTCGAAAAGTCTACGGAGTCGTTACGTCAAACAGTTCGGCGCGGGCGACTGTGCGCTGGTTGTATTCGAGCTGATCTGGCTGCCAGTAGCCGCCACACGTGATCAGGGTAAGTACTCGCTTACTCGATCCACCGACCACCAGCTTCGGCGGTGCTTCATCTGCCGGGAAGTTCTTCACCCACTTCACTTTGTAGTGGTAGACCTCTCCATCGGCGCCGGTCACATCGATCACGTCGTTCTTCTTGAGTTGATCGAGATAACCGAAGACGGCGACGGGAACGCCGTACCAATTCAAGTGACCCGCCATCAGAACATTGCCCGGAATCCCGAGGCGCGAAGAGTCCTTATACCAAGCGACTTCGCTTTCATTGGACGGCGGCTGCATCGCACCGTCAACCACTTCCAGCATTTCGATGTTTGCATCGACGCCGATCGCGTCGATTTTGATGTTTGTTGGCCGCACGCCCTTCAGTTGTCCCGCCAGGAGACGTTCATCAAACACGCCCATCCACTGATCGGGCCGAAGCACGGTCTGTTCAGGTTGTCCGGTCGGATGAACCGGCGCCGCCACGCTGTGCGACGAAGCGATCGGCAGGATCATGAGTGCCAACATGAATGCGACAAGGAGCGTTGCTGTGGATTTCTTCAAACTGTTCAAATCAATTGCGAATCGACTAGGTTGCTGCGTCTCCATCGAAATCTCTCCCTACTTATGTTTCGCTTCTCAGTTCACTTCCAAACGAGCGTCTATCGCTTACCACGATCACATCATGCCTGTGCGCAAAGAGCCGCGTATCCGGAAGATCACTGAAAGTTCAGGCAGGGACCGATCTACGTGATTTCGTAGAACCTGTTTTCAGGTCACCGACAAGCAGACGCCCCGGCCAATTGGCCGGGGCGTCTGGTGGAGACTCGCCGTGTTGTCTGCCGGGCGGGAAGGGACCACCCAACTTTCCTTTCCCGGCGAGTGTGGGAAAGGGAAGCCGCAAGGTTTTACGTGTTAGCTGTGGAGCTGTGCCGAATACATGTTGACCAGCATCTCACCGCGCAGCCGATCCTCGGGATAGGTCTTGCCGGAGCGCGCGATCATCATCAGCTCGCGTTCGCTTGCGCCGCTCGCCTGCGGAATATCCGGAGCAGTTTCGATGCCGACTGATTTCGCAACACTAAATCGGTTGAATAGAGCGACGAAACGCCGCCACAGCGATCGATCCGCCGGTCTGCCAAGAACTGGAAATGCGTGCGCATGCTGAATATTCGTTGCCATCTTATGTTCTCCTCTTTTGCCGGCGGCCAGACAATCACATTCTTTGGCCGCCGGCGGTCATGCAAATACAGGTAGCTAGACGCCTCAAATTTCGTCCGTCGTTCGGAAATCACTCGAAACAAACGCTATGTAAGATTCGAGCGCGTACCGTCCGAGCAATTGGCCATCTGGAAACGACCCAAAATCCCTTTCCTCCTGGGTCATTGATTGCTCGACGGCCTCGATGACCGCCGATTCCGTCGAATACGCCACATCCATTAATCCATCTCCCATTACCGATCTCCGTTCTTCTTACTTCTTATCTCATCCGTGCCCTCGCCTCATATCGGGCACGGTTCGATCATCTCGCATCGTCACGCGACGCGCGTCGGCAAAAATACGTAAATGCACTCCCCGCCTTTTACTCATCGAACTCGCATGAATTACCTATGTGAACTCCGACTCTACCTCGCAGGGGGTAGACACTCCCCTCTCGAAGAAAGAGAGCGGGGCGTGGTTCATCCACTCTGACTCTCCTCGAACAATCTCTGGATGCGATAATC
This sequence comes from uncultured Chloroflexia bacterium, assembly GCA_963737985.1. Taxonomy (GTDB): domain Bacteria; phylum Chloroflexota; class Chloroflexia; order Thermomicrobiales; family UBA6265; genus CAVTUU01. Next base: position 44,376 of record CAVTUU010000008.1, on the reverse strand, counting down.
TCACCTCCCACCTTCCGCCACTCGATCTCGCCGAGTTGGATTCAGGCGGTTCAGCGCTTAGGTGATATTCTGGAGAAAGCGATCCGGCAGGAAGTGTCGCCACGGTGTCAGTGGGGAGCCCGTGGAACTACCTACCGAGGCTGATCTGCTCGCCCGAGCCAAGCGAGGGGACCGCGTAGCGTTTGATCAGTTGGCGGCTCCGCACCTCGAGCCGCTTCGCTGGGTGTGTTGGGCTGTCCTCAAAGATGACGACCTTGCGAAAGAGACATCCCTCGCCGCGCTCGAGCGCGCCTGGCGGAAATTAGATCAGTGTCGAGGCGATTTTTGGCCCTGGCTGAAGAGCATCGGTTACCATCTTTCTCTCGACACCATCAAGCTGGCGGAGTATCGCCTGACAGAACCACTTCCCGACGAATGGGCAAGCCAAGCCATCACCTTCGAGGATGACCTTGTTCTTCAACTCGATTTCGACGCAGCGATCGCGCTCCTTCCTGAGCACTATCAAGCCGTTCTCCGCTTGCGCTACTATGCGAAACTGGAGTGGAGTGAAGTTGCGGAAATCATGCGGATCACGTCGATGGCAGCACGCAAACTTCATGAACGAGCGATTCTCTCGCTGAGGCTGTTGCTTCGTCCGGACGATGGGTATAACGCTCCCTCGTGGACGACATGATGAGTCACGGTGACGATGATCTTGAGGCCCAGCGTCTCGCGAATTACTCCGACGCCGTCTTGCGAGGTCAACTGCCGGACGCCCAGGGAATCGATCCCCTAGATGCGGCGATTATTCGGCGTCTCGCTTCGCTTGGAGCCGCCGCGACGCCAGATGCAGCGTATTCGCGCAAGCACGACGAATCTCCGGTAAGCCCCTACGGTCGCCTGCACAACCTCCGGGTCAGGCGTCCCCGCATCTCGATCCGGCTGCGTTAGCGGCTAATCAAGGTCAGACTTTCGTGCCCCGGCAGCCGCGCGATCTTCGGGGCGTTTCTCCCCCACGATATGTCGAGCAGGGTCCTTCAGCAAGAGCATCCAGACGCTGGTCTGGCAAGCTCTCGATCGCGGCAAGTCTGGCGTTGCTGATTGCCGCCGCGGCCGCGTTCTTATTTTTGGTGACGAATAGGGACAATAATGAGCCAACCGTGCCGGGCGCCGCGATACCTACCTCTCGGCCGACGACGGCGGCAACAACAGCCCCGGTAGTGATTGCAAGTCCTTCGGAGAACGCCACCAGCACACCTGAGGCGTTTCTTGTGTTCAAAGAAATCTCTGAGCCGAGTTCAGGCGGGAAACTAACACCGGTGTCAGAACTTTTCCGGAGCACGTCAATCGATGTTACATGGAACGGTTCCGGTATGATCATTCTGTCGGGCTGTCCGGACCATCCGTGTGATCTCAGCCCAGACGACCAGCTGTATGTTCAGGTGACGAACTCCGAGGAAGCCGAAGCCGGTTTGTGGATTGCGCACAATGATCGCAATCGCACACTACCGCTCGTGATCACTGACCGATTTCGGCCCGGGACCAATACCGTTCGTGTGCAACTGTGGGACCGTCGAGGTGAGCGCCGCGGAACAGCAACTCCGATCTATATCGTGATCTTCGATTCTCATTCGTGATCCGCCATGAGGTGAAAACGTGACCTTGGCCGAGTGCGCCGAAGGAGCACGGCATTCGCCGTACTCCTCAGGCACACGATTGGTTAGGGATGAAATGCAGTTAGCTAACGTCGTACCAGGTGCAATTCACTGCCTCGCCGCCATTGACAGTAGCGTGAATGGTGCCGTTTACGATCGGCATCTTCTTGATGAATAACGGATCGTTGGCGCCTTGGGGCGCAACGCTGCAAAACGCGGCATGCTGGCCGGCGACGCCACCTGGAAGGGGCTCAGTGATCAGCATCTGACCCGCGCCCAGGCCATCCCATCGAACCGCGCTATCGACGCTGGCGCCGGTCGCCTGAGCCAATGCGTTGTAGCCGGGATCGACGAGCACAAAGAGCACTCCGTTTTGCGTCGCGGTGCAATTGGCGGCTAGCGTCGCCGCATCCATGCCCTTGAGGTCATAGCCCTGCGGGCACAGTCGTTCGTTGACCGTGACAACCGCCGCGCCGGCATTTTCGGCGACTGAAGCGGGGATGTTGAACCAATCGCAGGCGAGCATTTCGCCGTCGCGCAGATTGTACGGAAGCGTGTTGCCGAAGTAGACGGTCATTTCCGCGTACGGATCAGGCGTGCCGTTGTTCGGCAAGGTGCTCTGGCAGAAAACGCGACCGGAACCAAATCCGTCCGGAATTTTCTCTGCGATTTCGTAGTTGAGGTCAGAGGGAACGGCATCGAAATTGACCGCGCCCGGCTGACCATCGCCGGTTGATTGTTTCAAAGGCTGGTCGCCCTGCTTCGCATCAATCGTGAACACCGTGCCGTCGGTCTGACCCTGGCAACTGGCGGCGAGATCGTCCTCGCTCGCCTGATAGGCATTCGCGAAATCCTCCGGGCAGTCATGAGTATTGATGACGACAACCGCCTGGTTGCTGCCGGCTGTCGGGGTCGTCGGCGCGTCTGGCTGAACTGGTTGGTCCTGCTGTTGTCCGCCTTGCTCGAGCTTCACCATGTACCAATCGCAGGTGAGCTGTTCGCCCGCCAGCAGGTTGTAGGCAAAGATGAAACCAGTCGCAGGGATCTCAGCCGTTGGGAAATTGCTGCCACCCTTGACAACGCCGCGGCAAAAAACACGCGGTGAGGCGAAGCCGTCGGTCGTGGTCTGCGTGATCTGGATGAAATCGGCGTTCAAATACTGCCAGTAGATGCCGCGAACCTCAACGTCGCCTGTGCCTTGATCTTGCGCGGGATTGAGGTTTGACGCGACTTCGAATTGGATGCCTGGCTGCGCGCCGGGGCAATTCGTGAAGATCGCACTCGTGTCAGCGTTCGCAAGATCGAAGCTGTCCTGGCACAGGTGGACTTCCATCGTCACCGATCCGGTGTCTTCAGATTGCACAGTCTGATTCGAAGCCGCGAACCAATCGCAAACGACGTAGCCGCTTGCGCCCATCGTCGGATGAACGGCCCACGTACTCGCGGGGCCGACGACCATTGGATCGATATCGCCGCTCGTTTCGCCGTTGCCGTTCTGGCAGAAGACAACCGGTTCGTTGTCATACCCGGTGACTTGCCCTTGGATCGAAAAGATGTGCATCGGGACGTTGTCCCAATACAGACCAAGCGCATCGCCTGGAATCTGTTGACCGCCCAGGAAGTTTCCCTCGGTGATAAGGCTAGAGTTGTAGTACGGCGTGGTCTCTTGACACATCGAGTACAGCGTTTGATAGTCGCTTGGCAAGCCTGGCTCCGATCGCGCCGGGCACGAGTGCAGGTGCAAATAGACCGTTCCAGTATCGGCAGCGGAGGCGCGACCCGGACTCAAGGGCATGATGGCCGCGAATAAAACGAGGAACAGCATCGCGGCAACGGTTGGCAATCGCAGTGTTTTTCCGCAACACCTAGGTCGAACTTCGAACATTCCGATTTCTCCTTCTTACGAAAGCAAGACATTCATCACTTGGTATCCACAGTCCCTTCGGACAAAAGCAATACTGCGCCGCCGGAGATGTCGTCACATCCCGGAATTCACCCGTTCGTCAATGTCCCGCCGTATTGGTGAAATCACGTAAACCTTCTGCCCTGCAGACCTGGCACCCTCCCCGGGCTGACGCTGTACTCAGGTGTGCCGTTCACCGTAGCGGCGCCGGGTACTCTCTGGGTGGTGCGCCTTCGTGGTGAATGACGGGGTTTGGTTGTCGCAACCGGGATGCGCAGGCGGACCAAGGCGTACAGCCGTACGCCGCTGCGGAACATCGTCAAGCGGCGCCAATCCGAGAATGACCTAGTCAGTTCTGAATTGGAGCCTTAGAGGAGGTGCTGGCGGATCGCGATTGAGACAGCGGCCGTTCGCGTTGGGGCATCAAGTTTCGCCAGAATGTGGGTCACGTGCTTCATCACCGTGCGGTGGCTAATGAAGAGCTCCTCGCCGATCTCTCTGTCGGAGCGACCGTCAATCAGCAACCGCAGGACATCGAGTTCCCGGTCGGTGAGCTCGAAAACTGGCTCCCCCGTCGCCTCTGCAATGGTCGCTGCCGATGCATAGAGCTCGTCCGCAACCGCGAGTGCTTCGGCGATTGCGTCTTCCAACGGCATCTTTCGCCCGCGGGTATACGCTTCGGCGAAAACATTTGGGTCGATCAGTGTGGCCACCTCGGCAATGATTTCTTGGCACCACCGATGATCGGGAGAGACCATCGAAGCGCCAAGCGACTCGCGCTGTCCCTCGACCGCGCCGAGAAGGACAACCGCGCGTTCGCGTTGATCCATCGCCGCCGCGATCCGCACGAAACCGGCGATCGATTCGGCAATCCCAAACAGTTCTGCCCGGTCCCTGCGAAGTTCAAGGCTTTCTCGATACAACATCGCCGAGCGCTGGAGATCACCTTGCAGGAACACGGTCGCCGCGAGGTTGCTCAGTGAAATGGCGACCGATCGATGATCGCTCTCTCGCCGGATGGAAAGCGCTTCCTCGTGATATGCAACAGCTTCTTCCAGCGCACCGGTTCGTTGCGCGACGACTCCGAGACCGTTCAGCACAAAGGCATAGGGACTGGGATCGCCTGATTGCAGGGCGATGTCCAGCGCTTCACGATAGGCAACCCGAGAGGTTTCGTAATCTTCCATCTCTCGTGCGGCGACTCCAACATTGTTGAGCCCTGTTGCCATCGCCGTGCGGTCGCCAATCTCGCGGAAAATCGAGAGCCCCTGACCGAAGAACTCGGTTGCGCGATCATAATCGCCACGATCGTAGGCAACGCCGCCCAACGAGTTGTACGCAAAGCCCATCGTTTTCTTATCATCATGCTGCAGCGCGATCGCTAAGCCTCGTTCGATTTCCTCAAGTGCGTCGTCGTAATCACCAAGCCGGTAGGCCAACCATCCTGCGCCGACCAGCGCGGGGCCGCTGGCCGCAAGCGATTCGGCTCCGTCGATTGCGAGCGCCCGCTCTGTCCAAGCGCGACCCTCGCTCAAATATGCGTTCGACTCCCAAAAACGATTGAGCGCCGCGACCATGATGAGGGAACGTTCCGCCTCGTTTTGCTCCACGAGCCAGGAGAGCGCACTACGAAGATCCGCCTGTTCAAGATCCAAACGATGCAGCCAGTGGGCTCGTTCTGGACCGGGAATTTGCACCGCGGCGTCCGATGCCAAATCAGCAAAAAATCGGGCATGACTCGAGAGCAATTGCGCTTCTTCGCCACTCGCGGCGAGCTGCTCCAAACCGAATTCGCGGATTGTTCGGAGCATACCGAGCCGTGGTTCCTCGCCGGCTGCCTCGACATGCCTCACCAAGTGGTGATCGAGCAGTGCTTCAAGCGCGTCGAGCAAGCCGTCGCCCAAATCACCTGTGGGATCGCAGACCTCAACGACTGCGTCGAGCGTTGTCCCTCCGGTGAAGACTGCCATCCTGCGAAAAAGGGCTTGGGATTCGGGATCAAGGAGATCTTGACTCCAGCGAATCGCGTTCCGCATCGTTTGCTGGCGCTCCGGAACATCGCGCGGACCCTCTGTCAGCAAAGGCAAACGATGATCGAGCCGGGTGCGCATCGCTCGCGGCGGCAAGATTTTGATGCGGGCCGCCGCGAGCTCGATCGCGAGCGGCAATCCATCGAGCTGGGCACAAATCTGGGCAATGTCCGCAAGATTCTCTGGCGAGAGATCAAGATCAGGTTTGCTTTCAAGCGCACGATGCACAAAGAGGTCGATCGCCGAACCACGCCAATCTGACTCGTCGTTCCCTTCCGCCTTGATTTCGGGAAGATCGAGCGGTTCAACGGGAATTTCACGCTCACCGCGAAGGTGAAGGACGGTTCGACTCGTAACCAGCGCGGTCACGTTCGGCGCCGCCGCGAGGATGCCGGTCAAAACCAGAGCTGCATCCGCGACATGCTCGAAATTATCAAGAATGAGGAGGAGTTCCTTATCGCGCAACGCTGCTTTGACGCCATCGGGCAATGGCCGTTCGCGCAATTCCCGAACATTCAACGCCCGGGCGATCGCCGGCAGCACCTGGACTGGATCGGTCAATGGCGCGAGGCGTACGAAGTAACAACCGTCGGCGAGCTCGCGTTCCATCGCGGTCGCAACGGCGAGCGCAAGTCGGGTCTTGCCTACCCCACCCGGTCCGGTTAGCGTCAATAGCCGGACTTCCCGTTGTCGCACAAGGTCCATGATCGCGTCGACTTCTGAAGCTCGTCCGATCATCGGTGTCGGGGGCAGCGGCAGCGTTGAGGCGTTCCGGTGCGAGAGCGCCGGCTCGACGACAAGGGCGCAGTTTGCTTCGGTGACTTCATTGCCATCCGAGCGTCCAGACGACATGGCATTCGTTCGCCCTGCCATCATGACGATCCGTCGGAAGTACGTCAATGTGAGCGAGGTGCACATTGCGACGGACTTCGGCTTCCGGCAAAATGCGCCGGTTCGCATACGACATGAGGAGAGCCCTATTCATGTCAGAGGCATCAAATCGCCCATTCAAAGTCGGAATCCAACTCCCGGAAGTTGAGTGGATAGTTCCCTGGAATGAGATCAAGGCGATGGCTCAAACCGCCGAGGCGGTCGGATTCGATTCACTTTGGTTCGGCGAGCATCTGATCTACCACTATCCCGGCACTGAACCGCGAGGACCGTGGGAGTGCTGGACGATGATGGCCGCCGTTGCCGCGGCGACGACCCGGGTCGAGATCGGTCCACTTGTCGCCTGCACGAGCTTCCACAATCCCGCCCATCTCGCCAAGATGGCGGCGACGCTGGACGAGATCAGCGGTGGCAGGCTCATCCTTGGACTTGGCGCCGGTTGGTACGAGCATGAATATCTCGCCTACGGCTACCCCTACGCCCACCGTGTCGGCCGCTTCGAAGAAGCCTTCACGATCATCCGGACGCTCCTCCGGGAGGGAGAGATCGATTTCGAAGGAACCTACTATTCGGCACGGGATTGCCAGCTTCTTCCTCGCGGTCCCCACCCTAACGGTCCGCCGCTGATGGTCGGCTCAAATGGCGACCGTATGCTGCAGATCACCCTTCCCCATGTCGATTCCTGGAACGCCTGGTTTGCCGATTTCGGCGCGACTCCCGAAGGTCTGAAGCAACTCCTCGAGAAACTCGACGTTGCGTGCGAAGCGGTCGGTCGTGACCCGAAGACGCTCGAACGCACCGCCGCGATCTATGTCCAACTTCCGAGCGGCAAGGGACGTCACGCCGGAGTCGCCGCGATGGGCGTTTCAGCGCCGCTCAAAGGGACGCCCGAGCAAATCGCCGCCGGATTGCGCGAGTACGCCGCTCTCGGCATCTCCCACTTCCAAATCGTGCTCGACCCGATAAGCCGTCAAGGCATCGAGGAGTTTGCTCCGGTGTTGGAAATTTTGGATCGGGGATAGAAGGGACCACGGTCTAATGAAGGTTGACGAAATACCACGGCAGGATGGCACGGAAGCGGCGGCCGACTGGCATTGACCACTGTCCATCGCCTGGAGGCGCCCATGACCAGTCCCGTGACCGCGACTGCTGCTGACCGTAGCGTGCACGAGGACTTGCGTGATCGTGGCCCAAATGCTACCTGCGCTGCGTCGCGTCTGAACAGAACATGCGCTCGCTCAGCTCAACAATACGCTCGGCGAGATTCTGCGCGGAGGTGGTCCGATCACAGAGCTGCCAGGAGGGATAGATGAGGGGCATCAGGCACTTTCTGCGGAACTTCACGGCATCCGCCGTAAGGGAGCACCTTCGATCCGAGATTGAGGCCACCGGCGGGTCGCCAGAGCTGACCAAGAACGAGATCGAGCTGGTGCGGTTCATCCATGAAGGGTCGTTCGACTGGGATGGCTTCCTGGCGAAGCTCGCCAGCGCCTCGTGAGGCGGCGATGTGGTCTGCGTGTGGGCGCATACCTACCCCTGTCAGCTCTCCCGCGCACGGGAGAGGGGTTGGGGGTGAGGGCACTCTTAGGCTGCCATCTCCGGCACGACAAAAAGCCTTACATAGCGACCAGTGAATTCCTGATGGCCCATGACGTCGAAGGTATCGCCATCAATGCTCGCGATCATTTGGGGAGGACCATTTGAGGTGCTCTTCTTGTAATTGAGCCCATCGATGTAGATCGCGTCACTCAAGGGCGAGGGCCAACCTCCAGCGCTCATGCCGCCGGCGTCATGTAAAACCAGACGAAGATTGGGAAGCTCCGGACGGCGAGTTTTTCTAGCGAGTCACTCTTGAGGCGGGCGATCACGTATGACGGCTTGCTTCTCGACGCCGCGAGCCAATCGATGCCGGTGATATACACGTCGCCGTTTGGCAGGGCGTTGACCGTGCTCAGTTCGAAACCTTCGAACGCTTTCCCCTCGATTGCGCCGTCATTGGTGTTGACAACTGTAATGCCCAGGCCGAACTGCTCAGGAGCGGTCGCGTTTTGGTTGAGCCGGATTTCGTTCCCGCCGATGAAGAGATGCTTTCCGTCCGCCGCGTAGCTGGCGATTACAGTCGTGCCGATAGTCGGCGTCTTGGCGGACGCGGTCTGAGGGATGAACGGTAGGTGACTGAGTACCCAGTCGAATACCCCTGTTTTCTCTTGCGCGAAGACATAGCGCTCGACCGCGAGACTGGCCGCATCGACAAGGGTGATTTCGAAGTCATTGGCATTGATGATCGCGATTTGATGACCGTCCGGAGAGAGCGCAATTCCTGGCGTCATCGAATCGATGACTGGCTCACCGTTCGCCGCAAAGGCGGACGCCTGAGGATCGGTCCAGGAACCAATGCGGACGTTCAACAAATTCAGCTGGCCAAGCTCGGCTCCGGTCGTGAGATCAAAGACGACCAACTTGGCAAGTTGTGGTGCGATCGCCGCGATATCGCCTGGTTTGCCCGGCGTCAGCAGGTACATCTTCCAGGCGACCGGGTCGATGGCCATGCTGAATTTGGCGCTCCCGGCTGGATCGGTCCGGATCGAGTCGATTGCTTCACCAGTGGCCGTGTCAAAGACCTTCCAGTCCGGCCAGGCAGGTTGCTCGTCAGAATTGTTGGAGAGCATCGAAACGAGCAGTTTCGTGCCGTCGGCGCTGAGCTTCTCCGGCCAAAAGACGCCGTTGGGCGCAAACTGGGAACGGATCGCTCCGCCCAATCCGTTTTGAATCAGCACGCGACCGTATCCGTCGAGTCCGGCGAACGTTGCGCCGTCGTCGGACATAACGACGCTTCCCGGTTGAAAATCGCCAGGGATGGTTGCCGCCGGATCAGCGCTCATATCGGTTAATTTGCCCGCATCGAGCGCATACAGGTTGTGATCACTCCGGTTGCCCGTCCGGTAGAGCGCCGCGCCGGCAGCATTTGCCGCGTCCTGCGCTCGCCCACCCGATTGGAATCCCAGAGCAGCGAGCCCCAAGCACAGCACGAGAATTAAATACAATCCAGCACGCATGGGGAACGACCTCCGGGCGACGGACGCTCAGTTTTCCGGGTTCGGGGCGATGACGAAGGCGATGAAGTTTTCGAAGGAGCGTTGCGCCATGACATCGTGGGCTCGCGAGTCGATGTGGGCGATGAGCGTCTTGGTGAAATCGCCATCCCTGTAGTCGTATCCGCTCACGTAGATGCCGGCATTCGGCGTCTCGATCACCTCGTAAACGGACACGCCGTCGAGGAGATGTGCCTCAATCGTTCCGTCCTTGAGGTCAACAATATCTAAGCCCGCTCCGTTCATGACCTGAGTGTTGTCGATCACGTCGTATTGCCCTTCCCAGCCGCTCACGTAAAGGTGGCTGCCGTCGGCAGAGAAGCTAGCCCACCGGGCCACCCCGAATTCCCCTTGGCCGAAGCCGAATGAGGTGCGAGCGGGACGAGCGCGAAGAGATGATCGATAAACTCAGTCTTCGTATGAATGGTTAGCGAACCCTTGACCTTTAGGGTTTTGGAGTCGATCAACGTGATGCCATCATCCGTGGCGCTGACGAGTGCGAGCTCATTGCCATCCGGCGAAACTGCGACGGCAGGAATAATGTCGCGGTATACCGGAGAGCCGGCGGTTGGATCGTATTCCGTATTCCCCTCCCAGGCGTTCCATACCGAATCGGGCAACTCACTCTTTGCCACTTCGGCGCCAGAGTTGAGATCGATCGCGACGAGCGCAGGAGGCGGAGTGTCAGGGATCTTCAGAATAGGCAGTCCACCGTAGAATCGCGCTCGATTTGCCCAAGGCGACACCAAAACAGCCGCCCTTTTGTCTTGGGCGATCCTGAACATCTTCCATGCAATAGGGTCGATCGCAGTCGGTCCGGCGAGCCCCGATCCGGATGGGAACGAACGTATCAATGTGCCCGTTGCTGTGTCGAATACTTTCCAGAATTCGGCCGAACTCGCATTCCCATTCCAATCTGAAACAAGCAACTTCGCGCCGTCCGCGCGAAATGCAACCGGAAAGGACGCAACGCCTGCATGAATCTTCGACAGAATCGCGCCGCCCAAGCCGCGCTGAACGATGATGTCCCCAGAGTCCGTCTTCCCCGCGAGCGTCTTGCCATCACGAGAGGTAATCACGCAACAGGCCATGATCGCTTGATCGAGTTCGGTTTGTGATTCTGACGATAGGTCGGCGAGGGTTACTGGATCGAGCTTCATAAAGTCGGTGGAGGAACTATCTGAAGAGCGAAAAACCGAGACGTCGGGCGGCCCAGAATCGTTTTGGGCGTCGCCGCCGGAACCGCGGAAACTGAAGGAAAGCGCGAATAGACAGCAGAGGATTGCCGAGCGGATGAAGGGGCCCCGGGACGAGCGACCGTGCGCGTTCATGGGTGCATCTCCTGCAATCACAATTCTGGCCGGCGAGTTCGCTTTATGTCATCTTGTATATACACCTGAGACAGGCGTTTCGTTCCGCGCTCCTCGCCTGACGAGCAATTCGCTACGTTTGTGGCGATGGCAACGTCACCAGAACGGCGTACGTTGGCAGTTCCCGGGTCGCCAGCACATCGAGGGAATCCAGGCCAAGGTGGGCGATCATGAACGGCGGGCCTATCGATGGCGAGTTGTCCGGCCACTCAGTTCCGGCGATGTACATTCCGTCGTCGCCGGGGAGACGTGATGATCTGGTTGACTGCGACCCCGTCGAGCGCATGCGCCTCGATCGTGCCGTTGTCGAGATCGACCAAACTGATGCCGCGCCCGTTCATGACCATGTCACCGTTTTCGATGTGCGAGTCGTCGCCATAGACGAAGGAGCTCGTTTCCCGTCCGCGGCGTAGGTGGCGCGGATGTTGGTCATTTCCACCATCTTCGCGGAAGCGGTCTGCGGCGCGAGCGGAAGGAGCGCGAAGAGTTGGTCGAGGAGGTTCGTTTTCGGTTTCATCGTCAAGGTGCGTTCGACTTTGACCGCCATCGCATCGACCAGTGTGATACCGTCATCGGTGGCGTGGACAATTGCGATTTGGCGGCCATCTGGTGAAATCGCGGGACCGGGCGAATAGGCGACAAAGAGCGGTTCGTCCGTTGCTTCGTCGCCTTGTGATTCATCCGTCCAGGAGCCAATCTGGACGTCAGGCAGCTCCGTTTTCCCGGCAATGTCGCCGGTGTTCAAATCGAACACGATCAGCTCTGCCGGTTGCGTTTGCATCGTGACCTCGCTGCCGGGACTTGATTCCTGCAATTGATACATTCGCCAAAAAACCGGGTCGACCGCGACATTGCCCCAATCGCCGCGGGTGGAGTCCCCTTGGATCGCTGCGACGACCTTGCCGGTAGCGACGTCGAAGACCTTCCAGGCCGGCGGCTGCAGATTGGCGTCCGAATAGTCGGCGTACGATATCGACAAGAACCTGCGAACCGTCCGCGTTGAGTGCGTGCAGCCAGACTGAGCCGTGAGGGTCGATCCGCGCGCGCACCGTCTTCGTTGCCGCGTCTTCGACGAGAATCTCGTTCTCGATGCTCAGACCGGCGGCGATTTGCCGTCGCCTGAGAAGATCATCGAACCCGGCGAAATTTGCTCCTTACCCGGCTCGGAGGAGAGTTGATCGCCCTCATCGGCAAGCGTTTGGGGATCGAGCGGCTGGATGTCGGCCCAATAGTCCGCGCCCGTGCGCGCGAGCATGGCGTTTCCCGAGTCATCGTCGCCATGTGCGACGCTGATCGGGTTGGGCGCGGCGGCAAGCAGGAGCAAAACAATCGCGACCGCCGCCACAAGCAAGCGACCACCTTGTCCGGAACTTGGCGCTTTCATCGACGTCCTCCGTTGTTGATCGTCGCTGGGCGCGACGGGAAGTGCTTGAAGTCTCGTCACTCTTCTATACAGTGGAAGGAGAGGTGAGGTTCCCTGGCGAGGGTTGGTTTGAATCGGAGACGGGGCCGCCAAACAAAATACCCGAGTGCGGCGCCAACAAGAACCCCGGTGAGATGCGCAATTACATTGTCGAGTTGTTGAAACGTGATCGAGGCAATCGAAACCGCGATGATGATCGCGAGGACAGATTTTCCCAAGCGGCCTCCTATCACCACGCATGCCGCGCCTGCCGCCGCGTGGGCGGCCGCCGATGAACCGGTGGCGGGCACATGCAACAATTCGGTCGCCGTTTCGATCCCAGTGCGGCTCATTGCCCAGAGCGCTCCGATGGTGAGAACAGACGTAATCCAATCCCCGGCGATAAATGTGACCAGCGCCGGGGCGGAGCCGGCAACGAACTCGAGCGAGCCCACGCCGGCCGCAACTAGCAACATCATCGACCATTGAATTCCTGGAGAGGACTGGACGAACGTCGCCACCACAACCGGCCAAAGACGCCACACTTGAAACGTGTCGAGATCGACACCCGCGTGGTCGATGAGATCGTGAAACTCTGGCGCTGTGAGGTGAGCGGTATAGATGCCGGCGATGGTGATGATCGCAAGCATCGACAACGTTACCTTGAACCGGCGGATGAGCGCGCGCGATGCTGGCGGCAGCAATCGCTCATGCCACGGGGTAGTTGACATCATGCCAAGACCACGCATTACCAAAGGTCGGCCGCACGATGAAGCCTATCCCATTCTCGCGCCGGGCACCTGTGAAGAGGATGTTGACGAGGGCGGATTTCTAGCGATAACCATTCCACGCGGCGGACGCGGGCCAGTCGTCGAAGACGTCGAGCAGGCACTCGCAGAGCGCGGCGGAGCAGTTGAGATTGTCGCGGAGGGTCGCCAAGAGGTCTAACTGCGGAATTACCAATGACGCTTCCGGGAGCAGGCGCGAGGCCATTTCGGTGGCGGCGCGGGAGAGATAGGTTGCGGTCAACGCAAGCGCAGCCGCTTCATCGGGCGAGGGCGGGGAAAACGCGGGAACTAAGGGACGTGCCGACGGCATGATCATCTCCTTGTGACAGACCGCCGAAGCGTTGTCCAATCTCGTTGCGGAGTAGATCATATGTTCTACTTCTAAGGCTGTCAATATCCTTCGATCGCATTTTTCCCGAAATTCAAATATCCGCTTCGGCGCTGTCCTGGGGTTCGAAGCCGAGCGCCTCGCGCGCATGGGAGAGATCCCAAAGTTGGCGCGGATTGTTCGAGATGCCGTAAACCACCGCCCAGGTCGGCGTCTCAATTTCGAGGCAGCGTTCGATCAGGCTCGCGCAGTCGCGCTGACTCAGCCAGGTCGCGCGCAGCCGCTTTTTCTTCTGCTCGGGAGTGAGCGACAACCACTTCGCTTCCCGGTTGATATTTTCCGGTCGCGAGGTGTCATCCGCTCGCACTGAGCCGATCCGCAGACAGTAGACGCGCATCTGGTGCATGTCGTGGTAATAGCGGCCAATCGCCTCCCCGAAGATCTTCGAGACGCCGTATAGGGAATCCGGGCGGAGCTCGGTGGTGTGGTCGTAGATCCTCGGGTCATCCAACTCATAGAGATCGGGGCTGCCCTCGATCTCATACATGCCGATGGTGTGATTTGACGACGGGTAGATCACGCGATCGACGCCGGCCCGGCGCGCAGCCTCGAACACGTTGTAGGTCCCGATCACGTTGTTTTGCAGAATGTCATCCCACGGCGCGAGCACACTGGCTCTTCCCGCCATGTGCACGACCGCGCTCACATCTTCGAACGCAGGCAGGATTTCTTCAAGGTTGGTGACATCGCCAATGAAACTCGGAAAGTCCGCCGGTTGCCGTGTCAGCGGGCGAATTTCATACCGGTCGCTCAACCGTTTCATCAGCGCTTGACCGATGACTCCCGTCGCGCCGGTCAGAAGAATGCGTGGCTTAGTCACGTCCGTTCGTCCTCCGCACTTATGCCGGAACCGAATGAGCGTAGTCTACGCGGGAATCAAAGTTTTCAAGGCAAAGAGAAACACCCCCAACGAAGCATTGGAGGTGTTTCCGTATTCGCTTCGACGTCCATTCAATGCTTTCAGGTAGGAGCGAATTTACCCGTACGACTGGAGAATATCGTCTACGAGCCAGTGATCCCCGGCCTGGACGAAAATGTAGTATTGAGGAACCGTTGCCATTCTCGCTCCATCTGGATGGGCGCAACGCACGATTGCGCCGGTTCGACCGTCGCTCAAAAGCTCGACGTCATTCGAAAGAATCGTTGGGTAGCAATTTGAGGGATCAAACGAGTGGACGTGACGATCCGCTCATAGTTGGCTGAGTCCGCCTCCATAGTTGCAACAGCTTCATCACTCCAGCTCGTGAGATCTTTGTTGACCGTCCGCCGCAACCCGTCATCGCTGAAGAGCGCCCAGTAACGCAGAAGGTCGCCTGCACACGTATCCATTTGCCGCATTGTTTCCTGAACCCCGGCGATCGTCTGTTCATTTGGAACAGTGGAGAGAACGTCTTGACTGGAATTAGCCGTCGGTGCGGGTTGCGCTACGACGTCCCTGATCTCTTGCACCGTTCGTCCCTCTACATCGCACGTTTCTGCGAAGACCGCATTCCCGATTTCCGGTGTTGCGACGAGGCTCGTCCCAGCCAGTCCGTTCAATTCGTCTCCCGGATCTCCACCTCGGAACCCGAAATAGCCGGTCAACATGGCCACGATCAACACCGCCGCCAACGCCGCATGGTTTGTGTACCGCCACGCTCCTCTTCGCTGTCGCACGCGCGGCCATGTCACCGCCTGGGAAGAGATCGGGACACTAGTTGAGGGCAGCGTGATAGCAGTTTCACCGCCGGCGCTCGCGCCCACGGTCGACCATGTTCTGTACATGAGATGTGCCTCCGGACGAGTTCCCGCCGCCATGCGTTGCACGTGCATTGCCGTGGCGGCGAGCGATGGATCGATATCGATTGCTTCCGTGGACTCGCCGCGCGCCAGCGCGTCCAGAAAGGTGTTGAAATCATCTTCGGCACGGCCTAGATCGTTGAAGTCGTTATCCCTTGGCATTGAGGACCTCCGCGCGGCAAGGACGTTCTTCTTGAATGAGCAGGCTTCGCAGCCGCGAATAGGCCCGGAATTGCAGTGCTTTGACGGCGTTCAGGCTGAGATTCAGCACGTTGGCCACTTCTTGACCGGTCAAGCCAGAGAGTCGCAACTCGACCACCGATCGTTGATTCGGCGGGAGTTGGGCGAGGAGCCGGGCGAGCGTCGATTCGGTTTCTCGCGCCAGGGCGCGATCTTCGGGACTTGGTGCCCCGTCGAAAAGGTCCGTCGCGGCGTCGAGTGTTGTTTGCGGCCGGTGGCGACGGATTGCATCGATGGTGATATTGCGGGCGATGGTGAAGAGCCAGCCGCGGAACGTGCCGCCGCGATACCGCGGCAAGGCGGCCAATGCTTGCGTGAACACCTGGCTTGTCGCGTCGGCGGCGGCGTCGCTGTTGTTGAGCCGGTAGAAGCAATAGCGATAAACATCATCGAAGTGACGCCGGTAGAGAACGGCGAAGGCATCGGGATCCGATTGCGCCCGGCGAACATCGGCATCCTCGCCGTCGTTGCGCTCGTTTGCATCATCATCCGGCGTTGATCGAATCAACGTGATTGCCACCGTTTCCCCCTGCCAAATTGCCGCTTCTGGATTAAACAACGCATCATGGGCAAAAAGGATGCGGTCAACCCTCACCCGCTGCTTCGCAGTCTGCCCTCTCCCTTTTCCGAAGGGAGAGGGCACGGAATGACTCCCCTCGCCCTCCGCAGAAGCTCACTGGGGTAGGTATTCGGGGCAACCGCGACCTTCGGGTGCGCGTTCCCCGTGCCTCGTAGCGGCGCATGGCATGCGCCCGCCTACTGACCGCGGCCTCGCCACCTGGCCACCCGGTGGTCGCCCACGCCAGGCGCACGCCGTGCGCCGCTACGAGGTGAGCGGCATGCCCGCGACGACCTGATGCCTACCCCTATCAGCCTCCGCAGAGTGGGTACCCTCTGGGCGAGGGTGGCCGAAGGGGGGTGAGGGTTGATTCAATCAACGATAGAGATCGCGCACAGGGTCGTAGCTGAACGGCGTGCCGTCGGGGAAGGTGATGCCAGCCTCTGTGAACGGCAAGCGGCCTTCATCGCTAGGATCGTAGAGCCGGTTCGGGAAGTTGATCAGTGAGGCAGGTTGCGTGCTGGTGACGACAAAACCGTGGAGCGTGCCGGGAGGAATCGTCACCATCAGCGAGGCTGGCGCGTCGCGATCGGCGGTCAACTCCACGAGCATGATCCGTCCATGGGTCGGCGATCCAGCGCGGGCATCGGCGATCGCGACGACGATCTGGCCGGCGACGCAGTAGAAGCGGTCGGTCTGATGCTTGTGGACGTGCCACCGATCCTCATCGCGGGCGATGCCTGTTCCGGTCGTCGAGAGATATGCCTGAGCGAAGGGCATTTCCGGGCCAAAGACGTCGGCCCAGTCGCTGCGGAGCAATTCGGTGAGGGTGCCGCGGGGGTCGCGGTTGACCTGCAGGGCACGAAGTGTGACGCCTTCGATCTGTTCGTTAGCGGAGTCGTCACGCACGATCAACGCGCGCACGACATCCTGGTCGGCGGCCGTCATAAGGCGGTTGCCTCGGTCAGCCGCCAACCGTATTGGCTCTGGTAATACTCGGCGAACGCGGAATCGTCGTCTCGGATCGCCTGCCACCAGGCAGGGTGCGCTTGATACCAGTCGATTGTCTTGCTCAACATCTGGTCGAAATCCCAGTTTGGCGCCCAGCCGAGCTCGGCCTTGATCTTGCCCGCGTCGAGCGCATACCGGCGATCGTGACCAGGGCGATCCGCAACGTGGACGATCAGGTGTTCTGGCTTGCGGAGAAGTCGGAGCAAAGATCGGATCACTTCGATGTTGGTGCGATGGTTGCCGGCGCCGATGTTGTAGACCTCACCGGACCGACCGCGGCGCAGGACGAGATCAATCGCCGCGGCGGTGTCGTCGACGTAGAGCCAATCGCGGATCTGCAGTCCATCGCCATAGATCGGCAATGGTTGCTCGCGTAGGGCATTGGTGATGAAGAGTGGGATCAACTTTTCGGGATATTGACGTGGTCCGATCACATTGCAACCGCGCGTGATCAGCACGTCCGTGCCGTACGAGACGACGTAGGAGCGGCAGAGCAACTCCCCTCCCGCCTTCGCGGCAGCATACGGAGAGCGTGGGAGTAGCGGATCACTCTCGACCGAGAACTGTCCGGGCTCGATATCGCCATACACCTCATCAGTGCTGATCTGGACAAGACGCTTGCCGCGCCGGCTGGCGGCATTGAGGAGCGTAACAAGGCCCATCATGTTTGTGCGAACGAAGGCCGTAGCATCGAGCAGCGAGCGATCCACATGCGTCTCAGCCGCGAAGTTGACGATTGCATCCGCCCTGGACACGAGATCGTCGACGAGCGCCTCGTCCGCGATGTCGCCATGGACGAATCTTTGGCGCGGCTGATTTCGCAGATCGTGGAGGTTGGCAGGATTGCCGGCGTAGGTCAGGAGATCGAGGATAACGATTTCGTCCGCCGGGTGATGATCGAGCACATATCGAACGTAGGCAGACCCGATAAAACCAGCGCCCCCGGTGACGATGATGCGCATCGTGCTCAGACCTCCCCGAGTAGCGAACGTCCGCCGGCCAGATCGAGTTCGGCCGCCAGGCGCGGGATATAGTCGACCACCGCATCAGACCATGGGCGGAGTGTAATCCCGAGCGCGGCGGCTCGGCGATTGGCAAGCGTGCTGTCGGTTGGACGACGCGCCGGCAGTGGATACTTGGCCAGAAATGCCGCTGTGGTTGTGGGTGTGATCAATTCTGGGTCAAAGCCCGCTGCCTTCGCGACTTCCTGGGCGAGCGCGAAGCGGCTGGCGCGGCCGGCATTGACGAGGTGAAAAATGCCCGCGCCGCGAACCGCGAGGAGGGAAACGAGCGCCGCGGCCAGATCGCCGGCGAAGGTGGGATTGCCGGTCTCATCGTTGACGACTTCCATTGTGCCTCGGTCGCGAAGGAGTGTCAGCACCGTCCGTGGGAAATGTTTTCCTGAGCCGCCATAGAGCCACGCGGTGCGGGCAACGGCAAATCCCGGGTCGACGGCGAGCACGGCTTCCTCGCCCGCGAGTTTGCTGCGCCCGTAAACCGAAAGCGGTCCTGGCGGTGCCTCCTCATCGTATGGTGCCCCGGCGTCACCGGAGAAGACGAAGTCAGTCCCGACCGCGATAAGGTAAACGCCGGTCAACTGCGCCGCGACGGCGAGGTTGCGGCTCCCCTCTGCGTTCACGGCCTCTGCCCGCGCAGGATCGCGCTCGCAGCCATCGACGTCGGTGTAGGCCGCGGCATGGATAACGGCGTCTGGCCGCGCGCTGTCTAGCGCGCGCTTGAGCGCGGTCGCGTCAGTAATATCGGCGGTGATGTCGACACCGTCCGCGGACCGCGCACCGAGACCGATCGCGGTCGCTCCTTGTCGCTGCAACGTCTGCCGTAGGTAACGACCGAGCTGCCCTGCCGCTCCAGTGACAAGGACGCGTTGGCCCTGGAGTCGCGGGGAAGTCACGGTACCTCTCACGCGATGTCGACGACCGAATGGTCGCCGATCATCAAGCGAATCACATGCGGCTTCTGGTGCGAGTTCTCGATCGTCACGTCCCGCCCGATCAGCGAGTCGGCAATGCGGGAGCCAACATTGCGGATGACGCTGCGCTCAAGGACGACTGACTGCTCGATCTCACAGGCGGAGAGTTCGCAAGCAGGGCCGATGGCGGTGAACGGACCGATGTAGGCGTCGATGATACGGGCGCCGGCGCCGATGATCGACGGGCCGCGGATCATGCTGCGGGCGACGATCGCCCCCGGTTCAAGAACGACTTCACCGACCAGACTTGAGTCGGCATCGACCTCACCGGCGATGTCGCGCTTGAGCGTCGTCAGCACGAGGCGATTCGCCTCAAGAACATCGTCCTTCTTGCCGGTGTCGATCCAATCGTCGGCGATGGCGGTGGCTTGGACTTCATGGCCGGCGTCGATCAGACCCTGCACGGCATCCGTGATCTCCAGCTCTCCGCGCGCGGAGGGTTGTTGCGATGCGGTGATTCCGTGGATCTCGGGACCAAAAAAGTAGACCCCGACGATGGCGAGGTTGGAAATGGGCTCCGCCGGCTTCTCTACCAGGCGGCTAACACAGCCGTCACCATTGAGCACAGCAACGCCGAATGCCGAAGGCTGCTCGACCTCTTTCAGCAGGATCATGGCCGGGCAACGTTCACGGGCAAAGGTTTCCACATACGGAGCTATGCCGCAGCGAAGAAAATTGTCGCCAAGGAACATGCAAAAGGCGTCATCTCCTAACCAGTCACGAGCGGTGACAACGGCGTGGGCGAGTCCGAGCGGCGCGATTTGTGGGATGTAGGTAATCGACGCCCCGAATTGCTTGCCATCGCCGACGGAAGCGCGCACCTGATCGGCCGTGTCGCCGACAATAATGCCGATTTCGGTGATCCCCGCTGCGACGAGCTGTTCCAAGGCAAAGAAGAGAACCGGCTTGTTGGCAATTGGGACGAGCTGCTTTGCGCCCGTCGCGGTCAGAGGTCGCAGGCGCGACCCTTTGCCGCCCGCGAGAACCAAGCCCTTAAGTCGGCGACGGGCCGGCGCGTCGGTTGCTCGAAGTCGAGTCACTTCGCCATCCCTTCAGTCGGTCGTTCCTGGCCTCGCCTGCCCTCCGCATGTTCTGGGGGCTGAACAGGTGTCGTTGGCTGCTCTCGTTTCCCGCGCCGGACCACAACGCGTCTCGCGATCGGCCAAGCAGCGGCCATCATGGTCGCAAGCAACACCATGGTTGCTAGCCCGGTGATGGCAAGCCCAATGCGTAACGAACGCGGCTCGTATCGTAACTCTACCGTATGTGCGCCGGCAGGAATCGGGACGCCGCGCAGGGCGTAATCCGCCGGCAACACGTCGACCGGCCGCCCATCGACATAGGCGTGCCAGCCGGGATCATAAATCTCACTGAGCACGAGCAGTCCTGGCGCATCGCTGGTCGTTCCAATTGAAATCGCATCAGGTTCGTAATGCAATACCTGTGCCACATCCGCCGCTGGGTTCGCTGCGGCATGGGATTGCGGCGGCGTTGCCTCAACCAACGCAGTCTGGCGGGGATCGATCGCGCCGGCCTGCAAATTGGGCATGATTTCATCTCGCGGGAGTTGCTGCACATCATGCACGATCCAGGCGCGGGGTAACGCATCGAGATTCTCGTAGATGTTGACATATTTGTTCTGGAAAACCAGTCGCTTGTCTTTGGTCAACGCCACAATATCGTCTCGGGTATCCGGCAGGTTTCTATCCACCAGGATGTAACGAACATTGAGGAGATTGAGCAGCGGGGATTGAACGCCGGTGGGATAGAGATATTCGAAATGATAGTTCTGCTTCCTGCCGTTGATCGCTTCGAAAAAGTCGACGTAGCGGGCGAGTTGGAGAGGGTCATAGCCTTGTATCTCGTCAAGATGAAGAAAGATCGGTCGACCATTGACGAGAATCGAATGGATCCCGGTCTCGAAGCGACGAAATATGTAAGCCTGGGGTGTCTCGGTATTGCCGGGATAGCCGTAGCCGGCGTATCCGACGTAACGAAACGGGCCTCCGCTCTCCATTTGGTGCTGCAAAAACTCGCCCGCGCCGCCCGCATCGGTGGCGTTGGTATCGATCGCCAGGCCTTGAGCGTCTCTTGGGTTGGGATGCCAAATCGGTTCCCAGCTTGCATCGGTGGGCCAGCCGAGCCACGAACCGGTCAGTTCGGTGGCCGTTGGTTGGAGAAAGATCGCGGCGACGAGGACTCCCGCTACCAGTGGGGCCAGCCAGTGTCGCCGCACGCGCTGCCGGCCGTTGATAGGCCACAGAACGAGGACGACCAGCACTCCAGTGGCGAGGGCCGCGGCGATAAGAGGCTGCCAACCTATGAAGTCATCATGAAGGTTGACGATGTAAGCCAATAATCCCATCGTCGCGAGAGGAAAGATGACGGTCCACAGCAGTTCGCGACGACCTCGTAATCCTGGAAGCGCATCGACAACCGCGCCGCTGAGAACGGCAGGGCCAATCGTCGCCACCGAGTAGACCCGCCACGGATCATGCTCGTGAAATGAGCGAAAGGTAGGGATGAGATAAAAGAGATAGTGGAGTGGTGTTGTGTGGAGTGACAGGATGAATGGGACCACGGTCAACACGCAAAAGAATGGTACGGCGTAACGGCGGCGGACGAGTAAAGGGGCCAATAACGCGAGAACGATGACCGCGCCGCCGAGGGTCGTCGCGCGGTTGGCGTAGCCACTCCCTACGACGTGAAAAAACAACTCCTTCACCGTCCACGGTGGATTGAGCGCCGTGTCCTCTCCGAGAGCGCGGTAGTCGCCGCCAGCGAGCTTGGTTTGGGAGTTGACATCAAGCCGAATCAGGATGCCGGCGGCGGCGAGCGCGAGTCCACTGACGATCGTCCCAAATCCGGTCGTCGCGGCGAGGACGAAACGATTCTTCAGGTCGAGGCCGGAGCGCGGCGGTGAGAGGACGGCGCGGTAGCCCGTATAACTGGCGACGACAAGCAACCCCAAAATCCAGCCCTCGCCGATCCAACCGGCGAACATCTGGCTCAGCGCAAAACCGGTGATGAACCAGGGCAAGAACCGCGTCCGCCACTGCTGGGCGCGCAGCGCCAGCTCGATGCCGAGTAGGGCGAGCGGTATCCAGGGCGTGAATTGCGAAAAAATGGTGCAGCAATAGGTTGTCCATTGCACCAACGGACCAGAGACGAAGGCGACACTGGCGACCAGACTGGCAACGGGACGCATCCCGAGCACGCGGGTGAACGCGTATGTCGATAGACCGCCGATCAGGAGGTGGACAGCGACCATCGTTTTGAATGCGGTCAGGACGGGCAATAACGGCGTGAGGATCATTGCCGGCAGATACATCCAACCCGATTCGGGATCACCCGCGAAGGGCGTGCCGCTGAAGAGGTATGGATTCCAGCCGGGAATATCGATGGCGCGGAGGCGTTCACCGAGAAACTGGTACCACGGAACGAAAAAGGTCATCAGGTCGTTGCGGGCAAGCCACTGGCCAACCGTCAACCGGTTCCAGGTAGTGAGCGCAATCAGCGCGAGGAGCGCAACAAGGCAGATGATGTCAGCCCGCCGCGTTCTTGCGCCGTCTACTTCGGATCGCTGGGCTGTCACGGTAATTACCCGGTGCTTCTCGGCACGGCCTTTGCGAAACGCCGATCGCATGGTTGTAGCGACAGTCGCAATACCAACGGCGAACCGCATGAAGTATGCCGCTTGGTGAGGCGGCGCACTAGGGCATTCGGCCCGCTATCCGAGCGGTTGATCTATCGAGACTGCTCCATCCCACGATGGAACCGACGCCTCGCACACTACGCTGTCCTTCGAACGCGGCACGAGTTCACGATTACGCATAGCTCTGGCACGAGCAACGGGACACGTGTTTGACTCGATCTCGCGAGCGCACCGAGCCGCCAGCGAACAGCGTCAGCGAGATCCGCCAAACGAGGAGCTTTATGGGAAACGGCGGCGAGAGATTGCAGCCTCGACTTCAGCGATCTGAACAAGTTCCCTCTGAGGAATTCGAACACCAAGTCAAGGTCGCGACCGCCGGCGCCAGGCATCTCTGGCCAGTGGAGCCAATCGAGGATCAGCGTTTCGATGCTGATATGCGATTCGCTCGACTGCACGCCCTTTTGTTGCTACTCGTCCTGATTGGAATGCCAATTGCTTATACCTGGATTCGCACGCGAGATCTTGATCGTGTGGTGACGGTCGACGAACCCGTGTTTCTGACAATTTCCGCGAATTTCGCGAACGCCGTTGTCCATGGCGACTTTCGTGATACCAGCCAGTTTCTCTATCCTGCGGTCCCGATCATGTGGGCCGGCACGCTTGGTTACATGATCGAGGCTCCCAATTACACCAGGGACTATCCCCACCAAGTCGCACCGCTCGACGCCGTAGACAGGCCGCTTCAATCCGTTGGATATGAACCACTTCCTGTGTTGAACGCGGCGAGAGTCGTCAAGATCATCCTGCAAGCCTGCATCTTTCTCGTCGGCGTTTGGCTCATGTGGCGCCTGTTCGGAATCGCGGTCACGGCGTTAGCCGCGGCGTTCATCATTTTCGACCCATTTCTGGTCGCTCACGATCAGCTGCTCCACGTCGACGGTTTCACTGGAATCACCGCGTTCGTGAGCATGCTGGCAGCAGCCAATGCCGATCGAGATCGTGGAAACAGATGGTTTTGGGCACTCGCCGGTGTCATGGCGGCACTCTGTTGGCTCACCCGGCTCACTGGATTGGTTCTGATCCCTATCTTCTTCGTGCTCATCGCCGATCGGGCCATCATCGACTATCGACACCAAACGCTGACCGGGAAGGCAGCACTGGTTACGGCCGCCAAAACCGCGGGTTTGGTGCTCGGCGTTAGCCTCCTCACGACGATCGTCTTGTGGCCCGCGCTGTGGGTGGACCCTTTGGGCGCAATACGAGAGACACTCAATAAGTGGCAACAGTCCATCGAAACGCCGCATCCGTGGGGTCTCTATTTTGATGGGAAATCGGTGACCGGAGATCCGGGAGTGATGTATTATTTCTACATCTTCCTCTACAAGATAACGCCCATCACCCTCGTCGGACTGAGCCTAACGGCAATCGCACTCCTCTTTCGCCTCAAGTCATTCTTCCCTCACCGTTCATGGCGGCCGGTCTTAATCCTGACGTCATTCGTCGTGGTGTACTCCGTCGGCATGATCGCCGGTGAGCGGAAGTTCGATCGCTATATCCTCCCGGATTTCTTGTTCTTCGACCTCTTTGCGGCAATCGGGATCGTGGGTGTGGCGCGGATTCTCTGGGCAAAGCCGGCGATCATTTGGCGAGCCGCGGCCGCGATTGTGATCGTCGGATTGATAACAGGGCAAGTAGTTACGGCACTCGCCCAGCGCCCGTACCCGCTCGACTATTACGATCCACTGCTTGGGGGTACGAAATCGGCCGAAGATATGGTCATGGTCGGTTGGGGCGAGGGTTTTGATCAGGCAGCAACCTTCATCCTTGCTCAACCAGAAGGCGATACCTCGACAGTCTGGGTTTCGACGAGGGCGGCCTCCCTGAGGTACTTCTTCCCCAAAACCGCAACGGTTCGAAATCTGGCCGGTATGGAAGCCAATCAG
This sequence comes from uncultured Chloroflexia bacterium, assembly GCA_963737985.1. Classification (GTDB taxonomy): domain Bacteria; phylum Chloroflexota; class Chloroflexia; order Thermomicrobiales; family UBA6265; genus CAVTUU01. Next base: position 19,701 of record CAVTUU010000008.1, on the reverse strand, counting down.
GAAAGCATTCTGGGGTGGGCGAATGCGGACTATGCGGTCACCCACATTCTCCAATGGCAGCGCGACACCACCGGCAGGATCATTCATTACTTCGATGACTTCACTCCGATCGACACGGTGAACATCAACGGTGTCCCGTTCGTCAGGGTCTACGACCTGCGAACGATGCCACCTCCGGGGTGGATGATTAACGAAAGCGCCTGCAGTTGGCGGTTCGACGACCAAATCACGCTCGCGTCCTACGGTCAGCACAAGCCGGAGGCAGGCGAAACTCCTGCGCCCAACGAGCAGATGATCGAGATCATCTTCCAAACGAACAACTCAGTCGAACGAGAGACTGCGTATAAGCTCGACGGCGTTCTCATTCCACGGAAAGGAGAGGACGCGAACATTTCCTTCTCGACATCATTCGTACCCAATCCTCAGAACGGGATGTTGTCCAAAGCGGTTCAGGCTGTTCAACTCCCCAAAGGGAAGAAACTGAGTGACTACTGGCTACAAGTCACGGTCGCCAATCCAAAAACGGGTGAAAAACTCGAAGCGCTCAGGCTCACGAATGGAACGAGGACCGAAGCATCCGGTCAACCAAGCTGCTAGGACCAGCGCACAGCTCAGACTCCACGGCATGGCCCTTGCGAGAGGCCGTCCGCGGAACAAGCGCTGCGGCGCATGGTAACGACGTCATTCGCGATTCGGCCATCGCCGTCCGATAGACTAAGGAAAGCAACCGGCGCGCTGCCGGCGGGCCCTGAAACGTATGTCGCTTTGAAACACATCGCGCGGAAGGGGAACGGCCGATGTGGAATGGCCGTAGGGTATCCGTGATTCTGATGACCTATGCGGAAAAAGACTCGATCCGGGAAGTGATCGACGGTTTCTTCGCGACCGGCGTCGTTGACGAGGTGGTCGTCGTCAATAACAATGCGCAGCCGGGCACGCAAGAAGAAGTCGCCCAGACACGCGCTCGCCAAGTGTTCGAGCCTCGGCAAGGATACGGATATGCCAGCCGGCGTGGCCTCGAGGAGGCGACCGGCGACTTGCTGGTGCTCTGCGAGCCAGACGGCACGTTTTTGCCGCGCGACGTGCTGAAACTGCTCGTCTACAGCGACGAATGCGACGCGGTGTTCGGCACACGAACGACCCGCGAGATGATCTGGACCGGGGCGAATATGGGTCGGTTCTTGAAGTGGGGCAACTGGGCAGTCGCCAAGATGATTGAGGTCCTTTTCAACACGAGTCACCTGAGCGATGTCGGTTGCACCTACCGCCTGTTGTCACGGCCGACGTTCGAGCGAATCCGCGACGAGATAACGATCGGGGGGAGCCAATTTGGGCCGGAGTTGATGCTGCTGACGCTTGTTTCTGGCGCGCGCTTCGTCGAGGTGCCGGTCAACTACCTACCGCGGGTTGGCGCGTCATCAGTGACGGGAGATCTCTGGAAGGCTTTTGTGCTTGGGTGCCAAATGATCGCGTTGATCCTCCGCTTCCGGCTCGCTTCTCTCGGGCGGGTGCGACGTGCCCCCTTGCAACCAGAACCGGCGCTGACTGAAAGAGAGGCAAGTTGAACTCAGCGGTGGCGCCTCCGCCAACCGATTTCGACACAGTGGCGGAGGTCTACGACGAGAGTCTGCCGCACCATGTCGTCGAGCATTACCTGCGCAAGCGGCTGGCCTATATCCGTCGCTACGCCGCCGCTGGTCCGGTGCTCGACGTTGGATGCGGCACCGGCGTGCTCCTGGAACGGGTGTTCGACGCCGGGAATGAAGCCGTCGGGCTCGATCCCTCGCGAGGCATGCTCACGCAACTGCGAACGCGGCGGCCAGAGATTCCGACCGTGGTCGGCCATGGCGCCGCCTTGCCGTTTCCGGATGAGACGTTCGCGCTCGTTTATTGCGTCGCGGTGCTGCATCATGTCGCTGAGGAAAAGGCCGTCCGGCAGACACTGGCCGAGATGAGCCGGGTCACGCGGCGCGGTGGCTTTGTCCTGATCTGGGACCACAATCCGGCTAATCCCTATTGGCCGTGGTTAATGCGGCGTGTGCCGCAAGATACCGGCGGCGAACGGCTGATCCCGACTGACGAAATTGTGGCGGGCCTCACCGCGGGTGGGACACGGCCAGTCGAGTGCCGCCAGCTCGGATTTGTCCCTGACTTCACCCCTCCGCGACTGCTCGGCGCTACGCAGATGGCGGAGCGGCTGGTCGAGGCAACCCCAGGTGTGCGCCGCCTCTGCGCCCATAACGTCATCCTTGCAGTGAAGGACGGCGCGTAGCCAGAAGGCGCTTACCGTTCTCCGTAGCGGCGCACGGCTGTGCGCCCTCGCTTCCGACCAGACCCATCGCCAATTCGCAAGCACCGCTTGGCGCTACAAAGGCGCACGCCGTGCGCCGCTACGGATGACGTGCGTTGCCTGTGAGTTCGTACTCGATCGCCGCTAGCGCAAAGGCCCGGCGGTACGCCATCTGCGCTGAAAACAGATGGAAGGGGCAAAGGAGGAAAAGATGAGCACCCACATTGATCGTCGCGAAGATGTCAGCCCGAAGGAAGGTCTTCACGAGCACGGCAACGTCAAATTCGCCGACGAAACGAACAAGAAGTACCCGATCGACACGGCGGATCATATCCGCGCCGCGTGGAGCTATATCAACCACAAAGACAACGCCGCCAAATATGACAAGGACCAGGTCAAGACGATCAAAAACCGAATCAAACGCGCGGCAGAGAAGAAGGGCATCGCAATAAGCGACGACTAGTACACACCCTGTACAAATCGGCAAGGAGGGCCGACGGCAGACTAACGTCGGCCCTCAATTTTTCCCCTAGGAGAGTTCGGCGCCCATGGCCTAGCTTGGCTGATATAAGCCCCGCCGTACAAAGTCCCAGAGTCCGTGATCGACTTCGGGCAGATCGGGCACGCCTAGGCGGTGGAGCATATGCAGCGCCTCGGTGCGGTGCTCCTCACCGTGGAGGACGACCATGAGGATGGCGCCACCAAACGTCATGGGCGCGCCGAAATGGTCAACGAAGGTGTCATCCAGGCGCTGCTCGTCGCGCGCCCGGCGTGCGACAACGGCGAAGGTCGCGTATGAGCACTCGTAGCGGTCGATTAGTGCGGCCATTGAGCGGTCACCCGGCTGTGCCTCAGGCTGCCTACCTGCCATCTCAGCAGACCAGACCTCGACTGAGTCGAAGATCATATGCTCGAACGTTGCGCGCAACGTTCGGTGACCAATATCAAAGGGCTGGTCGAGCTGGTCGTCGCTCAGGTCGCGAGCTACGTTCAGAAGCGTTGTAGTGGCCCACTGGTCGTGTTCCAACAGACGATCAAGCAAATCCATCCGATCTCCTTCCGAACCTGGCTTGTTCTTCCTCCGTCAAAGCCAATTCTAACCAACTTCTTTTTGCTTCACGAAGGAACCATTCGCCGCATAGAGCAATGAATATGCAGTAGATTGACGTATTCTCACCTACTGAGTCGCGTGATAGGATGAAGACGCCTACCCAACTGCATCTATTCGATCGTCGTGCCGAACCGTCATCGTCGGTGAGCGCCCATTCCCGAACGGGCGCCATCCTTCGGCGCTGGAGCTGACATCGTTCGCCGGTTGAACGTCGCTCCTACGTCCGTCTCCGCAGTTCATCGCGTCCTCATGGGTCAGCCTGTTTGTATTTCATCTACCATGAAGGGAGCCCAAAATCATGCCCACGCCAGAAGAGATGCAACGCCGAGAAGAAGTTAGTCGGGTCAAAGTCGACGTGGAGCAGGATCTCCTGAATCTGCCCAATGTCACCGGCGTCTTTACCGGGCGCAAAGTGACGGGTGGCGTCGACACGGGTCAGGTCGCGATCGTCGTCACCGTCTCCGAGAAGAAAGACGTCCCAGCCAAGCAAGCGGTGCCGAAAGAGATCAACGGCGTTCCCACCGATGTGATCGAAGAGAAGATCGAGCCGATGCTCGTGCCAATGCGTTCGACTCGAAGACATCGCGCCCATGGTCGACACCGCAACCTATGCCACGCTCGAAGGCGGAATCAGCCTTGGTCCTTGCCGCTCGTTCTATCTCGAACCGCCGGAGGTGGATGAAGCCGGAAACTACGTATTCACCGGCACGCTTGGTTGCATCGTTCGTGACAACAAATCGAGCGACTACATGATGCTGAGCAACTTCCACGTCATGTGCGTTGATAGCACCTGGGCGGTCGGAAATACGATGGCCCAACCCAGCCGGGTCGACACCGGCACGTGCCCCGCCGATGTGGTTGGGTCGTTGACCCGCGCGGTGCTCAACACCAGCGTCGACTGCGCCGTCTCCACGATCTCTGGGCGTCCTTATAGCTGCGAGATCGTCGACATCGGCGATGTCGCCGGAACCGGAACCGCAACGGTCGACATGTTGGTCCGCAAACGCGGGCGGACCACGGAACTCACTCATGGACGGGTGGCCGCCACCGACTACACGACCAGTATTGACTACGGCGACGGGCTCGGCACGGTCACCCTGACGAACCAAATTCGTATCGTCAACGACGCTCCCCAAAGCGCCTTCTTCGGGAAGAAGGGAGATTCCGGTTCGACCGTCGTCGACGAGGACAGAAATATCGTTGGACTCTATTTCGCCGGAAATTCAACCGGCACCGTCGGCGTCGCCAATCCGATCGCAGCTGTTCTTTCCGCGCTCGATATTTCGATCTGTACCAAAGGCATCAAGAAGATCGAAAAGGAATACGCCAAGGAATGGATTCCGGAAAAATTCACCATCAAGGAGCGCGGCAAGGAGTTCTTCAAGGATTGGAAGGAATACGCCTTCGAGAAGTTCGCGGGATGGGAAAGCTACGATCCCTGGGAAAATGTCATCAATCCGCCAGTCCAACCGGGATTTCGCCCTCCCGTGGGCGGGATCGCGACACCACGAGGCATGGCTGGACCCGCTGGAGCGGTTGAAGACCGACTCGCGCGGATTGAAGCGGCGCTCGCCGGTCGCGCGGGCGCCATGGGCGCGATGTGGGAAGCGAAGGTCGAAAATGGTTGCGTCGACTTCAGCAAGCTCCCACCTGGGCCCGGCCCAAATCCGGTCGCGGCGCCGCCCTTTTTTCTCTCAGTCCTCGACTTTTCCGGCGTGCCGCTCCCGATGACCCAAATCGACACATGGGGACCGTTCACCGGTCTCAACGCCGGCTGGACGACAGAGATCAAGATCGACACCAAATGTCCAGTCGTTCAGGCAACCCTGGTTCATTTCGCCCAACCGGCAACGATGGAAGCCTATAACTCTGACGGCACCTTGGCCGGCACGGCCACGATGACTCCGAGCCAAAAAGTCGTGCAGACGTTGACGATTGAGGGCAGCGCAATTGCCTTTGTTCGCATTCGCTGTCCGCAAGATGAGACGCTCCTCCTCAGTATTTGCTGCTGCGCCGATACTCCGTGCAAAGGTCAGGATGAGGAAAAACCATTCCTCGCCGACCACAAATCGATAATCAAAGACAAAGAACCGATTAAGGAGCTCAAAGAGCCTTTGAAAGAGTTCAAAGAAGGCAAAGAGCCGAAGGAGATTAAGGAACCGATCAAGGAATTCAAGGAGCCGAAGGAGCCAAAAGAGTTCAAAGAGTTCCCCGAACGCGGACCGACCTTCCAGCAACCTGGTGGAATGTCGGTCGAAGAGCGTTTGGCACAGCTTGAAGCGATGATCGGCGGAGGCGGCGGACAGCACTTCATCCCATCGTCAATGCGGCCCGACCTCGGCCAAGGCGCTTTGCGCAACGAACCGGACGCTCGCGCTCGTCTCAAGCGTCGTGGTTGATGGTCTGGCTCGTCATCGCAGGGGATTATGACGAAGCCGCGCGCTGGGCAGCCGAGCGGTTGCCCAGCGCTGGTCTCGATCCGCTGCTCTTCATCACTGACACCGATCTTGCCGGCGGAACCTGGGACCATCGCCTCGGAGCGGACGGCGCAGCGACGCGCCTCACCCTTGCCGATGGTCGGGTCATCGACAGTCGGGAGGTCCAAGGCACGCTCAACCGGCTCCAGCTTGCACCGCTCCCGCCACTCGCTCCCGAAGATCGCGACTACGGGTTTCATGAGATGTCGGCGCTCATGATGAGCTGGCTGGCGTCACTCCCCGGTCCCGTGCTCAATCCGCCTGATACGCGTGGACTCGCCGGGGCCTGGCGGTCGCCCGCGGAATGGGCGCAACTCACAGCGGAGGCAGGTTTGCCGGCGGCGCAAGTGACCATTGACACCGCCGCCGAGTGGTCGGAAGGCGAAGGTTGGCGGATGTGGCCGCCATTTGCCCAGATCCATGAAGACGTTATCGTCGTCGGCCGGGCCGTTTTTGCGCTCCAACCGTTGGACGAATCGACGTTGGCTGGTTGCCGCCAATTTGCTTGTCTCGCTCAAACGCCTTTGCTCGGGATTGTGTTCTCTTGCGGGACGTGTGGTGGAACACCGGAAATTGTCGGGGTCACGCCGCTGCCTGATCTTCGCGCCGGGGGCCAGGAGCTCATCGAGGCGCTCGCAGTGGCGTTAAAGGGTGACCTATGATCTTGCTCTGCGGCATTCCGACCGAATCACCACTCGCCGCCGTGATCGAACGTTGCGCCGAGATCGGCGTGCGGCCCGTCATCTTCAATCAACGCGAGTTCGATCAGTGTCACCTTGCCTGGACGATTCGCGACGGCCGCATCGACGGCCAACTGACGATTGGCGAGATGTGCTACGACCTCGCTTCGTTCACCGGGATTTATGCCCGATTCATGGACGACCGGCTTCTCCCAGAATTGGACGGCGAGCCCCCTGATTCACCCCGCCGTCGCTCTTGCCGCCGTCTGCACGATGGACTGGTAGCGTGGATCGACCTCGCGCCCGGTCACATCGTTAATCGCTTCCGGGCGATGGGCTCAAATGCCTCGAAACCCTATCAGGCGCAATTAATCCAACGCCACGGTTTTCTTGTTCCCGAAACACTCGTAACCAACGATCCCGCACTCGTTCAAGCTTTCCAGGATCACCACGGTCGAATCATTTACAAGTCGACGAGCGGTCTGCGATCGATCGTGAATGAGGTGGGCACAGCGGAGCTCGAACGACTGGATGCAATTCGCGCTTGTCCGGTCCAGTTTCAAGCCTATGTTCCCGGATTTGACGTTCGGGTTCACGTCGTCGGCGACGAAGTCTTTGCCACTCGCATCGACTCGCCCGGCACCGACTATCGCTACGCTGACCACGGTGAAGGCGGCACGAAGCTAGAACCGTTCGATCTGTCCGACGAGCTCGCCGCGCGGTGCCGCGCACTTTCGCGCGGGGTTGGGTTGGCGTTCACCGGGATTGACCTCCGGATAACGCCCGACGGCGCGGTCTACTGTTTCGAAGTCAATCCGAGTCCCGCCTACAGTTACTACGAATCACACACCGGTCAACCGATTTCGCTGGCTCTGGCGCGCTATCTCAGCGCGCCGGAATCTACCGCGGCTTAGCCCAGGTTGCCTGTCAACGTACTTGGGAGCTGGGCCGTCGTTTGTGCGCCGCCTACTGGGTTGACAGAGATGGATTACGCGAGCCGTTTGATTTGATGGTCGCGCTTCCGTTCGAATCCATTTGGCCGTTGGCAATCCACGACTTCAGCAAGCCGTTTAGCGATGAGGCGCCGACAACGAGATCCTTCGGGCGATCGAGTTCGGTCGGATAGAGGACAAACGGGTGTGTCTGCGGACCGCCCAATCCCCCATGACTCCCGACCAACTCTTCAAAGGCGGCGACTTGTTGCGTTTCTGGATCGAGAGAACTCATGACGAGGATGTCTGGAGCGTTGCTGAACGCGTTGGTTCGCTTGAGGTGAGCGACCGTGTTGAGTCCAAATGGCGCGAGGGGATCCTCCCCCACCGCATACCCTTGGTCGAGGTAATATCCGCCTTCCGCTCCGAAAACGAGGCCACCATCAGATTCTGACTGCACGAGCACGAAGCTAATCCCCGGGTGTCGTCGCAGACCAGGAATGAGCATTGGAAATGCGTCAGAAATCTGCTCGAACGTCATCCGTTCCTTCCACTGAGTGAACGAGATGAGGCCGAGATTGCCTGAAGCGAGGACAACCACATCGCTCGCTTTCAGCGTGGAGGTATCGGAATCCCCGTTCCTCATGGCCTTCGGCTCAAGCTGTAACTCTCCTTCGCGAACACGGCCTTGCAGCGCCCGCCGTGCCAACCGCGTGGTACGGCTGTCGTGTCGGATCGCCTCCGAGACAGCGACGTTCAAGTTTCCCCACTCTTCTTCGTAGGCCGCTTCGTTCCTGACCGAAATGTGCGACTCGGTCAGATCATCGACAACTTTGGCCAGTGTCTTCCCGTGGCGCTGGCGAAATGTCGCGCCGAGACTTTGGCCGTGATCAGAGAGCACAACGAGGCGATAGGGCCGGGGCACATCCTCACCGGCCCGTTCGAGAACCGCGAGCAGCCGATCGATGGTTCTCAAGACTTTAAAGGCATCCGCTCGATCGATACCGGAGTGGTGAGCCACTTCGTCGTAGGCGAAGAGCGTGCAATAGACCGAAGGCATTCCGCGGAACATATCGGAGAGAAGCATGAACAAGCTGGCTTCCTGCATGAGCGTCGTCGTCGCTGCCCGAATGAAGGCGTATCGGAACGTGCGGCGAATTCTGGGTCGTTCATTCTTGAGACGCTGCCGCCATGCCTGGTACAGCTCGCGCACGATATCGGCCACATACAAGGTGAGCGCCCGCGACAACGTGTACGGATTCGTGAAATACGCAAGGTAGCTCGTACTGCCGTGGCGAGTCCGCTGGCCGAAGGTGCTGTAGGTAACCACGCAATCTTCGGCGTCACCGGAAAAGACGTTCCATCGACTTCCGCCACCTGGGGTGAGCAACCCGTTGCCTGAGGAGAGCCGCGCTTCCAGCTCCCTTGCTGTACTCATCTTGCTCGAGACCATGACTTTGCCAGCCGCTTTGTCGTACCAGCGGAAGGCAGGGATGTCAGTGTTGTTGCCGAGAAGAATTCCCGCCTGACTGGCGGAGGTCTGGGAAGAGAGATCGGGTTCCCATTCCATTAGGCGGTGGCTTCCTTCATCTAGCCAGCGCTGCACGTTCGGCATGTAGCCCTGGCCGATGGCCTGACGCAAAATCGGCTCGGCGAGACCATCGATTTCAACGAACAGGTATCCGGGGTCGTCGGTGTGGATCGCGCTGGAGCGATAGTTATCGCGAAGTGGACGGACGACGAATCGTTCGTAGGCGTAGTCATCCCGCGCCATCGCAAACGTGCTCGCAACCGTGTTGCCAACCGTGATGCCAACGGCAAACAGGATCGCCGAGCCAAGCCCTTGCAGAAAAAACTCGCTCTCACTGACCCGGGAAACCACGCGCGCAATGAAGAGCATGACCACGCCGGTCAGCAGGAAGGAGGCGATCGGGAATAGAATGGGGTTGAATTTGGCGGAGATGCTGTAAATGTATGGCCAGGCGACTACATTGACCACAGTGACCGAAATGGCCGCCGTGAACGCTCCCCAAAAGCCGTCGACCGTCAGTCCCGGAATCATCCAAGACAGCAGGAAAATCCACAGCGTGTCAAAAATGGCGACGAAGATAAGCCAGTTCAAGAAACCACGCATCGGGCGTTTCCTCGGAGTCTCGCGACTCGCTGCGGCGCGCCGTTGGCGAATGATCCGACACGACAGGATACCGAATTCGCAGCGGATCGGCAGTTTGGCTCTGGCTTAGCACGAACGCCTCGGGAAGCGATCAATGCCCAATCGCAGCAACGCCAACGACCACACAGACCGCACGTTGACGGTCATGACGTTTAACGTTGCGGATGGACTGGCCCAACCCGATCGCCTCGTCGAAATCATTGCGGAGGCAGATGTCGATCTCGTCGGCGTGCAAGAACTCGCCGTGAAGCAAGCGAATGCGATCGAGCAACACCTTGCCTCCCAATATCCGTACCGTATCCTGCACCCGCTCGGCATCCCAGGCAAAGCGCTACTCAGCAAATACCCAATCGCCTCGAACGAATTGCTTCACCTCTATCCGCAACGGCCCGACCTGCGCGCCTCGATTGAAATCGCGGGGGAGCAATTGGCCGTCATCGTCGCCCACCCCCCGCCACCTCGCATCAAACGGCGCGGACTCATCATCGATCCCGAAACGCACGATCAGATTGCCCGTCTAATCGAATCTGCCCATGCTGGTGGGCCGACGCTGTTGATGGGCGATTTTAATTCGCTTGCCATCAATCGCATTTACCGTCAGATCGCCAGCTCTGGATTGATCGATGTCTTTCGCGTCGTGGGCCGTGGATCGGGCTATACCTTGCCGACACGCATGGCGAAAATGGCATACAAGAGTCACCCGATCGGCGACGTTCGCATCCGTCCGGTTCTCCGCGTCGACTATCTCTGGATCACGCGGGATATCGAGCCGTTGGAATCGTGGGTTGGACCATACAGCGGATCGGACCATCTTCCCGTGCTGGCGAGATTGTCGATCCGAGATAGGACGGCTAGCACAGATCGTGAATGACCAGGCCGGCCGGAACTTTGGGCCAGAAAAAGGTCGACTTCGGCGGCATGCGGTCGCCCGCATCCGCAATCGTCATCAGATCGTGCACGGTGCTTGGCTCGACGAGAAACGCCATCTGCACGCTGCCTCTATCAACATCCCGCATCGCTTGCGTGACGGACGAGGTGTAGCTGATGTGATCGAGCGCGACCTCGGATGGAATGCCGAGAACACCCTGCAAAATCGCACTGCTCAACACCGCCAGATCGAGCGATTTCCAGGCAGCGCTCTTGTCTGACGGCAAGAGCGCCTCGTGAGCTCGATCCTCGCGCGGTGAAATCTTCCACAAACCAAGCCCTTCGCCGAGCCAGAGCAGGCAAATGGCATCGCCATAGTCTTGAACAGACGAGCTATTCGCGGGCTCGAGCGTGAAATAGTAGGAGAGCTTGGCCTGCACCTTGTCCGGATCGAAGTCGAACAGGCCACGCACGAGGCGATGGGTCGGCAGCACGAAAACGCCGGGATCATCCGCGGCACACAAGAGCGCCAGCACGTATTGCTCGGCTCCTTCGAGATCAGGTGAAGGAGTGGGGCACGTAAAGCCGGACGCTTGCCGCTCGTCACGGTATTCGACAGCGGCCTCATACCGGTGATGACCGTCGGCGACATATAAACGCTGCTCGACAAAGTACTGCTGGATCTCACCTATCAGCGCGGGATCGTCGATTCTTTTCAATTCGTGGCGGTCGCCTTCTGGATCGACGCCAATTTCGTCGGTCGGTCGCTTGAGTCTTTCAAGTAGTTCGGTCACGATTTTCTGTGGATCTCGATAGAGCAAATAGAGCGGACTCAGATTGGCCTGCACCGCGCGGAGCCGGCGCAAGCGTTCTAGTTTCGGACCGGGGAAGGTCTCCTCATGCGGGAGCACGATCCGCTCCGACCAGGGCTCCAGGCGGACTGCCGCCAACACACCTCGTCGCCGGATTCGCTTCCCTTCGTGGGTGAACCAATGATCGTAGAGATAGAAGGCGGACACTTCGTCGCGAATCAAGATTCTGTCGTCACGCCACTGACGATAGAGCTCGGCCGCATGCACGTGCGGATCGTGACCTGGATCGACTTCGACATGTTCGAGATGGACCATGTTGTAGGGATGGCGGTCGCGCAAGTCTTCGATCAGATGTGGAGTCATCACATCGTAAGGTGGCGCGATCAGGTATCCAAGATTTTGAGCGATGTCCTCGCTATACCGCACGCCCCGAAACGCCCGCACATCCGCCACTGTGGTTTGCGCCTTCCTTCGATCGCCTTAGCATGGTTGCCCCAGGTAGGGTACCCGATCACCTAACTAACGTAGATAGGAAACTTGTTCCTTTCCCGCGGTTGAAGTGCTAGAGTCGAATTCTGCTCTTTCCCTCTGCGACCGCCCTCCGAGCAGTTCATCAGCCCACTCGTCAATGTCGATCAGGAGCGCAGGTGAACCGTCAGCCCCGCCGATCCGGCGACGATGAACTCAAATTTCCCAATCTCTTCGAAGAGGAAGCCCACGAGGCCGAGCAGGTTCGCGGCAGCCTCCCACTGTTGCCGAGTGTCGGCCTCGGTCCCACGGGCTTAGGCGAAGAGGACTCGACCTGGGGCACAGCTCTGGAGGATGCGGATCTTCCTGATCAGCCCCTCACCTGGCGGCGGCGTCTGAAGTGGCCGGCCGTCGCGATCCTTTGCGGTCTGTTCTTGCTCGCGATCGCTTTTGTGCTCATCCAATAGCGGGCGCATGATGAGAGCGCGACTCCCTGATAAAGTCACGGCAGACTATTCCTTGTGCTGCCGATGATGGAGGAAGCAATGGAAGCGTTTGAACTAGAAGAGCTGCTTGAGGAACACAAAGCCAAGGGAAGGCTCTATTACGAGTTTCTCCGTGTGCCCGCGCTCAGCACTGGCATCTATGTCCTACCAGCAGAAAGCGCCGACCCGCAGCAACCGCATGGCGAAGATGAGGTCTACTTCATCGCCAGTGGCCACGGCATGATCCAGGTCGATGGCGTCGACCGCCCCGTCCGCCCTGGCTCAATCGTCTACGTCCCCGCCACCATCGACCACCGCTTCCACAGCATCACCGAAGACCTACAAATCCTCGTCTTTTTCGCCCCAAGCGAGGGCCCAGAGTAGCCCTCGTCATCCTGAGCGTTCCACCTTCATCATCCCGAGCTCCACCCCTCCGTCATCCTGAGCGGAGGCGGAGCCGGAGACGAAGGATCTGTCCATAGCCAACTGCCGCGGCCGACTCGCTCACCCGGGGTTGCAACCCAGGGCTCAGACAACGAAAGTCCTCCGGGACTGAGCACGCCGCCGACGCATTCTTCAGTCGGTTTCAACCGACTTCCGGTCGCTGAGCGGGGCGCCCTCTGGGCCTTATTGATTCCCGGGTGGGGCCGACGCTATCGCTACTTCGAGAAGCGCTCCTCTCTCCCTTCGTGAAAAGAGAAAGGGGCTGGAGGTGAGGGAACGCTCAGTCTCTCCCCGCTTCGGCTAACTCATTCTCGGTCACCTTGCCATCACTCGGGATCTCCTCGTCGGGCAAGAACAGCGTCGGGACGCTGTTGCCGTCAAGCGGACCAAACTTGACGAGGCCTTCGGTGGCGGCGCGTTGCATCATCGCCATAGCGCTGCCATACCCGTTGAAATTGCGAGACTTGAAGGTCGGGCCGCCGATGACGCGGTGCATCTCGGCGAAAACCGACGGGAAATCGCGGTTCTTCCCAGCCGACTTCAACGCTGCCATCGCGTTCGTGATGAGCTCGCGTTCGTGCTCGTCGAGCGGTCGATCCGGCGTACTCGTTACTGCCGGAGTTGGCCGTGTTGATTTCCGCTCTGGAGGTCGTAAGGCAGCGTTCTCATGGAGGGCTGCGAATTGCTCTTCTAGGCGGCGTACTCGCTGCTCGATGCCGATCGCCCAAACTGATAGCCCGTCGATCCAATCGAGCGTACCGGCCAACGCCGGAATATCCGCCAGCTCGTCTTCAATGGAAAATGGTTCTTTGAATGTGCTCTCCGCGCTCTGTTCGTACTTGATTGGGGTCAGGCTGAGCGCGTGGGCGAGATCAGTCAACTCGCTAGCAGTCAGGCGCAGACCATCACGCGGGGTCCAGCCGTAGGCTCGGCGAATCCATTCGTCCAGTTCGAAGTGATAAGCGCCGTACCCGTTTTGCGGTTTGAGCGGAAGGCGATGCACCAGGTCAGACGGGTCGCTGAGGATGAGGAGATTCGGCCAGACCTTGACCGCTGATTCGGGGTAGAGCTGACCATCACCCTCTGCCAAAAACCGGCGCTGATTGTTGTACATCCAATCGCGAAAAACGTTGACGGTATTAATCAACTGCCGCCAAGGGTTGGCGTCGCGCATGTTGCTCGGCTCTTGCTCAGACCAGATTCCTTCCCGGCATTCACGCCAGCGACCGTTGTCGTCGCCGTCGAGAATCGCCCGGGTCCGCTTGAGCTCGGTCAAGATCACCGTCGAAAAGCGCCCGGCTGGCCGGTTGTCCGGCACCTGGCGAATGATGAGCCAATCAATGTTGCGTCGATGAACGTCGAATTCGGCAAAAACCCAAAACTCATCGTTAAGCTGCTTGACGGCCTCGAGCAATCCCTCGTCGACCATCGAGCGGTTACCGGCAAAAATATGCGCCACCGAAGACCGCCTCCTATCGGGGTGTCCCCGCTCCTACTGCCGAACGTGTGGCCGCCTCCACTCGTTCCAGCGCCTTTCGTAAGTTCTCCTCTGAGTTTGCATAGGAGAGCCGCAAATAGCCCTCGCCATACTTGCCAAAGGATGTACCCGCCAGCGCCGCCACCCCATGCTCATTCAGCAAGAAATCGGCGAATTCCTTGCTCGACATGCCGGTCGCGATGATGTTGGGAAAGACGTAAAACGCCCCCTTGGGGCGAACACAGGAAATGCCGTCGATCGCGTTCAGACCATCGACCATGATATCGCGACGGCGGCGAAACGCTTCGACCATTGAATGCACATCGTCTTGCGGACCGATCAACGCCTCAATTCCGGCTTGCTGCACCGCCATCGAGGTGCACGAAACGCTGTTGACCATGAGCTTTGAGATCAGTCCGGCGAAGTCTTCCGGCATCGCGCCATAGCCGAGCCGCCAGCCGGTCATCGCGTACGTCTTGGAGAAGCCATCGAGCACGATCGTGCGCTCGGCCATCCTCGGCATCGTTGCGATCGAAACATGCTCTCCTTCGTAGAGGATCTCGCTGTAGATCTCATCGGCCAGAACGATCAGGTCGTGCTCAACCGCAAGCTTTGCGATCGCTTCAATGTCGGAGCGATTGAGAACACCGCTCGTCGGATTGCCCGGGCTGTTGATAATCAGCAACTTCGTTCGCGGGGTAATAAGCGTGGCAAGCTCGTCGACGTCGAGCGCGAATTCGCGTTCCTCGCGCAGCGGCGCGGGAACTGGCGTGGCGCCCACGAAATTGATCATCGACTCGTAAATGGGAAAACCGGGATTGGGATAAATAGCTTCATCCCCCGCTTCGAGGAGCGCGAGGATGACAAAAAACATAATCGGTTTGCCGCCTGGTGTGACGACAATGTTCTCGGGCCGGTAATTGGTTTGACGCGAGCGATTGAGATAATCTGCGATCGCCTGGCGCAGCTCGGGCACTCCCGCCGCTGGACCGTAATGCGTCCAGCCGGACTGCAGCGCGGTGCACCCGGCTTCGATCACATTGGCCGGTGTATCGAAGTCGGGCTCGCCGATTTCGAGGTGGACGATATCGCGCCCTTGCGCTTCGAGCGCCCGCGCTCGCACGAGCACTTCGAAGGCTGTCTCCGTGCCGAGGCGTCCCATCCGCGTTGCAAGTTTCATTGAATCGCGCTCCTGCGTCGCCAACCACGGAGCCATGAGCCGCGTGGCGAAGATGTGAGATTCCTGAGTCAGTGCCAGTAGCATAGCCGCCTTGTGCAACGGCGCAAGTATTGCAATCGCCGACAAGATTGGTTTTGTTCAGGATGCGGTGATCTTGGTTTGGTGTCGAAAAATTGTCGGTCCATTCGGAATGATCTATCTGACGACGGCCTCGCTCATTACAATTGGTATACTGCACTTACGTGTACGTGCAGAACAGATTATCTGAATTTAGGAATGGAATGTTCGGACTATGTTGGAACTCGCTCGTTCCGAGATCTCAATGGCCGAACCACATTCTAAGGTCCGGCCAGTCGCCGATCTTCCCTCATTAACAACAGTATCGATTTTTACAGGGGCAGGCGGCCTCCGACCTGGGCCTCGAAGGCAGTTGGTTTCTCAACACGTTTCGCAACTGATATTGATGAGCATAGTTTCACTACATTGCACTGGGGACGAGCTAAGGCCCTGGAACTAGACAGGCCTTTTCTGAACGAATCGGCAATCGCTAGAATCGACATTCGATCTCTTGATCCGACCAGATCTATCTGAACACAGGTTTGCGTGAAGGTGAGATTGATCTGCTCGCTGGCGGCCCACCTTGTCAAGCATTTAGCGTGTTCGGAAGGCGGCGAGGCCGAGAGGACCCGCGTGGGATGTTGGCCTTCGAATATCTGCGAATTCTTGCAGCACTTAGGCCGCGAGCATTCATCTTTGAAAATGTTAGCGGAATGCTCACAATCGAGGAAGGGAGAGTTTTTTCCGAGGTATTAGAGAAACTAAGCAAACCGGCAGAGGATCTGCGCTACGCATTATCAGTTCTCCGACTCAATGCTGTTGACTATGGAGTACCCCAGTTCCGAGACAGAATCTTCATAATCGGCCAAATTCTCGAGGCCGGCAGTTCTCGAATGTGCCCAAGGTTTGCGCGAAATCCGAGAAATACAGCAATAGTGGTGCGAGGCTATATCCCGAGATGGCCCACCTTCCTCGTTGGCGAAAGGTGCGCGATGCAGTTGGGGTCTCCCGGCTATCGGGAGTCAGTATCCGTCAAATCACACTGGGCGGATTCATAGCGACCGAATCCGGGAACGCTTACTCGTCGCTTTCTCCAGGAGAACGCGATCATTACACGAGAATAAACAAGTTGGATCTTGATTGGCCGAGTTTCACGATCATCGTCGGCTCGGACAAGGGAGGAGGTAAGGGTCACATTCATCCCGTCGAGCCACGGGAAGTCACGCCGCGGGAGTCAGCAAGGATCCAAACATTCCCCGACTGGTGGGCATTTTCTGGTACCTCTCGCCATCCAATAAGGCAGGTCGGTAATGCTGTTCCTCCTTTGCTTGCAGGCCGCAGTAGGAAACGAAATTCGATCTCAGCTTTTGGTCTCGATAGAGTGCCGGTGGAAACTGTTCTTCAAGCACTCGACCAACAACACCTCTTTGTCGAGGGGGAACTGTGACGAAGTATGACATCGAATGGGATGGTGTTGATAGTGGCAGGGAGGGCCTTTGGCAGGACCCAATCTGGACTGAAGTATTAAGAATAGTAGAAAAGCATAAGGGGAAGATGTTTACACCGAGACTGAGCCGATTTATTGAGATGAGACTGACTTTCCTAAACATGGAGGTCCCGGGATGGGAGCCTCTTTCGTCCTTTATTTCGCGATTATCCCAATGCTTGGACTCGAACTGGAACTTTGGATCTGGGTACCGGCAAATTTTTCCTAAGTCAATTGGGCCAGGAAATTGCAAATGGCCGCAAATCAAGAGTCGACGCATTGTTGCCCCTCTTTTCGGAACACAGGGAACAGGAGGAATACCCGTTCAAAATTCTGGCGGCTGCATTCCTAGAAGCCGGAAAAGCGTTGTCTCTTACGGATGCGTTTTATGGAGTAATGCAAAGCTATCGTCCAGGCGTCGACGATATCGATGTCGCGCTTCACGACGCGTCCGGACTTGCCGTTCCGGACGGCGTCAAACCGCGAAGACTCCGCCACATGCTCAATCTCTTGGCCAGTGTGGAAGCCATCGAGGTTGTCGCGGGTACGTGGAGCGCTAAAGACCCGAATCTTCTGGCAAAGATCGCTGGCTGGGATATTTTTGGCCAGATCCTTTGTCGTACATTTCACAAGTCGATGACGAAGGCCAACTTAAGGTTTGACGAATCGTTCAACCAACGCTGCATCGCTGCTCTACTCGCAAAAAAGTTCGTGATCATGACTGGTTTAGCGGGTTCCGGCAAGACGAAGATTGCCCAGGCACTTGCCTACTGGCTGGGCTGCGCGGCCGATCGAGGAAGTCTGGCATTGGTTGCTATAGGTCCTGATTGGAGCAGCAGAGACAGTATTCTCGGATACCCTGACGGACTCGGATCCCAACACTTATGTGAAGACCCAAGCGCTGGACCTTCTAATTCACGCAGCAGAAAATCCGATAGGCCCTGAGTTTCTCATTCTCGATGAAATGAATTTGTCACATGTTGAACGATACTTCGCGGACATTCTGTCTTCCATGGAATGGGGGAACCAGTTACCTCCACGGCGATATCGCTCCCCGCGGCACGATCCCTCCGAGCCTATCATCAGTTCCGCCAAACGTGTTCATCGTCGGAACGGTCAACGTAGATGGGACCACCTACATGTTCTCGCCCAAGGTTCTCGACCGGGCCAACGTACTTGAGTTCAGAATCGACAAATCTGAGTTAGCGAGTTTTCTGAGCGATCCTAAGCCGGTGGACCTTTCATCCTTGATGGGCAAAGGCAAAAATTTTGCAAGACCTTTCATCAAACTAGCATCTGATCAACCGGAAATGAATCGTGATGTCCGCGCAAAGCTTGAGAGCGAGTTAGTGCTATTTTTTGACGTTCTTGCTTCCTTCGGCTCCGAGTTTGGGTTTCGGACAGTCATAGAGGCTGCGAGATTCACAACTTTCTTTGAATTAATCGTTCCCCGGCATTCATGGGATTTCGCTCGGGCATTGGATGCCCAGGTAATCCAGAAACTATTGCCGAAGTTACATGGTTCTCGAGGAAAACTCGAACCGATACTGTGCGCTCTAGGTGCATTGTCTTTTGAAGCGCGTGACTGGCAACACATCGGAGACAACCCGCCTATTCTCAACAACGAGGCCGAAATTAAGACGGCAGCGATGGCCGCCTCAAAACTCGACGAGAGCCGCCATCCTTTGGCTACTAATGAAGATGGAAGTGCTCGCTTTTCGCAGAGCCATGCTTACCTTCCGCTCAGCTTTGACAAGATTTGCCGCATGTTGAAGCACCTCCAGCAGAACGGCTTTGCAAGCTTCGCGGAGGCGTGATCGTTGGCAGATGAAGTAACAAGTGCTGACCTACCGCTCACGGACTCCCAAGGCCGGCAGATTGGATCGTTAAGGTTAGTCCCACTCCGCGGGAAACTCTTTCGTCTCACGCCCTCAGAGGCCAGGCGGCGAAGCGAAGAAGAAATACAAGTCGTCGAGGGCGGTATCTACGAATATGCTCTGACTGCCGACAACCCGCAAGCACATCTAGATGACAGCGATGTTATACAGCCAAGCCGGATTGCAAACGGAACGGGACGATTCGAACCCGGACTTGCAACAGGCTTGCTACCACTTGTCGTTAGAGACAGTCTTGGCCAAGAGTTTTCTCGAGCGACGGTGGAGGTTCGATCGGCGAAGATAGATTACTTGACCCAATACCGCACTATGCTAGACGACATCGCCAGCAAGTCCACCGGTCTGTTGATGGATATTCGAGCTCCATCCCGAGCCAGGATGTCTCCCGATCCTCGAGTTACATTCGAAACTACACACCAACGGTTCGCCTTTATTCGGTTCCTTATTACTTCCAGAGAATTTCGGGATGCGATCCAGCAGATAATGGTGATGCCTCATCGCCTATTGGAGTCCGAGAATTTCGAGCAAGACATCCGCCGCGGCTTTAAGCCTTCAGGCCGAACCTTGCGCCAATTTGGCACAGTCAACAGAGATTGCGACTCCCTCAGAACCATCCGCTTCACGCTAGGATGGAAGGCCTTGGCATAGCTCGGCCATCTGTGCCAGCCCGGCTCACGCTGTCCAGAAATATTGACTCACTGGACACTCCGGAGAATCGCTTCGTGAAACACGTAGTGACTGACTATGAAAATCTTTTGGTTTCGATGGAACGCCAATTACAGCTACAGAGAAGACCTCGAGACAAGCGATTACTCCAGGAAGTCACTCCATTAAGAGAAAATTTGTCCGAAATTCTCGAACGAGATT
>CAVTUU010000007.1:0-59196 GCA_963737985.1 uncultured Chloroflexia bacterium | reverse complement strand
AGCCTAAATCCTGCGTGAGGACCAGTCTTGACAGCGAAAAGAGCGGCTCGATAATGTGCATACTGTATACAGATTAGGGATTTGTCTGCGGGGATGGCACAACCGAACGGTTGATTCCTCAGGTTAGACGAGAGTGGTCAACAGTTTCGGACCATCGTGTTCGTGAGTCCCACCCGAATCAATGGGATTCGCCACCATAGTGCAGATACGCGGTCAGCCACCACACCCGGGAATGCATTCCCGGGCTTACTAACGGAAGTCGGTTGATGACGTTCGCTTAACTACCGGGCGCATCCGTCGGCCCACCCGGGAATCAATTCCCGGGCTACAGACCGGACGTCGGCTGAAGCCGACTGGAGATGGCGCACCGGTGTGTCCAGGAATGAGGTGAACGCCATCAACCGACTGACAAAGCGCCGTCTTCGAGTTCAGCCGGTCTTTAGCCGGCTTTGTAGGTTCAGCCCGGGGACTTTTAGCCCCGGGCACGCGGCTGCCGCCGCGTCAAACGTTGCAGGTAACAAATCCAAATCATCATTCGACGTTGTGCCTACGAAGGAGGTGAGCGGCGCAACAAACGAGTCACCTTGATCGATGACCCTAGCTTCAGCATGGAGAGGAAACTGACGATGGAGTTGAATCGACGGAAGTTCCTCGTACTGACTTCGGCGGTTGCCGCCAGCCCGGCGCTGAAATGGACAAACGCGTTCGCGCAGGACGCGTCTCCAGAGGCGAGCGCTGTGGCGAGCCCTTCCCCAGATCTCATGACCCAGTACGGGCCAGTTCAAGGCAATTCGGCCTACAAACTTGCCTTCATGCAAGTGTTCCCAGACAACCCGTTCTGGCAGACAATGAAGGAAGCGGTCGAAAAGCGCGCCGGCGAAGACGGCGTCACGGTCGATACGATCTCCCTGCCAACCGCCAGCGGTGTCTCCGATCAAGTCTCGATGATGGAAGATGCGGTCACCCAACAGTATCAAGGGATCATCCTTGGCACCGTCGATGCCGCCGGTATCGTTCCCGGCATCCAGGCGGCGAACACTGCTGGTATCCCTGTGATCTCGGTTGATACCGCCCCAGCCGGTGGCGATATCATCGGCTTGATCCAAACGGACAACGTGAAAGCCTCCGCGCTCGGTGGCGAGTTCATCGCCAACGCAATCGGCAAGTCGGGTAAGGTCCTTAATCTTCAGGGCGATATGGCGAACCAGACCGCCCAGGCGCGAAACGAAGGCTTGCACCAGGCGCTCGATGCGTATCCTGACATTCAAGTCATCGATCAGAGCGCCCACTGGTTGCAAGATCAAGGGCTTTCGATCACCGAAAACATCCTCACCTCTGATCCAGACATCAAAGCGATCTTCGCCGCCAACGATCCCCCGGCGCTCGGCGCCATCCAGGCCCTGAAAGCCGCCAACCGATCCGACGTCGTTGTCGTCGGTTTCGACGGCACAGCGGACGGGCTACAGGCGATCAAGGATGGCACCCTGGCAGCCGACGTCCTCCAGTTCCCTGGCGTGATGGGCACGCTCGGCGTCGATCTACTCGTCCGTCACCTGAATGGCGAGACAATTCCCGATCATGTCGACTCGGGTTCTGGACTGGCGACACCGGACAACGTCGACCAGTATCTGAGCTAACCACGGCAGTAAGGAGTTAGGGGTCGGTTTTGGCGATGAGGATCTTGAGGACTAGCCAATGACTGAGCCTGCATCGTCTATTACCCCTAACTCCGCCCCTGCGATCGACTCCGAACCCCTCGTATTGGAGCTGCGCGGCATCAGCAAGCGCTTCCCTGGCGTGGTTGCGCTCCAGGATGTTGGCTTCGATTTGCGCCGCGGCGAGGCTCATGTGCTCGTTGGCGAGAACGGCGCCGGGAAGTCGACGCTCGTGAAGATCCTTTCCGGTATCTATCAACCTGACGAAGGTGAGATCCTACTCGACGGCCAAACAATCACGCTGAAGGATCCGCACAGCGCCCAATCAATGGGCATCAGCACGGTGCATCAGGAATTGAACTTGATCCCGCACCTCGACGTCGGCAAAAACATCTTCCTCGGGCGAGAACCGGTACGAGGCGGAGCCGGCGTCATCGACTGGTCGGAGCTTTATCAGGAGGCGCGGGATCAGCTCCTTGCGCTCGGCATTACGCTCGATCCGCACACGCAGGTGCGCAAGCTCGGAGTCGCGCTGCAACAGATGACCGAAATCGCAAAGGCGCTGGTCGCCAAGGCGAGGGTGCTGATCCTCGACGAGCCGACTGCCGCGATTACCGCCGAAGAAGCCGAGATCCTATTCAGGCTCGTCGATAGGCTCAAAGCGCAAGGTACGGCGATCATTTTCATCTCTCACCATTTGGAAGATGCGGCGCGGATCGGTGACCGTGTGACCGTGCTCCGCGATGGCCGCCACGTGGCGACGTTGCCGATCGCGGAAGCATCGCCGCGCCATTTAATCCGTCTCATGGTCGGGCGCGAGCTGACGCAGCAGTTCCCTAAGCAACCTCCAAATCCTGGGACTGTGGCATTGCGCGTCACCGGTCTCAATAGGTCAGGCGTGCTCCATGACGTTTCGTTTGAGGTGCGTCGAGGTGAGCTGGTTGGCATCGCCGGTCTCGTCGGCGCGGGCCGGACCGAAGTTGCCCGCGCGGTTTTTGGCATTGACAAAGTGGACAGCGGCGAAATCGAAATCAACGGGATGACGGTCAAGATTTCGAGTCCCGGCGCAGCGATCAAGCAACGGATGGCGCTCTTGCCTGAGGATCGCAAGCAACAGGGCCTGGTCTTAGTGCTTTCAGTTGCAGACAACATCGCCGTCGCTGCGCCCGACAAACTTCCCTCTCCTCCCGGTCTCGTGCTGCCTTCGAGGCGAACTCGGGCGGCGAATCGCTTCATTAACGCGCTAAGCATCAAAACGCCAAGCACACGTCAAAAGGTCTTGTACCTCTCGGGCGGAAACCAGCAGAAAGTGGTTTTGGCGAAGTGGCTGCTGACCCAGGCCGACATTTTTATCTTTGACGAGCCGACGCGCGGGATCGACGTCGGCGCCAAAGTTGAGGTTTATCGGTTGATGAATGAACTGATGGCGAACGGGGCGGCAATCCTGATGATCTCCTCCGAGCTGCCCGAAGTGCTGGGGATGAGTGACCGCATTCTGGTGATGCGTGGCGGCCGAATCGTCGCCGAGCTCGATGGTCCCACCGCGACCCAGGAAGTGGTCATGACCTACGCGGCGGCCCCGGTTGATCCTGAGGAGGCGGTGGCGTGAGCTCGCAAGCGGAAGCGACCGCCAGCGCAACCGGAGGCGGCACTCGCCGAATCGATCTCGGCGCCATTTCCCAAACCCTTGGTTCCCTGGCAAGTCTGATCATCTTGTCGTTGCTCATCTGGAGCCAGGAATCAGTCTTCATGACGCACGGCAATTGGCTCAACATCGCCCGCCAGGCATCGTTCAACGCGATCCTCGGCATGGGTATGACGTTCGTCATCCTTACCGGCGGTGTCGACCTCTCAGTCGGCTCGATTGTCGCCCTCAGCTCTGTCTGCGGCGGCTTGTTGATGTTCGACCACGGCTGGTCGATGTTACCGGCGGTGCTTGTCATCCTCGTAGTGGGTACGCTCTGTGGTCTCGCCAACGGTCTTATCGTCACGTTGGGCAAAATCCCGCCCTTCATCGTCACCCTCGGCACGATGCAGGTTTTTCGCGGTATCGCGCTCCAACTAACCAACGGCAAACCGATGTTCGACATCACCAAAATTCAGCCGAATTTCGACATTTGGGGTACGCGCAACTACGGCGGTATTCCGTCGCCGGTGATCATGACTGCGGTTGTCTTCATTGTTTTCTTTCTGATTCTTCGTTACACCCGTCTCGGGCTCTACACCTACGCAATCGGCGGCAACGAACAGGCAACCCGCTTCTCGGGCGTAAACATCAGCCGGTACAAATTGGCGGTCTATTCCTTAATGGGAGCCGCGGCAGGCATCGCCGCGGTGATGTGGAGTTCCCGTCTCAATTCGGCGCAACCTAATGTCGCGGCAGGGGCCGAGCTCGACGCGATCGCGACGGTGGTTATCGGTGGAACATCACTCTTCGGCGGCGAGGGCACCATTGTCGGCACCCTGATCGGCGCGTTACTAATCGCCGTGATTCACAACGGACTCAATTTGATGCACGTCTCTGCTTTCTACCAACAAATCGTGCTTGGGTCAGTCATCATCCTGGCGGTGCTGATCGACCGGCTGCGGCGACGGGTCTAGGGTGGTCACCATGTCCGCGGTCAGGTCTGACATCATTCTCCGCAGCAAATTGGGCGAAAGTGTCTATCAATTACTGTGGGATCGGATCCTCGATCGGCGACTTCACGCCGGCGAAAAGCTCTCAGACGTTCGCCTGAGCGACGAACTAGGCGTCAGCCGCACACCGGTCCGTGAGGCGCTCAACCGACTCGCCCAGGATGGCATCGTCAAAGCGGAGCCCCATCGCGGCTTTTATGTCGCGTCATTCTCGGCACAGGACATCACCGAAATCTACGATCTTCGCGCCGCGCTCGAATCGGCAGCTCTTCGTTCCTCCAGCTCCATATCTCGATCACGACATGCTCCACAAATCGTTGGAGAAGCTCGATGGCATCGAGCGGCAATATGCCGACGCAACGACTGAAGAGGAATCACTCGCGGCGGCAACAGCATTTCTGGAATGTGACCGCGAGTTCCACCGGGCGCTAGTCGAACGGGCTGGCAATAGCCGCCTGACCGCGACGGTGGAAGGGTTGTGGGCGCAAATTTCGGTTTTTCAGAAGGCGGGAACCCATCGCCGTGGTTGGACTGAAATGGCGATCGCGCAGCACCGCGCGATCATTGCCGCGCTGCTCAATGACGATGTCGACCGCGCTGTTGCCGAATTGCGCAACCACATCGAGATGGTCAAGGGTCGGGTGCTCGACGATCTTGGTCCGGAACAAGGAGAGTCCAAATGACTCATCCCAACGAGTGGGAATACCTGACGTTGATCGAGCGCGACGATACTGACCTGAATGCGCTCGGCGCTGAGGGTTGGGAACTGACCGGTGTCAGCGGGATGAAACTCTACTTCAAACGACCCGCGACGAGCTTTCGCGAACGAGTGACGCTCGATCAAAAGCGGCACTATTACGGGATGCTTGGCGTTCAGCTTGCGGACCAAGAAGGGCAGAACGCGTGAAGAAGAGTGGCATCTTGAATCCTGCGCTGTGCCAATTGCTCGCTCGTACTGGGCACACCGACTACTTCACGATTTGTGATCGTGGATTTCCCGTGCCCGACGGTCCGGAACGCATCGATCTGTCCCTCGTCGACGACATCCCGACGGTCTTGGACGTGCTGAAGGCAATTGCACAGGAATATCAAATCGATCGCATCGTCATTGCGAATGAAATGCAAGAGGTCAGCCCGCAGCGGGTTGAGGAGCTGAAATCAATCGTCGGCGACAAGCTCGAGGCGGTCAGCCACATCGAAATTAAGCGTCTCTCGCAGACAGGCAAAGCGACCGTCCGTACCGCTGACAGCTGCCCTTACGGCAACATCATCGTGGTGTCGGGATGACCACTCAGGGGGCGGACATGATCGTCGTGGCTGAGGGCGACAATGTCGCCACCGCGCTGCATGACCTAGATCCTGGGACGACAGCGCAAGTCGCGGGACCGACGGAGATTCTGCCGCCAATTGTGCTTGCACAAGAGATTCGGCTCGGTCACAAAGCTGCCCTTGAGTCGATTGCACAGGGAGATCTGGTCATCAAGCATGGCCGTCCAATCGGGCGCGCGACCGCGGACGTCGCGGTCGGTGAGCATGTCCACATTCACAATGTCGTCAGTTTGAGTCGCGAAACCGATCTTGTTCCGACTGGGGAGCGTCAGGAATGACAATAACAACGGACGATCAGAGCACGACGCTCGAATCCAATACGATCCTTGGCTACGCCCGTGCGGACGGCCAAGTGGGCGTTCGCAACCGCTTGCTCGTCCTCTTCACCGTCGTCTGCGCGGAAGAAGTCTCGCGCCGGATCGCTTATCAACTCGACGACGCAGTGGTCGCGGGGTGGCGCGATTGCCTCACCAATCCCGGCGCCCAACAGAAACTCTTGCGGCTCGCCGCCAATCCGAACGTCGGTTCGGTCCTGGTCATGTCGCTCGGCTGTGAGTGCTCGGACGCGCCCTCCATTGCCGAGCAGATTCGCGCCACCGGCAAACCGGTCGAGCTGGTTTCAATCCAGGCCGAAGGGGGTACCCGCGCCGCCATCGAAGCGGGCGTTGAAAAAGCGCGAGCGTTACAGGCGCTGCCCGTCGAACGGAAATCAGTCCGACTGAAGGATTTGATCGTCGGCGTCGAGTGTGGTGGATCGGACACAACTTCCGGCATCGCCGCCAACCCTGCCCTCGGTTACGCGGCCGACAAGATTGTTGCGGCAGGCGGTACGGTCATATTCGAGGAGACCAACGAACTGCTCGGTTGCGAAAGCGCGCTTGTCGCGCAAGCAGCGACGCCCGAGGTCGCCGACGAAATCCTCGCGGCTATCCGCGTCGCGCGCGATTGGGGCGCGCGAACTGGGCAACGGGCGATCAGCGCCGGCAATATCGAGGGTGGTCTAACCACAATCGAAGAGAAATCGCTGGGTGCGGTTTGCAAAGCCGGAACGACGCCCGTGGTTGGTGTTCTCCATGGCGGAGAATGGGAACGGCCGAGTCAACCCGGGCTTCACTTGCTCGCGCCCTACTACGTTCGGCAAGAAGGATGGACCGGCAGCGGCTCGATCAGTGATCCCAATGGCGTGACTGAACTCGCCGCCTGCGGTGCGCACGTCGTCGTCTTCACCACCGGCCGCGGCACCGTCACCGGCTCCGGCATCGTGCCGGTAATCAAGGTCTGTGGCAATCCCGAAACCTACTCCCGGATGAGCGAGAACATGGACATCAACGCCGGCGCGATCATCACCGGCGACCGCACGCTCTCCGAGGTCGGCGACGAAATCTTCGCTCGCATCGTCGAGACGGCCAACGGAGCGTCGACGAAAAACGAAGAACTCGGCCACTTCGAGTTTCATATTTAGGTGGCGGGCATTGAGATCGTCGTAGGGGCGCACGGAGAACATCAAATTGGCGCAGGAAACGAGTCAATCAACTCAGCATCCACAGGGTGCGCTGGCACGGATCACGCCGGAGGTGACGCTCGCGGCAATGGCCCTCGTGCGGGCTGGCGAGGTGCTCGATCTTGGCAGCCTCCTCAGTGCCGAGATGCCGTTCGCTTCGAAGAGTCCGATCTTCTTTCCGTTCCGGCTTGTACGAAACCGTTCAGGTCCAGATCGGGCGCGCGACCGCGACATGGCCGGGACATCGTTCAGCAACGAAGTGATCACGGGCACACCCCATGTTGGCACACATCTCGACGCCCTTTGTCACGTTCAGTTCGAGGGCCGTGTGTACGGTGGCGCCGAAGCATCAGAAGCCGAAGGTGACTACGGGTGGCGGTCGATGGGGATCGAAAATGTCAAGCCGATCGTGACCCGCGGCGTTTTCATTGATGTCGCCGGGGATCGCGGCGTCGAATGCGTCCCGGACGGGGAAGAGATTGCCGTCGAGGAGATCCAATCCGTGGTCGCAAAGAAGGGAATCGAACTCAAGTCTGGTGACGCCGTCATCGTGCGCACGGGGAAGATGGGACAGTACACCGATCCGCCGGCGTTCGAGGTTGGTCAGCCCGGATTGAGCGTCGACGCGGCGATCTGGCTTTACGATCAGGGGATGGCCGTGCTCGGGGCGGACAATATGGCAATCGAACCGCAGCCCGTTCCGAATTGGCCGCGCAACCTCCACACGGAAATGCTCTATCATCGCGGTGTTCACTTGCTCGAATGGGTCGACGTGGAACCGCTCCGGCAAGCCGGGGTGACAACGTTCCTCTTTGTTTGCTTGCCGCTCAAATTCAAAGGCGCGACCGGATCATGGGTCCGGCCGATCGCGGTGCTCTAATTAGCGTCTGGGAGAGAGTCCGTGGCAACTGAAACAGTCCAGTCAACACCAGCGAGTGACCAAGTCGCGCTCTTTGACCGGATGGCGAGCGAACTCTATGTCGCAGTCATTTCCGACATTCTCGACAAGCTGGGCCACCGCAATCAGGTGATGAGTCCGGCTATTCAGCCAGTCGATAGAAACTCGCGAAAGGTTCTCGTTGGCAGTGCCGCCACCGTTCTCTTTGCTCCCCAATTCGAAGTGCTGCCAAATCCCTACACGACCCTCATCACCGCGATCGATTCCCTGAAACCGGGTGAGATCGCCGTCCTCGCGACTGGCGGTCTTCATGGTCCTGCACATTGGGGCGAGTTGTTTTCGAATGCGGCAATGGCCCGTGGCGCGCGCGGCATCGTGATCGATGGTTATCACCGCGATACCCGGCAATTGCTCGATCTCGGTTTTCCTGTGTACTCGACCGGCGCTTGTCCGCTGGACAGCTGGGGCCGCAGCACGGCGGTCAATTACGGCATTCCCGTAAAGTGTGGTGGGATTCTCGTTAAGCCAGGTGACATCATCTTCGCCGAGATTGATGGCATCGCGGTCATACCACAGCAGATCGCGGATCAGGTTATTGAAGGCGCATTCGATAAGGTCGCAAAGGAGGACCGGGCCCGAGACGATCTCCGCGAAGGATTGCTATTGAGCGAAGTCTGGAAGAAGTACAAAGTCTTATAGGAAGCTGATGGGGCCTCGTCGGAAGACTCCCCGGGTTCAAATCCGGGCTAAGACGACGAAGTCTCTTCGAGACTGAGAACGAACCCGTTCAGCGGAAACGACCGTTCTCAGCCCCCGACGGGTGGCTTCGTCAGAGTTAGCGACCGGGTACCCTTTGGGTGTTAGGCCGTCGAAATACGGATTCGAAGGGAGCTTCGGTGTTTCGGTTGGATGGCAAGACGGCGCTGATTACCGGCGCTGGATCAGGAATTGGTCGGGAAATTGCGCTGCTTTTCGCGAAGCAAGGGGCAAATGTAGCAGTCGCCGACATCGACACGGACGGCGCTAACGGAGTTGTCAAAGAGATCATCGACTCTGGGGGTCAAGCAATCGCGCTTGCCCTCGATGTTGCTTCTCAGCAATCGACCAATGACGCCGTCGCGGATATCGTCTCGCGATATGGCCGCCTCGACATCCTCGTCAACAATGCCGGAATCGGCCTCGTCGGCAATGTGGTCGAAACGATTGAGGAAGATTTCGACCGGTTGATCTCAGTCAATATCAAAGGTGTCTATAACTGCACTAAGGCAGCGGTGACGCAGATGCTTGCGCAGGACCCGAAAGGCGGCAGCATCGTCAACCTTGGATCAGTTGCGGGGTTGGTCGCTGTCACTCGTCGTTTTGCCTACTCCGCGACCAAAGGCTCGGTCCTTTCCATGACACAATCGACCGCAATGGATTATGTTGATCAGGGCATCCGGTGCAATGCAATTAGCCCCGGAACCGTCGAATCGCCGTTTGTTGAGTCTTACCTTCAGCGATTCCACGCTGGAGAGGTCGAAGAAACCCGGAAGCAACTTCATGCCCGGCAACCGCTCGGTCGTATGGGCCGCCCAGACGAGATCGCGCCCCTCGCGCTCTATCTCGCCTCAGACGAAGCCTCCTACGTCACCGGCGCAAACATGGTTATCGATGGCGGTTTGACCGCTCGCTAGCGCACTACTCCGAGCCAAGGAGGGGAAATGGCAACCGAAACAACACCTGGCACAGCGGTCTCGTTACTTAAGAGTGGCCCCAAGGGGCCGTTCGAATTGAATGACGTTGCGGTGCTTCTGAGCAAGGAAGACACGGTCGCGATTGCCAAGCAACCACTCATGCCCGGCACGATCTTGCGTCTTGGCGATGGCTCCGAAGTTCGCGTCGCCCAGATGATCCCGCCCGGGCACAAGGTAGCGCTGCGCGATGTCGCGGAAGGCGATCCGATCCGCCGTTACGGTCAGATCATCGGATTTGCAACCCAGCCGATTTCGATCGGACAGCACGTTCACACACAAAATCATGTCGATCGGCCACCTTGAGCTCGATTACGCTATTCGTCCGAGGACAAACCTGTCGAGTTCGTTCCTGAATCAGAGCGGCGAACCTTCATGGGATTCAGGCGGAAAGACGGGCGCGTCGGCACCCGCAACTACGTCGCGGTGCTCGCGTCGGTCAACTGCTCCTCGTCCGCAACCGTCAGGGTCGCTGAGTATTTCCGGCAGCCAGGCGCCCTCGCCGACTACCCAAATATCGACGGGGTGATCGCGCTGCCGCACAAGGGTGGGTGCGGGGCGCACATCGGCTCGCGCGATCTCCATCTCTTCCAGCGCACGCTGGCCGGCATCGTCCAGGCACCCGAATGTGGCTGGCGTACGTCATCCTCTAGCTCGGCTGCGAGGTGAACCAGCCGACCGACATGATCGACGTACACGGGTCTCGACGAGGATGGACCAGCCGCGGTTATCACCATCCAGCAGGACGGTGGGTTCCTGAAAACGGTCGAACGTGGCGATCGAAGCGGTCAAGGCGCTCCTGCCGCACGCGAACAAGGCGATGCGGGAACCGGTTCCGGCCTCCGAGTTGGTCGTTGCGCTGCAATGCGGCGGTTCTGACGGCTGGTCGGGTGTGACGGCGAATCCGGGGCTCGGCAAGGCAGCCGACCTGATCGTCAAGCAGGGCGGCACGGTCGTACTCGGCGAAACGACCGAGGTCTATGGGGCGGAGCACCTGCTGACCCGCCGGGCAAAGGATCCAGGCGGTCGGCGAGAAGCTGTCGACATGATCCACTGGTGGGAGGACTACACCGCGTACTTTGGCGGCACGATCGACAACAACCCGGCGCCCGGCAACAAGCTCGGCGGACTGACGACGATCTACGAGAAATCGCTCGGCGCAGTCGCCGAAGGCCGGTTCGACCCCGATGAATCAGGTCGTCGGCTACGGCGAAGCGAGTCACCGAGCGCGGCTTCGTCCACATGGACACGCCCAGGCTACGACCCGGTCTCGGTCACGGGTCAGGTCGCGGGCGGCTGCAACATCGTCACCTTCACGACCGGTCGCGGTTCGGCCTTCGGCTTCAAGCCCGCGCCGTGATCAAGATCGCCACGAACAGCGAGCTCTACGCCCGCCAGGAACCGGACATGGACATCAATGCCGGCAAGGTCCTCGACGGCGTCACGCTCGACGAGCTCGGTCAGGAGATCTTCGAACGGATCCTCGCAGTCGCCTCCGGCGACCGCACGAAGAGCGAAGCCGCCGGCGTCGGCCAGGAAGAGTTCAATCCCTGGATTCTGGGGGCGATTTTGTAGGACCTTCCCTCACCCCCAACCCCTCTCCTTCGCGAGGGAGAGGGGAGGCGTTCTTAGCGATCCGCGCTGGGGTCATTCCCTCTCCCGCGCACGGGAGAGGGAGAGCGCCGGGTGAGGGAATACTTGGGCGAGCGAGCAAATGCAATGACTGCCATCGAAACCACGACAATCGAGGCGCTCTTCGCCACTTACGCGAGCAAAGCCGAGCCGGTCGGCGTGAAAGTCGATCGGGTCTCATCGAGCGCTGACGCCGCAATCTGGTTGTCCAATCTCCGCGTAGACCTCGAAACCGGATCACTGGCGATTTCGGGGGAGGTTGTCGCGACCGCGCCGGGACTCATTTCGGCGCTGGATGCCGGTGGAGTTAAATGGAGCACGCCGGCTCATCCTCAAGAAGCACGAGACGCTCCATTCGGGGTAAGCATTGCGAAGTTGGCGGTCGCCGAAACCGGATCAGTACTGATGGCCGAGGACTCTCTCCCGGCGCGGGCGGTCGGTTTGCTCAGTCTTGCCCACGTCACGATCTGCCGGACAAGCGATCTCGATTCCTTCGCTGGAGGAAGCGGCGACTGCACTTCGCGAAATCGCATCTCGATCAGGGGGCGGCTACGCGACGCTTGTCACCGGCCCCAGCCGCACCGCCGACATCGAACTCTCGCTCACCATTGGCGTCCAGGGACCCGCGCGCGTCTGGGTCCTCTTCGTCGATAATCTGACCTAGGCATTCAACCCACACGAAACGGGGAGCCCCGGGCATGGCGGCGACGACCGAGGCAATCGAAGCAACCGCTGACGCACTGGAAGAGCATCCAGAGAGTGGTCACGGGCACGCGCCCGGCACCTTCGCGGAGCGCTACCAAACCGCACTCCACAACAAACGCCTCGCCCGGAACATCACGCGCTACCAAAAGGGCTGGCGCATCAACCGGGATGCCAGTCTCGAAGAAATCGAATTCGAACGACTTCGCGCGGCGCTCAAAGCCGCGAAGACCAAGGTCCACGACGATTTCGATGCCTATCTCAATCAGTTCAAAGAGCAGGCCGAGCGCGCGGGCGCGACATATTCACTTCGCCGCCAGCGCCGATGCGGCGAATCAGATCGTGCTCGACATCGCCCGGAAACACGATGTCAAAGCGATCGCCAAGTCGAAAACGATGGTCAGCGAGGAGATCGATCTCAATCACCACTTTCACGACTTTGGCATCGAAACGGTCGAAACCGATCTAGGCGAGTGGATCGTTCAATTGGCCGGTCAGCGCCCGAGTCACATCGTTGGACCGGCCTTGCACATGGGCCGCGAGGATGTTGGCGAGCTTTTCAACCGGAAGCTGACCAAGAAGGTTTCGCTTGAAGACATCCCCGAGCAGGTTCGTACCGCTCGCGACGAAATCCGACCGGTTTTCTTTTCCGCTGGTATGGGCATGACCGGCGCCAACGCGCTTATCGCCGAATCCGGCACGGTGATGATGGTAACCAACGAAGGCAACGGTCGCCTCGCTTCGTCGGTCCCGCCGGTCCATGTCGTGCTTGCCGGGATCGAAAAGTTGATCCCGAGTTACGATGATGCCGTAACGCAGATGCGTATTCTCGGTCGGAGCGCGACCGGTCAGCGCATGTCCGTGTACACAACTTTTATTACCGGCCCCACGCCGGGTCACGAAATGCACATCGTTCTCGTTGACAACGGGCGGCGCAAGATGGCCTCGATGCCGGAGTTCAGCGAGGCGCTTCATTGCATTCGTTGCGGGGCTTGCTCGAATGTTTGCCCGCCCTACAGCGAACTCGGCGGGCACGTTTTCGGTCACATCTACACGGGTGCGATCGGACTCGTCGTTACCCCGTTCCATCATGGTCTCGATGCGATCGCGAAACCGCAGAGTCTTTGCCTCTCCTGCAACGCCTGCGAAACCGTCTGTCCAGTTGGCATCCCGCTGCCACGCCAGATTATCGACGTTCGCAAGATGGTGGTGAAGGAAAAAGGGCTTCCAGTCGCCAAGCGAGCATTGCTCAAGGTCTACGCCAGTCCACGCGCGTTCGACCTCGCTTCACGCGTTCAAGGGATCGCCCAACTTCCAGCAACGCGCGGCGGCAAGTTCATTCGTGGTCGCCGCGTGCCGATCCTCAAGAAGCAGACACGGTGGCGAAGTCTGCCGGCAATCGCGCGACCTCCCCTCCGTGATCGAGTCCAGACGGGCGAAGTAAGTTCGGTTCGCCGCCCATTGATTCCCAATTCGGCCGCTGGCAAAACGGTCGCGCTCTTCCCCGGATGTCTCACCGATCGCCTTTTTCCCGAGCAGGGCGAGGCAATCATCACCACCCTGAAGGGGCTCGGCGTTCGCGTCGTGAATCCAAAGGGGCTGAACTGTTGCGGTCTCCCCGCCAACAATTCAGGTGATGACCTCCACGCGCGCAAAATGGCGAAACAAACGATTGTTGCGCTCGAGCAAACCCAAGCTGAATTCATCGTTTCGGGGAGCGCGAGTTGCATCGCCACGCTCGCCCAGGACTACTTGCACCTCTTCCGCGACGATGCTGCTTGGCTTTCTCGCTCCGAAAAGCTTGCCGGCCGAGTCATGGATTTCACGTCGTTTCTCGCCGACATCGCCAAACTCCCTGCGGGAAGCTTGGTGGGACCGGATCGACCGGTCGTCACCTATCACGATTCATGTCAGGGCCTGAACGCGCTCGATCTCTACGACGAGCCGCGCCGTATCTTGCGCGAGGTTCTCGGTTACGAGGTCCGCGAATTAGAAGAGAACCGCGTCTGCTGCGGATTCGGCGGCTCGTTCGGGTTCGACTACCCAGAAGTCTCCGCGCGCTTGATGAACCGCAAGCTCGACAACGCTCAAGCCACCGGCGCCCCGATGATCGTCACCGATAACCAGGGCTGCATCATGCAATTGCGTGGCGGCTGCGACGCCGGCCACCGCAACCTTCAGGTCAAACACATCGCCGAACTCATCGCCGACCGCATGAAATCGCTCGATCCGGGTCTCTGTTGACAGATTGAAAATCGATGGACGGAGATATCACCGCTAAACTCGGATTGCCGTCCCTTCTCGTTGCCTTCGTTGCCATACCACCAAGAACAAGGGGAGCGAGGCGAGCTGAAGTCCGATTGAGACTGCCACCAGCACGTCGATCGAACGATCATAGAGGACGCCGAGAAGAACGCTGCCAGCGAACCAGGCAAGTCCAAAGCCGGCGTTGAATACTCCATACGCCGCCGCCCGGCGGCTGGCTGGGACCATTTCGGCGACGACGGCGCGTACGATCGACTCTTGCCCAGCCATGCCAATTCCCCAAACCATCATGCCCACCAGCGCGAGACTCGCCCCACCGAGAAAGACCAACGGCGCGAACAGCGCACCCACGAGACTCGTGGCGACGACGACGGCGAGCCCCTCGCGATCGAACAACCGGCCGAGGACCAGCGCGGAGAGCGCACCGACACCCATCGCGACCGCGTAGTACGCGGGGATCGCGGCATTCGAGAGAATCGATTGCTGCTCGAAATGGTACGCGATAAGCGGGAAGTCGGCATATCCCGCACCGATCAAAGCGATCGCCGCAAGGTAGAGCCAGAACTCGCGCGGCCAACCACGGGGAGAGGCGATGTTTGGTGCCGGCTCAAAGATCCCAGGGTCTGGATACGTGTGTCGCGCCAAAGCGAGGAAGCTCAATGAAGCAAGCGCGGGAACGAGGAGGAACGCGAATCCCGCGCGGTAGCTGCCACCACTCCAAAGGATCACAGTGATGATCAATGGCCCCAGAAGCGCGCCAGTTTGGTCCATCGCTTCGTGCAGGCCAAACCCCAGCCTCGCCCGTTTCAGCTGTCGCGTGGGAGAGCATCGCGTCACGGGCTGGCGTCCGCAACGCCTTGCCCACGCGCTCCGTGATCATCAGCAGGGCGGCGACCTCCCACCGGCCGGTCAAGGCAAGAAGAGGCACCGCAAGCAGGTTGACGCTGTAGCCAACCAACGTAATCGGCCAGTAGCGACCGGTCCGATCGCTCACGTACCCAGAAACGAGCCGAAGGCCGTAGCCCACCAGTTCGCCGAAGCCAGCGACGATTCCAACGACAGTAGCGCTCGCCCCGAGCACCGCCAGATACGGCCCAGTGATGCTCCGCGCTCCCTCGTAGGTCATATCGCCAAAGAGGCTAACGATTCCGAGAAGAACGACGAAACGGATTGCCATCTTCGCGAGTGGCACATTTGGTTGAGCGCGTTGATCTTCCGCCGTAAGACTCATTCGTCACCTGCCTCGACGATGATCAAGAATGCGTAGCTCATGCCCGAAGCGCCAATCATTCCCAGAATGGTTCCGGGCAGAATCCAAATGCCACCGATGAGAAGGATGGGCACGCCAGCGACGATCAACGGGATCGAGCACAGGAGCAGGACCAATTCGGTTATGCGCATTGACCAAGGGCTGTGATTTTGAAGGGTCTTTCGGTTGCGCATCGAATTACCAACGGAGAGTTAGGTCCACAAGTGCGCCTTGCAGCCAACCTCAGCGATCGTCAATACCCGGAACGCCTGCGATTTGCCATACGGCGCGTTCAGTCGCGCCTCGTTCCTCGCCAGTTGGTTCATCGCGGAACCGGTAATCATGCTTGCGGATGATCTCTCGCAACTGTCGGGAAAGCTGATCGTATTTCGCGACTGCGTGATCTCGCAGCCTGGAAAAATCCTCTTGGTTCGTCGCTCTTGCGAGCGCAAGTCTGAGATGCGACAGGCAAAGACCGTTTGAAGCCAGATAAGCGGCGCGAAATGAAGGTTCGCTCAATCCTTCGATCATGACGTCGACCGCCGTGCCTTCCTGTTGTTCTCGTACCCGGCAAGCAGGACACTGCCCTTCTGGCCGCAAATCTCCGCGTGCGGCGGCGCTCGTCCGGCCTTTGCCCCGGCTAAAGAGTGAAGATGAGTTCGCGAGGAGTCCTTCTTCGTGACGAACACGCTTCAACTCGGCGCTGACGCGCCCAAGCACAGCTTCATAAATCAGCGCCGTGCCCAGCGGGTGGGCATGGAGCAGCCACTGTTGCGCATGCGCATTGCAAAATCCCCAGGCCGGTTCTATCTCAGAGCGAAAGCCTGGGTCGTTGACGAACTCGTAATTAATGCTATCGATGTAGTGGCTAACGGCGCGCAGGGCGGTCCCGCAAACGGGACAATCTTTCTCCTTGAGGGCGTCAAGTAGATCGTAATGCGTGGTCGAGTGTCCCACGTTCGCATGCTCCCAGGCGGCTACAAAAAAAGCTTCTACCTTTTCGGTAGAAGCCATCAGCCGACGGATCGGCGGTTTGGCGAGCTTCATCGCCATGCGTCCCTTTTTCGGGGCTTGTCGAACCGCGACGGCTGCCGCGACCCGCTCAGATGGTGATGCTAGGACCCAGTCGTCTAACTGTCAAGGTAGGCTTGGCGGAGCGTGACGACGAGCCTACACTTGCACCTTCATCACGTCGACATCACGACGAGCCTCGGGGCGACACAGAGGACGAGATGAACGAGCCGAAAGTCGCGCAACGCGTCCGCATCTACCTTTCGGAAGGAGACCTCTACGCGCCTATCCTCGAGTTGCTCCGGAGCGAGGGCGGCATCGAAGCACGCGTGTTCAAGGGCGTGGCCGGGTTTGGCGCCGACGGCAGGGTGCACACGGCGGCAATTGTCGATATTTCCGGCCCCCTACCAGTCGTCGTCGAGTGGATCGATTCGCCGGAGCGGGTCAACCGCCTCCTACCAAGCATTCAACAAATGATCGATGGCCTGATCACAGTAGAGGAGGTTGGCGTCGCTCAATGGCCGCCACGAGAACTGCGTGATGTGCCCAGGCGAACTCGCGTGAAAGATGTCATGACCCCCGCCGATCGAGTCGACGTCGCGAACCCTGAAACTGGTCTGTCGGACCTCGTCCGGCTGCTTCTACGCAAACGACGAAACGCCATCCCAGTCGTCGATGCCGAGCAGCGAGTTTTTGGCATCATCTCGAACAGCGATCTCGTCAACCGGGCGGGGATGCCTCTGCGATTGGAGCTCCTGCGAGCGTTGGGAGATCCAGATGATCCGCAAGTTGCCACGCATCTCGAAGCGCTCGGCGGCGAAGGCCGCACGGCGGCTTCGATCATGACGCCAGATGTTGTCACGGTTGAGCCTGATATGCTTCTGGCCGATGCCGCCCGCCTCATGCTCGTCAAGCGCCTCAAGCGTCTTCCCGTCGTCGATGCCGATAACAAACTGCTCGGCATGCTAAGCCGCTTTGATGTCCTTAAGACCGTGACAATTGAATCCGAGCATCTTCCGGCCAGCCTCGAAACTCGACGAAGAAGCCTCGGGGCTCCACAGCACATCGGCGAGGTCATGAATCGCGACGTGCCAATTGTCCGTCCCGAGACGCGGCTCCCAGAAGTGGTTGATGCGGTCATGTCGACGCGGCTTCATCGGGCGCTTGTCGTCGACGAGGGACGTCGTCCTGTCGGCGGAATCGTGGACACGGATCTCATGCAGCGTGTGACCCCTGCGGCGCACCCCAGCCTCTTCGAGACGCTCATGCACCGCGTCCGGCCAACCCATCCCGACGAACAAACCGTGTGGCAGCAGCGCACCGCGCAGACCGCGGCTGAAGTCATGCGGCCCCTCGACCGACTGGTCGTGGTCATGGCTGACGCGGACATCGCCGATGTCATCGATCAGGCGTTGGAGAAACAGGTCAAAGTCGTCGTCGTCGTCGACGAGGACGGCCGGGTCATCGGCATGGCCGACCGCGCCGATCTTCTCGGCGCGCTGTCAGTGAGCATCTGATCAGGCAGCATTGGGTGTCACGCCAAAGATGCGCCGGTAGGAATCTCTCCCGTAACTTGTTGGCAACGGTTCGCCTTCGACGAGCTTGTAGGTGCGACGACCGTCCTCCTGTCGTTCGGCTCGCAAGAACAGCGTTGACTCCATGTGCTGGTTCCAAAAACCGTGCGCCAGGTCATAGAGGTGCGTGACAAAGAAGACCTTGACGCCGGTTTCAATCAATGCGCGCACCACTTGGCGCGCGATCTCGGAACCTTCTCGTTCGTTGGTCGCCGCGAATGACTCATTGCATAACAGGAGGCAGTTTGGTGTGATCGCATCGGCGATCTCGCTCATTCTGCTCAACTCCTCGTCGAGTTTGCCGCTTTCCATGCTGGCGTCCTCTTCTCGCTTGAAGTGCGTGAAGATGCCGCTGCTCACGTTTGCGCTGAACGTTTCAGCTGCCACCAGCATGCCGCATTCCATCATCAATTGGGCTAGACCCACGCTGCGCAGAAATGTCGACTTGCCGCCCTGGTTGGCGCCGGTGATCATGACCAGCGTTTTGTCATCCGCGGCGACGTCGTTTCCGATGACTCGTTCTGCGACGAGCAATGTCAAATTGAGGTCGTAGAGTCCCTGAGCGGTAAGTTTTGAGTTCCCCTGAGCCAAAGGAACGGGAAAACAGGTTGGCTCTCCTTTTTCCAGAAGCCGAGTGTTGAGATTCAGGCAACCAAGGTAAAACCCGAGCTCCGCCCGCACCATGCCAAAGAAATTCTGAATATGGTCGGTCGATTGGGCGAGCGCGTTCGCGACAAGATTGATCCCATGCCCACGTATCTCTTCCAGTGCTTTGAATCCGCCTTCGTCGCGATCCGCGATGGTGAAGCTATAGCCCGAGCGGTTGGTAAACGCCAACCGCTCCGACCAGCTTTGCTCACGCTGTCGCCGCAATACATACCCTTTCCCTTTGTTGCCCTTGCCGAGACCGGCACTGATCAGCACGCCATGGCGAAACTTGAGTTCCTTCAGATGGCTGTCAATAGTCTGAAAATACTCATCGTTCAACTCGCTTTCGAGCATCGCGAAGAACCGCGTGAATCCTTCCGACCGAAACTGCCAGGCCTGTTCGTCAGCGAGCTTTCGCAACTGCTTGAGACGCTCAACATACATCTCCAGCATCTGCACGGACCGGTAAAGAATTAGGTCCGGCGTCGCCCAGAGCATGCTCAAGTACATCCTCCGCTCACCGGTGATGGCCTCGACAGCGAGATCGTAGATCTCCCGGATGATCTTGGGGTGATCGAGGCAATCCCTGAACACCTGCTGTCGATAGAGAATCGCCGCCGGATCGCGCAGACTCGCCAGCACACCCTGTTTGGCGACATCGAAGAGAAACTTGTCGCCACGCGCCATCGCGTTGAAGAGCGGGTTGAGTTCAAGGTCCTGCGTCAGCACCGCTTCGTTGACTGGCAGCGCCCGTTCCAGGTCGAAATCCTGGTCTCGGTACATCAAGAAGGCCTTCATTGCGCAACCCGCTTCTTCAGCGCCTCATACGTGAGCCCGTACTTCTCCGCGATCGCCCACGCGTAAGCCAGACCGTCCGCCGGCTTGCGTACGATCTTGAACGTGCGTTCCGCGGGATTGTCGGGAACAACCGTGCTGACCATGCTAACCGTTGCCTGGTCGAGCGATGCAAGCTCGTCGACAAACGTCACGTAGACACACAACAGGCCCAAGGCGATGATCTGCTTCATCACCGCCGTTCCGAGAACGAGCGCATCCTCCAACGTTGTCGAGCCAAAGCTTTCGTTCATGATGAGGATGCTGTCGCTCGTTGCTTGCCCAAGAATGTCATGGATTCTGGCCAGCTCATCCTCGAGCTTGCCCCTGAGCGTCGTAATGTCTTCCTCGCGCTCGAAATGCGTATATATCCGATCGGCGAGAAACAGCCGCGCCTCTCTGGCAGGAACGGGTAGGCCAAGACTGGCGAGGTAATGAAGCTGGCCGAACATGCGCGCGAAGGTCGTTTTGCCGCCCTGATTCGGTCCGCTGACGACGAGAACGCGCTCGTCTCCGTCTAGATAGAAGTCGTTGGAAATAACGCTTGAACCCTCAGAAAAAAGTTTGGTGGCTAACGCGAGGTCGAACGCTTCGTCGGCGCAGATGTCCTTCGAATGCGCGGACACCCGTGGGAAACAAAATGCCAATCCGGATTTTTTGAACGGCGTGATGTAATCAAGGTAGGCCAGATAGAACTGCACTTCGCGATCGAACGCGGCGACCGTGCGATCGAAGAAATCGCGTTGCTGAGCGCGGAACGCCGCGAGTGGCTGGAAGACCTCGGGGTAGAGCCGTGCGACAAGTTCTAGAACCTGCGCTTCGACATGATTCATGTCCGCCCAATTGGGGAGCTTGACCAAGTAGTCCTTCGCCGCGCCTTGCTTGAACTTTGCGAAGGTCTCTTCCACCTCCTGGCTGTAATTGGGTTCATCCTCGTACTTGTCGACGGTGACCCGGTTTCCCTTGATGTGAACGGTGTAACGCACGTCTGACAGCGCCCCGAGGAGCGATTTCGCCTCGGATTCGAGCGCCATAAACTCATTCGACTCGATGTAGCGGTCTAGGAATCCCCGAAACGCCTGAAATCCACGCGCATTCAAATCGTGAGTATCGAGATCGATTGCCAACGTCCGCACGCCGCCGCAATAGATCGCAACCGCGTCCAGAAACCAGCGCTGCCGTTGTAGCTCGTAGTGCAGCTTTTCCGCTTGTGCAAGGTGTTCCCGCACGCTCCGCATTTGCTGCGCGAATGCACGCACGACCTCAAGGGTTGCGCTCGACTCAAGATCGCGGAGGATGTCGTGCCGATACCCCACCGCCGCCGGATCGCGGAGCGGAACATAAAAGAACGGCTTGAGGTCATAGTCCTCGCGGCCGGCAGTCATTGACTCCAGCACTTGATCAAGGTTGAGGTCCCCGAAGCACGAAGGTTCCACATGATTGCTGACTTCAACCTGGTATTCGCCGCAGTCAAAGAGAATGCTGTGGAATTGCATAGAACTACCTCACCGCCCAACAAAAAATGGCCCCTACCGCTGCCAGGGCAGCCGGTAGAAGCCATCAGCCGGAATTCCGGCGAACCGCGTCATATTGCGCGGCGTGCGAGCCTCATCGCATGGTCGCCAATCGACATTCACTCGATCGACTGTCAACTATTATAGCGGCCACAGACAGATACACCAAACCAACCGAATGTGCATAGCCAGCGATACCGATGTGAAAATGGCCCATCAGGCTGATATTGCTGTGCTTGAAAGCGTTCAGGCTGCGGCGTATAGTTCGCGATGGCGATGGAGACCGCCAGGACGCAAGAGGCTTTGAAGCCAGCGTCCGAACCTCGGCCAAAAGAGACCGATGATGGCTCCTGATCCCGCGTCGTAGTGCGGAGGTCAGGGGCTTTTCCATTTGCCGGTAGCCTCGACATCCGCTTTGGGCGACGCGGAACGCTCTACGGAATGTTGCGGGAGGCGCCGCGCATGGTCGATCTCACCATCGTCAATCTCGGTCAACTCAGCAACATCTGGTTCATCGCCGCCGCCTGGATGGGCTTAGCCCTCATTGCCAGTCTCACTTCGATCCGCGTCGGCGTTTCCGTCGCGCTCGCGGAAATCTTCATCGGCATCCTGGCCGGCAACTTCCTCGACCTCAAAACCACGCCCTGGATCGATTTCCTCGCCACCTTCGGAGCCGGCCTGCTGACCTTTCTCGCGGGAGCCGAGATCGACCCCGAGAGCCTGCGCAGACACCTGAAGCCGAGCCTGACGATCGGCTTCGTCTCCTTCCTAGTCCCGTTCCTCTCCGCCTGGGCATTCGCCTACTACGTGGCCGGATGGGATTGGCATGCCAGCCAGATCGCCGGCATCGCACTGTCCACGACGTCGGTCGCGGTCGTCTACGCCGTGATGGTCGAAACCGGGCTCAACCGCACGGAGCTTGGCAAGCTCATTCTTGCGGCATGTTTTGTCACCGACTTCGGCACCGTGCTCGCCCTCGGGCTGCTGTTTGCCAATTTCAACGCGTGGTTGGTGGTGTTCGTGATCGTGACCGCGGTTGTACTCTGGCAGCTCAACCGCGTCACCGGGTGGGTACTCACCGCCTACGGCAACCGGATCAGTGAGCCCGAAATCAAGTTCCTTTTCTTCATTCTATTCCTGCTCGGCGGGTTTGCGACCACCGCCAAGAGTGAGGCGGTATTGCCGGCCTACCTCGTCGGGTTGGTGATCGCAGGCACATTTCTGCGTGATCGGACATTGGCCGTACGCATGCGCTCGATCGCGTTCTCGCTCCTGACGCCGTTCTACTTCCTGAAGGCGGGACTCTATGTCTCCCTTTCCGCGGTCGCCGGTGGCGCTGGGCTAATCATTGCTTTTCTCGCGCTCAAAGTTGTCGCCAAGTTCGCTGGCGTCTATCCGCTCACGCGCTTCTTCGCCATGAAGCCACGCGACGGTACGTATACGACGCTGCTCATGAGCACGGGCTTGACCTTCGGTACGATCTCCGCGCTGTTTGGGTTGACGAACAACATCATCGACCAAGATCAAAACACAATCCTTGTGACGGTGGTCATCGGCAGTGCCGTCGTGCCGACGCTGATCGCCCAATCGTTTTTCCGGCCGCAGACTGAGGCCGCAGAACCAGCGCCTGCGCTTTCGGCTGGGGCGCCCGAACGTGGCGCCTTGCAGCCCGTGATCTCATCCGATGACTGACGAAGGAGGCGGCGGTGTTCACCAAGATTCTGGTTGGGCTCGACGGTTCACCTGGATCCATGCGCGCGATGGAAGTCGCGGCGGCGCTGGCCCGCGAATTTGGGGCCGCACTCCACACCCTGTCCGTCATCGACCGCGATCCCCGATTTGCGGCCACCGTCGGCGAGGTCGACGAGGAGCGCGAGGCGGCGGAGAGATACCTGCAGCAAGTGCAGGAAAGCGCGCGGCACGTCGCGGCGGAGCATGGGGTCGCGGTCGAAACGGCCACGGTTCACGGTCACGTTGCGCAGACGTTGGCCGAGACCACGAAGAGCGCCGGATATGATCTTCTCGTCCTTGGCCATAGCGGGCATTCGGGCGTGTGGGGACCGTTCCTAGGTACAACGACGGACAAAGTCAGCCGCCACGCTTCCTGTTCCGTGCTGATCGTCCGCTAGCCGCGGTGATTTCGAAAAGGGACGCTCATGGAATCCCACGCGCCGATCAACCAAGCTCCAGGAGATGAAGCGAAGCGCGGCCTCGGCGCTCAGGTGCGCAAGAAAGCGCGCGTCGAACGACCTCGCAACGCGTATCCAGCCTGGCGGAAGCTATCGGCCGTTTGGGCAGGGAAGGACAACGACGGTCTTTCTCCCGTCGAAGTGGAGCGCTGGCGCCCGGGAGACAGTGCGGAAAGGCGTGTCACCCTGTCGTTCCCGCCGGTCGCGCTCAGGCAATGTCTCGACGTTTTCGCAATCGCTCGGCAGGTGCTTACGCTTGTGCCAAGCGAAGCCTCAGGTCCCGAAATTTCCACGGAGACCGAGGCGCGAGCGTTCGCTTTCGCCCCAATCGCAACTGGCAGCCGGCTCTTATGAACAAAGAAGTCGACGCGGGCGGCAACTTCCCGCCAACCGGACGGATCAAATTCACGAACGAATCTGCGTTCGCCGGTACAAGAGGCGTCATCGACGCCAAAGCGCTTCGTCGTCTCGCCCTGCTCGCCAGTGCGATTGCTGTCTTGATTGCGCTGATCGTGCTTGGCAGCCGGCCATTCACCGAATCTCAATCAACGGCACAGCCCAACACCACGGTCACGACTATCATCGACGACGTCATTGTCGCGTTCATGATGGTCGTGACTGTCGCCGGGGCTGCTCTCCTCGCGTATCTCTTCTGGCCAAAACGCCGGAGGAAGAAGGGCGACGATGAATTCGAACTCTACGTTGAGCCAATTCGAATTCACTGGGCGGTCAAAGTTGCGCTCATTCTGCTTCCGCTGCTGATTATTGGGGGGCTGATCCTCGCGGTCTACAGGGCCGGAAATGACGCAACGACGTCTGAGATCCAGGCTCCCATAGGCAGCACGGGGGTTCCCTCGACAGCGTCCGAAAAACAAAGTACGACCGGGTCGTCAGGCGAACTGGGTGGCACGGATACTGTGGCGATCATGGCCGCTACGGTGCTCATCGTCGCAACTCTCGTACTAGTCCTATGGGCAATCCGCCGTCATGATCGCCCAATACACGCGGACAAGCCGCCTGAGCAGGCGTCGCCAAGCCTGGCGCAAGAACTGGCTGCTGCGGTCGACGAGAGTTTGGACGACTTGCGGAGTGAACGAGACCCTCGCCGGGCGGTCATCGCCGCGTATGCCAGAATGGAAAGAATCTTCGCGCAACATGGACTCCCTCGCCGCGATGTCGAGGCGCCGTATGAGTACGCGGGCCGCGTTCTGCGCGAGCTCGGTCTGGGCGCCGGCGCGGTGCGAGGCTTGACCCACCTCTTCGAACTGGCGCGATTTAGCCACCACGAGATCCGCGCCCTGATGCAAGAACAGGCGATAGCAGCGCTGATCGCGATTCGGGAGGAATTGTGAACGACGCCCGCACCTCGCCGTTTTTCGATGCGAAGGCAACCGCTCGACAGGTGGCGCTGGTCGTTCTTGTCGTTGCGGCGTTGGCCACTATCGCACTGTTGGTGATCGTTTTTGCCCGGCCAGATCAGGCGACGACCGCGCTTCGCGCGTGGGTGTTGGCAGTCGGCGCCACGGCGATCGCAAGCGCGACTCGTGTCGGAGCGAATCGTTACCCGATCCACGGCAGGACATCGTTCGACTTCGCTCTGCAGCGGCATGCTGCCCCAACTCAGCGAATAGCGCGGCTCCGGCAGGTCGAGAGCCAGGTGATGGCGGCAAGCTGGGACCGGCGAGAGTACGGTGCTCGCCTGCAACCCGCGCTTCGCGCCGTTGCAGCGCAGCGTCTCGCCACGTATTGCAACATCGACATCGACGCCGAGCCGGGTCTCGCCCGGACCGTTTTAAGCGAACGCACCTGGTCACTTCTCACAAAGCCAATCGACACGCGGGAGCGAGACGGACCAGGAATTACATTGGATGACCTACGGTCGGTTGTCGATGCGTTGGAGAAACTCGATGGCAACAACCACGG
This sequence comes from uncultured Chloroflexia bacterium, assembly GCA_963737985.1. GTDB lineage: Bacteria > Chloroflexota > Chloroflexia > Thermomicrobiales > UBA6265 > CAVTUU01. The sequence continues at coordinate 33,905 of CAVTUU010000007.1, read as the reverse complement.
TCAACTTTGATCGAGTGGCCGATCTGGCGAACGACATCCTCGCCGAAGTGGAGCGCGCTGTTGTTGGTAAACGCGAGGTGCTCGAGCTGGTCTTGATGGCGATTCTCGCCGATGGTCATGTCTTGATCGAAGACTATCCTGGTTTGGCCAAGACGTTGATCGCCCGCTCCTTCGCCCAGGTCGCGCGGCTCGAATTTAAGCGAATTCAGTTCACGCCCGATCTCATGCCGACCGACGTCACCGGGTCGTCGATCTACAACCAGCGCCTCAGCGATTTCGAATTTCGACCTGGCCCAATTTTTTCGAACTTCCTACTTGCGGATGAGATCAACCGCGCTCCACCGAAAACCCAAGCCGCGCTGCTCGAAGCGATGCAGGAGCGACAAGTGACGATTGAAGGGCATACGCATGCCCTCACATCGCCTTTCGTCGTCTTAGCGACGCAAAACCCGATTGAATTCGAGGGCACCTATCCTCTGCCCGAAGCGCAACTCGATCGCTTTCTACTTCGGACCAGCGTCGGTTATCCGTCGCGCGAAGAAGAATGGCAGGTGTTGAATCGCCGGATCGGGCGCGAGGCCGACGACGTCGATCTTAGCCCGATCGTCGATGGCGAAACGCTTGCGGGCATGCAGCAAGCGGTCGAGAAAGTCTATGTCGAGCCGGGTGTGGGGTATTACATGGTCGATCTCGTCGCCGCCACTCGTGCAAGCCGTCGCGTGCAGGTCGGGGCGAGTCCGCGCGGAACAATTGCGCTCCTAAAACTGTCCCGCTGCCGGGCGGTGCTCTCTGGCCGTGATTATGTCGTTCCCGAGGATGTGAAGGAAATCGCCGTCCCGGCGCTGTCCCACCGGATCATCCTCCGCCCTGAGCTCTGGGTCCAGCGTGTCCGTCCGGAAGAAATCGTTCGCGACTGTCTGGGGGAGGTGCCGACACCTTCGACGCATGAGACGGCGTTCAAAGCAACATGACGGTTTACACGACTCACAAGTTGTCCGCCTTTGTGGGGTTGGCGGCAACCGGTTTCGTCGCCAGTCTGATATTGCGGCGGCCGGAACCAGTCCTGATGGCGACGCCATTTCTCGTTGCCCTGGTGTTCGGCTTGGCGCTTGCCCGCGTGCCGGACATACACGTCGGGGCGTCTCTTTCGCGGGAGCATGCGGTCGAAGGCGACGATGTCACCATCACCATTGTGGCCCGGTCAGCGGCGCCGGTGGCACGTCTCGACCTTCTGTTGCGCCTACCCGACGGAGTGATCGTGGAGGACGGCGAACCAGTTTGCTCCCTCGCGCTACCCGCGGGAACGAATCGCAGACTCCAACGAATGATTCGCTGCCGGCGCTGGGGCGGCTATGCCGTAGGCGACATCTATGTCCGTGCTCGCGATCCCTTCGGTTTTCTCCTGTTTGAAGCGTATTTCAATCAGCGGCAACCACTGCGGGTCTTTCCACGTCCGCTTGCCATCCGCTCGATCGTGCGGGCGGCTGAGACGCAGGTATTTGCAGGCAACGAGCTGGCACGGACGAAAGGGGACGGAATCGAATTTATCGACGTGCGACCGTTCGCGCCTGGCGATCGCGTTCGCCGGGTCAATTGGCGTTTAAGCACGCAACGCCAAGAACTGTACGTGAACGAATTTCACCGCGAACAGAACAGCGACGTGATTTTCTTCCTCGACGCGTTCGCCGAAGTGCGGCGAGCCGGCGAAGGCACACTCGATCATGCCGTGCGCGGTATCGCCGCCCTGGCCGAACGCTACCTGGAGCGACGGGACCGGGTCGGACTTGTCAGCTTTGGCGGGCTATTGCGCTGGCTGCGCCCGGACATGGGGATGCAACAGCGATACCGCATCATTGAGTCGCTGATCGACACAGAAGTGGTGATGAGCTACGCCTGGAAGGAAATTGACGTCATTCCCGCGTCGACGTTACCGCCAAAGGCGTTGATCCTCGCGTTCACGCCGTTACTCGACGACCGTTCGCTGAACGCGCTGCTCGATTTGCGAGCCCGTCGCTTTGACTTGGCAATTATCGAGGTTTCACCGATATCGTTCGTCCAGCCGTCAACGGCAGTGACAGCAAAGATCGCCTTTCAAATTTGGGAACTCGAGCGGGAAACGTCGCGCAACAGATTCCGGCAACTGGGTGTTCCGGTCGTGGGCTGGTACGCAGATCGACCTCTCGAAGAGGTCATCCAGGAGGTGCAATCATTCCGCCGCTACACCCATCGCGTCCGCGCCTGATCACCGCCTTCGCGGCGCTGGCAATCTGCGCAGCGCTCGTTGTTTATCCCGCGTCGATCGCTGAACACGCGGGAGATCTGCTGCTGATTGGGTCCGGAAGCTGGCGGGTTACTCGCTGCCTCATTGGTGCTCGGCTGGGCCACTGGCATCCCATGGGCGCTCGGTATCCTTGGTGGGGAATTCGTCGCGACCTTGTACGTGAGTGGCGAATCGCACAATTTCGCGGCGGTCATCTACGGTGCGGGGCTTCTGCTCGTCGCCGAGCTTGCCTTTTGGTCGCTCGACGCGCGGACGCGAACCATTGACGAAACCGGCCTCACGGCGGGGCGCATCTTCACAATCGCATCGCTGCTCGGCTGTTCTCTCTGCCTTGGGTTGTTCGGCGTCGGGGTGGCGCGGTTGTCTGTGACCGGTTCACTCGCGCTAAGCGCAGTCGCGACGGTCGCGGCCATGCTTGCTGTTGGATTGGTGGCTGTCATGATGTGGCGGATCGGGCAGTGATTAGTGAGTGGAACTTGCGGGCTGGTTTTCTCGCCAGAATCGGCTACGCTATCCTCCTTGGTCGAAACATGCCTGTCCCCGAATTGACACGCGGCGAACGCCGCAGGAGGAATCGACTGTGCCGCTTTGCCTCTATCGGACCGCGAAGGGGTCTTCGCCGAAGCTCGGGCTGATCGATGGCGATCGGGTGATCGATGTCGCCGCCAAGGGCGGACCGAAAACGCTTGGCGACGCGCTGCAGGCTGTCGGCGTCCGAGCTCCAGTCAAAGCTCGACGCGGTGCGCGGGACTGGCGGGATGGACGCGCACGTCGGCACGGTCGAACTCGCGGCGCCAATCGATCTCCAGGAGATTTGGGCATCCGGCGTGACCTACCTCCGCAGTCGTGACGCCCGGATGGAAGAATCGACTCAGAAAGACGTTTACGACATCGTCTACGAAGCCGAACGGCCGGAACTCTTTTTCAAGGCGACTGCCAGCCGCGTCTCAGGTCCAGGCGAAACCATCGGCATCCGCTCCGACTCGACCTGGGACGTGCCTGAGCCCGAACTCGCGCTAGTCATCAACAAGCAAGGCGAGATTGTTGGTTATACAATCGGCAACGATGTTTCGTCACGCAGTATCGAAGGTGAGAATCCACTCTATCTCCCGCAAGCGAAGGTCTACGCCAAGTGCGCGGCGGTCGGACCGCATATCGCGCTCGTCTCGGAGCTTGCGAATGTCGGCGATCTCAAAATTCGGCTCGTGATTAATCGGAACAATGAGGTGCTGTTCGACGGCAACACCGCGACCTCGCAGATTCACCGGCCGCTCGACGAGCTTGTTTCGTACCTCCGCCGCCATAACGAGTTCCCCCACGGTGTCATTCTCATGACCGGCACCGGCATCATCCCGCCGTCCGAATTCACCCTCGAAGATGGCGATCTGGTCGAAATTACCATCGACGGCATCGGGACGTTGCAAAATCCAGTCCGTCCGCCTCGCAAATTGAGCAGTCAGACGGTGAACGCCGGGCGCTGAATCAGTGCCCGGCGCGGGATCGCAGTCTTAACTTGAGAGGCTTCGGCCGAGTTGGGGATCTATCCGATCGTGAAGATCTGAGCCATCCCCATGTCCATCACTTCCACGATCGTCCTCTACGTCGTCGGCGTGCCGGCCGCTTCCGGTTGGAGACCGGCAATCAAGGCGACGGCCTCTTCGGTCCCATCGTTGCGGAACTCGCCACCGTCGCCCGGCAGACCGACGAACGAATCTCCAGGTCCAACGGTGAATTCGGCGCCTGCGGCAATGGATTCGAACGGCGGAACCGCCGGCGTGGCTAACATCGCGGCGCGCATGACGCTCGTCGAAGCGGTGGAGCTGGAAGTCATCGTCCCCGACTCCATGTAGATGAGCACGAGCCCCGGATCGCCAGGCGGAACGGAAATGTGCCCGCCCGGTGCGATCCGCAAGCGGACGAGTTGGAACGCCGCCGGCGCTGGCGGCAACACCGAAACCGAACCGAAGGCGAGCGGCTCGAAGGACGCGCCTTCAACAGCCATCCCGGATTCCGGCGTCCCCTCTTGGGCGATCGTCCTAATGACGCGGCTGTTGCCGAAAAGACCAATCAGGACGAGCGTGATCAGCCCTCCAGTTAGCATTGCCCGGCGGATAAACCTCCGGCGCGGAGGGCGGTTTTCGGCTAAGGTCGTTTTCATGTCTTGTTCTCCTCGATGAAAACTAATCGGACGAGTCGTCGCGCCTCACGTGCCCTCCTTCGCAGCTGGAATGATGCCGAGCTGGTGCAGCAGGTCGAGCCGGTCCCAACTAGACCAACACTCCACGAACGTCTCGTCGGGGCGGGCACGGAGGATCTCAACGAGCTGCCAGTTGGCGCGCCGCCCGGTCGGTAGCACTCCGAAAAGCGGTCCCTCGTGCGTCCCGCCGAGCGTCAGGCGCTGTACCACCGTGTCGCCCTCGGCGATCTCATCCTCGACGATGGCGTGGAGGTCGAGAAAGGCCCGGCGAAGCGCCAATACCCACGCCTTCACACCGTCTATCCCGGGCGCGACTGGATGAGACGCGTGGTATCGGCAGCCTGAGTCGATAAGCTCGTCGGCGACGCTGAGGTCGCCCTGTGTGAGCAGTTCGTCGGGAATTCGCCGAGCGCGGCCCTTGAGCTCCTCGAGCGACATGGTCAACGATCCTTCGGCTGGCGTCCGTCAAGCGGCGCGACGTGCGCCGCCGCAGTTACGGCTGCGTTCTCCAGACTGCGCCGCTCTGTCATTGATGAACAGGACGAGAACACCCCGTTCACTGGACATTTCGTGCGGAGTTGGACGGCGAGCGCGGTATCATGGTGGGCGTGACAGCGCCACCTCAGCGGTGGACCTCAGATAGGAGCAGCCAATATGGCCGCGGTGGGTCGGTGAGCTTCGGCGCGCTACTCAGGCGACATCGGCTGGCGGCAGGGCTGACGCAGGAGGCGCTCGCTGAGTGCGCCGGTGTGAGCGCTAAGGCTGTCAGCGAGCTGGAGCGCGATCCGTTCCGCACGCCGCGGCTCGAGACCGTGACGCTGCTCGCCGATGCGCTGCGACTGGATCCGGACGAACGAGCTCGCCTCCTGGCGGCCGCGCGACCGGACCATTCACCGATTACTCTGTCGCTGCCTTCGAGGGACGTCCCACTCCACATGCCGCGGCAGCTCACAATGTTGTTTGGGCGCGATGGCGTTGTTGAAGCCGTCGCGGAGTTGGTGCGGCGGGGCGTTGACGCAGATGGCTCCCGGTTACTCACCCTCACCGGGCCCGGCGGCGTTGGCAAAACGCGCGTTGCAATCGCCGCGGCCGAACGTGCGGCGGACGCCTTCACCGATGGAGTCGTCTTCGTCGACCTATCCCCGCTTCGCGACTCGGATCTGGTGCTCGCCGCCATCGCGCTGCGACTGGATGTCGACGAGCGCGACAAGATTCCGCTACATGAGAGATTGACGGCCTTGCTCTGCCGGAAACGCATGTTGTTGCTGCTCGACAACTTCGAGCATCTTCTCCCGGCGCGAGAGGCGGTGCTTACCCTCTTAGAAGCATGTCCGCGATTGGAGGTGCTGGCGACGAGCCGGGTCGCGCTGCGTGTCCGCGGCGAGCGTGAATACCGCATTGCGCCCCTCGAATTGCCCGATACGACGGCCTCGCCCCAAGCGCTCGCGCGCTCGCCGGCGGTGGCGCTGTTCCTGGACCGTGCTCAGGCAGCGGGGGCAGACCTGGAATTGAACGCGGCGGCCGCGCCCGCCGTGGCCGAGATCTGCCGGCGGCTCGATGGGCTGCCGCTCGCAATTGAGCTGGCCGCAGCCTGGACGAGGCTTCTGTCTCCGCCATCGTTGCTTTTGCGCCTGGAGCACCGGTTGCCCCTGCTGGTCTGGGCGCCGCACGACGTACCGGCCCGCCAGCGCACCATGCGCGATGTGATCGCCTGGAGCTACGACCTGCTAAGCGCAGCGGAGCAGCAACTCTTTCGCCGGATGTGTATCTTCGTCGGCGGCAGCACTGCTGACGCGGTGGAGGCGGTCTGCGCGGACGCAGAAGATGGGGCGGCGGTGCTCGTGAGGCTGGCCGCTCTGGTGGACAAGAGCATCTTGCGTCCACGGGACAGCGCCATCTCGGGCGCAGCGGAGCCGCGCTTGACGATCCTAGAAACGCTGCGGGAATACGGGCTGGAGAAACTTGAGGAACGCGGCGAAATCGAAACAATGCGGGAGCGGCACGCACGGTACTTCCTGGCGCTGGCCGAGTCCGCGGAAGAACAGCGCAGCGGACCGGACGAGGCGGTTTCGACTGTGCAACTGGACCGGGAGCACGACAATCTCCGGGCCTCCCTACGCTGGTCTTTGGACCGCCGCGATCGTGAAACGGCCTTGCGGTTTTGCGGTGCCCTGTGGCGGTTCTGGTCACAGCGTGGCCATCTGACCGAGGGGCGGCAGTGGTTACGAGAGGCGTTGGACCTCCCGGTGGGCGCCGGCGCAACTGTCGCCGCCGCGCGTGCGATGGCGCTCGTGGGGTCGGCGCAGTTGGCGATCGACCAGGGCGATTACGACGACGCTGAGCGACGCAGCGCTGAGGCTATCGCCCTGATACGGGAGCGCGGAACACCGGCAGACCTCATTGCTGCACTCAACATCCGAGGCCGGATGGCGCGAGAGCAGGGAGACTACCAGGACGCGGTTGCCCACTACGAAGAGGCGCTCGCATTGGCACGTGCCCAAAGTAATCACCCCGGAGAGGCGGCGGCGCTCATCGGCCTCGGATACGCAATTGGATTTTCCGGCGACATCGCCCGGGGCGCCGCGTTCACCGAGCAAGCATTGGGTGTCCTTCGCGAGGTGGGGGACAAGCGCGCGCTCGCCTCTGCACTCGGCGGGATGACCGCGCATCTCATGCACGCCGGCGACTTTGCGCGGGCGGAGTCGGCCGGCACGGAAGCACTGACTCTGTTCCGCCTACTCGGCGACACGGGTCATGTGGCTGGCATGCTGTTTGGTCTTGGCATCCTGTCACAGTATCAGGAGCGGTACGAGCGTGCTGCGGTTCTCCATGAGGAGGCCCTGGTGTTGCAGCAGCAGCGTGGGGACGAACACGGTACGATCGAGCCGCTATCGGCGCTTGCCGCGATCGCGCTCCGGCAGGGAGATTACCAGCGAGCGAAGGTCCTTCTGGAGGAGGCACTAGAGATCCTAGAACGGTACGAGGATCGGTGGGTGCGGGCTATGTCACTCGCTTTCCTGGGGCACGTGGATTTGGCAATGGGCGACTCGGCTGGCGCAGCCGCACTTTTCGCCGAGGGCGCGTCACTGATGCAGGCCATCGGCAATCCCCTACACATGCCGTTGTGCCTGGAGGGTCTGGCCGGGGTGGCCGCAGCTCGGGGCAACTGGGATCTCGCAGCTCGGCTCTGTGGGGCACGCGATGCCCTCCACCAAAGTCTAGGCCTGGGAGTGCCACCAGCGGATCCGACCAGATACGCTCGCACGTTGGCGAGCAGCCGCACGGCCCTTGGAGACGACGATTTTAGCGCCGAATACGAGGTTGGGCGGTCGTTGTCTCCCGAGCAGGTGTTGGCCAAGGCCGAGCAGATCATACTCGCTGCCAGCGACTGCTGATCAGAGTTCAATCTGATCATTCGCCTTTCGAACTAAACGCAACATGACTTCGCGGCGCAACAAAAACGACGCGGCTCGATCTGGGCCGCGTCGTTTTCTAATTGAGAACTACGTGCAGGAGCCGTTGACGCAGTTTTCGTTGACTCCGCAGACGACTCCGCAATCACCGCAGTTGTTCTTGTCCATCGAAGTGTCCTTGCAACCACCAGTACATACCTTCCAACCGGGAGGACACGAACAGCTCGTGCCGATGCAGGGGACACCTTGCGGGCAGACATTGCCGCAGGAACCGCAGTTCTGACTGGACGTGATCGACGTGCAAATACCGTTGCAGAGGTCTTGTCCCGACGGACACGGTGGGGTAGTCGCTGTCGGCTCGGCAGTTGGCGTAATGCATTGGCAGGTATTCGGGTCGAGCACCTGTCCGCCGGGGCAAGACTGCGTGCAGACCTCCTGACAGGGCTCCGTCCCGGCCGGGCACATGCAAGTTCCGGAGCCTGGATCCGTGCAATCCGCGCCGCCGAAGCAACAAACCTGGCCGCACTTGTCGTACGGCGGTGGACACTCACACGTACAAGTCGTGGGATCGAGCACGAAGGTGCCACCGCAATCGACTGGCGGACAGGGAGTTGGAGTCACTGTCGGTGCGGCCGGCCCAGGTGTCGATGTTGGTCCGCCGTTATTTCCGTTGTTGGCGCTGGTTGGTGTCGGCGTTGGAGCGTTGGACGGTTTCCGGATCGCTTCCCAGTTGCCAAGATCCTCAATATCGGGACCGCCGAATGTGCCCCGCAAATTGCCGCGACACAGGATCACATCGCGCTGGGCAACACCCATCAGGGTGATGACCTCTTCGTCGCCACCGCTGAAAACCATGCTCAACGCGCGACCGGTCGCTTGGCCAACGACATCGTAGGTCGTGCCATTTTTGGTTTTGAACGTACCGTCGTCGATCGCCCCGTTGGCTGTTCCGATCTTGAGCGTCAAATCGCCTGCGAGATCATCCTGTCCCTTGTCGGGTCCGGTGGCCCAATGAGCGGTGAGTTGAAGGCGGCATGTTTTGGTCTCGTTGTCTTGGGCTTCGACTTCGCGGACGCCCATGAATCCGAACAATGACGCGGCGATGCCACCCCCTCCGAGACGGAGAAGTGCTTGCCGTCGAGTGGAGCGCTCCGCGATTGAACGAGAGAGCTTGTCGAAACGATCGCCGTCCATTCAAGACCTCCAAATACAGGATCAACGGTATCGGTCGAATTTCAGCGCCGGGACGCGATCTGATCAGACGGCATCTCTCCCGACAGCTCCATCGCATGTGGATTGTTTGTGTTTCTACCGGTCAGCGTAGGACCGGATCGATGATAGCACCAGCCACTGGAATGTACAGACCAGCATGACATTTTTCCGGGCAAACTATGCACAGAACCGGGGTTGCGCTTATGCGCAAACCCCGGTTTGTCTTCAACCAGTGCAAATAATGATCTTGAACTTAGGAGGCCGCGCTTTGGCGAGCGACTGAAAGCCATGCCGGGCGCTGCGGCGACGATCCCGCCGAGTCTTCGTCCTCGGATTCAGGAGCATCACCACCGACGACTTCGGCGAACGAAACATCACTGTCCCAACCGAGCTCGTCACTTTCCTCGGACTCCGCGTCAACGGATACTTCTTCTTCGGTTTCCACAACCGCGGCAGGCTCTGCTTCAACTTCTTCCGCAGCCGCGGACCAGGAGTCTTCGGCTTCAGCGACTACTGGTTCTTCCGCGACGACGACCGGTTCTGTGGAAGGCGCTTCTCCGCTTTCCTCGTAGCTCTTGACAAGGTCGCCGATCTTCGCGCTTAACCGGCTAAAGTCGCTGACCAACGTGGAGACGCTGGCGATGAGCCCTTCGGCCTGCTTCTGACTCGCAATCACCTCATTTTGAAGAGAAGCAAAGGCATCTTGGGCCATCTTGCGCTCGGCCGCGATTTTCTCCGCCATCTCGGTCTTGATCTCGGCAACCTCGCGGTCGGCCACTTCCGGCAGCGACATCGCGTGGCGGAGCAACTCGGACGAGCGAGCGAGATTGTCCTGGACGAGCTTGTCGAAGGAATCGTAGAAATTGGTCCACTCGTGTCCGTGGGAAAGCGCGAGAAAGTCGCGTGCCGTTTGCCCGCCGTTTGCTCCATCTGAAACCATCATGTCCTCCGTCGCGATGCCTGCGATGAATTCCCCGCGAGCCACCGTCCAACGCGCACGTTTGCGCCGCGATCCCAGACGCCCTTGACGTGCGTCGCGATCCGCACATCGAGCCAAATTGCTCAGTGAAAACACCTTATCTGAGGATGTCCGGATGGGCTATGGGGCACGGTAGCCCGGAAGTCACGAAGAGGCGCCGAGCCTCAGGACTAAAGCATCGAGCAACGAGTGGGCAAGCTCGAGACTGCCGTTATTCCAGCCGCGAAAGTCGTCGATGGTGAGCGGGCGGGAGACGAGTGTTTGCATCCGGAGCTCGCCGGCCGCGTACTCCTGACTCGTGATCCGGAGCACGGGATCGAGTTCCGTGACATAGCGTTGCAAGGAGAGCGCCGTCGTGCCATCCGGCACCAACTGCACGAGAACGAGCGTCGAAATCGGGGAGGCTTCGGGTTGGGGTGAGGCAGGCGCCTTTCGTGGGAACGGCACCGGGGACGAACTTGGCTCATGTTTGTCTAGGCGCCCAGTGATCAGCCCAATCTGTTGTTGCAGCGAGCTAATGCGCCCGCAAGTTGGATTGCGCGTTGCCGAGTTCCGGCGAGATCTTCGACGACGGAGTTCAGCGCATCTTGATGGTTGGCGCGCTCAGTCGCGATGTGGCGCTCGACCTCGCCCAGCGCCTGCGCAATCTCTTTGTTCGCTCGTTGCCGAAGCTCGACGGCGCCGCGCAGAAGATCGGCGGAGCGCACGATCATCTCTTGGATCTGCCGGTCGAGTTTCTCGTACGTAGTGAACTGCTCCCGCAAGCGAGAGATAGCCTGATCAAGTTCCTTCGGATTCACAAAATCCGCGAACAAATCCTCGGCAGCTCGCGACGGTGGGTCAACTTCGTCGATCATGGGCTTGCGCATCCAATTGTTCATTCCCACAGAGGACTAGCCCGATAGTACTACGCCGAGTACAGAAGTCCACAGATTTACCAACAATTTTACCAGGTACTTCCAGAAACAGGACCTCAGCACCTAACCCCAGCTCAACCAGCCACTCCGCACCATTCCATCGTCACGGCGGCAAAAATTTTTGTGGCTTTGATCAGGTCGTCGACGGGCAGGAACTCGTTTGTACCGTGGATGCCCCAGCTTGGGTCGCCGACGCCGAAAACAAGGCACGGTTGTTCGATTGGGTACCAGAAGTTGGCGTCGCAGACGAATGGGGAAATAGTTGGCGTTGGTCGCTCGCCGGTCACTTGCTCCAGTGCATTCTGAATCGCGATGACGCCCGGGTGATCGTGCGGGAGATTGACCGGTCCCTTGATCCAGGGTGCGGCGCTCGCTGAGTCAAGCGGCAGATCGAGTAGCGGCGGGTGATCACGTAGCCAATAATCGCTTTCCGTCACCCGGTCGATCGTCCCGCGAATCTCCTCCATTACCTCTTGCCCCGTTAGATCGGGGTTGAACAAAAGCGATCCGGTGGCTTCGGCTGAATCGGGCACCGATGTCAGCGATGTGCCCGCCTGCATGGTGTTGATATTGATGAACATGCCTCCCGGCGGAACATGCTCGTTCGAGCGCCAGAGGTTCCATTGCTTTTCAAGCTCGAGGATCGCGAGTTGGTATTTCAGCATGTTGTCGATCGCGCTCACGCCCGGCCGCTCAACCCCATAAGGCAAAGGTTGTGCGACGAGGTGACGGTTGCAAATATGAGTCGACTTCCCCGGCACGGTCAGTCTGAAATAGAGCTCGCCTTTGATCGTCGGATAGATCGCAAAATTCGACGGCTCCGGGAAAATGGCGAAGTCGGCTCTATGCCCGCGTTCGAGCACGGTGTTGCAACCAATATCGCGCCGGCCCGCCTCCTCGCCGATCACTTGCGCCAGTTTGAGATCGCCCTGCAGCTTCACGCCCGCATCGTGCAGAATCCGCGCCGCCATCACATAGGCGGCGATCGCGCCCTTCATGTCGGAGGCGCCACGACCCCAGAGCTTCTTGTCCCGCACTTCACCTGAAAACGGTCCGGCGCCTTCCCATTGTTCCGCCTGTTCAGGCGTCACCGGCACGACATCGGTGTGCGCGCACCAAATCAGCGACCTGCCACCACCTGCGCCTTTTCGTGTCGCAACCATGTTTGGCCGGTTTGGCGCGCCGGCCCAAAAATCGATCTCGTCAAAGCTTCGGCTTGCTTCAAGCTGATCCCGTAGCCATTCCTGCGCCGGCCGCTCTGCCTCATCGTTGGCTTCGAGATCAGGATTGACCGACGGCTTCTGAATCAACTCGCTCGCGAACGCGATGATCTCGTCGCGGCGTTGATCGACGAGGTCAAGCACGTGCGCTAACGCTGTCGGCGGAATATTGCTCACAGGCCACCCCACTGTTCGGCATGGTGCCGCGACGGTTCGTTCAAGTGGATGAAGCAGTGTAACGAAGCTGCACGCTTCGCGTAAGAACTCAGTTTTCGCGAAAGCTGTTCACTTTTCAGAATTTCGTGCGCCATAGAGACAACCATACAAACAAGCTTTAAGATACGGCGGTTGGGGTCGAGCGGCCCGTTTGTCACGCTCTCCTCGCCAGGGTCCCGTACAGAGAGATCTCGCGGTGATAGCGCACCGCCGGCGTGCGCAACCGAAAGTTCACTTGCAGGGAGCTTTGCAGGGATGTCCCAGCACACGACTGACCTGATTATTTTTGTCATCGTCGTCGCTGGCCGGTTGCTCATTCCTCTCGGCATTCCTCGCTTTCCGCTCCCGTTCGAAATTGCGGCGATGTTGCTCGATGCCGCCGACCAGACGATCTTCCAAACTTTCACGCATCTCGATCTCAGCGGCTATCAGAGCTACGACAAAGCGCTCGACGTCTATTACCTGACGATCATCTATCTTTCGACGATGCGGAACTGGACGCAGCTCTATGCGTTCGAGGTCAATAGGTTCCTCTATTACTATCGGCTGGTTGGGACGGTCCTCTTTGAGGCGACGCACATACGAGCAATCCTGCTGATCTTCCCGAACACATTCGAATATTTCTTCATCTTCTACGAGACAGTTCGCCTCCGCTGGAATCCGAAGCGAATGAGCAAACGCACGATTATCGGCGCGGCGGCGTTCATCTGGATCTTCATCAAGCTGCCGCAGGAATATTGGATCCATGTGGCGCAGCTCGATACGACCGATGTGATCAAGAAGGACATTTTCGGCGTGCCGGTTGACACTGATTGGGGTGTGATCATCAAAGACAATCCGTTTGTCTTCATCGGGCTTGCAATCGTGATCGTCGCGATTGTGTGGGGCGCGAAATGGTACGTCGTCAACAAACTTCCACCCGCCGATTGGAAGTTTTCGTTCGATGCTGACGCGCACGATCGCGAAGTCACCGACGAGCAGATCACGATCGAAGCTCGCAAGCTCGCTGAGCGTGTATTCGATCGCGAACTGATAGAGAAGCTTGTGATGTTCTCGATGATCATCTACATCTTTTCGAAGATCATTCCCGATCTCGAAACGTCGAATCTCGGCCTAACGATTGGCGTAATAGGGTTTATCCTCATTAACGCCATGGTCAGCGAGTCGCTGGTGCGCAAGCAGGTGCCACAACGCACGATCACTGGTCAGTTCTTTGTCACAGCGGGAATCAATGCACTGCTGATCATCGGCATTGATATCCTCTTCCACTTCACGGGCGATGGGATCCATCTCGGCGATGGACTCTTCTTCGCGTTGCTGCTGAGCTTGTTGGTCGTGCTCTACGACCGCTACCGGCCGATCTATCTGGCAAGGGCAGCCGCAGTGGGTCACAGAGTCTACCCACTTTAAGCTCCGCGTCGTGAGCAGCGATTGTCACCTTGGCACCTGTCTTGCGCGAATTGGCGAGCGATACATGGTCGAAAGACCACCTGCTTACGCATGTGTCTGCGATGGCGCAGTCGCGTTGTGAGCAGCGTGACTCCTGAAGGGAGGCTCCTGGTGAACAATCGGCAGTTCGATCGGAAGATATCTACCCGCGCCCGGGTGACGGCAGTCCCGGCCGCCGCGCGCTCGCTTTTGCCGTGCCAACCATCATCAAGCGCTCGGCCTCCGCCCAGGGTCAAACGACGGTCCGCCTTGCCGGCTGGACGTCGAGCCCGGAAGAGGACAAGTTGCTCGGTCAGGTCGTCGATTCCTATAACTCCTCCCAGTCAGCCGTCAAGGCCGACTACCAGCTTGTGCCGACCGACTATGCCGCGAAATTGCAGACTGACCTCGCGGCGGGAACGGCCGCGGACGTCTTCTATGTTGACAGCTTGGTTGCCCCGGACCTTATGTCGCGAAACGTTCTGATGTCATTGAACGACATGATGGCGGCATCAGGCGTGAAGGCCGAAGACTTCTATCCCGGGCTGATCGGAGCATTCCAATATCAGGGCACGACCTATGGACTGCCGAAAGACTGGTCCAGTTTGGCGATGGTCTACAACCAGGATGCAATGACGGCGGCGGCCGTGGCCACACCGCCCGCCAACTGGGACGAATTGAAGACCGCCGCTCAAGACTTGAAGGACAAAGCCGGCGAAGCCCGACTGATGATGGACCCGGATTGGGCCCGATATCTCGCATTCCACTATGCCGCCGGTGGCACGATGCTCAGCGCCGACGGAACGAAAGTCGAAATTGACACTCCGCAGGGGCAGGAAGCGCTCGACTTCTATTACGGTTTGTATAAGGACGGACTATCGACGACCCACGCCGATGCGGGCGCACAGTGGCCGGGCGACGGCCTGGCGAAGGGCCTCTCGGATCTTGTCTTCGAAGGAAATTGGGTCTTCCCGTTCTTGCAGGCAAACGCCCCCGATCTCAAGTTTGGCATTTCGCCCATGCCGAAAGGGCCCGCCGAAAATGCGACGCTCGGGTTCACCGTCTCGTATTCAATGAACGCACAAACGAAGGTCGCCGATGCGGCCTGGGACCTCTTGAACTTCCTGACCGGGCCAGACGGGATGGCGCAGTGGACGTCGCTCGGGCTTGCAATGCCATCTCGTCCCGCGCTTTCCGATGCGTGGCTGGCCAAATTCCCAGAGCGGAAGCCGTTCCTCGACGAGGGCGATTACGCACGGGGTTGGGGTTTCGGACCTGGCGGACAGCAGTTCGTCACTGATACCAACGCCATACTTGAAGCCCTCTTCGCCGGGCAGGACGACGTCGCGTCCGCGCTCCAGAAAATCCAAGCAGTGGGCGAGAAGGATCTCAGCCCAACCGGCGTCGCCACCCCATCAGGGTCGCCGTCACCGGTGGCGTCCCCTTCGCCGGTCGGATCACCGATGACAGGGACACCGGCAAGCGGGTAGGCGTAAGATAGAGGAAGGTTTTTAGCGGCGAAACTTCCCTCACCCGGCGATCAGCCCTCACCCGGCCCAACGGTCCACCCTCTCCCTTGCGAGGGAGAAGGCACGAAGGAAGCACGAACCTCGCAAAACGGCCCCTCTCCCGCGCACGGGAGAGGGGGTAGGGGGTGAGGGAGCCCACACAACGAGGCGCTAATGGCAACGCTTACGCTGCGGCGCGGCCGGCGCCGCAGCCCGCTCACCGCCGAAGACGCGATCGCCGGTTGGGTTTTCGTTCTCCCAGCCATGTTGATTTATGTCACCTTCGTCTTCGGACCAGTGCTCTACGCCATCTTCATCAGCTTCTTCAAATGGGAGCTCGTCACACCCGGACGCACCTGGGTTGGCCTCGGCAATTACCGCGCCCTGATTCATGACTCGGACTTTTGGAACGCATTCCGGAACACCTCCTGGTATGCGTTTATCGTCGTGCCTGTGCAGACGACAACTGGACTGGTCCTCGCGGTGCTGGCCAATCGCAAGATTCGCGGCCGCACGTTTTTCCGCACGTCGTTCTACTTTCCTTCCATCAGCTCGTCGGTTGTCATCTCGATCATTTTCCTGTGGATGTATTCGAGCCGTGGGCTGATCAACTATGTCCTCAAATCCTTCGGATTCCCGACGCCGAAGCCGGTGTGGCTGGCGAATCCCAATGGCGTGATCGAGATTGCGCTCAGCCATCTTGGCATCGACCATGTCTCGGTGTGGCTCCAAGGTCCCAGCGTGGCCCTGCTCTCGATCATGATGCTCAACATCTGGACGACGACCGGGACGTTGATGGTGATCTTCCTCGCCGGTTTGCAAGATATGCCGGCCGATGTCTACGAGGCGGCCGCGCTCGATGGCGCATCCCGCTATCGGGTCTTCCGGGACATCACCGTGCCACTGATCAAGCCGGTGACACTCTTCGTCGTCACTATCGGATTTATCGGTTGCTTTCAGGTCTTCGACCAGATTTGGGTAATGAGCCAAGGAGGACCGGCGAAAACGACGACCACGCTCGTCTATCTCATCTACACAGAAGCGTTCGAATTCGGGGCCGGTTTTGGCTATGCCTCCTCGATCGCGATGGTGCTCTTGGGAATGGTCTTGATCATCTATTTCGTCCAGCAGCGTGTGGCTGGCGAAACGGTCGAGCGGTAGTAAATCGATGCAACAGCAAACCGTCGCGGCAGTCCCAACAGAAATGGCGCCACCCAAGGCGGAAGCCCAAGTCAGCGAATCGAGAACGCTCGATCTCGTCCTGAAGATCGTTGCCTATGTTGCGCTTGTGTTCACAGCGCTCATCATGTTCGTTCCCTTCATTTTTTCAGTCACAACTTCGGTCAAGACGCCGGCCGAAGCGAATCAGCTCTTGTCGTTGAAGGGTCTGTTTTGGCCGGACGAGATTTCGTTCGATGCCTACCGCACCGCGTTCGATTCCAACATCGACCGCTGGTTTCTCAATAGCACCTTCGTCGCCGCGGTGTGGGTCATCGGGCGCGCATTCACCGCGACGACCGCAGGGTACGCCTTCGCCCGGATCCAGTTTCCCGGTCGGCGCCTTCTCTTCATCATGATCCTGAGCACGATCATCGTGCCCGGCATCGTGAAAATCGTGCCGGAATTCATCTTGCTCAAGAACCTACACATGCTCGACAGCTATTGGGCACTAACCCTGCCGTTCTTGGCGGATGCGTTCCCCATCTTTCTCATGAAACAGTTCTTTGAATCGTTTCCGCGCGAGCTCGAAGAAGCGGCGCGCGTTGATGGGGCCAGCCGGTACAAGATGTTCGCCCAAATCGCGTTGCCGAACGCGATGCCGGCCGTGACCGCCGTCGCCATTTTCAGTTTTCAAGGAAGTTGGAATTGGTTCTTGGAGCCGTTGATCTTCATCAACAACCCCGACCTACGGACGATGCCGCTCGGTCTCGCCTATTTTCATACGACCTACTACACCGACTGGCCAACGCTGATGGCGATCGCCGTGATCAGCACGGTCCCGATCGCGATCTTCTACCTCATCTTCCAACGCTGGTTCGTCGAAGGACAGAGTCGCAGCGGCATCAAGGGTTGAGCCTACGGTCCGACTTTTGAGTTCCGCCGTTTCTGTTCCTCGATCACTCGCTCGTCGGTCGGTGCGAGCGGGTCGATCACCGGTATCTTGAGCGCATCGAGAACGAACCGCTCGATCGTCGCAGCGAGGGTGGCCGGCAAGAACAAGATCATCGGTATGACAAGCACCGTGCTCAGAACGATGATGATCCAGAGCAGAATCGCAATGATAAAGATCCGCGGGAAATTCGCCGCGGTCAGTAGCGCGCTCTGTTTCAGCGCCGCGACGACACGAAAATCGAGCAATGCAACGTGGGCGAAGGCTCCGGCGGTGATGAACGAAGCGATGATAAGCAAGAAGAGCCAAACCGGCGCCAGCACCCCAAGTTTGTTCTCGTCCGGACGGATGGTCACGATATTGAGGATCAGCACGCCAATCAACGGCATCGTGATGAGCGCCAAGCCCCAACTTTGCCAAAAATGGGCTCGCATAAAGCTCAGGGTCTCCCGCGCCGAGGGCCGGTCTTTTTCGGTACCGATTCGGGGATCAGCTTGCCAGAAGAGGGCGAGCGTTGCCGGAGGAGCGGTGATGATCAAGATCACTCCGATCCACCAGGACATGCTGAGCACCGCAAACGACAACAAGTGTTCAAGCGTGTCGTGCAAGCCACGCCCAACGATCCGAATTCCGCGCATTCCGTTCCTCCCAATGAGGAGAGTTTACTCGCCAGGAGCCGGTTTTCCGTAGGGGCGTGTGGCGCACGCCCGCGCGCAGACCACATTGTTGCCAACACAATCGTTCGTGCGGGACAGAAGGGCGTTCGCCAAACGCCCCTACGAGGGAACGTGAACTTCGCATTCCCGGAAAAAAGACCCGAAGCCGGCCGAGAGCGAAATGCTCTCGGCCGGCTTCGCGGCGGAAGGGTTGTCGTTGGGTATTAGTCGGCGGCGCCTTTGGCTTCGACCTCGTCGGGGGCAGCCACCGCGAGGAGGAGCGTTGCCCGCGGGATGACTTTCCACATTTGTCTCAGTGTGGCGTCCCAGTTCGCGAGCAGTTTCTGGGCGTGCTGGCTGTGCGTCAGTTGGACGTGGCGTTCGATCGCCTCGCGCACATCAGCAGCGTCATCATCGTCAGTGATACGTTCGAGCAGGACCGAATCGTGGTTGATCTGGCCGTCGAGCGTGCCGTCAACATCGAGGACATAGGCCAAACCATTGGTCATACCCGCCCCGAAGTTGCGCCCGGTCGGACCGAGAATCACGGCCAAACCACCGGTCATGTATTCACAGCAGTGATCGCCGGTTCCTTCGACGACGGCGACCGCGCCACTGTTGCGGACCGCGAAGCGCTCGCCAACCTTACCGGCGACGAAGAGTGATCCGCCTGTTGCCCCATACAGCAACGTGTTGCCGGCGATGACTTGCGGGGTCGTGAACTTCGCCTCGCGCGGCGGCATCACCGCGATCTCACCGCCAGACATCCCCTTGCCCACATAGTCGTTCGCTTCACCTTCGAGCAGGAGTCGCATCCCGTGGACGCTGAACGCGCCGAAGCTTTGACCGGCACTGCCATTGAATTGGCAAGTGATGCGGCCGGCGGCCAGATGTTCTGGTCCCAGCTTCTGCGCAATCTCACCGGCGATCTTCGCGCCAACCGTTCGATTCGGCGTCGCGATCGCCTCGCTGATGCTGACCGACCTTCCATCTCGAAGCGCCGGACCGATGATCTCCAGCATCCGGTCATCGAGCGTCGGGGTCGTATCACGCACCTCCATCGTCTTCTTGCGAACCTCAATCGCCGCGGGCTCGGCAAAGAGTGCGCTCAGATCGAGACTGCCGGCACGGCCGTCCATCGACCGTTGCGCGAGCAAGTCGGAGCGGCCGATGACCTCATCGAGCGACCGCGCGCCGATTGAGGCAAGGACTTCGCGAATGCCTCCCGCCAGCTGCGTGAAGTAGTTGATGACCATTTCCGGAGAACCGGCGAACTTCTTGCGCAAATCCTCTTTTTGGGTCGCAATGCCGGTCGGGCAGCTATTGAGATGGCACTGCCGCGCCATGTCGCAACCCATTGCGACCAGCACCGAAGTTCCGAAACCGTACTCCTCGGCGCCGAGCATCGCCGCCATGACGACGTCTTCCGGCGTCTTGAGCCCGCCATCGGTGCGCAGGCGAACGCGCGAGCGCAGACCGTTCATGACGAGCGTCTGTTGCGTCTCGGCGAGGCCGAGCTCCCACGGGCAGCCGGCGTGCTTGATCGAAGCGAGGGGCGAGGCGCCGGTGCCGCCGGAGTGTCCAGAGATCAGGATGTAATCAGCCCGAGCTTTGGCCACACCGGCGGCGACGGTGCCGACCCCCGCCTCCGAAACGAGCTTGACGCCTATCTTCGCGCGTGGATTGCATTGCCGCAGGTCGTAAATTAGCTGTGCCAGGTCCTCGATGCTGTAGATGTCGTGATGTGGCGGCGGCGAGATCAACGGCAAACCGGGCACCGCGTGCCGGACACGGGCGATGAAATTGGTCACCTTGTGACCAGGCAGCTGTCCGCCTTCGCCCGGTTTCGAGCCCTGAGCCATCTTGATTTCGAGTTCAGTCGCCTTCGAGAGGTAACGTGCAGTGACGCCGAACCGGCCGGACGCGACCTGCTTCACCGAGTTGTGCGGAATATCTGGTCCGGGCTCGTCGTACCAATCGGGATCCTCGCCGCCCTCGCCGCTGTTGCTCCGCGCCCCGATACGATTCATCGCGATCGCGAGCGTGCGGTATGCCTCTGGGCTCAATGCGCCGAGCGACATGGCGGTGACAACGAATCGCCGCATGATTTCGCGTTCTGATTCAACTTCATCGATCGGCACCGGCGCGCCGAGCGGTTTGATTGACATCAGATCGCGGACAGCGGTTGCCGGGTGTTCTTTGACGAGCTCGCGATACGCCTGGTAATCGATCGGATCATTGCTATTCGCGAATTGCTGGATCGCCTTGACCGTGGTTGGGTTGAAGGCGTGCGGTTCGCCGTCTTTGCGGAAGCGGACGATGCCTGGGTCCGGCAACTTCGCGGCTGGTTCATTGAACGCTTCGCTGTGCCGGCGATAGATGTCAGCGCCGATCTCGGAGAGCCCGATGCCCCCAAGCCGGGAAGGTGTGCCGCTGAAATACCGATCGATGAGATCGTGGCTGAGCCCGGCGGCTTCGAAGATTTGCGCTCCCCGGTAACCAGTCGCGGTCGAGATTCCCATTTTCGAGGAGACTTTGAGGAAACCGTTTTCAAGGGCCTTCAAATAGTTGTGTTGCAGATCGTTGGCGGTCAGGCCATCGAACCCGCGCGTTCCTTCGAGGGCGCCGGCTGCATTCAGCGCAAGGTAGGGGTGAACCGCCGCGGCGCCGTACCCGATGAGGCAAGCGAGTTGATGGACGTCCCAGACCTCGCCGGTTTCGGCAATCAGGTCGACCCGCAGTCGTATGCCCTTGCGGATGAGATCGTGATGAATCGCCGCCACCGCGAGGAGCATCGGCATCGGCGCGCGCTGCTCGTCAACACCCCGGTCGCTCAAGATCAAAATCGAAGCGCCATCTCGCACCGCTCCTTCCGCGGTTTCTAGCAACTGCTCGATAGCTGCTTCAAGCGACGACCCATCCTCGGACGGCGTAAAGAGGGTCGAAAGCCGTTGCGCTCTGATCCGACCATCGCTGATCGCTTCGATTTCGGCGAGTTGCCGTTCGCTTATGAGGATGCTTGGCAGATGGATCAATTTGGCAGCAGCCGGATCCTCGACAAGGAGATTGCCGCGCGGGCCGACGTAGCTGTCGAGCGCCATGATCCGCTTTTCACGCAGTGAATCAATCGGCGGATTAGTCACCTGGGCGAACCGCTGCCGGAAAAAGGCAGGTAACGGCCGCGCCCGTTCCGAGAGAACCGCCAAAGGAGCGTCGTCGCCCATCGACCAGGTCGGCTCCTTCGATTCACCAGCCATCGGGTGAATGATCAGGCGTGAATCTTCGGAGGAATAACCAAACACACGCTGGATAGTGACAAGTTCCTCGATCGGCGTCGTTGCAGGCTGCGCATCGCTCGCCGCGATCTTGATTCGGCCCTCGTTCAGCCATTCGCAATAGGGCGCTTGGCCGGAAACCTCGTCCTTAATGTCGTCATTGCGCAGGACTACACCGCGGGCGGTATCGACCACGATCATCTGGCCGGGACCAAGCCGTCCCTTTTCGACGATCCGCGCCTGGTCAACCGCGACGGTTCCGGCTTCAGAACCGGCAATCAGCAGCCCGTCGTCGGTAATCGCATAGCGGAGTGGGCGGAGACCGTTGCGGTCGAGCGTGGCGCCGGCGACGACACCATCGCTAAAGGCGAGCGCGGCGGGACCGTCCCATTGCTCCATCAGACCAGCATGGAAGTCATAGAATGCTCTCCGGGCCGAAGGCATCTCGGGGAGCTGTTCCCACGGCTCCGGCACGAGCATCATCAGCGCGTGCGGAACTGAGCGGCCACCGTGGTAAAGCAGTTCGAGCACATTGTCGAGGCTCAGCGAATCGCTGCCGGTTAGGCTGACGACCGGCGCCAAGGCCTCGCCACCTGTTCCGTCTGCAAATGCAAGCTCGGACGAGCGCGCCAGCATCCACCCGCGATTGCCCTGGACGGTGTTGATCTCGCCGTTATGGGCGATGAAGCGGAACGGTTGCGCCATTGCCCAGGTCGGCAAGGTGTTGGTGCTGTAGCGTTGGTGGAAGAGCGCGATCGCGCTTTCGTAGTTCGGATCGCGCAAATCGGTATAAAACGCGGCCAGATCCTGCGGTAAACAAAAGCCCTTGTAAATGATCGTTCGCGCGGACATGGAGACGACGTAAAAACCGTCGATCCCAGCCGCCTCGACCGCGCGTTCCGCCGACTTTCGCGCGAGGAGCAATGTGCGCTCGAACGCGTCGATGTCCAAGCCGGCCGGTTTGGCAATGAAGAGTTGGGCGATGCGGGGCAGCGTCTCGCCGGCGATTCGGCCGAGAACGGATTTGTCGATTGGGACGCTTCGGCAGTTGATCAATTCGAGCTTGTGCTCTTCAAGAGCGGTAAGCGTCGCCTGCTGAGCAGCCTCCGAGGCGCTCTCGTCCTGGGGGAGAAAGATCATGGCTACCGCGTATTCGCCGGGGCCAAGATGCGTTCGTCCCTGGCGGGCGAGGATCGGCGCGAAGAGTTTGTGCGGGATCTGGGTCAGGACACCTGCACCGTCGCCGGTGCGCTCATCGGCGCCGACGCCGCCACGGTGGGTGAGATTGACGAGGCCGCCGAGCGCGCGTTCAACAATTTCGCGGGACGGCGTGCCCGCGATGTTGACGACGAGTCCGACGCCACAGGCGTCGTGTTCGAAGGCGGGATCGTACAAGGGGGCGTGAGCACCTTGAGCGATCTGCTGCTTGCCCGGCATGGCAAATCCTTTCAACTGGAACGCTCGATAGTCATCGAACGATAATTAGCCGGATAGGAAGCCTCGTCGCCGCGCCTAACCGAAACGATTACCCAACGCGCGTGAAGTTCAACGCCCACGCACAATTCGTGAAAGCAAGCACAAGAAACAGAGTTTGCGGGAACTGGGTTGAAGCGTCGCGGCGGCCGCACTGCCGGCTGAGCATCCAATCCCAACCACGGCGAAGCGGAGCCGTGGCAACAGTTCTAGTCTACGGAGGTATTGGTCTGACTCGTAGGTGCAGAGGGTCAAGTCGCTATGCGCGAGTTTTAGGCGCTGCGCCTAAGGCGCACCTGATTGATTGTGCGAGCTTCACTGCTTCTTGGTTTGTGCCCAGCAACCATGGATCGAAACCTGCGTTACCAACCATCTCCGCGAATCAGGTGGGTTCATTACGCCAAATTTCGAGTCAGAATAGATGTCTTCATCAGCAATCTTGCATGGTAATCTGACGGTTTCCACCGACGACATTGTGCCTGAAAGCGATTAGTGGCGGATCTCGGCATCAAGGACGCTTCGATGTTTCCCGATCAGCCAACTTGAAGAGTGGCGGGCCGATTGTCAGCAGAGTAAGCTTTTGAGAGGATTTTGTTGGACTCTGCGCCTAATTAGAGGCAAAGCGAGGCGAATAAACGATGGTGGCAATGGTCGAAGGCGAGCGCTCGGCCGCTGAAGCCGCGCTAAACCGGATTAGCCAACAGGCGGTCCGTCTCATCGACCTTCAATTTAGCGATATTACCGGCGGCGCCAAAACCCTCACGATTCCGGTCGAATTGCTCGCGCCGGTCCTGAAGCAGGGGTACCGTTTTGATGGTTCAGCCCTGACTGGGCTGCGCCAGGTGGAACTCGATCTCTACCTCGTGCCCGATCCCGGCACGCTGGTGATCTTCCCCAAGACCGAGGACGGCGAGCGGCGAGCGCAGTTGAGCTGTTCTGTCCTGCGCCGAGATGGACAACCATTCGCGGGCGATCCCCGGAGTGTTTTGGAACTCACGCTCGCGAGCGCGCGCGAGGTCGGTTTCGACTATCGCGTCGGCATCGAGGTCGAGTTTTATCTCCTACCCGACGAACCTGGTGTACCGATTCGCCCCCACGACGCGGCCGGCTACTTCGACGTCGGCGAGGATCGTGTCGCGGCGACTCGCGATGAAGTTCTGACGACGCTTCAAGAAATGGGTATTGGCGTCGGTGGCGCTCATCACGAAACCGGTCCAGGTCAAGAAGAACTCGACATGCCACCGACCGGCGCTTTGCGCATGGCCGATCAGCTGATAACCGCCCGTCACGTGATTCGGGCGGTGGCGCAGCGGCGGGGGCTGCGCGCGACCTTCATGCCGAAACCGATGATGGACGCGCCCGGTTCTGGGATGCACATCTTCCAGCAGTTCGCCCGTTATCCCGATGGTGGCGATGCGCTCCGTGTCGAACGAGACGAACTCTCGATCATTGGGCGTCAAATCATCGGCGGGCTTCTCGCCCATGCTCCCGGCATGTGTCTCGTTGTCTGCCCAACCGTGAATTCCTACAAGCGCCTGAACGCAGGACACCGTGCGCCGCGTCATGCAACTTGGGCACGGGTGAGCCAGGCGTCATTGATTCGTTTGCCGTCGCTCGCCGAAGAGGAAGATACCGCGCTCGAATTGCGCAGCCCCGATCCAATGGCGAACCCGTACTTGTCGTTCGCGGTTGCGCTCGCGTCCGCGCTCGACGGCATTCGCCAAGGTGAAGAACCGCCGGACGCGCTCGACGAGAGTTTTGTTTCCTACGACGACGAAGAATTGCAGCGGCTCGGCATCCCCCGCCTGCCGGGAACGCTCGGCGAGGCAATCAGCGCGTTCACCGAAGACAGCACGATTCACGCAACCCTCGGCGACTACGTGGTCGATCAACTCCTGACGGTGAAGCAAGCGGAATGGGAAGACTATCGCCGCCATGTCAGTCCCTGGGAATTAGCCCGTTATGGTGATGCGTAGGAACCGGCATTGAACAAGGCGATCGACGGGCGATGATTACCGTCCAAGATGTTATCCACCTCGCGCTTCCTCAGGGCACGCAGGTCGTTGCTGGTGAAACCGGTCTCGACCGCGAAGTGACCTGGGTGACGCGTCTGCGGCCCAGCCCGCCCGCATTCGGCCATTTGAGCGGCGGTGAGCTGGTCCTGTTGCCCCTGAAAGTGCTCGAGTTGCTTGACGAACGGTTGACTCTCGAAGCGGCGGTGCGCCAACTCGCCGGCTTCGGCGTGGCCGCCATCGCCCACCCTGGTCGAGTCACTGCCGGCGCGCGAAACGCGGCGAACGAAGCGGGCGTGCCCTTCCTGCATCTCCCAGCGGACGCGGAGCTCGGACTCCTTGAGCGAGACGCTTCCCGGCTGATCACTGAGCGTCGCCGGGAAGTGCAACGACGCGGGCAGGAAGTCGGCCGCCGCCTAATGGAAATGGCGATCGAGGGCGAATCGCTCCCGGTTATGGTGCAGAGTCTGGCCGATCTCTCTCAGCGACCGGTCGTGCTCGAAAGCCGCGATGGCCGCCTCCTGGCCTATCACGCGCCGTCGCCGAATGACCCATCCCGGGAAGAGATCGCGTCGTTGCTTGACCAGAGTCGGGGCGAACTTGGAAACTGGCTGCGCACAGCCGGAGCAAGCAGCTCAGCCGAACCGCCGACGACCATCGTGCCGCTCGACGACTCGCGCGAACGAGTCGTGGCGCCGATTATCGGCCGCGACGGACTTCTTGGCAGCCTCTCACTCGTCAAACCGATACTCGGCGAAAACGCGGAAGATACGCTCTTCACCTCGCGGGGCGCGGCCGCATGTGCGGTCGTCCTTGCCCGCGAACAGGCAGCCGCGACTGCCCGTCGCGAGCTAGAGCTCAATGTGCTTGATGAAGTCTTGGACGGAGCGCTGAGAAGCGAAGTTTCGTTGCTGCAACAGGCCAAGCGACTTGGTCACGATCTTCAGGCGCCGCATGTCGCGATCGTCGCCCGGCTCGATCAGTCGGGTCCCACGCGCAACCGTGACGGCCGTTGGTCGTTGATCGACGAAGTGATGGCGCGGCGTGGATCTCGCGTGCTCTGGCGGTTGCGTCACAATAACGCCGAGATCGTCTGGCCCGTATCGGATGCCAACGAAGCAAAAGCGATCGCAAAATCGGTATTCGACGATCTCTCGCGCCGGATCCAAGGGAAAAATCTGACCGGGCTCGCGGTCTCAGTCGGTGTTGGCAGGATCCAGAGCGGTCTCACCGGCATCCGCCAATCGCACCAAGAAGCCAAGCAGGCATTAACGATGGGCCGAAGACTCGACGGCCCGGGCCACCTGACCCCCTTCGAGTCACTCGGCGTCTACCGGCTGATCTTCGCCGCCGAAAACCTCCCGGAACTGCGTTCGTTCCATGACGAAACGCTGGACTCCCTAATCGAATACGACCAGCAACACGGCGGCGAACTGATCCGCACCCTCGAAGCGTTCTTCGACGCCCGTTGCAGTCCAAAGGAAGCGGCGACCATCCTCAACGTCCACCGCAACACCGTGCTCTACCGGCTCGATCGCGTCCGCGAAATCACCGGCCTCGACCTTGACGACGCCAACGTGAGGTTGCGTTTGCATCTGGCCCTGTGCACGCATTTGGCGCTCTTCGAGAACGGGGCATGAAGGATTTCAAAAGTCACGCAAACTCCACCGGCAGACTGGAATTTGATGCGGGCTGCATGGTTTCCATCAACTGTCTGGCGCACTCGGCATCTACATATTGAAAGCTTTGTGGGGGCCTACTGATTCCAAACGCTTGGTTCAGGTTCACGTAATGATCGCAAATTAGAATGTCTCCTACTCGGATACACGTGCCTTCGGCATGCGATTGATAATAGTCAAAGAACTCTCCCCATCCTATCCCGGCACCCTGGCCAAATTCCTTCCATAGGTTCATTGGGCTCGAAGTTTCTTGGCCGGCGACAGTAAATGCTCCGACTATTGCTCCAACGGGCATTGTGGCGTAGACAATAACGTGAGTAACATCGTCAGCCACTGGTCGCTTTCGAAACTCAACGAGCTTTTCGCCGCGTAATATGGCTTCAGCATATTCGGGCTGGATCGACATCAAGACTACCCGTCCAAACGGGTCCTTATCCATTCGATTCCGTCCTTTCGCACGCGTTGAATGCTCTGACCGGTACCAGTGAGAACTCCGGCGGCCTGAAGTTCAGCCTTTGGCCAAGACGGTGACAAGACTCGATCCATTCGAAATCTTATCGCAAGAGTTTCGCCGCGTTCGCACAGTTTCTGGATTTCTTCCACCGAATACACGGTCCGGTTTCCAACATATGCCACGATCTCTTCGGGTGAGTTGGAAACGAGCGTTGACTCGACTACTCCTATAGCTGAAGCACATGAGTTGCTTCCCGATTTCACGAAAATGAGCGTGTCGCCCACGTGAACCAGGCGCGAACTTGCATTACACAGATAGGCCTTGCGAATTGCATTACCACACGGTTGAAGTCGAGGAAAAAGCGAATGTTGTTGCTCGGCCTCGGGAAAGAGGAGACGATGAAAACGCGGCTGAATAGGAACAATGTGAATAAGCTCTGCTCTCACAGCACCAGGTCCGTATGCGATATTGAAGTCCAGCGCGCTAAGTTGCCTCGAAGCAGATGAGGGGATCAACTCTTTAACAAGTACCAATTCTTTGCGACTTGTCGTGCTCCCCTCCGCAACGACAAATCCAAAACTTTGAAACCAGGCGATCAATGTGTCACGGATTGGGAGAACTTCCACGTAGATTCGCTCACATTGGTTGCGACGGGCGTAATCGACAGCGGCCTTGAGGAGAAGTTCTCCACGTCGTGTGCCTTGATATTCCTCAGATGCCTTGAACGGACAGAGTTTCAGGATTTTGCCGGTTAGGCCGTGAGGTCCGTCTCTCTCAATCTTTAGAACAGCGATACCTTCCGGTTCTGCTGCCCCCCCAGCAAGAGAGCGTCCCGGTGATCACTCGCGACCTTATCCCGCCACCAAGTATCAAAATCCTTATAGTCCATCCTCACACTGTTAAAGACTGAAGCATTCGGATTGATCGAATAGGCCTTTACTGTGGCCACAGCCGCGATGCTACTTGGCTTGCTGAGTAGCGAATTAAGCGTCTCAAGGATTTCTTGTAGTGAGAGAACCTTTTCGCTGTAACCTGCTCTTCGAGCTCGATTCCTAAGGCTTGAGTCTTGAGTTAGAAGCCAATCAGCAGCTCCTGACGCTAGACCGGTAAGCACTTCAAGGTCCGCCTCGTCGTTTTCGGATCGCTGAGATGGAAATCCCGCCGTGAGGGCGAGATATGGATCTGGTTGGATATGTTGAAGAACGTAGTATTTCTTAAGTTGCTCGCGTCTCAGACGGTGCTTGGCGTCGCTGGCACTCAAGATATCGGAACGTGTTCCATTGGAGATAGCAACCCGAGCGCCAATCTCCGACGCGAGGCTGAAGAACCGAGCTGCATCATTGCTGTGGATGTCGGGAGAAATTCCCAAGTCTTCCAACGCGATAAAGACGTTGGAATCAATGAGAATTGTGAGGGTCGATGGCGCTCTAAATCCCCTGGCATTTGAACTGACACCAGTCCGAGTCAAGTTGACGGTTGTTCCCTCTAGTCGCTTGGTGGCACTGCGACGACGCGGAATTTGAGGAGCCCCGGGCACAAAAACCGCAGCCAAACCTGTAACGGTGCCCAACGCGTTCATAGCGAAGTGTTCCCGCGATTTTCGCATGAATTATGAAGAATCGGTATTGATTTCGTCTCCACCTCGCCCTTTGCACGCACCTCGCCCTGTTCGAGAACGGGACCTAGCAAACTTCTCGGAATGTGTTCAGATATCAGCTGATATCCAATGAAGTAATATTGTCGTTCGCAACAACAAATGAATAGGTGACTTCCACTGGACTACCCGGGAAGCTGCCCGTCAAGCGGACGCGAAGAGTCGTTGTCTCACCCTTTGTCGAAGCATCGAGCGGTTCGACAACATATTGATATTTCACTTGGGCTTCCCGCCACCACGCCGTGATGGCATCGATGCCGTGATAGTCGTTCTCTTCATCGCGCACGTGAGCATCATCGGCGAAGCTGCTGGCGAGCAGATCCGAATCCTTGGCTTGCTCTGCAGTCAGGTAGGTAGCAACCGGCCCAGGCAGTTCAAGTTCAAGGGTCATTTCGATCTCCGCAACAATCCGCGTCAGGACACCACAACTCAGAATAGGACAATTTTGAGATGACTGCGTGCCAGCGGACTCACGTTTCTTGGCGACGGACTTCGTATCGGACCAGGACGTTCTCTTGCCCTTCCCAGGCGCGAGTGTCGATGAGGCGGAGAGAGATCGGCGACCGGCCCGCGAAGGCCGGCGTGCCGCCGCCCAGGACGACCGAACCGATCATCAGATGGAGTTCGTCGACCAGACCGTGGACGAGTAACTCGTTCCAGAGGACGTGGCTGCCGAAGACGACGATGTCCTTGCCGGGCTGGCGTTTGAGCTCGGCGATCTGCGTGGGCGCCTCTGCCCGTCTGATAATGCGGGTGGTCCCGCGCCATGGGTCAGTCTGCTCCGGGGTCAGGCTGTCCGAGACGACCACCTTCTGGATGGCGTTTTCGAGCCGGGAGATTTCGCGATTCTCCGGCGTGGCGGTGGGATCGTCGACGACAGACGGCCAGTAATCCCGGAACATCTCGAACGATGTACGGCCCACCAGCATGGTATCGGCGGCGCGCAGCAGCTCGACGTGATGACGGTCGAACGCGTCGCCCATCGGCAGCGCCATGACATTGTTGCCCGGCCCCTCGTAGTAGCCATCGAGCGACATCGTGTTGCTGACGATGAGCTTGCGCACAGTCGTTCTCCTGTTCTGGTTAAACGCGTTGGGCGATCTCTGCCCCGTCGTAGGCCGCTTGGAGTTCGGCCACATTAATTTTGGTCATCTGCGACATCGCCTTCATCGCCCTGTCAGCGCCCACGCGGTCTGGTCCACTCAGGATCTCGTTCATCTTCCTGGGAACCACCTGCCAGGTCACGCCGAACTTGTCCTTGATCCAGCCGCACCCAACCGGCTTGCCGCCTGCAGCAAGCGCATCCCAGAAGTAATCGACTTCGTTTTGATCGGTGCAATCAATCACAAAGGAAATGGAATCGTTGAACTTTGATTGGTCGCCATCTTCCGGGCCGCCATTGAGGGCGATGAACACCTCGTCTTCGAGCCGGAACGACGTCGTGAAGACCGGGCCGTCTTCGCCAATACGCTCGATATTCAGAATTTCAGCGTCTTTGAAGAGGGAGACATAGAAGCGCGTCGCTTCCTCGGCTTCGTTCTTAAACCACAAGAATGGGGTGATTTTCGGTGGCATGGAACACTCCTTGCTGTTTTCTTAGACCGACTCAGCCCTGCCGACCATCGGCCGCTTCATCTCGTCAATGTCAAATGGCTTCATATCGCAGCGATCTTACGGAGGCCGATCGGGGCCGCGCGGCAGCGTCGCCAGCGGTCGATCGCGCGGTGAGGAGTGAATCCACCCCTCGCGGATCGGACGACCGCCGTGTCCTGTTTGCAACGCTCTGCGCGCCGCCATGCTCATCTTCGGGCTGACATGTGAACCGGCCACGTTAGACCGACGCTGACAGCACATGCTCGAGCCGTTCGTAGGATTCGAGCGCTCCGCTGACTTTTCCGGATTCGAGCGCGTTGTCTCGCGCCGCTTTCGATGGAAAGAGAAAGATGCTGGTCATTCGCGTCGTTCCATCACGCTCGAACAGATGAACCGCGTCGATTTCGAGTTGGTCGAACGGGGTTTGGCCGTCATGTTGCCCGATTTCGAACGAGGTGACGACGAGTTCCAGTGGATCGATCAGGAAATACTCGCCGCTGAATTCGAGCGGGTCGCCATCCAGACGATGCTGGAGAAAGCGCCACCTGCCGCTCGGTCGAGCATCCATCCTCTCGACTGTCGTCGTCACATTTTGTGGTCCCCACCAATTCGGGATCGTGGCGGGATTGATCAAAGCTCCGAAGATCAGCGCCCTAGGGGCGTTGAAGGATCGAGTCACCATGATCTCGCGGTCCGAAGGCGTCGAAACGACCGGCTTTGACGCTGCCTCGACCCGCTGACTTCCGGTATTCGTCATCGGCAGGAGGTAGAATTCCAACCTCCCGAAATCCTGCATCCACCCAACGGCCATGCCCCTCAGTGACTGAGCGGTTGCCGCGCACGCCCTGACAACATCGATCTGGACACGCACGACCGTCTGGTCGTCGTGTTCTTTGAAGGTAATGGTTTGCAGCACCTCTGTCCCTGGAACGCCCGATTCGTCCATGTCCTCCTGAGCGGAAAAGACCAAGCGCGCTGGTGGCTCGACCTCGAGCATGGTTCCGATTTTCGGGAAGCGGGTCCCGTCCAATGTCTGCATGACGAAGCGGAGCGGGGCGCCCGGCCGGGCGTCGAACTCGCACTCGGCAAAGGTGAGGGGATATGGATACCACCAGCGGACAAGATGAGCGGGATCCGTGAAAACGCTGAAGACAAGATCGCGCGGCGCGGCGAAGGATCGCTCAAGCACGACCGTTCGCTGGCTGGCGTCCACTGGCTCGCGTATCGAAACGGTCATGTCTCATCTCCTGACTGCAACTCACGCAGGTACTCGTCCAAACGATCGAAGGATTGCTCCCAAATTAAACGGTAGTGATCGATCCAGTCGGATGCCTCCTTAAGCGGTCCGACTCGCAGCCGGCAAGGACGCCACTGGGCTTCGCGGCCACGTTCGATCAACCCAGCGCGCTCGAGCACTTTCAAGTGCTTTGTCACGGCGGGCAGACTCATATCGAAGGGTTCAGCCAGCTTCATGACCGTCGTCTCTCCCCGGCTCAAACGCGCAAGAATGGCGCGCCGGGTGGAATCGGCAAGGGCGAAGAAAGTGGCGTCAAGTTGTTCCGCTGGCGTCATTTATTTAACCTATCAGTTAACTAACCTACTGGTTTAATACACCAGATTGGGGTGAATTGTCAAGCGTTCCTCCACGGAAAGTCTTGCGGGGATCTTCAAACTCGATGCGGTCTTGCCACGGTTGACCGCTTACCCCGGAGTTAATGGCGGTCACCCAAATGGTGGGCTCAGGGACCGAACGTGCCGCCGGGACTAAGTGCGAGGGACATGGTCTCGTCGTAGGGGCGTTTGGCGAACGCCCCTACGGAACGATGAGGTTGTGTGCTCCGCGAGTCGGTTGCTGAGAGTGGAGAGCGTGACCGCACCATCCGCGTGGCACAGTCGGTTGCAACCGACTTCCATCACTGAGCGGGAAGGGCATTATTCATTCCCGGGCGGCGGGACGACCGCGACGATTCCCTGAGGAATAACGAGCTATCTCGTCAAAGCCTGTTGTCAGCGATTGACCGCTGGAACGATGGAGGCATCGCAAACGACGGCGTCACCTTCTCCTATGGAAAGCCGGACTCGACTCGCTGCAAATATGAAATCTATGGATAGTCTGGAATGGAATGGCGCACTTCTGAGGATGGCGCGAGTCGACGCACTGCGTTGACAAGCGTGTCGATATCGAACGGCTTGGCGACGACTGCGGAAGCGCCGATCGCTTCCGCCCGATCCTGCAAATCGTTGAGCGCGGAGAGCACCAGAATCGGAACCTCCGCCACCGCCGGCATGGCGAGCTGATGCTCGCGAAACGCGTCCGCGTCCATCACAGGCATCATCAAGTCGAGAATAATGAGGTCTGGCACCCAACTCGCCAGAATCGTTAGCGCTTCTAACCCGTTGGCGGCCAGTTGAATCTCATATCCCTCAATCAGCATGACTTCAGTCAAGAGATCTCGAATCGTCGTGTCATCTTCGACGACGAGCAATCGTATCCCAGGCATGGAATATCGCTTTCTGGTCCCAACGTACGACAAATAGACCGGTCAGGTCCCGAGACGGCAGAGTACTCAACATCACATTTTTCTTATGGTGCTTTTGTACAACACAAATGCACATATTGGCTCTGTCCATTGGTCATGGGCCTATTGGGCGACCGTTCATTTTCATGTCTGTTGTCTCCAGCTTCATAAACTGGCAGGATGCCCAGGACTTGATCGTCGATAAACGCGTGGAGGAGACTGGTGCGGCCAATGACCGTATTCCTTGTGTTGATCGCCGTTGGAACGGATCGCTCTTGGCGGTGCAAGCTGGATCGATGCGCAGCTGCGGATCCGCACCGGAGACGCGATTCAAGCAGCTTTGATCTGACGAGCGTGTCGACCATTTCCTTGTGGATCCTCGCGCTTATCCAGCGTCATCCTGTGGCGCCAATGCATCAACTCACCAGCGGACCGTGGTGGATCTGGACCGTGGCGTGCTCGGCGCGGCGATCGTTACCCTGACGTTGGTCATGGTCATTCGGCTTGGCAGCGCCGTTTTCTTCGCCTCGATCGTGCTTGGGCAGCTGCTGACCGCGCTCGCCATCGACCACTATGGTCTCTTCGGCGTTCAACAGCATGCGGTGAACGCTCGAGCGTGTGGCCGGTGCGGTGATGCTGGTCGGCGGCGTGATCTTAATCCGCGCTTTTTGATGGCATGAATGGAGTCAATAGTGCTTGATGATCAATGGCTAAGCTTGGCGGCGGATGTTGAAGAAGCGACCGCGCTGACCGCGGATCTCGTCTCGCTCCGAAGCTATCCGGGCGAGGAAAAGGCCGTCCAAGAGGCAGTCGCCGCATGGTTTCGCACGCACGGAATGACGCCGGATGTGGTCGATTGCGCACCTGGTCGACCGAATGTCATCGTTCACGTCGAGAATGGTCCCGGTCCGACGCTTCTCCTCAACGGTCACACCGACACTGTTCTGGCTGCAGAGGGTTGGAGCAGCAATCCCTGGCACGGCTGGCGCGACGGCGACAAGTTCTTCGGTCTCGGCGCCTGCGACATGAAATCAGGAGTTGCGGCCGGCATGCTGGCGAGCAATACGTAGCGCCGCTGCAACACCTCAACTTCATCTGTACGGTGCGCG
>CAVTUU010000006.1:0-66994 GCA_963737985.1 uncultured Chloroflexia bacterium | reverse complement strand
CGTGACGCCTTTCGGGAACTGCGGACCGGGATTGTCGAGCAGCGCCTCGGTGGTCGTTCCCCGGCCGAGCTTGACCACGAGCATTTCGTGGGTCGCTTTCCCGTCGTTCGTTCCCTTCAGCACGACGTCTGGTCCACGAGCGCTTTTCTCTTGCAGGTGGAAGGAGCCATCGTCGATTCGAATTTGCACGATATCGGCGCCTGCCGGACGCGGCACATCGACCGCGCGCTCATCATCGAGCAGCCATCGCAGGTCCGTTCCGTCGGCATCGTTATCTTCGACATAGGTCGATTTAAACCGGACGAGTTGATTGCCGACGACCGCGGTGACGTTCGCGGTCACCCCGTCATCAGACAATTGAACATGGTCAACCGACTCGACCCGAACCGGCGTCACCGGCAGGTATGGGGCAATCTCCTTCACAAACTGCTCGTCGGTGAGGCCCTGGCCCGCGGCGTACGTATTTGACAGGTAGTTCCCCGTGACAAGCTGCGAAAACGCGCTGTAATCCCCCTGGCTGGCGCAAGCCGCGATCGTCTCTTGCAAATAGAGGAGTTCGCCATTGATGGCAGCGAGCGGATCCACGGTCGGGGTAACCGTGGTAATTGGCGTCGCGTCCGAAGGGCTCGCCACGGGCGAGGCGATATCTGGTGTTTCCGTCGGCGTCGGACTCGGCGTGGGCGTCGGGGTCAAGCTATTCAGGCAGGAATGGCTCTTTGCAGGAGTGGGGGTCGTTTTCTGGGCCAACGCGGGTGTCGGGCCCGCCACCTGAATCACGACTGCACCAATGAACAGGAATGAAACGAGCGTGCGAACGAGGACGTGCGCAATGCGCGCCGGCACGAAGAACGTCGCCAGATTTGGCACGATGAACCCCCCAAATATGATCGATTGACCCGCCCACCGCCCGCGACCGAGGGAAGTTGGTTATCGCGCGCATAGGATGGCCGGGGATTGTAGTCGAGACCCCGCCCGGTTTGACAACCCTAACGCGCGTATACTCGGAATCCGTTTCGCACTTGTCCGGGAAAATCGACTCTCCGGCATCAGCGAGGGAGATCATGGACGAGCGACTACAAGGCGGCGGGAACGGGTTTCATGGGCGCCAACCGACCGCTGAAGAATGGGCAGGACTTCTCGCCCACACCGTCGCCCACCTCGCCGCGCAATTGACGATGACGCAGGTTCGCCTCCGAGCGATGGCTTCCGAGTTGGTGAGCCTCGGCATCGTCGATCAAGCCGCCGTGCAACGACGGGTGCGTGAAATCGCGCAAACAGAAACGGGGAGCTACCTCCGCGAGAATCTCGGCGAAGCGATGGCGGACCTCATCGATCTGGAATCGCTCCAAGCCGACATCATCGACTTCCTGAGCTCGCCCGAGGCGCCGTGAGCGGAGCTCCCTCACCCCGGCCATGGTCCCTAGGTTGAAAGCCTAGGGCTCACAGGAGAAAGCCTCTCCGATGCTGAGTACGAGGGAGGGATTACCACGCGCGTGTTCAGCCTCGGAGAGGCTTTGTTGTCTTAGCTCGGGGCTTTCAACCCCGGGTGGACGCGCCAACCCCAACCGTTCGCCTGAACCACCCCCTCCCCCGTCATTCTGAGTGGTCTGTCCAGCGTCATAGGACTTGGTCGCGGCGCGGTTGTCGTGCTTCGTCGCTGCGCCCGGCGGGCGCCCGCCGGGCGCAGCGACGGGCGTTCCTCCACTGCGACCAAGCTCGCGGGACAGACTTCTGAGCGCAGGCGAAGCATCTCGCCCTGCAAGAAAGCCCGATTGCGATGAGCGAGATCCTTCGCCTCCGGCTCCGCCTCCGCTCAGGATGACGGTGGGAGGGACGCTCAGGATGACGGAAGGGTGGGTTGCGCAGTATGGCGGGTGAGGGCTGCCACCGGCTTCAGGCCCAGGAATTGCGGGGAGCCGAGCCAGAACCTGCAAGCTGGTTTTTCATGACTGGAGGCATCTTCATGACACGTCCGCAATTGGTGCAGCCGTTCAAGCTCGTTTCCGCCTTGACGGTTGTGCTCGTACTCATCCAGGCGTTCATGGCTGGACGAGGGGTGTTTCTTAAACCTGACCTGCTCAAAGATCACGGCAACGTCGGCACCGTGACGTTTATCTCGGTCGTTGCCCAATCGTTGCTGGTCTACGCGATCGGTCTCGAGGGCGCGCTGAAGAATCGCTTGCTTTACCTCAACCTGATTCTGATCATCCTCGTTGCGATTCAACTGGCCCTTGGCTACAACGGGCGGGACAGCGCGACGGCCGCGGCGTGGCATGTGCCAAACGGCGTGTTAATTTTTGGACTCGCTTGTTTCAACCTGGCCCTCGCGGCGCAGATTCCCCGGCGCGGCGCTGCCTAGATGAACTTCAAATGAGGTAAAATACCCCCGAAGTCACCACTTGTTGTGCCTGTGGGTACAGATGTAATCGAATATTAACGTTCACAATTCCTATGCAAGGTTAGGAATTCCTTCTCATAGCACAACAGGGAGAGGCTTCCTATGATGATGCCGCAATGGCAGGGTTTTCCCCGCCGGCAGCGCTAGGGGCTTGCCATCGTGGCGGCATCTGAAGAGCGAGCCGCATTCACAATCCCGCATTGGCCACGCACGTCGCTTGCGGTGCTCATTGGCGTCGCCTACGGGTGTTGGTATCTCTTTGCCCTCCCGAACGACGATTTTGGCCACTTCCTTTCCGCCGCCCTGGTCCTGATCGCCGCGGCAATCGCGACTGTGTCCTGCATCCGAGTCGGGCGAAACGCAATCGCGGCCGGTACACCCTGGCTCTGGTTTGGCGCCGGCTGCGCAAGTTGGTTCGTCGGCGCACTGCTCTGGATCATCTTCGATCCAAAGCGGCTCGATCGACCGGGCGCGTTTTCCGTCACCTCAATCACCTTCTTCCTGTTCTATGTCTGTTTCTACATTGGCGTATTAGGACTCGTCCGCGCGAATGACCCGCGCTATCCCGTGCGGGAAATGGTGATCGACAGTCTTATCGTCATCGTTGTCTTCGCCACCCTTGGTTACGAGCTCCTCCTCGATTCCCATATTGACGCGTCCGACCACAGTCTGAGAGCTTTCGCCATCGGATCGAGCTGGTCAATCGCGATCTTGATCCTACTTGGCATCGCCGTGATCGGTTCGATCATCACGTCGCGCGGACCCGATCGCACCGCCTTCATGTTGCTCCTGGACGGTCTTGTCGTCTTCGGCGTGGCCAACGCAGGCTATGTCTGGTCAGTCGTCCACGATGACACCAGGGTTCCGAACTCAGTTGATCTCGGCTGGCAGGCCGGACTTCTCCTCGTCGCGGTAGCCGCACAAACAACAACCGGTGCTCGCGCGCCGCGAGGGATGACGATCGTCACCTCGCGCAATTATCTGCGCAGTCGCCTTTTGCTGAGCGTCGTCGGTGTGCTCAGCGTCACCGCCCTCGCTGTCTACGCGGCGACGCAACAACGGGACAATCTGGTCACGTTTGCGGTTCTCGCTTGTGGCTTGCTCTTGGCGCTGCGACTCGGTCTTGCCTCTCGAAATGCCGACCGGCTCTGGGACCGGACTCGCGAACGCGATCGTCTTGCCGCCGTCGTCGAGATGTCCTCCGCGGTCTCTGGCACCTTAGATGAGGGACAAGTTCTCGAGCATCTCGCATCCGTTTCCGCCCAAGCCGTTGGCTGCGACCGGGCATCCGTGACCGTGGTTTCACCCGAAGGCGCGTTCGACAAGCGGGTGGCGCATGGTCTGACTGAGAAGGAGCTGGCGCTTCTCGACGAGGTCGATGGGGCGCAGGTCGTGTTCAAGACCATCTGGCATTGGAGCGAGGCCGGTCGCACGATGACGATTCGCTGGGATGAGGTGCAACATATTCCAGCCGCAACCGCAGCGGCGTTTCGTGATATCGGCAAACGGCAGTCGTTGGTCACCCCGCTGCTGGCGCAGGACGAGGTACTCGGCTTCGTCGAGCACTGGCGCTCAGGCGAAACTGAGCGTTTCGATACGGAAGACGCCGCTGCCGCTGCCGCAATCGCCCGCCAGGGTGGTTTGGCTCTGCGCAATGCCCGCCTCCATGCCGACGCCCAGGTAAACGCCGAAGAGCGGGCAATGCTGCTCCGGGTCAGCCAGGCCGCAACGAGTACGCTCGAGCTCCGGCCAATGCTGGCCGAGGTTGCCAGAACGACGCTCGGAATCGCCAACACTGAAGCCTGCTGGATCGAGCTCTGGCACCCGCGGACACGCGAATTCGAAGTTGTGGCCGCGCAAACTGATGCCACCTGGCCGGGAACTGATCCGCCCGGCAGACGTTATCCCCTGGAGCAGCGCAATTCGGTCCGGCTCGTGCTCGAACAAGCAACGCCGATGATTTTCGACGTGCCGGATCCCTGCTTCACCGAGTTGGAGCTCCAGGAATTCATCGACAACGATGTTCAGTGCGTGCTTTTTGTCCCACTCATGATCGGTGGCGCTTGCGTCGGCGAACTCCGGCTCTTCTCGCGGCAAGAGCATGCGTTCGGACCTCAGGAATTGCGTATATCCCAGGACATTGGCGCGCAGGTTTCTCTTGCGATCCAAAACGCTCGCCTGATGGAAGAGACGCAGCGCCGGGTCGAAGAGCAGGCGCTACGCCTGCGCATCAGCCTGGCTGCAACGTCGAGCCTCGAGTTGCAGAGTGTCCTCGATGAAATCTCGGTCGCGGTGTTGGGTATTCCAGGAGTCGAATCATGCGGCATCGAGCTCTGGCATCCGGAAACCGACGAGCTCGAAATCCGATCGGAGGCAACCACGCCCGATTGGTTGGTGAACACCGACACTGGACGTCGTTTCCCGGTCGGATTCTGGGCATCCGATCGTACCGCGCTGCAGAGCAAAGACCCGGTCTGCTTCGACATCAGCAATCAGTCGCTGAGCGAACGTGAGCGGTCAGATATGACCAACGCCGGGATCGCGAGCATGGTCCGGTTCCCGCTCCTCATCGGTATCGATTGTCTCGGTCTCCTCAATATCTATTCCCGGCACGAGCGCGCCTTCAGCCCGGACTCCCTGCGCTTGGTCCAAGACCTGGCGGCGCAGACGGCCCTCGCGATTCACAACGCGCAACTCCTCGAGGACGCGCGCCGCCTGGCCATGGAACAGTCGGGGCTGCTTCGAGTGAGTCAAGCGATCATCTCGAATCATGAGCTCGATGCGGTCCTTCGCGAGGTCGCGCGAGCGAGTCGCGGTCTCGCCGGCGCGGAGTGCTGCGAGATCGAATTGTGGTATCCGGAGACTGATGAAACACTCCTCATTGCTCAAGAGTATGTCGAGGATTGGATCGGTCCCGATGAAAGCGGAACCCGATTCCCGCTCGCCGATTGGCCCGCCACCA
Organism: uncultured Chloroflexia bacterium; assembly: GCA_963737985.1. Taxonomy (GTDB): domain Bacteria; phylum Chloroflexota; class Chloroflexia; order Thermomicrobiales; family UBA6265; genus CAVTUU01. The sequence continues at coordinate 61,634 of CAVTUU010000006.1, read as the reverse complement.
AGCGGGTGCTCATCGAGCAGCAACCGCTCACGTTCGACATGGACGCGGAATTCCTGACGCCGTATGAACAGGAGTACTTCACGAGCGACGGCACGCGCAGCGGACTCTTCATTCCGCTCGTCATCGACAACGGATGTGTCGGCATCATAGCTTTCTACTCCCGTCACGCCGGTGCGTTCCCGCCACGCGCGGTGCGAATAGGCCACGAGCTTGCCAGTCAGGCGGCGCTGGCGATCGAACGCGCCCGGCTGCATGAAGCGTTGAAAGAACGAGCTCTTACCGACGGCCTAACCGGTCTTCTCAATCACCGCTCGATTCTGGAAGCATTCGACTCCGAGTTGGCGCGCTCGCGACGAGATGATTGCCCGGTCGCCGTCCTCATGATCGACCTCGACAGTTTCAAGCAGGTCAACGACCGCCACGGTCACCTCGTGGGCGACGGTGTACTCCGCAATGTCGCGTCGATCCTGGAATCGAGCGTACGCGATGTCGATCAGGTCGGGCGCTACGGTGGGGACGAGTTCCTGATCTTGCTCCACGACACGGCGCTGCCGGAGGCGCAGGAGGTCGCGGTCCGCATCTGGCGACGGATCGAGCGCGAGGCCTATTCAGGCTATGGCGTGAGCGTTCCGGTCCGCCTTTCGATCGGGATCGCTTCCGCCCCGGAACACGGATCGACCCGGCAAGAACTGATCGCGACGGCAGACGCCGCCATGTACATGGCCAAACAGCGGATGATGCCGAAAACCGACGAGCTTGTCATCGTGGAAAGCGCGGACGCGTAGTCGGATTTATTCCCAACCCGCCACCCCACGTCACCCCACCCGTCATCCTGCGCGGAGGCAGAGCCGCCCTCCCCGTCATCCTGAGTAGTCTGTGCCGCGAGCTTGGTCGCAGTGGAGGAACGCCCGTCGCTGCGCCCGGCGGGCGCACCGCCGTGCGCAGCGACGAAGCACGACAACCGCGCCGCGACCAAGTCCTATGACGCGGGACAGACCACTGAGCGCAGGCGAAGCCGGAGTCGAAGGATCTGGCTCTTAAGGAGGACCTCCTTAGGTAGGGACAGATTCTTCGGCAGCCTCAGAATGACGATAGGGAATGGATAACGTTTACGCGCCAAATAAGGACCTATTCTGCCCTGTTTCCATCGTAGATTTGAAACGTCTGCGATTTGCACGCCGGAGGCAACGAACGTTTAGGGAGAAATCCATGCACGCGAAAAACACCTATTTCATGATTTCTTCGGCCGGTCCCCGTCGTGATTTATCCAAAGGTTCACGGGAGCAGATCTATTGGGATGAACACGCCGCCTTTATTGACAATCTGGATGCCGAGGGATTCATCTTGATGGGCGGACCATTAGTGGACGAAGGCGGCGCGGTGTTGATCGTGCACGCGGCAAATGAGGATGAAATACGGGAGAAGGTGAAGAACGACCCTTGGTACATCCAAGGGGTTCTTACGCTGGAGAGCATTAAGCGCTGGGACATCTTTATTGACAATCGGGTTTGAACCGGTTACCCAAGGATTGATGGACGTGGGCCGCAGAGGTCGACCGTTGCGGCGAGCCGGCCCGGGATTCAAATCCCGGGCTCAGTGAGCTGAAGTCGGATAAATCCGACTGGCACACCGACATCTCGTGGGCGACAGCCGCGTATGATCTCGCCTAATCCGTCGATGGCGGATCGCTGTCGAGCAGCAATTCCATCACGATCGTATCGACCCAGCGGCCGTCGAGGACGCCCTGCTCGCGGTAGATGCCGACCTTACGAAATCCGACCCGTTCATAGAGCCGCATCCCCGCTTCATTGAACGGAAACGCGGCCAGCACAATCTTGTGATAGCCGAGCGCTTTCGCCTCGGCGATGAGCCGGGTGAGCAGCGCTTGCCCAATTCCGGCCCCACGTGCTTCTCGTCCCACATAAACTGAAAACTCGACGACGAAGCGATAGGCAGCTCGCTGGTTAAACACATTCAATGCCGCCCAACCGGCGACGATCCCCTCCCGCTCGGCGACGAAGACCGGGTACCGCGCATCCCGGTTCGTCAGCCAGACTCGTCGTTCCTCCTCGGTCCGCTCCTCCGTTTCGAGGGTCGCGACTCGATCCACGATCCCCTCGTTGTAAATGCGCGTGATCGCCGCGACATCTGCATCGGTCGCGAGACGGATCGAGAGAGAAGTGGCGGTTGGCATCGGTCATTCCTTGGTTCAGCGGCTGAAGTCCAGCCGAATTATGAATCGACGCTATCACCAGGCGACTGTTCAGATGGCCAGAGATGAGGAAACTTGGTTGGTCAATGGGCACAGAATTCCCGCACCCGGCCCTCCGGGCCGGGTGCGGGAGATCGTTCGCGGCACATCCATGAAGCAATGTCGAGCGGTCACACCGACGGTGGGATGTTTTGGTTGAGCCGGAAGAAGTTGGTCGGGTCGTACTTGTTTTTCAATGCCCCGAGCCGCTCGTACTTTGCGTCGCCATAAGCGGCTTTGACCCGTACGTCGTCTCCTGTGTCAAAGTAATTGATGTAGGCGCCCTCCTGCGTGAAGGGCTGCATTGCGGCCGCGACATCCCGCGTCCACTGAATGTTTTCGTTGGACTTCGCTGGATCTACCCAGGCGTTCATGATGATCACGCTGTATTCGGCATTGCGGCCACCGAACGCTGTATCGTCCGCGCCAACACGACTCACTGCTCCACCCATTTGCTCAAGGGCCACACCCGCGAACGGAGACGGCAGGTCCTTGACGTGCGCAATGATTGTGTCGATCGCGTCGTCGGAGATGTCCTTGATGAAGTTCGACTTCCAATAGTTGTGCCGCCCATAGGGAAACATCGATTCACCCAACCCCTGCAACGCCGTATATGGCAACGGAGCGACCATATCCGCGAGCGGGGTGCCGAACTCGCGTATTGACTCGATCGCCCGTTCACCTTCTTCAATCGGTCCGTTGTAGCAAAGGAGGAACGCCACAGCTGGATCGCCATCGGGAGATGTCCCGAACGTTAAATGGGTCGTCAATTCGTCGGGTGCATTCCCCGCGAACTCGCGGTAGAAACGGGCAACCTCTCCGCGCCGCGTCGCTGGGTGAAAGATGAGTCCGCCCAACACCGTTGGTCCGACTTGGTGGAGCCGGAATTCGAACTTGGTCACAATCCCGAAATTTCCACCGCCGCCGCGCAGCCCCCAGAAGAGGTCGGCGTTCTCGTCGGCGCTCGCCGTCAACTGCCGGCCGTCGGCGGTGACGACCTCAGCTGAAAGCAAGTTGTCGCACGACAAACCGCAGCTTCGCATCAGGTAGCCAATGCCGCCGCCGAGCGTGAGCCCGGCGATGCCGGTCGACGGCACGATGCCGCCGGTCGTGGCCAGACCGAAGACCTGAGCTTCGCGGTCAAATGTGCCCCAGGTGAGCCCGGCATCCGCAACGGCAATGCGACGAGCAGGATCGATCTGGAGTCCTTGCATCGGCGTCAGGTCGATCGTCAGACCACCGTCGGAAATCGCCTTGCCGGCAACGCCATGACCACCAGCGCGAACCGCGACAGGCAAGTGCTGCTCACGCGCGAACTGAACCGAGGCGACCACATCGCCAGCGTCAGCGCAGCGGGCAATGAGACCCGGGCGGCGATCGATCATGGCGTTCCAAATCGTGCGCGCGGCGTCATAGCCCGCATCACTGGGCAAAAGGACGTCACCGCGCAAACTTGCCCGGAACGAGCGAATCGTCGCTTCATCGATCTCACTGGATCTGGAGACCGGCGGTTGCTGGGTGACCATGGGGCAACTCCTTTGCCAGGTAGCGGTGGTGTCTTCCGCCTACGGTGTTCCGGACATGCCGAAATAGTGCGAGTTACTCCCGGAGCAACCCATTGTATTGGCGCTGACAGGGGTGTCAACGGTGGGTTGCTCCCTAGGTTGAGAACCATGACCTTACTGATGATCATCCCGCCTTTTGCTTCGGAGTGGCTTTCTTGCATGAGCACGAGGTTTATGAAGTCGGAAAGCTGAACCGGACTCTGGTCCGCTGAGGGACCCCACGTACCAGTCGGTTGATGGCGTTCGCTTCAATACCAGGCGCATCCGTCGGCTCACCCTGGAATCAATTCCCGGGCTCAGTGACGGAAGTCGGTTGCAACCGCCTCGCGGCGACCGCCGCCTCGTCGTGCCGCAGGGGCGTTTGGCGAACGCCCGCGTGATGACCGCGGCGGTTCCAGATTGCACGTAGGCGCTCAACAACCTCGGGCGCACGGCCGTGCGCCGCTACGACGTTACCGGGCCGCGCCACTCCGTGCGCAGTCCCGGCGGGACGTTCGCTGAGCCCGGGGTTGATGGCGTTCACCTCATTCCTGGACACACCGGTGCGCCGGCTCCAGTCGGCTTCAACCGACGTCCGGCACTGAGCGGGGAAGGGCCTTATTCATTCCTGGGTGGGTAGCGATCCAACATGATCCGAAACAGAATCCCAACTTCATCAACCTGGTGAATTGGCGCCGCACGACGTCCATTTCCATCCAATTCCCGAATCCCCTCGTTCTATGACCCCTTGGGCTGGCATACTTCCCTGTCACACAGTCACACCAGGCCACTGAACCGTGCGTTGAAGGACGAGCAATGACCGATACCGAGCAAGAAACTCTCGACGAAGCGACGATTCCAGTCACCGACGAGGTCGCCGCCGATGCGCCACCACAGGCAGAACCAGAAGATGTAGAAGCCTCAGAAATCGAAGCGTCGCCTCCGATCACCGAACCGGTGCAACCGGGGTCGATGAACCCCTCGCCCGATGGCAGCACGATCGCCTACTTCCTCTTTGATAACCCAGACGCGCCAACGCTGTGGGTGATGACGCTTGAGGACGGCGAAGCCCGTCAGTTGTCGACCTCGTTTGCGCTTGTCGTCGATCCGGGTGGACCCCAATGGTCGCCGGATGGTACGCAACTCGCTGTGACCGGTCTCGAAGGTGAATCGACTGCGATTTGGATCATCGATGTTGCAACGGGCGCTGCCACCCGACCGCTCGTGCGGTCCGCGTCGGATCACTCACCTCGGTGGTCTCCTGACGGTTCGCTGATCGCGTTTATCAGCCGCCGAAATGGGCGGGACGCGATCAATGTCGCCGCGCCGGATGGTTCAATACCGGCAATTCAACTGACCGAAGCGCCTCACGGCCACGATGAGAAAGAGCCGCTCTGGTCGAAAGATGGCGCCAAGTTGGCGTTCTGCCGCTGGAGTCCTGAGGTCGGCGAACTGCAGGGCGGCGATCAGATTTGGTTAGTCGAGCTCGCCACCGGCGAGTCAAAACAGCTCACGAAGAAACTCGCACGGCGCCGCGGTTTGGTCTGGGGACCGGAGCGGCCGCTGATTGCCCACATCTCCGACGATGGCGAATGGGAAAACATCGCGGTCGTCAACGCCGACAACTCCGCCGCGTGGACGATCTCAAGCGAGAACGGCGACAAGGACGACGTTCATTGGTCGAGCGACGGCAACCGCGTGCTCTACACGCGCCTCCAGAACGGGGTACACCGGGTCTGTGACAAGGCGACCAGCGCCGCCAGCGCGAACCTTTTGGATCCCGGGGAAGGAACGGTCAGCTCACCCCGCTGGCTGCCAACGGTTAATGCTCCTCAGCCCGAACCGGAAACGGATGCCGACGGCACGACCGCGGAGGCAGTCGAGGGTGAGGCGGCAGCCGAAGCGGAGCCAAAACCGGAAGTGAAGCCGGCTCCGCCAGTCCTGAAGGTCATCTATGCCTACGCGGGCATCGGCGAACCCTTCCGCTTCATCGTCCAGGAAAACAAGTCCGATCCCCCTGAGCGCACAGAATTTCCAATTGACAACTGGCAGACAACCATCCCGCTCGCCAAGCCGAGTTGGAGTGACTTCAAAACAACCAGCGGGACGAAGCTCTCCGGACACTTCTATTTTCCGCGAGAGATTTCTGGTTGGATACCGGGCGTGCTCTATCTCGGCGATCGACCAGATCGCCCGCGGGATAGCCGATTCCGCGCGACTGAGCAAGTGCTTGTCAAGAACGGATTTGCTGTCTATGCGCCAAGTCTGGGTGGAACACCCGGTTTGGGCCGAAAAGTGACAAATGTCCTGAAAGAAAACGTCGATAGCGAGACCGAAATCTACGATCTTGTCGATGCGCTCGACGCGCTCCGCAACATGCCGAATGTCGACAGCGAGCGCGTTGCGGTCGTCGGCGAAGGGTATGGCGGAACGTTGGCGCTCCTCCTGGCCGGTGGCCGGCCAGGAGCGGTGCAAGCGGTCGTCGCGATCGATCCCATCACCGATTGGGAACTCGAGCTCGACGAAGCAGATGATGAGTGGCGCGCCTGGATCCTCAAAAACTACGGTCTTCCCGCTGCCAACCCCGGACGATATGCGTTGCGCACACCTACGACCTTCGCGGGCGTGATCGATGCTCCGTTGCTGGTGATCGACACTGATCGCACGCCGCTGCACCGCACGATTCAGCGCGAGGTGCTGACCGGGACGATTCGCGAAATCGGCGTCGATGTGCAAGAGCAGGTGGTCACGGGCGAGACCGAATGGGAAACCGGTCGTCGCGCTGCACAATTCGTTCGCGCCGCGATCAAGAACATCGCACCGAAGGCGGGGCTTTCGCCTACCGACGAAGCGATGTCCGCGGATGTAATCTAAAGAGACGCACTGCCGCCCCGCCCTGCGCCCGAACAACGGGCGCAGGGCACGTTTGCGCCAAGGGGACTAAGAAGGGGACAGGCGAGGCACGAGATATGCGAATGGTGGGAAGGAATACAACACCGTCCAAACAGACTCCCCTCAGGGAACTATCGACTGGGTTATTAGGGCGCCGAACATGACGCGGACTGTTCTCGTCGTCGACGATGAGCGATTCATCGTCGAACTTTTGGCCGAGGTGCTAAGCGAAGAAGGCTTCGAGGTGCGCCGGGCCTACGACGGGCTTGCCGCGTGGGAAGACGTTTCCCTGACTCCACCCGATCTCGTCCTGACCGATGTCTTCATGCCGCACCTCAACGGTCTCGAACTCGCCCGCCGGGTGCAAGAGATCGGCATTCCCGTGGTTCTCATGAGCGCCGTAGCCAGTGGCGCCGGCGGTCCCGGCGTTGGCTTTGTCGCCAAGCCGTTCGATCTCGACGAGATCCTCGACGTCGTCAACACCGTGCTCGATCCGAAAGTTCCTTAGAAGCGATCCGGCGCGAAGGGCCGCAAGACCTCTGGTTGGCGCTGAGTCGTCAACAGGCCGGCCAGCGCATCAGCCGTGGCTGGCGCGAGCGTAACCCCGAGCATCGCATGCCCGCTCGCAATCGCCAGGTTTGAGAACCCGGGCAGCAAGCCGATCACCGGCAGACCGTCCGGCGTCATCGGCCGCAGACCACTGCCGATTTTTGCCGTCGCAGAATCAGAGGGCCAATCCCGTAGCCAGCCAGAGGCGGTCCGCGCGATCGCGGCGACTCGCTCTGGACGGATGCGTTCGTTGATCCCCGAGAATTCCATCGTCCCAGCGAGCCGTGTCATACCTTCCATTGGGGTCACTGCCACCCGCGCGCCATGGAGATAGAGCGCATGGCGGATTCCAGTTGGCGATGGGGTGTAGTCGAGACTGTAGCCCTTGCCCGCCTGGATCGGCACGCGTGCGCCGGCTTGCTTCGCGATCTCTCCGCTCCACGAGCCCGCGGCGATCACAACCGCATCTGCCGGGATCGAGTCGTTGGCCGTCCGCACCGCCAAGACGTTTCCGTTCGCGATATCGAACCCGGTGACCGCTGTTTCTGATTTCAGCTCGACCCTGCGATCGGTCAGGTAGCGAACGAGTCCGGCGATCAAACTATCGGGGCGAACGTGCCGTTCCTCGCTCATCCAAAACCCGCCCACGGCGCGCTCGGACAACCCAGGCTCGAATTCGCGCAGTTCATCGCCCCACATTGGCGCGGGAATCGCGAGCCCGAACTCCTGCAGCGGTTTCATCTCTTTCAACTCGTGCTCGAGCGCGTCTGGGCGGGCGTAGCAGAAGAGCACGCCGGTCTTGTGTTGCTCGAACTCGACACCGGCGGCAACAAGCTCATCGTAGAGCGCGAGCGTCCGCCGGTTGAGCTCGGCAGTGGCGTAGAAACCAGCCTCGTGGGATTTCGCGTTGCAGTTCCGCCAAAAGGAGATCAGCCACTTGGTCATTTCCCGATCGATCCGGGGCTGGATGTAGAGCGGGCTGTCGGAGTGGAGCATCCACCGCATCGACGTGCGGACCAACCCTGGGGCCGGGACCGGTCCCGCATGGGACGGCACGATCCACCCCGCGTTGACCGCCGACGCGCCATGGCCAGGCGTTGTCGCCTCAACCAACGTGACATCCCAACCCCGCCGCTCCAGCGCGAACGCGAGATTGAGGCCGATGATTCCTGCGCCGATGATGACAACTCGGGGCATATGCTTGCGGCTCATTTCCTGAACGAATTCCCCAGGGTTAAAATCATCCAAAGGGTACACGGGCTCAGACAACGAAGTCTCTCCGGGACTGAGCACGGGGCCATCTCTCCACCAGTCGGTGATGGCATCGTGGTGGTCGTCGCCCCCGCCCGGGAATCAATTCCCGGGCTACCGACCGGAAGTCGGCTGAAGCCGACTGGCGAACCGGTACCGGATGAATTCCTCAAACTCCATCAACCGACTTCCCTCACTAAGCGGGGAAGGGCCTTATTCATTCCCGGGTCTCGAGGATGGTCACTCTCAATCATGGCGCAATCTTAGCCGTGGTTGTCCGGCGGCGGCGACACTGGTAGCATGGCCGGCGGCGCGACGCGCCAGATTTCACATTTGACAAAGGCGGCAACGGGACGATGGGCGGCGGATCGGCAACGGATAGACGGAAGTGTGTGGCATGACGGCGCCAACCGCTACCGTGGAACGACTCGAAACGCGACCTGCTCCACCGCCACCGAAACCAGTTCCTCCGGCTCGATTCCAGGTGGTGCGCAACCGCCCGTTGTTGACCCTGATGTTGGGGCATCTGACGGTCGACATGTATGCCGGGGATGCTGCCGGTTCTCTACCCGCTCCTATCAAGATGCTTCGATCTGAGCCTGAACACCGTCGGCCTCGTCTCGTTCGCCTACAGCGGCGCTTCGTCAATTTCGCAGCCATTGTTTGGTTGGCTCGCCGACCGATTCGGCACTCGCTTGATCGGGCTCGCCCTCCTATGGACCGCGTGCACCTACGCCACGATTGGGTTCGCCCCCTCCTTCACGTTCTGCTTCTGCTGGCGGCATTGGCAGGGCTCGGATCCGGCGCTTATCACCCGATGGGCGCGCTCAATGCGAGTGCGGTCATCTCCGATGAGCAACGCAATACCGCCATGTCGATCTACGTCGTCGGCGGTACCCTCGGCGTCGCAATTGGCCCACTGATCGGCGCCGCTCTCTTCACCCTTATGGGTGTGCATGGCACGGTAGTGACGATCCTCCCCGGCGACTGGGATCGCGGTGCTGATGCTGTTCGAGATGCGGACCATCGCGCTCCGCGTGAAACGACACTCGACCGCCCAGCGCGAGTCAAACATTCCAATCCCGGTCGGTCCGCTCGCCGTCGTCATCGGCATGATGATGCTCCGCTCCTGGACGATGTTCGGCATCCAATCGTTCATCCCGACCTGGTACAAGGACATGGGGTACAGCGCCCTGTTTTATAGTCTGCTGGCGACGACGTTGCTCCTGTCCAGCGCTCTTGGCACCGTCGGATCGGGCTCCCTCGCCGATCGCCACGGTCGCCGCGCCTTGCTGATCTGTTCTTCGATCTTGAGCGTCCCGTCGATCCTGCTCTTCGCCCAGTTTCCCGGCGTGCCTGCCTTCTTCACCGCGGCCATGATCGGTTTTTTGCCGCCTCAACAGGACCGCTGCTGCTTGTCATCGCTCAACAGTTGATGGCGGGCCGGGCCGGCATGGCCTCTGGGCTGATTCTCGGGCTTGGATTCGTGATGGGCGCAATCGGCGTTCCGATCATGGGCGCCTTTGCCGACGCGTATGGGATGCAAAATGCGATGCGTGGGCAAGCAGTCGTCGCGGGTCTTAGCATCCTCGTCGCCTGTCTGCTGCCAACCGAAATGGAGATCCGGCGGGTGACCGAGCGCGCTCGAACTTCGACCTTGGCCGAGCAGGCAGCGTGAGGATGGAGTTCCCTCACCCCCAACCCCTCTCCCGTGCGCGGTAGAGGGGAGCCGTTCGGCTCGGTTCGTGCTTGTTTCGTTCCTTCTCCCGCGCAAGGGAGAGGGAGAGCGCCGGGTGAGGGAACTCCTGCGCAGGAACGATGTTCACCGCCGTCGAAGGAACCGCAATGAGCCAAGACACCTCCGCCTCGAAAACATCACTCATCGATCTAGGTCTCGATGCCATCGCCGCGTGGGAGGGGCAATGGCCGGCGTTTTCTCCAGATGAGACGTTGCGGCTTCCAGAAGGTCAGGCCAAGGCCGTGCTCGCCGAGTTGGCCGAGCGGTTGCAGGACAACTACCCGTTTTTCCACCCCTCGTATGCCGGGCAGATGTTGAAACCACCGCATCCGATTGCGGCCGCGGCGTACGCCATGGCCCAGCGGATCAACCCCAACAACCACGCCCTCGACGGCGGTCCCGCCACCGCCGGGCTGGAACGAGAGGTTGTTCGCGATCTCGCCGGGATGTTTGGGTACGACCCGGATACTTCCCTCGGCCACCTGACATCGAGCGGCACCATCGCCAACCTCGAAGCCCTCTGGATTGCCCGGTCGATCCATCCGGACGCGGCGATTGCCTTTTCCTCAGAAGCGCATTACACGCACAAGCGGATGTGCGAAGTGATCGGGGCTCGCGCCGTCGAGATCGCCGCTGACGCCATTGGCCGCCTAGATGTCCATGATCTTCGGGAAAAACTCAGAGCCGAGCGGATCGGCACGGTCGTCGTGACCCTCGGCACCACCTCGATCGGTGCGGTCGATCCATTGCCGGAGGTGCTCGCCCTGCAGCAGGAATTCGGCTTCCGCATCCACGTCGATTCCGCCTACGGCGGCTTCTTCGCGCTCCTCGCGGAAACGGACGATCTCCGACCGGAGGACGCCGCCGCCTACCGCGCGATCGCCAAATCCGACAGCGTCGTCGTCGATCCGCACAAGCACGGACTCCAGCCGTACGGCTGCGGCTCGATCATTTTTCGCGACGCGTCGTTCGGCCGCTTCTACCAGCACGACTCGCCCTATACCTATTTCACCTCGGACGAGTTGCACCTCGGCGAGATCAGTCTCGAATGCTCCCGGGCCGGCGCGGCCGCGGCCGCTCTCTGGGCGACGCTGCAATGCTTCCCCTTGCGTTCGGATGCCGGTCTCGGCCCGGTGCTACGCAAGACCCGCCAGGCCGCCCTTGCCTGGGCGAGGCTCATTTCATCGAGCGACCGGCTACGCCTGTTGACCGAACCTTCCTTAGACATCATTGCCTTCTACCCACTGCCCACCGCCGAACTTCGCGCCTCCGCGATCTCCGCGCTCACCCAGCAGGTCTTCACCCGCACTATGACCGACCCCGACGACCCGATTTATCTGGCCAAACTCGTCGTGCCGGCGTCGCGCCTGAGCCCGGACGTCATTCCCGCCGAGCCGTTCGTCACCGTGCTGCGCAGCGTCCTGATGAAACCCGAACACCTAGCCGACGTAGGGCGGTTGCACGAGCGGGTGTTGGCGGCCGTCCGGGAATAGGGGTGCGCTATCCCTGATTGGGATCGGCGAAAGCTTCCTGGCTGTAGCCACGAAGGTCGCCGATTCGCTCCACCACGATGTCAGCTCCCGGCCAGGGTGGAGGTCCGGCCGCGGTCGCGTACTTTCCCTGGCGGACGAAGACTGTCGTCAGCGGGGAGGTGAACTGCTCGCGGAAGCGGCCGATCACCTCGAGTTTGTCGTCGACGAGGATGTAATGATCGGCAGGGAAGATCGCTTCCAACTCGCCGTGATGCGCTTCCTTATGCGGGTAAACCAGCACGTAGCCATCGACTGCGTCGGCAAGACCGCTCCGGGCGATTTTCACCGGCTGAAACACCTCATCGCCATCTGAGAGGAGGGCCAAGCGGCCGAGCAATCGCAGATGGCCAAGCGTCGCCAATGCGTCCGGAAAGAGGTATTCGCGAAACGGGAAATCCATAAACACCTCGGCCAGCGCCACTCTTCGCCCGAGGTTCTCTTCATCCAGCTCGCTAGTCGCTTCAAACCGGGCGAGCGCGCGGGGAATGTCGACCACGCCGAATTCCCGCCGCACCTCCTCATAAACCGCCCAGAAGCGCTTCGCTTCTTCCGGTCCCACAACCGACACGAGCCGGCGGTCCATTTCCTCCTTCGCCGCATCGTTGTCAATCAGGGTGTTATCGACATCAACGAAGATGGTGAGACGTAGCGGTGCGGTCATGTTCGCCTCTTTTAGCGTGCGGCGTCGAGCCATACTATCGAGAAAAGACGATTCACTTGGCCAGAACGGCAACAACTCGATCTCCGAAGTATGCGTTGCTCACGGACTTCGTTGCGGTACGCGTGTGCAGGAGGAACCTCGTATGTCCAGCACTGAAGACGAGCTGGTCGCGCTCTATCACGAATGGATGACGGCGGCCAAGAATAAAGACCTGGCCACGCTCGACCGGATCCTTGGACCCGAATACGCCTATTGCTCCAGCGGTCAAGGGCGGCAGACGCGGCAACAGTGGATGGACACCATCCCCGTCTACGATGTCGAATCCTTCGCCTTCGTTACCATCGACATCCGCCTCTATGGCGACATTGCCGTAGCGTTCCCCACTACCGCCAAACCGCGATCCTCGACGGCGTCCCTCGCAGCGGCGATTTCCTGATCACCGACGTCTGGACCCGCCGCGCCGGCGCCTGGCAAGTCGTCGCCCGCAGCTCGATCCGGTTGGTGGATGGGGTGTGAAGTGGGGACAGACGTGGCGAGTTCTCGAATTATTGTGAAAACAGCTTCGCTGGTGACCTGGAGCCGACACTACATTCTTCCTCATGCAACGCGCCCAAAAAGGGGGCGGCGGCCTCAGCACCTTAACCCATGAAAATGGCCGGGCCCTGAATTAGTGTGCGTGTTGAACATTCAGCGCAAGCAAGGAATCCGCCATTTTCGAGACTCACTGTAGCCGTGAACAGTCAACTTTTATCGAAAAATCTTGCACGCTTTTGTACGTACACTGTTGACCAACGCGCTGGTCAGGGTACACTTCGTGCCACGAGCGACAAACGATCACGGTTCTCCACGGTGACGAGGAGCGACGAGGAAGTCGATGCGCCGTCCGAACCATTTCCGGCAATGGAACTTTCGACGCCGGCTACCATATTTCGAGATGCTGTGACTGGTTGGATGGCCAGTCCGTTTCTGGCATTTCGGCAAACTTGGTATTCCGGTATCAAACGAACAGAGACGGAAAGAGACCTGTTGCTTCGTGGTCGCGCAACCGATCGGCGTTGCGCGCTGGCTCGATCATCGAGCTTCGGTGATCGTTGTTCTTCTCTACCTTTTGGCCAGCCTCTCTCGCAACGTGCGAGGAGCGTGGTGATCCGGTTGAAGGTTGCGGCGCCGGCAATGTAGCCGGTTACCGAACCGGGCCCGATCAGCGTGTATTGGGTCTCGTGTCCGTTCGAAACGATGGAGGAATTGGGACAGATGTCGGAATCAGTGGAACAGAACAGGTTCTGGAGCATTTACCAGGATCTTAAGGCAGGACGGCTTTCTCGCCGCCAGTTCATCGAGCGAGCGACCGCGCTCGGTATCGGTCTTCCCGTCACAGCGTTCATTCTCAACTCCGTCAAGATTGATGGCGCGTTCGCAGCCCCAGCCGCGCAGGTCGCGCTGGGCTCGACCCGCCCGGTTGAAGGCACCGAAGGTCAGACCCGCGGCGCCGGTGGCGAGTTGAAGATTCTGCAGTGGCAGGCTCCGACCCACGCCAGCTTGCACACCTCGCAGGGCACTAAGGACCAGCTCGCCGCGTCACTCGTTACCGAGCCGCTGATGAGCTACGCGCAGGACGCGACCTTGCTCCCGAACCTGGTCAAGGAAGTTCCATCCGTCGAGAACGGGTTGCTGGCCGAGGATCTCTCCTCCGTCACCTACAACCTGCTCGAAGGCGTCACCTGGAGCGACGGCGAACCGTTCTCGGCTGACGACGTTGTGTTCACTTGGCAGTGGATCGTGAACCCCGAGAACGCGGCGACGGACGCTACGACCTACGAGCCAATCGACAAGGTTGAAGCGATCGATCCGCAGACGGTCAAGGTGACGTTCAAGACGCCGTCACTCGGCTGGTACAACGCGTTCTCCGGGACCTACTTCGGCGCCATCTATCCCAAGCACATCCTTGGGACTGGCAAAGATGCGATCAACGACTTTCGGCAAAACCCAACCGGCACCGGTCCGTACAAGGTCGAGTCGTTCAAGGAGAACGACCAGGTCATCTACACGATCAACGAGAACTACCGCGAGCCGAACAAGCCGTTCTTTGCCAAGATCAACCTCAAGGGTGGCGGCGACGCGGCCTCAGCGGCACAAGCCGTTCTTCAGACCGGCGACTGGGACCTCGCCTGGAACCTCCAGGTCGAGCCGCAGATTCTTCAGAGCCTGGCCGCGAACGGCAAAGGTAAGCTCGTCGTCTATCCGGGCACCAGTGTTGAGCGTGTCTTGATCCAATTCTCCGATCCGAACCAGGAAGTCAACGGCCAGCGGGCGGAAGTCAACACGCCGCACCCGTCCCTGACGGACAAGGCGGTGCGCCAGGCGCTCTCGCTCGGTGCGGACCGCGAAACGATGTCGACCCAGTTCTATGCGGGCGCCCCGGGCGAGCCGGCCGCGAAGAACATCCTCACCGGCATCCCGCAATATGAGTCGCCGAACACGAGCTTTGAGTTTAACATCGACAAAGCGAAGCAGACACTCGACGCTGCCGGCTGGGTTATGGATGGCGATGTCCGCAAGAAGGGCGACATCGAGCTCAAATATTCCTACTCGACGACCATCAACGCGGTCCGCCAGAAGAACCAGGCGCTCAACAAGAGCAACTGGGAGAAGATCGGCTTCAAGATCCAGCTCAAGCAGGTCGACGCCGGTATCTTCTTCGATAGCGCGGCCGGTAACGACCAGAACGCCGCCCACTTCTTCAACGACCTCGAGATGTACACCAACAATGCCGGAACGCCATATCCGGTCTCGTACATGTCGAGCTGGTACGGTGGTGAGAATCTGAGCAACATCGCGCAGAAGGACAACGACTGGTCAGGCGTCAACGAGTCGCGCTGGCACAGCGACGAGTACGACGCAATGTACAACTCGCTTCTGGTTGAGACCGATCAGGAAAAGGCGAACGAGACGTTCATCAAGATGAACGATCTCTTGATCAACGAAGTCGTCATCGTTCCGCTGGTCCAGCGCGCAGCGGAGAATATTGCAGTGCTGAATACGCTGCGGGATGGCAACATCGCCGGCAGCCCGTGGGAAGCACTCTACTGGAACGCCGCCAACTGGAACCGGACAAGCTAAGCTCGTCTTCGGCTCCAAGTTTCACGAGATAAACACGCGGCCCGGGCACTAGTCCGGGCCGTGTTGTACGGGCAGCGGCAGCGCGCTCCAGCCGGCCCTCACCCGCCGCTACGCGGCTGCCCTCTCCCTGCGGGGGAGAGGGCACGTGTTTTCAGCGCAGGTGGTTCTAACCACACCTGGCGACGAGCGAACCACCGCTGCCGCCAAAATCGTGCGCAAGACTTGTGATTTGTCCTGAAAGTCCTCGTCGTTCCGGAACCGCAGCATCTGGTTACCAGAGGCTTCGAGCAAACGCGTCCATTCAGCATATTGTGCTCAAGCCATTACCGAATTATGTAGCACTCTCCGTACGTACACTGTTGACCAATCGCGTGAGCAGGGTACACTTCTTCCCACGAACGACAAACGAACACGGTTCTCCACGGTGACGAGGAGCGACAATGAGGTCGATACACCGTCCGAACCATTTCCGGCAATGGAACTTTCAACGCCGGCTACCTATTTGCGAAATGCCGTGACCGATCATCCGACCGGTCCGTTTCTGGCATTTCGTCAATTTGGCATTTGCGGTGACGAATGGTCTGGTGCGGAAAGAGACCTGTCGTTTCGTGACCGCGCAACCGATCGGCGTTGCGCTTCGGCGCGATCATCGGGCGCCCGTGCGCGATGGTCGTCGTGCTTCTCTACCTTTTGGCCAGCCTTTTCGCGTGGAGCGAGGAGCGTGGTAATCCGCTTGAAGGTTGCGGCGCCGGCAATGTAGCCGGTTACCGAACCGGGCCCGATCAGCGTGCATCGGGTCTTACGTTCGTTCGATACAGTGGAGGAAATGAGACAGATGTCAGAATCAATGGAACAGAACAGGTTCTGGAGCATTTACCAGGATCTCAAGGCAGGGCGGCTTTCTCGCCGCCAGTTCATCACGCGCGCAACGGCGCTCGGCGTCGGTCTTCCGGTCACGACGTTCATTCTCAATTCGGTCAAGATCGGCGACGTGTTCGCTGCCCCGGCCGCTCAGGCCACCATGGGGTCGACTCGACCAACCGACGGCACCGAGGGCCAGACCCGCGGCGCCGGCGGCGAGCTCAAAATTCTCCAGTGGCAGGCTCCGACCCACGCCAGCTTGCACACCTCGCAGGGCACCAAGGACACCCTCGCCGCCTCGCTCGTTACCGAGCCGTTGATGAGCTACGCGCAGGACGCGACGCTCGTCCCGAACCTGGTCAAGGAAGTTCCATCCGTCGAGAACGGGTTGCTGGCCGAGGACCTCTCGACCGTTACCTACAACCTGCTCGAAGGCGTCACCTGGAGCGACGGCGAGCCCTTCACGGCCGACGATGTCGTGTTCACGTGGCAGTGGATCATGAACCCCGAAAATGCCGCGACCGATATCACGACGTATCAACCGATCTCGAAGGCGGAAGCGCTCGATGACCTGACGGTGAAGCTCACCTTCGCGACGCCGAGCCTTGGCTGGTACAACGCGTTCTCCGGGACCTACTTCGGCGCGGTCTATCCGAAGCACATCCTTGGGACTGGCAAAGACGCGATCAACGACTTCCGCCAGAACCCAACCGGCACAGGTCCGTACAAGGTCGAGTCGTTCAAGGAGAACGACCAGGTCATCTATATCGTCAACGACAACTATCGCGAGCCGAACAAGCCGTTCTTCGCCAAGGTGAACCTCAAGGGTGGCGGCGATGCGGCGACTGCGGCGCAGGCTGTCTTGCAGACGGGTGACTGGGATCTCGCCTGGAATCTTCAGGTCGAGCCGCAGATTCTGCACGAGATGGAATCGGGCGGCAAAGGTAAGCTCGTCGTCTATCCGGGCACGAGTGTCGAGCGCGTGTTGATCAACTTCTCCGACCCGAACCAGGAAGTTAATGGCCAGCGGGCGGAAGTCAACACGCCGCACCCATCGTTGACAGACAAGGCAGTACGCCAGGCGCTCTCGCTTGGCTCCGACCGCGACACGATGTCGACCCAGTTCTATCAGGGCCCTCCGGGCGAGCCGGCGGCGAAGAACATTCTCACCGGGATTCCGGTGTACGAGTCGCCGAACACGAGCTTCGAGTTCAACATTGACAAAGCGAAGCAGACACTCGACGCTGCCGGCTGGGTGATGGATGGCGATGTCCGCAAGAAGGGCGATGTCGAGCTCAAGCTGAGCTACTCGACCTCGATCAACGCGGTGCGCCAGAAGAACCAGGCGCTCAACAAGAAGAATTGGGAAGATATCGGCTTCAAAATTCAGTTGAAGCAGGTCGACGCCGGCATCTTCTTCGACAGCGCGGCCGGCAACGATCAAAATGCTGCCCACTTCTTCAACGACCTCGAGATGTACACCAACAATGCCGGAACGCCATATCCAGTCTCGTACATGTCGAGCTGGTACGGTGGCAAGGACCTCGCGAACATCGCCCAGAAGGCGAACGATTGGTCAGGCATCAACGAGTCGCGCTGGCACAACGACGAGTACGACGCGATGTTCGACTCGCTCGGAACAGAAACCGATGCCGAGAAGGCGGCGGAGACGTTTATCAAGATGAACGATCTCCTGATCAACGAAGTCGTGATCGTTCCGCTGGTCCAACGCTCAGCGGAGTCGATTGCGGTGCTGAACACGCTGCGGGATAGCAACATCGCCGGCAGCCCATGGGAAGCGCTCTACTGGAACGCCGCCAACTGGAACCGCGTGTCCTAATCGGTCACCGGCAACCACACGCACGAGACAAGCACACGGCCCGGGCAGTTGCCCGGGCCGTGTTGTGTGGGCGTTCCGGAGATACCGCCGCCTCCCCCCAAATTCCCGGGGCTGAAGGCCCGGGCTACGAACGACGAAGCCCTTCCAGGGCTGAGATAGCGCTTTGCATGATGGTTGCCTAGAGCGAATGGTAGAGGGAAACTGCGAGAATTTGGCTCGAAGGGAGGATGGACAGTGCCGTATTGGCAACACTATTGCCATCTGGTCTGGGGAACAAAATCTCGCGAACCGATGATTGATGCGGAAATTGCCGACGTCATCAAGCGATCGGTACAGTCAACTTGTAACGATCATCGTGTGACGTTGCATGCGACCGGAACTATGCCCGATCACATTCACGTGGCGGTTTCCATTCCACCTAGCCTCGCGATTTCGGACTTTGTACGGTTTGTGAAAGGCTCCAGCAGCTTTCAACTGAACGCTCGCAGTCGCGTCGAGCGACTCAGTCGATTTGGTTGGCAAGCTGAATATGGCCTGATTTCGTTCGGGGAGCGATCGCTTAACTCCGTCGTAGCCTATGTCAACAATCAGGCGGAGCACCACGCGAAGAAGAATCTCTGGTCAACTTTCGAAATCCTCGAATCTCGTTCGCCGGAGCCTGCCGAATAAATGCTATTTCAGCCCTGGAAGGGCTTCGTCTTTCGTAGCCCGGGCCTTCAGCCCCGGGCCCCTGGTTCGGGTCGGGAAAAAGGATTGGTCCTCACCCTACCGGCGACGCATCCGGAGGCGACGTTTCGGTTGGTAACTCGGTGACCCTGGGCGTGGGTGTCTCAATTGGAGCAGTGGCGGTGATGTCGGTCGGCGCGGTCGAGACGGGTGGCGGCGATTCGGTCGGCGATGGTGTGGGCGTCGAGGTCGGCGTAGGAGTGGTTTCGGCGCTGTGGGGGCCACCCCTGACGATGAAGGCGTTGGTTTGGGCGCGGGCGATCGAGCCGTCGCCGCGAACCGAGGATGTGCCATCGGATGCCCACGCCGGCACCTTCACGTCGACGTTGGCGCTGCCGGTGCTCGACGTGGTGATCTGCGCGACTTGAATCCAACTCGATCCTCGTTTCCAGCGGATGCGGACCGATTCATGGGCGGCAAACCCGCGGAGCGAAACATCGACAGTTTGCCCACGTGCGGACGTGCCGGGGATCAATTTGATGCGTGGCGCGACTTCATACTCGACAACCTTGGCGACACCCGTCGCCGAGAGGCGGACGGTATGGTTGCCGATTGGCGACGCTGGAACGCGAAATTTCGCCGTCGCATTACCCACGCTATCAATCGGGAATGTGCCGAGCAGCGCGCCGTCCCAACGCACGTTGAGCGAATGACTCGGGGGGAAGTCGCTGATGGTCGCGGCGATCCATGTGTTGACTGTTCCTCGGGCTGGACTCAAGTTCGCCTCGGCGTCCGGCCAGGCTGAGCCACTTTCATAGGCGCCAATATCGAATTTCGCGCCGATTGGGCGGTCGTTGCCGTCAAGATCGCGAGTGACATCGCTAAGGGTTGTGCCCGCGTCAATCGCCGGACTACCGTCTTTGAGACGGTAGTCGCCACTGCCGGCGAAGAGTTGCGAAGGTGAGGCGATCTTCGAATGGAAGTCGAAACCCATTCCACGCCATGTGCCCAGCGTCAAAATCGAGTCGCCGGTGTCGGTGCTGAAGCGGTTCATCACCACGTTGTAGTCGCTTTGAAATCCCGAGAGGCCGGCAGCCGCCGTCGTGATGCTGCCCCGGTAGTCGTGATAGGTGTAGAGGATATTGTTGAAGACCTTGTTGTTGGTGCACCCGGACCCGCCGATGTTCACCGCCCAACGACCGTCCGCGGCGTTGACGATCGTGTTGCTGAGAATGCGGTCGTCGTGGGAGCAGACCGCGCCGTCCGTCTTGTAGAGCGAAATTCCGCTGGCGTGATTGTTGTAAAGCAGATTGTTGCGAACGATCGAGTTGGTCACGCCATCCATATTGATGCCGCTTCCGCCGTTGACCCCGTTGTTATAGATCACATTGTTCTCGACGATCGCGCCGGAGATGATACCATCCCCGCCCTGCGAGAGATCGCCGTTCATGTGGATGCCGTTTTTGTTGTTGTCGTGGACAACATTGCCACGGATGATCGGGCGGTCACCGCTGTTGCTGACGTAAATGCCGTGCTCGTCGATTGAACCGTAGGCCTGGTTCTCTTCGATTAGGACATCGTCGCTGAAATCGGTGAACAGTCCCCAGGTGCCGTTGGTGGCGAAGGTGTTTTTGCGGGCGGTGATGTGGTTCGAATTATCGATCCGTATCCCAGCCCGGGTCGCGTTCTGGACCTTGAACCGCTCGAACGTGACATAGCTCGAATAGGTGATGAACACCGCGTCCCGATCGGCTCCACTGCCGTTGATGATCACGCCCGCGCCATTGCCGCGGATCGTAACGGGATTGCCCACGGACGCCGCGATCTCGATCGTGATAGGTCCGCTGTAAGTGCCGGGATTGACGAGCAAGAGATCGCCGGGGCCGAGATGATCGACCCCAAATTGAATCGTCTTCCACGGTTTCGCCGATGTGCCGTTACCGGTCGTATTCGAGCCGCCCGAGTCGACATAAAACGTATCGCCGCTCGCGGCTGAGAATGGCGGTTGTTGGTTTGCGCTCGGACGCGTCGAAGCCGCCTGCACACCAAGCGTGGACAGCCCCATGAGCGCAACGATAAGGATCGCGAAAAACGAAACGCGCAAGCGCCGGACCACGACCCGCTCCTTCTAACGCTCCAACGCCCCGATGATAGGAGGCTGGATCGTTCGTGGGTACGGGTTAGAGGTCACGAGTGGATGCGGGACGACGGGATTGGGAGTTCTACTACCTGAATGACGACAGTGGCGCTCCCACGTATTGTCGGCAATGAGAGAGTCGGGCACTGCGTGGCGGGACCCGGCTCTCTCCATTCTCATTTCTTCGCCAATGGCCTACGGCAGAGAACTTGTAGGTGCTGTCCTAGTCTTTGGCCGCCCCGGTGGTCCTGGCTGTAGAGCTTCGATATCAGAGACAACAAACAGCCTGACACCACCAATCACTTTTCCGACCCCTCGTCTTACCGCGAGCGCGCTCACACGGCGCCGGCTGACTCCTAACTTCGCGGCGACATCTTGGGTCGTCAAAAGGGTTCGGGAATCGGGCTGTGGAACAGACAATCCGGATGGCCACAGATCATCTAGTCCATCATCGGACGGTATCGGAATGGGGTGGCCCTGCTCGACCTCCGACTCGAGCCAAATCCCCATTGCCTCTCGCGCCTGGTTGCCTATCCCTTCCCAGGTTGACGAATAACTCGTGCAACCAGGCAGATCTGGAAACCAGATGCCCCAACCTTCACCATCAGGGACGACACGGAAAGGATAGCGAAGTTCCCTTATCCCATCGATTTTCGTTCGGTTCATTTCACATGCCCCCAAGGTTGCAAACCCTGCGGCCCAACCTGGTTAGTCTTCCGCCTCCTTCAATGCTTTGACAAGCGCTCGAATGGCAACGCGTTGTACCTTGCCACCATGCTCAGAAACCACCGCGGTAATTTTCCCCGGCTTTGTGAACTTGTGATGGCTTCCACCGTCCGGTTTCCGATGTTTCCAACCCGCGTCTTCATAGAGCGCAACGACATCAGCGATCGGCAGCTCCGTCGGCAACCAGCCAGCGAGCAATCGCTCCTTGAGCTTTTGTCTGCTCACGTATGAATCGTCACCCTTCCGCAGAGTGTCCGTACACAGATTTGATGATAATTATACCGGATTGGGAATGGAATGCAAGCGGAATTCGAAATGATGATTCCCTCTCGGCCCACTCATAATTGAATCGTCTTTTTCAATTCGTCGCCGATCTCCTTGTAATAGAACACGGTCGCGTCTAATTCGCCGGAGGAAGAGCGGGCGTAGTGGGGGATGCGGCCGGCTTCGATGTAACCGATGGCGCGATAGAGATCGTTCGAAGGGTCGCCGTCGCGCGTGTCGAGCACGAGAAGTGTGCGGCCGTCGGCGATGGCGACTGTTTCAGCGTGGTCCATCAACAGGCGGCCGATCCCTTGGCGCCGAAAATCGGGATGGACCATCAGTTTGGCGATTTCAGCGCGATGCCGGCCGTTCACCTTCATCGCGTAAAGTAGCTGAACTGAACCTGCCAAGCGTCCGGCCTGTTCGGCGATGATCAACACGACACCGGGCTCAATTACGTGTTCCCAGTAACTCCGCGCCTCTGATTGATCAAGTGGCGGGAGGAATCCGATCGAGGCGCCACCGTCGACCGTGGCGACGAGCATTTCGGTCAATTGGTCGATTTCTTGCGATGTGAGCGATGCAACAGTTCGCACAGTTAATGTCGATACAGACGACATCGAAATCCTCGCGCACCTGGTGGTCAATAGCCGTTGATCGATTGTAGGGCAAAATTCTAAAACGGCCCTGGGTCCGGCAGTCTTGCCGAACCCAGAACCGCTTCTGCGCGTAGCGGATTTCTAGTCGTCGCCGCTCACGGAAGCGGGAAGCTGCGTCACCGGCAGGCGCAGGGCAGGCGCCGCTTCTCCTTCGACGTGCAGGTTCGGCAGCCAACCGAGCCAGTTCGGCAGGTACCAGTTGCGGTCCCCGAGCAGCGCCATGCTCGCCGGTACCAGGATCGAGCGCACGATCGTCGCATCGAGCAGGACCGCAACCGCCAGACCGAAGCCCATTTGCTGGAGCATGACCAGCTGCCGGCGGCGAAGCCGGCGAAGACCGCAACCATGATCAGCGCCGCGCCGGTGATGATCCGCGCCGGTCGATTGCAGCCCGACCGCGACCGACTCGCTGGTTGTCGTCGCGTGACGTCGTAGTGCTCGCGGATGCGGCTGAGCAGGAAGACGTGGTAGTCCATGCTGAGCCCGAAGAGCACGCAGAAGAGGAAGATCGGGATCCAGTTCTCGATCGTCGGCGTCTGGCTGGAAGCCGAAGAAGCCGTGCAGATACCCCTTCTGGAAGACCAGCACGAGTAGCCCGTAGGCGGCGCCAACCGAGAGCAGATTCATCATGATCGCCTTCAGCGGGACCACGATTGAGCGGAAGGCGAGCAGCAGCAGGATGAAGCTCAAACCGAGGACGAAGGCAAAGACGATCGGCGTCCAGTCGTGCGACGACCGACATCGAAGTCGCATGTGTAGGCGGAGCGCCCGTGACGAGACCTCGGCCGGGACGTCCGCGAAGGCCGCGGGGATGAGATCGGTTCCGCAGGGACGCGAATCGCGTCAAGGGCCTGGTCAGTGAACTCGCGTGCGATCGTCAGCGGGACGCGCAGGAGAGCGCGAGGTCACCGGCTGGCGTTCCACTGCACCGGCTCGGCGGGACCGAAACGCCGGATCGCGCTGCCAGCTCAGCGAGTCGAGCCGGTCGATCCCGGCCTGGACCGCGGGATCGGTGCGCGGCGCCTCGACGACGATCTCGACCGGCGCAAGCGTACCGGCCGGGAAGTCGCGGCTGAGCAGTTCGTAAGCCGTCTTAGACTCGGTCTCGGCGGTAGCGTCTCGACGCCCGCCTGAACCCCCGATGGAGATCGAAGTACGGCAGAGCGCGCCGGCGACGAGCAGCCCTGCCGCGAGCACGACGCTGACGACCGGGCGGGCCATCACGATGGCGAGTAATCCGTCCCCAGAACCCAGCGATGAATCGTCTCCTGGTCGTACGCGCCTGTGCGCCGCGGTCGCCGCGTCGTAATGGCGGCGGCGGGGCCAGTCGATGCGGTCGCCGAGCAGGCTCAGCAGTGCCGGCATCAGCGTCAGCGTGCCGAGCCACCGCGACGATCACGACCAGGATCGCCCCGAGCGCCGAGGACTGCGGAAGATCGTTGTCGGGATCGATGAACATGCCCGAGAGAGCGCCAGCACTACCGTGCCGCCGGAGAAGAGCACGGCTTTGCTGGCGGTGCCGCCGGCGATCTCGATCGCCTCGTGCTTGGGCCGGCCGCGCCGCCGCTCCTCACGATAGCGCTCGACGATGAAGAGCGCGTAATCGATGCCGACCGCGAGCCCGATCATGGTGATCATGTTGACGATGAAGAAGGAGAGCTCCATGACCCGGCCGACGATCGCCGTCAGACCGATGGCGACGAAGATCGAGACGAGGGCGAGCACCATCGGGACGCCGGCGGCGACGAGCGCGCCGAAGACGATGACCAGGATGATCAAGGCGATCGGCAAGCCCATTTGCTCGCCCTTGCCGAGATCTTTCTCGGAGATCGTCGTCAGCTCGTGATTCATGGTCGCGTCGCCGACGGTCATCACCTGGAACGAAGCATCCTGGCTCGCCCGATCGAGCGCCGCTTCGTAGTCGGGCGCGTTTTCAGTGGCGTCGTCGAGCTTACCGGCCATCGTGACCGGAATGAGCGTCGAGTGCCGGTCCGCGGAAACGAGCTCGGCATTGCCGGTCTGGTAGTAGGTCGCGTACGAGGCTACGATCTGCGGTATACCCGAGAGTTCGGCGGCAACCTTATCGACCTGCTGTTGGAACGCGGCATCGTCGACTGTCGCCGTCTCCGATCGGACGATGATCGTTTCCATGATCGGCTTCGGGCCGCGGAGCCGCTCTTCGAGCAGATCCTGCCCCTTTTGCGATTCCGGTTTGCTGATGAACTTCATCTCCGTGGTCAGCGAATCGCCGAGAGTCGGCGCCGCCATAGCCGCGAAGACGAGCAAGAGAAACCAAAAACCCAGAGTAGCCCACGGCCGGCGGGCGCTCAGCCGCGCCAGGCCGGCCGTGGAAAAGCGTGAAGACGCCAAGGTTTTCCTCCTTATCATTCCCGCGCATCCATTTCGCGGGAGATTCCACTAAGACCGCAATCCACTACTTGACCGCTGGCGACCACGTCCGTTTCCGGTCCGCGCAATTACCGGCCGCCAGCGGCCGATATCTAGGTTGCCAAGTTGTGAAACTCTTCACATCGGCAGATATGCGTATTTCCGCGCCCCCACCGCCGTACGTCGATTGGTGGAGGTACGTAGTGGTGGGATGGTCTTCACGTAGTGAGCGACCCTCACCGGCCGAGCAGTCCACACCCGCCGCGATGCGGCTGCTTTCTCCCCGCCGGGGAGAGGGCACGTTGCGGATGATGGTGGCATCAACCTGAACGGTTGTGGCCGGCTCGCTCACCCGAGATTGAAATCCCGGGCTAACACAACGAAGTCCCTCCGGGACTGAGCATGCAGCCGGCGCATTCGTCAGTGCTGGCCCGGGCCTGAAGACCCGGGCTCAACCTACGAAGCCTCGCCGAGGCTGAGCACGAGGCCGTCCTCGTCTTCAGTCGGTTGCAACCGACTTCCGGTCAGTGAGCGGGGAAGGGCCTTATTGATTCCCGGGCGGGGCCGACAACGAGGGCTTCACCGTTTGCGCGCTCCCCTCCCCGCGCACGGGAGAGGGGTTGGGGGTGGGGGAACTCCAGGCCGCCTCCGAGATCAGGCGGAGTCGTGCATCACTACCCGCCGCTTGAACCTCTTTGGCTTGAATGTTGCGCGGCGTTCAGACGTATAGTGCAACGGACAAAATTGTTCGACGTCATGGGACGATAGAATGGTAAACACCGCGACGAAATCAGGACCGGTTCCCGAAGTTAAGTTGCAGCCCGGCGAACCGGTCATCGATATCAAGGGCCTCGTCAAACGTTACGAGTCCCTGACCGCCGTCCACGGACTCGATCTCTCCGTTGCTCAAGGCGAAATCTTCGGCATCCTCGGTCCCAATGGCGCCGGCAAAACGACAACCCTCGAAATGATCGAGGGTTTGCGCACGCCCGACGAAGGGACGATCCGCGTTGCCGGATATGACGCGATCGCGGAGAGCGAAACCGTTCGCCGTTTGATCGGCGTGCAATTGCAGACGACGGCGCTCTTCGATTACCTCTCATCGGCCGAATTGATTGAACTCTTCGGCGGACTGTATTCACTCGACGTGCCTGCCTCTCACATCGACAAACTCCTCGGCATGGTCGGGCTCGAAGAGAAGCGCAACGCCCGCGTGAATGAGATGTCGGGCGGTCAACGGCAACGGCTGTCGATCGTCCTGGCGCTGGTCAACGACCCGGTGATCGCTTTTCTCGACGAGCCCACCACCGGACTCGATCCAGCCGCGCGCCGCGAACTGTGGAATACCATCCGCACGATCCGCGACGCGGGCACGACCGTCGTCTTGACGACGCACTATATGGAAGAAGCTGAGGTCCTCTGTGACCGTGTCGCCGTTATGGATCGCGGCCGGTTGATCGCATGCGATACGCCAGATGGACTGATTCGCAGTCTAGGCATGGCGGCCAAGGTGCGTGCGCACTTCACTACCGGCACACTCCCAACGGAGGAACTGCTCGCGCTGCCAGGCGTCACCGGTAACTTCAGCGACGGCGATGAGCTCGAACTTCAGACAACAAACGTCCAGCAAACGCTCGTGACACTGCTCGATCTCGCCGCTCGGCACAACGTGACCTTCTCCGATCTCAGCAGCACGCAAGCGTCACTCGAGGATGTTTTCCTCAGCCTGACTGGACGGCAATATGCGGACGAGGAAGAACCGGCAAACGGTAATGGAACGAATGGAAAACCGAAACGACGCGGATTCGGACGTAGTTAACCATTCCCTCACCCCCAGCCCCTCTCCCTTGCGAGGTAGAGGGGAGCCCTTAATCAAGGGGTGCGCTCGTTCCGTGCCCTCTCCCGTGCGCGGGAGAGGGTAGCGCGACGAGCGCCGGGTGAGGGAACTCCTGCCGGATGAGAACGGGTCTCAAATGAAATCCATTTGGATAAACCGGAGCATTACATGAAATCGTTTGTTGCGATGATCAAGGCCAACCTGAAGATGAACGTCCGCAACCGGACGGCCCTTTTCTGGAACCTTGCATTTCCGGCGCTCTTTATCGTCCTCTTCGGATCGATCTTCGGTAATACCGACAGCGTTAGCCTGACGATCGGCGTCGCCGGTACGCCATCCCAACTGATGGATGCGACCGTCACGGCGATGAAGACTGACGACGCGATCGATGTCAAACAAGGAACTCAAGAAGAGGAATTGAAGAAGCTAGACGACGGTGACCGCGACGCGGTCGTTGTCTTTGGCCCACCTGCCGACGGAACCAGCCAGCCAACTGTCACGATCTATTACGACGAGTCGCAGGGACCAACCTCGAAGGTCGCGGTCAATGTGGTTAATCAATACATTTTCGCGGTGACCCAAACTGAGAGCCCGATCACCGTGACAACCCAGCCGGTGAACTCGACCAGCCTGTCATACATCGACTTCCTCGTGCCCGGCATCATTGCGATGAGCTTGATGAACTCAGGCGTGATCGGCCTGTCAACCGCGTTCGTCACCTACCGTGAGCGTGGAATCCTTCGCCGAATCAAGGTCACGCCCTTCCATCTCACGAGTTTCGTGCTAGCGCGGATCATCTCTCAACTCATTATTGCGTTAGCGCAAACAGTGATCTTGATTGGGCTGGCAATGTCGCTCTTCGGCCTCAACATCGAAGGCAATATGCTCTTGCTCGTCATCGAGGTCCTGATCGGCGCGCTCGCGTTCCTGGCGATCGGGTTTGCCATCGCCGGGGTTTCCAAGAATGTGGAAACGGCCGCCGCGGTCGGAAACCTGGTCACCTTCCCAATGCTCTTCCTCTCCGGGGTCTTTTTCACGATCGACGCCGCGCCCAGCTGGCTGCAGCCGATCACCAAGATTCTGCCGCTGAGCTACCTGGTCGACGCCCTCCGCGACACAATGTCTCGCGGCAAAGGGTTGACCACCGTCTGGACCGACTTGCTCGTGCTGCTCGCGACGTTCGTCATCGGGATGGCAATCGCCGTTCGCTTCTTCCGCTGGGACGCCCAAGGGACGAGCTAGGGATTCCCCGAAGAGCTGAGTTCCCTCGGAGTTCCCTCATCCCCTGACCCCTTCTCCCGTGCGCGGGAGACGGGGAACTCTAGGCGAGGTTCGGCGAGAACGAGCCGCGCGTTTCTGCACCTACCGAGCCGACGGTCCCTCTCCCGCGCACGGGAGAGGATGGCGCGAAGCGCCGGGTGAGGGAACTCTGGGTGAGGGAAAGGCTACGTCGTCGGTGAGAGCTCGGAGGGGGCGAAGGTTTGCGTGGGCGGGAGGGTGATCGTTGGTTCCACCGTCGCGGTTTTCGTCGGCTCGGGAGTAAACGTTTCTGTCGGCGGCGGAACGAGTGTTTCCGTCGGCGGCACGGTCGGCTCGAGTGTCGCGGTTTCCGTGGGCAGAACAGTCGATGTCACGAGGAATTCGTTCGGCACATCCTCGCGCTTCGTGTGGATGCTGATCCGCTGTTCACCCGTGCTGTTGTAGACGTACACGATGCCGACGACTTGATAGGCGGCATCACGATTGTCCGCCCCGGTCGGCGCGAGCCGGCGACATGATTGATCGGTCAATTCGAACTGGACGGCCGTCGGTCCAACATCCGGATGTTCGCGGTCGACGACGATATCGACGCGACTGACCTCGCCGGCCAAGATCGCGGTTTGGGCATCGGCGGCGGAGATATCGAGGCAGATCGGATGCTCCTCCTCGCCACCGCCGGTTGCTGAGATCCAAACGATGAGCAGCAGCACGAGCAGCGCGCCGGCCCCGGCGAAGAGAACGAGATAGACCATCAGCGGTCGCCCACCCAGCGCCTGCTCCAGCCGATTCACCGACGAGCGAGAATGAGTTGGGACCTTGGCCCGATGAGTCATTTGTGAATTGACTGTTGCTGCCGTCCCGCATCACCGCTCCTATCGAGCCGCGGGGCGTCGAGTCGCGAGCTGCGTTTCCAAAGCTGCTCCGAGTGTGAGTGACAGTCGAGTCGTCATGAGGATCAGGACACGGTAATCCACGTCGCCGCCGATGCGATTCGCACAAGCGAAGCGAGTGGACCTATCCAGCCCTGTCCATCCGTCAAAAGTGTAGAGGTCATTCGGGTAACTCACAACGACCCGGAGGTACAGGTTTGCGGAACTCACGGGAAGAGATCATAAACCATTGCGAACGTACGCGGGGAACTGCGCTTGCGTCGGCTGTGGTATTCCCTCACCCCCAACCGTGCCCTTCCCACGGTGCGCGGAAGAGAAGAGCCTGCAGGGACGAGCCCTTCCCACCGTCATTCCGAGCCGCTCCCATCCCGTCATAATGAGCCCCACCCACCGTCATGCTGAGCGCCCCCCCCGTCATTCTGAGCAAAGCGAAGCATCTCGCCTTGCCCTACCTCGGCTCAGCGAGCGCAGAGATCCTTCGCCTCCGGCTCCGCCTGCGCTCAGTAGTCTGTCCCGCGAGCTTGGTCGCAGTGGAGGAACGCCCGTCGCTGCGCACGGCGGTGCGCCCGCCGTGCGCAGCGACGAAGCACGACAACCGCGCCGCGAACAAGGCATATGACGCGGGACAGACCACTCAGGATGACGATGGGGTGAGCGCTCAGGATATAGAAGAGTGGCGCTCGGGATGATGAAAAGAGCGAGACGCGCTTGCTCTGTGCCCTCTCCCTTGTCACGAAGGGAGAGGGCAGCCGCGGTAGCGGCGGGTGAGGGTTGTTTCGAGGCTTTCTCCCGTCGGCCCTAGCTTTCAACCTAGGGACCGCGGCTAATACTGCGGAGATGCCTCCGGGGAAACCTCCGGGGACGCTTCCGGCGATGCTTCCGGCGACGCCTCAGTTGGTGGAGTGACGGGCTCGGTTGTTTCGGGCACGAGACCGAAGACGCCGGGGCAAAAGATGTCGACGGGGCCGGGGTATTCGTATTTCTTGCCAGGTCCGTCGATAAAGCCTGCGTCAACCAACGCCTGACCTGCTTCCGCCACACTCGAGAACATCCACTTGGCGAAGGCGCGGTCGTTCGGCAAACGGTCGCCAAGCATTGCCCGGGTGAGCACTAGGTGCTGGGACTCGATCGCGCCAATCTGATATGACACCTCGACGAGTTCGGCATCGCCAAGCTGCGCGAACTGATTGGCCGCGGCCATGTAGGTTCCCACGCTCATTTCCTCGAGATCTCGCAGGTGCTGGTAAAAGGTGGTTCGGTCCGCAAAGAGTGCATTCGCCAGGGAAACAGAGGTTGTCGAAGGAACGCCTCCTTCAGCTTCGAAGAAATGGTAATGTGCTTCTTCCTCGCACTGCGCGGCCCGAATGAACCGAACGTCGTCGGAGGTCAAGTCCAACCGCTGGCGGCGCTCGCGAGCAACACCAAAGTAGGTGACAGCCACCGTTTCGAGGGTGATTGCGACATTGAGCATCTCCTGGACTTCGGGCGACTCCTGCGCCCTCGTCCGCAGGTAGCCCGTGTAGCCGGCGAGAACGCCAAGCCCAGTGACGCCGGCGCCCTTGAGCATTCCTCGTCGGGAGATTCGCGACTGAAATCGATCGAACGCACCGCGCGCCGGTAGATCGCCAGACTTCAAACCCATCGTTCGCCCCCTTCGCGTGTCCCGGCAGTGTCGCAATAAACTCGCTCGTGTTGCCAATGTTGCCAGTGTCGTCAGTAGGTTTCTTACGGAAGCCGGGCCGCTTCGAACATGTAGTCGCCTGATATCGGCTGCCATTGTCGCGACAATGTGCCTGCGGGGCAACACTCAGTCCGCCAAATAAGGACAAAGGTTGGTTCAACGGGCGGATATGCCGACATTGTCTTGACATTTGTCTAGACTTTAGCATACCATTGCGGCAGAAAGGGGGCGCTTTCATGGCTCTCTACGCCGTTTCGCCTGTTGCAACCAATCCCCTCCGGTTGCGCGAGCAATTGCATCTCTCGCGTGAACGCATGGCGCGGTTAATGGATGTGAGCGCGAAAACCATCGAGCGATGGGAGGCGCGCGAAGCGATGCCATCGAATCGCACGGCGCGCGAACGACTCTCGCGCATTCAGGAGATCACGGAGCTCGGCCGCACCGTCTACTCACCCGAGGGTTTGGAGCGATTCCTGTCAACTCCGATGGCGGGCTTCGGCGGATCGACCGCCCTGCAACTGATCGAAATCGGGCAAGCCGATCGAGTGCTTGCTGCCCTCGCCGCCGATTACGAAGGCCTCGGCAGCTGATATGACCTCTGCCGTCGATGTCGTCGCGGCTTGGCACGACGCGTTGAATGCGGGAGACACCGTTCGCTTGCTCGACCTCGTGACCGCCGATGTCGAAGTCGGTGGCCCGCGGGGCGCGGGGCGCGGTGTCGAGCTTCTGCGTGAGTGGGTCGACCGCGCTGGAATTCACCTGATTCCCGCCCGCACGTTCCATCGCGGCGACGTAATCGCTGTCGAGGAACGCGCCACCTGGCAAACCACAAGCAACGGCCAACCGACCGAACCGACCACCGTCGCTTCAGTCTTTCGCGTGCAGGACGAGCGGATTGCCTCGATCCTCCGCTTCGACGACCTCACCGCAGCGCTTTCCGCCGCCGGCCTGACCGACAGCGACGAGGTCGAAGAGGGTGTGTAGAGTTGGAAGCGGGTCCCTGAGATTGTAGTCGGCTGGCTGACCCGGAAATGAATAAGGCCCTTCCCCGCTCAGTGAACGAAAGTCGGTTGCAACCGACTAGCGGATCCGTCCTCGTAGCGGCGTACGGCTGTACGCCCGTGCGGTAAACGCGGCCGTCGCAGTTAGCAACCAGGTGGTGACCAACCCCGGGCGTACAGCCGTACGCCGCTACGACGAGACAATGTCCCACGTGCTTAGTCCCGGAGGGATTTCGTTGTCTAGACCCGCGGTTGATGAGATTGAGAACTAGCCTGCTCCGCCTGAAGGGAACTTCGTGCCCATAACTCCTCCTAACGCATCTCAAGCGCCGCTCGCCAGGTTTGTTCGGTCGTGGACGGGCGTCGGCTGTCGCCACATTCCGGACGGCTCACCGTTCGGCGTGCTCGACACCAGATTCGCGGCACGATCGCGCGACAACCGCTGGAATCAGCAAGGGGAATCAACCCTTTATCTCGCGAGTGATCACGGTGTCTTGATCGCCGAATTCGCGCGACATCTGCATGAACAGCGGACGGAAGCGATTGGACAGGGAATGCTGTCGCGGCGCATATTCGATCTCGAGATCACGATTGAACACGTACTCGATCTACGCGATCCACAGGTCTGCACAGCATTGTCACTGGCCGGCAACCCGGAGTGCTTTCTCGATCGAGCGGTGGCCCGAGCTACGGCTGGTTTTCTCCGCCGGACTACCGGCGTCGAGGCATTGCTCCTGCCATCGATGGCGTTTCTCGATCAGCTCGATCGCTGGGTGATGGCGATTTTCCTCGAGAAGTTGCCGGACGGTGTCGAACGGTTGGTGACCGCCGTCACGAAGGATGGAATCTTGCGGCACGAGGACTGAGCGGTGACAGGAGACAGGCATCAGGCATCAGGCGACACGAAATCCGCTCCCCGAACGTATCAGCAGCGAGACCTTCGCCCCTGGGATTTCTGGCTCTATTGCTTCGTTGGAGAATGATCGAGATGCCAACACGTCTCTGGATTCGCGCGCTACTGATGCTTGCCGCCGTCATCTTCTCAGTCGCCAACGTGACAACGGGAATCGCCGCCGGGTCGACGCCTTCGGCCACTCCTTCCGGCAAGACCATGGTTGTTTCCGCGTACTTTCTGCGCGAGGCGAGGCGCGGAGAAATGATCGGCGCGGCTCACCGCACGATTGCGATTCCAGAGGACAAGACGGTCGCGAAATCGGCGATGACCGAACTGCTGAAAGGGCCAACCAAGCAGGAAAAGGGCGCCGGTCTCAAGACCGCCATTCCGGCCAAGACCAAGCTCAACGGCATCAACCTCGTCAGCGAAACCAAGGTCGCCACGGTCGATTTATCAATGGAATTCTTGGCAGGCGACAAAGAGACCCAGAGAGCCCAGGTCGCGCAGGTCGTCTACACCCTGACTCAATTCCCAACGATCGAAAAAGTCTCGTTCAAGATCGCTGGCGAGGAGATCGACAAGATCGGCGATGTCGCCCTCGGAAAGCCGGTGGGACGGGCCGATTTCGAGATGGTCACCCCCTTGATCTTCGTCGAAACTCCAGCCCTGTTCGAGACGGTCACGAGTCCGCTCACCATCTCCGGCACGGCAAACACCTTCGAAGGGACATTCCAAGCTGATATCCTCGACCGCCATGGCGAAGTGCTGGCGCATGAAACCGTGCAGGCGACCTCGGGCAGCGGCACCCGCGGCACCTTCGAGGCAGAGATCACCTTTGGCGTCCCTGATTCCGGCCCGATCACCCTGAAGGTCTACGAGCTTTCGGCGAAAGATGGCTCGGAAGTCAACACCGTCGAAATCCCATTGAAGATCGGAGACTAGCGGCCCCAGCGTCAGCGATGCCTGTTGGTCCGGTCGCTAAGACCACCCTGAAATGAAAAGACCCTCCCCCGTTCAGTGAAGGTGGTTTCTCCAGGACTGAGCCCGAGGTTATTTCGGATCGGTGTCGTTGTAGCGGCGCACGGCCGTGCGCCTAGGGTTGATGCCCACCCCGGTTCCCGGTTGGAATGGCCGCGGTCTCCACCCGGGCGTTCAGCCGTACGCCGCTACGGAACGACGAGACGGGTTCTTCCGCCAGTTGGTTTATGGCGTTCACCTAATTAGTGGACACACTGGTTCGCCGTCTTCAGTCGGTTGAAACCGACTTCCGGTGGTGAGCGGGGAAGGGCCTTATTGATTCCCGGGCAAGCGGAACGACGCGCCCATGAATTAGAAGAACTCCATCAATCGAAGAAATGCGAGCTCTTGTGGGATTACCGCCGATTGTCTGCGGAGATTCCCCACAGATCAGTGGGTGAATCCGGTTCTGTCCATCGGCAGAGGTCGCCCGCGTCGACCATCGCGCTCTCGCATGACAAGAGTGGTGTCGGCGTTGGTGGGGGTGGGAATGGTTTCAGGCACGCGTCGCCGGGCTGCGTGAACCGCGCGTCGCACCAGTCGCTGGTGGATGTAGCCGTCGGCGCCCACGCGGATCGCGGAGCGGTCTCCGGGGTTTGGTCGGGATATTTCATGACCACCTCCACCACAACAGGTGTGGTGTCGTTCGCGTAATCGTGGAGCGGGGTTGGATTGGCGGAAACAGGCGAGGGGGCGACCGTCACGCGAAAGAGCAACCACAGGATGACCAGGGGCACAACGATCCCGGTGAAAATCAACAGACCAATTTCGCTGGTGGTGCGGCGGTGAGCCGGCGGCAAGTGGATGATGGTGTTAGGCGGAACGGTCTCCATGATCTGGCTGCTTTCTATAAAGGAATGCTCCTGGCTGCATTGCGGTTTATGACATCAGGAATGGCGAACAACGTTTTCTCACTCCACTCTCTACCTCGATTCACCCCTTGAACTGAATCACCCATCGGTAGGCTTTCGGCTGGAGGGCTGTTGTTCTCCTCCAGCAAATCTTTTCTCCCTTCCACCTCTTCACGTCATAGGAGGTGCGTCGGGAGCCACGCGACTCCCGACGCCGGACAATCTTGAAGAACCGTGGCCTCAACTCATTCCTGTTGGGCCGCAGTGTCGGAATGCCCGTTGCTGGCTGGAATAGGACAAGTGGAGTCATGTTGAAAGATGCCATCTGGCTTGGAACGGCATCTCTGCGTTTCAAGGAGTATCAAGAGGATGACTGAACTCGAATCGTATCGGTCGCCAGCGCTCGTGCAAGAGGGCGCCGCTTCGCCCGATCAGACGACCGCGGTCGTCCCGGCGGCAAACTGGTCACCCACTAGTCACCAGGCATATGAGCCGTCGCAGTGGTCGGTCAATCCCGCACCCCAAGTGAACATCGCGTTCAAAGAGAATGGTCCCGGTTA
Organism: uncultured Chloroflexia bacterium; assembly: GCA_963737985.1. Taxonomy (GTDB): domain Bacteria; phylum Chloroflexota; class Chloroflexia; order Thermomicrobiales; family UBA6265; genus CAVTUU01. Next base: position 26,563 of record CAVTUU010000006.1, on the reverse strand, counting down.
TCTCGCCCGTGGTCTCTGGTTCGTCTTCGTTGGCTGGTGGCTCGGTTACCTGACAATTGCGCTGTCGTATGCGTTGATCTTGCTCGTCGTTACTTTTCCGCTCGGTATGACCTTGTTGAACCGCATTCCGCAGGTGATGACGCTCCGCCCCAGAACACGCCGTTACCAATCAACTCAAATTGGTGCGACGGTCTCGATCGATGAGCAGCATCTCCCGCAACACTTCTGGCTCGCGCGGGTGGCCTATTTTCTTCTTATTGGATGGTGGTTGGGTCTTCTCTGGGTGAATCTCGCGTATCTGTTTGGCATTACCCTGATTGGGTTGCCGCTCTCGTTCTGGATGTATGGTCGAGTCGGCGCAGTAGTGAGCCTTCACCGGAACTAATTTCGCCACACGAATCAAGCACTCGTACCCAACGTCGATTTCCCCGGCACGCAGAATGCGTTTAGAGGGTCCGAGCACGGTCGCGCCCCCCGGATACCGAGGCGCGCGTTGACTCCGTTCCACTGCACCAACGCAGGCTCAGGGAACCGGCCAATTGCTGGTTCCCTTTGAGACGTCTGTCATCCCACCCCAGCAGGAGGCGAACCCGATGATCAGTCCCACCACGAGCGGACCAAGCCGGCGCTGGCGCCTCGTCCAGCTCGCCGAGATTTGGCCGCCATACGACCCTGCCGGAAGCGTCATCACCAGCACGACACCACTTTCCCAGGATGCGGTGCACCAGGTCGAAGAACAAGGATTTACTGTGCTCAACGAAGCTCCGGAGCACGCGCCATACACGCATATCGTCACCACTGGAACACATGATTATTTGGCGTTGCTTGAATCTGTGGAGTGAAACCCGTGAGCGACCAACAACGCGGCGATCAACACCGCCAGCAGGACCGCGAAATCGACGAAGCGAGTGAAGAGTCTTTTCCCGCGAGCGATCCACCAAGTTGGGCGGAGGGGCGCGAACACAAACATGAACCCGCCGACGGTGACGGGCCCCCTGACTCGCCAGCAATCAACGGTGAGGAAAACCCCGTGAACGGCAACGGCGCCGGCCTCGCCGAGAGCCGGCGCTTGAAAATCGCGATGGTCGCGCCATTGATCGAACCGGTCCCGCCGCCACTGTATGGCGGGACCGAGCGCGTCGTTTCCGTTCTGACCGAGGAATTGGTTCGGCGCGGGCATGAGGTCACAATGTTCGCCAGCGGCGATTCGCAAACATCGGCTCAATTAGTCGCGTGCTGTGAACGCGGTTTGCGGCTCGACCCGACCGCCAAGGATTACGTTGCTTATACCCTTTTCGGCTGCGGCGAAGCCTATGTCCGCGCCGACGAATTTGACATCATTCATAACCACAACGATTACATCGCGTTTCCGTTTGCCCGGATGGCGCTGACACCCACCGTCACCACCGTTCATGGCCGGCTTGATCTGCCTGAGGTGTCTCGCATCTACGAGGCATTTTCCGAACAGCGGCTTGTCTCGATCAGCAATGATCAACAGACTTGGCTCGAGAACGGTCGCTGGGTTGGCACCGTGCACAACGGGATTGATATCGATAACTATCACTTCCGCGAAGAGGCCGGCGATTACCTCGTCTTTCTCGGCCGGATCGCTCCTGAGAAGCGGGTCGACCGCGCGATCGAGATCGCGCGCGATGTTGGGATGCGGTTGATCATTGCGGCTAAGGTCGACAAGGTTGATCAGGATTACTACGAGAACGCGATCAAACCGTTGATTGAGCGAAACCCGTCGGTGATCGAGTTCATTGGCGAGGTCGACGAGCGCGAAAAAGATCAGCTGCTCGGTGGGGCGTATGCCTACCTCTTCCCGGTCGATTGGCCCGAACCGTTCGGTCTGACCATGGCTGAGGCGATGGCCACCGGCACACCGGTCATCGCGACAAGAGCCGGATCAGTGCCGGAAGTCGTTATCGATGGAGAGACGGGGTTCGTCTGCCGGTCGTTTTCGGCCATGGTCAACGCCGTGAGTCGCATAGGTGAGATCGACCGCCGGGTCTGCCGGGCTTATGTGGAAGAGCACTTTTCGCCCCGGGCCATGGCGGATGGCTACGAACAGGTTTACGCAGCCATCGCGACGAATCGCATCCACCGTCCAGGTCAGGATCTCCTCCAGCACATGACCTTTGACATGCCCAACGACATCATGACGGAGACGACGCCGCTGGCATAGCCTTCGCCCAACCCCATTGTGAACGCGTTTCGATCGCCCATAATCCCTGTATGATCCTCGCGACGATCCTATAGCGAGCACCTTTCTGCTGGACGTTTGTTATGGGTCAAAGCCTATTTCATCCTGCAACGCGGTCGGACACGACCCTTATTGGTCGCGAACGCGAATCGACCACGCTTCGAAAACTCCTCTCTTCGGCGGCCGGCGGTCAAGGCACGGTGGCGCTGATTTCCGGTGAACCTGGTATTGGCAAATCGCGCTTAATCGAGGACCTCGCAGATTCTGCAAGCCACGTGGGCGCGCGTATTCTGCGCGGCGGTGCGACCGAGGCAACGGGCATGCCGCCCTACCTCCCTTTCCTTGAAGCGTTGGGCAGCGCCATCCGCACAGCGAGTCCTGACGAGATTCAGTCGTGGGCCGGTTCAAGCGGCACACTCCTGACGACTATCCTGCCCGAGCTCGCCATCGTGCTCACAGAGGTGTCGAACACGTATCCGCTGCCCGCCGAACAGGCCCGGCTCCGGCTGTTCGAAGGGATCAGCGATTTCATCCACCGCATGGCGGGAAATCGGCCAGCGCTCCTCCTCCTGGATGATCTGCAGTGGGCTGACCGCGACAGCCTCGACTTGCTTGCCTACATCGCGCGCCATCTTGCTGGTTCAAGGGTGCTCATCGCCGGAGCCTATCGCTCCGGCGATACCGGCCAGAATCCTGCGCTCGGACGCGTGCTGACGGAACTGAATCGCCTCAGGCTTGCAACGTTCATCTCCCTTCAGCCGTTGTCAACTCTCGACACTTCCGCGCTTGCGGCGGAGGTGCTTGGCGGAAACACCGATCCGAATCTGGCGTCGACTCTCTTCGCGCAAAGCGAAGGAAATCCATTTTTTGCCGAGGAGTTGCTGCGCGGCTGGGCGGAAGGGGACTTACTCGAGCACGACGATCAACACTGGAGATTGGGCTCAACCCCTGATACCGCCCCTCCACGATCCATCGTCGAAGCCGTCCGCGTTCGATTGGCCGGGTATCCGCCGGCAACGCTCGACCTGCTCCGCACCGCCGCGATCATCGGACGGACATTCGACGTCGATCTGCTCGCCGAGGTCACCGGGCTGGATGTGGAGGCGGTTGAGCTCGGCATCTTGCCCACGATGCGAGCCGGGATCCTCAACCAGGATCAGAGCGGCACATACAGGTTCAGCCACGACAAGATCCGTGAATGCCTCCTTGGCGACTACACGCGAACCCGCCGTGTCCGTATTCACGGTTTGATCGGCCGCGCCCTCGAACAAGGCGCGGACACTGGCCGCACCGATACGCTCGCCGCGATTGCGTTCCATTTCGCGAGTAGTGGAGATAGGTCGCGCGGGATCAACTATGCGTTGCGCGCAGCTGAGGCGGCCGCCAGCACATTCGCCCCTACTGAAGCCGTCGACCAGTATCGAACCGCCCTCGATCTGCTTGATCCCGACGATCCGCGACGGGGTGACATATGGATTCAACTCGGCGCCGCGTCGTTGACGAGCAATTCGCCCCGTGAAGCGGAGCAGGCTTACCAGAAAGCGCAGGCGTGGCATCTGCTCAGGGACGAGTGGCGAGAAGCCGCTCGGGCTGCGCATGGGCGTGGGACCGCACTGTGGCGGATGGAATCAGTCGAAGCGGCCGAACAGGCATTTGCAGATGCTCGGAGATTGTTGGCGAATCGGCCGATTCCCGAAACCGTCGCGCTGTTGCTTGACCTCGGCACATTGCAGGCACTGAACCTCGGCCGGCGGGAATCGGGCATCACGATGGTTCGGCAGGCGTGTGAGATCGCTCAGAAGCTCAACGATCAGCGCCTCGACGCGGGGGCCAGCCGGGGACTCGGCAATCTGCTCATCAGGGAATTCGAGTTCGCGCAAGGACTGGTGCTCCTCGAACACGCATTGGAACACTATCGCGAAGATGATCCCGCGGAAGCCGCGGAATGTTGCGCGTGTCTCGTCACCGCACACTCCTTTTCTGGGGATTTTCCTCGCCTGCGCGAAGCGGCGCTCCAGCAGATTGCATTTGCTGAACGCTGCCAGGATTCCTTTCAATTGCGTAACGTCTATTGCTGGCTTGCCTACTGGCACGTCAGCCGGGGTGAACTTGATGCCGCCTGCGCGATGTTGGACAAGCAAGCAGCGATCGTCGAACGACTGGAAAGCCCCGAACCAGTTGCCTTTCTCGAAGAAGCGCGCGGTGTGATTCATCTTATGCTGGGCGACCACGAAACCGCGGAACCACAACTACGCCGGGCGCTGGAGCTCTGATCGAGCATTGAGTCCGACGGCTTCCCAGTGGTTTGTGGGACCGGTGGCGCTCGTCCTTGCGATTCAGGGCAAGCACGCGGAAGCCTCGACCATTCTCACCGAGCTCGACACCCATCTGGCGTCCGATGCCACCGTGCCGGCCGCAAAAGCCGACATCCTTTCATGCGCGGGCCCAGCCGCCATCATCTTAGGTGACCGCGAACGAGTGGCACGGTACCGGACAATGTTGCAGCCCTTTTCCGGGCGTTTCGCCAATTTCATGCTCGACCGGATCCTTGGATCGCTCTCGACATTTCTTGGCGATTGGCCTGCCGCTTGGGCCTCGCTCGACGCCGCCGAGGCGAGAACGCGCGAGCCAAGCGCCATCGTTGAACTGGCCTGGACGCTCGTCGCCAAAGGTGATCTCTGCCTCGCCGAGGGCGGCGCAATGTCCCGGCAACGAGCGCGCGCGTTTTTCGAGGAGGCCGAGCAGATCTTTGCCCGCATCAACACGGAACATGCCGCGGGCATCGTTGCGAAGCGTCTGCATGAACTGGCTTCCGTCCATGTCCGCGCATCGACTCTTCCCGCCGGCCTGAGCATGCGCGAGGTCGAAGTCCTTCGCCTCGTCGCGGCGGGTCTCAACAACCGGGCGATCGCGGACCAGCTCTTCATCAGCGAGAAGACCGTCGCCAACCACCTCACCTCGATCTTCACGAAGACCGGAACTCAAAATCGGGTGGGCGCCGTCGCATTTGCCCTTCGTCACGGTCTCGCGCCGCTGACCGCGAACGACGCCGGGTAGGAAGAACCTCCTACCGGTCTTCCAGCGCCCGTAACAAATCCCATCACAAATCAGGAATCTCTTCCGATGTGCCGCCAGGAGGCAAGGGCGCAGGCTAGGCGACGCCATGACGACATGGTCTTCGTAGCCAGGACCTCTGACCAAAGGAGCAAAACGATGCATGGATCGACGAAGGATATTCCAGTTGCGGTCGAGCTCAGTTCGGGCAAGATCAGATTCGTCGAGTGGGGCGGCATGAATGTCGAGCTCGGCGCCATCAATGGGCATTTCGAACTAGACGAGTACTTCAAAGGCTTGCTGGACGATCGTTGCCAGTGCCCGCATTGGGGCTATGTGATCAAAGGCCGGATGCGGTTCAAGTACAACGGCCAAGAAGAAGTGATCAATGCCGGCGAGGCCTACTACGCGAAGCCCGGCCATCTCCCCGTGATCGAAGCAGGTACCGAATATGTCGAGTTTAGCCAGCAGAGCGACCTGCAAAAAACGCTCGATGTCGTCGGCCAGAACATCGAAAAGCTCGGGATGCCCTAGTTATCACCGCATGTGTCCGTGGACGGTCTCGTCTGCGGCCACTTCTCCTTCCGAGCGCGGTTCGCACAGGTTCATGTGCAATTGATGGAGGCAAACCATGCGTCGCACCTGGTTCTTCATATCGATTATCGTGGCCATCCTAACGACCGTTTCCACCATACTCGCGGCGTCTACGGCAATCGCCCAAGGAGCGACTCCGCCCGCAGGTAAGAGCGAAGTCACACTCGTTGCCTCTGGGTTGACCAATCCCCGCGGATTCGCATGGGGTCCGGACGGCACGCTCGTTATGGCCCTGGCGGGATCAGGCGGAGACAATCATCTTGCCTTTGCCCCGGGTGTCACGGCCGATCTCGGATTGACATCGTCCATCGTGACGATCGCCGGCGGTTGCGCGACTCCGATGGTGCAAGGACTGGTCTCGGCCTTGTGGGAAGAGCCAGACTGGGTATGGGGAGCGATGGACGTCGCATTCATTGGAAACGACTTGTACGTCCTCGTCAGCGGCGCTGGGCCGTCCTGGGGCTCGCCCTCGTCGCGGAGCGGCGTGTCTAGGGTCAACAGCGACGGTACTATGACGCTCGTCGCTGACTTAACGACCTGGTTGCCTCACCATCTGCCGAAGTTTGTCCCGCCTGACTATAGCTCCGACGGTTCTCTTTTCGACCTGGAAGCCACGAATAATGCGCTGATCCTGTCTGAAGCAGTGGGCGGGCTCATCATCAAAGTAACTCCCGCCGGTGATATCAGCACCGTGGCGGACCTCTCCGATCAGCACCCGGTGCCAACAGGCATCGCGGTAGACGCCGACGGCAGCGTGTACGTTGGTTATGAAGACGCGGCGCCGTACCCCGATGGCGCATCAAAGGTAACGAAGATCGCCCCCGATGGCACGATCACAGACGCCTGGACCGGTCTGACCCGCTTGGGGGACGTCACTCTCGGGCCGGACGGGACGCTCTACGCTGCCGAGCTTTCGACGGGCAACTCCGATACGGCGCCGTATTTCCACCCAGGCATCGGGAAGATTGTTCGCCAAACCGGACCCGATAGCTCGGAAGTGGTCGCTGATGGGCTGGATTACCCGGTGTATTTGGGTTTTGGCGCGGACGGGGCGCTCTATGTCGACGGTCCCGCGAACGGTGCTGACGCTGGCGAAGGGTGGCTTACCCGGATCGATTGGGACGGCGAGATGGGATCTCCCGTGCCGGCTACTCCGTGCGTACCAATGGCGACACCAACCGCGTAGGCTACGGGTTTCTCCTTTGCCCTCATCAAATCAGCAATGCGACGACCCGGACCGAAACCAGTCCGGGTCGATTCTTTCGACCAACGCCGGAAGTCAGCAACGCGCCGCGGTCTGAATGACGCCCGCGCCGTCTGGGCGGAGCAATGAAATGCGAGAACGGGTCTTCCCTATTTATCTTTCGAAAATAAGTGGACATCATTAGGAAATTATGATCATCTGACCAATTCGTCCCAAATCTCCGGATACTTTATTGTTTTTGTCGTCAATGAGCCACTGTTTTCGCCTATGCTGAACATGACGGTTGAATATCCGCGCGCATCCGGAAATTACGGCCCGAGGAGGTCGGCATGGCGACAATTCGAACTGAACATCGCGTCGGTGGCGCTGTAACGCCGATCGCTCGTGACCCGGTTCTGCTCACCCCGCTGATCAGCCAGTTCACGGCGCTTTGCGCGGACGGTGAGTTAATCGTTATCGACGAGGCGACGGAGAAGGTGATTGTCCGCTTCCCGTTCGGTCACGAACCGGAGGAGGGCGATATCGCCCAGGTCTTTCCCGATATCATCGCCTAATTTCGCAATCTCTCCAGAATATGGTCCTGCCTGAAGAGCAGGCAATATACGCTCTCTCTTCATTCAACCATGCATTCGTGCACATCTCGCAAGATTCCCTCGAAAAGACGTCACATTACAAGACGCATGTCGTTTGATATGATCGACATCCCTGCCGGGGGGTGCCACCTTCAGACGTACTGAGAAGCCGGCCGGGTTCTGGAGTCACGTCGTGTCCGCCGCAGGCCAGCAAAGCTCCGTCAGTGTCGTCTATCAGCAACTTCGTGAAGAAATCGTTCGAGGCGCTCATCCACCAGGTTCACCGCTTCGCCTTCAGGATCTTTCCCACTCGTACGGCGTCAGCATGATCCCCATTCGCGAGGCGTTGCGCCGTCTCGAGGCAGAGGGCTTCGTCCGGATCGTGCCAAACAAAGGAGCACGCGTCGCCGAACTCTCCTTTGACGAGTTGGTCGACGTCTACCGCACGCGCATGCTGGTCGAAGAAGATGCGCTGCGCTTGGCTTTCCTCAGTATCGACGCCGAAACACTCAACCGCGCACACCAACTCAATGAACAAGGATTGAGCCTGATCTATGCCGACGATCTAGCCGTGCATGAGGTGCATCGCGAGCTCCATATCTCGCTCTATCGGGCCTCAAACTCTCCCTGGCTCTTGCGTCTCATCGACTTGCTCTGGGATCACTGCGTACGCTACCGGCTCCTGGTGGCGGGTCGCATCGCTCCGGAAATCCACCATCGAGAGCATGACCAGTTGATAACTTTCATCGAGCAGGGAAATCTTGAAGGCGCGGTTGAAACGCTCAAATCACATATCCAAAGCACGGTGAAGGCTCTCGCCAATACCTTCTCCGATGAGCCAGATTCGGCGCCCGTCGGGCACGCTCAACTCGCCCGGGCAATCGGACGGTAAGAATCTTGCGGAAAATCCACTGTCGATGAGAGGCGAGCGCAGTTCGCGCCGGCAAGGTGTTTGTTGTCCTGTCTGAAAACCTCTTCCATCCAAGGAGCACTCGATGAACGTGCAAGAAGTGTTGAGTCAATCGCGTGATGCGATGACGGTGGGTCGTGTCTTCGGCGAGCCGATCGAGCGGAACGGTGTGACGATCATCCCGGTCGCCCAGGTGATGGGCGGGGGCGGCGGCGGCTCCGGTCAGCAAGGTGACGAGGGGCAAGGCGCCGGTGTTGGCTACGGAATGCGCGCGAATCCTGCCGGTGTCTATGTCATCAATGGCGACAACGTGGAATGGAAACCGTCGATCGACGTCAATCGCGTCATCCTCGGCGGACAGATCGTCGCCATCTTCTTCCTGCTCACACTTCGCGGCATCGTCAGGATCCGCGCAAAGCGCAAAGGGTAAGAGCGAACGCGGCCCGTACAAACAATAATCGGCAATCTCACCGATGCGATAAACCTTCACATCGTCCAGGATAGTGATGCCGGCGGATGGATGAGCCGGCATTCGGACCCGGATGACAAGAAGGAGCGCGGTATGAGGCCGAGGGGCCAGTGGGCATTGCGGTCCCTATTATGTGATCGGCTCGGCATCCAGTATCCGATCATCAAAGCCCCGATGGGCGGTGGTACTGACACGGTCGATCTCGTGGCTGCCGTGTCTGAAGCTGGTGGACTTGGGGTCCTCGGCGCAATTTTTCTCTCGCCGGACGAACTACGAGACGCGATCCGAACGATTCGCGAGCGCACCAACCAGCCGTTTGGCGTCAACCTTGTCGTCCATCGGCCACAGGTTTCCGCCGCCGACCCGGTGGCCATCGCCACGGTCCAGCGCTGCCTCGATCCAATGCGCGTGGAACTCGGTCTCCCAAACGGTCCGGTCGATCTCGCGATGCACCCGTCCGACGTTGAGGAACAATTCCGAGTCGTCTGCGAGGAACGTGTGCCGGTCGTCCATTTCATGGGCGATCCGACCGGATTGGTTCTCCCGGCCCGAGAGGCCGGCATTGCGGTCATGGCCTTCGTCTCGACCCTACCCGAGGCGCACCAAGCGGTGGCGCTTGGTGTCGACATCATCGTCGCGCAAGGAGCGGAAGCAGGTGGACTGCGCAGCACCTGGACCTTGCTCGCCGGCGAACCGCCGCCGATGCTCGGATTGATGATCCTGCTTCCGCAAGTGGTCGACGCCGCGCCGCCCTCGGTTCCGGTCGTCGCCGCGGGTGGCATCATGGATGGCCGGGGTCTGCTCGCCGCGCTCGCGCTCGGCGCCTCCGGCGTCATGCTCGGGACCCGTTTCGCGCTGGCTCGTGAAAGTGGGATTGCTCCCTGGTTGCGGGCGAAGATGCGCGACGCGACGCCCGAGCAAACCGTCATCTCGCGGGCGTTCACCGGCCGGCCGGCGCGGGCAATCACGAACCGCATCGTGGCGGAACTTGACGCGGCAGGGGTCGACCCGCTTCCCTACCCGTTCCAATTCCTGGCGACGAAAGACCTGCTCGCAGCTGCTCGTGAGCGCAGCGACGCCGACACTGGATATTTCGCGTGCGGCCAAGGGATCGCGATGGCGGACGACGACGAGCCGGCGGCAGAAATCATCTCTGGCCTCGTCGCCGAAGTCTCAGCGGGTATCCGCAGATTCGAAGGACAAGCGGCTCCCGACTGATCCGTTCGAAGCTTTTTCGGGAGCAACCCTCACCCGCCACTCACGCGGCGCCGTCCAGAGGGGAATCGGTTCCGTGATGCGCAGGGCGCGGGCACGAACATGCCCTCTGTCCTCCTGAGCGTCCCCCCTCCGTCATCCTGAGCGCTCACCCTATCGTTATCCTGCGCGCTCACCCCACCGTCATCCTGAGCGGAGGCAGAGCCGGAGTCGAAGGATCTGTCTATGCCAACTGCCGTTGCCGGCCGCCCACCCGGGGTTGAAAACCCCGGGCTCAGTGAACGGAAGTCCCTCCGGGACTGCGCACGAGGGCATGGTCTCGTCGTCGCGGCGCACGGTACCCATTTGCGCCCGGGGTTGTTGACCACCGTGGGTGCAATCTTGATAGTCGGCGTTCACTACGCGGGCGTTCGCCAAACGCCCCTACGGCACGACGAGGCGGTTTGCTTCACTAGTCGGCTTGAGCCGACTTCCGTCACTGAGCCCGGGAATTCATTCCCGGGACGGGCGCGCCCACCACCATGGTCCGATCCAGGCGTCCAATGTCATCAACCGACTTCCGGTCCGTAGTCCGGGAATTGATTCCCGGGTGGGCCGACGGATGCGCCCGATTTTTGAGCGAACGCCATCAACCGACTTCCGTCTCTGAGCGGAGAGGGGCCGGGGTGAGGGTTGCTTCGGGTTAAGTGCGCGGCGCCGCCGCTTCCATTCAGTCCGCTGCCGCGGCGGCGGCGTTGGTGGGGTAGTTGTTGGCGAGCCGCCCTTCGGCGGCGTCGAATTTCCGGGTTGTCTTGAACTGTTCGAAGGCTCCTTCGGAGGCGAGCGGCTTGCTCCGGGCAAGGATGTCCTGCCGTTCCTCTGCTGAAAGTGGTGTGAAGTTGCGGGCGGTCTCCAGGTTCTGCTCCATGACTTCGATGGAGTCCATGCCCGAGACCAATGTCGCCAGCGGGAGGCTCATGGAATAGCGGATTGCCTCCGCGGGCGTGATGTTGACGCCGCTGCTGTTGAAATCCCCGCCTGTCAGGCTCTTCATGCCGATGATGGCGATGCCCTGCTCCTGGCAGATCGGGATGATCTCTCTTTCAAAACTGTCGTAATGGGCATCAAAGACGTTCAATGGCATCTGAACCGAATCCCAGGGAAACCCTTGCGAAAGCATCCGTTTGTGGATGGCCGGGGTTTTGTGGCCGGTGAACCCGATGTACCGGACCTTCCCTTGCTCTTTGGCTTTGAGCACTGCCTCGGCCGAGCCGCCCGGAGCGAAGATTCTGTCGGGATCGTCCTCCCAGACAACCTCATGGATTTGCCAGAGATCGAGATGGTCGGTCCGGAGGCGTTTCAGGCTCTCCTCGAGCTTTTGCATCGAGTTCACGGCTCGGCGGTCGTGGGCGCAATCTTTGGTCATCAAAAATGCGCGCTGCCGATAGCCATCCTGGGCGAGCGCTTTGCCCATCCGAAATTCCGAGCCGCCGTAGTTGTATTCCCAGGCATTGTCGAGAAAGTTGGCGCCGGCGTCGATGCAGGTGTGGATGATTCGGATCCCAATCTCCTCCTCAGGGATCCCGATATGCGCTCCGCCAACGCAGAGGAGGGAAACCTCTTCTCCCGTCTTGCCAAAAGGCCGCCGTGGAATGCCGGATCCGCCGGTCGCGCTCATAGTCGTCTCCTTGCTGGTTGAGCTCAATTTCCGAGCTTGCGGACTGGTTTCACGTTTCAGTCGATTCTTGATCGACCACCGAACGGTGAGATCTCGCCGAAAGTTCGCTGACCTCACTGCAGTATATGCGCCCTCCCCGCAGCAAGAACCCGACCGCGAAAAAATGGCCGCCGACGCCTGGCAATACTCTGGCTCCGAAGCGTCAACTCTGCTTTTTTACCAAACCGCGGAACAGCACGGCACCGAAAGAGACAAGGACAGAGAGACCAAACAACGCGGAAATGACAAGGCCAAGACGAAGCGAAAGTGGTTCATAACGCAATTCGACCCGATGTTCTCCTGCTTGAACGGCGACAGCGCGCAGCGCGTGATCCGCCACATATAAGGGAACACGCTTGCCATCCACATACGCATGCCAACCTTCATCATAAACCTCGCTAAAGACCACGATCCCAGTCGACTCCGTCCGCACCCGTACGTTCAACTTGTTCGATTCATAGCGCTCGAATTCGACCGTTTCCGCCGATGCATTGACCGGCGGGTCAAGCGCTGGCGGATCCGTTTCGAGGAGCACTGTCTGACGCGGATCGACCGAACCCGAGGTCAAGAGATCAAGTGCGTCCTCGGGGTCGACCTGGCGCGCGTCGTGCACGATCCAGGCCCGCGGTAATGCGTTGTCATTCTCAAGCACCTCAACTTGGCCATTGTCAAACACCCGCCTGTGTGTGCCCTCGAGGTACGCGAGATCAGTCCGCGGGGGACTCGTCATCTTGGATGAATACGGGATGATGATGTAGCGCACGTTGAGGAGGTCGAGCAACGGAGAATCGACGCCTGATGGCAGCACGTTGGCGTCATGGTAGTTCAGTTCCACGCCGTCGTTGACGGCAACCATGAAATCGACATACCGCTGCAACTGAAGTGGGTCGTAACCTTGTATGTCATAAAGCCCGAGGCGAGTGGCCCGCGCGCTCACCAGGAGCCTTTGGATCTCCGGCAGTCTCCGATCCCCGTGATAGGCCTCACCCTTTTTCGTCTTCGTCCGAAGGCGCATGCCGTCGTAGCCAAAATAGCGAAACGGTTCTGCCGACAAGTCCTGCTGCTGCTGAAGAAATTCACCAGCTCCACTTGGATCAGTCGTCGCGGAATTGACGTCGATTGCCGCTTGTAGCTGAGGATGACGGCGCAAGGCGTGGAAGGAATCAACGAACTCGCGGCCCGTTGGCTCCCAAAGGAGCGCGCCAAGCAAAAGAATTGGCATCAAGTGGGATAGTACCGGCGCTCTGGGAAAGCGCTGACGGGCTCCTGACAATTCGAAGACTCCGGCCGCGAGCAGAATCGCGGTCGTGACGATTGCGATTCTCACTACAGAATCACCGATCGATTGCCCGAGAACTTCGGTGCTTCGCAGAAAAGCAATGAGGAGGAATGGCAGCACCAGAATCGGGAAAGCCCGTGGTCTCCACCGCCATCGGGTCAGCGTGTCAACAGTAGCTCCCGCCAGAATCGCCGGGGCGATGAGGAGCATACCGATGACCCGAATTGGGGCATGCAAATGCAGCGACCTGTACTTCGGCAGGATGAAGAACAGATCATGGATCGGGGTAGGCTGAAGACTGAGGATCATGACCACGACCGACAGCGCCACAAAATACGGAGTGCCGTAACGCCGCCGAGCCACGAAAGGCGCGAGGAGCGCCAACACGATCGTCGCTCCACCGAGATAGTACCGGCGATTACCATTACCACTCAGTATCGGATCGGTGTATCCCACGAGGTGGGCAATCAGAGAATCTGTGCTCCATCCGGCGTTGCCAAGTGACTGCACACTCTCGTACTGCCCACCTGCCAGATTCGTGCGCCGGTTGACATCGAGACGCGGCAAAAGCCCGGCCGCACTGAGTCCGAGGCCGACGACGAAGATAGCTGTCCCGTGCAGAACCATTTGCCGAAGTCGGACAATCACCCGCGGAGAGCCGACGGGCGGCGACAGCAGCGTTCGGTAGACCGTGTAGCTTCCCATGAGGAGAAGTCCGTTGTATGAGCCTTGACCGACAAATCCGGCCAGCATCTGGCTGATGCCGAGCCCGGCGACGCTCCAAGATGCCGCGCGGCCGACCCAGGTGCGGCTGCGGACCGCGAGTTCCACGCCCAGAAGTGACAACGGGACCCATGTGGTCAATTGCGTTTCAGCGGTGCAGCAGTACGTATCACGGAAGAGAAAGGGGCCGAACTCAAAAGCTGCGGCGGCAACGAGGCTGGCAATGGTGCGCATACCCAACACACGAGCGAGCGCATAGGTGGTGATGCCGGCAAATGCCAATTGGAACACCACGTAGGTCTTGTAGGCAGTCACCGGCGGCAGAAACACAAAGGGGATCATTGCCGGTAGGTACATCCAGCCCGACTCGGGATCACCGGCGGCAGGAAGACCGCTCATTTGATGAGGATTCCAACCCGGAATTGTGTGGGATTTCAATTGTTCGCCGACGAAGGCATACCACGGCAGAAACCAGGTGAGGATGTCGGTCCGCGCGAGCCAGTCGTTGAATTGCAGATAGTTCCAGGCCACGACGGTGGTCAGCGCAAGCAGCACTCCAATGCCGATTGCGTCGGCGGACACAGATTGCCGAACCGAGAACGACTCCTCGCGCTTTGCAGAGGTGGTTGAGTTAATTGACGCGATATCCATCGAGTCACCTAAAGTCGGCAAGCCACCAATCAACAAGTGACCTAACGTAACGCCGCCATGGTGTTCTGCAATTGCGCTGTTGTGAACCGGTCAGCTTCTTACCATACGCTTCACTAGACGCTTTTGGAACTGTCCACTTCTTTATCGGCATTTTCCTCACGCATAGTGAAGATCATCGTTCACGCTTCATATCGATTGAGCTCGTCATTAACTTGACGAGGAACTTCCCCGGTTTGTGACGGGAACCAAGTAGACTGCGCTTCATTGGCCGGCAATCAGTGAAGAGGACAGCAGGTGGCGAACGAGCAGATCGATTGGTCAGGTCTCGAAGCAATTCGGACGAAGGCGGAAGCGTCCGGGGGCACGATCGGAATCTCGATCGTTGCGCCGAACGGCGAGCGATACAGCCGGCTTGGTGACCGCAAATTCCGCGCGGCAAGCACAATCAAAATTCCGGTCATGATCGAGGTCTACCGAAAATTCGATCGCGGCGAGTGCTCGCCTAATCAGACGATTCCCTTGTCCGCGGCCGACAAAACCCCAGGCAGTGGCGTGCTGCAGCACATGCACGAGGGGATGGAGTTGACCGTCGACGACCTGATGTCGCTCATGATCAGCATCTCCGACAACACCGCCACCAATATGCTGATCGACCTCGCCGGAATCGACCAGGTCAACATCACCATGCGCGAGCTCGGCATGACCGGTTCCGAGCTCAACCGCAAGATGAAAGGTGTGCCATCGCCGCCGGGCGCACCGGAGAATTGGGCCACGCCGGATGATTTCGCACGGTCGATCATGTCGATCCTGAATGGCGCGGCCGCCTCGGCCAAAAGTTGCGATCGCATGATCACGATGCTCGGCCGGCAAGACAACGAGCGCCGCATTGCCCGCTACCTACCGAAAACCGGCACCATCCGCTGGGGCTCGAAAACCGGGACCATCGGCGATGCCACGAACGATGCCGGCTTCGTCGAAGCGAACGGCCAACGGCAGATCATGAGCTTCTATGGCGAAGGATTCTTCAACACGCATCTGGCGGAGCAAGCGATCGGCGAACTCAGCAGGGCCGCGATGATCGCGACCGGGATCGTGGAACCATTACTCACGTCGTAACGTTTTCCTCTCAGCGGCGATACTTTGGCCGCGTGCGCGGATGAGGAGCGTATCGATGGTTCCCGTCTCGATCATCATCGTGCTCTTGGGATTGCTGTTGCCGATCGGCACTGCTTCCCCTTCGTACCCTCCCTCGCCCATCGCGCTTCCCGCGTCCACCTGTCAGGTCGCCCCGCAAACCCCCGCCGGACTCAACGAGATCGTCTCGACAACGGGAGGCACACCGACGCTGCCGTCGGCCATCGATGATGCGATTCCTTATAGCAAACCAGCCGGGAATCCCGCCGCCCCGGAGACCGTCGACGGCATCGCTTTCACGGTGCAGCAATTTGTCTCGTGCGGAAACGAGGGCGATATTTTGCGGCTGCTCACCCTCTTTACGGAGAACTATCTCCGCGCCAACGCCCAATCGATCGGCTTGCCGATCATGGAAGACACCTCGTTGCTCACACCGGTCCCAGGGACGCGCGCGATCGTTTCTATCGTCGCCATCGACGACGTGATCGAGGTTGACAACGGTGGCGTCAGCGCGCTGGTGACCATCCATATTTTGGAAGGGTACAAGTCGCAAGACGCGTCGCTGCACTTCATGTTCGTGTATGGCTCTGATGTCGGCCGCTGGCTCATTGACCAGATCATCGTCGTGATCGCCCCTGAGACTGGGACCGGCTGGACTCGAGTTCAGGGCCAGCGTTATGACGGAGTCATCGTTCCTGAGAATCATGTCAAAGAGTTGACCGATTTCTACATCGGCGAGCCGATTGAGGGAACATGGATGCCAACCGAGGAGGAGATCGTGGCGCTGGAAAGTAGCTTACCGAGCTACGAACAGACCATTGAAAGTTCCGTCCCTGGTCTTTCTGACGACTTCGTCTACCGCCTACCGTTTTACAAGCGGCAGTACGCCGGCTTCATCAAAGGGGGCCGCAATTTGATCCTCGTGAATGGGATGTGCCAGGTGGATTATTTGACGTGGCTCACGCGTCCCGTGATCGTCATGGACGGTGGCGACTGCTTCTTCCGCGTCATCTACGATCCCGCCGCCGGCACCTATTCCGATTTCGAGATCAATGGCGAAGCGTGAGGGGCTCCCTCATCCCCTGACCCCTTCTCCCCCTCTGGCGCTCCGCACCACCTCCCCCCACCGGGGGGAGTCTCCCGTGCGCGGGAGAAGGGGAACTCTTGGCAGGGTTCGGATTCACCAAACGCCTCGTTCTTGCGTCAACGCGCAATCCGCTCCCTCTCCCGCGCGGGAGAGGGAGCGCTGGGTGAGGGAATTCAGACCACCGGCGGCGTCGCTGAATCATCCTGAGGGGGCGGAGCGTCTTCCGTCCACGTTGGGGCGCCTGGCTCGGTTGTTTTTGATTTGTCCATTTTCTTGCCGAGGCTGTCGATCGTTGTGCTCGCCTTTTGCGATCCTGACTCAACCGCTCGCTTCATCTCGGCGAGTGCTTTCTGGATCTCCGGCTTGGCTTGCTTCCACTCTTCACGCGCTCGGACTTCCGCCACCGCGCCGAATTTGTTCAGCGCGGATGCCAGATTCGCCAGGGCGGCCCTGAGATCTTCCTTCCCCGACTTGGCCTCGTCCGCGTTCTTTTGTTCACCGGGAGTTCCGGAGATGTTCGCTGGAGGCGGAGTTGTTTCGCCCGACACTCCATTGGTTGTTTCGTCCATGTTTGGCGCTCCTTTCGATGCCCACCTACCCCTATCTCAATTTACGTCAGGCGTCGGGTGTCAGGGTTCAGGCGTTAGGCGTTAGGCGTTGGGTGCCTGTCGCCTGATGCCCGACGCCTGCCGCCTGGCGCGACTACCGTAGGCGCTGTTGACGCCTGAGTCAATGGGCTGGTGATACGGGACGCGAGTAGCGTTGTCCAGTGGACATCTGCGCAAGAACCAAGGAAGCGCGCGACGGGGTTGGCGTCGCGCGCTTGCCTCACCACTCGTTAGGGAAGGGGACAATCGTGTTGTGGCTGGCAACACGACTGGAATGGCTGTCCCTAGCTTATGATGTGTTGCCTACGTTGCACGGTCCGTTCGGATACATCGCACGGTACCTTTGACTCCCTGTCCCAACCCGAACGGTCTAGACGCTACAATCGCCGCGCCAAATTGGGCGGCGGGAAGAGGAGCCGATCATGACAGAAGAGCGCACGGGTGAAGCGTTCGAATTGGGCGAACAACTGACGGTGGTCGGCCGCAAGCTGCAACCCGGGGAGACCGCCCCCGATTTTGCGCTCGAGCATCTTGATCCTGCCGAAGGTGCGATCAATGTCGTCCACCTCGTCGATTCCGCGGGTATGGTGCGCTTGCTCAATGTCATTAATTCGATTGATACCCCGGTTTGCCATATCGAAACGCGGCGCTGGGACCAACTCCGTGCCGATCTGCCGCCAGATGTGACCGTCTACACCATCAGCATGGACCTGCCCTTCGCCCAAGGACGCTGGCACACGGCGGAAGGAGTGACCCATCAATCGCTTTCTGCCCACAAAAGCGAGGAGTTCGGCCAGGACTATGGCGTGCTGATCAAGGAATGGCGGCTGCTGCAACGCGCCGTGTTCGTGATCGATCGCAACGACCGCATTGCCTACGCCGAATATGTCGCCGACCAAATGAAGGAGCCCGATTACGACGCCACCGTCGCGGCAGTGCGGTCTGCTGCGGGATAGAAGTTTCCTCATCCCCTGACCCCTTCTCCCGTGCGCGGGAGACGGGGAACTCTTGGCTGAGTTCGTCAAGTACCGGAGATGCTCTTGCACCCAACCAGCACACCGCTCCCTCTCTCGCGCACGGGAGAGGGTGGCCGCAGGCCGGGTGAGGGAACTCTCCGCGGCTTGCGCCGCGTGCCCTGGGATAAATATGGCCCAGAGGGCACCCCGCTCAAAGAACGAACCCGGCTCAAGACCGGTTAGGTTCATGCGGTCGGGTCCGCTTGGTGACAAGATTGAAACGAAGGTACGCACCTAGTCCGCTTCAGCGGAGTGCGGACCACATGGGAAAAGGAAGATCAACCTTGACTTATTCCGCTTTCATCAGCCGACGGTGCAGGGTTCGTATGGCAGCTGTTGCATCTTTCATGATTCCGTTCGAACTTGGCAACGTTGAGGGAGTCGGTCCGCTGTGGTGTTCGACCGGGATGCCAGGAGCGCGGTAGAGCCAGCTGCGGGCGGCGCCGTATTCGGCGGCGAGTTGACTGAAGTGAGCGCCGCCCGATTGCCTTACCGCGAAGGCTGCTTCTGCCCACGATGCCTTCGCCACGGCGATTGGCTCGGCCGCGAGCCGCTGTGGGGAAATGCGCCGCAGCGCAGTCGCAGGCGTAGGCGTCGTCGCTTCTGACTTCGGGAGCCCCGCGATCGCCGCGATCCGCTGCGACAGTCCGTTGTCGGGGGCGGGATGAATCATGCGCACGATTGGGTCGGACTCGGGCACGACCGCCATCCGTATCGACGCGTTCGGATTGTCGATTCGCCGCGCAACGAGATCGAGCCACTCGGTTTCCATCTGCGTGATGCCGGAACACATCGCGGCAAGCCCACGCCCGGCGCGGGCCACCACATTTCTGGCTCCGGCCAAATCACCATCCGCTACTTTCAGCAGGGCGATCGTCATCTGGCACTCAGAGTGAGTGAGAACCCGCGATTGCTTTTGCAGTTCGTCCATGATGGCGGACGCGCGCCCGGTATTCTTGTTCCAGAGTGCGTAATGTCGAGCCTGGATCGCGAGGATGGTATCGAGCTGCCCGGCTGTTTCCGGACTTCCACTCTCTCGTGCGCTCGCGAGCACCGACTCAACGACTTGCAGCGCTGACTTCAACTCTCCTCGATCGGCGAGGTAGTAATACTTGAAGCAGGCCGCGACGATCTTAGGTTGCCATTGATCGCCCCCACTCGAACTGGCCAGGACGTAGTCGGCCACCGGGAGCAAATGATCGGGCCAGGCGCGCGGTCGCGTGACGCTCGCGCACCACTTCGCCAATCGCTGGGCCCGTATTTCGTTCTCCGCCGCGGGTCCGCCGTTTTCCATGCGGAGGTATTTCGCGCCGTCGGTCGAATAAGGCCCGGCGCTGATGGGGATGAGATTGGCGAGTCCAATAAAGGCGCTGATGAGGGCGAACCCGCAGAGCTTCCACTCAGCCTCGGTATCACCGGAGAAGAGGGTCAGCGCCAACCAGATGAGCATGATCGAGAGGCCGAAATTCGTCAGCGGCCCGCCGAGGATCATTCTTCGCCACGCGACAACCGCGTCCGCCGGCAGCCGGTCGCTCGGTTCAAAGACCGTGGCGCCGCCGAGGTGTCCGCGCCGGCTTTGAGTCAGGCGAACCTGGCCCGATTCCCAGTTGAGATCGACGGGACCAACCGCGATCCCGGTCAGCTTCATGCCGTAGATCGATCCGACAAAGGCATGACCAAGCTCGTGAAGGACAATCGCGAGGAAAAAGCCGAGGAGAACGGTTGAGATGACCGCCACGGGATGACCCGAGAGGAACGCCACGAGCACGAGCATCAGCCCGTCGGCTCCGACAATCAACTTGAAGTGTTGTCGCGTGATCGACATCGCTACGCTGCTATCCCGTTATCATGCGAACGTCCAACGACTACGCCCACGTCGCCCATCCCGGAACGATGTCCGAACACCGGCGGTATTGCATTGCTAGCCAACCTAGCTAGGTTGATTATCCGGATGGGGGATCAGGGGGGAAGCCACCCTTAGTCCTAAACCAATCGGGTCTCACGACCATCCATTCGGGATATCACGCCCGGTCAAATAGTCCTTGTTGTGGGAGGAGGTTGTTAATCGGCAGCAGATTCAGTGAGCGCAGCTAAGGGAGCTTGGAAATGTGAAGCGTCCTTGACGCGCTGTTCAACGATATCGAGTAGATCGTATTCCATTTGGGCAAGCCCAGATTGATTCATCTTCGGGACGATTGCATTCCTAAGCGCGGTGACCAACGACTTCGCATTTTCGAGATCTCCTTCATAGACAAAGTGAAGGGCGATGGACATGCCGTGCTCGACAGTTTTGCGGGATGGACCCTTCTGGCTCAGATACGAAGTAATGGTAGACGCTCGATCTCGATCACCATTCCAAAGCAAGTAATGTCTCGCTAGAAGCTCAGCTAGCGGGTCGGCCGGATCCGGCTGATCTTGTTTTCTGAGATGACCAACGCTCGCTAGGCTAGATTCAAGGACAACAAGCGCATCGTTCGGATATCCGCTATCGACTAGAAAACCGTACTTGAAAACTGTCGCGAGAACTTTTGTTTCTAGCTTCGCGTCTTGGTTGCTGGCAGCCAGTATGTGATCTGCGACTGGCAGAAGAGCGGCTGGCCATTCGCGTGGTCGCGTGGCGCTTATCACAAAGTACGCGATGCGTTGAGACCGCATGATATTTTCTGCGACGGGTCCGCCTTTTCGCAGGCTGAAATATCTAGCGCCATCGGACGCATTGAACTTTCCTCGATTCATCGGTAGGAAGCAGGCGAGTCCGATGGCACCACTAATGAATGCGGTGACGAGGAGTTTCCACTGCGCCTCGAACTGATGCGAATACATCGAGCAGGAGAGCCAAACGAGTAGCGTCGCCAAGGCAATGTTCGATAACGGACCCGCCAAAATCATGCGGCGCCAGCAGACGAGAGCGTCCTTGGGCGATTTGTCGATCGGTTCGAAGATTGCCGCTCCGAGGAGTCCTTTCAGATTGTTTCTCCGAATACGAACTCGATCAGAACTAAAATCAAGGTTCACCGGTCCAATCGCGAGCCCAATGACTTCTGCACCAACGAGCGTTCCCACAAATGCATGGCTAAGCTCATGGATAAGAACTGACACAAAGAACGCCAAGAAGACGGTAGCGATGATCTGACTCAACCTGCCCGTAACTATGCCAACGGCGATCACGAACGAGACATCAATGATGATCGCGATCGCTACATATGGTGTTTTAGACAAGGCGATCCTCGACTACGCGACTCTTTTGCTCTTCCAGCGGTGTGGACCGAAGCAAAAGCGGAATGCTGCTCGTGTTGGATTTCAATTATTGGGAAGAGATTTGCGCAGGAAACCTACCCCATGGTCCCAAAGAGATCGGGACTTGGCCTACCGTGGGGCGCGTACCCAGAAGTAGATGGCGAGCAGGACGCCGAGGATGACGCCGATCCAGAGGAGGATGCGGGAGAGGTCAGCGCTCGCGCTGTCGGTGAGGATCGAGGCGAAGAGACCGCCCGCGATGCCGGCGGTCAGCGCCACGCGCGAGCGCACGGGGATGCGCCTGAGATTCGCTCCGCGCCGATGTCGGGGTCGGGGTCGGGAGGGCTGACGCGGTGGTGGATTTTCCAATGCTTCTTTACTCCACGACGAACTGTATCCGTAGACAATAGTCGTCCGTTCCTCCTCATGTCGAGCGCGGGCCCTTATGTCATCCTGAGCGGAGGCGGAGCCGGAGGCGAAGGATCTGTCATTTATGATGGCACGCGGGTTCTGCGTCGCCCACCCGGACGAGAAGTCCGGGGCTCAGACGACGAAGTCTCTGCGGGATTGAGCACGAACCGCTGTTGTCGTAGCGGCGCACGGCCGTGCGCCTCGGGTTGATGCCCACCCCAGTGCCCGATGGGAATGGCCGCGGTCACGACGCAGGCGTACAGCCGTACGCCGCTACGGAACAACGAAGCTGGTTTCTTCGCGAGTCGACTTGAACCGACTTCCGTATGGTGAGCCGGGTAATGCATTCCCGAGGCGGGGCGACACCATCGCCAGCATCATGAACGGCTCCCCTCTCCCACGCCGTTGTAAGGACCGGGGACATCGTGGACGGGTGTTCGGAGACATGGTGGTCTGGCAACGATAGATTCCTCGACAAGCTCAGAACAAATTGGGCTGGGCCGCACCAGGTTGGCGAAGTGATGCACAGCGCGCTCCCGACTTCCTTGCAAGGGAGAAGGGTTGGGGGTGAGGGAGCGTTGGTCGGACTTGCTGAAGATCACTCTGGGCTTCTCGTAACTCACAATGCGGCCAATTCAGCGGTTCTAGGCATACAATCGAGTGAGTCTGTTGATAGACGAGAGGATCATGCGTGTATGCCGACTGAAACATCGCCCGAACCGCCCGCGGAGTTACGGGGGAAGCGCGTGTTGCTCCGCGCGTACCGGTCGGAGGACGTGCCCGAAGTCTTCGCGGCGATCAATGAGTCGCGCGACCGGATCAAGATCTGGTTGCCGTGGGCGGAGGATGGTCATCGCACGATCGCCGACACGGAGGAGTTCATTCAGCGCGTCGCGGGCGAGTGGCAGGACCAGATTCAGTTCGTCCTTGGCATGTGGGATGTCGACTCGGGGCGGTTCGTCGGCGGCGCCGGATTGCACTATCGCGATCCGGAGGTTCCCTACTACGAGCTTGGCTACTGGATACGTGAGGGCGACGTTGGCAAAGGTTATGTCCGAGAGGCGGTTCAACTCCAGACTACCTGCGCCTTTGAGACCCTCGGCGCGAATCGGGTCGAAATACGCTGCGATGCGCGCAACGATCGTAGCCGGCGCGTGCCCGAAAGCCTTGGATTCACGCTTGAAGGGCAACTTCGCAACCACGGGCGGCACACCGACGGCAGCCTGCGCGACACGCTCATTTTCGCCCTCACCCCGGACGATTACACCCGGGTGAAAGGCGATTGGTCATGAAGCGCAGCGTGGCATGAAACCTGTCGATGTGCTCGACCTCTTCGCGGGCGAGCGCGCCGCGCTCATCGACCTGCTTGGCGAACTTTCAGATGACCAATGGGCAGCGCCGACTGCCTGCCCCGGTTGGTCCGTCAAAGACCTTGCGCTTCACCTGCTCGGCGATGATGTCGGACGGTTGTCCGGAGGTCGAGATGGCTTCAGCAATCCGTCCTTTGGCGGTCCAGATTTAGATCTGACCAATTGGGCGGATCTGATCACAGCCATCAACCGGCAAAACGAAGCCTGGGTCTCCGGCACGCGGCGAATCAGCCCGCAATTGTTGATCGCCTTCCTGCGCTACACGGGCGAGGAAACAGAGGCCTATTTTCGGAGTCTCGACCTTTTGGTTCACGGCAATCCGGTCGATTGGGCGGGATCGGAGCCCGCGCCTGTCTGGTTCGATGTGGCCCGCGAATACACCGAGCGTTGGGTGCATCAGCAGCACATTCGTGACGCGGTTGGTCGACCCGGTCTGAAGGAACCTCATTGGTTCGCCCCTGTCCTTGACAGCTTCGTCTATGGACTGCGGCGGGCACTCGGCGATGTCGAGGCGCCCGCTGGTACGAGCGTGCGCTTAGTGATTGCTGGAGACGCCGGAGGAAGCTGGATCGCGCGAAAGTCAGATTCAGCGTGGGAAATCGACAGGGACGACAGGTCATTCGCGTCGGCGACAGTCACGATCGACCAGGAGGTTGCTTGGCGCCTCTTCACCAAAGGGATTGCCAAGGAAGAGGCCAAGCGCGCGGCAACGATCGAAGGCGATCCAGCACTCTCCGCGCGCGTGTTCGAAACCGTCTCAATTTTGGCGTAATGCACCGGACCGATAATTCGATATCCTGGTGAACGTCGGAACGCGGCCGGCGCAAGGGAGTGTGGGCCGATGAGTTGGGATGAGTCGTTCGCAAGCGACTATGAGGAATGGTCGGCACACATGACGGCCGATGTCGCCTTCTACGTCGAGCTTGCGCGGCAGGCGAACGGACCGCTGGTCGAGCTGGCGATCGGGAACGGACGAGTGGCGATCCCGGTCGCGCAGGCGACCGGCCAGCAAGTGATCGGGATCGACTCTTCTCCGGCGATGCTCGCGCTTGCCCGTGCCGGTGCGGCCGAGGCGGGCGTTGAGCTCGATTTGCGCGAGGGTGACATGAGCGAATTCACCCTCGACGAGCCGGCGGCCCTGATCTACTGCCCGTTTCGCGCGCTCCTGCACCTGCATACCTGGGCCGACCGTCGCCGCACCTTCGAGCACGTCGCTGCCTCACTCCGGCCAGACGGACGGTTCGCCTGGAACGCCTTTGCCTTCAACCACCACATCGCCGCGCACCGCGACGGCAAGCATCAGGAGGAGCCATCACCGCACACGCTCCGGTACGCCGTCGGTGACAATCGCATTGACATCGTGCGCGACAACGGCGCGACGAGCCCCCTCTGGTGGGCAACGAAGAACGAGTGGCTCGGGCTCCTCGACATCGCCGGTCTCGAGCTGGAAGCGCTCTACGGCGGCTTCGCTTTCGAGCCGTTTGCCGACGACAGTCAGGAATACGTGTTCGTCGCCCGACGCCGGCGCTCAAATGATGGAGCCTAGCACCTGAACTCATCCTATTAAATGAGTGCCAACCGATTCGAACCCAGCGCTTAAGTCTCCGGCAAATAGGACGCATTGGCGCCGTCGACCAACAGCGATTGGCCGGTCGTGAACTCGGTTTCGGGCAGGCAAAAGAAGAGCACGGCGGCGGCGATATCTTCAGCCCGGCCGACACGGCCGAATGGGATCCGTTTCGCCGATTCCGCCCACCACGGTTGGCGTTCGCTTCCGGGGCGGTCGCCAATGTTGCCGGGGATGACGCAATTGACACTGATCCCGTAGGGACCGAGCTCAAACGACATGTTCCTGGTCATCACTTCGATCGCGCCCTTCGCGCTGTCGTAGACGCAGGCATCGCGATGACAGGAATGGGCGCCGATCGTGCTGATGTTGACGATTCGACCACGCACCTTTCGCTCGATCATATGGCGCGCGGCGTGGGACGCGATGATGTAGGGCGAGCGCCAATTGACATTGACCTGGTAATCCCAATCGTCGTCAGTCACTTCCCAAAAATTGCCGCGAATGCTCATGCCAGCGTTGTTGACGACAATATCGAGTTGCTCGACACGGGAAATGGCTTCCTCCGCTAGGCGATGCGCTTCGTCGACCCGCGACAAATCCGCAGGGATGCCAATCGCCCGAGCACCCAGCTCCTCGATCCGCACGGCCGATGCGGCAACATCGTCGGCCTCCCGACCGGAGACGACGATCGTTGCCCCTTCGCGGGCGAGCCACTCGGCGGTAGTGAGTCCGAGACCGCGCGTACTGCCAGTAACAAGCGCCGTCTTCCCTTGCAATCGACCACGTTCCAATGCGTATCTCCTTTTCGACTATTCGCAGTTTGCTTCTCGGCTCAAAGAATTCCCTCACCCCCAGCCCCTTTCCCTTGCGCGGGAGAGGGGAGCCGGTCCTGTTGCGGGCGTTGGTTTCACCCAGGATTCAAATCCCGGGCTAAGGAACGGAAGTCGGTTCAAACCGACTGGTCCAATGCACCAAACCGCGTTGTTCTGTAGGGGCGTGTGGCGCACGCCCTGGTGCGGATGCCGGTTTGTGCCATAGCCAACCGCCGTTGTCACCACGCGGGCGTGCGCCACACGCCCCTACAACGAGACCGCCTCGTGTTCAGCCTTGAAGAGGCTTCGTTTTGATTAGCCCGGGGGGGTTTAGCCCCGGTATTACCAGGCAGGTGAAGGCCGCACCTACCCCCTAACCCCTGCCAGCGCCGGTTCTGCTTTCACCGGTCCACCGAATACGGCACAGTCGATGAGAGTAAAGCTCGCCTGACCGCGGATGTCTTGCGATGAGGACCCCACGAGCACTTCGAACTCGCCTTCCTCGGCAACCCAGGCGTGTGCGCGATCGTCCCAATAGGCGAGCGCGGTCCGGTCGAGCGTGAGCGAAACAGTTTTCGTTTCTCCGGGCGCCAGCTCGATTTTCGCGAACCCCTTGAGCTCCTTTTCTGGGCGGGTGAGACGTGAGGCGCTATCGTGCACATAGAGTTGAACGATTTCCTGTCCAGCGCGTTGGCCAGCATTGGTCACGTCGATCTCGACGGTGAGCTGGTTGTCCGGTCCCATT
>CAVTUU010000005.1:0-115175 GCA_963737985.1 uncultured Chloroflexia bacterium | reverse complement strand
TGAGCGTTAACGTCACGAAGCCGCCGATAGAAAATTCTGTTGAGCCCCAGACTGATGATTCGCGCCGTGCGACACGGGCAGTTATCGACCTAGACGCGATTGCAGGGAACATTCGAACGTTTCGCGAGATCATCGGCTCGAACGTGCAACTGATGGCGGTCGTGAAGGCTAACGGATACGGTCATGGCGCGATCATGACCGCGCGAACCGCAATCAGAGCAGGTGCTGAACATCTCGCAGTAGCGATCGTCGATGAAGGCGCCCAACTTCGCCAAACGGGTATTCAGGCGCCGATTCTCGTCCTCGGCCCGATCTCGCCCGAAGAAGTCCCTGTGGCAATACGATACTCCTTGCATCTGTCGATCGGATCAGCAGTTCAGTGTTCAGCATTCTCCAAGTCAATGGGATTCCATGAAGGCGAAATTCCATTGAAGGTTCATTTGAAGATTGATACCGGCATGCATCGATATGGCTGCTTGCCTGACGAGGCCCTGAGCTTGGCTCAACGTTTGAGCCGAGACGGTCGATTTGAATTGGCCGGTGTTTTCACTCACTTTGCCAGCGCCGACGAAGAACGTGACCGTCAGACTCAAGACCAGGCCGATTTGTTCGAATCGGTCATCGCAACCCTTGCGAATTCCGGCATTGATCCCGGAATCGTACATGCAGGCAATAGCGCTGCAACATTGCGATCACGGAGATACCACTACGATATGGTGCGAATTGGCATTTCAATGTATGGGATTGCTCCGTCACCGCATATGTCGCTTCCTTCGGGCATTCGGCCCGCAATGACGATTCGCACAAAAATTGGCAGAGTCTTTGATCTGGAACCGGGCGATAAAGTCAGCTACGGTGGGACCTACGTCGCCTCCAACCACGAGCGAGCGGCGTTGATACCAATCGGCTATGCGGACGGTTATCGCCGCGGGCTGTCGAAAAGGCCTGGATGAGCGTCAGGGGAACTGGTTGCGCAGTCCTCGGTCGGGTCTGTATGGATCAAACAGTCATTCGGATACCAGCCGACCAAGGAATTCTTGAGCAAGATGAGGTGATCGTCGCAGGACCATCAGAAACCGGTGCGCCGTCACTCGAAGAGCTGGCCGAATTCGTCGACACGATTCCCTACGAAATTGCCACTGGTATCGCCAGAAGAGTGCCGCGCTTCTATATGGAACAGGGTGAACTGGTCAAGGTCGAGGATCTTCAAGGACTACACGAGTCCTGATCAAAAGAAAACGGTCGCCAATTAACCTGGCGACCGTAGTCTGATTGTTGCTTTCTTATGCCTCGGCTCGGCCGATTTCACCTTCGACTTGCTTGAGGTATTCAATGTCGCGACGAACGACAAACGTTCGTCCGCTCATATCGTCACGCACGTAGTTCAAACGTCGGTCATCCATCCAGCGATAGATCGTAGGACGCGTGACCCCGAGCTGCTGGGCCGCGTTCCCGATGCTGACAAGTTCGCCCGGCTCATACGCGCGAAATTTTGCCATCGCCATCATGCGACCCAAATCAGTGTCCCAAAATGATCGAGGCACCGTGTAATCGTCGGCGGCAGCGGGCCAAAACAAGAGCTGAACGACAGAATCGATCGCAGTCAACACTCGTTCTTTGGGTTCTCTAATCTGCCCTTTGGCAAGCATGGCGAGACGGTGCAAATCCTGCCCCAGGGGACCGGTTCGCAGTTTCTCAATTGAGAGTGAATCGAAGGCAGTTGGATAGAGCCGTGATATAAGGCGGTGATGATGGCTATAGACCAGTTGAAGGGCCTGATCGATCACATCCTGGTAGTCCCGGGGCTCGGCCTCCACGATGGCTCCTTTCTATCGACCCAAGCCGCTCCCAACGTACGTAAAGGACTGTACGGTCGGATTGTACGCGCACTCTTTCATGCTTGTCAATCGTTTCACGAAGCTTACGTTCAGACAGTGGACCTTTGGTGGAGGAAATTCCGTCGAATATATTGTGATTGACTGAATGTCACCAATTGTTTCGAAAATATTTCGGCAGAAGTGACAGGAGAGTGAGCCAATAGCGCAAGCTATTCAGCCACCAGTCGCCATTCCGCGGACTGCGAGACCAGCTATGAATAGGGCAGCAAGACTGTAATAGAGAAGTGATTGCCGAGGATGTCTTTCTTTCGCATATGACCACACAAACGGCATGATGATGACTGCGGTGGCTCCATAAAGAATATGAATTGAACTTGCTGGCCGGAATCCGTCCAAATAGAGTACACCCCCAAGGAGTCCCTGGAGCACGATCAAGACTTGACCGATCGCCAGCGTTCCAGCGAGGCTCCCCGAAAGAGATTCACCGCGACTGAAGCTAAACAGTCCCCAGAATCCCACCGCCGCCATAAATAACAGCACGGTGGTAGCGAGTCGATCGTGCATGAGCAAGATCGTAGACAGCAGAGTCTCCTTTCGTCGGCACACGCACCTGTCGGCGTTTGCCAGCCGGGCGTGAATCGCGATGAAGTGTAAATCGCTTCAGTTTTGAAAAAGCGAAGGTGGTGAACAAATTCCGTTGGCAATGACGCTTAGAAAAGCGGAAGTTGAAGTTGGAAATCAAGTGGATCGGCGAGAAATGCCGCGTCAGATCGCCATTCGAGATCGCACCCATGCCGCGGCATCGCGGTCAATTTGTACGGACCGATGGTGTCAGCCAGAACCGTCTTCACCGATCTCAGCGCAATCGCAGGGCTGTTGTTCGTTTGCGAAAGGTGGGCAAGCCAAATCGTGCTTGGCGTGCTCCGACCTACTAAGGATCGCGCGAGAAGTTCGGCGCAGTCCGCGTTCGAAAGGTGGCCATGATCGGACAGAACGCGTCGCTTGAGGTGAGTAGGATACGGGCCTCGCCGCAACATTGACTCATCGTGGTTGGCTTCGAGAACGATCAAATCTGACGTCTTCAATGGCTCCACAAGATCGTCATTTGCGCAGCCAATGTCCGTGACGACGGTCATGCGAATTTCTGGTGTTTCGATGAGAAATCCGCAAGGCTCAAGTGCGTCGTGCGACACCGCTAGCGCATGAATGACGAGTCCGTCGAGCGAAATATGCTTGCCGGGAATGACTCGCGTATACGCTGAAGGACTGAGGCCGGTCGCGGATGCGGTCCCCGCGGTCGCAACCACAGGCACGTTGCGCTTGGTGAACCAACCGATACTGCGGACATGATCGACATGCTCATGGGTCAGCAACATCGCGCTTAATTGATCGGGCTCGCGACCAGCCAGTGCTAATCCTGATTTGAGCGTTCGTGGTCCGACGCCGGCGTCGATCAATACCGCCGCCGTGCCCGCTTCAATAAGCAAGGCGTTCCCTGAACTGCCGCTGCCAAATGACCTGACTGAGACTGACAAACCTGCGCGAGCTCCTCGCCGAAACGCTTTGCCGAATGCATCAATGGTACGATGACCACGGTCAATCATGGAAGCCGGGCCCGGTCGTGAACGTATGACACAGGAGTCGTAATACTGGTGGTCTCTCGTTTACGCGGGGTCTCTGTTCCCACTGGGTCAGTTCGCTCAAGCGTCTCATCAGTCCGAAGATTCCAGCTTTCGCCTTCGACGAAGCGAATGCTCATCATGGCCGCGATCATCGGTCTGATTTTGCTCATCCTCTTTGGCACAGCGAGCTTCTGGATCCGATGGTGGTGGTTTGAGAGCGTCGGCTATCGATCAGTTCTGACTAAGAATTATTCGGTCAGAATCGTTTCTTTTCTCTTGTTTGGCTTGCTTGCAGCGCTCTTTTTCTTCGGAAATGTCGCACTGGCGTTGCGTCGAACTCGGCCGGAACTGGCCGCGGAGGGATTTCGCCGAGCGGCGGGCCGCGCAATCTTTTTCCTCGCAGTCGCGGGATCCTTGGCGATTTTTCTCCTAGCTGGGCTCTGGGGCGCGTCGCGTTGGCAAACCTGGTTATTGTGGCTGAACGGACGCAGCTTCAACATCGACGACCCCACGTTTCATCGCGATGTCGGTTTTTACATCTTTACCTTGCCTGCGCTCTCGTCCCTTAGATCTGGACTGCTGACGATCGTCTTCGTAACCATCCTCGCCGTGATCTTTACCTATGCCGTGAGACTCGGCGTACGGCCGAACACGATTCGGCAAGCACCGCCATCGATGCTCGTTCACGTGTTCGCGTTGGGCGGCGCGCTCCTTTTGATATTGGGGTTCGGCTACATCCTTGCGAACTATGAGCTTGTCTACTCCGAGCGCGGCGTTGTGACTGGTGTTAGTTACACCGACGCCCATATACAGCGCTATTCCAATTTCATCCTGGCAGCAATATCGTTCGCGGCCGCCGTTCTTCTGCTCGCCAACGCATTTGTTCGACGTGTGCGCTGGCTCGTCCTGATCGTTGGTGCGTGGGTCGTTCTGAGTCTCTTTCTGGGGATCATCCTGCCGACGATCGTGCAGCGGATTCTCGTCGAACCCAGCGAGCTGAAACGAGAATCGCCCTACATTTCAAACAACATCACCATGACAAACTCGGCATTCAACCTCGTAGACGTCCCGGGCGGCGAGCTTTCTGGTCAAGCGCCTGTCACCGCTCAGACGATTTCAGATCACGAGGAAACTGTTCAAAGTGTGCGGCTTTGGGATTACCGAGTCATTCGCCAGACATTTCAGCAGCTGCAGTCTTTCGCCCCGTACTACGTGTTTAACGATGTAGATGTCGAGCAATACACCGTCAACGGAGTTTTACGCCAGGTGCTCTTGTCGGCTCGTGAGATGGAAACATCCGGACTCCCGCAAACGGCAAAAACATGGACAAACCAGAGACTTGTTTACACCCACGGCTATGCCGCTGTCGTAAGTCCTTCGAATGAAATCTCGCCGCAAGGTCTTCCTCAACTCTGGGTGGGGAACGTTCCACCGACCGGTGATGCTCCGCTCAATATCACGACACCTGAGATTTATTATGGAGAACTCACGACCAATTGGGTCATCGTTGATTCAAATCAGGCGGAGTTCAATGGGCTGAGCCAGGGTACTCAGGGAACGAATTTTCAAGGGACCGCGAAGGGCTCGATCAAACTCGACAGTTTTCTCAAGCGGCTTATGACGGCGGCCTTTCTCAGAGATCGAAATGTGTTTCTCAGCAGCGCGATCAACGATCAATCGCAGCTCCTACTCAAACGAGACATTGTTGGCCGCATACACGAAATAGCGCCGTTTTTGACCCTTGATCCGGATCCTTATCTCGTGATTGCCGATGGCAAGCAGTACTGGATCGTCGACGCATACACCACGTCCGATCGATATCCTGATGCAACGACTCAGAGTGGGCTCAATTACATCCGAAATAGCGTCAAAGTGGTGGTTGACGCATACGATGGAACGACGACCTTTTACCGAACCGCAAGTGCCGATCCCATTGCCGATGCCTATGGCGAGATCTACCCCGATTTGTTCGAACCGATCGCGAACGTGCCGACCGCTATCGCTGCTCAGTTTCGGTATCCGGAATACCTCTTCGACGTTCAATCGAATGTGTACACGAAGTACCACATTACAGATCCGACATCGTTCTACAACGCCGAGGATCTTTGGGCGATCCCTCAGGAGCAGACCGATAGCGGCAATGTCGTTATGCAGGCCTATTACGTCGTGATGAAGCTACCTGGTGAGAATGATTTGAAGACCTCGCTCATTCGACCATTCACGCCCGGTGGTTCGACGAATCGGCAAAACATGACGTCGTGGATGGCGGGTCAGTCGAATGCGGATGGATCGCTGCAGCTTGTCGTGTATCGGTTCCCAAGGCAAGAAACCGTTTTTGGCCCGACGCAAATAGAAGCAAGAATCTTGCAGGAACCAGATATCTCCGCGCAGATAACACTTTGGAACCAGGCAGGTTCGCGGGTTGTTCCGGGAAATCTCTTGGTCATTCCGCTCGACGAGAGTGTTTTGTATGTGCAGCCGCTCTATTTGCAAGCGACAGGATCGCAAGGTGGCTTGCCAGAACTCCGGCGCGTGATCGTGGCCTCCAACGAAAAGGTGGTGATGCGGCCCACGCTTGACGAGGCAATTCAGGCTCTTACCGAGGGAGCACCGACCACTCAGGAACCGGGACCGGAACAACCGACCACCCAGCCGCAGGCGCCCGAACCGGGCCAGTCCGAGGATGTCGCCACGCTTTCCCAACAAGCGTTAGATGCCTACCAACAAGGACAACAAGCACTCCAACAAGGTGACTGGGCGACATATGGGCAGCAGCAAGCGATCCTGGCTGACCTGCTTCAACGTTTGGCATCCGCAACTGGCGCGCCAGTCGCGACACCGGCAGCAACGCCGACGCCATAGGTCTAGCTGAAGATCGCTCGTCCGACCCGAATTTCCGTTGAGCCTTCCTCTATCGCGACCTGAAAATCGTTTGTCATACCCATTGAAAGCGTCGAAAGATCGACATCGGGGAAGCGCGAGCGCATTCGATCCCGAAGCTCTCGGAGATCGCGAAAAACTTGACGGACATCCTCCGGATCGTCAACGAGCGGGGCGATTGTCATCAATCCCCGCAAGCGCAGATTCTCCAAGGTCGAAATCTTCCCAATGAGTTCAGCGACCGCTTCAGGTGGGCATCCAGCTTTTTGAGCTTCTCCGGCAATATTGACCTGAAGCAGCACTGGAAGCGCAACGTCGAAACTGCCCGCATGCTTATCCAGGGCATCGATCAATGAAACTCGGTCGACAGATTCGATCCGATCGAAAAGTCGTGCCGCCGATCCCGCCTTATTCGACTGTAACTGTCCAATCATGACGAGCTCGGCGTCGGAAGGGAGTGGATCCTCGAACTTGCGAAGTGCGTCCTGGACTCGGTTTTCTCCGAAAACGTGAAATCCAGCCACGTAGGCGGCGTCGACGACTGACCGGTCAACTGTCTTAGAGACCGCAACGAGCGTAATGTCTTGGAGTGATCGACCAGACTTATGCGCGGCCGTCGAAATCTGATCAGTGATCAGCGCGCGGCGATGCTGAAGCGAAGAAATCAAGGACGTTCCAATCATTCCGATTCGCCAGACAACGCAATAAACGCGGCGAAGCGACCGGTATCCGCGCCTTGTCCGCGGTGGGAAAACCAATGGTCATTGTCACACTTCGTACAAATCTCGGAAATCTCAATATTTTCTACCCCGACGCCAGCGCGAGTGAGAAGGAATTGGTTCGCTCGTCTCAGATCCAAGCAGAGCGAACCATTTGTTTCGGCAAGTGAGTCGTTGGCCGAATCGGCTGCCTGTAAGCGCCAGGACTCGATGACCTCTTCGCCCACCTCATAGCAACACGGTCCGATCGCTGGGCCAAGGAAAGCAACGAGCGTCGACGGGTCAGATCCGAACGTCGATTCGAGAGCATGTACGGTGGCGCCAGCAACGTCTTCGACGGTTCCGCGCCACCCTGCGTGAACGGCGGCAACCGCCGCCGTATCTGGGTCTACTAGAAGAATCGGCAGACAGTCGGCGTGAAGTGTCATTAAAGTTACATCGGGGACGCGCGTGATCAACGCATCGGCTGCGCCCATCGATTCCGATCCCGGGATCGCGCCTCGACCACGATCGCTCGTATGAACCTCTATTACCTTGGAACCATGGATCTGACGGAGTCCGATGATGGACTCCGGATCGAAGTCTATCGCCGCCGCCCAAACCTGGCGCATCTCCCATGCGTCGGATGGGTTTCGCGGAGGGCCGTAGCCAACATTTCCATTGGCCAGTCCCAAACCTCGCACTCGTTGAGTGATTCCGTGTCGAATAAAAGGAATGTTCGATAATCGCTGACTCTGCAGCGGCTGAAGTCGATCGATTGATTTCGACGATTCAACCGCTACATTTGTCGATTGACTCACTTGTCTTGCTTTCTCGCTTCGCCAACGATGATTTGATCAGTCACCCACTCGACCGGTGCGCGGTCGTCGGTGAACACGGTCCCGCCGGGCTGAACTTCATGCATATTCCCATATTGCAGACTGTCTGCCCCGACCGCCTTGAGTGGATTCCCCTGTACTACTGAATTCAGATTCAATTGGAAGTTTTCAAGTCGAGTCGGAGCCTTGGTTCCGATCACCATCGTGTTGTCATAATCCTTTGTATCGATGACATAAACATTGGGATAAACGGCTCTCATGGTTGAGGCGATCACATCGACGAGACGGTAGTCTGTTTCGGTCCGACCCACGTTGATTACCGTTGAACCGTTGGCCGTCAGGTGATTGCTGACCTCTTGGAAGAACTCCTTCGTCGTGAGTTGAAATGGAATATATGGCTGTCGATAGGCGTCAATCGCGATCAAGTCATATTTGTTGTTCGTCCGGTTTAAGAAGTAGCGGCCGTCCTCGACAATGATTTTTAGATTGGAAAGTTGATCGAGTCCAAAATATTCTCTTCCTAGCCGCGCGATTTCCGGATCGATCTCGACTCCGTCAATATGAGCGGACGGATAGGCAACTGAAATCTCCCGAGCGGAAGTGCCGCCGGCGAGTCCAATAATGAGCGCGTTGCTCACGGTCGGACTTGCATCGCTGAAAAGTGGACCGACCATAAAGTAGTCCCAAGGTCCACCAGTGAGTAGCTGTTCAGGGTTGTAGATCGAATGAATCGCGTGGCCTTCGTTTAACGCGAGTAGCGTTGAATTACCGTCTTGAAGCACCTGAATGTAGTTGTATTCGGACTCGCCTTCGTAGAGGAGCTGACCGCGATATGGCGATTTGATCTGGGCCGAGGCGGTCATCGAAAACGTGACCATCAGAATCGCGAGCAACGCGAGTGCTGCGCCGGCGGTTTTTTGGGCATGTTCCCTGAGTAGAGCGATTGCGGAAACCAAGATCAACGCCGTGGCAAAGAGCAAAAACGTCTTTGCCGTCCCGAAAAGTGGCACCAGCAAGAGAACGGGTAGGAAACTGCCGGCGATCGAACCGACTGTAGATAGCGCATAGACATTTCCGGCCGTCATCCCAGCATTTGCGATATCCAACATCAGGAGACGGATTGCGAATGGAGTTACGAATCCCAATAGCGTGACTGGGATCGCGAACAGAAAAATCGTCCCGACGAGCGAGCCGTAAAACGCTCCCACCTCAACCCGATCAAACGCAGCAAGGGAGCTATGCAATATCGGTCGCGCAATGATCGGAATGATTCCGGTGAAGAATCCAG
This sequence comes from uncultured Chloroflexia bacterium, assembly GCA_963737985.1. GTDB lineage: Bacteria > Chloroflexota > Chloroflexia > Thermomicrobiales > UBA6265 > CAVTUU01. Next base: position 106,010 of record CAVTUU010000005.1, on the reverse strand, counting down.
CGATTGCGGTTATGGCGTAAAGCAACGTCGAGCTGGGGTATCGATCGGCCAAGCGGCCACCGAGGTAATAGCCGATCGCCAGATAGGTCAACGTCAACCCGATGAGATTGGCCCAAATGAACGTTGAACTACCGAAATACGGTGCCAGCAGACGAGACGCGGCCAGTTCAATGCCGATTGACGTCAAACCGCCAGCAACCACGATTGCTCTGAGCCACCGTAGCGAGACGCCCGAGGTCGCAGCCACCTCGGATGCCTCAACTTGAGTCAATGCGATTGGTTGAGACGAGGAACTGGTCACCGGTTGATCTGCCATGGACTTAAATGCATCGCCATTGCGTTGAACAGGAAATCGAAGTCGCAAGTATAGCGATAGTACTGGATGCGATGGCCACTGGATTCATGTTCGAATGAAGGAGAATTAGGCGCCTCAGAAACCGTGTCGCGACGCGACGATAGTCGACGCCCAGGCTCTGCGAGGCGCCCCGCGCTCCGGCAGTCCGGTTATGCCGGAGATGACGACTGCCGCCCGCGCAACCGCATCGTCAGGTTCGATCTCGCCAAGGATTGCGCTTTCGAACATTCTCGTAATAGTGGCTGATACACGCTGATATTCAGCGATCGGCCATCGGGTGCGGGCGTGTTGGAAGAGCTTCGACGTTTCGTGAAGAAATGGCTCGGCGGTCACATCCAGCGCATTTGCACCAGAGATGGTTGGAGGATTCGTGCTGGTTCGCGCGCACCAGATGCCGAGAATGTCAGGACGCATCGCACGGGCGAGAAGCCCAAGCGCGAGATCCTGCCGGCGAGACTGACGATAGATTCCGTAACTCAGTCCGCCGAGAAGAGTGGCGGGTTCACCGTCTGGGCCTGCAGGCACGGGCAAGAACCCCACTCGCTGTAAGAACTCGTCGATTTCCCATCCTGCGGCGGCGCGAATAAGCTCAGCCTCATAGCTACCACCGAGCGCCATTGCGACTGAGCCGGCAGCCAGTGAGAGCGCCGGCGCATTCCAGGAGACATTGACCACATCCCGCGATGCGAATCGATGCCGGCGCACTAAATCAGTCACGAATCGAACGGCACTTCTCGCTTCGAGCGAATTGAGCACGACTTCATAATCTGTGATGACGTCGGCGCCTGCCGACCAAAGCACAGGAAGGAGCTGGAAAGTAGTCGTCTCACCGGCCTGCAAGCCACCGGTGAACGCCAGCGAGTGATTTCCCGTGTGGTAGCGATCGCGAATGTCGGGATCTTGAAAATGGCGCAAAGAGTCCAACCATTGATCCCACGTGGTCGGCGCATTGATACCTTCGGCCTCGAACCAATCTTTGCGATACCAAAGCACCGCAAAGTCGGCCTCTGCCGGATACGCGATGAGTTCACCATTTATTGTGTGGTGAGGAATCATGGCCGGTACGAGATCCAAAGTGAGTTGATGTGCCGTTGCTGGATTGATGTTTGCCATCGGCTCGAGATAGCCGCGATCCGTGAACTCCGCCACCCACACCGAATCAAGCAGCGACAAATCCGCTGCCGCGCCCTGGGCGACCGCCAACGTCAATCGCGACCGCAGCTGAACTGGAGCGGCAACCTGAAACTTCAATCGAATAGGTTGATCCGGATGCTCAGTGTTCCAGGCTGAGGCAGCCTGCTGAATTGGCCAGCACCATTGATCCTCGGGAATGGTGATTGTGATCTCTTCAGTTCTTCGGACGCCGCGCGACGTCGAATTGTTCGCCGAAACAAACGTGCCTCGTCCCGGGTATCGGACCAACAAGCCTTTGTCGACCAATTGCCCAAGAGCGTTGCGAATCGGCGTCCGGCTCACGCCGAGTCGCGCACAGAGCTCCATTTCGGTTGGCAATCGCTGGCCAATAGTTAGCTCACCAGTTGCTATCTGTTCGCGAAGCAGCTGCTCAAGTTGATGAGTGATTGGAATAGGACTGCTCTTGTCGAGTTTCATGATCTGTGACCGACTCCCGCTCGCCGTCTTCGCCCCAGTCGGTTCAATTAACTTTGATACATCCATAGTACAAATCGAGACTGCTTGCAATAGGGCGACGCTACGAAATATGTAGAATTTGCACTAAGAAGTTCGAACGTGTATCGCGTACTGCTTAACACTCTTCCAACCAAAATTAGTCGAATAAGAGACAATTAGTAACAAACTCTTGACATACTGGCTAGCCTGAATTACCGTCCTGATTACCGACACCTTGACTGACAACCTGCAGCAAATTGACCAGAAAGGAGGGCGACGCGAGCAGGGTCCGATACTAGATCGGGCTGGTTTTCGTGCCGTGAGTTTTAGACCGTGTAGTTCGGTCTTCTTTGGAGGAATCTGATGGGCAACGAAGCTTTTAAAGACCTCGTCGGCCAATTGAAAAGCAGCAAGCTCAGCCGACGCCAGTTCATGACGCGAGCTGCGGCTCTGGGCGTTTCCGCCACCGCGGTCAGCGGCGTTCTTCGAACCATGCCGACTCGCGCTCAAGATACCAAGGAGATCACATTCTGGACGACGTTTACCAACGTTGACCTCGATCATCTCCAGGCCGTCGTTGATCCCTATAATGCACAGGCGCAGGGCCATCAGGTCAAACTGACCCAGATCCCACCCGCGCAGGTCACCGACACCACACAGCTCATGACTGCCGTTCGCGGCGGCGTCGGCCCGGATGTCTATCTGCTCGATCGCTTTATTGTCGCCCAGCGGGCTGCCGATGGTCTTCTTGAGGACCTGTCCGCGGTGGGCGCGGACGACATCATCGGCGACTACATCCCATTCGCGCATGCCGAAGCGTCCTACAACGGCAAAGTGTGGGCACTTCCGTTCGATACGGACGACCGAGCGCTGTATTACAACAAGGATCTTCTAACGGCGAACGGCGTTGATCCGGCGGAATTCGACTCGGCGAAGGGTACACTCACGTGGGACAAGGTTGCCGAGCTCGTTGCGCCACTCAACAAGAAGGACAGTAACGGCAATTACACCGATATGGGCTTCATCCCCTGGTTAAACCAGGGCTGGCACTACACCTACGGATTCTCGTTCGGCGGTTCGTTCTTTGATCAGGCAGCCTGCTCGGTTACGCCAGACGATCCGAAGATTGTCGCCGCGTTCCAGTGGGTTCAGGACTATTGCAAGTCGCTAGGCGCTGATGCGGTCAACGCCTTCGGTGGGCCGTCTATGCAAGCCGGAGCTGATCCGACTCAGGATCCCTTCTACGCCGGCCATCTCGGCGCAGTGATTACGGGTGACTGGGTCATCGCGAACATCAAGCAATACGCTCCGGATATGAATTACGGCATCACGTACATGCCAGTGCCGGCAGCCGCTGATACGTCGGTCACGTGGGCCGGCGGTTGGTCGGTCGTGATTCCGAAGGGCGCGAAGAACCAGGAAGAGGCCTGGTCCTTCATGAAGTTCTTTGCAGGACCTGACGGTCAGACGATCTACACCAAGGTCAGCAATCACTTGCCGACCTTGTCGGCGCTTGCCGCTGATGCGACCCTGATCGACCCAGCGCACACGTTCATGGCTGACATGCTGCCGACGGCGAAGAACCGTCCGCCGCTGCCAGTCGGCGCGAAGTACTGGGACGAGCTCAGCTCCGCTTGGCAGAAGGCATATCTCGATAAGGGCGCTCCGGCAGACCTGTTGAAGGGCGTCAAAGACGCAGTCAACAAAGATCTCTCGAAGTACTGCCCGATCAGTTAGAAACTGAATTTGGAACGAGGACCGAGCAGCGCTCGGTCCTCGATTCCGCGTATTGCGGTAAACTTTCGATCCAATCGTTGAGTTTCTGCTACAAGGGGCGATTTCGTGGCAGCTGACGCAACTGCAGTTTCACAACAAACTCGATACAAAACGACGAAGTTCATGCGGCTCACGAAGCGAGAGTGGCATAGCCTAGGCGTTGGACTCGCCTTTATCAGCCCTTGGATTATCGGATTTCTTGGCCTTCTCGTTTATCCCATTCTTTACACCATTCGCATTAGCTTCACCGAGTACTCAGGCTTTGGCACACCGCAATGGATCGGTCTTCAAAATTACCGAGATATGATCCACGACGACAAGGTCTGGACTTCGGTATACAACACGCTTTTTTACACTGCTCTCGCCGTACCGTTAGGCGTAGTTGTTGCCATGGTTCTTGCCCTTGCAATGAGCCAGAAGTTGGCAGAAGTCGGAGTTTACCGCGCGATTTATTTCTTACCTTCGGTCATTCCACTTTTCGCGTTGGCGTTTGTCTACAAAATACTGATGAACCCAACGAGGGGCATCTTCAATCAGTTTTTCATTTGGATGGGTCTGCCAAACATCAACTGGTTTGGTGACCCGCGTTACGCCAAGATCGCTCTTGTCATCCTCGCTCAATATGGCGCGGGACAAGCGGCGATCGTCTTTCTGGCAGCGCTAAAAGGCATCCCAATATCCCTTTATGAAGCTGCCTCGCTCGATGGCGCGAATGCCTGGAGCCGGTTCCGCAATGTGACTCTGCCGTTAATGACCCCAGTGATTCTCTACGACATCATTCTCGGAATCAGCGTGGGTATCCAGATCTTTGCCGTGGTCTACATCATAAGCGGAGATCCGCTTGGCGGCCCTGCTGACTCGACCTTGATGTATGTTCTTTATCTCTATCAGAACGCATTCACGTATGGCAACTTGGGCTTCGCCGCAGCTATGTCCTGGATCTTGTTTTCAGTGACGCTTGTACTCGCGGCTCTCATCTTCTGGTCATCGAAGTGGTGGGTGAATTACGAAGTCATCTGACGTCTAACGGAGCGGGGTAATGGCAAAGGTCGTACAAATCGATTCTGCCTCGACCGTGAAAACGAGGCCGGACACTTGGATCAAGATCTCGAAATTCGCCCGTGCGAAGGTGGTTCCACGAGTGGTCTTGATTGCGCTCGCTGTTTTTTATCTCCTGCCTTTCTATTGGATGCTTGTCAATGCACTGAAATCAAACGAAGAACTGAGGGTTCAGCCACCGACTTGGTATCCCCATCATCTCGAATGGGCCAATTTTTCTCGTGCCATCGACGTTATGAACTTCTGGCTCTTGCTTAGAAATACCAGCATCATCACATTTTTTACGGTCGTTGGAGTCGCGCTAACAACCCCGATGGTTGCGTACGGATTTTCTCGAATCAGTTGGCCCGGTCGAGACAAAGTCTTTTTTCTCGTCCTGGCGACCGTCTTCATTCCATTTCCAGCCCTGATCGTCGCTCTGTTCGATATTTTCGCGAAATTGCACTGGATCAACACGTTCAAACCGCTGATCGTGCCGTTTTTCTTCTGCTTTATTCCTGCGCCTTTCTGGATTTTCCTCCTCCGCCAATTCTTCATGCAGATCCCAATAGATTTGAGCGATGCCGCCAAAATCGATGGCGCCAACGAAGTTCGCATTTTGTTCCAAATCGTCATGCCGCAGTCGTGGCCGGCGTTAATTTCTGTGAGCATGTTTGCGGCTTTGCACGCGTGGAACGATTTCCTTGGTCCCTTGCTTTATCTGCACATCCCCGAGAAGTACACACTTTCGGTCGGTTTACAGTTCTTCAGTTCGCAGTCGTCACACGACATCCAATTCAACCTACTTATGGCAGCTTCAATATTAACGGTACTACCCGTCATCATTCTCTTCTTCTCCTTCCAGCGTGCGTTCGTTGAAGGAGTTACTGTCGGCGCATTCAAGTAGTTCACGAGAAATGAGAAGAGCCACGCCACGGCCGACTTTTGATTGGCAGGCCGGCGGCTGTCTTCGCACGGAAGGGTGCTGGGACTCACATGCCTGAAGAGTGGATGACAACAGAGGACGATCGGCGACTTCGCCGGCTCGATCGACGCATCGAGGAATTACGCGCCTGGCGCAATGCCCGGCAACGTCAGATCCCAAACTGGACATTTACCGGAAGCGCCGGAACGTCAGTGCCAATGACGCTCGGCGATTTCTGGCCGGTGCATGAACTGCCGGTAATGTTCAAGGCGGAGGGCACAATCCCACCTGAATGGAAGGGTCAGCCAGTCGAGCTTGAGCTTTGGGTTGGGGGAGAAGGGTTCCTTAGAATATCAACCGGGTATCAAGCCGGTCTCAATCCGATGCATCACCGCTTTCCTGTCACCGATAAGGCAAGTGGCGGCGAGAAAATCGAAATTGAAGTCGAGGCGGTGCCCAAAGGCATTTTCGGCACAAACATCAGTGAGCCGCGTCTTGAGCGAGCGCAATTCGTCATTCCTCAGTTGGAAACGCGAGCTCTCGAACGCGATCTGACGATGGTCCGTGAAGCATGTGTGCAACTTGAACGACACGAGGTCGTTCCATTCTTGCTCGATGCCGCCGAGAAAGCCGTCGATCAACTAGCGGGCGCGTGGCCCTCGGATACACCGGTCTCGGTCACCCGCTACGTACTCGGCTATGACAATGGCATCGGCGGTGGAACAAATGCCGTCCCCGACGCCTGGGGCTCGGAAGCAATCGATGCGGAAAGACCAACCGATCCAACGTGGAGTCTTCCCCCGGCGCCGCGTGAACTCGAGCCGCTCGCGCCGGAGGCTATTGAGGCTGTAAATCATGCACGGCACCTTCTGGCTGAAGAACTCGATCGACTAAAAAACTCGTATCCGCCAGTTGGCAGTCTCGTCTTGACCGGACACGCCCACATCGATCTTGCCTGGCTCTGGCCGGTTGCGGAAACGCGACGGAAGACCCGCAGAACATTTTCGACCGTGCTCGATCTCATGGATCGCTATGACGATTTCATGTTCAATCAGTCGTCGGCGCAGGCATACGCCTGGATCGAAAAGGACGATCCTGGAGTCTTTGCCCGGATCAAGCAACGGGTTGCCGAAGGTCGCTGGGAGCCAAGTGGCGGAATGTGGCTCGAATCGGACTGCCAGGTCACGGGCGGCGAAGCATTCGCCCGGCAATTGATCTACGGTCAGCGTTACTTTGAAAAGACATTCGGCAAACGGAATCGCGCCGCCTGGCTTCCTGACGTGTTCGGATTTTCGGGCGGAATCCCACAACTACTGCTGGGCGCCGGGATCGATGGGTTCTTTACGATCAAACTTAACTGGAACGAAGAGAATAAGTTCCCGTATGACCTTTTCGCCTGGGAAGGAATTGACGGGAGCCAGGTTACGGCCCACCTCTTCCTGAATCCAGGACACGGGTATAACGGCAATATCGTTCCGCTCGACACACTCGGCACCTGGAAGAATTTCCGGGGCAAGCGCAAGCATCCGGAGAGCCTCCTGGCGTTTGGCTGGGGAGATGGCGCCGGCGGACCGACCGAGAAAATGCTCGAGAACTACGACCGGATCAAGGATTTTCCTGCGCTGCCGCGCCTTCGCATGGGAAGTATCGAGGAATTCTTTGCGGCGCTCCCTTCGCGCGATCAACTTCCTAAGTGGTTCGGTGAGCTCTATCTCGAGCTTCACCGAGGAACGTTAACGTCCCAGGCGAAAACGAAAGAGCTGAATCGGGCGTCCGAGCATCGATTGCTGGAAGCTGAAGCGTTCTCGGCGATCGCGTCACTTAGTGGTTTTGATTATCCGCGGGACGAAATTGAACAAGCCTGGAAAACTGTGCTCCTCAATCAGTTCCACGACATCTTGCCAGGATCTTCGATCACAGAGGTCTACCAAGACACCCTTCGCGATCTCGAGGGGGTTGTGTCAGCTGCAATCCGAATTCGAGGTGAAGCGCTTGGTTCAAATCAGAGTCCAGCAGGATCTATTCGGGTTGCAAATGCCTCGCTGGCGCCTCGGCAGCTCCAAGTTGAGTTGCCGGGTGTATCCGCGGATGCAACCGTCAAGACAAGTGGTGGATCGGCGCTAGCAACCCAAGCGGTGGACGGTGGCGTCATTGTCTCGGGTTCGGAATCGGTTCCTGGACTGGGCTGGACGACGCTAACTATCGTGCAATCGGATGATTCGAAGAATGTTGACATAACGAGTCAAGTCACTGCGGAGGCGAGTGGGGGAGGGGCGACGCTTGAAAACCAACTCCTCCTCATCGAAATCGGGTCAGACGGAACGATATCGCAAGCGACAGATAAGGAGCTGGCACGAGAGGTTCTCTCTGATCGCGGCAACCAGCTTTGGGCGTACGTCGACAAACCGTATTCCTGGGACGCATGGGATATAGATGAGGCCTACGAGCGTGGCGCCTCTGAGATCGGCGGAGTGGAGTCGATCAACGTCATTGAAAGTGGTCCGATTCGCGCTGCAGTTCGCGTCTCCCGGAAGTGGCGAGGCTCATCGATCGTCGAAACCTACAAACTTTGGCTGGATTCCAAGCGCCTAGACATTGAAACGGAAATTGGTTGGCATCAGCGCCAGATCCTGATCAAGGCGCTGTTCCCGATGGCTGTGCACAGTCGCACTGCCACCTATGAAACGATGTACGGCGCCATTCAGCGACCGACTCATCGCAACACGTCGTGGGACCAAGCACGTTTCGAAGTTTCCGCTCATCGCTGGGCGGACATTTCGGAGTCGGGATACGGCGTGTCGCTTCTCAACAACAGCAAATATGGTCACGGCGCTCACGACAATGTCTTGAACATTTCGCTCTTGCGCAGTCCGATGTATCCGGACGCGCTCGCCGACGAAGGCGAGCACCGATTCACCTACAGTTTGTATCCGCACGCGGGTGCATGGCCATCGTCGGACGTCGTGAATGAGGCATTTGCGCTCAACAGTCCGCTCATTGTCACGGGCGGTGGTCAAGGCGAAGCCGAGTTTGGGCTTGTCGCGGCGGAAGGACTTCCAATCGCACTCGGAAGTCTCAAGCTCGCCGATGAGGATGAAGGGTTGATCCTGCGTGTCTACGAGCCTCACGGAGGGCGCGGAGAGGTCACACTGCGTTTCAGTCGTTCCGTTCAACGAGTTGAGCGGGTCAATCTCATGGAAGAGCCGGAAACTAGCAAAGAGGCGCCCGAACTTGAGGGTGGCGACTCGGTTCGTCTCAAGCTCGGACCATTCGAAATCGCGACGCTGCGACTGATTTTCTAACAGCGCGGTCCAGATGGTGGGATCGTCACCTGGGCAATCGAAAGGATCATGGAGGAATTCGTGGACACGTTGAAAGTCGGCATTCTAGGCGCGGGTGGAATTGCGGCCCAGCATGGTATTGGATGGAGAGCGAACGCGCCACGAGGCGAAATTGTGGCTATCGCCGATGTGACGCCTGAGCGCGCACAGTATTTCGCAGACACGTATACCGGCGGAAAGGCGAAACTCTACGGTGGCATCGATGAGATTGTGAACGACCCAAATGTCGACGCGATCGATATCTGCTTGCCGCATCATCTCCATACGCAGGCGATTATCGCCGCCGCTAAGGCCGGTAAGGCAATTCTCTGCGAAAAGCCGCTGTGCACTTCGCAAGAAGATGCGGCAAAGATTGGGGCAGTCATCAAAGAGACGGGCGTCACCTTTGTGATGGCCCATAATCAGCTCTTTCAGCCGAGTTTGATCGAAGCTCAAAATCTCCTCGCGACTGGCAAACTTGGCCGTCCATTCATCTTCCGTTCTATCGAAGTGTTCCAGCATCGCGGAATGCAGGCGAACCAACTCCCTGCACACCTTGCCACCGGCGAAAGTCCGTGGGCATGGCGGGCCGATATCACCAAGATGGGCGGCGGCGAAGTGCTCGACACCGGCTGGCATTCCTCTTACCGGCTGCTCGCGCTCGCAAACGACCGTCCGATTGAGGTCTCAGCCTTGACTGAGCGCTTCTATGTACCTGGGTTGACGACTGAAGACACCGGCGTGCTCCTTATACGATTTGCGTCGGGCGCAATTGGCGAACTCATTACTTCGTGGGCGTTTAACACCGTTGGCGGGTTCCATTTCGAAGTTGCCGCTGAGAACGGTAGCCTCGCCGGCGGTGCTGACAGACTGATGCACCAGCTGCACAGCTTCCCAAAGCCGTCGGTCAAGAACAATGAACCGGTTCACACGTTTACCGCGGAGATCACGCACTTCCTCGATGTCGTGCAGCAAGGGTTCCAGAGCCGCGCCACCTTCGACACCGCAGCCCGAGTGCTTCAGTTGACCATGGGCGCCTATCGATCAGCTCGCGAACACAAGGTGATCGCCCTTCCCGAAGATCCGACCCAACCAGGCGTGCCGGCGGACGAGCTCGCGGGTGTAACGACTGCTGCCTAATCGATCGGGATTCTACGAGATCTCTGGAGGACCAATGCAAAAGACTCTTGGGCCGTTCGCGATTGGAATCAAAACCCTTTCGCTCGCGGAAACAATTGAGCTTGCCGGCAAGACTGGCTACGACTCGCTCGTATTTGACATAAAAGAGGCCGAGACCCTCGCCCAAGAGATCAGCGTCGATGGCGTCAAAGATCTCTTCACGAAAGCCGGCGTCAAACCTGCTTCGTGGAACAGTGCCGTCAGTTGGAACGACGACAGCAAACGGGACGACGACCTCAAGTTGTTGCCCGATCGTGCAAAACTCGCCCTCGCAATTGGCACTAATCGCGCGCAGACCGGTGTCATGCCCGGCAACGATGAGCGCGATTTCGACACCAACTGGGAATTTACGGTCACGCGCATAAGACCGATTGCCGAAGCGCTCAAAGCAGAGGGCTGCCGGCTAGGGATCGAGTTCATTGCGCCGAAGACACTTCGGTCGCGCTTCAAGTACGAGTTTGTCTATGACCTTCCTGGCATGATGAAGCTGATCGGAGCAATTGGGACTGGCAATATTGGTCTCGTGCTCGACGCGTGGCATCTTTACACAGCTCACAATACGGTCGCCGACATGGCCAATCTGAAGGAAAGCGATGTCGTCGTGGTTCATGTCAACGATGCTCCGCCCGGTCTCGAGATCGATGAGCAGCAGGATCTCGTCCGGCTCTTGCCGTTGGAGTCGGGCGTGATCGACATCGTGCCGTTCATGCAGAAGCTGCAGGAGATCGGCTACGACGGTCCAGTCATGCCGGAACCATTCAGCAAGCGGGTCGAAGAAATCGCGGCCAACGATCCCGAAGCCGCCGCAATCGAGGTCCGCAAGTCGCTTGACAAACTATGGGAAGCATCATTCGGGGCAGCGTAGTCACGGCGGTTCCGACCAAGTGAAAGCAATCGCGCATGTCAAATTACTTGACATAGTGCGAACTGATTTGATGAATCAAACCTAGGGGAGGGGCGGCAGATGGCGTCACCCGTTCGGCATGCAATTGTCGGTTGCGGCGGAATGGGCCGACGCCATCTCGCCGGTCTAGCAGAATTGGCCCTGGCCGGCGATCGAAGCGTCGATCTCGTTGCTGTCTGCGATCTCAATCAAGCGAACGCTTCTGACCTTGCCGATGAAGCGGAGCAGCTTCTCGGCGTGCGCCCGGCTGTCTTCAATGATTCTGCTCAAATGCTGGCGCAGACCGACGGTCTTGAAGGCGCGTCGTGCACGACCGATACCGGCTCACATCACGTCGTCGCCACATCGCTGCTCAATCTCGGATTGCACACTCTGTGTGAGAAACCGTTGGCGCTCACCATTCGGGGCTGCCATCAGATCATAGATGCGGCAGCAAGAAACGATCGCCTTCTTTCTGTCGCCGAGAACTTTCGCCGGGATCCGATGAATCGCCTGGTACGCGCATTACTCGATGACGGCGCTATCGGCGAACGCCAATTCATCATGGAGACCGCGATTCGCGGCCGTGACAATCTCATGATCACCCCGTGGCGACATCAAAAGCTCACCGGAACGATCACCTTGGACGCCGGCGTGCACAGCGCTGATATCCTCCAGTACTACTTCGGCAATCCAGTCTCTGCGTATGGCCGCGCTCGACTTTATGAAAAGACGCGATTCGTGCGGGATGCCGAAGGTCCAGGTGGCTATTATGCGAAGTGGGCAACTGGACTTCCGAATCACATCGAAGCGACTGGAGAAGACGCGATTTTTGGACTCATCACATTCGAGCAACAAACACTCGGGCAATGGACGGATCATTACGCTGGTCACGGCGAGCCGTTTCACAAGAGACTAGTCTTCGGAACAAAGGGCTCAATCGAAGCTCCTGGCGACCGCAATGGGAATCGAGTTCGTCTCGTGTTAGACGATGGAACGGATATTTCCGATGAGCGAGTGCTTGACTACGCGCCCAGCTATCGCCTAGAACCAGTCGCAACGGCCCTCTTCGAAAATGATCGGCCCTGGACTTATTCGTACGATTTCCCATCGACCGACCGAAAACTCCTCGCGCTTGAATATCACGAGTTCGCGACTTGCATCCGCAACGGTTCTAAGCCTGAGGTGGGCGGAGCCGAAGCATTGCGCGCGGTTGCCCTCGTCTATGCACTCTTCGAGTCCCAAGCAACTGGCCGAGCAGTCACGATCGCGGAAATTGAAGCAAGTGAGATCGATGCTTATCAACGAGAGATCGATGAGTATCTCGGGTTGGTGTCGGCGTAAGGTGAATTTACGAACATGAAGCTTTCATACAGCACTTGGGGCATGCCAACTGTGCCGATCGAAACAGCGATCGCGCACTGTGCTGCCCTCGGCTTCGATGGTCTCGAGTTGACCGTTATTCCAGGCTGGTCAACTGATGCCGCCGGATTAACTCCAAGTGATAGGAAAACTATCCGCCGCGCATACGACGACAAAGGAATCGAGTTGTGCGGGATGTCCGGCAACACGCCACTCATCGTCGAGGATCGGTCAAGCGCCGAAAACAATATCAATAGATTCAAGGGGTATCTCGATCTGGCGGCCGACTCCAACATCCTGACGAACGTCTCACCGTCACGACGACTACCGGTGGTCAGCCTGAAGACTGGGTTACCGAAAAGCACCGCCTCGCTGAAATATTGGGGAGCCTAGCGGAATATGCTCATCAGGTCGGTGTAATCGTCGGTATGGAACCTCATGTCGGCGCAGCGCTTTGCCGGCCCGACCAGGTGCTGTGGCTACTGAATCTGGTCAATTCGCCGTCGCTCACTGTCCACTTCGACATTAGCCACTTCAACGTCCAAGGTATGGATATGGAGGAGACTGTCGCGATTCTTGCTCCGCACAGCCTCCACACGCATGTCAAGGACGAGCGCGGAATTGCGCCGGACCACGAGTTCTTGATCCCGGGCGAAGGCACAATGGACTACGGGCTGTATCTACGCGCGATGGAATCCGCTGGCTACGACGGACACATCGTCGTTGAGATCAGCATCATGGTGCAGAAGCGTCCTAATTACGATCCACTTGCCGCTGCAACGAGATCCTATGAAGTTCTTTCCCAGGCGTTCTCGGAGTCTGAAATCTCCCGTACCGGCGCCCACACTTAGCCCTTGCAACGGACCCCCATTCGGAGGTCGGACCGGAGGGGAGGATAGGCCGGAGACGTAGGTTTGGGTCACGGGCCCTTAAGGTTGTCGCATGTCTTCTTCGTGAATTCTCTCTCGCGAAACGCGATATCGACGTGGGTCGGTATGCTGTTGTCATCTGCCATAGTGGCCCCTTGCGATGACTACGCTGTCTCACAAACGAGGTTTTTGAGATAGAGCATGGGTTCACGGCTACGGTTTGCGCGGCCACGCGTTGACAATCGAGTAGGTGACGACCGGGCTGCCTTCGTAGTCGATTGCGACACCTGATCTGCTGACCACCTGGATATTTTGGGCGAGGACGGCCCCACCAGAGCTAAGGATGACAGCAGCGGCAACGCTAAGACCTATGACAACAAAGCGGAGTGCGTTCATCGGTGTACCTCCTGGGATGCTCGCGCCACCTGCTCGGGTGGCGATGGACCGAGCATGCCGGATGAGCGCGGGCGCCGCTTCGGTGAATCCACCTATTTAGAAGCAAGCGAATCGGCCAGGAGGTCTACAATCCCGACAACGACGGCTGCGTCTACGCACCGGCTCACGCGAGATATTCGGACTCGTCTCAATGGCGTCCTCACGTCCTGGGAAGTTCTGTCGATCAACGAGCGGTATTCTGCGTGTCCCTCGACCACTGAAAGGAAGGTGCTCCAATGCTCGAATCGTGATCGTTCGTTGTGCGGCGATCTGCCTCTAATTGCCGCGGTGAGTCAGACGCGAAAGGTACGAAGGCATAGGGGATACGTGTGGTTTCCAGGAAAAGATTACTTTGCGGATAAGAAATGTTGTCCGAATTATTTCCATATGCTACGTTCGGTCTCCCGCATTGAAGAACGTGGGACATCGGGAATAACGCTATCCTGGCCCTTTGAACAACGCTGAATCATTAGAATCGATCTGTGACGCCGAGGAGCGTCATTGAGGGTATCTGTGCCACAAATTGCATCCGACATTGTTGACGCGTATATCTTCCGACGTTCAAATGGGCGCGTTCAATTTTTATTGCTGCAACGAAACCACGAGCTGCCGCTAGGCGGAACTTGGCAAAGCATTCACGCGAAAATCGAGTCCAATGAATCCGCGCTCGAAGCGGCCGAGCGAGCCGTTCGAGGCAGCACCGGGCTCGAGATCGTGAGCGCGTTTTCAGCGGATTACATTAATCAGTTCTACGATCATGAAACCGACACGATCATCTTGGCGCCTGTTTTTGCGTTCACGGTGGCATCGCCGGCCCGTCCAACGCTCAGCTCCGATTATGTCGATAGTATTTGGTGCGGACGCGAAGAAGCGACCGCTCGCCTCCTTTGGACCGGTCAACGCTGGGCAATCCGTCACATTGACGAAGTTATCGGAATGGGCGGCGAAGAATCCGAGTACTATCGGGTTCGCTAGTATTATGTGAAGAGAACATTGGTTCTACCCTCTTTCGGACCTCCAAGTTATAATGGTGAGTCACATGCCCGCGATTCGTCGCGGGTTCCTTCTGGGAGGTTCCATGCCTGATTTTAAGATCGTTTCCGACCTCCGACCGACGGGAGATCAGCCAAAAGCGATCGAACAGTTGGTCGATGGCTTACAGTCTGGTTTGAAGCGACAGACGTTGCTCGGAGTTACAGGCTCGGGCAAGACATTCACGATGGCAAATGTCGTGGAGGTGGTCAATCGCCCGACCCTCGTTCTTGCCCATAACAAGACCCTTGCCGCCCAACTTTACTCGGAGTTCAAGGAGTTTTTTCCGCAAAACGCCGTCGAGTATTTTGTTTCTTACTACGACTATTACCAGCCCGAAGCATATGTTCCGCGTACCGATACGTTCATCGAGAAAGACTCCGACGTCAATGAAGAGATCGACAAGCTCCGTCACGCTGCGACGCGGTCACTGTTGACGCGCAAGGATACGCTTATCGTCGCATCGGTTTCGTGCATTTACGGTCTCGGTTCTCCAGATGAATATGCGAACACGACAGTAGACGTCAGGCGAGGAACGCAAGCCAAGCGCGACAAGATCGTTCGCCAGCTGATTGACATTCAATATGACCGCAATGACATGACGCTGACACGCGGCACCTTCAGGGTTCGTGGTGATACGCTCGAAATCTTCCCTGCTTACGAAGAGATCGCGGTCCGAATTGAGTTCTTTGGCGACGAGGTCGAGCGAATCGTCGAAGTTGATCCGCTGACGGGTGAATTGCTGGTTGAGCGAATTGACGTACAGATCTATCCGGCGAAGCACTTTGTTACGACGTCCGAAAAGCTGAAAGTCGCGATTCTAGACATCCAGGCTGAGCTCGATAGCCGCCTCAGCGAGTTAGAGAGTCAAGGAAAAATTCTCGAGGTGGCACGGTTGCGCCAGCGGACGATGTACGACATCGAGATGATGCAAGAAGCTGGCTATTGCGCCGGCATCGAGAACTATTCGATGCACTTATCACGCCGCCGGCCCGGAGAACAACCATCGACTCTCCTCGACTACTTTCCGAACGATTTCTTGATGTTCATCGACGAATCCCATATCTCGTTGCCGCAAGTCCGAGGCATGTTTGCCGGAGATCGTTCGCGCAAGGATGTCCTTGTCGAACATGGGTTCAGGTTGCCCTCGGCGCGTGAAAATCGACCGCTCACGTTCGATGAGTTCATTAGGATGCTCGATCAATCGGTTTATGTTTCGGCGACGCCTGGACCGTATGAACAAGAGCACAGCGAACGAGTGGTCGAGCAAGTCATTCGCCCGACCGGACTGATTGATCCTGCGATTTCGGTGCGCCCAACTAAAGGTCAAATTGACGACCTCCTCAACGAGATTCATGTCCGCGTCGCACGGGGAGAACGAGTCCTAGTCACGACGCTCACGAAACGAATGGCCGAGGACTTGGCCGACTATCTCAAGGAAATGGGTGTCCGCACACACTATTTGCACAGCGAGATCGATACGCTGGAACGGATCGAGATTCTGCGTGATCTTCGCTTGGGCATCTACGACGTAGTCGTCGGCATCAATCTACTCCGTGAGGGTCTCGATCTTCCTGAAGTCTCTATGGTCGCGATACTCGATGCTGACAAGGAAGGCTTTCTCAGATCAGAAGGTTCGCTCATTCAGACGATTGGTCGTGCCTCGAGGCATGTCGATGGCCTAGTCGTCATGTACGCTGACGGTATGACTCGATCGATGAAAGCGGCAATCGATGAAACCTATCGTCGTCGAGGAATCCAAGTGGCGTATAACGAGTCACATGGAATCACACCGCGCGGTATCGTCAAGGAGATCAGAGATCTCACTGAGCGAGTCAAAGCGGTCGCAGAGGAGCAAGGTGAATATCGTGCGTCTGGCGGCAAGGCTGGGATCATCGGCGAGTTGCCGCGGGATGAGCTTGCCCGCATGATCAAAGACTTGGAATCGCAAATGAAGACCGCGGCGCGTGATCTCGAGTTCGAGAAGGCCGCGTTGTTGAGAGATCAAATCGTTGAGCTTCGTCGTATTATCGAAGTTGATCCCATCGCAGGTTAAACGCCTAGACCAGCGATAGGCGCTCGGTCGTGACAAGGAGGGTTTTCATCTTGTTGAAATTTGGTCCACCCGGTGAGCGTCGGAAGCTTCGCGCAATGGCCGTCGGCGTTACATTAGTATTGTCATGTTTCGTCTTAATTCTTACGGCTTCACCTGCGCTCGGGACAACAGTGCCGGTCAGTCCAACTCCGAAAGCGGGCGAAGACAAAACTCCTGAAGCTTCGGGAGAAGTCGCCAATCAACTTCCGCCTCCCGATCTCCCGACGACAAGCCAACAGGGTTATACCTACGATCTGAGCGCATCCCTGAAAGCGAATCTGAAGAAGGTTCCGACCGAAGCAACGATTTACGAGCTCGATCGCGACAAATTGACGAAGTCCGAAGCCCAAAAGCTCGCGGACAAACTCAAGATCAACGCGAAAATAAAGGCTCGAGGCAAGGACGGATTCACGGCTTCAGGCGATGGCGAGCTGTTTATTTCGCCAGACGTCATTCAATACCAGTCCGGCGTCGAACCGAAGGATGGCAAGTTGCCTTCGGACGATGATGCTGTTGCCGCCGCCCGTAAATGGTTGAGGGGCAGTGGTCTCACACCAGCGGATTTGGGTGACGGCCAGGTCGTGAGCCGGGTGCCGCAAGCCAACATCGTCGTTGTCAGTTTTTCGCCGGTAGAACCTGAAAGCCTCCTGGCCGCCTACCCGAGTATTACCGTCTCGATTGGGCCGAAGGGACAGGTTCTCGAAGCCTCGAAACGATGGGCTGATATTCAACCTGGCGATGTGTATCAGCTCCGATCCGCCAACGACGCTTGGAAGGATATACAAGTTGGCGAGGCCTATATCGAGGCCGAGTTAACTGATGCCGATTTCCCGGCGGGTGCAGACGTATCCGGCAGTGTGACGTATAACGACGTCAGCATTGGATATACAACGGCGGGACCTCCAGGAGGAACGCAGTACCTTGAGCCAGTCTTCGTCTTCAAGGGCAGAATGCGCGTTGAAGGCAAAGACGGCACATACGCGATCAAGGCTTATGTACCGGCGTTAGCCGACAGTGGCGCGCCTGTCGGATAGACTGCGACCAGGTGAAGTACGAGCGATGAGTGAACGCCGGATCTTGGTGCTCAATGGTCCGAACTTGAATCTGCTTGGATCACGAGAGCCCCATCTCTATGGCTCTGTCAGCTTGTCTGAAATCGAGCGGCGGTTGGCGCACATCGTGGCGAACGCGAACCCAGTCGTCGACATCGTCACCTTTCAGTCCAACCACGAAGGTGCGCTCATCGACAAGATTCAAGAATCTCGAGATTCGATATTTGGCGTCGTGATCAATCCTGGTGCGTTGACCCACTACAGCATTGCCTTGCGAGATGCACTCGCGGCGCTCGGTAAGCCAGTCGTCGAAGTGCATTTGACGAACATTCACGCAAGGGAGGAATTTCGTCGCCATTCTGTGATCGCTTCGATTGCAACTGGTCAAATCGCTGGGCTAGGTGCTGTCGGATATGAACTCGCACTCGAGTTTCTGATCCGGCAAATGGATGGAATTAAGGAGTCAATCGGTTGAGCAAGCGACTTCACGCCTTGCGACAAGTTTTCGCGGATCGAGGGTTGGATGCGGTATTGATTACGCATCCAAACAATCGTCTGTACTTGAGCAGTTACACAGGTGACGATGATCCACCTAATGAGTCGGCTGGAGTCCTTTTGGTTTCAACCGAC
This sequence comes from uncultured Chloroflexia bacterium, assembly GCA_963737985.1. GTDB lineage: Bacteria > Chloroflexota > Chloroflexia > Thermomicrobiales > UBA6265 > CAVTUU01. The sequence continues at coordinate 87,430 of CAVTUU010000005.1, read as the reverse complement.
AGAGCACTGATTCTTGCTCCTTCGAACAACATCGAATGGGCAGCGTCAGAAGCGAAGGACTTTCAGGCGATCGCATGGAAGAGACCTTGGGAATCAACCGTCGCCGAGCATGCGCGAGCGTTGGGCGTGCAAAAACTCGGGATCGAAGGAGACGCGATTCTCTACTCGTCTGTGGAACTGCTCAAAACAAACCTCGGTGAATCGGTCGAACTCGTCGATGTCGGCAACTCCGTTGTGGATTTGCGGGCAGTGAAGGATCCCGTCGAAGTCGATTTGCTGCAAAAGGCGCTAAAAACTACTGACGATGTCTTTGTCGCAAGTACGGCGAACATCCCTGCAGGCACAACCGAGCGCGATCTGGCTTGGTCGATCGAGCGGACCATGAGAGAAATGGGAGCAGACAGTCCAGCGTTCCACACCATCGTGGCGTCAGGTCCGCATGCGGCTCGACCGCATCACAGCCCAACCGATCGAGTTCTCGAACCGGGAGAACCGATCATCATCGATATGGGGGCTCGCGTTAAGGGCTATAACGGCGACATGACCCGTACGATTTGGCTCGGCGAGCCTTCTTCAAAGCTGAAGGACGTTTACAATGCGGTGTTTGATGCCCTTGAAGCGGCATTGGACGGCATTAAGGCCGGGATTTCCGGCAAAGAAGCGGACGGATTCGCGAGAAAGGTGATCTCGGACGCCGGATACGGTGAGTACTTCACGCACAGCTTAGGACACGGCCTAGGCGTGAGAGTTCACGAAGCGCCGAGTGCCAGCATGTCGTCGACGAGCGTCCTTCGAGCAGGCGAAGTCCTCACAGTGGAGCCCGGCATCTACATTTCTGGATGGGGCGGAGTCAGGCTCGAGGACGTCGTGCTTATCCAAGAAAACAAGTCGCGGAATATGTCGACAGCGCCAAAGCACCCGCGATTTTGAGATCTGCAATCGGGAGGGACGTTGATGATCGATACAGGTGACCTTCGAAAAGGTCTAACGATGGAATTCGATGGCCGGCTCGTGAAGGTCGTCGACTTCGCACATAACAAACAGGGCCGAGGCTCAGCGCAAGTGCGGTTGACGTTGAGAGACTTGAGAACAGGGTCTATTACACAGCATTCAGTCCAAGCCGGAACGAAGTTCACTTCCGTACGGCTCGAGCGCCAACATGTTCAATTTCTTTATTCTGAGACCGGTCACTACCACTTTATGGACACCGAATCGTTCGACCAAATTGTGCTCGATGAGTCCTCTGTTAGCGCGGTCAAGGATTTCATGAAGGAAAACGATTCAGTCGACTTGCTGACCTACAATGGAGAGCCAATCGACATAGAATTGCCGACAGCAGTGCTCTTGCAAGTCGAGCAGACTGATCCCGGCTTCAAAGGTGATACCGCCACAGGCGGAACAAAGCCGGCGACGCTTGAAACAGGATTGGTTGTGAGTGTTCCGCTCTTTATCAACGTCGGCGACATGCTGAAAGTCGACACCCGATCTGGTGAATATCTGGAACGAGTCAACTAGATGGCAACGGATGGGCCGCTCAACTCCCAAGAGATCACGTCGTTTGGCGATCTCACCGAAACAGTGCGCACGCTTGCCGAATTAATGACTGAGCACGGTTTAACCAAGCTCGATTTGAAGCTAGGACAGGTCATGATCCGGATGCGTTCGGGCGCGGATTCAGATGGTCCACCAATTGCGACGGTTGCGCCTGCCACAGTGGCTCAGGTTGTCGCTCCTGCTTCGTCGATTGAAGAAGGATATCTCGTCACTGCGCCGATGATCGGCACCTACTATTCATCTCCTGCACCAGGTGAAGCGCCGTTTGTCCAAATTGGAGACCTCGTTGAGGTCGGTCAAGTGGTCGGCATCATCGAAGCGATGAAGATCATGAACGAGATTGCCTCAGACCGATCCGGGATCGTGAAAGAATTGCTCGTCAGCAATGCTCAGGCGGTTGAATACGGCTCGCCTCTCATTAGACTCGTCCAAGGCTAGGCTCGACCGCATTGAGCGCGCGCGTTGTCCAAATCGGACTCCTCACGTCATACATTCGCGAACTCCTCGAAACCGATGATCTTCTTAGCGATTTATGGGTCGAAGGAGAGGTTTCCGAGGCGTATCGTGCTCAGTCTGGGCACGTCTATTTCACCCTGAAGGACTCGAGCGCGGTTCTCAAGTGTGTTCTCTTTCGAAACGAGGCTGCTCGTCAGTTTCATTTGCCACGACCGGGCGATCAACTCGCCGCTCACGGGCATGTCTCGGTTTACGATCGAGACGGTAGGTATCAGCTTTACACCGATATTATTCAACCCGCTGGCATTGGTGCACTGGCGCTCGAACTCGCCCTCCTTCGGCAGCGATTGGAAGCGGAGGGGCTGTTCGAGATTTCTCGAAAACGACCAATACCCGTTCCAGCGCGGTGCATTGGTGTCGTCACGTCCCCTGGCGGGGCCGTGTGGCGCGACATCCAACAAGTCGTCAACCGCCGGTATCCACTGACCGAACTGCTGCTTGCGCCGTGCGCGGTCCAAGGAGATCGGTCGCCTGAGACTATCGTGGCGGCGATCGAGGGTCTGCAGGCCGACGGCCGATCAGAAGTGATCATCGTCGCCCGCGGGGGAGGCTCGGCGGAAGATATGGCGAGTTTCAACGACGAACGCGTCGTTCGAGCAATCTTCGCGTGCCGCCTGCCAGTCGTAAGTGGGATTGGTCATGAAACTGATTGGACGTTGGCCGACGAAGTCGCCGACCTTAGGGCGCCGACTCCATCGGTTGCCGCGGAACTCTGCACGCCGTCCATTATTGATGTTGCCGCATACGTCGAAGAATTGGCCAACCGTCTTACCATCGCCGCAACAGACCTGCTTTCCTCACGCTCATGGGAAGTTATCCGAAAGGTTGGCGATCTGAAGAGGCAAGCGCCGCTTCACACGATTTCGTTGTTCAGGCAAGACGCAGTGCGCCGCCGGCTTGGCTTAGAGCAATTGCTTCGTCGAAGCTTATCGAACACTGAGTCTGAAATTTCAACGCGTCTGGGCCAACTCTCGCAATCAAAGATCGCGATCCTCTCCGATCGTTCCTCGTCGATCCGCGTCAGAGAGGCGGCGCTCGGCGCATTGAACCCAAACGCAGTCTTGGGCCGAGGCTATAGCATTCTGAGTCTTGAAAATGACAACCGCCCAATAACTTCTGTGGCCGCGATCGGCGAAGGAGATCGACTGCAAACTAGACTAAGCAATGGCAAAATTGGCTCAACGGTTACTTGGAAAGCGTGACATGATTCAACGAACGGAAAACCACTTGGCGGTCAATAGTGATACTGATCGAATTGAGCGCTGGAACGAAGCGCTCCTAACTGGAACTTTTGAGAGCGTGTTTCAAGCGCTCGGCGAGGCTGTCGAATGCCTTGAATCTGGCAACCTCCCTCTCGAAGAAGCTGTCCAATGCTACGAGTTTGGCGCTCGTCTCGCGGATCGATGCGGCAAGATCCTCAGTGAAGCGGAATTGCGAGTCTCTCAACTCGATGCGGAATTGCTGCAGACCGCGGTAGCACCGTTTACAACAGAAGATGAACTAAGTTGAACGACTTGTCCTCAAAGAAGACGTGCAATACCACCCGACAACCTCAGTCCGAAAGTCCGTTCCTAGCGGCGGGGAAGTTACCTACTCGACTGCTCGATAGATTAGTCGGTCGTTATGTCACGCCAGACTCTTCGGTTTTGGTTGGCCCAGGAATTGGTCGCGATGCCGCCGCGGTCGGTTTCGATGACACAACGATTGTCGTCAAAGCCGACCCTATCACCTTCGCCACAGAAAATGCTCCTTCGTTCCTCGTCAATGTCAACGCTAATGACCTCGCTTGTCTTGGCGCTACTCCTCGGTGGATGACGGTGACGTCACTCTTGCCGGTGGGGAAAGTGACCGAAGCCTGGGTCGAGATACAATTTCGCGAGCTTGCCGACGCGTGCGATCAGTTTGGGATTTCCCTGATCGGCGGTCACACTGAAGTCACCGAGAGCGTGAACCGGCCTGTGCTCATCGGTCAGCTTCTTGGCACGGTCGAGCAAGGCCGGCTATTGAAACCGGGCGGCGCTCGGCCTGGCGATAAATTGCTTCTGACAAAGGCTCTTGCGATCGAGGGGACTGCTCTACTCTCTCGCGAGCTCGAAGATGTGCTGACCTCTGCGCTGGGCCAAGATCTCGTCACGAGAGCAAAGGAACTACTTCAGAATCCCGGCATATCAGTTGTGCCTGACGCGCAGGCTATGCTTGCGGTCGACGGCGTCACCGCACTCCATGATCCGACCGAAGGCGGTCTGGCGATGGGAGTGCGAGAGCTTGTCACGGCGTCTAACTGCGGAGCACATATCTCGTTCGATCGCGTTCCCGTATTGCCAGAAACGAAGGCCATTGCCAACTGTTTAGAAATCGACCCTTCCGGCATGCTCGCTTCTGGAAGTCTTCTCGCGGCTGTCCGGCGAGATGCGGCGCCTGCGGTGATCGAAGCCTGCCGCGAAGCGGGTATTCCAGTTACGCCGATAGGTGTTGTCAGGGAGCAGTCGGACGGCTTGACGTGGTTGCGAAACGGTCTCGAAGTCGACATACCGACATTCGAGTCCGACGAGGTTTCAAAGGCTTTGCGGCGGACCTATTAGGTCGCTGATCTTACGCTTCAAATTCGAGTCCGAAGGGGAAAAGAAGTGCAGGGACTTGTCGTTGCCAGCGCGAATGGCAAAGTGGGCATCGAACAGTCGATCGAGGTGCTGCGCAATGGCGGCTCCGCTGTCGATGCCATTGAAGCGGGCATCAAGCTCGTTGAAGCGAATCCGGACGATCATTCAGTGGGGTTTTCTGGCCTGCCGAACCTCTTTGGTGAGGTCGAGCTCGATGCCAGCATCATGGATGGAAAGGGACTACGCGCGGGATCAGTGGGCGCCTTGCATGGATATCAAGACGCAATCACTCTGGCGCGTTCCGTCATGGATCAGTTGCCACACGTGCTCATCGCGGGAGCTGGTGCGGACCGGTTCGCGAGCGATATGGGACTCTTCCCGGTCGAGTTGCTCACGCCTGAGGCAGAAACCGTTTGGCGATCACGTTTTAACGGCAACGATCCGAATGTCGGCAGTGCCCATGACTCATACTACTCAAAGATTCACGAACTCGTGCGCACAATTACCTCTGATCCAGAAAAGCCCGAGGATCATCATGGGACGGTCAACTTTATCGCTCGCGATCGGAATGGCAATATCGCATGCGGAGTCAGCACGTCCGGCTGGGCATGGAAATATCCAGGGCGCTTGGGTGATTCTCCGATCATTGGCGCGGGCAACTATGCCGACAACCGCTGGGGCGCCGCCGCATGCACCGGACGCGGAGAGATGGCGCAACGGTGTTGTACAGCACATAGTGTTGTCACCTTCATACGCTTCGGGATGAGTCTTGACGAATCACTGCGCACGGCTATGACCGATCTCCAATCCCTCGATGATCCATTTGCAAGTGAAATGAATATCGTCGCCATTGATCAAGCCGGGAATCACGCTGGTGCGTCCACCTCGGAGAACAAAACATATATCTTCATGGCTGAAGACATGAAGAGCCATGAAGAACAAACGCGACTTCACGTTCCCTGAGGGAATTGGGCGCGTACAGAGACTAAAGCGCCCCGGTCGGTCGGCAGGGGCGCTTTCGATTTCTTAGAGCGTTCGAACGCTAGACGTCTTTGTTCAGCGTCAGCAAAAACTCGTCATTTGTTTGAGTCTTCGAAAGGCGACCGAGCAGGAGCTCCGTTCCTTCGGTGCCACCGAGCATGGAAACCATCCGGCGCATCGTCCAAACCTGACGCAGCGTGTTCTCATCGAGCAAGAGCTCTTCACGTCGCGTACCCGAACGCTGAATATCGATTGACGGATAGATTCTGCGCTCGGCCAGTTTGCGGTCGAGATGCAATTCCATGTTGCCGGTACCTTTGAATTCCTCGTAAATCACGTCGTCCATGCGGCTGCCGGTGTCGACGAGACAGGTCGCCACAATCGTTAAACTGCCGCCACCTTCAATGTTTCGTGCCGCGCCAAAGAATCGCTTGGGCGGATACAGCGCGACCGGATCGATACCACCTGAGAGCGTTCGTCCGCTTGGCGGAACCGCGAGGTTGTATGCGCGGGCAAGCCGTGTGATCGAGTCAAGGAGGATAGTGACGTCGCGACCACCCTCGACGAGTCTCTTGGCGCGTTCCAGCGCCATTTCGGCGACTTTAGTGTGGTCCTCAACCGGCTCGTCAAAGGTTGAGGAGATAACCTCGCCTTCCACCGAGCGGCGCATGTCCGTCACTTCTTCTGGACGCTCGCCGATGAGGCAGACCATTAAATGCATGTCAGGACAGTTGGATGTAATGCCGTTGGCAATTGACTTGAGAAGGATCGTCTTTCCGGCTTTCGGCGGAGAGACGATCAAACCGCGCTGTCCTCGGCCAATCGGAGCGACAAGGTTCAGGAGGCGCGTCGAGAGAATATTTGGCAACGTTTCCAGATTGATCAACTCAAGCGGGAATATCGGGGTTAGTGTGTCGAAGGACGGTCTGCGGCGCGCCGTCTCAGGATCGACTCCATTGACCGCTTCGACACGAAGCAAGCTGAAGAATTTTTCGTTGTCCTTCGGCGGCCGAACTTGGCCTGACACGCGATCTCCAGTGCGCAGCCCAAATCGTCGAATCTGTGATTGCGAGACGTAAATGTCATCCGGTCCGTGCAGAAAACGTGGACCCCGGAGGAAACCAAACCCATCCTCGATGATTTCGAGTACACCGTCTCCGAAGATGTTTCCTTCTTGTTCTGTTTGGACCTGGAGAAGCTTGCTGATCAGATCTGGCCGCTTCATGCGGCTGTGACCCTGGATCTCCATCGTTCGCGCGAGTTCGTAGAGTTCTTCAATCGGTTTGTGTTCGAGTTCCGCGACATTGAGGTGGGATTGACTACCATTGCGCGACGGAGGCGGGGCCGCTGGCGTAGATGTCGGTGTCGGTGTCGGTGTCGGTGTTGGTCTTGGTTTGGCAATCTGATGCGATTGAGGATTGTGGCGCTCCCGGCCGTTGTGGCCGGAGTAGTCGTTGTCTCCTCTGTTTCGCGGTGGACGATTGTCGCGACCTGGGCGGTCGCGCCGATGTCTATCGCCGCCTGGACGCGGACCAGATGGAACTGATAATCGAGGCTCTGTCACTTGATCGAATGTGGAAGGTGCAGCTTCGGGCTGAAACTCGGTTGCTGGCGGCTGAAATTCCGGTGGAGCGGATGCAGTCGAGGCTCCATCTTGTTCGGGCGGCGCTCCCTCGACACTAGGAACTGAAAACGGTTGGACGATCGGATCGAGTGCTGGTACGGCCTCAGCAACCGGTGAATCAGCGATAGGCGTTTCAGCGACAGGCGATTCGGGAATTTGTGATTCGGCGACCGGCGACTCGGCGACTGCGACCGATTCGGCTGCTTTCGGAGCGCGCCTCGTTCGAGTTGCGCGGGCCTTGGGCGCCGGTTTTTCCGCAATCTCCGGCGTTTGGACGACCTCTTCTTCGGCTGACAAGTTATGTACCTCCAGAATATGGTGAGCGGATTGAGCTCAGATTAAGCAATGCTGTAAGTCGGCGGTGCGTGGGTGTCCGCCAGGTAGTTTGTGGGTTAGTGGGTGATTTGCATCATTTGGCTCTACGCCCAACTTGATCGAGGGCGGGTCACGCAGCACGCGAGGCGCGCGTGGCGTTTACGTGATTGGGGCGCATGATGAACGACCGGATTGCGCCAGAAGGCCGAACTGGAAAATCTGCATGTGTGCAGGGGTTGCTCGCGCTCACCTGTGCGCACTTACATAGTAACATCGCTAAATTGTGTCGTCAATCAAGTCACCTATCAATTAATCAAAAGGAAACGATGCGTACTGGCGCAATTTACTCAGACTGTGCGTTGCGCTGATTCGTCGAACGGTACCAGACCTCGAGCGCATGACAAGCGATTCGGTTGTCGCGCCCCCTCCGAAGAAATGCACGCCACGCAAAAGTTCTCCATCTGTGATTCCAGTCGCCGAGAAGAAGACGTTGTTGCTGCTGACCAAGTCATGACAATCAAGAACGCGGTCTAAGTCGATCTTTTGCTCGGCGGCAAGGCGACGTTCGTCGTCGTTCCGAGGCCAGAGCTTACATTGAATGTCGCCGCTAACGCACTTGAGAGCACATGCGGCGATGACTGCTTCTGGCGCCCCTCCGATTCCCATAAGTACATCGATGCCAGTGTCCGGCATTGCAGCCATCACGGCGCCGGCGACGTCACCGTCTGTAATCATCTTGATCCGCGCTCCACTCGTTCTTACGTCTTTAATCAGCGATTCGTGGCGCGGACGGTCCAGAATGACGACAGTGAGATCTTGAATATCCCGCTCTTTCGCCGCCGCAATACGTTTGAGGTTGCCTTCGACAGTGTCATTGACATCAATCGATCCCGATGCTTCTGGTCCGACCGCAATTTTCTGCATGTACATGATGTCGGGTGAGGCGAAGAGCGAACCGCGGTCAGACATCGCAACCACTGAAATCGCGTTGGGCATGCCGAGCGAGAGCAGTCGTGTACCGTCTATTGGATCGACTGCAATGTCGACTTTTGGCTCAGCCGCATAACCAACCTGCTCACCGACGTAGAGCATCGGCGCTTCGTCCTTGGCTCCTTCGCCAATGACGACAATCCCATCCATAGCGACGCTACCGAGCACTAATCGCATTGCGTCAACGGCTGCCTGGTCGGCCGCTTCCTTTTCACCGCGGCCCATCCACCGCGCAGCAAGCATGGCGGCCGCTTCGGTCACGCGAGCGAGTTCGAGGGCCAAGTTGCGATCGATTGCCTCGGTCAATGATTCGCTCCTTTCGATAAACTGATTTCGATCAGAGTGACTTCAGCGATTTGATTCATTCAGCCAGTGCAACGACTCCATTGGGAGGTCGTCGACGCCGCCGACGGTAACCGTACACGAAGGAAGCGACTGGACGAACGACGCCCCATACCGCTTGGAGACAACCCGTCGATCCAAGACTGCGCAAACGCCTCGATCCTTGCTGCTTCGGATCAACCTGCCAAATCCTTGTTTGAATTTCAAGACAGCCTGAGGAACCGCATATTGCAAGAATGGCTCGTCGAAGAGCTCGCTTCGAGCCGCGAAAACTGGATCGCTAGGCACGGAAAATGGAAGCTTTGTTATGACAATTGCACTTAACGCGGGTCCGACGACATCGACCCCTTCCCAAAATGTCGCGGTCCCGAAAACAACGACATTGGGATCTACCTTGAGCCGATCGATCAGCTGGCGGGCGCTTCCATCGATCCGCTGCGCCAGGACAAGAACGCCTCGATCTTCCAACGGTCCGCGAGTCGCCCGATAGGTTGCCTGTAGAGCTGCGTGGGAAGTGAAGAGAACCAGCGTCCGACCACCCATGGCGGTACAGAATTCGATGATCGCCTCCTGCAAGGCACGCTGATAACCAGGGGCTGACGGCTCGGGCAAATTGTTGGCAAGATAGAGAAGCGTCGAACGCTGGTAGTCAAATGGGGAAGCAACAGCTAGTTCGCGTGTCGGTCGGATCCCCAAGCGCTCCCGCAAATAGTCGAATGAACCGTCTGTGGTGAGCGTGGCCGACGTCAACACGACCGATTCCAATGGTTCAAAGAGAGACTCTTGAAGCATTTCACCGACATGCAATGGCGCGGCGTTGATCGAGATCCGCCCCAGCATCGGACTTTTCGAAATCCAATAGACCGCTGCATCAGATGGAGCGCTCAGACTCTCGTGGAGTTTGGCTCGGAGCTCGCCGCTCGAGCGCAGCAACGCCCCTAGTTCGATCGCGAGGTCCTCGCCTTCATCTTCGATCAATTCTTCGTCAGTCTTCTGCGGTTTTGTCCTTTCGACGTTTTCGAGGTAAAAGCGAATGTCATCTTCTACTTGGCGAAGTAGTTGATCGATCCGCTCCCAACCAATCTCAATTGAGAGCCAATCACCTGATCGACGAGTACTCGGAGTGACTCGCAGCGAACGCTCGTAGGCGCCGCGATCGTCGACATTCGCGTCAATAAGTTCAGCTAATCTCAAAAAAAGATCGGACGAGGAGAGCTTGGCGGATGCTTGGTGATTTGCGGCTCCTTGCAGTCTAGCGATTGCTTCGGCAGCCCGAATCTTGGTTGGTTCGTCCGTGGCCGACCTCGAAAGGAAACCGGTCGCCGCCGCCAAAACGCCGCTGATGCTTGTGCCCTCGTGCCGAAGTACCCCATCGAGATGGTCGTTGATGACGATCTCGTTCAATGAGAAACCGAACTGGGCAGTTGCTTGGTCCTCGAGGTGGTGTGCTTCGTCGACGACCAGGTGATGATAGTCGGGAAGGACACGACTTCCCTCCTCTGCATCTGAGAGGAGAAGCGCGTGATTCACAATCACAACGTGCGCATTTTCTGCCTGTCGCCGCGCACGAAAGAGAAAACATTGGTTGCGCTGTTGGTAGACGCATTTTGCGGCCGAGCAGGCTTCGCCATCAGCAGAGATTCCGCGAAATAGGAACTCTTCTTCTGGAGACATCCGCAATTCAGCTCGGTCTCCGGTTTCAGTCTGCGTAAGCCAAAGCGTCGCGCGCGACCGCAGTTTGGCATCGTCCTGACCGGCCAGCGGTTGTCGATTGTGCGCGAACCACCGGCGCAAGCAAAGATAGTTCGACCGGCCTTTGAGCACGCTCGTCCGAATCGCCCCTGAATCGCTGTTGCCATCCAGGACTTGTACGAGGTCAGGAATGTCTTTCTTTTGCAATTGATCCTGCAGCGCAAGAGTATTTGTCGAGACGACAACCCGCTCGCCTCGTTCAATGGCGTGCATCATCGCCGGCAATAGGTAGGCGACGCTCTTTCCCGTGCCGGTACCTGCTTCCACGAGTAGGGTCCCGCCATCGTTCATGACTCTGGCAACCGCATTTGCCATTTGTTGTTGAGGAGCGCGGAACTCATATCCGGGTACCACGTCGCTCAACGGGCCGTCTTCTCGGAGGGTCGAAGCGATCATCTCCTTTGAGACTCGTCCCTCAGAACCGGTAGATCGCAGAGGTTCGGGCTTGTCGCGACTCGAGAGGAAATCCAATTCGTTCGCCGAGCGAAACGTTGCAATGCTCTTCCGTTCGAACAATGGCCCTGGGTCGGCTTGAGCTGCTCGTTCGAAGAACTCGGCAAATGGGAGACCAGCGGCGCGGCTGAGTCCCGCAATATGTTCGAGCGAACCTTTGTCAAATTGATCGATACGGTCAAGAAGTCCGCGGAATACACTGACCGTTAGCTCGGCGTCTCCCGCGGCCCGATGATCGACAACGACATCGATTCCAAGTTCTCGCGCAATCGCATGCAGCGAGTAGTTCGGAAGATCGGGTAGGAGAAACGTCGCAAGCTCAAACGTGTCGATCAAAGGACTGGCTATGCCAACGCCTGCGGCGTCCAGCATCGCGAGATCCATCTCAATCGATTGACCGACAATCGCGCGACCGGCGACTAGCCTGCGAATCGTGGCTGCCGCCTCATCGATTGTTGGCGCGGATTTGACTTCGGCCGGAGTGATACCGGTCAACCGTTGAATATCGAGAGAAATTGGAGCGCGGGGCCGAATGAGAGTCTCAAAGCGCTCAATTTCACTGGTTCGCGTGAAGATAATGACGGCGACTTCGATTATTTCGTGTCGCGCCGGATCCATGCCCGTTGCTTCAAGATCAAGGGCCGCAAATTGATCAATCACGTAGCGCCTGGATCCACTTTTCTAGGGCCACCTAGCCAGTTTTCGAAATGCCTGTTCGAAATCAAATCGTGCCGCTGGCTACCCCGTCAGCGACTCCCACAGCCAGGGCCGCGAGCTGGACAAGGCCGGAACCGAGCGGCTGAGTGTCGATATACTCATCAGTTCTATGAACATTCCCGCCGGTAGTGAGTCCGATGCAGATGGCTGGGATTCCCAGGCTAATCGGAATGTTGGCATCGGTGCTTGAGGCATCGCCTGTTGCGGAAACGTCGAGTTCTCGGAGAACGTCGATTGCCAATCTCACAATTGAACTGTCTGCGTCGATTCTGCCAGCTGGCCGTTCGCCGAGAGTTTCGACTTTGATTGCAACGCCGGCTCGCTGCGCCGACAGAATGCGATCTACTCGATCACTCAGCCGGCGCAGTGACGTTTCGTTGGCCGATCTCGTATCCACGACAAAGGTGCAGGTCGGTGGAATCGTATTTACTGAAATACCGCCTTCGATCAATCCAACGCTAAGCGTCGTTTTAGGCGAATTCGATACCGGAATTCGGGCGAGATCATGAATGACCGCCGCCGCCGCATGAATGGCATTTGGCTTGCCATAATCGCCCCAACTATGGCCACCGGGACCAACAACGGTCACACGCAGCCTCCGGCTTCCTACCGCGACATGCGTCACTCTCCCGAGATTATGTCCTTCGACAGCTATCGCGGCGGCGATATCAGGATGGGCCTCCATCACGGCGCGCATCCCTCTGAGGTTACCTAGGCCCTCCTCGCCGACGTTGCCGGTCAACAATAAATCGACGGCGGGCGTGATGCCGGCGCTTCGAAGGATGGATGGAATGGCCAGGACAGCAGCGGCGCCAAGACTGTTGTCACCAATTCCAGGTCCATGAATGCGGCCATTTGAGCGCATGATGCTCAAGTCCGTATCCTCTGGAAAGACAGTATCGAGATGGCCGGCGATAAGAACACTGTGTTCTCGATTCAAACCCGGAATACGCGCTACCACATCACCGAGTTCGTCGATCACACATTCCGTTATGCCTTCACCGCGAAAGAGTTCGGCGAAAGCTCGCGACCTCGTTGTTTCGAAATTAGTTGGCGCAGGTATAGTCGCTATCGTTGCAGCAAGGTCGAGGACGTGCGTCGTTGCACTGTGCGCAGCATCTTGAACGGCCGCAACCGCCTCGCGGGATGCGGTCGAATTCGCCGCGTTGATCGCCATTGATTCCTCGGTTGGATGGAAGCGGGGCGACGCCACAGTGGCGCTCTCTGAGGATCCCCAAGACCTGGGAAGTATACCATTGGGACGGCAACAGTCCGGTCGCTATTGAGCACTAACGAGCTTACCTTGACACTGCCCCCGCGCAGCGCTAGGTTTCAGATGACCTCGCCGCCTGGTCAACAGATCTTGAGCGCGCGTGATCTTGAAGTGGTGCTGGGAAAGGATCCAGAAAAAGACAATGGCATATTACCGCTATGACGCGATCATCATCGGTGCCGGCGGAGCCGGATTAATGGCCGCGATTCAACTCGCCGGTAAAGCCAACGTCGCGGTAGTCAGCAAACTCTATCCGCCAAGATCTCACACTGGGGCAGCTCAGGGCGGCATTAGCGCGGCTCTGGGCAATGTCGAAGAAGACCATTGGGAATGGCACATGTTCGACACCGTCAAAGGTGGTGACTACCTTGTTGATCAAGATGCAGCCGAAGTGCTCGCCCGGGAAGCTGTTGACGCCGTTCTCGAACTTGAGCACATGGGCTTGCCGTTCAATCGAACTCCGGACGGCCGAATAGATCAACGGCGGTTCGGCGGGCACACTCGCAACTACGGTGAGAGTCCAGTTCGCCGGGCGTGTTATGCCGCCGATCGCACTGGCCACATGATCATCCAGACCCTTTACCAGCAGGGAATTAAGCACAAGCTGAATTTCTTTGATGAGCACCATATGTTGGATGTGCTTTTCACTGACGACGGCATTTGTTGCGGTTGCGTCGTCATGGAAATTGAAACCGGCGAAATTCACACCCTACACGCCAAAGCGGTTCTCATCGCGACCGGTGGTTACGGGAGAGTTTTCAAAATAACGTCTAATGCAATCGCTGGGACTGGCGACGGCGTCGCAATTCCATTTCGCCGCGGCGTTCCTCTGATGGATATGGAGTTCTATCAATTCCATCCTACCGGGCTCTACCGGCTCGGCATCTTATTGTCAGAGGCCGCGCGTGGTGAAGGCGGCATCCTCAGAAACAGCGAGGGTGAAGCGTTTGCCGCGCGATACGCGCCGACGCTCAAGGATCTGGCGCCGCGCGACATGGTTTCTCGGTTCATTTACCAGGAGGTCAAGGAAGGTCGAGGCATCGATGGTAAGGATTATGTCCACCTCGATCTCACTCACCTCTCGCCTGAAGTGATCGATCAAAAGCTGCCGGACGTGACCGATTTCGCGCGCACCTATCTCGCCGTCGAGCCAAAGACGCAGCCGGTCCCAATTCAACCGACCGCCCATTACGCCATGGGAGGATTACCGACCGACATCAATGGCCGTGTAATTCGCGACGAAAACGCAACGGTCATTCCCGGTCTCTATTCAGCAGGTGAAGCCGCCTGCGTCTCAGTCCACGGCGCAAATCGGCTCGGCACAAACTCGCTCGTCGACCTTGTGGTTTTCGGGCGGAGGGCCGGTCGCGACATCCTCAAACACATACAGCAAACGGATTGGGCGCCGTTACCGACGGACCCGGAATTCACCGCACGCGCCCAAATTGCTGATCTTCTGAGTCGCGACAAAGGCGAAAATACGTCGGAGATCCGGGAATCGATGCAGGAAGTCATGATGGACAATGTCTCAGTCGTGAGAGACGCAACGAGTCTGAACGACGCTGCGGCGAGTATCCATTCGCTGAAGCTCGCCTATAACAATGTGGCAATCCAAGACCACGGCAAAACATTCAATACCGATTTGCTCGAAGCTCACGAACTGGGCTGCATGTTGGATTGCGCCGAAACGATCGTTGCTGGGGCATTGGCGCGGAAAGAGAGCCGCGGAGCTCATTACCGAACTGATTTCGAGAGTCGCGACGACGTCAACTGGCTCGCGCACTCGCTGCAATACAAGTCGTCGGGGGGTCTCACACTCCGAAAGAAGCCGGTAACGATAACGGTATTCGAACCGAAGGAACGCAAATACTGAGTTCGCTGCGCCGACCAGCGCCGTAGAGGGAGATCGTTCGTGGAGGTCACGCTCCGCATCAAGCGGTATAACCCGGATTCTGATGTCAAGCCGGTTTTCCGGGAGTATCAGGTCGAAGTCGATCCCATGGATCGGGTGCTCGATGCGCTCAACACAGTGAAGTGGAAGCAGGACGGCACGCTCACCTATCGACGATCGTGCGCTCACGGTGTCTGTGGATCAGACGCCATGCGCATCAACGGCCGCAACCGGCTCGCGTGCAAGATGCTGATGAACGAGTTGGGTCGAAAGATCACGATCGAGCCTCTATTGGGGTTTCGCGTGATCAAAGATTTGGTCGTCGATATGGACCAGTTCTTTGAGTCATATAAGTCAGTCAAGCCGTATCTCATCGCGGACGATGCGCCGAGCGCATCTGAACGGATTCAATCGCCTGAGGAACGCGAACGATTCGACGATACGACGAAGTGCATTCTTTGCGCTGCGTGCACGACAGCTTGCCCTATTACCTGGACAAATGAGGAATGGGTTGGTCCGGCGGCAATCGTGAACGCCCACCGATTCATTTTCGACAGCCGTGATCAAGGATCGGACGAGCGGCTCAAGATCCTAAATACTCGATCCGGCGTTTGGCGATGCAGGACCATCTTTAATTGCACGGAAGCCTGCCCCCGCGGAATCGAGGTCACGAAAGCGATCGAAGAAGTCAAACGATCACTCCTCTACGATCGGGTAACGTAATCAGTTTAGGGAGAATCGAGGGCCGTGCTATACTCGCGGCCGCTATAGTCGTGACAGCTAAAACCTAAGGGTTCGCCGGAATGGACAATCCGTTCAGTTGGGACTACCTGACTACGATTCCTGGCTCAAACGAGGTCTTTGGCCCGTTTGCGATCGGGTTTCTCATTTTGTTTGGGGCAACGTTTCTCGTCGCTTTAGTTATCTACAGTGGTGGCGGTCGGCGCATCATCCCGAATCCAGTGCTTCGGCGCATGGCGCGACGTTGGTCGTCAATCGCATTGGCCGTATCGGGATTCGGATTGTTCTTTTTCCTGATCCGCGTTCTCCAAATCAATCCGTTCAACTTTCAGATGCGAATCTGGTTATGGTTGAGCTTGCTGCTCTACCTGGTCATGGCGATCTATTTCACCTGGGACTACATTCAGAACTACGACGCGGCCAAATCCGAATATGAAAATCGAAAGCGCCAGCAACAGTATTTGCGAACCGCATCGGCCACAGCAGGTAGCCGAGCAGGCGCTCCGCTAGCGTCAGGTGCGCGGCCGGTCAAGCGACGTAAGCGTTAGGTTCGAAGCACACGTAAAAAAAGCCCGCTCCGATTGGAGCGGGCTTTTTAGTGGTCGAATATGGCCGTGCACCCTTTGTCGACCAAGGGCCTCCGGCTCTGCGACGACCGTTAGCTCCGGCAAGGCGACCCCGCGTCACCCGAAGAATTCTGCTTACGGCTGCTACCTTCCGGTCCTGACCGGGTTCACAGTTCCCCGCCGCGCAGGACCCTGCCTTCAACACTACGTTTCGCCGTGAATTCCACAGGACTTGGCCTCGAAAGGGAATTCGACCCCGCTAGAGCGGGTTGCGGGTACAGGGCACCGCTAGCTCCCCATCTAGCACGGCCATATGCAATTTTACTCCTCGAAGGTGTTACCGGTCAAAGAGCAGACGACCCCTTTCGTTCTCTGTACGAGCGGACCGCGAGTGCAACTGCAATGCCGAAAGACAGCAACATGAAAGCAAACGAGATCAACAACCCGATCTTCAACGTCAACGGTTCGTATTGAAGTTTTATCGTGTGATCGCCCGCTGGGATTGGAATGCCGCGAAATGCATGGTCGGCGGCATAAATCGGCACTTGCTGGCCGTCGACAAATGCTTTCCAGTCAGGATCGTATGCATCGCTCATGACGATCATACCCGGGGCTGCCGCTTTGACAGTCAATTTGATCTCGTCGCCGGACGCACTGACGAAGCTGACGCTCTCCGCAGCCTGATCTGTTGGATCGCTCATGTCAGGCGGCGCACGTTCTATGAGAACGGTCTTGGTTGGGTCAATCATGCCCTTGGAAAGAAGTGTTAATGCCGCTCCCTTTTCGACTTCTTTGGCGTCGTGCACGATCCAAGCCCGAGGGAGCGCCTCACCATTTTCAAGAATGCGGACTCGGTCGTCGGCGAAAACGGTCGGAAAACGTTGACTCAAGTGCAGGAGATCTGGACGACCGGGGGGCACCGCCGCCGGGACGATGATGTAGCGCGCATTTGAAAGGTTCAGGAGCGATGAACTGAAAGCGGATGGAAAGACATCAAGCTCGTGATATTCCTGCTTGTAGCCGTTTAGGGCGTTGATGTAATCGAGATAACGACCAACTTGAATGGGGTCATAGCCCTGAACGTCATCGAGGCCGAGGGCGATCGCGCGATTATTGACGAGTAACTCCTGGGCAGACGGATCACGAAACTCGACGCGATATCCGCCCCGCCAATTACTGCCGGCAAATGATCCAGTGTCGTATCCAAAATACCGGAAAGGTGTTGAGTTCGCCCGCTTTTCCAACAGAAACGCTGCGGCGCCAGAGGATGGCGAAACGTCAGCGGCGGCGGCCATGGCCTGTGGAGTATCGACATCATCAATCTGGCCAAAAGTACGTCCGGCAGTGTCCCAGACGATGATCAAAAGGAGAAGCACCAAGACGAACGGAGTCAAGGCAGCCGGCACATGAAGCTTTTCAGATGCCCATGGAGAGCGAAGCACTGCCGCAAGCAACGTGACGATGACGGTTAAAGCCATGACAATGAGCGCTGCCTGGTCAAAGTGTTCACCTGATTGATGGACATAGACGACCCCAATCAGCATTAACGCGATCCCGCCAACAATCCCCAGGATGACACGCCGAGTGCTTTCAATTTGCTGCGCAATTGCATCGACCGTTGTGCCGGCAAGAAATGCAGGTCCGATCCAAAAAATGATCAGAATCCGGCTTGGAATGTGTTCATGAATCACAGAAAACTTGGGTAGGAGGAAGAACAGATTGTGGATCGGCGTTTTGTCCAGCGTCAGAATCAGGACTGTCATTGAGAACACGACAAAGTAGATGACGATCGCGCGGTGGCGCATGAATGGAGCGATGATCGCCAAAGCGAGCACGCTTCCGCCGATATACCATCGTCCTTGCCCTCGATCGACCTCAAGAAGCGTTACAATCCCGTGTGCGAACGACCATCCGTTGAACTCGCCGTTGTTGGTGGCGGATATGCCTCCTGCTCTTGTGGACCGCGAAACAGCGTCCAGGCGCGGCAATACTCCAGCGGCCGCAAGTCCAAATGCGAAACCAAAAACCCCAACTGACTGCAGAAATAGATTGATGAACCGCTTTCGCATTGATTCAGTTGGCATGGGCGGCGAAATTAGCGTTCTGAATATCAGATATGAACCGGCCGCCAATAACCCGTAGTACGCCCCCTGGCCAATCCACCCAGCCAAAATCTGACTGATAGCGAAACCGGCAATCACCCATCCACCTGAGCGACCGAGCCAACTTCGCGCGCAAACGGCTAGCTCAATGCCAACCAAACTTAGTGGGACCCAGGCAGTCACTTGGGGAAATGGAAAGCAGCAGATCGTATATTTCAAGAGCGGCGCCAACTCAAACACAATCGCCGCCGTCAAGCTACCCATCGGCCCAAGACCGAGTAATCGACTGAGGGCATACATGGAAAACCCGGCGATCAGCAGGTGAAGGACTACGAACGCCTTGAACGCGGTCAGGACGGGTAGAACCGCAAACAGAACCATGGCCGGGAGATACATCCACCCAGATTGAGGATCACCGGCAAACGGTATGCCTGAAAAGATTGACGGAAGCCAACCGGGGATATCGCCATGCCTTAGGCGCGCACCGAGCTCGGCAAACATCGGAATGACGAATGTTGGATTGTCAACTGACGATATCTGACGGTCGAGTTGCAGCTTGTCCCAAGCAAATACCAAGGTGACGAGCGTCAAAATGCCAAGGCTTATGAAGTCAGGTGAAAGCCGGACCGATCTCAACGCTCCCCTTAGGTGGGACGCCTCGGTTGGGGTGGATAGAACTCGCATACGGGCATACTAATCGAAGCGCCTCGAGTCGAGACGCCGTTCAAATACATCAAGACAATGAAAGTTTACGGCTCAGGCGGCAGCGGGTGATCGGCTGGCCATTCAATCGGTCGCGGACCGGGATCGGTCATGTCGGGATTGTCATGGAGCCGGCGGATCACATGCACCGAAAGTTCTGATCGAATCTGGATCTGGCAGGAGAGTCGAATATTTTCGGGCAGGTCAGGAATCTTCGCCAAGCGCTCGATTTCGGCGTCAGTTCTTGGCGAAGGATCGCCACCAAGGACTTCGACTCTGCACGTTGTACAGCGAGCATTGCCGCCACAACGATGAAGAATGTCAATACCAGAATCTTCAATACAGAGAACGAGCCTCCTGCCCTCGTCGCATTCGAACTCGCCCTCGCCTTCGATATTCACTTTTGGCATGGTTCGCCACATCCCTCCGCACGATCTGACGACGACTGATCAGGCCGCATGGTATCAAAGCGAGGCTGTTCGTGGGGAAAGGATTGATTCTAGGCGTGATAGCGCACAGATCCGGTCGTCCGTACCTTCTCACGATCGACGAAATCCGCGGCATATGAGCCCGCGAGCACAAGCGAACCGATGTGCCCATAGCGCTCGGAGCCAGTCACGAAGGAGTACCGAATGACCTTCGCCTCGAGGCGGCGCTCGGAGAAAAAGAATTCGTCACTAATTCGTGAAAAGATGTCGAACGCGAGTTGATCGACAGTCATGAGGTCATCAATTTGAAAATCAACCCAGAACGTCAACGTCAATTTCCCATCTTCAAAGTCTGGTTCTCCGATGAGATGAGCGCCATCGATCTTCTTCAAGGTGGTCGCCGCATCGAGAGCGAAATGTAGATTTGCCTCCTCGTCAGTTCCCCACTCCTCCCCATGTCGAAGCCGCATCTGCTCGACGACAGAGTCGATGGTGCTCAGGGGAGAGGGGGTTGAAAACGAGGAATTCTCTTGTTCATCGACAACGTTGGAATCGTGCATTTTTCTCTCTCGTATACTACTGACTAGCACTACTCATTTTCGGCTTCGCGACGAAACATGACGTTCGTGGCTGGGTCAATTGACTGTCACACTGGAGGAACATGTGAACCGGGTTCTCGACATCATACTTCGAAGGGAAAGGGCGGAGCCCGCAATCCCTGTTTGTCCAGATCACCATGTCGAGATGCACTTGCGAGGAAAGCAAGGGCGGCCAGCTCGGTTCTCCGATCAGACTGAGGAAGAGTACACCCTCATCTACTTTTGCCCAATCACCGGTTGTGATAACACCGCGGAAGTCACCCGGACGAAGTCGCAGATTCCCGTTCCTGGCGAGAACCCGGAACGTCCCAGCTTTTCGCGCAACAGTTGATCGCAACATAGAATCATCGATTCAGATTCTCTCCTTGGTAGATGCCGCGATAACCATATGCATCGGCCTCCGCCAATGAAAAGAAAACGAGTTGAAGAACTCGAGCGTTTCGCTGCACGCGAAATCCGGCTGGATTCAGAACCGCAAGCAACGACGTCGAGCGCCCAGAATATCCCGCGTCCCAGACCGCGGTGTGGATCGTGACACCACTTCGATTGAGGCTAGATCGAGGTCTCGCGAGTGCCATTAAGTCCTTTGGCAGGTGCACCGATTCGTTATACAAAACGTGGTAAATTCCCTGATCGAGATCAAGAAAGTCGTCTGCGCCGAATTGGAGTTCTTCGAGCAACGGAAGCTGTCGACCCGCGTTGTCAACGGCCAATATTGCACGTCCTTGATAACGATGGACACCGGCGAGTGTAAGATCAAATCCATTTGGCTGTAGTTGGACTTCGAGGTCTTGGTAATCGCCGACGAGCGGCGAAGTCGATTGAATGAGCGCGCGAATTTGATCTCGACTTAGGACTCCCGAGGTAGTGTTCGTTGGGACTTCGATCTCTTCCAACTCGTTTGAGCGGTCATCACTGTTCATCGATCCGCTATCGCCTTTCACAGTTTCGGTGTGAACCATTATCGGGCAGGGCATCTCGTGCACCCGCGCGATCCCCTGGGATTGTACCGGCGTTGCCCAACAACTTCGCAAACGAACTGGGGCCGCTGTGAGCAAACAAGTGGCCGCACCGAGCGCTACCCGGCGAAAGCAATCGAACCGATCGTTCGCCGTTTTACGGCATCGCGATTATCGACTGCTATGGTCCGCCGAATTTGTTTCGACATTGGGCACCCAAATGCAACGAGTGGCTGTCGCCTGGCAGATTTACCAGATCACAGGCGACGCATTTAAACTCGGTCTCTTGGGCTTGGTTCGGTTTGCTCCCATCGTAATCTTCGGACTCTTCGGCGGAGTCTTGGCCGACCAGCGCGATCGTCGACTACTTCTTACGGTCACGCAGCTCATCCTTTGCGCATTGTCCGGCGTCCTTGCTCTCGCATCGTCCCGAGATTTTTCCAGTCTCTGGCTCTTATATACGTTTACGTTCTTTGGCGCCGCGTTTTCGGCGGTCGCGGGACCTTCACGTCAGGCGTTGATACCTGTCTTGGTACCTCGAGAAGAACTGTCCGGCGCCATGAGCCTCAGCGTCTTTTCGATGCAAGCGGCGACGGTGACGGGACCGGCGATTGGCGGCTGGATGATCGCGCAAGGGGGTGTGCAACTCGTCTACTTGATTGACGCGATCTCGTTCCTCTTCGTCGTTGCCGCGGTTCAAATGATGAAAACTCGTACGGCGCCAACGGGTGCGACGGTTGGCACGTTTGCGGCCGCGATCGAAGGGTTTCAGTTTCTCTGGAAATCTCCAGTTCTCCTCGGCGTCATGACTGTCGATTTTGTAGCGACGTTCTGCGGCGCGAGCATCGTCCTCATGCCGATCTTTGCCACCGAGATTCTCGATGTCGGCCCGCGAGGTCTGGGAATACTGCTGGCGGCTCCTGCGGTTGGCGCCGTGGCAGGGGGACTCTTCATGAGCGTCGCCCGCATTCCCGACCGGCCCGGAGCCGGCGTCCTGATTGCCATTTTTGGCTACGGAATCGCGGTGACATTGTTCGGCCTGAGCACGAACTTCGCGCTTTCACTGGTCCTGTTGGCGCTCGGTGGAGCCGCGGATGCAGTTAGCATGGCGTTGCGCTACACCATTCGCAACTTAGTTACACCTGACAATCTGAGAGGACGCGTGGCAGCCACTCATTCCATGTTTGCGATGGGCGGACCGCAGCTTGGCGAATTTGAATCGGGCATCGCGGCGAGTATTCTCGGAGCAGGACCGGCCGTGGCCTTAGGCGGTATCGGAACCCTCATTGCGACTGGTTTAGTCGGATGGTTCGTACCGTCGATCCGTCGATATCGAACCTGATCATTCGACTATGAATTGGATAGCAAACTTTGACCCTATTGCCACCTGATGCTATCGTATTGGAAGTATTCAATGGTTGGCTATTTTATCGTTAGATAGACAGCCATTTACCTAGGAGCGACGATTCGAGTGGTTGCACTCGCCCAAGAGACCGCCACAATTCGACCAATCACATTGCATCCTATTTCGCCGAAGGGAGCATTCGACGCGTACGGTCGGCAGATGACCTATCTCCGCATCTCCCTCACCGATCGCTGCAATTTCCGCTGTGTCTATTGCATGCCTGCGATCGGAATGAAATTCCAGCCTCGTGATGAATTGCTGACTGACGACGAATTACTCCGGCTTGTCGGGATTTTCGCGAGAATTGGGTTCAACAAGATTCGACTCACCGGTGGCGAACCAACGATCCGGCCACATCTCGTCGAGCTTGTTCGTGAGATGAAGTCGTTCGCTGGCATCCAAGAACTCGCTATGACGACAAACGCGCTGTTGCTTTCGCGATTGGCAGACGATCTCAAAGAAGCTGGTCTCGATCGAATCAACGTAAGTCTTGACACCCTCGATCCGGTGCGCTTCAAGGAAATGACCCGGGGCGGACGATTTGATCTTGTTTGGTCTGGTCTCGAAGCGGCTGAACGGGTCGGGCTGAAACCAATCAAGATCAACTCTGTTGTTTTAAAGGATCAAAATGAGGATGAAGTCGTCGAGCTCGCCGCGTTGACGCTGAAATACGACTGGCAAATGCGATTCCTCGAAATCATGCCGATGGAAGGCGTGGGAGAGGTAGCGGACGAGTCGCTCGTCACCTCTGAAGAAACGCGGCACAGAATTGAGGCGCAGTTTGGACCACTCGAGCCGTTGGAAATTCAGCCAGGAGATCCGGCCCGAGTTTGGCGAATACCGGGTGCGAAAGGTACCGTCGGTTTCATTTCGCCGGTTTCTGAACCATTCTGCTCGACATGTAATCGCGTGCGACTCGCCGCTGACGGCAAGCTGCGGCTTTGCCTGTTGAGAAACGACGAAATCGATCTGCGCGAATTAATCCGTGCGGGAACAACCGACGACGATCTCGAACTCGAGATACGCAAGGGTGTATGGCGGAAACCTTGGGGTCATGGACTCGCCGAAGGCGATCGAAATATTGGCCGCGGCATGTCACAAATCGGCGGCTAGTCTGTGACCGCGTCTTCATAAAGCAGTAGCGCACTCCATCAATCACAGCTACGATGCACCTTCGTAATGCGTGCTTTCTTACAGAGGTGCTTATGAAGCTTGATAAATTCGTCGTCGGTTGGCCGATGCCCGAGCAACAGGTCGATCGGTTCCGCGCGGACTTCCCAGAGATCAACTTCGTCCGGACCGATAGCGAAGAACTGGGGAGTGCCCTTGTTGATGCGGACGCAGTCATTTCGTGGCGATTAACTCCTGCCGAGCTCGATAGCGCTCCGAAGCTAAAGTGGCTTCAAACGGTGGGCGCTGGGATTGACGATGTGGTGTCACCCGAGCTTATCGAGCGCGGAATCATCGTTACCAACAACAGTGGTGTCCATGCCTCAAACATTGCGGAACACGTCCTTGCTTTGATGCTTGCATTTGCGCGACGACTCCCTCTGCAGATTAGAGGACAAATCGTTCACGAATGGAGGGATGACCTCGGCCGTCAAGGTGTATTTGAACTGGGCGGGCAAATGTTGCTAATCGCTGGGGTGGGCGATATTGGCAGCGCATTGGCCAGTCGGGCGAAGGCATTGGGAATGAAAACCGTCGGCATTCGCCGTCGAACAACTCTCTCAGCCCCTGAAGGATTCGACGAGGTTTATGGGGTGGAACAACTTACAAAACAACTACCGAGCGCGGACCATGTTGTCAGCACCTTGCCATTAACCAACAAAACGCGCGGACTCTTCAATGAACCAACCCTGCAAGCCATGAAGCAGGGTTCATACATTTACAACATCGGGCGTGGCCCAGTCATCGATTCTCAGAGTCTCATCGCTCACCTGCAGAATGGTCATCTTGCTGGTGCTGGATTAGATGTGACCGATCCAGAGCCATTGCCCACCGATTCCCCTCTTTGGGACATGGAGAATGTCATCATAACGAGCCACACGTCCGGCGCGACACCGAACTACATGGAACGAGCGACTGGCATCCTGCACGAAAATATCAGGCGATTTATTGCCGACGAACCGATGTTGAATGTAGTCGATCTCGCAGAAGGCTATTAGTTATTAGGAAACGCGTTTTCTTCAGACCATTGACAGATCCAACTATTTAGCGCATATTATGTACGTACACCTCCTGCAGTTGGAAAAGCCGGCTCTGGGATCCCCGCCCTCTCCGGTCATTCCGAAGCGGAATTGGCTTCATGCGGAGGGAAGCGGGATGCGGGAATCACGAGTCGCCATTGTCTCCCACCACGCAGATCGCCGCCTTGCGCAGCGTAATCTGAGCTTCGAAGACGTGCGATACGTTTTCGCGCACGGTCGGATGCACCACGCGGGGAAAGCCCTTTTCGTCCACCTCGGACTCCGAGATATTCCCGCTGACCACCGGCGCGACGATCACCTGCGACGGCTTGAGGGCACGGTGCTCGTGCTCGACCCTGACACAGGTCAACACCTAACCACCGCCTATCGCAACCGGCGAAAAGGAAGCCGGGATATCAAGCGCAAGTCTAAGCATGCATTTGCATCACAATATGAGCTTGCAGATTACGAGCGACTATCGTTCGACGATTTCAATGCCACTGCACCGGCGCCAGGCGCTGATTGAAAAACGTGAAGACCTGTTGCCAATTCATATTTGGCGAAATAATTCTGTGTCAGTTTTTGTGCTAAAGCCGGAATCGCGCTCTGACGAGCCAGAATGAGCGCGGTCCCTCCTTCTCCTCCCCCCATCATGCGTGCGCCGAGCACATCCGGAACTTCAAGGGCACTTGTAACCAACTCCTCGACACGAGGATGACTGATTTCGTAATCGTTTGCCGAAGATTGCCCCGAAGCAGTCATGAGATTTCCGAATTGAGTCCAATTGGCGGATTTCAACGCCAAGTAACCGTGTGCAACTCGGTCGCATTCAGTTACCACATGCCTGACCCGACGATAAAGCGTCTCCGACAGTTCGCCGGGAACCTTTTCCGCCAATAGATCAAGGTCCGATCGGGTGATTTCGGCTAGCGTTGAATACTTCCAGCCGAGTTCCCGATTCGCGATTGCGAGTGCTTCTTTCGATTCCGCGACACGGATTGGATACGAGGATTGAGCAAGCGCGCGACT
Source organism: uncultured Chloroflexia bacterium (assembly GCA_963737985.1). Taxonomy (GTDB): domain Bacteria; phylum Chloroflexota; class Chloroflexia; order Thermomicrobiales; family UBA6265; genus CAVTUU01. Next base: position 61,702 of record CAVTUU010000005.1, on the reverse strand, counting down.
GACGCCTGAATCGGCGACGGCGAAGACGTGCTCCCCGAGATCGGGTTCGAGTTTCTCGAACGTGACATCGCTACCGTCGTACATAATGAACCCGCCTGCAATTGACGCTGATTGATCCATTGTCCCGCATGGAGTTCCTGCTCGGTGCTCAGCCTCCTGTGCCAAGAGCACGACATCCCGCGGCAGGAGTGCTTCTCTGGAAAGTGAAAGCACGAGGGCGACGCAGAGCGCGGCGGAAGAACTGAGACCGAGACCTATTGGAATGTCTCCAGCGACCGCTAGTCGGGCGCCCTTTTCGATGTTGACTTCACCGCGCATCGCAAGCGCTGAATAAGCGCCGCGCAAATAGTCGGTAGGCGACGGATCGCTTACACGGTTGTGCCAGTCACCGAGTTCATCAAGATGTATTTTCGAAGGGATCTTCTCACCGACGTCCGCGAAGACGATTTCCTGGGTTGCTGCGGCATCGGTCGATTCAATGGCCACCATGATTGTTCGATCAATTGCGGCCGCGATGACCTTGCCGCCGTTGTAATCGACATGGTTTCCAAGAAGTTCCAGTCGTCCAGGCGCACGGATGAGCCTTCGCGGAATCCAATCGCCTCCAAACGAAGATCTACCGGCATCAATTGCACGAACTTCAGGAGCGCGGTCGACTGCCATGTGCTTTAAATGCATCGCACGACTTCCAGGGTTATCGTCGCATCTTGACGACCTTGAACGATTCCGCGAGCTCGAAATCCTGCCCTTCCGCGAGTTCTCTCGAGCGCTCTCGAATTCGATCGGCCATCGTCTCGCCGTCGCCGACCTGGCTGAAATGAGCCTTGAGAGCGTGGATTTTTGTGTCGAAAGTGTCTGTTATGTCAATAAAAAGATCTGGCAGCTCGGCTCCAAAAAACCAGACTTCGGCAGTTTTGTGTGGTTCGAGGCCGGCACGAAGATGCTCAGGAAAGTAATGCGGGTCGCGCGCAGTTGGATAAACCGCGTCGATCGTCGCCATGCCGACCGCACGATGATCGGAATGCAAAGCATAGGCGCGAAAGGGATCGTGGGTGATGATGACGTCCGGTCGATGCGTGCGAATCATTCGTACGATTTTCTCACGAAGCACGATATCCGCGGTCAGCTCTCCGTCGGCGCATCGCAGGAACACCGTTTCGTCGACTCCAAGGCGCTTCGCCGCCTCAAGTTCTTCGCCTTCTCGAGTTCGAGCCAGGTCCTCGGGACTGATGCTTGGATTGTCGGTACCTTTGTCTCCTGAAGTAACCTGAATGATGATGACCCTCTTGCCCTCACCGGTAAGCTTGGCGATGGTGCCCGCCGATGAAAACTCGGCGTCGTCGGGATGCGCGACGACTACCATGTACTTCGAAAACTCTTCCTCGGTTCCTTGCTCGGACATCGTGAGATAAACCCCCAATACACAAAAACTCGGCGCTGACGCCGACCATGGCGACTGGAATCCTACGGCGAATCGCGCAACTCTGCGACTCTATATTGTTTCCTCAAGAAGACTGGCCAGGTGTTCGGGAAGTTCTCTGAGGGATACCGAATGTTGTTCGCCCGTAGCGAGTGTTTTGACGGCTGCTTCCCCGGCCTCAAGCTCCTTCGTCCCTGCAATGACGGCGAAGGGGATACCCTTCCGTGAAGCCGTCTTGAGTTGATCCCCAACACTCCGCCGTGGCTGGAGCGAAAGGTCGACCCGGAGTCCCGCTTTCCGAAGCTCGGTCGCAAGTTTGGCCCCGGCATCGATTGTCTCTGGGAAGACCAAGACTGCCGCCTGAGCCACGGTAGAAGGCGTTGGTAGCAGATCAAATTCCTGCACCACCTCGACAATTCGCTCTAGTCCTAGCGAAATGCCAGTTGCGGGAACTGGCCGTCCGAGAAATGTCCCGACGAGCCCGTCATACCGCCCTGCGCCTGCAACTGAACCAACTTTTGGTTCGTCGACAGTCGCTTCATAGATCGGGCCTGTGTAGTAGTCCAAGCCTCGGGCGAGGCTAAGGTCAAGCATGTACGTATCAGGAGATACTCCGAACGAAGGCAGATAGGAGAAGAGCTCTTCGAGCTCATCGAGTGCTTGAGTCGCGCCTTCGACATTAACCAACCTGCCGCGAAGTGATTGCAGCAAGTCGAGTGGTTTTCCGGTAGCGGTCACCAACTCAATGACACGGCTCGCGACATCACTGTCGATGCCCTCGTCAGTGAGTTCAGTGAACACACCATTCTCACCGATCCTTCCGAGTTTATCGATGGATCGATAGATCGTTCCCGCGACTTCCGAAGGTACTCCCGCGGCTTCAGCCAGCCCGGATAGCAACCTGCGGTGGCTAATGTGGATGGCAAACTTGGGCAGACCGACCGCGGTCAGCGCTTCGGCCATGATCGTGACCACTTCAGCGTCCGCAAGCATCGATGGAGTTCCTGCAATATCGGCGTCACATTGCCAGAACTCGCGGAAGCGACCTCGTTGTGGTTTCTCTGCTCTCCAAACAGGAGCGATGTGATACCGCTTGAAAGGAAGAACGATTTCGTTCTCATGCATTGCCACAAAGCGGGAGAGCGGCACCGTAAGGTCATAGCGAAGCCCTATTTGGCGCTCACCTTGATCCTCAAAGTGATACATGAGTTTTTCGTTCTCTCCGGCCTTGCCGGTGAGCACTTCGAGATATTCAAGCGCGGGGGTGTCGATCGGTTCGAAATCCGTGCGATTCAAAGATCTCGCGAAACTGAGAAATGATCCGCTGGCGCAAGATCATTTGTCGCGGGGAATAGTCACGGAAGCCCTTAAGAATTTGTGGCCTGCGCGATTTCGTTGTCGTTCGCTCCGTCATTCTTGTTGCGTACTCCGTTTTCGCTACTTATTCAACTCAAAAACCAGGTGAGCGAGCTCAGGAGCGATGAGTCGTTCCATCGCCAGTCGAACGGCGTTCGTCGAGCCGGGCATCGCCAAGATGAGCGTTCCGCGATATGTTCCGGCAACCGCCCGGGACAGCATCGCGGCGGCGCCGATTTCCTGAAAGCTCAGCTGCCGAAAGATTTCTCCGAACCCATCCAGCTTCTTTTCGAGCAGCATCGAAATGACATCGTAGGTCGTGTCTCGCTTAGCGATCCCAGTTCCGCCGTTGGAGAGTACGCAGTCGATAGTCGGATTCCTGGACCAAGTATCGATCGTTGTTCGGATTTGATCCGGTTCGTCCGGGACAATCTTGTAATCGAGTTCGTTGTATCCCTTTTCGGAAAGCATCTTGCGGATAAGGGCGCCGCTGGAATCAGTTTCTGGGGTCCGCGTATCGCTCACGGTAAGGACTGCGTACCCGACGATGTCCGGCGCCTGTTCGCGGTGTTCTTGATATGAAGGAATCGAAGTTGTCATCAATATTCCCGTGAGGCGAATTCTGGATAGCCAACCCGAAATAAAGCTTACTCTAGCCAACCACCACCGCGTTTTGCAGGTGTGAGAACCGAACGACGGTGTTTGTGCGATCGACGGTGATTGCAATGAGGTCAATCCGCCAAAGCGGATCACCTATTTCGGGATGTTCCGCGAGGAACCACTCACTGCTTAGCAAAAGGCGCGTTGATTTCCGGGTAGAGATTCCTTCTTCCGCTCGACCTGCTGCGTCACCCCGACGAGTCTTGACTTCAATGAAGACTAAACACTGGCGATCCCACATGACAAGATCAAGCTCGCCGCTCGCGCAGTGCCAATTCGCGGCGACAAACTTCCAGTCTTCACGCTCGAGGATTCGGCGAGCGTAGTTCTCTCCCCGTCGTCCAAGCGCTAACGCTTTCGCAGTGTCGGCGCTCAATCCGCGGCAATCGCTGGGGCGCATGGTCGAAAGGATCGACGGTGACACCAACAGGGGCCATGGTTTCGAATTGCAGCTAGGTGCGTCGGCGTGCCGTAGCCCTTATGCGCTTGAAAGCCATATCGATCATCGACCCAATGACATTCGTCCATTATTCGATCGACGCGTAACCTTTGCCACGATCGACGCCGACGCGATCGAAATTGAGAGTGCGTCACCATTGATCAGTCCAATCTGCGGCAGACCAACATCGACAGTGATGGCGTCGAGCAGAAGGGCTTGTGGCACGATCGGCAATTTCTCGACGGCCCGTTCCATCGCCAAGCGGTTTGCCGCGGCTACACCGATCGCATCGAGTTCTTCGGCTTCAACTAAGCCGACTGAAACGCTAAGCGCGACATCGCAGATCACCGGAACAAGTCGGGATCTCGTCCCAGGAGTGAGTAGCTTGGAGTCTCTGATTTCGTGCAGCTGACGAAGGAGGGTCGGTTTCGCGGCAGTTTCGATAGGAAGAATGACGGCTGCAGCCACGAGAGGTCCGGCGAGAGCGCCACGTCCAACCTCGTCGACACCGGCGACAAACTGGAAGCCGGCACGCCAAAGCTGGTGTTCATGGTTCAAGAGTTGCCGGGTTTCGCGCGATGGACTAGGCGCCTGCACCATCATCGACCTTGCGAAGGTACAAAAACGGGGCGCAGCCTGCGCCGCACCCCATCATGATTGCATATTTTTAGAATTATGCGGTGGTTTCTTCGATCTCGTCGGAAACTTCGGCTGCTGTTCCAGTTCCCTCAGCTTCGATGGCTTCGTCTAGCTCTTCGGCTTCCAATTCCAAAGCCTCGGCTGGTTCTTCATATTCAGCCTCGGGGGGAGCAACGACAACTTGCGCCGTGACGCCGCGGAGTTGAATCGAACCCTGCGGTCGCCGGCGTTCCTTGATGCGCGCAGCGCGGCCGGTGAGCCCACGAAGGTAGTAGAGGCGTGCGCGCCGTACGCGGCCGTGGCGAATAACTTCAATTTTGTCGATGCGCGGAGAATGAATGAGGAACGTGCGCTCGACGCCAACGCCATGGGAGGCGATGCGGCGAACGGTGAAGTTCTCATTGATTCCGCCGGAGCGGCGGCGAATGACAACGCCCTCGAAGACCTGGATGCGCTCGCGATTACCTTCGACGACTTTCGCATGCACGCGCACCGTGTCGCCCGGGCCAAACTGAGGCACTTCCGCCTTAAATTGCTCTGATTCGAGCGAGCGAATCAATTGAGCGACCATGATCCCGTTCCCTTCATCAAATCGAGCGGCGCGGCAGTCTCGCGTAGATCGCGCCAGCGTCCTGGCTGAATGAGGCACACACTAAACAGCCCGTCACAAAACGGGCAGGCGCGAAGTCTAGCACAATTCACGACTGGCACCAAACCTATATTAGGACTCTAACGAAGAATTTCGATTACTTCAGCGGCGACTTCGTATCGACCAAATGACGGCATGATGTAAACGCCCTGGGCAAACGGCTTTAAATCCGCCAATAACTCCTGCGCCATCTTGACGCCTTCTTTGCGACCTTCTGCACCTGCAATTCGCATTCGGTCACGGGCCTTGTCGGTCAACGTGATCCCAGGGACTTCGTTATGGAGAAACTCGGCGTGTTTGGAGCTTTGGAGCGGCAGGATGCCGACAAGGACAGGGACCGGAATTTCGCTGCCGAATTTTTCGAGGAAGTTCTTCCAAACGCGAACATCGTAAATGGGCTGCGTCATGACGATCTGCGCGCCTGCTTCGAGCTTGAGCTTAAGCCGCCTCACCTCTTCATCGAGATCCAAACGAGTCGGATCGACCGCGCAGAGAATGGTGAAGTTCGCCTGGCGGCCGATTGATGCGCCGGCCGAGTCGGCGCCTTCGTTCAGTTTGATCAACACCCGCACGAGTCCAATAGAGTCGACGTCATAGACGGCGGACGACTCTGGATAGTCGCCTAGGCTCGGAGGATCACCGGTCAGCGCCAAGATATTGCGTACTCCGGCGGCATGCGCGCCGAGGAGGTCCGATTGCAAGCCCATTAGCGAGCGATCGCGTGTGGTGAAATGGATGATTGTCTCGATGTCGACTTGGTGCTGAATCAAGTAGCAAAGGGTCAGCGCGCTCATCCGGACCCGGGCCATCGGTGAATCGGCGACGTTGATAAAATCGACTCCGGCAGCCTTCAACGTGCGCGCGCCTTCGAGGGCCTTGGCAGGATTCAACCCTTTCGGTGGATCAATTTCGACGCTGACTAGGAACTTCGTCCCTACCTTCTGTGCCAGCGTTGTCGGTGCGTCACGTTCGGCGACGTCAGCCACGGCAACAGTCACCAGGCTGCTCAGTCGGTCAGTCGCGACATTAGGCTGATGTCCGTTTCGCTCGTTGATCGATGTTCGCATCGCAGCGATGTGTTCGGGGGTCGTTCCGCAACAACCGCCGATGATATTGACACCAGCTTTAATGGCTTGTTTGGCGAAATCGGCGAAATATTCCGGCGAGCTCGGGTAGATCACCCGTCCGCCGACATAAGCTGGCCATCCCGCGTTGGGCATACACGCGATCGCCGGCGCGTCGGGACCGTAGCTTTTGACAAGCTGTCGCATCGCCTTGACGACCGGCAGAATGCGCTGCGGTCCAACTGAGCAGTTGGCGCCGATAACATCGACACCGAGCTCAAGAAGAATCTCAACGACAGTTTTCGTTTCGCTTCCGGCTATGGTTCGCCCATCTTCGGCAAAAGTCATCATCGCGATGATCGGCAGATCGCTGGCGGCTCGGGCGGCCTTCACGGCCTCGATCATTTCCGCCACGTCGCCGATTGTCTCGATCGAAAGCGCGTCGACACCGCCTTCGAGCAATGCTTCGATCTGCTCGCGATAGACGGCTCTCACCTCTTCCGCTTTGACTGTGCCGAACGGTTCCATTGTTCGCTGGGTGGGTCCGATCGAACCGATCACGAGGATTGGCCGTCCGGAAATCTCTCGCTCCTCTCGCGCCAACTTCACGGCGCGGCGATTGATTGCATTGACCTTTTCATCGAGCCCAAACTGTTCCAATCGAAATCGGTTCGCGCCGAACGAGTTCGTTTCGATCAAATCTGCGCCGGCATTGATGTACGCGCGATGAACGGCTGAAACAACTTCTGGCTGCGTCAAATTGAGCGCATCGAAGCAATCATCAAGTGGAACACCTGTCGCGTAGAGCATGGTCCCCATCGCGCCATCGGCGAGAAGGGGGCCCGCGATAAGTCGTTCTTTCAGAGGATGGGTCACTTCGATACGCTCCAGAAAGGGTAATTGTTGATCAATGGCCTCGTTTCGCGCTCGTTATTGACAGGCCATGTTCCACACGTAGGATACGCTTCCAACCCGCAAGTGACGAGCGCCGGAGAGCGCTGAATTAAAGGGGTAAACCACATCGTGCCTGATCAAAATGGTCGCACGCAGATCGGATTTGGCCTTTGCACCGATCAAAATATGCCCTGGGGAACCACCCTCGAACGATGGAAATACTTCGAGTCACTCGGGTTCGACAGCCTCTGGGATTGCGACCACTATCAACAGCCTAGCCGGCCAACCGGCCCTTATTTTGAAGGCTGGACATTGCTTGCCGCACTCGGAGCGGAAGTCCCCAGAGTCCGTATCGGATGTCTTGTTTCGTGCAATACCTTTCGCCATCCGGCGCTTCTCGCCAAAATGGCCGCAACTGTCGATCACATCACGGGCGGGCGACTAGAAGTTGGCCTCGGCGCTGGATGGTTCGTGCCCGAACATGAGGCGTTTGGAATCGAGTTCCCGGACAAGGCCGAATTGGTCGCCCGCTACCGCGAAGCTGTCCAGGTCGTCGACCTCCTCCTAAGGCAAGATGTCACGTCGTTCGATGGCAATTACTTTCAATTGAACGAAGCACCTTTTCGGCCGGCTCCGGTGCAAAAACCGCGACCTCCCTTCACTCTTGGCGCGCACGGACCAAAGATGCTGCGAATCGTCGCCGAGTATGCCGATCGGTGGAACTCACACGGATCGGTCGAAGAAATGCGTGTCAGAAACACGATTCTGACGGAGCACTGCGAAGCCATCGGTCGTCATCCAGAGAGCATCGTTCGTTCGTTGTATGGATGGGCGAGTTTGATGCCTGCCGATCCCTGGTCGTCTGTCGACTCGTTCGAAGAGGTTGTCGGCAAGTATCGCGAGGCCGGAATTAACGAATTCATCATTGACGCACCGGGGGAAGATCAGTTCGGTGTGCTCGAACAGGTGGCTTCTGGCGTCATTCCTCGGCTTCGAAACGCAGGATAGCGTCGTTAAACGTTGACGTTGGTACACATCAGCGGCTAAAGTCGCCCGGATTCGCAATGACGCAAATCGCTCCCACATCAGCGCCTCATGGCGGGCGAGTAATTGGCATAGGCGTCTAGAGCAGGTGTCTCAGGCAGTGCAGGCAGTCGATCAAGTGACGATCGTCGATCCAACGGACCAAGTCACATCAACCGCTCACCAGGACGGCCAAGTAATGGCCATTGGCGGAGCGGAGGATAAACTCGACGACAAATTGATCCTGTCTACATTTGTTCGACTGGCCGGTGGACCGAACGCGCGCATTGCCATCATCCCAACTGCGTCGTCGATTGAAGCCGCGGGCGAGCGATACAAAGCGATCTTTCTCGCGATGGGCGCCGAACAAGCAGACGTATTGTTCATCGCGAGTCGTGAGGATGCGAACAGCGATTTTCCCGCCGAGCTGCTTCAAGATGCCACCGGCATTTTCCTGACTGGTGGCAATCAGATGCGACTCTCGGTCTTGATGGGCGGTACCACGGCCGCGCATGCAATTCGAGAGCGACACGAAGCGGGCGCAATCGTCGCGGGAACAAGCGCGGGCGCGTCCATTCTCTCGTCCCATATGGTCGCATTTGGAGCAAGTGGCGGGACACCCAAGCAACGCATGGTGCAAATGGTTGCCGGCTTTGGCCTCATCCCGGACTTAATCATCGATCAACACTTTCGCCAACGCGATCGAATCGGCAGATTGCTGGCGATGGTCGCTGCGAATCCCGGTCTTATCGGTGTCGGAATCGATGAGGACACGGCAATTCTCACCGGACAGAACAATGTTCTCGAAGTTGTCGGCCGAAATAGCGTCACGATCGTTGACGGTTCGCACATGTACTCGGACATCTTCCAGGTCAAGGGGCACGGCGGAATCACCGTCAGTGATGCCCGCTTACACATACTGACCCCCGGTAGACGGTTCGATCTCAAACGACGTAAGCTGCTCGACGTGTAACCAATCTCTTTGTAAAACCGCATAATGTTCCTTAGGGCGTCACGATGTCTGAATGACTCGGCGCCTATTTCTGATCATCTCTCATCTGGGGATGCGCGAGAGGTAAACGATGCTGGAAGTGCGCAAGACCGTCGTATACCGAGGTCCTAACATCTGGGCGCGGATGCCGGTCATCATGTTCACCCTCGATATAAGTGAACTTGAGGATCGACCATCGAACAAGATTCCCGGATTCTACGAGCGAATAACTGAATTGTTGCCTTCCCTTTACGATCATGGATGTTCGCTTGGCCGACCGGGCGGATTTTTGCAACGGCTGCGCGAGGGCACATGGATGGGCCACGTGCTTGAGCACGTTGCGCTCGAACTGCAAAATCTTGCGGGAGCTGAAGTTACAAGAGGAAAGACCCGAGGAACTGGCCAACGCGGCGTCTACAACGTTGTCTACCAATATCAGCAAGAAGACGTTGGCCTTGCCGCGGGTCGACTTGCGATTCGCCTTTTGAATCACTTGATCTACGAAAGCGAACCGGGATTCGACTTCGTCAAAGAACTCGAACGCGAAGTGATCTTGGTTGCCGAGCGGCTCGCGTATGGTCCGTCGACTGGGGCGATTGTCGCCGAAGCCGAGCGTCGAAATATTCCAGTGTTACGACTTGATCCGCGTCGCTCGCTCGTTCAGCTCGGGCATGGGTGCTATCAGCAACGGGTTTGGGCGACGGTGACGACGAAAACCTCAAACATTGCGGTCGACGTCGCAAGCAACAAGGAGTTAACTACCCGGCTTCTTCACGAAGTTGGCATTCCCGTACCGCGAAGCGCCGTTGTAGCAAGCGCCGACGAGGCAGTCCGCCACGCCGAGCGTTTTGGGTACCCGGTCGTCCTCAAGCCGCTCGACGGAAATCATGGCCGCGGTGTTTGCATCAATCTCAAGGACGAAGAGGAGGTTCGTAAGTTCTTTCCGCTCGCCGAGGCTGAGAGCCGGACAAAGACTGTCGTCATCGAGACGTTCATTCAGGGCAAGGACTACCGAATCCTCGTCGTCAACAATCAGGTTGTGGCGGTGGCGGAGCGCGTACCTGCGCATGTCATCGGCGACGGAACGCACACAGTTACGGAATTGATCGAGCGGACAAACGCAGATCCTCGGCGCGGCCTCGGCCACGAAAAGATCTTGACTCGAATCTCTGTCGACACTCAGGCACATGAAACACTTCAACGACAGGGACTGACCATCGACGACGTGCCCGCGGAGGGGCAATTCGTCCAACTCAAGCAAACCGGAAACATGAGCACCGGTGGCACATCCATCGATCGCACGGACGACATTCACCCGGACAACGTCGAGATCGCGCGCCAGGCTGCGATGACTGTCGGACTCGACGTCGCCGGCATTGACTTCATCACGAGCGACATTTCAGCGTCTGTGCGGCAATCGGGAGGGGCGATTGTCGAAGTAAACGCAGGCCCCGGGTTTCGGATGCATACGCATCCGACGGAGGGACACCCACGGCATGTGGGACGCGCGGTCGTTGACATGCTCTTCCCGCCCGGTGCGCCCTCTCGCGTTCCGATCGTCGCCATAACTGGGACAAACGGCAAAACCACGACGGCCCGAATGATGGCTCACATCATGAAGACTGCCGGCAAGCAAGTCGGCCTCACGACGACCGACGGTATTTACATTGACGGCACGCAAATCATGGCAGGCGACATGAGCGGTCCGACGAGCGCTCAGATGGTCCTCAAGAATCCAGCCGTCAATTTTGCAGTCCTCGAAACCGCTCGCGGTGGCATATTGCGCTCCGGTCTCGGCTTTGATCGTTGTGACATTGCGATCGTCACGAACATCGCGAGCGATCACCTCGGCCTGAAGGGCATTGATACGTTGGCGGACCTCGCTCGGGTGAAGGGCGTCGTGCCAACATCCGTGTTTCGCGATGGCAAGAGCGTGCTGAATGCAGATAACGAGTGGACCGCTGACATGGCCAAGTCGGCTCGTGGCGAGATCATCTACTTCAGCATGAATGAAGAGAATCAGGTTATTCGCGAACATTTGCGAAATCGTGGCCGCGCCGTGGTTTTGCGCCAGACATCGCAAGGCGAAATGATTACGATCATCGAGCACCGGCGGGATACGAGTTTGTTGTTGGCAAGCCAGATTCCGGCGACGTTCGATGGCCGTAATCGAGTCAATATCGCGAACGCGCTTGCGGCTGCCGCGGCTGCGCTTGGCGGTGATGTCCAACTCGAACACATTCGGCACGCATTGCGCACGTTCACCACCAGTTACTTCCAAACTCCGGGCCGGTTCAACATGATGGAAGTCGCGGGCCGCCGCGTGTTAATGGACTATTGCCACAATGTGGCCGGACTGGAAGCGCTCGGCGACTTTGCAAACCGAATCGACGCCACACGCCGGATCGGCGTGATTGCGATGCCTGGCGACCGGCAAGACGAGGACATTGCTGCTTTCGGCAAGTTGGCGGCGACATTCTTTGATGAGTTGATCATTCGCGAGGATACAAATACTCGCGGTCGCGCTCGGGGCGAAGTTGCCGGACTCTTGCGCTCTGCTGCAATGGATGGCGGTCTAGAAGAACGGCAAATCACGACGGTTTTAGACGAAGTAGAGGCAGTTCGTGAGGCGTTACAACGAACGTCGAAAGACGAATTCGTTGTCATGATGATCGACAAACCAGCGCTGATTTGGGAGGAACTGAACAACTTGAATGGCGTGCTAACTGTTATCTAGCGGGCTGCCCCAATGGCGAAGGCGATCCGACTTTTCGTAAGAAATCACTAATTGCTGCAACCTGTTCAACACACATCATGGCAATGATATCGCCAGGTTTCGCTCGCTCAAGACCCGTCTTGAGAGCGTCAACCTCAGATTTCTCAATTGACCAGGAACTCATGCCGCCTGCCTTGATGCCCGCGATGTAATGTTTGTTGAGCTCATCGTTACTGGCACGTCCGCGTAGATACTTCGCAGTCTCTTTGATAATCACTGCATCCGAAGACTCGGCAGCGATTCGCCCGAGCTCGAAAAGATTCGCATCCGTCCGATCGCCCGCCGTGCCAATGATGGTCGTGAGAGTAGTCGATGACTGTTTCAATCCAGTCGCCAAGGAGAGAAGATGGCGAAGGCCGGCTTCGTTGTGAGCGAAATCGACGATGACCGTCGTGCCCTCGACCTCATAGATGTTGAGACGACCGAGATTGTCGGCAGACGTGCTCGAAAAGGATAAGAGTCCATCTCGAACTTGAGCGGGACTGAGACCCATTGCCAGAGTCGCCGCGGTCGCACAAAGCGCGTTTTCGATCATATGTTTGGCTGAACCGCCGAACGCAATTGGAATGAGATCGATGTCGGCAATCTGTGTTTTCACGCCGTTGCGCCAATAGTTAACGGATCGGTCGTCCGCAACGACAGCAATTCCACCGCTCTTAATGTGCTTCTTGGCGATTTGATTGCCGGGAACTTGTGAGACAAAGCACACTTTCGCATTCGTGAGTGGCGCCCGTGCGGCGACAAGTGGGTCGTCCACGTTCAACACCGCGACGCCGTCGGGCTTTGTAATCCGAATGACAACCGATTTTGCATCTGCCAGACCTTCGACGGAGTGGATCCCTTGAAGATCAAGGTGATCTCCGCTGACATTCGTGAAAATGCTGACGTCGTTGCTCTCGTAGGCAACACCTCGTAGAAGAATTCCGCCGCGCGCGGTTTCAAGAACAGCGGCGTCTAGACCGGGTTCGCTTAGAACCCTCACGGCGCCTGCCGGCCCGGTGTAGTCTCCTTCCATCACCAATTCGCCTTCGATGTACACGCCCGCCGAAGAGGACCATCCAACCTTGCGGCCGGTTGAACGAAGAATATGCGTGACAAGGCGAGTAGTTGTCGTTTTCCCATTCGTTCCGGTGATGCTGACGATCGGCATTGACCGATTTTTGTCTCGAACCATGAGCGGTAAATCGTCCGAGGCTCGCGATTCAAGAAGTTCCGCCAATTCTTGTGCGGCGGTCGCTAGATCAACGTTTTCTCCTTGTGCGAGACGCGCAAGCAGTTTTGCCACGCCGAAAGCAAATCGGCGACGCGACCATCCAAATGCGAAGGCGACGTGGCTGGGCGTTTCAAGCTCAACCCACGTGGAAGCTGGACATGCCAAACCATGTGCCTCGTGGAGCTGGCAAAGTGCGGACCGGAGTTTGTCGCTTGGATTCCCAGTGGACGTGACGGTCTTGAACTCGACTTTTATTGCCGGCTCGAGAAGAAAGATGTTGGGGCCGTCGAGGTCTCGAATTTCGACTAGCTCCACGGCTTTCCTCCCATTCCGGTTGAGTCAATCATTTGTAGTGAGAGCTCAACTCGATTGGCTAACAAGAACCGCGAAGGTATCGACTAGCAGGTGAGTAAGGATACAAGCAGTTGTCCCATATCTATTCCTTAGAATCCCCAGAATAAGTCCGTTCGCAAAAACACCCAAAAGCAACCAAGTGAATCCATATTGGGTATGGAAGGTAGCAAACAAGAACGCAGTCTGCACCAAACCGAATCGGGGCTGGATTGCCCCGCGAAAGAGCAATTCCTCACCAATACCTACCGTAAGACCGAATATCAAAGCAGCAATCGGACCCGGGGATCCGGCTGATATTTCGTCGATTACCCGTTCATAATCATGAACAAATTGATGTTGGAATAATGAGAAGAATTGGTACGCGATCAAGGTTGCAATCAGGCCGAGAACAAACGCTCCACATGCAGCAAAAAGTGTGCGCCAGGTTGGACGGATCAACCCGAGCCTTGAAATTGATTGTGTTGGGCTTCGAAAAATCCAGGTTCCAACAGCCGCAAAGGCGAGTGCGGCTTCAGACTCCTGACTGAATAACTACGCCAGAAAGTGAAACAGCGCCAGTGTCGATATTCGGACTTGGCGACCGAACGAGAGTTGCAGCGTTGAGGGCGAAAAACGCGAGCAGAATCCCCATCCCACTCATGTCAATCGGTGATCGCGGATCAAAGGGTGCAATGCGAGCATAAAGATAACGAAGTGGTCGTATGAGGGGGGTGCACAATCCGATCCCGATGGCAAACCCTTCCCAACCTTTGGCGCTGCCAGATAGGCCATAGGCGAGGCCGATAACGGTGACGAGCACGCCCGGAACACCATGAAGCAAGTAGATGCCGACGAGCGCAGAACGATCAGACTCTGCTCGCCAGGCCCAATACACGAGACCCCAAGCGGCCAGGACGATGAAAGTGAAAGCTATCGCCTCAAAAACCGCGTCCAACTAGCACTCCAGTCGGGATTTTGTGCCAACTTCAAGAACTTGATGACAGGAAATTGCCGCTCCGTCCGGAAGCGGCGACGTGAGTATATACGGACAACTCATCTCATCTGGTCCGAACGAAATCGATTTGGCAATGCTGCTCAATTTGAAGATGCTAGACTCACGCCATGTGGGCGTTAGGCGGGGACTCTTGCGCGGAAACGGGCGAGGCGTGACTGATTTTCAGAATCCCGATGAGAAGATCAGCGTCGACGATTCAGGCGATCGCGGTCATCGGTCAGGACCAAGAAAAGGCGGTCTTGGCCGGGGACTTGGCGCATTGATCCCAACTCCGTCAGAGCAGGACTATGCCGCTGCCTCGACAGATGTTCCTATCGATCGAATTGTGCCAAACCCATTTCAACCTCGGTCGGCCATTGATCTCCAGCGCCTAAACACACTTGTCGAATCAATTCGAGCCCATGGCGTGATTCAACCGCTCGTCGTCAAACGAGCTGATACGCCGGGCCACTTCATCCTTGTCGCGGGGGAGCGACGCTGGCGCGCTTCAATACTGGCAGGGCTTGAGACTATTCCTGTCGTGATCAAGGACGCCGCTCCTCAGGCGATGCTTGAGCTTGCGCTTGTTGAGAATGTAGTCCGCTCCGACCTTGCACCACTTGAGGAAGCTGCCGCCTACCGCCAACTGATCGAAGAGTTCGGTTTGACACAAGCGGAAGTCGCGGCGCGCGTCGGACGTTCTCGCGTGAGCATCACAAACATTCTCCGGTTGCTGACTGCTCCTGAAGCGGTGCAAGAAGCGCTCGCAGATGGACGAATCACCGAAGGCCACGCCCGAGCGCTTTTGGGTCTGCCCTCGGCTGCCGATCAGGTGGCAATGTTGGAAACACTCCAGGCAAAAGACTGGTCTGTTCGGCAAACGGAAGCCGCGGTTCGCAAGTGGTTATCCGCTCCGGTCGCGACGCAGCACGAAGAGTCTCGAAATCATCGAGACGATCGCCTCGAAGGGCAATTTCGCACTGCGCTCGGAACAAAGGTTGCCCTTCGTCGTGACGCGAACGGACGGGGCGGAGCCCTGACTATTCACTTCTACTCTGATGAAGAACTTCAGGGACTCTACGATCGAATCGTCGGCGACGATATCTGGTAACACGAGTTAGGTTTTGTCGTCACATGGACTTCGTAAATCGTTAACTTCAACGATGTCGCCGTTGCTGGCGTCGACAATAACCTGGAAACCAGTCTCCCCAGTCCGAATGTCGGCGTAGTTGATCAACCAAACAAGTTGCTCGGCGGAATCTCCATTCGACGCGGCGTGGGTCGTCAACGTGATCCGAGAGCGCTTTCTGTTCTTGGGGCACTCGGCTCGATAGGCGGTCCCGCCCTTGAGTTCCGCGGCGAGCATGGCTGTTGTCGAATCAATCGTGGCTTGGTCCAGATCACGCGTCATTGTTGGCGCGTGTTCCCATACTGAAACTGATTGACCGTAGAGGAGACCGCTTCCACGCTCGAAAAACATGCCGAGCGTCGCGGCTTCACTTTCTCCGTGGTCCCAAGGCGCCGCAAACGTTAAGGCTACCCAACCCCCTGGAGGGATTGAGGTTACTGTCGCGGGAGGTGGATCGGAGGGCCAATCAACTTGCATGTTGATGTTGATCAACCGTGAATCGGGCTCCCAGCTTTGTGCCTGTTGTGATCCGAGCTGATATCCGGTTTCGATTGTCAAAGGTCTCGTCACGGAATGTGGATCGGGCGTCGAAGCGATTGTATCGGGCGTGTCGCTTCGAGCGGCCCAGGCCGTACCCGCCGCAAGCACCGCAAGCACAATTTGGACGACAAGCAAGATCGCCAGCCATTGTCGGCGTGGAGAGGATTTTTCAGACATCAGCTTGCCTAACTAAGATTTCGAACCGCATATGACGCAGACCTTGCTGGGGCGTAAGGTAATCTCTCTGGCAGTTCGCTCGCGCTAATTGCTTCCCATCCTTGAACCGCGAGAATATCGCCGATCGTTTCCTGAGTATATTGGTCCGCGAGCCAGCAGAGGTCAGCATCCGCAAGATCTGTCGGGGGCTCGATCAGTTCGTCGCGCACTGTTTCTATCCACGAACTCGTCTCCAGGGTCACAATGAGCCGAAAGGTCGAAACGCCTTCTCCTTCGACCGCTTGGACAAATCCCTCGACTCGCCCGAATTTCATGTCGCAAGCTCTGGGGAAGGTGATTGCTCGGGCAATGGAGTACCCTGCGAAATCACTTCCTGGTAATTGAGCGCATACCTTGGAATCGTCGTTGCGACCAACGCCGCGAGAATTCCAAGAAATGACAGAACCATAAATGCTTCCTGAAAGCCAATCGAGTCGGCGAGGCGCCCAGAGATTGGGACACCAATACCCCCTGTCACAAAGCCGAGGCCTAGAATCATCCCGGACGCTACGCCGGTGCGGCCCGGCAAGAGTCGTTGCGCGTCAACCAGGGTGATCGAGAGACTGGAATCGGACAGAAGTCCAAAAAGCGTCCCGGTGATCAACGAGATGTAGCCAGGAAAGCCGGCGAACAAGAGCATCGCGGGACAGCTCAACGAGAGCGACGTGATGAGAATAGTACGTCCACCAACCCGGTCGGCAATCGAGCCGCCGATGAGTGTTCCGACCGCTCCTCCGAGGATCATTGCCGTTGTCAACGAGCCATAGAACGCTTTTGAGTAGCCTAATTCGTCAAACCACGTCGGCACAAATTGGATTAATGACAGAAATACCCATGATCGAAGCATCACAACCAACACAACACGGGCCAAAACCCTGTAGTTGGAACCATCTGTGGATATGTGGGTCGCGGAAGCGTTCGAAATAGCTTTTCGAGCGGTCTGGACACTGGCGAGCTGCCAATAGAGCAATCCGGCCGCCACCACGCCCCACGCGAAGAACAACGCGGTTCCGTGCAGTCCCCAAAGAGCCAGCAATGCAACCGCAATGAGCGGTCCGATGGCCCAACCGGTAGTACCAGCGACTGTGTACAACGAGAGCGCAGTGTTCTTGGTTCGTTCGCTTACGACCTTGGCGGCGTTGGTCGCTCCGAGCGGATGGAACGCGCCCGAGCCCAATCCGGCGAGGGCAGCGATCGCGACTAGCGCTCCGAATCCACCCGCGAATCCGTAGAGCGAAACGAAGATGCCGCTCCAAAAGAGCGCCGCAGGAACATACCAACGCCGATCGGCCCGATCCGCAAGATGTCCAAACAAAGGTTGGCAGATGCTCGCCATTCCTGAATAGGCAAGCGTTACAAGTCCAACCTCGGCGTTAGTCAAATGGAATTCGTCTTTGAAAGCTGGATACAAGACGGGCAAGACGCCGGCGAAAAGATCGTTTGAGAAATGTCCGAGCATAAGAGTGGACAAGGCTCGATTTCGAATCACTTGCGGTAAGACGATCACCCTACTTCCCCGCGCAGAGATTCTTGTTCCATGGAAACGATTCAGCCGAGAGGATACCGCGAAGCAACTTAGCTCGCCGGACGTGAACCGTCGCGTCCCGGATATACTTAGCTCTCAATGCGCGGAAATCTGACCAGTGAGACGCAACTACGGAGCACGAATGAACGATGAAATGGCGCGGACATTGATGTCATTGCGCGAGCGGCTCGACCGACTCGGGGTGCGTCTTTGACTTCTCCGCCGACCAACGAGAAATCGACGAATTAGAGACACAGAGCGGTGTCCCTGGATTTTGGGACGATCCTCAGCATGCGCAAAGTGTGATGCGCAGGATTGGTGGACTGCGGTCGAGAATCGAAGAGTGGACTCATCTCGGGAGACAAGTTGACGACCTCGTGACTCTCACCGAAATTGCTGAGGACGACCCTGCGCTCGTCGATGAGGTCAAGAAAGAAACTGCGACACTTGGAACGCGTCTAGATGAGCTTGAGCTCCAAATGGCACTCAATAGCCCTCACGACCGGTCAAACGCTATCCTCGTGGTTCACTCCGGTGAAGGCGGAGTCGATGCCCAAGACTTCGCGGAAATGCTCAGCCGGATGTATTTGCGGTGGGGCGAGCGCCGCGGGTTTGGCATCGAGCTTCTCGATTCAACTCCCGGTGAAGAGGCCGGCATCAAGAACGCGACAATCGAGCTGCGTGGCATGAACGCATATGGTTTCGCGAAAGCGGAGGCGGGCTCTCATCGGCTCGTTCGGCTTTCACCGTTCGACGCCGCACACCGCCGGCATACGTCGTTCGCGCTGGTCGAAGTGCTTCCAGAAATCGAAAGCGATACGGAAATTGATCTCATTCCGGATGATGTCCGGGTTGACACGTATCGATCGCAGGGCGCGGGCGGCCAACACGTGAATAAGACCGACTCCGCGGTTCGTCTCACGCATATTCCAACAGGGATCGTCGTCACCTGTCAGAACGAGCGAAGTCAGATTCAGAATCGCGAGACCGCATTCAAGATTCTTAAAGCAAGGCTTCTCGAACGGAAGCTGAAGGAAGAAGCAGAAGAGCGATCAAAACTCAAAGGAGATCATATCGCCGCCGGTTTCGGGAATCGCATCCGTTCCTACGTTCTTCACCCGTACACGATGGTTATCGACCATCGCACAGACACAAGTGTTGGTGATGCGCAAGCGGTGTTGAACGGCGAGATTGACCCGTTCATCGACGCATATCTCCATCAGCAAATTGGCCAGCCAACGGAGGCTGCATAGGCATGGCTCGGCTACGGACTATTTATTCTCTTATCGTCGCCATCTGTTTGCTAGGCGGGCTGTCGGGAATTGTTGCGCCAGCTGCCAAAGCGGAAGCGGCAGCGTATTCGGCAACGGTTTCCGTAGACCAGGCGGCGCCTGACTTTCCCAACTCGATTACATTCAATTTGACTGCCCAGACTGCTACGACAACCCAAAAGGTTGAGTTGCTCTACACAATTGCCGAAGAAGTCACGTTTCATGTCTCGACGCCTGAGTTCACGCCGGGGCGCTCTATCCAAGTTTCCGACGCAATTGACATGAGCATCAACCAGGTTCCGCCAGGAGTAGACATTACCTATCACTGGAGACTGACTGGCGGCGACGGCTCGACATTTGAGACCGAACCTACGGCGATGCTGTGGAATGACGACAGATTCGATTGGCAGAGCGTTGCGGGCAAGGAAGTCACGGTTTACGCCTACAACGGAGATGAGACCTTCAACCAATTAATCCTCGAATCGGCAGAACGCACTATCGACAAGGTTCAGCGCGAATTTGGCGTGCAATTGACCACGCCGATACGACTCTGGGCGTATGAGTCGCAAAAAGATTTTCAAGGCGCCCTCTTTGCCAATAGTGAAGAGTGGTCAGTCGGTGCGACTTTTCCCGAGCTGAACTTGATCGTCGCTACTTTGCCGGATGGCGACAGCTATTCAGTTTCTCGAGTGGTGCCGCATGAGGTCACTCATCAAATTCTCTACCAGGCGACTAAGAATCCGTACAACCATCCTCCGCGTTGGCTCGACGAAGGACTTGCCGTTTTACATCAAGAAAATGGGCTTGATGAGTACGATGGTTATGTTGAGGCAGCATCGAAAGCGGGAAAACTCTACTCGGTGCGCGCGCTCAATTCCGACTTCCCTTACGATCCTGAAGATGTCCATTTGGCTTACGCAGAGAGTTTGAGCATCGTTCAATTCATCATCGATCACTTTGGCGCAGACAAGATGGGGGCGTTGATCTCGGCGTATCGTGGCGGTCTTTCGCATGACGAAGCCGCGCAAAAAGCGCTCGGAGTTGATCTCGATGGTCTGGACAAGCTTTGGAAGGAGAGTCTTGGATACAAAGGGGACAAAGGCGTCGCCGGTCTCGTCCAGCCTAGCAGTAACCCAAGTTTCGACTCGTTTGCCGGCACAATTGCCTATGGAAACGGGGTTATCGCGTTAGCAGTCATTGGTTCGTTAGTTATAGGGTTCTTTGTGAGCCATCGATCGAAGCGGCGTGCGGGCGAGCAAGTTGGACGACCATGGTAGACTCGCGCGGCGACCGGAAAATGACTGATTGATGTTGATGAAATTGACGAGTTGGAGCTCTTGATAATGAGCGTCGCCGTGGAAGCTGGAACGCGGTCAAGCATTCTTGATCCAGCCGCGATCGAGAAGAAGCTCTCGCTCAACGTCTACAACGTCGACCGTTCGCGAGCGCACATTCGAATCATCGATCGCGATGTCTGCTTGCAGTGCACGCGCCAGCAATGCATTAATTGTTGCCCAGCGAATTGTTATGCTCCGCAAGAAGACGGACGAGTCCTCTTCTCATACGAGGGGTGCGTCGAGTGTGGTACGTGCCGCATCGTATGTCACGTTTTCAACAACATTGAGTGGACCTATCCCCGTGGAGGATTTGGTATTCAGTATAGGCACGGGTGAGCTCAAAATCCAGAGTCCCATCCTTCGCTGAAGGGCGTTGCAGCGCCAGAATCGTTCGAAAGCAAATGTACTGGACTTCCAAACATGTTCTTGTCTGCACAGCGTCGCATTGCGCCCAGAAGGGCGCCAACGACGTCGCGGGGAAACTGAGGCTCGACATCATCCGAAAGGGCCTCGATGTGCAAATCCTCGTAAACAACTGTGGGACGATCGATCTCTGCGACATTGGTCCCAACCTGGTGATATATCCAGACAACATCATCTACAGCGGAGTCACGACGAAAGACATTCCCGAAATCGTCGCGCATCTCACAGGCGGTCCAGTCGTTGAGCGATTGGTTCTCTCGCCGGATACTCCCTCGGAACGCTTGCGCCATGACTTTTACGAGTCCGCGGTGACAGGAGAAGCGACCCGCCCTGCTGAGGAGTTCGAGAAACTTGCGGCGAAATTTGGGTTCGATTCCGCTTGGATTGCAGAGCAGCAACGTCGCGGATTTATTGCCCGTAAACCTGGAGGTGAAGGTCAGGGCGAATCGATAACCGTGACAAAAAAGTCGCGCGCGCGGTATGGCGTCTAACGGTAATCGCGCAGCGGGTGGCCGATGAACATTCGAGAACGGATTGAGAACTTCAAATTCACGCGATCGATTACGATCCGGCTCCTCATTGGCTTGCTACTCGTCGCGATCGCTCTTCTCACAAACTTGGGTTTCCTCGGTTGGGGGCTCTTTGTTGTTTTCGCCGTCTTGTTTGTGCCGGTAGGTCGGGCGCGATCGTTCGTCTTTTCGTTTGTTCCTTATGCCGCGGTCTGGTTTATCTTCACCGCGCTGAGATCGCTGGCAGACGAAACACGGCTCGCGCAGACCCTTAATACGAACGTCTCCCGCCTGGAGCGGTGGTTATTCAATGGTCAGTTGCCGACCGTCATTCTCCAGGACCGATTCTTCGATCCTGCCCATCTTCATTGGTACGACTACTTTTGCACCGGCGTGCATTGGTCGTATTTCGTGATCCCACATATCGTCGCAGTGTGGCTCTGGTTACGCCGTCCGCAATTGTTTAGGCACTATCTGAGCGCGCTCACGCTTATGTTGGCTATCGGTCTCTGCATCTATTTCTTGATTCCCTCGAATCCTCCGTGGTTAGCACCTGAACCGATCAACAGTCCCTCGGCTGCGCCGGTCTATCGCGTAATGGAAGCGGTTGGTAAGCAACTCGGAGGCGGCCTGTATAGCGCAAGCTATCGCGTAATAGGTGAGTCGAATCCAATCGCCGCGATGCCGTCAATTCACATGGCTGTGACGTTTCTGCTGGTCTTTCCTCTCTTCAAAGCGGGTCGAATATGGGGATTTCTTGGCTTGGCATACTCGGCAATAATGGGGTTCTCGCTTGTCTATCTCGGTGAGCACTACGTCGTCGATGTAACTGTGGGAGTGCTCATCACTACCTATGCTTGGTTCGCCGCGGGGACCTGGATGAACCGAGTCGCGCCCTTCATGTTTGGACGCATCACGCCAACTGCGACCGGGGTATCTCACGAGCGGATCCCAGAACCTGCGGGATCACACTAAAAGCTACGGTTCGGGGTGTTGAACGCTTCGATTGAGTTCCGCCGTCGAGGTGACGACTTCAAGCAGCTTGGTGAACTCCTCAACCGATGGAATGTCGTGTCTTGTGCGCATTGGGCGCGTGATCCGCACGTAACCTGGTCCTGGGTCGTATTCGAGTCTCGTCCATCCGGCGCGTTTCTTGTACGGCTCGACAAGTTTTGAAAGCGGATCAGAAAGCCGTGCCTTTAGGTCCGCCGCGTCACTCTCGAACGAGAGGGCTGCCGGCTCTTCAGCCGCCTTAGAAGGCAGCACGTAGTAGGACCATTTCGCGCCGCCGGCGCCGTCGATCAACGACGTGTGAAAAACGCGTCCCGCACCAATGATTGACGTAGCCATCCGACCTTCTGCGATGTGACCGCTGAACTTACCTTTGACAAACGCATCTTCGAGAACTAACTCTCCTTCGACGACATCGGCGAGCGGGTTCATGGCGTTTTGGAGATCGGCCTTAGCTCGCTTATTGAAAAACATCGCCATGTACGCGGTCGCGATCAATGACAAGATAACGATTACGCACATCGCAAGCGTCGCAGAAACATAGGGATTCAACGAGGAATGACTCCTTGCACCCCCAATTCGAAGAGGAACTAAGGGCTAATACAACCCGGAAATCAGCTTTCACCGATCCTGGTCGGCTATTGTAATTTGGCGAGCGACTAGTCAGCGGGGGTGGCAATTGGCTCAAATGCAGATTCGTGACCGCGCTGCCGGTAGTCCCTCTTTGTTCGTGGATCAGGAACTTTCAGCACGGCGCAGGCGGCCAACACCCCGAGAACGCCATTGATGATCAGGGCAATCGTGTATCCACCTGACATGTCGAAGATGAGACCGTCCAGCAATGAGCCAACGCCCATACCGAGGTTCATGAAGGTGAACATTGTGCCGAAAATCACACCTAGATTTTGCCGGCCAAAGATGTCGGCGGAGATTGCCGCGGTCAATGGCGTGGTGGCAGTCCATGAAATGCCAAGAACGAGCGAATAGAAGAAGATCAAGTTGTCCTTCGGCAAGATCAACAGCAAGAGAAACGAAAGACCACGCAAGAGATAGGTCAATCCCAACACGTGCGGTCGCGAACGCCGATCGGCCAGCAATCCGAGACCGATGCTGCCGAAGATGCTACACACGGCTGTCACAGCAACGACATCCGCGGCGTGAATCTCAGACATCCCCATATCATCGGCGTACGCCATGAAATGGATGTTGGCGAAAGCCATCGTGAAGCCACAAACGAAGAAGCCGAACGCCAAGAACCAAAAAGGCGGCAGGCTCAATGCTTGGCGGAGATTGGATCCAGAAAGATTGGTTTGTTCCTCGAACTCCGTTTCAAATTCGTCGACGTTTGATTTCACTCGGCGAGGCGGTTCGATGATGAAATAAGACGCGATCGGCAGCATGACGACGAGCAGAACAGCGGCGAGCAGCCGATAAGGCGCCTCCCACCCGGTTCTAGTGAGCGACCACGCCGCGAGCGGCACAATGATTAACTGACCGAATGCGGATCCGGACGTCGCGATCGAGAGAGCGGTGCCACGCTTAGTCGTGAACCATCGACTGACTAGGGGAGTGATATTGACAGGACTCACTGCTGCGAGTCCGACCGCCATCACGAGGCCGTAGACGAGGTAGATCTGCCAGAGTTCGGTGACATATGACAGCGGAATAAGCGACAGCCCCAAAACGAGAGTGCCTGCGATCATGAGCGGCTTGGTGCCCACGCGATCAGTCAACTTTCCAACCAACGGTTGGAAGAGACACAGGGCCAGCATATTGATGGTGGTAGCGAGCGAAAGTGCTGACCGGCTCCAGCCGAACTCTTCGTGGAGCGGTTTGAGCACAACGCCAAAGAGGAACCGAGTTCCGGCGGTTGCCGTCAGAACGGTCGTAATTGCCGCGACAACGACCCACCCATATTGCGGGGTGTTGCGTCTTGGAATGTTGCTGAACACACGAATCCCGACGAAGTTACGGAAGCGCTCTGCCTTCGCTCCGTAGCCGCGTGCACAGAAGGCGATCAGATAATACCAGAGGCGCGCGTTGTCGCAACCAATGCCGCGTGCTAGCATCTTTCGCATTGCGGCGAATCGTCAATGGCGCCGGGAAAGCCGTTCTGTTCCACCATCTGTATCAGTTGGAAGGGTCTTCTAGATGGCCGTAGAGCCAATGATTTATGAGTTGTCTCGCCCAGGTCGGCGCGGCGTTCGGATGCCAGCGCCCGATGTTCCGGAGTCTCCGTTGCCCAATTCGATGTGCCGCGAGTCTCTCGATTGGCCCGAGGTTAGTGAAATCGACGTCATTCGACACTACACACGCGCGAGCCAAAAGAATCACGCGATCGACATCAACTTTTATCCCCTTGGTTCGTGCACGATGAAGTACAACCCCAAGATCAACGAGGCGGTTGCCCGGTACGCAGGGTTTGCTCAAATTCATCCCTTACAACCGGAAGAAACCGTGCAAGGCGCGCTGGAGCTGATGTACGAGCTTCAAGAGATGCTGGCCGAAATCGCTGGGTTCAGCGCGGTCAGCATTCAACCAGCTGCTGGCGCTCACGGTGAGCTCGCGGGCGTTTTGATCGCCCGCGCCTATCATCACGACCGGAGCGATGCTCAACGAACCAAAGTGCTTGTGCCGGATTCGGCGCACGGCACTAATCCAGCAACCGCAGCCATGGCTGGTTTCGAAGTCGTCACCGTGCCATCGGACGCTCGAGGAAACGTGGATATCGAAAAACTGCAAGCATTGGCCGGTCCAGATACCGCCGCGTTGATGATCACGAATCCAAATACCCTGGGCCTTTGGGACGAGCACATTCGAGAAGTTGTCAAGATCGTCCATGAAGCCGGTGGATTGGTCTACAACGATGGTGCGAATTTCAACGCGATTCTCGGAATCGCTCGACCTGGCGATCTCGGTATCGACATCATGCACTACAACTTGCACAAGACCTTTTCTACCCCGCACGGTGGCGGCGGGCCCGGCTCGGGACCGGTCGGTGTTCGTAAGGGACTTGAGGATTATCTTCCTGGTCCCCGAGTGAGAAAGGCCGAAGAGGGCGAAGTCCGCTTCCGCTGGTACCAGCCATCGAAAACAATCGGACGTCTGCACGGCTTCCACGGCAACTTTGGCATGCATGTGCGCGCCTATTGCTACATTCGGATGCATGGCGCCGCCGGACTGCGCCAAATTAGTGAAGATGCGGTCCTTAATGCCAACTATCTCCTGGCTAACTTGAAGGACCGATTCGATCTGCCTTATGACCGCGGCTGCATGCACGAGTTCGTGCTTTCAGGCACGCGCCAGAAGCGCAACGGCGTTCGCACGCTCGACATCGCGAAACGACTCCTCGACTTTGGCGTTCACCCGCCAACCACGTACTTTCCGCTGATCGTGGCTGAAGCGCTGATGATCGAGCCAACAGAAACTGAATCGATGGAGACGCTTGATTTTTTCATTGACGCGATGCGGCAAATCGCAGACGAGGCCGAACAGACCCCTGAGGTCGTCACGAGCGCCCCGCATACAACCGAGTGCAAGCGCCTCGACGAAGTGGGAGCAAATCGCAACCTGAATTTGCGCTGGGAAGTCCGTGAGCCGGAACCAGTCGCCGCGGACTAGCCACGCCGGTATTCACTCTGTCAAAAGAAACGGCCGCAGCCAATTGGCTGCGGCCGTTTCTATTCCCGCGTCGACTATGCGCGGACGACGAAATTGAGCAGCCGACCAGGAACATAGATCACGCGGTCGGGTGATTTCCCCGCCAAACCTTCCTTCACGCGAACCTGAGCCAGGGCAAGATTCACCGCATCAGTTTCGGGCAGATCGGCACGAA
Source organism: uncultured Chloroflexia bacterium (assembly GCA_963737985.1). GTDB lineage: Bacteria > Chloroflexota > Chloroflexia > Thermomicrobiales > UBA6265 > CAVTUU01. Next base: position 35,455 of record CAVTUU010000005.1, on the reverse strand, counting down.
CGAGCAATCGCTCGCGTACTTTGCCGTTGACCTGGACGACGATCTCGACCACGTCTTCCTTGGCCAAGGATTCGTCGTAACTGGGCCAAGACTGCGTATGAACCGAATACGGTTTGCCAAGCTTTTCCCATAGTTCTTCGGCGGCGTATGGTGTTGACGGCGCCATCATGAGCACGAGAGCTTCGACCGCGTCGCGCCATTCGCGCGATTGGGAAACTTCAGTGTCCTTGATGCGCATGAGCTCATTCACGAACTCATTGAGCGCGGCAACCATCGTGTTGAACTGGAAATCGTTCAGATCGGTTGTTGCGCGCTTGATTGTCTGGTGCATGACTCGAACCAGCCCCGCGCGTTCCGCGGCAAATTGGGTCATCACTTCCGTGTGTTTCGGCGTATCGGCGACGACCTGAAAGGCTCGTCTGATAAATCGTTCCATCCCCGTGATGCCGCTGGTATTCCAGGGACCGCCCTGATCCCAAGGTCCGAGATACATCAGGTGCAAGCGAAGCGCATCGGCGCCGTGCATGGCGACAAGCTCATCCGGACCGACTTGAGTACCCCTACTCTTGCTCATCTTGGTGCCTTCCTTCGCCAGGATCATTCCCTGGTTGCGGAGGCGCAGATAGGGTTCTCCATGGTCCAAGAGCCCCATGTCTCGACATGCTTTGGTGACAAAACGGGCATACAGCAAGTGCAAGATGGCGTGCTCAATCCCGCCGCAATAAAGATCGACCGGGCACCACTTCTTCACCTTGTCGGGGTCAAATGGCAGCTCAGCATCATTTGGACTGGTGTATCGGAACCAATACCACGATGAATCAACGAAGGTGTCCATAGTGTCCGTTTCGCGACGCGCTGGCTTGCCGCACTTCGGACACGGCACGTTTAAGAATTCTTCATGGGTCACCAGCGGGCTCTGACCGGTGGGTGTGAACTCGGCGTCGAGTGGCAGTAATACGGGCAGGTCTGATTCCGGAACCGGAACCATGCCGCAGTCGGCGCAATAGAAGATCGGAAACGGCGTGCCCCAATAGCGCTGCCGCGAGATCAGCCAATCTCTCAAGCGATAATTGATCGCGGACTTCCCGCGGCCGCGATCCTCCAGCCACATAATGATGTCAGGAAGTTCATCCGGAACCACTTTTCCATCGAGCGGACCGGAATTTACGAGCGTGCCTGGGCCGTGATACGCCTCGACCATCGTTGCAGGGCCGAGCGTTTCGCCTTCCGGCTGGATGACGACTTTGATCGGCAGACCAAACTGTCGGGCGAACGCGAAGTCGCGCTCGTCATGAGCTGGAACCGCCATGATTGCGCCGGTTCCATATCCCATAAGCACGTAATCGGCGATCCAAACAGGAATGCGTTCATCGGTCAGTGGGTTGAGCGCATAGGCACCGGTGAAGACGCCAGTTTTTACCTTGCTGACATCTGTAGACGAGCGTTCGATTTCGCTGAACCCTTTTGCCCGCTCGATATAGGCTTCAACTTCCGCCCGATGGTCATCGGTCGTGATCGTCAGGACCGACGGATGCTCGGGCGCCAAAACCATAAAGGTTGCGCCAAGGACTGTGTCCGGTCGAGTTGTAAAGACTTCAAGCGCTTCACCCGAATCAAGAGTGAACGTCAACCGCGCACCTTCAGACCGACCGATCCAATTTCGCTGCATGACTTTGACTCGTTCGGGCCAGTCTAGGTTGTCCAGCTCGTCGAGCAGTTCGTCGGCGTAATCGGTAATCTTGAAGTACCACTGCTCCAAGTCCCGTTTGTATACCTGCGTGCCGCAGCGTTCGCAGATATTGCCCTCGAGTACCTGTTCGTTCGCCAGAACTGTCTGATCTTTGGGGCACCACCAGACCGGTCCCGCAGCGCGGTACGCCAGCCCTCGTTCGAGCATCTTCAGGAACAACCATTGATTCCAGCGATAGAACTCAGGTGTGCAGGTTACGACTTCGCGGGTCCAATCGATCATTGCCCCCATCAGCCGGTACTGCCCGCGCATGATTTCGATGTTATCGAACGTCCATGTTGCTGGATGAATGTTATTTCGAATCGCAGCGTTTTCTGCCGGCAATCCAAACGCGTCAAACCCCATCGGGAATAGCACGTTGTAGCCATTCATGCGCTTGAAGCGTGCAAAGGCGTCCGGCGCGGAAAACGCAAACCAATGTCCAACGTGGAGTGTGCCTGACGGGTATGGATACATCGTCAGTGAATACCACTTGGGACGCGGATCATCGTCATCAGTCTCGTAGAGTCGATCAGCTTCCCAACGAGCCCGCCATTTTGGTTCAATCGTCGATGGGTCGTAGCGCTCCGCGATCTTTCGCCCCGTAGAAGTCTGAACGTCGTTCTTGACTACTGTTTCGCTCATCACAAGCCTCGTAATCTTCTATCGCGATTTGAACAACGAAAAAGCCTTCCGTCCCGGCAGGGACGGAAGGCTCCAAACGCTGGATCGCACCTCCGCGGTACCACCCTGATTGGTCAGCTAAGTTCAATGTCGCGGACTCATGTTGGTGGAGCTGAGGGGACTCGAACCCCTGACTTCAACACTGCCAGTGTTGCGCTCTCCCAGCTGAGCTACAGCCCCAAATGCTGCGACTTTTCGCTGACCCACTCAGTTGCCCGATATCGGGGGCCACCGGCGACGGCTAGCATTACCTGTTCACCGTCACTGCTCACGGGCGAGTTCAACCCATTGCGCTGCCTTTCACTTGGACGCAGCTCGCTTTGGTTTTAAGGGTTTACTACTCCCGATCAACGCACTCCAGACGTCAAGTCTGATTTTTTGTATGCCAAGTGAACGTCTCGTTGACAGTCAGTCGGCGTCTGAAGTCTAGCAATCTTGCGCGGATAATGTCAACGCGCGTGAGACGCTTGACGCTTAGAATCTACGGTCGAAAGACCTTGAATGGGGCTAGATAAAGTCAAATCACCTGCGAGGAACATATGATGACCGAGGAAAACCGTCCAAATGCTTCCGAAAGTCTGACAGCGACTTCACAGGAAATTATCAGCCGATTCGACCTACTTAGTCAGGCGCGGGACTCGGCCCTAAACGAGGGCCGCCAAGTTGTCAGGCTTTCGGCGAACTCAATTCGAGCAGTTCACCGCGGAGAATTTGAGGAAGCTTCGAGGCTACTGTCTGAAGCCAATTCACGATTGACTGAAGTCGTACAACATCTCGCTCCATCTCCGAGCATCTATTGGGCCGGTTATGTCCAGGATGCGATGAAGGAGTACGCCGAGGCGCGGATGACATATGCAATGGTTCACGGCGACCCGATGCCGAGACCAGGAGATCTCGGCGTTGAAGATGCTCCGTTCCTCAATGCTCTCGCGGAAGCGGCTAGCGAAATGCGGCGCGAGGTGTTGGACCGACTCCGCGCCAACAACCAGGATGAAGCAATTCGCCTCTTGGAGCGAATGGACGATGTTTACGATCTTCTCGTGACGATCGACTATCCCGATGCGATCACCGGCGGACTGCGAAGAACCACGGATGCCCTTCGAGCAGTTTTGGAACGAACGCGAGGAGACGTCACGATTACGCTCACGCAAAAGCGGTTAGAAGAAGCTCTCCGCACGGCCGAAGATCGAATATCGGGCAAAACTCAGGAGGGATCATCTTTATCTGTCAACGTTGAATCGATCTGAACCGGCGTGCCCACACCAACATCGTGGGCTTTCATCCAACCCGCCGGAACCTCAAGGACATACTGAACGGGTTCGGGTGAGGCGTAGACCGGCAGATCTTGGGCAGCGGCGCCAGGAACAGGACAGACGCTTTCGGCGGCGCCACGTAACTCACCGTTATTTATCCAGATGATGTCGAGACAGAACTGCATCTCATACATCCAAAAGGTCAGCGGCTTCGGCGAGTTATAGACAAAGATCATTCCCGTTCCGGGATCCAAACCTGCGCGGTAGCTCAAGCCGCGACTACGTAGGTAGTCAGTATCAGCAACCTCGACGACAAGAGATTGGTCGCCGACGGCAATTGTAGATGTCTCAGTTTTCCATGGAAGTTGAAAACGCCAAGGCGGCGGTACAGGATTCGACTGAGCAACGGTCGATTTGCCGAGCCCTCCAAAGAGGACAGTCATCATTACTGCGAACAAAAGTAGGCGCCTCATGCGACTCCCCTCACGGAATTATCATAGTCTGGGCCGCGGGATATCCTAAATGAGTCGTGTTGCCAGTTCCTGCAGCAATCGGACAACACCTTCGACACCCTCAACAACATCGTCGGCTTCTTCGAGCACGACAGACTGCGTCTCCGAGGAGTTGACCGCGATCGAGATTCCTCGCACACTACCTTCTTCACGCGACCGACGAATCACCCGAAACGCGTCAATATCAGTTACGTCGTCTCCGAGAAAGACGATCCCTTTGATGCCGTGTTCCTTGATAACGTCGAACGCCGCGGTCCCCTTGTTGACCGCTACTTGCGGTCGCAGCTCAAAGACATATCGCCCTTCTGTCATGCGTAACCCGTGGTTGACCGCAGCACGATGAATAATCGTGCCGAGAGTTGGACCGATCCGGTCCCTCGCAGGCGATAATCGATAGTGAATTGAAGCGGTCAAATTCTTGTTTTCGACCAAGATACCGTCTGCGATATCTTGCGCTTCAATTTCCAATTCGACGTCGACGAGCGCACTTCGGATCGCCTCGATGCTTTCTATCGCGATGAGATTGTCACTGGTCTTCTTGTTTGATCGGCGCTCGAGGCCATGATTGCCGACGTACAGAATTCCTGGAAGATCAATCATTAGCTCAGCTTCCAGTGCGGTTCGGCCAGTCAAGATGAATATCAAGTCGAGGCGAGCGCTAAGTGCTTCCAACGCCTCGATGGCCGCGGGAATAACGTAAGCTGTCTCCGGAGTGGCCGCAATGGGACTGATAGTGCCGTCAATATCCGTTGCGAGCGCAGAGGGTGTTGCGGAAAGTACCTCAAGGCATCGGCCAACAAGCTGGTTGGTCTTCGCGTCAGTTTGGGACATCGCCTCGATCTTGCCTGGATTCGAAATTGCCGAGAATATAGTAGTTGTGTGTTGGTATGGTGCAGCAATCACTCAATCGAAATGATATCGGTAGACTTTGCCGTCCTTCACATCGACAAAGAGATCCTTCACTTCCCCGCGGAATTCGATGGCAACGTGGAACAGCGTGGCGTCGTCGGGCGATTCTGGCGGGCCAAACTTAGCGGTTGGTGTACTCGGCTTCAGCTCAACGCCAGTTGATGGATTGAGCTCGGTCGAGTCGTCGTAGCCTTCAGCATTGAGTGACTTGCGTAAGAGGCCGAATGATAGACCGGATGTCGAAAGGATGGGCACCGTGTTTGGGTCGTCCTCAGCCGCGTCGATCTGACCCGTGTCTGATTTAAAATAGGCTTGGGAGCTTGGCGAGTAGAAGGTCGCTTGCCAACGAAATCCTGGCTCCAAAAGCTCGCACCCTACACGGAGCGTGGCCAATTTCGCGTCCGACTGCCAAGCGGTGGCTTTATCAGTGGCATTCTGAATTCCGTCTTGCCACTTGTCGTCCATTGCTGGTAGATCGCCAACCAGCAGGCGTCCATCGCTGCACGCGGTGCGTTTCGGTTGCGGCGATGCGGGTGATGCTTCGACCGTGACATTGATAATCGCCGTGGCCGTCGGGTCGTTATTGTCCGTCGTGACACCTGGTCCGCCACAACTGACGAGCGCGATCGTTGCGATGCTGCAGAAAAGGATCTTGAGGACAAGTGCGCGCGGATTGTGAACGACATGATGATTCACGAACTGCGGACTCCGACCCGCGAGGCGCGCTGAGATGGAAGGTCGCCCGCGGGATGATAGCATGCCATATTCGAGCAAATGACCTAAGAGACTAGTCATGCGAACCATGTCCACAGGCGAGAACGCTCGGATATACTTCGCGATGTTCAACGTGCGTGTCGGGATCGTACAGGCGTCGCAAGGACCGCTTGAAGAAGAGCGACCCAGTTCGTGAACGTGGCATCGACCGTAATCGGGCTCGGATCGAGTTACAGCAAGCGGGGAATGATCGGAATGCAGTTGTTCAACACCCAGTCGGGGCAGAAGGAGCGATTCACAGCCCCTAATGGTTCGGTTGGAGTCTACGTTTGCGGCGTCACACCTTACGATACGACCCACGTCGGACATGCCTTTGCGTTTCTCACGTTTGACATTCTGGTTCGATATCTTCGCTACTTGGACTTCAAGGTCACTTATGTTCAAAACGTGACCGATATTGACGATGACATTCTGCGTAAGTCAAAAGAATTAGGCGTCACGTGGGATGAACTCGGCCGATCAGAAACTGAAAAGTTCTTACGAGACATGCGCGATTTGAACGCGATCGAATTCGACAATTTCACTCGAGCAACTGACCACGTGCCCCGAATGATTGAGATGATCGAAAAGCTCGTCGAAGTTGGACGAGCATACGTTGCCAATGGTAGCGTCTATTACTCGGTCAATTCTGACCCTGAATTTGGCAAATTAAGCCACATTCCGCGCGACGAAATGCTGCCAATCGCCAACGAGCGAGGCAACTCGCCAGACGACCCGAATAAGCGAGAACCGCTTGACTTCGTGCTTTGGCAATCGGGCAAGCCGGGCGAACCGACGTGGCAGTCCCCATGGGGAGAAGGCCGGCCCGGATGGCACATTGAGTGCAGCGCGATGTCCACCGAGTATTTAGGCCCGATAGTTGACATCCATGGCGGCGGAAAAGACCTCATCTTCCCGCATCACGAGTGCGAAATCGCACAGACTGAAGTCGTGACCGGCAAGAAACCATTCGTTCGATATTGGGTGCACAACGGGATGGTCGAGTATCAGGGCGAGAAGATGAGCAAGTCGCTCGGAAATCTTGTGTTAGTCCGCGACGCGCTGGACACGTACAGCGCCGACGCTCTTCGCCTGTACTTGTTCTCTCATCATTACCGATCTGCCTGGGAGTATCGCGAAGAAGAAATGGACGACTGGGTGCGATTGGCCGACGACATTCGCGAGGCTGTCGATTTTCCAGCTTACGGGATAGAACAGGAAGTCGACGTTGCTATATTCAGCGAACAGTTCTTCAACGCGCTTGATGATGATTTAGACACGACCAGTGCGATACAGGCAATCAGGTCTATCGCAACCGCCATTCTTGAGGCGCCCGAAGAGGACGACGTTCGAGAAGCACAGGCGACGCTCAGAGAGCTGACAGAGATACTTGGACTATCGCTTTCGTCGTAATCGATAACCAGAAATCAGACCTTCGACAGGGCGCGTTCGTGTCGGCTACAATTGCACCGTCGGTCAACGTTGGCCGATGTTTTTGTGTTGCCTTTCTGCTCCGTCGGCCCTGCGGTTGCGCGACTCCGCGGGAGGCAGTTGATGGGGCAATCCCAGAGAGAGGAGGGTTCGTTGCGCGAAACAACTCGAGTTCCCCGTTCCTATGAACTGATGATCATCGTCGCTCCGGACGTGACGGAAGATGAACTACCCGGCGTCATCGACCGCGTGGGTGGATATGTCACCACCGCTGGTGGTGAGGTCACGGGTACGCTTCGCGAATCTCCGTGGGGACGACGTCGCTTGGCCTATGCAATTCGGCACGGTGGACGCGATATTCGCGACGGTTTTTACACGGTCTATCACTTCGATGCGCCACCACAAGCTATCGCAGACATCGAGCGAGAGCTTCGGCTAACCGACCAGGTCATGCGATTTTTAGTCACGCACTTTACGCCTCAGCCTATAACCGAGCCAACGGCAGAGGCGGCCGAAGAAACTGAAGGTCGGCATACTGATAGTGATGAAACAGGGAGCTTAGTCGAAACGTCACCAGTAGAAGCTGTTGAAGCCGAAACGCCCGCCGTAGATGTTACTGAAGTCGAGGCTCCGGTTGTGGAGGCTGCAGCTCCCGTTGCGGAAGAATCGGTTGCTGAGACCACCGCGGCGGAAGAAGTGACTGAAGTAGAGCCTGAGCCAGAAGTCGAAGCAGCGCCCGCAAAGAAGCCGGCGACTCGTCGGAAAAAGGCGGCCGTAACGGAAGAAGTGGAAGCGGAAGCAGATACTTCGGAGAAGTAATCCGAAGCTTGGTAGTCGTGAACGAGTGAGGAGCGTGCGATGGCTTCTGTGAGTCAGGTGATCCTGATCGGGAACCTAGGGCGAGATCCTGAAACGCGATTTACTCCAAACGGAGCAATGAACGTTCAGTTCACGATGGCTACGAATCGGCGATGGACCGACGCCAATGGTCAACAACAGGAAAACACAACCTGGTTTCGAGTTACCGCATGGGGACGCCTTGCCGACAACCTCAACAAACTCGCCGAGCAGAATTTTTTGCAGAAGGGGCGCTCCGTCTTCGTCTCAGGCAATCTCGAGGCGCGCGAGTACACCGATCGCAACGGAGTTTCTCGGACATCGTTGGACGTGAATGCGCAGGAAGTTCGACTCCTCGGTGGCAGAGGAGATGATTCTGACGCCTCAATTGGCGGCGAACCGCGTGGCGGCGGTGGCCGACCCGACGATGAAAACGATCAATTTGGAGCAGACATGGACGATGTGCCTTTCTAAGTCTGCATTGCTAAGAAAGTGAGCGTATTCATGGCAGATATCGAACAGGATGTCGACCAAGCGCCGGCGCCGGGCCGATCTGAAGGCGGCGAGAGCCGACCGCGATTTGGTTCTGGCGGACGAGGCGATGGAGACGGTGGAGATCGCCCGCGCGGCCGACGTGGCGGCGGCGGCGGTGGCCGATTCATGCCCCGTCGGAAGGTCTGCGCGTTCTGTCTCGACAAGATTGACCAGGTCGATTACAAGGACATTGCGCGACTGCGACGACATCTTTCAGAGCGTGGCAAGATTGAACCACGACGAAAGCTTGGCACGTGCGCAAGGCACCAACGTTCAGTTACGGTCGCGATCAAACGAGCGCGTCACGTTGCGTTGTTGCCGTATGTTTCGAGCGGGACGCGCGGCTAGAGGCTGAGTTAGTTGAGTCGTCGAGCCTTTGAGCCGATGATGAAAACGCGCCTACGCACCGTATTGGCGGTTTGCGCTGGCGCGTTTTTCATGGCTACACGCGGCGGAGGCTGACAAGGACTCGCAATCGAGCGGCAATCATGTTCTTGAAGGAATTAGTTGCATGAGTCCACAGAAGCGACCCTCCCAGCCAGAGAAGAAGGCAAGCAGATTTCACTTTGGCCGGCATCAGCCAGCGGCGCCGCAGAAGAAGCGGCGTGTCTCGCGGCGCGAGCGTGAGGCGCGACAGCGTCGCTTTCTTTATTGGGGAATGGGAATCGCCACCGGACTCATCGTGCTTGCCCTCGGCGTCGGTCTCGTCAACGAATACTTCATCAAACCGCGACATGTTTTAGCAACAGTTGACGGAACCGACATCCGGCGACGTGATTATTGGAAAGTTCGGTCCGTTGATCTCATTAATCAGATTTCTCTCTATCAGCAATATGCTCAGATTTCTGATCAGAGTCAGCAACAGCAATACTTGTCTCTCGCTCAACAAGCAGCGACCGAATTGGACGGGCTTTGGGGCTCAACAAAAACTGACGACGATACCCTGCAAAAGATGATCGACGATCAAGTGTATTTGAAACACCTTGATGATTTTGGCATCTCGATCACCGACCAGGACGTCACAGACTACATCGATCAACAGTTCCAGCCGTCTGAAGCACCCATCTTCACGCCAACTCCCTCTCCGACACTGATCCCAGAGCGTGCGGCCTGGGCAACTCAAACTGCCGAAGCTGAGCTGACTCCAACGCCTGGAGCTGCAAGTCCTGAAGCGAGTCCAGCCGCCGGATCGCCTGCGGCGGGCACGCCGGTTGGATCTCCAGATGCAACGCCGATCGCTGGAGAAGGGAGTCCAGAAGGCGTCGCTTCCTCAACTGGTTCAGAAGCGACTCCGATTGTTGACTCTTCGCCTCAAGCAACTCCTGCGGCATCGCCGCAGGCGTCCCCTGCCGGCTCGCCCGAGGCCTCTCCGGCTACGACGCCAGAAGTGTCGCCGACGCCGAATCAGGACCAAGCTCGTCAGACGGCTGAAGCGGGTTTCAGTGATTACAAGGATGTTGTCTTCGACAAATCTCATATGTCGGAAAACGACTACGAACGCCTCATCGTTCGTCCAGCAATTGCGCGACAACGAATCCAAGAGCAGCTTCAGGCGCCAATTGGACAAACGGCCGAACAAGTACACGCGGCGCATATTCTGGTTGATACCAAAGATCTAGCCGATCAAATCTACAGTGAGGTGACGGCAAACAATGCCGACTTCAGCGAAATTGCGAAGAACCAATCAACCGATACGTCGACGGCGCCAAATGGAGGCGATCTCGGGTGGTTCACACGGGGCGAGATGGTGAAGGAGTTCGAGGACGCGGCCTTTAGTCTTCAACCAGGTCAAATAAGTCAGCCGGTGCATACGCAGTTTGGGTGGCACATCATCAAGGTGATCGATCATCAACAGGATCGACCGATGACCGACGATCAGATCAGCAAGCTGAAAGACAGCACGGTGCAAAACTGGCTCGATCAGGCAAAGGCGTCGATGAAGATTTCGTCTGACATCAAGCCGACGCCGACGCCTGCTTCGGAGACATTTGTGCCTCCCGCCGACGCTCCGCCGCTTCCGACAGCGACGCTTGCACCTGAAGGGTCTCCGGAAGCATCACCAGTCGGAGAAAGCGCAAGTCCTGAGGCGTCACCTGTTGCGGGAAGCGCGAGTCCGGCGGCAAGCCCGGTCGCGAGTCCTTTCTTGACACCAGTGGCGTCACCTACGGGGTAATAGCTTAATCGCGAATTGGTCGCGGTCGTCGCTATCATCGGTCGTGCTATGCTCAACGCAGTTGATGCGTAGATTTGCAAAGGGTCCGCAGAATTATTGTTGGGTTCGTGGCAGGTGGGGAGAGAGTCGATGGCGCCCGAGAACGTGACCGCCAGCGGTCTTCATCGGGTCGATATCAAGAGCCGGCATGGGACGATTACCCTGCCGGTGAGGAGAATTCCGAAGAAGCCTATTCACCCGATCCTTACGCCGACGACCAATCGGAATGGCAGCATCAGAGCCGCGATGTCAAAAACTCCCCTGATTCGACTGGGCGAGCGCGTACATCATATCCCTACGACACAAAGCCAGAGCCGCAGCAGCGGAAATCAACTTCGCCGCTGCCAGAGTTAACGCGCAATTTCGAGCGAAATCCGGAACAGACTCCACCTGCTCGAAGCGGAGTGACTCGACCCGCACAGCCCGTTCCAGGGTCGACGAGAGATTTGCCTGTCGAATCAGAAGAGTGGCTCTATGAATCTGAATGGAACACCGGCGAATATGAAGATGAACACGTCGACGAAGGGTACGACTACGTGCCTGCTCGCCGACAGGCAAGCGCTAGGCGAGCCAGAACTCGTCCGCGAACTACACCTCGCCCGCCAAGCATCACCGTTCCTCCAGCCATAGGAGCGGCGATTGCGGCCCAAGATCGAAGCGTTCTTGGACTGCTCGGTGTTGGCATCGGTGGAATTCTCATTATGACCCTTGTTGTTGCGGCGAGGATCGGAAATCTTCCAGATATCGTGCCGATACACCTCGACGCCTCTGGCACACCCGACCTTTGGGGCACGAGTTCGACAATTTGGCGAATTCCGTTGGCCGTAACGATGATTACCGTGATCAATACGATTACCGCCTGGTACATATCGGCCAGAGATCCATTCGCAGCGCGATTTCTTGTTGGTTCCGCGATCCTTGCTCAAGTGATCGCGTGGATTGCCATCTTTCTGCTCCTCTGGTAAGTCAGTTGTCGCCCCCGCCTGCGATTTATTGTCTTCTTCCTGCTTCAGGATTACGAAACCTGATTTGGGTTGAGCCAACATCCCGCGTGCAGGATAATCAGGGTGGCCGTAAGCGACCCGAACACCTTTTTTGGCACGTGGGTGCGAGGGCATCCTGGAACGGACGGACCTGATGGCGAACCTGATTACCATCGGACGCCTTGTCCTCCTGTTTGTGATCATCGCGCTCATCTATGTTGGCAATGTCCAAGTCATCACGCTTTGCATATTTCTTCTCGCGTTCGTTTTTGCAAGTGATGGACTCGATGGCTGGGTCGCTCGTCGTCGCGGCTCAACTTCGCAATTTGGCGCGATGTTCGACATCGCGGGCGACCGCGTTGTCGAGAATGCGCTCTGGATCGTATTTGCGGAGCTTCAGCTGATCCCGGTCTGGATCCCCCTGCTTGTCATGACGCGTGGGTTTCTCATTGACGGATTGAGGTCGCTGTCGTTCTCCGAAGGTAAGACTCCGTTCGGCGAAAACAACATGATGCGTTCGGATTTCACGCGGTGGTTGACTGCCGGGCGGTTTATGCGCGGTCTCTATGGGTATGCAAAAGCCCTAGGATTCATGTTCCTGACGGGGCTGGTCGCATTCCGCCAGCAAGACACGTCCGGCACCTTCCTGGGCGCCGTATACGACGTTGAGGCGTTTCGATTTTTGGGTTGGGTATGCGTCTGGAGCGCTGTTGCACTTACAGTGATACGAGGCCTGCCGGTGGTGTTCGACGCCTATGCAATGCTCACAGAACAACGTCTCGCTGAAGAGCCCGATGGCGCTGCGTCAAAACCAATGAGCACGACACCGCAATGAAATTCGACGCGATTCGAATAGCGCAGTGAGTATTCGCGACCAACCTTCGGACGTTCGCGTGGAGAGCCCCACAGCGGGGACGTCCCCGGCGCGATCTGATTGCGAGGCGCCATCAATTGAAGCGGCTGAAGCAACCAGGTCTGGACCTTCAGGTTCGGTAGGCCGTCAAGCGAAGTTCAAGCTCGAGAAGCGACGTGAATTTCGATATCACCTCAGTGTCGCGTGCGCGATTGTCCTTTCATGGCTCGTTTGGCTCATGCCCGAACGTCTGCGCAATTGGGTCGCCGATCGCGGAGGAGATTTCTTTTTCCGGTTTTCGCCGACCTATCGCCGCAATGTCATGTTCAACATCGCTCAAGTGACCGGTCTTCCAGAGGATTCAGAAAAGGTGCTTGAAGCTGCTCGTCGTGTGTTCCAAGCAAGTGGGCGAAACTTCACCGATCTCTTGCTATCACCCCACATGAATTCGCGCCGAATCGCCACGGACGCTCAGCTAATGTCGGGCGACTGGTCGATCCTTGACAAAGCACTCGAGCAAGGAAATGGAGCGGTCATCGTGACCGCCCATGTTGGGTCGTTCGATTTTATGGGAAAGACCCTTCAGAACCGCGGGTACAAGCTCAATTCGCTCACATCTCGAACGACCGCAAGATTCCTGTTTGATGGCGTGACCTATCTTCGAACGAAACGTGGCCCGGCTATGATCGAAGCTTCGCCCTCTGGGGTTCGCAAAGTTATCCAAGCCATTCGCCGGGGCGAATGCGGAGTCTTGGTTTCAGACCGCGATTTCTTCCTAAATGGACTGCCGGTCATATTCTTCGGGAAGGAAACGACACTGCCGCCTGGAGCGATTCGGATCGCGCGTGACACGGGTGCGACAGTGGTGCCGCTGTTCTCGGTCCGACTGGGCAACCGACGAGGCATCATCATCGAACCGAGTTTCACCGTGGAACGAACAAAAAACCTCGAACAGGACCTCAGAGAAGGTATGGCGAAGCTCGTCGCGGTGCTGGAAAAGGCGATTGGAAATTCTCCCGATCAATGGGTCATGTTTCAACGAGTGTGGCCATCGGAACCGGTCGACCCGGTCCGCGTTTTCCCGATCGGTTCGCCACTCGAGAGTGAGCTGCTCGAACGTGTGAGCGCCGTCTTGCCCGAGACGGTTCGATTGCCTGGCCGGAAAAAGCCGGGTCAGGATTCCGCGCCCACAGATCGTACGGAAGAGCGTCCGTAATTTCGAGTTCGACAAGCGACCCTACTTCAAGGTGTCCCGGCACAAATACGAGTCCGTCGACTTCGGGCGCGTGCCGCCGAGCTCGCCCGACCGAAATTGGTTCCGTTCGTCCGCGTTCGTCTTCTAGTTCCCCAGTCCCCTCAATGAGAATCTGCAGCGTGCTGCCGATCAAGGAGCGATTTTTCTTCAGCGAGACCGCCTGTTGCGCTTCCATGATTGCGTTTCGACGTTCGACGGCGATTTCGTGGGGTACTGGATTCTCGAGTGTCGCCGCCTTTGTGCCTTCTTCGGGCGAATAGGTGAAGACGCCAACGTGATCGAATTCCATCTCCTCGACAAATCGCAAAAGCGTTTGGAATTGCTCGTCAGTTTCACCTGGATAGCCGACGATGAGCGTTGTGCGCATTGTCAGCTCGTCGAGTTTTTCGCGAGCGTGGGCGACGAGCCTACGAGTCATTTCAACGTCGCTTGGTCGATTCATTGATCGCAGAACCGTTTTGTCGGCGTGCTGGATCGGCATATCTAGGTACGGCAACAACTGGTCGTGCTCCGCCATCACGTCGACCAATTGAAGTGTGAGCGGGCTAGGGTAGATATAGAGCATCCGTAGCCAGGGAAGATTCGGAACCTGCTCAACAATCATCTCGAGCAAACTCGGCAACCCGTGTTTCATGCCGATGTCAGCGCCGTACCGGATCGTATCCTGAGCGACAAGCACGACTTCCTTGGTGCCGGCCGCCACGACGTCAACAATCTCCTGCAAAACGTGCAGCGGACGCTTGCTAACTTGCCGGCCCTTAATGCTGGGAATCGTGCAGAACGCGCAGTTGTGATCGCAGCCGTCGGCAACCTTTATGTACGCAGACGGTCCGGGCTGATTTCGGTGGAACGTCGTCAGCATCCCGTCGCAGCCGGCGATCTCGGGTTCAGGATCTTCACCGAAAAGCTGACTGACGACATCCCCAATTTTGTACCACTCGCGAGTAGTCAGTATGTGATCGACACCCGCGGGGATTGCATTCTTGTAGTCGCCAAGTGCCGGCATACAACCCGCGGCAATCAATTTCTGATCGGGAACCTGGAGGTCGAGCATTTCTTGAATGACGCCGACCGATTCTTCTCGGGCCGCGCCAAGGAATCCACAAGTGTTGACGATGACAACATCGGCGGCAGAAGGCGACGCCGTGGAGCTCATACCACGTTGCAACAAGAGGTGCTCCATTCCGTCTGAATCGACGCGATTCTTGGAGCACCCCAGCGTGACGATGTGAAACGATTGAGGTGAATTCGACGAGGTCGGAAGGGTTGCCAAACGAAAGGACTCCTCGGTTGCTAGCGGTAATTCACAAATTGCAAGGCGACCGGATAGTCCTCTTGCTTCAAAGCCTGAATAACGGTTTGGAGATCATCCTTTGACTTTGCTTGCACGCGGACAGTATCGCCTTGTATTTGCGGCGTCACTTTCTTGAAGTCATCTCGAATTCGCTTGGAGATTTTCTTCCCAAGATCGTCCGAAATCCCTTGCTTCAGCTTGACAGTTTGTCGAACTCGGCCGCCAGAAGCAGGTTCCTCGGTTCCGTAGTCAAGGATCTTGAGCGAAAGGTGGCGCTTGACGAATTTGTCCTCTATAACCCCACGAACGGCCTGAAGAGTGAAATCCGTATCTGTGTTGATGGTGATATCGTTGTCGCCCAGAGCAATTTCAGTTTTCGTATCCTTCAGATCGTAACGTTGCTGGATTTCCCGCCGCGCCTGATCAAGCGCATTTTTTAGTTCCTGCTCATCATATTTTGAGACAATGTCAAACGATGCAAGCTGAGCCATTGTTCGTCTCCTTCCGCCACCCAAACGCCTAATCTTACCAAATGGCGCCTTTTACTCTCAGGTGTAAGTAATACTGAGATTGGATGATTGATTGCTCGACCGGAACCATCCGTTTCCATCACAATTGATGATATGCCGGGAGGGCCGGTTCGAGTGGATCGAGGATCGATGGTTTCTTCAAAAGCGATAGAGAGTTCAGGAGCTACCGCCGACACTGAGCGCCTCCCGGTGAATGCCTCCCGTGGCGAGCTCGAGCAAGAGCTGGAATCCGGGCTGGTTCAACGACTGCTTGGATTGCCGATCCTTTATAAAGTCCTCGTCGCTAACGCGGCTATCGTCATGTTTGGGGCTCTCGCCGGAACCTGGGTAACCATCGAGATGGTTCGCCGTGCTCCTCATGGCACGTACTACGGCCTCGCTATTCTTTTCGTTTTCACCGGCATCATCCTCAGCGTCATCGTCAATTTTCTCGTGCTCAGGGCAGCGTTTCAGCCCCTGGCAGTCCTGGAACGGGCAGCGCTCGCCGTCAAGAACGGTGATCTGACAGCGCGCGCCGCCGAGGTCACATTCACCGATCCTCAAATCGCCCACTTGGCGGAAACTTTCAATGCAACACTCGACGAATTGGCGAGAGACCGATTGGAGTTGCGGTCGCTCGCTTCGCAGGTTGTGCGAGCGCAAGAGGAAGAGCGAAAGCGAATTTCCCGCGAGCTTCACGACGATACCGCCCAAATATTGTTTGCTCAGGTCTTACGACTGACCGCCCTTAAGAGCTCGACAGATCCCAACGTCCAAGACACGGCAACCAAACTCGAGTCGATGACTGTAGAGGCGTTGGAGGGAGTTCGCAGGCTGGCGTTAGAGCTCCGCCCCCCTGCACTCGACGATCTCGGGTTGCTCGCCGCATTGGGCGATCTTGCGCAGCGATTCAGCGATCAGACCGGAATTCCCGTTGAGTATCGACCGCGTGGTCTGCGAGCCAGGATGCAGGCCGAAACGGAACTCGTGCTGTATCGCATTGCCCAAGAAGCATTGATGAATGTCGCTAAGCATGCGCAAGCTTCGCAAGTATGGTTGGACCTGGACAGAACTGAAGATGAAGTCACTCTGTCAGTGCAGGATGACGGAACCGGATTCGATTTGGCATCGGCCAGTGAACGTGACGATCGAGGAGTCGGGCTCGGACTATTTGGGATGGAAGAGCGTGCACATCTTGTCGGGGGCCAATTGAAAATCTGGACTTCGCCTGGCAACCAAACGCGCATCATTGCGCAAATACCGTTAGATCTGGAAAGCCGTTCGGAAGAATAATGATTGCTCAACCGATTGAGACTGAGTCAGTTCCCGATCCTATCCGCGTCGTGCTCGCCGACGACCACGGCATCGTGCGCGCCGGATTGCGAGCGCTCCTCGAAGCTCAATCCGATATGCGAGTTGTCGGAGAAGCGCCAGACGGTCCAACCGCTGTTGATCTCACGCGGCGCGAGCATCCCCAAGTCGTTGTTGCCGATCTGTCCATGCCGGGAGGGGGCCTTGAAGCAATTCGGGCCATAACTGAACTCGGGTTGCCAACGCGAGTCCTCGTCCTCACGGTACATGCCGAAGAGCGGTATCTGCTTCCGGTCCTCGAGGCCGGCGGATCCGGCTATGTCAAGAAGAGCAGCGCACACACAGATTTGCTCGATGCGATCCGAACTGTGGCTCGAGGTGAAGTGTTTCTCGATCCGGCCGCGACGAAAACTCTCCTCCGTGGATATCTTGGGCGGGTCAGAACAGGCGACGAGCTCGATCTTGGCGAACTCCTCTCCGATCGCGAACGTGAAGTCGTTCGCCTAACAGCTGAAGGTCACACTGCCCAACAAGCGGGCGAAATCCTTGCACTTTCGCCGAAGACGGTCGAAACGTATCGACATCGCGCAATGCAAAAACTTGGCCTGACCAACCGCGCTGAGCTTGTTCGCTACGCCCTTCGGGCCGGACTTTTGACCCACGAAGAACTTTAAGCGAGAGTCCCGATTGTAGGGTTTTTCCCCACAAGTGCCATAAAACTCCCGACAACATCGAATGAAAGTGAAAAACGCTTCCCGGCTTTCAGAAGGCGAGTCGCGTTTTAAGCTAAGCGCAACTTGGGAAAGCATCAAATGTGGCCTGCCGGTTTGATCGCGCCACAAGTGGATCTTTCCCCGACCGAGGACGAAAGCAATTATCGAAGCTCGGTCCACCTTTGCGTTTCTAACCTGAGGAGAGCCAAATTATGAACCAGGCGCCCGCAAGTTCCGGCATGTTTCACGGATCTGCCGCTGAAGAGGCATCAAGATGCGCAGTTCACCCGGGGTGGCTCTTGCAAGAACCCGTTGCTATCGAACCGGTGCGCGGAACCGAAGAAGAGGCACGCTTCGGCGCGTTTCTGCAACTTCTCAGGACAGCCGGCGCGATCGATCGCGCCGCCGCCGACGTGCTGTCCGATCTCGATCTGACAGCGGGAGCATTTGGCGCACTCTTGGAGTTAGGAGCAGCGCGACCTCAGGGATTGGCCCCGTCTGAGCTCGCTCGAAGGCTCGCGGTAGCTCGCCGAACTGCGACACTTTATGTCGATATTCTTGAACGACAGGGCTGGGCTGAACGAAATGCGCACCCAGATGACCGGCGGATGGTGCTGGCGAAGCTCACACCAGTCGGAAGTCGATTGCTGGAAGAGCTTGGTGAGGCGTACAAGCGCCGTCTGGCTTGTCTGATGGGTGACATGACACCGCTTCAAGCTGAGCGTCTCCGCCAATTGCTGTCAGTCATTCAACTTGACGGTAGCGGTGCGGGAGCGGACCTCGCCCTACGGTAATAACTCGGGCGTCCACGTCCAAAGCCCGATGCTTTGCCCGGCAAGAGCAAACTCGCCAGCGGGTTCGACGGCCACGGATGTGGGAGTTTCCCAGTCTGTTGTCAATACTTCGAGTCGCCATTCTCCATACTCGTCATCAGGCGAGTCGGGAAACGTAAATCGAACCGGTTCATTTGATTGATTGAGCGTCAAAAACATCCATTCAGACGATTCTAGACTTCTTTGGTCGCCGGCCACCCTTTCGACTTCGTTTGAAAAGCGCAATGCCACGGCGGCTAGGACATGTGAGTGCCACGCCGAATGCGTCATTTCGGCGCCGTCAGGTTGATACCAAACGAGATCTCTGCGAGCGGACGGTCCCACAACCTTACCGACGAAAAAGCTCGAGCGTCTCAAAGCAGGCCGGTTTTGTCTCAACTGCGACAGGTGACTGACGAATCTGAATAGCGCCCGCTTATCTCCATCCGTCTCCCAATTGATCCAACTCAACTCATTGTCGTGGCAATAGGCGTTGTTATTGCCAAATTGAGTTCGGCCCAACTCGTCTCCTCCGCAGATCATTGGGACACCCTGGCCGACAAATAGGATCGTCAATAAGTTTCGTTTGTGCTGATTTCGGCGGGCGACGATCGATGGGTCATTGGTTGAGCCCTCTACTCCGTGGTTGAATGAATAGTTGAGATTGGCGCCATCGTGATTCTCCTCGCCGTTGGCAAGGTTGTGTTTGTGGTTGTATGAAACGAGGTCCTCGAGCGTAAACCCATCGTGGGCTGTAATGAAGTTAACGCTTGCCTGCGGTGTTCTCTTTTCACTTGAGAAAAGGTCTGAAGAGCCAGTAATTCGATAAGCGAGATCGCTGAGCGCACTAATATCCCCGATCCAAAAGGAACGTGCGGCGTCTCGGAACTTGCCATTCCATTCAGACCATCCTCGCGGAAACCCCCCAAGCATGTAACCGCTCGGTCCGAGGTCCCATGGCTCGGCAATGAGTTTCGTCGATGACAAGACGGGATCCTGGAATATCGACTTGAAGAAGCTTGCCGCAGCATCGGGATATTGCCCATCGCGCGCCAAGGCAGGGGCGAGATCAAATCGGAATCCGTCGACGTGCATTTCTTCGACCCAATAACGAAGACTATCCATGATCAGACGGAGCACGACCGGTTGCCGAATATCAAGCGTGTTGCCCGTACCGGTGAAATCCTCGTAGAGTCCCTTGTTGTCCTCCGCTAGACGATAGTAGGAAGCGTTGTCGAGCCCGCGAAAGCACAGCGTCGGACCGAGATGGTTTCCCTCGCCTGTGTGGTTGTAGACAACATCGAGTATGACCTCGATCCCGGCCCGGTGAAGCGATTTCACCATTTGCTTGAACTCGAACACTTCGTCGCCGGCCACCAAAGATGCTGCATACCTTGGAGTTGGAGCGAAAAATCCAATGGAGTTGTAGCCCCAATAGTTGGTCAGCCCCTGACGAGCTATGTGCGATTCATCAATTGCCACGTGCACCGGCAGGAGTTCGAGAGAGGTCACTCCGATCGAACGAAAGTGTTCAATAATCGCTGGGTGACTCACGCCGAGGTATGTGCCTTGCAGATCTTGAGGAACGTCGGGATGAAGCTTTGTCAGACCCTTAACATGGGCCTCATAAATGACCGAATTCCGCATCGGGATTGAAGGGCTATTGTCACCTCCCCAATCAAACGATCGATCAATGACGATAGATTTCGGGACAAATTCAGCGTTGTCCTGATTGTCACTTCCCGTGGCGTGCGGGTTGACTGACGTTCCATGGCCAAAAACTGGCCCCGACCAGTCAAGCTCACCGGAAATCGCAAACGCGTAGGGATCAAGCAACAGTTTTTTGGGATTGAATCGATGACCGTGTCTCGCATCATATGGTCCATGCGCCCGAAATCCGTAGCGTTCGCCTGGCTCAATCCCAGGAACGTGGACGTGCCAAATGTCATTGTTCCCCCTGACCATCTGCCTTGTAGTGTGTTGTGAACCCAGGTCGCCACGACCGTAAAGGCATAAGTCGATTCCAGTCGCATGGTGTGAGTATGCGTAAAAGGTCACTCCCTCGGGCTCAAAATGAGCGCCAAGCGTGCGCGAGGGTCTCACTCCCTGCCGCATGTCTGTGCCTATTTCTAGTGAAATTCTCATGGAACGATTAACGGACCAGTTGGTAGGACAATCAACAGCCTGTAGGTATGAATAGGCACAGCCGGCTCAGCGTTGACGATCTTATTTTGAAGCGTCTGAGTTTGTTGCCGCGTTGGACAAGGAGGAATCATGGCCATCCTCCAGCAACGTAACTGAGAGCAACTCGAACGATTCTTCGGAGCGGCCATGTTCATATTGAATTAACGATGCGGCCGCTGGTGCGTCGGGCGCGTCCACAATTTCGATGCGTTCTTCGCCCTCGGACAAGTAGTGAATTTCATAACGCATGTTTTGCAATCCCTTCCCGCGAAATCAGACTTGCTCTGCGCCGCGCGCAACTGCACGTCGTTCGCCAAGAACTTCCACTATAAACCACTTCGGAACCGGTGGTAGCAAAAAACGTTCGCTATTGCGTGATCGGAGAGGCTGATGTAGCTGACTGCTGTATTTGTCCAGTAGCCGTTTTCACTTTCGAAGCACCCTGGTCGAAGACCGCAATTTGCTGCGCGACAAGGTCCCAGTCGAAGGTCACCATTCCCTTCTTCGAATTTGCCATCGCGCTCTTTAGCTGCCCGACACCTTGATAGAACAACGACATACTTTTTGTGAATCGAGTTGGCACGGAATGCGAAGCGATGTAACCGTCAATTTCCGACGTGTATTTGTCGATTCGGTTCCCTCGTGTCTGCAATTCCAATACGTTTCGGCTTTTTTCTTGGCCCAGCTCTGCCAGTACCTTTGCTTCTGCCGTGACGCTCAGCATCCGAGGCGCCACGAAGTCGTAAAAGGCCTGTTCTTCCAATGACATACCAGTTGTTGCGACTACGGGAGTTCCGGCCGGTGCCGGTTTTGCAACGATCTCCTCGATCCGAGAGCGACCAAAGGTCGCCAACGTTGCAATCAGGATGGCGAGAATGAGGAGGATCGAAACGGCTGCCCGCTTGGAGGGAAACCTGAGATTATGAATCATAGAATCCAGCGTAACCGAACCACTGCAATAAACGCGATCACAAGCGCCCCTGTAATCTAAGTAACTTGTTTCAGGCCCCGATGGCTCTTATGCTGCAAATCAAGGTAAGGGTCATTGATTCGTAGCGGAGCAACGATGACAAGAATCCTTGATATCACAAATCTTTCGGAAACGCCGGGAAATCTGGTGATTCTCGAAGTATGGCCCCAAATCGATTGTGGACGGTATCCAATCAAACGCGAAGTTGGCGATACGCTCGAGGTCTGGGCGGACATTCTCAAAGAAGGTCACGACAAGATCGCCGCCGTTCTCAAAGTGCGTCGCGTGGATGAGGCAATTTGGAGCGAAGTGGAAATGATCCACTTCGACAACGATCGATGGACCGCTTCGTTTGTGTTGAACGAGAACGCCCGATATCAGTACACCATCGAGGCATTCGCTGATTCCTACTCCACATTTGTCGATGAACTCACGAAGAAGCGTGGCGCGGGACTAGATATCGACCTCGAAATTCGTGAGGGCGTTGAACTGATCAGACGAGCCCAAAACGAATCCTCCGCCGACCAAACTACGATCAATTCCCTTGCTGACTCTATCGAATCGGCGTCGTCGCAGGCACTTGCGAGCGATCTGCTTTTGTTGGCGTCGACGGCTGAACTCATGCATCGGAATCGTGACCGACGCGGTGGCGTGACGCTTGATCCGCCTTTGGAAGTCGTCGTCGACCGCGTGCGAGCGCGATACTCGTCCTGGTACGAATTGTTTCCTCGCTCGGCGGGTCGGGTCCCGAATCGGAGCGGCACGTTTCAAGACGTGATGGAGAGAGTTCCAAGCATTGCGGCGCTTGGTTTCGACGTGCTCTATTTCCCACCAATTCATCCGATTGGCACGGTCAATCGGAAAGGCAAGAACAATTCGGTTCATTCGACTCCTCTTGATCCAGGTGTGCCGTATGCAATTGGAAATGCGTCTGGCGGACACGACACGATTGAGCCCAGCCTCGGGAAAATCGAGGATTTCGACGAGCTTTTAGCCACCGCGACCAAACATGGTATGGAAATCGCGCTCGATTTCGCAATTTCAGCTGCTCCAGACCATCCTTGGGTGACGTCACATCCGGATTGGTTTCACATTCGGCCAGATGGCTCGATAAAGTTTGCGGAAAATCCGCCAAAAAAATACGAGGATATCTATCCCGTCAATTTTGAAACTGAAGATTGGAGGGCGCTCTGGGAGGAAATGAAGCGCGTCGTCCTCTTCTGGATCGATCATGGAGTGAAGATTTTCAGGGTCGACAATCCGCATACGAAACCGCTTCCCTTTTGGGAGTGGTTGATCGCGTCAGTCCAACAAGCCTATCCCGACGTCATTTTTCTTGCTGAAGCGTTCACTCGTCCCAAGATGATGAAAACTCTCGCCAAGCTCGGATTTTCGCAGTCTTATACCTATTTCACTTGGCGGAACTTCAAACAAGAGCTCATTGACTACTTCACCGAGCTCACCCAGAGTGACGCGAAGGAGTATCTTCGCGGCAATCTTTTCCCGACCACTCCGGACATCCTTCCGATTATCTTGCAAGAGGGTGGTTGCCCTGCATTCAAGATGCGGTTGGCGCTCGCCGCGACACTTTCATCTGTCTATGGAATGTACAGCGGATACGAATTATGTGAAGCCACACCCGTGCCAGGAAAAGAAGAATTTCTGAATTCAGAAAAGTACGAATACAAGGTCTGGGATTGGGACCGACCGGGAAATATCACCGAATATGTCGGCAAGATAAATACGATTCGGCGGGAAAATGAGGCATTGCACGAGTACGACAATCTGAGATTCTTTGGGAGCGACGACGAAAATATCCTCTGCTACGGCAAGATGACAGAGGACAAGTCAAATATCATCCTCGCAGTAGTAAATCTCGATCCATTCCATGCGCATGAGAGTTGGATCCATTTTCCGATCGTCGACTTTGGCATCGCGGAGAACGAGCAGTATCGGGTCGATGAACTCGTGACTGGCGAGCAATTTTTTTGGACCGGCAATCATCAATTGCTTCGACTAGACCCAATCGAAGAACCGGCGAAGTTCTACTCGATTCGGAAGTGGACACGCGTTCATCATGTTGAACCATTTAGAGGATAAAGAGAGGTTATCGCCGATGAAAAACCGGGGGTCACTAACTTGATGACCGTCGACGACGAACTCTGGTACAAGGACGCCATCTTTTACGAGGCGCCCGTTAAGTCTTTTTTTGACGCGAATAACGATGGCATCGGCGATTTCAAAGGGATGTCGCAGAAGATTGACTACATCCGCGATCTCGGAGTCGACTGCATTTGGATACTGCCAATGTTTCCGTCTCCATTGCGGGACGACGGTTACGACATTTCAAGTTTTGGTGAGATTCATTCCGACTATGGCACAGTTGATGATTTCAAGGAGTTTCTTGATCTAGCTCATGCTAAGGGTCTTCGAGTGATCGCTGATCTCGTGATGAATCACACGTCCGATCAGCACCCTTGGTTCCAAGAAGCGAGACGAGATCCAGATTCTCCAAAACGTGATTATTACGTTTGGAGCGATGACGCCTCGAAGTATGCGGGCGCGCGGATCATCTTTACCGACACCGAGAGTTCTAATTGGTCGTACGATCCAGTTGCGGGACAACACTATTGGCACCGGTTCTTCAGTCACCAACCCGATCTCAACTATGACAATCCTGACGTTTGGCAAGAGATGCTCGACGTTGTTCGCTACTGGCTTGGGATGGGGCTCGACGGATTCCGCTGCGACGCGGTTCCATACCTCTACGAGCGTGAAGAGACGAACTGCGAAAATCTGGAGGAAACGCACGGATTTCTCCGTGAACTTCGACTCATGATCGATCAGGAATTCCCGGGGAAGATTCTCTTGGCCGAGGCAAATCAGTGGCCGAGTGATGTCGTGCAGTATTTCGGAGACCCTGAGAAGGGTGCGGAAATGCACATGGCGTTTCACTTCCCTCTCATGCCGCGCATGTTCATGGCTATGCGCCAAGAAACGCGAACGCCGATCGTCGAAATCATGCAAAGCACCCCGACAATCGACGAATTAAATCAGTGGGCTATTTTCCTCCGTAATCACGATGAACTGACGCTAGAGATGGTCAGCGACGCTGATCGCGACTACATGTACTACGAATACGCGCGCGATCCACGGATGCGCCTTAACCTCGGTATCCGGCGAAGACTTGCGCCCCTTCTCGACAATGGCCGTCGCCAAATGGAACTTATGAATGCGCTATTGCTGTCGATGCCTGGTTCACCGGTCATCTACTACGGCGACGAGATCGGTATGGGCGACAACATTTATCTGGGCGATCGCAACGGTGTCAGAACGCCGATGCAGTGGACTATTGATCGCAACGCGGGATTTTCAGGGGCCGATTTCGCGAAGCTTTACTCCGCGGTTATCATGGACCCGGTTTATGGTTATCAGGGCGTCAATGTCGAGGCCCAGCTGCGAACTCCGACATCCTTTCTTCATTGGATGCGGCGATCAATCAAAGTCCGCAAGAAATACAAGGCGTTTGGGCGGGGAAGCCTTGAATTCATTTATCCCGAAAATCACAAAGTTCTCGTCTTTATTCGCAAGTACGAACATGAGATCCTGCTCTGCATTTTCAACTTGTCACGTTTCGTTCAATGCACAGAGCTCGATCTATCCGAATACAAGGGGTTACGGCCAGTCGAACTGATCGGCGAGACGCAATTTCCTCGGATTGGCGATTTGCCTTATTTCATCACGCTTGGACCACATAGTTTCTATCTTTTCAGATTGGAACCGATTCCGGAAGACGAATGAGTCGCCCAATTGAGACGAACCGAGCGATTAAGATCGAGTTGGAGCGCGTCCTCGGCGACTACTTGCCTTCTCGCCGTTGGTACGGCGAGAAATCTGAAACGATTTCGCGACTCAAGTGGACCAACCTCGGTCAGATTCAACTCGGCCAAGTCGAGCTGCATATGGGGATCGTTTCAATCAACCTCGCTGACGGAATCAATGCCGATTATTCGCTCCCAATCGTCGTGGACTCAGATGTTCAATCAATCAAGCCGATCACCTTCGTTGAGGGTCGGGATGGCGCAATGTTCGTTTACGACGCCATCGAACATGAATCGTTTCAGACCTGGCTGATAAGTGTGCTGCAGGGCCGGGCTCTCAATGAGCTCCAGTCACTGGGAACGTCGTGGCTTCCGACGATAGCTTCTCCAGACCCTGCAGAGATCGGATCGCTTTCAAGCGCCCGACTTTCAGGCGCCGAGCAGTCAAATAGCTCTGTCATTCTCGGCGACACGCTCATCGTCAAGTTTTTCCGCAAGCTTCGATCTGGCTTGAATCCCGATGTAGAAATTGGCCGATTTTTAGCTGGGGTCGCCGACTTCGAGAATGTGCCAACCACCTTCGGTGAAATTCGCGTCTCTATGCAGGGCGGTGAGGAAGCGTCGCTTGCGATAGCCCAAGCGTTTGTCGAGAGCGTCGCCGACGGTTGGGAGTACAGTCGCGCGACGCTTGTTTCACTGGTCGAGTCAGGTTCAGTCGAGGGCAAGTCCTTGGACTCCTGGCTCTCCGAAGCCCACGCGCTCGGTGAGACGACCGCGGAACTTCACCAAGCTCTCGCGAAGAACACCGGGGACGTCGATTTTGCCCCGGAACCGGTGACTCTCGATGATGTTGCAACGTGGACCGACGACCTTGACTGGAGCCTGCGCTCGGTTCTGGATCGACTGAATCGACCACAAATCTCCGAACGACTCGATTCAAGTCTTACGTCAGCGATATTGCAAGCATCCTCTCGCCTCCTGACGACCGCAGACAATCTATCTTTGCTCGTGAACTGCTCAAAGACGCGAGTTCATGGCGACTATCATCTCGGGCAAACACTTCGGACCGTCGACGGTCGATGGATCATCCTCGATTTCGAAGGTGAACCCGCGAGGTCGATTGAAGAACGTAGAGCGAAAAGCTCACCACTGAAAGACGTCGCAGGAATGCTTCGCTCGTTCAACTACGCACGTGGAATTACCGCGGTGCAGAACGGCCAAGAAGGGTCCGCATCGCTCGTCAAATGGGAGAAAGAGACGCGAGAAGCGTTTCTCGCCGGATATTTCAATCGAGCCAGCCCGGGAACCGCCCGATTTCTACCTAAGACCCAAGAAGACACTCGCTTGGCGCTCACCGCCTGGGAACTTCGCAAAGCTCTTTACGAAGTGCTTTACGAACTCGATAACCGGCCAAATTGGGCCTGGCTCCCCCTCACGGCAATCCTCAATCTCGCGTGATCGCAACGAGTAGCTGAAACTTGGAGTTCAATTCTGCGACACTTAGCACTATTAATTTGAGCCACATTCAGCACCTATTTCGATGAAGGTGAGGCGCCAAATGGGGAACTCCGGGAAACTGCGCATGTTGGGCGCGATCAATCCCTATACACACAATGTTCAGGGCAAGGCGAACGAACCAATTACCGTCGCTGCAATCCTCGATCGTGCCCGGAAAGAAGTCGGTTACGCGAGCCAGCCTGACTGGTCGCTGGAGGCGATCTACGATCGGCTGGAGGAGAACGCTCCGCGAATTGCGATCATTGGCGGCTCTCCCGACCATCCCGCCCATGTGGTTGATCCGGAGACGGCTGCCAGAGCGGCATTAGCTATCTGGCAGGGTGGGGGCGTGCCGTTCCATTTCAGTGTTCCGGTGCTGTGCGACGGTACGGCTCAAAGCACCATGGGAATGAGTTATTCGCTCCAGAGCCGCAACGCTATCGCCGAGATGGTTGTCAATCAGATGGAAGCGCACATCTATCACGGCGCGTTCGTCATCCAAAGCTGTGACAAGATGCCGCTTGCGGTCGTATCGGCCCTTGCTCATCTCGACACGCTTCGTAAGCGCCGAGGCGAACCACCCGTGTTCGCGGCCTTTGCACCAGCCCACGTGCTCAAAGGCGGCGAGATCCCAGAGCCGGTTCGAAACGACCTAGAACAACTCGCGGCAGATTGCCGGGCCGCCGGTCATCCTGAGATCGCTGAAGATCTCGAAGACACCATGCTCTACATCCTTCAATGCTCGTCAAACACCGCATTTCAAGGGGTCTTTTTGCGGGCGGTCGAACATGGGATTCTCAGCCATGAGCGACACAAGGAATTTGAACGGGCGCTGGCGGTCAACACCTGCGACGCGAAAGGTGGAATCTGCGCGTTCAACGGTACAGGCAATAGTTCTCGGCACCTCGTCGCTGCACTTGGCCTTGCCCATCCCGCAGTCGAATTGCTCACCGATCCACCCACAACCCCACAAGTGACCGCGGTTGTCAATGACCTCATTAAGCTCGTGAATCGCCCAGAGTGCGGTGTGGCGGAGCTCGTCAAGCAGAACATTGGCAACGCAATCCGCATCCACAGTGCATCGGGCGGCTCGACGAACCTTCTCATGCATCTCGTTGGCTCGGTGATCTATTCAGGCTATCGCTTCTCCATTTGGGACCTCGATCGCATTCATCACAGTAGTCCAATTCCGGACCTTTTCAATTACAGCCTGACCGAAGGTCGTGACATCTTTGCCCTCGCCCAACAATGCTGTTCGGGCAACATTCGTGGAATGGAAACGCTCTTTTACGAGCTCACTCGGAACGGCGTGCCAATGGATCTTGATGCAATGACGGTGACAGGATCGACGTGGACACAAAGGCTTGCGGATGGCACATCCCTCGGAGCCGCCGGCGTTACAGACAATCCAGTGATCTTGGCGACGCCTCGTCGGGCTATCTCTGGCGTTGACGTGCTTCAAAGTAATTTCTTCGAGAGCGCCGTCGTGAAAATTAGCGGGATGCCCGAGAAGCAACTCAACCACTTCGACGAGCAAATCGCCGCCGTCGTCTACTTCGAAAGCGAGGATGCCGCCAACGAAGCGTTGTTGGATGTTCATCTGCTCGACGGACTCCGCGACCAGCGAATTGTCGATCCCGAAGACCTAATTGCGATGTGGAATCACAACGCCAATTTGCTTGGAATTGAAGTCCGGAGCACAGTGAACCTCGATTACGGCGCCTTGTTCAACAAGATGGTCGAGACAGGGACGCTCAAGCTTGCGATAGTCATCGCATCTCAGGGACCCGAAGCATATGGAATGCCCGAAATGTTCACTCCCATGCAGCACATCAATAGCAATCGGGCGATGCGGAAGCTGGCGACAGTCGTCAGCGACGGGCGCTATTCGGGCGTCAGTTATGGCGCAGCGGTCGGACATGTGACTCCTGAGGCAGCTCGAGGTGGTCAGATCGTTCGCCTGATGTCCGGCGATCTATTACACCTGCGATTCCGAGCGGCAAGAATTGACGTTGTCGATCCCGAATTGTTCCGAATGGGCGCAGTTCATCCCGCCGGAGAGCAATTCCTGGCAGCCCGAGACGAACTCGCGAACCGGCGGTTGGCGACCATTCGCGAACGGCAACGAAGGGTTGCCGCTACGAATCGCATGGTTCATTGCACAGATGCCTCGCGAGGAGTCGTACCGCTGTTGGTTTGGGACGAGGCAGATGCGGACTTCTGGGATGTCGGCCGAATTGCTGGCGTGAACGCCGAGAGCGAGAGTCCCGCACTCGCGAGCATCTAACTCGAACACGACTTCACGACGGCCTGACGAGACTTTCGGGTGGTGGGACCTCGCAGGGCTCCACATGCCACAGGGCCTCCGCGCCTCCTACCAGGGCGAGTTCAGCCAGGAAGTCCGCGAGCATTGCTCGTGGGACAAAGTAGCTGTTTTCGTGAGGCTCGAGAGCCGATGATTCCAGCCGAGTGACAACTCGATAAAAGGCGGGTAGGTTGGCGACTGCCGCCTCGAGCGGGAGTCCATGCTCGTAGTGATAACGACTGCCCCGAATTGAACTCGACCAGTCGACGTCGGCCCAACCGCTGCCATCTGGATTATCCGGAACCCAGCGGTCGTCTGGTGCTCTTGTCTTATCGCTCAACGATCCGACCATTCTGCCTGCGGGTCATCCGGTCGATCAGTGGCCGAACCTGTTCTAGGATGACGCCGATCGTTTCTTCGAGATCAGATCCTTCCGGCATCGACTTTGATCTGACGTGAAGTTCTATGTCGGGATGGAGTGAAATGCGCCGCCATGATTCACCTATGGGTTCGGCGTCGGCGTTCAACATCTGCGCGACTTGCCGGTCCGACAGATTGTTCAGTTGATTCTTGATTTCATCAAGTGGTAAGCGCTCGGATTTGTACTGTTGAACGAGTCTCAAGCGCATGACTTGACTACGGTCATATTTGGCGCTCGGCCCACGACCGTGTGCCGGAGGAATAAGACCTTCGGTAATGTAAAACCGCACTGTACGAGGAGTGAGCCCGGTCAGATCCTCGACTTCGGCAATTGAGTATTGATCTCGAGAACCGAGCGGCGCCTGTTCATTCACGGAAGGTACCCACCAATTAGATCTCGCGCAAGTGGTGTGGGTCGAATCTTGCAGTGCAACCCGCCAGCGGCGAACCTATGAACGCGACCGTCATTGATCGTACCTCAAATATCGATCGCATTCCGCTGCACGCGGTCGCGAGTTGTGGAGGAGGAACGGCGAATGTCTGAGACGCATGATTCTTCTGCAGTTGATGGCAGTTCGTTGGAACGCCAGCTTGATGAGCTGGGATTCGGCGTTGCGGCGGAAGTCCGAGGAATGACGCTTTTCCTGTCGGGAGAGGTCGAATCTGAGAACGACAAGCAAGCGGCACTCGATCTTGCCCGTCAATTTGCTCGAGCGAACAGACTTGAAATAGATGACAGCATCGAAGTTCTTGAAGAACTGACGGAATCAGCTTTAACGTTCTTTGACGACAATGAAGGAATCGATGAGCAGGACCTAGTTGACGCCGTTCGGCAGGAAGGAATTGATCCGGCGGACGATCAGCGAATCCTTGGAACAAGTGATTCCATTCTCGCGACAGAAGAAGGCATTCCGTACTTTCCGCCTACTGATCCGGTCGTCGAACCTTCGGGCGACGACGAGGAACTGTCGATCATTGGTGGATTTGGAGCAGTCTCGTATGAGCGTTCCGAGGACGCGAGACCAGGACAAACGTTTGGCGACGAGCAAATCACGGATATGGTGCGCCGTGAGCTGCGCGAAGATGCCGCGACCACGGATTTCGATATCGCAGTCGAGACGCGAAACGGGGTCGTCTTTCTCCGTGGAACCGTGGAAACACTCGATGACGCTGAGAATGTCGAAGCCGTAGCTGGTCGAGTTGCGGGAGTTGTCGATGTGCGCGAAGAACTCGAAGTAATATCTTTGATGAATCCACCACAAGAATAGCTAGTTGCGGTTGGTCGAAGGAGCTAAGAAGAACGTTGGGAGCGCAATCGCTTATTTGGTTTGGCATTGCGGGCGGATCGGCGCTCTTTGCGATGTCACTACTTTACTCGCGTTACGTCAAGAAGGATCAACGAGCTGTGCATTCGCGAGGCGGCTTCACCCTTTTCGCGATATTCATGTTCATTTTCGCGTTCGGCGCCTTCGTCGCCGGCCTGGCTTCGCGCTAAGAAATGGACGGCAAACCGGTAAACAGGTCGTCCCGACTTCCCTTGATCACGGGAGTCGTTCACCTTCGTCCGTTACCAGGTACTACGCTTGGTGGGACGTCGAGTTCGCTTGCCGGAATCGTCGATCGAGCGCGCCGCGACGCCCACACTCTGGCGGAAGGTGGAGTTAACGCGATCATCGTCGAGAATTTCGGTGATGTGCCGTTTGCCCGGGTTCACGTTGAGCCCTATATCGTGTCGGCGATGACTGTCGCCGTCGAGGCAGTAATTCAAGAGTCCGATTTACCCGTTGGAGTCAATGTGCTCCGCAACGATGGCGCTGCCGCTGCTTCCATCGCAGCCATGACGGGCGCGTCCTTCATCAGATCAAATATTTATGTCGGAGCGGCAATCACGGATCAGGGACTCATTCAAGGCAATGCGTTCGAAGTGCAAGCGATCAAACGGCTACTTGGCAGCACAATCGATGTCTGGGCTGATATCGACGTGAAACATGCTGGTCAAGTCGCCCCTCGCCTGCTTGAGGAATTGGCAAGCGATGCGATCGAACGGGGATTAGCTCGGGCAGTGATTTTGACGGGTTCGAGTACCGGAAAATCGGTCAACGATGAAGCACTCAAATCCTTGAGATATTCGGTTCCCGAGGACCAACTCGTTGTTGGCAGCGGCGTGACAGATGAAACAGTCTCGTCGATCCTTCGGGTTGCTGACGCAGTGATCATTGGCACGTATTTCAAAGAAGCAGGGATCGTAGGCAATACAGTCGATCCTGATCGAGTTCGCAAGCTTGTCGAAGCCACCAGATCCTAATGAGATTGCTCGAGCCAGTTTGGAAGTCTGCCTTCCGCGAAGGCTTCAAGACCGTGATTGTAGTCAGCGCTGGAGTCGAGTTCTGCTCGAATTGCTCGAACGATTTGAGCGGCTTGATCCGGAGGTTCACGTTCGAGCGCCAGTATTGCCCTCTTTAGGGCACGCACCGCCGATATTGACTGCGACGCGATATCACGGCAGATTCGAGTTGCTTCAATAAGGACATAATCGTCTGGCACGACGGAATCGACCAATCCTATCGACAGCGCTTGATCAGCCTCAACTTGGCGACCACTGTATAACAAATGGCGAGCTTTACTAGCGCCAACGATCCTCGGCAATCGTTCAATCGCGCCCGCACCAGGAAAAATCCCGACTCGAACTTCTGGAAATCCAATAATCGCTCTTTCGCCCGCCACACGCAAATCGCAAGCGACCGCGAGTTCGGCCCCGCCCGCAAGCGCGAAGCCATTGATGACGGCGACAACGGGAGCGGGAAAGCTGGCAATGCTATCGGCGGCCGCTCGAATTTCGGAGGTATGTTCTTGGCGCTGTCGAGGCGTCATTCTGTGTCGCTCTTTGAGGTCCGCGCCGGAGGAAAACGCTTTGGAACCGGCCCCGGTCAAAATCAGCGCGCGAAGTTCTGGCTCGGTCGCCAGTTCATTCAATCGCCGGACGAGTTGTCTCGCCATGTCTCGGGAAATGGCGTTTCGAACCGATTCCCGGCTGAGCGTCACGATTGCAAGCCAAGTTTCCGGTCGCGTCACTAAGACGGAATCCTGTTCGGCATGTTTCATCTCTGGCTCCATTCATGGGAACAAGATCTGAACTGTTCGTGGTTTCACAAAAGACCGCCAAATTGTGGAGAATCTCGCGGGATAATATCGAATTCGTCACTTGACCTGAGTAAAGGCGTGCAAGTGAATCGTGAAAACGCAACCAAAAGCCTCCCTTTGTCGGGAGTTCGGGTTCTAGCGCTTGAGCAAGCCGTTGCGGGACCGCTGTGCACGAGGCATCTGTGCGATCTCGGCGCCGATGTGATCAAGGTTGAACGAACCAGCGGCGGCGATTTCGCGCGGCGCTATGACACTTCGGTGCGGGGTATGTCGTCCTATTTTGTCTGGTTGAATCGTGGCAAACGTTCTCTTTCGCTCGATATGAAACACTCCTCGGCAACCGAAATATTGCGGCGGCTTCTCAAGTCGAGTGATGTACTGGTGCAAAACCTTGGCCCGGGCGCGATCGACCGCCTTGGATTTTCGCCAGCGACCCTTCGGCAGGACTTTCCTAAGCTCGTCGTCTGCACAATTTCGGGCTACGGATCCTCAGGACCATTTCAAAATCGCAAAGCGTTTGATTTGTTGTTGCAAGGCGAAACGGGCGTAATTGCGACCACGGGGACCGAAGAAGAGCCTGCAAAAGTCGGCATTTCAGTCGGCGATATTGGCGCGGCAGTGTATGGCACGATCGCCGTCTTGGCGGGGCTGTACCAGCGCCAGGAAACCGGTGCCGGTCAACTTGTTGGAACGTCACTTTTTGATGCTTTGGCTGAATGGATGGGATATCCGTCCTACTTCACGCTCTACGGCGGGGAGCCGCCGATCCGGGCTGGCGTGCGACATGCGACGGTATTGCCGTACGGCTCCTATCGATGTGGCGACGGCCAGCAAGTGAATCTGGCAGTCCAAACCGAGGATCAATGGACCTCCTTTTGCACTGTCGTTTGCGAGCGGCCGGAATGGCTGGCCGACGAACGGTACGATTCCCTGGCGAACCGTCGAATCAATCGTCAACAACTCGAAAGCGCTATCGAGGAGGCACTCGCTCCACTTTCGCGGAAAGAAGTTACCCGCCGTCTGGAAGTAGCAGACGTCCCGTATGGGGACGTCAATACGGTTCAACAGTTCTTGGAACATCCGCAGCTTTCCGAGCGAGATCGATGGCGACAAATCGAATCTCCGGTTGGACCTCTTGACGCTATCCTGCCGCCATTCACGTTCGAGAATGCCGAAAGTGCGATGGGCGGCATCCCCGATGTTGGCCAGCATACCCATGAAGTGCTGGCCGAGTTGGGATACTCAGAAAGTGAAATAGCCACTTTCAAAACGTTGGGAGCAGTTTGAGGCAATCGAACGTCATTCTCGCAGGCTCAACCATTGCCATATCTCGAGATCAAAGAAGCTTTTCCAACACTTTGCTCGACAACACGTGGGATAATGAGGAGTTGATGCCGTCGTCGCCGCGAGGGCAGCCCCTAGCGGTGCTGGCCCTGCCTTAAAGAGACACGATAGTCAACATCATCGTACCTGCGAAGAAGGAGGATTAGGCGTGGCTGTTGCCACCGATAAGGCGCTGGAAACACTCTCAATCAACACCATTCGCATGCTCTCAGTGGATGCTGTCCAAAAGGCGAATTCCGGGCATCCTGGAATGCCAATGGGCGCAGCGGCAATGGCGTATGTTCTCTGGACAGAATATCTCGAACACAACCCGAGAAATCCTGGCTGGGTTGATCGGGATCGCTTCGTATTGTCGGCCGGTCACGGCTCGATGCTTCTTTACTCGCTCCTCCATCTCACCGGATACGATCTCGGTCTCGAAGACATTCAGCAATTTCGCCAACTTGGCTCCAAAACGCCTGGCCATCCAGAACGCGGTCACACTTCCGGCGTTGAAGTGACGACTGGTCCGCTCGGCCAGGGCTTCGCCAATGGCATCGGCATGGCGATGGCCGAGGCGCATTTGGCGGCAAGATTCAACCGAGACGGACACACCATCGTTGACCATTACACCTATGGCATTGTGTCTGACGGTGACGTTATGGAAGGCGTCGCCGCGGAAGCTGCGTCGCTGGCCGGCCATCTGCAACTTGGAAAACTGATCTATCTCTACGATCAAAACGAAATCACGCTCGCCGGAACTTCAAATCTTTCGTTCACTGAAGACGTTGCCAAGAGGTTTGAGGCATACGGTTGGCACACCACAAGCATTGACGGAGAAGACACCGACGCAGTCAGGCGGGCGCTTGACGAAGCTCGGACGGCGACGAATCGACCGAGTCTCATTGTGGCGCGAACGCAATCGGTTATGGATCTCCGCACAAGCAAGACACATTTAGCGCTCATGGCTCACCGCTCGGACCTGACGAAGTCAAAGCGACCAAAGAAAATCTCGGTTGGCCCGCTGACAAGGATTTCTACTTGCCAAAAGACGCGCTCAGCGTTTTCCGTGAGGCAATTGCTCGGGGCGAAGAGTCCGAAAGCGAATGGAACGATCGATTTGCGGCGTACCGTATTGCGTTTCCGGCTGAAGCCGCGGATTTTCAGCAGATGCAAGCCGGAGTATTGCCGCCTGACTGGGATTCCGATC
>CAVTUU010000004.1:0-638272 GCA_963737985.1 uncultured Chloroflexia bacterium | reverse complement strand
GGTCGAAATTCTGAAGCCTGGCGGAAGGTTGGCGGTTATTTCCTTCCATTCACTCGAAGATCGAATTGTGAAGCGGTTCATGCAACGTGAAAGCGCGACGTGCGTTTGCCCACCCGACCAGCCAATTTGCACGTGCGGACATCAGCCCAGGCTCACACGAGTGACGCGGCATGCGGTCAAAC
Source organism: uncultured Chloroflexia bacterium (assembly GCA_963737985.1). GTDB lineage: Bacteria > Chloroflexota > Chloroflexia > Thermomicrobiales > UBA6265 > CAVTUU01. The sequence continues at coordinate 638,090 of CAVTUU010000004.1, read as the reverse complement.
CGTCAGCGGCGGAAATCGCGGACAATCCACGCAGCCGCAGCGCAGTGTTGCGCGTCGGTGAACGATTGCCTGAGTCGGATGTACTTGCTGAATTAAGGGGTGATCGATGACGCCCACTGTTTCACTAAGTGAACTCGCGTCGGTTACGGAGACTGTGGTTCGAGGCGCGGCGCTAGACGACACCATCCAAATGCGGCTCGAGCGCAATTCGCGCACGGTTCAGCCCGGTGACCTGTTCGTTGCCATAAGAGGCGAGCGTTTCGACGGTCATGACTTTGTCGGTGAAGCGGCGACGAGGGGCGCGAATGCCGCATTGGTGAGTCAAGCATGGGCCGGGCAAATCGCCGAAGATTTCGCGATTCGACTCATCGCGGTTGATGACCCGGTGGCAGTACTGCAGAAGGCGGCAGCGGCCCGGCGAAACGAACTCGATCTCACGGTCGTTGGCATCACAGGCAGCATCGGCAAGACCAGCACCAAGGAGGTCATCGCTGCGATCCTTGGCCAACGATTCGCGACCTATCGCAGCCCGGGCAACATGAACAGCGAGGTCGGTCTACCGTGGTCCCTGCTTGAAGTAGAACTAGGGACCGAAGTCGCCGTACTGGAAATGGGCGGCGCATATGCGTTCGGCGAATTGGCCCTGCTGGCCAGTATCGCCAAGCCAAAGATCGGCGTCGTAACCAACGTTTACCCTGTCCACCTCGAGCGAATGGGAACAATCGAGGCAATAGCCGAAACAAAAGCCGAGCTCGTCGACGCGATTCCCGATGATGGCGTTGCGATTCTAAATGGCGATGATCCTCGGGTTCGCTCAATGGCTTCTCGGACTCAAGGACGTGTAATTACCTATGGTTTGGAGCCCGACAACGATATCCGCGGCGAGCGCGTAGAGACGCACGGTCTTGAGGGAACGAGTTTTTGGTTGCGGCTCGAACAGGATCGTCTTCACATCAAAGTGCCAATGGTCGGAAGTCACGCCGTACAACTCGCGCTGGCAGGCATCGCCGCCGGTCACGCAATGGGGATGCACATCTCCGAAATGCTGCCAGGGTTCGATGATCCCGCGATCCAAGTCCGGTTGCTCATGCTGCCAGGACCGAACCGATCGCGGATGATCGATGACACGTACAACGCAAGCACCCCTTCTGTCCTGTCGGCGCTTGGTCTTTTGCAAGAGCTGCAGCCGACGCGACGGATCGCCGTGCTGGGCGATATGCGCGAGCTTGGGCCAGTCACGGACGAGGAACACAGAATCGTCGGACGTCGTGTTTCCGAAGTCGCCGATGTTCTGGTTACCTTCGGTGAGATGGCTCGGATCATTGCCGACGAAGCAAAGACCACCGCTGAAGTCGACGGGCGCCCGCTTGCCGTGACATCATTTGGGCCCGGCCAGCGTGGGGACCTGGTCGATTTTTTGCGCCAAGAATTGCGCGAAGGCGACACAGTTCTTCTCAAAGGCTCTCGTGGTCTGCAAATGGAAGAATTCGTTGAAGCATTGCGCGAAGACGCCCCCGGATTTGAAAGCAACGCATGAGTTCGATCGCGCTTTTTCAGCCTGTGGTTACACCGCTGGTCAACAGTGTCATGCCGCAGGATCAAAACGAAAACATGGCCGTTTCGCTCGCATTGGCGGGATTGGCGTTTGTTTTGACTTTGATTATCGGCAGACCCATCGTCACCTTCCTTCGGCAAAAGAAGTTCGGAAAGCAGATCCGAGTCGAAGGACCGGAAACGCATCTCGCCAAGACCGGCACGCCGACGATGGGCGGCATCATGATCACTTTGACCGTGGTCGCCTTGACGGCGGTGTTCAATCTCGCGGGTCGTCTTTCGATGTTGCTTCCGATCAGCGTTCTCGTCGCCGCAGCCACGCTCGGGGCGATTGATGATCGGATGAACCTGGTCGGCGGTTCAAAGAAGGGCATGACGGCGCGTTTCAAGTTTGCCTGGCTCTCCGTTTTTGGCATAGTCGCCGGCCTAATTCTCTATCTACCCGATCCGTATGGTTTAGGACTCCATCACGTCTATATCCCGTTCCTGGGACGCTATAGCATTGGATTTCTCTATTTGCCGATCGCGGCATTCGGGATCATTGCGATGGCCAACGCGGTCAATTTCGCCGACGGTTTGGATACGCTGGCCGGCGGTCTCGGCGCCATTGCCTTCGTTGCCTACGGGATCATCGCGTACCAACAGGGACAGGTGGGCGTCGTCACCTTCTGCTTTCTCATGGTCGGCGCCTGCATGGGGTTTCTGTGGTTTAACGCTCATCCGGCCCAGGTCTTTATGGGGGACACCGGAGCATTGGCAATCGGGGCAGCGCTCGCCACTGCCGCGTTCATGACCGGCCAGTGGTTGCTGTTACCGGTCGTGGGGCTTGTTTTTGTCGCCGAGGTGCTTTCGGTTGTGATTCAAGTTGCGTACTTCAAACTGACTAAAGGGAAGCGCATCTTCAAGATGACCCCACTCCATCACCATTTCGAGTTGCTCGGCTGGTCTGAGACGCAGGTCACCGTTCGATTTTGGATGGTGGGCATGATGGCCGGGCTGATCGGCGTTGCTCTCGCCTTGCTCTAACCTTGGCACGATCCGACGACAAACCTGGATAATCGCAACATGAGCAATCGGTACGACGGCTTGCGGGTCACAATCATGGGTCTTGGTACGCGGGGAGGCGGTCTCGGCGTCGCGCGTTATCTTGTTGGCGAAGGCGCATCGGTCACTGTTACCGATCGCCGGACGGAAGAGGATTTGACAACGTCGATCGAAGCGCTTAATGGGCTTCCGATTCGCTATGTTCTTGGCGGCCATGACGAGCGAGATTTCACCCGCGCCGGCGCTGATATCGTGATTCGGAATCCTGGTGTGCGCCGGAATTCGCCATTGCTTCAACGGGCGCGCGAAGACGGCGTGCAGGTCGAAATGGAAATGAGCCTCTTTTTCCGGGCATGTCCTGCCCCGATCATCGGTATCACCGGCACCAAAGGGAAAACGACAACGAGCATGATCTGCGCGTCGATCTTGCAGGCATGGGACGCGGGAACGGTCGTCGCCGGAAACATGGGCATCTCCGCTCTCGAACAATTGCCGCACATCTCCGAGACAACCCCGGTCGTCATCGAATTATCGAGCTGGCAACTGGAAGCACTCGATGAACACGGCTTGTCACCACACATTGCGGTGCTGACGAACATCTCGGAAGACCACCTCGACGCCTATGACGGATTCGCGGACTACGCCGCGACTAAACGAACCATTGCCCGCCATCAAACTGGCTCCGATGTGTTAATCGTCAATTACGACGATGCCGAAGCGTGGCGGGCGAGCGCTGAAACGAATGCCCGCATCGTGCCGTTCGGTGGCCGACCGCGCGACGAACCTGGAATGTGGGTCGATGATTCCACATTGAATTGGCGGACCGAACCCAGAACGGAAAAGATCCAGATTCCAGAAAATCAAGCCCTGACCGGTTCTCGGCAACTTGCGAATGCCGCCGCCGCCGCGGCCGCCGCGATGTCACGCGGAGCGCCTTCAACAGCGGTTGTTGAAGGACTACAGCGATTTGGCGGCATCAAGGACCGTTTCGAACGAGTCGCCATCATCGCGGGTGTGGAGTTCATCAACGATACGTCCGCTACAGCACCTGTTGCCGCAATTGCCGCGCTCGAACGACTTTCCGGCCGCGGGATTCATTTGATCGCCGGCGGCGCAGGAAAGCAGACTGATCTCGCTTCGTTCGCCGATGCGGTGGGCGACAGTAATTGTGATGTGTATTTGCTGCAAGGCGCTGCGACGCCTGAATTGACTGAATTGTTGTCGACGCGCGAGGTCGATATTCGAGGGACATACGACAGCATGCAGGCAGCGGTCGACGCCGCAACATCCCTGGCGGTTAGCGGTGATGTTGTGCTCCTTTCTCCCGGGTGCGCGAGCTTCGGTCTCTTCCGCGACGAATTCGATCGCGGCGACAAGTTCCGCGAGGCTGTGAGTGCAGTCGCCGATCGCGCCAATCTCGTTACTCACCTCCCTGCCGGTTTGCGGACATGACCGATACGCCAGCCGTGGGGTCGGCGGGGCTCCCGTCTGCTCCTGGTCCCATTCATTTCGTCGGAATCGGTGGCATCGGGATGAGTGGTCTCGCGCGAATCCTCCTAGCGTGGGGCTATCGCGTCACCGGATCGGATGCCGCGGCCTCAGATATCACTTCCGCGCTGCAAGCGGAGGGAATAACTCTCGGTATCGGACATAGCCAGGTATTCGAGGCGGCAAACGCGGCGCTCGTCGTGGTAACGGCGGCGGTACGTGGCGACAATCCGGAGCTGACGGCAGCCTTGTCGGCCGGTGTGCCAGTCGTCAAACGTGCCCAGTTGCTCGGAATGCTGGCAAATGAAAAGAGGTGCGTTGCGGTCGCGGGTTCACACGGGAAATCGACCACGAGTGGCATGATCGCTTCTGCTCTGATCCAGCTTGGCGCGGAACCGTCGTATGCAATCGGTGCGGTTGTGACCGCGACAGGAACAAACGCCGCTCCGGGGATCGGTGAAGCAATGGTCGTGGAGGCCGACGAATACGACTACTCATTCTTGTGGCTTCATCCAGCTGTTGCAGTCATCACGAACATCGAATACGACCACCCCGATCTCTTTCCCGATCAAGCTTCATACGATCAGGCGTTCGCAGATTTCGCCTCCCAAATTCGCGCGGGCGGTACGCTGGTCACCCTCAAGGATGATCTCGTCTGTGCTCGACTTGTAGAGCGGCTTCAACGTTCAGACATTTCGGTGACGACGTTTGGTCTTTGTCAGGACGCCGATTGGAGACTTGAAGGAGCGGAAGGCGACTGGCGTATAACCGATCCAAGTGGAGGTCGACACGCACTCGATCTGGCTTTGCCCGGCCGGTACAACGCGCTCAACGCAACGGCGGCGGCGGCGGCGGTTACATCGCTCGGTTTCAGCGCGCACGAGGCAATTTTGGCGGTACGATCGTACCAAGGAGTCGGTCGCAGATTCGAAACAAAAGGAGAATCGCACGGCGTCCTCGTTATTGACGACTACGCGCACCATCCAACGGAAGTTAACGCCATGCTTCATGCGGCCAAAGGGCGCTATCCGGACCGAAGACTGTGGGCGGTGTTTCAGCCACACACATTCAGCCGGACCAAGGCGTTGCTCAACGAATTCTCGCGGTCATTTGACGCCGCCGATCGGATTGTGGTCCTTGATATATATCCCTCCCGTGAAACTGATAGCCTAGGTGTTTCGTCGGCTGATTTGCTGCGGCTTTTGCCGGACGGAGCTGTTGCCGGTGGATCACCTGGAACAGCGGTCGAATTACTATCAAGTCAAGTTATGCAGGGAGATGTCGTGGTAACGCTGGGCGCCGGCGATGTCACAAAGGTCGGACCGCAACTATTAGAGAAGCTGCGATCCAAGGTTGGGCCTGCATGACGACGTCGACCTCGGTCTTTGCCATTCCTGGGAAACCGCATCTCAAAGTTCTCCAGCAGTCGCCGATGTCAATGCACACGACGTGGCGGATCGGCGGACCGGCCGATTTCCTGGTTCGCGCTCCTACCTCTTATGACTTCATCTCGGTCGTGCGCTGGGCTCACGATGAGGGGCTGCCGGTCACCATCATCGGCGGAGGCAGCAATTTGCTCGTGCGCGAAGGCGGAATCCGTGGACTTGTGATCTCTTGCCGTACGCCCGGCGAGCGGGCAGAAGCGCTGCTCAAGGCTGAGGATTGTGGCGATCATGCGATCGTACGAGTCGGAGCGCAGGCGCCACTGTCGTGGGTGGGAAGATACGCCTCTGAACGCGGATGGGCCGGGATGGATTGGGGAGTCGGTCTTCCCGGAACGATCGGCGGCGCGACGGTAAACAATGCGGGCGCCCACGGTAGCGAAATGAAGGACTCCTTGGAATCAGTTGTCGTCCTCAACAACAGCGGCGAAATGTTCAAGTATCCTCGCGCTTGGCTGGATCCGAGCTATCGATATACGACCGTGAAAGCGATGAGGCGTCCCAGAGAATTCCATGTGGTGGAGGCTGTATTGCGCCTGCCGAAGGGCGACAAGCAGGAACTAATCAGGTTGTCGGAAGAGCACGCGGATTATCGCCATCAGACGCAACCGACTGGCGCTTGCGCCGGATCAACTTTTACCAATCCGCCTGGAGACTTTGCCGGGCGATTGCTCGAAGCGGGGGACTTAAAGGGATTTCGGGTCGGAGGCGTTTCGTTTTCGACGAAACATTCGAACTTCATCGTTAATTCGGGCGGCGCGACCGCGACGGATGTCCAAGAATTGATCGCCACTGCCCAGGAACGGATTTTCAGCGAATTTGGGATCCAGCTTCATCCGGAAATCGAGGTCATCGGCGAGCCATAATCCACGGGCGAAGGAGCGGCAATGGGTCAACGGGAAGAGGATACTCTGACGGCAGATGGATCGGGAAAAGTTCGAGTCGCAGTGCTCTTTGGCGGACAGTCGGAGGAGCATGACGTGTCCTTGCGCTCGGCGCAAGCTGTCATCGACGCGCTCGATTCTGACAAATATGAGGTCGCGCGGATTGGGGTCACGCGCACTGGGCGCTGGCTTTCGGCTGGGGATCCGCTCGCTCAACTCGCCTCAGCGTCGCCGCTGTTCGCCCTTCCTGATGGCGCCGAACCTGAAAATCAGTCAAGGGAAGCGCCAACTGGCGAATCGGTGCCGGCGGTCTTTACGGGTGACGTCGATGTGGTCTTTCCCGTATTGCACGGTCCGATGGGTGAAGATGGCACGGTCCAGGGAATGCTCGAGCTTGCGGGTTTGCCGTATGTTGGCTCCGGCGTGCTTGGGTCAGCCGTGGCGATGGACAAGGCGATCGCCAAAACAATTCTTGACCAGGCCGGGCTGCCGCAGATCCCGTGGCAGGTCGTGCTTCGCCGCGAATGGGAAAGCGAGCCGACTCGAATTGCCGACTGGATCGACTACAAGATTGGCTATCCCTGTTTCGTGAAGCCGGCCAACATGGGTTCGAGCGTGGGAATTACGAAAGTGCATGACCGGTCGGAACTGGCAGGCGGCATGGCCGAGGCCGGAAAACACGACCGCAAGATCATCGTCGAACAGGGTGTCGATGCCCGGGAATTGGAAGTCTCGGTCCTCGGCAATGACGAGCCAATCGCCTCCGTCGTCGGCGAAATTATTCCCTCAAACGAGTTCTACGACTACAACGCCAAATATGTCGAAGAAGGTTCGCAACTGCTCGTCCCGGCTCAGCTCGAAGGGAAAACGCTCGTTCAGATCCAGGAGCTCGCGATCGATGCGTTCAAGGCGCTCGATCTTTGCGGGATGGCGCGGGTCGATTTTTTTCTCGACAGACAAACCGACCACATATACATCAATGAGCTCAACACGATCCCTGGGTTCACGGCGATTAGCATGTACCCGATGCTCTGGGAAGCGACGGGAATCCAATTGCCCGAACTCGTCGATAGGCTGATCGCACTGGCGGTTGAACGACATGCCGAGCGGCGTCCGAGGGCGTGACGCGAGTTGGGTTCACAATGTACGTACGGCGGAATGCCGCTTGGTTTGCCCATGCTATACTGGCCGCGGATTTGATTTCCGTGCTAATAGCGGAACGTGCACGTGACCTTTAGCTTCCGCTTGAGCCATGTCAGCAGTAGCTGGCATCCCGGAGGCCGGGAATCGTTCATCGGTGACAACGCGGATGGGGCGCGCAATCACCGGTCCGATATGGCGTTCGACTGAATATCCAATCGACACCGGGCTTTGGTCCGGTTTCGGTGCTGAGGGATGGGAACGACAATGCAACCCCGAGGACAGCGCCCAACACAAGGTCAGGGAAATCGGCAACACCGTATTTTCCCGGGTCCGGGAGCGGTCTACACTTCGTCCTTCGCTGCTCCTCCGCCGACCAACCGCGAACAGCAAGAGGCAGAGTCAAAGCCGATGCGCTACACCATTCCGGAATTTACGACGACCTTTGCCACGATCAAAGTCATCGGCGTAGGTGGCGCTGGTGGTAACGCGATCAATCGCATGGTCGATGCGGGTGTAGACGGCATCGAGTTCGTGGCGGTCAATACTGACGCCCAGGCGCTTCTGTCGAGCCAAGCCCCGATCGCGGTCCGCATTGGCGACAAGTTAACGAAAGGTCTCGGCGCGGGCGGCAGGCCTGAAGTTGGGGCACGCGCCGCAGAAGAGAGCGCGGAGAGTCTCTCCGAGCTGATGCGTGACACAGATATGGTCTTCATCACCGCCGGCATGGGCGGCGGCACTGGTACTGGCGCTTCGCCGGTGATCGCGCGACTGGCCCGCGATGCCGGCTCGCTGGCGGTTGGGGTCGTTACCCGGCCGTTTGATTTTGAAGGCAGCCGTCGTCGTCGCGCAGCTGAAGAGGGAATCAATGCCCTCCGGGATACTGTCGACGCGTTGATCACCATCCCGAACGAGCGGCTGATTCACATGGTCGACCCGAAAACGCCGATTACTGAGGCGTTCCGCTATGCGGATGACGTGCTGCGCCAAGGTATCGCAGGCATTTCCGATCTCATCACCAAACCGGGCGTGATCAACCTCGACTTCGCCGATGTCAAAACGATCATGCGCGACGCTGGTTCCGCGTTGATGGCGATTGGCCATGGCGCTGGCGAAACGCGGTGCATTGATGCCGCGAAGGAAGCGATCGAAAGCCCACTCCTCGAGATGAGTATTCAAGGCGCGACCGGCGTCCTCTACAACATCTCGGCGGGTCCAAGCCTAACGCTTCTCGAAACCAGCGAGGCGGCGGAAATTATTCGCGCCGCGGCTGATGAGGATGCCGAGATCATTTACGGAACGTCAATTGACGAGTCACTTGGTGATTCGGTCATGATCACACTGATCGCGACCGGATTCGACGATCGGAACGCCATCGCTGAGCTCCCGAGCCGGCGGACGAGGCCACAGACAGGTCGTGAGCGCCCAATGAGGCAGCCCGCGCCGGAACCAATTGGCCGCTCCGCGGGACCGGCGCACAGCACACCGGTTTTGCCCGACGACGACTGGGACGGCGAGGCGTCGATCATTCGCTTCCTCCGAGAGCGATAGTTGATCGAGCGCCGCCCGCCCGCTGCCTGCGAGCGCCGAGTGCGCATTATCCCGCGCGATCAGAACGCGATCGCTGATTTGCAGCGCGAAAGCGCTGATCGTTTATGAAATGTCCCTTTTGCCAATCGCGAGATTCTCGCGTTATCGATAGCCGCGATCTCGCGGGCGGGGACTCGATTCGCCGCCGGCGCGAGTGCGTCGTCTGTGGCCGCCGCTTCACAACCTATGAGCGTGTCGAAATTGGCGGTTTGATCGTCGTCAAGAAGGATGGGCGGCGTCAAGAATTTGATCCCGCAAAGTTGCGACAGAAGATTCGTGTGGCGTTGACGAAACGACCGGTGGGTGAACAAGAGATCGATCGGCTCGTGCAGAAGATCGAGGGAGAGATGTTGGCGCTCGGCACCCCAGAGGTGCCGTCGAGTGCGATTGGCGAAGCGGTGCTCCGCAATCTGAAAGAACTCGATCAGGTCGCTTACATTCGATTCGCGTCGGTCTATCGATCGTTCGCCGACATCGAAGACCTGAGTCGCGAAGTCGAAGGTCTTCGCGACGCGCGTCCAGACGGGGCGACCGGTAAATCTTCCTAGCGAAAGTACCCCTGGGAGGCCGAATGCTTTTCATGGTAATCGAGCGGTTTAGGAACCAAGATGCGCTGGCCGTTTATCGGCGGGCGGCCGAAAAAGGGCGCATGATGCCTGAGGGCCTAACCTATGTGGAGAGCTGGGTCGAGGCGAATTTCAATCGCTGTTTTCAACTAGTCGAGTGCGAAGACGCGGGATTGCTGCAAGCATGGATCGTTCAGTGGAGTGATCTCATTGAGACGGAGATTGTCCCGGTGGTTCATAGTCACGAGACATCGGAGCGATTGCGGCCGTTTCTCTTTCCGGAAGAACCCACACAGCGAAATGAGTGACCGTCCATACGAATCGTCATGAACGCGAGAACGCCCGCGCAATTGCGCGGGCGTTCTGTAGTTCGAGTTGTGAAGACTAATTCGAATCGCCGTTGAGTTGCTGGTCGATACGATCGACAATCGTGCGCTTTGGGTGAGCGCCGATCAGTTTGTCGACTGGCTGTCCACCCTTGAAGATGAGTAGCGTAGGCAGGCTCATCACACCGTACTTGCCGGCGAACTGGTAATTTTCGTCAGTGTTGATCTTGACGATCTTGACCGCGTCCTGCTTCTCGCCGGCGATCTCATCAAGGACCGGTCCGACCATCTTGCACGGGCCGCACCACGGCGCCCAGAAGTCGACTAAAACCGGTTTGTCGGCCTGAAGGACCTCGGCCTCGAAGGTTGAATCGGTAATTTCTTGAAGGTTTGCCACAGGTTCTCCTATCCCGACTTGAGCATGTAGAAAGTTGCTTCCCAAATGATAGCATAGGATCATTTGAGAATAAAGAGAGATTGGCAATCGCTGCGCCGTTGGTTGCTATACTACGACACTTTTCTTGAATCTCGAAGCTTCGCTGCGATCCGCTCGGCTGGATCATCGGGGAGCCAACCCTGGAGCCATAGCACCGTGCGGATTGGTCTGGACGGCAGTTTCCTGCGGTTGCCTCCATCCGGCACATCCGCCTATATCCAAGGTTTGCGGGCAGGCTTCAACGAACTCCACTCAGATCTTGACCTTTGCCCTCTTGAACCAAGTTGGGGCGAGGCATTTTTCGGAAGTGGATTAACCTGCACAACGAAACCGATATCGAGTTTCACCGCGGTCGGAAAGCGTGAGCGGCTGCAGTGGGAAGTGCTTGGCGTTGCCCGCGCAGCGAGAAAGCACGGCGTCGATCTGCTCCATATTCCGCATTTCTCGGCGCCAATCCACGCCGGCATGCCGCTCGTCGTCACCATTCATGATGTGATCCCGCTCGTTCTGCCGGAATATCGAGCAACAGCCGCGATGCGGACGCGATTGGCGATAGTCCGGCGCACGGTGCAAAAAGCCAAGCTCGTTTTGACGCCATCCCAAGCCGCCGCAAATGATGTGCGCGACGTTCTAGGAATCTCTGAGGAAAAACTCCGCGTCACTCCTGAAGCTGCCGAAAAGAGATATGCACCCGCGGCCGATCTCGGCACGGTCAAGCGCAACGTCGAGACACTCGGCGTTGGCGGTCCCTACATTTTCAACGTTGGCGGACTGGACGTGCGCAAGAATCTAAAGGTGCTCATCGAAGCGTTCGCCGAGGTCAGGCCGAGATTGCAGGAACAGACCAAACTTGTGATCGCCGGTACAGCGCACTCCAACAATCAAACAGTATTTCCGCCTCTTGAGCCTGTAATCAACAAGTTAGGACTACAAGACTCCGTCAAACTTCTTGGCCGGGTATCGGAAGAGGACAAACTGAGTCTCTATCAAGCTGCCGATCTTTACGTTACGCCCTCACTCTACGAAGGATTTGGGCTGACTGCGTTGGAGGCGATGGCTTGCGGCATACCGACAGTTGCCGCAAATCGGACGAGCTTGCCCGAAGTTGTCGGAAACGGAGGACTCCTGGTTGAGCCGACTGTGAGTTCCGTCAGTCAAGCCATCATCGATGTTTTGTCGAACGAAAACTTGGCGAGGTTACTTCAAACGAAGGGGCTCTTGAGAGCAAGTCAATTCACCTGGCGACAAACTACCGAACTGACAATAGACGCGTACCGCGAGGCGCTAGCCGCCAGTTCAAAGACTTAGGAGCATAAATATGGCGGACAAGCTCGCATTGGACGTGCGGGATGCAATGAGAATGATCGCGCCGGGCGCGGTCTCGTTGGTGACGTCAACGTATCACGATCAGCCCAACATCATGACCGCGGGATGGACGACGTCGCTCAGTCTTGCTCCGACTTACATCGGAGTGGCAATTCAACCAGGCAGATTGACCCACGAGTTTGTGACGAAATCGGAGCAGTTCGCGCTGAACTTCCCGAACATCGATCTTCTCGCGGCGGTCCATCGTTGCGGCATGATCTCAGGACGAGACGAAGACAAGTTCGTGACCGCCAGGTTGACTCCCGAAGAAGCATCAGAAATTGAAGCGCCTCTCTTGAGCGAGTGCGTTGGCCATATCGAGTGTGGCGTTATCGACCGAATCACCTTTGGCGATCACGACCTATTTGTCGGGCGTGTACTCGCTGTCTCAGCCTCAGATGAAGCGTTCAATAATGGCGTCTGGAATGTCGACACCGATGCTGGACAGCTTCTCCATCATCTCGGCGGCGATCGCTATGCGAGTCTCTCAAAGCCGTATCGCGCCACACTCGATCAGGAACAAGATTAGGCGGGTGCGTCAGGTCTGAGCCTCGGCGCACCCGGTGAAGAAGTACATTCTGATGTCGACCTGACCGCGCGGGTCGTTCACATTGGCAATTCCATCGAAAGCCGACTTATCGAAAATATCAGGAAATTCGTCACGCACGATGTCATTGATGGCGTTGGCCAGTGACACTCCTTCATTGATTTCGCCGCCCGCGCCTGTCCAACCGGAAGTGAAGGTCACACCGACGCGGCAACCATCATATTTGTCCAAGACGTCGTGCAATTTGTTAATCGCGTCGTTCTCAGCGTCACTGTCGCCCGCAAGAATGCCGTCTGCGTCAATCTGGATCGTTTCCTCGACTGGTTGCTGCTGAATCGAATTGTTCCTCGCCTGTTGGGCAAGCACCGTCGCCGTGGCAGCTGACTGAACCTGTGCGGTCGAGAGGGCCTCGATAGTTGACTGAACTTCGGCAGCCTGAGCCTGAGCCGTTGCAACTGCGGCATCGTTGACCGATTGACTCTGCTGCAACGCCTCGACTGTCGCTTGAGCGGCGGCGGCCCGGGCTTGTGCCGTGGCGAGATCATTGGCTCCGGATTCGGCGTTCTGCGTGGCGACAGCGGCAATTTGAGCGACCTCGGTCGCTTGGGCATTGGCCGTCGCCAGAGCGTTTGCGCCATTTTCTGCGTTTTCAGTTGCAATCGCGCCGACAACCGCTTGCTCGGTGGCCATCGCGTCAATTGTCGCCTGGGCTGACTGCGCGTCTGCGGTTGCTTGGGCGGCGGCCGTTGCGAGTTGGCTGTTGGCTTGATTGATATCAGTGTTGCTTTGGGCCTGCTCCGTCGCGAAGGCGGCGATCGTCGCTTCAGCTTCAAGCGCGTTCTGGGTCGCCTGGGCGTCGGCGGTCGCCCGTTGGTCGTCCGTCATTGCCGACCGCGTGGCAAGCGCTTGGGCGGTCGCTGTCGCCTGCGCTGCAGCGAAGGCGTCGGCGGTTGCGCGAGCGATTGCGGTCTCGCGCGCGGCCTCTTGAGTCTGGGCCGCAGATTCGCTGGCAGCTGTCGCGGTTTCTTGGGCCGAGCCGAGCACTCCAGCCTGGGCGGTCGCTGTTGCCGCTGCGGCAGCCGCCTCGACCGCGCTGTGTGTGGCGAGTGCGGCGTTTTGCGCTTTGCTCGTGGCAAGTAGGTCAGGTGTTGCGGTCGGTGTGGCGGTCGGAGGCGGAGCGCCACTGGTGTTGGCCAGGAGAAAGACCATGGCAAGACCAAGCAGGAGGTCGGCGAACAGCCATCCTCCGAGCGTGATCATGTCGCTCTGCTTCCGATTGCGAAACTTCACAGATATGCCTCAGTGGTGAAGAGATCAAACACGGAGAGTGCTGAAACCGTCCTCTTACTCGCGTCGTGGCCAGAGTGAGCGGTCGCGACGGCTCGCAACCTCAGCCTGCTGACCAAACGGCTCAGTATCAGGAGCATTGAAATCGGTATGAAGTTGGTCGGTTCCGCCAGACGCTTTCGCAAGCACCGTGGTCAAGTTGTCGAGCCTGCGTACGAGCGAGGCGACCTCTTCGTTAACTTCGCGCTGCCGCTGGGAGGTCGTGATGCCGACTGCGCTCAGATCGCGCGCGACCTGCGACAAACCGGTCGCAATCGTGTTTTGTTCCGTGAGCAATCGAGAAAGCGACGTCGATTGATCCGAACTGAGTTGGACGATTCGTCCGAACTCGTCGCGGAGTGCATTGAGACTGGCCGAGATTTCGGAGAGTGCCTTTGTCGCTGAAGTCACGCCGCCAGTGCTTCCTCTGAGGGTATCCGCCAGGCGGGAATTCGCCTCGGCTTCCGCGGCGACGGCGTTTTCGACACGTACTTGGCTCGTTACCAACCCAGACGAGAGTTCGGCAATTCCTCGCACCGCGTCAGTAGCGACACGACCTGCCTGGGCCGCCGCCTCTGATCCTGAGAGGGCTTTGTCCGCGGCATCGGCGAGCGATTTCGCCGTGTCACCAAGCTGACGGGTGACCGCTTGATCGCTCTGGATGCCTGAGGCCACGAGCCGGTCGAGCGAGGCTACGGCGCCCAGCAATGTGCGCTGCTGATCGCCAGCGATCCCGATTTCACTCGTCAGGTCCTCGAGGGCAGTTTGCAGACCGGTCGAGAGTTGGCGGAGATCGACAAGGAGTCGATGCGTCTCCTCAGCGCCGGCGCGCATGCCGCTTGCGAACACGCCGAAATCGTTGAATTCCTTTTCGCGTCGTGCCGCGATTGATTCAAGTCGATCGTGTTCGACGCGAAGCCGAGTTAGCAGTTCCTGACTCGTGATATCGAAACGCTCGGCAAGCCGTCCGACGCTCTCAACCAGCATGGCCGGTCGATTGCCGCGATTTGAGGCAAGAATGACGGTCGCTTCGGCGAGCTCGTTGTCGAGCTCGTTTTGAAACGTGTTGGCCGTCGTCTCGATGCGTTCCTCGTGCGACTCTCGCCGGCCGTGCGAGTAGAAGGTCAACATAATGATGACGAAAATAATCAGTGCGTCGATCAGGGCGACAGTCGAAAACGTTGGGGTAAAAATACTCCGGGGGTCCCCGAAATTCCGCTGCCAGAGAAGGAGAAATGGCTGATTCGTCTGCTCGGGATGGGCGTCGATGTACTGGCGGTAACGAATAACTGCTTCGCCAAGGGCGGTCCAGGTGAGGAGAATCGGCATGAGGACCATGACGTTGCGGATCTTGTCCGCTCGGTCAACGCTTGGTGGCGCATAGCCACCTTCCCGGCGAACCGCATATGAGTGCGCCAAGCGTTCTGTATTGAAAGCGCGGCGAAGATCGACGTCCGCCCATTTCAGACGGCCACTTTCGGTGCCGATGGAATGAGAGAGATCGGCGAGTCGTTCCGCGGCTTTGGGATCGGCTTCGCTGAGCGACGCCGCCATCCCTGACAAGCCTTCAGCGAGCTCGTTCGGCTTGGCGAACGAGTCTGGAAGTTCGTCGCTGGCGAGGATAGGGAGGACCGAAGTCGACCCATCGCCTTGAGTTCTTGAGCTAAACGGGGGGGTGCCGCCTTGCGCTCGTTTCCGTAGTTGCACGGCGCGACTCCGCCTTTCCATACGACCAATGGGCTGGTTTCAGTGTTGTGAGATTCCTCTACAATCTTGTGTACTGCGGGTCACTCTAACACTGGGTATAACGCATCCGGTACAGTTCTGGTGTTTTGTTAGCACGAAACGGGACCTTTCCCCCATGCCGAATCTTTCAACACTTGACGACGCGATGCTCCATCCAGGAAGGCTTGTTCCAGCCGTCAATCGAATGGGTGGCGGAGCGATTGCTTTGGCGGGAACGAACACGCCATGGCGCGTGATCGGAACCGAAAACGTTGTTTATCAGCTTCGTCAGCCGAACGGAGGCGTGCTTGCGCTTCGCTGCCGAAGATCTGACGAGTCGAATCTAACGCTTGCTGAACGGTATCGCGCATTTGCCAATGATCCTGCGATCAAACATCTGCGGGGAGTAGCGTCAACTCCAATCGTCGGCAATGTCACATACATGAGCGACGGGCTGACCTTGCCGGCTGCTGACCTGAAATCCCAGCACTATCCCATCATCGCGATGGAATGGGTTATGGGGCCGACGCTCATGGCCGCAACTGATCGTGCTTGCCGAGCGGGGGATCACATATACCTAACAGCACTGGCAGGGGCTTGGCTGACCGCACTTGAAGTGATGACGACCGCAGGCTTCGTACATGGCAACCTCACGTCCGATAACGCGGTTGTCCGGCCCGGTGCGGGGATCGCTCTCGTAGATTATGACACGGCAACGTGGTCGGGTTCACCCCCGGCTGTTAGAGATGAGGCCGCACCCGCTTACTATCACCCTAAGGGTGATTCGAGATCGGAAGACCGGCGGGACCGATTTTCGGCGTTGGTGATTTACACATCGCTCCGAATTCTGGCTGAGTGGCCAGCGCTACGAAACGATTATGGCGATCCTCCGACCGAGCCAAATGGAAGTCTGTTGTTCAAGGCGCGGGACCTGGCTGAGCCGGATTCATCTCCGCTGTTTGGCGCCCTGCGAGTCAACGACGATGTCGAAACGCGGGCTCTGATCGCAGTCCTGCGAGAAGCGACAAGATCGCCCGCTGACGAGGTTCCACCGCTTCACGAAGTTGTCGAAATGATCGCGTCGATGGCGCTCAACAAGCGCTCGAAGCGGATGCGACCGACGAGTGATCCACGCGAACGGCAGCGCCGGCTCACCCGATTGAACAGCTTGCTCCTCGCCGGAGACGACGAAGCGGCGCGGCAATATTGGCGATCGAGCGGGCTCGAACAGGATCCTGAGGCCGTTCGCGAAGTTGGCTCACGGATCGCAGACATCGACCGTCGCCGAAAGCTTCGCGAGGCGCGCGATGCCGCAGTCACCGGCGATTCCGCGGCGGTGCTCGATCTTTGGGATAAAGGGCAGCTCGACTATTTCCGGCCCGCTGCGCCACTGAAACCGGTTGTCGAATCGGCAAAACGTCGATCTGAGTCTATCGATCGTGTTCAGACAGCGATAGAAAACCGAGACGCGGCACTCGTAATTGAGCTGTGGCCGGAAGTGCGGTCCGATCCGGCGGTCTCACGGTTTGCCATGGACGCTCACGCATTGATGGTTGACGCGTTGGGATCAGAAATCGCGAGGGCGATTGAACACGAAGACGATGATGCGATCCTCGCCGCGATTCAAAAATCGGACACCGCCGGAATTGCTGTTGATATCTCATCCCGGAAAGTTGCGAGAGTCTGCGAAGGAACGCAAAACGGTTCGCAATGAATTACACCAAGCGCTTACTTCCGACGATCGCGAAGCACTCGCTTCGCTGGCAATTTCTGGAAGACTCGAACGCAGCGGTGAAGTCAAACCAGAACACATGCAGCTCGTGGTACGAGCGCTCGCCTGGCCCCATTTACTACGCGCCCTGGAAAGCGATGATGACACGGCTATTCTGGGCGCATACGACGGGGAAGTTTTCGCGCTTGCCGACTCCCTCTCTCAGCAGCAGCGGGCGCGCATTGATCTCGCGCGACGGCGAGTCCTCTGGCTTGAAGCAGTTCGAACTGCGGTTCGCAAGCGCGATACGCCGACCCTTCGCGCCGCGCTGGCGGAAATTCCCGCCGGTGCAGCAGAACGCTTGAGCAACGTTGAACGGGTTCGAATCGAGCGCATGACTTCGCAGGACCACGCCTTGCGGCAATTGCAATCGGCGATTCAGCAAGGCGGCGACGCCTCAATTCTCGGGGCGCTCAATGACCTTGAGTCGGTTGGCGCGACCCTTCCAGAAGTCATTGACTGGAACACGCTTCGTGGGGTCGTCGATCGTGTCAGTCTCGCCTCCGCCATCAAACGAGCCTTGGCCTCTGAGCCTCCTGATTACCAACGCCTCATGAGACTGCTGCCGGCGGCGAAAGAAGCATCCGGTGGCGAAATTCCCGATCTCGGAGATGGGATTGATTTTGAGACGCTGGAGAAGGACGTTCGACGTCATGCTCAGCGGAACCGACTGCGAGAGGCGCTGACAGTTGATGATGACAAAGCGATTGTCGCGGCCGCGCTGCCAGACCTGTATGACACGATTTCGACACTCGCTCCTGGCGAACAAGTTCGGGTCCAGCGCGCGATCGAAACGTTGAAGCGATCGAGAGCGCAGCCCCACGCTTAAATTGATTCAAGCCCCAGTGCTTCAACAAGCTGCCTGACTGTATCGCAGATCAAGTCAGGTTTAACGGCGATAAGTTCGTCGTGGTCGGGAACACCCCAGGTCACCGCGATCGTCGTAAGACCGGCGCCTCTTCCAGCGAGGATATCCGCTGCCGAATCACCAACAAATGCCCCAGGGGCTTCTTCAGGGTGGCCGAGGGCCGAGAGAGCTGCGCGGGCGTGTTCGGGATCGGGCTTCTGATGCTCGACGTCATCACCAGCGATCAGAACGTCATACGTCTCGGCCAGGCCAAGCGCGACGAGACTGAACTCCGCTGTCTGGTGACTCTTGCCCGTGACGATGCCGACGCGCATGCCCTGAGCCCTGCACTGAAGCAAAAGGTCCTTCATGCCAGGAAAAGCAGTCGCAAGACGCCAATGCTCATCTTGATAAACCTTGACGTAAGTTTCGATCGCTCTGGTGTGATGTTCCTCTGGAAGCGCCAGCCGGATCATCTCGTGATCGGGCGGTCCAAACATCGCCCTAATCTCACGCTGTTCGAGGCTCCGTCCTAATGCCGGCGCGAGCGCGGCATTGAACGCTTCGTAGATCAGCGGCAACGTGTCTGCAATCGTGCCATCAAAGTCGAACAGAACGGTCTCATACGTACTCATCAGTCGCATAACCTATCGTAAAACCAACGGATGTCTGAATCGAAGCATACCGAACGTTCAACTCGTGCGTTTCAACGAGCATGAAAAGGCTTCTCGGTGCTGAGCTTGGGAGTTTTCGGACGATGCTCGTCGCCGTTTGGTACAGTTGCAAGCGTGCGAATCAATGTGTCGCCTTGCATCGGCAGCCTGTCGCGACGGGGTCTTTGTGATGGTCTCGGTCACAAACCAGAGGACCGGGAATCAAAATCCCAATCCTAAAGAATCACACCAGGTCGTCGCCGGCCATTACGTTGTCGATCTCGATCACCTGCTTGGCCAAGGCGGCATGGCGCTTGTCTATCTTGGACGTGATTTACGAACGCGGCGCGAGATCGCGCTCAAGACACTTAGGCTCGAGTATCGCCATGATCCCGAAACTCGGGCCAGGTTCCGGCGCGAAGCACGGACCATGGCATTTCTCAAGCATCCCAACGTTGCCCGTGTCTACGATCTCTACGAAGATGCCGATGGTCCATGGGCGATCCTGGAATATGTTCCCGGTCGATCCTTGAAAGAGATCGTGCGCGATGAGGGGCCGTTCGGTCCGGTCCGGACTTCAACCATTCTCGATCAGATCGCGAGCGCACTTGAGCACCTACATGCACATGGATTAGTTCACCTCGACGTCAAGCCCCAAAACCTCTTATTGACGGACGAGGGCACGGTGAAGCTGATTGATTTCGGACTGGCGCAAGCTGCTGGTGAGCGGCAGGAGGCAATCGGCGGTTCCACATTCGGAACGGCCGCCTATCTCGCGCCGGAACAGGCGAGTGGTGAGCCTGTCGGCGCCACCACGGATGTCTACGCGCTCGGCTGCGTGGTCTACGAGTTGCTCACTGGCCGGCCGCCTTTTGAACCTTCGGGTGATAAAGAAATCAAGAACGAAATCATTCGCGCTCACTTGGAATCGACTCCGCAACCACCGTCGGTTGTTCGACCCGATCTCCGCTTGCCAAGCTGGATCGATGACACCGTTCTTTGGGCGCTCGCAAAGCGACCGGAGGATCGCTATCACGATGTCGAAACCTTTGCCCGGATGTTCCGATCAGGATTCGACCAACCTCAGCGAGATTCCGAGCGGGCTTCGATTGAAGAATCCGCCGTGATCATTGATACGATGCCAGTGCGGTCATATGAACAGCCAGCGCGCCCTCAGCCTCGAGTCACGCGACGGGCCGCTGAGGGTTTATATCGCGCTGGCGGTCGAGCGGCCCGTCGCTCGACGAGATTTCGACGCACTCTCTGGAGATTGGTCGCCGCGCTGGTGGTTGCGAACCTTATGCTCGGAGCAATCGTCTGGATCGACCGCGGCTCGTTACCTGGGCTTGGCACGTCAGGTCAACTGGAAACTGGAGCCAAGGCAAATGTGACGACCGAAGGACTGCGAATTCGAACCAGCCCTGGATTGGATGCAGAAATCATCACGTTTCTTGGAACCGGCGACCAGGTGTTGATCGTCGGTAGCTCCGTTCCAGCAGACAGCCAAGACTGGTGGCCAGTGGAAGTAACCCAGAACGGGCAAGTGATTCGTGGATTCGTCTCGCAAGAGGGAATTGAAGCGGACAGGTCTGGACTTTCTGGGGCAATAGATGAGCGGATCGAGCGAATCAAAAATGCGCCCGGAAACCTTCTTGACCATCTCGGCATCTGAGGCGTGACCGACTTATGGTAGATTGGGCTGGCGACATTATTGCGATGGATAAGCGTGTTTTCATCGATTGTGCGTGTTCAGTGGTAAGTGTCCACAGTCAACGGCGGAGTGATAAGCCTGGCTCATGGCATTGATTCGCCCACAGCATCCGCAGCCACCTGAAATGAAGTCCCTTCAAGCTTCTACGGACGCCGAACTTATGGCGTGCCTTGTAGATAAAGATTCTGACGCTCTCGCCGTTCTCTATGACCGGCATTCGGCCGCGGTATTCGGCATGGCTAGGACGATTCTTCGCGATCGCCGGCTTGCCGAAGAGATCGGACACGATGTTTTTCTGCTTATTTGGCAAAACCCAACTCTCTTCGAGCCCAGTCGTGGAGCGTTTGGGGGTTGGCTATTACGCGTAACGCGAAACCGCGCCATAGACCTCTTACGTAAGAAACGAGAGCAGTCTTTCGCCGATGGCCCGGTGAGCGACGATGGTCAGGCGCTGGACCCAGCAAGTTGGCTGGTCGATCCGGATCCTGATCCGAGCGATCAAGCAGCAGCGGCAATGACAAGGCTCGAAGTGGGTCGAGCACTCGGACATTTGAGCGACGACCATCGACGACTGCTGGAGCTGGCTTACTTCGGCGGTCTGACGCAGCGCGAGATATCGGAACGCCTAGGAAGACCGCTTGGCACGGTCAAAACGCAAATGAGAACGGCAATGCAGCGCCTAGCAGTTTTGCTAGCAAACGAGAATGAGCGGCGCTCACAACGTGAAGAAGTGAAACCCTCACCAGCGATCAACAAACAGGAACAGAGCGTGC
Organism: uncultured Chloroflexia bacterium; assembly: GCA_963737985.1. Taxonomy (GTDB): domain Bacteria; phylum Chloroflexota; class Chloroflexia; order Thermomicrobiales; family UBA6265; genus CAVTUU01. Next base: position 616,902 of record CAVTUU010000004.1, on the reverse strand, counting down.
AGACGGAAATGCAAAAATGAGCGCCACGATTAACGGTCGAGATTGTGAAGAAATCAGGGACTTGCTCGGCGCATATGCGCTGGGAGCGCTTGATACCGACGAACGGACACTCGTCGCGGCGCATCTAGCAACCTGCTTTGCGTGCAGAGCTGAGGCCTCGAGCTATGCGCTCGTTGTCGAAGCGTTAGGTACGGCGGCTCCCCGCGAGACACCGCCACCATCGCTTCGCGCGAGTATCTTGGCGTCCGCAAGTGGGCAAGGAGTTCGCGAAGCGCCGAGTCCGATCCCATTGAGTGCCGCGCCTGATGAAACTGAGAAAAAGCCGAGCATTTGGCGCAACCATGTTGTCCAGGCGCTTTCGGCCGCGGCGATCCTGTTGTTGATCGGCGCCGGGGTGCTCGCATATCTGCTCGTTCAATCGAATGACGATCGCGACGATGCGCAAGCCGCGCAAGCACAGATGGCGGACTATCTAACATCTGGAACCAAAACAGTCGCCATGACCGAGCTTCCCGCGTCAACCTACACGAACGGTCAGGGTCATGGCACGTTGCTGACGGCGCCAGGCAAACCGATGCTTATGGTGGTAGGGGGATGCCCACCCAGCTCTGATACACGTACATATCGCGTTTGGGTTGCCCTAAACGGGAAACGAACGCCTGTCGGCACACTGCAGATTGGCGACGATTGGACCGGATGGCTGACGGTCGACACGCCGGAAGCGATCGCGAACTACGATGAGATTGGCGTGACGATGGTGAGCAATAGCACGAAACGGGATGATCTACTGGTCGCTCAACTCTGAATTTGTCGGAACTCGTCCGGCGCAGATGAAGAGGCTGCTGTAGCTCGTGAACTGCCCGGAAGCGATTTGCTTTTGCAGCGCGCCAAGCGCATTGTTGGCGCGTTCGGAAGTAAGCCACCCGCGGCTTACGGCGGTCTCCGCCGCGCGTTCGAAGTAAACAAAGTTCTCGTCTTCGACAGAAGTTTCGATCTCCGTAACGAATCGCAATTGGCGATCGACGAGACCGGCGAGACCCATGCGCCGATTGAGCTCCAGGCCCATAGCGGGGTGCCGAATCGAATCGGCAAAGCCAGCGGAAATGAGCCGCGCAGCTTCGGCATCGTCATGATCAATTCGCCAGCCAACCAGATCAGGCTCAACAGCAACGACCCAGCCATTTGGGCGTACAACCCGCTTGAGTTCGGCGAGGCTTTTCTGCGGCTCGCAAACATGGATGAGCACGCGTTCGCAATGGGCGGAATCGAACATACCGTCTGAAAACGGCATGGCGTTGATGTCGCCAGCAATCAGGGTCAGCGGCGTCGGCAATGGCTCGGCGGAGAACTGACGGCGAGCTTCGTCGAGAAATGCCGAGGCGTGATCCAAACCGACCAGCTCCCCGGTTGGACCTAGTCGGTTCGCCATAGCGGGAAAGAACGAGCCTGTGCCGCAACCTGCATCCAAAGACTTTTCACCCGACCGAAGGTGCATAAGCGCGATGGCATGCTCACCGGCGAGTTGGATCGGAGAGGATTCGGCAACAGCCTCTAAATGGGCGGTAAGTTGTTTGAAATCTTGGGCGACCGTTCTCTGGTCCCAGGCCTGCGAACCGGCTGGCGCGTAACGACCTAGGGATTCGGTCTGCATTTCGGTAGACACGATCACCTCCAAGCGCCGCCAATCCTTGCTGATGAGACTGATTCTATGCCAATTTTGCGACGCGCGAATGTGAGCGTCGCCGATTAGGCCGCTCGGTCTTCGGAAAGGGACCAAAGTCTCGAAGGTGTAATCCAATTCAGCGCTTTACGGTGATTTGGCATAATCCTATAATAACTTCGACGCTCCCGCTGTCAGCATTTGCAGAAGAGGTAGGTACGAAGGAGCGCGGCGTGGACTACAAGCACGTCGCTTAGCCTGAACTTATCCGAAAGGACGATCAAAGCGAATAGAACTTTGCTAAGAGTACAAAATCACTAGGAGAGATTAGTGCGTCAACTGGCGGATGTGGCGCTCGTCTGTGAAGACTGCGCCGCGACATTTCATTTCACAGTAGCCGAGCAGATTTTTTACGCGGACCGTGGGTTTCGACAACCAGTTCGCTGCGCCGAGTGTCGCGCCCAGCGACGAGCGGAACGAAACGCGGAAACCATCGCGGCGTATGACGCGCTCTCATCCTCGTCTCATTGGCGAGAAGTTGGCAACAATTACGGCGGCGTTCAACTCGGTGGCCAAGTTAACCGATCGAAGTCGAGTTGGTCGACCGGCGGTCGAACCACCTTTCGTACAACATGCGCCGCGTGTGGCCGGGACACCGAGGTTCCATTCCAACCTCGAGGTGGCCGCCCAGTTTATTGTCGTGAATGCTTCAACCAGCGACGTGGCCGGTAAAGGAGCACTGTGCTGAGCGACGACGAACATGGGAGCCGGGTGCAATGACGCGCCGGCAAATAGGTCGTCCAACCCTGGGTCTCCGCGAAGGCGCGGCTGAAGCGATTCAACGATACCGTCACGTCTTTGACCAACACGATTCGCGCACGCTCCTTTTTGCCGCTCTCCTATCCGTCATCGGAGACTGGCTAAATTTCGTCGCCTTGATGGCGCTTGCTTACGACTTCGGTAATGGCGCTATAGGCGTCGGCGGGATGCTCGCGCTTCGCCTTGTGCCCGGTCTCGTTTTCCAGGGACTGGCCGGAACCGTCGTTGACCGCGTCCAGAGCAAGCGCCTACTGATTGTTACCCAACTCGTTATGGCGGGACTTGCGTGCTCGTTCATTCTGCTGAACATCATCGAGAATATATGGCTGCTCTACGTGCTCGTCGTTCTGCTTGAGATCGCCAATACCTTTGCGCGGCCCGCATTCATGGTCGAGCTCATCAGCACTGTAGCGCCCGAAAATCGCGGAGCGGTCAATGGTTTGTTCGGGATGACCCTGACGATTGCGCAGTTCGTCGGTTCCCTGATCGGAGCGCTGATCCTTGGCGTCGTTGGAACGACGCCACTCTTCCTGATCAATGGGCTGACGTTTGCGGCAATTGCATTTGGAGTCTCACGGCTCCAGCTGCCAGATCGCTTTGCTGAAACCACAGAACCGAGAAAAGAAACACTGGCCACTGACGAAGGATTCGCCGGTTATGCGCAACTGCTTGTCAGGCCCGACGTTTTCGTTTTTTCAATTCTCACGCTCACCGTTTCGCTCTTGATACAAGGGGCTGCTTCGCTCTTCGAGGTGCGAGCGCGGTCGTTCTATGATGGAGAAGGGAAAGGCGGGGCATTTTTTGCCGCAGTTGCGATTGGCTTTCTGATTGGCGGAGCAATCGCGGGGGCGGGCAGATATCGATCAAAGGCGACGCTCTATCTCATCGCAATCGCAGAGATCGTCGGCGCGATCGGATTAATCATTTTTGGATATGCCGGCTCGGTAACGGTTGCGTTCATCGCGTTGATCGTGACCGGCATCGCTGCTGAGCTCTCAGAGATCCCCGCGTTCACCTATTTCCAGAATCGCTTGCCATCTGATGTCTATGGACGATTTTTTTCACTCTATCTGATGGCAACAGCAGCGGGGGGTCTTGCGGGAGCACTTTTGGGACCGCTTCTCGAGCGCTACATCAGCGATGGCCTCTCACTTCTCGTCTTGGCAGTGCCAGGCTTGCTTATGGCTACCACCCTTTTGCTCATTGCGAGATTTGGCGAACCTGACCCGCCGGCCGGCTATGCGCTCACCGGGCAAGAACAATTCGTTCCGGGAGATTGAAAGGCCGATCTCGAAGGAAACGGGGCAGGCACAACTCTGTGCCTGCCCCGTTTGATTTTCGGTATTCAGTTTGACCTAGTCGGTGATTTCCGATGAGAACTCGGACTCGGCGGCGGACAGCGCTTCATCGGCGATCGTGACCATCCGGTCGATTTCGTCTTTCGTAACGACCAGGGGCGGGGCAAAGTGCATTACGTCCCAAACGCGTGTGATGAATCCTTTTTCCATGGTGGATTCGCTGAGACGCTTGGTGAACCCATGATCCTTGGCCCACTTCGCCTTTTTCGATTTGCTTGAAACGAGGTCGATTGCCTGGAGCAATCCGACACCGCGAACATCGCCGACGGTCGGGTGAGCCCGCAATTCCTCGAGTCGATCGCGGAGATACTCACCCATGTCCGCGCTTCGTTGGACAAGGTTTTCCTCCTTGAAAATCTCGAGATTTTTGACCGCCGCGGCTGCCGCAACCGGATGTCCGCCGAAGGTGAGCAAGTGGCCCATCGTCGTGGTTTTCTGTTCCTTGAACGCATCGAACACGGCAGGACGGACAACTGCCGCGGCGATTGGCGCATAGCCGGAGGAAAGCCCTTTGGCGATGGTCATGATGTCGGGAACGACTCCAAACAGCTCCATGGCAAACATCTTGCCGGTTCGACCAAATCCGTTGATGACCTCGTCGGCAATCAACAATACCCCGTGCCGGTCGCAAATCTCGCGCAAAAGCTTCCAGTAGGATGGGGACGGCACATGCACACCGGCCGCGGTTGAGATCGGCTCCCCAATCACTGCCGCGACGGACTCGGGGCCTTGGCTGATGATTTCCTGCTCGACGTACTCAGCGGCCTTGATATCGGCAAGCTCACCTTCGACGCCGAAATCGGAGCGATAGCGGTTGGGATGAGGCACGTGCGACACGCCGTACATGAACGGACCGAACCAGTTCTCGTTCCTATTCGCGGTCAAACTCATCGCGCCCATCGTCATCCCGTGGTATGAGCCACGGCGGGCGATGATCTTATATCGCCGGGGGAAACCGCGCATTGCCTGGACCTGCTTCGCGATTTTGACCGCAGTTTCGACTGCTTCAGAACCACCAGAACAGAAGAAAACGCGGCTTAAATCGCCAGGCATGATGTCGGCCAGCATCGACGCAAGTTGGACCGCGGGAACCGTGGTGAATGACAAACTCGACGCGTAGGCAAGGCGCGAGGCCTGCTTGGCCATGGCGTCGGCGATTTCTTGCCGACCGTGACCCGCGTTCACCACCCACAGACCTGAAATGCCGTCGAGATACTCTCGACCACGCACGTCCCACAGAGTCGAGCCTTGGCCACGGTCGAAAACGTGAAGACCGTCCTCTTCGGCAATCTCTACCCAAGGGGCTTGATGGATCCACACATGGTCGAGCGCTTCTTGCTCGATTTCACTCGACGCGGGTGCATCGACAAGTGCAGTTGCACCGCGCCCATTTCCGCTGACGGATCCACGAACCATGATCGGAGCCTCCTGAGAAGATCAAACGAGCGGTCGCGACGATCCCAAGGTGGAGTCTCTAGTGGAACGGCTCCACTGAACCGAAGTCTTCCGTCATCAAAAGTGGGCGAAGTATAAACCAAGCGATTTCGGATAGATTGGCATGCTTAATTGACGAGCAAAACGGTTGGTGCCATGATCAGCCGCGACCAAACGAGGTTCGTTGTCAACGTATTAGTGCCGAACGGGAGTGAAACACGTGCTGACGGACGATCCGCGTCGAATCGAGAACAACCGGATCGTGTATCACCCTCTCCGCGGGAATTTGCCGTCTGCCAGAATTGTGAAAATCACCGTAGATGGAAGAATTATCGCGGCGCGCGACGGCGAGCCAATCGCCGCCGCCTTGTTAGCAAACGGCATTCGTGTCTTCCGGACGATGCCACGTACCGGGGAGGCGCGCGGCGGGTATTGCATGATTGGTAGATGTTCCGACTGCCTGATGAAAGTCGACGGTGAATTGAACGTGCGGATCTGCGTCACGCCAGTGAATAACGGCATGAAAGTCGAAACCCAGCACGGTCTAGGCGAATTCGATCAGGGGCCTGAACTGTGAGACACGTCCAAGTCGCCGTAGTCGGCGGTGGGATCGCGGGCAGCAGTGCAGTCCTCGCTGCGGCACAAAACGGAACTGAAGCCGTTTTGCTAGATGAAAATCCATCACCTGTTGAGTGGGGTACGGGCTCTCCCATTCAAGACTTGGTTGATCAAGCTCGCGAGCTTGGGGCTGATCTTCGGTTCGGAAGCACGGTTTGGGGATTGTTTAAAGACAACGTGCTCGGGGTCGTTTCGACATTGAAGTCGTATCATCTTCAGGCAGATCGAGTGATTCTGGCGACTGGTTCGACCGATTTGCCGGTGCCGTTCCCAGGTGGTTCCCTACCAGGGGTTTTCACGTTTCGCGCAATGAACATCATGCTGAATACGTGGCGAATCATGCCGTGGAAGCGTTTCGTCTTGGCTGGTGACGGCGACGAAATGGACCAACTTCAGGCCGAAATCGAGCGATGTGGCGGAGAGATTGTGCTACGGGTTTCGAGCGATGACGCAATAAATCTTCTTGCATTCGGAGATCAAGGTGTCGAGGCAGTTGAATTTGAAGGAGTGATGATTGAGGCGGACGTCGTCGTGGTCAATATGGGACGACAACCCGATATCGAGCTCGCTCTGATGGCCGAATGTGCGACCGCACATAGCGAAGATCTTGGCGGGTTTGTTCCGATTCGAGATGACCTGCTGCGAACGAGTCAGCCTTCCATTGTGGTCGTAGGCGACGCGGCGGGACTATGTGATTCTTCGACGGCAAAGCAAGAAGGATCGTTTGCCGGAATCTGCGCCGCTCACGCGCTAGGTCTTGTCGGTGATGACGAGCTCTCCATGCATCAGCAGTCGTTCGTTGAGCATGTTCGTAAGCGTCTGGAGATCCTCAAGCTGCTTAGACCGCAATACGTACAGGTTTAACAAGATGGAAGAGCTTCAATTACACGACGACCGAGCGCCAGGGCGCTGTTTCATCTGCCGGTGCGAGGAGATCGAAGCGAGCGAAATTCTGAATGCGATTGACGAAGGCGCGCAATCGGTGAATGATGTCAAGCGTCGTACTCGAGCTGGTATGGGCGTCTGCCAAGGCGCGTACTGCATTTCCTCAATTGCAAAAATCCTCGTACTGGAATTGGGTCTGCCAATCGAACAAGTCGTGCCGATGACCGCGCGGCCTCCCGTCCGTCTCATTCCTTTGGCAAGCTTCGCTAGTTTTGATGACGAGCAACATGACGGCTAACGTCGCAGACGCGAGTTGGATGCGTCCTGCACTCATCATGCTCTACTCCGAACTGAGCATCGAGAAAGCGCTGGCGCTTCTTCGGGACGCACCGAGTCGAACCGCATTGTTGAATCGTATGCGGACCAATTTTGAGTTACTTGAGCCTCCGTACGTTGTCCCTTCAGGCGACATAGCTGATAACCTCTTGCAGGGATTGATCGCGATTCGAACCAAGTTCGATCAAGAAGAGGGTCAAGCTAAAGTTGAAATGAACATCGCGATGCGAACGCGCGGGCGGTAGGATTCACTTCGATGGCCCAATGCGTGCACCATGGGTTGTCGAACAAGTAGCCAGCGCGCTCGCCGGTTAAGTTCTCGGCCAATAGAGTTGCTCCAATCCGAACCGTGGGAGGAGCGAAGTGACCCCGCAACTAACTCCAGGCCGCGTGATGGTCCTCACTGCCTCAGTCCTTTTCGTTCTCGGACTCGCCTGGGTACTTATTCACATTCGCGCCATCATCATCCTGCTGGTCCTCGGCATCCTGTTCGCCGCGGCGATAGAACCGCTGACGTTTCGCCTCCGCCGTCGCGGATTCAGCCGGGCCCAAGCAATCCTGGCGGTCTATGCCGGACTCATCGTTCTGCTCGGGTTGGTGCTTTATCTCATCGTGCCACCGTTGGTGAATCAAGCGACCGCGCTCATCGACGATATTCCGTCGATCCTGACCGATCTGCGAGATCAGGCAGCGGCGAGCGACAACGAGTTCATCAGAACCACCGGAACAAGAACGCTTGATCGGGCGATGGACGCCTACAATGATTTCCGCAACAGCCCAAATATCGAGAGCAGCCAGGCTATTAGGTACGCGACAACTGCATTTGGCGCTCTATTCACGATTGTCTCGACGATGGTCGTTGCGTTCTATTGGATGACAGAAAAAGCTATTATCAAGCGCCTCGTGTTGGGTCTGGTGCCGATCGAGAAGCGCGATCGCGCGCACAGCCTCTGGGACGAAGTTGAATTTCGATTGGGTGGTTGGACTTGAGGTCAGCTCTTTCTGTGCTTGGTTATCGGGCTGCTCTCGGCCGTCGGCTATTTCATCATCGGTCTCGATTTTTGGCTCGCGTTGGGAATCTTTGCCGGCATTACCGAGATCATTCCGTTCTTCGGTCCGATCATCGGTGGTACGGCCGCGACGATGATTGCCCTGACTGAATCCTGGCAAAAGGCGATCGTGGTGATCGTTTTTGTCGTTCTCCTGCAACAGCTGGAGTTGGCGTTTTTGGTCCGCGCGTCATGCGCAATGCAGTCGGCATGACGCCGCTAACGGTCATCCTCGCCGTCCTCGTCGGCGGCGCGCTCTATGGTCCGCTGGGATCGATCCTTGCTATTCCAATCGGCGCGGCAGCCCAGGTTTTCATTCAAGATCTCCTTCGAGCTCGAGCCGATGATCCGGATAGCATCCTTCGTGAGTCAAGCGTCGTTGAGAGTAGCGAAAATCGAAGTACCAGCCACTCGCCGCCAGTGCGGCGGAACGTGGTGACACAGGAAGAAGCGAAGTGAGTTCATAGGTACAATAAAGGGTACAGTTATGGGGTCACAAATCGGGCCAAACCGGGAAGGCGAAACTGACATCCGATTTACGGTTCTAGGGTTGTTTGAAGATACGCTCGACACCGAGCGCGCGCTGGTTGCGCTTCGCCGCGCGAAGCGAAATCCCGCAGACATCTCAATTCTGCTCCGCGACCGCGACGCGGAGCCAGGATCTATCACCGCGGGCGCTGTGCCGCGGGCGGTCAATGACAACACGCTGAGCGCCGTTGGCGCCTGGCTTGTCGGATTGGCCGAACTCGTTTTGAAAGATGGCGGGAGCTATCTCGTCGCTGGTCCAATCGGCGCGGCGATTTCCGCCGCTCCCGAGGCAATCCGAACCACGCCAACAATAACCGCCGAGGAGCAGTTGCTTGAAGGCGACGAGGGTCCAAAAGAAAACCACCTCGGAAGTACCTTGCTCTATTTTGGGTTTAGCGAAGAAGAAGCTCGGTATATCTCGCATCGGATCAGCGCTGGAGACGCGGTCGTGGCGCTCACCACGCCTGAGCCAGATCTCTTGCGGGCCACGCGCAGCCTCTTTGCAGATAGCGATGCCGTTCATGTCGGGCAGGCGCAAACGAACGAGCAGATTTTTCGAGATGTGCAGGGCATCCTAACTAGACCGGCGAAGGCGACGAGCGAGATCGTTATTGCGGACGCCGTTGATCCATTTCTTGACTATTGTTTATTGAAAAGACCACCGAGGTGGGTCTCCGAGATTTGCGCCGCGCCGGCGATCGACAGCCAAGGCTCTGAGATCGGCAATATCGAAGAGATGCTCGGCTTGCCAGGCGAGGAACGAGACGACGACCGCTTGCGGCAGACACTTCGATATGTCGTGGTCAGCTACGGACGCATTTTGGGGCTAGGCAAACGGCGCGTCGCCATCCCGCGCGACCTGATCGATCTTGACAGAAGACCGTTGGAAGTCCGAGCGCCGTTGCACACGGTGCGCCGAGCGCCGGCATATGACCCGAATTCGCCGTTTAGCCGCAAGGAAGAACAGGCGATCTTCGATCACTTTGGCGCAGAGCCTTATTGGGCTGGACGATCCGCCAAGCCATCACCAGCGTAAGCAAACACCGGAGGATCGCTTCGGTAGCGATTTTGGCGATGGCACCAGGCAACCGCCAATTCTGATTGCATCCAATTAGCCGCGTTTCCTTTAACGCAATTGGAATAAGCTACGGTGCTTTATTCGCCTCCCGGATTTCGGCGAGCAGCTCCCCTGGAGGCGGGGCGCCAGGCGCGTGAAAGATAATCCTTCCATCCTTGCCGACAATCACGACTGTTCGTGAAATTCGTCCGCCTTCGGGTTTCAGGGCGCTGTAAGCAGCTGCAACCTTCAAGCCTTCGTCGACCAACAGGTCATACGGTAGGTTGAGTTGATCCTTGAATTGGGTATGACTTTTCGCGTCGCCCTCGTTGACTCCGAAAACGACCGCATCGAGTGCCTGGAACTCGGCGTATGTCTCGCGGACCGCGGACAATTGGTCCCTTCAACCGCCGGTCATGTCTTGGGGATAAAACATCAGGAGCACGCAATGCTTGTCGCGAACGGAAGAGAGTGTGAATTCCTCGCCGCCAGCCCCTTTCAGCGTGAAGTCAGGGGCTTGTTGACCGATCTCGACCATCGAAACTCCCTTGCCTTTTGTTCAGTATTCCTCGCTCACTAGGAAATAGCATTGTTTCAGCGCGGAAACAATAACCGGCGACGCTTGAGCGCCGCCGGTTATCTCGTAGTTACGTCGGTTGTTTGAGCCTAGGGCACCGACAACATTCGGTCAAGTGCGACCAGAGCGTCGCGTTTTGTCGAGGGATCAACCGTTATTTGATTGACGATTTGGCCATCGGCCAGATGTTCGAGCGACCACAGCACATAGGCGGGGTGGACACGATACATCGTCGAGCAGGGGCAAATTACCGGATCGAGGCAGAAGATATGTTTGTCCGGCATCTCGGCGTCGAGTCGCCGGCAGAGGTTGATCTCGGTGCCTATTGCCCAGGTCGTTTTCGCTGGCGCCTTCTCGATAGTGTCGATGATGAATTCGGTCGAACCGTCGCAGTCCGCCGCTTCAACGACTTCGAGCCGGCACTCAGGATGCACGATCACATTGACATCAGGATGTTCAAGGCGAGCGCGCTCGATCTGGTCGACGCTGAATCGTGCATGGACCGAGCAGAATCCTTTCCAGAGAATGACCGTGGCGTCTCGCAGCGCCTCTTCGGAATTGCCACCGAGTGGCTTAAATGGATCCCAGACAACCATTCGGTCGAGCGAGATGCCCTTCTTGACGCCGGTGTTACGTCCAAGATGCTCGTCGGGGAAGAAGAGGATTTTCTCACCGCGTTCGAATGCCCAGTCGAACACGCGGCTCGCATTTGATGAAGTGCAGACGATGCCCCCGTTGCGCCCACAAAATGCTTTCAGACTGGCGGCCGAGTTCATGTAAGTGACCGGAACGATGCCATCGATGCCGAGCTGGGACAACGCCGACCAGCACGCCTCAACATCTTCTGGTTTGGCCATATCGGCCATGGAGCAGCCAGCTTCAAGATTGGGCAAGATCACTCGCTGGTTGGGACCGGAGAGGATATCGGCGCTTTCCGCCATGAAATGAACGCCACAGAATAGGATGAATTCCGCGTCTTTGCGGCTTGCGGCCTGTTGGGAGAGTTTGAACGAGTCCCCGCGGAAATCCGCGAATTGGATCACCTCATCGCGCTGATAGTGGTGACCCAGCACCACCAGGCGCTCCCCGAGTTCGCGCCGCAGGTGCCAAATCCGTTCGTCTCGTTCGGCAGGGTCCATCTTGAAATACGTTCGGGGGATACGTTCCTGGCGAAACGCCTCGGCGCCGTATCGGTGCAACAGATCATAAGCACCGGTTCCCTCTTCGGGAACGCAGCTAGCCGGTTCGAGTTGTGGATCTCGGAACCACTTGGGTCGCTCAAGGAGAGCGGAACCGTTCGCGGGGGTAAGTTCGAGTACTGTCGACATACCAGAAATACTCCTCTCGCCATCACGTCCCGCTCGTATTTGGGACAGAGCTGCGGTGGCGCTTAGCAGCCTGGCGAGCCAGTCGAGTCCCGCGGACCATCCGCGAAATCGACCGTCATGTGAACGAAAGCTTATCCAGCATCAGAGTAATTGTCAACATGACACTAAGTAGCCGTTGAAGCACTTATCAAGAGAGCAGATCGGCTCGGTCAGAGCCGGGCAGCGTATCATTCGCGCGTTGTGTGTTCGCATATTTCAGGAGATAGGCATTGGTAGCGCAAACTGAGCAATTGATCCGAGATCAGGTCGCAATCGAGGATCAGTGGGACCTCTCGCGACTGTTTGCATCGGACGACGAATGGGAAGCCAGCCTTGCACAAGCGAAGTCGCTAGTCGAGAAGGCTCAATCACATCGCGGAAAGCTCGGCGAGTCAGCGGCCAGCCTGCGGCAGGCGCTCGATGACGTGATGGTTGCATATCAAGCCGTCGAACGAGTTAACACGTACGCAGCGTTGCGACGAGATGAGGACACGACGAATCCCGATGCAAACACGAAATACGAGCGAGCGACGGCTCTTGCCATTGAGGCGGGACAGGCCCTGGCATTCCTTCAGCCCGAGATTTTAGCGATTCCCGCAGAGAAGCTTCGGGAATACATCGAAGATCCTTTGCTTTCTGATTACCGCCACATGCTCGAAAACATCCAGCGAAGCCGCGAGCATACGCGCTCAATTGAGGTTGAAGAGATTCTCGCGCAGAGTGCGGATGTCGCCCGAGCCTCGCGTGAAGCGTTCACTTCGCTCGATAACGGAGACCTGAGGTACGGCGTTGTCGAAGACGACGACGGGAATCCAGTTGAGCTCACCAAGAGTCGTTATCAACTCCTCATGGAAAGCAAGAATCGTTCGGTACGAGCGCGAGCCTACGAAGCGATGATGTCCGCGTACCGCGACCACAAACAGACAATTGCGACGTTGCATGGTAGCTCGGTGCGCAAGGATGTGTTCTACGCTCACGTGCACAACTTCGAAACAGCCCGGCAAGCGGCGCTTTTCGATGACAACATTCCTGAATCGGTCTATGACAGCTTGATCGAAGCAGTCCACGAGGCTCGACCGGCGCTCGAAAGTTACTTTCGCCTCCGCCAGCGTATTCTCGGCGTCGACCAACTCGAGATTTTCGACCTTTATGTGCCGCTAGCGACGCTTCCCGAGCGAAGATATTCATTTCCTGAGGGAGTGGACGTTGTTTTGAGCGGTATTAGCGCGCTCGGTGAACGCTACAAGAACGACCTTACCGGCGGTTTCAATTCGCGTTGGGTTGATGTCCACGAAACTAAGGGGAAGCGTGGCGGAGCCTATTCGTGGGGATCGTACGGCGCCGGTCCAGTCATTTTGATGAACTGGAACGGCAGTCTCGATCACGTCTTCACACTTGCACACGAGGCTGGTCACGCGATGCACAGCCTTTACTCGTTTGAACACCAGCCCTATCACGATTCGCACTATTCGATTTTCCTGGCCGAGATCGCCTCGACGTTGAACGAAGTTTTGTTGACGTGGGATTTGCTTACGAAGACGCCCGAAGAGGACAAGGCGACTCGATTCTCGCTCCTCAACAATTTTGCGGATAGCTTTGTTTCCACATTGTTCCGGCAGGCGATGTTCGCCGAATTCGAACTAAAAACACACACTGCTGCTGAACAAGGGCAGCCGTTGACACTGGAGCAGCTCAACGAGATCTATGGCGAACTTACAGAGACACATCTGCCGGGCGTGAATTGCGACAACTTCGCACGACTGAACTGGAGCCGAGTTCCGCATTTCTATCGCGCGTTCTACGTGTTCCAATACGCAACCGGCATCTCGGCGGCGGTGGCGCTGGCAACAAGAATTCGAGACGAAGGCGCGCCTGCCGTCGAGAGATACCTAGAGCTCCTCTCTGCCGGCGGATCGGATTACTCGCTGCCGCTTCTCGCCCGGGCTGGAGTTGATCTATCGACTCCCGAGCCTGTCCGCGCCGCACTCCGAGAGTTCGAGCGAACCGTTGTCCAGATGGAAGAATTGGTCGAAGCCGGCGCGCTCGCAGGATAGACTTGTGCAAAATGCGGCGGGGTCACGACGGCGGCGCCGCATTTCTCGACTCTTTGCCCTCGAGGATGTCAGATCGGCCTGCGTAAGCCTTCAATCCGGCGTGATAGCATGATCGATAGTCTCCTTCAAACGATGCCGTCCAAACATGCTCGGAGCGAGCCGCTTTGGAACCTGAGCGTTTCGACAATCTCTCTCGTTCTCTTGCCAGTCGGAGTTAACGAACGCTATGGATCGCTTCGCCGCGGAAAAGATTAGAGGGTTTGGAACGTCCGTTTTTTCTGAGATGAGCCGCCTCGCGGTGCAACATAACGCGGTGAATCTCGGACAGGGATTTCCCGATTTCGCGGGCTCCGATTTCGTCAAGGACGCCGCGAAGGCCGCAATTGATGCCGATCTGAACCAGTATGCGATCGGCCACGGCGCGCCGCGTTTGAGACAAGCTATAGCGGCGACCTGGGCGCGCGATTTTAACCACGAAATCGACCCAGATAGGGAAATCACCGTCACCAGCGGAGCGACCGAAGCGATCTTCGATATCGTCCAGGCACTACTCGGACCAGGCGACGAGCTGATCACGTTCGAGCCGTTTTACGACTCATATCTGCCGAGCGCGATCCTTGCTGGAGGTTCGCTACGTCCAGTGCGATTGCATCCACCAGAATGGCGATTCGATCCAGCTGAGCTAGCGGCAGCGTTCACGCCCCAAACCAAGGCGATTCTCGTCAATACGCCGCATAACCCAACCGGGAAGGTGTTTAACCGCGAGGAACTCGAGGTTATTGCCGATCTTTGCCGCCAGCACGACATCGCCGTGATTACTGACGAAGTTTATGAGCGCATCGTGTATGACGATGCAAAACACATCAGCCTCGCGACATTACCTGGGATGTGGGAGCGGACGCTCGTGCTCAACTCGACCGGCAAGACATTCAGCATGACCGGTTGGAAGATCGGCTTCGCCGTCGGATCGCCGGCGTTGAATGCCGCACTACGCGCAGTGCACCAATTCGTGACATTTGCCTCGGCGACACCCTTTCAAGATGCAATGGCGAATGCGATGGAAATTGCCGTCGAGCTTGGCTATTACGATCAGCTCCGGCGGGAGTACTCAGCGAGGCGCGATCTACTCAAGCGACACCTTGAAGCATCTGGTCTCAAAACACTACCTGTGTCGGGAAGCTATTTCTTGATGGCCGACATCACAGAACTTGGGTTTACAAATGATGTGGAGTTCTGCCGGTTTCTGACGAGTGATTTGGGGGTGGCAGCGGTTCCGCCTTCAGCCTTCTATGTGGACGGGGCGAGCGCGCCTCTCCTTGCCAGGTTCTGCTTCGCGAAGCGAGACGAAACACTCAACGAAGCGGGCCTGCGACTCAAAGAGTTGCCGGCCCGCTTGAATCAACGTGCAGTCGCTCTCTTGAGCTAGTCCGTCAACTGGTTACTGCTGAACGTGATCCTCTGACTTCACGCGCTCCATGCCGTAGAAAGACCCAAGCAACGCGCACATCGCGGAACCAACTAGAGCGCTCACTAACGCGATCGTTGCACGGCTGCCGAGATCGTCAAGTTTCGTCGATGCCGCCCAACCAATGACTCCGCCCGCGAGCAGCCCGACGATTACGCCACCGATCGCGCCGCGTTCCGCCCCTTCGGCATGATCGTGGTCGGCATCACTTCCGTCCAGCCAGTCATCGATATCGATCTGATACATCCAGCCAAGAACGGCGCCATAGATGAGATGGAGGATGAGATTACCGACGACCGGAAGGGGACCGGCGTCGATATCCTTCCCGAGAAACCCGCCGCCCATAATCGGAAGAAAGGCGATGATCGATAGGATCCAGGGGAAGATCGAGAAAATCATCCCTTTCCGCCAGCCGGGTCCAGAGAGACGTTGTTCGAAGTAGTATCCGTACGCCGCCGCGAGAATAAGACCCATCAATAGGTTGAGTCCAATTGCGATGGCGATTCGATTCTGGGTTGTATCGATCACTGGGTTGTGGGTCAGCGCCCAGAGCCACTTCTCGAAGAAATTGCCAGTTTCGTTCCCGAGGGCTCGGGAAAGGCCGAACGCGATTTCTAGTCCGGCGGACATCACGATTGTCGCGACGAAACCGCTGAGCATACTGTCGGGGAACCAGTCCGCGCGGCGCTGAGCTCCTGCGACGGGTGGCTTGGTTGTCGATGCAACGCTTGTGGCCATTGGACTCTCCATAAGTGAGGGATGGCCCATTACCGCGTGAGGCGGAATGGTTGCTTTGCATACGAATGGTAATCGCGTTTGGTTGTATCCGTCGAGTGTTTTTAACTACGTACGTCTTCACTCACAGAAAATTATAAGGATGGTGGAAAGCGGCGATATTGTGGAAGTTTTCACAGACAGACTGATTGCGTTAGAGGCCGGATGAAATACGCATTATGAGGACGCGACGATGTTGATGGTTTTGAGGTGAGGATCTGATGGGCCTGAAATGTGCATGCCCTGTGCGACGCCGTGCACCAGGAATGCAATTTTTTCGGCTTCGATGATATCGCCAGGGGCGAGCACAGGAATGCCCGGTGGATAGGGGATAACGAGCTCCGCCGAAATTTCGCCAACTGAGTCGGCAAGGGGTACGGTCTTCGATTTCGCGAAGAACGCGTCACGTGGTGACATCGCCTGGCGGCCGGGCGCAATCGCAACGCCCGATGACCGCATGTTTTTGTTGAGTAATCCGCCATTTTCGCAGGAGCGTTCTGCGGAGAGGGCCTGAAACGCGGAGATCAAGCGATCTGCGCTCTCCTCGGTATCACCGATCGTAAAGAAGCAAACCACGCTGACATAATCGCTGCTCTCTGGCTGAATGAAGAAACGGATTCGGAGAATCGATTCAACCTGGAAGCCGGTCAGTCCAAGTCCATTCACGTCGATTACGAGCTTGGTCAAGTCATAGTCTTTGACCCCGAGCGCATCAGGACTCAGAACAGAAACTCCGGGCAGCGAAGTGAGTTCCACTCGAGCCCTGTTCGCTTGGGTGATGGTCTTGTCCAGTAGTTCCTCGCCGTGCAACGCCATCTGCCGGCGGCAGGCGTCGATCGAGGCGAGGATCATCGCCGATGGACTCGTCGTATTGACCATGCCGACCGTTGTCTGGATGCGCCCGAGATCGATGAGGTCACCTTGGACGTTGAGAATCGATGCCTGCGTCAGGCTGGCGAGTATCTTGTGTGTGCTTGCGACCGCGCCGTCGACTCCGCAGGCCATGGCGGATGGTGGCAACGCAGGGTGGAAATGGATGTGCGGTCCCCAGGCCTCATCGACATAAACCGGAACCTCCCGGGCATGCGCGATGTCGGCGATCGATTTGAGATCGCTCGAAACACCGCAATAAGAGGGGCTGACCAGCGCCACGAGCTTGGCATTCGGATGCTCGTCGAGCGCTGAAGCAATGTCGACCGGGTCGACGCCGAGGCCGACATTGAATTCCGGGTGGAGTCGAGGTGGAACCCAGATCGGATTCGCACCCGCCAAGATGAGCGCCACCATCAGCGATTTGTGAATATCGCGGGCGACGATAACGTCGTCGCCAGGTCGGAGCATTGCCAGCAGAAATGCGTGGTTGCCTGCCGATGAGCCATTGACCAAATAGAAGGTGCGATCGGCCCCCCAAGCATTGGCGGCAAGGTCCTCTGCTAGACGCCGGGAGTCGGAATCAAAATTCGTGTCGTCGACTCCGCCACCGAGCGGGATATCGAGCGCCACTCCGGCTTCAAACCAAAGGCGGGAGAATTCTTCGTCCATCCCCACACCCCGTTTGTGGCCGGGAGTCGAGTAAGGGATGACGCCGTTTTCGAAATATCGGGCGATGCCTTCGAGGATAGGAACACGCGAGTGATCGACTGATTTCTCAGTAGTGGCCGTTTCAACAACTGAAACGTGCTCGATCAGCTCACGAGATGCGATTGCCATGCATCGGCCGCTTTCCGAATAGGCGAACGAAAAGTTGCGTTCTTGCCAATCGATTTTCGGCCCGCAGGCTCGATTTTCTCTTGGGCGTAACGCTCATAGGAGGAGCAATCTATTGTGGAGATTGCACATAATTTGGATGGTTAGCCGCGTTCGAAATAACGTTCGCGCTCCCAGTCGGTCACGATTGAGTCATACGTTTCTTGTTCGATCCGCGCGAAGTTCAAATAGTGATCGACGACAACGTCGCCAAATGCCTGGCGCGCGATCTCGCTTTCTTCGAAGATTTCGATCGCTTCATACAACGACCGCGGAACTCGCGACACGTCTTTGGCGAGGTACCCATTGCCGTGGAACTCAGCTGGGGGTTCGATCTTGTGCTCGACTCCGTAGAGTCCGCCGGCAAGCATGGCGGCATAGGCAAGGTAGGGATTGGCATCTCCGCCTGGAAAACGATTCTCGATGCGGAGCGCGTTTCCTTTCCCGACGATGCGAAATCCGCACGTTCTGTTGTCCCGGGCCCAGACGACATTCACCGGCGCCCAACTCGCCGAAGCGAACCGCTTGTATGCGTTGATACTGGTGGCAAAAAATAACGAAAGCTCTCGGGCCGTCGTCAACAGTCCGCCGAGAAAGAAACGCATCGTCTCAGACATCTCGGCGCTGTCGGGAGCCACCGAGAACACGTTGCGGTCGCCGTTCCACAGGCTCATGTGAATGTGGCCGCTCGAGCCTGTCCAGGTGTGGTCTGGCTTCGCCATGAAGGTCACAGCAAGACCGTGCAGATAGGCGATCTCTTTGGCGCCATGTTTGAAGAGCGCCGCCCTGTCGGCGGATTCCAATGCGTCACCGTAATGGATGTTGACTTCGTGCTGGCCTGGTGCGGCCTCTCCCTTTGAGAATTCGATTGGAACCCCGGCCGCGGTCATGTAATTCCGAAACTTGCGATAGAGCGGCTCGGCCTTCGATGCTTGGAGCAGTTGATAATCCTCGTTATACCAACCGAGTCGTTCGAGTCCGGCAAAACCCTTCTTTTTCGCCGATTCATAGGTATCGGTGAGGACGTAATACTCGAGCTCGGTCGCTGCAACTGGACGCAGCCCGAGCTTCTCTGCGCGTTCGATTTGTGTTCGCAGGATCGAGCGGGGAGCGATCGGAATGAGATTACCTGTCGCTTCATCGAATGTATCGGCCAACACGAGCGCAGTTTTTTCGAACCAGGGGATCAGCCGCAGCGTGTTCCAATCTGGACGGGCGAGGTAATCGCCGTAGCCTGATTCCCAATTCATCAGCGCAAAGCCTTCGGGCGTGTTCATCTCCATGTCGGTGCCGAGGAGATAGGTGCAGAAATGAGTTCCGTGTTCGACGCAGTGCTCGACGAAGAAGTTACCGGTCACGCGCTTCCCGACCAGCCGGCCCTGCATATCACACACCGCTGAAATCACGGTGTCGACGTCACCGCGGTCGACCAACCGTTTCAAGTCGTCGACCGAAATGATTCCGAGAGAACCAGCCGTCACAGCGTTGCTTTCCTTCTTGTACCAGGCTTAGGACAACCGGTAGAAGTTGCGCGCGTTGTCGGCCCAGAGTTTTTGCTTCGCGGCCTGAGCGAAATCCTTTGTGATTTCATCCAGCGCGTCGACCCATCGCTGGTAGGACGACGCACCGAGCACAACAGGCCAATCGCCGCCAAAGACAACACGATCCTCGCCGAAGATTTCGAGGGCATGCCGGACATAGGGCGCGATTTCGCCAACGGTCCAGTTGTTTAGATCGGCTTCGGTCACCACACCGCTGATCTTGCAAACCACGTTTGGAAAGGACGCCAGCGCCGACATTTGATCGCGCCAGGGATCCAGCCCGCCCGCGCGAATATTGGGTTTGGCGATGTGATCGAGAATAAAGCTCGTTTCTGGACATTGGCGGACGAGTTCAATCGTGTTCGCAAGCTGAAGATATCGACAGCAAAGATCGCAGGACAGTCCATATTCGGGGAGAATTTGAGCGCCTTTGATAAAGCCCGGCTGCAGGCAAAACGCCGGATCAGGCTCGTCTTGGGTCAACCGGCGCACTCCCTTGATGCTGTCGCCGATCGGGACGAGCGCATCAAGATAGGTCCGCACGCAATCGCCATCCTCAAGCGGCGCCCAAGCAACGATTCCCTTGATGCGGGCGTCAGTCTTCGCAAGATCTGCGATCGCCTGCGCTTCGAGCAAGCCATACGCGGGTGCAACTTCAACCTGAAGGTAGACGATTCCATCGACATGGACTCCAGCGGTCGCCTCGCCGTATTCGGCCAAACCGAACGGTTTGTCGAGTGGCGTGCCGTCGAGCCACGGCATGCGGAATTTCGTCGGATCCCAGAGATGGACATGCGAATCAACGATCGGGAAGTCGGGCATGGGCTCTCTCACGTGTCGCGAATATTTCGCCTGTTAGTGACCGGCGCCTACTTTACCGCAGCCATGATTGGTTTGGATATTCCTTATCCGGCTGTTGCCAGTCTGGTATGATCCGCCGCTGCTCAGATGTCAAACGAATCAATATTGGAAAGAGAACGGGGGAGCGCATGCGGCTGGCCGACAAAGTCATTTTGGTAACTGGAGCAGCCAGTGGCATGGGACGAGTCGCCACCCGCATGTTCGCCGAGCAGGGCGCGAAAGTAGTCGCTGCGGATATTGCCGAAACAGCGCTCCTCGATGCTGTGGCTGAAGCTGGAGAGCACCAGCGAGCTTCGATTCATCCAGTCGTAGGCAATGTCGCGAACGGCGACGACGTGAAGCAGATGGTCGATGAAGGCGTACGCCGATTCGGAAAACTCAACGTTCTCTATAACAACGCCGGCATCATGCCCGATGAGGACACATCAGTCGTCGAAACCGATGAGACGACCTGGGAACGTGTTCTCGAAGTCAACCTGAAGAGTATCTACCTCTGCTGCAAATACGGAATTCCGGCGATGCTCGATGCGGGCGGCGGCTCGATCATCAACATCGCATCGTTCGTCGCACTCGTCGGTTGCACGGTGCCGCAAGATCGCCTATACCGCAAGCAAGGGGGGCGTGATTTCGCTCACCAAATCGCTCGCCGTCCAATACGGCCGGCGCGGAATCCGGGCGAACGCAATTTGCCCGGGGCCTGTTTTGACACCGTTACTCGAATCCCTCTTCCCGAATGAAACCGAGAAAAACAAGCGCCTCAATCGTATCCCACTGGGCCGATTTGGTCGCGCAGAAGATATCGTTTGGGCCGGAATCTTCTTAGCATCTGACGAGTCTTCCTGGATGACCGGCACGTCGTTCGTCGTCGATGGCGGCATCACAAGCAACTATTTCTAGGCGTCACAATCAAGCGATCTGAATCGTCTGATAAGTAGAGCACCGCGGAGGGGTCACAGCAGGCCGCTCGCGCTATGAACCGTGCGTCGAGCACAACGCCCCGGCGTCATCCCTCCCCCGTGATGCCAGAAATGTGGGCTCGCTGCGGTGCTCACTAATTAATGGCCGAACTCGTTCTTGCAAGCGCTCCTACCAAGGGAGGCCAGGATGATCTATCGAGGCTTTTACTCTATTTGCATTGCTTTTTTCGTCGTTTGGGCTGGGCTGTCGCCGCCGGTGGTTCCAGCTAATATGCCCGTTGCGGCTGAGTCTGCCCGTGGAGAAATCTCCTATTACGGGTTGAGGCTCACTGGATCGACTATCCCAGGCATGTCCCTATCGCCGAACCGAAGTACGGTCGGGAGCAACGTGCAACTGTCTCTAACCGGATTCCCACCTAACTGCAGCATCGACCTCCTATGGGATCGTGTCCACTTCATGCTCGTCGAAACTATTGAAAATACAGGTTATGAAACGGCGACGTTCCAGGTTCCAGCTAAACCCAAAGGAGTTCACACCATTACCGCGATGTGTAGCGAGACCATTGCACCGACGGCTGCTTTTGAAGTGATTCCGCGCCTCAAAGTCCTGCCTGGATTTGCGGTGAGAGGCGCGTCGGTCAATTGCTCGCTGCGTGGATATGCAGCTCGAACGATCGTACTTGTCCGTTGGAAACGGGGCACTACTTGGTTCGAAGTCGCGCGAGTTACCACGTCAAGCACGGGCAGCGCGAATGTCAACGTCAACGTGCCGATGTGGGCGCCTGAAGGTGTGAACACGATTCGAGGAGATGCATTGACGAGCGACGGCGGCCGGGCGCAAACAAGCGGTTTGACAGTAAGCGCTGGCATCCATGCGGCCTCGGCGTCCACGAATCCCAGCCCAGCGGGAGCATCCACGGCCGAAGTAAAGAATGGTTCGAACTCAACAACAAGGCCCTCAATTGAACCTTCGGAGACGGCCATCCAGTTTCAAACCTTGGTTCCGACCTTTTCGCCAAGTTCGTCGCCCACGCCGTCAATGACGTCAACACAAATCCCGTCCATGACCCCGACTACAGTCCCAACCTCGGCGCCAACAATTACACCGACTCCAAAAGAAGCAGCGCCAACGGAGGAACAATCACATTAATTGTCATTTTGATGAAACGGCGCTAGCAGGCATTACCTGCTAGCGCCAATGACTTTCCGCTGTTGGCTCAAGGGGTGGAAGCCCGATTCGGTGTCAAAGACACAACCATTTTTGCAACAGGGCACTCGCGGCAGCGACGTGGGGCGCAGAGGGACGTGTCAAGATGAATCAAGCCTTGTTCGCCTCGAATGCCGAGGCTTGGAACGCGCGAACTACCAGCGACTTGTTTTAGCGCGCGTTTGGTGACTTCGTTGTGGCCCGCGCCGGGCATTTGCTCCCACGCTCGCGCCGCGGCTTCGGAGAGTTGGGCATCGGTTGTTTGTTCCGCGAGCGCGAGCGCAAATGGGATGAATGCGTTCGCGACGATGGCGCGGGCGCGATCTTCGCCGAGGGTGAACTCACTTTTAGCGGTCGACAACTTCTGTAGCATGGTTGCCACGTCGTCGCCCGTCCGGAGCGCGTCGAGCAAAGTTGGGACAAGCCCACCTTCGGCGTTTGCGAGGATCGCCGCGCCCGACGCCAACCGCTGCACAGGATGGTTAGCGGGCCGGACTCGCGCTCTTGTCCAAGTGACCGGAGAGATTCCATTGCCCATCCATGGCCCGCCGTGCCTACGCCAAGCATCTTCGGCTTCGGCAATCTCTTTTGGGGAGATACCACCGTTCGATGCATCCTCCGGTGACATGGGCAAGAACCCAGCAATACCGAACAAGAGACCGCGGCAAACGGCCAGCCGATCGTCATCGCCTACCGTCGTGAGGGCGCGTTCGATCGATGACAGTGGCAAGGTGGACGCGATTCGTCGCATCGGTTCGCGATTGGCGGAGAAGCCGAGCCCGTCCCAGATTTCCTGGTAGAGCACTTCGGCGGGCTCAACTGCCGTGAGGCGAGCTTCTATCCGGGCGGTTTTGGCCGAAAGTCGGATATCTCCCAATCGCCAAATGACCTCTTGTACAGTTTTCGGCGCTGTGCGGGCAATAGCTTCAGCGCAACTGGTCCCGCCAAACTGGCTCCAATCGATGATCGGTGAAGCATGATTAATGAGTACTGACTCGTCGACGATCACCGTTGGCACCGTCGCCCCATCGAGGCGCCGAGCATCGATCGAGTCGTGTTTCACGACCAGATGGAGTACGACGTCGTTGTAACGGGGATCGGCGTGATGGCCGTGATTACGCCAGCCGGAAGTCTTGAGGTGAGCTTCAACCGAGCCGGTCACGAGTGACAGGCCGTCGAACTCAATCATTGCGTCGCGAAAATCTGGTCCTAAGCCGTGCGTCCATGTGCCGCGGTGAACAACACGAACAGCTCGACCATCAGTAGTGATCAGTTGGTCCGGGATTCCGCGCTCATGCCATGCGCGGCTGATCGCGAGCTCAGCGACCTCCGAATGAGAGTTCGAGGCGGACGGCTCAGCCACCGACTGGCTCGCTGCGCTGATCTATTCCGACGCGTGGTTCGACTCCCATTGGCAGACCCACCAGTGAAAGCCGAATCGGATCGGCGCTGTTGTTTGCGATGAAGAGAGATTAGCGGTTGGCCATCTTGGTTGCAACGGCTTCACGCTCACGCTGGCGAACGTATTGTTCGATTGCGGCTTGGACGGTGCCTAGGGCGAGCGTGGCGCATCGAACTCGGCTCTTGACGACGTCTTCGCCCATTTCTTCGGTCATCGTCGAAGTGCCGAGCGCGGTCACCTCGTCGAGTGTCAGACCTTCAATAAGTTCGGTGATGATCGAGCCACCGGCTTGACTGATCGTGCAACCTTCACCCTCGAAGCTTGCCTTTTCAATTCGTCCATCGTCGTCGATTTTCAAATACATCGTTATAAGATCGCCGCAGCCGGGGTTCCCCCCACCGAGTTGGACATCGGCGTCTTCCATGCGGCCTTTGTTGCGGGGGTGTTCGTAGTGATCGAGGATGATTTCGATATAGTCTTGCCGGTCCACGGTTTAACCCTTTAGTTATTCGAAGAGGGGCGGAAAGTGCGATCCCGCCCCTCCTCATAATTCTAAACGCTCTTCTCGATCGGTACATTCACCAGACTACCCCATTCGGTCCAAGAACCATCATAGTTCCGGACGTTTGAGTATCCAAGCAACTGCGTGAGCACAAACCAAGTGTGACTCGAGCGCTCGCCGATTCGGCAGTAAGCAATGATCGGTTTGTCGGAGGTGATCCCTTCAGGCTCGTAAATCCCCTTAAGATCGGCGACTGACTTGAAGGTGCCGTCCTCGTTCGCGGCGCGCGCCCACGGAATGCTTTTCGCGCCTTTGACATGACCGGCGCGCTGCGCGCCCTCCTGAGGATAACCGGCCATGTGGATGACTTCTCCGGAATATTCCTGTGGCGAGCGCACATCGACCAGACCACCGGTACCGGAATTCACGAATTGCATCACATCGTCGCGGAAAGCGCGCACGGTGGGATCCGCGTTCTTGGCGGTGTAGGTGGCTGCCGGAACCTGAGGCACAACCTTGGTGTACTCGCGACCTTCAGCTTCCCACTTGGCACGACCACCATTCATGATGCGCGCGTCGGCGTGCCCATAATATTTGAAGAGCCAGAAGGTGTAGCAGGCATACCAGTTATTACGGTCGCCATAGAAAACGACAGTTGTGTCATTTCCGATGCCTGACCTGGCCATGAGCTGCTCGAATTCGTCTTTCGTTATAAAGTCGCGAACGACCTGATTCTGAAGATCGGTGTGCCAATCGAGCTTGATCGCCCCTGGAATGTGACCGACCTCGTAGAGAAGGATGTCTTCATCTGACTCGACGATGCGCACACTCGGGTCATCGAGGTGATTTGCGACCCAATCGGTCGATACAAGCGTTTCAGGATGGATGTAGTCAGAGTTCGCGAAGCTTGTGTCTCTATCTGCCATCAGTTCCTCCGTTTGTATTTTCCAGCCCGTCTGCAGCGGAACAGAAACGATCGCAATCCATTGTGGATAAGTAATTGGGGCGGCACACCATACCAACGATTGCGAGGTGACAAGCGTTAGACGCGATTGCGCACCGATTCCAAATTATACCTTGGGACGCGAAAATTTAGAGTTTCACATCAAGAACTGCTGGATATGATTGAACTTGTTTGGCTAGGCGGCGAGATTCGCGGAAGCTGCTTCTTGGCCAGCTATTCCGCTACCAAGGAGGAAGCATTCGCCCCACTCGACGACATCGCTCAAGGCATAGCCGATCTGAAGAAGATTGTCGTATCCGCCGGCTTTGACATGGACGAGGCCCCCATGCAAACCGACCCAGGTGGAAGGACCGTCGGTCTGGCTCGTCACTGCGCCAAACATTCCGGTGTTGTCATAAAACGCGGGCACGAGAACTTCAAAATCGCTTGCGCTGTTCGCCATGATTTCGGTCACTTGCCGCTCGTCGCCAATCACAATGAAGCTCCCCTCGTCAAGATAGCCGAAACTGGCTGGAGAGAATCCCGCGTCGTGGCGGCGAAGCAGCGAGCTGACGACAGCCGCAAACTGATCGACGCCCATTCGACCGTAGTCTTGACGATACGCGTCGATTTGACGAAGCATAACGTGACCGATCGCAAACTCCTCGCGGATGTCTAGGCGTCTGCCAATCTCGCTCATCACCGCGCGTCGGCGAGGAAGGCTCGTGAGATCGTCCACCTCGTCGCCAGACGAATTCATCGGCACGATCATTTCAATCTGTTGAATGAGTTCGTCGGGATCCCATGGCATCTGAAGCACAGCGTCGGCCGGGACACCGGTGACTAACCATGGAGTTGGGATTGCTTCTTCGATGTGCACAACAGGAACGCCGGCGGTCAATGTGTTGCTCTTGAAGCGCTGGCAAAGGTGAGCCGCACCTCCGCTGACGCCGTCGCCTTGAACGACGATTGCGTCCGGAACGTCCTGCATGATCTGGCTGATGGCTGCGGTATAGTCCTGAATCACGGTCGAGCGCCAGCCATGGGCGCGGAACGCGGATTCGGAAATCCGAGCCATCACGTATTTCGGATCAATGATGAAAATATGCATGGGCGATTGAACCTTCTTCTACCCACTTTCTGTGCCTATCGTACGGTAGCACGGCTCGACTATCCCAGGACGAATGTCACCACAAAGTCACCCATCTATTGGGCGTTCAGTCCCGCTTGATGGATTTGGTTGTTCGGTGTTGGCGAGTGGAATTCCGGTGAAGTCACCGACGAGATTGAAGAGATGTTCGATCCAATTGGCCACCGTTACATCGATTCTCACTAAGAGTGGGTTTCGGCGGAGCCAAGTTTCCTGGTGACGAACGTAGCGGTGGGTGTCCTGCTTGATCTGTTTCGCTGCAACTTCGAGTGATTGTTCGCCGCGCAGATATGGGACGAGCTGGCGATAGCCGAGACTCGACATTGACGACGACTCGGCTGAAAGTCCGCCTTCGAGCAGAGCCCTCACCTCCTCGACCAGACCAGCTTGAAGTTGATCATCAACCCGCTTGTCGATCGCCTTATGAAGTTGCTCGCGGGGCATTGTGAGCCAGACCTCGAGCGCGTCGTACGGTCGCGGTCCCTTGCCTTCGAGTGATGACATGGGGAGTCCGGTCGCTTCAAAGACTTCGAGGGCGCGGATGATCCGGCGCAAATTGTTGCCTGATCGCTTTGCCGCGATCGGATCGACCGCGGCGAGGCGGGCACTGACTGAGTCAACTCCTAATTCTTCTGCTTCTGCTTCAAGCGTTGCCCGAAATGGCCGGTTGGGAGCGACACGTGGAATACGCCAACCTTCGACGACAGCGTTTACGTATAACGGAGTGCCGCCAACAAGAATTGGCAGGTGACCACGCCCAATCGTTTCTGCGATGGCGGCCGTTGCAAGTTGCTGGTAGGTGGCGAGGGACATCTCGTCTGCTGGATCGACGACATCGATGACGTGATGCGGAACGCCACGACGTTCTAAAGCGTTTGGTTTAGCGACGCCGATGTCCATTCCGCGGTAGAGATAGCGGGAGTCGGCGTTGATGACTTCGCCGTCGAATCGGAGTGCGAGTTCGATCCCGGCATAGGTCTTGCCCACAGCGGTAGGACCGACGATAACGATGATTTTTGGCGCGCCCGGCGCCATTTCACGTTGATCAGCCGTGGCTTGAGTTTGGTTGATGCCACTTGAAGGCGCGACTACAATTGACATCGAACCTCCCGCCGTGGTCGTAACGATGGGAATCTGACGGGTAGGTCCTTCGACTGCCTCACTTGCCGCGCGTAGCGGCAATCCCGCTCGCCCATTGGAAAGGCAAGGTCGTTGCTTCGTATCGTTCTCGGTTCGCTTCGAATTATCACCATTGGCGTCATGGCGGTGCTCATCATTTTTGGCACCGTGCAGTTCTTTCAGTATTACCAAGATCGGACCGCGGCGGCCAATATCGGTAAGGGCGTCAAGATCAAGATTACGCAGAAAGACACGACATCGTCCGTCGCCGAGACGCTCGAGAAGAAGGGCCTCATCAACTATACGTGGGTTTTCGAAGGTGAGGTTAGAGCCAAGGGCGGCGAGGTTATTCCGGGAACCTATACGCTGCGGATTGGCATGTCGGCAATCGAGATCGCCGACTACGTTACTGGCAAGAGCACACCCACGCCCAACAAAGCGAAGAATAACGATAATGAGGACCAGGCAAAGACAATTACCGTCACGGTTCCTGAAGGATGGCGAACCGAACAGGTCGCCGACGAACTCGTGAAGCAGGGCTGGGAAGGGTCGACCGACGATTTCATGACGGCGGTCGCACATTTCGACGGTTCCAATTACTCCTTCCTCAAGGGCGCCAAGAAGAGCTCAGAAGACACACATTGGCTTGAAGGCTATCTCTTCCCTGATACCTATGACCTGAAGGCGAATGCACCGGCTGAGGACCTCATCCAAAAAATGCTCGACAACTTCAATCAAAAGTTCACCCAAGACATGCGCGACCGCGCGTCTGAAATGAACTTGTCGGTGAGCGATGTGCTTGTCTTTGCCTCGCTTATTGAGCGGGAAGCTAAGGTGAATGAAGAGCGTCCAGAGATCGCCGATGTCTATTTGAATCGGTACGTACAGGGGATGAAGTTTGACGCCGATCCAACGGTACAGTTCGCCATGGGGAAAGAAGGCGATTGGTGGCCGGCGCCGACGGGCGATGATCTGCAAAATGTTGACAGTCCGTACAACACCTATCTCAATCAGGGATTGCCGCCAGGTCCAATTTGCAACCCTGGGATGGCTTCAATCGCGGCGGTACTCCAACCCGCTGGTACGAACTACCTTTACTTCGTCGCGAAGAATGACGGCTCCGGCGAGCATGCCTTCGCCGAAACCTATGATCAACAACTCGCGAATCAGGCTACATACCAAAACGGGGATTCGACCGATACATCGGGAACGGGTGACGGTTCAACCGATCAGGAAGTTCCGATCGAGCAATCTGGGGGCTGATTCGTGAGCGCGGTGTCGCGGCTCCGCGTTGGTGTCATTGGCGATCCTGTTGCCCATTCGATTTCTCCGGCGATGCAACAGCCCGCATTTGACGCTCTTGGCATTCCCGCAACCTATGAGCGTTGGCATACGCCAGCTTCTGAATTGCCCAATCGAATCGCTTCGTTACGCAAACCCGACGTGCTCGGCGCAAACGTCACCGTTCCCCATAAACTCGCGGTCATGGAACTTGTCAATGAAGTTTCACCGCTAGCCCGGCGAGCTGGCGCCGTAAATACGATCGTAAACCGTGATGGAACGCTTCTTGGCGACAACACCGACGTTTACGGCTTCGCGACCTCCGTAATTACCGCGTTCCCCGATGCGCCAAATCAGCGGGCGCTTGTGCTTGGAGCGGGAGGGGCGGCGAGAGCTGTCGTCCTCGGACTCGATCAAATTGGGGTCGAAGACATTACTGTCGCGAATCGAAACCCCGAGCGCGCAAATCGACTCGCGAACGATCTCGCGCCCATCAGCGTTGGTGTGATCAGCATCGACGGCGACATGATGCTCCGCGCTGTCGAGCGTGCCGGCATCCTGGTCAATGCAACGTCGGTCGGTTGGCATTCTGGAGAACTGCCCCTTGATTCGGAATTTCTGTCGTTGTTGTTGATCGATGCAATCGTGGTCGATCTCACTTATCGCGGCACCGATCTTCTCATCGCAGCGAGATCGCGCGGAAATGGCACTCTCGACGGTTTGCCAATGCTCGTTCATCAAGGAGCGAAGGCATTTGAGCTCTTTACGGGCCAGGCCGCGCCTGTCGACATCATGATGACCGCGGCGTTCGAAGCGAGGGAAGCACGCTAATGTTCGAGGTGATCTTCTTCGCGGCTCTAGGATGGATCACTGGCGCGGCGATTTGGATTATCGCCCGTGCCCAGGCTGACAGAAGGGGATTGTTTTCCGGACCAGTCTGCGATGCCTGCGGCGCCTCGCTTCCCGCCACCGCTTGGGTTCCTTTCTACGGATTTGGCGCAGTTTCGGAATGCCAAGCGTGCAAAGCGCGCCAACGATTCTTGAGACCGCTTTTTGAGCTTGGAACGGCCGCCTATTTCGCGTCCGCCGCCGCAGTCATTGATGACAAGACCCGCCTCATTGCCGCGATTTGCTTTTCCGTCCCGCTATTGATTGTTCTGCTTGTCGACGCGTGGACCCGGCTCATCCACACGAACATCATCATGCTGGGAACGGCGCTCGGTGTGCTGTTTGCCGCAACCGACGGGTTGAGTGATCTCGGCAAATCGATCGTCGGCATTCTGGTCGGGCTCGGGATTTTCGTCGGTTTCTTCGTTCTCGCTCGAGTGCTTTACCGGAGCGTGAAGGTGGTGCCGTTCGGTTTGGGCGATGTCTATCTCGCCGCAATGATCGGCGCAATGGTCCGATTCCCACTGGTCCTGAGTTCGCTCATTCTTGGAATCATTCTCGCCGCGGTCGTTGGCATTGGGCTGCTTCTCGCGAAACGAGTCAGTCGGAAACAGGCAATTCCTTACGGACCGTATCTCTGCGCTGGCGCGTTGTTCGTGATCCTGACCCGATTCTGATTCTGATAACAGATCGAGCTCGATAGAAACGCCATCCCCTTTTCATTGAGACAGGAGCGGCGTTTCTTTTCATGTCATGTCCATTACTCGAGCGAACGAAGTGGTTTCATTCCTTTGGCGCGATGAAGTCGTCGACGATGTAGCCAGTAATCGAGCCGTCGGCATTTGTGATCGGCCACCAGGTGTACCCGCTGCCTTCCTCACTCGGACCTGTGACGGTGAGCTCCGTGTCTTTCGCCACTTCCGCCACGATATCCGAATCGGTCGACGGACCACTTCGAACATTAACGGTGTCTTCAGTGACTACCACGACTGTTCCCTCGTCGATTTGTCCTCCCGGGCGAGGCGTCGAAGTTGGAACTTCGGTCGGTTCCGGCGTCGGAGTTGCCGGTTCAGCGATTGTGATTTGCGCGGGGTCGCTTGCTGGCGCTCCCCCGTTCACCGATTCTATCGATAGTCTGTAAGCGTCGAGGTCTTCATTTCGGTCGGTGCGGGGTGCTTCGGCGAGACCATTCTGGAAGAACGCGGCGTCTCCCTTCGAAAGGCTGAAGGTGGTGCCCGCATCGGCATCAGCGCGTGCGCCGGGATCGGCCGACCGCGAGACTTGGACGCTCCCACTATCGACCGTAAAATCTAACGCACCCTTGGTGACCGAGTACATAACTGGATCGTTGCTCGCCGGAAGACCAGTCCCTGACGGGAACGCGATTTTGTCGACTCGTACGACCGTCTGGCCGTCAGGGAGCGTATTGGCCACGCCATCGCCAAGCACAACTGGCTCGACGCCAGCGAGCTCCTCGTCATTTGGCGTTCCGCCCACCCAGTCGAGACCGCTTGGCCGGTCTGGTCCAGCCGGCAGGACAACCGCCGCGAGGATCACGGCAGGCTTGCTCCCTGTGTTGCGAAACGTCAATTCTGTGCCGGGCATGTAGGCGATCTGATCGCCGACGTGAAGCACGTAATCGGCTTCCTCTTCCGATGTCACTGGCGTTGCCTGAGCGACTTCAGTCGCGGGCGTGGCCGCGGCAACTTGCGCTGCAGAGGCTTCCTGGAAGAGCGTTTTGCCATTCACATGCACTCGAATCGTGCCCGATTGCACCACGCCGAACTCTGGTCCGGGATGAGTGTGAAGCGGGCTGCGAGCGCCAGGCTCGAGCGTGATCTGAACGAGGCGAACGAACGACGGTCCAGGTGGTAATTCTGAGTCTTCGAGTTGAAAATTCATTAGTGGTTGCGTTGTAGGAGTCGATTGGAGAGCGGCTTGACCGGTCACCATACCGATCGAAAGAAACAGTCCAGCCGTGATTACGACGACGGCCGAAAGCATCGTAATGGGCGAACGAGTCATGCCACTCTCTCAATGCAAATAACCGACCCGACCGCGGGATACGGGCGGCAAGCTGCTCAACGAGAGTCTCAGCCGCCACAGCGGTCCGAGGGCGCAGACAGGCCGGTCCGTCGAGCAAAACCGGTGTCTTGATACTTTACGTTGCCCGGCAGTCTTCGGCAAAGTGCCAAATGGTTTTCTGTGTCAAAACGTCAACAATCCTGCGACGATCGCGCCGCTCAGCGTGGCGACAGCGTTGACGACGTCATTGTTGAAACCGCCGATTCCTCGTAGCCGTTTCGTTTCACTTCCACATTTGTGAACTCGATCCTCAGTTTCGGTGTTACAGGCCGCACAGAAGTAGACAGCCTGAATCGTCTCACCGAGCACACTGTCGACCATCGAACCGGCAAAACCGCCAACTGCCAATGCGGCGACGATGCGGGCAGATCCTATATCCACATCGACCGCGCCCATGGCTATCCCGAGCCCGGCAATCACTCCAATGCATGTTGCGCCCGCCACCGATGCCGTTGTTCCGGCAAGGGTCACACCGCCGGAAACTCCGGGCTCGACTCGCTTCCAGGAGAAAAGCATCCGCGGTAATTGCTTGCTCATTCCGCCGATCTCAGTCGCCCAGGTGTCGGCGTTTGCCGCCGCGATCGCGCCCGCGAAGGCGGCAAACGCAACCGGCTCGTCGGTCACCCCGAAAATAATGGCAAACGCCGTCGCAATTCCGCCGTTGGCAAGAACTTGCACCGCATCGCGCGTGCTGCCGCGAGCATGTCGTTGAGTTGTTGGTTCGCCTTGCCTAGCTCGCAGGATGGAGAGCACTGACGAAGTGACAAAGAAGGTGAGGAGGATTACGCCGCCCCACCAACCGGCGCCGATCACGATAAGCGCACCGACGGTGGCGGCCGCGAGCGCGCCATCGAGGGTGAGTGTCTTTCGCCGGTACGCGAGCAGAGCGATAGCAGAAGCGGCGAGCACGGCAAGCGTCGCCGAGATAAACCAATTCATGCGCATCCACGAATCGACCGACCGTTCAAGTTCGGTGGAGCATACTCCAGCGAAGGTGATATGGCGCGATGCCGTTCCAACAAGGTAAAGTTGAGATCAGCCGACTCCGTAGCTCAATCGGCAGAGCAGCGGACTTTTAATCCGTTGGTTCTGGGTTCGAGTCCCAGCGGAGTCACCACCAGAAACCGCACGAATACGTGGAAAATGACAACCGGCGGGCATCGATGCCCGCCGGTTTATGCGACTACTGTAGCCATTTCTGTAGCAGATTGGCGCAGATTGCTCACGCTGGTCCCGTCACGCCGGCCCTAGGTGTGGGGCCGCGTCGCGTTTCATTGCCGGCGCCAAGTGCACGAAAGTATCCGCCGTGGGCGGGATATGACAAGGTAGATCGTGCGACGGCTCCGCTGGCATTGATACCGGCTGAAGACTGCGAAGACGCTGGCTTCGATTACCTCACCCGCTGCCAGCTTTGGTTGCGCGTTCGCGCTCAAGACGCGACGTGCATCTCGGCTGCTCTCTTTCTCGAAGAGCATTTTCTGGCGCGGATGTTTCGAGCTCAGGCGAGCCAGCCTGCGGGTTCGCAGAGGGCGGCGCGCAGGGCGGCCCAGAGCACACGGTATTGCTCCCAGGGCTCCGCGGCGGAGATGCGGACGGTACGCGGGCCGCGTTGCTCCACCCCGGAAATCCGCGCGCAGCGCTCGCACTGCGCCATCGTCATGCAGTCGACCTCGATCTCGAACGGCATCCCCGGCCGATAGGGCAAGACGTTAGCGCGGTTTGTCAGGGAACGCTCGGCGGCGGCGGCGATGTCAGCTCGGCACACATCCAGCGGGCGAAAGAGGGCGGCGTTACGGCCCCGCGCTTCTTTGACTGCGACCAATTCAACGCCGGCCGGCAGCATCGCGCCGGCTTCGGTCATCGTCGCCGTATCGCCGGTGACGAGCACGGTCGGGATGCCAAGCGAGCCGAGAATGGCCGCGTTGAGTCCAGTTTCGCCGTGAGGCGTTCCGTTGAGGCGAAGCTGGCTGACCACCCCACCGGCTATGGTGTGCGGATGGACCGCCTTGGGCGTGTCAGCCATGGCGTGATAGCCGACGAAGACCGCCGCGTCGAAGGGACGGTCGACCGCGCCTTCGAGCTGGCAGAACTCCTTCGCCGCGCCGCTGCCGGAGAGCAGATTGGCGGCTGGGTGAATCTCCTCGACGAGCAAATTGCGCATCGGGCCGTGGCCGTCGTTGACCAGGATGTAATCGGCGCCCGCCTTGACCAGGCCCTGGATCGCGGCATTGGCGTCCTGCGTCATCAGCCGCCGTCCTCGGTCGTACTCGCGCGCGTCAGGCATCATCATGTCTCCGTGCGCGACGCCGGAAATGCCCTCGATGTCGACCGACACAAACACATTCGTCACCATGAACTCCCTCGAGAAACGGGCCGCGAACGCCAAAGGCTGGCGCGCGAATTCTTGCATGTTCCTTCGCTCGAGGGGAACGACAGTCCGTTCGCCCAAACTCGCATGAATCTGACCCCAGCATTCCATGGTGTTTGACGGATCGCGCGAGCCGCGAGAGACTGATTTTCAGAGTTGATTGCAGGGAATCGTCAGCCCATCCGGGACCGACGCCCGCCAATCACGAAGGAGATGATCCGCGATGACTCCATTAGCGTCCCAATCCCCACAGCGCGACGACCTACCGCATCAATTTCGCCTCTCACGTCGGCGCATGCTTCAGGCGATGTCCGCCGCCGCGATGGGGGGCGTCGGCGCCGCGATGAGCGGTGGTCAATTCGTGCTGGCCGCTCCGGTGGGTACGCCCCAAGCCAATGCCACGCCCCAGGCGGGCGGCTCGTGGATCGTCGCCATTGCCGAGGAGCCAGATACGCTCGATCCGCACAAGACCGGCGCGGCCGTGACCCAGACCATCATGCGCAACGTCTGCGATCCGCTCATCGCCAAGGATTTCGAGGGCAACTATGTGCCCGGCCTGGCGACCGAGTGGACGATTTCGACGGATGGTCTGACCTGGGACTTCACGCTCCGATCCGATGTCACATTCCACGACGGCACGCCGCTCAACGCCGACGCAGTCAAGGCCTCACTCGACCGCATCATTGATCCGGCGACCAAATCGGCCGGGGCCAAGAGCGCGCTCGGTCCGGTCGAGAGCGTGACCGTCACCGGCCCGAATGCGGTCCAGCTCAAGTTGAGCAACGCCTTCGCGCCGCTGATCGACGGCCTTACCAACAGCGGCTTCATCGCCATGGTCAGCCCGTCGGCGGTCGAGAGCGCGGGCGACGACTTTGGCCGCAAGCCAATCAGTACTGGGCCTTTCATGGTCGACGAGTGGGTCAGCAGCGATCACATCACTCTCAAGAAGAACCCGAACTACAATTGGGCGCCTGGCTACCTGCATCAAGGCAGCGGCGCGTTCCTCGACACGCTGACCTTCCGCATCGTCACGGAGGACGCCGCGCGCACCGCCGCGTTCCAGGCGAACGAAATTAACGAAATGGGTGTGCCCTCGACCGACGTCGAGTCGATCAAGCAGAGCGGCCAGTATTGGACAGTCGATCACCTCCGCAAGGGGGTGGTTTTCATGGAGTTCAACGTCACCAAGGCCCCATTCGACGATCTCCAAGTGCGGCAGGCTTTGAACTACGCGGTCGACAAGACGGCCGTGCTCAATGCCGCCGTGCAGGGGCTCGGAATCACCGCCGACGGCTTCCTCTCCCCCTCGATCGCGGGCTACTGGTCCGGCATCACCGACTACGCTCCGCATTATGACAAAGCCAAAGCCGGACAGATGCTCGACGCGGCCGGGTGGACGCTTAACGGCTCCAACCGCGAGAAGGACGGCCAGCCGTTCAAGTTCACGCTCTACAACCTCAAGACCGATGCCTGGGACCGGGCGGTCCAGGTCGTGCAAAGCCAGTTCAAGGACATCGGCGTGCAGATGGACATCCAGGATTTCGAGTTTGGCACGCTGCTACAAAAATGCCAGGCCGGCGAACATCAGATGGAGATGATGGGATACACCTATCCGATCGCTGACATCGCCTACCTCTGGTTCGACTCGGCCAATATCGGCACGGGTCTCAACCTGAGCCATGTCAACGATCCCAAGCTCGACGCTCTGATCGACAAATCGCGCGCCGCGCTCGACAAGGAAACGAGCGACCAGGACTACCAGGACTTGCAAAAGTACCTGGTCGACCAGGCGATCTGGGTGCCGCTCTGGATCGACAACTACACCGAGGCATACGACAAGTCAATTCAGGACGCGAAGTTCCACCCGGACGGCTACACCGTTTACTTCGACGCCTGGCTGAGCAGCTAGCCGCGGAATGGCCCTTTCACACCCAGCCCCTCCTCTTGTTCAGGAAGAGGGAGGCACGAAGGTCTCCTGCGGGTCAAGACAATGGTTGCTGCGGGGAGGGATCCTTCGTTCCTCGGTATGACGTGTGGGGGCGCCGCTCTAACCGACCTCATAATGCGGTCAATTGCTTCCGTCATCCTGCGCGAAGTCGAAGGATCTCTTGCCTGCCGGCAACCTTCGTCGTTCGCTGCAGCGAGCCCTTGTGCTCCCTTCTCCTCGCGAAGGGCAGGGGTGAGGGACGAAGCGCCGGGGCGCTTTTGGAAGGTTTCATGCGGCACAGAGGTTCTCGGCAAGCTCAGGATACCTGTAAATGAGAACGACGCAACTGCACTATGCCCTCACCCTGAGCATCCCAAAGCGCGGGGGAGGGAGCTCGTAACCGGCTCGTAGCGCGAGGGAGGGGTTGACGTGACGGTTTACGTGCTCCGGCGGATCGCGCTGGTCATTCCGGTGCTGATTGGAGTGTCCTTCGTCACATTTCTGATGAGCCACCTCGTGCCGGGCGATCCGGTTTCGGTGATGCTTGGCACAAATGCGACCGCTGAGAACCGGGCGGAGCTCCGCAAGCAACTTGGGCTCGACGATCCTCTCTACGTCCAGTACGGCCGCTATCTCGGCAATGCCGTCCGGGGTGACTTCGGCAATTCAATCCGCAGCAGCCAGCCGGTGCTGGGCGAAATCAGGCAGCGGATCGGCTCGACAGTGCAATTGACGTTTGCGGCGATGGCGCTCGCGATCATGGTCGGGGTCGGGCTCGGCATCGCCGCCGCCACCTCGCGAAGCCGGCTGGCACAGGCCGGGTACATGTCGTTTGCCCTGCTTGGGATCTCGATGCCGTCGTTCTGGTCCGGCATCCTGCTGATCCTACTGTTTGGACTCAAGCTGGGCTGGTTCCCGATCACGGGGAGCGGACCGAAGGCACTGGTGTTGCCGGCAATCTGCCTGGCCGCTCCTGCCGCCGCCGTGCTCGCGCGCATCACCCGCTCAACCATGCTCGAAGTGCTCAACGAGGATTTCATCCGCAC
This sequence comes from uncultured Chloroflexia bacterium, assembly GCA_963737985.1. Lineage (GTDB taxonomy): Bacteria > Chloroflexota > Chloroflexia > Thermomicrobiales > UBA6265 > CAVTUU01. The sequence continues at coordinate 579,938 of CAVTUU010000004.1, read as the reverse complement.
GGCCCGGGCAAAGGGCCTCCACGAACGCGAGGTGGTCGTCCGCCACGCTTTGCGAAACGCGCTGATTCCGGTCTTGACGATCATCGGCTTGCAGTTCGGCAGCTTGCTGACCGGGGCGGTGATCGTAGAGTCGGTCTTTTCCCGGCCCGGGCTCGGACGCTATGCCGTGACCGCGATCTCCTCGCGCGACTTTCCGCAGATTCAAGGAATCGTGCTGCTGGCGGCGGTCGTGTATGTCTTCGTCAATCTGATCGTGGACCTACTCTACGCCGTGCTCGATCCGCGAATCCGGTATCGCTGATTGGCCAGACAACGCTCGCGCCAGCCTCTCCTTGCCCAGAGAATGAGGAGCACGAAGGTTGCTGCGGCAAGAGGTCCCTCCGTTGTCGGGATGGCGGAAAAAGAACAGGGCGATGTATGACGGGAATCATGAGAAGATGACCGCATCCCAGGCGATGCCGTTGAGCCGGGCGCTTGACGAACGCGAGCGCACGCAGCGCGGCCGGATTCGGGGCTTCCTCACGCGGCTGTCGCGGCGACCTAGCGCGATGATCAGCGCCGTGGTGCTGCTGCTGCTGATCGTAGCGGCCATCATCGCGCCGGTGATCGCCCCGTACGATCCGAACGCGATCTCTCCTGATCTGCGCAAGGCCCCGTCGCACGCCCACCTGTTCGGCACGGATGAGGTCGGCCGGGACGTGCTCAGCCGCGTTATCTACGGCGGTCGTGTCTCGCTGCGAGTCGGCGTGATCGCGATCGGGATCGCGCTGACCGCGGGCACGCTGCTCGGGCTGGTTGCGGGCTACGCGGGCGGCTGGGCCGATTCGGTCATTATGCGCCTGATGGACATCATGCTCGCGTTTCCCGGCTTTCTGCTCGCGATCGCGATCGTCGCGATCCTCGGGCCTGGGCTCACCAACGTGATGATCGCGGTCGGGATCGAGGCGATTCCGGTGTACGCGCGCACCTCGCGGGGCTCCGTCTTGGGCGCCAAGGAAACGGAATATGTACTCGGCGCGCGGGCGATCGGCCTTGGCCATAGCCGGATTCTCTTCCGCTACATTCTGCCGAATATCCTCGCGCCCTTAATTGTGTTGGCGACGCTCGGCGTCGGAATCGCGATTCTTTCCGCGGCCGGGCTGAGCTATCTCGGTCTGGGCGCGCAGCCACCGACGGCGGAATGGGGAGCGATGCTCGCCGCCGCTCGTGCCTTCATCCGCCAGGCGTGGTGGATGTCGACATTCCCCGGCGTCGCGATCATGGTGGTGGTGCTGGCCCTCAATCTCTTCGGCGACGGTCTGCGCGAAATCCTCGATCCTCGCGTCCGCGACTGACCCGCGTCACTGGGCCGGCGGGCTGGAGTTGGCAAGATGTTCGATCAACTGGGTGCCGCCCGCGCGGCGCTACGCCGAGGTGAAAACAGTCAGCATGTCGACCCATGCGGGGGACGGGATCTTCGATGGGTCCTGCCCGAGTAGCAAAGCAGCGGCGATGGCTTCTCTGTCCCTTCCAGCCAAGTAGAAAGGAACTAGTCGGCAGTCTGTGCTGGCGCGCTCAGATCGAGCCCGTTGGCAATGTCGAGCTCTGCGAGCTTTCGCTTCTCCTACACAGATGAGTCGGACAGCAAATTGGCGAGAGTGTCGGCGCATTACACTGCACTCCAGACACTGGATGCCTGACCTCTTTGGTCAAAGATCAATTAGGGAGTGATTTGCCCTTTCCAAAGCGACCCAAGTTGTGTTCCTGCTCAACTGGCCAAGACATCTGGGCAGGCGACCGGTTCGTGGCGCTTGGCCGATTCGTAAGCGCAAAGGGCGACCTCTATCGCGCGGAGGCCGTCTTCGCCGGTGACGGGAGGGTCGGTGTTGTTGCGGATCGCTTCGACGAAGCCGCGAATCATGGGGAGGTCGCCGCCGTCTGCCCAGGGAACGAAGACGTGACTGGGCCCGCGATCCTCAACCAGTTCTAGGTGCTGGCTGAACGCGTCCATCGCGATGACGCCGCGGTCGCCGATGACTTCCATCGTTAGGCCACCCCAGGTGGGCCAGGTTTTCGGCCGGTTCCAGCTTGGATCGAGACTGGCGAATACGCCATTAGAGAGGGTCAACATCACGGTCGCGACATCGTCCACGGGCAAATCCGGGTGGAGTCTCGTGTCGATCTCGGCATAAACGTGCGTAATCTCGGCCTCGAAAATCCAGCGCAGCAAATCGGCAACGTGCACCGTGTGATCCATCACCGCACCGCCGCCCGCCAGCGCTGGATCGCCAAACCATCCACCAGGATACTGGCCGGGATTGGTCGCTTTTACCGCCAGCGGGGATCCAACCGCGCCCTCGCGTACCATTTGTCGCAGGGTTGCCGCCGGGGCGCTGAAGCGCACCGGAAAAGCGGTCTGGAACTTGACGTCGTGCTCGCGGCAAGCCGCGACCATCGCCAGCCCATCGGCTCGCGTTGTTGCAATCGGCTTCTCGCAGAGTACGTGCTTTCTTCGCTTGCGCGGCGGCAATGACGTGATCTCGGTGCTCGGAATTGGGCGAGGTAATGAGCACCGCCTCGATGTCGTCCCGGGCGAGCAGCTCGCCATAGTCGGCATAGGCATCGCCGCCGAATTGGTTGACCGCCTCGTCGAGCCGTTCTTCGTCGCAGTCGGCGATTGCGGCTAGCTCGACGCCGGGCAACTGCGCGAGGCAACGCGCGTTTCCGTTGGCATGTCCGTGAGCAAAGCTGATAATCCCAACCTTCATGCCGCCGTTACCTCTTCCTGGATCTCATCTTGTGGAACTCGCCCGTCCACGAAGTGAATCGTCCGCCCAGTCCGAACCGAAGCGAGCACCGCCAGGGCGACCTCGAGCGCGCGAATCCCTTCGCGCCCGTCCGTCAGAAATGGCGCGCCGTCCGCCAAACGGTCGAAGAAGTGCCGCAGTTCCGCCTGATAGGGGCTGTCTGACATTGCCCCCTGGCGCCCAATGAGCGGTTCATGAAATGTCGGTCCTGGGCGCTCGACCCGAATCGGCGCGGTCTCTTCGCCGCTGTGGCGGATGATGCCGTGCTCACCCGCGATCTCCATCGCGGTGCGCCAGGTCCCGTGAGCCCAGCTCCCTTCAACGTGGGCGATGACTCCATTGGCAAACCGAACGACCGCCAAGGTGTAATCGCACGTCGACTGATAGGGCGTGTAGCTCAACCCCTGAGCGAACACCCGTTCAACATCGCCAAAGTACCAGCGCAGTGTGTCCAGGTCGTGGATCATCAGGTCGACGACCAAACCGCCACTCGCCGCCAGATCGCGGAACCAATTGCGTTCTCCCGGTGGACGGGCGTTGACGCGCGAGGCGCGGACGACGCCGATTTGGCCTAGTGTTCCTGCCTGTAGCAGTTCGCGGATCTTGACGAACTCCGGGAAAAAGCGAACGACATGCCCGATCATGAGCCGGACGCCGGCCCGATCACAGGCGGCAAGCATCGCCTCCGCGTCCTCGATCGAGCGCGCAATCGGCTTTTCGCAGAAGACGTGTTTGCCGTGCGCGGCCGCGAGTTCGGTCACCGGTCGGTGGAATGGCGTCGGCACCACGATGATGACGGCGTCGACATCGCCAGCGATGGCCTCCGCATTGTCGGTTGTCGCCCGCGCCCCGAGCTCAGCGGCGACCGCCTTTGCCCTCGCCAGATCTTGATCGGCGATCCAGGAGACGGTCACATCTGACAGCCCGGCGCACGCCCGTGCCTGAACGGCGCCCATCGCACCTGCGCCGATGACCGCGACGTTTGGCATTGATATGATCCTCCAGACACCCGCATTCCAAGCGCTCACCCGTCATTCTGAGCGGAGCGAAGAATCTCGCTGTTCGATATCCGCTTGTTTGGAAGAGCGAGATTCTTCGGCTTCGCCTCAGAATGACGGGATTGCTTCACCTCAGAATGACGGATTGGCTTCGCTCGGAACAATGGTTATTGACCGCTCCGAACGATGAGCAGAGATCGCCTATAACGGTTCGAGCTTGCCGGTGTACATCAGCATGGTCGGAATACCGTCGCCGTACGGGCTGTTCTTAAGAATTGGGTCGTCATCGGCCGGCCAGGCCTTAACCCGCACGCCTTCCCAGGCCGCGTTGTTGCCGAAACGCTCGTAAATCGGGATTTGAGGCAGCAGCTCGTTGTAGGCGATGGCAATCTTCGTGACGTTCGCCTTCTGCGCCTCCTCGTCGAGCCCGAGGGCCGAGTCGTCCACCAATTGCTGGAAGTCGACGTCTCCCAAAGCATCGGTCGTCTGCATCAACGGGAAGCCTTCGCCCTTGCCGCCATTGCGGACCGCCTGGGTGTTGTGGAAGAAGAGGTCTTGGACGTAGGCAAAGTGAGGATGCGGATTTTGCGACGCGCCCCAGCCGTCGATTGCCAGGTCGAACTTCCCTTGGTCGATGTCGATCGGAATCTGGGTGTAGGTTATAGCGCGCGGCTCAAGCTTGATGCCGAAGTTCCCCAGCTGCTCGACCACGTCGAGCCCAGAGGCCGAAAAGTCAGCGAACTCGGCCGCGAAGGTGAGACCCCAGGCGGCATCCTTCCCGTCCGGCGTCTTCCAGGTGTCGCCGTCTTTCGTCCAGCCAACCTCGGTCAAGAGCGCGGTCGCCTTGTCAAGGTCGTACTCGTATTGGTTGAGCTTGGCGAGGTCCGCCGAGCTTACCCAATCCGGGATCGACACGTCGCTCATGCCGGACATGTACTTGAGACCCTTGCCTGAGTCCCCTAGCGCGATGGTGCCGTTCTGGTCACGGTTGATGGCGTGGGCCAGCGCCTGGCGCACTCGCTTATCGTTGAAGATGGTGCCGAGCGTGTTGTAGTTGAATCGAATGGCGGCGCCGTTGTAAACGGGCGGCCGCAAGACCCGCAGGCCCTGCGATTTCAACTCGATGAACTGCTTCTCGGTCGCGGGTGGGAAACCGTGGGTCGCGTAGTCGACGTCTTTGGATAGCACCACCGGCGTAATGTCAGGCGTCTCGCCGTTGAAGTTGACGATCCGGTCGAACTTGACGTCGTTGGCATTCCAGGCCTGCTCGTTCTTGGGCAGCGTATTTTGGGAATTCGTGAAGCTGCTGACGTCGAACGTGAACGGACCGCTGGCGATCACGTTCTGCGGCCGAAACTTGGTGAACTGGTCGAGGAGCTGCTTGCCCTCCGGGTCGTCGAGCGTGCCTCCACTGCTGAAATAGTCGTCCGCCTTTCCGCCCCACTCGCCATAGTCGACGCTGGACATCACGTTGAACTTGAGGACGTAGCGCTCGACGACGGTTGAAGGCGTCTTCATATGGAAGTTAATCGTGTAGTCATCGGGAGCCTCGATCTTGTCGAGGTAGTCCCAGACGGTTACCTTCATGAGGCGGGCGCATTGGAAAGTGGAAATAACGTCCTTGGCGGTGACCTCGTTTCCATCGTTCCACTTGGCGCCCTGGCGGAGCTTGACCTGGAAGGTGTCGCCGTTCTGGAAGCTCCACTCAGTTGCCAGCAGTGGCAGCCATTCCTTCGTGCCCCAGTAGTACATGGCCATAGGCTCGACGATGAGGTCGGCGTAGATGTTCGGGGGCGCATAGATGGCGCGGGCGACGCCTTGCATCAGGTTGAAGTGACCCTGAGGCGGGAGTCTCGTAGGGCCAGGCGCTGTGGAACTCCTTTGCGCCGTCTTGAGCGACGACGCCACGGACGCTCAGGCCGGGCAATGCCCCGCCTGCAAGCGCCAGCCCAGCGGCAGCGCCTGTAGCTGTACCGATCAGGCGGCGGCGGCTCAGCACGATTTCATCGAACGTTGGTTTGCGATTCATCGGGTCTCCTCCAAAAAATCAATCTTTGCCCCGCGTCGTTGCAGGGCGCGTGCGGTTGGACCCCGAATCTCGAAGCTATTCCGTTTGCCTACCTCCTTTCACGCCGCGGCCTCTCTGCCGCGCTCGCGCGCCACAACGTGGCAAGCGGCCTCGCGGTCCTCGCCAACATCGATGAGCTGCGGCACGACCTCGTCGCAGAGGCTGGGAACGAAATAGGGACAACGAGGATGGAAGACGCAGCCGCTCGGCAGCGCCGCCAGATTTGGAATGTCGAGACTACGCAGTTGAAGTTTTTCTTTATTGCGGGTCAAGTCCGGGTCCGCTTCTGGGATCGCCGCCGCCAGTGCCTTCGCGTAGGGATGAAGCGGTCGACCGATGATCTGCGGGGTTCGACCGAACTCGACGAGTTTGCCGACGTACATGACGCCGACGTGCCCCTCCCAGCCGAAATACTTGACGACTGCCAGATCGTGCGTAATGAAGAGAAAGGCAACGTCAAGTTCGTTCCTTAATTTGAGCATAGTGTTGAGGATGCTGACCCGAATCGAGACATCAACCATCGAGACCGCCTCGTCGGCGATGATCAGCCGCGGCTTGAGCGACAGCGCGCGCGCCACGGCCACCCGCTGGCGCTGGCCGCCACTCAGCTGATGCGGGTACTTGCTCAGAAAGTTCTGCGGCGGGGTGAGATCGACTTGGGTCAACAGCTCGGCCGCACGCTCGGTGGCGTTACGCCTGCCTTTTGCCAGCTTGTGATGAAGGAGCGGGGCGCGAAGAGTTTCGCCAATTGTGTGGACCGGGTTGAGCGAGGCGTAAGGATCTTGATGGACGAGTTGGACCGCCCGCCGGTAAATCGCGTGCTCCTTCTTCGTCACCTCACGGAGGTCGTTCCCTTCGAAGCGAATGGTTCCACTCGTCGGCGCCAGGAGGCCAGCCGCCATCCTGGCCACAGTCGTCTTGCCGCTACCGCTCTCGCCCACCAAGCAGAGAATCTCGCCTCGCCCAATCTCCAGGGAGACATCGTCGACCGCCGTGATTCGCCCGCGCCGAGTTTTGAACTCGCGACTCACGTGATCGAGGCTCATGAGAGATTCGGTCACGTTGTCGCCTCCTGCCAGACTTCCTGACTGCGGGTCACGCGATCGCGGTGGAAACAAGCGGCCAGATGTCCGTCGCCGACCGGAAACAAGGGAGGCGCTTGGTGCGTGCAGAGTTCGGTGGCGTAGGGACATCGAGGGTGGAACGAGCAGCCCGACGGCATCGCAAGTAGGTTCGGCGGCGAGCCAGGGATCGCGGTCAGCGGTGTGAACTCCTCGCCGGCGATCGGAGGCACCGCGTTGAGGAGCCCGACGGTGTAGGGATGCTTTGGGTTATAGAAGACGTCCCGGACAGGGCCAATCTCGACCAGCTGGCCGGCGTACATGGTCGCCACCCGATCGGCCAACTCGGCGGCCAGAGAGAGATCATGCGAGATGAAAATCATGGTGAAACTCAGTCGCTGCCGGAGCGAACGAATGACATCGATGATGGCCCGCTGCGTCAGAATATCGAGAGCGGTCGTGGGCTCATCGAGGATGATAAGTTGCGGCTCGAGCAAGAGACTGAGCGCGATCGAGACGCGCTGGCGCATGCCACCGCTCAACTCATGCGGATAAGAAGAAAAGACGCGCTCGGCGTCGAGCTGAACCATACGAAGAAGCTCGTAGGCCCGAGCCGCGGTCTGCCGGTCATCCTTCTTGCCGTGGGCCCGGGCTGTTTCCCGGAAGTGATCGCCGACCTTGATCACGGGATTAAGCGAGTTCAGCGCCGCCTGGAAGACCATCGCGCACTCTTGCCAGCGAAACCGGCGCAATTCCTCATTGCCCAAGGCAAAAACGTCGAGAACGCGGCCGTCCCCGGTGCGGAAGAGGGCGCGTCCTTTGGTAACGCGCGCGGTGCGGGTCAAGAGGCGGAGGAGAGCGAGGCCCATGGTTGTTTTGCCAGAGCCGCTCTCGCCGATCAGGGCGACCGACTCGCCGGCATGGATGTCAAGCGTAGCGCCCCGGACGGCCTGCATCTGGCCGGCGGGTGTCTCGAACTCGACCCAGAGATCCTCGATCGAGAGCACGACATCGTCCTTTTGCCGGCCATTGCCGGTTCCGAGACTCGTCGTTTGACGGTGCTCAGACTGCCCTAGCATTGCCATGTCCTACGCGCCGAAAACAAACCGAGGCCATTCGCCGTCGCTCGTTCCTTCTCAACTGCTGTCGATCACACGTCACCCCTGTCGGAGTCGCGGATTGAAGATCTCCTCCAGAGAACGGGAGATCATCACGAGAGAGAGCTGGAGCAGCGAAATGGCGACAATGGGCGACAGGATGTACCAGAGAGCGTCGTTAAAGAAGATCGCGCCCTTGGTATAGGCGAGCTGGATCATCAATCCCCAGTTGTCGCCCGAAAGGGGCACCAGACCGAAGAAGTAGAGAATGATCTGACCATAGATAGCATTCGTCATGGCGATCACGAAGTTGATGACGATGTAGCTCGTCATGTTCGGCAGGACTTCTCGGAAAAGAATGTGCCCGGTTCCGAGATCAAGAACGCGGGCCGCCTCAACGTATTCCCGTTCTCTGAGCGAGAGGACTTGCGCCCGCACGGCACGCAGCAGGGTCGGCCAGGTGACGGCGGCGATGATGAAAGCAAGAAAGATCGGACTGTTGAGCTTGAGGAAGGTTGCCAGAACTCCAAGCAGGACGATGTACGGGATCGTCAAAACCACGTCGGTGATCAGGAGCGCGAACGAGTCGAAGCGGCCGCCAACGAGCGCACTGAGAGCGCCAAGCGTCACCGCGATTAGGGTCGACATGGTCGCCGCCAGAGCGCCGACCACCATCACGCTCCGGGTCCCACGGACAATCTGGGTGAAAATGTCGTGCCCCGCGTAATCGGTGCCGAGAATGTGACTGCTGGAGGGCTGGCTGTAGATCTGGTTGAGATCCGTGACCTTCGCGGAGGAGGTGAGCATCGGTCCGAAGATCGCCAGGAAGAGGAAAAACCCAAAGACCACGAAGGCGGCGGCGCCGACCTTATCGCGGCGCACGAAACGCACGAAGACCTGACCCCAACCGATTCTGTGGTCGATTTCCGGTGCTTCGACGGCAGGGACGTGGGCTAGATCGGCCGCGGTCTGGACCATGAGCTAGTCGCTCCTTCCCGAGGCCCGAATCCGCGGATCGAGCCGGGTGTAGAGCAAGTCGGCGATCAGGTTGGCGACCACGACCGAGATCGTGATCATCAGGAAGATGCCCTGCATTAGCGGGTAATCCCGCGATTGGATCGCTTTAAAAAGGGTGTAGCCGATGCCCTGATATTGAAAGATCGGCTCGACCAAGAAGGAGCCGCCGACGATGAAGCCGATGGCGATCGTCAACTGGGTGAAGAGCGGCAAGATGGCATTGCGCCCGACGTAGAAGATAGCAATTCGGCGCTCGGTAAGACCGCGAGCGCGCGCCGCGGTGACGAAATCTTCCTCCATCGCGGAGATGGTGCTGCTTTTCATCAGGAGCATCCAGGCTCCCAAACCGGTCAATGTATAGATCAGGATCGGCAGCGAGGCGTGGTAGAGCGCGTCCCTAAAAAAAGCAAAGCTGAACTCCACCTCCTGCCCCGAGGAGAGGGACCCGCGCATGTCGGCAATCGGTAACCAGCCTAAGCGGACCCCGAAGAAGACGATCACCATGATGGCGAAGAGGTAACTCGGTACGGAATGCAAGAGCGAGGCAAAAATCGAAAGAACGTTGTCGATTGCCGAGTTACGTCGATAGGCCATGACCATGCCGAGGAGGATGCCGAGGTTGAAGGCAAACAGCAGGCCGATCCCGACACTGAAAAGAGTCCAGGGCAAGTACTTAAAGATGATGTCGGTCACCGGCACCCCTGGCGAAAGGATCGATTGACCAAGATTGCCGTGCGCCACGTTCCTCAAGTAATCGAAGTATTGAACGAGGAGCGGCTTGTTTGGGTCTACAGCGAAGAGCGAGCGCGCTTGGTCGGCGGCCACGTCGTAGGAGTAGCCGTACTGACTGATGAGCTGGTTGATATAGACATCGACCGGGCTGCCGGGGAGCAAGCGGACTAGGAAGAAAATGAGAGTGGTGACGAAATAGATCGTGAAGAGCGCTTTGGCGATGCGGCGCACGAGGAAGTGCGACCAAGGGGCCTTGATGGCGGTCCAGACAGTCCCGATCCGCGGCGTGTATCGTTCCTTAGCGATCGCAGCCATGACACCAGCCTTGAGGCGAGGCGCCGGGATCGACGTGCAGGCAACTACCGGATCGGTCTCGTCAAGGTTGAGAGCGGGACGGAGGTCGGTCTCCGGTGTCCGGAACTACGTCGAACTCGGTGCTAACGGCTTCGCGATACTCATAGCATACCCGAAAATCGGAGCGAGGTGGACCGCCCGAGCCACAAGTTTTTGCGGGACATGTGGAATAGCCGATCACCCATAACTTGGTATACGGCGCTACGCATTATTCCGTTTTTCAGTTCACGACTGGACTTTCGATCCAGAGCAGGAAACTCCTGCAGATCATAGCCGCGTGACCATTCTCAGGCGACAACTTGCTGTGGCTGCAATTGACTGACCGCCTGAAAAGTGTTGTTGCGGCATGAGTCGCGAGCCATCAGACACATCCTGGCGCTGAGAATTCCGGCGGAGAGCGGGGACCGCGCGGTCTCCTTACCGGCGACCGCGCTGAGAAACTCCTCGACGAGCGCCTCATCGCCGCCATGATGCCCGGCGCCGGTCGACTCGAATTGATGGCGTTCAGTGCGGTTCGTATGGTGGTGGTGGACCGTCAGTTCGCCTTCGTACCAGTCGAACTTGATGGTGCCGCTGTAGCCGATGAGCGTTGCGCCCCGGGCGCGGGCGCCGCGCCGCGTGTAAAAGTTTTGCGTGTACACCGCATGAGTCCCAGACTCGTATCGGATGATTGCGCTCGCCGAGTCGTGGTTGCCGGTGTCGACCGCAAAGCTGCACTGCCAATCGTTGGGCTCGACCTCGAGGGTTACTCCCTGACGGAAAAGGTTGTACGGGCTTTCTGGGCACTCGACTTGGAGCGAACAGTCGACGCATTTCAGACCAGCCGGCATTTCACCGCGGAAAACGGTCTTCGACTCCATCGCGACGATGCTGACCGGTTGCTGGCGGATGAGTGAGTTGAGATAGTCGAGGTCGTGGGTCGCCTTCTGCATCCAGAGTCCGCCGGTCTGCGATTCATCGCGCATCCAGCCATGATAATAATCGCTCGCGTAGAAGGGAACGTTGTTGACGGCTTGAACGTGTTCGACGGTACCGATCGCGCCCGAGTCGATGATGTCGCGCGCGGTGTCGCAGAGCGGCGAGACACGCAGCGGGAACGAGACGACGACTTGGCTGCGCGTTCGTTCGAGCGCCGACTGCAACGTGGCAAGCTGCTGCCAATCCGTCGCGACCGGCTTTTCGAGAAAGAGCGGCAAATTCCGTTCGAGGACCTTGACCGCATACGGGGTGTGAAGAGTGCAGCGGGTGCCGATAAGCACCCCATCGAGGTCGTGGTCGTCGAGCAAGCGATCAATATCGTCGCAAAAGGAAACCCTCGCGAGAGCGTCTGGAAAGGCGGAACGCAGTTCCTCCTCCCGCGGGTCGAGCACGGCGACAACCTCGGCCCCAGCGTGATAGCGATCGATGACTTCCAGGATGTGGCGCATTCGTCGGCCGTAGCCGATGACGCCGAGCCGGCTCATGCTCCGCCCCTCCTCGCTCTTACCCTTTGCGTTCAACTTCGCGTTAACAACGAATGAACACTACCACCGGTCGCGAGAATGGTCGACGGCAGCATGTCGATGAAGCCCACCAGTCACATGACGTCCAATTTTGAACACCCGTGGATGTCTTTCGATTGCGTCGAGCGGGGCTTTGAGTCAATGACGAGAGATGGAGAACCGGCGGGCCACAAAGTCCGCCGGTTCAATGTGTTTGTTGGGAGCCGCGGCGAGAATTATTACCTAATCGCGCCGAAGTCGCAGCCTCGATTGCCGGCCAACGACATCAGCCAGTCGGCGTACTGCCAGTTGCCTTGCTCCATGTGGTAGTACGCGCCCGAGACGAGCTCATCGCAGCGATCTTGGTTCTCGTCCGCGCTGGCGATGCCTGGCGAAGCAACAGCGACGCTCAGACTTGCGATCAGCGCGAGTCCTGCGAACAAACATGCAATTCGACGTTTCATTTTTCCTCCTTGTCGTTAGTGAAGCCTTCGCGCCGGGACGGAGCTCCAAATCCGGACGCCTGGTCGGTTGTTAACGCCAAGTACGGAAGTCCATTCTGCTTGGATCACTTAATCGCGGTGAAGCGCACTGAACTACGAGAAGCTGGGGACCGACCCTTTGATCGCCATGGTCGCGGCCTGGCCCGAACCGCTACTTGGAGGGTAGGAGATACCGTATTGCTGGTAGCGTACCGATCCGCCCGCGGCAACTCCGGGCGAGTCCGCGCGCAACGATGCAGGGTTGCCCATGTCGCCGCACTAGTTCGATAAGCTGGGCGGAGCTTGCGTGGTTTTACCTGTATCCATGTGACTGGCAATCGGGGAGATCCTTCCTCCGACGTCGAAATCAGCACCTGACCACTTGCATCGGACAGCTTCACCCGCAGCGAGCCGCCGAGAACGCGGGTGGTGGTCACTTTGGTTCTTGGCCACGATCGAGCCGATGCGGCTCCCGGCCGCGCCTTGCCTTAGACCAATCGACAAGAAGATTTCGTCGAAATTGCAGAGCGGCGGGGTGCCTGCCGGTGCGGCCATGAAGTCATCGCCCTTGATATGCAGGCAGAGCTACGTGCGTTTCATCGTGAAAGACAAAGAGACGGGAGGAACCTGCTCCCGTCTCATGGCGTTTCGAATTCGTGGAAGCGGTGCGCTTAGCTCGTGTAGGAAGGCCGTCATCCGGCCACGGGTGAAACAGCCTGAAACTCCCGCGCCTTGTCCGGTCGTGCGACTGGTTTTGTGACGTTCGTTCCTTGAATGCTCGGGCTTGAGAGGAGCGCTTCGACCACGAAAGCACGCGCGGACTGGATGCCGTCGGCCATGACTTGCTCGGCGCGATCACCGTCACCAGCGACGAGCGCTTCAACCAGCACATGATGCTCGTGATACGCGGCATCGTTCCGGTCGTGGAGTAGGTGGGCGATGTTGTTGAGGCGCTCTTCACGATCGAGCAAACTCGCTACGACTTCCGCCAGCAAAGCGTTGCCTGAGGCACGAGCGACCGTTACGTGGAATTCGGTATTTGCGCGCAGAAAAGCTTCCGCGCTTTCGCGATCGCCGAGCTCGTAATGCGCGCAGCACAACTCGTTAAGTCGCATGAGCTGGGCTTGGTCGACGCGGCCGGCGGCGCGCCGGGCCGCGACCGGTTCGAGCAATAGCCGTAGCTCGAAGAGATCCTGCGCGTCCTTGAGCGTGATTGCGGGAACAACGTATCGCTGTCGTGTAATGGTTTGGACAAGTTGTTCCTGATAGAGACGTTTGAGTGCCGGGCGAACTGTCGCCCGGCTAAGTCCAAAACGCTCGGCTAATTGTTCCTCGGTGATTTGCTGACCTGGTTCGAGATCGCAGCGGATGATCGCGCGTTTGATCATTTCGTAGGCGGTTTGGGCCAGGGGACGACGGTCACCATCCACCCGCCTATCAGCCTCAGGAAAGGCCACGTCCTCGTTTATTCCGTCGGTCATCGCTATCTCGTGTATCGCGCCGTTGTCATTCATAGGCATTGGATGTCACCGCTACAAAGAATCTTCGACCAATCGCCCAATGGTTTGGGACGAGGCGCACGTAAGAGATTTTTCAGGCTCCCGAAACTATTGACCTGGGCTACCTTGGGTGCTAGGGTACACCTCACGGCGATGTTAAGCAAATGATGTCGAAGGTGGCCCCTTCGTGCGACTTCGCCGATTCACGAGCAGCGGTTCCCGGCCTCGATCGTAGCCCTACTCAAACGCGAGACGCTTCATGCAGAAGTACTTCATTCGGCGTCTGCTTCTTGCCATTCCGACCATTTTCGGAGCGGTAACGTTGGTCTTCTTTGCCATGCATTTGGCGCCTGGAGACCCGATTGCGCTCTTTGTCCCTTCGGACCGCTCGGGCGCGGTGAAGCAAGAAGTCATTGACGAAATGCGCCATCGCTACGGATTCGATAAGCCACTTCCCGAGCAGTACGTCGCCTATCTCGAAAACATGGCTCACCTCAATTTCGGCAGGTCGATGCGGCAGGACACGGTCATCACCGATGATCTGAAAAGTCGTGTTTGGAACACGTTCCAGTTGGGACTGGCCGCGTTGGTGATATCCACCTTCTTTGGGGTCCTGCTCGGAGTCGTTTCGGCGGTGAAGCGAGGTACGAAGATTGACCGGCTGGTAATGATCGTCGCATTGCTCGGGATATCGCTGCCCGCGTTTTGGTTCGCGCTGCTTTTGATGTTGTTATTTGGGATGCGTTGGGGCGTCCTTCCACCTTCTGGATATGGCGGACCTCTTTACACGTGGGAAGGACTGCGCTACGCGATCCTACCAATCGTGACGTTAGGAATCGCGGGGATTGGCGGTATTGCGCGGTACACGCGATCGAGCTTGCTCGAGGTCATCAACCTCGATTATGTGCGAACTGCTCGAGCCAAAGGCTTGAAAGAAACCGTCGTCATCAGCCGTCACGCGTTGCGTAACGGTCTACTCCCAGTAATCACGTTGTTGGGGTTGAGTTTTGGCGATCTTCTGTCGGGGGCTGTCATTATCGAGACGGTCTTCGGATGGCCTGGACTGGGTCGCTATCTCGTTAGCGGAATCAATGGCCGTGACTTCCCGGTCGTGCAAGCCGGTGTCCTCGTCATCGCGGTCGCGTTCGTGTTCGCCAACATCTTCACCGATCTGATCCTGGCGTACGCCGATCCCCGCATCCGGTTCTCGCGATGACCGAAAGTGTTGCCCGAGGAACAGATGACGGCGCCGCCAGCGTGGCCCAACAATCTGCGTCCGCGCTCGCGAGAAATGAAAGCGCCCGAAGACCGCTGTCACAACAGCAACCTCGAAGCGCCGGTATGGGGCGGTTGCTGGTTCGCGAGCTACTCCACAACTGGCTCGCGATCGCAAGCCTGGCGTTTCTCTCTTTCATCATAATCGTTGCGATCGCCGCGCCGCTTATTGCACCCTATAGCCCGCACGAACAGAGCTTAAAAGATCGCCTTGAAGCGCCCTCTCGCGCTCACATCATGGGCACGGACGATCTCGGCCGCGATACGTTTTCGCGACTGGTCTATGGCGCCCGTGTCTCGCTCTTTATCGCCACCGTCGGAACGCTCGGCGCGGTCATCCTTGGAACATTCCTTGGATTGGTCTCAGGGTTTTTTGGCGGTTGGACCGACGAAGCCATCATGCGCGTCGTCGATATAACGTTCGCCTTTCCCGGGGTTCTCTTTGCCATCTTGATCGTCAGTGTGCTCGGGCCGGGACTTTGGAACCTCATTATTGCGTTGATCTTTTTCGGCGCGCCGACGCTATCAAGGATCGTTCGCGGAAGCGTGCTTTCCCTGAAAAACCAAGATTTCATCGAAGCTTCTCGATCGATGGGTGCGGGTCCCTCGCGCATCTTGTTCCGGCACATTCTGGTGAATTGCGTAGCGCCCATTATCGTCTATGCCACATTAGGAATCGCGATCTCGATTTTGATCGCGGCTGGGTTGGGCTTCTTAGGGCTTGGCGCGCAACCACCCACGCCTGAGTGGGGATCGATGCTCAGCGACGCTCGGAAGCAGATGCGTTTGAGTCCGTGGATGAGCATCTTTCCTGGCACGGCGATTTTCTTCACCGTGCTCGCGCTCAATATCATCGGCGACGCGGCCCGCGATGCGCTCGATCCATTCACGCCCAATCGCGGCGTTTCGCGGTGGGGTAAGGAATAGGCGAATCTCGAGTGGCCGCTGCAAATCTGGAGAAAACATCGGGTTGAAGTTCGAACGAACGGAGGCGCCTATCGCAGATCTCGGGTCCAGAACCGTGACCGTGACGACATCGATCGACAAGGTAGGAGCATATGATGAACGATTCCCAAGGCGATCGGATCTCGCGGGCTCTACTCACTAGCGCTCACTCTCGCCGAGATCTCCTCCGTTATTCGGCAGCACTTGGTCTTGCCGGGCCGGCCGCTCGATTTGCCATGTCGCCGGTCTTGGTCGAAGCCGCAGGTGGCACGGTCTCACTGTCGATCGCGGCAACTCCGACCTCCATGGATCAGTCGAAACCAGACTGGGTTGGTTGGTGGGGCACGAACTATCTCTATGACACCCTGCTCACGATTGACGACAAGGAAGCACTCGCACCGTTGCTCGCGGAGTCCTGGGAAGTCGCCGCAGACGGCATGACTTGGACGGTCAAGCTTCGCCAGGGCGTGACGTTTCACGACGGCGAACCGTTCAACGCGCAAGCGGTCAAATTCAACTACGACCGCATCCTCGCGGACAAAGACAATGGCTGGAATTCGGTCTTTGAGCCGGACATTCAAGTCGGTCGACGTCGTCGACGACAACACGGTGAAGTTCACATTGAAGAAAAACGATGTGTTTTTCGGGTTTGCCATTCTCGCGGACTGGGGCGCGAGCCAGTTGAGCCCGAAGGCGGTCCAGGCGGCAGGGGCGGATTACGACAAGAACCCCGTTGGCACAGGGCCATTCACGTTCAAGTCGTTTCAAGCGGACGCGCAGATCGAGTACGCCGCCAACGCGAACTATTGGGGTGGCGCACCGCAAATCGATGGGATCAAAGTTCGAATCATTCCCGAGCCAAGCACGCGCAACATCGAGCTCGAGGCCGGGACTCTGGACATCGGTTGCGATATGCAGGTGCAGGACACGGTTGAGCTCGAGGGCGCCGATCTGCATTTCGAGAAGGTGTTCATCCCCTCGGCGCACTTCGTGACGATGAACGTTTCGACCGGACCAACCGCCGATATTGCGGTGCGCAAGGCGATCGCACTCTGCGTCGACCGCGACACGATCCTGCACGATGTCCTTTACGACATCGACGAGAAGAGTTGGTCAGGCGTGGCCAAAGTTTCGCCGTACTACAGCGAAGATGTGCCAACCATTTCCTACGATCCAGAGCAGGCCAAGCAAATTCTCGAAGAGGCCGGTTATGCCGCGGGTTCGGACGGAATGCGTTCGAAAGATGGTGCGCCGCTCAAGGTCACATTGCTCAGCACCGATTATACGAACTGGAATCAGTTCAATCAGATCATCCAGGAGCAAATGAAGGCGGTCGGCATCGACTCTGACCTGCAGACCTTGGAGTGGGGCGCATATCTCGACAAATGGCGAGACACGGACGACTGGCACGTGTCGTTCCACAATCAGCTCGGCGGTTTCCAGGCGAACAATATCGCCTACGCGACCGTTGATCCGCGCGGCTTCTGGTCGATCAATCATCTGATCCGAAGCAAGGATCCCGAGTTGATGAAGGTCTCGGACAAGTTGATAGAAATCTACGACAAGTTCAATGAGACCCCGGATATCGAAACCCGAAAGGCACAGTCGGTCGAATTCCAAACCATCTTCCAAGAGAACCAGTTGACAGTCTGGTTGTGGCACCAGCCCAACCTGTTCGGCATCGCGAACCGGGTCCAGGATTACCAGGTTCGCTACAACACGATCTTGCTCGACAAGGCGACGGTCTAATCATTGACGAACTGGCGACGCAATTTGCGCCGCCAGTTCTGTCGCGCCATTGATTGCGACCGATCGCAAACCCGTGGCGGCGGGTCAGACAAACCTTCATGGTATGGCGAGGAGAGAGCATCCGTGGCGGACGGTTTAAAACAAAGGGCGGGGGAGAAAGGCGCCGGACCGACTTGGCAGACCTATGCTCGAGCGGAACGCTTCTTGCCGTGGAATGCCGATAAGCTCGCGTTCGGCGTCAGCATCGAACCGAAGTGGATAGACGGGACAGAGTCGTTCTGGTATCGGATAACGAGGCCCACTGGCGTCGAGTTCATGTTGGTCGATGCCGAGCGCGGGTCTCGTGAACCGGCGTTTGATCATGTGCGTCTCGCCGCGTCCCTGTCTCGTGCTTCGGGCACGCCATTTGAGGCTCTGAAACTCCCGTTCGACGCGATCGAGTTCATCAACAAGCGATCAGCGGTCCAATTTGCGATCGAGGGAGTGAGTTGGACGTGTGATCTGAAGTCATATTCATGCGTTCGCGGTGAAAAGGTTGGCGAGGAACCGGCAGACGTCGTTCGCTCTCCCGACGGCAAATGGGATGCATTTGTTCGCGACCACAATCTCTTTCTTCGATCCGTCGACGACGGCAAAGAGCGGGCGCTAACGCGCAATGGCGAGTGCCAAAATGGCTACGGAGCTCCGCTCGTATCGCCACTCGCAACCGCGGGAATCGCCGACCATGAAAAGCCGGCTGTCATCTGGTCGCCGGACTCAAAGAAACTTCTCAGTTGCCGCATTGACGAACGCACCGCGCTGCGTTTCCACCTTGTGCAATCGATCCCCGCGGACGGAAGTGTTCGTCCGATCCTGCACACCTATGCGTATCCGCTGCCTGGCGATGAAAAGCTTCCGCTCGCCGAAATCTGGTGCTTCGACGTCGATAAAACGACGGGGGTAAAGGCCGATATGGCTCCTTTGCCCATGCTCTATTACGGCTCTCCTCTAATTTCAAACTTCGTTTGGTGGAAGAACGACGACTCTGGCGTCTACTTGCTCATCCGGGACCGTGGATATCTCACGTATCGATTGACAGAGGTCGATACGAAGAGCGGAAAAACTCGCGATGTCGTGACGGAAACTGCGGAAACAGGGATCGATCCCTATTTGTTGTGGTCCGCCGTGAGTATTCGCGTGCTGTCTGACGGGTCGCAAGTCATCTGGTATTCGCAAGACGAAGGATGGGCCAATCTTTATCTGCATGACGCCAAGACTGGAAAGCGCATCCGGCAGCTGACATCGGGGCAGGGCAATGTTGCGGAGATCGTGCACGTTGCCGAGAGTGATCGAACCTGCTATTTCACGGCTGTTGGTCGTCAGCCTGGCCGCGATCCGTATTTTTCCTTTCTTTATCGAGTCTCTCTTGATGGCGGAGAACCGAAACTCTTGACGCCTGAGGACGCCGAACACTCGGTGGTCTTTTCCCCGTCGGGCAAATTTTTCGTCGACACCTATTCGCGGCTCGATCAACCGCCGGTGACCAAGGTCCGCAAATCGACCGGTGAAGAAGTCGCCGAAATCGAGCAAGCGAACATCGACGTCTTGCTTTCTTCGGGCTGGCAACCGCCTGAGCGCTTCACCGCGAAGGCACGAGACGGCGTTACCGATGTCTACGGCGTCATATTCCGGCCGTCTCAATTCGACCCGGAGCACTCATATCCAGTCATCGACAACATCTATGGTGGCCCGCAAGTGAACCAGGCCCCAACGTCCTTCGCCGATTCGAAGGCATTTGGCGGCGCATACCGCGCGGGGCGTGGCCGCGGGTTTTGGCACGCCCAAGCGATGGCTGAGCTCGGATTCGTCGTCGTCATGATCGACGGGCTCGGGATGCCGGGCCGCTCGAAAGCATACCACGATGTGAGCTATCGCAATCTCGGTGACGGTGGTCTTCCTGACCATATCGCGGCGATCCGGCAGCTTGCCGATCGATATCCCTATCTTGATCTGAGCCGCGTCGGTATTTATGGGCATTCGGCAGGTGGCTACGCCTCGGCTCACGCCATGCTCTGCCTATCCCGATTTCTACAAAGTTTGCGTTTCTTCAGCCGGAAACCACGATCATCGATTGGACAAGGCGACATGGGTCGAACGCTACATGGGACTGCCGGTAGAAGATCATTATCGGCAGCAAGCGAACCAATCGCTCGCGGCCGGACTCAAAGGCAAGTTGCTGCTCATTCATGGGGAGATGGATGAAAACGTCCATCCCTCATCGACGATTGGTCATTAGTCGATGCCTTGATCAAGGAGAACAAGGATTTCGACCTTCTGATCATGCCGAACTTTGCCTCATTTCTGCGATGGCGATCCCTATTTTGTTCGTCGGCGCTGGGACTACTTCGTGCGGCATCTCCTTGGGAGCGAGCCGCCCGCGGGATATCGCATCACGCCGGATCGAACTAAGTAAGGTCGGTTGCAGCATCTTCGTTGGATAGTCGTTAGGAGAGTCGATTCGTGACATCCGGAGACAATCAGTCCGCGAACCCGGTGACAAAAAGTCTGCTGAACGCGCTCGATTGGCGACTGCATCGGGCCGCATCGCGGGCGGACGTGTCGTCGCGGTCGCTGGCGATGTGCCGACCGGCATGACGTTCTACTTCGGGGCGTGTGCAGGTGGAGTCTGGAAAACGACCGACGGCGGGATCACCTGGCGCAATCGTCTCCGATGGATTTTTCAACACGGCGGCGGTTGGCGCGCTGGCCGTCTCCCGTCCGATTCGAACGTGATCTATGCTGGGATGGGCGAGGCGAGCATTCGGGGAAATGTCTAGCAGGTGACGGCGTCTACAAATCGGTCGATGCCGGGCGGACCTGGGCAGCATCTGGGGCTCACCGACACCCGGCACATTGGCAAGATTCAGATCCATCCGGAAAACCCAGACCTCGTCTACGTTGCGGCACTTGGTCACGCCTTCGGGTCCGAACGAGGAACGCGGCGTCTTTCGTTCAAGCGAGACGGCGGCGCAACGTGGGAGCGGGTCCTCTACAAGAGGACCTTCGCGCAGGGTCGCACGATGTTTCGATTGACCTGTCAACAACCCACGCATCCTCTATGCGGCGATCTGGCAGGCGCAACGTTATCCCTACACACGCTGATTTCAGGCGGAGAGGAGTGCGGTATTTGGCGCATCAACCGACGGCGGCGAAACGTGGGACTGAGATTACGCGCAATCCGGGCTTGCCGAAGGGAGTACTGGGCAAGATTGGGGTGGTTGCGTCTCCTGCGAAGGCGGGCCGGGTGTGGGCAGTTGTCGAGGCAGAAGATGGCGCGGTTTTTCGGTCGGATGACTACGGTGAAACCTGGATTCGACTCAGCGAAGCAATCGCTACTGCGGACGCGCCCCTGGTACTACATGCATATCACCGCCGACACGCAAGACGCGGATACGGTCTATGTTCAGAATTACAGTATTTGGCGAGTCCATCGACGGCGGGGCGACCTTCAACGAAACTGCCCACACCGCATGGCGACGAGCATGCCCTCTGGATTGATCCGCACGACAACAACCGCATGATCGAAGGCAATGATGGCGGAGCCTGCGTTTCATTCAATGGCGGCATGACCTGGTCATCCATTCTCAACCAGCCGACTGCCCAGTTCTATCACGTAACCACCGACAACCAATTTCCGTACCGTGTCTACGGGTCGCAGCAGGACAACACCGCGATCTGCATCCCCAGCGCAAACAACCGATGCCGCAATCCATGAGCGCACCTGGTACGCGCCCGGCGGCGGCGAGAGCGGCTATATCGCGATCAAACCTGACGAGCCCTGGCACTGTGGTCGCCTCTGGACCCGCGGGACGACGTGCCTACAACGACATCATGACCCATTACGATCATCGGACTGGCCAAATTCGGAACATCACCGTTTGGCCCGAACTCTACGGTTGGGGCGCGGGCGCGGAGAGTCTCAAATACCGTTTGCAATGGACTTTCCCGATCATGTTTTCGCAGCACATGCCCGCACCCGCTCTACGTCGCCAGGAATTACGTCCTCTTCAATCGGATGATCTTGGTTCAAGCTTCGAGGTTATCAGTCCAGATCTAACCAGGAATGATCCCGACAAGCTCAAGCCTTCGGGCGGTCCTGTCACGCGCGACAACACCGGAGCAGAAGTCTACTGCACGATCTTTGCGCTGGCCGAATCGCCCTGTCAAGCAGGGAGTGTTGCTCTGGGCTGGCTCGGACGATGGGCTGGTTCATCTCTCCGACGACGGCGGCAAAACACTGGCACGAACGTTACTCCGCCTGATCTTCCTGAGTGGGCGCTGATCAGTATCATCGATTGTCACCGCACGAACATGGGTGCGCGTACGTCGCGGCGACCACGCTACAAATTGGACGACACGACGCCCGTATCTTTACAAGACGACCGACAATGGCCAAACCTGGACGATGATCACGAACGGCATCCCGGATCAGGATTTCACTCGAGTCATCCGTGAAGACCCAAACCAGCGCGGTCTTCTCTACGCGGGAACAGAAACCGGAATCTACGTTTCCTTCGATGACGGTGGAATTGGCAGCGCCTGGGCGGTAATTTCCCAGTCGTGCCTGTCCATGACCTCACGATCAAGGGACTTGAGATGGTCGTCGCGACCCACGGCCGATCCTTCTGGATCCTCGACGACATCTCGGTGTTCCACCAGCTCAATCTCGACGAAATGAACGATGCGCTGAAGGTGTTTGCCCCGAAGCCGACAGTCCGGCTCAGGCGAAATGGCGGATATGGTGATCCACATCGAGGGGTGGTGAATTACGGTCACGCGGGCACGAGCATCACGCTATACGACCCAGTCAATTCAGCAGACGGTTCGAGTGTCCCGAACCTGTTGACGGCCGGAGCGAATCCACCTCAGGGCGTAGTTGTCCAATATTTTCTGCCGGAGAAGGTCGACAACTGCGTGACGCTGACGTTCAAAGACGAACAAGGTCGAGAGCTGCGACGATTTTCGAGCGATGCTGAAGCTGATCCGCCTCGCGTTCCCGTAACGCCAGGTGTCAATCGGTTCGTGTGGAATTTGCGAACTCCAGGCGTGGCATCCCCTGCTGCGCCGGATCTCGATCCGTGGGATCGGAGCGACGGTCCAATGGTCTTGCAGGGACTGTATCAGGTTCAGCTTTCCGCTGGAGGGAAATCGGTGTCGGCGTCGTTCGAGCTTCTGCCGGATCCGCGATTGTCTGTTAGCGGCGAAGTTCTCTCCGCGCAACGGGACTTCCTTCTTGAGGTCCTTGAAAGCTTGGACAAAGCGAATCGCACAGTCGATTCGGTCGATTCACTTCTGGCGCAGCTCAAGCTGTGGCAACAGCGAACCGATGGCGCAGAAGTGCAGAATTCAATCGAGACCAGCCGGGACCAGCTCCGGTCAATACGCTCCCAATTGATCGACGTCAATATTCGAGGCTCGCAGCTTTGGCCGAGCGGACTCCATGAGAAATTCAATGCGCTACTCGACTCAGCCGACGGCGCCGACTACGCTCCTCCCCAACAAGCGCGAGACGTTTTCGCCGAACTGAACCGGCGGCTGGCTGAGATCAAGTCACGACTAGGCACGCTCGAAAAGAACGAAATTGCGACGCTCAATCGTGCGATTGCCGATCAAGGTTTGGCGACTGTAGGCTTGCCTGTCTAATATGCACATATTGGTTGGTGCTGCCCGTCGAAAGGATCTGTGAATGATGCGTGGATCGTTTGCAAATGAGGAATATGTCGATTTTTCGGTCGAAGCAAACCGTGAAGCGATGCGCGCAGCGCTCAGAGACGTCGAATCGCAGTTAGGTCGGAAATATCCGATGGTCATCGGCGGTGAACGGCGCGAGACGGGCGCCTGGATTGATTCGATCAACCCAGGAAACCCCAAGCAGGTCGTTGGTTCCGTCGCGAAAGCGCGGCCTTCGGATGCTGAAGACGCGTTCAAAGCAGCCGAATGCGCATTTGCAAAGTGGCGTTTCATGCCGGCCGAGGGGCGAGCGAGCGTGCTCTTCCGCATGGCCGCGATTCTTCGCCGGCGGAGATTAGAGCTTGCTTCGTGGATGGTCTACGAACTCGACAAAGCGTGGGATGAAGCGGACGGCGAAGTCGCTGAGGCGGTCGATTTTCTCGAGTGGTACGGCCGGCAAGCGCTTGTGCTGGCAGAGCCACCGAAACTTGCCCACTTGCCAGGAGAAGCGACCGATTATCGATATCAACCGATCGGCATTGGCATTGTCATTCCACCATGGAACTTCCCATGCGCAATTCTGACTGGAATGGCCATGGGCCCGGTCAGTGCTGGAAACGTCGTTATCCTCAAGCCTGCCACCAACACTCCGGTCATCGGATACAAGATGATTGAAATCATGGAAGAGGCCGGTGTGCCAGCGGGCGTCGTCAACTTTCTCCCGGGCAGCGGTTCGGAGTTAGGCGATCTCCTCGTCGATCACCCGAAGACTCGATTCGTGGCGTTCACGGGATCGAAGGATGTCGGTGTTCGCATCTATGAGCGAGCCGCCAAAATTCAGCCCGG
Source organism: uncultured Chloroflexia bacterium (assembly GCA_963737985.1). Classification (GTDB taxonomy): domain Bacteria; phylum Chloroflexota; class Chloroflexia; order Thermomicrobiales; family UBA6265; genus CAVTUU01. The sequence goes on along the minus strand of CAVTUU010000004.1, from coordinate 555,839 downwards.
ACAGCGCTGGCTCAAGCGAGTGACCGCTGAAATGGGTGGTAAGGACGCGATCATTGTTGACGCTTCGGCCGATCCGGAGGCAGCGATTGAAGGGATTGTCACCTCTGCTTTCGGTTTCTCCGGACAAAAGTGCTCGGCCTGTTCGCGTGCGATCGTTCATGCCGATCTTTACGACCAAGTCGTGGCGGGCGTGGTCGAACGCACGGAGAAGCTCGTCACCGTCGGAAGTGGATTGGAAGGCACGGCCACTGTTGGAGCGGTTGTCGACAAGAATCAGTACGACTCGATTCGCAACTATATTGAGATCGGATCGCGAGAAGGCCGCGAAGTTTATCGCGGCGACGTGCCGGACTCGGATGGCTATTACATCCCGCCGGTGATTTTTGCCGATGTTCCCGGTGATGCGCGTATTGCTTGCGAAGAAATCTTCGGACCGGTTCTCGCCATTGTGAAGGCGTCGAGCTTCGACGAAGCTCTGGAGATTGCAAACGATTCCGAATATGGCCTCACGGGTTCGGTCTATGCCCGGGATCGCGCCGTACTCGAGCGAGCTCGAATCGAATTCGAAGTCGGGAATTTGTATCTGAATCGCAAGTCGACGGGCGCTATGGTCGGCGTCCATCCATTCGCTGGCGTTAAACTCAGCGGCACGAATTCCAAAGCCGGTGGACCAGATTATCTCCATAACTTCGTGGAAGCGAAGGCGATCGGGGAGCGCCTTTGATTCGATCGGCGTGCGCGAAATTGACTTTGACGTTTCACATATTGGTAGGACGGAACGAATGAGGGATGTCTGTGGCTGAGCTCAATGGGGCCACACCTGAAGCAAAGCGCTTGAATGGGAGTTTGTCGCTCAACCCAGTCTTTCGTAAAGGTATCCTCGTCGCAACCAACAACCGAGTAGTCGCGCGCAGCGTCAAGCGCCACGGTATGCGCCTTGGCGCCGCGCGTTTTGTTGCCGGTGAAACGCTCGATGAAGCTGTCGAGGCGCTGCGGGCTCTCAACAGCAAGGGTCTGCGCACGAACACCACGATCCTTGGCGAAGGCGTCAACGATGAAGCAACGGCTTCGAGCGTGGTCGATGCCTATGTGGAAGTCTTGGATCGTATTGCCAGTGAAGGATTGATCACAAACGTTGCATTGAAACTCACACATCTGGGGCTCGATCTTGGAATAGAGATCGCCTTTCAGAACGTTGCGAAGCTCGTTGAACACGCGGCAACCCGCAACAACTTCATTCGCATCGATATGGAAGAGTCAGCGCGAGTCGATCCGACTTTGCGGATATATCGCCGGTTGCGTGAGGCGGGTCACGACAATGTCGGTACCGTCTTGCAGGCGTATCTCTTCCGGACTGAGCAGGATCTTGATGACCTGCTTCCACTTAAGCCAAATCTGCGACTTGTCAAAGGAGCATATCTCGAATCTCCGGAAATCGCGTTCGCGAAAAAGGCGGATGTCGACGCCAACTACGTGAAACTTGCAGAGCGGATGCTTTGTGGAAACAGCTTTACGGCGATCGCGACGCATGATGAACGCATCATCAACCATGTGATTGACATCACGAAGCAAAAAGAGATCTCCCGCGATCGCTTCGAGTTCCAGATGCTGTATGGGATCAGACCTCAGCTTCAACTCGATCTTGTGGATCGAGGATTTGGCGTTCTGGTGGCGACTCCGTTTGGTCCGGATTGGTACTACTATTTGATGCGGCGACTAGCGGAACGGCCGGCCAACCTGATGTTCTTTGCGTCAAATCTTGTTAGCCGGTGAGGGGGTCAAGGGGAAGCCGTGTTAGAGGCGCGGGGCAGAGAGACAAGCGACGGCTCGCGGTTTCATTGACCTTCGATTTCGATGCCGATTCTGCTTTCCTGCGTGACAACTTGTCGCGTCGTCACCGAATGCGTCGCGCTGGCTATATGGTCCGTTGGAAGGCGTCCCGCGAATACTCAAGGTGCTGAAAAATTCCAACTGCCCGCCACGTTTTTCATTCCTGGCGCAACTTGCGATCATCATGCTGAGGTCGCCAAAATAATTGTCGATGCCGGCCACGAAATCGGTCATCATGGCTACTATCACGAAGCGCCCAGTCAACTTGACGAACAGCAAGAACGGGAGATGATCGAGCGCGGTCTGGATGCTGTACATCGCCTGACCGGCGAAGTCCCGCGTGGCTATCGTTCTCCATCCTGGGAGCTTTCCGACAAGACACTCTCGCTCCTGGCCGAATACGGCATCGTCTACGATGCGAGCCAGCTGGCGAGTGATCGACCGCATTGGGTGAATGATGGCGGCCGGAAGACGCAGATTGTTGAAGTTCCGTCAGCCTGGGAACTCTGCGACGCCGCTCACTTCCTATTCGCGTACAGCCCGACGTATCTCGCTGGAATGAGCGCGCCCTCAAAAGTCGAGGAAATCTGGCGGGGCGATTTCGATGGTCTTTATAAGGAAGGCGGCGATGGGTGCTACGTGCTGACCATGCATCCAGAAATCATCGGCCGTCCGCATCGGATGCAACTCCTCGAGCGCACGATTGAGCACATCCTCGAACACGATGGCGTCTGGTGGGCGCAAATGCAGGAGATCGCAGACGACTTCCTCGCTGCCAATGCAACGCATCAAAATCCATCTGGGCCTCTCAGTTCACTGTAGTGCAAAGTGCAACAAGTAGCCCCTGTTAGTCCTTGACGGGCATCTTTGGCCTGATTAGGATGACGATATCGCGCAAAAAGTGACTGTTTCGCCCATCGAACGAGTCGTCTAGGCTGTTTAGGAGGTCGGGGATACACCACCGGATCTGCAGTTTGCTCATCCGGCCGATGGCGTCTCCCGTAGTGTCTACGTCATAACAGTTCTATGGCCGAGGGTGAAGAACCCCCGCGCGTTGAAAAGAGAGGATGTGCATGGGCGGTCTCGTTGAAGCGACTTCCGTGCCTCGCCTGGGCGAGTCAATATCTGGAATGACGCGAAGGGATTTTTTGCGAACCATTGCGGCCGGTAGCGCAGCCGTCGCCTTACCGATTTCGTTTGGCGGGCTGAGTTCCAAGGCGACTGCGGCGCCTCTCGGTCAAACGTCGATGTCACGCTGATAACTGCGCCCGACTTGCCTTATGCCCACATTCCGACAGAGGAAGAGCAAGACGCTGATCCCGGCGCAAAAGGCGTACGCCGAGGCGATTCAACCGTGGCTCGATCAAAATCCAGGCGTTAAGCTCGAAGAAATCGCCTTTGATGTCTACGACCAAGAGACGTTGCTTGTCGCCCTCTCTGGCGGAACGGCGCCATCATTCTTCCCCGCTGACGTCTTGGCGACGTGGGACGAAGAAAAAGTGTTGGCGGCGGAACGATCGGGGCTTGCTGCCGACGTCACCGCGCAAGTCCAACAATACGGTCTCGAAGAGAAGCTCGCCGACTATGCTCTCGCGGTCTGGAAGACCAAGGAAATGGACGGCAAGCACTACGCGCTGCCATACGCCTATAACTGCGGAGACGGCATCCACTACCGCATCGATCAACTCCAGGAGTTGGGTATACCCGAACCCCAACCCGGGTGGACTTGGGTCGATCTGCGTGAGATGGCGAAGACACTGACAAACGCCGATCGCCAGGGAATCGGCCTCCCGGATTGGGGTTTCTCCCTTATCTGGGACGCGGAGGGCTGGGAATTCCTACCGAAAGTTCCATCACCGCAAAACGATTGGAACTGGAAGTGGGATTACACGTCCAACATTGACAATTGGGTCAAATACGTCACTTTCGGCCGGGAAATGATGTACGACGACGAGTCGATTCTCGGCTCGGTCGACCTGCAAGACGATCAAATCACCTCGCAGTTCCTCGACGGCACGATCAGCATGATGAACAACAACGTCGTCTACCATTGCGACCCGCCGACCGCGGCAGATAGCTTTTCGGCAATCGCCGACCAAATGGGCAAACCAATCCACGAAATCTTCGGATATATCGCTCATCCCATCGGCACAACGGGATACAACCAAACCAGCTTTGGCCAACTCGACACCATGGGATTCAACCCTGACCTCGACGCGACCGCGCTCGATAAGGCCACCAGCCTTCATGTCTACATGATGGGGCCAGGAATGGTCAGTCAACGGAAGGCCGCGTACGAAGCCTCCAATCACGATCTCCGCTTTGTGTGGAATGGCAACATCCTCCTGCCGCTTTACAAACCAAGCGAAATTGAAGGGATTCCCGGGAGTCCAGAAGAGGCGTGGGGCGACGCGTTCATGGCGAATGTACGCGCGCAGGCAGCGATTCCATTGCGGCCGCTGCCACACTGGTTCGTGCCGCCGCAGTCAAATTCCGGCCCAGCCAATACCGCAGTCGAGGATATGCGCTCGAAGTGGTTCTACGAAGGCGGCGATCAGGACATTAAGTCGGACCTGGAGAAACTTGAAAAGACCATGAACGACCAGGCAGCGACATTTAAGTCCGACATCCCCGATGACCAATTTATCGCAGGCACCAAGGACTACTACGCCGCGCTCAACCAATACTTCCAAGCCAATGCGCCCGACTTCTACACAAACGTCTTCAAGCCTTGGTACGACCAAATCGTTGCGCCGACTTTACCTTAGCGGGCGAAACGAGTCGGACTGAAACGGGACTGGCGTTCGGGCGTTCTGATTAGAACGCCCGAAGGTAGAGGCGCAAGGAGCTTGGGATGGCGATCTCGCAAGTCGAGGAAGCGCGGGCGGTACCTGGGTATCGCCCGGGCGATACCACCGCCACAGTTCCTCGACTTAGCCGGCGCCGGCGAATCGAGTCGTGGCTCTTCCTCTTTCCGGCAGTCTTGTTCCAATTGAGCTGGGGCTGGTATCCGCTGATGATGGCATTCGTCATCAGCTTTACCAATGCCCGGCTCAAGGGAAGCGTGAGCTACACCGGTCTCGAGAGCTATCGACGCGTGTGGAACGATCCCCTCACCGCCCAAGCGTTCAGAGTTACTGCTATTTACGCAGGACTGACTATTCTCCTCACGTTCGTTCTTCCGATCCTCGTGGCGATCCTGCTTATGGAAATGCCGCGACGGATGCTGCGCTTGATGATGCTCCTGTGGTTTATTCCCTTGAGCACAATCTCCAGCATCCTCGTCTTTCGCTACATGTACAACACGCAATACGGCGTCTTTCAGTGGTTCGCCACATCGGTGCTTCATCTTGCACCGCAACCATTCCTCAACAGCTCATCTCAGGTGAATTTCTGGCTTGTCTTCCCTGGATTGCTCTTTTTTGGACCGGGTCTGATCTATATGGCGACGCTGCAGGGTATTCCACAGTCGTATTTTGAAGCGGCCGAGATCGAAGGCGCCGGTTTTTGGCGGAAGATCTGGACGATTTCCATTCCGCGCATGCGTCCAGTCATTTCAATGTTGCTTATTTTTGCCCTGATCGACAGCTCCCAGGCGTTCGAAGAACAACAGATTTTGACGGAAGGGGGACCAGGCGGGGCGAGTCGAACCGTGGTCCTCTACCTTTATGCGTATCTTCAGCAACTTAGGTATGCAGATGCCACAGCCCTCGGCGTCTATCTCTTCATCGTCGTCATGGCGCTCGTCGTCGTTTATCGGTTGTTCCTGAATGACGATCCCGACGCTCCGCGACGACCGCTTTTAAGAAGGGGAAATTCCACGCCGCCAATTGAAGAACCTCGAATCCCAGAACCGGTGGGGGATTGACCATGCTTTTTCCCAAGGTCGGACGTCAACAACGATCGGTCCGCATTGCCTGGATAGCGATAGTCGCGTTTTTGTGGCTCGGCATTCTGCTGCACCTTTTCCCAATCTACCTGATGGTTATCACGAGCTTCAAAAATTCGGCGGAAGTCTTGCACTATCCACCGACCTGGTGGCCTCACGACATTGATTTCGCCGGATGGAAAATCGTCTATAAGCTCTCGAAGGGCGACATCACCATCCAACGGATGATCCCCGGAGGACCGCTTTACGTCTATTTCAAGAACTCGCTCATCATCGCCTTTTTCACGCTGCTCATCGGCGTTCCCATCACCTCATTCGCGGCCTATGCGAATAGCAAACTGCAGCGCGGCGCGGTAGCTCGGTGGTCATTCATCTTCTTCATCGGTACGCTGATGATGCCGACCGCATTGACCCTGATTCCGAGCTATTTGCTAACCCGTAACTGGCCGGTCGCACTGCCACAAGTGCCGACCATTCCGGGAACGGGCATGGCAATCCCGACCGTCAGAATTTGGGACACGCCTTGGGCAGTGATTCTGCCCGGTGTTTTTAGCGCATTCAATTTCCTGCTTTTCAAGGGTTTCTTTGACACGATCCCTGATTCGGTCATTCAAGCTGCGCGAGTCGACGGGGGAAGTGAATTCAATATCTTCCGGCGGATCGTCTTTCCGATGAGCATACCTGTCTATGCCGTTGCCACCTGGATCATGTTCACAGTCACTTGGGAGCAGTTTTTGTGGCCATTGATCGTGCTGCAGACACCAAATCACATGCCGATGAGCACTGAGATTTGGATGCTCTTTCAGCGCTTTCAGGAGGCGGGAACAACGAACTCGCGCGCGGCCGCGGTTCACTCGTTGCGCATGCATAACTTGATGAGCATGGGACTTTCCTGGAATGGATTGATGGTGCTGGCGATGTTGCAATCACTCCCGGTCTTTGCGGTCTTCATCGTTTGCCGGGAATATCTGTTGAAGGGCATCCAAATTCGGGGACTTAAGTAGCTGATGGCGAGCGTTGATGTCGAACACGTCGTAAAGCATTACGACACCGCGGACGCAGTGTCGCTGACCGGCGGTCACCTGAAACCTCCCGCGCTCAATGATGTCAGTCTTCACGTCGACGATGGTGAGACGATCAGCATCGTCGGCTCATCCGGTTGCGGCAAGAGCACGTTGCTCAAGGTCATCGCAGGTCTCGAGTTCCCGAGTAAAGGCAAGGTTCTCTACAACAACACCGATGTGACAAACGCCGCTCCACAGGAGCGTGGTGTCGGCATGGTGTTTCAAGATTACGCGCTCTACCCGACCATGAAGGGAAAAGGGAATCTCGCCTATTACTTCCAGGTCCACGATCGAACAGAGGAAGAAGCCGAGCGCCGGACGAAGGAAGTGGCGCAGATGATGGGTGTAGGTTTCGAGCTCCTCATGGGTCGCGTTCCGACCACTCTGTCCGGTGGCGAGCAGCAGCGAGTAGCAATCGGCCGTTGCATCGTTCGCGATCCCAACCTCTTCCTGATGGACGAGCCGATCAGCAATCTCGATGCAAAGCTTCGAGAGTCAACCCGCGTCGAAATGAAGAAGCTTCTGCGCAAGTTCGCGATAACTACGCTCTATGTCACACATGATCAGCAGGAAGCGATCTTCATGGGTGATCGCATCGCGGTCATGCGAGAAGGACGAATCGAACAACTTGGAAGCTTCGATGACCTCTATTACTCGCCAGCCAACTTGTTCATCGCTCAGTTCATCGGATCGCCGCCAATCGGGATCATGCCGGCGACTGTTCTCGATCACCAAGTGATAGTCGGCGGGCAATCATGGGAAATACCGGATTACATCGCCAGTTCTGTTCCGCCAGGGCAGGTCCGGTTGGGTGTCAGGCCCGAACATTGGAATCTGAACGCGTCCGACGGGGCGCCAATACCAATCCGCCACATCGAGCGCATTCACACCGAGCGCGCAACGTTTCTGTTCGGATCAATTGCCGATTCGCGCGTGGTGATTGCTACTGGATTGGAGACGCCCGACGCCTCGGAGATTCGGGCCACGCCTGACTGGGAACGCGCCTACTTCTTCGCCGCCGATTCCGAAAAAACGTTGCGGTCGCCTGGCGCGCTGGAGTTATTTTGAAAGCAAGATCGGGCACACCAGAGGTCGTAACGGGATTCGAGGAAGACAATATGCTCGAAAAGATGCAAGAACGGCGATTTGACACAGGTAAGGTCGAGTTGAACTACGCTGAAGGGCCACCAAACGGACCGCCATTTGTGATTCTCCACGGTGGATCAGGAAGCTGGCAGTATGCTGAAGCGTTCATTGACATCCTCAAGGACCGCTGGCACGTTTTCGCGCCCGACTTTCGCGGCCATGGTGATTCTGGACACGTTCCTGGCCATTACGCCGTGCGGGACTATGCCGATGACATAATTGCGTTTCTCGCCGGTGTTGTACGTGAGCCAGCCGTGCTTTACGGTCATTCTCTTGGCGGGGAAGTCGCCATTATGGTAGCGGCGCAACGACCCGATCTATTGCTAGCAGACATCCATGGTGATGTGCCGCTTTCAAGGAAGCAACATACAACTCAAGAGGACAATTTCCACCGGGCCATGAATAAGCTGTGGCACCAACTAGCTGGGAAACCGGAAGCCGAAATCGAGATCGCGCTTCGCGACATGCCGGTAAAAATTCCTGGCGCAGATGAACCCATCCGGGCCGAAGATGCGCTCGGCAAAGAAAGTCCCTGGTTCCCGTTCCAAGCTTCTAACCTCCATCGCTTAGACCCGGACGTGCTCGCCGCCGTGCTCGCCGGACCTGACGTAATGCTCGACGGATATGATCCAGAGACGCTTCTGCCTGCAATCACGTGCCCTGTGTTGATACTCCAGGCTGATCCTGCGGCTGGCGGCGGAATGTCCGATGCGGAAGTGGATATGGGACTGAAACTTCTGCCTGAGGCGCAAGTGGTTCGACTCAAGGGAATAGATCACTCCTTGCATGCGATGCATTCCCAAGAGATCCTCGACGCGATATCTCCGTTCCTTTCCGACGTTGCCCGGAGTGATTCCCATGTCGGGAGCGCGTAAATGAGCGCGATGACGGCTCGCAACTTGACCAAGCAATTCGAGCAAAAGGTAGCGGTCAATAACACGTCATTTGATGTGGCGAGCGGCGAATTTCTCGTGCTCGTTGGTCCATCCGGCTGTGGCAAAACAACAACGCTACGCATGCTTGCCGGTCTCGAATCGGTCACTAGCGGTGAGATTCGTTTCGGCGATAGGGACGTGACCAACATCCGCGCGAGAGACCGAAATGTGGGCATGGTTTTCCAAGACTATGCGATTTTTCCGCACATGACGGTGTTCGAAAACATTGCCTATGGACTGCGTTCTCGCCACGAACCACGACGCGAGATTGGGCAGCGAGTAACCGCGGCCGCGAAGACGTTTCGGATCGATCACCTGCTGCAACGCAAACCGCGCCAATTGAGCGGTGGGGAACGGCAACGCGTTGCGCTCTCCCGCGCGATGGTCCGGGATGCGTCGATCTATCTCTATGACGAACCACTTTCGAACCTTGATGCGCAACTCCGTTACCAAGCCCGCGAAGACGTGATGGCACTCCATCGCAGCAAACAGAAGCCGAGTGTCTACGTGACCCACGACCAATCGGAGGCGATGGCGCTCGGGGATCGGATCGCAGTAATGCGTGACGGCACGATCCAACAGATAGGAAGCGGAGCCGACCTCTATGAGCGACCTCGAAATCGGTTTGTCGCGTATTTCATCGGGACACCCAGCATCAACCTCTTCGACGTAGAGATTCAACGTCGAGACGACGGACGAACCGATGCCTTGTGCGAATCTTTCACGCTTGCCCTGCCTGACGAATTTCACGATGTTGTTGCGCCCTACAACAGGCGCCAAGTTATGCTTGGGATTCGACCCGAAGATCTCCATGTGCCACGCATGGCGCCATTTGAAGTCACCGAGGAAAACACAATCGTCGGCATTGTCAACGTGATCGAACCGACGGCGGCGGGAAGCACGGTTTATCTCAGCAGTCCCGTTGACGACCGCGATTTCGTCGCTACATTCAAGCAACGAATCCCGTCGAGTTATCTGAGCAAGGAGATTCCGCTTGCAGTCAATCTGAGCAAACTACAGTTGTTCGAGGTCGAAACCGAACGATCGCTTCTATTCGGCGTGACCGACGATGCCATTTGATAGTGATACCGGAACGAGAGAGGAACGACGAGGCCCGATCTGGGCGTCCTTTGCTGTTATTCGTGACAATGTTGAACGCCTGGTTCTGGTAAACCTCGGGTGGTCGATTCAATTGGTGCCCGGGGTGCTCGCTCTCGCCTTTCCCGAGCTGCCCTCGTGGCTTCGGATTGCGATGGGACTGTACAGCGCGACGGTGCTCGTACCCGCCACGGGAGTGTTGTACGCACTGTCAGTTGCAGCTTCTCACGGAGAACATGTCAGTCTCGAACTCGCGCAATCATATTTCCGAGAACTTGCGCGGCCGAGTTTTCGAGGACTCGCGCCGCTGTACGGCGTGTTTGGCGTTCTCATTTGGCTCGGGATCTTTTCTCAATCTACAATTCCCAGCCTGACCACGCTGGCCACGTTGATAGCTCTCCTCTGGTACCTCTGCGCGATCTATTGGGGTCCTCTGTTTGTTCAACATCCCGATTTATCCTTGTTTGCGTTGGCCTTGCGGTCCGCATCGCTCGTTTGGCGTCATCCGGCGGAGAGTCTCGCGACTGGATTCATTTCCGCGGTTGCGCTCGTCATCGGGCTGGTGTCAATCGGAGGTCTATTCCTCATCGTGCCGGTTCTTATCGCATTGCTTCACAGCGAACGCTATCTTGATCTCGCTGGTCAAGATGTCGCGATGACGGCCCAGGAGTAACTGGATGTCGGGACTACAGGTCCATCACCTGCGCAAAACGTTCGGCGCTAACGCGATCGTGAATGATGTGACATTTGAGGTCGCGGAAGGAGAGTTTTTCGTCCTTCTTGGACCGTCCGGGAGCGGCAAGACGACCGTGCTCCGAATCATTTGTGGACTTGAAAAGGCAGACTCCGGCACGATCATCGTCGATGACCGCGAGATTGAAGACTTGCCACCGCGCGAGCGCAACATCGGCATGGTGTTCCAGGAATACGGACTCTATCCAAACATGGACGTCTATCAAAATATTGCCTACGGACTCGAAGCGCGAGGGATGAAAGGTGACGAGGTTAAGGTCCGGGTCACGCAAGCTGCCGAGCTTCTCGAGCTGTCGGACAAACTTCATGACTCGGTTGTCGATATGTCAGGCGGTGAACAGCAGCGAGTTGCACTGGCGCGCGCGATGGCCAAGGACGCAAGTGTTTATCTCTTCGATGAACCCCTCTCGAATCTCGATGCAAAGCTGAGGTATCGAACGCGACGCCACATCACCGGCATTCACCGGCGGAAGCGCAAACCGTCGATCTATGTGACTCACGACCAAAGTGAAGCGCTGGCGATGGCCGATCGGATCGCCGTCATAGCTAAGGGCAGATTGCAACAGATCGGCACGCCCGAGCAGTTACTTGACGAACCAGCCAATATGTTCGTCGCGGGCTTCATTGGCTCCCCGCCGATGAATCTCATTCGGGGAACCATTTCGCTCGACGAGTCTGGCTATTCCGTCGCGACGTCGTCGGGACGGATTGCCATCGGTCGCCAGTGGAAGCCAGTGCTCAATGGATTTGGAGAGCGTCAGATCGTTCTCGGTATTCGCCCGGACCGTATGACCGTCGCCGCGAATGGCACAACAGGACTCGCAGCCGAAGTCGTCGAGATCGATGCTCTGATCGGCGAGACGTCCGCGACCTTTAAGCTGGAGGATGGCGCGCGGGTCTCGGGATTGTTTGTGGAAGGCGCCGACGATCTGGAAGAAGGGCAAATTATCCATCTCGAAGTAAGAGATGGGAGCATCGAGCTCTTCGACCCCGAAACGGAACGCTCTCTTCGCGCGGGTTAATCTCAATCCTTTGCGATAATCGACTCTCACGATCCCTCCGCCGGCGCATTCATTCGGTGAAATGAGGCTAATGTCTATGGTCGACCGCGAGTTTTCGGACGGAACACGCTTGATAATTACGGAGCACCCCACCGGCGAGAGCGAAGTCATCCTCCAACTCGACGGCAAGCAGGTAAGTCGCACAGTCATCATTCCGATGTTCATGCGTCTGGGCGCCGGCGTGGTCAGGATGGACGGGATCGGTGGCGTCGGCACCGAAGAAGAATATCGAAATCGAGGTTATTCACGCCGGGTGATGGAACATTGCGTCGAAATCATGCGATCCGGCGATGCAGCGATTTCAACGCTTTACGGCATCTCCGATTTCTATCCGAAGTTCGGTTACGCGATGGCCGGACCGGAGAACACTGTCGGACTTCCGATACCGGAGGATCTTTCAGAAATTGCGCCTCTACCATCGGGATGGAAGTTTCGCCCGTTCACTACTGATGACTTGCCTGCAGTGAAGCGCATTTACCACGAGTCCACGAGACGCTCGACGGGAGCGCTCGTCCGGCATCCTGAGCCGGACGAATCACCTTGCAATCAGACATTTCTCGAATCCAGCGCGCAGTCGACAAAAATCGGGCACCGCGCCTGGGACAAAATGAAACGCTCGACCCACGCGAAGAGCAAGGACGAGTGCCGAGTACTTGTCAATCCATCGGGGGAGATCGTCGCCTACGCCTGGCTGGCGATGATCGAGAACTGGTGGATGTTCGTTCGCCGCCGTGACTTTCCGAACGCCTTTCACTTTGCCGAAATCATGGCCTCCAATCCGACTGCCGCGGACATCGTCCTATCGGCGTGCCTGCGATGGGCCAAGCAGGCGTCGCCAAGCAGCGAGAGGATCGATATCGCCATTCCGCCGGAAGGGCTCGTTTTCTCGGCTGTCTCGTACGAAGGCGGAATGGTCCTGCAGATCAATGAACGCCGCGGTGACTTCATGAGCCGCACGCTTGACACCGAGCGACTTTTGCGCCAGATGCAGCCGGAATTCGAATCGTTGATCAGGTCGTCAAACACTGGTTTCAATGGACAACTCACGTTTGAGACAAACGAGGGAAACGGGTCGCTGTTTATCACTCCTGACGGCGTTACGTTGGAGCCGACAGAGGTCGAACAGCACATCGTCGTTGACCTCGATCCAGGGACTTTGGGTCAACTCTGTCTCGGCGCGTATGAAACAGGCGACGTGCTTGCCCGATTGCCGAACCCACCTGACGAGAAAGCAACGTCGTTGTTGGAAACTCTTTTTCCGCGAAGATATCCGCACATCTATCCACTCGACCGGTTCTAGTTTGCTCTGAGGGACGGGAGGTCAAATGCCGTTTAATGTCAAGAAACGTGGGAAGGTGACCTATTACTTTGAAGGGGACCGCCCGGTGCTGTCAGCACTTGTCACCGAAGAGCAAGCCGACGGTGATCTTAAGATCCACTTCGCCGGACTCACAGGCGGGTTTTCAGCGAAGAATGTCCTTGGTCTGGAAGAGCTTGTGACGATGGATCCATCTAAGGAGATTCCGCTTGTTTTCAAGTGCTGGGAGAAGTGGTTGCAAGACGCAGGGATTTGCGATTCGTTGACGGATGTCGATTTTCTCGAGGTTCACGCCTTCGGCTGCCAACCGAAGAGTCCAAATCCGCTTGTCGATCCAGCTGGCTATGCTGCCGAACAGGATCGATTGCGGAAGGCATACGCGGAAGCCTACAGCGGATTCTTCGCCGACAACCTGCCTGACAACGGCGTGCCCTGCCGCTTCACAGTGCATCTCGTTGATGTTCCGGACAAAGCGGCATCATACGAGTTCTATAGCACTGCCTTGTTTCAGAAAGCTCTACAAAACCGGTAGGTCTTTTACTATTTAAGATTGTCGCCTATCGCGGTGAGGAGACTCGACTCCGCGTCGTCGTCCGAAAGTTCCCAGATCATGATGCCGCCGTAACCATTGTCGCGAACGTAGGCGGCCTTATTGCCGATCGATTCGGGATCGTCGTAGCTGACCATCCGTTGGCTCGCCGCATCGTATAGCCACGGCACCTTTGCCTCGGGATGCCAGAACCGGTTCATCTTCGGAATCAGCTCTCGTTTCAGCGATCGGTAATCTCCGTAGTTGTCGCCCATCCCGCCAGTGAAGGATTGATAGAGACCGTTGTTCATATCGGGCACGCCGCTGAATCCGCGACCGTAAAAAGGCGCTCCGACGACGAGCTGATGCTTCGGCACGCTCGCTTCTTCGAAAACCTTCAACGTGTTCACGACATTGTGATAGGTGCGGGTATGTTCCGGGGAGGGGTCGTTAGGCGAGGGCGCAAACGCGGCGTTGAAGTTCGTGATCTTGCTTTCGTTCGAACCGTTCAAGTCGTAGGTCATCACGTTGATCCAGTCGGCAATCTCCGCAATCTCTTTTAGCTCAAAGCAGTTTGTCGGGAGGAATTGGCCGCCAGGTATTGCGGTCGTGAGGAGATACCGCACACCAGTTGACGAGCCAAGGTCGTCCATTTGCCGGCGTAGTTCTTCGAAGAGCAGCGTGCAATTCTTCTTGTCTTCGGGCCTCTCCGAGTTTTCTGGCAGCCCGCAACAGACGGGATATTCCCAGTCGATGTCGATCCCATCAAAAACGCCTGGCCAACGCGTGAGATAAAGCTCGATACATGAGGCGACGAAGTCGTGACGATCGTCCGCGGTCGCACATGCGTCTGAAAAGCGACCCGAACCTGTCCACCCGCCCATCGAAATCAATGTTTTCAGATGGGGATGCTGCGCCCTCAATTCCTTGAGGTCGAGGAAGTTTCCCCCGAGCTCCCCAGCGCCTCCGTCAGTTTGCCCAGCGTCGGCTACGCCATCCATCAGCATCGCACAATTGGTCTCATCGATGAGACCGAAGGCGTAATTGATGTGTGTTAGTTTTTCGGCGGGTATGTCAAGCGGTGTGAAATTCTTTGACTTGCGAGTCCAGCCCGCGTAGTAGCCGATGATACGGTCGGTTTGGTTGCGTGGATCACCGGTTGCCGAATTCGTTTGTTGACGACTGGACTCCGCCATGCCTTCCTCCTCGGATCGCTAAGTTCGCTCGAACTGATTCTCCCGAAATCGGACGTAGCTTTCGTCTCGATCGATGTCACGAATTGCGCCGAATACTAGCGAATTGCTATTAGCCGGCCGCCGGTTAGCAGGACGTGAAGTCTGTGTTCGAAGATCGCGACATCGAGCATTTCGTCGCTCGGGAGTCCTTCGTCGTCGCGAACCCAGGACTGGCCCAAGTCGTCCGATCGCCAAAGAGCGTCGAGGGCAAGGGCGTACATGACTGATCCGTCAGTCACTATCCTTCGAAAAGGCGTTTCGCCAACCGATATCTGGACCCAACTGCCGTCTCGCTGACGAGTCGATATCAGGCTCCCAATCGTCACTACCCCGGGCTCACCCAATGTCGCGACGTGGGGCCATGGAGTGAAGGAGTCGGCGCCAGGTGTCCAACGCTCGCCATCATCCGATCTCCAGACTTTTACCGCGCGTCGACTTTCGTCGTATGTGGCTGCCATCAAATAACCAAATTGCCCATCATCGATGTTTGGAAACGCTTGCAGTGCGACCAGAGCCAAGTTTCCGAACGGAGACGGCGCGCCGTTCCACGTCCTGCCGCCATCGCGGGTTCTTAGCAGATTTCTGTCAGATGAAATTCCTGCCCACCCATCGTTTCCGAGAAATGTCGCCCTCGTGCAATTGGCCTCTTCACTGACGCAAAGCCCCTCTATACCGTCCTCATAGTGATAGAGGCCATTCCAGGCTGCTGTTATGTATGAATTGTCGCCGCTCCTCCACACTCCCGAAATGGGGTTTGGGCCTGCGTCGTCATTCCACCATCGCCCATCAGCGAAACGCCGAACACGCGAGGAATGGACTCCAGCAAGGACGATCTTCTCTTCAATTGGCAGGAGCCATTGAAGCTGGTGAATCGGCGGTGGGGGCAAGAGCGACCAAGTTAGACCGCGATCTTCGCTTGCGGCCAAACCTGAGTTCGTTCCAGCGAAGAGTCGATCACCATCGCCGGCCAGGCTCCATATCTCGCGTTGCCATAGCTGTGACCAGGTTTGCGCTGAGTCAGCGGATGCCCAGAGTCCGTGATTTCCACTCCCGGCCAAAATTCTGCCGTCGCTAAGCGTCGCCAAAGCCCAAACGGGGATTCCATCAGGAAGAGCCTCGACTGGTTGCCAATTCCGGAGATCTTTCGAGAACCGAAAAGGACGACCTAGCGTCGGTGCGGCTAACACTCCACCATCCGGCAGTATGGTGATGGCGCTAAAGGAGATGCCGGGCGTTTCGGGAACGGCGCGCCAAGCCCGCCCACCATTTGGGGAATGTAACAGCCCCGATTTTGTGCCCGCGAGAACCGTTTCATTTTCGACCCACACGAGCGCCATAACTTCACCCTCATCGAGACCGAAGTTCGACGGTCGCCAACTCCGTCCGGAATCCGAAGACTTCAAGATGCCGTTCCCGAATGTTGCCGCAAGCACAACTCCGTCTTCGGAAAATCGAGGAGAGATGGCGAGTGCGGTTACTGTCGTGTGAAAGGTGCCGACATTGGCCTCGGACCATGTTCGCCCACCGTCCGTGGAGCGCGCGATGCCAGATTCGTGGCCGGCGAGGAGGCATTCGTCTTCATAGGCGAGCGCTGTGACACTGTGTATAGCAATGTTGGAAGTAGGTGGCCGCCATCCATCCTGTTCCGAATACAAAGCAACGCCGCCCAATCCTCCGGCCCAGACTCCTTCAGGTCCGATTGCGATCGCCACGATGGGAGCAGTTAAGTCGTCAAATGGAAGATCGACCCATAGAGGCTTCGTCATGGGTTCGCTCGGTATTCGCGGTTTGGAGTAAGGACCACAACCTCGGTCGTTATAAGAGAGATTGCCGCACTCACTGCCGACTGCAAGGCGCCCTTGGCCACCTGGACGCTATTGATGATCCCTTCTTCAAGCATGTTTGCGTGCTTGCCAGTCAGCACGTTGAATCCAAAACCATCTCCGAGTTGCCTGGCGTCTTCAAGCGCGAGAGCCGGGTGTACGAAGAGGTGATTGCTCACAAGCTGTAAGAATGGCGCGCTCAATGCTTCGACGAGGATATCGATGCCGTGTTCTTGGCCGCAGACGGTACTTACCTTCCGGGCGGAGGAGACCGCGTCTCTGCACTGGAGGAACGCGACCCCGCCGCCGGGCACTACTCCTTCCTTAACTATCCCTGTTAGCGCGCGAAAGGCCTTTTCCGCTTCGCTTCGGCGATGAGTCAAATCTGTTCCCATCCGAGCGCCGATTTTCAGGATCGCAATCCCTCCGTTCAACCGTGCCAACCGCTCCTCAAGTTCCTTTCTGTCCTTTCCTGTTAGTGAGGCACCGGCAAGTTGTCGCTCTGCCTCCGCCTTACGCTCGTCGATAGTTATTGGGTCGCCTCCACCAGCCACAATGGTCAGGCTGTCGCGCGTGAGGATCACTCGACGTGCGGAACCAAGATGCTCGGTTCGCACTTTTCGAGGTGAGGCGCCCTTGACATCGCTAAGCACAAACCCGCCAGTCAAAATGCCCATGTCGGTAAGATCGATTGTCAACGCGAACCCAGCCGTGCTGAGGGCCGCGAAAGTAGCTGACACCGCTCCGCGAGATTGGTTTAGCGCTGTTGCTTGCAACACCTGTTCTGAAACTTTGGGCGCGACGATCAAGAGTTTTCGCGCGACCTTTGTGTTTGCGGCAAGCTCGAACGCGCCGAGCACGTCGGCAAACTCAGTTATCTCTTGATCAACCAGCATGATGAGCGGATCGTCCAGGACAACATCGGTTTGACCTTCAGGAATCATTGAGCGCGACGCGGGATGCGCGCGCCAATATGCGCCCTCGACATATTCCCGATCGAGATAAGGGATAGGATATTCCTCGATCGACATGGCGGCTGAGGGCCCGAGGATGTCGACGATCTCAGCCAGAACGCCGCCAAGCTCAGGATCACCGCACATGCTTGTGGCCATTGCAGAAAGTGTCTTCGCATCGCCGGCTGGTTCTGACAGTTTGTCGAGTTCATGGATCGCGGCCGAAAGACCAAGTTCCAGCCCTCCGCGAATGTGAACGGGATCAACTCCTGCCTCAATCCGTTTGATCGACTCGCGAACAATTGCTCGAGCAAGGACGACAGCGGTTGCAGCGCCGTCGCCGTATTGCTCATGCATGTGCCAGGCGAGGTTCCGGAGCATCATCGCGCCAGCGTTATGACAGCGTCCGGGAACTTCAACGATACGACGCGCGATCGTCCCCGCGTCGGAAAGCATCTCAACTGAGCCGTCTTCACGGGAGTTGAAGATCGGTCCCATCGATGGGCCGAGCGTTAATGCAAGCGCGCCGGCCAGCTCGTCGAATCCTGCAACGAGTAAATGAAGCGCATTCGGCGAGAAGACAATCTTCTGCGCGGCAGGCGATCTTCGATTCGCGGCAGAGACTGCGCGGTTTCTCATCAACACTCCGGATGAAGTGGTCCTATGCCGGGCTAAGGATACGTGCGCAGCGAATTGGATACTCATTCGCACGTTTCACGGCAATTCGCTGATAGGATACGCAGAGTTTCGCTGAATCCTCGCGACTCGACTAGAGGTCATTTATGATCAAGCGAGTGCTCGCAAGTAGTCGATTCTTCGTGGCCCTCGCGGTCGTCGGGTCGTTCATCGCCTCGGTCGTGTTGATCGTATCGGGTCTGATCGCCGTAGTTCACGTTTCTTGGAATGCTCTTAGGCATCCTTACACCGACGTCGCTGATGCTAAGCATCTCGCTGTTGATTTTATGCAGTTGATCGACGTGTTTTTGCTTGGCACCGCACTCTACATTATCGCGCTTGGACTGTATGAGTTATTCGTTGATCCAGAATTGCCAATGCCGTCTTGGCTTCGGATTCACGACTTCGATCATCTCGAAGAAAAACTTATCTCAGTCATTATTGTTCTCCTAGCGGTCACTTTTCTCGGTTCTGCTGTTACCTGGACAAGCGGCGGGGACATCCTCAAATTTGGAGCGGCAATTGGCATCGTGATAACGTCGCTCGCCTTCGCGCTCTTTATCGGTCGCCGCACAGGAGGAACAGACTAGGCATCCAAACTTTCTAGGACTTTGCCAAACTTCACGATGCCATCGAGGTTTGTCGGTTCAACCCAGACCTGAACGTGCGAAATTCCTGCCTCTGCGTATCCGCGAAGTGTCTCGGCGATCTGGTCGGGACTGCCTGTGATCGGGTTGGTTGACATCGGCGACGGCGAGTGCGGTCCTACCTCGACCTTTATTGCCGCGGAACGCTCCAACGTTGACGGGTCACGGTTCGCGGTTTCGCATGCAGCGTCAACATTCTTCAAGAGTTCGATTAGTTTCTCGAGATTGTTGTCAAAACCGCTGAACCAAACGTTCCACCCATCGGCGTAGCGCGCGGTCAAATCGAGCATGCGTGGCGAACTTGTGCCCACGACCACAGGCGGACCGCCCTGCCTCGGACCCCGCGGCCGGAGCTCGCAGTCGCGTACCTGATAGTAGCGCCCGTCAAAGTCGGCGTGTCCGGTTTTGAGAAGACTGGTGATGATTTGAATCGCCTCTTCGAAACGATCGACGCGGTGATCGAAGGGATATCCAAACGCGCGATATTCAGGCTCGTTCCAGCCGGCGCCGAGACCGAGGATCAAGCGCCCGCCACATATTTCGTCAACGGTGTCAGCCATTTTCGCCAGGAGCGCTGGATTACGGAAACTCGTGGACAGTACGAGGGCGCCAACTTCGGCGCGTTGCGTGACAGCCGCAAGGGCCGTCAGGAGCGACCAGCACTCCCACATCCCGCGCGTTCCATGCTCGTCGTCAATCTGAATCAAGTGGTCGGTGACCCACACTGAATCAACGCCGACCTCCTCTGCGGCCTCTGTCATCGCAAGAAGATCAGACCACCCGGCTGTACTTCCCTCGAGCTGTCCTTCAGTTTCGGGAAGGAGGAGACCCACTCTGAGCGGACGCTTCGGGAAGCCGGCCATACAATCCTCCTATGTGGCCCACGACACTCGTCGTGGGCCATTGAGCGTCTGAAGAGAGATGAGAATTGATTAGGGCTTGCGGTTGCCGTAGCGGTTGTAGCTGAGCGTTTCGGAAAGTGGATTGCGGCCCCCTTCGACCGCTCCGGGGCGCGGATCCTTGATGGTCGTCGGATAACCGAGGACGACGACTCCTCGGGCCGCCAGGTTCTCGGGGATTCCTAGTATTTGCTTGCCTTGAGTTTGTTGCGACTCGTCGCCAAACCAGGCGATTCCGCCGCCAAGACCGAGTACGCGAGCCCCGCAGAGGATACGTTCAGTCACTCTGCCTTCGTCATATGCTTCGCTCACCGGATTGGCGCCGTCGAGGACGATCCCAATTGCTAGCGGAGCATCAGCCACCCAATTGATCGGGGTCCGAATCTGGCTGATTTGGCTTAGCTGTTCCTTGTCATTGATGAGAATGAATTCCCACGGCTGAGTATTTCGTGAACTACCGGTCCAGCGGGCAATATCGAGCAATTCCTTAACGACATCGTCGGGCACTGCATCGGGTTTGAACTGCCTGGCCTGTCGTACTTTTTGAAGTTGACCGGTAACTTCTCGCGCGTTTGCCAAGGCTGCCATGTGTTTGAGCTACCTCCGTGAATCCCTAACGGGTCGCCTCTGCCCATGGCGGCATCATATGACAGCGTTATCTTTCGCGCAGTAAACGCCCGGCGAGCGTTGAGCTCGCCGGGCAATTGCAGTTCCGTGGATTAGTCGAGGGCTGCGCCGATCGATATAATCGCACCGCCAAGCAGCCCACCGATGATGGCTCCGCCGATGATTCCGCCAACAGTACCGATGGTCGGTATCGTGAAACTTCCGCCTTCGGCTCCCGCAATCGCTCCGAGTCCGCCGCCTTCGACAGCGCCTTCGCCATCTGCCGAAGCGACTTCTTTCGACCTCGCGGCCTGCGCCGCGGTGAATCGCGCTGGAAGCGTAGAGACCGATCGTTCGACGCTTTCGGAAATAATGCCCGCGATAGTGAGTGCAACCGGGCTCGCAGACGCGGTGGCGCGCATAGCATCACGCCACTCGCCGATTTCCTTGTGAGAGTCGGACGGTGAACGTTGGCTGTCTCGGAGTGACTCGAGCATCGCCGCGATGTGGCCAGCCTCTTCCGATGACATCAGACCTAATTCAGCCATATTTTCGAGGTGTTTCGCGACCAGCGCTTGGCGGGGCTGGCCATCCTTGTTTGCCTGTTCGACAAACCTTCCGTTGAGGCTCCCCGCTTTCTTTGCCAGACTGCCGAGGAACGTAGCGGAATCGCCGGATGAGAGAGCCGCCGGCACAGGAGGAAAATTCGGAGGCGGTTGAAAAATGATGCCAATAGTCGCGCCGCCGAGAAATGGATTTTTGAACCTACTGATTGCGCGATCAACCGCTCTCGCCGTCACTTCGATAAGGTCGCAAAGCTCAACTTGAGCAGCTGTTTTACTCGTTGCCATCTTCTGTTAGTCCTTCCACATTGTTGGGATCGGCGGTCCGTCGCAAGAGATCGGACGGTCCGACTGTTTCGGTCACGATGATGGGACAGCGCATGCATGCCGCTCGTCCTTCTTGTCGCCACCACCGGCACTTCGGCCGGAGATGGCATGGAGGAAGTCGATCGACTGCCATGGGTAGGAGATTGACCACACGTGAAGCGAGCCGGCACTTCGAACCATCGAAGTGTTGGCAGGCGTGCGCAGCGCACGGAGACGCGAACCGGAGCACTTCGGTTGGTTTTACCGGTTCGGTGAGCGCCAATATCTCTTCAGTTACTGGCTGCGGTTTGTTGAGGTACGCGACGTGCGGCTCTTCTGCCGTGCCTCCAACTACTCCCAGCACGACGCTGCCTTCCATGCACGGTTGGGCACTTGGGCAATACGGTGAACTCTGCGACGCGATCGGTTTCTTGCCCATAGATCGGGCCTTAAGCCGGAGGTTCTTCGCCGCTGGGCCTTGGCCACCGCCGTCGAGTGGAATCGCACCCCCAGGACCGTTCCAGATCAGTCCAAACACGATGTTCCAGGGCCAGTCGAGTGAGTTTGGATCCGGCGGGTGCAAACCGCCGTCGGAAGGTTTCGCCCTCAACGCCGACTGTTGTGACACGACCGTTCTCGCGACACCGCATAACGTCGCCTCGATCAAATCCTCCAGATAGATTCTTTTGAGATCGTCGACATCGAGGTTCGGATCTTCTTCGGCTTTGAGGTCTGGTTTGGTGGCTAGCTCGTCCACCGTAAGGCTCCTCTCCGGTTCGGAAGGCACGCTGCCGCACGGCTAGCCATGCCTTCCGCGCATGGGACTGCCGGGAAAGCAAATTGGTTAGTGATGAAGGGGGTTGGTCTCGCGAAGTATCGCGTGGGGAGGGTCCGAGCTTTGCCGCCAGAATCTACTCGCACCGTGAAATTATCTTGCCGCGAGCTGGAAGTGGCCGCATCAGCAATGTTGCCTAATCAGTTGGCCGAAATGTCCTTAGTCGGAGAATTGTTTGGCTGATTCGGTAAAAAACAGCGCCGAGACTTCAAGCCAAGAGAAGGGGTCCAAGTTTCTGACCGCGCATGGACTCGCAACTCGTAGCGTTTCGTCAAGAGAAGGACGATACTCTTGCGCGACATCGCCGTAGTGACGCAATCACCGAGGAACTCAGATGGCAGACAGCAAAGTGGGACCAAGATTTCGATCGGCCCCTCACGGACTCGATAAACGATTAGACAAGTTTTTGCAGGGATCAGCCGCGGCTGTCAAGGCGCCGATTGCGGTCGCCGCTGTCGTGATCGTGTCTGCGTTCATGTTGCCGTTTCGCCAACACCTTGGGGTCGTCAATGTCGCGCTGATCTTTCTCATGATTTGTTTCTCGCTGTCGCTGATAGTCAGCGCGAGGTCCGCGTTTCTCGCGGCGGTCGTTTCATTCCTCATCTTCGACTTCTTCTTCATTCCACCCTATTACACATTCTCGATCGATCGGAGCGATCACTTACTGGCCCTCTTCGTCTACCTCGGAGTGGCTGTTGTCACGGCGAAGCTCGTGGCGCGCGTGAAGTCGCGAACCGAGGTTGCCGAACGCGAGCAACATCGCACCCTTCTCCTCTACGAGCTCAATGCGGCGTTGATTGCTGACATGACACTCGATTCGGTTTTGACGACGATCGTTGAGCGGGTTGTCCGCATCTATGGCGCGGAGAGCTGTCGCATTCTCTTGCCGAACGACGAAGAGCGGCTTGAGGTTCGCGCTTGGTTTCCGGTTGACGCGGGAGAACGAATCGACCGGCAACACCAAGCGATCGCGGATTGGGTCCTTGCAAATCGAGAACCGGCGGGGTTGAACACACAGGAACGGAAGTCGTATCGATCACGAGGTGGAGGCACGATCCAGCCGATCCCTCTCGTCCGCCGAGCGCCGGATGTCCTCTACTTGCCGATCGCCACTTCGCAAAGAACAGTTGGAGTTCTCGAGGTGACTAGCCGGACGGACCGTGGCCATTTCAGCGAGGATGACCAGGATCTGCTTACCAGCTTCGCCAACCAGGCAGCGTTAGCTCTCGAGCGCGGGCGGTTAGCTGAAGAGGCGGCAAACGCTGCCGCCTTGGCGGAATCTGATCAACTTAAATCTGCACTTCTTGCGGCGGTGTCGCACGATCTTCGGACGCCTCTTGCCGTCACGAAGGCGAGCGTGAGTTCGCTCCTCGATCCGTCTGTCGATTGGACGGAGGCGCAGCAAGACGAGTTCCTGCGAGCAATAGATGAAGAGACCGATCGACTAAGCTTGCTCGTAGGAAACCTGCTCGATCTCTCGCGGATCGAAGGGGGCGTACTCAAGCCCGACAAGGAGTGGTATGACGTTTCCGAGTTGATCGAAGACGTCGCTGGCAGACTCGCGCTTCATGCGCCCCTAGGACGGGAAGAGATCCGGACAGAGGTTCAGCCCGATCTCCCGATTGTTCACTTTGATTATGTCGAAATCGCACAAGTGCTTATCAATCTCGGCGAGAACGCGCTCAAGTTCTCTGCAAGTGGCGCCGAAGTGTTGTTGTCAGCTCGACTCGTTCGAGAGGCAATCGAAATCTCGGTGCGTGATCACGGTCCTGGCATTCCCTTAAGCGAACAGGACCGCATTTTCGAGAAGTTTCACCGAGCGCGAGAACAAGGCTCGGTTGCTGGTACGGGTATCGGACTCGCGATTTGTAAAGGTCTGGTCGAAGCTCATGGTGGACGCATTTGGGTCGAAAGTGAGGTCGGGCGGGGCGCGACGTTTCGCTTCACGCTGCCGATAGAGCACGATCAATTGCGAATGGAGGGCGCGGCATGAGTGGCGGTCGCATTATGATCGTCGACGACGAGCCGCAAATCAGGCGCGCGTTGCGTACCGCCCTCAGCGGCCACGGATACGACGTTGAAGTAGCGGATGGCGGCGAATCGGCCCTGACTTTGCTGCCTACTTGGCAACCTGACGCATTGGTCCTTGACATCGTGATGCCTGGTGTCGACGGAATCGAAGTCCTCCGACAAACTCGAACGTGGTCCGATATTCCGGTCATCGTCCTCTCGGCGAGAGGCGACGAGCGGGATAAGGTTCAAGCGCTCGATCTTGGCGCCGACGACTATTTGACGAAACCGTTTGGGATGGATGAATTGCTCGCTCGGGTGCGCGCGATCCTTCGCCGGCGCGGCGAGCCCCAGGAATCGCTCCTAAAATTTGGTGATATAGAAATCGATCTTGCCAAACATGTCGTCAAAAAGTCCAACGTTGAAGTGCATTTGACGCCGACGGAATATGACCTCCTCCGAGTCCTGGGAACAAATGCCGGCAAAGTACTGACCCATCGTCAACTGCTCGAACGAGTCTGGGGCGCCTATGCCGCGGAGAATTCCCAGCAGTTACGGGTCTATATCAACTACTTGCGGCGCAAGCTCGAAGATGATCCTTCCCGACCTCGATGGATCGTGACCGATCCTGGAGTAGGGTATCGATTGATGATTGAATGAGCCTCTCGCCACCTTTGCGAGAAATAGGCAATTCGTTCTAACGAAACTCTAACGCGTCTCCTCTCCCTATTAATACCTCCCTAACGCCACCCTCGATATCGTGTCATTTGCTCTCGACGTGAGAGCAAGTAATACGGCCGCCAAACAACTCATGGGCGGAAACGATGGGTGATTCAACGATGGCAATCCTACTCGTCGATGACGAGGAGCGACTGCGCCAAACACTTACGCTTTCACTTCAGGCCCGAGGACATGAAGTTGTGCAGGCGGTTTCCCACCGCGAGGCCGTCGCGGCCGCACTCTCGACCCCTTTCGACCTCCTCCTTGTCGACATCAACCTGCCGGACGCGACCGGCTGGGATGTGCTGCGCGACTTGAAGGAGGCAGGGCGTCTGATCCCGGCAATCGTGATTTCCGCGGTTCCGCCGAGCGCGGCCCGGGTGCGCGAGTTCAATCCAGTCGCGGTGCTTCATAAGCCGTTTCCCATCGACGCGCTGCTGCGGCTTGTGCGGCCGCTCGCCGGCGGGGATGGAGCGTTGCCAAGTTCTGCTGGGGGAGGTTGAGGAATGCTGGACGTCTTCATGGTTTTGCTCACGCTGCTCTTTTTCGCCGTGGCGCTTGCCTATATCGCTGGCTGCGAGCGCCTTTAGGTCGATGTCCTAGAAGGGATCGATCGATGGACACAGCTCATATCGGAAATGCTCAAAGTCTCAAAGCTATCGAAGACGAGTTTTCGATGGCGTTCGGGTTACTGCGAAGATGTCCTCAGGTCAGCGAAATTGATTTCGGAATAGAAAGCTTGCCGGAAAACGTCGAGCTCGACGAATTGGACCAGATCGCTCACCGGTATGGTCTGCTGCTCACCGTCTACGAGTCGGGAAGGATCACGGTCAAGCGTCAAGTGAAATCAAATGGGAAGTCGTCGATCACGAATTCGAAATCCGGCCTTGTCGGGTGGTCGATGCACTTGACTGGTTTGGTCGCGAACGCGTTCACACGCCTTTCCACAGTCGTCAGCATGAAACTGAGCTCCTTGATATCAGAACTCGGTGGCTCGCACGGACACACGCGATGAACGCCAGCGAAATCCTTCTTGGTGTCGTAGCAATCGCGCTCCTGGCATTTCTGGTCTTCGCGTTGCTGCGACCCGAAGAGTTCTAGCCAGCGCACCTTCGCGAGAAACTTCCAACCAAACCTAGAGGAAAACGCCTGATGAACGCGGTCATTCAAGACGCGATCTATTTCGTGCTGCTCGTGGCAACGACAAAACCGCTGGGACTTTACATGTACCGGCTTTTCAATGGGATGAAAACCCCGTTGAGTCCGGTGTTGCGCCCTGTTGAGCGAGGTATCTATCGGGTGACCGGCGTTGACGAGAAGCAGGAGATGCGCTGGACCACCTATTCGGTGGCAATGCTCTTCTTCAGCGCCGTTGGCATGCTTGCTACGTACGCGATCCTGCGCGTCCAACACGGTTTGCCTTTCAATCCGACAAATCTACCCAACGTCGAATCGCGGCTGTCCTTCAACACCGCCGCGTCGTTTACGTCCAACACGAATTGGCAGAGCTATGTACCAGAAGTGACGATGAGTTACTTCTCGCAGATGTTCGGTCTGGCAACGCACAACTTCATGTCAGCCGCGACTGGAATCGCGGTTGCGATCGCTCTGATTCGCGGGTTCTCGCGCCGTTCAGTATCTAAGATTGGCAATTTTTGGGTCGACATCGTTCGCTGTACGCTCTACTTGTTGCTCCCAATATGCATCGTGGCGACGCTCGTTCTCGTCGCTCGAGGCGTGCCCCAGAACCTCCATACATATTCGTCGATTACGACAATTTCCGGAGCGACACAGACCATCGCCCAAGGTCCGGTCGCATCGCAGGAAGCGATCAAGGAGCTCGGCACGAACGGCGGAGGGTTTTTAACACCAACTCTGCCCATCCATTCGAGAATCCAACCCCGTTCACGAACTTGTTTGAAATGCTCCTCATCTTCTCGATTCCAGCGGGCCTGACCTACACCTTCGGCAAGATGGTCGGCAACACCAAACAGGGCTGGGCGATTTTCACCGCCATGTCGGTGCTCTTTTTCATCGGCGTCGCAGTTTCGACCGTGGCCGAGCAAGACGGCAATCCGCTGTTGACGAGCGCCGGCGCCGACCAAGGTCAGGAGGTCGCTGGCGCAAGCGCTCCAGGTGGCAACATGGAGGGCAAAGAATCGCGGTTCGGGATTACCGCGTCCTCGCTTTTCGCCACCATCACCACTGCGGCCTCGTGCGGAGCGGTGAACGCGATGCACGACTCGTTTACGCCGTTCGGGGGGTTGGTCCCGCTCGCGAACATCGGTCTCGGAGAGGTCATTTTCGGTGGAGTTGGCGCGGGCATTTACGGCATGTTGGTCTACGCCGTCGCGGCGATATTCATCGCTGGCTTGATGGTCGGACGGACGCCTGAATACCTCGGCAAGAAAATCGAACCGTATGACATCAAGATGGCAATGCTCACGTTGTTGGTCCTGCCTCTGTCGATCCTGGGCTTCACCGGAGTGGCGGCAGTCACCGATTGGGGCTTGAACACGGTTTTCAATCCCGGTCCGCACGGGTTGTCTGAGATTCTTTATGCATTCACCTCGGGGACAGGCAACAACGGTTCGGCCTTTGCTGGTCTCGGCGCCAACACGCCCTTCTACAACATCACGATCGGGATCGCGATGCTCGTCGGCCGGTTCCTGATGATTGTGCCGATCCTCGCCCTGGCAGGATCTCTGGCCGCGAAAAAGCGGTCGGCTTCCACCGCGGGCACATTTCCGACGACTGGACCGTTGTGGATTGGCTTACTGGTCGGCGTGATCGTGATTGTGGGAGCGCTGACCTATTTCCCGGCATATAGCCTGGGCGGAATCATCGAACAGCTCGAAATGCACCATGGCGTGACGTTCTCGGCCGGCAATTAGGCCGAAAAGAAATGACAGAGAGCAGAATGAGCGACAGAGCGTTAGAGCCTGGAACGAACCTCGTGCCGGGAGATCAGCGGCCGTCGTCCGGGCAGTCGGTGAAAAAGCAACCAAAGCGCGGTCTTCTCGATCCTGCAATTCTTAAGGAAGCCACGATTTCTTCACTAAGAAAGTTGGATCCTCGGACGCTTTGGCGAAATCCCGTGATGTTCGTCGTCGAAATTGGCGCGGTGATCACCACCGCCATTCTCATCCAGAACATATTCGGTCATGGTCACGATCCGCTCTGGTTCGTCGCTTGGATCAGCGCGTGGTTATGGTTCACCGTGCTCTTTGCGAACTTCGCGGAAGCGATGGCGGAAGGTCGCGGGAAAGCGCAGGCGGAGACGCTGCGTCGCACGCGGACCGAGACGCGGGCGAAAGTGATCGTTTCGGAGAACCCTCGCCGGATCGAAGAGCAAGCGTCCTCTGCGCTACGGCCGGGCGATATCGTCCTCGTTGAAACGAGTGACACGATTCCCAGTGACGGCGAGGTGATCGAGGGCATTGCTTTTGTTTCCGCGGCCGCGATAACCGGTGAGTCGGCGCCCGTGCTCAAAGAACCAGGAACAGATATCGCATCTTCGGTGACTGGTGGCACGCAGGTGATTTCCGACTGGCTCAAAATTCGGATAACGGCTGAGCCAGGAAAGACGTTCCTCGATCGCATGATCGCGCTCGTCGAAGGCGCATCCAGACAAAAGACGCCGAACGAAATAGCACTCAACATCCTCCTCGCGGGCTTGACCATCATTTTCTTGATCGTCGTCGTGACCCTCGATCCGCTCTCGCGATACGCGGAGGCCCCGGCTTCGACGACCCGGTTGATCGCGTTGCTGGTGACCTTGATTCCAACCACAATCGGCGCGTTGCTTTCGGCGATCGGCATCGCCGGCATGGATCGTCTAGTACAGCGCAATGTGCTGGCGATGAGTGGTCGAGCGGTTGAAGCGGCGGGTGACATCGATGTCCTCTTGCTCGATAAGACCGGAACGATCACCTACGGCAGCCGGTTGGCCTCAGAGTTCATACCAATCTCCGGTATTTCTGAGGAACGACTGATCGCCGCGGCCCTGCGTTCGTCGCTCGCGGATGAAACGCCAGAAGGCAAGTCGATTGTTGCGCTCGCGGAGCGGATGGGTCATCACGCCGATTCCTCGGCGCTCGTCGATGCCGAGTTCATTCCATTCACCGCTGAAACGCGGATGAGCGGTCTCAAGCAAAACGGATTCGCGACCATGAAAGGCGCGGTCGACGCTGTCGAGCAATTGGCCGGCGCCAAGCCGCTTGAGCTCGACGAGGCTGCCAATCGGGTTGCGTCTGAAGGCGGAACTCCGCTTGCCGTTATCGAAAATAATGACCCACTCGGCATCATCTATCTCAAGGACACGGTGAAACCAGGTATACGTCAGCGGTTCGACGAACTGCGGGCCATGGGCATCCGCACCATCATGATCACAGGCGACAACCCGTTGACGGCCAAAACGATTGCCGCTGAGGCAGGGGACGACGACTTCGTTGCCCAAGCCAAGCCTGAGGACAAGATCACGATCATTCGCGATCACCAGGCCGAAGGCCTGCTCGTGGCGATGACCGGCGACGGGACAAACGATGCGCCCGCGCTCGCGCAGGCTGACGTTGGCTTGGCTATGAATACTGGAACCGCCGCCGCCAAAGAAGCAGGCAACATGGTCGATCTCGATTCCGATCCGACCAAACTCATCGAAATCGTGGCGATCGGCAAGCAACTACTGATGACACGAGGTTCGTTAACGACCTTCAGCATCGCGAACGATGTCGCGAAGTACTTCGCGATCATTCCCGCAATGTTCGCGCTGGCCTATCCGGCAGGCGGCGATGGTCGCCTCGATGCGCTCAATGTGATGCGATTGACGAGCTCTGAAAGCGCGATCCTCGCGGCAATCATATTCAACGCGTTGGTCATCGTTGCCTTAATCCCGCTCGCCTTACGCGGTGTTGCCTATCGACCGATGGGCGCGGCAGCGTTGCTCGGGCGAAACCTCCTCCTCTACGGAATCGGCGGCATCGCCGCACCGTTTGTCGGCATCAAACTCATCGACGTGATTCTGAGCGCGGTTGGTCTGACCTAATCGAGTCAGGTACTTCGACGGCGATAACGAATTCTTTAAAGGATGGGAAAAATGGTTGCACAATTACGCGTGGCGGTGTTGATGACGGTGGTGATCATGGTCATCACGGGTCTCGCATATCCGCTTGCAATGACCGGGGTGGCACAAGTCTTCTTTAAGGACAAGGCCAACGAATCGTTGATCGAGCGAAACGGCCAGGTTATTGGATCGGAACTTATCGGCCAAAGCTTCGTCGATGAAAGTGGAGAAGTCCTGCCGGGTTATTTCCGCGGTCGCCCGTCAGCCGCGGGCGCCGGATATGACGCGGCCGCATCCTCCGGGTCGAATTTAGGTCCCACGAACCAAGCGTTGATTGACCGCGTGAAAACCGACGTCGCTCAGATTCGAAGCGAGAATGGCTTATCCGACGACACAATGATTCCGGTCGATTTGGTGACAGCTTCGGGTAGTGGTCTCGACCCAGCAATAAGCCCCGCGTCGGCGGATCTCCAGGTTCCCCGAGTTGCCAAAGATCGAGGACTCTCTGAAGACCAGGTGCGAGCGTTGGTGGACAAGAATACAGAGGGCCGCACCCTGAGCGTTCTCGGCGAGAAGCGCGTCAATGTACTCAAACTCAATCTCGCGCTCGACGATCTGAAACCGATGACGACGTCATGACAGATGCAAAGCGCCCGACACCGGAAAAGCTCCTCGAGCGGTATGGATATGCCATCCGCAATGAGGAAAAGCGACGGGGTCGGTTGCGTGTCTATCTGGGAGCTGCTCCCGGCGTGGGCAAGACGTACGCGATGCTTCTCGAAGGACGACGTCTTCAGGCAGAGGGCCGAGACGTCGTCGCCGGTTTTGTCGAAACGGATGGCAGGAACGAAACGGCGGCTCAAATAGGCGGTCTCGATGTCATTCCACGTCGAACAATCGAATATCGCGGTGTTGCCGTCGAAGAGATGGATGTCGACGCGATCATTCGCCGCGAACCGGAGATCGCCCTCGTTGATGAATTGGCTCATACGAATGCTCCAGGTTCGCGCCGGGCCAAGCGTTACGAGGACGTTGAAGCAATCCGCGACGCCGACATCGACGTCATTTCGACGGTCAATATTCAGCATCTCGAGAGCCTGAACGATGTTGTCGAGATCATCACCGGCGTGGAAGTTCGAGAAACAATTCCCGACAAGATCCTTGATGGCGCGACTGAAGTCCAACTGATCGATTTGCCGGTCACCGGATTGATCGAGCGCCTCGAACAAGGAAAGATCTATCCCAAAGAACGCGCGCACCAAGCGCTTCAGCACTTTTTTCGCGAAGGAAATCTGGCCGCTTTGCGCGAGCTGGCGCTTCGACGCACCGCGGCTGGTGTCGACGAAATGCTCGAGAGCTACATGCGCGAGCACGACATCGAGGCGGTCTGGCCCGCTGCCGAGCGCGTGGTCATCATCGTCGACCCAATCGCGCAAGCCGGGGCCCTTTTGCGGCGGGGCTCTCGTATCGCCGGAGCCTTACACACCGAGGCAGTGGCGCTGTTTGTGGTTCCTTCGGGTGCTACAGGGGCGTTCGATTCCGAACAGTTGCGCGAACTTGGGCGGGCAGGACGGTTGGCCGAGGATCTAGGTGTGGCCTTTCGGACGATCGATGCTGACAAGCTGCTGAACTCCTTGACCCAGACGTGCAATAGCGAAAATGCCGGCATGGTCGTCCTCGGATATCGCCGTCCAAAACGCTGGCGTTGGCCGCTCAAACCGTCTCTTGTCGACAACCTTTTTGCCAACCTCGACAATGTTGACATCCACCTCGTCGAACTCGAAGACGAGCACGACTAGCCTTCCTTCCGCCCTCACGCAATAGCTTTCAAATCACTAAGCTATGGCGAGTTGCGCCAAAGCTTGGTGATCCCGATACTTCAACTTGGGCTTAAACCATCGCCATCGCCGGTGAGATGCCAGCCTTCAAGGCTGTAGAGGGTGGGATAGATCGTGCTGCGACGTGGTTGTTTGTTTGGATGCGGGGGACTGCTAATTGTCTGTATCGTTGCGCTTGGACTCGGATACTTCGTGGGTTTGCCACGCGCCCAAGACGCGATTGCAGACGACATCGGGGATGGAGTCGCGACTGTTGTCGCCCAAGGCATCATTAACGCAGATCCATCGACTGGCCAGTTAGTAATCACGGAAGAACAACTCAACGCGAAGCTAGGCTCCGACGTTAACAATGCCGATGTCACGACGCAGATTGATTCGTCAGGTGTCGCCATTGAGTTTTCGTTTCGTGACGACAATAGTGATCCAATCGTCTACAGCGCAACGCCAACCGTCGATGAGAATGGTCACCTCGTGTTGACCAATACTCAAACGACTAACGGCAATGTCATTGTTGATAAGTTCTTGTCTAAGGACAAACTTGCCAATTCCATCGAGGATGGTGTCAACGGAGCGCTGGACGAACAGAATCTCAAGATCGCAAAGATTGACCTCGAAGATGGACAGGTCGTCATTACTGCCGTCAGCGCGTCCTAACCAACGCTAACGAATCGACCAGAGGTTCTAGCTTAACACTGACTGTACGTACATACTGTCAGAATGTCACCCGCGTGGGCAATATGCGTGAACTGAGGCACAGACTACGCTCCTAGTCGTGGTCGCAGACGACATCGTCCGCCAGCGATGTCCCTGCGACCACCGCCCTCAAGAGGTTGATGGGCGGCGAAGGGGGATTCGGTGGTCGGCCGTTCACATCAAGAGCAAAATTGGAATTCGCCCAGTAGCGCGATCGCGCAACCTGTGGGTGGCACGCTACCTTCTCACCACTTCAAACGAATCAAGAAATATGCACAGATTGCAGTCGTGCTGTCGCTCTTCCTCATCGTCGTGGCGATCGGGGCCGATATGGGGCGACTGTTCTACGGCTACCTTGAGATGTCAAACGCCGTTCGAGCAGGCGCGACATTTGCCGCTCAATCACCGGCGAGCAGCGACGAGATCAACGACAAAGTCCTGAATCACAATTCGCGCCTTCCAGCGCTGACAACCCTTGCAATCACATGCTCGGCGGGCGCGTGTTCTCAAGCGGAATCTGGCGACAATGTGACCATTAAGGCGATTTGGAATTTCGAACCGGTGACGTGGAATCTCGTTGATCATTTCTGGCACGTTGAACCAGTCGTGTTGTCGACTCAGGTCACAATGAAGGTGCTTTGACGCAACCTATTGTTGGTGACAGTGCCCAACAGCGCTTACGAAGGCGTCAATTCGCGTAAGTCATCTATCACAGTCACTTGACTGATGCTGGTGGCGATCACCTCCATCAACTTTGCGTGAGCATCGCTCGTCGGCACTTCGCCGCGGAGGGCAATTCCCGCACGCGTCGGCGCCGCGCTTATCTGCGCCCAATCGTTGTCCGACGCCTGGAGTATTTTCTGGTTGATCGAGGCCGCAGCGATCAGTGAGCGCGTATCGGCGAGAGGAATGGACGGGCCTCCCACGAGTCGGATGGCGCAAAGCTCTACGATCTGCTCGACTGAGAGATGCTCGCTGTTAATCAAAAGGTCCCAAAGTTCGGCGTTGTGCCAATCCTCACCAAAGATGACCCGGTTGTAGTCGATCTGTTCCTGATCTCCTTGGCGCACTGCAGATTCAGCTTCCTGCGGCGACAGTCGGTAGGCGTCGATCATTCGCTGTATGCGGACATCGGCGGGCGCAATCACCTTTACTCGCAGCGTCCATGGAAAATCTGCAAGGAGTATTTGGGCGCCGGCGCCGACGAGAACGACGTTGTCGCGCGAGGCAATCTCGTAGACGAGCGCTTGCAAGGACAAGAGGATCTCGCGCCGATTGACAGTCATGTCAGTCAAAAACGGCGACCTGACACCCCCGCTCTCCATATGGCTTCCGCCCCTGAGCGCGATATCGAATTCAAGCTCGCCATAACTTAAATAGTGATTGAGGCGGGTATTAGGAGTATCGTCACTTGCAAATCGCTCAAACGAAGTCGGTAGCGTAAGTCCGCGAAGTTCGGCTTCAGCGCGAAGTTCCTTGCGACCAATAGTCTTGAAACTGAAGCGGTCCGACAGTGCAGCGGCCACGACTTGTCCACCGCTACCGACTTGCCTGGCGAGCGTGATTACTGCCATCTTTCCGCTCCTGACGTTCGGCCATGACTACAAATTCGTTACTTCGGGTCGGGCGAATCGGAAACGACTGTCACTGCCTGACCAAACGTCCGATATCTTCGTTGCCGTTCGCGGAGCACGCTGTCCACTGATCGCTTTTCAAGATCGGCAAGTGCAACCAACACAGCTTCTCGCAAATAGATCGCGGCCGCGTCAGGGTCGGCTGCCGCACTTGGCTCTGGCTCAGCAACGATTGCGTCGACAATGCCAGCTTCGAGACAATCCTTGGCGGTGATTTTCAGCTTCGACGCGAGTTCGGAAGCACGATCAGCGTCGCGATAAAGGATCGCGGCCGCGCCCTCCGGCGCAATCACGGAGTAAATCGCATGCTGCTGCATCAGAACGCGGTCGGCGACCGCAATCGCCAATGCCCCTCCACTTCCGCCTTCGCCGATGATTGCCGCGATTGTTCGAGTTGGCAACTCGCTCATCAGGGCAAGTGACTCGGCAATTTCGCTCGCGAGTCCACCTATCTCAGATTCGATCCCCGGAAACGCGCCGGGCGTGTCCACGAGTGTGAGGACGGGCAACTTTTGCTGCGCGGCAAGCCGCATGATCCGCTGCGCTTTGCGAAATCCCGAAGGCACTGGGCGACCGTGTCGTCGTTCTTCCGAAGTGCCGTCACGACCGCGCTCGAATCCCACCACCGCGATTGGACGATCGGCAAGGAGGCCAAGTCCCGCGACAACGGCGGGATCGTCTCCCGATTCACGATCGCCATGCAGCTCAAGGAAGAAGTCGAGTATACGCTCGACATAATCAAGCGAAGTTGGCCGGTCGCTCCCACGTGCGGTTTGGACGGACGACCATGCGTCGAGCTGAAGGCTCCTCCTGCTCACTGGCTCTCATGGCTCCGGGCGATATCAAGGGCTCAGCCTTCTTGTCAAGAGGCATGAGAATGCTCAGAAGATCGGCGAGATAGCCGCGAAGGTGAACGCGATCGACGATTTCGTCGATGATGCCATGCTCAAAGAGGAACTCAGACGTGTGTGTACCTGGTGGAAGCGACTCGCCAAGCATTTGCTCGACAACTCGCGGGCCGGCGAATCCAATGAGCGCACCCGGCTCGGCCACGATCACATCACCGAGACTCGCGAACGAGGCGAAGACACCGCCAGTTGTGGGGTCGGTGAGTACCGATATATACGGAATGCCGTCGCGATGGAGCCGTTGAACCGCTGCGCTCGTCTTCGCCATTTGTAGCAGAGAGTAGAGTCCTTCTTGCATCCTTGCTCCGCCGCTGGCTACAACGCTGACGAGCGGTGTCCGGGTCTTTAGTGCAAGCTCCGCGGCAAGCGCGACTTTTTCGCCCACAACGACACCCATGCTGCCGCCCATAAACGAAAAATCTAACACCGAGAGGACAATCCGCCGCCCGCGCAAGGTCGCGGTCCCCGCGATCGCCGCATCGAATTCGCCGGTTCGTTTTCTTTGTTCATTAAGTCGATCGGCGTATGGTTCGTCGTCCTCGAATGCAATGGGATCACCAGATGCCATGAATGCTGCGATTTCGGTGAATGACTTTTCGTCGACAAGCGAAGCGATCCGGTCACGCCCGCTGATCGGATAGGCCTGACCGCACTCCCCGCAAACACGGAATCGGTCATACCTGGGTGTGCCGGCGAGTGGGGCGCCGCACGCTCGACAGCGAGTCAGCGCGTTTGGGAAGATCGACGCCGAAACCTGATGTGGAGTTCCAGCGGGAAGTTGAATGCCTCGAAACGATTTCACGACTAGAGCGCCTCTCGATGGGCATGGGGTAAGTGGAAAAGATGCGCAACGTAACACTGGTACGAGACTACCATGCGAGAGGCGGTGGGCTTTGAATCAACGGTGTACAATTTTTGCACGGGAGACGGGTGAAGGGTCCTGTGCGCCGTTCAGCATCGCGGCGAACGTGAGGTTTCTCGGACCACCACGCGATGCGTGAGTAGAGCAGCGTTATGGGAACGACAATGAGCGCCACCGGCGAAATACGAATGGACGTGCTTCGGCGGCTCGCCGAGCAAGCGATGAGCGACCCTGCGTTTCGCGATGTCGCACGCCACGATCTTTCCAAGGCTTTGCGGCAGTTCGACTACGATCTTAATGAAAACGAGATGGCGCTGGTACTTCGATTCCGCAATGCCCTAGAGGAAGCGGGCGTCGATCTCTGGCTTGGTCGGACGAACAAACTCAGCAAGGAAGATCTCGAACTGATCCGCCAGTTCTAGATAATCGACGATCGGTGATCAACGTCCGAATACCCAGCGGCCGCCGACCATGGTTGCCGTGGGTATCATCGTGCGCAATTCGTCCGGAGCTGCATCAAGCGGATCACGAGCGAGAACGATGAGATCGGCGTTTTTTCCTGGTTCAATTGAGCCGAGTTGTCGTTCGCGGCCGGTCGCATAGGCGCCTCCGATCGTATAGCTGCGGAGTGCCTCGCGAACTGATATACGCTGCCTATCGCCGAGCAGTCTTCCGGTGACTGTCCTTCGGCAAACGGCTGCGTAAACGCCCGCCCACGGATTAAAGTCCGAAACTGGCGAGTCGGACGAGCCGGCGAGCGGAACCCCTGCATCGATGTAGGTCCTCATCGGCATCGCGGTTTCGGCTCGTGCTTCTCCGATTGAAGTGATGAAACTTTCGCCCAAGGTCAAGATGAACGGATCGGAGACTACGGAGGGAATTCGGTGCTTCGCCATACGCTCAAGCGTGACATCGGTCGGGAAATAGGCGTGATGGACACGGTGACGAAGCCACGGCTTGGGATTGGCGGTTTGGGCGTCGGAGTATGCTTTTACCACCACTTCCTGCGCCTCATCTCCGCACGTGTGGCAGTCCATCGACCAGCCGAGATCGTGCACCCACCGGATTCGCTCTGCTAACTCCATTGGTTCAATGATGAAAACGCCGCGATTGCCCGGTTCGTCCAAGTACGGTTCAAACATCCGTGCAGTGCGATCACCGACTCCACCGTCGGTCATCAATTTGACACCTTCGAGCCGGAGCACACCATCTCCGAGTCCGCCTTCCAAACCGACAGCAGTGAATCGGTCGGCAAGTAGCTTGTCCTCTTTGGCTGCCCCGAATCCCCAGCCCGCCATCAACATGTCGGTACGCACCGAGAGCCGATCTTCACGTCGCGCCCGATGGAATGCCTTGGTCTCGTCGGGGTAGAGTCCCGGCTCAGCAACGGCAGTTATTCCAACCCGATTGTAGGCCCGACACGCGCGTTCGATAGCTTCCACCAACTCAGACGGAGATGGCGCCGGTGTAAAACGCGCAATCAAATCCTTTGCACGATCGCGGAAGAGTCCCGTCGGCTCGCCGCTCTCATCACGCTCAAACGATCCGGCATAGGAATCGGAGGCTGGAGGATCAGGAGTATTCCGGTCGATCCCGGCTGCTTGGATCGCGGCGGAGTTCGCGACGAGCTTGTTCCAAACCCGGTGCAGGACGACAGGATGGTTCGGTGCAACGCTGTCAAGATCATGGCGTGTTGGATGCCGGCCCTCGACCAGAAGACTTTCATCCCAACCGCGACCGAGAATCCATTGACCGTATGGGGTTGCTTGCGCCCGTTCCTGGACTCGATTCAGGATCTCAGAAATCGACCGGCAATCGTAAAGTTGGAGTTGTCCGAGGATCTGCCCGGTGTGGAGGAGATGATTGTGCGCGTCGATCAGACCTGGCAGCACCGTCGCCCCCTCGAGATCCTCGGTGGTGGCGCCAAATCCTGCGAGTTCTCTCATCTCATCGTTCGATCCGACCCCAACGAACATGCCGTCTTTGATCGCGAGGGCTTGTGCGGTCCAGTCGTGCGCGTTCATCGTGTGGACGTTGGCGTTCAGCAAAACGAGATCTGGAGCGAGAGGTCGAATTGGCACCAACAAACCTCCTGAGAAGGCGCAAATCGAGGAAGCTCGAGACGTCGATCACGCGATCCTACCCCGACGTCGGGTTCGAAGCAGAGGGCAGGTTGAAATGATTATTGGTCAGGAGCTGCGATTTATTTATCGAGTTCGCTGAGCAGTTCTTCGAGGTCCAGCGGTTCGAGCGTCATCTGAATCTCGCCGTTTCGCATTTGCCACTCTTCTCTGGGCCGATCGCGATAGATCTCGATGCCGTTGCCGTCCGGGTCGTCGAAATAGATTGCTTCGCTAACTCCGTGGTCGGAGGCGCCTCCGATTCGGACGCGATGATCGATGAGGCGCTGGAGTGCGCGAGCGAGTTCGACTCGGTCTGGATAAACGATCGCGAAATGGTACAGACCGGTTGTGCCATAAGGCGGACGAGTTCCGCCTTCGCTCTCCCAGGTGTTGAGACCGATGTGATGGTGGTAGCCGCCTGCCGAGAGAAATGCTGCTTGGTTTCCATATTTTAGTTGAACTTCAAATCCCAGCACGTCTCGATAGAACGCGATTGATCGGTCGAGGTTTGACACTTTCAAATGAATGTGACCAATCCGCGTGTCGGGATGAACTGCCGTTTCCTTTTCGACTGCTGAGACTTCGGTCATGTCGCAACCACCTTCGACGTGTCGGTCACCAATTTTCGCGAAACGGGTTCGTCCGATTCGAACTCATAGTCGGCTCCTGATCGCCGAACGGTGAGGGTTACTGTTTTTTCGCGGTAGGGCAGGTGCTGGATGGTTATCTCGTTCAACCAAACAGGGAATGATGGTTTGATCGACAGACCTCCATCCTCAGCCGATTCCAGTCCGAGGAAGCATCGAATCAGCAAGGGGATAGAACCAGCTGCCCAGGCTTGTGGGCTGCACGTGACAGGATAGCTGACTGGGCCATCAAGGATACTGATCCGAGGGAAGCCGCAATACAGTTCGGGAAGCCGTGTATTCAGTTGCGACATAGCCGCATCAAAGAGTTGGGTAGCGATGACTTGGCCGTCCTCAACATAACCGTAGCGATAGAAGCCGGCTGCGATCAGTGAGTTGTCGTGGGGCCAGACTGATCCGTTGTGATAACTCATCGGGTTGTATGTAATGGCGTTGGAGCTCAACGTTCGTATTCCCCAGCCAGAATTCATGTCTGGGTTGCCAAGCCTTTTCACGACTTGTTCGGCCCGTTCTTCTGATGGAAGACCACAATAGAGAAGATGGCCGGGATTCGACGTCACGGCACACACCGGCGAGTTGTCGCCGTCGAGACCCTGAACGTAGAACCCGATCTCGTCCGCCCAGAGCCGCTCCTCGACGAGAGCACGGACTTTTTCGGCGCCAGCCCGTAGGTGATTGGCCCATGCACCACCTTCGAACGACTCGACGATATCGGCCAGACCAGTCAATGCGGCAAAGACATAACCCTGGACCTCGACAAGTGCGATGTCTCCAGTCGCGGCTCGACCATCAATATGGTTTATCGAGTCCCAGCTATCTTTCCAACCTTGGTGCATGACTTCGCCCAAGCCAGGCGGAAATGATCGATACTCGATGAATCCGTCGCCGTCGCGGTCACCGAACTCTTCGATCCAGTTTATGGCTCGCCGGACATGCGGAATGAAGCGGCGATAAATCTCGGGGTCTCCACTCCAATTCATCACTTCGATGAAGAGCATCACGAAAAGCGGAGTAGCGTCGACTGTGCCGTAATACGGCGAGTGCGGAATTGCGCCGGTGCGTGCGAGTTCGCCATACCGCTTCTCATGCAGTATCTTGCCCGGCTGTTCCTCACGGAAATCGTCGACCCGCGTTCCTTGAAGCGCAGACAACAAACGCAGCGCTTCTAGAGCGCGTTCTGGATAGAGGTAGTGGGTCTGCAAGCAGGTGATCAGCGAATCGCGCCCAAATGGAGCGACATACCAAGGAATTCCTGCGGCCGGCGCCGATCCTTCTGGAAACGACGTTTGCAACATCTCGAGATCGGCCAATGACTGTTCGATAACCTGATTGAACTGGGGATTGTCAGTCCCGATCCACGGTTTCGGATGCGGATGTTTGTCCGCCAGACGCGCCTTAACGACTGTGCCGGCAATCTCCGCCGGGCGAGGGGAAATGCGAAGCGTCAAGATCCAAGGTACATCGCTTTCTAGCTCGGCCTCGAAGCTTGCTCGTATGGTCGGATAGCCCAGAGCAGTTGTATGGACGTCGACATCAGGCGTACGGTCGAATGAAATGAGCGTCGAAGCGACGAAACCGTCGATCCCCTTGTAGCTCAGTGCGACATCATTGCTTCGCACCTCGATCGGAAGCGGGGATCCTCGCTCTTTCACCACAAAGCCGCGAATGTCGAAGAGATCGCGGAAATCGGACGAAGCTTCGATCGCGATTGTTATCTTGCGTTTGGTTTCGTTGTAATTCTGG
This sequence comes from uncultured Chloroflexia bacterium, assembly GCA_963737985.1. Taxonomy (GTDB): domain Bacteria; phylum Chloroflexota; class Chloroflexia; order Thermomicrobiales; family UBA6265; genus CAVTUU01. Next base: position 515,434 of record CAVTUU010000004.1, on the reverse strand, counting down.
ACCGAAATGCGGTAGTGCAGTTCTGTATCGAGATGGACGCGCTGCTCGATGCCGACGGTTCGAGCGCGGAGTGGCTGCTCTTCGTCGTGACTATGAGAACCACCAGCGTTCGCGCCGATGATGAGCGCCGACGCGCTCGAAATAGGTTGCAATGCCAACCGATCGAGCGGCTGTCCATCGATCGTGACGCGGAGCCGGCTGAGATGACGAGTGTCGCGGAGATAGAGTCCCGCGGCCGATTCGTGGCTTCCGTCAGTAATTGCCTGTCCGACGAGGAAAAGCTCGTCGCACTTCAAAATGAGATCGTCGTCGAGCACCCGTTGGTCCCCTGCATGATGGAAAGCTTGACAGAGGCCGGCGGGGCAATGTCCTAGCTTATCGAGCGTGTCAAACGCCGGCAATTCGTGATTGCCGCGCGGTGCACGGAAGCTTTACCGATACTACGCAGAGATGCAAATAGGAGGATTGTTAATTGGAATGAAAGCCGTTCTCAGTTCCTCGAGGGGCGAAACCACCTCGTCCAATGAGCGGCACGAAGCGGACGGGCCCAAGAGGGGTTTGGGTGTATTGATCTCCATTGCGCTCGATGGCGACGAGCGATTGCTCGCTGGTGTTCCCGACAGGCACCACGAGCCGTCCGCCGTCGGGCGAAAGTTGATCGCGAAGCGGAAGCGGAAGTCGAGGAGCCGCCGCAGTGACGATGATGCGGTCATACGGGGCCGACTCCGGCCAGCCCGCTGAACCATCGGCAACATGAACTTCAATACGCTCGTATCCAAGCTCCCGGAGCCGGCGTTCGGCACTCGCCGCCAAAGTTGGCTGACGTTCGATCGAAATGACCTCCGCAGCGAGTTCAGACAGGATCGCCGCTTGGTATCCGGATCCAGTTCCGACTTCGAGCACACGCTCGGTGCCAGTCAACTCAAGCGACTGGGTCATCAAGGCTACGATATAGGGCTGAGATATTGTTTGCCCGGCGCCGATAGGAAGCGCGACGTTTGACCACGCTTCGTGGCGCAGGCTCTCGGGGATGAATAGTTCGCGCGGAACCATCGCGAGCGCGCGAAGCACCCGCTCGTCACTGATCCCATGAGTGAAGAGTTCTTCGAGCAAGTTACGGATTTGGTCGCCTCGAGAAATCGGTTGCTCGGGCATGTCAATCGATCTTGCGCGTGATTGTCGATTACGGCCAGTTGCATAGGGTAAGCAGATGACGTGCCAGTGCACCGTCCTAGCGTGCATTCGGGCACAATCGTACCGAAATAGCGGGGAGATTGTGATACCATACACAACGCTTTCAAACGGCCAAGTGAATGGTTGGCCGAACGCGATTCGACCCGCGAAATAGGTCGATTTGAGATCGACACCGTCCCATCAACATGAGCTTCGTTGAGGGGATCGAAAGGAAGCGGCGCGGCAGTGCAGGTCTTCGGCGAGAACTGGATCATCGTCGGACTGATGATGATTTCCGCGTTCGCCATGGGAATGGCGCTCCTTGTCCTCAACTGGGTCGTCGCTCCGACAAAACCCAGCAAGGTTAAATCCGACCCCTATGAAAGCGGTGTTCCCGACGTATCGCCGGTGAGACCGAGCTACACACCCCGCTTTTATGTTGTCGCGATGCTGTTCGTCGTTTTCGATATTGAGGCCATCTTCATATTCCCGTGGGCGATTATCTTTGACGACCTCGGTACATACGGTTTCGTCGAAATGGTTTCGTTCATTGGGTTGCTTTTCCTAGGCTATATCTACGCCTGGAAGAAGGGGGCTCTGGAATGGGTCTAATCGACGATCGATTTGACAAGAATATTTTTGTCACATCGCTTGATTTCGTTTTCAACTGGGCTCGGCGCTCGTCGCTGTGGTGGCTCCAGTTTGGACTTGCCTGTTGCGCGATCGAGATGATCTCGGCGTCGATGAGCCGGTTTGATCTGGCCGAGCGTTTTGGCATGCTCTACCGCGCTTCTCCGCGTCAGGCCGATCTCATGATCGTGGCCGGGACCGTGACGAAGAAGATGGCCCCCGTCGTACGCACGCTCTACGACCAGATGCCTGAACCGAAATGGGTTGTCTCGATGGGAAGCTGCGCCAACGTCGGCGGACCGTTTGACACCTATGCGGTGGTGCAAGGGGTCGATCAGGTTGTGCCAGTCGATATCTACGTTCCGGGTTGCCCCCCGACTCCGGAGGCGCTCTATTACGGCATCCTTGAGCTGCAAAACAAAGTCATCAAGTACGAGACCATGGCAAAGAAGCAAGGGACTGCCGCCGCCGAGTCGCAACGAATCGCCGAGCGACAGGCCGCGATGGAAGCTGTTCGCGCGTAACGCGCGAGCAGCACAGCGCGAACATTTCGGGGATGTCAAAGGAGCAAACGCGCGTGACCGAGGGAACCGTCCCTGAAGCGACAACCGAAGAATCGACAGCGATGGCGCCTGTCGATCCATGGAGTCGTGACGCATACTTCGATCCCGATATTGAACGGCATCCGGGGGTTCGAGAACTTCGAGCTGGTATACCTGATGCGATCGTCGACGTTGTTCGATTCCGCGACGAGACCACGATTCACGTTCGACGTGAACTGCTCCGTGAAGTCTGCGCGTTCCTGCGCGATCACGAGCAACTCAGCTTTAATTTCCTCACCGACCATACCGCCATCGACATGCTGCGGCTGCGTTCGGAACCGCGATTCGATGTCGTGGCGCTCTTGTATTCACTCAAGAATCGCGTGCGATTGCGGATCAAAGCCGGCTGCAACGACGGCGAACCGGTCCCGTCGCTCGTTCCACTGTGGAACGGCGCGAACTGGCTTGAGCGTGAAACGTACGACATGTTTGGGATTGTTTTCGAAGGGCATCCCAACATGAAGCGCATTCTGCTCGCCGACGATTGGGACGAAGGCTTCCCACTGAGGAAAGACTATCCTCTCCGTGGCTGGCGAGAATTCCCCGTATATAACACCGAAAGAACCGTCCCGAGGGTACGTACCCGCTGGACCGGAAGAGGGGTGTAAACCCATCATGTCCGTAATCACCGACAAGCTAGACGCAGACTCGAGCATCGACTTTATCGAGGATGCGCCGAAGACCGGGACCATGACCGTCACCGACGAGCAAGCGCTCGAAGGTGGACAACGGCTGCTGACACTGAATATGGGCCCGCAGCACCCGAGCACGCATGGGGTGTTGCGGATCATCCTCAAGCTCGACGGCGAAGTCATTGTCGATTGCGATCCAATTATCGGGTACCTGCACCGAGGAGTCGAGAAACTCGGCGAGTCACATCGATACGCGCAAGTGATTCCGTGGACCGACCGGACCGATTACGTCGCCGCGCCCTCGAACAATGCCGGCTGCGTGATGGCGATTGAGAAGCTGTGCGGAGTAGAGGTGCCGGAGCGCGCTGAGTATTGGCGCGTGATCATGTCGGAACTGAGCCGGATTGCTTCTCATCTCGTCTGGCTGGGCACGCACGCGCTCGATATCGGCGCATTGTCGATGTCGTTGTATTGCTTCCGAGAACGTGAACTCATTCTCGACATTTTTGAAGCGTTTTGCGGTGCGCGGCTGACGACCAATATGATGGAAATCGGCGGGTTTTCCCGGCCGGTTCCGCCAGGTTTGCCCGGACTGATCCGCGACTTCCTAAAGATCTTCCCCGATCGTCAACAAGAATATGCAGATCTCTTGAGCGCTAATCCGATCTGGATGGCACGAACCAAGGGCGTCGGAGTCATCACACCGGAGGCTGCGATCTCATATTCACTTACGGGCGCGTGCCTTCGTGGCTCCGGCATCAACTACGACATTCGCAAGGCGATGCCATATTCCGTCTACGATCGGCTTGATTTCGAAGTGCCGCTGGGGCAGCATGGCGACGTTTACGATCGATATCTTGTGCGCATGGAAGAGATGCGCCAGGCGCTGCGGATCATCCAGCAGGCGCTTGACGCTGTTGAAAAGGACGACACGCCGCTGATGGCGTACGAGTCGGCCTATGTCATTCCGCCGCACAAAGGTACAATGACCACCGCCGAGGATATGCAACGCCATTTTGTTTGGGTGATCAAGGGCTTCAGTCCGCCTGTCGGAGAGGCTTACGCTGCTGTTGAGCATCCAAAGGGCGAGAACGGCTATTATTTCGTGTCTGATGGAACGGCACTGCCATATCGCTTCCGGGTACGCGCTCCGGACTTCGTAAACTTGGCGGTCTTGCCCCACATCGCGCAAGGGGCGATGCTCGCGGATGTGGTGGCGCTGATCGGAACGATCGATATCGTTTTGGGATCAGTTGATCGGTAACGAGGCGCGACGAAAGCGATATGGGGTTGGGCGAAACAGTAATTGGGGGCTGTTCGCGCAACTCGGGAGTTGGCGGTACCATAGGCGCGACACGGTCGGCAGTAGCCGGCCGTGAAGTGTGCGGCGGGGATGGACGCCGCGGCCTGAATTTCGTTCCCCAGCCGTCTGCATTGTTTGTCGATCGCGCGGTAAACCGGGCGAATGGGACTACGGAGCGACCCGACGCATGAGTGACCAGCCACTCTGGCTCACATTCATAGTGGCGTTCATCATCATGAACGTCCTGCTTATTGGCATGGCGTACATGACCTTGTTCGAACGCAAGGTCCTGGCAGCGATGCAAGATCGGATGGGACCAACCCGAACCGGTCCGAAGGGGATCCTGCAGCCGATTGCCGACGGTATCAAGCTTCTCGGGAAAGAAGACCTCATCCCTCGAGCTGCGGACAAGCCGGTCTTCTATTTTGCGCCGCTGGTCATTTTCATGACGTCGATCGTGGCCGTAGCGGTTATCCCATTTGGCGGCACCATTCACCTCTTTGGCCGTGACATCCATCTTTACATCACTGACCTGAATGTCGGCGCACTGTTTGTTCTGGCCTTTAGCTCGATGGGTGTCTATGGAATCATCCTTGGCGCTTGGGCTTCAGCGAACCGCTATTCACTCCTTGGCGGATTACGGTCCGCAGCTCAAGTTGTTTCGTACGAGATCATCCTGGGTCTTTCGCTCGTTGGCGTCTTTTTGCTGGCGGGCACGTTGAGTCTTCAAGGAATCATGACCGCGCAGCAGACCGATCTCGAGATCGGCCCGTTCTCAGTCAGCAATTGGTACATCCTGTCCCAGCCGCTGGCATTCGTGATCTTCATGATCGCAGCGGTTGCCGAGACGAATCGCGCCCCATTTGACCTCCCCGAAGCAGAAACGGAACTTGTTTCTGGCTTCCATACCGAGTACTCCGCGTTCCGGTTTTCGTTCTACTTCCTCGGCGAATACATCTCGATGATCGTGATCTCGCTCTTTGCGAGCACACTTTTTCTGGGCGGAACGAGTGGGCCGGGCAGTGAGCATTGGGGACTCGGTCTCCTTTGGCTTTTCATCAAGACCGTGCTCTTCCTCTTCTTCTACGTTTGGCTTCGTGCGACGCTGCCCCGTTTTCGCTACGACCAACTCATGGGTATTGCCTGGAAGGTGCTGTTGCCGCTTGCGCTGCTTAACATCGTTATGACCGCGTTTATCCGGCTCATTGGCAACGGTCAACTCTTTTAGCGGAGCGTAGGGATGTCCTGGGACGTCGTCATTTTCTATATGGTCGCAGCGATCTGTGTGCTGGCTGCGATCGGCGTTGTCGCCGCACGCAACCCCGTGCACTCGGCGATCTTCCTTGTGCTCTGCTTCTTCAATGTGGCGGCCATTTTCGTTATGCTGGGCGCCGAGTTCCTGGCGGTCATTCAGGTCATCGTCTACACCGGCGCAATCATGGTGCTTGTGCTCTTCGTGCTCATGCTCGTCGATCCCGACGATCTTCCTGAGTTCCATCGCGGACGGACCGATACAACGAGTTGTTGGTCTGCTGCTTGGCGCGATGCTGCTGCTCGAAGTCGGCATTGCGATCATCGATCGCACGGTGGTGGGCATCGGTGGCGATGCGGATCCGGCCACGATCCAAGCCGTTGGCGGAAACGCGCAAGCAATTGGCCGCACACTCTATACAACCTATCTCCTTCCATTCGAGATCGTTTCGCTTGTGCTCACTGTCGGGGTCATTGGCGCGATCGTCCTTGCGCTTCCAGAACGACTCGGCGATCGACTGCCTTATCGTCGCGACACCATCTCGCTCGGACACCCGCGCGGCACCGATCTATCGCTTCCTTCTGGACCGCTTGGTGAAACGCCGATTGTGTCGACTCAGGCGCCTGAAGAGGAAGTGCAAGTGGTCAGCCGAGATTTGATCATGACGAACGACCCGGACGCTTACACGACGGTTGGCAGCCGTCGCTAGCGGGGGATAGGCGAGAACATGGGCGAACTTTCAGTCGAACACTTTCTCTTTTTGAGCGCGGCGCTCTTCATCGTCGGAATGATGGGTGTGCTCATTCGTCGCAACCTGCTCATCATCTTTATGTGCGTCGAGTCTGATGGTGACGGCTGCGAACATGTCGCTCGTCGCCTTTGGCTGGCAAATGAATTCGCTTCGTGGGCAGGCATTCGCGATTTTCACGATTGCCGTGGCCGCCGCCGAAGCTGCAGTCGGACTGGCGATCGTTTTGGCTCTGAGCCGGCGAGTGCGGACAGTCGATGTCGACGAGATTCGCACGCTGCGCGACTAGCAGTGCTGAAGATTTGAGGAGTCAGGAAGTCGTGGCGATTTCACTTGAAAGCCAATCCGTGCCGGGGAGGGCGCTGACCATGGCGTTACTTTGCCCGAATGGCGCGTTGGTCGCCGATTCGCCCTTGGGGACTGATCGCTAATGTCAAGTTACCTCTTTCTGATTCCATTGTTCCCATTGGTGGCCTTTGCCATCAACCTCCTGTTTGGCCGGAAGTACATCAAGGACAAGGCGCATTGGATTGCGGCGCCCGCGGTCTTTGTCTCCTGGTTCATTTCGCTCCTCGTCCTCTACAACATCCACGATAAGGATCAACCGCTCAGCCAGCATCTCTTCACGTGGATTCCGTCCGGCAATTTCATCGTCGATGTCAATCTCTACGCCGACCAATTGACGGCAATCATGCTGATGGTTGTCACGTCGGTTAGTTTCCTCGTGCATGTCTATTCAATTGGATATATGCACAAGGACCCTGGCTATTACCGGTTCTTTAGCTATCTGCCGCTTTTCGTCTTCTCGATGTTGATGTTGGTTCTGGCGGAGAACTACCTTCTGACTCTTTGTCTTCTGGGAAGCCGTCGGTCTCTGCTCATACCTCCTCATCGGGTTCTGGTTCAAACGGCGTTCCGCGGCCAATGCGGCCAAGAAGGCGTTCATCGTCAACCGAATTGGTGACCTCGGCTTTGGTCTAGGAATCATCATGATTTTTTGGACCTTCGGGACGATGAACTTCTACGGCGACAACGGCGTCTTCGCCCAAGTCGGTGAGCCGTCGACCAGAAAGATGACGCTGCATTGCTTTGCTCCTCTTCACTGGCGCAGTCGGCAAGAGCGCGCAATTCCCGCTCCATGTCTGGCTTCCCGACGCCATGGAGGGTCCGACACCAGTTTCCGCCTTGATTCATGCTGCGACGATGGTGACGGCCGGCATTTACATGGTCGCGCGCTCGCACGCGATTTTCGAGCAATCGCACACCGCCATGATTGTCGTCGCAACTATTGGCGGATTTACCGCGTTCATGGCTGCCACAATTGCCATGACACAGAACGACATCAAGCGAGTCATCGCGTATTCAACCGTCAGCCAGCTTGGTTACATGGCGATGGCGTTGGGCACGGGCGCGTGGATCGCTGCAATCTTTCACCTCATGACGCATGCGTTCTTCAAGGGTTTGCTTTTCCTCGGCAGTGGCAGCGTCATTCATGGAGTGCACGAAGAACAGAATATCCAGAAGATGGGCGGCTTAAAGAAGTACATGCCGATCACCTTTTGGACGTTCATGGCGGCGTCACTGGCAAATGCGGGGGTCATCCCCTTCTCGGGATTCTGGAGCAAAGACGAAATCATTGTCGGCGACTGGACGAGTCAAGAGTTAGTGACTTGGGGGAACTTTCTTACCGTCGTTGCCTTAGTTACGGCATTCTTGACCGCGTTCTATATGTTCCGGTTGGTTTTTCTGACCTTTTATACGCGACCCCGCTTCGACGAAGCCCATTTGCATCCGCACGAATCGCCATGGGTGATGACCATTCCACTGATCCTGCTTGCGATCCCGACAGTTCTCATTGGTTTTGTTGGTGTTCCGCCCGAAAAGGGTCGAATACAGCATTTCCTCGAGCCGGTCTTCGCTCAAACTGCTGAAACTACCGGAAGCACCGAGCAGGCAGCTCTCTATGTGGTCAATGGCCAGGAAGCGACTGCCCAAGAGACTGAACCGGAGGCAAGCGAGGAAGAACACACAGTCTCTACGGCGACCACGATTTCCTTCGGGACCATCTCAACGCTCGTCGCGCTTGCCGGAATCTTCGTGGCCTATCTCACCTACATTGCCGGAAGGATCGATCCTGTATCGGTCGCAAATCGGTACCGTTCGATCTATCTCTTCCTCTACGACAAGTGGCGCTTTGACGAACTGTACGATCGCGTCATCGTTCGTCCCGCGAAACAAACCGCGATCTTCCTGTGGAAGGTCGTCGACGTTCGGATCATCGACGGTACGGTGAACGGTATCGCCACTGGTCTCAACTTTACGAGTCAGCGTTTGCGGCACGTTCAGACCGGCTTGGTTGCGAACTACGCATTGGCGATCGCGCTTGGCATGGTTCTGATTGTGGGTGTGTATCTCGCCGCTTTCAGCAGTTTGTTCCGATAGTTCGACGCCACAGACTGAGGTTTGGATAAACGATGGAGGATTGGATCAACACAATGAGTGACGGCACGATGAGCGGCTCGCGCTCGACCGTTGCCAGCTCGGCTCGCCATGTCCATCCCTCAATCCGCTGGGGAGGCCCCTGTGGATAACTTCCCGCTGCTGAGCGTCATCACATACTTGCCGATTATCGGCGGCCTTGTGATCTTTTTCATTCCCAATGTGACCCGGGAAACCGCGCGACTGATCGCGCTTTTCTCAGCGTTGGCGAGTTTCGTGTTCTCAGTCAATCTCATGATCGGGTTCGACCACAACGACAAATTCCAATATGACGAGCACGTTAGTTGGTTGTCCGACCTTGGAGTCTCCTATCACCTCGGCGTGGACGGGATTTCCGTTCTTTTGATCGGGCTAACGACGCTTCTGTCTGTCATCGCGATTATCTGGTCGTGGGATACCGTTAACATTCGTACCCGCGAGTATTACATTGCGCTTCTTCTCCTCGAAACGGGCATGCTCGGCGTCTTCGTAGCGCTCGATCTCTTCGTCTTTTACATCTTCTGGGAAATCATGCTGATCCCGATGGCGCTGCTGATCGGCGTCTGGGGTAGTGCGAATCGAGTCTACGCGGCGGTCAAGTTCTTCATTTACACCTTGGTCGGTTCGCTCCTGATGCTCCTTGGCATCGTCGCCACCTACCAGGCGTACTATGAGAAAACCGGCGAGCGGACGCTCGACATCCTCCAGTTGCAAACAGGTTGGGGGAAGGGCGCGTACGGCGACGTCTTCCAGGGCGTTGTCTTCGCTCTTTTCTTCATCGCCTTTGCGGTAAAGGTGCCAATGTTCCCATTCCACACGTGGTTGCCGGACGCGCACGTGGAGGCGCCAACCGCCGCGTCAGTGATTCTGGCCTCCGTCATGCTGAAAATGGGCGGCTACGGCATGCTTCGGTTCAACTTGCCGCTCTTTCCCGAAGGCTCCGAGGATTGGGGTCTCTACATCATCATTCTCTCGATCATCGCGATCATTTATGGCGCGCTTGTCGCGCTCGTCCAGCCCGACCTCAAAAAGCTCATTGCCTATTCGTCTGTGAGCCATATGGGCTTTGTCACGCTTGGCATATTCGTCAACGTCTACGCGCACACCGCTGACAACCTGCAAGGCTTCAACGGTGCGATGATGGTAATGCTCGCGCACGGATTCAATACGGGGGCGCTCTTTTTACTCGTGGGCATCGTCTACGAGCGAGCACACACGAGACTTATTTCAGCGTTCGGTGGTCTTGCCAGCCGAATGCCTGTCTATTCCGCGTTCTTTATGCTTTTCATGCTCGCGAGCATCGGCTTGCCCGGTCTTTCGGGCTTTATTGGTGAATTCCTTGTTGCTCTCGGCACCTGGGAATATAACCCTTGGGCGGCGCTGTTCACCTTTGCTGTCGTTATCTTTGCCGCGTGGTACATGATGTGGATGTTCCAACGCGTGATCTTTGGGCGCTTGCCTGGTGAACTTCCGGATCCCGGTGACACCGAATTGACCGCAGACGAGCGGGCATTGTTGGCGCACGCAGGCGGCCAGGGACACGGTAACGAGCCGTTGCCTGTCGCCGGTGGCTCGCATGACAACGACGCCGATGAACATGGCGAAAGTCACAATCTTCTTGAAGAAGGCCGGGCTGATTCTTCGAAATGGCCTGATCTGACCTTAAAAGAGGTGTTTACGTTGGCGCCGCTTGCGGTGCTGACGATCGTAGTAGGGGTGTATCCGAAGCCGATCTTCGACATTGTTCAGCCAGCGTTTGAACGGATTCTGGCGCCGTTCCTGACTTAACGACGAATTGAAGCAAATTCGACCGGGTTGGCCGAAGGAGCACACAGAGTGGATCTGCTAAATCTCAATCTACAGTCGCCAGACTTAAGCATCGCAACACCGCAGGTCATCCTGTTTGGCCTGACGATGTTGCTGCTCGTGCTTGATGCATTCTTGCCAAAGTCGATGCACTACGTCTGGTTGACAACGGTGTCGCTTGCGGGATATTCCGCCGCGATGGTCGCGCTCTATTGGCAAAAGGGCGATGACTCGAGCACCTTCTATGGAATGTTCCGAGCCGACGGGCTGACCGTCTTCCTTACCGCGATCATTCTCGTCTCGGCAATTCTCTCGGTCATGGTCTCAGCGAGTTACGTCGAGAATCTCGAAGGCCGAATGCCGATCGGCGAGTTTTATCTGCTCCTTTCCTTTTCGGTGCTCGGCGCTACGCTCGTAGCGGCGGCCGGCGACTTGGTCATGGTGTTCGTCGGAATCGAACTATCATCGTTGGCAACGTACGTCTTAACCGCCTTTGCCCGCCGACGTTTAACATCGCTCGAAGGCGCCCTCAAATACTTCTTGCTCGGTATTTTTGCGAGCGCAATCTTGATTTACGGGTTCGCTTGGATATATGGACTGACGGGTTCGACCAATCTCGACGAAATCGCGGTCAGTTTGCAATCCGCGATCGCTGGCAATAGTCACCAAGAGCCGGCAGTGCTCCTAGCCCTCTTGCTCGTGATCGTCGGACTCGGTTTCAAGATCGCGGCGGTCCCGTTCCACATGTGGACGCCTGACGCCTACGACGGAGCGCCGACGCCTGTCACGGCATTCATGTCGGTCGGACCGAAAGCCGCCGGATTTGCGGCGATCATCCGCATTCTTGTGCAGGGACTTGGGCCACTCCGCGATGACTGGTCAAATCTGATCGCGGCGCTTGCATTGCTAACCATGATCTTTGGCAACGTTGTCGCGCTTTCCCAGCGCAACGTGAAGCGGATGCTCGCCTATTCGTCGATTGCCCACACGGGATATATGCTCGTCGGATTGGCTGCCTATAACGCCAAGGGCGGGTTTGGTAATGCTTCGGACACCGGCGACCGCGGTGTTTCCGCCTTGTTGTATTACATCCTCGCCTACACCTTTATGAACATCGGCGCCTTTGCAATCGTTGCGTGGCTTCAGCAACGAGGCCACGGCATCACACTGGACGATTTCAACGGACTGGCGGGCGAACGACCGATCGCTGCGTTCGCAATGGCAGTCTTTATGGTTTCTTTAATGGGTATTCCACCCTTGCTCGGTTTCTATGCGAAATACTACGTGATCGTCGCTGCAATCGAGTCGGACTATGCTTGGCTCGCCTTCTCAGTCGTCATAGCCTCAGCAATCAGCGCCTACTTTTACCTACGGGTGGTCGCTGTTATGTACTTTGGATCCTCGGAGCGACCGCTCCGGCCAGCGTCAACAATGCTGTTGAATGTCGGAATCGGCACAATGGTCATCGCAAACCTCGCACTGGGACTCTTCTCGGGTCGAATCATCGATCTGGCGAATGATTGGTCGAACGCGTTAACAATCGCCTCTCGAGTCACAGGACACGGCTGATTCCAGGGTCACTGAACAACAATCGGGCCGGCCGTTAATTGACGGCCGGCCCGATTGCTTCGCAAAGGTCAAGATGCTACGTTGTGCGCCGGAGGCGCGGAAGCGTGATCAAGGGCGAATTAGTCAATCTACGCGCAGTCGATCGTCATGACGCGCCAGAAATCTATCGGTGGCTCAACAGCCCCGAAGTGATGCAGCATTGGGGAACGCCATCTTCGAGCCCTTCACTTTCCCGTGTCCAGCATCTGATCGAGGAATGGCTCGAGTCCGAAGCGCAGAATGGTCGACCCCAGGTTCTCGTTGTCGAATCTTTTGAAGCGAAACCAATCGGATTCGTTCAGTTCGGAGAGCACAATCTTAGTGCTCGCTCGCTTGAATTTTCGATGCTTATTGGCGATCCCGCGCAGTGGGGCCGTGGATTAGGATCAGATGTATTAGAGACTGTTATTTCCACATGCTTTGACGACTGGGGTCTTCGTCGCCTCTGGGCGCGCTCGGAAGCGTCAAACGAACGAGCGCAGCGGATGTTTACGCGGCTTGGCTTTGTCCAAGAAGCGACATTGCGAGATGCCTCCTTCTTTGATGGAAACTTTCACGACGTCTTGGTTTACGGACTGCTAAGTTCAGAGTTCAACGAAGGATGAGCCGAAGCGAACCGGACGGCGTCGCCCAAGACCTATCAGAGCTTTTCGACGTCGTGCGGGCGGATGGAGAACCAACGGGTGAGGTGAAACGCCGCGCCGATGTCCACCGGGACGGCGATTGGCACCGATCTGTTCATGTCTGGGTGGCGGGAACTGACGAGCGTGGTCCATTTCTTCTCGTTCAGCGCCGAAGCGCAAAGAAGGACACTTGGCCGCTTCGGCTCGATGCGACAGTCGGCGGTCACTATCGGCACAATGAAACGCTCACCGAGGCACTACGCGAAGTGGAAGAAGAGATTGGCGTCGCGGTTGTCGAGAACGATCTACGACCGTTGGGCACGCGCCTGGGCGTTTCGGAGACACCTGATGGCATTCTCGACCGTGAAATTCAAGATGTTTTCCTTCTTGTCGACGATCGGCCGATGAACGAATATCAACCTCATCCTGACGAACTCGACTCGCTTGTTAAGTTCGTCATTTCAGATCTTCTCTCACTCTTTTCAGGTGAGATCGAACTAATTCCCGCAATCAGCATCCGTCCCGATGAATCCAGCGTATCTGAAGTGATAGTGGGTCGAGATGATTTTATTCCATCAATTGATAATTATTACTTTCGAATTGCCATCGCCGCGGCGAGAGTACTTGCCGGAGAGCGATATGTGGCGGTGTAAAAACTGAAATTGTGTTCCTCTTGCGCGAATGGATGAATCGCCACAGATGGAAGCGCCGGTAAACATAACTGGTGTCAAGTTCGTGCAGCCCGCGCTACCGTCACTCTATACTGATCGCAATCAACTGGAGGGACGGTGATGTCCGCCAACTCGCAGCCGAATGTCCGCCACTCGAGCGTTAGCGCGCGTTCAATATGGCGTCGTCCTACAGCATGGCTGCCTTTCGTCTTTCTTTTGCTGGCGCTCTCAAGCCTCATTTCCGGCGACCTCGTTCGAGCCGATACCAAACACGTTGACGTCATAACAATCGACGACACCATCACACCAGTGATGGAGCATTATCTTGCCCGCGCGATAAACGATGCCGAAAACGATGGTGCCGCGGCGCTTGTTGTACAGATGGATACGCCAGGCGGCCTCAGCTCGGCGATGGATGACATGATCCGGGATATTCTCGAAAGTAAGGTCCCCGTTGTCGTCTACGTTTCGCCTCGGGGGGCGCGGGCCGCGTCCGCTGGTGTCTATATCACCTATGCCGCGCACGTAGCGGCGATGGCGCCTGGGACCAACATCGGCTCAGCCTCGCCGATTTTCATGGACGAAACAGGCAACGTCACCGATGGAAGCGAAACGCTCAATCGCAAAGTGACCAATGACGCCGTAGCGCAAATAACCAACCTCGCGAATCTCCGCGGTCGAAATGCCACGTGGGCCGAAGATGCGGTTCGAGATGCGGTCAACATTACCGCCGACCAGGCATTGCAAATGGACGTTATCGATCTCGAAGCGCCAGATCTGAATACGTTGCTCGATCAGATCAACGGCATGGTCGTGCAAATGCCAAACGGCACGATGACATTGCAGACCCAAGACGCCGAGGTCGACACGATCAACATGGGCATCTTGGAGAGCTTTCTCCAGCTCATCGCAGAACCTACCGTCGCGTACATCTTACTGAGCTTCGGTATGCTCGGTCTGTTCCTTGAATTAACCCACCCTGGCGTCATCGTCCCCGGTGTTGTCGGTGGTTTGTGCCTTCTACTGGGGCTGTATTCACTGGGTACGCTGCCAGTCAACTGGACCGGCGTGCTCCTGATCATCTTCGCATTCATTCTCTTCGCGGCTGATCTCTACTTGCCGTCGTTTGGAACGCTGACGATTGGGGGCATTTTCAGCTTTGTCATTGGGTCATATCTCTTGATTGGCTCCGATGCGCCCCCAGGTTTCCAGGTTTCGAGACCGGTCATTTGGACGATGACCGCGTGTCTTGTCGTGTTCTTCTTGTGGCTGGCAACCCTTGTCATGCGCACGCGATTGCGGCCACCGTACTCAGGCAAGCAGGCACTTGTTGGCGAGATCGGCGAGGTCAGGCAAGCGCTGCATCCGAGTGGAATGGTGTATGTCTTCGGCGAATTGTGGTCTGCTACAACAGATGGAACTATCGGAGAAATTCCTGTGGGAACACCGGTTGCGGTGACAAATGTCGTGGGAATGAAGCTCCGGGTGCGTCCGGCGACTGAACAAGAGGTTAGTCAGGACATAGCTCGTCGCGCCGCTGGAGTGCCATACCCGATGGCGCGCGCGACACAATTCGCAGAACAATAAGGTAAGGTGTAAGCGTGAAATCACAAATTGAAACGCCGATTTTGAATTGCTGGAGTAATTGATGGGCGCGGCATTGGCGGTCATTGTCATCGTTGTCGTGTTCCTCCTCATCGTGCTCTTTGCGACGATCAAGATTGTGCAAGAGTACGAGCGGGGCGTGGTCTTTCGCCTCGGGCGTTTGGTCGGTCCCCGCGGACCCGGACTCATCCTCCTGATCCCCTTTATTGAGCGGATGCTGAAAGTCGATCTGCGTACGGTGACGATGGATGTCCCGGCCCAGGAAGTGATTACACGCGACAACGTCACGGTTCGCGTCAATGCGGTTGCGTACTTTCGCGTCGTCGATCCAAATGCAGCAATGGTGAATGTGGCGGATTACATTCGCGCCACGTCTCAGATATCGCAGACCACGCTACGGAGTGTTCTCGGCCAGTCGATGCTCGATGAACTCCTCTCGGAGCGAGAAAAGATCAATCGCGACCTCCAGCAAATCATCGATCAGCAGACTGAGCCGTGGGGCATCAAGGTGTCTGTAGTCGAGGTGCGCGACGTTGAACTGCCGCAATCGATGCAACGGGCAATGGCGAGACAAGCTGAAGCGGAACGCGAGAAGCGCGCCAAGATCATTCACGCTGAAGGCGAATATCAGGCGAGTCAGCAACTGGCGGAAGCGGCCGAAGTCATTCACCGGAATCCGGTCACGATCCAACTTCGGTATCTGCAAACCCTGACGGAAATCGGCGCGGAAAAGAACACGACTATCGTCTTCCCGTTGCCAGTCGAGTTTCTCGAAGCATTCGCCGGCGGGGGTACGACAACACGCGCGACGCCGCCGAGTGGACAATCGGCCCAACCGCAGACGCAACCGCCGGCTCAACCATCCGCACCCACAACGTTGAGACCAGTGCCGCCGCCAATTGCGGAGCCGCCCGTTCCACCTGCGCCCGAGCCTCCTGCGACACCAGAGCAATAGGCCACGAAATCCAGATTGACAAGCGGTAACATCGCAGCAACGTAGAGACCAATCCTTGATTCGCCGCCAAGTGGCCGAAGGAGATCACCGTGCGCATCACGCGGGCGACGACCTACATCGTGGGTAATCCGTGGAAAAACTGGCTGTTCGTGAGGCTGGATACCGATCAACCAGGTCTTTATGGGATCGGTGAGGGATCGCTGAACGCGTTTGCCAAGACGGTTGAGGCGGCAGTGCACGAGCTCGCCCCTCGCTACGAAGGGATGGATCCGTTCCAGGTCGAGACGATCCACCAACGCATGACCCGCGATGTCTACTCAGAGGGCGGACAAATTCAGATGAACGCGGTCGCGTGCGTCGAAATCGCGTGCTGGGACATCATCGGCAAGGCGACCAGCCGCCCGATCTACGATCTGCTCGGTGGTCGCTATCACGAAGCGCTTCCTGTTTATGCAAACGGTTGGTATGCGGGCCCACGTACGCCGGATTCATTCGCCGAAAAAGCGATTGATGTCATCGAGCGCGGGTACAAGGCGCTCAAGTTTGATCCGTTTGGTGCGGCTCATCGTGTGATGGAGATTGACGATCGCCGCCTCTCGATCGCGATCGTCCGCGCAGTTCGTGAAGCGGTTGGACCATCTGTTCAGATCATGATCGAGGGCCACCGCCGATTTAGTGTGGCCGAGGCGATTCGGATCGGTGAAGAGATCGCAGAATTCAATCCTACTTGGTTTGAGGAACCAACCGATCACATGAAAATCGACGCCACGGCCGAAGTTGCTAGGAAGATTTCGGTTCCCGTGGCTACCGGTGAAAGCTTCACGACGTCGCATCAATTTGCAGAGTTGCTCGCGCATAACACGGTCCATATTCTGCAACCCGATCCATCAAATCTTGGTGGAATATGGAAGACGAGACAAGTCTGCGCGATGGTCGATGCCCACTACGGTGTTGTCGCACCCCATCAAGCGCAAGGTCCGATTTCGACTGCAACGTGCGTCCAGATCGGAGCATGCACACCGAATCTGCTCGTACAGGAACTCTTCGATGAGTTCAACGTCTCGTGGGAGCGCGAGCTAGTTGACCACGCGCCCAAGGTAGTCGAGGGCAAGATTGCCATTCCTGATGGTCCGGGACTAGGAGTCGATCTCAATTGGGCAGAGGTTGAGAAGCATCCTTACGAAGTCTCGAATTTCTTGCCACTCTTCGCGCCGGGTTGGGAACGACGAGAGGGAGCGCGCAACTAAGCCTCGCATCAGAGGTCGGAGAGATGCCCATGTTCGAGCTTCGTGGTTGCATTCCCATTCTCTGCACGCCGTTTTTTGACGATGGCTCACTCGATGGCGAAAGTCTGCGCCGCGAAATCGACTTCGTGATCGCTGAAGGAGCGAGCGGCGTGGCGGCGCTCGCAATCGCCAGCGAGGGCTACAAACTGACGGAATCTGAGCGTGACGAGGTCACGCAGATCGCGATCGAACACACCGCAGGCCGAGCGCCTGTGGTGATTTCGGCCGATGGCGCCGGAACCGAGGTGGCGGTCGAACGAGCGCGAAAGGCGGCAGTAGCTGGCGCCGATGCGCTCATGGTGCTCCCGCCGTATTTCGTGAAACCCGATTCCCAAAGCCTATTTGCCTATTACAAGCGCGTCGGCGAGGCAGTCGAGATTCCGCTCATGATTCAGGCAGCGCCTCAACTAACTGGGGTGTCGATGGGACCTGAGATGTGGGCGCAGCTCGCTCAAGACATACCAACAATCAGATACGTGAAAACCGAAGGCATGCCACAGGGCACAACCATTAGTGAAACGATTCGCTTGAGTTCTGGGCGGCTAGGCATTTTTTGCGGTTGGGGAGGCCTGGGCGTGATCGATGCGTTTGAGCGTGGCGCTATTGGGAGCATGCCGGCGCCAAACTTTACGAGGCTTTTTACGACGATCCAGCGCCAATACGAAGCAGATTGTCGGGAGGAAGCGGAAGAAGCGTTCAAGAACGCATTGCCCTTCGTACTGTGGGCTATGCAATCGATCGATTTCTCGGTCGCGTCCGCAAAGCATGAGTTGGTGCGGAGAGGTATCTTCCTGTCCCCACATCAGCGCCAGCCGGCTCTTACGCTTGATGACGTGTCGCTAAACCAACTTGGAAGATGGATCGATGCGAAGCTTGGGGAGCGCCCGTAGGTGTCACTCGTCGTCCCTGTGTGACAGAACCGCGCGTACCTAAAGGTGGTCGCAACGGAAGCCATTTGGCTCATACCGTGACGTGCAGGAATACACGCATCTTCTCGTCAAACCGGCTAACATCGATTCGACGTAAAACGAGTGATACGATTGGCGCGGGTCGCGCGTTATGGCATTGAAGACGCGGTGACGACGCGCGATAGACATGGCCTGGTTTCTTTGCAGCGGTCTCAGTATGATCGTTTTGCACGGAAACGGAATTCAGGGAATGAGAAAGACCGCTAGGCAGCTAGGCTCCAATCGACCGCGTGTCACCAAGCGGCTGACCGGCATTGGATTCTTTATGACGGTTCTTGTGGGGATGCTAGCAATGACAGCGACTGTGTCCGCGAATGCCCCGATTGTTTCGACCAAAACAGGCGAAATGCCGACGACCGGCGGCCTACGCCCGGGACCGATCGGTCTTAACCCTGCCCCGGTGTTGGCGGTCGGCGTTGTACCTGTGGCAATAAAGATCGAAAACGCGAGTGTTGACGCCGAGGTTGAAACCATCGAGATCGTCGACGGAAAAATGCAAGATCCGTCGGGACCATGGGTCGTCTCTTGGTACAAGGAGACCGCCAAGTTGGGTGAAGACAGTAATGCCGTTATGGCCGGCCATCTCGACTATTGGGATGTTGGTCCAGCCGTCTTCTATAACGTGGGCTCGTTGCAGCCGAACGACAAGATCAAAGTAACCGGAGAAGACGGGGATATTTACACATATGCCGTTGACTGGGTGAAGAATTACGATTCCGAAAATGCACCGATCGAAGATATCGTGGGACCGACCGACACTGAGAGTTTGACATTGATCACGTGTGGTGGCCCATTTGACTACCAAAATGGCGTGTATCTGCAGCGAACCGTCGTGCGATCGCATCGCGTCCCAAATGAAGCGACGTCCTAATCTGCATCACGCGTTTCAAAGGTAAAAGGCGTCCCGAGTGACTGAAAAAACAGGCGAAATGCCGACGACTGGTGGGTTGCGTCCGGGGCCAATCGGATTGACTCCGCCGGCTGCTCACACGCATGGAGCTACGCCCGTCCGGATCCAAATCCAAAACGCCGCGGTCGATGCCGAAGTTGAAACGACCGAAATTGTCGATGGCAAGATGCTCGATCCGACCGGACCTTGGCTTGTCGCCTGGTACAAGGAAACAGCGGAACTCGGCATCCTTGGTAACGCGGTCATGGCAGGCCACCTCGACTATTGGGGAGTTGGTCCGGCCGTCTTCGCCAACGTCGGATCGCTTAAGGAACATGACGAAGTCCTAGTCACCGGTGACGATAGCATCACCTACTCATATGGCGTCGAGTGGGTGAAGAACTACGATGCCGACAACGCGCCGATCAATGAGATCGTCGGTCTGACCGACACCGAGTGCCTGACGCTCATCACGTGCGGCGGTCCGTTTGATGCCGACAAGGGCGTGTACCTGCAGCGCACGGTCATCCGCGCTCGCCGGCGCCCGATCTAGATGTGGGCGATCGTCAATTCATCCGTGCGCGGCTGGACGAGCTTGTTGGCGGAATTTCTGATCGAAGCTATCTTGAACGGTTTCTAATCTCAAACTCGCGCCTGCCGGGTCCGCGAGTAAACCTGGAACTCGCGGCCGATGTCGCAAAAGAAACACGCAGCCTAGAAACCAATGAAGCTCTCAATCTCGGCTATTATTTGCCCGTGGTATCCTCCCCTCCTGTGAGTGTCCAAGTCGCGTAAAGTCCCCAAGCGGGAGGATTGATGAGCCTGGTTCAAGAGCAGCGTGAGTCGGGCGGCCAGCTCAAGCTGGCTGGTTTGCTTGTGCGTTGTATGGATTGCGGTTCGACTACTCAAGCGACCGGCTCAGTCGCTCAATGCGCACGTTGCAGCGGGCTGCTTGACGCGGTCATCGAACTCAACCGTCAAGTCCGTCCCGAAGAGTTTAACGAACCATTGCCGGTGACAGCAGACTCAATCAGGCGTTTGGCGTTACCGCGCGCTTCTACCTCCGCTGCCAGTCGACGCGATCGTCTCCCGAGGCGAGGGCCGAACTCCGATCTATTGGGATGCGCGAATTGCTACATATGCCGGCCTGCATCAATTTGGTCTCAAGCACGAAGGGCAAAATCCGACAGGATCGTTCAAAGACCGCGGTATGACGGTCGGTATGACTCACGCTCGCGCCGTGAACGCTCAGATTGTTGCCTGTGCTTCGACTGGAAATACGTCAGCATCGCTTGCCTCGTACGCGGCGGCGGCGAATTTGCCTGCGCTCGTGATAGTTCCTGAAGGCAAAATCAGTGGCGGCAAGCTCAGCCAAACGATCGCGCATGGAGCCAAAGTCGTTCAAGTCGAAGGTGACTTCGATCAGGCTCTTTCTTTGTTGCGCGCGACAACCGATAAGTTCGGGGTTTACCTCGTCAATTCGGTCAATCCGTTCAGACTCGAGGGCCAAAAGACCATCGTTTTCGAGATGCTCGAACAGATGAATTGGGAAGTGCCGGATGTGATCGCGTTACCCGGCGGAAATCTCGGAAACACGGCAGCTTTCGGCAAGGCGCTCGACGATTTGTTTGCGGTTGGAATGATCACGCGCATGCCCCGGATTGCGACAATCCAGGCGGCGAGAGCGGCGCCGTTCGCCGCCTACTATGAGAGCGGTTTCGATCGCTACGAACCGGTGATCGCGGACACTGTCGCGACAGCAATCAAGATCGGGAATCCGGCGAGTCTCGCTCGCGCTCGGCGGTCCATCGAACACACCGGAGGCGTTGTGACCAGCGTCACCGATGCTGAGATCCTCGAAGCCAAAGCGCAAATTGATCGCGTAGGGATTGGGTGCGAACCAGCTTCCGCGGCGACGCTCGCCGGTGTTCGACGACTGGTCCGAGACGGCGTCATTTCGCCGGAAGAGAAAGTCGTCGGGGTCCTTACGGGCCATCTGCTCAAAGACTCGGACGCGGTTGTGAAGTACCACTTCGAAGACGTCGACGGAAAGCCGCGTCAAGGAGCGAACCGGCCAGTCACGATTCCGGCGGAGTTATCCGCGTTGGAGCGAGTGCTGTCCGATGCGATTCACGGTTAGAGCGCCTGCGTCGTCCGCGAATCTCGGACCAGGTTTCGACGCGCTTGCCCTCGCACTCGATCTCTGGAACGAAATCGAAATCGAACTTGCCCACGGCGAAACATCTGTCGTCCTTGCCGGTAAAGACGCCAGTTTGCTTGCAGAACGGGAAAATCTCGCCCTGACCGCGATGCGTTTCATTGCCTCGCACGCGGGACGGCCACTGCCTTCTGTCAAGATCACCGTTCGTGCGGATATTCCGGTGGCGCGAGGGTTGGGGAGTTCAGCTGCAGCCATCGTCACCGGACTCTTCGCCGGGAATCATCTGCTCGACCTTGGTCTGTCACAAGGCGAGCTTTACAGTCACGCCTGGAGCATGGAGGGTCACGGCGACAACGTCGGCGCAGCGATCTACGGAGGAGCGATTCTTGCCGTTCCCGGCATCCAAGAGGCGATTCCACTAAATGACGGGCGTGATCTCGGACTTGTCGCCGCGGTGTTCATCCCTGAAGTTACCGGCGCGACGTGGGCGGCTCGCGCGGCGTTGCCCGGTACCGTGCCGCACCCTGATGCGGCGTTCAACGTTGCGACGTCGTCCGGGTTGGCGGTTGGTCTCCTGACCAACAATCTTAGCGCAATATCGGCTGGAATGCACGATCGATTGCATGAACCGTATCGCTCTCGTTTGTTTCCTCACCTCACGCCGATGGCCGACGCCGCCCGCCAAGCTGGAGCGGTTGGGGCGTGTCTGAGCGGAGCAGGTCCGACAATCCTCGCATTGGCGAAGCCTGAAACGGCGCCAATGATTTGTGCTGCATTTACCGAAATCGCCGCGCGTTTGAGCGTGCCCGGCACCGCTGCGATCCTCAACGTTTCGCCAACTGGAGTTGAAATCTCAAACGGCTGAGATTGCTGCTGACAAGCGATACAACGAGTTCATGTATGTTGAGATCGATATTTTATTGCCCTGTCCTATCGCTGTAACACCCCCGAGTCGTCCGCGATCATGGCGGCTTCGATTTCGGCCTTTGTCGCTGAGAGAAAATCGCCTGGCATTGTGTGCTTGAGGGCGCTCGCCGCGAGACCGAGCGCGACTGCCCTGGTGAGATCTTCGGAGTTCTCGAGGTATCCGGCGATGAATCCGCCGGCAAAAGCGTCACCACCGCCAAGGCGATCAACGATTTCGATATCCCGCCACGGTGTGCTTATGATCTCGCCGGATTTAGCCATCGCCAGTCCGCGAAGCTTCAAGCTCCTGCTCGCGTTCGCCTTTTTTCTCGTAAGGGCGATTGCTGCGACGCCGAGCTTATTGCGCGCTTCGGTCATGACTTCGTGGTGATCGCCCTCGATACCGAAGAAGGTGCGAAGACCGCCTCGTGAAGCAAACAGCACGTCGACTTTCGGGGCGAGCTCGAGAAAGCAGCGCCGGGCCGCATCTTCGCTCCAGAGTTTTGACCTGTAATTGAGATCGAAGAAGATGGGGACGCTTAGTTCGTTCGCCGCGCGAAACGCAGACATCGTTTCCGAGCGACAACCATCACTGATCGCCGGTGTAATTCCCGAAATGTGAAGTGCGGTGGCATTGGCGAGCAGCGCATGCCAATCGAATTCACCGGGTTTGACATTCGCGATCGCCGATCCCGCGCGATCGTAGGTAACCGCTGAGGGACGAGGGTCCACGCCTTCCTCGAGGAAGTAAAGTCCGGCACGACCTTCAGCCTCTCCGACCCATTTGATGCGGCTGGTGTCGACGCGGGACGCTCGCGCTTGGCGATCGATCATGCGGCCAAGGGACGTTTCGGGGAGCCGGGTGATCCATGTCACAGGGAATTCTAGGCAGGCGAGCGTCACAGCGGTATTCAACTCGGCGCCACCTACAGTGAGATCGAGACTCAGTGTGCGCTCTAGACGCTCGTTTCTTGGCGGCGTCAGGCGAACCATTGCTTCGCCAAAGCAAACGACTCCTCGAAATGGCCTCGACGAGCTGATCTCAGAACCTTCAGACACGGGCAAAACCTCTTTGCGTGCAGACCTGTTCGCGCGGTCTCAAATACGTCTGGAGTGCACTGCTATTTTATCCGGCGCGGTGCTTTGGCGACAGACCTCCACTTGACAACTTGGATTGAAAAAGCGAAAAAGCGTCTTGCACGTCGTAAGGCGCCGCGACATGCGGCCGAACATTTGAGATGGCGCCTCTGGCAGGAGGCCGGTTGCCTCTTACCTGTAGTCGTGAAAGGGAGAACCGAATGGCACGCGTCATCTTCGACGGAGTCACGAAGCGCTACGCGGGGAACGTGGATGCGGTCAAAGAATTGACGATGGACGTCGATGACCGCGAGTTCTTGGTGCTGGTTGGTCCATCGGGATGCGGTAAGAGTACGGCGATGCGGATGGTCGCCGGACTCGAGGAGATCACCGAGGGGCGGATCATCATTGGCGACCGGGTCGTCAACGATCTCCCTCCGAAAGACCGCGACGTGGCAATGGTGTTTCAGAGCTACGCGCTTTATCCTCACATGACTGTTCGCGACAATCTGGCATACCCGTTGAAACTGCGCAAAGTTCCCAAGGATGAGCGGGAGCGCCGAGTTCGCGAGGCAGCCCGAACGCTTGATATCGAGCCATACCTCGATCGCAAGCCGAAAGCGCTCTCCGGCGGTCAGCGGCAGCGCGTTGCGCTGGGCCGCGCGATCGTGCGAAACGCGGATGTCTTCTTGATGGATGAGCCGCTGTCGAACTTGGACGCCAAGTTACGCGTCCAGACGCGAGTGAGCTCATCAAACTTCATGAACGCATCCAGACGACGACCATCTACGTGACCCACGACCAGATCGAGGCCATGACGATGGGTGACCGGATTGCGGTCATGAGTCTTGGCATTTTGCAACAACTTGATACGCCGCAGAATCTTTACGATCGGCCGGCAAACAAATTCGTCGCCGGGTTCATCGGATCGCCTTCGATGAACTTTGTCGACGTTACAATGCAGTCGTCCGACGGTAAGATCTACGCGACGACGCCGGGCTTCCGACTTCAAGCTCCGGCTGAGCGGATGAATTCACTTCAACAGTATCTCGGTCAGACGGTGACAATGGGAGTTCGACCTGAGCACCTCATTGAACGGTCTCGGGCCGACGGTCTCGCGCCGGCAGATTCGATGATTCCGGTAAAGGTCGATGTGATCGAACTGCTCGGCAACGAGATCTTCGTCTACCTCGATAACAACGGTTTGACGCTCACCGCCCGCATGGATCCGGATATGCATCTGTCTCGCGGTCAGCAGATCGAGGTGACTGCTCCGCTCGACAAATTGCACTTCTTTGATCCGAAGACGGAGGCGGCGATCGTCTAGCCGCTGGTTCAAGAAAAAATAAAAGAGGTGGGGCAATTTGCCCCACCTCTTTTTGCGTCTGAAATGAAGCGGAATTTCAGTTCTCTTGGGAACCGGTGGCTTCGATCTGCTGGGCCGGTTGGTTGGCAATCGAGCGAACCTTGATCTGCTTCGGCTGGGCGCTGGCAGCCTTCGGCAATCGCAGCTTCAAAATGCCGAAGTCAAACGTGGCGTCTGCTTTGGCCAAATCAATATCGACCGGCAACGTGATCGACCGCTGGAACTTGCCATATGGCAATTCATGAATAAACCAAGTCGCGTTCTTCGCCTCTTCCGAGGACGCAACATTCTTGACGCTCACCCCGAATCGTCACTGTGTTTTGGTTGATCGTCAGTTCGATATCGTCCGGATCAACGCCGGGCACGGTCGCAATCACGATGACCTCGGAGTCAGTCGCGTAGACATCCAGCGGAAGGTTCACTCGTGAGTTTCCGTTGTGGTTCGAGCCGGCGGACCAAAATGCCCGGGCTGGGCCGATCGCAAACGACTCAGAAAAGAGCCGGTCCATCGCATCTCGCAAATTAACGAAATCGTCACCGCCTACAAATCGCTGAACCATGATCAGACCTCCTCTGTTCGGATCGCGTCATTACTAAGTTACTGCGCATCCGCTATTCGCTTATCTATGAATATAACAATATTCCATGATCATGTCAATTCTATGATATGAAGCGTATCAACTAGAGTCCGTACTGGATGGTGGGATCGAGACTATTGGGCTTGACAGTCATTCGTTCTCCTATAGGCTGCAACTCAACAACGATAATCATTGTTGACCAATTAGACGGAGGCTGGAGTGAGCTCGAGCACGCATTTTGACGTGGTCGTCATTGGCGCTGGGCCGGCAGGATGTGTGCTCGCCAACCGGCTGACTGAAGACGAACGTCGAACAGTCGCATTGTTGGAAGCCGGTCCCGATTACGGGCTTGATCGAAGCACTTGGCCAGAAGAGATGCTCGATTCCTCGGAAGTAGCGCCAGATTCGCATTCATGGGGATATCTGCATGCTGGGCGGCCGGAAGACAACCAACTTGCGCTGACGCGGACACGGGTGGTCGGAGGGACATCGACCGTCAACGGATGTGTCTGGTTGCGCGGCTCCGCGGTCGACTATGACGCGTGGGAAGCGCTCGGCAATCCGGGCTGGTCTTTCGATGACTTGTTGCCCTATTTTCGGCGTTCAGAGACCGACCCAATGAGCGGCCCCTTGCACGGATTAGATGGACCGGTGCCGATTTCGCGAAAGTCGAATGCTGACCTAACCCCAGTCGATGACGCGTTTATCGGTGCGGCGAATGCACTCGGATTCCCCGAAGTTGCTGACCTCAATGGTGACCGGGTCCAGAATCAGTGCGTCGGTGCACCGCCAAAGAACGTCGCCGATGGTGTGCGCATGAACGCGGCGTTCACCTATCTCGCACCCGCTCGCTCGCGTCAAAACCTGACAATCGTTCCCGACACGGTTGTCGAGCGAGTGCTGTTCGATGGTAGACGAGCTACCGGTGTTCAAACTGCCGATGGCAGCCGGTTTTCGGCGGATGATGTCGTTTTGGCGGCCGGTGCATTCTCAACGCCGGCGATCTTGATGCGTTCGGGAATCGGCCCGGCCGAACCTCTGCGATCGTTAGACATTCCAATTGTCGTGGATTCCCTGGGAGTGGGCGAGAATCTCCTCGATCATCCGCTCGTGAACGGTCTGATGGAGTGCTCCATATCACCAGGGAGCGAGCCATCAGCGAGAACGTTCGCGCCGATCCTCGTTCGGGCCTGCGGCTCCAACTCGAGTGAGGAAATCGATTTTCACATATTTCATGGGCAGTCGTTCGACAGCGTCCGACAGGCATGGACCTTTTGGATTTCGGTCAGCTTGCAAACCGCACGGTCACGCGGAAAGGTCCGGCTCACGTCGACCGATCCCAACGCAACGCTTGAAATCGACCACAACTACTATTCCGATCCGAACGATCTCGAAAATGTTTGCGACGCGGTTGAATTGGTGAACGAGCTTGTTCGAACCACTCAGACTCTCTAGCGTTGTGAAGCCGCTGCCGGGTCGAGCGATGGTCTGGCAAGATCGCGATGAATTGCGATCTAAGGTGCGACGGGGTGTGGGGACGACCTTTCATCCCTCCGGAACTTGCCGCATGGGTCCCGTCTCAGATCCAGGTTCGGTCGTTGACGTCGAAGGACGAGTCTATGGAGTCGATGGACTTCGGGTTGTAGATGCGTCGATCTTCCCGACGATCCCTCGCGCGAATATCCATTGCACAATCGTCGCCGTCGCGGAGAAGTTATCAGACGAAGTTCGGAACGCGTGACCTACCCCTTACTTTATGGAGCTGGATGAAATCATGCCAAAATTAAGTGTCCGCTACATCGTTCTAGACGTTCCAGAGGCAGTCGCGTTCTACACCGACCGACTCGACTTTGAGCTCATCGCGAACCCATCGCCGGGTTTCGCAATAGTTTCGCGTGGGGACCTTCAGCTTTTCCTCAACGGTCCCGGTGCAGGCGGCGCTGGCCAGGCAATGCCTGACGGTCGTGTCCCCGAGCCAGGTGGATGGAATCGAATTCGAATCGAGGTTGAGGATTTGGAAAAAATCGTCGCACAGTTGCAAGGAGCGGGATGCACCTTTCGAAACGATATTGTCACTGGAGCAGGCGGAAAACAAATCTTGCTCGAAGACCCATCCGGTAACGCAATTGAGCTTTTCCAACCCGCGTAGATTCCATCTAAATCGTTTCAAGTTCGAAGATCGAACGAATCTTGGCGATTTCCGAGGTCAGTCCGAGGGCGAGCATGAGCTTGATGCGAGCCTTCTGCGAGGGCAAGTGGCTCGCTGGTATCACGCCGAGCCGAGCAAGATCCCAGCCGCCTCCAGCCGCTCCTCCAGTTCCATATGTTGGCGAAAGGAATCCCCGAAGCACCCGAGAAGTGAGGACCACAGGAACACCGGCTTCAATCGCCGCCTCAATCCCCGGCAGAACCGGCGCTGGAACATTCCCCGCGCCGGATCCCTCGATCACGATGCCTTTGTAGCCAGCAGACATTGCCCAAATAAGTGGTCGAGAGTCGGACCCAGCTGTTGCTTTGTACAGAAACACTTCGGATTCGATCTGACTCGCCAAGATCGGTTTCCGAGAGGGTAAAGGCCGAAGAAACCTCACTCCCTCATTCGTCATGAGACCCACCGGTCCAAAGTCTGGAGATTCGAAAGCGTCGAGATTCGTGGTGTGCGTTTTCGACACGAACCGGGCAGCGTGCACGGTCTGGTTGGCAACGACGAGCGCGCGGTAGCCAATTGATTTCGGCGCCGCGGCGACTGCAATGGCATCAGCAAGATTGCGAGGTCCGTCGGGGCTCAGCTCAGAGATGTTCCGAAGAGCGACCGCAAATGCGACCGGTTTCTCTGACTGCAGTCGCAGATCGACCAGGAACGATGTTTCTTCGACAGTGTCCGTCCCATGTGTCACGACTATTCCGGCTACGTCTGGTCTTTGGAGTCTTTGATTCAATGTCTCCGAGAGATCGAACATCATCGCCGGCGTCATGTTCCAGCCGTTCACTGAGGCGAAATGTTCGACTTCGAGATCAGCGATGTCTCGCGCTTCGGGGAAAATCTCAAGGAGTTCTTCGCTCGTAGCGGCGGTTGAAACGGCGCCAGTCACAGGGTCACGGCGGCTCGCGATCGTTCCACCAGTCGTGATAATGAGGACGCGGGGACGTGCGGTCGTAGATGTAGGCACGGCGGTTACGCTTGACTGCCGGTACCGAAGAGGCGATCGCCGGCATCACCCAAACCCGGGCGAATGTATTTGTTTTCGTCCAGCTGGCGATCGAGCAGGGCGACGTAGAGGTCCACCTCAGGATGTTCTTGGTTCATGCGTATTACGCCCTCAGGCGCTGCAATCAGCCCGACAAACGTAATTTTCGGAGCGCCCCACTGCTTCAAGACTGTCGTCGCGTCGCTGGCCGAACCAGCCGTCGCTAGCATCGGATCAAGCACGATCACGAGATCAGCGGTGCGAGTCTCGGGCAGCCGGTTGTAATACGTGACCGGCGTGTGCGTCTCTTCATCGCGATAGATGCCGAGGTGCCACACCTGAGATTGGGGCAGCGCGTCGACCGCTGCGTCGACCATACCAAGTCCGGCCCGGAGAATGGGAACGATGCCGATCTGAGCATCGATGCGCCAGCCGTCTGCTTCCTCAAGTGGGGTGTGATAGCGGGTCTTCTTCAGAGGCACATCCATCGTCGCTTCGTAGATGAGCAATGCGGTGAGTTCTCGCACGATCTCGCGAAACTGTTTCGGCGGAGTGCGCTCATCAGCAAGGAGCGTGATTTTGTGGCGCACAAGCGGATGACTGCTCACATGCAGATTCGGCAACCCAAGGGCTTCATCTCTCAATGAGTTTTGGACCACGAGAGCGCTCCCTTGCGTTTATGCCATTTTCAACGAGTTCAGATTGTACCGAACGTAGATACGGAGCGCGCTGGCGGCTGGACAAACTCGGGTCAGTTGTGCGGCAATTCAGCCAAGAGTATTTGACATGTTCCCAGAAGAAGGAGCGACCGATGCCCATGGTACAGCGACTCCAACACACCAGTATCCCGATGCCGCAGGGTGGGCAGGATAAAGCCCGGACGTTCTTTGGTCAGGCGCTAGGGATGGAGGAGGTAGTTCCTCCTTCCACCTTGGACCGTCCAAACCTGGTGTGGTTTCGCGCCGGTCAAGATGGTCATGAGATTCATCTCTTCGTCGAGGATCCTGCCGCCACGCATTCGAATGCCCAGCATCTCTGCTTGCAGGTTGACGACATCGATGCCTATCGGACCAAGTTAGCGCAGCACGGCGTCGCGATCGAAGAGACGACGGCGATTCACAACCGTCCCCGATTTTTCGTGCGAGACCCCTTCAACAACCTGATCGAGCTCACGCAAATAACCGGCGACTACCAGTAAAAGGTAACGCCATCACCGAATGATTCTGGTGAAGGGCGGGTGTTGAGGGTGCGCCCGCTCAATCGTTCATGGGGATAGTGTTGGTAGAGGCTCTGGTTGCTGGGATCTCAAGGTCTTTCGCACCGCCCAGTTGCGCTCGATTGCCGGCCAAGCGCGGACGATGATGAAGTACGAAATCGTTGCCCAAATGATCCCCGCGATAATGTCGATGACCCAATGCTGCCCCATGTAAACGACGGTGAACCAAAGCATCGCGTTGTAGATCAACATCAGCCATCCGACACGTCCGTAGAAGCGAACCGCGAAGAGCATGACCAACCACGGAAACGCTGCGTGCAGCGAGGGTAAAGCCGCGACCGGATTTGGACTGTGATGGGTCCACAACGAGAACGTGTTCAACCCACTGTAATGGGACGGCATGATCGACTTGAAACCTTCGTCGGAAGGATGCTGCAGGCCATCAAGCAGCCCCCATTGTGAGGCCAGCCAAGGTGGCGCGGTCGGAAGTAAGATGAAAAAGATGAACGAGCTGTACGACATGAACAAGAGCGCGATCGAAAACTCCCAGAATTGATCGCGCCGGCGCATCCAGAGCGCGAACGCGAAGACTAGCGGGTAGACAAAGTGCAGCAAATAGACGATTGCGGCCATCGTGTCGTACCAGTGACTCTGACCGGGTGTATAGAGTTTGTGCTGCAGCCATGTGCCGGGGTCGGTACCGCCGAAAAGCCAGCGGTCCGCGCTGACGAGCCAGTCGACCTGCACCCGGCCGTGATGATCTGCTTCGAGACCATGGCTCGTCGTCACATCGCCGGCGATCCCGCGCATGAACTCGTAGCCGAAGAGTAAAAGCAAAAACGGGATCCAGTCGCGAAGGAACTTGACTCCTTTTCCGAGAAGGACAGCGCCGAGGAAGAGCGCGATCAGCCATTTGTCAGGCGTAATGATGTTGCCGCCGCGAATGAAATACATCGACGTCGCGATCAAGAAATAGATCGCGACGAAGATGCCAATCAGCGGACCATATGAACTGGGTTCTTTTGGCGCGGTACCTGTGCGGGGATCCGGCTCTTCCGCGAGCCCGTCCCGCTGCTGAATCGAAGTCGACAAACCGGGGCATTCTCCTCGGTGGTGCGATTTGTAGTTTTCAGAGCCCTGGGTTCACTCTACGCAACTCGGCAAGTGGTCATTTTCGCCACTGCGATGGCGGTGATCGCATTTCCGCCGGACAACTCGAAGTTGTCCACCGTGACCACTTCAGCGGCCTTCCCCCGGTCCGCTGAATACGCGCCGGAAAAGTATGTGCCCGCCCTCGCGGTTTCACATTATCGCAATCTTCGTGCTCGGAGTCCCGTCGGGCGACAATTCGTCCCCTCCTGTCTGGCATAGACCCAGGCGAATGTCGGCGCATTTGGGGATAATAGTCACTGGTCTTGAAGCTCCCTCATTCCCGCCAAAGTTGCCGAAATCAACAAATGGAGTTCGAAAGGAACGAGAGACGCAGTGAGCAAACGCGCCAAACTTCCCCGAGTCGACGGTAAGTACATGATCGAAACGACGGCAGATCTTTGTCGAATCCCAAGCCCTAGTGGTTTCACTGTGGGCGCCGTCGCCTACGTTGAACAAGAGCTTAAGCGTCTAGGGATCAAATCTTGGCGCACTGTGAAGGGATCGCTCGTCGCGGAATTGCCAAGTGAGTCAAACAATGCGAAGAACGGACGAGTGTTATCCGCGCACGTCGACACCCTTGGCGCGATGGTCAAAGAGGTTAAAAGCAACGGCCGGCTAAAACTGACGCAAATTGGCGGCTACGACTGGTCGACTATCGAGGGCGAATATTGTGTCGTTCACACGGCCAAGAAGGGTGAGGTTACCGGGACAGTCTTGACGCAGAAGGCATCGACTCATGTACATGGCCGGGCGCTTCACGAGCAAAAACGTGATGAACAGACAATCGAGGTTCGGCTCGATGCCAATATCAACTCCGCCGATGATGTAAAGGCGTTAGGCGTCGCGGTTGGCGACTTTGTCAGTCTTGATTCCCGAACGACGATAACCGAATCCGGATACATCAAATCGCGGCATCTTGACGATAAGGCGTGCGTTGCAATCCTGCTCGGTGTGGCCAAGGCCATCACGGAGGGGAAAACGACCCTGAGCTCACCGGCGCACCTCTACGTCAGTATCTATGAGGAAGTCGGACATGGAACCTCGGCGGGGCTTCCCGATGGCGTGACCGAAGTGATTGCGGTTGATATGGCGGCAGTCGGAGATGGCCAGACATCAGACGAACGAGCAACAACAGTTTGCGTGAAGGACTCCAGCGGGCCGTACGACTATGCGCTCAGTCGTCATCTCGTCGACCTCGCGGAAGCCAACAACATAGATTGCCGTGTCGATATCTATAGCTATTATGCGTCTGATGTAAGCCAAGCATTGCGCGCTGGCTATGACATTCGCGGGGCCTTGATTGGTCCCGGGGTTGATGCTTCACATTCGTACGAGCGGCTGCACCAACAATCGCTTGAAGAAAGCGCTAAGTTACTCCTTGCATACCTAGCGTCCTGAAAGGAACCATGATGGCAACGGAACTCCTCCCGACTCTTTCTTCATTAGAACCCGAACTCATCACGGAATTCCGCGAGCGAACGAGTGGGTCTGCAGAGGCTGCTGCGCGCGCGAAGAAGGTGCTTCCGGGAGGCGACACGCGAACAGTTGCCTTTCATGCTCCCTATCCCCTGACCGTAGCCGAAGGGTCAGGATGTCGCTTCGTCGATGTTGATGGCAATGAGTACATCGACACCCTGAACAATTACACATCGCTCATTCATGGTCACGCGCACCCCGCGATCATTTCGGCCGTGACTGAACAGTTGGGCAAAGGAACGAGCTATGCGACCGCTATCGCTGTCCAAACACGTCTTGCCGAAATCCTCACGGAGCGGGTCGCATCAGTGGATTTAATTCGGTTCACAAACTCTGGAACTGAAGCAACGATGAACGCGATCCGCGCGGCTCGCGCGTTTACCGGCCGCGATCTCATCGTCAAGATGGAAGGTGGATATCACGGAACGTACGACGATTTCGAGGTAAGTGTTCATCCACCTCTGGATGAAGATATATCCGGTTCCGACCATGCGCCGAACCCAACTCTTGATAGCCGCGGCTTGCCCGCGAACACTGCTGATAATGTGTTGGTTGTTCCGTTCAACGACGAGGCTGCCCTTCACCGAGTGGTCGTTGAACGAGGCGACGAGATCGCCGCCCTCATCCTCGAACCGATTCTCGGCTCTGCAGGAATCATCCCAGCGAATCAATCTTTCTTGGACCTGGCGCGATCGCTGACCGCTGAGCAGGGGATCGTTCTCATCTTCGACGAAGTGATGACCTTCCGGCTCGAAGCGGGCGGCGTGCAGGAGCACTATCGAATCCGCCCTGACCTGACAACATTCGCCAAGATCATAGGCGGAGGTTTCCCGGTCGGAGGCTTCGGTGGACGTGCCGCGATCATGGAGCAGTACGATCCAAATCGGCCCAGTGCGCTCTGGCAATCCGGGACCTTCAACGGCAACGCCGTGACGATGGTCGCGGGAATCGCGGCGATGGAACATTTCCCGAATAGTGAAGTTCAGCGCGTCAATCGACTCGGGGATCGATTGCGGGACGGGATGCGTGGGGCGCTCTCCAACACTGAAATTGCGGGCCAGGTGACGGGTTACGGCTCAATGGTCGGGTTGCATTTCACGAACGAGCACGTCAACAACTACCGCTCCGCAGCCCGCGCTGACGCAGTACTCAAGAGGGCGATACACATCGGATTGCTCAATACCGGAGTTTTTGCCGCGCCTCGGTTGATGTTCTGCACGTCGACGGCGATGAACGAAGAAGTCATCGATGACGTGGTAGGGCGATTCAACCAGGTCTTGACGAGAGTTGCGTCCACAGTTCGCGAGGCGTAAAACCAAAAGCAAATCCGACGGCCTGAGGACAGTCAGCGCTCGGTATAACACGAAGCGCCTTTAGGGCGCCGTTAATGCCTGAGCCCGACCCATCATTTGCCTAAACGAGATCTGTTGACATTAACGGCGGCGATGACAGTTTCTTCCCATGGCCAGAATCGTGCGAGAAGCAAAGACGATAGTGCCGTTTTGGGAAACCCAGTTTCCCTTCATGTGCTTACGGTACTATCGCTGTGCCCGGTAACTATGCTAGAAATACAACTGATGTGAGTTGAACGGCGGACGTTGACTCACGATCGCACTGCTGCGGTGAACTCGAGCCGGACCAAAGATAGGGTCCTTGCGGATGGTTGCCAAGGCGGGAGGCGACGTGGATGGCGATCGAAACGAAAACCGAACGAATTGCGGCAACTTTGCGTGAGCTCGGGATTGCCGATGCGGCGCGGATTCATCGAGACCTTTCGGTTTCAGAACTGTGTGAGTTTGCGATTCGAAACAGGGAAGGGCTCCTTGCCGAGACTGGACCACTTGTAATCGATACGAGTCCCCACACCGGCCGTTCCCCGAAAGATAAATACATCGTCAGCGATTCACAGGTGGTCGATCAGATTGATTGGGGAGATGTCAATCAGCCTCTTGAGGCCCTAGTTTCTGATTCAATCGTCGATGACGTTTCAGCCTACCTGTCTCAGCGCGAAGTCTTTGTTCAAGATTTGTGGGCCTGCGCCGAACCGCAATTCCGGTTGCGCGTGCGTGTGGTGACTGAATTTGCCGGCCACGCGCTCTTCGCGCGGAATCTCTTCATTGTTCCCAAAGAGTCTGCGAACCGAACAGACGACGAAGTGCCAGATTTCACTGTGTTGCATGCGCCAAGATTGCAACTTGATGCGGCGAAATATGGTATTCGCTCGGAAACGGCAATCGTGCTCGATTTCTCTCGTCGGCTCGTAGTTATTGCAGGAACGCGTTACGCGGGCGAAATCAAAAAATCGATCTTCACGGTGCTGAACTACCTGTTGCCTTTGCAGGGCGTTGCCACGATGCACTGTTCAGCGAATGAAGGCGGCAACGGTGAGGTCGCGCTCTTTTTCGGTTTGTCCGGCACTGGCAAGACGACCCTCTCTACTGACCCGACCAGAATCCTCATCGGGGATGACGAACATGGATGGATGGACGAGGGGATCTTCAACTTTGAGGGCGGATCCTACGCCAAGGTCATAGATCTTTCGCCAGTTGCGGAGCCCGACATTTATCGGGCCACTTACCAGTTCGGCACGGTTCTCGAAAACGTGGTCATCGACCCAAGAACAAGGATCCCAGATTTCGAAGACGACTCGATCACCGAGAACATGCGGTCGGCGTTTCCGCTTTCCTACATCGAGCGCGCAACAACCCGCGGTACCGGGGGACATCCTCGCCAAATCGTACTTTTGACAGCCGACGCATTTGGTGTTCTGCCACCCGTGGCGAAACTGACGGTCGAGCAGGGCATGTATTACTTCTTGTCAGGTTACACCTCGAAACTGGCCGGAACTGAACGTGGCGTTGATGAACCGGAAGCGACCTTTTCCGCCGGATTTGGATCACCGTTTCTAGCGCTTCAACCCACGAAATATGCGGAACTACTGGGGCAAAAAATTAGGGACCACCATCCGACAATCTGGCTTGTGAATACCGGTTGGACCGGGGGCTCGTACAGTGTGGGGCATCGAATCAGCATCGAACACACGCGCGCGATCGTGCGGGCAATTGTCGAAGGAAATCTCGACAACGCTGAATTCAATCGAGAATCTCACTTCGGACTCTCGATTCCGCTTCATTGTGAAGGTGTTCCAGACGATGTCCTCGATCCTCGCGAGACGTGGTCGGATAAGTCT
The DNA here is from genome assembly GCA_963737985.1 of uncultured Chloroflexia bacterium. GTDB lineage: Bacteria > Chloroflexota > Chloroflexia > Thermomicrobiales > UBA6265 > CAVTUU01. Next base: position 479,895 of record CAVTUU010000004.1, on the reverse strand, counting down.
GAGTATGACCGAGCTGCCGCCAGGCTAGCCCAAGACTTCAGGGCAAATTTCCACCAGTTCGAGGACCACGTGGACGAGGCGGTTCGAAGCGCGAGGCCCTAATCGAGTGGCGACGTGCTCGCACGCCGTAAACCCCACGACTCGGCGGTCGGCTGAGGTCGGGTGTGAGTCTGGGTGAGGATTCCACCTACAAACACCGCAACAAGACCCACCACCGACGCGGTCCCGAACAGGGCTTCGTAGCCGCGACGATCGAGGAGACTTCCGCCTAACACCATGACGAAACCGGTGATTCCGAGCAGCGCGTTCGCCATTCCTATGTAGGCGGGTCGAACATCATGGGGCGCGATTTCCATGATGTAACCGAAATTGCTCATGATTGAACCGCTTAGCGCGACGCCGATGGCGACAAACACGGCCCCGAAGACGATATAGGGGATCCGGTCGTCGGAAATGTGATCGGAATAGACCGTCGTCTGGACCGCATGCGGAACGAGAAGCGCGATCCCAGGGGCCGCTAGTCGGATAAGGGCGGAGTACTGGAGAACCGCCCGATTTCCTTTACGGGTTTGAACCGCGGACCAGAGGTAATTGGCTAAAAATCTCGCGATTGTCATGGCGATGATGTAGGCGCCGACTGCCTCGGCGGGCGCATCAAGTTCTCGTTGGGCGTAGAGGATGAAGAATGGATCGGCAAGCATTGAGACGCCGAGAATGATTCGGAACAGCAAGAATCGACGGTAATTGTCGTCGCCAAGTGCCTTTGGGCCTGCAATGAACTGCCGCAAGATGGGAACACGACGTCCACTGACGACCCGGACAGGTTCACGCATGCGCGCTTGCAAGAAGGTGGCGGTGACAAGAGCGACTGCCGCCGCGAGGAAGATGAGGCCGAAGTTCTTCGGAAAGTCTGGTCCCGACGGTCCAAGCACTTCACGAAGAATGAATCCCGCGGCGATCCCCAGAGCGACACCCCAAAAATTTCGTTGCTGGATAAACATCGGGCGACGTTCGGCCGTGATGCCCTTGCCGATCAGTTCGTTCAGCGGCAGAGCCGCGAAACCGCCGGCAATGTTGTACACGGCGTAACAAATCAGAAAGCTACGCAGAAGCTCATCATTGTCGATATTTTTCGCCTGGTAGGCGATGTATCCGATCAGCCCGATCGAGGCGGCACGAATCAGCGACGCGGCAACGGCCCAAGGCATTTGACGCCGGCGTCCCTGGACGATCGCTTGGCTGACAAGTTGAGGGAGCCACCAGAGTCCGACGCCAATCGCCGGAACAAGACCGATGAGCGGATACGAATCTGTCAGTGAAGCCGCGAACAACACGAGGACAAGAGTCGGATGGATTAGCGTATCAGCAAGGATCTGAAGCGCACCGTTGCCGACGCCAAGAAAGAAGTTGAAAGCCATTCCCCGCCGGTCGGACGAGAATCGGCGGATATCGGCGCCAGCCACGCGCTATAAGAACTCCTTACTCGGAAAACTAGGGCCGCCCAACTCCAAAGTGAGCGGTGCCCGGTGGATTATAAACGCGCGTGCTGTCAGGAGCGTTTCGAGCCGTACTAGGCGATGTGTTCGCCGAGGATAGGCACTAGCTCGTCGGTCGAGCCAACCAGAGAGAGATCTGGCTCTCGCTTGCCGAACATGTCGAGCAGAAGCAGTCCCTCGATCTCGATGAACTCGTACATGCGCATCATCGCCTTGAATTCCGGATCGGAATTCAAATACAAGCCTTCCATCAGGCCCTGCGCGACATGAGGCTCGAACATCTTCGAGAATTTGTTGTTCTGAATGCCGACGAACAACTTGTAGAGGTCGACGAGTTCGGTCGGGCCGATCTGTGATTCGAGATCGGAGCGGATGATTTTGCCTGCCGCCATGCGGACACGCAAACGGTTCTCTACCGCGAAGCGGTTGAGCTGATTTTCGAACATCAGCGCATCGCGACTATGGTCAAACATGACAAGCTTGAGATAAATCGACTCCACCGCAAGGTTAAAGAGTTCGCAGACCTTGCGTTTGTTGGGCGGAGTTGCCTCAATATGACGGCCCTGCACCAAGTCGTAGAGCAGTTTCGCGGTGTCGAATTGGCTGAGTCCCGCGATTCGAGCGATCGTTGCGACGTCTCGCTGGCCATCGACGAGTTCGTGAACGAACGCAAGCTCATCCGGTACTTTTCGTTCGATGAGCTTTGGTCTCGGACGGAAAATCATAAATACGGAGGGTACAACAGGGCTGATCTTGATCCACTCGTCGACCCGGCGGGTTCCTTCGATGATCAGATGGTTACCGTCGACTGTGACTTCAACGCCGCCTTCCGAGACGATCTCGTCGGCTTTGAAAGTGAACACACAATTCCGCCAGAGAAAGAGGGTGTAGACCGAGGTTTCAAGGAGCAGTTCATGCGAGTGAGCAAGGTCCTCACGAGTGAGGAAATTGCGCTGCACGAGCTCGTGCATCATTTCCTCTTCGGTCCTGCCCGGCCGCCGCGCGCGAAAAGCTTCGAGTTGATTTCGTTGGACCCGGCCTGTGCGAACGAGGAGATCGAACATGCTGGGAAGGCGGGCGCCGGCGGCAGCGTAGGTGATCCGACCCTGCTCGAACGAAATCGTGCGGGTGTTCCAGCCCTGGATCAGCGTGAGAGTGCCGGTCTTTCCTGAGAAGCTGACCATCTGCAATATGTCGGAGATTGCGAAGTTTCCGAGCCGACCCTGGAGGTCGAACCCATTCGATTCGTCGACCGCATATCGGTTGTCGAAACCGTCCATTGCCGCAGTCCGCCGTATCGCAAAATGACCTGAGTGCAGTATGGAGAAGTGGTGGGGTAAACGCCATCGACTTGAGTTCGATTTTTACAAGACTTTTGGACCGAATCTTTAACGTTCATCGGTACCTTCGTCTAGCTTGACGCCCTTGATTCCTTTCCATGGCGGCGCATTGACCACTGTGAAATCGAGTTTGAGCGCGCTAGCCAATGTCAGCCGATCGATTTGATCGCCTAATTGTTCGAGCGCAATGCTCGTATCCATCCAATTCCCCTGAGATGGCTGCGCAGGCGTCATGGCAAGAAAAGCCAGTGCAATTTCACCGGCCTCATCCGCTCGAGTATTTCCAGCCCAACCCATGAGACCTGCGTCAGGTACAAGTGATTGCGCAAACTTCGTGGCGGTCTTTGAGATCGGGTCACTTGGGACCAATTTTATCCTCGGCAATGTCCCTGAATCAGCGATCAACACCTTCTCAGCATTTGAGGTGAAGATTGCAAGTGGAATCATGTCTCCATCTGACCGCTGCAACTCGGCGCGAATCTTGGCGTATGTTGCTGGAATCAGTTCCGGCATCACGACTGCTCCGGCCAGAATCGGCATGAAGTTCGCATCGCCCTGCCACCGGGGAACAACATGCTGATGCAAATGATCGGTGACTCCGGCGCCGGCTACAGAACCCAGGTTCATTCCGAGGTTGAAACCAGCCGGCTTAAGCGCTTGGCGAATTGCCCGCGTCGCAAGAACGGCCAACTGCCACATTTCGTTCAGCGCTTCATCGTCCAATTCTTCGAGACCCGCGACATGACGGTTGGGAACGACCATGACATGCCCGGTGTTGTATGGATAGAGATTCATGATCAGGAAGGCGCCATGGCCTCGGAGAAGAATGAGGGATTCGACGTCATTGTCTGATGCAAGTCGGTTGCAAAAGATGCAGCCGTCCTCGCTGGAACCGCCACCGACGTATTTCATTCGCCACGGAGTCCACAGACGCCGTTGAAGCATTGATTCGTTCGAATCGGTGTCGGTTGAGAATAGGTCCTCAGAATCGTCTTCGGCGTCCATTGGCCGATCATAGCATCGGATTTCGCCATTCATCAGCGTCGAACGTAGGTCAGATGCTTGCCTTCAACTCGTTGCCCGGTGCTATCATGGTTGGCGTACGGCTCAAAGGGGAGCATTCAATTGAGTCGGGGCCGAGTCTCCGCGGTCGATGGGGGAAACCTCAGGGGACGGTTTGTGCATAGCAGCCACGCGTTGACGGGCACGCGGTCCGGAATACAGCCGATTCGAAGGGACGCTACTTCGGAGCGGCTGCGAATCGCGAGGCGAATCGGGCAAGTCGTCACAGATGGCGTACTTGTCTGGCTCGCTTTTTGGGTCGCCTACTTGCTTCGCTATAAATACGAAGTCGGCGGCACAATCCTCTTCTTCGATCGCGAGCCATTCTCTACCTTCTATGGCATGTCGGCCCTCTTTGTGGGCGCGACGCTCGTCGCGTTCTTTATGCGCGGGCTCTACCGACTTCCTCGCTGGACTGGCTTTCTCGATGAAGCGACGCTTGTCACGGGCGGCGTCACAACGTCGATGGCCACAGTAATCTTGCTGGCATTCCTGTTCCGCTTCTCGCCCTCGCGCTTGGTTTTCTTATACGCCTGGATCTGCGCAGTGGCGTTCCTGCTGGCGCGGAGATTCTTTTCGCGAACCATGCAACGGTGGCTTTGGTCAAAGGGCGTCGGTGTCGATCGCGTGCTTGTCGTGGGTGCTGGTGAGACGGGCCGCCGGTTGATGCAGGCGATGATGAGCAAGCCGCTGCTTGGCTATCACGTTGTTGGATTTGTCGACGACGAAGTTTCCGCAGACGCGCTCGCGGTTGCGACCGAGCACCGGGTCACTCGCGCCGAGCGCCTTGGCACGACCGATGAGGTCGGCGAGGTGGTCAAGTCGCGACACATCGACGAGGTGATCATCGCGCTGTCTGGCAACGAGCACGGCAATGTCTTGTCGATCATCGAACATTGCCGGCGTCGCGGCGTGACGTTTAAGGTCGTTCCGGATTTGCTCCAACTTTCTCTTGACAGGATTGACATCGGCGAGGTAGCAGGCGTCCCATTGATCGGACTCAAAGACTCGTCGATCAGGGGTTCCAATTACCTGATTAAGCGCACGATCGATCTCCTGATCGCGATGGTGGTCCTCGCGATTGCCGCGATTCCGATGGCGATTATTGGATTGCTGATCAAGCGCGACTCAGAGGGTCCGGTATTTTATCGAGCCCAGCGAGTTGGCAAGAATGGTGTGCCCTTCACACTCATAAAGTTCCGCTGCATGGTCGACGGAGCGGATGATCAACGAGCTGAACTCTATGCCGAGCGGGGCGAGGGCCAAGACCCACGATTGTTCAAGTTGCCTGACGACCCACGGTTGACACGTGTGGGGGGAGTTCTAAGACGGTGGAGTCTTGACGAGTTGCCTCAATTCGTGAACATCTTGAAGGGCGAGATGAGCGTTGTTGGGCCCCGTCCGCAACTTCCGGACGAAGTCGCGAAATACGAGGATTGGCATCGACAGCGGCTGTTTGTGACGCCGGGGCTCACGGGACTCTGGCAGATTAACGGCCGAAGTCACCTTTCTTTCGACGAGATGGTGCGACTGGACCTGTACTACGCGGAGCACTGGTCTCCATGGCTCGACATGAAAATCGTGCTGCGCACAGCGCCCGCGGTTGTCACTGGCCGTGGTGCGTACTGAGTCGCTGGCGTACTCGCCGCGATTGACCTGTTTAGCTGAATATCTCCTTTCATAATGGACATACGAGAACTTACGACGGTCCTCCTGAAGAAATGGTGGCTCATTCTTGGTCTGCCACTCATTGTGTTTATTGCGATGGTCTGGCGATCAAGCGACCCACCATACATTTCAAGTTTTCGTGCAACTGTTCTGATGCCAGGCGATACCGAAATTCCCGGGAACTCTGAGCGCCCGGAATTGATGATCCTCGACGATTTGCCCGAGTTGGTGGGTTCGCAGGCGTTTGCCGCCGAAGTTGCCGCGGCCATGCCGGGTGTTGGCGGACCATCGATTTCAACCGAGGAAATTCACGAATCGTTGTCGGCAGACCGATACAGCCGAGTGTTGACAGTCCATGCGACCAATGACAACGCAACAAATGCTGAGTCAATTGCTAAAGCAGCGGCGAGCGTTTTACCAGCGGCGGTCAATCAATACCTTGTGGCCGACGGCGCAGCGGCTGCCACTGTCAACGTGATCGATCCACCAACCGCGGCGGCGCCCGACAATGAGCATCGATGGCTAATCATCGGCATCGAAACGGTGGTTGCTGCAGGGTTGGCGATTGGAATTTCGCTGGCACTTTATGGGCTACGCCGCAATCCGCGAGGCGAGCCGACCTCAACTGTTTCGAATACGCCAAGCGATTAATCACCGACGATCGCTAATCGAGCGGACCGTGACCGTAGGACGGTGGCAATGCGGGCACGTCGTTCAAGTGAAACGATGCGATAAGCCCTCGTTCGCGCATGCTCAAAATAGTCCGCCACAAGGAAAGTTCGTCCATGGCGAGTGTTTCAGTCACTTCGCTGAGCGTATCGGCGCCCGAGTGAAGAGCTGAAGCAATCATGATTTCGCTATCGGAAAGTGTGTCGGCCAGTTCGTCAATGAGTGAGGTCAGCATAAGCTTCGCGGTCGGACCGGGCAGGAGTCCTCGCAACCGTTGTAGCTCATCTGTCCGCCGAGTTGCTTCGAGAACGATGTGGTCGGCGTTTAATGGATTGAACTCACTGCGCACCGGCGCGGCGCCACCGCGGTTGTAGACGAAAATTCCGTGGTCAGCCGCGATCACCCGCGCCAGAATTTCAACGCATTGCTCCTCGACACAATAGGCAAGTTCTTCTTCGCTGATCCAACCTCGATCGATCAAGATCTCGCCTAATGGCCGCGAACGTCCCGCATTCTCCTGCTCTTGAAGCGCCTCTCTGAGTTGCAAGTTATCGAGCATGCCGAGACGGACCAACATTCGGCCAAGTCGCAGTGTCAAATTTGACGAGGTCACGAGCGCAAGTTGGCCCTTGCTCAAGAAAAGATTGACCTCATCGCCATTTGCACTGATTGAGAGCTTACCAGACTGCCGGCGCAAGGAGAGCAAATAGAGCAAATCGGCGACGCTGATGTCGCTGAGCTCGCCCATGAATGCCACGCATCGAACCTCCCCAAGCCATCGAAGGTGGCCCGGATTCCCTTCGAACGATACGTTGTAGACAAAGAGAACGCTACGCGACTTTGGTCACATCCCCAGGACTATTGTCTGAGGTCAGGATCGCCGGGTATTTGCGGGCGCGCTGTCGAAATAGTCTGAGAGATATGGCTTTGACCGCAACTCCGCGAGATCGGCTCGAACGAGATCCATTGGTTCGATATCCATCGATCTCGCGGCTTGACTCACTAGTGCAATAGCTTCGTGGAGCGAAGCGGCACTAGTACCTGTAAACCCGGCCCAAGCCTCTGCCTTGAGACGAAGCATCTCGGCGATAAGTGAGCCGGCAATGTCCGGTGTCGCGGTTTCGAGGGCCCGATCCGGACGCAAATCGTTCCACGACAATCCGGTTTTTATTGCGGTCAGCGCAATCCAATAGAGAACTTGAGTTCCTTCCAACAGTACGTCGTCCGACGGCGTGCCATGGGAATGCGAACCGTCGAGAATTCCCGCCAGCTCGCGGATTTCATCTGTGATCCGCGGTTGGGGGTCAAAATATGGATCGTGAAGGAGTTTCGAGGTGTTGGATAGGTCAGACAAATCGCGCTCGCCAAGAAATCCGTAGGCCCCTAACCACGCCTTCGTCATCATTTCGGGGCTCGGCTCGGTCCCATATACGGAGGCTGGATCGAAAACTCGCTCTCGCTGAATGGTCAGCAGGTTGTCGGGCTCAAGAGTCCGATAAAAGCAGGTAGTGTATCCCTCGTGGCAAACGGCGCCGATTTGGTGGACCTTCAGGAGTAAACTGTTTTGTTCGCAGTTGATCAGGATCTCGTCCACGATCTGCTCGTGACCAGAGGTCTCGCCTTTTCTCCACAATTTGCCGCGGCTTCTGCTCCAAAAGTGGCTGCGGCCGGATCGTCGCGTCGCTTCTAGCGCGTCGGCGTTCATGAATGCCATCATCAACACGTCGCCGGAGTCGACATCTTGGACGACGACCGGAACCAGTCCGTCACGATCAAAGTGAATTGGGAGGTCTTCGTTCATGGTCGAATTGGGATGCGGTGCTCGGCGAGGTGGCGCTTGGCATCGGCCACCCGAAACTGTCCGAAATGAAAAATAGATGCGGCGAGCACCGCGTCGGCACGGCCTGGCTGGAGCGCCTCGACAAGGTGATCGAGATTTCCCGCGCCCCCAGAAGCAATTACGGGGATCGAGACGCTCGAACCTATCGCTTCCAGCAATTCGAGGTCGTAACCGTCGTGCGTCCCGTCTCTATCCATACTCGTTACGAGCAATTCGCCGGCGCCAAATTCGGCAGCCTGTTTCGCCCAGGCGACGGCGTCCAATCCCGCCGATTTGCGTCCGCCGTGCGTGTACGCACCCCAGCCCAAACGGTCCGAATTTCGCCGCGCGTCGATGGCGACGACGATGCATTGGCGACCAAAGACGTCGGCGCCGGCGGTGATCAGCGACGGGTCAGTAATTGCCGCCGTATTGATTGAAACCTTATCTGCGCCTGCTGAGCAAAGTTGACGGATGTCCTCGACGCTGCGCACACCTCCGCCGACCGTTAGTGGAATGAAGATCTGATCGGCAGTGCGTTCGACGACGTCGATCATCGTCTTGCGGCTGTCTGAACTTGCCGTGATGTCGAGAAAGACAAGTTCGTCGGCGCCTTCCGCGTCGTAAAACGCAGCGAGATCGACGGGATCACCTGCATCGCGTAGATTGACGAATTCGACGCCCTTGACGACCCGGCCGTCGGTCACATCGAGGCATGGAATAACGCGGCGAGTGAGTGTCGAAAGATCGGGTGCTGTCAGTGCAGTCGTCATACAAGTGCCTCGGTCGCGCCGGCAGCTTCAATTGCCCCTGATAAGTCAACTCGTCCGTCGTAGATCGCGCGACCGATGATGATCCCAGCGGCCCCTAATTCACGGACTGCAACGACATCGGCGAGCGTACCTATCCCACCCGAGGCGATCACGTTGGATCGCACCGCCTTATTCAGCGCATCAAAGGCTTCAAGATTTGGGCCGGCGAGAGTGCCGTCGCGCGAGATATCGGTGTAGATGAAGTGGTGAACGCCAACCCGCTCGAGAGCGACGGCGACTTCGAGCGCAGTCTGATCGGTGGAGTCAGTCCAGCCTTGCGCCGCCAATTTGCCATCGCGAGCATCGAGACCAACCGCTATGCGATCCGGCCAGCGCGAAGCTGCCTCTTTGATGAGGTCTGGGTCGCGCAGCGCCGCCGTGCCGATGATGGCTCGATCGATCCCAAGTGAAAACGCTGACTTGATCGCGTCGATTGATCTCAGACCGCCGCCCAATTGGATCGGGACGTCAACGGCCGCTCTGATCGCCGAAATGGCGCGGGAATTCGTGAGCTTGCCTTCAAGTGCCCCGTCGAGGTCCACAACGTGAAGCCATTCTGCGCCAAGCGATTGCCACCGGCGTGCGGCGTCGGCAGGGTTGGCATCGAATACTGTTTCGCGGGAGAAATCGCCCTCGACCAGGCGAACACATTGCCCGCCGCGGATGTCGATCGCGGGATAAACAATCATCAGACAACCGCCGGTTCAAGCTTGTTCACGAACGCGGCGACGAGCGCCAGACCATCTTCTCCACTCTTCTCAGGGTGAAACTGCGTACCCCAAATGTTGTCGCGAGCGACGACGCTCGGAAATCTTTCGCCATAGTGAGCGAGAGCGACGACGTCGCTGCTGTCGTCCGGTTCGGTTATGTACGAATGAACGAAATAGTAATAGCGGGAGTCGCCTTCGACACCGATTGGTCCGTTATGCAGGATTTGCGACTTGCTCCATCCGATGTGGGGAACTTTGACCGAGCCCTGGAGCGAGCGAACTCGGCCCCGCAGCAGTCCGAGTCCCATACTGTCGCCTTCTTCTTGATGCTCAAACAGCAACTGCATGCCCACGCAGATTCCGAAGAAGGGCTTGCCGTCTGAGACGACGTCATAGATCGCATCGGCAAGCCCAAGATCAAGAATGCGGCGCATGCAATGACTGGCATTGCCGACACCTGGCAAAATAGCGGCGTCGCTACTGCGGACGACACCTGGATCACTTGTGATGACGGTTTCCGCGCCCGCGGCTTCAAGCGCGCGGCGAATTGAGCGCAGGTTTCCGGCGCCGTAATCGACCACCGCGATCATGCCAAGACTCCTTTAGTCGACGGAATTCGAGACGGATCGCCGGTGATCCGGGTGGCCGAACGAAGCGCAAGTGCGCCCGCTTTGAAAATAGCCTCAGCCGCATGGTGCGCGTTTCGCGCCCGCAGCAGATCAACGTGCATTGTCAGGAATCCATTCATGGCGACGGCTCGCCAAAACTCCTCGACCAGACTGGATGCAAAATCAGCGCCGATGACCGGTTCGGGCATAGTTGCGTCAAAGTGGAGGTACGGTCTTCCGGAGCAGTCAACAACTACGCGAGCCAGCGCCTCATCGAGCGGAGCATAGGCATGACCATAACGCTCGATTCCCGCCCGGTTGCCAAGAGCATGCCGGATTGCTTGTCCGAGAGCGATGCCAACATCCTCAACGGTGTGGTGTGGATCCATGACCGAGTCGCCTGTGCAAGTCACATTGAGTTTGAGTTGACCATGCATGCCAAGCGCTTCAAGCATATGATCGAAGAACGGAACGCCAGTTTGGGCGTGAACCGTGCCATTGCCATCGATATCGAGCGTGAGTCTGATATCAGTTTCCGCAGTCGAACGCTCAATCGACGCTTGCCTGATCCGCAGAATTGTCTCCGTCATGCTCGTAACCCTTCTTCACCCAGGATTTCTTCGAGATTGTGGAGAAAGATCTCATTCTCGTCAGGCGTGCTCACGGTTACGCGAAGACAGTCTTGAATGCCGAGCACGGGATTCGCGAAGCTCCGCACGAGGATTCCACGTTGGGCAAGTTTCGCGATGACTGGCGCCGCATTCTCGACCGGAAGTCGTACCAGCAAGAAGTTGGTGGCAGATGGAAGCGGCAGTACGCCTGGAATCTCGCGCAGATTGTCCGCCAGCGCTTCGCGGTCGGCGACGATCCGCTGCACGTTACCGCGCAAGAAATCAAGGTCGTCGAGCGCGGCGATCGCTGCGGTTGCAGAAGCGACCGAGATGTTGTGAAAAGGCGGCGCGACCTGGTTGACAAACGGCATGAAATTCGCCGGGAACATTCCATAGCCAACACGCATCCCCGCGAGACCGGCGAACTTGCTCATCGTTCTGAGTACGACGACGTTTGGATATCGCTCAAGAAATGGGATGTATGAGGTGCCGGCGAATTCTGCATATGCCTCGTCGATCGCGATGATGCAAGGCGCTTGCGAGACGATCTGCTCGATCGCAATCGGATTCAGAGAATTGCCAGTTGGATTGTTTGGCGTGCAAATGATGACGACCTTCGTTCTGTCCGTGATCGCGCTCAGAATCTGGTCGACATCGAGCTCAAAATCGGATGCGAGCGGTACGTTGATCGTCCGACCTTCGTAGTGCGCGACGAGTGAGCGATACACCCCAAACGTCGGCTCGTGAATGATTACTTCATCGCCTTGTTCGACAACTGCCAGAAACAACGTGTTGATGACGTCGTCAAGACCGGCGCCACAACTAATCTGTTCGGCCGGGACGCCGGTGTAGGCACTGAGCGCGTTGCGGAGCTCACTAGCGCCGAAGTCGGGATAACGATTCGTTTCGGAAAATGATTCCAACGCTGCGCGAGTCTTTGGCGACGGACCGTATGGCGATTCGTTCATATCGAGTTTGATGACGCGCGGCGGATGATCGTGCGGAAGCTTCGCGGGCACATACTGGGGAATCGCTCGCACGGCAGAACGCACCAATGTTTCGATGCTGAATACCGATGAATCGACCTGTCTAGTTTCGGTCACAACCGTACCTCGAACACTTCTTTCATCAGAAACCAATTAGGCGACCATTTGACCCGCTAGCGCAGTCGAGTTGAATGGACAATTACCTCTGACTAGAGTAGCAGCTTGTCGAGCGACGAAACGAGAATCTCGGACGCCCCGGCGGCGCGAAGCCGCTCAATCGACTCCCAGAAGGTGTCCTCTTCAATGGCGGTATGGACTGCAACCCAACCTTCCTCAGCGAGGGGAACAATAGTCGGCGACTTGAGACCCGGAATCACCTTGCGAATTGCAGGAAGCGCAGATTCAGGTGCGTTCATCATGACGTACTTGTAGCGACGAGCTGCGCGAACGGCGTTGATGCGCATCAAAAGGCGATCAATATTTTCTCTGCGTGGAGGGTCCGCCAGAGCCTCTACATTTGCGACTAGCGCCGCCTGAGACTCATGAATTGTCGTTATTGGTCGAAGGTCGTTGAGAAGAAGAGTCGAACCAGTAGCGGTCAGCTCGACGATCGCGTCGGCGAGTCCGAGACTCGGGGCGACTTCAACCGACCCGCTGAGTGTGATGATCTCGGGATGGGCGCCCAGGCCCTCAAAAAATCGCTTGGCCGAACCCGGATATGAGGTGGCGATTTTGCAGCCATGAATGTCATCGAGTTTGCGATAAGGAGAGTCACGAAGCACGGCAACGACAAGGGAACAATAGCCAAAGCCCAATGTCGCCAACTCTTCGACTTGGACACCCTCCTCATAGATGAGGTTTTGGCCGACAATACCGAGATCGACGGTGCCTAAACCGACATAGCCGGGAATATCGTCGTCACGTCCGTAAAGAATCGAAAGTGGAAAGTTTCGGCAGTGTGAGAAGAGTCGCTGTCCGTAGCTTTCGAATTCGAGGCCGATGGAATGAAGCAAGCCGAGCGTATCGTCAGTCAGACGACCAGAACGTTGAATCGCAAGTTTCAGGCGGTCGTCGCCATTGATAATCGACTTGGACATGTCCGTAGCCCAGCTCCTCGGACGGCGGGCACGTCACTGTGCGCGATGCTCGGTGGATTGGGCTCAATTGTCCATGATTGTGATGCTTCGCACAAGCGATTAACCTGAGGGCTCACCAGGTGAATTCAAAGTCTCGAATCCCGCGTGCAGCCGAATCGACCACAGAGCGTGGTGTTGGCTCAGACGAACTCATCGAGGTCACGATTGGCCGGATTGTCCCCGGTGGATTTGGGATGGTTCGTCTTGAGGGACGTACGCTGTTCGTTGCGCTAGCGGCGGAAGAAGATCGCGCCCGTGTTCGAATAACTCGAACACGTGGCAGAACTGCCTTTGGAGAAATAGCTGAGCTTCTTGAGCCATCCGATCAGCGGGCGGAGCCGGTATGTCCATATTTTGGGCGTTGCGGTGGCTGTGATTTCCAACATCTTCGCTATGCGGCACAGCTCACAGCAAAAATTGGCATTGTCGAGGACTGTCTGCGAAGAATCGCGGGCATCGCCGAACCCAAGATAATCGACATAACACCATCCCCAGAACAAGTAGCGCATCGCTCTCGCGCGGAATGGCAAATCTCGCCTGACGGAAACAGCATCGGGTACTTCGCGCGCGATTCACACGACATCGTCGACGTTGAAGCATGTCCGGTTCTCGTTCCTGCACTTGCAAACGCATTGGCTCGCGTCCGAGAGCGGGCCAAACGAGGCGGACGAGGCACGGATAGCCCGAAGCAACTTCAGGCGTCAACCGCGAATGACAAGATCTCCGTGACACCGGACTATGGCGGACTTCGCGACGCAACACTAGAAGTAGAGATTGCCGGAGAGCGCTATCAATACGGCGCTGACTGTTTCTTCCAAGCGAATCTTGGCGTTTTACCATCGATGATTGCAGAAGCGCTTCGCTTTGCAGCAGAAGCGCACGAGGATTCTCGACGAACCAACGAGGAGTCAGGAGGAATCGCGAAAAGCACGGCGGTGGATCTTTATAGCGGGGTCGGCCTGTTCACGATCCCGCTCGCAAGGTGCTTCGACCGGGTTTCTGCCGTTGAACTCCACGCCGTCGCCTCAACATTCGCAGCGAGCAATGTGGCTTCGGCTGGACTTCAGAATGTTCGACTCACTTCAATGCCAGTGGAGCGGTGGCTGATGACGCGAGGCCGCACGCTTAAGCATGTCGGACTGACAATCGTGGATCCGCCAAGATCGGGTTTGGGCAAGCAAGTCGTTGATGGAACCCTACACATGCGTCCCGAACGCATCTCGTACGTTTCATGTGATCCGGCAACCCTCGCCCGCGATCTCAAAGGCTTTCTTGCCGGTGGATATGAACTCGAGCGTGTCGCAGCCTTCGACATGTTTCCCCAGACCCACCATGTCGAAATCATCGCTCATCTCAAACGCGGGCGGTGAGCCACGCGAGGTGACACTTCCTCGTTTAGAATGACCGCGGGCCCTCAAAATTGGAGACGTCAGAAATCGATCGTCTGGACCTTTCGGTTGGCGATCTCATCGGTGGGGAAGTCGTCGTGTTGGCGAAGGTCTATAGCTGCGCGGTCGTCGGGCTGGATGGCGTACTCGTCGAGGTTGAAGTCGACGTCGGAAAAGGTCAGCCCGGGGTCGTCGTTGTCGGGCTGCCCGACGCCGCGGTGCAAGAAAGCAAAGAGCGCGTCAGGACCGCAATTCGAAACAGCGGCGGCGCCTTTCCGTTTGGTAAGGTCACCGTCAACCTCGCCCCGGCCGATCTCAAGAAAGCGGGACCAACTTACGATCTTCCGATTGCGATCGGTATTTTGATCGCATCACAGCAAGTTCCCGACGGTCTCGACGATGCCTTGATCGTCGGTGAACTCTCCCTCGATGGGGTACTTCGCCATACTCCCGGCATCATCTCGATGATTTCGCTTGCGACCGCGAAAGGAATGCGTCGCGCGTTCGTGCCATACGAAGATGCCCGTGAGGCCACGCTTCTTCCCGGTGTTGACATTTATCCGATTCGCACACTCGCCGATCTGGTTAACCACCTGACTGGCGAAAATCCGATTGCCCCATTTACCGAAGCAGCCCAAGCCGCCGATCCGAGCAGCCTCTTTAGAACAGACTTCTCGGAGATTCGGGGCCAGGAACATGTCAAGCGCGGCCTCGAAGTCGCGGCTGCTGGCGCACATAACGTTCTTATGGCTGGGCCCCCGGGCTCGGGAAAGACGTTGTTGGCTCGGGCGCTTCCGTCGATTCTTCCGCCGATGACCGTCGATGAATCGCTCGAAGTCACGAAGATCTACAGCGTTCGCGGATTGCTGCCGCCCGACACGCCATTACTGCGCGAGCGACCGTTCCGGGCTCCGCATCACGGCACAAGCAGCGCGGGCCTGATCGGAGGCGGTTCGTGGCCGCGCCCGGGCGAAGTCAGCATGGCCCATCGTGGCGTGTTATTCCTCGACGAACTTCCCGAATTCAGCGCAAGCACGCTGGAAATGCTTCGGCAACCGCTCGAAGATCGTACTGTCACACTCGCGCGAGCATCGGGGACCCTCACATTTCCAGCGAATTTCACTCTTGTGGCGGCGATGAATCCTTGCCCTTGTGGATTCGCCGGTGATCCCGTTCGCGAGTGTCGATGTTCCGGTCAAATCATTAGCCGATATCAAAAACGAATCAGTGGTCCTCTTCTGGATCGAATCGACATTCACGTCGAAGTGCCGCGGATCGACTATGAAAAGCTCTCTGATCGCCGGGCAGGGGAGGCATCGTCGGCTGTGCGCGATCGAGTCGGGCGAGCACGCGAGTTGCAAGCAAACCGATTTGCGGGAACGAGTCTCCGCACGAACGCGGACATGGGACCGAGAGAGCTGCAGGAGCACGTCGTGCTTGACGAAGCCGGCGAGAGCATGATGAAGGCTGCGGTTCGCCAATTGCATCTCTCGGCCCGCGGCTATCACCGCGTCTTGAAGCTCTCGCGCACGATTGCGGACCTCGCCGGGGAGGATCGCGTGCAGGCCGCCCACATTGCGGAAGCGTTGCAATACCGGCCGCGACAACTCATCAATTGAGAAGAGCACGTTTGCGGATAGGTCGGGATTCGCTTGGATGAGCTGGCAGCGCCCCCTGGCCGACCACGCTTGGCATATAGTACTTCCGGACTATCCTGAAACCACCTCAGACAGCGATCAACCGGCGCGGAACCCCTCTAGTCGCCCTTGCGTCGGACGTAGGGCCCGGCGTTCCCTGCCGTCCAACGGATCCATCGTCTGTGACTTTTCATAGAACAGTTATGCCAACGACTGGTGACAACAGCGGAATCCGCCCGCGTTCAGATCTGACGAATGGGGTGGTTCCAGGCGAATCGATTTGAGGTCACGAGTTTTCAGACGAAATAGGACGAGGGATCACATAACCTCCCGAACACGTCGCTCGCGACGAGGCCGTTAAAACATAATGCGGACCGCGGTCAGGTAGGTGCACCCACGTGACCGCGGATACCGCCGAGTGCTGAAATTGACGCTAATTATTGCCGCCCTCGCAGAAGCCGTCGCCGCTTGACTACCCGGTGGGCGACGATTCTGCCGTCGGTATCTCGGTCGGTTCTGTAGTTGGCTCGGCCGACGGCGTTTCCGTGGCCGTCGGTTCCTCCGTCGGTACTTCCGTAGGCGCGGCGGTCGGTTCTGGCGTCGAGGTCTCGGTCGGACGCGATTCCGGAGTTGCCGTCGCGTCTGGTTCGTCCGTTGGCTCCACTGTCGTCTGAGGCGCCGGAGTTGCAGTTGTCCGGTCGCTCTTAGCTATAGCTATCGGTTCGGTCGCGTCACTGCGCTCGGCAGCGAAATTGTCAAAGCCGACACTCGCGGAACCATCGCCGGAGATCAGGGTGAGACCGACGCCGCCGTCGAGGTTTGCGATCCCCTCGACTGTAGCGATCGCCTTCACCTTGTGCCCGGAGTTGCCCCAGAAAAGCGTTGCCCACGAGTTGGCGCCGTCGCGACCGGTGACGACCCGCAGGTGGTAGGTCGATCCCGGTTTCAATGAGACATCACCGTCGGCGGTGGCGAAGTGCTGGACGATCGTGCCGCCAACGACCTCTCGGAGCTCCAAGGTGTCCGCGTCGACATCGACTACAACCGCCACATAGTCGTTTGGCCCGTTCCAAGCCAAGATGACACCGCCACGTCCGCCGTCGACTGCGAAACGAACGTCAGTCTCGACGACCGCTTGATCGTAGGTTAATCCGTCCCGAGTTAACCAAGCGACGCCGTCACCGTCGTTCGTTCCGAACTGGACGAACGAGTTACCCTGACGTTCCTCGGTTTCTATCGCGATCTGGTCGCTACTTGCCGGGTCGCGCGACCAGCCCGTCGGCAACGCGCCAACTGGTGCGCCCCCAAAGGCGTCCTCAATCGTCATGTTGCGAACTGGTTCCGCGGGCAGTTCGTCGACACTTGCCATCGGGGAAACAGTCAACGTTGCCGATGCCGAAGCGAAGGTCGAACCGCCTGTACCCTCGACCTTGTGGTCGCCCTGGGTCGCGCCAGCCGGGACCTCGAAGGAACCAGTGCCGCTGCCGACCGCCGAAACAGTGATTGAATTGACCGTTGTCGAGGACGATGTTGTCGCGAACCATTTGATCGTGACGATCTCGTTCTTGCCGTAACCGGTCAAGCTCACGGTCACAGGAGCGCCAATTGTTCCAGTCATCGGGTTGAGGCCGAGACTCGGATTGATCGTGACGTACTTCGTGATCTTCACGCCACTGGAAGAGCCGACCACGTCCAACTGATGTGAGCCCTTGAAAGCAGGTGGCGCCGGCACGTTTAGCGCTGCCACACCGCTCGCGGAGGCCGGTACGCTCGCCAAGACCGTGAATCCGGTCGTTGTGTCATACCATCGGAAGCTGACCGTCTCACCCGCTGCGAACCCATGGGCAATGGCAGTCAGCGGCGATCCGACCTTCGCAGTAGCCGGCAAGTCGGTCACTGAGCTGTTGACTGTGTACGTCGCCGATGCCAAATTGCCGCTCGATCCGGAAACGGATACCGCGTGAGCGCCTTTGGAACTCTCCGGCACGAGAATCGTCGCGGTCACAGTTCCGTTGCTGGCCGTGTTCGCGGTAGTCACTACGCTCGAGGCGGCGCCTTCGAACCAGTTGATATTAACCGCTTCGTTGGCTGCATACCCTTTGCCGATTACGGCCAGCGACGAACTTACCGTGCCGATCGTTATCGAGAGTGTCAAACTCGGGACCACCGTGAAGTTGGCCGTCGCTGAGGCACCTGATGTCAGGCCGATTTCCATTAGCGTGTGAGAGCCGGCCGCGCCGTCGGGGATCGTGGCCGAGATGGTCGCTTTGCCGAGTGCGGAGGAAGTGCCGGTCGCGATCGTGGCGCCGTCGAACCGGAGTTCAATTGGCTCATTTGCCCCGTTGCCGGTTAGCGTCGCCGTGAAGAAAGCGCCTACTTTCCCTGATGTGGGGCTGAGTTTCAGACTCGGCGTGATGGTGAAGGTCTTGGTGGGCAGCGACCCGCTGGCGGTCCCGGTAAAGAGCACCTGATGGGCGCCGCCAACGGCGTCGGGAACTGTGAATGTCGATGTTCCACTGCCGTTTGATGCGATGAAAATGGATACCTTAGCTGTGGCGCCGTCGCTGTCCCAATAGACGCGGACCGTCTCGGTCGGGGTCATCGCAGAGCATGTGACGCTTAGCGACGAACCGACGACTCCGGCGCTCGCGCCGATCGTGCAGCCTGGAGGAGGTGGGGGCGGCGGCGGTCCGGCGTCCCCGACGGCGTAGGTGGTCGAGGGAGCCGCGAAGCTGCTCAGACCGCGCCCGTCGATCTTGTGGTCGCCAGCCGTTGCATCCGCCGGCACGGTGACGTTCACCATAGCGCCCCCGGTTGCCGACGCAGCAATGGTCGTCAGCACGACCGAGGTGATCGTGGTTGGATACCAGCGCACCTCGACTGTTTCGCCGGCGCGATATCCGGTCAAAACTGCGCTAATATTCGTGCCGGCAGGCGATCGATTTGGATTGACCGCGATCGCGGCATTGATCGAGAAGAAGGTCTGACTTGTGGCGCCACTTGTCCCGATCGCTTCGATCTTGTGCGAGCCATTTCCGGAGGCCGGAGCAACGAACGTGCTCGAGACCTCGCCTTTTGCCGATGCGGTGAGGGACTTGACAACTGAGAAGCTCGACGTCGTGTCGTACCAACGCAGCGTAATCGCATCACTGGCGCCGTAACCCTTGAGGACTAGAGTTACCGTGGCGCCGACGATGCCACTCGTCGGTAATCCTGTCACGGAAGGATTGACGGTGAAAGGAGTCGAGGCGAGGCTGCCCTGATTGCCCGCACCTTCAACGGTATGCGCTCCCTTGGTCGCGGAAGGCACGGCAAAGGTCAATGTCCCACCGCCGAGAGAGGAGGCCGCGACGGTTTGTAGCATCGTCGAGGTGGTGGCGGTGTCGTACCAGCGAACGTCCACTTGCTCGCCGGGGGCGTACCCTCCGAGGGTCGCGGTGACGCTCGTTCCAACCGTTCCACTCGACAAATTAAGATTCACACCCGTCAGAATTGTGTACGGTGTGCTCTTGGTCAGTCCGCTCGTAAAACCCGTTCCAGAAATGGTGTGCGCGCCCTTGATTCCTTGTGGCACGGTCGCAAAAAATGTTACCCGTCCGGTTGCCGAGGTGGCATTCGAAGAGAAGTTCACGCCGTCCCAGCTGAGATTCGCGGTTTCCGTCGCGCCGAACCCAGTCAGTGTGGCACTCAACGCAGAGCCTACCTTGCCGCTCAAGACGCTCAGTTGTAGGTTCGGCGTCACAGAGAAGGCATTGGGGATCTGCGTTCCGGTTGTATCGCCTTTGGCTATAAACGAGTGAACTCCACCGGTAGCGTCGGGGATGTAGATGACTGCGGAGCCCGCGCCAGAGGAGCCGATAGTGATCGCTCCGCGCTGGGTCGTCGATGTGCTGTCCCAATAGACACGGACCGTTTCCGGCGTGTCGAAATTGACGCACGATATTGTGACCGAGCTGCCGACGATGCCACTCGCAGTGCTGAGGGTACATGCGGGTGGAGGAATGGGTAGCGGAGCCCCGCCTATCGCCCCGGCATTGAGGAGCGGTTCCGCGAAACCGTCAACGTCACCGGTAAAACCGTTGGCCGAGTTCTGCGCCCAGGCGATCGAGCGTAGATAGGAGCGAACTTCGGCCGGAGATACACCCGGCTCCTGGTAGAGGTAGACCGCAGCCGCCCCAGCGACGTGCGGGCTCGCCATGCTCGTTCCGGAGAGTATGGTCGTGCCGCCGCCTAGAAACGTCGAAAGGATGTTGACGCCGGGAGCGGCGATGTCGACGACGGATCCGTAGTTGCTGAAGGAAGCAAGAGTGTCGTCATCACCATAGAAGAGGCTGGTTGTGCCGTGACCGCCGGGTTTTCCGTCGGTGTCGGCGATTGCGGAGACAGTGATCACCTCGGGATAAGCGGCGGGAACAGTGCTGCCAGCGTCTACCCCAGAGTTGCCGGCGGCGACGACGTACGTGACGCCTGCGTTCACCGAAGCGCAGATCGCCTGGTGCAGGCTCTGGTCATTGCAACCTTCGACCGGAGCTTCGCCGCCGAGACTCATATTGACGACGTCGATAATTCCCGCGTTTGCAGTAACCCAGTCCACGCCGCAGATGACGTCGGAAAATTCACCTTCGCCGTCAGCGTTGAGGACGCGGACGGCCCAGAGACGGGCGCCCGGCGCGACGCCGACGACTCCGCTTCCATTGTCTCGGGCGCCAATGATGCCGGCGACGTGAGTGCCGTGCCCGTTGAGGTCGTCATAGCTGGTTTCGCCCGGCACGCAATTGACACCGCCAACGACGTTCAAATCGGGATGGTCGACGTCTATGCCCGTATCGATGACGGCAACATCAACCCCGATCGGATTTACACCACTGCCGATCTGCGCCGTGGCGTTGCGATCGGCCTGACTGCGTTTGAGGCCAGTTGGTACGGTCTGCGCGAAGGCCGCGACCGGGCGATCCGGGACGATCGCTAGAACGTCGGGATCGGTTTGGAGCACGTTCAACTGATCAGAAGTGAGATCCACGGCAAAACCGCGGAGAGCATTCCGATAGACGTGGCGCGGATGGATCTTGAGTGGGCGCACCTTCCGATCGACAGCATCCTGGGCGCTGACGCCGGGTTTCGACTTCAACGTGACGATGTAGCGGCCAGGAATGTTTTTCCCACCAGCGGCTTGGGCCGCATCGAAGTGGTCAAACGTGCCAACCAAGGCGATTGCGAGGGTGGCCGCGACGACAAGCGTCATGGCCAGGAATCGCGAGCGCATGCGCTCCTCCTGCGGTGAAGACCGACGTCTGCTACGGCGCCTCCACACACGCGGAGGTCGCCCGGTTGTCCCTTCGGTCCTACATTAGGTGGAGTAAGGTTTGACGCCTACTGACGAAAGGCGTGTTTGCCTCGGTACCGAGGTACCGAGGCTCCACATGGGATCGATCTTCCTCGTCGGATGGACAAGTTGCGCCGATCAGCATCCCGGGACAAAGAGGTTCAGCGGTCGTCTCGATCACTTCTCAGAACGGGCTGAATTTAACTGTGCCCGTGGGTGTCGGGGTGGTGTTCATGTGTGCGGGTGCGCTACCAACGGCGAAATGAGGGAATCACGACGTGGTTCAACTTACGGACTCGGATTGTTCGGCAGGGAAACTGGAGCGACGCCCAATGTGGCGCCCAGTAACGGTCAGTCGCGCAAATTTGCGGTCGAGCGCAGCGTGCACGGGGAGCGCAGTACAGCGGAGGCGAGCGCATTTTCGACTCGAGACTAAGCACGTGCGGCTATGACTGCTTCCACCTTCGCCAGCGGACTATGACTCTTGTTTCAAACTTTGTCATTCGACACATGTTCACTGAGCATCGAAGAGAAAGTAGGACAACGGGCGTCGTGTTCTGAACGCCGACAAGGAAGAATTAATGGCGTACCGTCCTCGGTTTTCGATTCGATCGGCCGGACCTTTCCCGCGCGCGGCTCCGATGCGAAAGGGTATTCACGTACCAAGGACCACAAACAACTGTCATCAAGTCTTGATTACTCGTATCCCTACTTTGCTTCTCGTCAAAATGCTGAAATTGGCGTAGGTAGTTGGACGTGAGTCAGGAGCGCCCTGCCGTGTCAATTTCATTGAATCCAGAGTTTGATCGAGAGGGCTATTCCTGGAAAGCGAACGAATTGTCCACGAGCGAGAAGAAGCCTCGAGTCCTTCGTGTGGAGCTATGGAACGACGAGATCCACGTGATTGGCCGAATCGAAGGCGCATTCGCGCAATACCGAACCCTTGATCCTTTCGTTTCTCGCCTTCTCCAAGAAGGACGAAAGGGAGAAGCCGTTCTCATCGACGAAGAGACGGGAGAAGTTATCGCGAAGCGAAAAGTAGCGCGTACGCACTTTTCTTGATCGCACTGGAGGAAAATGTAGCCAGAACTGAACCATGAAACGAACGAAACGTGTAGTCTGATGTGGGGATGGCATGCAGACTGCGTTGTCGTGCTCGAGCAAGGGGCATGCCTCTTGGCGATGTCAGATTCACTGGATTGCTTTAAGCTATGAACGGATGGTTCATTCTCAATTGACCGGAGTAGAACCAGTTTTCGCGTCCGTTTAGCTTTGAGATCTGGCGAACAGCGGGAAGGATCGAGTCACGATGTCGCAAGTCCTGCGGTCATTTCGTCATCGTTGGATTGTCAGTCGCATCGTCCTTGTTCAATTGGTACTCGTCCTCTTACTGTTCTTCTCAACCGCCGCGCCCGCTTCCGCCAGCGTCGGTTGGTGCAAATCAGATCCGTTAGTTGTCGTCAATCTGACCCTTGCGGATGTCTTCACAAGCGCGCGGTATAGTGACCTCAGCAAGGTTACGGGCGCGACTCGCATCGTTGTCGTGGTTCCGCGAGGAGTTCTTGCGGCCCTAGCCACTCCGGGATTGGGATTTGGGTATGGCGAATTTGTGACCTTTGAGACATCTCCCAATCTCAAGGCTACGCTCTTTCACGTTCAGGTCATCGTAAAGGTCTTTGTGCCTTCAACTGACAATTCGATGCCAATCAGGATTTACTTTGCGCCTCGGATAATTGGGCTCCTTAGTCCGATGAGTGCCGAGGGCCATGCGAATTCCTGGATAACGCTCTCATCGAGTATGTGACGCTCTTCATCAGACCAGTGCAAACAGTCGCGCCTCCGAATTTCGTGCGAGTCGTCGCTGACTGAGGATGTACATGAGCGAACTTCCGTTTCCGGCTAAGTTGTATGCAGTCCTGCTGACTGTATTGGCAGCTAGTCTTTCGGTGGTATTGCTCGTCGCTCAGGACTCAGTGGATGCGACCATGCTTCTCGGAGCCCTGGTCACCACCGCGTTTATCGCCGGCGCCTGGCTGCGCCCGTTCCCGCTGTCATTCAAGCGCAAGCTATTTCTTGATACCAGCGTGTTGATGCTCGCAATCCTCCTTTTTCCCACCGGCATCGCAATGGCGATTGCCGGTTTCGGTACGATTTTGGCACATGCCACTCGAGGTAAGGATTGGGATGAAGGGATTTTCAATTCAGCACAAATGATAGCCCAGGCCGGAGCGGGTTCGGCGGTTCTGGCGCTCGGAGGCTATGACCGAAGTCTGGATGACTTGAACAAGCCGCTGACGCTCGTCTGGGTGCTGTTGGCCGGGGCGATCATGTTTCTGGTCAACAACGGCGCTGTCGCGTTGATGGTCAGTCTTCAATCCGGTATGGCGCCGAAAACTGTCGGCAAGAGAATCATCACCAGCATCGATCGGATTGAGATCGCGGAGTATCTCGCTCAGCTGGGACTAGGCGTTGCCGGTGCGATAGTGGTCTTGGCGGCGCCATGGATGATTGCACTATTGATCTTCCCGCTCGCTGCCGCGTACCTGATGATTGAGCGAAATCTGACCTTTCGCTGGCAAGCCGAGTTGTCACTAAAGGAACGCGACCTTGACCTAGCGGAAGCTCAACGAATCGCCCAATTGGGAAGCTGGCGATGGGATCTCGTTTCCGGAATTCAAGCATGGTCGCCGCAGACATTTCGTATTTTGGATGTTAACCGTGACGACCATTCGCCTTCGTACGAGACGTTCCTGTCCACGGTTCACCCGGCTGATCGAACTGCGGTCGACATGGCAATACATGAAGCACTTTACGCCGAGGCGCCATTTTCTCTCGAACACCGACTAACCCTGGCTGATGGAACTGAGCGAATCGTGCATCAGCGAGGAGAGGTGATTCTCGATGAAAAAGGCAACAAGACAACTATCGTTGGGACTATCCAGGACATTACGGAACGAAAGACACTTGAAGAGCAATTAGAACGATTCGTCGAGCGAGATCGAATCGAAGCTGAGCGAGCAGAGGGTCGGCGCCGCCTGGCGGCCAGCCGAGAACTCGAACGAGTGCGAATTGCACGCGAGCTTCACGATGGACCCGTTCAAGATTTGCTCACGATTTCATACAGCCTGGCGGCAAACCAACCTTTGGTTGAAGAAGAAAGTACAAGTTTTGGATCAGCCGACAGCGAACAAATTCGCGGAGACATCCTTGGGGTCGTCGCCGAACTTCGCAGTCTGATCGGTGAACTAAGACCACCAGGACTCTCGGAGTTCGGCCTTGCTGCCGCGCTCGAAGGCTACGTTGCTGAGCTCAGACGTCGGCAAGGACCGGGAGCGCCACAGATTGTCGTCGATCTAGACGGCGCCGATGTTGGCTTGCCTGAGACAACAGCAATTTCCGTATTCCGCATCGTACAGGAGGCATTGCGAAATGCGCTCCGACACGCGGATGCAAACGAAGTCAGAGTCAGCGTTTCTCGTTTGGACGGAAACTTGCGGCTGCAAATTTGCGATGACGGTCGAGGTTTCAATTTGCCGAACCGAATGAACGACCTCGCCGAGCAGGGCCACTTTGGTCTCATTGGTCTTGTCGAACGAGTGGATCAAGCGAGCGGCGAAATTGAGTTCAAGACCGAGGACGGTGACGGTACAAACATCACCGTCCTCATGCCGGTTATCGGAAAGGAGGAGCAAATTGGCGAAGACGATCAGCGTGGTTTTGGCAGACGACCACCCATTGATGCGATCGGGATTGCGTAATCGCTTGGAGAAGGAACCCGGCATTCTCGTCGTCGGTGAAACTGCAAATGGCGACGGAACCATGAAAGCATGTGAACGCCTGCAGCCCGACGTTCTGGTGCTCGACTTAAATATGCCTGGTTCCTCGGCGACGACTATTGTTGCCCACGCCCACGAGAACTGCCCGGCGACGAAGATTCTCGTGTTAACCGCGTACGATGATGACGCCTACGTGCGCGGCTTGGTAAACGCAGGCGTATCCGGCTATGTCCTCAAAGACGAGGCTCCTGATGCGCTTGTCATCGCGGTTAAAAGTGTCGCGAATGGCGCAACCTGGTTTAGCCGGGCAATCGTTTCAAAGCTGATCCAACCGAGTGAACAGTCGGCGTCCGGTCCACACCTCACCCCACGGGAAAAAGAGCTTCTGGATCTCCTTGGACGAGGTTGGGACAATTGGCGTCTTGCGCACGAGCTTCACCTAAGCGAGCAAACGGTGCGGAATTACCTGAGTCGGCTCTACAGCAAACTGGGCGTCCAAACCAGAGCCGGCGCGATCGTCTGGGCACGTGATCACGAAACGTTTTCCCGGCGCGGGGCGTCACTTCTCGGGGACTAGATCGGTCCCAATCAGACGAGATCGGCCTTGGTTACCAGCGAAAAGGGCCGCGTGAAAAGCGGTCCTCTTGCTGATGACTTCAATTCGGCAAATGCCGATCAGGCAACTCTCGTTGCCAAAACCGGTCTCGTTTTCAACGATTGTGACCCTGCGCAATCGATGACGGTCACGGAAAAGTTACGCGTCGCTGTGATTCCGGCTGCGTCTCTAGCGGTACCTGCTGAGGTCGTAGTTCCAACTAGGTTAAACAAGCAGGAGGCTGGCGCACGATTGACCGTCACGCCCGGACACTTGTCCGCAACATTCGGCGCCGGATACGTGATAACTACCTCGCACTGATTCCGATCGTTCGAGGAAATGAATTTTCCGAACAGGTTATTGTCGGTGGTTGAGTGTCACATGCAGTTATCGTGAAAGAGCAGATTAGTCCGGAGCCGCGCCGCCGAGCTACGCGGAGATTACGCTCTTTTCATGCAATTGCTTTTCGTTCATCTAATTGCTAATCATCGAGCGGAGCGCACTATCGGTGGAGCGCGTCACAGCGCCGATGCTATACTTTTTGACTGTCAGTCGGGCGCGTAGCTCAGTCGGTTAGAGCGCGCGGTTCACATCCGCGAGGTCACAGGTTCGAGTCCTGTCGCGCCCACTTCCACTTACTTCCACAGCGATTCATGGATTTGAATGCGAGTTGGTTCGCGTCAAAGTTTTGGAGGGTAGAGTCTGGACGGCGCCGGCTAGGCGCCGCCCTTTCGCGTATCAGCTACAGGACATTAATACGCTCGCGCTGTAGAAGTCTCCACGGTACTGATTATGGGTCAAGAACACCTCTGGCTCCCCGACGAGGGTGCACGTGAATTGCCCGTTCGATGACGCGGATATCTCCGCATCGTCGATGGCGCTGCTGACCGCCACATCTGGAGTTAGCCCATATCCCCCGCCGCACCAGAGCATGGCGGCCGCACTGACGGTGGGCCCAAGCGATGTGAAAACGTATATGGCCGCTGCAATCGCGAAGACTTTGACAAAACGAGTCAGCGTATTCGACTTCATCGTAAAGCCTCCTCCTCTGTTCAATACGGTCGCCACATAAATACGGGTCTAACTCGGAAATGGATTGAAGGAGGCACTCGGCAAGTCGATCTTTGTTCAACACCATGGAGTGGGAACTTCCAGCACGAGGAATCATGGAACGCATGCCCGGTCGCCGTGAATTTGTGAATGAAAGCCTTGACCGGTTGGCCCATCCATCTGACAATACCGCCGCGCTCTCCACTGTCCGAGTAACGGGCATAATTGCCTGGATAGGGGACGAGGCCACCGGGGAGGAATTGAGCAACAAAACGGGAAGGAATTCCCGCGGAATTTGACCATTCGCGTTCACGTGGTTCAGGAGGAGCGGCATGAGGCGTGAAGGGACGCTGGCCGATCGCATAACCGGGTCTGCGCTTTGGCGATCGGTAGTCCGCCACGGCTATCCCGATAATCAGCGCAATCAAGCACTGATTATCGCCAGTAACGTCTTCCTCCACATTCACCCTGTCAAGATCAAACGTTACGCGACGAAGGTGACTTACACCTTCTGTCTCGGTGGTCTTTCGTTTTTCCTCTTTCTCGTGCTGGTCCTGACCGGCATCTTGCTCATGTTCTATTACGTGCCATCGACCGACCAGGCTTACCAGAACATGAAGGACATCGAGTCCTCGGTGACCTTTGGGCAGCTCATGCGCAATATGCACCGTTGGGCCGCGCAAGGGATGGTGATTTCAGTCTTTCTCCATATGGGCAGGGTGTTCTACACGGGTTCTTATAAGCCGCCGCGCGAGTTCAACTGGGTCATCGGCGTGCTCCTGCTCGTGACGACCTTCCTGCTCTCATTTAGCGGTTATCTGTTGCCGTGGGATCAGTTGTCAATGTGGGCGATCACAGTCGGCACCAACATTGGCGGCGCCGCCCCGATCATCGGCAAGCAGGTGAATTTCCTGCTCGTCGGCGACTACCAAATCGGTCAGAGCACATTGATCCGGTTCTACACGCTGCACGTCATCTTTTTGCCGCTGGTTGCGGCGGTACTGATGGCCGTCCACTTCTGGCGAATTCGCAAGGACGGCGGCATCTCCGGCCCGCTGTAGGTCGATAATTTAACGACTCGACCGGGATAGCTCGCAGACGAGGGATCAGCAGATGGCAGAGATCGCGCAACCACAACCTGGACAAGCGGGACAGGCGGTATCAGGAATCGACGAGGCGAAGCGCCAACGCCTGCTCGAGCTCGTTCGTGGCCGGGCGATGGCGCGTCCGACCGACCTCGCCGAAGATGAAGTGATGGTTTGGCCGTCACTCGTCGTCGTCGAAGCGGTGTCGGCCGTCGTCTTCCTGATGCTCTTGACGCTGTTTTCGATCTTCGTCAGCGCGCCCCTCACCGAGCAAGCGAACCCGAACAAGACGCCAAATCCGTCGAAAGCGCCGTGGTACTTCTTGAACTTGCAGGAACTCCTGCTGCATATGAACGCCGGTCTCGCCGGCGTGATCGTGCCGACCGTCGCCTTAGTCGCGATTGCGGCCATTCCCTATGTTGACCGCAGTCCGCTCGGCGTTGGCATTCTCGGCACCTCATCAAAAGGACGCAAAATCATCGCATTCACCACGGTGTTTACCGTGGTGGTCGAAGTCGTCATGATCTACTTCGACGAGCAGTCGGAACGAACGCAGTTCGGCATCGGCCGCTATCTGCGCGACACCAAAGGCTATCCCGAAATTGTCTGGAACACGCTGCTTCCCAGCCTAATCATGCTCGTTCTGATCGGCGTGTTGATCGTGCTTGTGCAAAAGATATTCCGCCCCACTCGACGCGAGATGATCATCGCGTTGTTCACAGGGTTTTACGTTTCATATATCGTGCTTACAATTTTTGGTACATCGTTCCGCAGTACCGGTCAGTCGTTGACCTGGCCGTGGAATCTGCCGCTCGCGCATCATTAGATCGTCAAACGTTCGAGGAAGGTAAAGGCGAGCCACAATGACGTCGATTTTCAAGTTGCTCTCCGGGCTGGGGCTGAACTGGCTCGTTGCGCGCTGCCTGTCGTTGCTGGCGCGACTACATCTGATCAGTTCGCCGACAACGACGAAGATCGCGCGCCGTGGATTCATTCGCAATGCGACATTGGGCGCAGTGGCGATCGTTCTGACGCAAGCGACCGCGGGATTGATTCGGTTTTGGTGGCCAAACAAAACCGGGGCATTTGGCAGCACGCTCACGGTTCCCGCATCGGATGTCCCCGCGCCGGGTGGAAAGCCATTTCAATATGCGCCTGGCAAGTTCTACATCATCCACAATGATGACGGGGTGATGGCGCTCTATTGGAAATGTCCGCATCTCGGTTGCACGGTGCCGTGGAACGATGGCGAGCAAGATTTTCATTGTCCGTGCCACGGCAGCATCTACGACTACAACGGCGCCAAGATCGGTGGTCCGGCGCCCCGCGCAATGGATTTCATGGGAATCACGGTCGCCGCGTCAGGAGACCTAACGGTCGACACCGGCGCGATTCACACACGTGGATTTAATTACGATCCGAGTCAGGCGACACCTTGGCCGTAAGCTTGGGTATTGGCCAGCAACGAACCGCACACTTATTGTTCGATAACGGGTAGGACAGGAGTTCAGCAGCGTGGGGGCTGTTCAACGACTCGCAACTGTGGTGATCATCGGCCTCGTGGCGCTTTCCACGGTGTTGTTCCTTTACCTCGCCGATGAATCAAACCGGCAAGATGCGGAGGTCAAAGAGCAGGACGACGCTGCCATCGAACGTGGCACCGCAAACTACTTGCAATATTGCTTGCCCTGCCATGGTCCGGCCGGTGAGGGTTACGAAGAAGGAACCGGTCGCATCGGTGCTCCGCTCGGCGGCACGAACACCTCCCTGAACCAGGAAGGTGTCTACGCCAATGGCACTCCGTACCCTGGAGGCTTCTCCGCGCGAACATCGCTCATCAACAAGACTATTCACAATGGTCGCGGCGCGATGCCAATCTGGGGCGCCGAAAACGGCGGCGAGTTGAACGACGATCAGATCGACAATCTCACTTACATGATTCAGCACGTGGATTGGAATGCGGTCTATAACGCGGCGATCGAGCAATCTGGTGGTTATCCGACGGTGGCGCCGACCAGCGCGCCAACGGTGGCGCCGACCCCATCTGCCGGTGCGGCGAAGGCCCATCTCGAAGCCTATGACATAGGCTGGAGGGAATCCGAACTTCAGATTGGCACCGGACCGCAGAAGATTGAGATCACGAATACCGGCGCGACTCTCCATGATTTCACGATTGCCGAGTTGAACATCAAAGTCGATCTCCAGCCCGGTACGACAACTACAGTGGACATCGACGCGCCGGCCGGTGAGTACGAGTACTACTGCAGCGTTCCTGGTCACAAAGAAGCAGGCATGGTCGGGAAGTTGATCGTTGAGGAAGGCGGGGCGCGCCCCCGCCGAGCAGTTCGCCGGGAGCGGCGACCCCAATCAATAGCGCTTCACCCGCGCCTGGACAAGAGTTTACGATCGCGTTGCAAGATATTAAGTTCGAGCCGGCGGTCGCCACTATTCCTGCAAACACGCCGACGGAGATTTCGCTTTCCAACACCGGCTCGACGTTGCACAATTTCTCGATCGACGAATTGGGGATTAAGCAAGACGTCAAACCCGGCGAAACGGTGGTGATCACAATTAATGCGCCACCCGGAACCTACCAATTCTATTGTGATGTACCCGGACACAAAGAAGCGGGCATGGTTGGAACGCTGACTGTTACGTAATTCAGCGCGCCGGACGGTGTATCCGATGGAACCGGCGAGATACGGAGAAGGCGATGATTGGCGATTTCTTGCGCTGGTTGGGTGATCTCAGGATCGACAATCTTGCCGATTACGGCGTTCTGGCGGACACAATTGAAGTTGTTGCCGCGACTGTACTGATGCTTGGGGGTATTTTCATCACGTATCTCATCCAAAAATGGGCCGACAGCATCGGCGAGCACCCCGGCGTGGTCAACACGGGCCAAGGCGGCGGCGCCGAGCGACTGGAGCCGAAGAGCATCCGCGAGTGACGTTTGTGGCCCGATTTTCAGGCGTGCCGAATCGTAACCCGGCGTGGGAGAATCCTCGCCGGGTTTTGCTTTCTCTGGTCACGTAGTTCAGTAGGACTACTATCAACCCATGGCGCGAGATCAAGACAAAGCGAAGACATATCTCTGGTGTAGTGCATGTCGCCGCAGCTTTTCCCATGACGACGCACGTGATGGACTCTGCCCAGTTTGCCAGCAGCCTTTAAGCCAGCTTGGCAAATTCAGCGCGATCCTTCGCGGATTGATGGCGAATGAGCTCGTTGCCTCTGATCTGCGGACAAAGCACCGGCAATTGATCCGGCTCATCTGGACAAGAAACGGCATGGGCGAGCAGTACTATCGCGTGCTCACTCCAGACATGGCGTACAACAAATTTGAAGCACGCGTAACTGAGCTTTTGTGCAGAGGGGCGGAAGAAGGTTGGGTGAGAATCGTTCTTCCGGCGGCGCCAACATCCGATGAAAGTCAATACAAAATCGAGTTCGACAACGAAGAACGATTTGTTCGGGAACTCGAAGCGATCGCAACAAAGTAAACGTGCTGTTCACTGACCGACCCTGAACCCACCGCCCAGACAAATCTCTACGACACCTCTGTAGTTCGTTACCTCGAATGCCCAAGGTCCTCTGCAGCAAACCAACCAAATGGGTGATGGTTCCTGGTGCTCGATACCAATACATATGAATCGGGTTGTCGATCGTTGTCATCGTGGATCAGGAGTTCAGCGTGGGGCTGCCGAAATATCAAGTGACGAATTTGCGCACCCAGGCGGTTGTCGCCTCAGACGTTGTGGAGGCTCGTGGCGCTTGGACGTCGTTCAAAGGGCTTATGTTTCGACAGTCTCTGCCAACTGGGCATGGGATGCTTTTCCGTCCCGCGCGAGGTATCCACACAAGTTTTATGCGGTTTCCGATCGATCTCGTCTTCTTCGACTCCGAATTCAAGGTGAAGAAAATTCGTGAAGCGATGGGTCCGTGGCGCTACGACTTCACGAATGCCGCCGGTGTCATCGAGATGGGCGCTGGCGCCGCACGGGCGATGGCGATATCGCAAGGCGATCAGCTTCAATTCACCACGCTCGATCCAGGCTGAGCCGCTTCCACGACTACGCCTTCATTCCGGCATAATCTGCCGAGAATTTGAGGCGGAAAACTGGAGACGGAACACTTGGCGAAACCACCGAATAACCAATCAACCGAAGTCACCCAAGCGATCGCACCTTACGCCGCTGCGCTCGCGGAGCGCACGCCGACACCAGGTGGCGGTAGCGCAACGGCAGTTGTCGCCACGCTAGCAGCGGCGCTTGGCGAAATGGTTTGCCAATACACAATTGGGCGCGAAGATACCGCAGAGCGCGACCACGACATTGTCGAAGCGTTAAATCACCTCCAACTCCTCCGATATCGTTTCCTCGATTTGGCAGTTGAAGATGAGCTCGCCTATGGAGCCTACGCCGATGCTTCGAGATTACCGAAGGGAACTGAGGCAGAGCGAAAAAGCAGACGGGGCGCATTGGATCGAGCACTACTCGAATCTGCAAATATTCCGCTTGAAGTTGCCAAATCCTGCGTTGAAGCGCTTGAGCTGCTCGTACCAGTCGCGAAACACGGCAATCGGAATCTCATTTCGGATGCCGCAGTCGCGGCCATCTTCGCGGAAGCGAGTCTTCGCGCCGCCGCCGTCAATGTCAACGTCAATGCCCACATCATGAAAAATGAGCAAGGTGAAGCCCTGCTCATGCAAGCAGCTGACCTCGAGCAGGTCGGCCGCGAATTAACTCTCCAGATTCTCGAACTGATCAATGGGCGATAGTTCTGACGCTTCGGGCGATCGGCCCGAAGCGGGATAGTTATTCATAGATAGCGACACACTCGACTTCAACGAGCGATCCCCGAGGCAGTTTGGCAACTTGCACGGTGCTCCGAGCCGGCGGATTAGCGCCGAACAAGCGTGCATACACTTCATTGAAAGCTGGGAAATCGTCAAGATTTACGAGAAAGCACGTCGATTTAACGACGTTCGCGAAGGACGTTCCCGCGGCCTCGAGCACGGCAGCCAAGCTCTTCATCACTCGTTCCGTTTGCTCAGTGATTCCGCCTTCAACGATGTTGCCAGTTTCAGGATCGAGCGGAATTTGGCCAGCAGTCAAGACAAACCCGTTGGTTTTAATAGCCTGCGAATACGGGCCGATCGCCGCTGGGGCGCCCTTAGTAGAGATCACTTCATTTGTGCTCACGCTCAACCATCCTTCGAACTCTTGTCGAACTATGCCAATTCAGGCAACGTGCTACTTTCGATCGTTTTTCCACCGTCCGAGTCTACCAACGGTCAAGCGGTCAAACAATACGGTTTCTAAGGCGTGACAAATTGCCACACATCGCAGAAAACTGTGAAAAAATTGCTGAAATCGCCAAGTGTGTTCGTTGACTTTGAGGAAACGGTAGCGCGTCTATTGTGTTCGACTGAATTCATAGGATAGACTCGCGCTAGAGTTGGCAGTTTTCGAGGAACTTGGGTTAATGAACACGTCGGTCCCACGAGTTCAAGGGATGTCATTGAAGTCGCGACGCATCTTGCGTGGTGACATTTGGTCGCTGGAGTTTGTCAACCTGATTTCCCGCAGCGCGTTTGTCTTTGCCATGCTACTGGTATTGGCAAGTGTTGTCGGGCTGTCACTCTACGGCTATTCCCACTCGGGTCGCATCTACGAGGGCGTAAAAATCAGCGGCGTCTCCGTCGGCGGCATGTCCGAGTCCGAAGCTCGGGCGGCGCTAGAGACCCAGTTCAATAACTATCTCGACACTCCGATCGACCTTCAAGCAAACGGCAAGACCTTCACCGTCACCCCGCGAGAAGCCGGCGCAAGCATCAATAGCGCCGAGACCGCAAGACTCGCGTACCGGTATGGGAGATCGGGTTCGCCGTGGACGCGCGCTCAGACCTGGGTGCGTTCGGCGGTTCACGGGTACGATGTGCAGGCCGTCGTTTCAATTGATCAAGAAGCGCTCGACGCCCGCTTGGCGAGCTTCGCGCCCGAAATTACGCGTCCTCCCAGTGACGCCCACGTCGATATGAACGCGCAAGGGAACCCAATGATCGTTCCCGAGGTTGCGGGAGTAGCACTTGACCTGGGTAACAGCCGCGCGCGCATTCTTGGAGACATTGCCCTACTGAGTGCGGCGCCAGTCGAACTGATCACACCATCGATCGCGCCCTCGATCTCTGCGGAACAACTCGAAGCCAGTCTTCCGAGCGCCCAATCTGCGGTGTCGTCCGGCCTAGTGTTGACTGGGAATGGACAGTCGTGGATCGTTTCACCCGTAGATCTGAAGCGGATCGTTTCAGTCAATGGAGCCGACGCTTCGATACAGGTCGATGAACGATCTCTCAAGACACTCATCCGCAACATTGCTGGCGATGTTGAACATGAGAGCCAAGATGCCGGACTCTATGTCACGGAGGACGGTCAGATCCTAACGGTCCCCGCAATGAGTGCGACCGACCTCGATGTCACGTCGTCGGTCAACGACGCGGTTCAGGCGCTTAAGTCGGGCAACCATACCGTGGCGTTGAAGATCAGCTCGGATCCGCCTCAGATCACTGATGAGATGGCACAACAAGCGGCGAGTGCGGCCGAAAATCTCGTCGCCAATGGGATAACCATCAATTGGAGCGAAGGCTCTGGTTGGCTCGGTCGAGCTGATCTCCTGGCTGCGCTCGTGATTGAACCCAAACCCGGCGCCAAGGAGCCATTTTCCTTTTCGTTCGATTCCAGTGTCCTTCAACGCCGCCTCCAACCCGTCCTCGATCAAATCTATGTTCCAGCGAAGGATGCTCAGTTCCGTCTCGTCGACGGCCGTGTCAAGGTGGTCGGCGATGCCCAGACAGGACAACAAGTTGATGTCGACGACACGGTCAAGCGAATCAGCGATGCCGCGTTCGCGCAC
Source organism: uncultured Chloroflexia bacterium (assembly GCA_963737985.1). Taxonomy (GTDB): domain Bacteria; phylum Chloroflexota; class Chloroflexia; order Thermomicrobiales; family UBA6265; genus CAVTUU01. The sequence continues at coordinate 445,209 of CAVTUU010000004.1, read as the reverse complement.
AAGACTGAAATCACGCTCAAAGTCCAAAAAGTCAAGCCAGATTTCCCAGCATCGTTCCGGCCGAAGATTCAACTAGACGACCTGCTCGGCGATTCCTCAACTTATTACGGGACGTCGAGCGAACCCCGGCGTAAGAACGTCGAGCATGCTGTTGAACTCGAGAATGGATGGCTCGTTCCACCGGACGGCATCTTCTCCTACGACGAATTTCTTGGAAATGTGACAAAGGACAACGGTTTCGTAACCGGATTCGGCATTGTCGCTGATGGCAACACCGGCGGTGTCACGACGGCTCCTGTCGTCGGCGGCGGTATTTGTCAGGTTTCGACGACCATCTTCCAGGCCGCATTCTGGGCAGGGATGCCAATTGTTGAGCGCTGGCAACATCCATACTGGCTCACAACATATGGCGATCCGCCGAGAGGCATGAAGGGCCTAGACGCGATGGTCAATATCGAAGAGAACGACACATCGCTCGATATGAAGTTCCAAAATACGACCGGTCATTGGATCGCCGTCGTTGTCCAGGCTGATGGTGATTACGTTTCGGCAGAAATTTACGGCACGAATCCGGGCTGGGACGTTGAGGTTTCAGAGCCGGTAATCAGCAATATCGTCACTCCTCCGACCGACGTCCGTTATACCGATTCCGAGGAATTGCCAGTCGGCGAAGAGCTCCAAGTCGAGCACGCGCAAGACGGTTTTGATGCGTCGATTCACCGCGTTGTCACCAAAGATGGTCAGGTACTAGACGACTTGACCTTGAACAGTACGTTCGCCCCTTCCCGCGACACGGTTCTCCGCGGAACTGGGTCTGGTCAATAGTCGACAATCGGGTCGGCAACCATTGTTGAAAAGTGCGGCGAAAAACCTTGACACGCCGCCCCCTACTGAGTATCATTCGCGGGCCCTTTGTTCTATTAGGGCATTCGCTGCGCCCGAACGGGCATAAGCAACGCACCTTGACAAGCTGACGGCCTTTGCATTGCGCGCGGAGTGCGCAGGCGAAAGGGACGTCGAAGACGGAGCATGAGACGCAGAACGCGCATGCGTCCCGTTTTGACTTGCCGGGATGTGGCTTGCCACTTCTCGGGCAAAACGTGGGCCATCGCGTATCGTGCAGAAAAAATATGAAATGAATCGTTCTCGACACGGGCAACCGTGGGCTGAGAACGACACCAAATCTTGGTGGAGAGTTTGATCCTGGCTCAGGATCAACGCTGGCGGCGTGCCTAATGCATGCAAGTCGGACGGGCTCCTTTCGGATGCGTCACGTGGCGGACGGGTGAGGAACGCGTGGGCAACCTGCCCTGGGGTGGGGGATAGCCCCCGGAAACGGGGGGTAATACCGCATGTGCTCGCCGCTTCGTGGGGATTGGTCAGGAAAGGACCTTTCGGGGATTCGCCGCTGGAGGTGCCTGCGGCCGATTAGCTAGTTGGCGGGGTAACGGCCCACCAAGGCGATGATCGGTAGCTGGTCTGAGAGGACGGCCAGCCACACGGGGACTGAGACACGGCCCCGACTCCTACGGGAGGCAGCAGCAAGGAATTTTCCCCAATGGGCGCAAGCCTGAGGGAGCAACGCCGCGTGGGGGAGGACGCCCTTCGGGGTGTAAACCCCTTTTCTCGGGGACGAAGCACTGACGGTACCCGAGGAAGAAGGCCCGGCTAACTACGTGCCAGCAGCCGCGGTAATACGTAGGGGCCGAGCGTTGTCCGGAGTTACTGGGCGTAAAGCGCGCGCAGGCGGTCGGTCCGCGCCCGGCGTGAAAGCCCCCGGCTCAACCGGGGAGGGTCGTCGGGGACGGGATCGCTTGAGGACGGCAGGGGCCGGTGGAATCCCCGGTGTAGTGGTGAAATGCGTAGAGATCGGGAGGAACACCCGTGGCGAAGGCGGCCGGCTGGGCCGATCCTGACGCTGAGGCGCGAAGGCGTGGGGAGCGAACGGGATTAGATACCCCGGTAGTCCACGCAGTAAACGATGCCGACTGGGCGTGGGGGGACTTGACCCCCTCCGTGCCGGAGCTAACGCGGGAAGTCGGCCGCCTGGGGAGTACGGCCGCAAGGCTAAAACTCAAAGGAATTGACGGGGGCCCGCACAAGCGGCGGAGCGTGCGGTTTAATTCGACGCGACGCGCAGAACCTTACCCGGGCTTGACATGCCCCTGCAGAGCCGGGAAACCGGGTGGCCTTTGAGGGTGGGGCACAGGTGTTGCATGGCTGTCGTCAGCTCGTGCCGTGAGGTGTTGGGTTAAGTCCCGCAACGAGCGCAACCCCCGCGGCCAGTTGCCGATGTTTCTGGCCGGACCGCCGGTAGCAAGCCGGAGGAAGGTGGGGATGACGTCAAGTCAGCATGACCCTTACGTCCGGGGCGACACGCACGCTACAATGGCCGGGACAGCGGGTCGCCAAGCCGCGAGGCGGAGCGAATCCCCCAAACCCGGTCTCAGTTCGGATCGGGGGCTGCAACCCGCCCCCGTGAAGTCGGAGTCGCTAGTAACCGCGGGTCAGCACTACCGCGGTGAATACGTTCCCGGGCCTTGTACACACCGCCCGTCACGTCACGAAAGCCGGCAACACCTGAAGCCGGTGGGCCAACTGGCAACGAGGCAGCCGTCGAGGGTGGGGCGGGTGATTGGGACGAAGTCGTAACAAGGTAGCCGTAGCGGAAGCTGCGGCTGGATCACCTCCTTTCTAGGGAGCCGCATACCCTCCATGCTCACATGGGGTGGAAGTCGGTCCTAGGTCAACCAGTTGCTCAATGGTCTCGCTTGTTCGCGAATCGAGACCATACTCGCGCTGAGGCACCAGCGTCGCGTGTGGACGTGCAATGAACATCGTTCACTGAGCAGTCCCGCGGGCAGACGCGCTTGGCGAGTGGGAGCAACGGAACCGCTGGTTTTGAGCCTAGCTCGAAGCGCAGCGGCACACTGCGCGGTCACGCGGCCTCATGCTCGTCTTCGGCCTCGGACTGAGCATCTCGCTGCACGCTTGGCATGTCAGAGGGGAATCCGCGAGGTGGGCGCGTAGCTCAGGCGGTAGAGCGCGGCCCTGATAAGGCCGAGGTCCCTGGTTCGAGTCCAGGCGCGCCCACCGGGGCGGGGCTTGGAAGCGAGAACGGGGCCGTAGCTTAGCCGGGAGAGCGCCGCCCTTGCACGGCGGAGGTCCGGGGTTCGAATCCCCGCGGCTCCACTCAGTGCGACCCCTTGGGTGTGCACCTTACCAAGTCACGCGCTGAGCTCGCCAAGAGCTAACGCCGCGCGACACGTTCGCGCGGGTGGCGCACACACCGCACGACCAGGCAACTCAGAACTGTGAACGAGGCGATCCGACGAGCGTCGCGGGGGAGCGGACGGGAGCGGGCAGTCGGGGACGCGCGCGGAGGCAAGGGCGCACGGTGGATGCCTAGGCGTCGGCGGCCGACGAAGGACGCGGCCACGCGGCGAAATGCCCCGGGGAGGCGCTGGCAGCCGGCGATCCGGGGGTTTCCGAATGGGGCAACCCGGCCGGGGTGATACCCGGTCACCGCGGTTGATCGCGGGGGGCACCCGGGGAACTGAAACATCTCAGTACCCGGAGGAAGAGAGAGGATTCCCCCAGTAGCGGCGAGCGAACGGGGAGGAGCCCAAACCCTGGCGGCGTAGGGAGCCCGTTGGCGCTGCGGCCGGGGGTTGAACGGCGAGCGGGGAGGGGGCGACGGACCCCTCGCGCGAGCTGCCGGACGCAGCCGAACGCCGCTGGAACGGGCGGCCGGAGCGGGTGAGAGCCCCGTAGGCGACGCGGCCGGGCTGGGGGTGCGGTTGTTGCGTGAGTACCGCCCGACACGCGGAATCGGGTGGGAAGCGGGGCGGACCACCGCCCAAGGCTAAAGACCGCCGGCGACCGATAGGGAACCAGTACCGTGAGGGAACGGTGAAAAGCACCCCGCCAAGGGGAGTGAAAGAGTGCCTGAAACCGTGCGCCCCTGGCCGGTCGGAGCCTGGGGGAGATCGGGGTGACGGCGTGCCTTTTGTAGAATGAGCCGACGAGTGGCTGGGCGCGGCGAGGCTAAGGCGGGGACAGCCGGAGCCGGAGCGAACGCGAGTCCGAAAGGGCGACCAGTCGCGTCGCAGCCGACCCGAAACCGGGTGAGCTACCCATGGGCAGGGCGAAGCGGGCGGAACACGCTCGTGGAGGCCCGCACCCGGATGGATTGCAAACCATCGGGATGACCTGTGGGTAGAGGTGAAATGCCAAGCGAACCCGGAGATAGCTGGTTCTCCCCGAAAGGTATTTAGGTACCGCCTTCCAGGGGAGCGCGCCGCGGAGGTAGCGTGACGGATCGGCGCGGGGGCTTGCCGCTTACCAACCCGAACCAAACGCCGAATGCCGCGGCGGGACCTGGGGGAGTGAGACGGCGGGAGCTAAGTTTCGTGGTCGAGAGGGGAACAGCCCAGACCGCCGGCTAAGGTCCCCAAGTCCGGGCTCAGTGGGCAAGGTAGTCGCGGCGCGTCGACAACCAGGAGGTTGGCTTAGAAGCAGCCATCCTTGAAAGAGTGCGTAATAGCTCACTGGTCGATAGTGCCGCGGCGCCGACAATCCACCGGGGCTAAGCCCGGCGCCGAAGCCGCGGATGCGCTTCTGAGAGCTCGCGTGGTAGGGGAGCGTCCCCATCCAGCGGTGAAGGGGGAGCGGAAGCGAACCTGGAGCGGTGGGGAGTGCGAATGTCGGCACGAGTAGCGCGAGGGGGGTGCGAATCCCCCCCACCGGATGCCCGAGGGTTCCGCAGCCATGCTGATCACCTGCGGGTGAGGCGGGCCTAAGCCGAGGCCGGGAGGCGTAGGCGATGGACAACGGGTTACTAGTCCCGTCCCGGCCGCGGCCGTTATGAGCGATGGGGGGACGCCGGGGGGTAGGTCCGGGGGTGCAGACCCTCCAAGCCGGTAGGGAGGCCCGGTAGGCAAATCCGCCGGGCCGATGACCGAGGGGTGATGGGAAGACGCGGGCGTGGCCCAAGCCGCACGGATTGAGCCCGCACGGCCGAGAAAAGCCTCTAGCCAGGACGTGACCGACCGTACCGCAAACCGACACAGGTGGGCTGGTAGAGCATACCGAGGTGGACGGGAGACCCTCCGTCAAGGAACTCGGCAAATTAGCCCCGTAACTTCGGGAGAAGGGGCGCCCCGGTAGCGTGAAGCCCCGGCGCGGGTGGAGCGTGAGGGGGCCGCAGCGAGCAGGCCCAGGCGACTGTTTACCAAAAACACCGGTCCCTGCCAACGCGCATGCGTGCGGACGTATAGGGGCTGAGACCTGCCCAGTGCCGGAAGGTTAAGGGGAGGGGTGCGAGCCCCGAACCGAAGCCCCGGTAAACGGCGGCCGTAACTATAACGGTCCTAAGGTAGCGAAATTCCTTGTCGGGTAAGTTCCGACCCGCACGAAAGGTAGAACGATCTGGGCGCTGTCTCGACGGGGGACCCGGCGAAACTGCAGGACCGGTGAAGATACCGGTGACCCGCGGCAGGACAAAAAGACCCCGTGGAGCTTTACTCCAGCTTGCCGCTGGGCGCGGGCGCGGCCTGTGTAGGATAGGTGGGAGCCGGGGATCCGGAGGCGCCAGCTTCGGGGGAGGCGACGTTGAAATACCACCCTGGCGGCTGCTTGCGTCCTCACCCTGGCCCGGTGAAGCCCGGGGGGGACCGCGGCTGGTGGGGAGTTTGACTGGGGCGGTCGCCTCCCAAAGCGTAACGGAGGCGCCCAACGGTCCCCTCAGGCCGGATGGCAATCGGCCGGAGCGCGCAAGGGCAGCAAGGGAGCTTGACTGCGAGGCGGACAGGCCGAGCAGGGACGAAAGTCGGGCCTAGTGATCCCACGGTGCCTGGTGGACGGGCCGTGGCTTAACGGATAAAAGCTACCCCGGGGATAACAGGCTGATCCTGCCCAAGAGTCCACATCGACGGCAGGGTTTGGCACCTCGATGTCGGCTCGTCGCATCCTGGGGCTGGAGAAGGTCCCAAGGGTTGGGCTGTTCGCCCATGAAAGCGGTACGCGAGCTGGGTTCAGAACGTCGTGAGACAGTTCGGTCTCTATCCGCCGCGGGCGGTGGGGGGTTGCGGGGGGCTGGCCCTAGTACGAGAGGACCGGGCCGGACGCGCCGCTGGTGGGCCGGTTGTCCGGCAACCGGCACCGCCGGGTAGCTACGCGCGGGCGGGCGAACCGCTGACAGCATCTAAGCGGGAACCCCTCCCCAAGACGAGCCCCCCCACTCAGGAATGAGGTAAGGCCCCCGGCAGACCACCGGGTGGAGAGGCGGCAGGTGGACGGCGGGTAACCGACCGGAGCCGAGCCGTGCTCATGGCCAGGGCGGATCTTTCTTCGCAAGCGTCGCCGGCGGCCCCGTTCCCAGTAGGGGCGATCCGCAGGACGGCTCCGGAAGCGAACTGAAGTTGTGGGTAATGTGCGAGCGCGAACACGACGACACGATCCGATAGGAGGCGATTGGCATTCCAGGTAGGGAATGGGGGGTCGGGGGTGCCCGTGGCCGGGAGCGCGGCGGCCCCACCCGGTCCCATCCCGAACCCGGTCGTGACCCGCCGCAGCGCCGGAGAGTACTTGGGGGGCGACCCCCCGGGAGGCGAGGCCGCTGCGGGCACTCCCGACCCCCGAATTCCTACCGATGCGCCATACTCATCCAAGTGATCGCCGCGGGGTGGAGCAGCGGCAGCTCGTTGGGCTCATAACCCAAAGGTCGGAGGTTCGAATCCTTCCCCCGCTACCTAATGTCCTGAGAGACCAGCATTGCTGGTCCCTTTTTGATGCTCCCGAGTTGGTTCCAATACTTTCGCGCGACCGGCTTAGGACCTGTCGCGATCCGCTTCGCTTGACGATACGGATCTCCGGGCGTACAGTCACTGCGGCTTTGCCATGCGTGCTCGGCATCTCTCCTCGGATTCTCCACAGCTTGCTTCGAGGAATGCTCCTGCCGCCGTCCAGCGACTATGTGCGGCGCTTTGCGTCGAGAGGAAATTGGTTACACCTTATGAGCAATCATACTGAGCAACAGAGCGGATCAACTTCGCGTGCGCCGATTCATATCGATCGCAAGTTAATAGCCGCCGGGCTTTTTGCCGGCGCGGCGGTCAGGCGCGTGGGCCAGCGGCAAACTCCGTAGCGGGCAACCGCGTCGACAGTTCGCGTGATTCACTGATCAATTGGGAACAAGCGCGCGGTGATCGCGATCAATATGAATCGTGGCCGAGCGCTGACCTCGGTCGAACGGTACCGGCTCGACGATTACTATCGCGACGCTCGGTTCGACGTTGCGTTCCGATCGTCTCGGAATACACAAGGAGCGGAGTTCCACGACCGCTTGAGCAGCACGTTTGCCTTCGACCGCGTCGACTGGATCAACGCCAATATCGACAGTCTTTCAATTGATGCTCGCTCCGCTCGAGGCACTCAATCCCGAACAGAGGAGGTTCCATTCGGTCGCGGCAATGCTTTGGGGCGGCCTCAACCAGAACCTCGTCAGCGCTGAGCTCGGCTTCCTTCTTGGGTACCTTGCCCGCCGGGTCCTAGGCCAATACGATCTGGCGTTCTTGGTAAAGAACCGGTTTCAGAGGGCAAGCTCTACTACGTCGAACCGAATATTCGTGTCGTCGAGCAGACATTCGGGCTTCCGGCCGAAGAGTTCCGGATGTGGCTCGCCCTACATGAAACGACGCACGTCTTTGAATTCGAAGCGCATCCATGGGTGCGAAGTCTACTTCAATCATCTGCTCGAAAGTATTTCGAGTTCCTCCGGCAAGACGTGAGCATCTCAAACAGGGATGCCGCGGCATGCAGCACATTGGTCGAACGGGCGCGGAGCGAACCGCGACGGCAACATGAATTGGATCGAAGCAATCATGACACCGGAGCAGCGAGCGCTTTTCCACGAGATGCAAGCGACCATGTGCATGGTTGAAGGGTATTCAAATCACGTCATGAACGCGGTCGGAAAGACGCTCTTGCCGAACTTCGACCTGATCTCCAAGCAAGTTTGAGACCCGCCAGCAGCAGCGGAATACCGCCGAGCAGGACTTTCGCCCGTCTTACTGGGCTCGACGTAAAGATCGAACAATACCGCCTAGGTGAAGCGTTTATTGCCGACATTGTCGAGCAGCGCGGGCACGATATCGCAAAGAAGATTTGGGACGGCCCGGATAGCTTCCGCGGATGGAAGAAATTCGTGAACCCGACGCCTGGCTCGCGAGGGTAATCGATCACGCGCCGGTCAGGTCGGCGCAGATTCATCGCCTAGTGCCTGAAGTGGCGAACCCCGGTAAAGACCATCGCCACCCCGGCGGCGTCCGCGGCGGCGATCACGTGGTCGTCGCTTATCTGAACCGCCCGGTTGAATCGCGGCAGTCACTCCAGCTCGAGTCGCTTCCTCGAGACCATCCGCAAAGGAAAAAATGCGTCGCTTGCGAGAACGCGCCGTCGGCCCATTCTCCGGCCTTTTTTGACCGCGATCCAGACGCTCTCAACTCGGTTGGGCTGACCGCGCCGACGCCAACCACGCGCTCGATCTTTGCGAGCACGATTGCATTCGATTTGACGTGGCGGGCAACCTCCCAGGCGAATCGAAGATCCACGCACTCGTCGTTGGTCGGCGCACGCTTGGTCACAACTTCCAAGTCGATTCGTCGTCGGGCGCTAGTATCCTGTCCTGAACGAGGAACCCGCCAGGAAATGGCCGGACGTCAAAATCTTGGCCGCCGCTTGGCGGTCGCCCGGAAGCGTCAATCCGAAGCAGCCTGACGTTCTTCTTGCGAGCCAAATCGTCCCGCGCATCGTCTTCGAATCGCGGGGCGACGATTACTTGAAAAAACATCATCGCGCCATTCGCCGCGCGGTTGTCCCATCAACCGGCGATTGAGCGCAACGATCCCACCGTACGCGCAGACCGGATCCCCTTCGAGCGCTTCGAGAACGCATTCTCGAGGAATTCCCTGCAGGCTACCCCGCACGGAACGGTGTGTTTGACAATCGCCACCGCGGGCACGGCAAATCGTTGGATTGCCGACCATGCAGCATCGGTGTCGACCAGATTATTGAACGAGAGTCTCCTTTCCGCTCAATTGCACCGCGTTCAAGACGCCGAATTGTGCTCGCCGAATTTGACCGCAGATAGACCGCGGCGCGCTGTTGCGGATTCTCGCCGTAACGAAGTTCTCGGACTTTGCGTCCGTCGACAATGAATCGTTCGGGCAGGTCACCATTCTTCGTCGCAAGGTAATTAGCAACTATGTTGTCGTATGCAGCAACGTGCGCAAATCCCTTTGCCGCAAATTCGCGACGCCTCGAAATAGGAACTGCTCCGTTTTTGAGTTCGTTTGCAATGGCGGGATAATCGGAAGGATCGGTCACAACGATGACATTTCGAAAATTCTTGGCCGCCGCTCGCAACATAGCGGGTCCGCCGATGTCAATTTGCTCGACCGCTTCCTCTTCTGGCACATTCGGTTTCGCGATCGTTTCTTCGAACGGATAAAGATTGACGGCAAGGAGATCGATCGGGGTAATGTCATGCTCGCGAAGCTGATCCACGTGTTCTGGAAGTTCCGTTCGCGCAAGGAGGCCGCCATGAATGCTGGGGTGGAGCGTCTTCACTCGACCGTCAAGAATCTCGGGAAAGCCGGTAACTTCCGAAACGCGCGTTACATTCAAGCCAGCAGATTCGAGTGCCGCGAAGGTGCCGCCCGTGGAAACCAATTCGAACCCGAGATCCGCCAGTTCTCGCGCAAAATCGATGATGCCGGATTTGTCATAAACGCTGAGCAACGCGCGCATTCCTGACGAATTCCTTTCCCGAGGTTGTCCGAGCAACGGATACTTCCTTAGAAGAATAGCAGGCCCGTGACTGCTTCCTGCGTTTGCGCCTAAGAGCGGAAGGTGGTGGTTCGACCAAATGCATGAGCTCTTTCCAAATCCACCCGTCTTCAATTTAGGAAAACATCAACCGCCGCTCGCCACAGTCAAGCCGGGCGAGCTTTGCCGATTTCACACTTCTGATCAGGGATATCGAAAAGCGCTCGAAGATGGTTTCGATTCTGAGCCATCCACCACTCGGCAACTAAATGCGTTAACTGGTCCGGTGTTCGTTGAAGGCGCCCATCCAGGCGATGTACTCGAGATTGTTGTCGATGAAATCGAGGTAGGCAATGTCGCGCATACGGTCTATGTGGATCGCTGGGGAGTTGAAACGTTTGGAATGCGGGGTTCGTGGATTCGCAAATACCGCGTAATTGACGACCTAATTGTTCTTGATGAGAACTGTGTCATTCAGGCGCGACCGATGATTGGATGCGCCGGCGTCGCACCGTCGACCAACAGCCTCTCTTCGCTCAGTCCGACGAGCATGCATGGCGGAAACTTGGACTTGCGACAACTTGAGAAAGGATCGCGTCTCTTTCTGCCGATCGCCGTCGATGGAGCGCTGTTCGCGCTTGGTGACATACATGCGGCGATGGGAGAAGGTGAAGCCGCAGGAGCAGGTTTCGAGTGCGCAGGAGTAGTTTCCGTTCGGTTCACGATTCGAAACGATCTCAAGATCGATGGTCCGCGAATCGAGACAAGCGAGGAAATATTCTTCTTGGGAGTCGATGCGCGAGATCTTTGGTTAGCGCGACAACAGGCGATTCGATCAGCTTGGCGAATTCTGCGAGAAGAGTGCGCAATTGAAGAACAGCGCGCGTTCGCCATCGTCTCGGGTCTGCTTAACCTCAAATTCGGAGGACCTGCCGGTGGCAATGTTTTGGCAAGCTTTCGGCGCTCGGATCTTGCCCGCGCCGGTGTCAGCCTCGGCGACGCTTGACATGCTGACATTCCTCCCGGACGATGCCCGTTGGCAAACAACGTCAATTCGATCGAATCTGCAGCCTGAGAGGATGGCCACATGGCAGGTGGGATGACCGCGCGGGGCGTTATCGCGCGCGAGCCGGGAAAATCAGGAGTTGTTGAGGAGTTCCATATTCCGTCGCCTGGACCAGGGGAAGCGCTGGTTCGAGTCCTCGCGAGCGGCGTTTGCCACACGGACTTTTCCGCCAAGAACGGCGTGTTTGGCACCGACTATTTTCCATTTCTCCTCGGTCATGAGGGGAGCGGTATCGTTGAGGAAGTTGGCGAAGGAGTTGCGAATGTTAAGGCCGGCGACTATGTGATCATGGCCTGGCGTGCGCCATGCGGCGCATGCCGATTTTGTCTCGTTGGTCAACCACATCTTTGCGCCTCTAGCCTCAATGCCAGCCAAAAGATGACCACTCACGATGGCATTGACCTCACCCCGATTCTTGGCATTGGCACGTTCTGCACGCACACGCTTGTCCACTCGAAGCAGTGCGTACCGATCAGCGAAGGTCTGCCGCCGGAGCAAATGAGCTTGATTGGATGCGGGGTGATGACCGGTGTTGGCGCTGCGCTTTACTCCGCGCAGGTAAAACCTGGACAGTCGGTCGCGGTTGTGGGCTGCGGCGGAGTTGGCGATTCAGTCATTATGGGAGCAACGCTTGCCGGCGCCACGACGATTATTGCCGTCGATGTCGATCCCAAAAAGCTCGATTGGGCGAAAGGATTTGGTGCGACGCATACCGTGAACCCACGAGATGGCGATCCGGTCGCGAAGATCAAGGAGATTACGGGCGGGTTCGGTGTCAACGCATCATTTGAAGCCGTTGGCAAGCCGGAGACGATTGAAACCGCGCTGTGGTGCCGCGATCTCGCGGGGACGTGCGTCATCATCGGCGTCGCCGACCAGAGCGCAACGATCACCATTCCGGTCGCGAAATATTTCGATCTCGGTGGCTCACTGCGGATTTCCTGGTACGGCGATTGTTTGCCGACCCGCGATTTTCCCCTTCTCGCCAACTGGTACGCCCAAGGTCGGCTCAATCTCGACGGTGTGGTCACACGAGTGATCTCGTTGGATGAGAGCGAAGAAGCATTCCACGCCATGGAGCGCGGAGAAACGCTGCGCAGCGTGATTAGGCTCTAGTGCTTCGACAGCAACACTGAGGCGTCGTCAGGGAGGTGGTCGATCCCCCCGAATTCGCGAACTACGATCGAGGTAATGCGATCACGCAGTTCGGATCGCAACCGCGGAAAAGTCATCTCGATGGTCCCTCCGATACTCTCGCAGTCATCCTCGACGATTACATCCGGATCCACCCGAGTCGCCACGTCGCCATAATCTTCGCCATTGGCGCGAGCGACAATGCGACCGGGTGGAAACCCAAAGCGTTGCAATACCGACTCGTCCATCGCGATGTCATTCGGTCTACGATGCGAACTAAGGTAAACAATCTCCGCTCCTTGATCGCGCCAAAGCCCAAGTTTTGTCACCGCATCCCCAATCGGCACATAGGAGGCGAAGTCGCGCACGGACGCTTCACGGTCGCGCACCTGCGGGCCGCTCCTGCCTCGTGCGACCTATTCCACCGGCCTGCATGATCGTAGTGCCGTGGAGAAAAACGAGAATTCGCAAGGGCCTGCCTCAGATTCGTGAAAATCGCACCCTCTAACTTTCCGGAGTTGAGTGTGTCTCCTTGCCCTCAAGAGGGACCAAGTGGAAGTTTGGTTGGAGGTTCGGTCACAAACGCGCGTAGAAGCGCAAGGGCGGCTTCAATGTCGCGTTCGTCCGCCATCTCGAATGCGGAGTGCGTGTATCGAGTCGCAATCGCGAGAGGGCCGTGGGAATACGGCTCGAATCAACGCTGCGCCATCGCTCCCGAAACCAGGGAAGATGCACTGCTGAACTGGAATAGTGTTCGCGGATGCGATGTTCAGGAGCTGATTGATCACACGCCGATCGTAGTGGGTCCACGAGTCCTTGTAGACGAATGCCGGTCCCTGGCCGAGGCGCACCGGCACCTCCCGCTCGTCGACTCCGGGATAGTCGGCAATGGGTCCGTTATCGATGGCGATAGCGAGATCGAACGTGCTCCGGTTGCCGAGCGAAGCGTCGCCAATGAGACCAATTTCTTCTTGAATCGTGGCCGAGATCGTCAAGTCGTACTTGATATCCGAGGCTTGTACGTCTGCCACCAGTTGCGTCACGCGCGAGGGCCACGCGGTCGTCGATTGCCTTGCCAAAGATGCGTTTGCCTAGTCGCCGGGTTTGCGGATTCCAGATCACTCCGGCGCCGACATGCACGCCGAGAGCTAGCGTTTCTTCTCGGCTTTCGGAACCGATATCGACGAAAAAATCATTGGCGTCGAGTCGGGTCTTTTCTTCAGGTCGAGTTGAGAGGATGTGACCCGTGCGGTCGCGAAAAGCCCAGGCACAGTTCGCTCTCGACCCACGATGAGGCCGGTTGGCCTACAGGATATCGAGACGTGAATGATTTCGCTCCGGCCTGTCCGTCGGTGAGCCAAACGAAACCGCGTGCATCAATTGACTTGACGACAAAACCAATCTCATCCGCGTGGCCCTGGATCAAAAGTCGATGGCCCTTTCCCTTGAACCGAGCGAGCACGTTACCAATCGGCAAGAATTCAACGTCTCCGCCGAGTTCGTGCCATCTCTGCCGGCACCAGGCAAGGATCGGTTCCTCTTGGCCGGTTGGACCAGGCAGTCCGTGAGCCTCAATCAGGGTTTCAATCACCGATGAGGTTGATTTCGCATTGGGCACGCTTTTTCACCCCTTCGCACACTTCATTCATGGCTCTGTCGTTTGAACGAGCGCAGCCTACCAGTTCCTCTCCGAGAGCGTGAAGGCGACCTTTGTCGGTGCTTCAAGAGGAATTGGAAATGCGGGGACATGGTTGATTCTCTGTTTGTCTTGACAGCCGGGTCGTCCATGCGCATTTGACGCAACGATGGTGACGGCGTTTTTTTTGCTAACGGAATCCAATCTGCCGTATTTCGATTGACGACGGCCGAATTCTCCAAGACGATGTCACCATGCCCATTCTTTACGGATTATCTGCAGCTTTATGCTTCGGCGTTGCCGATTTCTACGCGACGAAAGCGACTAGGCGGGTTGGTGTCCTGATCACGTTGTTCGCCGTCCAGGCGATCGGTGCGCTAGCCATCCTTCCGGTTATCGTCATCAAGCAAGAGACGCTGTCGGGATCCGCAACTAACGTGTTGGCAATGGTGGCCTGCTCCTTCGTCAGCTTCGCTGGGGTGCTCTTTCTTTACCGGGCGTTTACTGTCGGTACGCTGTCACTCGTCTCGCCAATTGCCTCAGGCTTCGCGGTGGTTACTGCTGGGCTCGCCTTCGCGTTTGGGGAGCGACCACCTGGACTCGCGATCCTCGGCGCACTGCTCTTGGTCGGCGGCGTCGTCGTCGTTTCCACGACGCGCACTCCAGCCGCGGCCGCGCTGTCGGGAGTGCCCGAGGCGATCGGGGCGACGATTTGTTTTGGCATTTACTTCTGGGCGGTAGGAGTACTGACTGCAGAACTTGGAGTGTATTGGCCGGTAATGATCACGCGCGTAGTCGAGCTTGTCCTTGCAGGCATCTACTTGGGCATGCGCCGACCCAAGACCATTTCTGCCGAAACGCGAAGATCGGTGATGCCATATCTCGTCGCTGCCGGCGTTCTTGATTCAGCCGCTCTGCTTACTTTCAATCTCGGCGTTGACTCTGCTTTCACCTCTACGACCACTGCATTAACGTCGTTGTATAGCGCGGTGACCATTTTGCTCGCATGGCTATTGTTGCGAGAACGACTGGCGCCACAACAGTGGGCTGGCGTCGCGGTGGTGCTTGTCGGAGTCCTCCTCGTCAGCCTTTGAACCATCCCCGCGACCTGTATTTCTGGCGGTGTTCGGCTAATTAAAGATATTGACAATAGAATCTTGTAAATTAGACTAGACTATTATTAGAGTGATGAATGACTGAATTTCAAGGATGGATGCAAAAGCTTGAAGATATTGAATCGAATTGAAGACGGCGACGAAATCGTTGATCGTCGAACGTTGCTTCGTGCGGGCGCCGGATTCGCGGCGGTTGCGGGAGGCGCAGCGATTCCACTCGTGGCGCGAGGTTCAGAAGGCGAATCGTCCGAATCCCATCATTCAGGGCACCAAGCTGAACACGAAGGCCATTCGCAGAGCGCGACTGTCGGTGATGTTGATGTCGACCGGATGGGATTCGATCCTTCGAAGTTCGTGCGCACATTCGACTACGGTGAGCCGACGACTATGCAAGACGGAACTGTCGTTCGCGAATGGCAGATCGTCGCCTTTGACAAAGAAATCGAGATTGCCCCAGGTATTTTCTTCCCGGCCTGGACATATAACGGGCAGGTTCCGGGGCCAACGCTCCGCTGCAATGAGGGCGACAGGCTGAGAATTACCTTCGTCAACAATGGATCCCACCCACACACGATGCACTTTCATGGGATCCACCGCTCTTCGCATGATGGAGTGTCGGGGATCGGTCCCGGAGAAGTTGAACCAGGTAGCGTCTTCGTTTATGACATGCCGGCTCGCCCGTTCGGATGCCATCTCTATCACTGCCATGCTGCCCCGTTGAAGCGCCATATTCACAAGGGCCTCTACGGCGCGTTCATCATCAATCCTGATCCAAAGAAACGCGGTGATCTCGCCAAAGCCCGACATCCCGATTATCCGGAGTCGGAACAGTGGCAAGAGTTCGTAATGGTCATGAACGCCTTCGACACAAACTTCGACGCGGAGAACGAGGTTTATGCGGTCAATTCGGTAGCGTTTCATTACATGCGGCATCCAATTGAGATCGATCGACATCGCCCAGTCCGAATCTACCTTGTGAATGTGACAGAGCACGATCCAGTCAACACCTTCCATCTCCATGCGAACTTCTTCAATTACTACGACACCGGCACCCAACTCGAGCCCACGCTGCGCACCGTCGATACGATCATGCAAGCTCAGGCGCAGCGGGGCATTCTCGAATTTCGATACGACGACGAAGACCACGAGCCGGGTCTTTACATGTTCCACGCGCACGTCTCGGAGTTTGGCGAACTCGGATGGATGAGTGCGTTCGATGTGCGCTAGAGGAGTAGGGTGATCGAACCGACGCGAGAACTCTCATCGCAGTCCCGTGCAGGGGAAGGATCCGGGCGCGCCATGCCGTACCGGACCATTCTTCTCGCCCTCGGCCCCTTGGCGTTACTGATCCTTGTGCTCGCAGTGATCGCGGTTACAGATGCGGGTTTGGGTAACCGCGACGCGCCGCCGATCGAAGATCTTGCGGTGCAACAGGTCCGCCTGCCAGAGCCTGGCCTCATCACAATGAATGTCTTCAACGGTGGTCCGGATCCGATTTCGATTGCGCAGGTTCGCGTTGACGATGCCTACTGGCAATTCGAAATGGATCCCGTTGGTGAGTTAGAGCGTTTGAGTTCAGCATCGATATCGATCCCATATCCATGGGTGAAGGACGAAGCGCACGCGATAACGCTCGTCACGTCCACGGGATCGGTATTCGAGGCGACGGTTCCAGTGGCACTGGAGAGTCCGAAGGCGAACCGTGATAGCTTCCTGCGATATGGTCTGGTTGGACTCTACGTTGGGATCGTGCCAATTGCACTAGGGCTCCTTTGGTATCCGTTCCTCCGTCGTCTCGGCCGCCAGGGCATGAACTTCATTTTGGCTCTTACGGTTGGTCTACTGTTGTTCCTCGTTGTTGATATGTTCGACGAAGCGCGGGAAATCGCGCTCAGCGTTCCTTCAGTTTGGAACGCGACACTTCTCGTACCGATTCTGGCCGTGCTGACGACAGCGCTTTTAGTGATCGTCGGGCGGTCGCTTAGAGCCAGGGAAGGTCAACGAAACGCTCTGGGATTGTCCTATCAGATTGCCGTCGGAATCGGTTTGCACAACTTGGGGGAAGGGTTGGCGATTGGCGCTGCCTTTGCTCTGGGAGAAGCGGCGCTCGGCGTCTTTCTGATCGCGGGATTCACGCTGCACAACGTGACTGAAGGTGTCGGCATTGCAGCACCGCTCGTCAAAGATCGGCCACCGCTGAAGCATTTTGCGGCATTGGCATTGGTCGCCGGAGGACCCGCGATTATCGGCACATGGCTCGGCGCGTTCACGTACTCGCCGCTCTGGACCGCGATTTTCCTTGCGATCGGAGTTGGCGCGATCCTTCAGGTCATCTTCGAAGTCGGAAAACTCATTGTCTTCAGCCAGCGCCGACATGACGAACCCGCGATGACTTGGACGTCATTCGCGGGTGTCACCGCCGGCGTTGCGCTCATGTACGCAACCGCAATCTTTGTCGCGGCGTAGCGAGTCATTGCCAGCCAAAGTGCTAGTCGTCAAGAACGCCCTCTGGACGGTTGCACGGCATCGGCGCGGGCATTGCAAAGGTGCTCTCGATCGCGATGTGCTGACCAGTTGTCGACGCCTCGTGAATCGCATGCATGACATCGAGCACGTGATACGTCAACTCACCGTTTGCCCGGTGCGGGCGACCGGATCGCAGACCATGCGCCATGTCGGCAACGCCTAATCCACGACTATTCGCCTGATAGGGTCGCTCAATCGGGATATCTGTCCATGATTCCTCACGGTGGCGGCGAATTTGAACTGGACCGTCAAACATGTTGGGGTCTGGCAGGCTGAGACTTCCCTCTGTTCCGTAGATTTCCAGTTTGGGCGTGTCTGACGACCAAATATCGAAGCTGGTCACGATCGTCGCTATTGCGCCGCTCGCGAAGTCGAGAATCGCGGCGACGTGTGTCGGCACGTGCACGTCGATAGTTTGACCAGCCTTAGGTTCGCTGGAGATCGTACGCTGTGGGAACGTGGCGCGAGTCGATCCGGTAACGCGCCTAACGGGACCCATGAGCGACATCAACGCCGTCAGGTAATAAGGGCCCATGTCGAACATCGGACCGCCTCCGACCTGATAGTAGAAAGCTGGATCCGGATGCCAATGTTCGTGGCCATGGCAGAGCATGAATGCGGTTGCGGCGACTGGTGCGCCGATCGCTCCATCATCGATGAGGCTCCGGCAGGTTTGGAGACCCGCGCCGAGGAACGTGTCGGGAGCGCCACCGACGCGAACTCTTTTTGAGTTTGCATTCGCGAGAAGTTCACGACCTTCTGCTCGCTCGATCGCCAGTGGCTTTTCGTTGTAGACCGATTTGCCGGACGCGATCACTGCCCGGGCGACGTCATAATGAGCAGCGGGTATTGTCAAGTCGACTGCAAGATCAATATCTGGATCGGCCAACAACTCTTGGACCGAGCACGCCTTGGCCACGCCGTATTCGGCTGCACGCGCTTTCGCCCGGTCCAATTCGATATCGGCGCAAGCCCGAACATCAAGGACCTCAAAACCGGGCATGTTCTGCAAGTAGATGCCGCTGATGACGCCACAGCCAATGACGCCGACTCCGATCTTCTTCTTACCCACAATCTCTCCTGTCCTTCTTAGTTGCCGCGGCTCGCCCAGCGCATCCCTCGTCTCACAATCTCCTTTGCTTCTGGTACGTCGAAATCAGCAGCCACATGACCGAGCGTGCAATAGAAGACTTTGCCCTTATCCCACATGCGCTTCCACACGACAGGCATCACTGTCCCGGCAACCCAAGGAGCATATTCGCCGCTGAAGGTCGTTGTGGCGAGGACTTCGTTGTTCGGATCGACGTGAAGATAGTACTGCTCGGAGTGCATTTGGAAGTCGTTCAGATTCGCGGTGATCGGGTCGTCATGATTCGTGATGTTGACGGTGTAATCAATGATATTGCCAGGATGGGCGACCCATTGACCGCCGACCATAAATTGATAATCGGGGTTATTGCGGAACGCGTCGGCCATGCCGCCATGCCATCCCGCCACACCGACTCCCGACGCCACCGCACCAAGCAAGCCTTGTTCCTGCTCCTTGGTGATCGTCGACATCGTAAAAATGGGAACGATTAGACCAGCTGCTTGCAACCGAGGAGCATCGAGATAGACATCTAACGTGTCCGAGATTTCCACCTCGAAACCGTCTTCGCGCAGCACCCTCGCGAAGATTTCTGATGTTTGTTTGGGCTCGTGCCCTTCCCATCCACCAACGACCATTAACGCCTTAGGCATTCGAGAGAACCCCTTCCTTTGGAGAAACTCGATTCGTTTTTTGGTATCGACTCATCAGCCCTTGACAGCCCCGGCGGTCAAACCGGCGATGATCTGCCGCTCGGCGAAGAGATAGAAGACTATCGCAGGAACCATTGCGAGGGAAAGAAAGGCGAGAACGGCTCCCCAATCCGTCGAATATTGGCCCTGGAATTGCATGACCCCTAGCGGAAGCGTGTAGTTTTTTTCACTGTTCAGCACGACCAACGGGAGGAAGTAATTGTTCCAGCTCAAAACCATCGTCAAGACGGCGACCGCTGAAAGCCCCGGCCGGGCAAGCGGCAAGAGGATTCGCCAGTAGAACTCAAAAGTCGATGCGCCGTCCACGGAAGCCGCGTCCTCGAGCTCTCGGGGTATCGCAATGAAGAAATTGCGCAGAATGAGCACGCTCAACGGCAATTGGAACGCGACCTGCGGCAAGATGATGCCCCACAACGTGTCGACTAGACCAAGTTGCCGGATCAGGATGTAAAGCGGCAGAATCGCAACGGTTGCCGGAAACAGCAATCCGAGCGTGAAGTAGGTGAACAGCGCGTTACGGCCCCGAAACGAAAGTCGTGAGAAAGCAAAGGCCGCGGTACTAGATAATGCGAGAACTAGCAATGTGGTGGCGATCATGACCATCGTGCTGTTTCCCAATTCTCGCCAAAAATTTCTCGCCTTAAGAACGTTCGCATATTGTGACCACACAAACGGGTGGGGCAGCGCGAAGGGATGTGCCAGCAACTGCCCGTTCGTCTTAACACCACCAACAAACGCAAGGGCGACGGGCACAACGATGAGGAACGCCACCATCGACAGGACTAGA
Source organism: uncultured Chloroflexia bacterium (assembly GCA_963737985.1). Classification (GTDB taxonomy): domain Bacteria; phylum Chloroflexota; class Chloroflexia; order Thermomicrobiales; family UBA6265; genus CAVTUU01. The sequence continues at coordinate 425,317 of CAVTUU010000004.1, read as the reverse complement.
TATTGGGCAATCCTGAGCGCTGACTTGTCGATCTTCTTGGCAAACACATCGAATGTTGACGCCATGGATTCCTTCTTTCAGAGCCTCGAATACGCGTTCTAGTACGTCAACGGATCGGCGAAGTCTCGCCGCATAACGAGCCGTTGATAAAAGATTGAAAAGATGAAACAGATCAGGAAAATCACCACGGAAACCGCCGCGCCGTACCCGAGATGGAACCCGACGAACCCGAATCTGTACATGTAGGTCGCCATTGTGTGACTCGCGTTCACCGGGCCGCCCGTCGTCATCACCCAGATCAAATCGAAAAACTGCAATGAACCGATGACCGAGAGAAAAACGGACAGCCGAATCGTCGGCCCGAGTAGAGGAATCGTCACGTCACGCACGACGCGAAGTTGCGACGCGCCATCGATGCGCGCGGCCTCCTCGAGCTCGCGCGGGATATTTTGGAGACCGGCGAGATAGAGAATGATGTGGAAGCCGATGTACCGCCAGGTGATCACGACAAAGAGCGCATAGAGCACTGTTTTGGGATCGCCGAGCCAAGCACGCGCGTGAAAACCGGGGATCGCGAACTCCAGCACGTTATTGATGCCGGTCTGCGGATGATAAAGGAACGACCAAATGACGCCGGTCACAACTTCGGAAATCACGTAAGGAAGGAAAAAAACAGTTCTGAAAAATGCGCGACCGCGCATCTTTCTCCCAACAAGCAACGCCAGCGAAAGGGCCAGCGGAAGTTGAACCGAGATCGATAGCGCCAGGATGATCAGGTTATGGCTGAGCGCCTGGCGAAAGATTTCATCGTGCAGAATCTTGCGGAAGTTGTCCAGTCCGACGTAACCAGTGAGTGGACCTAATCCCTTCCATTTATAGAGACCGTAATAGGCCGCTTGGACGAGCGGATACAGGACGAAAAGCGAGTAAACAAGTCCTGCGGGCAAGAGGAAGCATGTGATGGTGAGGATGCGGCGCAGATTGAGCCCACGGGCGCCCGCCACCGTGCGGGCGGTCGCCACCTGACTACGTGGCGCGAGCGATTGCATCAAGAGACTCCGGAATTGGTGGCGCGCCGCGATCGGCGCGCCACCATTGAAGGCAAGTCGTTAGCTGTCCATCTCCTCGGCCGCGCTTGCTTCGATCGCGTTTGCCACGTCTTCCGGCGAACCAGTGCCGGCGAACAATGTTTGCACCGCATCGTTCACGGTCGCGCCGACCGCTGGTGGCAAGAACTGATCATAGTAAAGCTGCAGGTATTCTGCTTTGCCGACCATTTGCTGGATCTGCTGGAGCAGCGGATCCTTGAGACCAGACTCTGCCCCAATGACTGTCGGGACGATATAGCCCTTCGCGGCGAAGTCCTTTTGATGGTCCATGTTCATGAAGAACTTCACGAAATCGATCGTCTCTGGCGGGGCGTCCTTGCCAAGTGCAAACCCATTGCCTCCGCCGAGGATATCCGTGGGGCCACCGGCTCCTCCTGTCACGGACGGGAACGGGAAGAAGCCAAGATCGTCGCCCAGACCTTTTTTGTTCTCCGCGAGCGTCTTTTGGTTGTTGACCGACCATTGTCCCATGAACTCCATCGCTGCCTTGCCGTTGGCAAGGTGCGCCTCGGCGTCGTTGAAAACCTCAGCGAGGAAGCCCTCTTGGAACGGCTCCAGGTCGATCAATTGCTTAAGATCCGTGCCCGCCTGTACGAATGGTGGATCGGCAAACGAGCCCTCACGAGAATAGGCTGCGTCGAACGCGGCCTTCCCGCCGTTCCGGATCGCCTGATAAACCCACCAGAAGTGGCCTGGCCACTTGTCCTTCTCTCCGACCGTGATAGGAATGATGCCGGCGTCCTTGAATTTCGGGATCGCGGCCAGGAGATCCTCCCACGTCGCCGGCGCTTCGACTCCAACCTGGCTGAAAAGCGCTTTGTTGTAAAAGAGCACGACCGCGCCTATATCCCACGGCACGCCGTAATTCTTGCCATCTGTGCCGTACAGGTTTAGTGCCGCGGGCAGTATCGTGTCGCCCCAGCCGTCTGTGGCGAGGTCTTCGGTGAGGTCTTTGACGAGTCCGGCACTTGCGTACTCATAGAGCACGCCGCCGCCCCATGAATGGAACAAATCCGGCGGCGTGCCGGATTGCATCGTCGTCGTCATCTTGTCCTTAAACGCCTGGTTTTCGAGAACGGTGATTTTGATCTCGACGTTTGGATTGGCCGCCATGTAGTCGTCCGCGACCTTTTGCCAGTCAGATTTGCCGGGATCCATTTGCTGAATGTGCCACCAGTTAATCGTAGTCTTGCCCTGGGCTCGCGCAAACGAGGGTGTGCCCAATGCCAGCGTTGCGGCGGCGGCAGCTCCGCCCTTGACGAGTTGCCTACGAGTTGTGCGCATTGCTGATTCCTCCATCCTCAGCTTCTACAAACGTTTCCACTGGACCTCGTCGTCCAAGCCGGCTACCGCCGCGCTCGAAACGTATTGGGGAGTGTTTGGAGTCCGATCGCCGGAAGCGCAGGGGGCCCAACCCGCCGCCTCATGCGATCCTCTCCTCGACGCCCTACAAACTCGCCGGTGACCGGCACGAATCGCGAATGACCAATTCGGTTGGCAGGTCAATCCGCTCCACTGTTTGCTCTGGATCTTCGATCAATTCCAGGAGCATTTTGGTCGCCCGCCTGCCCATTTCTTCTAAAGGTTGTCGAACCGTAGTTAATTTTGGGTGGACGTTCGTTGCGGTTGGTATGTCATCAAAGCCGACAATGGAAATGTCATCGCCGATGCGGAAACCAGCATCGCGAACAGCTTCCATAACTCCGAACGCGGAGTCGTCGTTCGAAGCGAATATTGCGGTCGGGGGTTCACTCAGCGCGAGTAATTCCCGCGCTCGCACATAGCCGATATGCTGTTGAAAGTCTCCTTCGACGATAAGTGCAGGGTCCTCAGGCAGCCCGTTCAATTCCAATGCCTTGCGATAGCCCGCGAGCCTATCGACTGCACAGCCCATCGTCATAATTCCGGTGACGAACCCGATTCGCTGGTGACCGAGTTCCATGAGGTAGTTGGTCGCGTCAAAAGCGCCCTGAAAATTCGTCGCGCCAATTGATGGTCCACGCTCGATCCCGCCGCCATGATCGATCAGTACGAAAGGAAATCCGCGCTCGAGAAACGTGTCGAGATAGGAGGCCGGGTCGGTCGGAAGCACAAGAAGGAGCCCATCGGCTAGCCCAGAAGTCAACGTTGCGACAAAAGCGGATTCGCGATGTTTTTGCTTGTGTGTCGTGTAAAGCATGAGATCGTAGGAAACGGCCGCCAGCTCTTCGTCGATACCGCGCACTATTTCGCCGATGTAGCTGGTATCCAAGCCCTGGACGACGAGACCCACGACCTGAGATCGTCCGCCCGCGAGTCCGCGGGCCTGCCGATTGACGACATAACCAGTCCGCGTGACCGCTGCCATCACCCGCTCGCGAGTTTCGCCGCTGACGTATCCCTTGCTGTTGATGACGCGCGAGACTGTTGCGTACGAGACGTCGGCTTCGCGGGCCACGTCCTCGATGGTGATGCGCTCGCTGGTGCGAATTGACGTCACAGAGCGGTCCCAATCGTGAATCGCAACAAGTTACTCATTTCACAAGGATGAAAGCGCTGCCACACAGGAATACATCAACCGATGTGATGTTGTTTCTCTGCAAATTCGAATTGTGTAAGCGTTTACAGAATCATTACGTACCACTGCTCTCAACGAATGTCAAGAGGTTTATTGGGCGGGTCGAACAATACGATTGGAATATTCGCAATGATCAGTTCGTTTGTTGGAGGTCTGGAATCTGCGGCAGCCTACGCAGTAGGCAACAGGCCCGCCGAAACGAAAGTGAGCGATCGTGGGTATGCACACTGAGGGTAGAACGAGCGACGTGACCTTAGCCGTGACCGATCTCCACGCACGGCTGATGCGCGCGTGGAACGCACGAAAGGCAAATGAATTCGCCGATCAATTTGCCGAGAATGGCAGTCAAGTCGGTTTCGATGGCAGTGAAATCAACGGTCGCGCGGAAATCGAGCGTCATCTGAGCCAAATCTTTGCCGACCACACGCCGGCCACCTACGTGTGGAAAGTGCGGGAAGTACGCCAGTTGTCTCCGGGAGTTGCTTTGCTGCGCGGTGTGGTTGGCATGATTCCGCGTGGAAAGTCGGAGCTCAATCCGGCGACCAATGCGATCCAATCCCTCGTCGCCGTTCAGCAGGAAGGCGCATGGCGGATCGCGCATTTTCAAAATACGCCCGCGCAATTTCACGGCAGACCTGAGGCAGTTGAGCGACTAACTTCAGAGCTTCGGGAGTCGCTATAGGCAGACTCGGGTTGAGTCCGCGCTAGGAGGTCATTCCGAGTTTATCGAGGAATCCGTCGTATCTGAGACATGGCGTGGAGAAGAAGACGGATTCCTCGACTTCGCTCGGAATAACGGTGGTCCGGAAGGCCAGGGGGATACTTCGGAGACTAGTCGAGGGCGTTCAAGGCGATTCCCGCGACAAACTGCCCGGGATCGTTCGGCAGCAAGTCAATACCGTTCAAAGCAATGCCGAGAAAGACCGGTTGGAACGAGAATGCGAGCGCTAACGCGCCGACAATGAACAGCGCGGCGGCGATCACCGCGATTGAAAATCTGTGCATGACCATGGATGGACTCCTTTGTAGTTTGAGCTTCAGGGGTGACTAGTCGAGGCCATTAAAGGTAAGTCCGGCGACAAATTGACCTGGGTCGGATGGCAGAAGGTCAACGCCTCTCGCGGTAATTCCGAGGAAGAGAGGCTGGACCAGCAGCGCCAATGCCACTGCGATGGCTACGAACATCAACAAAATAAGGAAGGCTGCAGGCGTCTTCGAAAGTATCATGACGATTCTCCTTGAGTTCTCCCGAACTGCGGATGCGGGTCGGGCATGTCTTGTTCGAACAACGCGCGTTAGACGCTAAAACGTCGATCAACGGCCGTTGGATCACAGACTAAGAATCTGTGATGATGCCGCAATGTCGTTGAGCTGTGCGTGAAACGCAGGCGGGAGGATAGTTCAGATTATGACCTCAAACGGGCCGACGAACCTTATTGACGTCGACGAGTTCCTTTGGCTCGAAGACATCCACGGCGAAAAACCGCTGGAGTGGGTGAACGAGCAAAACGAACGCACGAGCAAGATGCTCGATACACCCACCTTCAAGGAGACTGAGCGCCAAATTCTCGAAGTGCTTGACTCGGACAATCGCATTCCGATGGTGACGAAACACGGCGAGTTTTATTACAACTTCTGGCGAGATGCGGACCACCCGCGGGGGCTTTGGCGTCGCACCACGCTCGAGTCGTATCGAGCTGACAACCCTGATTGGGACGTTTTGCTCGATATCGATGAGCTTTGTCGTCAGGAAGAAGCGAGTTGGGTTTGGGCCGACGCGCAAATGCTCTACCCGGGCTACACACGGGCGCTGGTGCAGCTTTCGCCCGAGGGTGGCGATGCGACCGTCGTGCGCGAGTTCGATCTCCAGTCAAAGCAATTTGTCGAGGGCGGATTCACTTTACCCGCAGCGAAACTCTTTGTTGATTGGATCGATCGCGACACAATTTTTGTCGCGACCGATTTCGGTCCCGGAACCATGACAACTTCGAGCTATCCGCGGCAGGTGAAGAGATGGTCGCGCGGGACACCGCTCGAGGACGCGGAACAGGTCTTGGAAATCCCGGCCGACCACATGGGCGTTCAATTCCATCACGAGCATAGCGAAGGCTTCGAACGAGATATCGTGGTCGATGTAATCGACTTCTTTCACACCAAATCATTCCTCGTCGCTGGAGACGAGTTGACGCCCATCGACGTACCTCAGGACGCAACGATCGATCTCCAGCGCGAATGGCTGCTCATTCGCCCACGAACAGATTGGTCGGTTTCAGGCGAAACACATCGCGCGGGGTCACTCCTCACCGCCAAATTGGGCCACTATCTCGCCGGTTCTCGCGATTTGATTCAGGTGTTCACGCCAGACGCGCACACAGCACTCTCTGAGTGGAGCTGGACCCACAATTGCTTGCTTCTGACGCTATTGCACGATGTTTCATCTCGGATCGAAGTGCTGCAACCAGGAGACGGATCGTGGAAACGGACTCCGCTCGCCTCCGCGCCGGAGCTCCATTCAGTCGGCGCACTTGGGGTCGACAAGGATGAGAACAACGACTTCTGGCTCCTCATCAGTGGTTTTCTGACACCCACAACGTTGCAGCTCGGCACGGTTGGGAAAGAACGACTCGAAACATTGAAATCGGCGCCGGCGTTTTTTGACGGTTCGAAGTATTTGGTTGAGCAACACTTTGTCCGATCGAAGGACGGGACACTTGTTCCCTATTTTCAGATTGGACCGCGCGATCTCGAGCTAAATGGGAAGAACGTTACGTTGCTGAATGGATATGGCGGTTTCGAAATCGCGCGCACGCCCGAGTACAACGGATACATCGGCCGGGCCTGGCTCGAGCGTGGCGGCGTTTACGTCGTTGCGAATATTCGCGGCGGAGGTGAGTACGGACCCGCGTGGCATACGTCGGCGCAGAAAGCGAACCGACATCTCGCTTATCAAGATTTCGCGGCCGTGGCGCGCGATCTTATTGCCCGCGGAGTGACCTCACCCAAACACCTCGGCTGCGAAGGTGGGAGCAACGGCGGTCTCCTGGTTGGCAATATGTTGACGCACTATTCCGATCTGTTTGGGGCCATTGCCTGTCTTGTCCCGCTTCTTGACATGCGACGCTATACGAAATTGTCAGCCGGGGCATCGTGGATTGCGGAATATGGCGACCCAGACGTACCCGAAGAATGGTCATTTATTCAGACATTCTCCCCGTACCACAACCTGGATCCCAACGCCTCTTACCCGCCAATTCTCTTTTACACGGCCACGAGTGACGACCGGGTTGGGCCGGTTCAAGCCCGAAAAATGGCAGCTAAGATGGAGGCGATGGGTTTCCAGGACGTCTGGTTTTTCGAGAACCGCGAGGGAGGCCACGGCGCCGCCGCAGACAATAAACAGAGCGCACATCTTCACGCCGCGGCATTTGAGTTTCTGTGGGATCGGTTGAATAAGGCGGTCTAACCCTCGCGGGTAAGGCCGTCAAGTCGAACAGTGTCACTGAACCACAGTGGCTTCAAGATGATCCATAGCCAAAGGGCGGCAGTCTCAACCGCGACGGCCTCTCCATATTGCAGCCACCACGCCACAAAAGATCGCACGGTCCCAGTTGCGACGGTCCGTCGGACCTCGACAGGAGGAGTGCCCGGATCCGGAGTGAGGTCCATGTCGTTCCAGATTCGCATAAATTGCTCCTCCTCAAAGAGCTGAAGTCGGGTGACAAATCCGCTCTGGTCGGCTCCGGAAAAGAGACGATAGAAGAGGTGTCGCCGCCGCTCCAGATTTCGAAACAGTGTCACCAGTGGTTCCGGAACAACATTTGGGGAGAGTGTTTGGTGCTGATCGGTGAAGGCGCGATCCTCCGCCGTGACCTCATCGAAGAGTGCGTCTAACGCGCTCGAAACGAGATCATCCTTATCTCGGAAATGCAGATAAAAGGTCGCGCGATTGATGTCGGCTCGATCAGTTATTTCCCGAACGGAAATCGATTCCAGATCCTTCTCTTCCGCCAGATTCAGCAGAGCACTTTGTAGCGCACGCTTCGTGCGACGGGAACGTCGGTCGATCGATGAGGGCTCCGTCATCGCAAAAATCTCCTCGAATCTGGCAATCGCTGCCAATAGAGCTTGACGTTTCTACTAACTAAGCATAAGTTATCTAAAGCAACATGTGTTGCAAAAGCGACACATGCCTTTTTTGGGCGTTGAGCACGCCGAAGCAGTAGGAGATGTACGTGGACAAGCGTCAAATTTCCCGGAGAAAGCTTGTTGGAGGAGCAGCCGCGACCGGTGTCGCAGCCGCGATAGGCGGATTTGCAATCACCGGACAGTCGCATGTAAATAAATCGCTAGCCCAGGAAGAAGCAGGCGCCACTCCCGTACCTCTTGGTCCTGCGATTCCAGAAGAATTCAGCGTCGATACCAACTGGCCCTTTGAAAACCTGAACCTTCAGGGCACCCGCGATGCGAAAGCCACGAACATCAGCGCCGATACAGTTAGCCAGCTTGGGACCGCTTGGACTTTCCCAGTATCCGCAACTGCAGCATTCGGAGCTCTCACAGCGAACCCAACAATCGCGGGTGACACGCTGTTTGTTCAGGATGCGGCCGCGAACATTTATGCCCTGAATAAGGAAACCGGCGAGCAGATCTGGGCCAACACCTATAACGACACTGTTCCATCGGGAGGCCCGAATGGCACCGCGAACGCGTACGGCCTTCTTTTCTCGACCATCGGCGGCGTCGGCGACGTCATTGCCCTGAAGCCAGACACCGGTGAGGAAGTTTGGCGGACAAACATCAAAGGGCCGTTGGCGGAAGGAATCACCACAGCCCCACTTGTCTACGACAATGTCGTGGTCGTTAGCACGATTCCTGGATCGTCAGAGGGGTTCTACATCGGCGGGCAGCGCGGCGTCGTGCACGCGTTGGACGCAGGCACGGGCGAAGTTCTGTGGTATTTCGACACAACATCGGACAACCTTTGGGGCAATCCAACGGTCAATTCCGGTGGCGGATTCTGGCACCCACCGTCTGTCGATGAAGAGGGTCAACTCTATATCGGCGTGGCGAATCCTGCCCCTTACCCTGGCGCCGAAGGCTGGCCTTGGGGAAGCAGTCGCCCTGGTGACAACCTGTACACCGATTCCATTCTGAAGATGGACCCGAAGTCCGCCGCGCTCGATTGGTACTACCAGGTCAAACCACACGATCTCTTCGACCTCGACAATCAGCTGACGCCGATTCTGGCTGAGATTGGCGGACGCAAAGTTGTCTTCACCTCTGGTAAGCACGGCGTTGTCTACGCGCTGGATCGCACCTCGGGCGAACTCATTTGGCGCACCCCTGTCGGAACCCACCAAAATGACGAGCTCACAGAGGTCGGTCTCGACGAAGTTTTAACCGTTTATCCGGGCACGCTCGGTGGTGTCGAAACTCAATTCGCGTATTCTGCTCAAAACGATCTCATCGTTTGTCCGGTCGTCGAGCTCTCAAGTACGTATATCTCTACCGGGTTCGACCCCAATGCCGGGTTTGACTTCTCCAAGGCAACTGGTCTCCTCGTCGCGCTGAACGCCTCGGACGGATCAGTGGCATGGCAAGCAGAACTCAAATCTGCTCCTTATGCGGCAGCGACGATCACCAACGACATCGTCTTCACGGGCGGGCTTGATGGTGTTATCAAGGCTTTCAACTTGAAGGATGGATCGGAAGTCTTCAGCTATCAGGCGAGCGCCGGTCTGAACGCCCAGGCAGCCGTATCCGGTGATTTCATCTACTTCCCCGCTGGCGGGCCAATCATCCCGTCCTCTGAGACCGCCGACCCGACGGCGAAGGCCGTATTGCAGGTGATAGCTCTGAAGATTGGCGGCACGTTGTCGGCCACCCCAGAGCCTGGTGGAGGAACACCTGCGGCTGGTGCAACGCCTACAAGTTAAGGGGTGATGGTCTCTGAAGCGAACGCAGAATCGAGCAGATAAAGGACAATTCAATTTGGTAGAGTGGAGAGTCCGGGCAACTGCCCGGACTCTTCGTGTTGGAGAAAACAATGCCGATTGGCCGAACGAATGAGCTGCTTGGTTACCCAAAAGACGCCCGATTGCTGATCATCAATGCAGATGATTTCGGCGTCTTCCAGCCGATGAACGACGCCATTTTCCGGACTCTGAAGGAAGGCGTGGCGCAATCGACAACTTTGATGGTTCCCTGCTCGGGTACCTCGGCTGCGTTGCAAATCCTCAAGGAAAACCCTGATTTTCACTTCGGCGTTCACATCACGCTGGTTCGAGATGTGATCACGTACCACTGGGTTCCAATCGCCCCGAAGGAAAAGGTTTCTTCGCTTGTCGATGAAACTGATCACTTTTACAACTACGATCGTATCCCGGATCTTCTCAGCGTGGCCGTACTCGACGAAGTGGAAATCGAATCTAGAGCCCAAATCGAGCGAGTGCTGTCCGTTGGCCTGAAGCCGACACATCTTGACTGGCATTGTTTATTTGACGGCGGCCGGCCGGACATCTTCCAAATGACGGAAGGTCTAGCCAGAGAATATGGTCTCGCGCTACGAGTCGGCGGCAACGAACACGCGGATAGACTCCAACGGGAAGGCCGTCCCACCAACGATCATATGTTTCTGGACAGTTATCGCCTTGAGACTGCTGGAAAGACGGCCCGCTTCGTTGAGCTGTTGCGCGAGCTGCCCGCGGGACTGAGCGAATGGGCGGTCCATCCTGGTCTCGCGACTCCCGAGGCAAAAGAAATTGACCCGAGCGGCTGGCAAATTCGCCACGCTGATTATCGAGTTTCTGATCTCCCAAGAGGCGAAAGACACGATTCGAGAAGAGGGGATCATCCTCTTAGACTATGGAGCATTGCAGGAAGTTTGGAGGACAACGTAGATAGCCGGCTTGCAAATCAGCGACTTCGCCCGAAAGGAGGACCTAAATGATCGGTTACGCCACCAATATCGAGCAGAAGACGCTCGAAAATGAGTACTTCCGTCAGGTGCTTTACACATCGCTGCATAGCCAGTTCGTCGTCATGACGCTCCAGTCCGGCGAAGAGATCGGCATGGAGACCCACCCCGAACACAACCAATTCATTCGCGTGGAAGCCGGACAGGCCGAGGCGATCCTCAACGGCGAGCATCATCCATTGGGAGATGGCGACGCGGTCGTCATCCCGGCGGGAACTGAGCACCATATCGTGAATCGGTCGCAGAGCGAGCGACTGCGACTCTACGCCGTCTATACCCCGCCGGAGCACCCCGATGGCATGATCCACAAGGCGACGGCCGAAGCCGACGCCGCCCAGCACGAACATTAAGGAGTGATGCTTGCTTCGGGTACCCCAGGCAGGAATCGAACCTGCGACCGCCCGCTAAGAAGCCAGGGGGCCCAAAACGGGGGCTTTCGGGCTTATACCTACGGCCCCGATTTCGCCGTACCCACCGCCGTCGCGGTGCCTGTCTTGCGCGCAATTCTAGCAGGGGCGCATGAACTAAAGAAGATTGGCGTGATGGTCAGATCCAGGGGCAAAGTTACTGAGCGGGGACCTGTCCGTTCCTGAGACCTTCCCGCCGAGCACCACCAGCAGCAACTCGTGCGGGCGAAGAGATCTTCGTCAGCAAGCTTCACAAGCCAGACTATGGCCGGTCTGGGATTCTGGTGACGATCTCCGGCAAACGAGGACCGGTAGCCCTCACTGGCTATCGTCGACGTACCGAACATCCAGTTGTTCGATACCCCGTACCCATCTGCTTTGACCACTGCCACGATCCGGGAACGAGTCCGCGCCCGTGCGATCGCGATGTTCTTGCCGATCGCCTCGGGGATCGTCTGCAGCGTGGGCGGTAAGAGGTCGACGGATCTGGGCTGGGATCTGCCGAGCGTGCTGGTCACCGCTGCATCCTTGGATCGTGCGTAGGGTCGGCATACAGGGGCGGGCAGCTGTCATCGATCGCTTCGGGGCGCAGTTCGTAGTGCCAGGGTTCGTTGCCGTAGATCTGGCACAGCCCAAAGGCGGCGCCATGTTCGGACAGCCAAGCCGTGGCATCGGAGGGCCCGATGTCGACCGCATCCCCCGAGACGTGAGGTGACGTGTCCGCGGTGGCCACCCATCGGGCAGCTTCCTCTTCTGAGCCATACGTGGAGATGGCCTCGCGAAGCAGTTGATCCTGGTACTTCGGGGAACGCCAGCCGCTATTGACGAAGAACTCGACCCCGTCGTCCGCGGCATCAGTTGCGGCCTGGCGCAGGGCGCCGAGCAGATCGGGGTCGAGATTGGCCACGGCCGGAATGTCGTCATCAAAGACCGTGACCTTCACGCCGTCAGGGACGACGCCGTCTGCCTCGCCAAGCGGCAACGCCGGGGCTCGCCGGTCACCTCGATCGTGATCGTCCTGCTGGCCAGAAACCTCCGCGGTCGGTTGGTCTCGAACTTCCGCGGTTGGCTGGCCGGAATCGATGCCGATGACGGTAGTTGGCTGGTCGGAGCCGATGCCGATGCCGATGACAGACTGCCATAGGGTCGCCGTGAAGAATGTTGATGGGTGATGCGGCGAGACCGATAAGCGCTACGCCGACGACTAATGAGGCAGCGAGGATGGTTGATCCGGTACGGCGGGCTGCTGTTCGTGCTGGTTTCTTGTAGGTTCTGTAGGTCATGCCTCCACTCTAGGAGGCGTGGTGTTGTCAGCGCGTATGCGGTTTTCAATACGCCGACGATAGGGCCCGGCTCGTACCATGTCGGTGGCAAGGCCGGTACGACGTTCGTCTCAATCCCAACCGGTTATGCCCTTGAGGTGCGAGACGGCCACGACTTCATCAGCGATGCCGTGGCCCATGGCGCGACGGGCGTCATCCTCCACAATGAGGAAATCCTGCTGCCCAACCTCGTCTGGGCCTTCTTGGTAGACGATACGAAGCACGCCATAGGCGAACTAGGCCGCGCCTGGCGATCGCGCTTCGACGTTCGTGCTATCGCCATCGCCGGCAACGTCGGCAAGACGACGACGAAGGAGCTGACGGCGGCCGTGCTGCAAGGCTGCGGCCGCACTGTGCTCAAGAGCCCTATGAACTTCAACGGCGAGATCGGACTGGCCATGACCCTGTTCCAGCTGGACCCAACCTATGACCGGGCCGTGGTGGAGGTTGGCATGTTCGAGCTAGGTGAAATCCGCCGCTTCTGCCAGATCGCGCAGCCGCGGATCGGCGTCGTGCTCAACGTCGGCCCGACGCACCTCGACCGTCTCGGCAGCATGCAGGCGATCGCGAAGGCAAAGTTAGCAGGCAAGAAGGTGTTCGACGGCGGAGCCGTCCCATCGAATCTCACCCTGGTCGAACCGGCGCTCACCTCGCCGAAGGGCGCCGTTCTCCTGCGATTCGGGCTCGCCGACGGAACGCCGGCAACGGGCGCCATGTGGTGAAGACCGCGGCGCCTAGGGCCCGTTCGGCGCGTGGACGGAAGCGTTTCTGCGGCACTAGACAGACGGCGACGCAATGCGTCGCCACCACCGTGGCCGGACGCCACAGATTCGCACTCGCGCGTATCGTCAGAGCCCTCGCCCGAAGCGGGCCAACCTCGCGGTTCTACCCATTGGCGGTATTCTCTCGCGGCGTGCTGTTAGCGCTCAACGCCTGAAACGATGGGAGGTGAAAGCAATGCGACCCCTTCGGTATTCCATCAACGTCACGTTGGACGGGTGCTGCGATCATCGGGCAGGTTCGACGGACGAAGAGTTGCATCGTTACTGGGCCGAGAGCCTCGCGCGGGCCGATGCCCTCCTCTTTGGCCGGGTCACCTACGAAATGATGGAGGCAGCGTGGCGGCCGCCGGCGACGGGCGTGAGGCCGGATTGGATGGCCGATTGGATGGAACCCTTCGCCCGGACGATCGACGCGGCAAAGAAGTACGTCGTGTCGAGCACCCTGGACCGGGTCGATTGGAACGCGGAGCTCGTGCGCGGGGATCTGGGGAAGGCCGTTCAACAGCTCAAGGAGGAGCCAGGTAAGGGACTGTTCGTGGGAGGCGTGAAGCTCCCGCTGGCGTTGGCGGAGCTGGGATTGATCGATGAATACGAGTTCGTGGTGCATCCCAGACTAGCGGGCCACGGGCCGACGTTGTTCGCGGGGCTATCGACGTATCTCGACTTGAAGCTCGTGAGCCGGCGGGAGTTCGGCTCGGGGGCGGTAGCGATGCGGTATGAGGCGAGAAGGTAGCCACCGGGCCTGTTAGCCCGAGTCGGCCGCATCATGGGAACGCAGCGTCCCTGCAAGCCGTACCCGACCAACGCGATCGACGAGGAGTGGACATTCGTCGCCTTCGCCTGCCTGATGCTCCACCGATTGCTCACCGTCATCGCCCAAAGGCCATAACGGGCTCTAGACTTTCTGAGTCCGGGTGTTCAGACTGCCAGGGGGCCATCTCGAAGCACGCCGCGCACCTGGTCCGACGACACTCGCTCCGGGTCGAAACCCCGAAGCAACCACGTGGCACCCGCCTGTTGCCACGGCCGCGGATCGACACCCACGGGGAGACTGACGACGAAGTCGTACGGTGCGGTCGGATCCGGTCGCAACGCGGTGACCGTGGCGACGACCTCGGCGAGCTGGTCGGGGTGCTCGAGGTTGACTGGAAAGAACCCGTCGTACCGGGCGGCCCGGCGCATCGGCTTGACGTTACCGGCAAACCCCGCAATCCACACCGGGACGCCGGGCCGCTGCACCGGCCGCGGCAAGAACTGCATGTCGTCGACGGTATAGTGGTCGCCGTGGTGGTGAACCGGCTCACCGCTCCAGGCGGCGGTGAGGATCTCCAGTGCCTCGTCGAGCATCTGGCCCCGGGCCCGTTCGTCGAGCTGCTCGCCGGACTTCGAGAACTCGCGAGCGAAGCGGTCTTCGCCGATCCCGACGCCCAGGGTGAGACGGCCGCCGCTGAGCCGATCCAGCGTTGCGGTCTCGCGGGCGACCTTGACCGGTCGGCGTCGTGGCAGCGGTGTGACCATTGGGCCGAGCCGCAGCCGCCTTGTCGCAGCCGCGATCGCGGCGAGCGTGATCCACGCGTCGGCAACCTGGCGCACCGGCGCCTCCCAGCGCAGGTGGTCCCACACGAAGAACCCATGCCAGCCCGCCGCCTCCGCGTCGGCGGCCAGACGCGCGACCGCCAACGGGTCCGACAGCTCATCGAACAGCGGCAGCGAGAGACCCGAGCGGACGGCGGGACCCGGCTGTCTTGTGCCGGCTTCCAAGTTCAACGCACCCGTTCCCACGGTCGCTTCAATGCTCACCCACGCGGTCAAGAGCGACGATCCTCGTTGGCGCCACACGGACCAGCATCCCGAGCTCCTCGCGGGCGAACCGCACGAAGTCCTCAGTTCCCACGCCGGCGTCGTAGCGATGGCTGATCTGTCGAGCGACCTGCTCAAGGTTCCCGACGTCCCGCGACGCAACGGCCGTACCCTCGATCATCACGAAAGCGAAAGGCGGCGCCTCGTCGTCGGCCACGAGGGTCACCCGAGGATCGCGCAGGAGATTACGGCCCTTCACCGTCTCGGCGTTGGTCAGGAACAGGATGTCGTCGTCATCGAGGACGAACGCGATCGGTGCGGCATGAGGCCTGCCGTCTTCACGCGTGGTCGCGAGGACGGCGGTGCGGGTGCCCTCCGTGAGGAAGGCGCGACGCGCGTCGAGGGTCATTTCTGCTGCCACCTTCAGCTCCTTCCGGTATGGTCGAAGATCGCGTCGCCAATGCTGCGCCACTCGGCACGTTCCAACATTGAACACACCTCGCTATGAAATGGGGTGCGTATGTGGGCTGTATCGGCGCTGCAGGGACGTTGCCGATCTTTTAAACCTTCTATCTTGACCTCTAATTGTCGAGATAACATCATGCCCCGCCCCATGGTAAGCATCAGCAAACTCCCTGTTACGCTTGAGCGAAGCGCCAGCGGGTCGGGTGGTTGAAGTTCTCCGCACCCGTACCGAACCCAAAGGCCACTGTCGGCGTGACAACGTAGACGTGGTACGGCGGCGGACCAGCGGTTGCCGCGCCCTCGGTGTCCTGGAAGGCGCCGTCGCGCACCGTCACGTGCCAGTCGTACTTCGATGCGTACGTCTCGGCCACGCGCCGGAGCCTGCCCTCGTCCCTTACCTTCGTCGCCTCGCCCTCGACGACGATGTCGAGATCGCCGCTGCCGAGCGTAACCGCACAGCGCGGATCGCGCGCCAGGTTCCTCGCTTTGCGCGACATCTCGGCCGCGGCAAAGTGCAGCGCGCCGTCCACCCACACGGCCAGCAAGGGTCGCACGTGCGGCCGCCCATCCGAACGCACCGTCGCCAGCCAGAAGGTGCTGGTTCTGCCTTCGGTGAGGCGCCGCCGCGCCTCTGCCCACGGCATCGCGGTCGCATCGTCAGACTTGAGCATTTGCTCGGCGATCGGCTCTTGGTCAGGCATGTCGTCCTCCTTCGTGCCGCCCTTGCCCATGGCCCGGTGCGGGCAGTCTCACCGCGCCAATCGCGACCGTTTTTGGTCCGGTGATGCATCCGTCGCCTCCTGGACGAGCAGCCTACGTGGATCTGTGTATAAACGTGTATCTGAGTCTATGATTGGATTTAAGTCTAAACTTGGAGTCAGATGTAGACTAGACTTGAGTCTAGGAGTTGTCAAGTGTCGACGTCTAACCACGTCGCGAGCGCCACCAGGGCGGGTCGCCGTGAACGCAAGAAGCTGGAGACCAGGGAACGCATCTTCGAGAGCGGCGTCGCCCTGTTCTCCACTCACGGATACGACTCGACGACGATGGAGCAGATCGGTGAGCGCGCGGACGTGTCACGCGCGACGGTCTTCAACTACTTCGCCCGGAAGGAAGACATCGTCTTCGAGTGGTTCGGACGACTACGAGCCGAGTTCGCGAGAGCCCTCTTCGAGGACGACCAGCACACGGTCGACCCGACGAGCCGGCTCCGCCGCGCGTTTCGCGTGCTCGCCGACCTCTACGAGGACGACCCCGCGACCGGACGTGCCATGGTGCGTGCCTGGCAGCGCGCTGGAGGCCCGCTGCTCGCCGATGAATCCGACGCACCCCAGTTCGTGGCCGACACCGTGCGCGCAGGACAACTAGTCGGCGAAATCCCCCACGGCGTCGATCCCGATCTTGCCGCCCTCATCCTTTTCGACGCGTACCTCGGAGTCCTCTACCGGTGGGTTCTCGACGAGACCGATCAGCTGGCCCTCGGCGAGCAGCTCACGGCCACGCTCGACTTGATCCTCCCCTCCATCATGCGTACAGCCTCCGTCGACACCAACGAGCGGAGCTACCGGCGCACCGGCAAGAACCGCCGCACGTCCTAAGAGCGCCTTTCAAAACCCGTCATTCCCGTTGTAGGGTGTTCCAGCAGATGAGGGCGCAACCGGGGGAGCGGTTCGGCGAGGAGTAGTTTGGCCATGCCGCACTGGCTGCTTGCTTCATGCCTCCATCACCGGTCTTGAAAGATGCTCTTAGACCTCTCTGCGATAGGTATGCGAGGTCTTCGTCCTCTGGTACCCGAGACCCTCGTAGAACGGGTGGGATTCGGGGCGCACGACATTCGAACGAACCACGACGATGTAAAGGCCGTGCTGCAATGCCCACAGTTCGGCGGCATTCACCAGTGCGCGGCCGATGCCGGCCCGGCGAGCTGCCGAATCGACTACCAGGCCGGTGATTTCGACTCGTTCATCCTCTACGAGTGTCAGCCTCCGCTCGACAGCTATGTAGCCATCGATGCGGGAGTCGTCGGCCGGTACCGCAACCAGTATTTGGTGGGTAGTCGAATCTAGAATGCCCGCCAGTCGACTGGCCACCGCGTCGACTTCGCTCGGATATCCGAGCTCGGCCAGTAGCACGGTGAGACGCGGGGCGTCAGAGACACGTATCGGACGGATCTCAGTCATGAATGGAATTCCTCCAACGCTTTTGGCAATTTCATTGGCCGTCCAAACTAGGTGATGGGAAAATCAAAATTGGTGTTGGGATAAGGTTCGTGCTTCAGTGTGTATTGCCACCACTCGCAATCGTATGAGCTGAAACCGCAGGTCTCCATGATTGAACAAAGGTATTGACGGTTTCTCGCTTCGACTTGAGTGATTCCTTTTGCTCCATGATGTGAGATTGGATCCATCAAATCATAGTCACCGCCCATGGCAGCAAGTTCACCGGCAGCCAAAAGGTAAAGCGTCAGGTCCACGGCGCTGCCCCGACTGTGGCCCAACCTAGCGGCCACATATCCTTTTTCAAACATCTCGGTTCGGTCAATATTCGGATAGTGCCGTAGTTTTGTCCGGCCATCCTCCGGCTGTTTTGACCAGCGCAGAAAGCAATCTACGGCGCGTTGAGGGCGATAACCATCCCAAAGAAGCAAGCCAAAGCCAAGGGCTGCGGCCTCTTTCCCAGGGCTGCGCACAAAGCCCTCGTTCCGACAATTCGATTTGCCGCATATCCGTCCACCGGTTGGCCGGTAAAGTTATCCCATGTGGCGTACTTGGCATCCCAACGTATTCCGGATACAAACTCGTCTACGAAGACAAGATCATCCTTTTTAGGCAGTGTGGTGTTGCCGGCGCGTATGCGGTTTTCGATATGCCGACGATAGGCGCCGGGCAGTAGAATTGAGCGTATGCGTGTGTTGATCGTCGAGGATGAGCCCTTTCTGGCTGAGGCGATCCGAGATGGGCTGCGCCTAGAAGCGATCGCCGCCGACATCGCCGGTGACGGTGACACCGCGCTGGAGCTGCTGAGCATCAACGCCTACGACATCGCCGTCCTCGACCGCGACATCCCCGGCCCCTCCGGCGACGAGATCGCCAAACGCCTCGTCGCCTCCGGCAGCGGCGTGCCGATCCTCATGCTCACCGCGGCCGACCGGCTCGACGATAAGGCCACCGGGTTCGAACTCGGCGCCGACGACTACCTCACCAAGCCGTTCGAGCTCCGAGAACTCGTGCTCAGGCTCCGAGCACTCGACCGCAGGCGCGCCCACAACCGACCACCCGTGCGAGAGCTTGCAGGCCTGCGGCTGGATCCGTTCCGCCGCGAGGTCTACCGCGACGGCCGCTACGTCGCGCTCACCCGGAAACAGTTCGCCGTGCTCGAAGTCCTCGTCGGGGCCGAAGGCGGTGTCGTCAGCGCCGAAGAACTCTTAGCGCGAGCATGGGATGAGAACGCAGACCCGTTCACCAACGCCGTGCGCATCACGGTCTCGGGACTGCGCAAACGGCTTGGCGAACCCGGGATCATCGCCACGGTGCCCGGTGGCGGGTACCACATCAGCACTCAAGCAGACACCGAGCGTGAGGGAAGAGACAGTGGGTAGAGCCCCCGGTTTGAGTGTTCGCCTTAAACTCACCCTCAGCTACGCCGGATTCCTCATGGTCGCAGGCTCCTTGATGCTCGCCGCCGCGTGGCTCGCCGGCCAGGACCGGGAATCGATCAATCGATACGTACCCGCCGGGGTGATCAGCACCGCCGGTCGCTTAGTGCCTGGGAACAACTCCTTCCTCCTACGCGCTTT
Organism: uncultured Chloroflexia bacterium; assembly: GCA_963737985.1. Classification (GTDB taxonomy): domain Bacteria; phylum Chloroflexota; class Chloroflexia; order Thermomicrobiales; family UBA6265; genus CAVTUU01. The sequence goes on along the minus strand of CAVTUU010000004.1, from coordinate 406,103 downwards.
CGCTCCGGCTGCGGCCATCGTGCTGGCGGTTCTGCTGGTCTTCGGTCTGCTCGGAGGGTGGCTTCTCGCCGGCCGGATGCTCGCCCCCCTGACTCGCATCACAGACGCCACACGCACGGCCGCGACCGGATCGCTCTCCCACCGAATCCAGCTAGAGGGCCGCAGAGACGAGTTCCGCGAACTCGCCGACGCCTTCGACACCATGCTCAAACGGCTCGAAGCACAAGTCGCCGAACAGCAGAGATTCGCGGCCAACGCCTCCCACGAACTGCGCACCCCACTGGCGATCACGCAGACACTGCTCGACGTGGCCCGCAATGATCTCAACCGCGACACCGGCGAACTCGTCGACCGCCTCCACGTCGTCAACACCCGAGCGATCGACCTCACCAAAGCATTGCTCCTGCTCAGCCGCGCCGACCAACGGGCCTTCACCCCAGAACACGTCGACCTGTCCCTCATAGCGGAAGAAGCCACCGAAACGCTCCTCCCCCTCGCAGAAAAGCGCGGCCTCACTATCGAGACCTCCGGCGACATGGCCCCCACCATCGGTTCACACGCGCTCCTGCTGCAGATGACAACAAACCTCGTGCACAACGCGATCGTCCACAACCTGCCTGAACAGGGAACCGTGTGGGTCACGACCAGCGTTCAACCCAAGAACGTGATGCTCACGGTCGAGAACGCCGGCGAGAAGCTCGCCCCACGACTAGTTTCCACGCTTGTCGAGCCGTTTCAACGCGGCACCAAACGCATACGCACTGACCACGCAGGTGTCGGCCTCGGTCTGGCAATCGTCAAAAGCATCACCCAAGCACACGACGGAACCCTCACCCTCACCTCCCGCCCCGCCGGCGGGCTCCGCGTCACGGTTCAACTGCCCGCCGGCACCAGGGACTGTCCGGAAAACGGTGTAAGTGGCCCGGCACGTCGATCTGCGGATTGGTAGGGAAGGCTCTGTGATGGCTGAGACATTGCCTGATGTGACGACGAGTGAGGAGTCGGTGCCTTTCGCCGATGCTAGCCAGCCGACAAATGCTGTAGTGATCAATCCTGCCGAGATGGAGGTCTCGCCCTCGGCTGATGAGTTGGGTATTGCCGCTCAATGAAACAGGGTTGCCGTGGCGGCCTGGTGGACCCAACAGCTCCGAAGGCAAGGATTCCAGTCTGGGTGATGTCGCAGGCCGCCAACATCCTTGATCCCATCTTCGTCAGTGGTATCGAGTTCCACCTACATGCGCTGCTGGGTGACGCCTTCACAGCCACAGGTACTTACGTCTGCTGCTCTTGATTGACTTAACCTTACGGAACTTAGTATAGACAGCGGTGGCCGCTGCAATTGCCGGGATGATCAGATGGGTGTCATGACGAATCTGGTACGCGACGAGTCACGTGGGGTGGCCGGATGACTCATGAGCGCATTTGCCAAAACCCTGAAAGATCTCGCCCGGCTGTGCGGCAAGAGCGAGTACCAGCCGGACGAGCTTTCAGGCATTGAAAGGTACCCCAGGCAGGAATCGAACCTGCGACCGACCGCTTAGAAGGCGGTAGCTCTATCCACTGAGCTACTGGGGCAAGAGATCGTTCGGTTCAAGGTGTCAAAACGCTGAACCAACTCACACACTGTTCAATTATAACGTTCAAATAGACCTCAATTTGAAACTTTCGACGTCGCCGGTGTTCTGAAGGACGCTACGGTCACAACAGTGGGTACAATCTTTGACATGAACAAGCATCCGAATACGACCAGCATTCCGAAAGGCATTTCTCAGCCGGCGATTAGGGCGCTAACCGGGGCGGGCTACGAAACGCTTGAGGACCTGGCAGGCGCGAGTAAAGCCGAATTGCTGAGGCTGCACGGGATGGGGCCGAAGGCGATCCCAGTTATTCAGCAGGCATTAGTCGAACGTGGATTGAAGCCTTTGCGTCCTTAGTCGCTCTGAGCCGAATCAAGTTGCATCAAAAAGTGCACCGACTACCACTGTCCAGGGGCGAACTTCCCAGCGCGCCACCAATCCATTCGTGACGTACGGGTCGTGCTTTGCAAATTCCTCGACCACTGACGCGTCAGGAACGTCGAAAACAAGAAGAGCTCGATCAACCGGGTCTGCAAATGCTCCTCCGAGCAATAGTTCGCCGCGCTCAGTTGCGGCCCGCGCGAGCCGAAGATGGTCCTCTCGCAACGCCGCCCTTCGCTCAACATAATCTGAAGTCGCTTCATAAATCAGCGCGAAGTAGGCCATGTCGTATTCCCCTTACTTAGTTTGGGGTTACTTGGGAGGTTGTCTTCTTGCCCGTAGCTCCTTGTGAAACTCGGCCATAGTGGGGCCGAGTTTTTCGCCGGCTGCGTCCATGGTGACCAGTGTTGTCCCTGGTTTGCCGACATCGGCACGAGCGCTGATCTCGGCGGTGACGCGAGGCAGCGGACCCTCGCGGCCACCCATGACAAAAACCTGGTTCGGGCGGCCGGTTCGGTTTGCGCGGTAGCCTCGATCGGAAAAGAATGCAATTGCGAGATCGAGGATTTCGTTCGCCGGCAAGCGAGACACTGCCTTTTTCTGATAGGCGGTCGCTTTGAGCGCGGCGTTGAATTCGTCCACCGTTACTCGACCATGTGGCTCTGACCAGGATCGAGAATGATGCATTTAGCAGTCGATTGCGCCCCGACCATCCGCTTGAACTCGTTCGGATCCTGGCGAATGGGCGGGAAGGTATTGTAGTGGCAGGGAATGACTGCCCTCGGTTGAAGAAACTTGACCGCGCGGGCGGCGTCTTTAGGACCCATCGTGAAGTGGTCGCCGATCGGCACGACTGCCAAATCAAGTTCCTCTTCGCCGATCAGCTGCATGTCGAGGAAGAGGCACGTGTCGCCGGCGAAATAGATCGTCTTGCCGCCGAAGCGAACGACATGACCTGCCGGCACGCCCGGAGCTGCCCAATCGGATCCGTATGCTGACGTGTGCCACGCGGGTACAAACTTCGTTGTGCCGCCGTCAAACGTAACTGTGCCGCCATGGTTGGCGCCGATCGCGTTAGCGCCTTGAGCCGAAACCCACGAGGCCAGTTCAGCAGTGGCGATTACGGTCGCGCCAGTCCGCTTGGCGATATCGACCGTGTCGCCAACATGATCGCCGTGGGCGTGGGTCAGAATGATCGTTTGAACGTCGAACGAGTCAGCAGATCGAGTCGCGCTGGGGTTACCCGTGATAAACGGATCGACGAGCACGGATTTTCCATCTGCCTCGAGCAAAAACGCCGCATGTCCAATAAAGGTAAGCTTTAACATTCCAGTCCCTCGTTGTCGCCTGTTGGCAATCAGCCAAGGCAGGGTTCAGGTTTTGGAGCTATGCGCTCGATCGTTCGAAGGCAACGTTTCCCTCGATGATTGTGAAATCGACTTGTATTTGGCCCATTTCCTCGGCGGGGACTCTGCGTAAATCAGTTTCGAAAACTGTTACGTCACCAAGCATCTCAGGCTTAAGTGAGCCCTTGATGTTCTCTTCAAACGATGCATACGCGCCGTTGAAGGTATAAGCACGAAGAGCGTCGTCGAGCGAAATTGCTTCTTCCGGCCAGACTGCACTCCCCTTGCTATCGAGCCTGGTCATCATAGTCTGAAGTCCGACCGTCGCACTCGTCGGAACAACCGGCGAATCAGTGCTTGCGGCGGCGATGATCCCGTGGCGCGCGTAGCTCGCCATGCCATAGGTGTAGCGAAGTCTGTCCATTCCGAGATTTTGGACATAGGCGTCGCGAAATGCATGGAGGAACGAGGTGCCCGGAATGGGGATCACGCCGAGTTTGGCGATGCGCTCGAGCAGTCCTTCATCCACGATCGAGCAGTGCTCGATTCGGTGGCGCGGATCGGGACGAGGATCGGACGTCATCGCTTCCTCGTAGGCGTCGAGCACAAGTTCTATTGCCGCATCGCCGATTGCGTGAATGCCGACCTGAAATCCGGCGCTGTGCGCGCGTTTTACCTTCGCCTTGAGGTCCTCAGGCGGCAGCATCCAAAGACCGACATTCTCTGCCTCACCTTCATACGGACGACGCATGCGAGCGGTTCGTCCGCCGATGCTACCGTCGCTGAAGAGTTTCGCCGGACCGATTCGCAACCACTCATCACCGAGGCCAGTTTGAACGCCTGAGTCGATCAGGGAATCAAGCATGTCGTCGATGATCATCATCAAATACGTGCGAACCGGCATCTTGCCCTGACGGCGGAGCCGTTGGTAGGCGTGCATTTCTTCGGGTCGAAAGATGCCGGCTTCGACGGTGCTTGTCACTCCGCTGGCGAGAAATGCATTTCCGCCCAGTATCAGGGCCTCGGTCATTTCGTTGATCGTCGGTTTCCCGATTATTGCCCGAACAGCTTCCATCGCCGTTTCGCGAACAACGCCTGTCGGTTCGCCATGTTCATCACGATCGATCGTGCCACCGTCTGGATCGGGCGTGGCTGCGGTGATGCCGGCAAGGGCGAGCGCGCGCGAGTTCGCGACGGCAATGTGGTGGCAGGCTCGGACGAGGAGCACCGGGTTATCCGGAGATACCTCGTCGATGTCCTGGCGGGTCGGATGGCGTTGTTCTTCGAGCCTGGCCTGGTCGTAGCCACGCCCGACAATCCACGTCCCTGGGGCCTTTCTCTTTGCCTCCGCTGCCACGAGCTTGAGCAAGATCACTGATTGACCGATTTGGCGGTGAGGCCAAATTGAGGTCGGCGAGGGCAAAACCAGTCGACATTGGATGCGCGTGCGCATCGTTGAGACCAGGTGTAGCGGTTCGCCCGTTCAGGTTGATCGCTTCGGCTTTGGAGCCAGCCGCTTCGCGAGCTTCGGCGTCCGTTCCGACGGCCGCGATTTTTCCACCGCGAATGGCAACGGCCGATACTTCGGGATTTGCAGGGTCCATTGTCAGAACTCGGCCATTGAAAAGAAGTAAATCGCCGTTCATTCGTCTCCTCGTTCGAGCCACCAACGAGCGATATGGTCCGCGCGCGCAATCCAGACATCGCCGAGATCGATCGCGTAATCGATGAGGCGAGCGACTGCGCGAGACGGACCTGGACGCCCGCTCACAAATGGATGAAAGGTCAGCGACATGAGACCGCTTTCATCGCGAAGAACATCGAGATCATCGCGCCATGACGTGAACGCTTGATCAGAAGTCACGTTACGATCGACAAAGAAGTTGTAATCGTCCCACAGCCAAGAAGGCGAGAGTTGAACGAGCGGATTCAGCTCAGGACGAGGACGAAGGAAATAGGGGAGATCGCCACCTGGTTCGTCCATTACCCAGAACAAACCAAGCTCCTGTGCGAGCGCGTGAGTCGTCTGATCGTATCGCCAGCCTGCTGTTTTATGGCCGACAGGGCGGACATCGGTAATGCGCTCGAGGGTCTCCAACGTTCGTTCCATGTCGAATCGCTGTTCGGCTTCCGACATTTGATTGTAATAGCGATGGTCCCACGAGTGGATTGCAATTTCGTGTCCGTCGGCAATCGCTCGTTTGACCAGGTCGGGAGAGTCTTCGGCGGCGCGGCCAACCCAACAAAACGTGGCCGCGATGTCCGTGTCGGCGAGGATGTTGAGGAGGCGAATCGTGCCGGTGCTGTCATATGCGGTTTGTGAGAGCCAATAGGTCTCGTCTGGGCGGCGGTAGTTTGCCTCACCGTAGATGCCGTCGACATCAAAAGTCAAGCAAAGCGCCGCGCGATGGCCGGCTGGCCAGATTGGTGGACTCGTTGTTCCCGAGCTCACGTCCCGCCCTCAGAGGCCCCGGCGTAAGGAGAAGCGAGCAGTGACTCGATGAACGAGCAGAACCGATCGAGACCGCCTTCGACGAGATCTCGCCCGAACTCCGGTGAAGCAAGCGTGGCGTCGCCAAGTGCGCCGTTCGTCGTGTACTCCTCGAAGTAATAAGGAATCGACGTGCGATATCGCCGCATGTCGCCACTATATCGGGTCGAAAGCTCCGTCAATTCGCCTTTGGCGAGCGCATCATGTTTCACGATCTCGGGGACGAGGTGCAGAGCGACCGACGTTTCCACTTCGCAGGCGTGGCCATTCATTGATGTTTGTTCATATTGGGTTAGTGACTCGGCCTCGAGAAACGTGAAGTATGTGCAAGCTCCTACGAACGGAACTTCGAGCTCCGTTTTCCGCGCGAATCGCCGCAATGTCCATCGCCGCAACATTTCCGCCGTGCCCATTGACGATCAAGAATCGTTCAAATCCGTGATGGAAAAGCGAATCAATCAATTCCACGATGACCTGGATAAAGGTGTCGGGCGCCAGCGACATCGTGCCGGGAAAGTGCATGTGGTGTAGCGACACACCCCACGGGATTGCCGGCGCGACGAGAAGTCGAGGGGCCATGCGCGCGGACGCATGCCGGCAAAATTCAAATGCCGACGAGCTGTCCATCCTTAGTGAAAGATTTGGACCGTGCTGTTCAATCGAGCCGATGGGCAACAGAACCAGATCGACTTGATCCTTGATGTCTCTGACCTCCGGCCAACTGAGGTCAGCCAGGACCAGGCCTGATTCACCATAATTGTTTGTCGCCATCGGCGCTCGACTCCCTTTGAAGGCTTTGATTTTATTAGTTGTTTGCCGCGATCTCGGCAACAGCGGCGACCAGACCGTCGACTTCTTCCTCGGTATTCCACCAGCTGTTCGAGACGCGCGCGACGGTCGGACCGGGAGCGTATTCGACGTAACGAATCGTGTACCCCTTCGATTCAAGGGTGTCAGTTACATCTCGCGGATGCATCTCGCCGATGTTGAAGCAGACGATGCCAGCCATTTGATCGCGTGGTGTTGTCACCGTGACGCCGTCAATTTGGTTCAGCCCGGACCAGCATCGCTGCCCCAGCTCCGCAATCCGGTCGTACATCCAGTCGTAGCCAACTTCATCTTCCAGCCAGGACAGGGTGGCCAATTGAGCGAGTAGGGCCGGAGTGTAGAACTCGCCGATCTCGAACCGAGCTGCGCCCGGCATCGGCATGACAAAGCCGCTGGGATCGCATTGCGCCATGCGGGAATAGGTCGGGCGAATGTGGGTCAAGCGGTCTTTCCGAACATAGAGGGCGCCAGTGCCGCCTGGACCGCAGAGCCATTTCTGGCCCGAGATTGCATAAGCATCGACGCCCGACTCGTGAAGTCGCGGCCGAACCTGCCCTGCCGCCTGGGCGGCATCGACAATCACGAGCAGGCCGTGCCGCCTCGCTACTGCTGTTACGTCTTCAAGGGCAATGACTGCGCCGGTCGACCACATCAGATGTGACAGGACGATTGCTCGGGTCCGTGATGTGACAAATTCTTCGATCGCCGAGCCGATGTTGCATTTTCCATTGCCGATATCGGCGTACCGCAGATTGACGCCATACCGGTGGGCGATCATTGCCAAGGGGACGATCACCCCTGGATGCTCTAGAGTGGTCGAAATTATTTCGTCACCACGTTGCCAGTCGAGCCCATACAGAGCGACGTTGACGCCTTCTGTCGTGCTGCGGGTAAGCGCGATCTCGGAATCGTCAACTTCGAGCAACGAGGCGATCCGGCCGCGGAGGCGTTTCCAATCGGCCATGATCCCTTCATAGAGGCCCGGGCCGATCCGCCCGTGATTCAGTTCCTTCGTTGCTGCCTCAATCATGGCAGCAAGTCCGAGATCAGCTAAGGGACCATTCGTGCCGGCGTTGAAATAGCCCGTTCGATGGACGGCGGGCAGATGCGCCCGAATCTGATCGACCTTGGGATCGGTTGAGACTGAGCCGGCGATTGACACGGGTAGTTGTCCTCCTTAGTTGATTTTCGCGCTGGCGCAGACCGCCTTCAGCGCTTGATCAAGATCTTCGATGATGTCCTCAACATCTTCGATTCCGACCGACAATCGGACGAGCCCATCGCTAATTCCAATTTCCGCGCGCTGTTCAGGGGTGAGCGCGCGATGGGACGAACTCGCCGGAGAAAGAACGAGACTGTAGACGTCGCCGAGCGTTGTCGCCGGCACACAGAGTTTGAGCGCTTCCATAAACCGGAATACTTGGTCTTTGCCTGCGCCCGCAATGTCAAACGAAATCATCCCGCCGCGATGATGCGAGTTGAATTGGCTCGCCGCAGCGCCGAGGTCTGTCGTTCCGGGGTAATTTACGGCCGAAACCATCGGGTGAGACGTGAGCCATGATGCAATCTTGGCCGCGTTCTCCGACTGGCGAGGGACGCGAAGTGAAAGGGTCTTGATACCCCTGAGTGTCAGCCACGATTCGAACGGCCCAAGGATCGCGCCGGTGAGTTTGTTGAGCTCTCGAAGCTCAAAGCTGCGTTCCTGACTGGCTGCGACGACCCCGCCCGTCACGTCGCCATGTCCGCCAAGGTATTTTGTGGAAGAGTGGACAATAGTATCGACGCCGAGACGATACGGATTGACGAGTAGTGGCGATGCGAATGTGTTGTCGCAGACGACACGAGCTTTGTGCTTGCGGGCAATTTCGACTATCGCGGCGATATTCGCCACACGCATCAACGGATTTGAAATCGTCTCAAAGAGGATTACTCGCGGTTTCAATTCCTCGACGCATGAGGCAAGCGTATCTAAGTCGAGAATGTCGACGAACGTCGTTTTGACGCCGAGGGTGGCAAAGAGATTGGTGAGCACGGAGTACGTTGCGCCGTATACGTCGCGCGCGGCAACGATTCGATTTCCGGCCTGTACTTCGTTAAGAATCGCGGCGTGGACAGCTGCCATGCCAGAAGCGAATGCAACGGCGTCCTCAGTTCCCTCAAGTGTGGCGACCGCTTTCTCAAGCGCCATTGTTGTTGGATTGCCGTAGCGTGTGTAGACGTAGCCTTCGCGCTCGTTGCCAAAAATGGCGTCGAGATCGTCGGTTGATTCGTATGAAAACGAGGACGAAAGGTAAATGGGCGTTGTGGTAGGTACGAAATCGGGCCGCGAAGCGCGTTCACCTGCGTGGACCGCACGCGTCGTGAACCCACGAGCCGCGTCTCCTTCAGATTCGAACATAGATTTTCGATGTCTCCTCGACGGGTAGGTATGTTTTGGCCGAAGCTTTGTGCACAAAGTAATTCGGCGCAGGCAGTCTATGAGGTGAGACGCCGAGCGTCAAACCCTAGAGCTTGTATTTGATTGAGGAATACTCTATGCCGGCGACAGTCAATCAAAATCGATTCTTGGGCTCATTGCTCGGTTTGGCCATTGGCGATGCCCTTGGCATGCCGGTTTCGGGACTATCGAGCGACGAGATTCGAAGGCGATTTGGTGAACTAAGCGGCTATCACGCTCGATTGCTTCCTGATGGCGCCGAGGTCAAAGCGGGGGAATTTACCGATGAATCAGAAATCGCGCTCTGCATTGTCGAATCGCTGACAACGAATCAAGGTGCGCTCGATCCTGCCAACATTGGGGCGCGGATGCTCTTCCTCGCCCGTGGTGAGTCACGCAGATGGATGTCTGAGGATACATTGCGGGCGCTGAATATCGCTGAATCGACTCTGGACTTTCATGTCCCAATTGACGAGGACGGCCCAGCAACGGGCGATGTCGCCGCACGTGGCGTTCCGATTGGACTGCTGCATTCCGTCGGTGATTTCGATGCGAATGCGCTTCGCGCTGATTCGGAGTTGGTCACACGTCTCACGCACGGTAGTCCCGCGGCAATCGCCGGAACAACCGCGGTCGCGTTTGGCGTACAAATGGCTGCTCGAGGCGACGTGGAGTCACGAGATTGGGCGCGTGCAACCGCAACGTTCTTGGTCGCTGGGGAATTGGCAGAACGACTCGATCTGATCGATGAGTCGCTTCAGCGCGATGAAGACATTAACGTTGCAATTGACCGCGTCGGCGATGGCGATACCACACCGGAAGTCGTTGCTTCGGCGTTGCTCGTTGCATGCGCATCCGAATTGTTTGGAGATGCAGTTTTTGCGGCTGTAAATGCGGGTGGGGCGACAGACAGCCGGGGCGCAATAGTTGGAGCGCTCAAAGGCGCAAGGGTCGGAGCGAATGGTATTGCACAGACGCTCATTGACGGACTTGAAAGCCGGATCTATGTGTCGCTCGCCGCTCCGTGGTTCCACAGAATTGCACTCAGGCGCATGGGAGAAATCATTGATCTTCGTCCGTCGTTAGATGGAGAGTGAAGGGCGGATCTACTCTGCGAATCGCTCTTCCCTAAGAAAGTCAGCGTTGTTGTTGTATCCATACTGTTCCCAAAACCCTAGTTGATCCTCATCAAGAAACTCGATCCTTCGTAGCCATTTGGCGCTTTTCCAGGCGTAGCGGCTCGGTACGACCACTCGCAGCGGAAAACCGTGTTCGGGAGTCAAGTTCTCACCATCGTGTTTCAAGGCGAGCATTACGTCGCCCGCTGCGAAGACGTCGAGGGGAACATTAGCCGAGTACCCGCCATCGGAATGAAAAAGGACATGGCGCGTTTCGGGTTTCACGCCAGCGAGTTCAATGAGGTAGTTCGCCGGAACGCCTTCCCAAGCGTGGTCCAGCCTGCTCCAGCGGGTGACGCAGTGCATATCGGAGTTTACGGTCGTTCGGGGAAGTTCAAGAAACGTCTGCCACGTGAAATGAAGCTCATGTTCGACATGGCCGACAACGCGTAAATCCCAAGTTTCTGGGTCGAAACTAGGAACGTCTCCGTAATGGAGGACCGGCCAACGCTGGGCTAAGAACTGCCCCGGCGGTAGGCGGTCTGCGATCTCTGGTAGCAGTTTCGGACGCCTGAGCCCTGAGGTTTGAATCGCCATCTTCTCCTCCGGAGCGCGGCGAGCGTGAGGGTACGAAAAGCCGCGGCCGGTGCGGAGTATACGATTCTTGGCGTATTTGTGACCGCTATCAATCTATTTCTCGGTTGCTTCAGGGTTCAACCATTTTTGGTCGTATTCGTCTCGAAGTATTGACATGATGAACTGGTCGTGAGTCTTACCGTTGAAGAAAATGTCTTCGCGAAGAGTGCCCTCATTGACGAAACCGGCACGTTCATAGCTCTTAATTGCGACGGCGTTGTCGGAAAGTACGGTCAACCAAACTCGATGCAGATCGCGCTGGTGGAAGAGATAGCCTAGCAGCGCGGTCATCGCATCTGTGCCGTAACCTTTGCCCTGAGCCTCTCTCTCGCCAATCAGTATCATCACTTCGGCAGAACGTTCGAGCACCGACAGTCGCTCAAACTCGATCCGGCCAATTGCCGATCCCGTCGGGTCCTCTATGATGAAGTAGCCCGCCGAATCGAATCGAGCAAATCGACCATTGAGGTCCGCCTCAAAACTCTGTTCCGTGACGAGCGGCTCTGGAATCGCCCAGTAGCGCATAACCTCGGAATCGTCCATCCATCGGCGGAGCGAGTCGAGATCATCTTGAGCAATCGGCCGAAGACGAACGTTCGTTCCGCGAATCATTTCAGCACCCTGACGTGACCAGTGCCGAGCACTTAGCACTCAAGTACTGAGAGTGCTAAATCCGCTTGACTCCGTGCTTACCTTCGCTATACTTCCGAGGCGGGCGTCTTTCGTTTGTGCGATTTCTCTTTCGCCCCGAAAATGACGGTTTCGATTACCGATTGCGACCGTCCTAGATTTCCGATTTTAAACGGTGGCCCGAGAGAATATGGCCGAAAAACGAGACTATTATGAGGTGCTCGGCGTAAGCCAAACGGCGACCGCTGAGGACCTAAAACGCGCCTATCGCCGGCTGGCCCGAGAGTACCACCCAGACGTCAATCGTAATGACGGCGCCGAAGAGCGCTTCAAAGAAGTCAACGAAGCGTACGAAGTCCTTTCCGATACCGACCGCCGCGCGGCCTACGATCGATTTGGGCATGCCGCCAATGGCGGCGGGTACGGCGATCCGTTCGGGTTCGGAAACTCGCCGTTTGGCGATCTCTTTGAGAGTTTCTTTGGCGGGTCAACATCTCGCCGCCGCACGGCGCCTGCTCGCGGAGCTGATCTTCAAGTCACCGTCGATCTCACCTTTGAGGAAGCTGTATTCGGCGCTGACAAGCAGGTTGAAATAACACGCCAGGAAACTTGCGAAAGCTGCCATGGCACAAAGATGCGCGATGGCAAGGAAGCACCCCGCTGCACAACGTGCGGTGGTTCAGGCGAGGTCCGACGAGTCCAACAGACGATTCTCGGGCAATTCATGACTTCCGCGCCTTGCTCTGCCTGTCGTGGTGAAGGGGTAACGATCACCGACCCGTGCCCGACCTGTCGCGGCCGTGGGCGCGTCACCTGGCCGCGAACAATAAGTGTCACGATTCCAGCTGGGATCGATGACGGTGTGAAATTGCGCCTGACAGGTCAAGGTGAAGCAAGCGTTCAAGGCGGTCCGCAGGGCGACCTATACGTCATGATAAGAGTCGCGCCGCACAAGCTCTACACGCGCCAAGGCAAACAGATTCTCATGCAGATTGGCGTGAACGTAGCCCAGGCCGCGCTTGGCGACGAGATTGAAATTGACACGCTTGAGGGTCCCGTCGCCTTCAAGCTGCCATCGGGAACTCAATCTGGACAACAGTTCCGATTGAGGAACAAAGGTGTGCCCGACGTGCGCGGCGGCGATCGCGGAGACCAGATAGTTACCGTGCACGTCATGACTCCGAAGCAACTCAATGCGGAGCAAAGGGCGCTTTTTGAGCAACTCGGAGAAACACTCGGAAACGCGATAACTCAGCAGCCAGCTCAGCGTGGATTCTTCGATAAGATCAAAGACGCGCTCGGCGTCTAAGCCCCTTCCCGCACGAGGGTGGCGACTGAACGCGACGTCCACAAAACCAATATCGCGACCACGCAGACAGAGATCAGGAAGCAAGTCGCGACGAGGGGCCACCCTAATGGCGCCACGCCCGAGACTTGCCACGCCAGCACATCGTGAAGCGTGGAAGGCGGCTCCGTCGTAAAGAGAATGATTCGACCGATCGCGACTGCCGAAAACACTCCGAATGCTGCTCCGGCAAAAATATCAACGACTCGACCAGGTAATGAGGTTGAACGCTGTACGTGATCGGCGTCGAATACCGGCGCTAGTGCCGAAGCAGAGCAGTCAATCAGAACGTAGCCGGCAGACGCCCAGGCAACAATTGCCGCGAGTCCTAAATACAGCTCGAGCGGCGCTCCGCGAAAAACGCTCACGATCAGCGTCGCGGTTTCAGATACTGCGAAGACAGGAACAAAGGCTGCAAGTATTTTCGCGAACAAGATTCCTCGAGGACGGATCGGCGCAACACGGAGGAGCTCGAGGTTTCGTCCTTCAGTTCCGAACGAGTAAATCGAAATTCCTAACGAAGCGCCCCACGGGAGAAGGACGAGCGGCGCGTTTGTCATCCAGAATCGAAGATCTCCAGACGATCCGCCACTGTTTTGACGACTAATCGCAATCGTGTATACCGCGACCATCCCGAGTGGCCAGATTGCCCCACTCAGACGTCGAAGGTCACGGAAAATGACGAGCCACTCTTTGAGAACAATGCCGCCAAGATTCTGCGGCAGCCAAAAAATCAAGCGGGCTGACAACGATGCAAACGGCCGCCGAGGTCGCGCGGCAGGCATTCCCCGGACCCGTCCATATCCGATCGTGAAGCTTCCCGCGAAGGTGCGATAGGCGAGAAACGAACAAAGAGCAACCGCTCCAGTGAATGCCGAACCGGCAATTGCGACAGCACTCAATTCAAACGCCGCCGCGGCCATAAGGGCGTGCGCGGCCCACCCGGCTGGCGTTGCGGCGACCAATTCACCAGCGGATCCAGCTTCGAATCTTGGGCTTCCGTTACTGTCAAATGTTGCTTTGGGCAGCAGCACGCCCCACAGGGAAAATATCCCAAGCAATATAATCAACGAACCGACTACGACGACAAACCGTGCTCGTTTTGGCGGGACGTATCTTGTGACTGCCGCAACGAATAAGACGGAAGTGGACGTAGAGGCGAAAGTGGTCAGCACAAAGCAGACGAGCGCTACTCCGTAGTAAAGCAAGCCGCCACTTTGCGTCACCCCAAAGGCAGTAAGCAGCAAAACCATGACGTAACCAGTAGGAAGTGCTCCCGCCATCGCGTCGAACATTTTACCGCCATAGATGGCTCCCAACGGAAGCGGCAGTGTCAAGAGGAAGGGGAGGTCTTGTGACAAATACAGCGATTGGAGTGCCGTCGTCGAGCAAGTGACGAATCCGGCGACGGCGAGAAGCGCTACAAGACTTCCTAGGATTGCTTCAGCGTCGTGACTTGAACCGACTGATGTAAACGCCCCATAGAACGCGCTGAAGAGGATGAGACTGATGAACGCGACCGGTAGGAGGACTATTCCCCACTTCAGTGCGTTCAACGTTCGGCTTTGTCTCTTGCCGGACGACAATCGCCGACGGCCCGTGCGAGAGCGGACACCCATTAACGCGCGATAACTGCGAAGGGTACCTAAAAAATCACGCGTGGGAACTGAAAGACTCAATGAATGCTCGCGCCGGCATAGAGTTGGAGGTCCGGCCTCTCCGCATTTCCGGTGAGCTTGAGGAACAAGTCTTCGAGCGACGCGTCCGGCATGTTCAGAGTGCGCCTAAGTTCGTCGACTGTGCCGACAGCAATTAACCGCCCCTCGTTGAGGATGCCAACCCGATCACACATTTCCTGTGCTATCTCTAAAACGTGAGTAGTCATGAAGACGGTCGCCCCGCGATCGCAAATCTCGCGGAGAACATCCTTGACTGTTCGTGCACTGCGGGGATCAAGACCGTTGGTAGGCTCGTCGAGAAACAGCACTTTGGGTTCGTGAATCAACACGCCTGAAAGTGCAATCTTTTGCCGCATTCCCTGCGAATACGCCTCAATCAAGAGATTCGCCGCGTCCGCGAGCTCGAATATTGCCATAAGCGAGTCTGCGCGCTCATCGCGGGTTTTTCTTGGAACACCATAGATATCCGCCATGAAGCGGAGAAATTCCAAGCCGGTCAATTTCTCGTAGAGAAATGGCCGTTCGGCCATATATCCGATTTCCCGCTTGAGCGATATCGGATCTTTCGAAACGTTGTGGTTCGCGACAATTGCCACGCCAGACGTGGGAGGCATAAGACCGGTCAGCATCTTGATCGTGCTGCTTTTGCCCGCCCCATTCGGTCCAAGGAACACGAATAACTCGCCAGCTCGAATGGAGAACGTCAGACCGCGGACACCGTCACCTCCGGGGTAGTGCTTTGTTAGGCCACTAACCTCGATCACGGTCCAACGATCCTTTCTGACATTTTGGAATCAAGCAGCGCGCGCTCGCGTCGCATCACTCATTTAGCGTATCTGAGGAGTCCAACTCATGGCATCCCCCGAAAGTCAGTGGAGACAACGTACGCACACCGAAACGGAGCCCAAGAGGCTCCGTTTCGAAATTGATTCACTGTTGGAGAGCAGACGACAACTAACCGGGCCAGGACGCAACGATGACGTCGTAGAGTTTTTCCTTTACCCCGATGCCGAGCGCAGTGAGGGCGCTAACTGCCGCCAACGAGACGAGAAAAAGAAGCAGCGCATACTCGACCAGTCCTTGGCCCTCAGATTCATCGTCAGTTCCGTGACGCAACAGCGAGAAAAGTACTTGTAGAGTGGTGAATGTCATGACTCAGTCGCCGGCAGATTGATTTCTCCAGGTCGACTTGACTTGAGATGATCGTCAGTTCAGAGAAAAAATGAAGCCTGGAATTAAAAGTGCATGATTCACGTTTTCGTGAGAACTGGTTCCTGACGATACAACTTTAACCAATGTCGGCTTGAGTCTGATTCAATCTCCAGCATTCTCCTTTCAAAACATTAGGGGTCGTTCCCTTCCCCATCGTTGCGGTTGAAAAAGTCAGGCGACGTTCAACTTGTCTTGTAGGAAGGCGCCTGAAATTGTTACCGATTCGAAGTTTGGTAGCAGTCTCGTTAGGGCGTCCGGGACCATCCACCTCAACTTGTGACTAGCTTATGGGGCGCTCACATCGTCGTGAATCACCCCTCTGTCGCGATTCCACAGGTACCCGCGTCTGATCGGGTGACCGATCCTCCTGACCCGAATGACCTACTTCTTGGTAATCGCGACTTCTTATCTGACTCGAAGCTGCCTCAACTGGGTGAGACAAGATTCCTTCGCCGCCTGCGAGCTATGCTGCGGCTTCCTCTGGGATCGGCAAGAGAATCTCGACCGTGATGCCTCGATTGGATCTCGGCTCGGTCTTCAAGGCTGCATTGAGAAGTACCAACCGGTCTTGAAAGCCTTGCTCCTCGAGTCGTTGCTCAATGATCTCGCGATCAGTTTGCAGCGACGTCGCTTCAACCCGGACGCGTGCGACAGTGGTTTCTCGTTCGATATGAACGTCGAGATGTTCGGCAGCTCCTTCGGCAAGAATTGCTGAAATGATGGTTTGTACCATTCGGAAGACCGCAACCTGCATTGTCGTGTTCATCCGAATTTCATGCTCCGGACCACTCACGACGCTTTGCATTTCCTTCAGCCGGCCAATTTCGGTCATATAGCGGCGAAGGGTTGGAACAAGCCCAAGATCATCAAGAATCATCGGACGCAAATCGAAAATCATGCGCCTTGTATCTTGAAGAGAAGCGCCGATCATGGCTTTGAGGCTGCTCAATTCCGATCGTGCTTCGTCGACATCGCGGTCGATGAGGCGTTCACAAATTTCGGCGCGAAGAATCAGGTTGGTCAGTGCTTGGGTAGGACCATCGTGAATCTGCCGCGAGATACGAAGGCGCTCATCTTCCTGCGCTTCGATAATGTTCAGCAAACTCGGTTGGTTGATTGACTGAGCGGGAATTAGTACTCCTGTGCCGCCACGAGGCGTAACCGACGATGACTCATCTCCGGCTTCGGTAAATGACACCGCATGAATGCTTATGAGATCGATGAGCAGACGAAGTTTGACCTGGTATTCCTTAATGTGCGATTGCCGATTTTGAAGCTGTTCCGCCTGAGATCGCATCATGAACAAGCGCAGCTGAATTTCATGCGACGTGTTGTAAAGGTCGCGAATGTCTTCGCGGCCATAGTTATCCAGATGGAGTTCCATCTCGCGCACGCGATTCGACATCTGCAACTCGCGTTGCGCCAGTTTTTCCACTTCGCTGTTTGTCTTGTTGAGTAGCAATGCAATCTCATTGAGCGATTGCATCGAGAGATCGAGCTCTTCACGGCACTCATCTTCGAGCTCGAGAATTCGCTCATGGAATTCCCTAGTTTGCGGCGGCGGAAGCACCATTCGGAAGACCCCCTCAAGGGCGAGGTGCGCGGTCTGCGCATTTTGGCATCGAGGCAATACGCCGGCCGAAGTCGGCGTGTGAAATGTCTCAACGCAGGGTAGTTTCGGCGCGTCACAGGAACAACGTGACATTCGTCCCAATGTCCCGTGAGGGAGGCTGAGAGCCAGTTGTCCGTGCTATCATTACGCGCGGCGCGAGCAGAACGCCGCGTTTTTTGTGCGTTCAGATAGGCTTGTTGGCGGGTGGTGAAAGGGTATCACAAGGGTTTTTGGCACCCTTGTTCCAGGTTCGAATCCTGGCCCGCCAGCCTCTGCGCTCTCCGCGAAAATCCCCGTTGAAAACGACGACCTGTCAGCGTTTCATGACAAGTTGCCCAAATTGACAATGACCGACACAACGCAGGATGCGCGATTGACCACCGACGATTGGTCAGTGGCGTTGGTTGTGCTGGCCGCTGGAGCCGGCACGCGAATGCGATCGAAACTGCCTAAGCCGTTGCATCCGCTCGCGGGCCTGCCCATGGTTTCGCATGTTTTGCGCGTGGGCGCCGGCGCTTCACCGATCTCTACCACGATCGTCACCAGCCCTCAAGCTGCTGACCTCGCTCGACAAATTCCGGGCGGCGAAACAGTGAAGGTCGTTGTGCAGAATTCGCCGAGAGGAACAGGTGACGCCGTGCGAACGGCGTTGGAATCGATCGATGGATGCAGTCACCTTTTGGTTCTATTCGCCGATCACCCTCTGCTCACCGGAGAAACAGTAGCTGACTTGGTTGACGGCGCGCGGCGCAACGGCGCGCTTGTCACCGTCCTCACTTGCGTTCTTCCCGAAGCAAAAGGATACGGTCGGATTGAACGCGACGCGGAAGGACGGGCGGTTCGGATCGTGGAACAGAAAGACGATTCGGCCGAGCATCGAGCCGGCGAAACTGAGATCAACAGCGGGATGATGGTTGTTAACGCGGCGTGGGCCAGGCAAACGCTACCGAACATTGAGCCGAGCAAAACAACCGGCGAGTATTACTTGACTGAGCTTGTCGCCGCCGCCGTCGCGAATTTAGACGACAACAACGCACCATGGCCGGTGGCAACCGTTCAGGCTCCCGCTGAAGTTGCACTCGGCATTAACGATCGAGTCCAACTCGCCGACGCCGAGGCTGTGCTACGAGACCGGATCCGAAGGCGACACATGCTTTCGGGTGTCACTATTCAGGAGCCTCACACTGTCGTCATTGATGAGGATATTGAGATTGGTCAGGACACGACGATCTTGCCATTTTCGATGATTCTGGGCCGGACAGTTATCGGAGATGACTGCACAATTGGCCCAAGTACGGTGATCAGCAATTCGCGACTTGGCAACCGTGTCAAGGTCCATTCATCGACAGTCTCCGATTCGGCGATTGCGGAGGACAGTGATGTCGGTCCCTATTCACGTTTGCGACGTGGGGCGGAGATCGGACCGCGAGTCTATATTGGGAACTTTGGCGAGATCAAAAACTCGGTGATCGACGAGTCGGCGAAGAATTGGGCACTTTAGCTACATTGGAGACGCGCACGTTGGCGCAGGCACAAACATCGGCGCGGGCACGGTCACGTGCAACTTCGACGGGGTTGAGAAGCATCACACAGAAATCGGCGCGAATGTCTTTGTCGGGAGTGATTCGATGCTTATCGCGCCTGTCTCGATCGGCGAGGGAGCGACGATTGGTGCGGGCTCGGTCGTAACGCGAGACGTTGCCGCTGGCGCGACGGTTGTCGGGGTCCCGGCCCGGCAAATTAAAAGATCTGCGACTCGAAACGATGCGCTTCCTAAGGTCAAGGGGGAATAATGGACGGCCGGATGCAGATTTTCGCCGGCAATTCCCATCCTCGTCTGGCCGCTGATATCACTCGGGAACTGGAAGCGCCGTTGGGACGAGCCATCGTCGGTAACTGGAAAAACGGTGAGACCCGCGTCAAGCTCGATGAAAACGTGCGCGGATCCGATTGCTTCATCATCCAATCGATCTGCAATCCAGTCGATCATCACCTCATGGAATTGCTAATCATGATCGATGCGGTGAAGCGGTCGTCGGCCTCCCGCATCACCGCCGTGATTCCCTATTATGCCTATGCCAAGCAAGAAAAGAAGACTGCGGGCAGAGAGCCGATCACAGCAAAACTGGTCGCGAATCTGATTGTTACTGCGGGCGCGGACCGGGTGTTGACGCTTGATCTCCATGCGCCGGCGATCGAGGGCTTCTTCGACATTCCAGTTGACCATTTACGCGCGACCCCGCTCCTTGCCGCGCGCTACCGCCGAGAGTGGCAAAACGGAGTAGTAGCGGTCAGCCCCGATTCCGGTGGCGTGGCCCGCGCTGATGATTTTCGAGCCCGAGTTGGGGCGTCGCTCGCAATCATTTCCAAACGACATCCAGGTCCCGATGCCACCGAGGCACTGGAAATGGTGGGCGATGTCGAAGGGAAACGCGCGATCATCATCGACGACATGGTCTCGACCGGAGGCACGCTCGTTGAAGCTGCGGAGTTGTTGAAGGAGCGCGGTGCAAGCGAGATACACGCTGCCGCGACGCACGGTATTTTCGCCGAAAACGCCCTGGAACGCATTTCTAATTCTCCTGTCTCAAAACTCTATGTGACCGACACCATCCCGCTGCCAGAACTGGGTCCGAAGGAAGCCATTGAAATCATTACGGTGGCGCCGCTATTGGCTGAAGCCATCTTGCGCATCCACAAAGACATGAGCATCAGCGCGCTCTTCACCTAGCGCGTGGAGACTTCCCGCTCGTGATTGTCGGCCGAAAAGTCATCTGGCTTGCTGAAACAACGAGCACCATGGAAGAAATTGATCGCCTTGCCGATCGAGGCGAAGCGGAAGGCGTCACGATTGTGGCGGACTTTCAGTCACGCGGCAAAGGACGAGCGGGGCGCGAATGGGTCGCGCCGCCAGGTTCAGCGCTTCTCGTCTCGATTTTGCTTCGACCAAAGATTTCCGCGAGCCTCATTTCGGCGCTCCCACTTCACCTTGGCGTCAGTGTCGCCGAGGCGATCGAGGAAGTCACCGGCAAGGCCGCCGAACTCAAATGGCCAAACGACGTTTTGATGAATGACAAGAAAGTTGCCGGCGTTCTAGTGACCAGCCGGCTCAACGGTCAGCGAATCGATCATGTCACTGTTGGCATCGGAATCAACATAGCTAGTAACGCTCGTGGTTTGCCTGCGACGGCTACGACGCTATCGCGTGAATCTGGCAAACCAATCGATCGTCAACAGCTTTTAGACGTTCTGCTGTCAAGGCTTGACGGTACCTATGAATCATATGTCGAAGCGCATGGAGAACTCGACCTCGAGAGATGGACGAGTCGAGCCGCGTATCTCAATGAGCGGGTACTCATCATTGACTCCGGTGAACAGCTCGAAGGGACGGTCAGCGGAATCGACATTTCGGGCGCACTTATTCTGGAGCTCGGCGACGGGACGATCCGAAAAGTCGTCTCCGGCGAGTTCACCCGCGGGCCAAGGCGAACTGACGATAAACCGTAAAATTGGCCCAATACGCCAATTCCACGTCTCACGGACCTAGAATTTGGCTGGAGCAGCCACCTATTTTTAGCAGCCAAGCGGTTGCGGAGCAGTTCTTGGCTCCCCTATACTGCCGCCCGCACAAGGCGCAATACGACCGGGCTTTTCATCCCGCTCAGACGACTGGAGAAAGCACACACCGCTATGAACTTCGAGCTGACAGATGAGCAAATGCAAGTCCGCGACATGGTCCGCGAGTTCGCTCAGCGCGAAGTAGCCCCCTATATCCAAGAGTGGGACGCCAAAGGCGAATTTCATCGCGAAGTTCTGACGAAGATGGGAGAGCTCGGTATCCTCGGTCTCCCAATTCCTGAGCAATACGGCGGTCTCGGTCTTGACTATGTCAACCTGGCGATTGCCTGCGAAGAGCTCGAATATGTCGATACGTTTCTGCGCGTTGTCATGAGCGTTCATGTTGGCCTGAACAGTCTTGCACTTCACCAGTGGGCAACTGAAGAGCAAAAGCAGCGCTGGCTCGTGCCGCAAGCACAGGGCGAGAAGCTCGGCACGTTCGGCTTGACTGAACCCAATGCAGGCTCAGACGCAGGGTCAATTGAGTCAACGGCCGTCCGCGATGGTGATTCGTACATCCTCAACGGCTCAAAAATGTGGATCTCGCTGGCCGCTGTCGCTGATTACTTTCTCGTTTTCGCCAGCGTCGACCGCACGAGGAAGCACGGCGGACTGACCGCGTTCATAGTCGAGCGCGGGATGGAAGGCCTCACCACCGGCACAATTAAAGGCAAGCTCGGTGTGCGCGCCGGCAACACTGGCGAACTTGCGTTCAACAATGTACGTGTGCCGGTCGAAAATCGAATCGGCGAAGAGGGCGAAGGCTTCAAGATCGCGATGAGCTGCATCGATCAGGGTCGATTCACGGTCGGCGCCGGCGCCTGTGGATTGACTCGGGCGTGTCTCGACGCCAGCGTTAAGTATGCGAACGAGCGACGCGCATTCGGGCAGGAAATTGGACGCTTCGAACTCGTCCAACAGATGATCGCGAAAATGGTTGCGGGATATGAAGCATCCTGGCTGCTAACAATGAAAGCCGCGGAGCTAAAGAATCGCGGTATCCGCAACACGAAAGAAACGTCATTAATGAAGTGGTATGGATGTGACGTCGCGCTCAAATCGGCCGACGACGCAATCCAAATCCATGGTTCTTACGGTTATTCGAATGAGTACCCGGTCGAGCGCTTCTGGCGGAACGCGCGTGGCGCGGTCATCTATGAGGGTACCCGTGAGATTCACACTATCCTTCAAGCTGAATATGCGCTTGGTTACCGGCAAGACAAGCCATTGAGCCGGCCACAGCCACCGGCCGCGGGATTTGAAATCGCCGAAGCGCTCGCTGTTCGATAACAGCAATAAGCGCATCGGAAGGGAGTTGAGACGGCCAGGGTGCGAAGCTGCCCTGGCCGCTCGTTCGCCGGACAGAATGATCAGCCGGGCTGAACGAGGGAGAGATCACATTGCAGACTGGAGTCATACTATCCGGCGTTCGCACGCCAATCGGAAAACTTAACGGTGCACTCTCGCCATTGACCGCTGTCGATCTTGGCGGGATCGTCATCAAGGAAGCGATTTGTCGTTCTGGCCTCCAGCCGAGTGACATTCAACACGTCATCATGGGCCAAGTTCTGCAGGGAGGGGCTGGTCAAATCCCATCCCGCCAAGCTGCGTTTAAGGCCGGTCTCGATAAAACGGTCACCTCCGAGACTATTAATCGCGTTTGTGGGTCCGGCATGCGTGCGGTAACGCTCGCGGAAACGCTCATCCGCGTTGACGAGCAACAGGTGGTCGTCGCTGGCGGAATGGAGAGCATGACCAACGCTCCTTATATTCTGCGAAAGGCACGTGGCGGTTACCGGATGGGCGACGGCGTACTCGAAGACATGATGATCGGCGACGGACTCATGTGCGCTCTTGAGGGCTGTCACATGGGTATACACGGGAGCACCGTTGCTGCCGAGGAAAACGTTGGGCGCGATGAGCAAGATGCCTGGGCACTGCGCTCGCATCGGCGCTACTTTGAGGCGTTCGACCGTGGCAACTACCGCGAAGAGATCGTGCCAGTCGAAATTGCCGACCGTAAAGGCTCCAAGCTCATAACCGACGACGAGTCACCGCGCCGTGACACAAGCGCCGCAGCGCTTGCGGGTCTCAAACCCGCATTTGATCCAAACGGGACCGTGACGGCCGGGAATGCCCCAGGCGTGAATGATGGCGCGGCGGCCCTAGTTGTTACCTCTGAGACCTGGGCACAAGAGCGAGGGCTCAATCCGCGGGCCAAGATCCTTGCTCACGCTGCTGCCGCGTGGGGACCTGCCTATCTCGCCTACACTCCGGCGATGGCGACTGAAATCGCACTGAAGCGCGCAGGGCTCAGTATCAGTGACGTGAATCTTTTCGAGATAAACGAAGCATTTGCAAGCGTTTCAATCATTTCCGCTCGAAAACTCGGCGTCGATTCGGAAATCGTCAACGTCAACGGCGGCGCTGTCGCAATCGGGCATCCGATTGGGGCAAGCGGTGCACGGATTGTCATCGCCCTAATGAACGAGCTTTCCCGACGAGGCGGCGGAATTGGCGTGGCTGCGATCTGTTCTGGCGGCGGGCAAGGCGACGCAATTGTGATCGAAGTACCGTCGGTCAACTCCGACAAGGATGTGTAACTTGACGACTCGAACTGAACCTCAAACCGAGTCGCCGCCGCTGGTGTTGAGCGTCAACGGAATGTCACCTCGGATTCACGAGAGAGTTTTTCTCGCTCCAGGTTGTGTGGTGGTTGGCGATGTCGAAATCGGCGAAGACTCGAGCGTTTGGTTTGGCGCCGTGATTCGTGGGGATGTCGCGCCGATCAAAATCGGTGCCCGAACAAACATCCAAGACGGTTCAGTCATACATGTTGATACGGGAACACCTTGTGTCCTTGGCGACGACATCACGGTCGGTCACCGCGCGATCGTGCATGCTTCGAACGTCGGCAACCGCGTGACGATAGGGATGGGCTCGATCGTGCTCTCGCGCTCAACCATTGGCGAAGCCGCGGTGATAGCCGCCGGAGCAGTGGTCGCTGAGGACTCCGTCGTTCAGCCAGGCGCGATCATGATGGGCATCCCTGCCAAAGAGAAGAGAATTCTCGAACCCGAACGGCAGGAGCAAATGGCGCGTAACGCCGACCATTATGTGAAAAACGCACGGTTGTTTCGCGAGACCCTAGCCGGCGCCAAAGAACCAATCGACGGAGGGGCGCATGACGGTTGACGTCACTTCCGAAAATGGCATCGCCACCATTCTCCTCAATCGTCCAGAAGCGCTCAACGCTTTCAATACCGACCAACTGAATTTGCTCTTGGAAGCGTTGCGCGCGATTCGTGACGACCGGTCTGTGCGCTGCGTCATCATCACCGGTGCGGGAGACCGCGCGTTTGCCGCCGGCGCCGATATCAAATTGATGGCGACTCTCTCAGAAGCTGAGGCTCTGGCGTTCGGGCGGTTGGGGCATGCGGTTACGCGCACGGTCGAATCGCTGCCAGTTCCCGTGATCGCGGCTGTCAACGGATTTGCGCTCGGCGGCGGATGTGAACTCGCCGTAGCATGCGACATTCGGCTCGCGTCAGAGAATGCGATCTTTAGTCAACCTGAAGTCACGTTGGGGATTCCGCCCGGTTGGGGTGGGACGCAGCGCCTACCTAGGTTAATCGGGCCTGGACTTGCCGCCGAAATGATCTTCACCGGACGGCGAGTTGACGCGCCTGAAGCTCTGCGGATTGGACTGGTGAACGCTGTCTGCCCTGTTGACGAGCTTCTGAAGAATGCAACGGAACTCGCGACGACAATCACAAAAAACAGTCCGCGCGCAATCGCCGCGTCGAAGCAGCTGATGCAACTTGCGTTCAATTCGGCGCAGGCATCCGGGCTCGAAACCGAGTTGCATTCGTTTGCGCAATCATTCGGAGGAGTCGATCAACGCGAGGGAATGCAAGCATTCGTGGAGAAACGATCGGCCGACTACAAGATTCAGTAAGTCAACAATGCATTCCTTTGAACGAAATGAGGAATCTGGTACATGCCATACGCGATAGTCGTCCTCATCAAGCAAGTTGCTGATATGAACGCCGTCCGGGTTGACCACTCGAGCGGGAGGCCGGTGTTTAGTGGTCAACAAATGATTAGCTCCTATGACGAATACGCGATAGAAGAAGCATTGAAGATAAAGGAGCAGTTCGGCGGCGAGGTCATCGTGGTTTCGGCCGGCCCCCCGAGTATCAAAGACGCGCTCAATCGCGCGCTTGCGATGGGCGCGGATCGTGCGGTCTTGATCCCTGTAGAAGACATCAATGAACTCGATACGCTGGCGGTTGCGAACTTACTTGCCGATCAACTCAAGCAGTTGAACTTCGACATCATTTTCGCCGGCCAGAACTCGGATGACTATGAAACTGGGCACGTTCCGCCCCAAATCGCGGAGTTGCTCGGGCTTCCGCAGGTTTCCTCCGTCGTCACGCTTGAGGCCAACGACAGCCACCTGACACTTGGGCGCGATACCGAAGATGGCAGGCAGATAGTCGAGGTCGAAACACCTGTCCTGCTGATGGCAATGACAGGACTCAACGAACCGCGCTATCCCTCACTGAAGGGGATCATGGCGGCAAAAAAGAAACCGCTTGATATTGCCGATGCCACCAACGGAGCAGCAATGGATCACGTTGACTGGAGCGACCCGGTCGCACCGGAGAAGACGTCAGGCGGAATGATTCTACGAGACATCCCGGCGGCAGACGCGGCAAAGCAATTGGTTGGTTGGTTAAGGGAACAGAAACTCGTTTGATACATCAGAGCGAACCGCAAAGTGGTGTTCTGGAGACGAGTGCTGACACTGAAGAAATGAGATTGCAGTGACCGAACGCGGACCAGTTCTTGTTGTTGGCGAAGTAGGCGGATCAACGCTACGACCCGTCTCGCTCGAACTTGTGACCGCGGGACGGCGGGTCGCCGACGCTTTAGGCACGCAGCTCGTAGGGTTGCTCTTTGGCGCAGACATTTCAGAGGCCGCATCCGAATTCGGCCAAAGTGGTTTGAATCGATTGCTCGTCGCCGACGATCCTGCACTTGGTGACTACACCGCTGAGCGTGCCACTTCTGTGCTCGCAAGTGCAGTTAATCAAGTTGGTCCTTCCGTGGTCCTGATCCCTGGCACAACTGCGGGGAGAGACTATGCGCCGCGATTGGCGGCGAGGCTCCAGACAGGATTGGCCGCGGATTGCGTTGATCTTTCAGTAAACGATCAATCGCTTCTTGCAATTCGCCCAGTTTTAGGCGGGCGAGTTCAGACCGCTGTCAATCTCGGTGGAAGTCCGATTCAAATGGCCACTGTGCGCCCGGGCAGCTTTGAAAAAGCTACACCGAATGGAGCTGATTTGGCGCCCGAGATGTTGTCACTCGAGCTCTCGGAAAGCGATCGACGGGTCACCGTCAAGGAAACGACTCACGAATTTGTAACCGGTGCAAACAAGCTCGATTCGGCTAAGACGGTCGTGGCCGGTGGGCGAGGGCTGAAGGAGCCCGACAACTTCAAGCTCGTCGAAGAATTGGCGGCGGCGCTAGATGCAGCCGTCGGCGCTACTCGCGCCGTCGTTGATGCCGGATGGAGACCACATAACGAACAGATTGGACAGACAGGCCGGACCGTCTCACCTCGCCTCTATATCGCGGTCGGCGTGAGCGGCGCGGTTCAGCACAACGTTGGCATGCAAGGTTCTGACTTCATTGTCGCGATCAATCGCGACCCCGATGCGCCAATTTTCAAGATTGCTTCGTTCGGGATTGTCGGCGACTTATTTGAAGTCGTCCCGGCACTGATAGCTGAACTCAAATCCGCATAATGCGGCTGACAGAAGAAGGGGAGACTGGTGGAAGACGAACGGTTTGACGCGATTGTCGTCGGCGCGGGGCCTGCGGGCATCACCGCGGCCAAGTATCTCGCGGCGGCCGGTCTTTCTGTCGTCGTTCTCGAACGTGGTCAATATCCTGGTGCAAAAAACGTTTCGGGCGGCATCCTGTACCGGCATCCGACAGAAGAGATGTGTCCGGGATTCGAGGCTGAAGCGCCGCTTGAGCGTCCGATCATCGAACAGCGCTACATGATGCTGACCGAGGACGCGATGCTCGGCGGCACTTATCGCTCGATGCGTTTTGCCGAGCAACCCTATAACGCGTATTCGGTGCTCCGGTCCGAGTTCGATCGCTGGTACGCATCGAAGGCCGAAGAAGCGGGTGCGGAGGTTTATCCCGAGTTCACGGTCACAGATCTCCTTTGGGAAGATGGCAAGGTAGTCGGTGTAACTACCGGGGAGCCCGACGGCGAACTTCCTGCTCACGTGGTCGTCCTCGCCGACGGGGCGAATTCGCTTCTTGCCCAGCGTGCTGGACTGCTCAAAGAATGGAAACCGATCGAACAGGCGCTTGTGGCGAAGGAATTGATCGCTCTCCCAGCAGAAAACATTGAAGATCGATTTGCTCTTCCATCAGGCATGGGCACTGCCCTTGAGATCTTTGGCGAGTCGACATGGGGCCTGCTCGGATATGGCTTCATTTATACCAACAAGGCATCGCTTTCGATTGGTACCGGCGGTCTATTGGTCGACTTGATTGACTCAGGAAAGAATGTCAACGACATGCTTGACCGTTTCAAAAAGCATCCTGCAATTGCGCCGTTGATTGCCGGCGGCGAGACGATCGAGTACTCGGCTCATCTGATTCCTGAAGGCGGATTTCACAACCTGCCTCAGTTGTACGCCGATGGTGTCATCGTCGCCGGCGACGCAGCGGGCCTTGTCAATCCTCTCAATCGCGAAGGCGCAAACTTGGCGATGGTCTCTGGCCGGCTCGCCGCACAGGCAATCATTGAAGCGAAGGAACGTGGCGATTTCTCGATTGCAACGCTTTCAAGGTATGAAGAGCTGCTCAATGAGAGCGTCGTCATCAAGGACCTGTACAAGATCCGCAACACAACCGACTTCGCGCACGATCGGCCCCACCTATTCACTGATTATCCGCAGTTAATGTCCGAGATCGCGCGCGAGTACCTCACTGTCGACGGAGTGCCCAAAAAAGACAAACAGATGAAAATTGGCAAGGCGCTTCTTGGACTTCCCAAGAAGCGCCTGCTGAACGACGCGATTGGCGCCTTTCGTTCGATGATCTGAAACGCGCCCTTTTTGGCATGCATTCCTATGGGTCAAGATAATTGGACTATTTGACCTCTTTGCACAGGCTGGGAAATGTGCCAAGATGGCATCTCCGTCAGCTCCCCCGCGTTTGGGGTCCTACCTTGTGAATTTCTTGTGCCCCGCGAATTGGAGACCAATTAATGGGCGTATTGCGCTCGCTCATACTGATCGCGGTGCTCGTTACAGGGGTGGCGGCATCGAGTGCCGTTGCCCAAGAAAATACCCCGGAGCCATCGCCGGCAACATCCCCTGTAGTCGTAGAGGAGCCGTTTGAACCTCTGGCGCTCTATGATGCGCTCCTGCGGGCTCCATTCGATCAAAAATACTGGCCCTCGGACGCGACCAAAGCGAATGCATCCCCTTGGGTAAACGGCGGAGACTCTACACTTGATGCCACAGTTGCAGCCGTGCAAATAACGTTCGAGGGAAGTTCCTCTGCCGGTTTGGCATTTGCCATTTATCCGTCTGCGGTCGAAGCGCGCGAAAGTCTTGGTCGGGCCGCAACGCAAACAGGCGGTGTCGCGACTCCTGTTGCAACTCCGGCCGCGACCGGCGACCCGACTGTCGTGCTCGACTATGGTTCGTTCAAAGTTTGTTTGATTCAGGTCAACAACGTGCTCATCGACGGTGCTGGATTGGACGAACAGACTGCAGTCGCAATGGCCAGAGCCGGTGTTGAACACCTAAACAATGTCGCGGCAGTCGTGCCAAGTGGCGCGGCGACGCCAGAAGCCTCGAGCGCCGCCTTTGGATCCATCACTCCTGTTCTACTCAATCAACGTCTCGTTGTCGCTCAATTTGCGGCGAGCGGTATTCCGTCGGCGTTGTCCAATCCCCAGGTCACCGCGTGGACTGACACCAGCGACACAGACCTTGTCGGAACCGTTGGCGCGGCATATGTGACGTTTACCGGCGGGGACGGCGCGATTGCCTATTTGATCTTCCCGAACTCAACGATTGCCGAGCAACGAGTCATCGAGAACGCAGCGCAAGCGCGCGCCCAGGGAGCCGACATCGCGGATCGCGCCAATTTGGGGTACCCAGCCGAAGTCACGGTAAACGGCACTGATGTCATCTGCGTTTTGCGAGTCGACTTTGTGCTGGTTGCCGGAAGTACGACGATTGTCGACGGGCAGACCGATACTGCGGTGAATGAAGCCATCGCGCTAGCAAAAGCCGGCGCTGAGCACATCGTGACAATCGCAAAGGCAACTTAGAGAGAGCCAAGGAGCAAACACCCGTTGATCCTACGTATTGGCATCGATGTCGGTGGGACGAACACAGATGCCGTGCTGATGGATGGTCAACGCGTTGTTTCCAAATCGAAAACGCCAACGTCACCCGACGTCAAGACAGGTATTACCAATGCGTTGAGCCAGGTGCTCGCGTCGCGACGATCGTCAAACGACAATATTGCCGCCGTGATGATCGGTACGACTCATTTCACCAACGCGGTTGTCGAACGGAAGCATCTGCAGCCGACCGCGATCGTCCGCCTCGGTCTGCCTGCGACGTTGTCTATTCCGCCGATGACTGACTGGCCCGCTAATTTGCGCCGAGTTATTGGGAATCATAGCTTTCTCTGCCACGGTGGATACGAATTCAACGGTCGCGAGATTTCGCGATTCGACGAAGATGAAATCAGGGCCGTTGCCGAAGAAATCGGGCGACGCGGTATTAGCTCGGCTGCGATTTCGTGCGTGTTCTCTCCAGTCATTGCCGACCAAGAGCACAGATCTGCCGAAATTCTTAAGCGTGAGGCGCCCGGGATCGGCGTCACCCTGTCAAGCGAGATTGGCCGGATTGGCTTGCTCGAGCGCGAGAATGCAGCCGTTCTCAATGCTTGCCTCAGCGAACTTGCGATACAGACGATCACGGCGTTTCGGCGAGCGGTCACTGCTCTCGGAGTCACGGCGCACATCTACCTGACTCAGAACGACGGGACGTTGATGAGCGCCGACATCGCCGAGCGATTTCCCGTTCTGACGTTTGCCTCGGGTCCGACGAACTCGATGCGGGGCGCGGCGTTTCTCTCAGGGCGGCAAGAGGCCGTGGTCGTCGATATCGGTGGGACAACTTCAGATTTCGGAGCGCTGACAAACGGATTCCCTCGCGAAGCCGCGGTTGCAGTCGAGGTTGGTGGAGTCCGCACGAACTTTCGCATGCCCGCCGTATCGTCGATCGGTCTCGGCGGCGGTTCGCTCGTTTCCGAAGATGGCCAATCCATTGGCCCGCAAAGTGTGGGTCACCGTCTTGAACAGGAGGCAAAGGTCTTTGTTGGTCAGACGTTGACCGCGACTGACATTGCAGTTGCGGATGGACGAGCGGACTTGGGCGATCGACGACTCATCGCGGACGTTTCGCCGTCGTTTATTGAAAACGCGACCCGGCGAATCGACGAAATGTTGGGGCTAGGCATCGACCGAGTTAAGACCAGCGCTGCTCCCGTGTCGATCATCCTTGTGGGTGGAGGAAGCATTCTCGTTCAGGACGGTCTTGAGGGCGTTTCAGAACTGATTAGACCGGAACATTTTGAAGCAGCGAATGCTGTCGGTGCTGCCATTGCCCAGATTTCAGGTGAGGTTGACAGAGTTTTTCCGCTTGGTGACATGACCCGCCAGCGTGCACTCGATGAAGCAAAATCCGAGGCGGTCAGCAGAGCGATCGCCGCCGGCGCTGACGCTGACTCAATCGAAATCGTTGATGTCGAAGATGTTCCACTCGCCTATCTGCCTGGTAACGCGACGAGGATTCGAGTCAAAGCCGTGGGCGATCTGAGGCTCAGCACTTAATCAACCTTCACTGGTTCGGAATCGAGTACTGCTCGCGGCGTCTCCGCTAGATTTCCCCAGACGCGAACGCGATGTCCGTCACGATCTCCTTCCCAGAGCAACTCGGTACACGTGCGGCGAAGGAGATTCTTCCAGATCTGGGCGTTTTCGAAGACCGTTTCATCCGCGCTAAAGAACTGAAAGATCGATTCGGAGGCAACAAGAATCAGTTTCTTTTTTGCCCGGCTCAGCGCCACTGTCAATCGGCGCGGGTCGAGGATGAATTCGCTTGTCGAGAGAAGAAACTGTGGGTCACTTTCGGTTGCACTGATCAATATCAGCGTTCGCTCCCCGCCTTGAAATCTCTCGACCGTGTCGATGGCCGATCCTCTTGGCTCATCAAACGACTGGTCGATTTGGCTGAGTTCAGGCAGAAGTTGCTGCAGTGCTGCCCGCTGCTTGCGGTGAGGAACAACCACTCCCACCTCAGAAATCGCATCGAATGCTTCTCGTGGCTGACGAGCTAGGGCGTCACCAATGCTCTTGACTAAGCTCTGTTCGAAATCGTTGGCCACCTGACTTGTCGCTTCGCCGTGAGCGACGATCACAATTGGATGATCCGGGTCCAGCACCGCAGCGACAAACTGATCGCTATCCAGCACCAATTCGAGCCGCTCGTTTTTCTTGGAGTGAAAGGCGATGCCATCGCGCGAGTAGATCTCGCGGCGGAGAAACTCGGCCATATCGGTATGCAGCCGAAAACTCTCCTGAAACTGAATTATCGGCGGTGGTGGCTCGCGTTCAAGCAGTGTCTCGAAAAGGGACCGATACGATTTGTATTCCTTGAACGAGCGCCGAGCTTCGTTTTCCCAATCGTGCTTGATGATCGGCGGCAACTGTCGTGGATCGCCAACGACGATCAGCCGTCCGTCAAGTTTCAGCGGGAGCGAAGCCATGATCGCTTCAGGGAGGCCCATCTGCGAGGCTTCATCAAGCACGAGCGTGTCGAAGATTTGAAACCCAAAGAGCGATTTTGAACCGGCGAGATCTTTTACTTGACCGTAGATTCCTCCAGGGGTGCCGGCGCAGATGGCCCAAGGACGCATCTTGATGACATCAACGGGTTTTGAGGCGTCCTTGGGGCGATTACTTGCGCGCTGCAGAGGTATTACGCCATCGACGGTTTCTCCGCGCGGCTGGAACCGGAAAAGTGGCACGTCAAGGAGGCGCTCATCGAAATACGTTCGGAACAGCTCGCTGAATCTCGTGGAGATGAGTTTCAGATCTTCCTTCACCAATCGGACGTTCTCGAGGAGAACGTCTGTCGCCGCGTGGGTCTTGCAGGAAAGCAAGATTCGCAGATCAAGACCGGCAGCCATCGACCCTTGAATCAGCGCAAAGACGGCAAAGGCGGTTGTGAAGCTCTTTCCAGTGCCAGGTGGACCTTGCACGAGAAGTACTGGCGTCGCCCCATGTTTGCTAATAAACGTTTGCTTGCTCTCTTCAAATCCGTGAAAGTGTCCTTGTTTTCGAAGCTCCTCGAATCCCGAGAGAAATCGGTTCTGGGCATCTCGCGCAACTTGGGGCCAGTCAATCGAATCCGTGCGCTCGCCGCTAAGACGTTCGTACAGCGCGTTCTTCCCGCCGTCGACGAGACCCTCGGTGACCTTCTTTTCCCAGAATCCAAAGTAGTCGTCCGGGCTGGGGTCGATCGTGTAGGAGACACTATTTTCGAGTCCGACCGAATGTGATGAGAAGAGAAACCCGCCTGATCCGCCCCCGCGTCTGTCTTGCAATTCAATCTCGGCGAATGCTTGTTGGGCGGAACCGCTGGCGCTTTGATCAATTGCGATCCGTTTAAATCGTGCCCGTTCACCGTAAAGAAGCTGCTTGGGAGTTGGCGTTAGCGGCTTCTGCTCCTCAACTGGTAATCGACTGTCGTACGTCCACCGCTCTCGAAGAACGACCGAGTCTCGCGGACCTAGTTTGGTCATATGAATTGCTTCGTCGAGTCCACACTCCCATCCGGTGGCATCGAAACGAAGTCGAACCACAAGCCCTTCTTGAGTAGTTTTGGTGGCTTCAATCTGTTCTTTCGATCGAATGAATTTCTTTCCGGGATTTTCGGCTTCAAACTTCTGCTTCATTTCTTGATGGAGTTTGGCGCGCCGAGCGTTCTCCTTGATCTGCTCGGAAACTCCAGCAAGTTGGTCTGACTCAAGGTAACGGACGACCAACGTTTGGCCGGCTAGAACTCGCTTTTCCGGTGTCGCGAGTCGTTGACGCTTCCATTCGGCCAAATCGACATGTCGTTCAATGATGACGAACTCGTCCAACGCATGGGCGAGGCTGCGAGCCGTAGATTCGAAGGCGCCAAGTTCGGGCAGGTGGAAGGATGTCTTTGTCGTATCTCGATTTTCTTTCAAGTCTTTGGCAATAAATTCCATTGCCTCCAGACGTCTCCGCTCAAAGGCAATGAGAATGTCGGGAGTTATTCCGGCATACGAAGCATCTGGATCTTTCTGCCGAAGTTCGCCCCAGGCCGCATAGGCATATTCAAGGGGAATGAGGCTGGAGAAGCGAGCGCGCCCAGTGTAATACGGAGCGCTTTCAGCCTCCGGGTATTCGTCTTGATCAAGTTTCATCTGGGAATCGAAACAGCCGCGCCGGAAGAGATTGCGAAAACGCAGAGGAGTCGTCCAATCAAATTGGCGGTAGCCGGAGATGCTCATCAGGGTTTGGCAGAGGATTGGATAATTCTTTTGAGCCGCGATCTCACCATCCAGGAATGTGATCAAAGACGAGTCGAACGCCGCCATTTGGGTGACGAAATCGTAGAGGGGGGTGGCGCTCAGTATTGTGGTGGCGTGCCTACCTAGCCCTGCCAGCAATCGTTTCTGGGTAAGTTCATCAAAGAAAATGAGATGGATCGGCGCGTTTGGCTGACCGTCCTCGGCGGGACTGGCAAGATCTGCGACGGCTTGCAGGACGTCGACGATCCAACGCTCAAATAACGACGCCTCTTCTACATCATCGGGCGATGATTGGGTCAAATGCACAACTGAACGATGTTGGTCCGACGATTCAGCGCCTTGTTCGGCAGCCGATATGAGTGCGCCTAACAGGTACACGCGATCAGTTACGTAGTCGTGCTGGGCATCGAGGTAGATCCGAATGAGGTTCGGATGCTGGGTGGCGTCGCAATAGGGAAGTGACCCGTACCCCGATTCGGGGATGTATGACAATGCCTCAATCGCATCCTTCCGGTGCCGTCGGTATTGGCGTGCGCGATGAATGAATTCGTCTAAACGCGATCCAATAGCCCACGACGTGACGAGTCGAGCAACTTCCGGCTCGCAATCAGGAGGAGTTACAAGTTTCATGCTCGATTCGTCTTGGACAAGTTCCTTCACTTGAGCGAGTTCAGAGGTCGTATCGATACCGTTTCGATGAAACGCCGCCTTTTCCGATTGGGTGAGATACGGAATGAGCGAAAGATCATCGTTGAGGGCGGACCATTTCATGCAATAGGCGTTGTACTGACAGGAATCGCACACGTACGAGAGATGGAACGGCAATTGGTCAAACGGTGTTGTGATCACCTTCTTGGCTATTGACGAGTTTCCGACAACCAGATCGCGAATCGCGTCGATGTAATCCCTCGGATGCTCAACTCGCTCGAGTATTGCTCTATCTGTTCCAAACAATTTCTTCGCTGCGCGTCTGCCTTCGGCGATTTCATCCGCGCTGGAATCGTCTGGATGCTTTGATCCCTCATACAGAATGCCGAGCCCAATACCACCAAAAGCTATGCCTGCTGTCGACAGCGCCTTGGCAAGCATCTCGTGATAAAACGCGACTTGAAGTTTGTGCTCGACAGTTGCCGCAGCCGACTTCTTTATATCGACGATCAAGATTTCAAGTAAGCCCGTTTCAGATCGTCGAAGCCGGATAAGATCGCAAAGTCCGGTCAGAATCCATTCACCAAGTGCAGCCTCGAGACGAGGTTGAGTCAGGATGAGACTCTCCCCGTTTGCGAGATCGCGCGCAAGTGTCGCCACCTGGTGGTTATCAGGCGTTTGGCGACCGCCTCCCGGGGAAACCTTTGCGAAATCAATTCGGCGTAGTGATCGATCGATATCGGCGTAGACTGCTGCCTCGAACTCTTCGCCAGCTCGCGTCAGCATCTGCGGCGCGGTTTGAAGTGGAGCGCCAAACTCCTCGAATGCCTTCCGACCTTCGGCTCGCTCATAGAGCCTTAATCTGAGAAAGCGGCGACACTGACCAGTCCGCAAAAAACCGGAAATGTCAGTCGGGGCAATCCTATGGTGCGCTCCGTCGGACCTGGTGATCAGAAATTCGTGATCTTGCGCCATCGGTTGGCTTTCGGCTGAGTTCGAATTGACTTGTTGCTTTGCTAACAATGATACGCCTGCTGAGTGACCGATTCTGAAATATATTGCAGGACGAATTCGAAGTGCTGGATATAATCGCGGAACGTGGACGTTTTCCCGCCGATGTTCTGAGCCGAAGGGGAGAATCAATGACTGAGTCATTACTTAATGGACTAAAGTGGCGCCTGATCGGCCCGTTTCGGGGCGGTAGAAGCGTCGCGGTCGCTGGCGATCCAAACAACGACTCAGTCTTCTACTTTGGCTCGACCGGCGGCGGGATTTGGAAAACGATTGACGGAGGGCAGTATTGGCAAAACGTCTCCGACGGCTTTTTCAAGCGCGCGTCGGTTGGCGGTCTCGCCGTGGCCCACTCTGATCCGAATGTGATCTATGCCGCCATGGGCGAGGCGACGATTCGCGGCAATGTTTCTCACGGAGACGGCGTTTATCGCTCCACTGACGGTGGCAAGACCTGGGTCCACAAGGGGCTCGAAGCAACGAGAAATATTGCGAAAATTCGTGTCGATCCACGTGATCCAAATATTGCTTTCGTGGCAGCTCTCGGTCATGCGCATGGTCCAAATTCGGAGCGCGGCATTTACCGATCGCTCGACGGCGGAGATACGTGGGATCTTGTCGTGAGTCGCGGCAACGATGCCGGAGCGTCTGATGTCGTGATCGATCCGCGCAATCCACGCATCGTCTACGCGGGCTGTTGGGAAGCACGACGCGGACCGTACTACTTGACGAGTGGCGGCCCGGGCGGAGGACTCTTCAAATCGGCTGACGGGGGATCGACGTGGAACGATCTCACCAAGAATCCCGGATTGCCCACAACCGTCATAGGGAAAATTGGCCTGGCCATCTCGCCGGCCAAAGATGATCGAGTTTGGGCAATTGTCGAAGCCGAAAAAGGCGGAGTCTTCCGGTCCGATGATGGCGGCGAAACGTGGACGCTGCTCAATGAACAGCGCGAGCTTCGGCAGCGAGCCTGGTATTACTCGCATATTTACGCGGATACGCACGACGCGGATACGTTGTGGGTGCTTAACGTCGACCTCTACAGGAGTATCGACGGCGGCAAAACCTTCGACCGGATTCCTGCACCCCATGGCGACAATCACGACATGTGGATCGACCCGGCAAATCCGCGCCGGATCATCCTTGGGAACGATGGCGGGGCCACTGTCACCTACAACGGTGGGCTCTCTTGGACGTCGCAATACAATCAACCAACTGCCGAGATGTACCACGTTACGACCGACGGGAGGAGCCCGTACCGAGTCTTCGGAGCTCAGCAAGACAACACGACGATGTCTGTGCCGAGCAAGTCGAACTACGACGTCATCACCCACACTGAGTACTATGAAATTGGCGGTGGTGAAAGCGGATACATCGCCGTGCGTCCGGACGATGCGAGCATCATCTATGCTGGGAATTACCAAGGACAATTAACTCGCTACGACCACTCCACCGGACAACTGAGATTTGTTACTGTCTGGCCGGAGGAATATTCCGGGTCCGGCGCCAAAGACTACCGCTATCGATTTAATTGGACCTCTCCCACGATCCTCTCGCCGCACGATCCGAATGTTCTTTATACGGGCGGCAATCACGTCTTTCGCTCGGATAACGAAGGGGCCAGCTGGGACGAGATTAGCCCCGACTTGAGCTTTGCCGACCCCGAAACCTTGGAATCCTCAGGCGGACCAATCACCAAGGACAATACTGGCGCGGAAACATATGCCACGGTATTCACGATCGCTGAGTCCGCCAAGAAGGCGGGCGTCCTCTGGGTGGGAACAGATGATGGACTGGTTCATGTTTCGCGGGATGGCGGTAAGAAGTGGACGAACGTCACTCCGCCGGACCTGCCCGATTGGGCGCTCATTAGTCTGATCGACGCATCGCCGCATGACGCTGGAACAGCCTTCCTTGCGGCGACACGCTATAAGTCGGACGATTTCGCCCCGTATCTCTTTAAGACCACCAACTATGGCGAGACGTGGACAAAGATCGTCAATGGTATTCCTGACAACGACTTCACCCGTGTGGTGCGTGAGGACCCAAACTGTGCCGGGCTCCTCTACGCTGGCACTGAAACCGGAATCTACATCTCGTTCGATAGCGGCAGTCAATGGCACCGCATCGGCGGGAATCTACCGGTCGTGCCGATTCATGACCTCGTATTCGCGCACAACGACCTAGTTGTAGGCACACACGGGCGGTCGTTTTGGATCCTTGACGACCTCACATTGCTCCACCAAGTCGTGGCCGATGGCAGCAGTCCAGCAGTAAAGACAAGGCTGTTCAAACCACGATCTGGACACCGCTTTAGTCGATCGGGCGGATTTGGCAGCCCGCCAACACCGGGCAAGAATTTCACGTTTGCCGCGGGAATGCAGCCTGCGTACATGTACGAAAAGACACCAGAAGGGGAAGAAAAAATCACACTGCTCGATGGCGGCGAAAATCCGCCACGGGGCGTATTTGTGCAGTATCAGCTCGTCGAGAAGCCGAAAGAGCCGATCTCGCTGACTTTCCTCGACAAGGCGGGCAACGAAATTCGAACTGTTAAGAGCAAAGACCCCAAGGAATTAGAAAAGAAGGAGGAGGAGAAGTCATTTCCACCCGATGCAGAAGGGGAACAAGAAAAAGACGAAGATCCGTACGTCCCGGCGAAGGTTGGACTGAACCAATTCGCATGGGACATGCGGCATACAAACGCGACCAAGATTACAACTAAGGGAGGTCACCAGCCAGGCCGAAGTGGTCCGATTGTTCCTCCTGGCGACTACACGGTAAAGCTGACTGTTGGAGGCGAGACCTTTACGCAAGACTTCACGGTGGCTCAGGACCCAAGGACATCAATACCGCAGCGCGATCTCGACGCTCAATATGCGCTTGGAATGCAGATCTATAACAAGCACAGCGAGTTGAACCAGGCCGTCAATCAGATTCGATCGATGCGCTCGCAGGCTGAAGGTTGGGCGCGAAGAAAAGAAGCCTCGACGAAAAGTCGCCGGTTATCAAATCGGCCAAGGCGCTTTCGGATGCAATTGGCGCGATCGAAGGCGAGTTGATGCAAGTCAAAATTCAAAGTGAACAGGACTCGCTCAACTATCCGGTGAAGCTGAATGGCAAATTGAGTGCGTTGGGCGATTCGATATTGCTCGCTGACGCGGCGCCTACCGCTCAAGACGCTGCGCTCTATGAAAACCTTGCCGGGGAAAATGACGAGCAACTTGCGGCGCTGAAAAAAGTCTCCGACAAGGAACTGAGAAACCTCAACAAAGCCATTACCGAGGCGGGAATTCCTGCTGTCGGATAACCACACGCTGCACAGCATCGCCGCAGGTATGTGTACCTGCGGCGATGCTCGATTTCGATTGTTACACTACATAACATGATCCGCGGTGTGATGATTTCTCGATTGATGGCGCCACACCCTGCCTGGTCGAGCCCGTGTTTGATGTGACCGCTATCTTGGGCGTCCACTGACTGGCGAGTTGCCGGTGCTACCCATTTATTGGCTGTAGTCGGACCGTGGTCCAGATAGTGCGAGATAGGGGGAAGGGACAATAGCGAAAGGAGTTCTTGATGAATACCGCCACTCTTAATCAGATTCGTGAGCACATGCCTGTCGTCTGCTCGAATGATAGCCAATTCGGTGTCGTCGACAAAGTCGAGGGGCAATACATTAAGCTCACCAAAGATGGTTCCCCTGATGGGCAGCATCACTGGATCCCGATGAGTTGGGTGACAACTGTCGACGACAGGGTTCATGTTGATCGCCCTGGTGATCAGGCGATGCGGGAATGGTTGAACTCCCCCAAAAGCAATGTAACGAAATCGATTCGATATCAAAAGACTGCAGCCGGGCGTACATACGCCCGGCTGCTTTTTGACATGAAGACTATAGAGAAAATTCGAGTTTAAACGAAAGCGACGTCAGGCTTGAGCGCGCATCGGCATGGGCGCGGCTTCAAATCCGGAGCAACCACTGACCGGTGTCACCACGAGATGAAGCGGAGCAAGACGTGGGTGTCCGCACTCTTCTCTCAGGGTTTCCGGAGCTTCGTGCTTCAGTCGAATCTGAATCAGGGGCTGAGTATTCTTATCGTTTTCGCCAAAGTGGACGCAGAGCCCACATTGCCCATCTTGAAGTTGGACCGTCATCGCCGGGCTCCTCTCGAATGTGCGTCGCGTTCATCGAGCGTCGTCTTCGAATCCAACAGTCCACACGAATATATTCTTGACCTCTCGAAGTGTCAACGCTCGTTTGGTTCATACGTAGGTCCAAAATACATGAAATTACGCATGTTACGAACCACGTTCGCTGGCATGATTTCAGAGTGCCAAGTTGCGCACATCACAAAGCTAGGATTCTAGTTGGTCGAGCGAAGGGCTTTCGGCGCGCGTTGAACACGCACGAATTGGAGACATGGATGGGTTCAATGTTCACAGAAAAATCCTTATATGAGCAGTTGGGTGGAAGCGGCAATCTTGAGTCCGTAGTCAAACATTTCTATGAACGAATTCTCAGTGACGATGAATTGCGTCCCATATTTGATGACGTTGATTTGAAGCAGCTACGAAAGCATCAAGCTAGCTTTATTAGTTTCGCGCTCGGTGGTCCAAACCAATACACCGGACGGAGCATGCGGTCCGCACACGAGGGTCTGAAAATAACCGAGGGTCAGTTCTTTGCGGTAGCCGGCCACCTAATTGACACACTTGTGTCGTTCAATGTGCCGGCAGAAACAACCGATCAAGTCATCGAAGAAATCTCAAAACTCAAAGGCGACATCGTCGGGCGCTGATGGGCTTGGCTGACTACTTTGAGCTTCGAGGCACGAACTGTGCAACCCCTTCAGTTTGTCTCTGCGGTCGACTTTTACGGGGTCACAACGTGATCTCACACAGTCTCTGCGCGGGCAGATGCTTCGAACGCGAAGGGAATTAACGAATTATGGCTGCGGTTGACCGAAAAAAGGCCCTGAAACCTGAAGATATTGCTCGATTGTTCGTCGATCGAGTCGATGCTGGCGATGCTGAAGGCATCGCCGAACTCTACGAGCCGGAAGCTGTGCTTGGATTTCCGCCTGGAAAACAAACTGTCGGCCGCGAAGCAATCCGGCAATTATTTGAGGAGATGGTCAAGAGTCAGCCTCACTTCGAAGCAGAAGAACCGCTGTCGACCTTGAGGTTCGAGGATCTGGCCTTGACGTCGACTCGCCCCTCGGACAAAGCCGGCGCGAGATCAAGTAGCTCGTCGGCAAAGCGATGGATCTTGGCTAAGAATCCTCGATCGGCCCGAGATGACGGAATAGATTTAACCTCTTTTGGCCATCTATAGTGCGGTAAATTCGTCTGGGCTCGCTCCCATTAAGCTTCACAAAAGGTAATAGTTTTGAGAGAGGGCCCCGGGGTATTACCTGTGACCTTCTGCACTGGCTGTTCAACGCTTCGCATTCTCGATCGATAGAATACGAGCATGAACAACCCTTGGAACCCGACCCAGTATGACACTTCGCCCAAGAGCGAAGTCAGCCGTTCTTTGACTTGGTCGCCTTGCTGTCGCCAACCCAAGGTGGTCGCGTGGTCGATCTCGGATGTCGAACCGGGAGTCTCACTGCACTGTTGCCTGAACTACTCGGCGCAGCGGAAGTAGTAGGTCTCGACAATTCATCAACAATGCTTGACTCAGCCGCCAAGAACGCTTCCGACACCGTGCGATTCGAAGCGGCCGATATAGAGGGATTTGATGATCCCGGGGCGTGGGATGTTGTTTTATCAAACGCCGCATTCATGGCTGCCCGATCACTCAGCGGTGTTGGCGCAATCGGTGAACTCGCTTCGCGATGGAGGTCAGCTCGCGGTCCAGATTCCCGTCTCAACGCCGATCGATCCGTCCCACGTATGCGCCCAGGGAAGCCGCCGACTCGATGGCCGACAAGTTTGATGGTCCGGTGCCCAGCGATCCTGTCGCCGCGAACGTATTGCTTCCGGAGAGATACGCCGAGGAGTTCGACAGGCTTGGTCTCCGAGATATCCACGTGCGCTTGCAGGTCTACGGACACCATTTGCCGTCCAGCGCCGATGTTGTGGAATGGACGAAAGGCAGTTCACTCACACGCTTTCAGAACGTCCTTTCCGTCGATGAGTATGACGAATTAATCCGACGCTACCGCGAACGCCTCCTCGCGGCGATCGGCAATCACTCGCCCTACTTCTTCACCTTCAAGCGCATTCTGATGTCCGGCCGCCGCTAGATATTCGTTAGTCGGTGATTGCTCATCCATCGTGGAGCCGTAGAGTTCGATCGAATTGGACAGCTAAGGACGTGGGCTCATCGAGCAAAGAGCTCTGATCTGTTCTGATTTCTCCTTCGTATTAGCGTCATTCAGCAACCAAGTGCCGGGCGCCCGAGCAGATCGGCATAGTCTTGGTTGCGCAAATGACGAAGGAGGACCCTGAAACGTCGAGTCGTCAGCGCCCTGCTGGGCCTTGCCTTGATCGCGAGCTTGAGCTTGGGTTTCGGCGTCTTTTCGCCGCGGAGTGCCGGAGCCTAGCCGATGGTATCCTATTGCACCGGCTATGCTCTTGGGTACTGGTATTTCGCAAATCAAGGGAACGAAGTAGTCGCTGAACAATGGTGGGATGAAGGAAACTCGTATGGCTGCGGGTTTGAAGTGAACTGGAACAATGTCCCCTAATCCGGCGATTTTCCTCTAGTTGGAAAAGTTGGCAGCGAGTCAAGCGCAAAAGCCGCCACTCGGCGGCTTTTGTTTTTACCGTTTTAGTGAGCCGCGAAGGACTCGAACCTTCAACCAACTGATTATGAGTCCGAGACTGGGGCGTCAATGGCCATCCACCGCCGTTTAAATGTGCCTAAACGGAGCGAAGTCTCGCCTTTGAAGGTCTGTGGCCGTCTATCGTCGTCTATCGGCATAGCGTCCAAATCGCAGTCAGCCTCACGCCGAGTTCCAGAGGACTGCCTCAACATCATGATCCAAGATATTACGGCCAAGAATGTCGGACTTTTGACCCACCGGCAATTATCTAATTCGACACCAGGTAATCCTCGCGCGGCGGGGAGAAGATGTCGATGACGACGCAGCCATCCTCGTACGTCCGCGCTTTGTGCGGCAGGTTCGGCGGGATAACGTAGACGTCGCCGGGCCGGAGGAGCTTGGTCTCCCCGTTCATCGACAGTTCCATTGCCCCCTGGAACATGATCCCGAGCTGTTCGTGTGGATGCTGATGGTAGGGGTAGTCCACGTTTGGCTCGATCGTTATCCAAGCCGCCATCAGCTTCTCGCCTGCCACCGATCGAATGTTCGCGCCAGGCAGCGGCGAAAACGACGGCAGCTCGGCCGACTTGACCCACTTCGGTTCGAAGGGAAGATCACTCGCCGCGCCTTCGTCGACATCTTGGAATAAGTGCGACGTCTGTTCTCCGTCGCTCATGGGTTCTTCCATCACTTTCCAGCGTTCGCCGTGCTTCGTCTGCTGGGATCGATTAGTCGTAGTAGGCAGGCGCTAACTTGAGCCCGGCCCACTGTGCGGGGTCGTGGCCCGTGATGAGCATTGCCCCTTCTCGCTTCGCAATTGCCTGCAACCGGTGGGCGCTTTCGAGCGACGCTGCCGGATCCATGTAGCCTGTCCAGTTGTCGTTCTTCAGGTTCTCTATCGTGTAGATCGCGTCGATCGCCAGCACGCACCGTGCCGGTTTTTGGCAGGCGGACCACCACCGACATGTGGCCGGGCACGTGCCCGTTGGTCTTCGATCAACTCGACCCCCGGCGCCAACTCGATGTCGCCGTCGATCATCTCGTACTTCAGTTGCGGCAGATCCCAGATGTCCTCCGGGAACGTGGCCGGGATTCGCCTTCGCGTACTCGTAGCACTCCCGCTGAGTCACGATGCGTGAGTCTCCGAAATCGCCGTGGTTGCCGGCGTGGTCGAAGTGGAAGTGGGTGCTGACGAGGATGTCGATGTCGTCCGCCGTCAGACCGATCTCGGCGAGCCGGTTGGCGATGTCGTCCTCGGGTCTCATGATCGTCGTAGGTACTTATCGAAGTCGGTGACCGCGGAAGGTCGCTTCCGGATCCTCGATGTGCTTTCGGTGCATGCCGGAGTCGATCAGGATGTGCCGCCCGTCGTCGGTCTCGATCAGATAGCCGACGATCGGGATAATGACCCGCTCCCCACGCCGCTGCCGGGTGTCAGCACCCTGCCCTTGTCGACGTCGCAGTGACCCAGATCGAGCAGATAGAGTTTCACAGCCGCTCCTTCTCGCTTTCGTTTCCGGTCGGCGTTAGCGCTTGCGGAGACCGGGTCGAATGCCTCCGTCAAACCGTCGCCGAGGTAATTCACCGCCAGAATCACGATCGTTATCGCCACGCCCGGTCCAGTGCTGACCCACCACCCGACATTCAGCCATTGCCGTCCCGCTGCCAGGTCCGCGCCCCATTCGGCGGTCGGCGGCTTCACGCCGAGACCCAAGAAATTCAGTGTCGCCGCGATCACGATCGCCCACCCGAGCGCCGTGGTCGACAGGATGATCACCTGCGACCAGACGTTGGACAGGATGTGCCGCCAAAGCATCTGAGCCGGATTACAGCCGATCACACGCGCCGCCAGCACGTATTCCCGCTCCCGCACGGAGAGCATCGTCCCGCGCACGAGCCGCACGTAGACCGGGATCAGCGACACGCCAACCGCGATCTGCGCATTGCGCAGCCCTGGGCCAAGGAGGGTCAGCACCACCAGCGCCAGGAGCAGACCAGGGAAGGCAAGCATGATGTCAGTCAGCCGCATGATCGCGACATCGACCCAGCC
The DNA here is from genome assembly GCA_963737985.1 of uncultured Chloroflexia bacterium. Taxonomy (GTDB): domain Bacteria; phylum Chloroflexota; class Chloroflexia; order Thermomicrobiales; family UBA6265; genus CAVTUU01. The sequence goes on along the minus strand of CAVTUU010000004.1, from coordinate 362,018 downwards.
CCGCGCATACCCGGCGATCGCCCCAAGCAGCGTGCCAACGCCCATTGCCAGGCCGACGGCGATGAAGGCATAGAAGAAGGTGAGCCGCGCCCCCCACACGATCCGGCTCCAGACATCGCGCCCGAACTGGTCGGTGCCGAGCCAGTGATCCCACGAAGGCGATTCCAGCTTGTGCAGCAAATTGACCTTGCCCGGATCGTACGGGGCGATCCGCGGAGCCTGCCAGGCGACGATCGAGAGCGCAACGAAGAAGATGAGCGCGATGACGCCCATCTTGTTCGCCAGGAATTGGCGGACGGCTGGGTTCGCGCGGATGCCCTGCCGGACCGGCCGCTCGAAGTCGATCCGCTCCGCCTGAGGAAGAACCGAGACGCTACTCATGGTCGGATTCTCGGGTCGAGTAGCGCATACCCGACGTCGACGAGCAAATTGACGACCACGTAGATCGCGGCGACGAAGAGCGTCACACCCTGGATCAGCGGGATGTCCCGCGCCTGGATACCGCGCACTGCGAGCGAGCCGATCCCCTGTCGCGCATAGATCGATTCGATCACCACCGCGCCGCTGAGCAGGTTCGCGACCTGTAGCCCGAGGATTGTCAGGACAGGGATCATCGCGTTCTTGAGCGCGTGGCGCAGGACGACAGAGCGCTCGTTCAGTCCTTTCGCACGCGCAGTGGTGACGTAGGGCTGGTTGAGCACCTCGATCATGCTCGCCCGCACAAGCCGCGTGATGATCGCCGCGAAAGCCCCAGCCGAGCGCGATCGAGGGCAACACCAGCGCCCGGATCGAGCCGGTGCCGAGCACCGGAAACCAGTGCAGCTTGACTGAAAAGAGCAGCGTCATCAACACCGCGAGCCAGAAGTTCGGCACCGCCACCCCGAAGACCGAAATGCCGGAGGCGAGTGCATCGACCCAGGTTCCGCGGCGGATTCGCGCCGAGGATGCCGGTAGGGATCCCGACAATGAGCGCGACAAGCATCCCGCCGATCGCCAGGCGAAACGTGGCCGGGAAGCGCGCCAGTGATCTCATCGGTCACCTGGCGATGGCTGATATAGGAGGTACCGAGATCGCCGCGCAGCACATGACCGAGGTAATCGCCGTACTGCACGATCAGCGGCTGGTCGAGACCAACTGGTGGCGCAATTCGGCGATCCTGCTGCGGTGTCGCATTCGTGCCGAACAGAAGCACCGTCGCGGCATCCCCCGGCATCAGGTAGAGGATGGCGAAGACCAGGACCGAAACGCCGAAGAGCACCACGATGGTGCCGACCAGGCGCTGTCCGATGTACCGAACCATCGCTTCCTCGCGTAGCGGATCGCACCTTCGGGACGAATTAGGCGGGCCGCCGGCCGATTGTCTCCGAAACAGCCAGCAAGTCAAGGCGTGGAGCGCGATTGACGAGGACAATCGACCTCTCTATAGTACCGTAGCCTTCAATCAAATCACGCGGCGGGGAAAGTTTCTTCCGCTGGGGGTGATGTCCTGATCACCAACCGCGACTTCGGCGCGGATGGGAGGAGAGCAATGACGGAGTCCCGCAATCCCGAGCCACAGAGCGAATTGTTGCGATTTATCCTCAACCGCCGGCGTCTGCTCGGCGGGGCGGCCGGAGCCGGGGCGGCCGCTAGCCGCGCCCGCATCGTGGCCCGCACGCAGCCCTTGCGCGCGCAGCAGGCCGGCGGCAAGCCTCACCTTTGCGATTTGGCAGAGTCCGGAAAGCCTCGATCCAGCGGTCACCGGGCTCATCTCTGCCGGCTATGTGCTCACCAGACTGTACGAGCCCCTGATCTGGCGCATGCCCGGCATCAAGGAGGGTCAGGATTTCTTCCCGGGCCTCGCGGAATCATGGGAGGTCTCGGACGACGTCACGACCTACACCTTCCACTTGCGGAAGGACGTCAAGTTCCATGATGGCACGCCGCTGACGGCGGACGCGATCAAGGTCGCTTACGACCATATCGTTGACCCTAATACGAAATCGGCGTCCGCCGCGACCGCGCTCGGACCCTACGACCACACCGAGGTGGTGGACGACTACACGGCGAAGGTCGTCTTCAAGGAGCCGAACGGCGCCTTCCTGAACACAGTCGCGAACGACGTCACAGTTTTCGCCTAGTTCGCCGGCGGCGCTCCAGGCGGACGCGGCCGGCTTCGGACAACATCCTGTCGGCACCGGACCCTTCATGTTCAAGGAGTGGGTCGTCGACGATCACGTCACGGTCGTCAAGAACCCGGATTACGCCTGGCCCTCGCAGGTCTTCGCGAACCAGGAGCAGGCCTATCTCGACGAACTCACCTTCCGCATCATCCCAGATGCCTCGACGCGAATGAATGCGCTCAAGACAGGCGACGTCGACATGGCGGAGAACCCGCCGCCGCAAGATGTCGAGGCAATTCGCGAGCGACACGAACAACTACCAGGTCTACCATGCCGACGACGACCGGCATGCCCTACTGCATCATGATCAACTGCGCGAACCCGCCGACCGACGACGTCAAGGTGCGGCAAGCGCTTGAGTTCGCGGTCAGCCAGGAGCAGATCATCGACACCCTTTACAAGGGTGTCTACGAGCCGGCGCACAACCTCTTCCTGCCCGGCACCACCGGCCGCGACGACAGCCTCAACAGCATGTACACCTACGACCCCGACAAGGCGAAGCAGCTGCTGGACGAGGCCGGTTGGACGCTGGAAGGCGACGTCCGCAAGAAGAACGGCCAGGAGCTCAAGCTCAAGCTCATCAATCTCGCCGGCTTCGGATTCGATGACATCTCGACTCTTGATGCAGGCGCAGTTCCAGGAGATCGGGATCAAGACGGACATCTCCGCGGAGTCCTTCCCGGCCGTCGGCGACACGCTGAACAATGGCAACGGCGGACACAACCTGACCGACTTCTTCTATTACGCGCCCGATCCTTTCTTCATGCGCGCGCTCTTTGCGTGCGATCAAGTCGGCAAAGGTTTCAACTGGATGCACTACTGCAATCCGGATGTCGACAAGATGGTTACGGAGGGCAATGCCACCAGCGATCGCCGCCAAACGGCAAGAGATCTACGCCGCCGCGGCGAAGCAGGTTATGGAGGACGCTACCTTCATTCCGATCTACGAGCAGGCCGCAGTCTTCCCGGCGAAGAAGAGCGTAACTGGTCTCATGTTCACGACGACCGGAGGACCGCTCTTCTACAACGTGAGTGTGACGTAACTCGGGTCGGACGATATCTGATCCTGGACTGGAGCGTCGGCGTGCGCGAAGCATTCGGCGCGCGCTGACGTTTTCCGTTCCTGATTCAATCGAATCGCCGAGACTACCTCATGCTCCGCCGGCTTAATCGGGGGTTGTCGGTCCAGCAGGACCTTGACCTCCGGCGGTCGAGGCCAGCGCAGTAGCTAGGGGGGACACCATGGACCGGTCCTTCGAAACGTACGTCGATCAGCACTTCGACGAGTTCGTCCAGCAGCTCCGCGATTACTGCAAGCACCCCTGCATGACCGGACAAGGGATCGGAGTGCGCGAGACCGCCGAGGCGACCGCCGAAGTGCTGGGCGGCCTCGGGGCGAACACTCAGATCCTCGAGACGGGCGGCGCGCCTGTCGTGTTCGGCGAGATCGGCTCAGGCGACCGCACACTGCTCTTCTACAACCATTACGACGTTCAGCCGCCGGAGCCGCTCGACCTTTGGGAATCCGGGCCGTTCGAGGCCGAGGTCCGCGACGGAAAGATCTTCGCGCGCGGTGTCTCCGACAACCGTGGCGATGTCATGGCGCGCGTGCAGGCGGTGCAGACCTACCTTGCCACGAAGGGAGAACTGCCAGTCAAAATCAAGTTCATCGTCGAGGGCGAGGAAGAGATCGGCAGTCCCAGCCTGCAGGCCTTCGTCCGGGCAAATCGGGACTTACTTGCCTGCGACGGCTGTATTTGGGAAGGCGCCGGGCGGGATCAACAGGACCGATCGGTGCTTTGTCTCGGGCTCAAAGGCGTGGTTCACCTTGAGCTGCGACTCAAAGAGGCGAAAGTCGATCTCCACTCAAGCTTCGCGACGATCGTGCCGAACGCCGCTTGGCGGATGGTCTGGGCACTCTCGACTCTGAAATCGCCGGACGACAAGATCACCGTCGACGGGCTGATGGATCAGGTCTTCGTGCCGACCGAGCAGCAGCTCGATCTGCTCCGTGCGATTCCGTTCGAGGAGGAGCAGCTACGGGAAGACCTGGAGATCGAAGCCTTCAACCAGAACCTCACCGGACTGGCGTTGCTGCGCAAGCACCTCTACGAGCCGACCTGCACGATCCAGGGTCTGGTGAGCGGCTATTCCGGCATTGGACTGAAGGCCGTATCACCGTGCGAGGCGATTGCCAAGATCGAGATCCGCCTCGTGCCGAACCTCGAACCGGATGTTGTCATCAGGTTACTGCGCGAGCATCTCGACCGACGGGGATTCGAGGATATCGAAATCATTACTCATGCCGCTCTCGGGAACGCGCAGGCTTCGCCGGACGAGAAGGTCTCGATCGCGGCGGTGCAGGCAAGCGAGGAGATCGATGGTAAGAAGCCCATCGTTTACCCATGGATGGCAGCAAGCGGACCGATGTCGTTTTTCAGTGCTGATCTCGACGTGCCGGTGGTCGGCGCGGGTAGTCTCTGGTGGCATGATGCGCGAGCGCATGCGCCAAACGAAAGCATCCGACTAAGCGACTACAAGACCGGCATTCGCATCATCGGCCGCCTCATTAGCCTGTTCGCTGAAGCTGCTCCGTAGACAATTGGGCATTTTCCACACCAATACGGCGCGCCATTGCCGATCTTGGAGCCCACCATGCAGGGAACACCAAATCGACACCCAGTATCGAGAACAGAATACGACGCGATGGAAGCGGCTCTCGCCAGTGCGCAGGACCGGTTGCACAGGGCACTCGAGGACGCGTCACATGAGATGCGCGGTTGGTCGGACATCGCAGCAAAAGCACAATATGCTGCTTCAATCGAGGCGCTGGAAAACCAAGCAGCGCGGGCCAGATCAAAGTTAGATGTGGTTTTCCCCGACGATGACGTTGAGCAAATGCGCGAATATCATGGCCGCGCGAATGACAAACTGGTCACTCGGGGAGAAACCGACGCCGGCGTAGTGGGCATTGGATCACGCGTCGTGATTGAGTTCGACGGCGACACAGAATCCTACAGGATAGTAAGTGAGACCGAGGCGCGACCGTCCGCCGGGCTGCTCTCGGACACTTCGCCAATTGGGCGCGTGCTGATCGGGAAGCGGGCAGGTCAACGGGTGCAAGCGGAGACTCCGGCTGGCATCTCCGAGTTCACCATTCTTCACGTTGAGTAAGAAGCATTTGGCCGTGCTATCCAAGAGACACACAGCGCAATTAGACCCAGACTCGCCGCTATAAATTCCTAAGGTCTGCCCTGGCAGGCCGTTCAGAAGCCTCTCGACCCTTTCCAGATAGCTGTTGTCGCAAAGGAATTGGGCGAGCCTATCTTGCGCTGCCGCCGTCAAATTCGCCGTCGATCATGGCCCCCCGCGCCACACGCGCCTGAGGAACATGCTCACCGTGCGGGGAAGACGTTTGATTCGTTCGATCATGGGTCACCGCCCTTTCTCGACTAGTAACAGACTGCCTTTGATAAACCGGTATCGGTCTCTTCCCAGGGTAACTCAAGAAATCCTACCCCTGGCTCCGGTTTTGGAAACACCTACCCTCGTAGTTGAGACCCGACAAGATATCGCTTACGTCGCGAGTGCGCACCTAGTGACCGAAGTGTGAGAACACGGCGCCGTCGACGCTGAACTGGGGACTTTGCGAAAGGCCAACATCTTCGTCTAAACCGACGGCTCGGCGGGCATCAATACGTTCGACGAGTTTGGTCGCTCAAAGGGCCGTGTCAACATAGCCGCCGCGGCCCGCGAACAATTGCGTGCCGCCCTCTTTGACAAATTGGCCAGCTAGGCATCGAGGAAGAGCTCCAGCAAACGGCCTCGGGCATCAAGCCCGAGGCCGTTTCTGCACTCAGGTTGCCTTACCGCGATCGCTTAGCCCGTACTCCTGTGATGCCCGCGGCAGTTACTACAAATAAGGCAAGCAAGAGCCACACGTCAGTGTGACCTGAGCCGCTGCCAGGACCGCCACCGGTACTCGGCAACTCGGTGACGTTTCCAGACGTCTCGCTCGTTGGCGAGGCGTTTGTAGTCTCAGTCGATGCAGCCGTCTCGGTTGGCGCTTCCGTTGCCAGAATAGCGATCTCGGTGGGAACCGGCGTGTCCGTCGCCCCTGGTGGTGGCGTATCGGTCACTGTAGGAGTGCTGGTCGACGTTGCCGTATTTGTGACGATCGGTGTATCTGTCGCCGCCTCGGTCGGAGTATTTGTCGGCGTGACTGTTGGTGTTTCCGTCGGGGTATTAGTTGGCGTGTTGGTGGGTGTCGGTGTTGGAGGGACGCCAGCACCCGCGGTCTCCGCCATGAGCCCCACTGCCAACGCGCTCGCGATCACAAGGGTGACCAGCACAGAACGACCAAACCGGTGACCGGCGCGATTTGCCACTGCCCGCATCCTCTCTCACTATGCAATTTGTTTAATTGTTCAGGGGTCCTGTGCGCATCTTAGCAGACGGTCTCGGCTTCGGCTCGGGGCCGATTCCTTTTTGATAAGATCCCGCCATCACTACACGCAATGCACAAGGAGCATAATAGGCAGTGGTTGGCGGGAAGTCGGGCGTGAGCGCGTACGGCTTAGCCGTGCATGAACAGATCAACTTCGGCGGCTGGCTGACGGTTCAACGGAAACGCACGAGTTGGAACCGACACGCGTGTACGGTGGCGGCTTGCCTCCCTGAGGGCGGCGTGATCGGTGGTGTGCCAACACCCATCGCCCTAGCCCCGACAATTGCTCCCGGATTGCCGACACGCGCGGGATTGGTCGTAATGCGGTCTTAGCAGCAGCCGGGTATCGACCGCACGATGCCTTCGCTCCCGGCGCGATGCACGCGACCGTGGTTTGATTGATCACCAGCATCCCCGAACCCTTGCTTGTGTCCTTTGTGCCGATGTTTCGCGCCCTGGCGCATCTGGCGCTCCTCGAGGACGTTGACGAGCACATGGACCGTGCTTTGAGCGGTTAGGGCATCAAACAACAAAGCGGCGGAGGGATTCCTCTCCGCCGTTTGCCATTTTAGCCTTGAAATCTTAGTGAGCCGTGGAGGAATCGAACCTACAACCAACTGATTAAGAGTCAGTTGCTCTGCCAATTGAGCTAACGGCCCATAGCGCCGAATATTTTACCCAGCCGGCGACTATGTGTCAAAACTTAACTCTCGATTTGCGTGAGATTTGGGCGTTCTTTGTACCATCCGGCCGCCCGCTCGTAGGCGTGAGCGACGCGAAGAACGGTGTGCTCATCGAACGACTTGCCGAGCACCTGCAAACTCACTGGAAGTCCGTCTGAGAATCCGCAGGGCACGGCGATACCTGGCAGCCCGGCCATGTTTGCGGGGATCGTGAAGATGTCGGCGAGATACATCTGCATACGGGTCATCGGTCGCGCGCGCCAATGGGAAACGCAACGGTTGGAGAGGTCGGCGCGACGATGGCGTCCACCTGCTCGAACGCCTCGTCGAAGTCGTGTTTGATCAGGGTTCGCACCTTCTGCGCCTTCACGTAATACGCGTCGTAATAGCCCGACGCCTTAGCGCATAGGTGCCCAGCATGATGCGGCGCTTGACCTCAGAGACCGAAACCCTCGCCACGGGTCCGCAGATATATTTCACGAAGTGAATCTGCTTCGACGGAAAGACCGTACTTGACCCCATCGAACCGTGCGAGATTCGCACTCGCCTCAGCCGGCGCGGTGATGTAATAGGTTGGAAGGGCGTATTTGGTATGTGGCAGGGTGACCGGGACCAATTGGCTCCAAGTGCTTCGAAGCGGCTTATCGCGGCTTAGCAGGCCGCCTGGATTCCACTCCTGGTTCCATTCCCTCTACCGTGCTAACTCACGCGCAATTCCGATCTTGTTCCGCTGATATCGGTCTTCAATCCGTCTCGTAATCGGCACCGGGAGGGGCGCCGAGGTCGAATCGCGCGGATCATGACCGGCGATCGCTCCGAGCAATATCGCGCATCCTCGACTGTTCGTGGCGAATGGGCCGATCTGGTCGAGACTGCTTGCGAACGCGATCAGACCGTACCGAGAAACACGACCGTAGGTCGGTTTCAATCCGACAATCCCGCAGAAGCCGGCGGGCTGGCGAATGCTTCCTCCTGTATCGGAGCCGAGCGAAATGATTGCTTCGCCCGCCGCGACTGACGCGGCCGATCCACCGCGAACTCCCGCCGGGAACACGCGTGATATCCCACGGATTCTTCGTAACAAAGTAACTGAGTTCTCCGTCGATGAACCCATCGCGAATTCGTCAGTGTTCAGTTTCCCCAGGAAAACCGCATTTTGTTCGCGTAGCTTGCGGACGACGGTTGCGTCATAAGGCGAACGGTAACCAGCAAGGATCTTTGACGCAGCCGTCGTTGGAGCGTCGGTTGTACACAGAATGTCTTTGAGCCCCGTTGGAATTCCGGTCAGAGCGCCAGATTCGCCGCTCGCAATCCGCTTGTCGGCTGTTCGTGCTTGTTCGCGGGCGACTTCGGTCATCACAGTGATGTAGCAATTGAGTTGGTCATCTAGAGCGCCAATTCTGGCGAGATGCGCATCGGTAAGTTCGACGGATGAAATCTCCTTGACATCCAGGAGTTGCCGGGCATCGACCGCGGTCAAGTCTGTAAGTTCAGTAGCCGCTCGTGAATCGGTGGCGCTCATGCCTCTACCTCGTCGCCACCGGTCAAAACCGCGTCCACTTCAATGAATCCGTCAGTTTTCCGGGGAGCATTTTCCAGCACGAGTTCAATTGGGAGCGAAGGTCGTACCTCGTCTTCGCGCATGACGTTCGACAGCTCAATGACCTGGGCTGTCGGTGAAATGGATGCGGTGTCTAACTCATCGAGTGCGGCGATGTGTTCGAGAATAGACGAGAGTTGATTGCGCATTCGTTCGAGCTCATCTGGCGAGAGATGGAGGCGAGCTAGCTCCGCTACGCTTTTGACTTCATCGAATGTTAGGGCCATCGAGAGCACTCCAGAAAGACCACAAATGGATACAAGTTCGACGCCCACCGAGGCGAATCGAGAGTCTAGCACAGCCTCATTTTTGTTCCGAGGGAGACTGTTGTAGTCATATCCCAAATAAGCACGATCGATAAGTCGCGATGATGTAGACTTGCGCCACGCGGTACCGATAAATGGCTTGTTGAGCGCGCTCGCCTCCGGGCTGCCGTATCAGTTGCGTGTCCAAGAAGCGTCAATGAATTGCAAAAACTCCCCAAACTCCAAACTCGTTGCGAGTCCACAGGGCAGAACCGGCCCATGGCAACGTCGGCTAGTGTTTTGGGGAACAGCGTTCACCATAGTCATGCTGACTCTGTCGTCGTGCGCCGATGACAGCAGTGAGCGTCGGTTTGCGAACGAGACTCCGCCGACAGTCGACCCGCAGTCGATCACCCCGTCCGTGGCGCCGACTTTGGACGTGGAGACGGCGGTTGCTGGTCCGCCGATTCTTTCCCCGGAAGCCCTTATCGTCTCACGCGGCGCGGCATCGTCGTTCTACGTTCACAGTGGTCCAAGCCTCGTCGCGTTTTCGGCCGACGGCACTTCTCAGAAAACAGTTTGGAAAGGTAAGGTCGGCGAGTTCCAGGATGCCGCAAGTTCGCCAAATGGCGACCGCGCGGCGATTCTCACGAAACTGAAAGACATATACAACGTCGTCATTGTCGATAGCGCCGGTAAAACCGTCCAGGAGATCAAACAGATTCAGCGCTCGCTCGTTTCGGGCACGCCCACTCCCACAAGCGGGGCGGGGCGCGATCAGATCGATTGGGCGCCTCAGGGAAACCAATTGCTCATCGCTTTTGCCGACGGAGGTATTGTCAAGGTACCGCTCAACGGTCAGCCTGAGGTGGTACTCGACGCTACCAAGGCGCCAGGTCCGATCGACGCGGAATGGTCACCAGCTGGCAACGCCATCGCCTATGTCAACCGCGACAGTGCCACATCGCCGTCACATCTCTTTGTGGTGCCGACGAGCGGGCAAGACCGGAAGCCGATCGAAATTTATCCGCCGACTGATTCACGGTCTGATTCAGCGGTTTCGGCAACCTGGCTGCCAAACGCGTCAGCGATTTTGTTTACGAGAACCGATCCCGAGGATGAGCTTCCGCAAGGTGGCGATTTGTTCGAGGTGCCGGCGAAAGGTGGCGGCGCGAGATTGGTCGCCAGTTCAGGACGAGCCGCCCCAGTTGCTGCTATTCAGCATGTCGTCGCGTCGCCGAATGGGCGATCAGTTGCCTACACAGTTCTTGTGCCGGGTGCAAACGAGCCCGAATTCCACAGTTTGTGGGTACAGCAACTCGGAACGAATCAAGCGACCAGGATTTCCACGCCACCTGACGAAACCGTGACGGATATTTGGTTTGTCTCCGATGGAATTGCATATCGAACCACGCCTGCCGAACCAAAGAAGGGCGAGGAGAATTCCGTCGCGGTTTACATCGTTGGGGCCGACCAAGTGCGGCGGCAGGTCTACGCTACTGGATCGCTTATTCCAGGCACACCCGCAGCGTCTCCAGTGACATCTCCGGTCGCTTCGCCGTTTCCGTCGCCCGTTAAGCTCACTCCAACGGAGAACAACCTGACCCCAACGCCGCGTGGCTAGTCCCGAATTTCTTCGGCGTCGAAAATGTTCTTGGCAGCGTTAATTCGTTGCTGATCCGCTTCGTCTTCGGACCGCAGTTCGACTGGCGCGGAAATGATGGTGTCGACATCGTCTTCGCTGTCTTGTCTCCCGTTTGAAACGTCCTGCGCAGTCTCATTCTCAACCCGAGTCGGAATGGGTGATGGTTCGTGTCGTTGCGGTTGTGCGATCTCGTCCCGCATGACGCACGTAATAAGCACTTTGCGGCCCGTGAGTCGCGTGATGACGTCTTCGACGACTGTCCGCGCATCGTCGCTGTTCATCTTGTTCTTGTGGAACTCGTAGGGAGAGGCGAGCGTGACTTCGTCGCCGTTGACCGCCACAGGATCGATGGTGCTGAGAAGTGCTTCCACACGCCGGTTTACGGCTTTGACGTCTGCGCGAACTCGCTCCCACAGATCGGCCAGTTGATCAACGGTGAGAGGCTGACCGTTCATTGCGCCATTTGGGACTACGGCTTCGGACGCGATTGTCGCCGGCTTGACCTCTTTAACCGGCGAAGCAGACGTTGAGTTTCCGCGAACCTTGTCGCGAAGTCGTGTCGACGGGGTCTCGTTGGTCGCCTCTTCTCGGATAGTCCGAGATGATTGCTCTCGACTCGTGATCGGTGGCTCCGCCGCCGTGCTTTGCTCAACTGTGCCTGAAGGTGAGCTAATAATCGCCTCAACCAGTGTTACTTCCAGAGGAAGCTGGCCGTACGTCGCATGTCGAATCCGAAAGTCAATCTCACTGAATTGGCGGGCAAGTTTTGCCAGTTCCAACAACTCGAACCGCGCGGCGAGTGATTTCGCCGTAGTGTCCGCATCCGGCGAACCCCCGGCCCGTTCATGTAAGAGAACCCGAAGATATCCGACGAGTTGGCGGTTTACCTGGCGTGGATCTTCTCCGGCCTCAATCGCGGCGTTGACTGTTTCCAAGGCAAGTGTCGCGTTTCGATCCGCAATCGCTAGGACAAGCGCCTCAATGCGTTCATTGCGACTTACGCCTAGAACTGTCCGTACCGCAGTGGCGTCAATCAACTCAGGCTGATTGGTTGGCTCGGCCTCGCGATACACCGAAAGTTGATCGAGGAGACCGAGCGCGTCGCGAAGACTCCCGGTCGCGTGCCGAGCGATCACTTGAAGCGCTTCGTCATCGATGTTCAAGCCTTCAGCTTCGGCAACGGTTCGGAGGCGCTGCACGATTGCGTCGACGCTGATACGTCTGAAATCAAACCGCTGGCACCGCGAAACGATGGTCTGCAGGAGTTCTTCGGGGTCGGTGGTCGCGAGAATGAACTTTGTGTGTGCGGGCGGCTCTTCGAGCGTTTTCAGGAACGCATTCGCGGCCGCACCGGTGATCTGGTGCGCTTCGTCGATGATATAGAACTTGGTCTTAAGCTGGGTCGGTGCGTATTTGACTCGTTCGCGCAATTCGCGAATATCGTCGATGCCGCGATTGCTTGCCGCGTCAATTTCGATAACGTCGGTCGCCGATCCTGAATTGATCGCTTGGCAGCTTGTGCACTCGTTGCATGGACGCTTAAGCGGATCTGGATCGAGACAATTGACCGCCTTCGCCAACAAGCGCGCCGTCGTGGTTTTTCCCGTGCCGCGGGGTCCGCAAAAGAGGTACGCATGGGCAACGCGATTGAGCAAAATCGCATTGCGAAGTGTTTGCACGACGTGCTGCTGGCCGACCGAGCTCAATCGAATCGAACGACTGGGGTCGATATTTCCTGTAGAGTGATTGCGTGTGACCAGATCGCTCAGCCGTTGTTCCGGCCGAGCCGGACACCGACTCCGGAGACTGACTTTCGGCAGTCTCATCTGAATTGAAGAGCGACGGGAGACCCATTCGCTTTGCCCTTTTTCACGAGATGTGGAGGAACAGCACTTCGGCGCCACAAAGTGCCGGTTCCGAGAGTATAGGCATCCGAACGCCCGTTCTTCAACACCTTTGGCATCCATTTTCGGAGCAGAATTGGGAACGCTGTATATCGTTGCTACACCGATCGGCAACCTTGGAGACATCAGTCAGCGCGCGCTCGACGTGCTCGGCGGCGTGTCGTTGATTGCCGCCGAGGACACACGGCACACGGGCAAACTGCTGGCTTATTTCAACATCAAAACGCCGATTGTTAGCTATCACACGTTCAACGAGCGCGCGCGGCGAGAACAGTTGCTGGAAGCGCTATCGCGTGGCGATGTCGCACTTGTGGCGGACGCTGGAACGCCGGGAATCGCCGATCCGGGACACGATCTCGTCGCAGCGGCGATCGAAGCAGGCATTGTCGTTTCGCCGATACCCGGGGCTTCTTCTTTGACGGCGGCGGTCAGCGTGTCGGGACTGATTAATGGCCCGTTTCTGACGCTTGGCTTTCTCCCACGCAAAGGCAAGGAACGAGCGATGGCGCTTGCTCGTGCCGCGACAACGTCATATCCAGTCGTTATCTTTGAGTCCCCAAATCGTCTCGGGAAAACGCTGAGTGATCTTGCGAGCGTCTTTGGTCAGCGGCGAGCGCTCGTCGCGCGAGAGTTAACCAAGCTCCACGAAGAATTGCGCTGGGGTGAGCTCGAGTCAACTGGCGTTGGAATACAGCGATGTCGAGGTTAGAGGCGAAATAGTCATTGTTGTTGCGAGCGACGACGGAGAGCTAGCTGGGCAGGAGAATGTTGAGGAGGTCATTCGAAGGCTGATCCAATCAGGACTGAAGCCGAGCGACGCTGCGCGCGAGGCCGCATCGCTTACCGGGCGTCCGCGTTCAGATCTTTATGCAATCGCTGTGGAGATTTCGAAAAGCAAAGTCGCAGACTTGTAGCCAGCTGCGACGTCACTCGGGTTGGAATGCGAGCTTTCGCTGTCTCATGAGGATGCTTTGCAGAATCCCTTCCGCGGCAAGGAATGTCCACACCGAAGAGACGCCGTAGCTGACAAAGGGCAGTGTGATACCCGTGACCGGCAGGAGTCCGAGATTCATGCCGATGTTGACGAATGCCTGAAAGAACAAAATTCCGGTCACCCCGAGCGCAAAACATTGACCGAACGAATCTCGGGCGTTTTCCGCGACGCGAAGGCAGCGCCAGAGCAAAATCACGAACGATGCGAATAACGCCAGCATGCCCACAAATCCGAACATACCGCTCACATGAGCAAAGATGAAGTCTGTCGTGCGGACACGAAGCAGCTCGAGTTGGCTTTGCGTTCCGCCGTGGAGACCATGACCGAAAAGACCGCCCGAGCCGATGCTGATCCTGGCCTGAATGATGTTGAACCCCTCGCCGGAGGGATCGCGCTCGGGGTTATATGAGATGGTCAAGCGGTTGCGCATGTAATCGTGCAGCACGAACTGCCAGGCAATGAGCGAGGCAGGAATGGCCATTAGCGCCATGCCCGCAAAGTACAGCCACCTCGTCCGGGCGACAGTCATCATCGAGATCCATATCACTGCGTAGACGATGGTCGATCCGAGATCTGGTTCGATGAATACAAGAGCCATTGGTAATGCAACGATGAGCAGTGAAACGAAAAAGTTTCCCAGCTCTTGCATGGCGGTGCCACGCGAACTAATGAACGCGGCAAGCGCAATGATGGTCGCGAGCTTCCCAAACTCAGATGGCTGGAACGAAAGCGGCCCGACATAGATCCATCGCTGCGAGCCGGCGATGATCACGCCGACTGCGAGCACGATGCCGAGAAACGCGATGCCGAGACCGTAAATGAACCAGGCAAATGAGGCAAAAAATCGGTAATCGACATTGGCAAAGAGCACCATAACCGAAATGCCGACAATACCGAACATCGCCTGCCTGACGCCCAGATTTCCGATTGTGAGCACATCTTCGCCAGTCGCGCTCCAGATTGCGACAACGCCAAAGCCCATCAGCACGAAGGTCGTGATGAGCATGTAGATGTCGAAATCCTTCCAGCGGTATCCGAACGGCAACATGGTCTCTGAGCGGCGCCCCTTTGTTTACAGAACCGTGACTTCGTTAATCGTGATGTGGAAGACGCAGTCCAGTAATTCGGCTGCTCTCCGGCTCATCAGCATGCGTGGCAGGAATATCTCGAAATACTGCATGACCGGAGCCATTTCCGTATCGATGGTCAATTCAAGCGTAATCGTCTTTGCCTCCGGTGAAACCCGGAGAAACGATGACGTGGCGGCGTAGTTGACGCGGTCATGTTGATCAAAGCTTGCGGGATCGGTGTTGCGAACTCGTGATCGGTGGACGTCCGACTTGTCGGCCAGAATCAGCGCCGCCGAAACCGGATGAACGGGTTCACCGAGCCTACCTGAATCGTCGCCATGAGAGCCAATTGCGCCCAGCACGACCGCCACATCCTCCGGCAGCATTTCCATGCGATTGAGGATGTGATAGGCGAGCATCGCGCCTGTTGAGGCGTGACCGTGGCGACTAATGACGTTTCCGATGTCGTGCAGATAACCGGCGATCGCGGCCAATTCCTGGTGTCGCGCGTCGTAGTCGAGTAGCCGCATCACGTTGCGCGCGATGCTCGACACAAGTCCAACGTGACGAAAACCATGCTCGGTAAAACCGAGAACGCCGAGATTCTTGTTTGCTTGACGGATATAAGCTTGAACTTCCGCATCGTCACGAACCACCTCGAGCAAGAGGCTCGAATCAGTCCGCGCCGCTGCCGCGGCCGTTTCGGGTGCGACATCGGTTCGGCCGATGCGAAGGTCGGTGCCCAGCGTTTCTAGAACCTCGGCTTCGGAGGTCAGTCTCTCAGTCGTGGGGGTTGTTGCGACAGCAGGAATGCGTCGTTCTGTCATAAAAGTTCAAGTCTCCAGAAGCGATTGCAGCCAGTATACGGCCCGACTGCATACCGAGACCAACGGACGCGCCATGTCCGGTCGCGCGAATTTGCCTTTGCTACACTGGTTTGACTGGGCGAACCCTAAGGGCGGGCGGCCCTTGAAAATAAATCCAAGGAAATATCCCCGCCGTACATAAATACGGCGCGAGACCGCGAGCGGAATGGCAGAAGTTTTGATAAAATTCCATTCGCAAACGCTCGAATTCGAGCGCTCTCGCGATCCGGAGATTCGATGATGAGTCGCCGGTGGGAGTAGAGAAGTCAATGCAAGTAAACGATGCGTTGGACGCGTTCCTATTGGGCGCGTTTTTTTTCGGACTTGTCATGTCGGGGCTGGCCGTAGTGCTCGGTGTCGCGGACGCGAGCTTCGATCATTTCGGGCACATCGGCCACGCTCATCCTCATCAGGCCGGCCACGGCGGCGCAGACCTTGTGCAACCGCTGAACATTGCCACGATCCTGGCGTTCATCACTTGGTTTGGCGGTGTTTCCTATCTGTTGCGAAATAGCGCCGGGCTGTGGGGCATTCTAAGTCTCGTGGTAGGCATTGTCGCTGGACTGTTCGCCGGATACACCGTTTTTCGATTGCTCCGCAAGCTCCAATCCGGCGAGCGCGTGTTAAGTCCCGAGGATACGCGGATTGAAGGCGTGATTGGGCGGGTGAGCTCATCGATCCGTGAGGGCGGTACCGGTGAGGTTATATACGAACAACGAGGCATTCGTCAGGTTTCCGCTGCTCGGGCGCAATCGGGCGGAGCAATATCTCGGGGCGCCGAGGTCGTCATTCTTCGCCGGGATCACGGCGTCGCACTCGTCGAACCTTGGGAGTCATTCCTCGGCGAGCGGCACGCTGATCTTGCCGGTGACCCACTGCAATCAATTGAAGCCAGCAGTGCAAGCGATCGCTCATAAGTTGCGGATGCATCCTATCGTCCACAGAAGGGAGATGAGGCAGCGCTGCTTCAATATTCTGAACACCGAAAAGATCTTATAATTCGATTGCATAGAGCATCGAACGAGAGGGGAAAAAGATGACCGGAGTGATTATCATCGTCGTTGGCTTAGCGCTAGTTCTCGTCTTCGTTCTTGCGCTCGTCGCGACCATGTTTCGCAAAGTGGGACCGAACCAGGCACTCGTTGTGTATGGCTTCGGTGGCACGCGCGTCGTCGTCGGCGGCGGTAAAGTCATCTGGCCGATGATCCAACAGTCGCGCGAATTGTCGCTCGAACTCATGAGCTTTGACGTCGCGCCTCAGCAAGATCTCTACACAAATCAAGGTGTAGCGGTGAATGTCGAGGCAGTAGCCCAAATAAAAGTCAAGTCAGACGAAGTAAGCATTCAAACCGCAGCTGAGCAGTTCTTGAATAAGGAGCCGGCGCAGCGTGAAGGATTGATCCGCCTCGTAATGGAAGGTCACCTTCGAGGTATCGTCGGTCAATTGACGATTGAACACATCGTCAAGGAACCGGAGATGGTCGCGGATCGGATGCGTTCGAACGTTGCGGACGACATGAGCAAAATGGGCCTCGAGGTCATTTCGTTCACAATCAAGGAAGTCCGAGACAATAACGAATACATCCTCAACATGGGGCGTCCAGACGTCGCTGCAGTCAAGCGGCAAGCCGACATTGCAACTGCAGAAGCCGAACGCGACACAGCCATCAAGCGCGCGCAAGCGACTCGAGAAGCAAAGGTCGCGGAATCGGTCGCTGACCAAGAGCGTGTGATCGCGGAAACGGCGAGCCAAACTCGCCAGGCTGAGGCCATGCGCGACCTTGACGTTAAACGCGCCGAATATCTGTTGACTGTTAAGGCTCAGCAGGCGCAGGCCGACAAGGCATATGAAATTCAGACAAACGTCGAGCAGCAGCGCGTCATTGCCGAGCTCGTGAAGATCGAGCAAGTCAAGAAGCATGGCGAAGTCGCCGTGCAAGAGGCCGAAATTCTTCGCCGTGAGAAAGAGCTGGTCGCGACGGTCCTTAAGGCTGCCGAAACCGAGAAGCAGCGAATCGAAACATTGGCCGAAGCTGAGCGACAGAAAGCTGTCCTCCAGGCAACTGGGCGAGCCGAGGCGGTTCGACTAGAGGGTCAGGCTCAGGCTGAGATCATTAAGGTTCGGGGTTTGGCAGACGCCGACATTATCAAAGCGAAGGGTCAGGCTGAAGCGACTTCGATGACTGTCAAAGCGACCGCCTATCAGGAATACAATCAAGCGGCGATTATCGACAAGTTGTTGACCGGATTGCCTGAAGTTGTGCGAGCAATGGCCGAGCCACTGACGAAACTCGACAAAATCACGGTTGTGTCAACTGGTTCAGACGCCAACGGCGGGGGAGCAGGCGTCAACAAGATCACTGCCGATCTATCCACGATGATCGCGCAAGTGCCGGCGCTCTTTGAGTCACTGACTGGTGTGAAGATCGGCGACTTGATGAATCAGGTCCCGGCTATCAAGGAAGCGTCGCAACCTCGGAATGGTCGTGACGGTGCGCGGCCGCGGCAACCGATAGAGGTGCCGACGACCCCCGCGAATAAGGCTGAAGAGCAAACGGACCAATAATTTCATTCGTCCCGATGAAACTCGTATGGGCAGATCGGTCTTCGAGAAGACCGATCTGTCCATTTATGGGCCGCAGATGTGACTAGAGTGACCGATTTACGGCATGCTATGCTTCCGGTCGCTCCGGGAAGGGCGATGTCGACCATAGGAGATTCGGACAAGGGATATCGGCGATGCCGGAGGATCCGTTCGTCGACCGCGTCGAAGGGGATGCGGAGCGATTAACCGTCGAGGCACTTGGCGAGCCAGGCGAGCGTCGTTTCCGCCTTCTCGCTATCGTCGATGGCGATACGCATATCGTCTGGCTTGAGAAGCAGCAAGTTTTTGCGTTGGGCAAAGCAATCGAGCAAGTGCTCGAAAGTCTTCCTGACGTCGGTCCCGAAATCGGCCAGACTGCCTCGGTCGTATCGTTTGATCCCTCTACGAATCAGCAGTTCCGCGCGGGACGCATGGAACTCGGATTCGATGAGAGCCGAGATCGCCTCGTCGTCATCGCCCATGATATTGAGTCTGAAGAAGAAGGACCTCGCCTGACGGTCCGCTTAACCCGTGGCCAAGCTCGTGATTTCAGTACCGAAGCCTCGGCGGTCGTGGCTGCTGGCCGTCCTCTTTGTCCCCTATGTGGCCAGCCAAAGGGCCCCGAACCCCACGTTTGCCCCGAGCAAAACGGCCACTTGCCTCACTCCATTGACGAACTCGGGCTCGACGGTGAGCCCGAGAGCGAAGACACCCCGTAATTCGTCAAATGACCACAAATCAAAATTATGAACTATTCGGTTTTCGTCGAACGACGCATCGGCGTAGTTTGCGAGCGTTCCGCGTGAATACGTCAACTAACACAGGACTGAGTCGGGATTTCACGTCAAGATATTCACGGGTCAGAAATTCACATAGTGTTTTGAACATGGGATGATCTCTGGGTTATTGGGGCCAGGCGTTTACCATGGCATTGGTTGCTGTCGGATATAAGCGAATCGGCGGAGATAATATTTTCCTCGCGACAGAGGACGATCCCGCGACCGTCGACATGGGCACGATCAAGCTTACGGTCAAGCGACAATTTCTTGGTTAATACCACCAGTGGGGAGAAATCCTCACCGGTGGGACCTTTTTGCCAGGGTTTCACAATAAATTAGGTTGACAGGCATAAATTCGCCCGCGTATCATGCAAACACCGTTCAAGGATGCACGATGGTGAGATCCATAGAGACGTTGGGAAGAACGATGTCGTACACGTCGCAACCAATCAACATTACCGGCCTCGTACTTATTTCGCTCCCCGTAGGGAGCGTGTGGTGTTGTGGAGGCCAGCGCCTGAACAAGGCGTGAATCGAAGAAGCAGAGAACGAGTGAACGAGGCCTCCCAAACATCGGGAGGCTTTTTTGATGCCTCTCGATCCGGGACTCAACAAACTGAGACTGACCGGGCGATGTCGCCCATCGAAACCCGCGTTGGTGCGGACGGAACAGACTCGCAAGGGTTGATGGGAAGGCGCGCTTGGAGCGCGGAAACGGAGCGAGATGATGGCAGTTGCTGATCCCTCTACGCTATCCCAGTCGCGGGCATCGGCACCCGAGGGAAATGAAAAACTCGCTAAGGGGACCGATCGTCCGGTGATGACCGGTTCGGAGATTACGTGCGCCAGCCTTGAGGCAGAAGGCGTGACAACTGTCTTCGGTTATCCCGGCGGAGCAGTAATTCCACTCTATGACGCGCTGCCGCGGTTTGACCTGCATCATGTGCTGGTGCGATTTGAGCAGTGGGCGGCGCTGGCCGCTGACGGCTATGCGCGTGCAACCGGCCAGGTCGGCGTCTGCATCGCCACGTCCGGCCCAGGCGCAACAAATCTCGTTACCGGTCTCGCGAACGCGATCTCGATTCGGTGCCGATCGTCGCCATCACGGGCAGGTCGTGCAGCCGCTGATCGGCCGCGACGCGTTTCAAGAAGTCGATATTACTGGAATCTCGCTGCCAGTCACCAAGCACAATTACCTCGTCCAAACGGCCGAGGAGATCGCGCCGACGATCAAGGAAGCCTTCTATCTTGCCCGATCCGGTCGTCCCGGACCGGTCCTCGTCGACATCCCGAAGAGCGTCTTTCAAGCAAAAGCGAACGTTTCACTACCCAACATCGGTTGGCCGCCGCGGCTACCAACCGAGCATGCTGCCGAATATGCGCCAGGTCAAGCTTGCCGCAGACTTGATCAATCAGGCGAAGAAACCGCTGATCATGGCTGGTCACGGCATCATGCTGAGCGGGCGCCGAAGACGCATTCGCGCGCTTCGCGGACAAGACCGGTATTCCGGTGATCTTCACCCTGTTGGGGCAAGGATCTTTCCCAGAATCACATCCTCACGCGCTCGGTTTAATGGGCATGCACGGGCATCTCCATGTCAACACAGCGCTCGCCGAGGCTGATGTGCTCGTCAACATCGGCGCGCGATTCGACGACCGCGCAACTGGTCAAGTCGCCGGATTTGCGCCCAATGCAAAAATCATTCACGTCGACATCGATCCCGCTGAGATCGGCAAGAACGTCAAGACCGATGTGCCGGTCGTGGGCGATGCACGCGAAGTCCTCAAAGTACTGATTCACGAGGTTGAGGAACGGCGGCACGATGCGTGGCTCGAGTGGATCAACTCGCAGCGAAATGTCGTCCTGCTGACGGCGCTTGAGAACCGACCCGACTGGCCCGAGCCCTACTCGATCATCAAAGCAATTGCTGAGGAGACTGAAGGCGAGGCGATCTATTCGACCGACGTTGGCCAGCACCAGATGTGGGCGGCGCAGCACCTCGGCCTTGACTATCCAAATCGCTGGCTCACCTCTGGCGGACTTGGCACGATGGGCTACGGTTTGCCGTCAGCTATTGGCGCCAAGCTCGGGTGCCCGGATAGCGAGGTTTGGGCGATCGTCGGCGACGGCGGATTCCAAATGTCGCTCAATGAGCTCGCGACCGCGGTCCAGGAAAGCGCTGATGTCAAGATCGCAATCATCAACAACGGCTATCTCGGCATGGTTCGCCAATGGCAAGATCTCTTCCATTCGAAGAATTACTCGGAAGTCCAGATCATCAGCCCCTGATTTCGTCAAATTGGCTGAAGCCTACGGGGCAACTGGCATTCGGGTCCGGACCGACGCGGAGATCATGCCGGCGATTCAGCGGGCTCGATCGACGCCGGGACCGGTCGTGATCGACTTCGTGATCGAGCCCGAAGCCAATGTTTGGCCGATCGTACCACCCGGAGCAAGCAACTCCGAGATGATGCAAAACCGTTATCAAGACCCAGATGTGGAATAGAGGGAAGCCATGAAAAGTCCGCACACGCTCGTCGTGCTGGTCGAAGATCATCCAGGGGTCTTGAACCGAGTCGTATCGCTGCTCCGACGGCGGTCGTTCAATATCGACTCGATCACTGTCGGTCACTCTGAGCAGCCAGGTGTTTCCCGGATGACGCTCGTTGTCATTGGCGAAGAAGAAGAGGTCGAGCAGGCCGGCAAGCAACTGTACAAACTGATGGAAGTGCTCAAAGTAACGGATCTGACCGATCTGAACTGCGTCGCCCATGAAATGGCATTGATCAAAGTTGCGGCAAAGCCCGCGCAACGTGCGGAAGTGTTGCTAGTCGCCCAGATCTACGACGCCCGAGTTGTCGATGCGAGCCCGACTGACATTGCTGCTCGAGGTAACTGGTCCCCAGGACCACATCGATTCTCTGCTGGCGATGGTTCGCCCTTTCGGCATTCGTGAACTGGTGCGCACCGGACCGATTGCGATGACCCGTGGGAGCGGTTCGCTGACGCCGAAGCATCCGGCCGGGTAGAACAGGGCGACGGCGTATTCGCCGCTGACTAGTGAGCATGTTCAGACGGGGAGTGGCAGATCGCTCCCCGTTCTGTTGGCAGGTTGGAGAGGCGCCCTCGCTTGACCGGCGGCAAAAATGGAACAGGGGGAACCTAGTGCCCGCGACGATCTATTACGACAAAGACGCAAGCCTGCACCGCTTCTCGGCAAGACGATCGCCGTCATCGGCTATGGCAGCCAGGGCCATGCCCACGCGCAGAATCTGCGCGATTCAGGGCTGGATGTCGTCGTTGGGCTGCACGAGGGGAGCAAAAGCCGCGACAAAGCGGAAGCTGACGGTCTCCGCGTCGAATCCGTCGCCGACGCCGCGAAGAACGCCGATGTCGATGATGATTCTCATTCCCGACCAGACTGCCAAGAAGGTCTACGACGAGTCGATCAACCGCACATGAAAGCGGGCAAAATGTTGATGTTCGCCCACGGATTCAACATCCATTTTGGCCAAGTCGTTCCGCCGCCGGATGTTGATGTTTCGATGATCGCCCCAAGAGCCCCGGCCACCGGCTGCGCGAGCTCTATCAGGAAGGTGTTGGCGTTCCCGGCGCTGGTCGCTGTCCACCAGGACGCGTCGGGCAAGGCTAAGGAAGTGGCGCTGGCGTACGCGAAGGGCTTGGCTCGACCCGCGCCGGCGTCCTTGAGACGACGTATCAAAGAGGAAACGGAGACTGATCTCTTTGGCGAGCAAGCCGTCCTCTGTGGCGGAGTGTCGGCGCTGATCGAAGCAGGGTTTCAACACGCTCGTCAACGCGGGTTATCAGCCCGAGATCGCCTACTTCGAGTGCCTGCACGAGATGAAGTTGATCGTCGACCTGATCTACGAAGGCGGTCTGTCGTACATGCGCTATTCGGTCAGCGACACTGCAGAATATGGCGACTACTACGCTGGCCCGCAAATTGTCGACGATCACACCCGCGCCACAATGAATTCACTGCTCGCCAAGATCCAAGATGGAACGTTTGCCAAGCACTGGATCGCCGAGAACGAAGCCGGCCGGCAGAACTTCTTGGAGATGCGAAAAGAGCATGCCGGAACAACCATTGAGACGGTCGGTAAGGGTCTCCGCGCGATGATGCCTTGGCTGAAGAAGGGCCGCCCAACCGCTCAAACGACTGCGAGCGGCCAGAACGGGGATTAGCATGACCTCAACGGAAGATGGCGTAGGACGTCGAATACTCGTTTTCGACACCACCCTGCGAGACGGAGAGCAATCGCCGGGCGCGACGATGACCGAGAGCGAAAAACTCGAGGTCGCGGACGCATTGGTAGCGCTCGGCGTCGATATTATCGAAGCGGGATTTCCAGCAGCGTCGCCGGGTGACTTCGAAGCTGTCCGCCTGATCGCCAAGCGAGCAAAGGGCGCCACGATCGCTGGTCTGGCGCGCGCAAATCAATCGGACATCGCGCGGGCCGCCCAAGCGGTCCGTGAGGCTGAGTCGCCGCGAATCCATACATTCATCGCGACGTCTGATATCCACCTAAAGCACAAGCTACGGATGTCGCGAGAAGAGTTGCTTGAACGTGTCACCGAGATGGTGAAACTCGCGAAGAGTTTCACCAGCGACGTTGAGTTCTCGGCGGAAGACGCGACCCGATCGGATTGGGACTTCCTCGTCGAAGTCTTTTCGCGCGCGATCAAGTCGGGAGCGACGACGCTCAACGTGCCTGATACGGTCGGCTACACGACGCCGCTCGAGTACACCCGGTTGATGGAACACCTTCAGGCGAATGTCGCAGGGATCGACGATGTCATCATCTCCGTTCACTGCCACAACGACCTCGGCATGGCGACCGCAAATACGCTTGGCCGCGGTCGCCGCAGGCGCGCGCCAAATCGAAGTGACTGTCAACGGCATCGGTGAGCGCGCCGGTAATACCGCGCTCGAAGAAGTCGTGATGTCACTTTCGACGAGATCCGACCAATTTTCCGGCTTCACGAACGTCCATAAAGACCGGATCGTTCCGACGAGCAGACTCGTCAGTGGCATCACTGGGCTGCAAGTTCAAGTCAACAAGGCAATCGTCGGAGCAAATGCGTTTGCTCACGAGGCGGGCATCCATCAGGATGGCATGCTCAAAGAGCGCACAACGTACGAGATCATGAATCCGACCGACGTCGGATGGGAAGGCACCAAGCTCGTCCTTGGCAAGCATTCTGGTCGTGCTGGATTCCGTAACGCGCTGTCTGAGCTTGGGATCAAGCTCGAAGACGAGCAACTGAACGAGGTTTACCTTCGATTCCTAACGTTGGCTGACCGCAAGAAATCGGTCACCGCGGCCGATCTCATTGCGCTTGTCCAGAATCAGCAGCAGACCGAAGCGACACGTTTCATCTCGCGCAATGGCGAGTTGACATCGCCAGCGGTGAACCGGCCAACGCATCAGTCGTGTTAGCGCACGGCAATCAGAACGTTGTTGGCGAAGCAGAAGGAAACGGCCCAGTCGATGCCTTGATGAAAGCGATCGACGCGGCGACCGGTCTCGAAAGCAAACTCGAGTTCTATCAAGTTGCTGCGGTCACTCCTGGCGAAGACGCCCAGGGACAAGTCCACATGCGCATTCGGGTCGGTGACCAGATCTACACGGGCCACGGACTCGCAACCGACATCGTCGAAGCCAGTGCGCGCGCCTATCTCGAGGCGTTGAGCCGAGTTGAACAAGCCCGACCGTCGACGGTAATCGCCGGCTCCTCAGTGTCGAGGTGGACATAACAATTAGTAATCGCCGCTAACGCGGAAAAGGTCGACACGAGGAAACAGAACCGATGACAGAATCGCCAAGAACACTCAGCCAGAAGGTGTGGGACCGGCACGTCGTCCGATCCGCCGAAGGTGAGCCCGATCTTCTCTATATCGATCTGCACCTGATCCATGAGGTGACATCGCCGCAAGCGTTCGACGGTTTGCGGATGAACGGGCGTCGCGTGCGGCGCCCAGACCTGACGATCGCGACGGCGGATCACAATGTGCCGACGATCAACATTGACAAGCCAATCGTCGATCCTATTTCGGCGTTGCAGGTCTCAACACTGACGAAGAACTGCCAGGAATACGGGATTCGCTTGCATCCGATGGGCGATGCGGGACAAGGGATCGTTCACGTTATTGGTCCGGAACAAGGGTTGACGTTGCCCGGCATGACGATCGTCTGCGGTGACAGCCACACCTCGACCCATGGCGCGTTCGGCGCGCTTGCATTCGGCATTGGCACCAGCGAAGTGGAGCATGTGCTTGCAACGCAAACGTTGCCCCAAATCAGACCGAAGACGATGGCGATCACCGTCGACGGTGACCTTCAACCTGGGGTCGGCGCGAAGGATGTCATCCTGGCGATCATTGGCAAGATCGGCACGGGAGGCGGTATCGGTCATATCGTCGAATACCGCGGGTCGGCAATTCGCAACCTCTCGATGGAAGGTCGAATGACCGTTTGCAACATGTCGATCGAGGCTGGCGCGAAAGCCGGAATGATCGCGCCTGATGAAACGACATTTGCGTATGTCGAGGGTCGCCCATCATGCGCCGAAAGGCGCGGAGTGGGAACGCGCGCTCGACGACTGGCGATCGCTGAAGACCGATGCGGATGCCTCGTTCAATTCCGAAGTGACGATCGATGGCGCCGCGATTCAACCGCACGTGTCTTGGGGCACTAATCCGGGCCAAGTGGTTTCAATCGACGGTTCGGTGCCTAGCCCCGACGAAATCGCCGACCCTAAGGTGAAAGACGCGGTCCAACGAGCACTCGCCTATATGGGGCTCGAACCTGGCACGCCGATGCGTGAGATCGCGGTCGATACCGTATTTATCGGATCTTGCACCAATAGCCGAATCGAAGACTTGCGGCTAGCGGCGTCGGTCGTCAAGGGCCGGAGCGTTCGCAACGGAATGCGGGCGATGGTAGTGCCGGGATCGATGGCGGTGAAAGCCGCCGCCGAGTCCGAGGGCCTCGATCGCATCTTCAAGGAAGCTGGATTCGAATGGCGCGCAGCTGGCTGCTCGATGTGCTTGGGGATGAACCCTGATCAATTGACGCCGGGAGAGCGCTGCGCCTCGACGAGCAACCGGAATTTTGAAGGGCGCCAGGGCAAGGGCGGTCGCACGCACCTTGTTTCACCGGCGGTCGCCGCGGCAACTGCAATTGCCGGTACGTTCGCGACCCCATCGGACATAGGATAGGCCATGCAACCTGTAAAGAAGATCACCGGTCATGCGCTGCCACTGAATCGTAGCGACGTTGACACCGACCAGATCATTCCCGCTCATTGGCTGAAGCGAGTCCAGCGGACAGGTTTCGGCGAAGGACTCTTCTCGTCATGGCGTGAGGATCCGCGGTTTGTGCTGAATCAGCCCGAATATGCCGCGCGCTCCGATCTTGATTGCCGGACCAAACTTCGGTATCGGATCGTCGCGCGAACACGCTGTTTGGGCGCTCATGGACTACGGATTCCAAGCGGTCATCTCGCCGCGATTTGGCGACATCTTCCAGAACAACTCAACGAAAGCCGGACTCGTGCCGGTGGTCATTCCCGATGATCTCGGCGAAAAGCTGCTTTGGGCGGCGGATGAGAATCCATGGTTGGAAGTAACCGTTGACGTCGAGAACCGTCGACTGGTCGTTCCTGAGTTGGGGATTGACGTGGAATTCCCGCTCGACGACTTTACACAGTACCGACTACTTGAAGGTTTGGACGACATTGGTCTGACGCTTCGACACGACGATGCGGTCGCGGCATACGAGGCGAAACGGCCGTTGTGGATGCCGGAAATCGCAACAGTCACCTAGAAGATCGACAAATACGGACGAAATACGCCCAAGGCCGAGAGCGGAGTCACCGCTCTCGGCCTTCGCGGTGAAAATGGAGGAAGATCGAAGTCATGGGGCTAACGGCAAAGATCGCGGTGCTTCCTGGTGACGGCGTTGGACCGGAAATCGTCGTCGAAGCCAGTAAGGTGCTCGACGCGGTGGCCGGCAGATTCGGCCATTCGTTCGAACGCTCCGAACTCTTGATTGGCGGCGCCGCGATCGATGCATACGGAGTACCTCTGCGCGAGGAAGATCTTGAAGTCTGCCGTGACTCAGATGCGGTGCTGCTTGGCGCTATCGGTGGACCAAAGTGGGACGATCCGCATGGCAAAGTGCGCCCGGAGCAGGGATTGCTCAAGCTGCGGAAATCCCTGGGCTTATTTGCCAACTTACGACCTGTGTCGGTGATGAAGCCGCTGGCCGATTCCTCCCCGATCAAGGCTGACATTGTCAAAGATGTTGACGTCATGGTTGTCCGGGAACTGACCGGCGGACTCTATTTCGGGCGGCCCTCTCGTGAATGGCAGGAACGTCGTGGACGTGCGGCGGTCGACACCTTGATTTACCGCGAACATGAGATCGAGCGCGTCGCGCGATTAGCGTTCGAACTGGCGCGTGGCAGAAAAAAGAAGGTCTCAAGCGTCGACAAGGCCAATGTGCTTTCGACATCTCGCCTTTGGCGCAGTGTCGTCACCGAAGTTGCTAAGGACTATCCCGAAGTCGAGATCGAGCACGTGCTCGTCGATTCAATGACGATGCACCTTATTCGCCATCCGTCGAAGTTCGACGTCATCGTCACCGAAAACATGTTCGGCGACATTCTGACTGATGAGGCTTCCGTTCTCGCGGGCTCGATCGGACTATTGCCGTCCGCAAGCATCGGTGCGACCAGAGACGACGGAAAGCCCGGGGCATTAGGTGTCTACGAACCAATCCACGGCAGCGCACCTGCCATGACGGGGCAAGGACGCGCCAACCCGACCGGAACTATCTTGTCGGCTGCACTGATGCTGCGACTTTCGCTTGGTCTCGAAAATGAAGCGAAAGCTATTGAGGACGCGGTTTACTCCGTCATCGATCGTGGCGTCCGCACTCCGGATATTGCCGGCGTCACATTCACTCCTGTCACTACCTCCGAATTTGGCTCGGCTGTCGCGGAAGCAGTGCGTAACGGGTAATCATCGAAAACAACCAATTACTGGTACGAATTCAAGCGAAAAACCCAGCTGCCGATGATTGAAATGCTTTACGATGCTTGAGCGAGCAGATGGAGTGCCGGCATAAGATCGATCCCAATCGGATTCCCTTGAATCGAATTAATGGAGTCATTGAGCAGACCGGCGATGACAAACCAGCGGCCGTCGGACCGCTGAAGCAACTCAATTGCGCCGTAGACCCCAGGATCGTTGAATTCGATCATGACACCCGCGTGAGGCCATTCATCGCCTCCGAGCCACGGCCCATTGTCGGTAAGCAAGATCTGGGAGAGTGGTGTCATCCCTGGCTCGTCGCTTTTCTCATGGAGAAATCCCGTGGCGCTGCAAAGATCGGTCGGGGATGCGAACCAGCCCACTGTATCAACGTCACTTGGTATGGTCAGCATCGCGACATCCATGTCGTCTACGAAGACTGAAGGTACGTCATTCGCTAGGATTGCCCGGCGTTCCGCCGTCGATCCGTTGACGTAACTCTTCACCATTTCCGGCGGCGCTGAAGCTTTGAGGGCAATGAACTCGTTGGTGGTCAGAAAGGGCACGTTCCGATCGGGCTCGGAATGACCCATGGCTGCTTGAGCCAGTTCAACCTGTTTCCTTCCCAAGAAGTGGATCAAGTGGCCGGCGGCGGTGTTATCGTTTTCGCTGATCATCTTCTTCGCGTAGTCGCCAAGCGAAAACGCTTTTCCCGCAGGTTCTTCTTGCATTGAGCCTGGTGGCCGGCTCTTCCACGTCTCGTGGATCTTGAGTTTCTCTGACCACGATCCATGGTTTTCGATGTAACTGGTCAATGCTCCAAGCACATACACCTTCGACAACGATCCGATTGCGAGATCGTCGTTTGACCTGAGAGCATGAATCGGGATGCATCCGTCACTTGTCAGTTCGCCCGCGAGAAACGATGCATGCTCCGCTTGGGATGACCAGAACGAGTCCCATTCCTCCCAGGAATTGATCGGCGGTTCCTCAACTTCCTGAACGTCGGGCTGATCGAGAGGGATATTCGGTGGAATCGGTTGAATGTAAAGAAGCGCAATCTTGTGTGGCGAGCTTTGTTCGACCGCAATGGTTATCGCAAAGTGAGCGCCATCGCGAGCTGTGACTCGCGCGAGCGAATAGGGATCAGCGTCGGAGCCTTCGAAGTCGAAGAAGCTGAACGGGGCGTTTTGAGACGAGATTTGTTCTAGGTTTTCGATGAGGTACTTGGGCGGTACACGGTCGAGAAACCACGAGCCAAAGCGCTCCTCGACTAGATCTATTGTCAAATTGGGTCCGCCCGTGTTGAGCGTATCAATGACCCAGGTTAATTGCTGACCGAGCGGCGAAGCAGGGACCGAAGATACCGGTTCTCGAGCACTAGCGTTGGAAACAAGCAGGACAAATTGCGCCGTAATCAGAGCGACACACCCAATTGCTCGAACGAACCTCACCATCCGGCCGGCTCCTCGCATTGTGCAGGATTTCACATTACCGAGATTGTGGATGTTTGATTGTCAGTTCGCAAGAGGTAGGACGGCATAAGTCTCAAGAGGGGGATATGGCTCGTCGAGCTTGAGCGTAACGACTTCAATCTCCTCGACGCGAAACGCTCCAAATTCTCTATCTCGCCACTTAGCGAGCGTCGCAGGAACATTTCCTATCGGGGCTCGTTCCGTGAAGTGGGCGATAGTTGTGTGCGGCAAATAGGCAAAGCGAGGAACGCTTGGAACCGCCGCGATCTCGCGCAATCGAGCGTGCAGTCGCGCGCAATAGCCACGATCGTGGATGTCGAGAAACACCGCATCTTGAAAGGCGTTAGCGCCGCCAGCCCGAATATCGAAAGCAGTGGCATCGGCGAGGGCCGGCGTGACGCTGGTGATGAACTCCTCGAGGCGGGCCGGTGACATTTCGTCACGCCGCTCCGGTTTGTTACAAACGAAACCAAGTTCCTGCAACATGATATGGAGAAACCCGTCAGGATGGATCCGGACGAATGGATAAGCCGCGATAGCGGTCCGAAGCTCTTCAAGTGCAGGTTGGAGAGCCGCCGCGGGAACTCGAATCGCGCAAACGGCAAACACACCCTCGTGTTCCTTCCATTCAGGTGTGTCGTGCCGTCCATCTTCAACTGTTTTGAACGTGCGAAAGGACTGCCAGAGCTGCCGAAAAGCGGCCTCTTGTCTCCGACCTGCTCGCCGGTCCCGCCACAAGACTGGGAAAAGCCTGTCCAGCGTCGTGCTCACCCTCTCGCCGGCCTATGCGGCGAACACGTCCCGGGAAATTATCGTTCGATTCGCTTCACCGTGAATCGTGTTTGGCCGCCGGGCGTCGCAACGACCGCTTCTTGACCGGCACGTTTGCCAAGCAGTGCCTTGCCAATCGGTGACTCGTTTGAAATGAGACCATCCTTCGGTTTTGCTTCGATCGCGCCGACAATGGTGTACCGCTCTTCATCGCCTTCGAGCTCAACGATGACTGTGCTCCCGATGCTTACGACATCGGGATTTTCTGGCCGGGCGGATAGATCGACGATCAGGGCGCTGCGCTGCAATGCCTCAAGATCGCTGATCCGCTTTTCGTTCATCATTTGATCGTGACGGGCGGCGTCGTAGGCCGCGTTCTCTCGAAGATCCCCATGTGAACGCGCCTCCGCCACGATCGCCGCGATCTGCGGCCGGCGCACGGACTTCAACTCTTCAAGTTCTGCCTTCAGGCGCTCGAGCCCTTCCTTTGTCACAGGAACCCGTTTGTTGTCCATTATTTAACGCTCCAGCTGATTGCTAATTGCATCTCGCGCGGCGCAAATGCCTACGGGCAATGCGATCACTCTCCAGCGACAACGCGCGTTGAGTACCGCACGAATCTTGACTTTGTTTAGTGATTCCTACTCAACTTCGAGCGTGCACTCGATCTCAACCGGAATCTGCATTGGCAATGCCACGAATCCGACGGCGGAACGAGTGTGACGACCTCCTCGCCGAAAACTTCGACGAAGAGATCGGAACATCCATTGATAACTTTCGGCTGGTCGCCAAAGTCGGGAGGACAGTTCACCATGCCGAGAACCTTTACAACCCGCTTAACGCGATCGAGATCGCCGAGCGCTTGTTTCGCCGTGGCGATGATCTGTAGTCCAACCTCACGGGCGTTTTGATAGCCCTGTTCGATCGTGAGATCCGAGCCGACTTTGCCTTTGACGCCGTCGGCGATGCCCGTGCCAGAAATGAAGAGCAGGTTGCCAGTCTGCACGTAGCGAACGTAAGTCGCCAGCGGGCTTACCGGCTCGGGTAGCTCGATACCGAGTTCCTTCAAACGCTCTTCAATGCGCACGTAGACTCCCCTTTCGAATGATCGAATGATTCCGAACTTTTCGAGATTTACTTGGTCCCGAGGAACTGGCCGATTCGCCTGACCGCTTCTTCAAGCAATTCATCGCTTGTGGCAAAGGAAAGACGGATGTGTCCTTCCCCAGCCTCGCCGAAGGCGATTCCTGGGGTCACCGCGACGTGAGCTTCGTTCAACAACTTGTCACTCAATGTGACAGAGTCCATGCCGGTTCCGCGGATGTCCGCGAACGCGTAGAAGGCTCCTTCAACTAGCGGGCAATGGATTCCTTTGATCCCGTTCAATCCTGCTGCAACATTTTTTCGCCGGCGATCCCAAGCAGTGACCATTTCCTGAATGAACTCTTGAGGACCAGTTAGTGCAGCCACTCCTCCAAATTGCGCAAACGATTCGCGCAAGTTACAGAATGGCTGTGGACTTTGCCGATCTCATCGATGAATGCTTTCGGACCGGCAACATAACCAAGCCGCCAACCGGTCATCGCATAGGCTTTTGAAAGTCCGTTGAATGTCAGCGTGCGTTCATGCATTCCCGGCAAGGAGGCGAGACTGATGTGCTCATGTCCGTCGTAAACGATCTTTTCGTACATCTCATCGGTGTAAACGAGAAGATCGTTCCGCTTGACGACTTGAACGATGGCATCAAGCTCTGCCTGATCGAGAACTCGACCCGTCGGGTTGTTCGGAGAGTTGACGAGGAGACCACGAGTTCGCGATGTAATTGCCGATTCCAGCTTGTCGACTGTGACTCGAAAATTGTTATCTGGGTCGAGCGAGACGGGAACAGCCGTCCCGCCGGCGATTTCAATCATTGGCACATACGAAACCCAGGCCGGTTCGAGGACAAGGATTTCCACGCCAGGCTCAACGAGTGCGAGCATCGCCTGGAAAAGCGATGCCTTGCCGCCAGGCGTCACGATTATCTCCGATCCAGGATCGAGATCAATTCCGTTGTCCTGCTTGAGCTTAGCGGCGATCGCCTTGCGCAGCGGCGGGATTCCGGCGCTTGCGACGTAATGAGTCTCGCCTGAGTTCATCGCATCGGCGGCAGCTTGGCGGATATGGACTGGGGTAATGAAGTCAGGATCTCCACCGCCAAGGTCGATAACGTCGATTCCCTGTGCCTTCAATTTTCGCGCATTGTCTGAGACGGCAATTGTTGGTGAAGGAGCCATGTCGCGAACACGGGAGGCAATAAAGGCACTCGGCGGGCGCTGAGTTTGCATAGAACACTCCTTCATCGATTACTGCTCTCTCGCCTGACAGACCATATCCACGGCCCAACACCTAACGCGACGAGCCGAATCAATTAGAACTTTGATGTGCGAAATCCGATGGTGACTTAAACGTAAAAGATCGAACGAATTGTTCATGCAATTTTAGCACGATGACACCTCGCCACTTGTCAGACGCGTCACTCAAAAGTTTTTTAGCACTCCCTCTTGAAGAGTGCTAATTGTCGTGCTAGGATTCGGACCGCAACGTTTTTGGAGACGTTTTGTGCCGCGAGTGGCACAAAACAATGGATTTAGTCGCAATGGAGGTTTGAAGACCGATGGCGACCGATAGCAATGGTGCGGCAGCGACCGCGACGAAGTTGAAGCCACTCGGCGATCGGGTCGTGGTCAAGCCACTTGGCCGCGAGGAAACGACAAAGAGTGGAATCGTTCTTCCTGACACCGCGAAGGAAAAGCCGCAGCGCGGCACGATTGTCGCGGCCGGTGAGGGTCGCCGCGACGACGACGGCGATCGCATCCCGCTTGACGTTGAAGTCGGCGATCAGGTGCTCTTCGCGAAATACGCGGGCACCGAGTTCAAGCTCGATGATGATGAGCTTTTGATTCTGTCCGAAAAGGACATCCTGGCGGTCATCGAGGGCTAGTCCCATTTCCGAGCGTCGCCGATATTGCCGTGATTCCGAACGGTGGCTCGACACATGAGGCATCGACAACCGGTGAAGAGGAGAATGAACCGTGCCTAAGGTTCTTGAATTCAATGAAACAGCGAGGAAGTCCCTCAAAGAGGGTGTCGATATCCTCGCGAACGCTGTTAAAACCACACTCGGCCCGAAGGGCCGCAACGTCGCGCTCGATAAGAAGTTCGGCGCCCCAACAGTCACCCACGACGGTGTGACCGTGGCGAAGGAAATCGAGCTCGAAGATAACTTCGCCAACATGGGTGCGCAGCTGCTCAAGCAGGCCGCGACCAAGACCAACGATGTTGCCGGCGACGGCACAACCACCGCCACCGTGCTTGCCCAGGCGATTGTGCACGAGGGTATGCGTAACGTCGCCGCCGGCGCGAACGCGATGCAGCTGAAGCAAGGCATCGATCTCGCCACCGAGGCGATTGTCGCCCGCATCGGCGAGCTTTCGACTGAGGTTCAGGGCAAGGAAGAGATCGCTCAGGTTGCCTCGATTTCGGCCGCTGATCCGGAAATCGGCGAGCTCATCGCCGAGGTCATGGAAAAGGTCGGCAAGGACGGCGTGATCACGGTTGAGGAGTCCAAGGGTCTGCTTTTCGAGACCGAGTTCACCGAGGGCATGCAGATCGACCGCGGATACCTTTCGCCTTACTTCGTCACCAACACCGAGCGGATGGAAGCTGAGCTCGACGATCCATTCATCCTGATCACCGACAAGAAGGTTTCGTCGATCCAGGACATTTTGCCGGTCCTCGAGAAAGTCGCGACAGCCCGAGCGCCGTTCGTGATCATCGCCGAGGATGTCGATGGCGAGGCCCTGGCGACCTTGGTCGTCAACAAGCTTCGCGGCACACTCAATGTCCTCGCGGTTAAGGCTCCGGGCTTCGGCGATCGCCGCAAGGAAATGCTCCGCGACCTTGCCGTGCTGACAGGTGGCCAGGTGATTTCGGAAGAGGTCGGCCGCAAGCTTGAGAACACCGCGCTCGAGGATCTCGGCCGCGTCCGCCGTATTGTTTCCACTAAGGACGAGACCACCTTTATTGAAGGCTACGGCGATGAGGCCGCGATCAAGGGCCGAATCGACCAGATTCGGGCCCAGACCGAGACCACGACCTCCGACTTCGATCGCGAGAAGCTCCAGGAGCGACTGGCGAAGCTGTCCGGCGGTGTTGCGGTTATTAAGGTCGGCGCCGCAACTGAGACCGAACTGAAAGAGAAGAAGCACCGAGTCGAGGACGCGCTGAGCGCGACTCGCGCCGCGGTTGAGGAAGGCATCGTGCCGGGCGGTGGCGTCACGCTGATCAACGCGGTGAGCGCTGTTGAGGCAGTCAAGGCCGAAGGCGACATCAAGACAGGTGTCAACATCCTGCGCCGAGCGCTCGAAGAGCCACTTCGCGGCATTGCCGGCAACGCTGGGCTCGATGGCGCAGTTGTGATCGAGATGGTTCGCCGCGCGCAAAAGGAGCAGAAGAATCCAAACGTCGGCTACGATGTGCTCAGCGAGAAGTACGTCGATATGATCCAGGCTGGTATCGTCGACCCAGCGAAGGTCACCCGCTCTGCGGTTGAGAATGCTGCTTCGATCGCCGGTATGATCCTGACGACAGAAGCGCTGATCACCGACAAGCCGGAAGAGAAAGCTCCGGCAATGCCGGGCGGCCCAATGGGCGGAATGGACTACTAAGCCGAGAGCCAAATCCAAGAACATCTAAACGGACCCAGCGCATGCGCTGGGTCCGTTTTTTTGTGCCTCGAATCCTGAGAAACGGAATGCCCGTTGAACAGGAGTGAATCACACGGCGGCCGCGTATGAGCAGTCGCCACTTGATTGTGTGGGATAGAAATCGCTCTACGAATTTCTGACGGATTATTCGGTTTCGGCGGACTTGTCGCCGAACATCGGCGTCAAGATCCTCGGGAAAACCCTGCGGCCATATTGCTCGATGATGATCGCTTGGGTCGGACAAATTCGCGCCGCTGCGAAATACTGCTCGACCGTCGCTTGATCCTCGTTCTCGATGACGGCGACGCCGGTTTCCTCGTCGAGCACAAAGATCCCGGGCGCCGCTGTCGTGCATTTCGCGTTCGCGACGCAGCGATTGGCGTCGACGTAGACGCGGAGCGGCATTTTTGAAGTATCAGAACTTGCGTCCATTTCTCAACCCGATCTTGACGGTGAATCCAAAGTGAATTCAACCACCGCTGTGATTCCAATAATGTCATGCGTCTGAACGATAACAAATCTGGGCGAACAATCGGTTGACGAGGCCGGTCAAGGCATCCATGATGCGAATTGCTACGGCAGATAGACGCAAATCACAACGAACATACCATCTATGCAGTACGTCGAAAGCGCAGACGAATCGCTGGTGCCACTTCCGGCGCGTTTCACGCGAGCGGCAATCGTCACGCCGGGACTTCCGACACCGCTTACGACGTTCATTGGACGCACACAAGAACTTGCCGCGGTATCAGCGATATTGACAAGGAACGACGTGCGCCTCGTCACCATCGCCGGTCCAGGCGGCGTTGGCAAAACGCGTCTCGCGCTGAAAGTCGCGGAAGCCGTTGGCGATCATTTCTCGGATGGCGTGTATTTTGTGCCCCTTGCGCCAATTCGAGACTCGACCCTCGTAATTACAGCGATCGGGCAGGCGCTGGGCGTGCGCGACAATGGCGATCAGCCTTTGGCAGACCGATTGCGGTCGTTGGTTTCTACAAGTCATACATTGGTTGTGCTGGACAACTTCGAGCATCTCTTGCCTGCAGCGCCGCTTCTAGGCGACCTTTTGATGACAACTAAGCATCTCACGTTGCTTGTCACCAGCCGTGCTCGGCTGGGTCTCTCCGGTGAGCATCTCTACACTATGGTTCCGCTGACGTTGCCGGATCTGGCGCATGCGGACTCGCTGGCGCAACTCGTGGAGTCTGAAGCCATACGGTTGTTCGTCGAACGCGCAATGTCGATCTGGCCAGACTTCGAGTTGACAGAGCACAACGCGCGGGCAACGGCCGACATTTGTCGTCGGCTTGACGGGTTGCCGTTGGCGATTGAGCTTGCCGCTGCCCGAATTCCTCTTTTGACTTCAAAAGAGATGGCTGATTGGCTGACCAATCGCTTGCCACTCTTGACCCACGGGCCAAAGGACCAACCTGAACGACTTCGAACCATGCGCGATGCCATCGCGTGGTCGTACGACCTGCTTGCACCTGAGGAGCGGAGACTTTTCCGGCGGCTAGGAGTGTTTGTCGGAGGTTGGACGCTCGAAGCGGCTGCTCATGTTTGTGGTGACCGTAATCTCGAATCAGAGAACGCTGGTCAAACTGATTCGGCGGCTGTCGTCTCGGACGTTTTCGACCTCATGTCGTCGCTCGTTGACCAAAGTCTCGTACAGCGACTACGGAAAAAAGACGGCGAATCACGTTTTGAATTGCTCGAAACGATCAGAGAGTTCGCTCAGCTCCAACTGGCCGAAGGCGATCAACTGGAGGAGATTCGACGGAGGCATTTTCACTACTATCTGGAGCTTGCCGAGCAAGCTGACCTGGCTCTGACCGGACAGGAGCAGAGTCGCTGGCTGTCAAAGTTGGAAAGCGACCAGGGCAATTTGCGAGTCGCTCTTGGATGGGCGTGCGAACAACCTGACGCCGCCCTCGGTCTGCGATTGGCCACGGCGCTGACGAGATTTTGGATGATCCACAGCCACGGCATGGAAGGGCGGGCGTGGCTTGAACGGATGCTGGCTCAACGTCGAACGACTTCAGTCGAAATTCCAATCCAGATTGAGGCTAAGGCATTGTCCCGGGCGGGATGGCTCACCCAGTATTACGACTACAAGGCGGCCTATCCGTTGCTTGACGAGAGCCTAGCGCTGTATCGAACGCTCGAAGAACCTCGCGAACTGGCCGAGGTACTTGCAAACCTCGGCATGTCGGCGCGATCAGACGGGGACTACGATCAGGCCACGGGTCACTTAAGCACGTGCTTAGAACTCTGCCGAGATCTCAATGATCGTCAAGGCATCGGCCGTTCCTTGTATCGACTGGCCCATCTGAAACGCGAACAAGGCCAGTTCGATGAAGCGCATTCACTGATTGACGAGAGTCTTCGTTATTTCCGCGATCTTGGCGATCGCAGCGGAGAGGCTGCGGCTGTGCTGAGTCTTGGCGATATCGCACGAGATGTCGGCGAGGTCGAGGCCGTAAGAGCCCAATGTTCAGAAAGTCTTGGGATGTTCCGCGATCTCGGTGAAATGTGGGGAGCTGGATATTCTCTCTATAACCTAGGCTTAGCTTCTCTATTTGACGGAAGTCTTGACGATGCTCGGTCTCGTGTTTCTGAGAGCATCGAAATCTTTCGTGATCTCGAGAATACTCCGAGTCTCGCGGAGGCCCGAACTGGACTGGGAAGAGTAGCCCTCAAGCAAGCAAATCTGACAGAAGCAGGCGAGAACTTCGTTGAGGCAATCAATATCGCGCTCAGAGTTGGTCCGCGACTCCTTATCGCTACCTCGCTCGAAGGTATGGCGTGCGCATCAGCGATGACGGGCGATGCGCAGTCATGTGCAATGCTGGCTGGAGCTGCAACTTCGCTCCGAGAAGAAATCGCGGCCCCTCTACCACCGTCGGCCAGGGTCGAACTAGACGAGGCGCTTAAGTTGGCGAGGTCAAGACTCGGCGAAGCCATATTCAATGAGGTTTGGGAAGAGGGGAATGCGCTTCCAGCTACCGACGCAATATCACTGGCGCGGTCAATTCGTTTTGCCCCCGTTTCAATCGGCAACGAAACTGATTCAGAAGCGCCCTCGGTGCATCTCACTCAACGTGAACGGGAAGTACTGAGTTTGATGGCTTCCGGCATGACAGATCGCCAGATCGCGGAAGCGCTTTTTATCAGTCCACGCACCGTTCATCGCCACATTGCCGGACTTTACGAGAAACTCGGCGTCCACACGCGAACCGGCGCGGTCGCCGCCGCAAAATCAACACGTCTCCTCTAGCAAAACAAATTGGGTAATGCGATTGGGTAATTGGGCGCATCGCCACTTACCGAGCGCTGCTTCACTCTGGTCCCGCCATGACCGGCAGTACCTAGCATCCCAAATCCGCGACTGCGCGCCCTATTGAAAAGGATTCGGAATGGCCGCGATGAGTTTCACGAGGTTCCGGCAGCGAGCGGCATTGTCATTCGTCGCCACGATGCTCCTGGCGACCATGCTGGCGCCGGCCGCGAGAGCGCAACAGACTGCCACTATATCGGTTTCCGCTGTCATCACATCGGGGATGTCGATTTCGGTATGCGACACGACCGCCAATTTTGGAAACGGCCTGAATGCGTTTGGCGCATCGCCAACCCAGACCGATGATCAAGTGATTCACAGCGCGCGCGGAAACACGTCGCTCGGGCAAGGAACCATTTATATCTGGAAGCCTTCCTGCTCTGCCGGAGAAGCGCTTCTTCAGTTCGATGGTTCAGTCCCGTTTCAGGTCCAAGTCTGCGCGACGGAAAATACCGGCACATCAACATTGTCGATCGCGCAAGGCGATCTGGGACTTGGATACTCCTCAAGTTTCACCGGCACGCCAACCTACGATTTCGCTAATTCCTCAGTGAAGTTCTCAACTTCGTGCCGGCTCGTGGCCGCCGGAGCGGCAGGCTCAGGTTCGATTTTCTTGGCCTTCACGCTCCGGATCGACCTGGCGGATCTCGCGGGTACGTTCAATTCGACCACCACCTGGGTTATCAGTGGGTAACCAAGGCGAGGCAGAAGCAGTTGGTTTAAAGGAGACAAATAGATGCATGTTGCCCTTCGCGCGTTACTTGTTCTGTGCTCATTAACCATTGCACTGGGGATGTTATCGATGTCTCCAGCGGCATTTGCGCAGCAATCTGAGCAAGTTGCGGTGACTGCGGGCATTTCCAGTGCCATGGCCATTACCGTCTGCGATACCACGGCCGATTTTGGTGATGGTCTCACCGCGCTTGGAAACACACCGACCGGTACGACAGACTCAGTCCGTCCAAGCTTGCGCGGAAATCGAACGCTCGGCCAAGGGACTATCTACATTTGGATCCCGACGTGTGCCCCCGGACAGCAGTTTCTAATGATCGAAAGCACCATCGACTGGCAAGCCCATATTTGCGCGACAGTCAACGCTGGCTCGTCCTCTCTTTCAGTGGCGCAAGGTGACCTTAAGTACGGCGCCGGCGATTTTTCCGAGGGGACACGAACCTATACCTACCTCGATCAAGGATTATTCCCGTTCGGATCCTGCCAGTCTGTTAGTGGGGTATTTACGCGTCAAGCGGGCTTCTACACATTTCCCATGGCATATACCCTCCGCGTCGACCTCATCGATAGCCCCGGTTCGTTCGTTTCGACCACCACTTGGATGATTTCGGCATAACGATAACGAGATGGAAGCCTGTCACCTTGAAGGAGGCAAACTCGTGCGCTTCAACCTTCGCCTCGTGCTCGCTCTCATCGTCATCGCCGGCGTCTTCGGTCCGTTCGGGATGTCTTCAAGCGTGCTCGCGCAACAGAGCGCCGACATTACGGTCACTGCTGAAATCTCAAGCGCGTTGACCTTGACAGTCTGTGACAACACCGCTGACTTCGGTAAGGGTCTCACCGCGCTTGGCGGGACACCGACCGGGACGACGGACAAAATCGTGGTGAGCGGGCGTGGCTTAGGAACATTCGGCCAGGGAACGTTGTATAGCTGGATTCCATCGTGCCCGGCCGGACAAGATCTGCTGACGGTCGAAAGTACAGTCCCGTGGCAACTACTCAATTGTGCAACGGAGAATACTGGTTCGTCCTCGCTTTCAGTAGCCCAAGCCGACCTTGCCTTTGCGCGTGGGATTCTTCCGGGCTCTCCAACATATTCGCAAGAAATTTGGGCCAGAAGGCCGTTCTCCGCAGTTTGTGATGCTACCGGCCTCGTTGACCTTGGAGATAGTGGCCATTTCTCGTATTTCATCAGATACGTGCTCCGCGTCGACCTCGATGAAACTGCCGGCACATTCAACTCGACGACAACCTGGGTCGTTACTGCCTAGCGTGAATGAAATCGGACCAGTCCAATCCAAAGGAGGCAAGCTCATGCGTTTCATACGTCGTCTCATGCTCGTTTTAGTCGTCATCGCGGGAATATTCGGCTCGCTGACGATGTCCCGCGGCGCACTTGCCCAACAGAGCGCCAACATCACCGTCACCGCCGGTATTTCAAGCGCCATATCGCTCACCGCGTGCGACACAACCGCTGACTTCGGGAATGGCTTGACCGCGCTAGGCGGTACGCCGACAGGTACGACCGACCGGGTCACGGTGAGTGGACGTGGCAACCCTGTCGCTTCGCAAGGCAGCTTTTACATCTGGACGCCGTCATGTCCTGCCGGTCAATCGTTTCTTACGGTCGAAAGCACGCTTCCGTGGGAACTCAGCACGTGCGCAACCGAAAGTACGGGTACGTCCACACTCTCAGTGGCGCAAGGCGACCTCGGCTGGGATTTCGCCTATCTACTCCCAAGCGTCCCTACGTATTCGGAGGCTAACGCGGCGAACCAATTTGCTACGTCTTGCCAATCTCCGAAGTTCGGCGGCCCGTTCGGCTTCTATCCGATGGACATGAGATACGTCCTGCGGGTCGACCTTGGCGACCAACCTGGCGCGTTCAGCTCGACAACGAATTGGACCCTTTCCGCCTAAGCACCCTGAGTCCTTTTCTGTGAAACGAGAGGATGCAATCTCATGCGTCTCGCACTTCGCTTCGTACTCATGATCGTTGTTCTGGCAGGCGTGGCTGGGCCGTTCGCGTTGACTCGAGGCGCACTCGCTCAACAAGGTGCGAACGTAGTTGTCACAGCCGGCATCTCGAGCGCGATAACGCTCAAAGTCTGTGACACGACGGCTGATTTCGGTGACGGTCTGACAGCGCTCGGCGGTACGCCCACGCATAGTCAAGACCAAATCATGAAAAGCACCCGGGGGGATCGAGCACTGAGCCAAGGAACCATTTACATCTGGTTTCCGTCCTGTTCCCCCGGCGAACAGTTCATCGAAGTAGAGGCCACGCTTCAATGGGCGCTCCACGCGTGTGCTTCGGAAAACTCGGGTTCGTCTTCACTCGCAGTAGCAAAAGGTGACCTCGGTTGGGGCTACGTTGACCGTTCCAACGGTACTCCCAGTTACGCGGACGCCGAAGGATATCCTCAGTTCAATCCGACGTGTCAAAACTCGATCACGGGCGCCGCGAACGGCTTACACCAGTATTCCTACAGCTACTTGCTTCACGTCGACGTTGACGACCGGGTGGGCACATTCCGCTCGACCACGACTTGGATGGCTGTGACGTAGTGACGCAGTGATGCGAGCGCTTCAATTCAAAGGAGTCGTGCTATGCAGTTGAGATTTCGCGTCCTGTTCATTTTGGCGGTTTTGGCGGCCGCAACTGGCCCATTCGCGATGTATCAGAACGCCTTCGCTCAAGACACCGCGACGCTCACGGTCACTGCTCAAATTACGAGCGGCCTGAGTCTGACGACATGCGACACCTCGGTCGATTTCGGCACCGGACTGACGGCGTTCGGTTCGTCTCCGTTCGGGACGAACGAAGTGGTCACGATTAGTCAGCTAGGCGAACCCTCACTCGGTCAGGGCGTGACCTACGTCTGGAGACCAGTCTGCGATGGTTCGGGAGCACTTTTCAAAGTCAATTCCACTGAACCGTACAGACTCACGATGTGTGCGACCGAGAATGGCGGTACCGCCGGCCCTATCGTCGGAACCAGGGTTCTTGAATGGTACTTCGGGTATGAGCTGGACAATCAACCAACCTACCGTGAGGCTCACGGGAACCCGTTCAGTCTCGATTGCCAGTCGTCCATTTTCAGCATTGTTGACGGCCCAGTTGCGGACTCGCCACTGCCAATTCGCTACCTCTTGCATGTCGACCAAGCACAGCCAATTGGAACCGTAAATCTGACTACGACCTGGATGTTGTCGATCTAGCTCGACCTCGCGTTGAACTGACCTTGCCAAAGGAGTCTCATCCATGTTCGCGCGCACACTTCGCTTGACACTCATTGCTGTCCTCTTTGCAATTTCAGTGATGTCTTTCGCCTCGCGAGATCGGGCGAGCGCAGCGGTCTCACTGCGAGTTTCACCAGCTTTGGTCGAAATGGAGGCTGATCCCGGCGCCAAAGGAGGTCAGCCGATCACCGTCGAGAACAACGGCGACGAGATAATTGAAATTACGACCGGGGTCGAACCCTACAAACAGGCAACGGATAAATGGTCCGCAGTTGAATGGCTGCACGCGGAGCCCGCGAGCTTCGCGCTCGAGCCAGGTGAAACTCGAGAGATCGATGTCAAGATCGACGTACCTGATGGCCTCAAGTCGGGAGGTCGGTACGCAATGGTGACATTCACCACGGGTGGCGGCCAGACCGAAGGCAACGGCGCGTCGATCGCGGGCAAGATTGGCGTCGCCTTTCTTGTAACTGTCGACGGCAAGGGCAAGATCAAGCGTGACGTCGAGTTGGACCAGTTCGCTCCTGTGCTCGAACAGGACGGTCGAATTGGATTCGAAGCATTGTTGCGCAATACGGGAAACGTACATGCCAGCCCTGCAGGAGTCGTCACAATCCTCGATTCGCACGACAAGCCGTTTGGGAGTCTGGAGATTCCTGCCTCGACCGCGCTTTTGCCGGGCGATCAGACTGTATTGACGGCGCAAGGCTCGTTGCCCATGGCCCAAAGCGACCAATACCATGCCGAGGTCGCGGTCAACTATGGCGCCAAGAAAGCGGCCAAGAAGGAGATAAGTTTCACTCCGATCGCCAAACTGGCGGTGACCGGAATTCAGGTCTGTGAAAACCTCGACCGCGGTCCAACTTTGACGATAGGCCTGAAAAATGAGGGCGGCCTCGGGCTGACGCCGCCGGTCACATTGGAGCTGCGCAACAAGAGCGGCGAAGTCGCTCCGCAGCCGAATAGCGCGGAGGCGGCAATCATTTGGCCGGGTGAGGAATCAACGATCGTTGCTGAAATTGCAGATCGCCTACCAAGCGGCGATTACACGATCCATCTACGGGCCGACTACGCCCTTCCAGACGCCGATGGGCACGAGGTACTGCCTCCAATCGAGCAGGATTTTGACTTCAGCATTGGCGGATTGGGAGGCAATGCCGCCCCGCTTTGCTCGTGATGAAGCGTCACCAATCAACGGTTCCTTCCTTGGTGCAAGAGCGCCGAGGAAGGAACGGAGGTGATGATCGTGATTTGGCGACGATTGTTCGTTTTGATAACGATCGGATTGACGACTTTTCTGCTGCCTGGAACACCTCATTTCAACGTGGTCTGGGCCCAGGAAACCACGGCGATAGTAGACGTAACGCCGAGTCCGACCGACACGCCGGCGCCGACTGATCCCCCGACTTCGACGCCATCACCTAGCCCTTCGCCGACTGCAACGCTTACGGCTGCTCCGACTGACACACCGTCGCCGACCCCTGGCTTACCTTCGCCGACGGTCGAGGATCAGACCTCGACCCCAGTGTCCGAGCCGATGCCAAGCGCCACGGTTGAGAGCCAAACCACGCCCTCGCCGCCGGAGGCTTCGCCAGAACGCGTCGATCCAAAGGAGACTGAGCCCGCACCTAACGCGACATCCTCTCCGACTCCGACCGCGACCGCGACTACTGAGCCCAAGGTGATCATTCGGATGGAATCAGCAGACGTCGACTTTGGTCAGGTCTCTGCAAGTGGGGCGATCGATCCATCGGTTCGCGGCGTCAAATCCATTGCTAGGGACAATGGGGCTTGGTATGTCAAAGAACGAGCGATTCGGATCAGCGTCAACAGCACGGGACCATGGTCCGGAGGATGCTGGTCTTCGGTTCAAGGAACAGATGGGTCCGGTTCCGAAGGTGGACTTGCGTGGCGGCTCTCAGGCACCACGAATTGGACCCCGTTTGCTTCGACATCGCCAAAGGGCGATTCCTGCTTTGACCACGGCAAACCAGGCATCACTACCTTTGAGTACGACCTACGGCTGTGGGTATCGAATGAGGATCAGCCGCGATCGTTCAAGGCCGACATTTCATTTGAGGTCAAGCCCGCGGGCGACAGCGTAAACTAGCTAGACGAGTGGCTGAAGGGGTGCGGACGGCGGGATTCGAACCCGCAAGGGTTGCCCCAGCGGTGTTTAAGACCGCAGCGTATGCCTTTCCGCCACGTCCGCGCGGCATGCTCGGAAAAGAATACTCGGTTC
Source organism: uncultured Chloroflexia bacterium (assembly GCA_963737985.1). Lineage (GTDB taxonomy): Bacteria > Chloroflexota > Chloroflexia > Thermomicrobiales > UBA6265 > CAVTUU01. The sequence continues at coordinate 317,428 of CAVTUU010000004.1, read as the reverse complement.
TGGCGCGGACACGGTAAGATCTTCGCCTCGATTCGCGAGTAAGTTCGAGGGAAGACACGTGCCAGACCTGATTGACCAGCAGACTCAGTTCGCGCTTGGCGTGTGCTACTACCCCGAGCATTGGCCCGAGGACCGGTGGGCCGGTTATGCGAAACAAATGCGGGAACTCGGACTCACTTACGTGCGGATCGGTGAGTTCGCGTGGAGCCGGTTGGAGCCGTCCGAGGGCGGGTACGATTGGGAGTGGCTTGACCGGGCGATCGAGTCGCTTGCGGCAGAAGGTCTGAAGGTTGTTCTGGGAACGCCTACCGCGACTCCACCAGCATGGTTAATCCATGCTCATCCAGAAATCTTGCCAGTCGACGCGGAGGGCCGGACGCGCAATTTCGGATCACGGCGTCACTATGATTTTTCGAGTGATGTATTCCTTGAAGCGGCCGACGTGATCGTTCGCGAGATGGCCGGACGATATGGCGTGCACCCGGCGGTCGTTGGTTGGCAAATCGACAATGAATTTGGTTGTCACGACACGGCCCGCAGCTACACCAAAGCGGCGCGAGCAAAGTTCCGGCAATGGCTGTCAGACAAGTACGAAACGCTCGAGCAGCTGAACGACTCGTGGGGAAACGTCTTCTGGAGTCAGGAATACAGCGATTGGGACCAAATCGAGCTGCCGATGCTCACGGTCGCGGAGCCTAATCCTTCGCATGTCCTCGACTATTATCGATACTCGAGCGACCAGGTCGTGGCGTACATGCACCGGCAAGTGAATATTCTCCGAGAGCTCTCTCCGGGGCGGTGGATTACCCACAATTTCATGCGCTTGCAGCTTGATTTTGATCATTTCAAAGCGGCCGAGCCACTCGACTTCGCCTCTTGGGACAATTATCCGACCGGCGGATTGGCGCTTTCGTCTTTGTCTCCGGACGAGAAGATCAAGTGGGCGCGCCAGGGCCACCCGGATCAAATCAGCTTCGGCCACGATCTCTATCGAGGACTCTTGCGCGGTCGCTCGTTCTGGGTCATGGAGCAGCAACCAGGGCAGATCAATTGGGCGCCGTGGAATCCACTGCCATTAGCGGGCGCGGTCCGACTCTGGACGGCTCAAGCATGGGCACACGGCGCAAGTACCGTTAGTTACTTCCGCTGGCGGGCGGCAACTGTCGCCCAAGAACAAATGCATGCCGGATTGCTTCGTCACGACGAAACCCTCGATCGTGGAGGTCAAGAGATTGCCGAGCTGACGTTAGATGGCCTTGCCATTCCTGAGGAACGAACGCTGGTCGTCCTGCTGCACGATTACGAGTCTCTCTGGACCTATGACGCACAGCCTCACAACGAATGTGTTAACTACTGGGAGCAAGTCCGGATCTTTTACGAGGCGTTACGCACTTTGGGCGTGGATGTCGATATTCGCCATCCCGACGACGATTTATCGGGATACCGTTTGATCGTCGCACCGGCGTTGCAAATCATGGACCAGACTCGAGCGGAGCATCTTGCGTCATATAAGGATTCGGCAAAGTTGATATTCGGCCCACGCACTGGAAGCCGGTTACCGTCGGGCCGCGTTCCAGAAACCGGGCAACCGGGGGCGCTCAAGGATTTACTTGGATGTTCGCTATTGAATTTCGACTCTCTGATGCCTGGACTGACGGTCGATGCGGGGGGCTACACAATTGGACTATGGGCGGAGTGCTATCGCCTCGATACTGCCATTGCTTCAGTAACCTATTCGAGCGGTCCGATGTCGGGCTTGCCAGCAGTGGCGGTCAATGGAAATGTGACGACGATTGGCGTCTGGAGTCAGGCGCTCGTGACGGACGTGCTTGAATCCGTGTTGCAAGAGGCTGGCGTGGCGACCAAGCGATTGCCAGAAGGCATCCGGCGGGCGAAGCGCGGCGATGTCACTGTCTGGTTGAACTTCACCGAAGAGGAAGTGTCAGTTTCCGGCGGTCCGACGATCGGTCCAGTCTCGTATGCGTTAGCCGAGGGATAAAGCAAAGCCACCCGCTCAATCTGAGGGGAGGGGAGCGGAAGACGGGATTCGAACCCGCGACCTTCTCCTTGGCAAGGAGATGCTCTACCACTGAGCCACTTCCGCAAGGACCGCCTTGTTCGGCCAACGAGCCGAATTGTAAGGATGTTAAGCAATCGCTGTCAACCTTAGATTGAGTCCAAAACGCCCATCCGAACGGATCAACCCTCGTACAATGCATTCAAGTGTTCGGATGTTCTGCGAAAGGACCGCATCATGACGCCAATTGTCGACTCAATTTTGCCGGATTCGCTGGTTTCGACAGACTGGCTCGAATCCCATTTGAATCAACCTGGAATGCAGGTCATCGATATCCGCGGATACGTGAAAGCCATTGAACTGGGCAATGGAAAGCAAGAAGCTGAATACATGGGTGCTCGGGATGAATACGACACCGGGCATATTCCAGGCTCATTCTTTGTCGACTGGACCTCGGACATTACGGATCCGCATAACTCGGTTAAGGTGCAAATTGCTTCGCCTGAGCGATTCAAAGCGGCGATGGAGGAGCGGGGAATCGGCGACGAAACCGATGTTGTCGTGGTCGACCACACCGGCGGTCATTTCGCGACTCGACTCTGGTGGGCGCTTCGTTACTACGGTCACGATCGCTGCGCGGTGCTCGACGGCGGCTTCAACAAGTGGTCGGCAGAAGGCCGTGCGCTGACGACCGATATCTCCGAGGCTCCGCACGTAGTCTTTACCCCGAAGCTCCTGCCAGAAATGCGCGTTGAGGCGCGACAGGTGCTCGAATCGTCAACGAACAAATCTGCAAAGATCGTTGACGCACGGGACGTTGGTCAATACACCGGTGAAGTGTATCGAGGCAGCAGAGCTGGACACATTCCTGGAGCAGTCAGCATCCCATCGAAATCACTCGTCAACGACGACGGTACGTGGAAACCGCTCGCCGAGCAGCAGCGCCTCTTGGCCGAAGGCGGTATAGATGCCGGCGATAAGGTGATCGCTTATTGCAATGGCGGAGTAACGGCAACGGCAGTTTTATACGCGCTCCATCGGACCGGTCACAATAATTTCGCCAACTACGACGGCTCATGGAATGAATGGGGCGAACGTATGGACCTTCCAGTCGAAACGGGAACGTCCGGGTAACAAATCAAGAGCGCTCCCCAGATCAGGGAGCGCTTTGTCATTCCCATCGTAGTGCCAAGGGGCGGACTCGAACCGCCGACCGCACGATTTTCAGTCGTGAGCTCTACCAGCTGAGCTACCTTGGCGCAATAAGGAGCGACCCGAGGGCGGGCGCTGGTGGGCGATAGAGGGTTCGAACCTCTGACATCCACGGTGTAAACGTGGCGCTCTCCCAGCTGAGCTAATCGCCCGCTGTGCCAAATATCACGGTGCCCAGGAAGGGATTTGAACCCCCACGCCCAAAAAGGGCACTAGCCCCTCAAGCTAGCGCGTCTGCCAGTTCCGCCACCTGGGCAACTGCCGATTTGGCGCCACGAAGTATATGGTTCAGTTTGAGCCGACGTCAACTGATTAGGCGCCAATTGGTCCAGGATCAGGCGTCACGATCGGAAGAGTCAGCAGCGCGTGCGGCACGACAAGCGCGATTGCCGGTGAACTTACAATCGCGGTCGCCTGGTCAAGCGCCGACTCGATTGTCTCCGCGGCGATGAAGCCGAGTTCCTCAACTTCGGCTGGATCCTTGGCTCCCGCCACAATGACACTGACATGCTCCAAGACCCTGGCCATGATGTACGCCCGCTGCTCGCCGGGGCGGACACCCTCACGTCGGGCGCGTGCAATCACTGCGGCATGACCGCCTGGTTCGGCCATCGCAACTCGGAATCGCTGTTCACCGGCCCCTTCCCCTGCCCCTTCTGGGCATTCGGCGGGAAGGATGATGACGCCACCCTTGCGAACGACGGGTGTGGGAGCGAACTGGAGATAACTTGCCGCGCGGCTGGCCTGATAGAGATTGGCATCCTTGGGATAACCAATGCCGGCCACGGCGATATCGACCTGGCGCGGAATTGCGACGGTGTAGAGACTCGACGCCAATTCAGCGAGATGGTCCTGCACTTCCGCTGGCGCACCGTAAGCAATCGCGACCGGCAGGCCGTCGTCGTCCATGACGATATTCGCGACGAAGGCGAGTTTCGCCGCCTTTGCAACTAATCGAACTGCTTCCTGAAACGGGTTGCCGGCAAGTTTTGCCAGGCGAGTTCCCGGCAAATCGAGCATCGCGGGGCCATGGGTGTAGCCGATGATTGCGTCGCCCGCGCAGCCAATTGCCACGGTCTTTCCGCCGCCGCTGAATCCTCCGTATTGGTGCGGCTCGACGCGCCCAGTGGCGAGCAAGAGGTCGGCTTCGACGGCGATGCGGTTGAGCAGAAACGGTACACCGCCGGGACCGTCGGCAACCTTCACAAGATTGACCGGGTCAGAGGCGTCATGATCGATCACGTTGTAGCGCGCTACGATCACTGGTCCGAGCTTTTCGATTTTTTCTTTGTGCGTGCTTGCGCGGTGCGTGCCGACGGCGACAAGGATCGTGATCGCCTCGTCGGGCACTCTTGCGGCGGCTAGCTCTTCGAGCATCGGCGGGACCAGCAGATGATCAGGGCAGGCACGGGTCGCGTCGGTCACCGCGATGCAGACGCTTCGGCATCCAGAGGCGAGCTCGCGGAGTCTTGGCGAGCTGATTGGGCATTGGACGGCATCCGTCGCGGCCTTTTCGGGGCTGTCTATCTGAGGCATGTGGCCAGATCGGACAGCAAAACCGGAGACGCCGTCGGGAAGGGAAAATGAAACAGTCGCCCGACCGAACGGTACCTCGAAAAGTTGATTGACCGTCGACGCCAACGATTGCCTCCAAAGGTAGCGACTCACGCCTGACCAAAGCACGGCTATGCTATCATCGAACGCCGTTTAGAACCGATATAGAAGGCAGATTGGGCGAACCGGATCGGCTAGTTTGCGGACTTGGAGGGATGTGATCATGGGGACGACTTCGGCCGATCGAATATCCGCGCGACCCAAAGTGACGGTCGTTGGCGCAGGTATGGTCGGCGGAACCGTCGCCCAAATGCTCGCCCTCCGCGGCTATGCCGACATGGTGCTCGTCGACATCGTCGAGGGACTGCCACAGGGTAAAGCCCTCGATCTCATGCAAGCCGGCTCGCTACTCGGTTCGGAGACGAAAATCACTGGCACAAACGGATATGAAGAAACCTCAGATTCAGATCTGGTCGTAATTACGTCTGGCATCGCCCGCAAACCCGGCATGAGCCGCGACGATCTCCTCAAGACCAACATGGGCATTGTGAGTTCGGTGACTGAGCAGATCGTTGCGAAGTCGCCAAACGCGATCATCATCGTGGTTTCAAATCCACTCGATGCGATGTGCCATGCCGCGTTCGACGTTGCGGGTTTTCCACGCGAGCGCGTAGTCGGCATGGCCGGGGTTCTTGATTCGGCTCGATTCAGATCATTCATCGCGAGTGAACTCGATGTATCGGTTGATGACGTGTCGGCGTTCGTGCTCGGAGGGCACGGTGACACGATGGTGCCGCTTTCACGTTATTCCACAGTCGCTGGGATTCCGATCACGGAGTTGTTACCGGCGGAGCAGGTGAAGGCGCTCGAAGACCGGACAGCGAACGGCGGCGCCGAGATCGTCGGATTGCTGAAGACAGGAAGCGCGTATTACGCGCCCGGAACGTCGGTCGTCGAGATGATCGACGCAATCTTATTGGACAAGCGTCGTGTGTTGCCGTGCAGTGTCAAGCTCCAGGGAGAGTTCGGTATCGACGGGCTCTTTGTCGGCGTTCCGGTGAAGCTCGGCGCTGGTGGTGTCCGCGAGATTATTGAGCTCAATCTGCACGGATGAGGAACTGGCCGCGCTCAAGAAATCTGCCGCAACCGTGCAAGACCTTGTCGATGCGATGGCAAACTTAAAGGCCACGTCTGAGTCCTAAAGCCTCACGTCTCCTGGGAACTCGTATGCCGGAACAGGCGAATCCGCTGACTGAACGTCCTTGGGAAGATGTCGAGCAAGTGCTTGATGTCGATCAGGCGCGAGAGCGGGTTCTGGCGGCGTTTTCACCGCTACCCTCGGTCGAAGTGCCAATCACGGCGGCCCTAGGACTCATCGTCGCCCGCGATGTGGTTGCAGACATTTCAGTCCCGCCGTTCTCGAATTCCGCGATGGATGGCTATGCAGTGCGGGCGGAGGATACGTCCAGCGCAAGCCGCGATCACCCAATCCGACTACGAGTGATCGGGGAAGCGGCCGCTGGCCATCCCGCGATCGGTGTCGTCGAAGTGGGCACCGCAATCCGAATCACGACTGGAGCACCCCTGCCAGAAGGAGCAAATGCGGTCGTTCGCTTCGAGGAAACCGACAAAGTTCACGCTGGGAAAAAAATCGAAGCCTCGAACCCAGCATTTGTTGAAATCCGTAAATCCGCGGAGCCCAAGGAAAATGTTCGACCGGCAGGTGAGGATATCGCTACGGGAGCGCTGGCGCTGCGCCGTGGAACTCGTATTCGTCCCCCCGAAATCGGAATATTGGCATCACTTAACAAACGGACAGTTTCAGTGTTCCGACGTCCCCGAGTGGCGATACTTTCCACCGGGGATGAAATTGTCGATCTCGGAACCAAGCTCCAACCTGGACAGATTCGAAACAGCAATTTCTACCTGCTTTCGGCGATGGTGAGTCGTTTCGGTGGAGTGCCTCACGCTCTCGGGATCGCCCGAGACTCGCCCGATGAATTGATTGCCAAACTTCAGAGCGGTGTCGACGCGGATATGATCGTGACGTCCGGAGGAGTTTCGGTCGGCGAATTCGATGTGGTGAAAGATGTGCTGGCATCCAACGGCGCAATTGAGATTTGGCAGGTGCGAATGAAGCCTGGCAAACCGCTTGCGTTCGGGATGATCGGAGGACGACCACTGCTTGGACTACCAGGGAATCCTGTTGCCGCCGCAGTGAGCTTCGAGCAATTTGGAAGACCTGCAATCTACAAAATGCTTGGTCGCACAGATCTCGAGACTCCATGTGTCAGCGCGACCCTTACCGAACAGATTGAGAACCGCGGTCATCGACGGCAATACGTGCGCGCTCTGGTTGAACCCTGCGGACAAAGTGGCTACAAAGTTTGCCTCGCCGGGGATCAAGGGGCTGGAGTTCTCAGTTCTCTCGCCCGAGCGAATGGACTGCTCGTTATCCATGAAGAGATCGAAGTGGCTGAACCTGGCATGGTGATGCCTGTTCAGATGATTGACTGGGACCTTGGTTAGAGGAGTTCGGAATGCCTATTTTTCGACGATCTGATGAAGGCGCCGGCATGTTCGGCACGATTCAATCGACTTATTCGCTATTGCGAGAAATTAGCTTCGATGAAATTCGATCTGAAGCGCTCCGCGTTCCCCGTGTGATGTTCGTTGGTCCCGATGCCGAACTTGCCGAATCAACGATGTGGCTGTTGACCGGAATTGAACATTCCGACACGGTGAAAATCGTCGAAACGGCGGACGAAGCTCGAGATCTCGGGAGATACGACGCTGTTTTGGTTTACGATCCGAGAACGAATGGAATTGCCGATACGTTGCGAGAACGGGTCGATGGCGCTGGCATCCCAACCCCTGTTTTTGAGATCTTCGACGGACCTCAAGCGCCAGACAATGCCGCCGAGAAGCTGAGGCAGGCAATCACCGATGCGATGCCCGAACGAGCGCCAGCGCTTGGCCGAACTTATCCGGCGTTTCGCGTGGCTGCGGCGAAAACCGTGGTCAACGAGACTTCAGTGGCGAACGCCCAGTTCGCACTCGTGGCAAATCTGCCCTCGGTGGTACCGGTACTGGGAACAATGTTGTCAGCCGGGGCCGACATGATCGTTCTCACGAAGAACCAGCTCATGATGGTCTTCAAAGTAGCGGCGATTCATGGCCGAGACATTACAAGTCAAGTCACGATAATGCGCGAACTTGTGCCAATCGTTGGCGCTGGTTTCATTTGGCGAACGATTGCGCGGGAGGCGACGACACTGCTTCCGTTTGCCGCGGGAACTATTCCGAAGGTAGCGATCGCGTTTACAGGGACTGTCGCTGCTGGACGCGCGGCCGACTTTTACTATCGAGAAGGCTACAAACCGTCCTACGAGCAGGTTCGAGATTTCGTCAAGCAAGCGTCTGAAACCGCTCAGAACCTTCCCATCTTGTCGGGCGGAAAAAATGGTGAGAGCGATGCGAGCGAGTAATCACTAGTCAGTTGCCCATTCCAATGATCGCTCAACTGCCCGTTTCCAGTCGTGGTAGCGGGTGTTTCGCTCGTCCGATGAAATCGACGGCTCGAACCGCCGGTCGACTTGCCATGTCTTGGCAATTTCCGTTTGATCACGCCAGACGCCCGAACCGAGGCCGGCCAGAAATGCCGCACCAAGCGCAGTCGTTTCGAGATTGCGGGGCCGCACGATTGGGATGCCGAGAAGATCTGCTTGGATTTGCAAGAGGAGGTTGTTCGCCGCCGCACCCCCGTCAACTCTGAGTGCTTGCAGCAGAGCCTGGATGTCGAGGACCATAGCTTCCAACACATCGCGGGTTTGGAACGCGATTGCTTCGAGCGTTGCCCGAGCGAGGTGCCCTGCCGTCGCCCCGCGAGTCAATCCGACAATCGTACCTCTGGCGTGTGGATCCCAATGCGGGGCCCCAAGTCCCGTCAGGGCGGGCACGAAAGTAACTCCGCCGTTGTTCGGAACTGATGCGGCGAGCGACTCGATTTCACTTGAACTTTTGATGATCCCGAGTCCATCTCGGAGCCATTGGACGGCGGAACCGGTCACAAAGATCGATCCTTCGAGCGCGTACGTGATCTTGTCGCCGATCTTCCACGCCACCGTCGTCAGCAAGTTGTTGCGCGAAGCGACAGCCTGGTCGCCGGTATTGACCAAGATGAAAGATCCGGTTCCATAGGTATTTTTGACCTCGCCTGACCCGAAACACGCCTGGCCAAACAGGGCAGCCTGCTGATCGCCCGCGGCGCCGGTGATCGGTATCGACGCGCCAATCAAATTTGCATCCAATTCGAACAGTTGGCCACTGTTCGCGACGACCGATGGCATGAGTTGTTTCGGAATGCTCAGATCGGCGAGCAATTCCCCTGACCAGTCGAGCGTGTGGATATCGAAAAGCATGGTACGAGAGGCGTTGGAGGCATCGGTGATATGAAAGCGTCCGCCAGAAAGGTTCCACATCAGCCAGCTCTCGACAGTGCCGAACTTGACTTCTCCTGCTTCAGCGCGTAATCGCAATTCGGAATCGTTTTCGAGCGCCCAGGCTATCTTCGTACCAGAGAAGTAAGCATCAGGCACGAGCCCTGTGATCGATTGGTAGGTCGAGGTCATCTCTCGACGCGAAATAGCGTCAACCTGGGGCGTTGATTGTCGACTTTGCCAAACAATGGCTGATGCGACGGGTTCACCGGTTTGAGCGTCCCAAAGAACGGTGGTCTCGCGCTGATTTGTCACGCCGATGGCGACGATGTCCGCGGGCGCGATGCCAGTCTGCGCGACAACATTACGGCAGCAAGCGAGCGTCGATTGCCAAATCTCCGTTGCATTCTGATTGACCCATCCTGGTTGAGGATAGTGCTGGGTCGTAGGGAGTTGAGCGACACCAACGGGGTTTGCGGCACCGTCATAGAGGATTGCGCGGCTTGAGGTCGTGCCTTGATCAATTGCGAGTATATATCTGGCACGAGCCGCGCTCAAAGACTACAAACCAAATTCAGCTAGGCGATCTCGCAATTCTTTGACATTGATGCCCAGGATCCCGGCGGCCGCGACCCGATCTCCGTCGGTCTGCGTGATCGCTTCTGACAGCGCCATTCGCTCCACATCTTCGAGCAGCTCGTTCAGCGAGGTGCCCTTTCGCAGCCGCTGGCCGACATCGACGAACCGACGATTGTCTGTTCCGGAAAATGAAATGTGATCCTCGGTAATCACGCCGCCCTGCGAAAGCACGGTCGCCCGTTCGATGATGTTTTCGAGCTCGCGCACATTGCCGGGCCAGCTATAGTCCATGAGCATCTGGAGAGCGCCCTGACTCAGTTTAGACGGACCTGACCCTGGTGCGTATCGGTGCTTATGGAGAAAGTGCTCGGTGAGGTAAGGAATGTCATCTCGCCGGTCCCGAAGAGGCGAGAGATAAATCGAAATAACGTTTAACCGATAGAACAGGTCTTCGCGAAACCGGCCTTCTTCGATCTCGTGGGTCAGGACCTTGTTGGTGGCGGCGATAACGCGCACGTCGACTTTGACGGTGATTGTTCCGCCGACTCGTTCAAACTCTCGCTCTTGCAAAACTCGCAATAGCTTCTTCTGCGTCGCCAGCGTCATCTCCCCGACTTCGTCGAGGAAGATCGTGCCTTTGTTGGCGAGTTCGAATCTGCCCTTGCGCTGCGCAAGTGCCCCTGTGAACGAGCCCTTTTCGTGACCAAAAATTTCGCTTTCGAGAAGCGTTTCCGGCAGCGCTGCGCAGTTCACTTTGACGAGTGGACCGCGTGAGTAATGTGAGTTGCTGTGGATGATTGAGGCGACGAGTTCTTTGCCTGTACCAGTTTCGCCGGCGATCAACACGGTCGAATCTGATCGAGCAACTCTACCGACGGTCTTGTAGACCTCCTGCATCGCTGGACTGTTGCCGATCATGACCTCGTTTGGATCGCGCTCTCCAAGGCGGGTCGACAGCGCAATCACTTGATCATTTAATGCTTCGCGCTCGAAGAATCGCTGTACGGTCAAAAGGACGTCGTCGAGATCGAAGGGTTTCGTGATGTAGTCGTATGCACCGAGTTGCATCGCCTCGATCGCGATGTTCGAGGTCCCAAACGCGGTCATGATGATGACGGGCAATTGATCGTTTGGGGATTTGCGCGCGTCACGTAGGACGTCGAGGCCGCTCAATTCCGGCATCCGCACGTCCATGAGGACCAAGTGTGGTCCCGCGCCATTGTCGCTCTTGAGCGCCTCCAGCACTTGAGGGCCGTTTTCGGCCTCGGTAATGTCGTAGCCTTCGTCTTCTAAGTAGTCGCGAAGGACTCCGCGAATTGCCGCGTCGTCATCGGCAACGAGAATTCGCTGCATAAAATCGAGTACCTTCCAGGTGGCCCGTCAGTACCGCATACTGAAGCCGATTGTGCCGCTCAGTGATCACAGCGGATAAAGTATACAAGTTGCATCTGACTCGAAACGTATCGAATCTTTGATCTGTGACCGCGAAACTTGTAAATGGTGCACTCATGCAAACAGTTGATCGAATTGCTTTGATTGGGTTCAGCGGGGGCGGCAAATCAACTGTTGCTCGCATGCTCGCTGACCAACTCGGTTGGACTGCAATCGATCTCGACGAAGAGATCGCTGCTGAGTACGGCGATTCGATTCCCTCCATTTTCGCAAAGCACGGCGAGCAAAACTTTCGCATTGCAGAGCGCCGGCTCCTGGCAAAGACGCTAACGGCCGACCAGGTCGTCGTCGCAACCGGCGGCGGCGCGGTTGTCGATCCTGAGGTATGGAACGACTCGCTTTTGCGGCGCCCCGGCACTCTTGTCGTTGCACTCGACGTCTCCGCGAACACTGTTTTGCAACGACTAACGAACCAACAGGCGAGTGAGGGCGCCTCCGTCGAGCGGCCGATGATCGCGGGAGACGAACCGCTCAAAAGGATTCAAACCCTCAAAACATCTCGCCAACCTGTGTACGACCGAGCAGACCTCTCGCTCGTCGTCGATTTCATGTCGCCGGAAGCTGTGGCCGCAGAGCTGGTTTCGATTGTCAGTCCAAAGGTTGATGCACCTGCAGTCACCCTCAAGACTCCTTCGGGCGAATCCGATATTTTCATTTCGCCTGGGTCGCAAGACCGACTTGGTTTGCTCCTGAAGGATCGATGGCCAAAAGCAAGTCGAATCTGGCTAATCACCGAGGAAAACGTTGGCCATTTTCATATGGGGTCCGTCCGCGACGTATTACGTAGGACAGGATTTCGCACTGAAGGAATTGCGATTGCAGCGGGAGAAGGTTCCAAAAGTCTCGCGGGAGCTAGTCTTCTCTACGATTGGCTCTTGGATGGAGGCGTTGAACGAGGCGACGTGATTGTCGCCCTCGGTGGTGGCGTGGTCGGCGATCTCGCGGGGTTCGTGGCTTCGACATGTTTGCGGGGCGTCGGACTTGTCCAGATGCCAACAAGCCTCCTGGCGATGGTCGATAGCAGCGTGGGCGGCAAAACTGGGATCAACCACCGGACTGGTAAAAACCTCATTGGCGCCTTCTACCAGCCTCCGCTGGTGATCATCGATAGTAACTTCTTGCGCACGTTGCCGCCTCGCGAACTTACGAGTGGTTGGGCTGAAGTGATTAAACATGGAGTTATTCAACGCTCGACACCGGGCGGCGAGTGGAACGATCTCTTCACGATGCTCGAGCGAAACAGAGATCGACTGCAGAATCTCGACGAACCGGCACTGTCCTATCTCATTCGACGAAACGTCGCTCTCAAGGCAGCGGTTGTCGAAGCTGATGAGCGCGAATCCGGCATTCGCGCCTATTTGAATTTTGGCCATACCCTCGGTCATGCCATCGAGGCCGCTGGATATCGTTATCTTCACGGAGAAGCGATCGCCGTCGGAATGCGCGCCGCGAGCCGGATTGGCGTCGCATCCGGGGTGTTCGACGGAGAGAGTTCAGATCGCCTCGAAGCGCTAATAAGCGACTACGGACTGCCGATTCGAGCGGATGTCAGCCACGAAAAAGTGCTGTCGTTGACGAGTAGCGATAAGAAGCGGCTAGCCGGAACTCTTCGCTGGGTCCTACCTAAGACAGGCGGAGGCGTTTGCATCCGCGACGACATTCCGATGTCAACTGTTGAGTCGGCGCTTGGGTACGTTTCTGAACCGCCTTTGGCGGTCCCGGGATAGCATCCAAACGCGGCCACGTGCTATTCTCCGGCGCAGTTACGCGCCCGTCGTCGTGCGCGGCGGATGCTATTGGCCTACGAGATTCGCGCCTGGATCACTACGTTGCAAATTAACGCCGACGCGCAAGACGCACCGAGCGTCGTTCTCAGTGCTTCGATCGCGTTTGACTACATCATGTCATTCCCTGGTTCGTTCGGGGATCACATCCTGCCTGAGAAGTCGACCGTTCTTTCGGTCAGCTTCTTGGTCGATTCGCTGCGCCGCCAACGAGGTGGGGTAGCTGGCAATATCGCATACAACCTTGCGTTATTGGGAGTCCGATCGGCGCTTTACAGCGGCGTCGGGATGGACTTCGATTCCTATCGCGCGGTGTTCGCTGAGCTCGGAATCGACATGTCGAATGTCATCCAGATTCCTAATGAACTCACCGCATCTGCCTTCATGATGGCCGATCTTCGCGACAATCAAATCGCGGCGTTTTACCCCGGCGCGTCATCGCATGCGGGCGGATTATCTATGTCGGAAGGCGCGGCAAAGGCTCAGTTTGGACTGGTCGGCGCGGCCGCACCAGATGCCATGCGACGGCATGCGGGTGAGATCGCGGCGGCAGGATGTAAACTCATTTATGACCCGTCGCAACAAATCGTTGCACTCTCTGCGGACGACCTCAATGCGGGAATCAAGGATGCGTGGGCGTTCGTCAGCAACGACTATGAATACGCCATGCTCGAACAGAAAATTGGCCGCGACGTGGATCAATTGACTGACGAGGTCGAACTTCTTGTCATAACTTACGGTGAGGGCGGTTCTGAGTTACGGCGTGGTGGAACGACTGCGCGAGTTCACGCAACCAAGGTCGAAAGGGTCTCGGATCCAACGGGAGCTGGCGACGCTTACAGAGCGGGACTCTTACGAGGATTGTTGCTCAGCGACGACATTCGGGTCGCTGGCGAGATTGCTTCGGTGGTCGCCGCCTATGCAATTGAGCAACATGGGACACAAGAGCATTCCTTTACACCCGAAGCATTTGTCGGGCGATTCAATGCGAATTACCCGGAGAGCGCTGGGGCGATCACGGCCGATCAGCTTCGCTTGCCAGTTCCGGTCGTGAGATAACGGTAAAGCAGCGCCCAACGGGCGACCAGGGGAGGAAAGAAACACATGGTGGCGACCGCGCCCGGTTCACGCAATTTTGATATTAAGAATCCATCTCTGGCGGGAGATGGACATCGACGAATCGATTGGGCCGGCCGTGAGATGCCGGTCCTGCGACAAATCCGCGAGAGCTTCGCGAAAGAGAGACCGCTGGCCGGTATTCGAATCCTCGCGTGCGCACACGTCACCACCGAAACCGCAAATCTTGCGCTCACACTCCAGGCTGGTGGCGCGGAAGCCGTTCTCTGCGCTTCGAATCCGCTGTCAACGCAGGACGATGTTGCCGCCGCGCTCGTTGCCGAAGGCATCCCGGTCTTTGCAATCAAGGGCGAGGACAACGAGACCTATTACCGCCACATCAACTCCGCACTTGACCACAAACCGCAGATCGTCATTGATGACGGCGCGGATGTCGTGACACTGCTTCATCGTGACCGCAAAGAACTTATCGACGCCGTGATTGGTGGACTGAAGAAACGACTACTGGCGTTGTTCGCGACCGCGCGATGGAGAAGGACGGCGTTCTCAAGTTTCCGATCATCGCTGTTAACGACGCCCAGACAAAGCACTTTTTCGACAACCGGTATGGCACTGGGCAGAGCACGATCGACGGCATCCTGCGCGCGACCAACATTCTCCTCGCCGGGAAGACCGTGGTTGTCGCCGGCTATGGTTGGTGCGGCAAAGGCATCTCAATGCGCATGCGCGGAATGGGTGCGCGCGTCGTCGTAACCGAAATCGATCCAGTACGCGCGCTCGAGGCCGCGATGGACGGCTTCTCGGTCACGACCATGGATCGCGCCGCCACTCTTGGGGACCTGTTCGTGACAGCCACGGGCAATATCAACGTCGTCGACAAGCGCCATCTCGAAGAGATGAAAGACGGCGCCATTATGGCGAACTCCGGCCACTTCAACTCTGAGATCAACATCAAGGCGCTTGAAGAGATGTCCGGTGAGGGCCGGCGAACTCTCCGACCGTTCGTCGAAGAATTCCAGGTGCGGCCAGATCAGAAGCTGATCGTGCTCGGAGAAGGTCGTCTGATCAATCTCGCCGCCGCGGAAGGCCATCCAGCAAGTGTCATGGACATGAGCTTCGCTAATCAAGCGCTGGCGACCGGATATATCGTTCGAGAAGGTCGGTCGCTCGAACCACGTGTTTACAGCGTGCCGGAAGAGATCGACAACGAAATCGCCCGGCTGAAGCTTGCCAGCATGAACATCGAAATCGACGAACTGTCGGAAGAACAAGAAATCTACATGAATTCTTGGGAATCCGGAACCTAAGTTCAAGAAAATGCAAGCAGGATAGATCAACAGAACTGGCTCCTAGTCGATGATCAGAGGGAGAAACGAACAATGGGCTTGACGTTTGGTACGGCGGCAAAGACTTTCTTCACTTCTGAATCGGTCACTGAAGGGCATCCCGACAAGGTCTGCGACCAAATTTCGGACGCGGTACTCGACGCGGTGATGTCGGCTGATCCTGAAGGACGTGTCGCCTGCGAAACGGCAGCAACGACGGGCCTAGTTCTGGTCTTCGGTGAGATCACGACATCCACCTACGTCGACGTGCAACAGCTCGTACGGGACGTCGTCCGTGACATTGGCTATTCGCGATTCGGGTTCTGGATTCGACGCGGATACGTGCGGAGTGATCGTCTCGATCAAGGAGCAAAGCGCAGAGATCTCGGAGGGTGTTTCCACCGCGCTTGAAGTTCGCGGCACCGGCGATACCGACAAGTTCGACTCAGACCGGCGCGGGCGACCAGGGCATGATGATCGGTTTTGCCTGCGACGAGACGCCTGAGCTAATGCCGCTGCCGATCTCACTTGCCCACGCGCATTTGTCGCCGTCTGACTGAGGCCCGCAAGAGTGGCGAGCTCCCGTACCTGCGACCGGACGGCAAGAGCCAGGTCACGGTCGAGTATCACCACGGTGAGCCCGCTCGCGGGTCGATGCGATCGTCGTTTCGACGCAGCACGCTGCAGGAATTGAGCAACGCACTGATTCAGCGACGATGTCATCGACGAAGGTCATGCAGCAGCGTCGTTCCGGCGAATTGCTTGATGACGAAACGAAGTTCTAGTCAACCCGAGTGGAAGCTTCGTCACTCGGCGGCCCGATGGGCGACGCTGGCCTGACCGGCCGCAAGATCATTGTCGACACGTACGGCGGCATGGCACGGCATGGCGGCGGCGCGTTTTCCGGTAAAGACCCGACAAAGGTTGACCGCTCCGGCGCCTATGCGGCTCGCTACGTCGCCAAGAATGTCGTCGCAGCCGGGCTGGCCGATCGGTTCGAGCTGCAGATCTCGTATGCGATCGGCGTCGCCCATCCAGTTTCAATCTTCTGTCGAGACGTTCGGAACGGGTCGATGCCCGACGATGTTATCGAGCGACTTATCAGAGAGCACTTCGATCTGCGCCCTGCCGCAATCATTGAACATCTCGACTTGCGGCGACCGATCTACCGCCAAACTGCTGCCTACGGACACTTCGGTCGAGACGATCTCGATGTGCCCTGGGAGCGAACCGATAAAGCGGAGGCACTTGCGGCCGCCGCGGCGGTTGGCGAAGTCGTCGGAGCTGGAAGTCAAGTCTGACGCTGAAATTCAACATCGAGGGGAACCGGGAGACTTCTTAAGTTAGTCTCCCGGTTTTTCTTCGTCCGCTGGTGCAACAGTTACTGAGCCATTCGTTTCAACGTAAATTGAATCGCCGTCGTGTATCGCGGCCCGCTCTGAATCGGAAATGAGGACGAGCGGAATTGGTTTTGCATAGACCTCGTCACCGAGAATCGAACCGAGCGCGATGATTGGGTCGATGTGTGATACGAGGATTGCGGAGGGCGCGACCCCGTTCCGAATGGACTCAAAGAGCACACCGCTTGCCGAACACGACCCGCGGCCGTGTGGGAGAACGAGGACCTTCCCAGAGAGACAGTCCCCATACAATGGATGCCTTGGGTCAATCACCTCGCCCGTGTTCGGATCCATTCCTCCCCAAAAACTGAGTGGCACATCAGTGCTCACCGCGACTCCCGTCGCTTCACCGGAAACCAGTGACCGTCCTTTCAACCTCCTCATGCGCTCACCCAATCAGAGTCGTCGATGATGACGCGGGCCGCGATCGCAGAAGCGATGCAATCCTTGGTTGAACCAAAAACGGAGTCAACTCCTAAGATTCCGGGACCATAGTGAGCGTATTTGGCGGAGTTCGTCATCAGCACGTGCGCACCGGCTGGGATGAGCGGGGCAACGACAATGCACGTGTCGGCAGTCACTACCGCACCAAAGCGCTCTAGGATTTCCAGATCGCCAGTTCGAGCCAGAATTTCACGCACTCCTCGACTTGTTGTTACGAACACCTTGACGCCCTCTTTTGCCCGCTGGCCGTTCATCAAACGCGCCAACTGCTGGCACTCGGCCAAACTGCAATGCGGGCTTCCAAATGCGACGAGGTCTAAGCCATCCCCGCGAGCAGTCGTGAGCGATGCGCGAGCGCTATTGAGGTCGTCTATACCAATGTCGATGTGTCGGATATTGGAACGGTGTCCGCTGGCCACCTCAAGAGTTGCGGCTTCAGGTGTGATGCCGGCGAGATGAAACATTGCGACAGCGCCCGACGAGGCCGCTGCCGCCGCGAGTGATTTGAGCTGATCCTCACTCGGGTTTGATTCGAGACCTGTGACTACCGGGATCTCGTCTCCGGCGAGCGAACCGATCAAATAGCCGAGAACGGGATAGAAATCGTCTCCCTCCTGTAGTGATGGGGGCACTCCAACGAGATTGATTTGCAAAGTCGCAAATCGATTCTCTGATAGATGAAGACCTGCCGCGGGAACTCGACCGGTCAATGCGCACGAAATGTCGAGGTAGTCGCCGTATCTGTTGGTACGGGCGCCGATGACTGAGTTTGCAAATGCAACAGCATTGGATTCGGCCCACGCGATTTGTTCACCGAACTTCGGTGCGTGTTCTGTTTGATATGGAGCGCACGTAAAGCTCGGCTTGGCGCCCATTGCGAGATAGGCCCGAGCGAGCCGATCTGCCTTTTCCGCATAGCCGGCGTCGAGTCCGTGAATCTGCCATCTCGCTCGATCGAGCGAGATCACATTGAGTGAGGTCGGAACCGCAACTTTGCCACCGCCTGTTGCGAGCCGTTCGGCAAACTCAACTCCAGCGTCGCCCTCGTAGATGCAGCCGTCGATGTGTGCTCGACTGATTGGCATGAGTGACGTGGCGCCGAAGAGCGGAGCTATGCGAACGAGGATGCGCATGGCGATCTGGGTCGCCTCGCCAAGCTCGCCCGTGAGCATCGCGTGTTCTGCGACTGTGAGTCGCAGTTCGCCGACCAGAGCATCGTTTGAGTTCAGTGAGAAAGTCACGTTCCATCCGGCAGGTGATTCGAATCGTAGGATAGTTGATTCTATCGCTTCGCCAACCTGATCCGCCGCACCGGCCCAATTGACGTGTGCTATAACCGACTAGCCGCCGTAGGCTGCTTCGGGAAATCAAGGGTCGAAGTGACAAACCGGATGAGACTGATTGTCGCCATTGTTCAAGATTATGATTGCGACAGGCTGCTTCAAGCGGTTAGCGCTGCTGGGTTTGGTGCTACTCGGATCGCCAGTACCGGTGGATTCCTGCGGACAGGGAACACGACTGTCTTTATGGGCGTTGAAGACGGCCAGGTTGATCCTTGCATCGCCTTGATCAAAAGTTGCTGCCAGGCGCGCGTCGAACGAGCCCCTGAGGAACTAGTTCTGGATATCACCGAGGGGAATCCAGCGGCAGTCGCCGAAGTGACGATAGGCGGGGCAGTAGTATTCGTGATGGTGGTCAGCGAATTTCTCCGGTTGGAACGACTTCATGCAGCACGCCAATAGGTTTTCAATTCGAGTTCCATTGTTCGGTCGACGCTTGACGAAGAGCGTCGCCGCACTTGGCGCTTCCGTCGTGATGACGATGAGGATTTTTGGTGAACCGCCGCAAGGAAAATTGCGTCGCACCAATGTCATCGAACAGGTTTATGAAGATGTGAGCCTTGGGCCGTTCGATCCGCGTGAGGTCGTCAAAGAGCGTTTGGTGCTCACGCTTCCTTTGCCGCTCGAACCACTCGCGCGACGGGGAAACGTTCAAATCAATTCAAATTGAAACCGATGAGGCGGCCGGTATTACGGCCGCCTCTCAATTTAGGGGGCTACGCAACCTCTATCGGTTCTGCGTTGTAGTAGCGAGCATCCTCTGACAACATTTGACTAAGAATTTGTTGCATTGCCATTACGTGGGCGCACGTGCCGACGACGTGAGATTCAAATGTGTGGCAGGAGCAGGTCCACCGGCCTTCTACGAGTCGAATCGTATAGTCATCATGACCGCCGTGAAACGTGGCCGCGAGTTCGCCAACTCTAATCCGCTCTGGTTCTCGCGCATAACGGTGAGCTTTTTCGATCTTGCCAATCATACTGGAGTTCATGCAGTCACTCCTTCTTGAGCAGTAATTGAACTTGATACGAGCCCGCAAGTGGACGTGCAAAAAGCGCCTTAAAACGAAACAGCACCGGATGCGAATGCATCACGGTGCTGATTCAGCAAAGCCATTGTTGGCGACGGACCCTGTTCATGGCTGCGATCTCCGACGAATCAATCGAGGCGATCAAGTCATCCGGTTCGCGGGTATGTCTTGGGTTCGGAGTATATCAAAATTGTATGAAACTGCCTAGGGCATAGGGAACTGATGGGACTTTGTGGGAGCAGAGTGAACAATATCGTTGGATCGCCCTCATCTCTGAGCGCCGCGGTCTTGGCTGGCGGCATAAGTTCACGGATGGGAATAGACAAGGCGCTGATTTCAATTCGGCCCGGTGGTCCGCCGATGGCGAGAATAGTGGTAGAAACGCTTACTGAAGTCGTTGACGACGTTCAGGTAATTGCGACCGATCGGCCGGAGTATGAGATCTTCGGTGCTCGGGTGATCCCAGACGATCAGCCGGGATTCGCCGCCTTAGGTGGCATTGCCACAGCGCTCGCGCATAGTCAGGAAGATTACTGTCTGGTTGTCGCCTGTGATATGCCCTTTCTCAATCCAGCGCTCCTGCGCTGGATGGCGGCACAACCTCGTGACTACGACATTTTGGTTCCGCGTCTGGCGGACGAGAGCCGCCAAGGCGGTCCGTTCGTCATCCAAGCACTCCACGCGATCTACGGAAAGCAGTGTCTTCCTTTTATCGAGGCCCAGCTTGGTCAGGGCAATCGACAAGTCATCGGTTTCTTCGATCACGTCAACGTTCGGTATATCTCCGAAGAACAGATCAGAGTTTTCGATCCCGAGCTGCGCTCGTTCTTCAACGCAAACTCTCCTGAGTCAATAATCCAAGCAAGAGAATGGCTGGAAGAAATGAACGAGGGATCCTAGACATCATGCTGTTTTTAAGTCGTGTTGAAAATGGGGATGGACTATACTCATGGTGAACATCGGAGTCGAGCGTAATGGGACGAAAACACCAAGCACCTCACCAGAATAATCATGGAGCTGGATCCGGGCCCCCGCAGATGGGACCGTGGGAGAATCTGCGGTTCACTTGGCGGATGTTCAGAGACCCTCGCGTCGCGCCATATGCCAAAGTGGTGCTCCCGATTCTTGCGCTCGTTTATTTGATTTCGCCGATAGACTTGATTCCAGACATGATATTGGGTCTGGGGCAGGTCGACGATGTCGGAGTTCTCGCTCTCGTTGCCTATTTTCTCGTTTCGTACGTTAAACGGTCGGGTTGGGCGACATTGCTCGAAAATGGTCCCGCTCGTTCACAGACGCGAAGCGAATCCACTTCGAGCGCAAAATCTCCGTCTAACGAGATCATTGATGCGCAATATCGAGTTATATCTCAAGAACGAGGGAATGGTGGTCAAGGTGCACAACGGTAGAGTTGGGGGAATTCGTGAGTAGTCGTCCTAACAGCTCGTCTTCCGGTCAGAGTTCCTCGTCTGGCGCGAAGCAAACGACTAAGCGTCCGGCGCGACCAAATCGCGCTCAGCAACGGGCCATGGAGATTCGCGCCTCGGAAACCCGCTGGGAGGATCCTGCCGCCGCGCTTAGCGACACGCAAGTTCAAGCAGGTGGCGCTGCCGCCGCCGTGATAACGGCCGAACCTGGAACGGCGGCTCGATCGCGACGAAAGCCGGTCCAGCGTGTTTTCCTACTTTCGCGCGCGCAGGAACTGGCATTCATCCGATCAGATTTGCGGCGCTTGATCTTGATTGCGAGCGTCTTGCTTGTCGTGATGCTGGTTATGCTCTTCATTTTGGACTAATTATCTGAGTTGCGAAATGAGCCGGCGCAGAATTGCGCCGGCTCATTCTTTGTTGCAGACGTGAGAAGCAGATCAGATATGGGACTCTTCGTCGTCGACCGCGACGGTCTCCTCGATGAATGTATCGCTTTCTTGTTCGGCTGATTCATCGTCCTCGCCGGGTTCGGCGGTCGATTCTTCCTCTTCCAGGTCTTCGTCGTCATCGTCAGCAAACAAGAAGTCGGTTTCATCGCGCTGTCGGAGTAAGTCGCGCTCCCGGAGGTATGCCCTGGTGGCCGAGACTTGCCGCGGGAAGGAAACGATGTTGGTTTTCGCGGTGTCGCGGTAGACCTCTCGCAGAATGATGCGGAGACTGCGGCTCGACAGGCCAAGTGCATAGACCTCGTATCGATTGCCTTTACCCATCAACTCAATGAGACGTTCGGCCGTCTTCGCTTCGACTTCGCCGAGCCGCTTGCCACCGCTCCGGCTCACGAAGAGTCGCTTGCCCTTGACGGTAAGTGCAAGTTGCTCGCCCGAATAGACATCCGCCAGTTCCTCCATCGAGATGGGATTGACAACTTCGTCGACCCAAGTTTTGCCGACTTCCTCGATGAAGACCAAGGTGCGAGGAATATAATGAGTGGTTTCGTCGTCCTTCTTTTTCTTCGTCGACTGGTGCCGAAGTAGATCCAACCGCTGAAGATTTCGGCGAGCAATGATGTTCGCGGGATCGATCTTGAGGGCGGCGGTGTAGGCTTCCTGAGCTCCTGCCTGGTCATTAAGCTCTAACAATGCGCGACCCAAGCGGTTTTGCGCTTCGGCATCACGAGGAGTACGCTCGAGGAGTTGCTTGTTAATTTCAATAGCTTCCGGCCAACTCCCTGAGAGTGCGTAGCCGCGCGCTTGCTCGATCATCTGCCGGCGAGTTTTTGGTTTCGTATCGCTCACAATTACCTCTCGTTCCATGACGCAATTCGACCATTGGACGAATGTCGTTTCTGACAAATCAATGGGGATTAATGCGGTTCACCGATCGCTTCACCGATGAGATACCACGGACTAGTTCGGGTGATCTTGACGTCGACCAGTTTGCCAGCAAGAGCGCGATCATCAGCAAAATGAACCAGGGTGTTGCCACGGCTCCGGCCGCTCCAACGGCCTTTGGCCTTGTCGTCGACAAGCACTTCCAGCGTTTGCCCCAACCGCTTCGCGTTGAGATTCGTGCAAACGCGCTCTTGAAGGTCCTCAATGGCTCGGTGCCGGCGCTGCTTTTCCTCGTGAGGAATGTCATCCTCCCAGCGTGCGGAAAGTGTTCCCGGGCGAGGCGAGTACATTGCCACGTGGACCTTGTCGCATTGGACTTGCTCGAGCAAGTCATAGGTATTCAGAAATTGCTCGTCCGTTTCGCCGGGAAAGCCGACGATGATATCGGTCGCGATCGTGACATCGGGCATGCGATTTCGTGTGTATGCAATACGTTCTTGCCAGAGATCGGCTGAATAGGTGCGGCGCATTCTACGCAGCACATCGTTGTCCCCTGCCTGCACTGGCAAATTCATATGTTCGCAGACCGAGTCGAGATCAGCCATGCTGTCGATGATCTCGTCTGTCATGTACTTTGGATGCGATGTCAGGAATCGGAGACGATCGAGGCCGGGAATTGCATTCACCGCCGCGAGCAAATCTTCAAGACCAGGGCGCTCGTCGAGATCGTGACCGTATGCATTGACCGTTTGTCCGAGCAGCGTCACTTCGCGCACGCCTTGAGCCACAAGGCTTTCAATCTCTCTGACGATTTCGGCCATTGGCCGGCTGCGTTCTTTGCCACGCCGATATGGCACGATGCAATAGGAACAAAGGAAATTGCAGCCGTAGATGATCGGGACAAACGCAGTCGCGCCCGAGACTCCAGCCTCAGGCAAGTAGTAGTGAGGGAGCTGAGCAAGATCGTCATCGAGTTCGCTTAGTTCAGGAACGACTTGCTGGAGTTGATCGAAATCAGACGGGTTGAAAAACAGGTCGACGTGCGGGAACCGCTGTTTGAGCTTTTCCTGTTGATTGGTGACCATGCATCCAGTCAGCACGACTGGAACCTCGGGACGCTTACGCTTCAAGCGGATAAGTGAGTTGAGCTTGCCCGCGACTTTGTCCTCAGCCGCTTGGCGCACGACGCATGAGTTCAAGACGACGATGTCAGCCTCATCTTCAACATCGGTCGGGCGATAGCCGACTTCTTGCAGCATCGCCGCGACTTTGGCGCTATCCGCCTCATTCATCTGGCAGCCAATCGTCCAGATAAAGAATCGCTTCCCATTCGACGCCATTTGAGGCGGGCTTGCCGCTGGATGGAGTTGGATTGTGGGCGAAGTTGACAACCAATAACCTCAACGGGATTGAGACAACAAAAACCGGCTGCGGATTTCACACAATCACGGGCCGGCCGACGACACCAAACCACAAGTATACATCGCGCGCTCGCGTGAAGGTCCGTTGACTGGTTGTCGGTGATCGAAGCGGCGTCAAGTTAGGTTGACGTAAGCCCGATGCATAGCCAACGATTGCCTGTTGCTAGAAGTGAGAAACTGAGTTGTGACAACTTGGGAAGTGTAATCTTCGGGTGTGCATGTCGCTGTCCGTTCAGATTGGTGTTGCCGAGCGCAATCTTCTGTTTTAATGCGAACGAACGCGGTGTTTACGATGAGCTTGAGTTGCCTCGTAGACAAGCATACCGGCGGTTGTTAGAATGAATTCGCAGCGTGCTCTATTGCCACTTGATATCGCAGTATCCGCGCGCTTGTGACGTGTGGTCGACGGTTTATTCACCGCAAGCGATCTCGGGCTGCACGCGAAAATGGCTCAGTGGGGTGAGCTAAGTAAGGGGCCGGAGTGAAGAAGCGCACGTGCGGCACCTGCGGGTATTTCCAAGAAAGTGATATGTCAGGTTTGGGATGGTGCCTCCATCCCCAGCGTCGCGTTACCCATGACTTGAAGATCATGGTTCGACGTGGCGAACTCGGGTGTCGAGATGGTTGGTCGCGTGATCTATGGGCGCCCTTAGGTGAAGTCAAGGTTGCCGCGCCGCCTGAAGCTCCGCTAACAGGCCCCGTTCGACCCGTGACTCCGGAGGAAATGACCTACCTCGTTACCTCAAAACATGTAACCTTAGAGCCATCAACGAGAGGTTCTATTTCGTCGCCGGTCGATGTTGTGGTCGGTGAAACTCCCGCGATGCCTGTGGACGAAGACCGCGCGACACTCTTATCGCATGATCCTCGGGCGGCGATCGATGCCGCGCGGAAGCGGCACCTTGCAAATTTGCAGGCGCCAAACCAAGTTGCTCCGCCCGCGCCAACAACATCCATATCATCTTTTTACGCCGATTCTGAGTCGCGACGTTCGGCGCTGACTGCGCCGCTTGCAAGTCCGGCGAATCCGGAATCTGTAGAGCAGCCGGTTGCGCCACGCCCGATCGTGCCGCGATATGTGCGCGAAGTGGCGCCGGTTCGGCCCGACGAAGTTCCTCGCGACCCAACGGGAATGGCAACTACGCGAGAAGAAGAAAGCCATTTTTCTTCTGTGCCTGACTTCGTCGATGGTTTTGATTTGCCACGTGAAGGCAACGACAGCCGTCCAGTCCTCGTCGCCGGGACATACGACGATGATGTTGAAATTGCGCCGACTCGAGTCCGAGCGACACGGCGGTGGCCGCTTGCCGAAGAGGAAATCGACTGTCCCGCGATCGAGCTGGCGAGCGCCTATGCCGCGGATGCCCAGCAGCATGCTGAAGAGGTCCCAATGAGGGGCGCGGCATTCGAGGACGATTGGAACCTCGATTCCGAAGAAACGGACTATGAGGATTCGACTTACTTCGAAGAGGATCCCATCTCGGAGCCGCCTCCTTCTCGCCGTCGCTGGCAACCGAACTTCCGGTTCCAACGCCCAGTGCGGGCGCACGCCACCGAGTACGTTGCCGACGAATGGGAAGATGGGTACTACGAAGATCAGTACGTAGCGCCGGACGACGAAGCAGTCGAGCCGTTATTGCCCGATCCGGCATTTGCATGGCGCGAACCGGACGATCCGCCAGAGACGTCAGTTGAAGTGGCGCCAATGATTCCTCGCATGTGTCGCACATGCCGGGATTTCCGACCCGCTGACAATGGCGGCCGTGGTTGGTGTACGAATCAATGGGCGTTTAGTCATCGGCGAATGGTCGATGAAGATGAGCTTCCATGTGAAACATCACTTGGCTGTTGGTGGCTTCCGCATGATGAGGTTTGGCTGGCAGAGGCGGACGCCGCGGCACATACAGAACCGACACCACTTGTTGATCATTGGCTCGAACGGCGGACCGGAGTCACTGCCGCCACCGGAACGAGACGCCGTTGACTACCAGGAATCTGGTAGACTACGGCCATCACGTCACGGCAAGGTCGAAGAGGGACGACCGAACCACGCTCATTTTCGGGCAGTCGTGGCAGCGACTGGATCACTAGAGCGCGGGAAAGCGTGAGCGGTCGCTAGGTGCTGGCCTGGCGATTTTGGGGGTGAATGCCAGACTAATGGCTGTCTTCGGAGATACGCTGCGGCAAGCCCGCGCCTATAAGGGCGTGACCCTGCGGGAGGCCGAGCGAGCGACGCGAATCAATCGCTATCATCTCGCGGCGCTTGAGGAGGAGAACTTCTCAGCGTTGCCGCCGCTGATTTATCAGCGCGGCATTGTTCGCAATTACGCCACGTATCTCGATCTCGACGCCAACAAACTCCTGTCTCTCTTTGAAGAAGCGTCGGGTGAAAAACGACAACCTGAGTACGGCGTCGTCGTCAAACCCCTCGACATGCCAAGTCACTGGGCGCCGAACTTCGCCATTATCGCTTTCATGGTGGTGATGAGCGCAATTGTGTTTGCCTGGCTTTACAGCGCCTACTTTGCTCCTTCTGAAGTACAAACAACGCCGACAGAGATTGTCGCGACGGTTACTCCGGTCGACAACGAAAAGCTCATTGTCCCGACCAACACGCCCAAGCCACCAACCGCGACCCCGAAACCGACGGACACTCCGGTTCCGCCGACGCCGTCCCCGACTGCAACCACTCCTCCCGACGAACAGTCGAGCGATTCAACTGACCAGATTCAGTCGACTGATGACAGTCAGGCAACTGATGACGGTCAAGCAACAGCCGACGCGCAGGCTGCGAGCGATCAGGGATCTGCAGATTCTAGCAATCAGCCAGATCAAGCTCCGCCGGAAGGTCAATACTCAATCAAGATAACCGCGACTGGCAACGACATTTATCTCAATATCGTTGCCGATGGCGAGGTCGTATTTGACGGATGGCTTGGTGACGGTGGTTCGACGGATTGGTACACGGCCGCGCAATTCAGCGTTTACACGTCAGACGGCGCAAGTACGCTCTTTACCAACGATCAGGGCGAACCGTTCTACATGGGCTACGATGCCGACACGACGTATTCGTTGCCCTAGATCACAATCAAGCTAGCGTATAAACGAGGAGCAGCTTTGCCGCTTCTCGTTCTTTTTGCGCAGATTACGGGGTGCGGCGTTTTGGAACGATGATTGTTAGGGCGCCGGGTTGAATATCGACAGATATCGGCGTTTCCCCATACAGATCTCCATCGAGTTGGACCGGGAATGGCGGGTCAGCCGAAAGCTTTACGTGTTTCGTTTTGATTCGCATGACGTAGGGCGACTGCTCAAGACGACGAAGGGCGAAGCCTGCGGCCGTCAGAACAACATCTCGAAATGCGGACGGCGTAAACACGATCACATCGAGCCAACCATCATCAGAGCGCACATCAGGATAGATCGGCAAAAACGGTTTCAGAATTGACCTTCCATTCGCGATGAGGACCAGTGGCGAATCGACCTCGACCGATAGTTGGTCAGCCTCGATCCGAAATCGGATGGGCGATGCGGAGAGTTGATTCACTGCTGGACGGAGATACGCGCGCCAGCCAATGCGACGCTTTAGCTCGGGATCAGTCGCGGCAAAGAACCGACTGTCGAGTCCAGCGCCGGCCATATGGAGAAATCTGTCGCCGCCGCACACGCCCGCGTCCATACTGTAAAGGCAGTGTTCTCCAAAAATAAGCGCGGCGGCGCGATTAGGTTGCTTTGGGATCTTAAGCTCTTGGGCGATGATATTCGTCGATCCGCCTGGAATGATCCCAATCGGCAATTTGCGATCCCCCAGAGCCGTCGCCACCGCGCGAACCGTTCCATCCCCGCCGACAGCGATCACACCAGCGATGTCCGATGCACCGAAGTCGGTGAGATCGGCCAAAGGTACAACGCGGTCCGTATATGAAACATCGATAGTGACGCCGTGAGGCGCGGCCGCGCGGATTGCTTGGATAATGTGATCGACGTTGCCGTGCGTCGCCGGATTTGCAACGACCACATATCTCGTGGGGTTAGGCGCTGACGCGTCCACAGTTCTCCTGGCAGGTGGATATTCCCGAACCGACTTGGTACTAACCACTTTTTACTGGTGTCATTCAACGCGGGAAGTTATTGGTCGCTCGCTGCTACCTCGTCAGGGCCGAAAATGCGATCGACAATGATATTTGCGAGCCACGTCGCGGCAGCGGTCAATACCAAGGCGAGGACGCCGCGAACTGTATTGCGAGCCATGTGCTCTTTCCTCCACATAACCGGCGCTCAAGGTGAGATTGCTTGGGCAATCGCATCAATCCGATCATACGCGAGTTTCGCAAGGATCGGACCTCAACTCATTGGGCCGTCAAGCAGGCTTGCGCCGCGTGCCGTAGGCATACACCCCCAAGGGAAACATGATCACAATTGCGAGCAATGTCAGATCGCCTACCGTGAGATCACCGATGATGATTCGCGAAGAGCCGGGAAGCCAGGTGAAAGGCAATACAAAGGGGTGTGAGAGTTTGTACACGGTTTGCCCGATCCAGATACGATCTCCTACTTGCAGCAGCAACAACAGGCATCTGATCAGAATCAAGGAACCGACGACCGCGTAGACGTTCAGAATCAGTTCGAGCGCCAGTTGGGACTGGAGTTCCTGGCTCGAAGCCTCGCGCCGCTGTGTGGCTTGAATGAGTGTTCTGTTTCTCATTTGTCTCGAGATTCAATCAGCGCCGAGATCCGGCTCATGATCTCGGCGGCCAGATCATCCTTGCTCATCTGGGGCAAAACTTCAGGATCTGATGTGGAAGTCAAGATCGTCGCAGTCGACTGGGTGTTTCCGATCGTCTGAATTGCGTCATTAGCAATAATCATAGCCAGTTGCTTTTCGTTGAGTTTTTTGTGCGCGTTGGCCACGAGATCGTCGGTTTCGGCGGCAAATCCAACCTTAATCAACTTGGGGCAGTCGATTGTCGCGAGAATATCTGGATTGCGAACCAGCGCAACGCTGGACGGTTCTTCAGCCGAACCCTTTTTGATCTTCGACGCGTGAAAATCTTTTGGCCGAAAGTCCGCGACCGCCGCGGCCATGATCAACACATCGGCGTCGCCGACTGCGCGCTTCGTCTCTTGGTCCAGTTCGCGGGCTGAAACGACTCTCTTGAGGTTGGCAGTGGTTAGTGGTTCAAGACTCGTCGGTCCAGTAATGAGCGTCACCTCAGCGCCGAAATCGATCGCGGCACGTGCCAGCGCGTAACCCATCAGACCGCTCGATCTATTGCCGAGGAATCTGACGGGGTCTATCGCCTCTTGCGTGCCGCCGGCGGTAACGACGACTCGCCGCCCGGCCAGTGGACCTTTCCGGCCGAGGATTTTCCGAATTGTGTCGAGAATGGAGGGTATTGACGCGAGCCGGCCATCTCCCATCGCGCCTGACGCGAGATGACCCGATTCCGGCCCGACGAATGTCGCCCCTCTTTCACGGAGCAATGCGAAGTTTGCTTGGGTGGCGACATGATGAAACATCGAATGCTCCATCGCAGGCGCAAGAACCAGCGGAGCTGAAGTCGCCAGAGCCGTGGTGGAAAGCATGTCATCTGCCGCGCCATGGGCTAACTTCGAAATGACATTTGCGGTCGCTGGAGCCACAACCAGTACATCGATATCGTGCGCAAGCGAAACATGCCCCGTCGATTGTTCGCTCCATTCTTCGAACGCGGTCAAATGTACTGGCCGCTTAGTCAGCGCCTGAAACGTCGCCGGCCCGACAAACTGCTGCGCATTAGAGGTCATGATGACGTCGACGCGCGCTCCTGCTTGCGCGAGCTGACTTGCGAGTTCGCACGCTTTGTAAGCGGCGATTCCGCCGCTTACACCGAGCGCCATTTTGCTGTTTGTCAGTACGCTCAAAGCGACAACTCCGCCGACGTGGGCGTATTTGAGCCGTTTTGACCGATTTCTCGGCTGATTTACGGTTCCATTTCACCATCTCGAATGAAATAACGCCAACGAAACCCTCAATTTGGACTCAGTCCGCAACTCGCAAGTGGCGGCTCGAGCAACGACTGGGCGTGATCGATGTCAGCGCTGGCGCCGTTGATGACATCGATTGCGGAATTGATCGTTGGCGGATCCAATTCGGCTAGTCCGATTGAGACTTGCCGCAGAGCGCTTGCGTACGCGCCAAACGCTACGGCAAGCAAATCCGAAGGCCAAGCGACACTTAGGGGCGCATCTGATGCCGATTGCTCGGTCGCGAGTTCGTTAAGAGTTACCGAGAATTGACGTAGCCGCTGAGGCGCCCAAGGATCGGACTGATTTGCTTGCGACGTGGCCTGCAGGAAGGCGTGAACTTTATCCAAACGGCCTGCGGTCGCTTGTGACCATGATGTGAGCCCTTCGCACGGATTCGCCGTAGACGCTGAAATATCTCCGTTTGTCGCGGTCAAGGTCACATACGACACCGAATCCTCGCCGGATAACAAGAGCCCAATCTGACACGATCCATCCTCGGAAGAACCGAGCAGGTCTGCGAGGAGTTGACTTGAGCAGGATGCCTCGCGTTCTTGAACGTTCGTAGATTCCAATTGATCGATAGACACGTCAGGGGGAAGAAAACTCGTCCCAAGCGCCAATGCCGAATTGATTGTCCAGTCTGCGTCAGAAGGTGCCAGCGCGGGCAATTCGGGCGGCCTGGGTGATCGAATCAAGATGAAGTACGAAAGGTCCGCCGGATGCGGAACCTTTCCGCCGGTGAACTGCACGAATAGGGTTGATTGTTCCGGTCCGCCAAACGATATCGAGTCAGCCGCTCGCGATTCAGACGTCCGGGAGTATCGAGCGTCGAACGACGCCAAGGTCCCGCCCAATCGCCCAGCCAATTCGGCTCCGTCTTGGGCATCAGCGGTATTTCGCCAACCTGTTCCAGGCGCGCTCGCAAGCACGAATAGTATGAGCAGCCAACACCAGTTCGACCGTCGAATTCGGACGATCGGGCTATGAATATCTCGCACGAACAGTCAAGCCTTCACTAGGATGAGGTGAACGGACATCTCTCAGATTAGCATGTGGCAATTGGGGTAGGAAGCAGGATGGCGGTGGCTCAGGTGGTTCGATGCCAAAACTGCGGCGCCGAGTCTGAATGGCCCGATCGTTTTTGCGCAACGTGCGGCGCGGGAATCGCGCGTGTCGAGGTCGGGAGTCCTCGTCTGCAATCAATGATCGACAAAACCGCATCGGTAACTCCGCAACGCCAGCGATTGGGCGGTACGGAGTGGCGTCCGAAGTCGGCGAAGCGCTCCACGACCCAGTCAACAGCAACTGCCGAAGAGCAGAAGTCGTCGACTCGAATCCGTCGGAAACGTAAACGTCGTTCTTGGTATCGCCGAAAACGAATGACGTTTCCGATGACGATCGTCCTCGTCTTTTTGTGTGTCATCGGAGCTGGGTTTTATCGAGCCGAAAGTGCCCTATCGACGGTCCGTGGAGTTAGCACACCGCCATCGACGATCACCGGGGACCAGTTTGATGAGAACTCGTCGTTGACGGTTGACACCGCGCCGGCAATCGATGCATTGGAAGAGGCAGACCAGAGTTCAGATGGCGGTCTCCTCGGTGGTATTAAGAGCGCGGCGAAAGATGGCGCAGATTTGGCAAAAGGGGCAGCCGCCGCAGCCGGAATCAAGAAGACTTCCGATGACAGCTTGACTGTCTTGATCATGGGTGTAGACGCGCGTCCAGGTACGCCGATCGACGTGTCGGTGCGCTCCGATGTGTTGATTGTGGCACACATCAATCCAACAGCGGGCACTTGCCGCTTGCTCGCGATACCACGCGACACGCGCACAAACTTACCTGGTTATGGCCTAACCAAAATCAATCACGCATTGCTCGTTGGAGGTATCCCCTATCAGGAAATGGTGGTCGAACAGACTCTGGGCATCTCAGTCGATGCCTATGCACTTATCGATTTCACCGGATTTAAGGATCTTGTCGACTCAGTTGGCGGTGTCGACCTGACTGTCAAAGAAGCTTTCACGTATCAAAATGTCAGCTTCACATTGGGTCCCCGTCATCTCAACGGCGACGAGGCTCTTCTTTTCGCTCGATATCGTGGCGGCGCTGATGGAGATATTGGCCGCATCCGCCGGCAACAGCAACTCATTCGAGCCCTGATGACCTCGAGTGGAGCAAGAACCTTCATTACCGACCCAACCCGGTTGCTTTCGGCGCTGGAGCAGCATATTCGGACCGACATTGGTCCGAACGATGCGTCTCGCTCCTTAGCCAATACAACTCGGCGTGCGGTTCGGCTGATGTCGAGATGGACGTTCTGCAAGGTAAGTTGGTCACGCCATATGATCAGCAGCAGCCCGACCCGATTTTAAGGCGAAAAGAGTATTACAACGTCGTTACCGATGAGCAGATTCAGTCTAAAGTACGGGTTCTGATGGGAGATTGATCAGCACTCCGCATGTAGTATCGGATCAGGACGGACCAGCGCGTTTTCATGTTGGACTTCCGGTCTCTGGGGTGGACCGGTGTGGTCCTTATTAGGGTGTGCCCAAGGGAAGGGAAAGCATGTCCAAGCAGGGTCTAGTTAATGCGTATCTCAACGGGCGGATCAGCCGGCGCGACTTTATCGCTCGTCTGACTGGGGCTGGCGTATCGGCTGCGGCGGCGAGCGCCTATGCAATTTCTCTTCGATCGCCGGCAGCCGCTAAGGGAGTCAGCCACTCTCCGCAAGGGTATCTGCTGCTAAACCAAGACGGCGACTACGACTCGGACGGCGATGGACTTACCGACGCTCAAGAAGCAGAGTGTGGCTCAGATCCATTTGATCCTGAAAGTTTCTGCCAGGAAGGTGAAGTTCCAACCGAATCACCTGGGAACCCGGGTGATCCAACCGCCACACCGGGAGGCGGCTCTGGCGGGACCGGCGGACCAGTGACCGATCTGCCAACGACTGGTACCGGCGCAAGCGCAAGTGGCAGCCCCGATTGGTGGAAGCCTGTGGCGGTTGTTGGAGTTGGCGCCGCCGCGTTCGCTGCGAGGTTCAGACGGAAGCCAGCCTCAGCAGAATAGAGTTCGGCCTAAACACGTATGATTGGGCGGGAGTTGCAATCTCCCGCCTATTTCCTTTGCCCTACATTGCGCGCTTTTGGCGGGGTCCTGCTTGCCATTTGGAGGTCGTGTCGCCTCCGTGCCCAAAATGATCTTCAATTAATGATAGTGGATCGCTGACTTCTGGGTAGTCAATTACAGAAATTGCCCGTCGAGGCATCGTAATGAGGCTCCACCAGATCAAAGCAAGGTCGCGTGATTCCATAGTTGACTTAAAGCCCGGTGATTTGAGATTGTCCGGAGACCATTCTTCAAACTGAAGCAATCTTGATTCGCCGAGCAGTCGTCTAGTCAGGAGGATGCTTGGATGGATCGGGGATCGATCACAGGGATCGAATTCGACAAGTCCATCAACCGGCGCATGACAATGTTTCGCCGCGAATTCTCTCGCAGAGAAAAGATCTGTCATCTGTCCGTCCTTGCCGCCTCGAAGCCGGTTCAATGTTCTTGAATCAAACCAGATACCTCTGGCATAGGGCGCCGCTGCATCGAATCGCACCAAGAGCGCGCAAGTCTCACCGCCGTGACGAAAAACAAACATGACAAAGCCGGTGACGCGACCCGCCAGGAGCGCGAGTTTTCCCCGTTTGGGACGGAATATCTCAATGAGCGAGCCAATCGTTTCGAATCCAAGCCCGAGTTTGACAAAGCGCTCTGAATCGTTCAGCCAACTCATCACGGTTGGCTCTGACTGATTCGCAGCGAGACCGATTTCCCGCATTTGCTTTTTTGGATGATCGAGCGCCCAAGTGCGAAGCGTTTTTGGTGAAATCAGCCGGCCTCGCGTTCGCTCCTCGCTCATCCAGCGTCGCGCTCGAAGACGTCCTCGCGCGAACGAATCTCCGCTGACTTGGCGAAGTCGTCGATCGATTTGAACGATTTCGATTTCTGCGCTTGGTTCGCGGCGACAGATAAAACCCGCTCTTTCGAAAAGCGTCTTTGTTTCAAATTGTTGGTTCGCCGAGCTATCAGAGTCTTTCGTTGGAGATTTCAATACGCGTAACTCGTCTACGACGAACGAGCAGATTGTAGGAAGGCGAGTCAGATTTGCCGGCGCCAAGCCTGGTAGTTGGTCGTGGTATCTGAGAAGAATATCGGCTTTGGCGGCGTGACTTTCTGGCTGGGCGCGAATGACGGGCGCAACGACGGCGTGTCCAGCGCGGTGGGCAGCGATGATGGCGTCCGACGCTTCCGGGCGCAGTTTAATATCCTGTTCCGCGATTACCGCGAAGTCGACGCTATTCCCCTGCAAGAGCTCATCGATTGATCCTTCACCGACCTGTTCAACCTGTGACTTCTGTTCGTTTGACCTGGCCAGATGTCCGTGGCGAGTGTTTCCGAAGTTTGGTTTTGAGTCGTCAGGATCGCTTTCGAGCAGGAGCACTGGGAGGTCAGGCTGCCTGCTTTCGAACGAGATGTATGCAGTCTTTGGCTCTGCGAGAATGACCGAATAATCGGACCAGAATGCGCTCTCAGGATCGGCTTGCCGATATTTCTCGAACCGCGCCGCGCGTAGTTCGGCGGTCATCGCACCAAGATGCTGAATCCTGAGCGTCGTCTTAACATATGCGGACCTTGGAATTGAAATCGGAACGGGCGCGAAATGGAGTCGATCGGTCGGGAAACTTTGACCCGGTTCGAATGCAAAGAGGCGAGGAACCCAAATTATTTCGGGAAGGTATTGTGATGTAACCTCACGCATTTGCAGCCATTGAAATCGATATGCGCAGCCAGGCAAGGCGTCCGTTTCGAGAAATCGGCGGAGCGCCACGGCGTCGCTCTGATGCATCCGCTCGTCAGCGTCGACTGAAATGATCCACTCGGGCTCGAGACTTGCAGCCGCTTCCAAAAGGCGGTTCCGGTTTAGTGAATCGTCCCAGCCCCGGTAGTCCTCGCGTACGGGATTCTGCAGCATCATTTTCACGAGCGGATGGGCACTGAGAATCTCGGGCGTTCGATCTGCACTACCATCATCGAGTGCAACGATGGCATCGCAAAAATGGCCCGCCGATTCGAGATAATCAGGCAGATCCCGCGCGGCGTTTCTTGCAGGCAGCAAACAAACGAGCCCTGTCATGCGGATACTACTTATCCGACGTCTTCCGCTTAAAGTTCAAATGAATAAATGCGGGGGATGCCAGCACATCATACCTGGAAAACAGGCAAAAAACAGCGCCTCCTATTGTCTAAACGAGGCGCTGGATATTTATTCGGAACAGAGTTGGCTAGATGACGATGCTGCTGATGGCGGCGAGCAACGCAAAGACAACGGCGACGCCGATGGTGAAGTCAAACAGAGTCTTTTCGATGCCTCGTCGGGTTTTATAGATCGAACTCGTGTCACCGCCGAATGCGCCGCTGAAGGAAGAGCCCTTCGTTTGGAGCAGGATGAGCAGAATAAGTACGCAGGACACGATGATCATCGCGATATTGATTGCGGTATCCACGCGCGCGAAGCCTCCCTACCACGAATAGAACTGGCGTTTATTCGCCAGCGGCGAAGACTACCATCCGACGATGTTCACGCGCAACGGCTCGCCGCGTCGACGATTCCAACGAATGATTCGACCTTCAAGCTTGCGCCGCCGACGAGCGCCCCATCGACGTCTGGCTGCGAAAGGATAGCGAATGCGTTGTCGGGCGAAACGCTCCCGCCATAAAGAATGCGAATCGCATCGGCAATTTCGGGATCGATGGACCGGACAAACTCTCGAATCGAAAAAGCCATCTCCTGCGCATCGCTTGGTCTAGCCGCCACTCCAGTTCCGATCGCCCAGATCGGTTCATAGGCGATGACGCACTGGCTGAGCTGCGATCCATCTAAATCGCGGAGCGCCAATTCAAGTTGCCCGGTTATGAATTGAGTTTCATTTCCAGACTGGCGTATATCGAGATTTTCACCGACGCAAAGCACCGCCGAGAGTCTTTCGAGCAATGCCGCACGCACTTTCTGGGCGACGAGTGCATCTGTTTCGCCAATGATCTGCCGCCGCTCGGAGTGTCCCAATAGGACCAAATCACAAAGTCCGGCGAGCATCGAAGGCGAAACCTCTCCGGTAAACGCCCCACTCGTTTCATGCCAGCAGTCTTGCGCTCCGAGCATGACGGGCGAGGCAACGATCGCGTTCGCGACATCACGAAGCCATGGAAACGGAGGACAAATGGCGACATCGACTCCTGAAGGAGTTCTGGCGGAAATTCCAATTGCGAGGGCCAATGCCTCCTGGAGGTTAGTGTTCATTTTCCAGTTGCCGATGACTAGCGGTTTTCGGTTCACGTGAAGATCTCGGCGTTGCGCTCTAACGCTTCCAGTCCAGGCAACTTCCGACCTTCGACGAACTCCAACGACGCGCCGCCTCCCGTTGAAATGTGCGAAATACGATCGGCCAATCCCATTTGTCCGATCGCCGCCACTGAGTCGCCCCCGCCTACAACCGTAAATGCCCCACTATTGGCGACGAGTTCCGCAACGCCCTTTGTGCCTGCCGCGAACTCTGGTGTCTCGAAGACGCCCATTGGCCCATTCCAGAAGATCGTCTTAGCGCCCTCCAACGCTTCGGCAAATCGCTGAACTGTGCCAGGACCAATATCAAAAATGGCGAAATCTTCGGGAACGGCCGAAATCGGGACCCATTTCGAGTCATCCGATCGATCAAGCGACGCCGCCACGTTTGCATCGACTGGAAGCTCGATGTCGACACCTTGATCATTTGAAGATCGAAGAAGCTCTCTGGCCTTTTCCTCAAACTCCAGTTCGGCGAGAGATCGCCCAACCTCGACGCCCTGAGCCAAAAGAAAGGTGTTTGCCATTCCGCCGCCAATCAGAATCGAATCAACCCGGGGCAGGAGATGCTCGATCACCCCGATCTTGTCCGACACTTTCGCGCCGCCCAAAATCGCTACAAATGGATGCTCGGGGTTGTCGACAAGCTTGCGTAGCGCGCCGACCTCTCCAAGCATGAGCAGTCCGGCATAGGCAGGAAGGTATTCCGTCACCCCCACCGTTGACGCATGAGCACGATGAGCGGCTCCGAATGCGTCGTTGACGTACAGATTGGCGAGCTCGGCAAGATTCCTTGCGAATCCTGGGTCATTTTGCTCTTCGCCTGCTTCGAAGCGTACGTTTTCGAGTAGCAACACTTCGCCAGCTTGAAGGTCGGCATCTGCCGATTTGGCACTCGGTCCGACGACATCCGATGCGAATCGGACGGGTTTGTCGAGAAGTTCTTGAAGCCGTTCGGCGACCGGCGCCAAGCTGAAATCAGGATTCGCTTTCCCTTTGGGTCGCCCGAGATGACTGACTAAAATCACCGCCGCACTTCGTTCAAGCAGATTGTTGATAGTTGGCAGCGATGCGGTAATTCTGGTGTCGTCGGTGATTTTTCCTTCCTGCATCGGCACGTTGAAGTCGACGCGCATGAGAACGCGCTTGCCAGTGACATCAGCTTCTTGCACGGAGCGCATCGCCATCATTGGCACCTATGGCAATCGGGCGGAAGAATTGGAGGCTAGGGTCCCGCTGCTAGGCTGTGCCTGGAATCCCGGCTTCGCATAGCAATGCGGCAAGGTCAGCGACCCGACATGAATATCCCCACTCGTTGTCGTACCAGGCGACGACCTTTACCATCGTTTCCGCCGATCACCATGGTGGAAAGTCCGTCGACGATAGAAGAACGAGGATCCTGCCGCGATATCCGACGACACCAGCGGTTCATCGGTATAGCCAAGAATCCCTGTCGATCGCGTCGCTCTTCGAAGCGTCGATTGAACGCTTTGTTCATGTCATCGATGGTCGTCGGCCGCTCGGTTTCAGCCGACGAAATCGACGATGGATACAGTCGGTGTAGGTACGCGAAGTGAGAACCCGTCGAACTTGCCCTTAAGCTCCGGGATAACCAAGGAAAGCGCTTTCGCCGCGCCGGTCGATGTTGGAATGATGTTGAGTCGCGGCGACGCGGGCCCGTCGCAAGTCTTTGTGAGGGCCGTCGAGAATGACCTGATCGTTCGTGTATGAGTGAACCGTTGTCATCAGGCCCCGCGTGATGCCGAAGTTGTCTAACACCACTTTGGCGACCGGCGCCAGACAATTTGTCGTGCATGAGGCATTCGAGATGATCATGTGTGCTCGGGATCATATTTATCCTCGTTGACGCCGAAGACGATCGTGATGTCCTCGCCCTTCGCCGGTGCGGAGATGATCACTTTCTTGGCGCCTGCTTCGATGTGACCACGTGCTTTGTCCGCATCGGTGAATCGACCGGTCGACTCGATAACGAGTTCGACGCCTTCGTTCTCCCACGGCAACGCGGCGGGATCCTTCTCGGCGAAGACTTTGACGAGGTTTCCTTCAACGCGGATGCCGCCGTCTTCGACGGAAATGTCAGCGTCGTATCGGCCATAAGTTGAGTCGTATTTAAGGAGGTGAGCCAGGGTCTCGGGACTCGTCAGGTCATTGACAGCCGACGATCTCCATTAAGTCAGAAAAACCGCCTTGATTGACGGCTTTGAGCACTTGCCGGCCGATTCGGCCGAATCCATTGATTCCAACGCGGACCGCCATTGAATCCCCCGTTCAGGTCAAATCTCCTCCCGCGAGTTCAACAGAGTCGGGAAGACTGATGCTTTACGCTCTAGGCTCCAATTGTTGCGAGTTCTTCCGATGGTTTACGTGATACGCCATTGCTCTTCGGTCGACGCGCCAATTCAAGGAGCGCCAACGACAGCTTATCTGGATCGTGTCGAAGAGGATTTTGATCGTTGACGACGTCTCGCGCGACGATCGTGACTTTCCCCTCCAGTGCTTCTGTATTGTCGTCGGTTACCGGGTCGACATTCCATTCCGGCTTGATTGCACTGACAACTGCCCGGTTGTTGTTCACGAGGGCGTAACTGAGCACGCCGGGACCAAGATGATCAATGATGGTCTGGATATGATCAGCGGCTTCAAAGTGATCTGTTTCGCCCGGCTGCGTCGCCACATTGCAGACGTAAACAGCGGTCCCCTTTGACCAGCGAATCGCCTGCGTGATGCCGTCGACGAGCAGGTTCGGCAACACACTCGTGTAAAGACTGCCAGGTCCCAGCACGATTAAGTCCGCGCTCAAGATGGCCGCAAGCGCGGGTTCGTACGCGTTGGGTTGGTGTGGGGAAAGAAAGATACGTTTGATGGGCGGCTTGTGCCGGAAGATTGTTGACTCTCCGCAGAGTACCGTTCCATCGACAAGTTCCGCGCAAAGCTCGACGTTTTCGAGTGTCGACGGCAGCACGCGCCCACGAACGGCGAGGACTCGTGCCGATTCGATAACGGCCTGCTCAAAGCTCCCGGTTACCTGGCTCAAAGCGGTGATGAAGAGATTGCCAAACGAATGACCGGCGAGCTCCGAGCCTTCGCGGTCGAAGCGGTATTGAAAGAGCTTGCCTACCGTCGATTCGTCGTTCGCGAGCGCGACGATGCAGCTGCGAATATCACCCGGCGCCGGAATGTCGAATTCACGTCGGATTCGACCAGTGCTCCCGCCGTCGTCTGAGACCGTGACGATCGCCGTGATTCCCACATTTTGGTGCTTCAGACCACGAAGAAGAGTGGAAAGACCAGTCCCGCCGCCGATCGTGACGATATTCAGAGAAGGGCGCTCTGGACCGAACCTGTGTTCAGCCACGATTTGGGCGAGCGCGAGATTCCCCGTCGTTTGGGCGAGCAACGGCCGGAGAACCGCTCCGCTCATCTTGACGAATGAGAACACCAGAAGCCCAATGCCAAGTGTGAGAATGACGATCTCGCGGTAAGGATGCGGAATAAACTGTAGCGTGACCGTTTGAACCAGACCCGTCAGGCGTTCGGGAAACTCGTAATGCCTGTATATCCAGGCAAGGCCCATAGCCAAGGCGAGGCTTGTGGAAATGATGCTGAGCATGAACAGTCCGACCCAGCGCTTGATGTGCATGCCAGGTCGAAGCCATATACGCCAAGACTGCAGAGTCATTCCTCCCGCGCGAATGCGTCATGCGGAGCGAAAAGTGATGGTAAGTCAGAGCTGAGTATAGCATCGGCGCACTGCCAGACCGAGGGCCGAGCACCCCCGACAACGCCCGCATCTTTCATCTTCATGCTACACAATCGGGGCCGTTTACCTTGTTCGGAACCCCCCAAAAAGGGTATACTGTGCCTAGCGGAACCAATGCTCTGTGGGGAACGTGGGTCTCCGGCCCACGTTTTTTGTTGTTCTAGCGCTGTTTGGCCACGAGAATCGAACTCCTCGGAACCGTGGCCGGTACCGCACACAATTGAAGAGAAAAGGAGGTGCGCGGCATGAAGAGTGACTTCTATACCGCGATCGCCCAAATCGCTGACGAGCGAGGCATCCCACGCGAGGCGGTGCTGTCGTCCGTACAGCACGCCCTAAAAACCGTATACAAAAAGATGGCCAATACAGAAGAAGAAGTTGAGGTCGAGCTCGATCCCAGCACGGGCTTGATGCACGTCTACGTGATCAAGCACGTCGTTGACGAGATCGAGGATCCGATCAACGATATGGTGCCGAATGAAGCGCGCAGATTATTCGCCGGACGCTCAGATTGGCGACTAATTCGCATCGAGCGTACGCCAGAGAACTTCGGCCGCATCGCCGCGCAAACCGCGAAGCAAGTTGTGCTGCAACGCATCCGAGACTATCGAGCGCGATACGGTCTATGAAGAGTTTCCCGAACGCGCAGGGCGAAGTGTTGAACGGCATCGTTCAGCGAGCCGACTCCCGGGCGGTGATCGTCGAACTCGGCAAGGCCGAAGCGGTCATGCCGGTTCGCGAACAGGTCGCCACCGAGCGCTATCGGCCCGGTCAGCGAGTCAAAGTCTACTGGTCGAGGTCAACCGGGATCAACGCGGACCGCAACTGATTGTCTCTCGCTCGCATCCAAACCTCATCCGCCGATTTTCGAGATGGAGGTGCCGGAGATTTTCTGCTGGCGCCGTCGAGATCATGGAAGTCGCGCGTGAACCGGTCTTCGTTCGAAAGTCGCGGTGGCGGCTCGCCAAGAGAAAGTCGATCCGGTCGGCTCCTGCGTTGGCATCCGCGGCGTTCGCATTCAGAACATTGTCAACGAGCTGTACGGTGAGAAAATCGATGTCATCGAGTGGTCGCCGGACACGGCGAACTTCATCTCCAATGCGCTCAGCCCGGCCAAGCCGACTAATGTCGCACTGAACGAGCCGGAGAAGGTCGCGACGGTGATCGTTCCGTCGATCAGATGTCTCTGGCGATCGGCAAGGAAGGGCAAAACGCGCGGTTGGCGTACAAGCTGACCGGTTGGCGGATCGACATCAAGGATCCGGAATCGCTCCGCGATCCAAGATGGCGACCTCCTGCGCCAGGCGCGCGAGGCTGCCTTGGCAGATGTTCCTGACGACTTGGTTGGCCCGGTCGACAGCCGCGGTCTGGTCGCGCCGGACGGCACGATCAACGTTCGCGAGCAGCGAGTTTGGACCGCTGCCGTCGAACTGGTCGGCATGAGCGTTGACGTTGACTAGCCGGCGGCGAGCCTCGAGGTTTACTACAACCGCGATTGCGGGCGCGATACGACTTCGAGAGCGGCACAGAATTGCCGGTCAGAGATTCCGATCGCAGCAAGAGGCTGACGACCGGCTTCGTCACCAGGCGATGACTAGCATCGGAAGGTGCCGAAGCAATGGGTAAGAGCACTGCTCGGCCGCACCGCGGAAAGGGACCGCGGCCGAAGCACGTTCCGCAAACGGATGTGCATTTCGTGCCGAGAAGCGATCCGCGAAGCGTGCGCTGGTACG
Organism: uncultured Chloroflexia bacterium; assembly: GCA_963737985.1. GTDB lineage: Bacteria > Chloroflexota > Chloroflexia > Thermomicrobiales > UBA6265 > CAVTUU01. The sequence continues at coordinate 275,678 of CAVTUU010000004.1, read as the reverse complement.
GATCGTTCGCACTCCGGAAGGCTCGGTGGAGATCGATCCGACCGGAAAACGAAATGGGCGAGGCGCATATCTCTGCGATGATCCAGCATGCTGGGCACGCGCTTCGAAATCGAGGCTCGTTAGCCCAGGCGCTGAAAACGACGATCGATACGGAAACAAACACTATGCTGGCGCGGTACGCCGCGAGATTGACGCCAGGCGTCAACGGCGCACGGACTGTGCCGTCGCAGGAAGGTATGCACTGAATGACAGATCAATATTGTACGAAAGGGGCACGCGGCCGGGGCGGACGCACCTCGGAAGAGGTGGACGCCAGCGGCAAGGCGGCCGAGGCGGACGAGAACCGTCACGGTGCGTCGCGCGGCGCCAGTCGTCCGCTGAACCAGTTTACTCGCCGCCGTACTGACCGTCGCGGAGCTGGCCGAAAAACTTGAAACGACCGGAATCGAGGTCATCAAAGAGCTGATGAAGCTCGGGATCATGGCCAACATCAATCAGCAGATCGACTACGACACCGCGGCAAAGGTGTGCTGACGACCTTGGTTGGGAGACCAACGAACAATTCCCGAGGTTCTTCAGCAGGCTAACGCCGACTTCGAGAGCCGGCGCGCGAGAGGAGAAACCGATCCAGGTGCGATCGGCGCGACCACCGGTCGTTACGATCATGGGTCATGTCGACCACGGGAAGACAAAGCTGCTCGACGCCATTCGCGTCGACGAATGTGGCCGAAGGCGAAGCCGGCGGCATCACCCAGCACATCGGCGCGTACCAGGTCGAAACGCAGGGCCGAAAAGTCACGCTTCCTGGATACACCTGGTCACGAAGCGTTCACCGCCATGCGTGCGCGCGGGGCCCAGGCGACTGACATTGCGGTACTTGTGGTCGCGGCCGACGACGGTGTGATGCCGACGACGCGAGAAGCGATCGCGCACATTCGAGTCGGCGAATGTGCCGATGGTCGTGGCGATCAACAAGATCGACCTTCCGTCGGCGAATCCAGATCGCGTCAAAGCAGCAGCTGAGCGAATATGAATGTCATGCCCGAAGAGTGGGGCGGCGACGTGCCAATCGTCGAAGTTTCGGCTCGAGAAAAGCTCGGACTCGACGATCTGCTCGAAGTGATTCTGCTCGTCGCCGATGTTCACGAACTCAAGGCGAATCCGCACAAGCCGGCCAGTCGGCGTCGTGATCGAGGCCAAGGTCGATCGCAACCGAGGTCCGGTTGCGACCGTTCTCATCCAAAGTGGAACGCTCAACCTGCGAGACGTCGTTGTGGCGGGCGCGACCTGGGGCCGAATCAAGGCGATGTTCGACGATCGCGGGCAAGCGCGTTCGCCGGGCGGAGCCGAGCACTCCGGTCGAAATCCTTGGTTTGCTTGAAGTGCCGCAGGCTGGCGACACGTTGCAAGTGTTCGAAGACGAGCGGAGCGCGCGTGCAGCTTGCCGAAGAACGGCAAGTCGACAGCGGCGAGCTCGAGTCGCTGGTCACGGAGCGGCTGTGAAGCTGACCGAGCTCTACAGCTCAAGTCCAGGCGGGCAGCACGGCCGAACTGCGCGTCGATCCTCAAAGCAGACGTGCAGGGTTCGCTAGGAGGCGATTCAATCCGCACTCTGCTGAAACTGAACGAGGATCAACGATCAGCGGGTCAGTTGGTCAGCATCACGTACGCGGGCACCGGCGCGATCTACGGAGTCCGACGTCAGTCTGGCGGTTGCTACGCGGAGCATCATCATCGGATTCAACGTCCGCCCGGACGTGGCGGCGAAACGCGCCGCCGACACGTCGGGCGTCGATATCCGCTTCTACAACATCATCTACAACTTGATCGACGAAGTGAAAGCGGCGATGCGCGGTCTGCTTGCGCCCGATCCATAGGACGTCACGGACGGCTATGCCGAAGTGCGTGAGACGTTCCGCCTGCCGAACGGCGACGTGGTCGCAGGGCTCTACGTTCTTGACGGTAAGATCAACCGCAACTCGCAAGGCACGCGTTATGCGCAACGGAACGGTGATCCACGAGGGGTCGATTCGATCGCTCAAGCGCTTCAAGGATGACGTTCGTGAAGTCGCCGCCGGATACGAATGCGGACTCGGTCTTGACGGCATTCAACGATTTGCAAGTCAAAGACCAAATTGAGTTCTATCATCGTGAAGAAGTCGCGCGAGATTAGTCACGTCAGCGCCGCACATTTGCCTGTTTTTGACATGCAAAGTGCGGCGTTTCTCGTGAGGATAGATGAGTGAGTAGACGAACTCGCCAGGTCGGAGAGTTTCTTCGAGAAGAGCTGGTCGATATCATTCGCCGCGAGGTGAAAGATCCCCGCGTCGGCTTCATGAGCATCACTCATGTTGAGATGTCGCCGGATCTTCGCATGGCTCATGTCTATATCAGTGTCTTGGGCACAGACGAGGAACGATCCGGCACCCTGAAGGCGCTTCGAAGTGCTTCAGGGTTCATTCGACACCATTTGAAGCCACGATTGAGCATGCGCCAAATTCCCGAACTCGATTTTCGTGACGATCGATCGATGGAACATGCGGTCAGCATCGCCCGTACCTTGCAAGAACTTGAAGCTGAAGAACTCAGGCGCTCGCATGCCGTGGAGAACGACACATGAGTGCCGAGGACTGGACGCTCGACGCTGATGCCGCTCAACAGGCGCTCGATCTGTTTAAGTCCGCGCGCAGGGTGTTGATGCCGACGCACCAAAATGTGGACGCTGACGGTCTGGCGTCTCCGCTCGCAATGATGCATTCATTGGCCCAATGTGGGATTGAAGTAACCCCATTGATCAGCGATGGTCAATACCCGCGGAGTCTCGAATTTTTGCCAGGCATCGAAAAGGTTTGCGTTTACGGCGAGGACGAGCTTCCCGACTACGACTTGCTTTGCCTGGCTGATTGCTCAGATAAACGACGACTCGGCGCCTTCTATTCCGACGATGAAACTCGAATTGAAGGTAGTACGCCGATTGTGAACATCGATCACCATGTAACGAACGACCGCTTTGGTGTCGTGAACATCGTTGAACCAAAAGCAGCCTCTACCGCGGAGATCGTGGCTGACCTCCTTAAGCTTTGGGGAACGAAACTCAATCCCAAGATTGCGCAGTGCCTTCTCGCCGGAATTTACGGTGACACCCTAGGATTACGGACGGAAGCGACAACGTCGCGAACCATGCGTACGGCCGCCGATCTTGTCGACGCTGGGGCCAACCCAGTTCCAATCGTCGATCGAGCTCTTTCGCCTAAAACCAAAATCATCGGTCTGTCTGTGGGAACGAGCTCTCGGCAAGGTCCAAATGACCGGAGGTCTTATCTGGACCGAATTGACCGATGAAATCTTTTCCACGTGTCAGGCTCAACCAAGTGAAGCGGAAGGTTTGGTCAATTTCCTCGTTGGAACAGACGGCTCGCGGGCAGCCGCCATTCTCTACGCGAACGACACCGGTTGGCGCGTGAGCATGCGAAGTCTCTCCGACGGTGTCGATGTGGCGAAAATTGCTTCGGAGTTTGGAGGTGGAGGTCACCCGCGAGCAGCTGGCTTGTCGATCATTGGCGGTGACTTGGAAAAGCAAGTCTTTCTGCGCCGAGTAGGCGAGCTTGCAGCTGCCGGACAACCTTCATAGTTTAATGCCCAACGCTTCCACCGCGAAGACATCGCTCCACGGATTTCTCATCATCGACAAACCTGCGGGTTGGACAAGTCACGACGTCGTCGCGCGCGTGCGACGACTAAGCGGTGAACGGCATGTGGGTCACGCGGGCACACTTGATCCGGCAGCGACGGGCGTTCTGCCGATTGCCGTTGGCCACGCGACCAAAGTTCTCGAATACCTTTCGGAGTCGTCGAAAACGTACTTGGCCGAGATCACGTTTGGAGTTGAAACCGACAGTTACGATGCCGACGGAACAGTAGTGATTGTGAATTCTGCGGAACATTTGACTACGGAGCATATCGAAGCGGCACTGCCGGAATTTCGTGGGCCCATTGAACAGATTCCACCTATGCACTCTGCGATCAAGGTTGGCGGTAAGAAGCTCTACGAACTTGCCCGCGCTGGCGAAACAATCGAACGAGCGCCGCGGGCAATCGAGATATACCACCTCTCCCTTGTTGAGTGGAATGCTCCTACCGCGTCAATCCTCGTCGATTGCTCCAAAGGGACTTATGTTCGGTCACTGGCTCGGGATTTGGGCGAACGACTCGGAGTGGGCGCGCATCTTTCCAACTTGGTCCGTCTCCGGACTGGACCCTTCTATCTCTGTGAGGCCTGGGCCCTGGAAGAATTGGAAGGGCGAGACGTCCGACTTGCTTGGAAGGATATTGCAATTCATCCCGATGCTGCGGTTCTGGATTGGCCGGCTCTCCTCCTCGGCGACGAATCGACTCAGCTTTGGAATACTGGCCGTTCGATTATGGGAAGGCATTCAAAACAGTCGAACGCGCGGGTCTACAATGCGCACGGCGATTGGGTTGGCATTGCGACCTTCGACGCTGACTCGTCGCATTGGCGTCCGGCGAAAGTCATTGTGAGCGCTTAAGCATGACAGTACTTCCGCGTTTTGCGGTATCTGACCGATCAACGCTTCCGCGTGGACCGAAGATTGTTTCGATTGGATCGTTCGACGGCGTTCATAGAGGACACCAATTGCTGCTTGGACAAGCGTCAATTCGGGCCAGCGAACTGGGCATTGGTTCGGCAATTGTCACGTTTGAACCACTTCCCGCTATGATTCTTCGTCCATCTGCGTTCCTGGGTCGGATCTGCACTGCCGACTCAAAAATGGCGCGACTCAAAGACTCTGGGTTTGATGATGTCGTTGCCGTGCAGTTCGACATGGATCTCGCCCAGCTCTCGCCGGAAGCATTTCTTGAGTGGCTGGCCGAGTCAACGTCTTTGACCGAGCTTTGGGTAGGCGAAGCGTTTGCGCTGGGAAAGAATCGAGTCGGAGATGTCCAACGCATTCGAGAAGCTGGTGCATCCTTGGGCTTTGATGTGGTTGCTGTTCCCAGGCTCACGAGCGATGGAGAAGTTGTCAGCAGCAGCGCGATCCGGTCGTCGTTGATTGAGGGCGACGTTGGTACAAGCCGCCAATTATTAGGACGTCCTTTTCGGGTCGAGGGTGAGGTCATTCATGGGGCGCATCTGGGAAGAACGATAGGATACCCCACCGCTAATGTTGCTCCGCCGGCCGATCTTGTCGGGCTGGCCGACGGTATCTATGTGACCTGTGCCCATCTTGCGAACGAGACATCGGGCCGGCAAGCAATGACGTATATTGGAACCCGCCCGACGGTGAACACTGGCGCGCGGTTGATTGAGACTCATCTCTTCGACTTTGACGGTGATCTTTACGGGCAGTTGCTTGCCGTTGATTTCTTGGAACGGCTCCGCGGCGATCAAACATTCGAAGGCGTCGATTCGCTCATAACGCAATTGAAGCAAGACGAACAAGCGTCGCGAGCCTTTTTTGTCACGACAAACGCAAGTCAAATTGATTGACCCGTCGTTTCTGAGCGTGCTAAAATTCCGCGGCTGTGCCGCAGGACGCAGGCGGAAAGCGTCCCGCGGCGTTTCTGCGTTTTTACAATATAGATAACAACAGCCTTAAAGAGGAGGCAAACCATTACCAGACCAGTCCAGACTCGCGTTAACGAACGCATACGTATTCGCGAAGTTCGGCTCATAGACGAAGAAGGGCAGCAAGTCGGAGTCATTCCGACTCGGGACGCGCTCGAAATGGCGAGACAGCGAGGACTTGACCTCGTAGAAGTTGCGCCAAATGCGATACCGCCTGTATGCCGCCTCATGGATTACGGCAAATTCCGCTATGAACAAAGCCGCAAAGAGCGCGAGTCCCGTCGTCATCAACACGTGATCGCACTCAAAGAAGTTCGCTTGAAGCCAAAGATTGGCGATCACGACCTAGATACTAAAGGACGCCAGGCTGCAAAATTTCTTGATTCGGGTGACAAGGTTAAATTGACCGTCACCTTCCGCGGCCGCGAAATGGCGCATACAGATATCGGTAAGGGGCTACTCGATCAGCTTGCGGATCAGCTCCGAAGCCATGGAAACATCGAACAAGCGCCACGACTCGAAGGGCGCGCAATGAGCATGATCATGAACCCGCTTCGCCAGAAGCAAAGTCAACACGAGAAAGAAGGTGGACAGCGCCGTGACGAAGCAAAAATTGAAAACGCACAAGGGAGCCAAGAGGCGGTTTAAGATCACCGCGACTGGCAAAGTCATGCGGGCAAAAGGGATGAAGAGTCACTTCCGCCGCCGCAAGGCGCCGCGTGTGAAACGACAATTCGATCGGATGCTTGAGGTTGATAGCACGGATAAGAAGCGTATCAAGCGCATGCTCCCGAACGGCGTCTAAGCATTCTCGCTACTTCTTGATCTCATACTTGAAGTCCGAAAGGGAAAAGAGGAACAGCAATGGCCCGCGTTAAACGGGGAGTAGCCGCCCACCGGCGCCACAAAAAAGTGCTCAGCCAGGTGAAGGGGCATCGCGCGACGAACAATCGACTTTATAAGCGGGCGCACGAATCTCTCATGCGTTCCCTGGCATATGCCTACCGCGACCGAAAGGCTCGGAAGCGGGATTTTCGGCGCCTTTGGATCATCCGCATCAATGCGGCGGCTCGCATGAATGGCATTCCGTACAGCCGCTTCATCCAGGGTCTCAAGGCCGCGGGCGTCGAAGTAGATCGCAAGATGCTCGCTGATCTTGCAGTCCGAGATGAGGCTGCGTTCACCGCCGTCGCTGAGGTCGCAAAGAAGCACGCCGCTTAATAGATTGCGGATGGATCGTCGGATCGCTCACGACAACTCGGCCGTCATCTATAGTTCCGACAATCCTTCAATCAAGCTTGTTCGCTCGCTCCGCCAGCGCAAAACGCGCGAGGCGGAGCGACTTTTTTTGGTCGAAGGCGAACGGCTCATCGAGGACATGTTCGGAATGCGAGTCAACCCACGACTCGTGTTTCTCCGTGAAGATCAGGCCCACCGCGCCGAAAATCTCGCAAACTTGGCAATCGAGCCCTTTGAAATCAAGATTGTCGCCCAGAAACTGTTCGATTCGCTGTCTGATACTGTCACGCCGCAGGGAATCCTTGCCCTCGTTCCGTTTCTGACTCTCTCGCCCGTAACGTCGGAAAAGCCCTTGATTGTCGTAGTGGACTCTATGACCGATCCTGGAAACCTGGGCACCCTGCTTCGAGTGGCTGCGGGCGCAGGCGCAACTATCGTCTATCTGACGAAAGGCGCCGTCGATCCGTACAATCCAAAGGTCGTTCGCGCTGGGATGGGAGCTCACTTTCGGATTCCGATCGCATGGTTAGATGAGACGGAGAAATCGCGGATCATTTCCGACTGTCCGACGCGCGTTTTGGCCGACGCGAGTGGAGAGATCGATTACGAAAACGTCGACTGGACAAGTCCAGTAGCGGTATTGCTCGGCCCGGAGACAGGTGGCTTTTCAGTTGAAATCCGCGAACTGGCGACAACCCGCGTACGAATCCCTCTGCAAAACACTTTAGAATCATTGAACGCTGCGGTAGCTGGCGCAGTCATACTGTTTGAGGCAAATCGGCAACGACGGACGACACATCTACCTAAGTGAATGCCACGCCAAATCGACGGGTAAGCGACAAAGAGAAAGGGGCAGTTTGATGCGGAAACAGGATCTCGTTCGTTCCGTTGCGCGCCAGACCGCTCAATCCGAGTCACATGTGGCGGCGGTCGTTTCAGCCGTATTCGACACCATCGCCGCCAACTTAGCAGAGGGAAACGAAGTCGCGATAAGCGGTTTCGGCGCATTTCGGGTCGTGGATCGACCAGCTCGCCCGGGACACAATCCTCAAACCGGGGGCCCAATCAGAATCAGCGCGCGGAAGAGTCCGGTATTTCGACCTGGAGCGAAACTGAAGCGATCAGTATCGGGAAAATCAACGACTTAATTGTTCCGGGCCCCTGATAGTCGCATTCGAATCGCGTCGGGCAGATTTGTTTCGGCAACTGCCGAAGCTCGCGCAACGGCGCTAGCAATAGCAAGCTCAGATGACCTGCCATGCGCGATGAGCACGGCGCCATTGACTCCTAATAGAGGCGCCGCACCGATTCGCGCGTAGTCGAACTTATCGCGAAGCGATCGAAACGCTGGTTTGAGGACTGCGGCCGCGAGTTTTCTGTGAAGTGATTTTGTAAGTTCCTCGCGGAGAACCGTCGTCAACATTGACGCGGTACCTTCGGCAACTTTTAGCGCTACATTTCCAGTGAAGCCGTCGGTGATTACAACATCGATTTCGCCCTTGAGCACATCCTTCCCCTCGATGTTGCCAACGAAATTGATGCCGGCTTCGTTCTCGAGCAAAGGAAAGACTTCTTGAACAAGCTGATTGCCTTTTGTTGGCTCCTCTCCATTCGAGAGCAGCGCGACCGTTGGTGTTGCCTTTCCCGATACGCGCTCGACGTAAATGCTCCCCATATGGGCGAACTGAATCAGATGTGCCGGCCGGGGATCGGTCACTGCTCCAAGATCGAGAACGAGGCTCGCACCTGAAAGTCCGGGAATAAACGCCGCAATGGCTGGACGCTCGACCCCTTCGATTCGTCCAAGAACAATGAACGCGCTTGCCATGACCGCGCCGCTATTGCCAGCCGAGACCATGGCGTCGGCTCGTCCAGATTTGATCTCACCAAGTGCGACAGCGATGCTCGAGTTCGGCTTCCGGCGTGCAGCTGTCGCCGGATGCTCGTTCATTTCGATAACATCGGGTGCATCGACAATCTGAATGCTGACCCCAGACACGTTGGCATTTGAAAGTTGAGCTCGAATATCAGCGGAGCGCCCGACAAGAAGGAGGTCGGCCCCGCAGTCGCGTGCGCCCTGAATCGCGCCGGGAACGACGACTGCCGGACCGATGTCCCCTCCCATACCATCGACCGCAACGCGCATCGCTCGGACTCCTTCAGTCAGTCGCGCTCGTTTTGGGGATCGTACATGAAATTGAAAACGGCGCGTTGGGATCGTAATCCCAACGCGCCGTACATCAGTCGCTTGATTCGAGGTCTACACGTCGAGGTTCTGGACGTCCCGCGCGTGTGTCTGAATAAACTTCTTGCGCGGCGGAACCGCGGCGCCCATCAGCATGTCAAATGTCTCGTCGGCCGCAACGCCGTCTTGAATGGTCACTTGCAGAAGAGTGCGCTGAACTGGGTCCATTGTAGTCTGCCAAAGTTGCTCCGGATTCATTTCGCCTAGTCCCTTGTAGCGCTGAACCTCTGAACGCTCGCCGAGCTCCTTTTGCGCCTTCTCGCGCTGCTCTTCGGTGTACACCCATCGCTCCTCTTTGCCGCTCTTCACGCGATAAAGAGGCGGTTGGGCGATAAAGATCCTGCCATCGACGATGAGTTGCTCGAGGTGCCGATAGAAGAACGTCAGAAGCAATGTCCGAATGTGCGATCCATCAACATCAGCGTCGGTCATGATGATGACACGGTGGTAACGCAGATTGGAGATATCAAACTGATCCCCGACCGAAGTGCCGAGCGCGGTGATCAGAATCCGAATTTGCTCGTTCTGCAACATCTTGTCGAGACGTGCCTTCTCGACGTTCAAGATTTTGCCTCGAAGTGGCAAGATGGCCTGAAAGCGACGATCACGTCCTTGCTTGGCTGAACCACCAGCCGAATCGCCTTCGACGATGTACAGCTCTGACTTACTGGGATCGCGCTCTGTGCAGTCCGCGAGTTTGCCCGGGAGGCTGAAACTATCCAATCCGCCTTTGCGCTGGACGAGCTCACGCGCCTTGCGCGCAGCTTCGCGGGCACGTGCCGCGGTAAGGCATTTCTCGATGATCTTGCGAGCGAGTTGCGGATTCTCTTCGAGGAACGCTCCAAGACCCTCGTTGACGGCGGTTTGGACCGCGCCGGCGACATCAGCGTTGCCAAGCTTGCCTTTGGTCTGTCCTTCGAATTGCGGCTCAGCGAGCTTGACTGAAACGATCGCGGTCAATCCCTCGCGCACATCCTCGCCCGAGAGCGTCTCATCGCCCTTCAAGAAACCGTTGCGCTTGCCGTAGTCGTTGATCGATCTGGTTAGCGCTGACTTAAAGCCGGAGAGATGCGTTCCGCCGTCGATTGTGTTGATGTTGTTTGCGAAGGTGTGCGTCGATTCGCCATAGCTGTCGTTATATTGCAGCGCCACCTCGACAAGGCAAGCCGGCATTTCCCGAAGCACGTAAAACGGTCGGTCGTGGACAACGCTTCGATTTCGATTGAGGTGCCGCACGAATGAAACGATGCCACCCTCGAAATAGAAGGTGAGCTGTCGATCGGATCGCTCGTCAATGAGCGTCAAGCGTAGCGCCCGGGTGAGGTATGCCGTCTCGCGAAACCACTGCGCAAGGGCTTCGAAGTTGTAATCGACTCCATCGGTAAAGATCTTCGAATCGGCGAGGAACGACGTCGTCGTTCCGTGTCGCTCAGGATCGCAGGCGCCAACCTGTTTCACCGGCGCTTTTGGCACTCCTCGCTCATATTCCTGGCGATAGAGCTTCCCACCCCGGCAGACCTCGACCTTGCACCATTCTGAGAGTGCATTGACCACAGAGGCGCCGACGCCATGGAGACCGCCGGAAACTTTATACCCGCCGCCTCCGAACTTACCGCCAGCGTGGAGCGTCGTCATGATTATTTCAAGTGCGGACGTTCGTTCAGTTTGGTGCTTGTCGACCGGGATGCCACGCCCGTTGTCGGTCACTGTAACGACGTTATCGGCGCCGATTCGGACCACGATGGTGTCACAGTGGCCACCGAGCGCTTCGTCGACCGAGTTGTCGACAATTTCCCGAACGAGGTGATGAAGTCCACGCTGATCGGTGCTACCGATATACATGCCTGGACGACGGCGAACAGGATCCAAGCCCTTGAGGACCTGAATGTTCTGTGCAGTGTAGGTTGATTGCGTTGACGTTGGCACGAAAGAAAACTCCTCTCGGTTATACGGTGCTGCGACGAGTCATGGGAAATGTCCGCTGTGCGGCATCGAATCGCAGCAGCCGCAGGCGGTCTGTAAAGAAAATCAAACTTGCTACCGATAGTCCGACTGAGAAAAACGCGTTTGCGACCACCGCGATTAGAAGACCTGGCGCGGTATCCATCAGCTTCAGCCAAAGCTCCGGCAGCCCTGAGCCAATCAAGATGGAAGCGGCAATCAGTCCAACTGTCTGCCAGAAATAGCGCCGAACGACATTGAAGCTCAAATACATTGCCTTGAAGGGTCCAACTTCAATGGCAGCAATTGCTGCGACCACAAACCAAAGGAAGACGGTTGCCGCCAAAACGCTGAGCACTGAGAGCGATATGACGATTTCCGAGAAATCGACGCCGACCACTTCGAACAGTGCCGTGATGACCAGAATTGGTCCAAATACAAGTGCGACCAAACCGAGCAAAATACATTGCAATCCAAGCATCCGCAGCCAGGCGGAGAAGATAGCTTTCGGTATTTGACGCCAGGGCCGGCGCCGAGCGGTGACGACATCGGCCAGCGGCACCAGGAATGCCATGTAGCACAGCGATGCCGCGAGAAGAAAGACTCCGCTGATCAGGCAAACAAGGAAGATCGAATTTGGGCTCACTACTGGCCGCGACCAAACCTCGAAGACCTTGTCCCGGTTTGCGCCGACAAGCATTGACGGCATAAATAGACCAACAATTCCCGAGAGATCAACTTTCCCAATATCATCCAGCCGATTCAATATCGACTGCTTATCTGAAATGGTTGACTCGCTAACTGACTTCGCGATCCGCTCTGTCAGCGCAGCTGGTAAGAATCGCCAGCCGATCCAGTAATACAGATCAAGCAGAAGGGGCAAAGCCATGAACCACGGTCGCACGAAGACCTCGGAAAGACCGGCAGCAATCGTGTCGGTCACTCCAGGCGCCTTTTTCGATTGGTTGTTGACCGGCGCGACTTGCCTCACGCAAACCCTTTACTAACTATTCCCAACCAAGTTCATCAAGTCGATCCTCTTCGATGCCGAAATGGTGCGCAAGTTCGTGGATCAATGTGATTCGGACTTGATTCTCGAGATCGGCTCGGTCGGGGAATGCCTCTTCGAGCGGTCGACGGAAGAGCGTAATCTTGTCTGGTACCGTCATCGAGTAACCGCCACCTCGCTCTGTCAGCGGCTGTCCTTCATACAGACCGAACAGCGTATTCCCTTCACCCCGCTGGTCAGATGGAGGCAAGTCTTCGACGACAATTGCCACGTTGTCTAGCAATCGCTGGATCGATTCCGGCAACGATCGCAGTTCGCGTCGCACGAGGATTTCAAACCTGCGTCGTTTGACGCGTTGCAATCGATCTCCCCGCACATCGCGCATGCCAAATTGTACCATTTTTGGGTTGAATTTGCGAGGTAAATGCCATCGAAACGAGTGCGTACGTACGCCTATTTCGAAGGAACGATTGCGGAAAACGCTTTCATCTCGAGTTCATCGCCTTTTCCAGGATTTGGCGAGCCATCTCAAGAGAAAATGTAAGATCGATTCCACCATGCTCCAGCATCACCGCGATGGTGTACCGCGGGGTTGGATCGCCGACAAAACCAATGAACCAGGCATGCGGTTCTTGGCCCTCGACCTCGGCTGTTCCGGTCTTGCCGCCGACTGTGAAGTCCGGCAAGGCGACTCGCCAGACATAACCATTGGTTACGGCATTAATCATCATGTCGCGAACTTTGCCGGCTGTCGAACTGGACATAACTCGTCGAATCGATTGCGGTTCAATGTCCCGAATGGATTTGCCGCTCGACGTTGTTACGTGTTCAACCAAATAGGGGCGCATTAGTTCGCCGTCATTGGCGATTGTGGCCGCGACCATTGCCATTTGCAGCGGCGTGACAAGCAATTGGCCCTGGCCGAATGCCGTGTCAGCGAGCGCGGGTTTGGTTTTAAGAAAGTCGTCCGAAGAGGCAATTTGGCTCTTCGCGACTGGTAGATCAAATCCCAGACCCGTGCCAAATCCGAATCTGTCTGCATAAGTCTCCAGGCGGGAAGCGCCGAGTTCCAAACCCACCTGAGCCAAGACGACGTTTAGCGAGTACGCAATGCCGTCGCGCAACGTCCATGTGTCGATGGAATCGTCTGGCCGGTTGTTTTCAATAATGACGTGACCTTCGACCTCAAGCTGACCGTTGTCTGTATAGGTCTTGTCTGGATTCGACGTACCGGAATCGATTGCCGCGCTTGCGGTTACCGTTTTGAACGTCGACCCGGGTGGAACGAGTCCTGACGTCGCTCGTAAGACCAATGGTCGGTCGGAATTGTCATTGATTGTTTGCCAATAAGCAGTGGCTGACTCCCGGTCAGCGGAATCGGCGGTGAACAATTGTTCCGGATCGAAGTGCGGATTGCTGATGAGCGTGCGTACAGCGCCGGAATCGACATCCAACACCACGATTGCGCCATTCCGGTCGCCGAGCAGATCAGACGCGAAACCCTGCAAGCTGGAGTCGAGCGTGAGGCGCAAGTCATAGCCGACATGATTTCGGTGCAGTAATCCATCGAGTTCTTCCTGGAACGGATTTGCGCCCTTGCGGCCGGAGAGTTCGTCGTCAAACGTCGATTCGAGTCCTGTTCGACCATAGAGAAGCGGTGAAAAGTACCCCGCAACATACGAGGTGTTCGCATCTGGGTAAATTCGACGAATGACTTCTGAATTCTGGACCGATTCCGCGATCACCTCACCGTTTCGGTCGAGGATGCTTCCGCGAAGGATTTCCAAATCTTGGTTGACCAATCGTGGGTTGCTCAACACTTCGCCGGTAGTCGTGTCCTTGCCGATCTTTTCGGCAATCGCTGTTTTGCGCAAAAGCTGGATTCTGACCAACTGGACCGCAAGCACGGCGAAGATCGTGACGAAGACAATCGCGCTGTTGACCATCGCCCGGTCTTGTGGATCCGCTGGCCTCGGCGCGATCGGCCAAATAGCGATGAGCAAGAGCACCCATCCGCAAGCGAGGAGCGCTAACCAGCGGCCATCGCTCAGTCGATCGTTCATCCACAGAGCGTACGTGGTCAGCAAGACCAAGAGCACGAAGGCGAGGGCAGAGCAGAATCTCTTCATTGCGCCGAGACTCGATTTTGGTCAGAGATCGCCAGCAAGAGTCCGACAATGAGGAAGTTCGTGAGGAGCGAGCTCCCGCCGTATGAGATGAAGGGAAGCGTGATGCCGGTGAGTGGAATCACGCGAAGCACTCCGCCAATGATGATCACTGTCTGCAGTGCGAGCGTCGCGGTGAGCCCACCGGCGAGAAGGCGGGCAAAACCGGAGCGACTCGCCATCGCGATCCCAAACCCTCGCATTACAAGAACCATGAAAAGTGCTAGAACCGCGACTGTTCCCAACAGCCCGAGCTCCTCTCCCACTGCTGAGAAGACGAAGTCCGTGTGGACTTCTGGAATTCGCCACGGTTGACCTTGGGCGAGTCCAGTGCCGAGCAAACCGCCGGCGGTCAGCGAGTAATCAGATTGAATCGGCTGATACCCGACGATGAGTGGATCCTGCCAGGGATTAAGCCAGTTCTGTACGCGGTCGCCGATTCGGTCAAAGGCAACATATGCCCCGTACGACGCAACCGCGAACGATGCCAAACCCGCGACAACGTAGATCGGCTTGGCGGTAGCCATATAGATCATGACGAGGAAGATACCGAAAAAGAGGAGGGCTGTGCCAAGATCGTTTTGCACAACGAGCACGAGCACGGACGCGAGCCACATCAAGATCATCGGCAGAAGATACGGAATTGGCGGCAGACGGAGCATGCCGACTCGCCAAGTCGACCCGATCAACTCCTTGTTTTCATCCAAATAACCAGCGAGAAAAATGACGAGCGTCACTTTGACGATCTCAGATGGTTGAATCTGAATTGGACCGAGGCTGATCCAAATGCGCGCGCCGTTCACAGAGGTTCCAAAGACAAACGTCGCGGCCAGCATCGCCAGACTTAAAACCAGAGCGGTGTACTTGTATCGACGAAGAAGATGGATTCGTCCCCGAAAGAAAATCGCAGTTAGCCAAAGAACCGCGAAGCCCGCGACAAGAAAGAGGAATTGCTTTTGGGCGAGGGTGCTGTAGTACGGATAAAGCGATGCGAGCGCTGGATAGAGTCGCTGAACCATGAGCAGCCCGAGCCCTGACAGAGCCGCGGTTACCGGAAACAGGACCTGGTCACCACGCATGCCGAGAATTCCGAAGCTGATGTTGATTCCCAAGATGATCGCGACGAACGCGAAGCTGATCCAAATGTCGGACCAAGTCCAATCGAGTGCGTGCCGGGGGACAAGGAAGATTGTCAGCAGGCCGACGATGGCCATGAGCGAAGGCGCGAGAAGAAGCTCGGTTTCGGTGAAGCGCAGTCTCCCGCGAATCGTTGCAATCATGGAATCAACTCGCTTGATCGAGATATCGCTTGGCAATGACCCCGACGCGATTCTTCGTTTCATGTGAGATTGCACGAGGCGCGGTCACAATCGCGTTTGCGAGAGCATCTCCACATGAACACGTACGCTGCGGTAGGTCCTGTTTCGCGAGAGATTCGATCAAAAGGCGTGCCGACTGCGTATTGTGGTGAAGGTTAGCAATGACCATTTCGACCGTGACGTGTCCTGCGCTTTCATGCCATACGTCGTAGTCAGTGACCATTGCCGCGGTGGCGTAGCAAATCTCTGCTTCCCGGGCAAGCCGTGCTTCCGGCATCGCTGTCATGCCGATTACCGACGCGCCCCATGATCGGTAGAGATTCGATTCAGCTTTGGTCGAGAACTGCGGTCCTTCAATGCAGACGTACGTGCCGCCGTTGTGAACCGGCTGGTCGACATCGTGCGCGCAGGCATTGAGACTGGAACGGAAAACGGGACAGAACGGTTCAGCGATGCCAACATGAGCCACGATGCCGTCGTCAAAAAACGTCCGTGAGCGAAAAACGGTGCGGTCAATAATTTGGTCCGGCAAGACGATGCTCAACGGTTCGAACTGTTGCTGCAGCGATCCGACAGCGCTCACGCTCAAGATATGCGTGACGCCAAGCTCTTTGAGTGCATAAATGTTGGCCCGATTCGGCAATTCTGTCGGAGTAAGTCGATGGCCGGCGCCATGGCGAGGCAGGAAAACGAACTCAAGACTACCGATTCGACCCATCGTCAAATGATCGCTCGGCCGACCGAACGGTGTTTCTAGGTCGATCGTTTCGCTAATTTCGAGATTTGGGAGATTGTAGAGACCGCTGCCGCCGATGATGCCGAGTTTCGCCACCTTCCGAAATCCTTCCTTCGCTTTCCATAGTAGAACGATGCCGTCGATGGCGGCCAGATGAGCCGTTCAATAGTCGGTTAAGTGACGCCCATGCTATACTCACCGGCGATTGTGCGTTGTCCGGGCGCTTTCGTGCAGTGGGCATCGGAGTGCTGGGAGAGGAGTATCCGCCAGAATGGCGTTGCAGCAAGTCCAGAAGGAAGAGATTATCAGCGACTTTCGTGTCCACGAGTCGGACACGGGATCGCCGGAAGTTCAAATTGCGCTCTTGACCGAGCGAATCAATCTGCTGACCGATCATCTCCGCGAACACAAGCATGACCATCACTCGCGGCGTGGCCTGTTGAAACTGGTTGGACGCCGCCGCCGCTTGCTCGCCTACCTGAGCGAGAAGGACGTCGAGCGATACCGCGCGACGATTTCTCGTCTCGGATTGCGCAAGTAGCGATTTCCGCAAAGCGAGCCGTCCACTGATACATCCTAAATTTCAACCCTGTTTTACGCGAAACCTCGACAGCTGGACGGAAATACGAACCGTACGGGCCCAGAGTCATTTGCTCTGGGCCTTTCCGCGTTCGCTCAAGCCTCCTCGAAAGGAGGTGCAGACATTCGCATGACCTGACCAGGCGCTTAGCGGCGGACGAGTGAGGAATTGGAGCGTGCCGGGGCACGACGGCGCCGGCACACTCCAGTCCCTCATTCCTCCCCAGCGACCTGACCTTATTGGCCCGTGCCCAGGATGATGTGCATACCAGGCGGCGGGGCCAACGTTTTTGTTGGAGGACAACACCACATGGCAATCGATGTTTCGAGCCGTTCAAAGACGGTCTCGATTGAACTAGCAGGGCGAACCCTATCGCTCGAAACTGGTCTGCTCGCTGAGCAGGCTCACGGCGCCGTCGTCGTTCGCTATGGCGACACGATGTTGCTGGCAGCGGTCACGGGAGAGAAGGAAGCAAAAGAAGCGTTCGATTTCTTCCCGCTGACCGTTGATTACGAAGAGAAGATGTATGCCGCGGGCAAAATCCCCGGCGGCTTTATTAAACGCGAGGGCCGACCGACGGAGGCCGCCATCCTCGCGGCGCGGCTCACCGACCGACCGATCCGTCCGCTCTTTCCCAAGGGGTACAAGGCTGAAGTTCAGGTCATCAATACGGTCTTCTCGGCCGACCAAGAGAATGACCCTGATCTGCTGTCTATCATCGGTGCGTCCGCCGCGCTGACCATTTCGCCGATCCCCTTCGAGGGACCTGTCGGCGCGGTTCGCGTTGGCTTGATCGACGGGGAAATCGTGATTAATCCGAAATCATCGGATTTGGAGCGCAGCCGTCTCGATATGGTCGTCGCCGGGCACTGAAGACGCGATCATGATGGTCGAAGGTGAAGCCGGCGAAATTCCGGAAGCGACATTGCTCGAAGGCATCGTTCGCGCTCACGAAGAAATCAGAAAAATTACCGCGCTTCAACGGGAACTTCATCGAGATTGCTGGCAAAGAGAAATGGGACTTCTCGCCGCCGGTCAAGGACGACGCGCTATACGCCGAGTTGAACAATGTGCTTGGCGACCGCTTGCGTGAAGCCGTTCACAATCCCGACAAGGTCGTTCGCCTTGAAGGCACCGACGAACTCAAAGCGAGCGTGCTCGCCCACTTTGCTTCGCTCGAAGACGGCGAGCGATACACCCCGAAGGCCATTGGCGAAGCGTTCGAAGCTGTGCTTAAGGCCGAAGTTCGGGGTGGAATTCTCAGTCAAGGCATCCGACCCGATGGCCGTCGCCCTGAAGAGATTCGGCCGATCTGGAGCCAGGTCGGCTACCTGCCACGCACGCATGGTTCCGCGATTTTCACTCGCGGTCAGACCCAGGCGCTGACAATCAGTCACGCTCGGCTCGACTGCTGAGGAGCAACGACTCGATTCGATCAGCCCTGAAGATAGCAAGCGTTACATCCACCACTACAACTTCCCGCCGTTCAGCGTTGGCGAAGTGCGACGACTTGCGCGGCCCAAGCCGCCGCGATATTGGACATGGCGCGCTGGCTGAGCGCGCGCTGATGGCGGTGATTCCAGATGAAGATGTTTCCCTTATACGATGCGCGTCGTCTCTGAAGTCGTAAGCTCAAACGGCTCGACTTCGATGGCAAGCGTCTGCGGCAGCACCCTGGCCCTTGATGGACGCCGGCGTGCCGATCAAGGCTCCGGTCGCGGGTGTTGCGATGGGACTGGTCACTGATCCGGACAGCGATCGATTTACAGTGTTGACCGACATCCAGGGCATCGAAGACGCGCTCGGCGATATGGACTTCAAGGTCGCCGGCACCTCGGACGGTGTGACGGCGATTCAGATGGACATCAAGGTCAAAGGCATCACGCCCGAGATCATGCGCCAGGCGTTGGAGCAGGCTCACGCTGGCCGGCAATTCATTCTCGGCAAGATGCTCGAGACGATCTCGACTCCGCGCGAAGAGATGTCGAAGTTCGCGCCGCGAGTTCTTCGAATCAAGATCAATCCCGAGAAGATCGGTTTGATCATTGGTCCGGGCGGCAAGAACATCCGCTCACTGCAGGAAGACACAGAACACGAAGATCGACATCGAGGATGACGGCACGGTTTCGATCGCGTCGTCCGATCCTGACGGCGCCGAGCGCGCGATTCAACGCATCCAAGGTATGACACAAGAGATCAAAATTGAGCGCGGCGAGCTTTACACTGGCAAGATCGTTAGCATCATGCCGTACGGCGCGTTCGTTGAACTCATGCCGGGCAAGGACGGTCTCGTTCACATCTCCGAGCTCTCGGAGGATCCGGCGATTCGCGTGGCGAAGGTTGAGGACCTCTTCCAAATTGGCGACGAGATAACCGTGATGGTGACCGACGTCGCGCCGAACGGCAAAGTGAGTCTCTCGCGGCGCGCGGCGCTGACTGGAGAACTCCCAGAGCCGAAGCCGGAGCGCGGTCCACGCCCAGGTGGCGATCGAGGTCCGCGCCGTGATGGACCGGGCGGCCGTGGCGGTCGGCCCGGCGACGGTTTCGGCCCGCGACCTGGCGATAGCAGGCCGCGACCACCTCGTCGCGATGAGTTTTAATAACTGAAGATCCAACCAGAAAACGGGCGGCGCGCAAGCGCCGCCCGTTTCTCATTTCGGTATCGAGACCGGTTAGTTATCCGCTTGCTTCGTGCTCCACTCGGAAACGCGAGTTCCCCAATCCTCCAACCGATCTTGTCCCGCTGTTGAACCCCAGATGAAGAAGACGCAACAGCACAACAAGAATGCGACGAGGACACCAAGTACTGCCACCAACCACTTTGGCCGACCTTCTCTCCCAGCCGGCGGACGCGGCGCGGGCGCAGCCCATGGCGGGGTCGGACTCGGTTGTCCCGGTTCCGTGGTAGGAGGCGGTGTATAAGACCACGGTGGTGGTGTCGATGGCGGAGGGACCAGCGAGGCCGACGGTTCCGATGGCGGCGTCGGCGGCGCAAACGGTGTGCCTGGTTGAGTCGGCTGGCTCGGCGAGATGGATCGTAGATCAGTTCCGCATTCGGCGCAGAAACGGCTTCCTGGCTCGTTTTCTACGCCACAATTTGGACACTTGATCACAGATTCCCTCCATCCAACTCAGGTTGTCGAGATTTCCATTACCGGCCGCCGATTGGCTGCGGCTCATCGATGACGCTTGACACTATATTGCCGGTACGAATCAAGCGTTCGAGAATCGTAACCGCAAGCGCGCCTATAAGCACAGCGAACCAAAGCGTTGAGAAGCGAATGATCAGCGTCGCGGCCGCGGCAGTCGATCTTGTCATTTGATCATCATCGACCAATACGAGGAGCATACCAGCGACACTCGCATCTGCAACCCCAAGACCTCCCGGCAAGAGAGATATTCCCCCAAGAAGTGACGAAACGGCCAGAACAAACGTGGCAATTAAGAAGAGTTTCCAATTGCCGTCGATTCCGAGGCCAACTAAGACGAGATAGAAGGCAACGCATTCGCCGATCCATGAAATCACTCCGAGCCCAACCGCACGAACAAGAATCCGTGGTCGATAGAGGGACTCCGAAGCATCAAGGAATGCGAGCCCGTGCGGCACGCCTTTGCCGATAATTCGCTTATTCTCGAGCTTGATGATGAATCGGCGGGTTATTGCAGGACGCTGCAGCAACACGAGACCGACGACGATCACGACCGCTAGGATGGCGATCAGCGTCCGGCCGTAGGAGAACTCGGTCATTCCGATCGCGGCAAGAATCACCATGGCCATTCCGTCTGTTACCCGTTCGGCGGCGACGATTGCGCTCGTTCGATTAACGGGAGCACCAGTTAATCGTCTCAGGTAGACGGATTTGATCAGTTCGCCAACTTTGCCGGGCGTGATCGACATCGAGAATCCGGAGAGGAAGACGAGCAAACTCGTGCCCGTAGAGATTGGACCGACCTCAAGCAACCGCACAAAGAGCTGCCACTTAACGAAGCGCCAAGCGTAGTTCCAGATGGTCAGGAGGAGGATCGGGACGAGCAACCACCAATTGAAGTCGCGGAATGCTTGACCGATATCGCCTATATCGCCAAACAGACTTAGCCCGGTGAAGACGATGACAGCCAACAGGAACCCACCGGCGACCTTGGTTGTGGTTGCTCTCGAAGGCGCAATTCGCCTTGACTGAGGATCAGTCATCAATCGCGCTCTTACGCAATTCTTAGAGGGGCAATCTCAGTCATTCTGGCGGGGATCTAGCGCGTCCCGCAAGCCGTTGCCGACGAGATTAATGCACAGGACGGTAATGTAGATGAGGAACCCGGGGAAGAAAACATTCGTCCAGTTCCGGGCATAGAACGGTTGCGCCTCTTGAAGCATATTGCCCCACGACGGCGTCGGAATGCGAACGCCAAGTCCGAGGAAGCTCAGGGCAGCCTCTGTCAGAATGAACGCCGGAATAACGAGCGATGTCCAGACGACGATGGTAGGGATGATGTTCGGAAAAATGTGACGCCAAATGATGCGGCCATTTGAGGCTCCAATGACGCGAGCCGCATCGACATAATCTCTATTGCGCAGAGACAAGACTTCGCCTCTGATAAGTCGAGCGACTCCCGCCCAACTCACAGTTGCAATGAAAAAAGCGAGCGATACGTACCCAGGGTGATAAAGGGCGGAGATCAAAATAAGCAGAGAAAGGGTGGGAATACTCAACAAAACATCGACCAGGCGCATAAGCGTCGTGTCGATAAAGCCTCCAAAAAACCCAGAAACCGAGCCAATCGTCCCACCAATAACTAACGTCGAGAGTGTCGCTAAAAACGCGACAAGGAGTGAAACCCTTCCGCCATAGGCAAGTCGCGTCAGAATGTCTCGTCCATTTCCATCGCTGCCGAGGATGTAACCGTTCTCGCCAGGCGCCGAGAGTTTGTTTTTGAGATGGTTTTCGGAATAGGTGAAGCCTGTTACGTGTTCCGATATGAGGCCAGCGCCGAGCGCGAATAGCACAATGAGAATCGTTATGACAAGAGCCACAACCGCTACTTTGTTGTGGCTAAATCGCCGCCATGCGCGAGTATAGAACCCAGGCGTCGAGCGCAATTTTGTACGGCTGAGCGCACCAGCTGTACGAGCATCAGCGGATGGATCGACAGTTGTGTTTGTTCCTGCTATTACGTCGCTCTGCTGTGTCATGTTCTCGCTGGCTCCACGGCTCGCTGTCTCAACACGTTATCGAGAGGCGGGCCGGAACTGTCTTTAGCCGAATCGAATACGCGGATCAAACACGCCGTAAAGAATGTCGGCGAGAAGGTTGCCGAACATCGTCAATATCGCAAAGACCAAGGTTGAGCCCATGATGAGCGTATAGTCGCTGCGTTGAACAGCTTGAACCGTCAACCTGCCCATGCCATTCCAGGCGAAAATCGTCTCGATGAGGAACGCGCCACCGAAAAGATCCGGGAGCGAGAGCCCGACAAGAGTGATCAATGGAATCAGCGCGTTGCGAAACGCGTGCGTGTAATAAACCGGCCGATCTTTCATCCCTTTTGCCCGAGCTGTTCGAATGTAGTCCTGACGAATGACCTCGAGCATCGACGACCGAATGTATTTGGTCCACGCTGCGATCTGGACGAGCGCTAGCGCGGCAACGGGCAAGATGAGGTGCTCGATTCGGTCAAGCGGTCCCGAGTCGCCTCTCAGGCTCTTCATGCCGCCGACAGGGAGATAGGGCAGTCCCCATTCTTTGAACTTCACCGAGAACAGAATGATGAAAAGGAGTCCAAGCCAAAAAGTAGGCACCGCGTAGAACGCAACGGCCCCAATCGTCGATATATGGTCAAACATTGAGTTTTGCTTAACCGCGGAATAAACCCCGACTGGGACTGAGATGAGCAAGGCGACCAGCAGCGCTGTGCCACTCAGGATCAACGTATTTGGCAAGACACCAAGAAGGCGATCGCGAACCGGTGTCGAATTTTGCAAGGAAATGCCAAGGTCGCCGCGAGCGGTGTGGCTGAGCCAAATCACGTATCGCTTCGGCCAAGGTTCGTCGAGACCAAGTTGGGTCTTTATGCGCTGGACGTCTTGCGCGGTCATGCGTGGATTGAATTGGTATGCCGTTACTGGACTGCCTGGCACCAGATTGACGATTGCAAAGGTAAGAAACGTGATTCCAATGAGGAGTGGAATCATCTGGAGCAGGCGGCGAATGATTAAGCCAGCCATGGCACATGACCTCGCAAGAATGGAAGCTGAACGAGAAAGAGGACCTCGCGCGGACTATGTCAATCATACTCCGCGCGAGGACAGTGCGGGGTCCCGCAATGGGACCCCTGCCGGACTGTTACTCCTTGATCCAGACGTATGGAAGGAAGGAGTTAATGTTGCCCGCGCCCGTTGCCGTGTAATTCTGCAGCCGCTTGGCATAACCAGTTCGGTCGTTGACAAAGAGGGTGATGGCCACCGGCAACTCATTGTTGACGATGTTCATCGATTGGACGGGAGCTCTTTGCGCTTCTCCTGATCCAGCTCTTTCTTGGCCGCGTTGTTCAACTCATCGACCTTTGCATTGCAGTACTTGGCGAAATTGAATCCAACCTTGTACTGATCGCAGTTGAACATCGGACCCTGGTTGCCAGTGGCGTCCCAGTTGAATCCGAGCATTGCGATCTCGAAGTCAAACGTGCTGGTGATGATCTCGACGAGCGCCGGGAACTCAACACCGGCCGGCTCCATCTCCGCGCCAACGGCCTTCCAAGCTTCCTGGTAATACGCAACGACCTGATCGGTGGTCGCGGAACCGGTGGGATAGCTGAGCTTGAAGCTGAGCTTCTTGCCATTCTTCTCGACAATACCGTCGCCGTCGGTGTCGACCCAACCGGCGCTCGCCAGGAGAGACTTGGCTTTCTCGACGTCGAAGTTGTAGACAGTCTCAATTTGGTCAGGCGCGTAGGCAAACGAAAGCAGTGGTTGCGTGCCGTTCGCGACCTCGTTGAAACCAAGGTAGATGTCGTCCGCCATCGACTGTCGATCTTGCGCGTACATTAGCGCCTGGCGAACTTCCACATCCTGGAAGAGGTCTGTCTTCGCCGTGTCCAAGTTGTAGGCGTAGAAGTTGAACGAGAAGGTTGGGTAGATGAGAACGCCCGTGCCTTCATTGTTCTGGACGTCTTCAACGTCGCCTGCTTGAACCCGGTCCATCAGATCAATTTCGCCGTTTGTCAGCGCTAGTTTGGCACTGAATCATCCGGGTAGACCTGATAGATAAGGGTGTCGTACTGTGGAACAGCCGACGGCTGATAGTAGTCAGGGTTGCTCTCAAGGGTAACGTGGTCGCCCTGGACCCATTCTTTGAACTTGAACGGTCCAGATCCCACGACCATCGAGGCATCTTGGCCGGTGCTGCCACCGCTGGTCTTCCATTGGTCGAGGGGAACATTCTCCCAGATGTGCTTTGGCATGACGCCGTAGACGCAGGCATCAAGAATGAAGTCCGCGTTGATTCCCTTGGACACTACCTGGAATGTGTTAGCGTCGATGACTTTCCATGACTCAACAGCGTTGTTGAATGTTCCCGTGTAGCTGCTATTGCTGTTTGGATCGTTCTCGACCTGGAAGCTGAACGCTACGTCGTCCGCAGTCAGCGGTGTGCCGTCGTGCCACTTGGCGTTCGCGTTGAGATGGAACGTGTATGTCAGTCCGTCTGTGTCGAGCTCCCAGGAGTCGGCCAGTCCACTTGGAACGGGAAGCCCTGTGTTCGGATCGTTGCCAACGAGTGAATCGAAGAGGAGACCGGTGATGTCGAGCGTTGGTGAATCGTCGGCCAGGATCGCGTTAACGGTCTTGATGTCGGACGAATCGCCTCGGATGACGTTGCCGCCCTTGTTCTCGGCCGGGGTCATCGGGAAGTCTTGAGCAAACTTCGCGTCCCACTCGTCGCGGGTCATCGACTTCAAGACAACACCGGGACCGGCTGGTGACGCTTCAGGAGAAGCATCCTGCGCACCCGCAAGCCCGAGCTTCATTGCCCACGTTGCCGCTCCCAGAGCGGCAGAGCTCCGCATGAGATCGCGCCGGCTCATTCGCCCGCCAATACGTTTTGCTAGATCCATGACGTCGTCTTTCCCCTTTTCCATTGGAATTACGCCTCCCTCCAACACTGCAGGTCCATCGCCCGTTTTCTAAGAGGTCGCGCCGCGAATTCCTTGCAATTCGCAAGCCACCAGCAGTCGATCTGCGCGAACGCCGTGATTATGGCAGGAATTCGCCGCCGAAACTGATTGAGAAACCGGGCAACCGCTCTCCCGGCGGACATCGCCGAGAGAACTAGGCGGTCTGGGGCCGGGACTATACGGGTATTACGTGTGACCGTCAATAAAAAGATTGTCGCTGGGCAAAAATGATACAACGAATCGTTTTGTTTGACATATCGATTGTTTGTAATCCATAGAGAAATCGTTGCTCGTTTTGAGGTTGCGGTAGTTCGCGGAAGGCTGATAGCATGGTTCCTGTGATGCCTCGTCGGCCGATTAGCGCAGACACATGGTGGACATCTTGACTGACCCCGCACGGAACAACTCGCTAGCCAACGAAAAATATGAGTCGTTGGTCAATACACTTACTGAAATGGAATCCGTTTTGGTCGCTTTCTCCGGAGGCGCTGACAGTACACTTCTTTTAAGAGCGGCTGTCGATGCACTTGGGGACAAAGCGATCGCGGCGACTGGACTTTCAGCGACATACGCCGCCGAAGAAATGGAAGAAGCGCGCACGATTGCATCAGAAATCGGCGCCCGCCACGTCATGGTTTCGACGATGGAGTTGACTGATCCCAGGTACGCGAACAATACCCACCAGCGATGCTTCTTTTGCAAAACTGAGCTCTATTCGAAGCTGGGTGAAACGGCAAAGGAGCTCGGAGTTAGAACGATTGTCGACGGAACGAACGCCGATGATGCTTCGGACTTTCGGCCCGGCATGAGAGCCGCTGAGCAACTTGGCGTTCGGAGCCCACTTCTTGAGGTTGGTCTGACGAAACGTGAGATTCGCGACATTTCGGCTGAGCTTGGGCTCCGTACATGGGACAAACCCGCGGCTGCTTGCCTTTCATCTCGATTCGCCTATGGCGACCCGATCACGGTTGAAAAGTTACGTCAGGTCGCTTCGGCCGAAACCTTCTTGCGCTCCCTTGGATTCAAGGGTTTTCGTGTACGTCACATGGACACGACCGCACGAATCGAAATGCCCCGAGAACAAATGGTTTCGGCGCTCGAACGAAGCGATGAAATTGTGATTGGCGTTAAGGCCGCCGGATATGACTATGTTGCCCTCGATCTGGAGGGTTACCGGCTTGGCAGCTTGAACGAGGTGTTGAATGCGCGTCTCCAGCCGGGCGGACTACGGCGTACGGGCACTCTATGACCTCGCGCTGAGGTATGGCCAGGGGCCTGTGCAGAGCCGTGACATCGCTTCTCGCCAAGGAGTCCCGGAGGCGTACCTCCATCAAGTGCTCGGCGCCCTCAATCGCGCCGGCCTTGTCCGAAGCACGAGGGGACCGCTTGGTGGCCACGAGCTTGCTCGTGAGCCCGGCGAGATTACGCTTTGGGATGTCCTCAACGTACTTGACGGTCCTGATCGCCGCGCCCATCCTCACCTCGACCACATTCCAGCCAATGATCCCGTTCATTACACTTGGCACGAACTTCAAAGCCGGTCAATTGGATATCTCGAATCGATCACACTCGAAACGCTCGTCGATCGTGCCCGCTCGGCGCAACCTACCCCCAACTACAGCATCTAGGGCGGATACGGAACCTGGCTTCGGCAATACGGCGGCAGTCATCCTGAGCATCCTCCACCCGTCTTCCCGAGTAAATCGAAGGTTCTCGCCTTTCGCAGTCGGACCCTTACAGCGCGTTGCATAGGGCATGCATCCACACCTCTTCCTAGGGTCATGTTGAGTGGTCGTCTCCGCATGGGCGCCACCACGGCCTGACAGTCGTGGGTGTTCGCCGCTGAACCGGCGGAATGCCGCGTTCGTGAAGACCGCGCGATCCCGCACGAACGTGATCACCGCCCACTTTTCGCAATCGAGCTCGTACGGTGGCGCTCCATCTCCATTCGGCGGATAGGAAGCGCGGAAATGCGCGTGATTCGATTGTCGATTTCGGGTGGTCCCAATCGACAATGGAATGGAAGCGGCGGCAAACGGATGGCGGAACCGCTTCACGGGGGCGTCGAACTGTTCGGCGTCAACCCGTGGACGTAACCTTATTGCATTCCAGGAGGCACACGTGGCTCGCACCAGCACCTATCTCCACTTCAGCGGCACCACTGGGGACGCGTTCAATTTCTATAAGGCAGCGTTCGGTACCGAGTTCGTCGGCCCAATCGTGCGGATGGGCGATGTGCCTGCCCAGCCCGGTCAGCCCGAGATGAGTGCCGACGAGAAGAACCTGGTCATGAACGTGCAGCTCCCGATCACCGGCGGGCACCTGTTGATGGGCAACGACGCGCCGGCGTGGATGGGGACCGTCAACCACGGCAACGCCGTCGACATTTGCATCGATCCGGACACCCGCGCCGAGGCCGACCGCATCTTCGCCGCGCTCGCCGAGGGCGCTAGCGTCGAGTTTCCGCTCCAGGGGGAGCCCCCGGATCACTATTTCGGCTCGCTGGTCGACAAGTTCGGCACGCAGTGGATGGTCATGTGCACCGCGAAATCGTAGTTTTGATCGGATCTCCACGAGAGCGGTTCGCGGATACCTTGCAATGGCGGTAGGTGGTGATGCGTCGAACACGCTCTCACGACCTCTGCGATCACGCCCTGCGGCAACTCGACCCGGCCGCATCGTGGCCGAGGTCGCCACCGTTTTGGGCGTCCATCGCTCAAGATGCATCCGTCTCGGCGAGCCGGTAGCCGCAGACGGCAGAGCAGCCGGCGGCGTCCTGTGGTGTGACGGCGTCGAGCGCCGCCTTGGTCGCGGTAAGCAGGTCCTCGTGGGTACGGGCTGCCGCAACGCCGAGAGCAGTCTTCACCTTGGCGAGGATCCGCTCGATCGGGTTGAGATCGGGCGAGTAGGGAGGCAGGAAGTGTAGGCAAACTCCTGTCGCTGCGATCCGCGCCCGCGGGATCGCCGGCGTCCAGGCGAGCGAGGTCACATGCGTGGAGGTCGCGCGAGCGCGGCTTGTGCAATCGCGCAGTCTGCCTTGGATGCATGTTCTCCGCAAGGCGCTCTAATGAGATCGAGAATCTTCGGCGTCGCCTCAGAATGACGGTGGTAGGGCTCAGTATGACGATGGGAGCGGTGCGCCCTGACTCGACGTTGACGCCTGGACCGAAGGTTGGCCACGTGGTCGACGGAATCGTTTTCCAGAATCTCAGTCAGTTGCCGGCGTTTTCAACCGAATCGATCTGCGCGCGCTGCAGTTTTCCACTGAAATCAACGTAGATCGCTTGCCACTCGGTGTAGAAGTCGAGCGCGGCCGTGCCGGCCTCGCGGTGACCGTTGCCCGTCGCCTTTGTTCCACCGAAAGGCAGATGGATTTCGGCGCCGGTCGTGCCCGCGTTGATATAGAGAATACCGGTGTAAATATCCTGCATGGCGCGAAACGCGCGATTCACATCCTGTGTGAAAATCGACGCTGAGAGTCCGTACTGGACGCCATTCGCGACGTCGATCGCTTCGTCGAGTGAGTCGACGGGAATCATCGAAGCAACTGGGCCAAAAATCTCCTCTTGCGCGATGCGCATGTCGGCGCGGACATCGTCGAAGATCGTCGGCTCGTGGAAGAATCCTTTGCCCAGATCGCCGTCAGTCTTCACCGTTCCACCAACTGCGAGCCTTGCTCCCTCACTCGTTCCAACGCCAACGTACTCGTGGATCGTTTTGAGTTGACCTTCACTAACCACCGGGCCGATTTGCACGGTCTCATCGAGACCGTTTCCAAGTCGCATGCCGCCGGCGCGGGCGACGAGGCGATCGACCAATTCACGCTGAACTGCACGATTTACGACGACGCGACTTGCGGCGGTGCACCGCTGTCCAGAAGTACCGAACGCGCTCCAAAGAATTCCATCGGTCGCCAGCTCGAGATTGGCGTCGTCCATGACGATTACCGCGTTCTTTCCGCCCATTTCCAACGTAACACGCTTGTTGAGGCGAGCGGCGCGAACGGCGACATCCGTCCCCGTGGCTGTTGAGCCGGTAAACGAAACTAAGGGGACATCGGGGTGCTCAATGATTGGATCGCCAACATGCTTTCCGTCTCCAAGCACGATATTGACGACACCCGCGGGAAGCCCCGCTTCTTCCAAAACTTCAACCAGGCGGACCGCCATCCTCGGCGTGTACGTTGCCGGTTTGAAAACGACCGTGTTTCCGGTGACGAGGGCCGGCATTATTTTCCAAGACGGAATCGCCATCGGAAAGTTCCACGGAGTAATGATTCCCGCGACGCCCATCGGTTTGCGAACCGACATCATGAACTTGTTGCGCATCTCTGCTGGCGTCGTTTGCCCAAACATCCGCCGGCCCTCGCCAGCCATGTAGAAGGTCATGTCGATCGCTTCCTGAACATCGCCGCGCGCCTCGCTAATGACCTTGCCCATTTCCTCGGTCATTTCGCGCGCGAGTTGTTCCTTGCGCTCGAGTAGGAGTTGAGCGGCGCGATAAAGGATCTCGCCCCGTTTTGGCGCGGGGTAGAGCCGCCAGCTTTTGAACGCTTTGTTCGCGGCGGCGACCGCGGCGTCGACGTCGGCTGGACCGCTTTTCGTGAACTCACCAACGAGCTCGCCGGTGGCGGGGTTGCGCCGCTCGAACCGCTCACCGCTCCGCGATTCAACCCAGTTTCCGTCGATGTAATTACGGAAGAGATCGCCCATCGATTGTCTCCATAGTGCGCCGAACGGCGCGAGTGTCGCCGCCGCATCGGACCGGACAAAAGAACGTGGCGAGTCTATCAGCGTGATGGTTGTTGAGCCAGGAATGGATGCGGTTCCAATTCAGAATTTGTCCGACATACATCCGCGGTTGACGAAGCGACCAGAAGTATATATACTCGTTATCTATGAAAGAACTTTTTCTCACGCTCCTCAGCTCACGAAGCGCGTACGGCTACGAACTACGGCAAACCCTAGAGCATCTGTTCGGCGATCTCCTGCCAACGATGAATGCCGGCCAGATCTATATGACCCTGTCACGGCTCGAGCGAGACGGTCTAGTAGCTGGACAGGACGTTCCTGGAGACAGCCGCGGTAAGCGGATGTATCAGCTCACAGAAGCAGGTCGGATTTTGCTTGCGGAGTGGATCGACGCACCGGTTCCAGGCACAAAACTGAAGGACGAATTCTTCATGAAATTTGCCCTTCTGGCGTCTACTGGACTAGCCGATCCACGGACCATGCTCGAGAAGCAGCGTCGAGAATACCTGCAGTCTCTCCGTGATCTTGACGAATTGCTCGAAACACGGACAAACAGCACCACGACAGAATTGCTCGTTGAGGGCGCGATTCTTCATCTCAAGGCCGACTTGGAGTGGCTTGATCTGATTGAGCAACGAGTCCCAACGGAGGATCCATCCACGTGAACAAGGTGATCGAAGCGCGAGGACTCGAAAAGACGTACGGAGCTGGCGAAGCGCAAGTTAGCGCCCTCAGGGGAATCGATTTAACAGTCGAACGCGGAGAGTTTGTCGCGATTATGGGACCCAGCGGCTGTGGCAAGTCGTCCTTGCTCAATCTCCTCGCGGGTCTGGACCGCCCGTCGGCGGGCGAGGTCTGGCTCGATGGAGAGCGGATAGACAAATTCAACGAGTCAAAACTCGCTCGACTGCGCCGCCGCAAGGTCGGTTTCGTGTTCCAGTTTTTCAATCTGATACCGACGCTCACAGTTGGCGAGAATGTCGAGCTGCCACTTCGGCTGGCTGGCCGCAGCCGGCGGAAAGCCCGCGGGACCGCAAATCAGTTGCTGTCGGAACTCGGGATTGCCAACAAACGCGATTCTGCGCCATCGCTGCTTTCCGGCGGAGAGCAGCAGCGCGTCGCGCTGGCGCGAGCACTCGCCAATGAACCGAACATTGTGTTCGCCGACGAGCCGACGGGAAACCTCGATTCAACGTCCGCACGGGAAGTGCTTGGGCTGCTTCGCGGCGCTCGCGACCGTGGACAGACCTTGTTAGTAGTTACTCACGACGCGCGTGTGGCGGCCGCCGCCGATCGCGTGATCAATCTTCGCGATGGACTTGTGGCGGATCAAACGGCGCTGAGCGAGGCACGACGCGTTACAAATGTTCTCCAGCCCGGTGGATTCAAATGATCGGAACACTTCTGAGGCTTGCCTTCGCCGGCATTCGCACACGCGCTTTGTCCAGTGTTTTGACCATCATCCTTACCGGTGCTGCCGCGGCCACCATTGTTCTCACACTTGAAGTCCGCGCCACCGCGGTCGACCCGTGGATGCGCACGTTTGACGCCGCTCACGGAGCGCACGTACTTGCAACTGTCAACACGGAACGCGAGGCCGCGACAATTGCCGGTCTACTGGGTGTCGCCGAACGTGATACGCCGGTCCCGTTCATTAGGACGACCATGGCCGTCGGCGGTGACGAAGAACAGGTCTTACTGGCAGGTTTGGACAAACAGCCGGCTATCAACACTCCTGTTCTCACTGAGGGCGAAGAGGTGGACCCCGGAGGGATAGTGCTGGAGCGCAGTTTTGCTCATGTCCTTCACATCCCACTTGGCGCCGAAATCGACTTTCCTACGGCAAATAGTCCAATCACTCTCGCAGTTGTTGGGACGGCGATTTCACCGAGCCAAAATCGCTATCCCCGGAGCAATCCGGGCTTCGCTTGGGTCACAAAAGATGATCTCAAAAAGATCGAACCCGACCAAAGCCAGTGGCATTGGATGCAACCTGTCCGCCTCAGCGATCCCGCGTCGGCCCCGGCGTTTGCCGAAACTGCAAATGCACTATTTCCTCCGGCCTCTGTCTATATTCAATCGTGGCAAGATCAGCGCGCACTCGCGCTACAAGAAACAGACCCGATCCGGATCATTTTGACCGTATACACGCTCCTCTTACTGGCCGTCAGCTTCTCCGTCATCGCCATCCTGATCGGAGCACGCGTAACCAGCCAGTACCGTGAAATCGCGGTGCTCAAAGCAATCGGTCTGACTCCTCGCCAGGTAAGCGCCGTTTTCGTCGTCGAGGATGTCGCGCTCGGTTTGGTTGGAGTCGTCCTTGGATTCGCGGCAGGAGCCCTCCTCGCTCCGCGCCTCGCTGCTCCCACCTCGGCGACACTTCTGGGTTCACCCAACGCGCAACCGAACCCGGCGCATATCCTCGTTGCGTGCGTTCCGGTCATTTCCGTCATCGCAGTGAGCGCATATGGAGCGGCACGGAGAGGAACTCGATCGACCGTGCTCCAAGCGATGACCGCAAGCGCGCCGGCTCCAGCATCGAGATCTCGACTGACGCGGATCTTGACCGGTGTTGGAGTGCCAATCTCAATGGAACTCGGTCTCAAGGACCTCCTCGCAAGAAGATCCCGCGCAATTTGGCTGATGTTCGCGATCGCGGTAACCGGCACAGCTTTGGTCGTCACCTTGTCGGCACAGGCTTCCCTCAACGCGCGTCCAGTAGGCGAAGCCAGCGATGTGCCGTCGGAATTACCCGTGCTCATCTTCACGCTCGACGCCGTGATCGCGGTCATTACGGTGAGCGCCCTCGTCGGTGTCGCGCTGCTCTCGGTTCGGGAGCGAATTCGAGACTTCGGCGTGCTCAGGACGATCGGACTTACACCAAGGCAAGTAACGTCAAGTTTGGTCGGCGCCCATGCTGTGATTGCTTTCGTTGCGACTGTCGTGTCGATTCCGATCGGTGTCGGATTGTATGAGGTTCTCTATCGCGGTGCGAGCGGTTCATCCGACGTAACCATTGCGCCGTGGTGGTGGCTTGCTGCGGCGCCGTTCGCGATTACGCTCGTTACGGCTGTCGCGACGAGCGTGCCAGCGCGTTTCGCCGCCAATTTTCCTGCCGCCCAGGCTGTTCGTTACGAATGACCAGAAGGCTGGCGAATGTCAACGCTGTATCGGACTTCGTCAAAGGGAATGCCCTGCCAAGCGTCCGTTTTAGCGCCGCCGTCACGGCGCCAGCCGAGCCGCTCGTAGAACTGCTGCGCGGCGACGTTGCGCGCGAGGACCCAGAGAGTAGCGCGATTGAACTCTGCATTGGCGAGACCTGCGAGACCACGTTCAACGAGGGCCGAGCCGATTCCGGTTCGCTGGGACGAGGGCAGAACGTAGATCGCTCCCAGCTCGCCGGAGTTCTCACCGGCATCATCGTCCCTCGACGGTCCAAGCGAACAGAATCCAACAATATCGCCGCCGTCATCGGCAACCCAAACAAAGACGCCAGGCGCAAGTTGCGAAAGGGTAGCGCTCCATTGTTCAGTCCGCCGCTCGACGGATAGACCGTCGAGAAAGCTATCTGGGACGATACCTCGATAGGCATGTCGCCAAACATTGACGTGGATAGCGGCAATCAATGGAGCGTCTTTGGCTGTCGCGGGACGAACGATGAATGTCATTTGCACGCCCGCCGGTGGAAGGGGACGAATTTCGGCAAGCTGAGGCAGGACAGAAACAAAAGACGCGAGGCTTGATGCTCGCGTAACTCAGATTGGCTCCCCGACTAGGATTCGAACCTAGAACCTACCGGTTAACAGCCGGGCGCTCTACCGTTGAGCTATCGGGGAACGATACCTCTCCAATGCAGCGCGGATTGTAGCACAATCCGAAATCGATACGAAAGGAATCTCAACTTTCGAGATCATCGTTTCGACGGCGCGAATCGCCTAAAGACTCCTCTATATCCTGAAGCCCCAACCGGAGTTCGTTAGGGGATACAGACTCGACTGGCGCGTTAGAAAGAGTTGCGCGCGGGTTGATTGTGGTCAGCCGTTCGAGCCCGCCTTCACTGACGAGGCCGCGAAGGTGCGCAAGACCTGCTTCAACCGCCGTAAATCGCTGTCCCGCCGAGTGGGCGTCGCTTGCGACAACATGGACCGCGCCTTCTCGTACCAGTAGTTCAGCCGTTGCAAGAGACTGTTTACCAAACATCCCCGAAAGGCTCCCAATCGTGACCTGGAGAAGAACTCCTCGATCGACGAGATCTAATGCCCGTTCGGGGTTGCGCTGGATTTCCTCGTACCGTTCGGGATGGGCAAGAATCGGGCGAAAACCTGCCAATTGCAATTTGAATAATGACTCTTCGGCATGGAGTGGCCACCCAACAAAGGGGACGTCAACGAGGATTGCGTTCGACGCGCCAAATGTTGAAGGTTCGCCCGCGATGAGGCGGTTGGCGAGATCGGGTGAAAGTGAAAGCTCGTACCCGAGCAAAAGCGTGGACGAAGCCAAGAGCGAGGTTAAGCATTTGGACGCTGACGTCTGGTGTCGCCGCCCCATCATCGATGCCGGGAAGGATGTGACTGTGGAGGTCGATCATTTTCGAATACTCGCCGAATCTCCTATGTACGAGTACCTGAATCCTGTCTAATGTCGGTTCTCGGTAACTTATTCAAGTCTAGCGAAACCGCGTTCCAAATCGAGGTTTGGCGGTAGCCCGCAGGTCCGCTCTTCGCATCAACTGAATGGCCGATAGAGGGAGAGAGGCAGTGGATTTCGACCTGCGTCGCGTGATGGCTTATGCCCGCCGCTGGTGGTGGCTGTTGGCGATTATTCCGATTGTCGCCGGCACGACCGCGTACGTTTTCTCCGTACGACAAACTCCACTCTTTTCGGCCAACGCAATCGTCATGGTGACACCCGGCTCGAACTCGACCGGTGACTATATGAACGCGATCCGTGCCGGCCAGTCGGCGGCTGCAACCTATGAACAGCTGGTCGTTTCCGATCCGATTCTCACGCCAGTCAAAAACGATTTGAATCTCCCGCTTTCGATAGATCAATTAAAGGCCAAGGTTTCGGCGTCAATTGTCCGAAACACTTCACTCATACGCATTTCGGTCAGCGACACGAGTCCTGCCCGAGCTGCTGCGATTGCAAATGCAACTGCTCAAAGTTTCACCAAATTCATTGCTGAGCAAGCTGTCCAATTCGATTCCCCTGCTCAAACTGCAATGCAAGACATGATCGATGACACTAATTCCCAGATTGAGCAGACGCAGACTCAAATTGATGCAGCATCTGCCGATCCGTCGCTGTCTTCAGAAGCGTCCAGCCTAGAGTCGCAAAAGCAGACATTGCAAAATCGACTCGCTGAGCTACTCGTCAGCCAGCAAGAAATGGAAGTTAATTCGCAATCGCAAAAATCTCAGGTGTCAGTCTCGATTCCAGCCACTGCGCCGGCCTCGCCATATGCACCACGAGTGGGTTTCTACACGGCGTTTGCCATCTTTGTCGGACTCTGCATCGCAATTGGATTGGTCGCGCTCATCGAGTATCTCGACAACACGGTCAAAGCCGATCTCGACTTCTTCGCGCTCACTGGCTCTGCACTTCTCAGCGTCGTCGCCCTCGTGCCGAAACTGCGCGGGACGCACGGCCGCGATCAACTCTTCGTCATCGAGAAACCTAACTCGACGCTCTCCGAGTCGATTCGCTTGCTTCGCACCAATGTTGAGTTTGCGGCGTCGGCGAGAGAGATAACGACGCTCGCCATTACGAGTCCGGGACCGGCGGAAGGGAAAAGCACGATTGCGGCCAATCTTGCTGCCACGATGGCTCAAGCGGGCTTTTCGACAGTCCTTATCGACGCCGATTTGCGACGACCGAGCCAGCATAAGATCTTCAACATTCGGAACGAACGGGGCCTGACGTCGCTGTTGACTCGCACCGAACACCTGTGGAATTGGGCGGCGGTGGAGATTCTCCATTCCAATCTTTGGTTGATTCCGAGCGGACCAATTCCGCCCAATCCCGCCGACCTTTTGAGTCTGGATCGAATGCGTCGACTGCTCGACGAGATCCGTGAAATCGTCGACGTTGTCGTGATCGACACTCCGCCGGTCTTGGCGGTAAGTGACCCGCTGGTTGTTGCCACCAATTCCGACGCCGTGCTCTTGGTTTGCCGGGCTGGAGGTACGCGGATCGAGGCGCTCAAGCGCTCGGCCGAAGTCCTGGAACAGGGCAACGTTCGTCTGGTGGGCGTCGTTGTGAATCAGCAGTCGAGTCGCTCACTGGACAGCTATGCGTATCATGGGTATTACTACGGTTCCGATCCCAACGAGGCTGCGACCGAAGCGAGCTCGGCTGGATCGCGGCCCGAACCAGTCGCACAACTGGGCTAGCGCTGACTAAGCAACACCCGGAGTACGTTCACTCGATCCGTACACGGAAGTCAGATCACAAAGAGCTGCTGATTTTCCTTGACTTACTCGCCCAGTCATGGTATCCTACTCGTTCGCGATGACGCAGGGTGGTTTATTCTGCGGCCGCGAACCAAGCCCAGACGGACGATGCGTGCGAGTTTGTGCCCAGACGCCACTACTATTTAGGGAGGGGAGAAATCTGTCCTCCCGGTTCGGCATTTGTGCGAATCCTGTTACTTGGTAACTCGTTTTCGAATCGGCGATCCAAAGGTTTCGACCGGGATCGTCCATTTCTGTGCGCTGAATAGTCGTCGTACGTTCGCTTCTGGGTAATCACAACAGAATCACTTCGCCTCACGAGGCCAGTGGGAGCAATCCGGTTCAGGCCACGTCTAGAGTGAAGCAGGGACACGTGGTGAAACGGCGCCTCTGCCGGTAAAGATGAGACGGAGGAACGGTTGATGGTCAACACGAAAGCGGTGACCCGCGACAGAACGGCTATCGGCGCTTCGCGACAGGTCATTTCAAATCAGGGCATCGACCGACGGACATTCTCGCGCATTCCAACAGTTTTGGAAATGCCGAACTTGGTTCGAGTCCAGCTCGAATCTTTCGACTGGTTTGTCCGCGAAGGTTTGAAAGAACTCCTCGACGAAATCTCTCCGATTACGGACCACCATAAGAAGATGGAACTTTCTATCTTCGATCCAAGGTTCGATCCGCCATGGTCGCGGATGCCAAAAGGTGATGAACAAGAGCGCGCGAAAATAGACGCGCGCGTAGCCGAGCAGTATTGCCGCGAACGCGACATCACATACGCCGCTCCATTGCGAGTTTCGGCGCGATTGGTGATGCGCGAGACAGGTGAAATTAAAGAGACTGGTCCCGATGGCATTTTCCTCGGGGACTTCCCGATGATGACGTCAGACGGCACCTTCATTATTAATGGCGCCGAGCGCGTTGTGGTTTCACAACTCGTTCGCTCGCCAGGCGTCTATTTCGAACGCCAACCAGATCCGGCGACTGGCAAACTTCTGTCGACGGCGAAACTCATTCCGAATCGTGGCGCTTGGCTCGAGTTCGAAACATCGAACCGAGACATCATTTCGGTCAAGGTGGACCGGAAGCGAAAAATGCCAGTCACGATTCTCTTGCGGGCAATTGGCATCGAGCGTGACGAAGATCTTCTTGAGATCTTCGCCGACGTCGACACCAATCCAGATCATCGCTTTATCGCGACCACGCTCGATAAGGAACCGACGAAGACTCGAGAAGAGGCTCTAATCGAGCTGTATCGCCGGCTCCGGCCCGGTGATCCGCCAACCCGCGACAATGCGTCCTCGTTGCTGGAGAACTTGTTCTTCAACGAGCGTCGTTATGACCTCGCGCGCGTTGGGCGATACAAATTGAACGGGCGTTTGCACGGCGATCGTGTGGGCGGACCGGACGAAATCACGACAAGAATCCTGACGCAGGACGACTTGATCGACATCATCAAAGAGATGATCCGGCTTAATAATGAACTCGGGAATCCCGATGATATCGATCACCTCGGCAATCGACGGATTCGCGCCGTCGGCGAGCTTATCCAAATGCATGTCCGAACCGGATTCCAACGCCTCGAACGGGGAATCCGAGAGCGGATGACGATCCAGGACCCGGAAACGATTACACCTGCCGGTTTGATCAGTACGACTCGACCGGTCATGGCGGCGGTTCGCGAGTTCTTTGGCGGCAGCCAACTGTCACAGTTCATGGATCAAACCAATCCGCTGGCGGAGCTGGGACACAAGCGGCGTCTTTCGGCGCTCGGTCCGGGCGGTTTGAGTCGCGATCGCGCGGGTTCGACGTTCGAGACGTTCACCCGTCGCACTACGGCCGCATTTGTCCAATTGAAACGCCGGAAGGTCCAAACATTGGACTTATCGGCTCATTGGCCACCTACGGCAAAATCAACAAGTATGGCTTCATTGAGTCGCCGTACCGCCGAGTTGTATCGACGATCAATCTGGAGGATCCCATCATCCCAGTTGAAGGGCAGATTCTTCGCGATGACGCGGTGAATCCGAAGTCAGGCAAGGTCGTGCTCGCAAAAGGCGAGACCGTGACTACCGACGACCTGAAGGCGCTGACTAAGGCGGGCGTGACGTCGATACGCATCGCACCGGTCGCCTCGCACATCATTGATTACTTGCCGGCTGACCGGGAAGAGCAGTTGATGATCGCGCAAGCGAACACTCCGATCGACGAAAACGACCGGTTGATTCCGGATCACGTCACCGTTCGGCACGGTGGTGGACATAGCTTCCCAGTCGTGCCGGCCGATCAAGTGCACTACATGGACGTGTCTCCGAAGCAGGTCGTTTCTGTGGCGACAGCGCTCATTCCGTTTCTCGAGCATGACGATGCCAATCGCGCCTTGATGGGCGCGAACATGCAAAAGCAGGCCGTGCCGCTGATCCAGCCAAAGGCGCCGGTTGTCGGCACGGGAGTCGAACACCAGGCGGCAAAAGACTCCGGTCAGGTCATGGTCTCGCAACATGCCGGCGTGGTAACTCAGGTAACTGGTCGGCTCGTCAAGATTCGAGACGAGGAGGGCAACGAGCACACGTACAACCTGCGCAAATTCGTTCGCTCGAACCAGGATACGTGCATCAATCAGCGGCCGAGCGTTCGCAAAGGCGACCGGATCGAGGTTGGCCAAATCATCGGCGATTCGTCGTCAACCGAGAACGGCGAGCTCGCGCTCGGTCAAAACGTCATCGTCGCTTTCATGCCCTGGGAGGGCGGAAACTTCGAGGACGCGATTCTGATCAGCGAGCGACTCGTTCGCGACGACGTCTTTACCTCGATTCACATCGAGAAGTACGAGACGGAAGCGCGGGATACGAAGCTTGGACCGGAAGAGATTACACGAGACATTCCAAACGTTGGCGAGGATAGCCTCTCCAATCTCGACGAAAACGGCATCATCCGGATTGGCGCCGAGGTTCGACCGAACGACATTCTTGTCGGTAAAGTCACACCGCGAGGCGAAACTGAACTAAGCGCAGAGGAACGATTGCTCCGCGCGATCTTCGGAGAGAAAGCTCGCGAGGTGAAGGACACGTCGTTGCGCGTGCCGCACGGCGTCCACGGCAAGATCATCGACGTTAAGCAATTCCGCCGAGACGAGAGCACCGATCACGAGCTGCCGGCGGGCGTGAACGAAATGGTTCGCGTCAGCATCGCCCAGAAGCGCAAGATTTCTGAAGGCGACAAGATGGCCGGGCGGCACGGCAACAAGGGTGTCATCAGCCGGATCCTTCCGATTGAGGATATGCCTTATCTGCCGGATGGTTCGCCGGTGGACATCATCTTGAACCCGATCGGCGTGCCGTCGCGCATGAATATTGGCCAGGTGTTGGAAACGCACCTTGGCTGGGCAGCTTTGACGCTCGGTTTTCGAGTCGCCACACCGGTCTTTGATGGGGCGAAAGAAGAAGAGATTCGAAGCCTACTCGCCGAGGCAGGACTGCCCGAGGACGGCAAGGTCGATTTGTACGACGGCCGAACCGGCGACAAATTTGACCGCCCGGTCACGGTCGGCGTCATTTACATGTTGAAGCTTGCTCACCTCGTTGAAGACAAGATTCACGCTCGGTCGACTGGACCATACTCACTGGTTACACAGCAGCCGCTCGGCGGCAAGGCACAGTTCGGCGGACAGCGATTCGGAGAAATGGAAGTGTGGGCGCTCGAGGCCTATGGCGCGGCGCACACGCTCCAGGAAATGCTGACCGTGAAGTCGGACGACGTGGTCGGTCGCGTCAAGACGTACGAAGCGATTGTCAAGGGCGACGAGATTGTCGAAGCCGGTGTGCCGGAATCGTTCAAGGTTCTGGTCAAGGAGCTTCGCAGCCTCGGCCTTTCGATCGAAGTGATTAATGAGGACGAGCAGACGGTCGACTTTACGGAAGACACGTCGCGCGATCTCCTCACAAATATTGGCCGGATCAACCTGCAGGGATTCGAGCGAACCGAGGACTAGGACACCTAATTGGGATCCGGCCCCCGAGCCGGATCCCACATTTCGATCGTCTTAGCATCCACGTTCGATGGAGGAACAATGTCGAGCATAAACTTGCGGGAATTGTCCGGAACAGAAGAGACCGTTGCACCAGTGAGCGCGCCAAGCGCGTCGCCACGGGAACCGCGAGAGAGTTATTCACGGAGCGAGCGCGGAGATCGCGGGCGAGTTCTTGACGTCAACAACTTTGACGCTATCAAGATCAGCCTTGCGTCTCCCGAAGCAATCCGTGGCTGGTCTTTCGGCGAGGTCATGAAGCCGGAGACCATTAACTACCGAACACTCAAGCCTGAGCATGGCGGTTTGTTCTGCGAGCGCATTTTCGGTCCAACACGTGACTGGGAGTGCTATTGCGGAAAGTACAAGCGAATTCGCCACGCCGGCACAATCTGCGACAAGTGCGGCGTCGAAGTCACGCGCTCTAAGGTTCGCCGCGAGCGCATGGGCCACATCGAATTGGCCGCGCCGGTCGCGCATATCTGGTACGTCAAGGGAACGCCGAGCCGTCTCGGACTGCTCCTTGACATATCTCCGAGAAATCTCGAGCGCGTGCTCTACTTCGCGTCTTATCTCGTCACCAACGTTGACGAAGAGGCGAAGCAGGCGGCGATCGAAGATATCAACGAAGAGCATGAGAAGAGCGTCGCCGAGATTCGAGCCGAGTCGCAGGGTGAATTTGACTCGCTGACCGAGCAGCAGAGCACGGCGGTCACGACCCTGAACAAGGGTGAGAAGAGCCTTGCCGCAACGATCAAGAAGCGACTGAAGTCCGAGTCGGACGCACTTACCAAGGAATACGAGGCAGTTAAGAAGCAGCTCGGCTCCTTGAATGGGCAGAGCGCGGAAGAGGAAATCTCCTTCCGTGGTCGAACGATCGTCAAGGTCGGCGAGGCAGTTAACGACGACCGATTCGAATCGTTCGAGGAGGCCTTCCGCGAAGAGACTGAGAAGGTCGAAGCCGCCGCTGAGTCCGAGTCCACGGGCAACGAGGCGATGGCCGGGGCCGAGCGCGATCAGATTACCTACGAGTCGGACGAGGCGCGAAAGCGGATCGAAGATCGACTCGCCGAGCAAATCCGCGAGGCCGAGAAAGAGCGCGATGAAACCCTCAAGGCGATCAATGAGGTTAAGGAGCTGCAAATCCTGACGGAGACGCAGTACCGAGAGCTCAACGATCTCCTGCCACCCGGCGTGTTCCGGGCGGCGATGGGCGCCGAGGCTGTGCACGAATATGTGTCGAATCGCATTGATCTCGATCAGCTAGCGCTCGATCTGCGCAATCAGATGCAGACCGATTCGGAGGTCAAGCGGAAGAAAGCGGCCAAGCGACTGCGCGTTGTCGAAGCTCTGCGCAAGAGCGGAAACAAGCCGCACTGGATGATCTTCACAGCGCTGCCAGTCATTCCACCGGAATTGCGCCCAATGGTTCAGCTCGATGGTGGACGGTTCGCGACCTCCGACCTGAACGATCTGTATCGTCGCGTGATCAACCGAAACAACCGTCTCAAGAGACTGTTGGAACTCGGCGCACCTGACATCATCGTCCGCAACGAGAAGCGCATGCTGCAGGAAGCGGTCGATGCGCTGATCGACAACGGCCGTCGCGGTCGTGTCGTGTCAGGTTCCGGAAAGCACAAGCTCAAGAGTCTGTCCGACATGCTGAAAGGCAAGCAAGGGCGATTCCGCCAGAACTTGCTCGGCAAGCGCGTCGACTACTCGGGTCGTTCCGTCATCGTCGTCGGTCCGGATCTCGCGCTCGATGAGTGCGGTTTGCCGAAGCGGATGGCGCTTGAACTGTTCAAGCCGTTCGTGATGCGGCGATCTGGTCGAGCACGCCATGCGCACAATATCAAAGCGGCGAAGCGGCTCGTTGAGCGCGTCGATCCACGTGTCTGGGAGGTCCTGGAAGAGGTCATCCAGGACCACGTGGTGCTGCTCAACCGCGCGCCGACGCTGCACCGGCTCGGTATCCAGGCCTTCCAGGTCCGCTTGATCGAGGGTTCGGCGATCCAGATCCATCCGCTCGTTTGTCACGGCGTTCAACGCCGACTTCGACGGCGATCAGATGGCGGTCCACGTCCCGCTCTCGCGCGCGGCACAGAGCGAAGCGCGCACTCGGATGCTTTCGGTGCGCAACCTGCTCTCACCGTCCAACGGTGATCCGATTGTTTCGCCGACGCAGGACATCGTGCTCGGCTGCTACTACATGACGAGTGAGCGCAACTACGAAGAGGATCTGGCGAACGGCACGCTGCCTCGAGGTTGGGGCAAGATCTTCTCCTCCCTGGAAGAGGTCAAGCTCGCCTATGACTCTGGCGCGGTCGATCTTCAGGCGCGGATCATTGTGCGGACTGACCGAGACGGCGGCGAGATGAAGCGGATCGAGACGACCGTCGGTCGAGCGATCTTCAATCTGGCGCTGCCGCCGGCGTCGGCAAGTACTACAACGCGACGATGGACCGG
Source organism: uncultured Chloroflexia bacterium (assembly GCA_963737985.1). Lineage (GTDB taxonomy): Bacteria > Chloroflexota > Chloroflexia > Thermomicrobiales > UBA6265 > CAVTUU01. The sequence continues at coordinate 232,995 of CAVTUU010000004.1, read as the reverse complement.
AAGCAACTGCGGCGAGTCGTCGCCGACTGCTACCGGCAGTTCAAGGATGCCGTACGCGACCGCGCGCGTTGTCAACGACATCAAGCAGCATCGGGTTCGAATTCTCGACCCGCGGCGGTATGAGCATCGCGGTCGATGACGTCGTTATGTCTGACACCAAGGGCGAATTACTCGCGCGGGCAGATGAAGAGGCAGACAAGATTGAACGTCAGTACCGACGTGGTCTTGTTACCGAAGACGAGCGGTTGCGCGAACTCGAGTTGATCTGGAATAGCGCCCGAGACGAGCTCGCGCGCGACGTTGAAGACAGACTTCGCGGCCAGAACTCCGTCTACATGATGGCCGACTCGGGCGCGAAGGGAAACATGAACCAGATCAGTCAGATGGCAGGAATGCGCGGTCTGGTTCTCGACCCCGAAGGCCGAATCATCGACATTCCGATCAATCGAATTTCCGCGAGGGTCTAACGGTTCTGGAGTACTTCCTTTCGACGCACGGCGCGCGGAAGGGTCTGGCCGACACCGCATTGCGGACGGCCGACTCCGGCTATCTAACCCGCCGCCTCGTTGACGTTGCGCAGGACGTGATCATCACGATCGACGACTGTGGCACTGAGCAGGGCGCGTGGGCCGATCGTCTCGACGGCGAAGGCAAGCCGATTTCGCAAGAAGACTTCCGAGCCAGGATCACAGGCCGCGTCGTCGCCTCGGCGATTCATCACCCGGAGACAGGTGAATTGATCGTCGATCGCGGCGAGGAACTTTCGGACCGAATCGAACTGGAAGACGGCGGATGCGCGACATTGTCGGCGAAGTGATCGATGCCAGACATTGACAAGGTCCACGTCCGCAGCGTGATGGCGTGCGAGGCGACGCACGGTGTTTGCGCCAATTGCTACGGCCGCAATCTGGCGAGTGGAAACTTGTCGATCAAGGCGAGGCTGTTGGCATCATCGCCGCTCAATCGATCGGCGAGCCGGGTACGCAATTGACCATGCGCACATTCCACACGGGTGGCGTGGCCGGGCAGACATCACGACCGGTCTCCCCCGAGTTGAAGAGTTGTTTGAGGCTCGGGTGCCGAAGGGCTCAGCGGTTCTGGCGCTTAAGGAAGGTATCGTCTCGGTCGATCACACGGACACCGGACGAATCTTGGCGATCACAAGCACGGAAATCGACTCGCGAACGTTCATCCTGGAGAAAGGTTGGACGCCGGCGCTGGCCAATGGCGACCTCGTCGTCAAGGACAAGACCGTCATTGCAGTTGGCCCGAACGAAGAGAAGAAGTATTCCGATATCGACGGCAACTTCTTCCTCGACGACCGGACGATCTATGTGCGGAATGAGCGCGAAGAGCGTGAGGAGCACCAGGTTCCGGTCACCTATCAGGTGTTGTCGAAGACGGCGAGCACGTCACCCTCGGTCAGCAACTGACTGATGGGGCCAAGGATCCACAGCAGATTCTGTTGACACTCGGGCGGGACGCGGTCCAGCGGTACATCATCGATGAGGTGCAGAAGGTCTATCGCTCACAAGGCGTGAACACCAACGACAAGCACATTGAAGTGATTTGCCGCCAGATGCTCCGAAAAGTCAGCATTGTCTACCCAGGAGATACCGATTATCTCCAGGACGAGCGGATCGACCGCTTCGACTTCAACCAGATCAATGAGGAGATTCTCGCGCAGGGAGGCGAGCCGGCGACGGCCATGCCAGTCCTACTCGGAATCACCAAGGCATCGCTCGAAACCGACTCCTTCCTATCGGCGGCCTCCTTCCAGGAGACGACGAGAGTCCTAACCGAAGCGGCGATCAACGGAAAGGTTGATCACCTCCGCGGTCTGAAGGAGAACGTGATCATCGGTAAGCTGATCCCAGCCGGCTCCGGTTATGGTGTCGTGCCGGGCGCTCCGATTATGAGCGCGCTGGATGAAGCAAACCTCGAAGCGATGGCCGCGGACAGCGGTGTCGGAGTTGCGACGGAAGAGGCCGAACCGGCCTCCGAGGAAGACTTCGCCGAGCTGATGGCCGCCGGTCTGGTTCCTTCGCGGAACTTTGATGGCGACGGCGACGGCTTCAGCGAAGAGATTCCTGGCGACGGCGCCGCCTGGAGCGGCAACTCCGAAGAATAGTCATTCGTCGAACGACGCCCCTGGTTGCGCTCGGACGAGCCAGCCAGGAGCGTCTTCGTGCCGACTTTTTGACCAGTGCAGCGTCGAAAGAACTCTCTGCGAATGGATTCGTCTGAAATTCGGTGAAAGACCAAAGAAATTTACGTGATTTACCTTGACGGAACGACCGGAAAATCGTAGAATCCGCCCTTGTGGCTTCCGAAAGGGGCCACTGGGGTGAGGTGTTGTCTGCCGGAAATCCCGATAGCAATAACCTTACAAGGCGGGAGGCGCCGCAGCTGCGTCCTGTAGTTATGGGGTGCAGAGCACGGTTTGGAGAAGCCCCCTGTCTGGCTAGGAGTTAGTCGTGCCGACAATTAATCAGTTGGTTCGCAAGGGCCGTAAGAGCGTCAAGAAGAAGACCAAAGCGCCAGCGCTGGGCTTTACGAATAATGCCCTGGGCCGGTATGCGGGACAGCTTCGCAAGAGTGGCAGTGCGCCGCAAAAGCGCGGAGTCTGTACCCAGGTCAAAACGATGACGCCGAAGAAGCCCAATTCGGCACTGCGCAAAATCGCCCGCGTGCGTCTTTCCAATCATATGGAAGTCACGGCGTATATTCCGGGTGAAGGGCACAATTTGCAGGAGCACTCGGTGGTGCTGGTCCGTGGCGGCAGGGTGAAGGATCTCCCTGGCGTTCGCTACCACATTGTCCGGGGAACCCTCGATGCCCGCGGCGTAGAAAACCGCAAAAATGCGCGGTCGAAGTACGGAACCAAAGCACCGAAAGCTCCAGCGCGATAGCGCTGGCCGGCGTGAAGTCGCCGGCATGAGCCGAGGAAGCTAACCGCCCCGGCGGAACTGAGTTAGCACGACGAAGAGCGGCCCGACGTCTCCAAGGGCGTTGACCGCTTTTTCGTGTGTGTAGGACTCGGGCCAATCGGGCCAGAAATATGACGAAACGGATCAGTTTCAAGCGGAATCGTTACGGAGGCGAAAGAACCGATGCCACGACGAGCAAAAATCATTCGCCGGGTGCCGGCGCCAGATCCGAAGTACAACAGCGAGCTTGTTAGCCGCTTCATTAACAAGATCATGCAACGCGGCAAAAAAGGCGTCGCTGAACGGATCATGTACGACGCACTTGAGATCATTGAGGCGCGCACCGGTCGCAATCCGGTCGAAGTGTTTGAGCAAGCGGTGTACAACGCAACGCCAGTGCTCGAAGTTAAACCGCGCCGCGTTGGTGGTGCGACATACCAGGTTCCGGTTCAGATCGAAGGCCCGCGCCGCCAATCATTGGCGATTCGCTGGCTATTGACCTCGGCAAAAAGCCGAGCCGGAAAGTCGATGGAAGAGAAGCTCGCCAATGAGCTCCTCGACGCATTCAATGGCACAGGCGCCACGATCAAGCGCCGAGAAGACACGCATCGGATGGCGGAGGCGAACCGCGCATTCGCGCACTATCGTTTCTAAGCCGTTGTCGAATGCGGGCGCTGAGAGCGCTCGATGGCAGCCTACGTTCTAGCAAGCAATCACGTTTTAGGCTGTCGTGGGACAGCAGAGCACCATAAGGGGAACCGACGTTCAGATGAGTACCGGAACGGCGACCAAACAGATGTGAAGGAGGCGCAAACGGCGCTCGAGCGTACGCGCAATATCGGCATCATCGCCCATATTGATGCGGGCAAAACGACGACCACTGAGCGCATCCTCTTTTATACCGGTCGTGTTCACCGCATCGGCGAGGTGCATGAAGGCGCCGCGACGATGGACTGGATGGAGCAGGAGCGCGAGCGAGGCATCACCATTACCTCGGCGGCTACGACCTGCTTGTGGAACGATCACCGATCAATATCATCGACACGCCTGGACACGTTGACTTCACGGTTGAGGTCGAGCGATCGCTTCGCGTGCTCGACGGTGGCGTCGTCGTCTTCGATGCCGTCGCCGGCGTTGAGCCGCAGTCCGAAACCGTGTGGCGGCAGGCCGACAAATACAGCGTTCCCCGGTTCTGCTTCGTCAACAAGATGGACCGAACTGGTGCGTCGTTCGAGCGCACGATCGAAATGATTGTCGACCGGCTCAAAGCGAAGCCCGCTCCAGTTCAACTGCCGATTGGCGCCGAGTCGAACTTCAAGGGAGTTGTCGATCTTATCGACGAGTGCGCGTACATCTATCACGACGATCTCGGCCAGAACATTGAGCGCACTGACGTTCCAGCCGACATGGTCGACGCGGTCAAAGAAGCACGACATCATCATCGTCGAACTGATCGCTGAGTCCGATGAAGAGTTGATGATGCGCTATCTCGAAGACGACGTGATCACGCCGGACGAGTTCGCGATCGGGACTTCGCGCGGCAACGTTGGGTGGATCGCTTGTGCCGGTTCTCTGCGGCAGCGCCCTTAAAAACAAGGGCGTGCAACTCATGCTCGACGCGATCATTTATTACCTGCCTTCACCGGCGATGTTGACGCCGGTTACTGGCGTCAATCCGCGAAGCGGTGAGGAAGAGACTCGCAGCGTCGAGCCCGGTCAGCCGTTCTCAGGTCTGGTATTCAAGATTCAGGCAGACCCGCACGTTGGCAAGCTTGCATATATCCGGGTCTACTCCGGAACGCTTGAGTCTGGAAGCTACGCGCTGAACTCGACGAAGGGCGAACGGGAGCGGATCGGGCGCGTGCTCAAGATGCACGCGAATCACCGAGAAGACGTCAGCCGCGGTTAGCGCCGGCGATATCTGCGCCATCATCGGGCTGAAAATCGACCTTCACCGGCGACACGCTCTGCGATCCAGCCAACCCGATCGTGCTCGAATCGATCGAACTTCCCGGAACCGGTCATCTCCGTCGCGATCGAACCGAAAACGAGCGTCGACCAGGACAAGATGGGCGCTGCATTGGCCCGCCTCGCGGAAGAAGATCCGACCTTCCGCGTTCGCTCGAACGAGGAAACTGGTCAGACGCTGATCGACGGAATGGGCGAGCTTCACCTCGAAGTCATCGTCGATCGCATGATGCGAGAATTCCGCGTCGATGCGAACGTTGGCCGGCCGCAGGTTGCCTACAAAGAGACGATCACGGTTCCAGTCAGGCTGAGGGCCGTCACGTCCGGCAGTCAGGCGGTAAGGGTCAGTATGGTCACGCCGTCGTCGAGTTCACGCCGCAGAGCGCGGCGTCGGATACGAGTTCGTTGACAAGATCGTCGGCGGCTCGATGCCTCGAGAGTACATCGCGGCCGTCGACGCCGGTATTCGCGAGGCGATGGAGACCGGCGGACTGGCTGGCTATCCGGTCGTCGACTTGAAGGCGACGTTGATCGACGGTTCGTACCACGAAGTCGACTCGTCCGAAATGGCGTTCAAGATCGCTGGTTCCCTCGCGTTGAAGGAGGCAATTAAGCGTGGACGCTCGGTCATTCTCGAACCGATCATGGCGGTTGAAGTCGTGACACCGGACGAGTTCATGGGCGACGTGATTGGCGACCTGAATTCTCGGCGCGGCCATATACAAGGTATGGAGCAGCGCGCGGGCGCGCAGGTTGTGCGCTCGACGGTTCCGTTAGCCTAGATGTTTGGTTATGCGACCGATCTGCGCTCGAATACACAAGGTCGCGCGACCTATTCGATGCAATTTGATCACTATGCGCCGTTGCCGAACAACCTTGCGGAAGAAATGTTGGCGAAGGCTCGTCGCGACTAGGATATTTGGAATAGAGCAGGCGGCCCCACTCATGAGTACGGCCGCCAAAGTAACTGATAGGTAACCGCGCAAGCGGAACGATAGCGTCGAAAGGACCGAAACCGGTGGGGAAGCAGAGATTTGAGCGGACGAAGCCGCATGTGAATGTGGGGACGATCGGGCACGTCGATCATGGCAAGACCACGCTCACGGCGGCGATCACCAAGACCTTGGCCTTACGTGGGGAAGCCAACTTCCGCGATTTTGCCAGCATCGACAATGCGCCGGAAGAGCGGGAGCGGGGGATCACGATTGCGATCGCCCATGTCGAGTACCAGACCGAGAAACGGCACTACGCCCATGTGGACTGTCCGGGCCATGCCGACTACATCAAGAACATGATCACCGGGGCGGCGCAGATGGACGGGGCGATCCTGGTGGTGAGTGCCCCGGATGGGCCGATGCCGCAGACGCGGGAGCACATTCTGCTGGCGCGCCAAGTCGAAGTGCCGAGCATGGTGGTCTTCTTGAACAAAGTCGACATGATGGACGACGAAGAACTGCTGGAACTGGTCGAACTGGAAGTGCGCGAACTGCTCTCCACCTACGGCTTTCCGGGGGAGGAGATCCCGGTCATCCGGGGGAGTGCCCTCGGCGCCTTACAGAGCAGTTCCACCGACCCGGCGGCCCCGGAGTACGCCTGCATCTGGGAACTGATGCGGGCGGTGGACGACTACGTGCCGACTCCGGTAGCGGGCGGTCGATCAACCCTTCCTGATGCCGATCGAAGATGTGTTTGGGATCAAAGGGCGGGGCACGGTGGTGACCGGGCGGGTCGAACGGGGCCGGGTCAAGACCGGGGATGAGATCGAGATCGTCGGGCATGGGGCAACGGCGTAAAGTCGTGGTCACCGGAGTCGAGATGTTCCAGAAGACGCTCGATGAGGGAGAAGCGGGGGATAACGTGGGGTGTCTGTTGCGCGGGGTGGAGCGCGACGAGGTCGAACGGGGGCAGGTGCTGAGTCAACCCGGCGCGGTCAATCCGCACACCAAGTTCCAAGCCGAGGTCTATGTCCTGAGTAAAGAAGAAGGGGGTCGCCACACCCCGTTCTTCCCCGGGTATCGGCCCCAGTTCTACATCCGGACCACGGATGTGACCGGGCTCATTGCCCTGCCGGATGGGGTGGAGATGGTGATGCCGGGGGACAACATCCAGATGGGCGTGGAATTGCATCACGCCGGTGGCGATCGAAGAGGGGTTGCGCTTTGCCATTCGCGAAGGCGGCCGCACCGTCGGCGCCGGCGTCGTCACCAGCATTACGGAATAGTTTTCTCACGAGCGCCGCAGGTAGCAGGAACGCAGAGGAGCGAAGGTAATGGTCGCACGCAAACCTAGCCAGAAGATTCGGATCCGCCTGAAGGCGTACGATCACCAGATCCTCGACCAGTCGGCGGGGAAGATTGTCGAGACGGCGGAGTCAACCGGCGCGAAGGTCGCGGGCCCAGTGCCCTTGCCAACGCGGATCGAGAAGTTCTCGCGTCATCCGGTCGCCATTCATCGACAAGGACTCGCAGGAGCAATTCGAGATCCGGACGCACAAGCGGTTGATCGATGTTCTCGAGCCCAGCGGCAATACGATCCGGGCGCTCATGCGCCTGAATCTGCCGGCCGGCGTGGACATTGAGATCAAGCTTGTAGCAGTGACCGGAAGGTCAAAGAATTGACCTTGCCGGTAAGTAACTATTCGTCACGCTCTGAATGCGGCGGCGGCCAATGAGCTGACGTCGCTTCCTGGCGAAACAGGGGAGAGCCAATGATTCAGGGGATGGTTGGGCGAAAGTTGGGGATGACGCAGATCTTCGATGACACGGGGTTGGTCCACCCGGTCACGGTCATCGAGTGCGGGCCAAACGTGGTCACGCAGATTCGAGACAAAGGATAAGGACGGCTACGAGGCGGTTCAACTCGGATTCGGACTCGACAAACGCCTCAACAAGCCTGAACGCGGCCATCGGCAAGCCAGCGGTTCGATGAACCTCGGCGACCTTGCGCGAGGTCAAGGCGGACAACGTCGCCGACTTCGAGGTCGGGCAGGTCTTCAAAGCTGATACGTTCGCGGTCGGCGAAATGGTCGATGTGACCGGCACGTCGAAGGGCCGCGGTTTCCAGGGCGGTCGTCAAGCGCCATGGATTCCACGGCGGCCCGAAGACGCACGGTCAATCCGACCGCCATCGCGCTCCGGGTTCGATCGGCGCCAGCGCCACGCCAGGCCGCGTGCTTAAGGGTCATGCGGATGGCGGGTCACATGGGACACGAGCGGGTCACGGTGCAGAACCTGAAGGTGATGCGCGTGGATACGGAGCGGAATCTCCTCCTCGATTCGAGGGCTCGGTTCCTGGCCACATCAAGTCGCTCGTGCTGATCCGCCGCGCCGTGAAGGGGCAAACGAGCCGATAGCCGACGATCGCGATAGGCAGTGCGAAGAGAAACCGTCGGATTCGGAAAGACTATCGGCGAGCGATCGCGCTAAGGACCTACGGAGAACGACGATGCAAGTTGACGTGCACAACACGGCGGGCGAGGTGGTCGGGCAGGCCGAGCTCGACGAGACGGTCTGGGGGATCGAGCCGCATATCTCGGTGATGCACCAATACCTGCTCATGCAGCAGGCGAATGCTCGGCCTGGAACCCATGACACCAAGACACGCGGCGAGGTGAGCGGCGGTGGTCGCAAACCGTGGCGGCAAAAGGGTACCGGGCGGGCACGCCAGGGTTCGACGCGTTCGCCGCAGTGGACCGGCGGCGGTGTCGTCTGGGGTCCGCATCCGCGGAAGTACACCCAGAAGATGCCAAAGACGATGCGCCGGCTGGCGATTCGGTCGGCGCTCTCAGCGCAAGTTGCGGGACGATCGGGTGACCGTCGTTCGAGGGGCTGGCCGAGATCGAGCCGCGAACCAAGTGATGAAGGGCTATCGTCGAGAAGTTCCCGAGCTCCGCTCGCTCCTGATCGTGATGCCGGAGAAGAGTGGAGACGATCGAGCGGGCCGCGGGTAACCTTGAGAACGTCTGGACGATTCTGGCCGCGAATCTCAATGTTCGCGATCTTCTCAAGTACGACCGGGTCCTGATGACGCGCGAAGCGATCGACGTGATCGAAGGGCTCTGGGCGCTGCCGGCCGACAAGCGAGAGCCGAGTTCCTGGAAGCTTGCCCGGCTGCGGCGTCGCCGCGCCGGCGGAGGAGGCGTGAGCTGGCTGAACTGCGATTCGAGGACGTCATCCGGCGTCCGCTGATTACCGAGAAGAACACGGTCTGATGGAGATCGGGCAATACTCCTTCGAGGTCGCGCCCGAGGCGAACAAGATTCAGATCCGGAGGCGGTCGAGAAGACCTTCAATGTCAAGGTCAAGGCGGTCAACACGCTGAACGTGAAGCCGAAGGCGAAGTCGCGTACGGCGTCCCGTCGCGGTGGCCGGATCATCGGTCACGAACCGGGCTGGAAGAAGGCGATCGTGACATTGGCGCCTGGCGATCGCATCGACCTCTTCGAGCAGGTCTAGGCGAGCGACGGAAGAGGAGGAGCGGAATGGCCGATTCGCAAGTACAAACCTACCTCGCCGGGCCGGCGCTCGATGAGCGTCAGCACGTTCGAGGAGATCACGAAGAAGAAACCCGAGAAGAGTCTGATCGAGCCGCTGAAGAAGCATGTCCGGTCGCAACAACATCGGCCGCATCACGACTCGCCACCGCGGCGGCGGAACAAGCGCTACTACCGGATTGTCGACTTCAAGCGGAACAAGACCGGCATGCCGGCCAAGGTCGCGGCGATCGAGTACGACCCGAACCGGTCAGCCCGCATCGCGCTGCTCTTCTACGTCGACGGCGAGAAGCGGTACATGATCGCGCCGGTCGGTTTGAAGGTCGGCGACACGGTCGTCTGCCGGGTCCGGATCGCCGATCCGGGTCGGCAACGCGCTGCCGCTTGCGGAACATCCCGATCGGTACGCAGATCCACAACGTCGAGCTACGGCGCGGGTGGTGGCGGTCAACTCGTTCGCTCGGCCGGCACATCGGCGCAGTTGATGGCGAAAGCCGGACGACTACGCGCAGGTTCGCATGCCGTCGGGCGAAGTGCGTCGAGTTCACCTCGACTGCATGGCGACGCTCGGACAGGTCGGCAACGTCGACCACGAGAATATCGTGATCGGCAAGGCCGGCCGTTCCCGCCACATGGGCAGGCGTCCGACGGTTCGCGGTTCGGTGATGAACCCGCGCGACCATCCGCATGGCGGTGGTGAGGGCAAAGCGCCGATCGGCGGCCAGCCCAAGACGAAGTGGGGCAAGCCAGCGTTCCAGCGCACACGCAACAACAAGCGCACCGACTCGATGATTGTTCGCCGGCGACCTGCTGGTCGCGGCGGAGACGATAACGTAGCCGTCAGCGAAGCCGTCAGGACTGATCAGCCATTAGCACGATCTTGGGCGGATCATCGACAACGAAGCTGACGGCTGGCAACTGACGACGCGCGGAGGGAACCGTGGCGAAGATCTCGAAAAGGGACCGTTCATCGACCCGAAGTTCGGAGAAGAGTCGATGCATCTGAACCGGGCGAACGAGCGCCGCGTGATCCGCACCTGGGCGCGGGCCTGCACCGTCTTCCCGGACATGGTCGGGCACACGATCGCGATCCACAACGGCCGGACAGCATGTGCCGATCTTCGTCACCGAGCAGATGGTCGGTCATCGAGCTTGGCGAGTTCGCGCCGACGCGGACGTTCCGCGGTCATGGCAAAGACGCCGATCGGCAAGTTCGCCGGCGCTAGGCGCGGCCGGCAAGGGAGTGACGAGGATCGATGGAAGTTAAGGCGAGCCTCGGCCGGGTTCGGGTCTCACCGCGCAAAGCGCGACTGGTGGTCGATCTCGTGCCGTGGTAAGCGAGTGCTTGACGCGCAGGCGATCTGAGTTCATGCCGAACAAGACGGCGGCCGACGTCGAACGACTGATGAAGTCGGTCGCCGCGAATGCCGAGAACAATTACGACCTCGATCCCGAGGATCTCTGGATCAAGGAATCTGGGCCGACGATGGCCCGACGATGAAACGATTCCAGCGCGAGCGCGCGGCCGAGTCGGCCAGCATCAACGCGGCGATCATGTCAGCATCACGGTGATCGCCGAAGACAGAGGAGGCCAGTAAATGGGTCGTAAAGTCAATCCGGTCGGCTTCCGGCTGGGCATCGTCAGCGACTGGGAGTCCAAGTGGTTCGCCGAGCGCAACTACACCGATCAACTGCATGAGGATCATCAGCATCCGCCAGCTGATCATGAAGGAGCTGACTCGCGCCGGGTATCTCGCGGATCGAGCTCGAGCGTTCGGCCAACAAGGTCGATGTCACGCTCCACACCTCGAAGCCAGGCATCGTCATCGGCAAGCAAGGCGCGAACGTCGAGCGGCATCCGCCAGATGCTCGAGAAGAGCATTGGCAAGAAGGTTCACCTGAAGATCGAAGAGATCAAGGTGCCTGAGGTCGATGCTCGGCTCGATCGGCGAGAGCATCGCCGAGCAGATCGCGCGCCGTGTTTCCTATCGGCGGGCGATGAAGCACGCGGTGCAGACAGGCGATGCGCCGTGGCGCCAAGGGCGTCAAGATTCGACTCTCCGGTCGCCTCGGTGGCGCAGAGATGAGCCGGTCGGTCGACGGAGATGGACGGCCGGGTGCCGCTGCACACGCTCCGCGCCGACATCGACTTCGGCGTCGTTCATGCCCACACGACCTATGGCCGCATCGGCGTCAAGGTCTGGGTTTATCAGGGCGATGTGATTCCGGAGCGGCGCAGGTCACCGCAGCGAGTCGCTGACCGCCGACCTGGCGGCACGGTGTCGAGGCGGAGCTAGGCGCAGGAGTTCAGAGTAGACAACCGGTGAGAGGGGACGAGGACGCAGACGCAACGCATGTTGATGCCGAAGCGGACAAAGTATCGCAAGATGATGCGGGGCCGCATGACCGGCAAAGCGCAGCGCGGCGCGACGATCGCCTTTGGCGAGTTCGGGATGCAGGCGCTCGAACCGGCCTGGATTTCCAGCCGTCAGATCGAGGCCGCGCGCCGCGCCATCACGAACTATCTGAAGCGCGGTGGTAAGGTCTGGATTCGAATCTTCCCGGACAAACCGGTGACGCAGAAACCGGCCGAGACCCGGATGGGCTCCGGCAAGGGCAACCCGGAATTTTGGGTCGCCGTTGTCAAGCCTGGGCCGGATCATGTTCGAGGTCGCCGGCGTGCCGCAGGATCGCGCGGTTGAGGCACTGCAGTCGCGCGGCGATGAAGATGCCGATGAAGTGTCAAGTGTGATTCGCCAAGATGACGCCGGGCGCCGCAGCCGGGCGAGGAGGATGCGGCATGAAGCCGGCCGAGATTCGCGCGATGACCGAATGCGCAAATCGACGAACAACTTGACCGATCTCCACGACGAGTGGAGAAACCTTCGCTTTCAGGAGGCGGTCGGGCAGTTGACTGCGACAGCGCGCATTCGGCCAGATTCGCAAGGATATCGCGCGCATTCACACGATCCGCACCGAGCGCGAGATGGACGCTGCGGCCCTGCGAAGCGACTGCTCGAGCCGAGAGCCGGTAGCGAGTCGAGGAGTAGACAGACATGGCAGACGCAAAGGTGACCAACAGACGCACAGGCGGCACCGGCGCAGCGGTCGGTTCGAGAGAGTCAATCGCCCCGAACGCAGAAGGTCGGCCGAGTCGTCAGCGACAAGATGGACAAGACGGTCGTCGTCGCCGTCGACTATGTGCGACGCCACCCGCCTGTACCACAAGCGGATCACGCGGACGAGCAAGTTCATGGCGCACGACGAGCGCAACGAATGCAAGCCGGGCGATCTCGTCCGGATCGAGGAGACGCGGCCACTGTCGAAGAACAAGCGGTGGATTGTTCGCGAGATCATCGAACGCGCGGTGCAGGTCTAGCGAGTCGGCAGTCGTAGACGGAGTCGGATAGTCCTGCTGTCTCCCGACTCCGACTAGCGACTAGCGAGGGTAAGGCAGTGATTCAGGTACAGACGCGGCTGAAGGTCGCGGACAACAGCGGCGCGCGGGAGATCATGTGCATCCGCGTGCTTGGCGGTTCGTCCAAGCAAGTACGGCGGGGTCGGCGACATCATCATCGCCGCCGTGAAGCAAGCGCAGCCGAACGCGGGCGTCAAAGAAGGGCGAGGTCGTGCGCGCGGTGATCGTCCGCACGGCGCAGGAGTATGGGCGGCCGGACGGCAGCCACATCAAGTTCGACGACAACGCGGCCGTCCTGATCAACCCGCAGGGCAACCCGCGCGGCACACGCATCTTTGGCCCGGTCGGCCGCGAGTTGCGCGAGAGCAATTCATGCGGATCGTCTCGCTCGCGCCGGAAGTGCTTTAGCCAGGCGGCAGCGCGGGCGAGAGAGGGAATCGTACGACGCCATGCGAAAGATTCGAAGCGGCGACGAGGTCGTCGTCATCGCGGGAAAGAACAAGGGCCAGCGCGGCAAGGTGCGCGTTGAACCTGATCAAAGAAGACCGCGTGATGGTCGAGGGCGTCAATATCGTCATCAAGCACATTAGGCGCGGGCGCGCGCGGCAGGCGGGACGGGTCGAGGTCGAGGCGCCTCTCTACACTCGTCCAAAGTGATGCTGGTCTGCCCGAACTGCAGACAGCCGACGCGGGTCGGCATCCGCACTGGCGGCAGATGGCAAGAACGAGCGCTATTGCAAAAAGTGCGAGCAGACGATTCCGCGTCCGGACGCGGACTAAGTAACGCTTAGGACTGGAAATCGTTAATTGACGGGTGGCCTGAGTGCTTTCACGGCGGACCAGGCGGGATACACCCCGGATGGCAAACTGCACGAGCAGAGGGAGTTAGCCGAGATGGCACGATTACAAGACCAATACAAGAGCGACGTCGTCCCAGCAATGATGACGGAGTTCGGTTACAAGAACGTGATGCAAGTGCCCGAAGCTCGAGAAGATCGTCGTCAACATCGGTCTTGGGTGAGGCGGTCCAGAACGCGAAAGCGATCGACGCCGCGGTGGCGATCTGACCGCGATCACCGGACAGAAGTCCGGTGGTTACGCGCGCAAAGAAATCGATCGCCGCGTTCAAGTTGCGCGCCGGCATGCCGATCGGCGCGATGGTCACGCTGCGCGGACCGCGGATGTACGAGTTTCTCGACCGGCTGATGGCGGTCGCGTTGCCGCGCATCCGCGACTTCCGCGGTGTTTCGCCGAACGCGTTTGACGGCCGTGGCAATTACACGCTCGGTCTTCGGGAGCAGATCGTCTTCCCGGAGATCGACTACGACAAGATCGACAAGACCCGCGGTCTCGAGATGAGCATCGTCACCACCGCGAAGACTGACGAAGAGGGACGACGGCTGCTCGCACTGCTGGGCATGCCCTTCGCCAGAACCGAAGCGTAGGGAGATCGAAGAACGAATGGCGAAGAAGTCGTGGATCGTCAAGGCGCAAAAGCCGGCGAAGTTTCAAACTCGAGCGGTCAACCGCTGCAAGCTGTGCGGCCGCAGCCGAGCGTATATGCGGAAGTTCGGCGTGTGCCGGATCTGCTTCCGCGAGCTCGCCTCGAACGGCAAGCCTGCCCGGCGTGACGAAGTCGAGCTGGTAGCAGGTAGCGTCGATCGGCCAGCGGATTCCAAGAGTACGGAGACGTAACGCATGAGTGTGAACGATCCGATCAGCGATATGCTGACGCGGATCCGGAACGCGGGCATGGCCCGCAAACCAAGTACCACTATGCCGTCAACGAAGGTTCTAGTTGCCATCGCCAAGATTCTGAAGTCAGAAGGCTATATTGCCGATTTCGAAGTTGTGGAAAAGCGTCCGCAAGACGTTTTGAACATCACTCTTCGATATGGCGCCGATAAGCGGCACTCGATCCGCGAAATTCAGCCGGGTGAGCAAACCTGGCCTGCGTGTCTACGCGGGCAAAGATGCGATCCCTCGAGTCAAAAGCGGCCTCGGAATCGCGATCGTCAGTACGCCGCAGGGCGTGCTGACCGGCTACGAAGCGCGGCGGCGTGGCATTGGCGGCGAGGTGCTCTGCACAGTCTTCTAGGGAAGACTCGAGCCGCCGGCGGAAGGAACGGAACATGTCTCGAATTGGACGCAAACCGATCTCGGTCCCGTCCGGGGTTGAAGTACAGATCGGTGAGCAAAACTTCGTCGAGGTGAAGGGACCGAAAGGACAGCTCTCACAGCAGTTCCACGGCGATCTCACGCTGACGCAGGAAAACGGCACGATCACGGTCGAGAGACCGGATGACGAGCGACAGCATCGATCTCTCCATGGTCTCACCCGTACGTTGCTGAGCAACATGGTGATCGGTGTCACCGATGGCTTCAGGAAGAATCTTGAAATCCAAGGTGTCGGCTACCGTGCTGCGATCGACGGCAAAACGCTGGTGCTAAACGTCGGCTACTCGCACCCAGTGCGAATGACGCCGGTTGAAGGCGTCATGTTCGCGCTCGATGGTCAAAACAAGATCATCGTAAGTGGCTCGAACAAACAGCAGGTTGGCGAAGAGGCCGCCCGGATCCGCCGGGTGCGGCCACCCGAGCCCTACAAGGGCAAAGGTATTCGCTATGAAGGCGAGTACGTCCGCCGCAAAGCTGGCAAGACCGGTAAGGCGAAGTAGGTCGGCGGTTAGCGGTTGGTTCGCCGCCATCGCGAATCACTCAACGAAGCTTGTGGTTGGCGAAAAGACGAATGTACCGTACGAATGGAGCACTAGGGCATGCGTATTAAATATAGAAAGGCACTCAGTCCGCGGAAGCGGCGCCATGTTCGCGTTCGCGCGAAGGTGAGCGGTACGGCGAAGCGTCCGAGGCTGAATGTCTTTCGGTCGTCGGCGCACATTTATGTGCAAATCATCGACGACATCGAAGGACACACGCTGGTCGCGGCAAGCGATCTTGATGAAGATGTAAAGAGCCGGCTGGCGAGGGCGCGCCAAAGACAGAGCGGGCCAAGGCGGTCGGACCGTCATTGCAGAGCGAGCGAAAGCCGCGGGTATCAATGCCGTCGTGTTTGATCGTGGTGGATTTCTCTATCACGGCCGGGTAAGTGCCGTTGCCGAAGGCGCTCGAGAAGCCGGGCTGGATTTCTAGCCGATCACCGGGCACCGGGCGCTGGCGCCGGGGCGCGACGCAGTTACGGAGTAACGCATGGATCGAGAAGAGCGAGGCCCACGACGCCGCGGCGATGGTGAGGCGAGCGAGTTTGAAGAGCGGGTGGTGCAAATCAACCGCGTGGCGAAGGTCGTCAAGGGCGGCCGCCGCTTCGCGTTCGGCAGCATCATCGTCGTCGGCGATGGCAAGGGCCGCGTCGGAGTCGGTCTCGGCAAGGCCGGAGAGGTGCCCGATTCGATCCGAAAGGGCGTCGAAGCAGCGAAGAAGGCAATGGTCGCCGTCCCGCTGGAAGGGTCGACGATCCCGCATGAGGTCGAGGAGAGCTTTGGCGCTTCCCGCGTACTATTGAAGCCAGCCGCACCCGGTACCGGCGTCATCGCGGGCGGC
Source organism: uncultured Chloroflexia bacterium (assembly GCA_963737985.1). Classification (GTDB taxonomy): domain Bacteria; phylum Chloroflexota; class Chloroflexia; order Thermomicrobiales; family UBA6265; genus CAVTUU01. The sequence goes on along the minus strand of CAVTUU010000004.1, from coordinate 216,629 downwards.
GGTGTCCGTGCGGTTGTTGAAGCTGCAGGAATTAAAGACATTCTGACCAAGTCGCACGGGAGCAATAACCCGGTGAATGTGGTCCGCGCGACCATGCTGGCGCTGCAACAGTTGGAGTCACCGGAAGCAGTCGCGATTCGACGGCGAAGCGCCCGTCCGATTAAGCGAGCAATGGGCACCGCGGTTGTCGCGGCACAGGCGCCACGGCCGATTCAGGGCGGCACGCCTGAGAAAACCGACCAGAGGCCTGACCGGCGCGGACGCGGTGGCCAAAACCGCCAGCGCAGGAGTGATGGTTAATGACCGCGAAGAAGGCGAAGGCGCCTGGAACAATCAAGGTAACGTTGGTGCGAAGCACCATCGGCCGACCGAAGGACCAGGAAACAACCGTGCGCTCGCTTCGGGCTGCACAAACTGCACCAGACTGTGGAACATGCAGACACGCCGTCGATCCGCGGAATGATCACCAAAGTCAGCCACTTGGTCGTCGTCGAAGAGTCTGAAGGTTAGAATTCCGTCGTTCGCAAGATCTGTTCGCCGTTTGCGTATCCGGATTTGCGAATAAAGAGAAGAGTAGAGATCGACCATGCCACTCAACCTGAACGATCTGCGCCCGAGCGAGGGCGCAAGAAAAAGAAGAAGCGGGTCGGTCGCGGCACAGGCAGCGGCCACGGCAAGACAGCGGGCCGCGGAACCAAGGGCCAGAAGTCGCGCTCAGGACCAGGCGTCCGAGCGGGATTCGAAGGCGGCCAGCTGCCGATCCAGAAGCGACTGCCTTACAAGCGCGGCTTTACCAACATCTACAAGACGCGCTGGGAAGTCGTCAATCTTGATCGCATCGTCGAGCTCGAGATCGAAGGCTCGATGACGCCCGAATCGCTCTATGAGCGCGGCGCCATTCGTGGTCTCGAATTCCCGGTCAAGATTCTCGGCGACGGCGAACTCTGACGAACGCACTCGACTGTCCACGGCCCACGCGTTCTCCAGCTCGGCGCGAGAGCAGATTGAGGCGGCAGGCGGCAGGTGACGACCCTCGAGCGAACCGACCGTTGGATCGAGGCTCGCCCGCGCAACCGCCAGCTTACCGCTCAACCGCGAGCTCAAGCAAGCGCGCTTGGCAAGGTCGGCGGTCCGCGGCGCCGCGAGAGGTGACGGCAGCTAGACGCCGGGCGCAAGGAGGCTACATCATGCTCGAGGCCGTCATCAACGCCTTCGCAATCCCCGACTTACGCCGCAAGATCCTCTTTACCCTGGCGATGCTGGTGATCTTCCGCTTCATCGCCAGTATCCCGGTGCCCGGCGTCGACCGGGCAGGCCTTGCCGACTTCATTGACAACAACCAGCTCCTCGGAATGCTCAACCTGTTCTCGGGCAGCGGCCTGAAGACACTTCTCGATCGTCGCCCTCGGCGTCTATCCGTACATCACCGCCTCGATCATCATGCAGTTGATGACGCCGATCATTCCCCGCTTGAACGAGCTCTCGAAGGAGGGCCAGCAGGGACGCAACAAGATCAACCAGTACACGCACTGGCTGACCGTCCCGCTGGCGCTGCTTCAGGGTTACGGCCAGCCCTGCTCTTCTCCCGCAGCAACGTCGGCGGCGGCAAGCCGCTGCTCAGCGAACTTCGGACTCTTCAACCAGCGACACGTTCCTGCCCACCGTTGCCATCCTGTCGTCGATGACCGCCGGAACGATGTTGCTGGTCTGGATCGGCGAGTTGATCACCGAGAACGGCATCGGCAACGGCGTCTCGATCATCATCTTCGGCGGCATCGTCGCGCAGCCTGCCCAGCTCGGTCGGCAAGCTTGGCGTCCGGCGGTTCCTTCGTCCGAAACGTCATCGGCATCGGTCATGTTCATCGCGCTCGGCGCTGATCACCGTCGTCGGGATCGTGCTCATCAACGAGGGGCAGCGGCGCATCCCGGTCCACCACGCGCAAGCGGATGCGCGGCAACCGCGCAGTACGGCGGCAACACGACGCACATCCCGCTGAAAGTCAACTCGGCCGGCATGATCCCGCTGATCTTCGCCGTCAGCATCATGGTCTTCCCGGGCATGATCGCCAACTTCTTCACCGGCTCCAGCCGCGCGTGGGTGCGAGACGCTGCGGCGAGGACCTGACACCGCTCTTCAGTCCGAACACGCTGCAATACCACGTGATCTACTTCTTGATGGTGGTCGGCTTCACCTACTTCTACACGATGGTCATCTTCCAGCAGCAGAAGATCCCCGAAAACCTGCAGAAGCAGGGCGCGTTCATCCCGGGCATCCGGCCTGGCCAGCAACACCGCGATCTACCTGCAGCGCGTGCTCGACCCGCATCACGCTGGTCGGCGCGCTCTTCCTGGGCGTCGTCGCGGTCCTGCCGTTCTTCGCCTCGCAGATCACCGGCGTGCAGACGCTCTTGATCAGCGCGACCTCGCTGCTCATCGTCGTTGGCGTCGCGATCGACACGATGCGCCAACTCGAAGCGCAGCTGATGATGCGCAACTACGAAGGCTTTATCCGGTAGCGAGCAGCCGTCAGCTCTCAGCCGTACTGTCAGCATGACTGTCGATTGACGACTGGCAACTGGGCGAAACTGATGTCCTGACGGCTGAGGCTGACGGCTGAAAGCACAGAGATGCACGTCATTCTCATGGGACCGCAGGGCGCGGGAAAGGCACGCAAGCCGACTCGCATCGGCTCCACGACTTGGTCTCGTTCGAAGCTTGTCGACCGGCGAGCTGTTTCGCGAGGCGATCGCTTCGGGACAGCGAACTCGGGCAACCGGTACAAGGGACCGTACGATCGCGGCGAGTTGATCCCGGACGATTTGACCCTGAGTATGGTCGATGGAGCGCCTCGAACGAACATTGACGACGATCGACGGAGTTCATGGGCGCGCTCTTCGACGGGTTTCCGCGGACGCGCGCACAGGCCGAAGGGCTCGACGCGGTGCTTGGCGAACGCGGCGAGCGGATTCGACCGGTCATCGAGATCTAGGTCCCGCGTGACGTCCTGATCGACCGGCTCGCGGGCCGGCGGGTCTGTCCGAACTGCGGCGCGACCTATCATCTCGATCACAATCCACCGAAGAGTCGACGGGATCTGCGACCGGTGCGGCCACGAGCTGATCCAACGAGCGGACGATCAACCAGAAGCGATCAAGCGCCGGTTGGCGCTCTACTTCGAACAAACGGCTCCGCTTCTCGACTATTACGAAAGCGTGGGCTGCTGAAACGAAATCGATGGTGACCGCTCGATGGACGAAGTTACGGCAGACATCATCTGCGCGGTCGAACGCATCGGCAGCGTGGCGTAAAGGCAAGCACTGCCGTGGCAATAACAATCAAGAACGAACGCGAAATCGAACTGATGCGCAAGGCGGGTCTTGTCGTGGCGATAAGTCCACGCACGGATCCAGGACATGATCGCGCCCGGGGTCACAACCGGCGAGCTTGATGACGTCGCTCGCGAGATCATCGATGCTGAAGGCGCCGTTTCCTACTTCTATGGTCATCACGGATTCACCGGCAGAATCTGCGCCTCAATCAACGACGAAATTGTGCATGGCATTCCAGGCAAACGTTCGCTCAGGATGGCGACATTATTTCAGTCGACGTCGGAGCGATTGTCGGCGGTTATCACGGCGATTCGGCATGGACCTATCCAGTCGGACAGATCTCCAAAGAGGCGGCTGATTTGCTTGCGGTGACAGAAGCCTCGCTTTACGAAGGGATCGCGCAAGCGCGAGCTGGCAATCGGCTTGGCGCGATCGGTCACGCAGTAGAGGAATATGCGACCTCACGCGGATACGGTCTTGTCCGGGAATATGGCGGGCATGGCATCGGGCGTCAGATGTGGGAAGACCCACATATCCCGAATCACGGATCGCCCGAGCGCGGGGTTGTTTTGCGGCCCGGGATGACGATCGCGATCGAACCGATGCTGAACACCGGCGGCGATGAAACACGCACGCTCGAAGACGGCTGGACTGTCGTCACGGCAGACGGATCACTTTCCGCGCACTTCGAACACACTTTGGTTGTTACGGACGGTGAACCGGAAATCTTGACTAAACGCCTATCCACAGTGGTAAAATGATCGTTCTGGCGCATGTCGTCTGGCATGCGCTGTCGCTGTGTGCAACGTACTTCGCAATTTTCAGCCATTTTGGCATAAGAGTTTGCCGCGCTCCTGATCGTCATAACGATTGAGCGTGGAGTGCGGAAAGTAGGGATCGGACATGAAGGTAGCTGCTTCGGTAACGAGGCGCTGCGAGAAGTGCAAGGTCATTCGGCGCAAGGGCGTCGTTCGCGTGATCTGCACCAATCCGAAGCACAAGCAGCGTCAGGGCTAGGCTGGTTCACCCGGCCGAGGGAAGAAGTAGGGAATCGAGCATGGCGAGAATTTCCGGAATTGATCTTGCCGCGTGAAAAGCGGGTCGAAGTTGGTCTGACTTATATATATGGTATCGGACTGCACACCAGCCAGAAACTGCTGGAGCGGACGGGCATTAGCCCCGATACGCGTGTGCGGGATCTGACCGATGATGAAGTCAACCGCCTTCGCGAAGTCATTGATAAGGAAATGCGTGTCGAAGGAGATCTTCGGCGCGAAGTTTCGATGAACATTAAGCGTTTGATGGATATCGGCGCTTACCGGGGACTTCGTCATCGCCGAGGCATGCCGGTTCGCGGTCAGCGCACGCAGACGAACGCGCGAACGCGGCGCGGTCCGAAACGGGCCATCGGCGTTCGCAAGAAGACCAGGACGTAAGAAGAGCGGATAGGCCACTGCCGAGTCAGATTGCGCTTTGGCATGGCGTGTCGGGAGAAGACGGGATGACAGAGCGACGGCGTCAGGGGCCGAAAAGGGCAAAGGCAAAACGCGGGTTCGCCGTAGGGATAGGAAGAATATCCCTCGGGGACGCGCCTACGTGCAGGCCACGTTCAACAATACGATCGTGACGCTGACCGATCCAACTGGAAACGTCATCGCATGGTCGAGCGCGGGCGCGAATGGGTTTAAGGGATCTCGCAAGAGCACACCCTATGCGGCTCAGGTCACGGCCGAGCAGGCCGCGCGCCGGGCAATGGAGCACGGTCTTCGCCAAGTTGACGTTTTCGTTAAGGGGCCGGGTTCCGGTCGCGAGATGGCGATCCGGTCGTTGCAATCCAGTGGCTTGATGGTCGTTTCGATTACCGATACCACACCGATTCCACATAACGGTTGCCGCCCACCGAAGCGGCGTCGCGTCTAGTTTTTATATTTACTGCGGTGATCTTCCCAGTGTGATGACCCGCAGCCGATAGATTTGCGGCCAGTGCTGCGGGCGCTGGGGAATGAAACGAGGCTCATCAGCAAGATGGCAAGATACACGGGTCCCGTTTGCAGGCTTTGCCGGCGAGAAGGGATGAAGCTCTATCTAAAGGGACCGCGCTGCGATGGACCGAAGTGTCCGATCACGCAGCGACAGCCTGCCCGCAATTTCCCTCCGGGAATGCACGGACAGCGGCGCACGCGACGTCCTTCGGAATTCGGACTGCAGCTTCGCGAGAAGCAAAAGGTCCGCCGCTATTACGGCGTGCTCGAAACGCAGTTCCACAAGCACTACGTTGAAGCTGAGCGACGCGGCGGAGTTACCGGCGACAACCTGCTCCAGATTCTCGAGAGCCGGCTCGACAACGTCGTGTACCGCTTCGGATTTGCCGAGTCGCGGAGGCAGGCGCGGCAACTGGTCCGACACGGTCACTTCACCGTCAATGGTCGGAAGACCAACATTCCTTCGTTCTTGGTTCGCCCGGCTGATGTTGTCGGAGTTCGCGCCGAGAGCCGCAAGCGCGAGTACTTCAAGGATTTTGGAGCGGTTTTGGAGACGCGTCGCGCTCCGGAATGGCTCAGCCTTGATATTCCAAACTTGAGCGGAAAAATTCTGAATCTACCCACTCGAGATCAAATCGAGGTTCCCCCGTTTAACGAGGCCCTGATCGTCGAGCATTACAGCCGGTAAGCACGTTGCAGCCTGGCGCCTGACCTTGTTGAGTCATGGCGCCAATGCTGTTAGATCGGCGCCCACCGAGGAGGCGAGTCCGCTTGATCGAGCGACCAAACTTCAAAATAGAAACTGTCGAGTCCGGACTCAACTATGCCCGGTACAAGATCGAACCACTACAGCCAGGTTATGGCACAACGATGGGCAATGCCCTGCGCCGCATCTTACTGCGGTCGCTTGAAGGCGTCGCCGTTTCACGTATTCGAATCGACAACGTTTGGCACGAGTTTTCGACGATCCCAAGCGTTCGCGAAGATGTGACCGAGATTGTCCTGAATCTGAAGAGAATCCGTCTCAAGCGTGTAATCGACATGCAGGGAGAAGCACGAGCCCATCTCTATGTGCGTGGCGATTCTGCAGGCGAGCGCGAAGTGACCGCAGACGATATTCAGTGGCCGTCTGAGGTCGATCTCATCAATCCTGAGCAAGTCATTGCGACGCTGGACGGTCCCGACGCCGTGCTTGACATGGACATCTGGATCGCCCGCGATCGCGGATACCGTGGCGCGGAGTCCCAAGAGACCTACTCGCTCGGCGAAATTCCGATCGACGCGATCTTTACGCCGATTCAAAAAGTCAATTTTGTCGTCGAGCACACGCGATATGGACAGTCAAACGATTACGATCGATTGATTCTCGAAGTCTTGACCGACGGCACGATTGAGGCGGACGACGCGCTTGCCCAGTCTGCTCAGATCTTGATGGACCACGCTCGCGTCTTCGCCGACTTCAATCGCAAGGATGGCGAGCCCGGAGCTGCGGCGAGTCCGTTCATCTCCGACGAAGTTCAGAACAAGGCGCTGTCCGAGCTCGGTTTGTCGCCTCGCGTGCTTAACGCGCTGCGCAGCAGGCAGATCGACAAGGTCGGCCAAGTTCTGACAATGGATCCGGACCAACTGTTGTCGATCCGCAACTTTGGACCGCGTTCGCTGAATGAGCTGCGGGACAAGCTGAACGAATTCGGCTACTTGCCGGAAGGTGAAGCGGCCGCCTTCGGTCGCGGAGCCGCGAGTTACTACGATGAACTTGCATCGGCGATGGCTGGTGACGGTGCGGAGGATGCCGACCAGGAAGTCGCCGAAGCTATTGCTTCCTTGCGCGGCGACGTCGCCGAGGGCGAGGACGGGGAGGAATAGCCGTGAGGCACCAAAAGGCGGGAAGGAAACTCGGGCGCAATCCCGCGCAGCGTAAAGCGCTACTGCGCCAGCTTGCGATCTCGATGATCCTTCACGAGCGGATCACAACCACCGAGGCCAAAGCGAAGGAACTTCGCCCAGTTGTCGAGAAACTCGTGACGATCGCTCGGCAGGATTCGGATTTTCACCGGCGTCTGATAATGTCGAAGATCGACCATGAACTGGCAACGGCGAAATTGTTTGAAGTTGTTGCTCCGCGGTTCGATTCGACTCCTGGTGGATATACCCGGATTTCGAAGCTCGGACAGCGGCATGGTGACGCTGCGCCGATGGCCCTGATCGAGTTTGTCGAGTAACGACGCGATAGCTGGCCCGGTTGAGGCGGCGGCCCTGAAGCTCGTCGTTTCTTATGACGGCACGAACTTCATTGGTTCGCAGGTGCAACCAGGTCAACGAACTGTTCAAGAGGAGCTCGAGCGGGCCCTCTCGCGACTTCTCAATCAGGAGACGCGGATTGCGCTCGCCGGACGCACTGACAGGGGTGTGCACGCGGCTGGACAGGTCGCCAGCCTTCCTGACAGACGTCCAGATCTAGCGAACGAGACGATCGAACGAGCGCTGAATGCGCAACTGCCAGCGGATGTCGCGATTGTCTCGGTCGAGCGGGTGGACGCGGGATTTCATGCTCGATTTGATGCCAAATGGCGGGAATACCGCTACAGGCTGTGGATCGGGAACCGAGAGCCACTCGCTCGGCAACAGGTCTGGATGGCGACCGGATTTATCGACGTCGACCGAGTCATCGAATCGGCGTCCCTCCTGGTCGGAGAGCACGACTTTGGTGCGTTTGCCGGGAACGGTCAAGGGGTTCCTTGGTCGGAGAGGCAAGAAGCGCCAAGGGGAACGATCAGGCGGGTTCATGTTTCGGAGTTTCTTAAGATTGATCCTTGGTGGGCAGAGCCCGCCCGCCACGGGCAATTGTGGGAATATCGAATCGTCGCCGATGGTTACTTGCCTCGGATGGTGCGCACCATTGTTGGCGCGCTCGCCGAGATTGGTCGAGGAAATCGTCCCGGCAGTTGGCTAAGTGAACTACTTGCCGTGCGCGACCGGCGTTGCGCGGCTGGCACAGCGCCGCCGGAGGGCCTAAACCTTTGGCGGATTGGATATGGAACAGAGCGGCCGCCCGCGAGCGTAGAATTCTGGCACAGTGGTCGCCGGCTGAACTTGGATGAGCAAGGGGAACATCGTGGAGCGACGGACATATTCACCAAAGCAAGGTGACGCAAAGCACGACTGGTACGTCGTCGACGCTGAGGGCAAAACCCTCGGCCGGATAGCCAGCGTGATTGCGGCGACATTGCGGGGTAAGAACAAGCCCACATTCGCGCCGCACATGGACATGGGCGATTTCGTCATCGTCGTCAATGCAGAAAAGATTCGAGTGTCTGGTAAGAAAGAAACGCAAAAGCACTATTACAGGCACTCGCAGTATCCGGGCGGTTTCCGAGCCGTCTCGCTGCGTGACGTGCGAGCCACCCATCCTGAGCGGCTAATCGAGAGCGCCGTACGCGGTATGCTTCCGCACAACGTGCTTGGTGAGCAGCAGTTCAAGAAGCTTAAGGTCTATGTTGGCCCATCACATCCGCATGATGGCCAGAAACCGAAGGAATTGCCGCTCTAGCGGCCGCCAGTCAGCGGTCCGTTGGGGCTGCGGGCGCGCGATTGAAAGAAGAGGGTAATCGTGGAAAAAGGTCGATATCATTACGGCACAGGGCGCCGAAAGTCTGCAGTCGCGCGAGTTCGGCTCATTCCGGGCTCTGGCGTCATCACCGTAAACGGCAAGCCGTTCACCGAGTATTTCGGCGGTCGAGCCATTCATCATCAAAACGTCCAACTCCCGCTTCGCTTGACTGGCACGCTCGAACGCTATGACGCTGTTGTGAAGGTCGTCGGCGGCGGGATTTCTGGTCAAGCCGGTGCAGTCCGCCACGGCATTGCCCGTGCGCTCGTCCGCTCTGACGAGGAGCTGCGACCGGTTCTCAAACGCGAACACCTCTTAACCCGAGATGCACGCGTGAAGGAGCGGAAAAAGGTCGGACTCAAGCGAGCCCGCAAGGCGCCTCAGTACACGAAACGCTAATCCGCTCTCGACATTCAATCGATGCTTAGACAACTGCCGAGCGAAAGCTCGGCAATTGTCTATTTGAATCTGAACCGATCGGAGCCATCTTTGCCGCTCGGGGCTAGCATGGTCTTGAAAACGCGCCGACACTGCTCCTTAATCGGTTAAAACAAGCCAGAGTTTTCCGTCGATCAGCTCACGCACCGTATCTAGATGTCCAGCGTGGCACGAGGTCTCGGTCATAACGTGCAGGATGATTTCTCGGAGACTGTGGATCTTCCAATCTCCGAAGAGATCAGGCGGCCACCACGCGGGTACTGTGTCTAGTGGAGTGCCGGCGATGATTGCGTTCGCGAGACCTATCTCCCGCCGATACAAGTCAATAATGGTCTGAACCGGAACATCCGAACCGACCTCCCAAGCGTTGGGGGCTTCGTCCAATCCCTTGATGATGCTCTGCTCGCCGGCGACCACGGCGCGGAACCAGAATTGCTCGACATCTAAAGCGAGGTGTTGGACCAATCCGAGGCAAGACCAGCCTGAAGGCAAAATCGGAGTTCGAAGAGGTTCTTCGTCGAGTCCTTCTAGGATGCCAAGAACGTGATCACGCTGCGCGTTCAAGAATGTAAGCAGCACCTTCGTTTCAGTTTCCAATGCTAATTGCACCATTACCTCCTCCTCGTCGAGAGTCGGAATCGATTACTGACTGACGTTGCAACTATTTCGCAATTTCCCATATGTGGCCGCCTGGATCAGCGAAGCATGCGGTGCGAATGCCCCATGGTCGGTCCATCGGTCCATTGATCAACTTCACGCCTCGTGCTACCAGCTCCGCACACAATGCATCAACATCCTCAACTTGTATGGTTAATTGCAGGCGTGAACCGGAGTCCGGACTCGCCACGGTTGCGGGACCAATGAGTTCCATTGCCTCCGTCACATTCAGCAAATTGATAAGCGTGTTTCCGAAGTCGAATACAGCCGAATTGGCATCTTCGAACGCTACGGGCAGCCCGAAAACATCCCGATAGAAACGCTTAGTGGCTTCTAAATCCTCTGTAAACAGCGTGATGGCAAAAATTCCTCGCGGCCATGACGGTTTATCCGATCTAGTTCCCGCGAATTCACCCATGAAAGAACTCCTGTCGTCTACGCGAATTACTTCGATGTTTCCAACTTCGGCGGCCCGTCGATGCGGCCCCACTAAAGCACGTCTATTTGGTGTCGTTCCCGGCGCCATTAATTCGACATTGCCGCCAATATTCTCCAATCAGATCGATTGGTGGCCAACTTCCATGCTACAAGCACGTAGGACAGGATCCACTCAACCTTGACCGGGATGGATCTCAGCCGTGTCAAAAACGTGAGGGAACAGGGCAATAGTGTCGCTAGTACGAGCGCTTCTAATAAGACTGATTGTTGGTCAGATGACCCGCCGGCGTGGATGCGGTACTTCAGTTCGTTGTGTCGCGAACTTGGCAAGTAGCGCTGTTCCAACACGTACTGCTTCAACCGCCGCCGCAGCCGGATCAGACCAGTTCCACCAGTGGAGAGCGAGCTTCATTGAGAGCGTTCCCGCAAATCCGGTCTCAGCAAGCCACGAAAGGACTCGACTTGTCATCAAGTCTGTCGGTCGCCCGTAGAATGGAAACATTCCATCGCCATTCGGCGCCGTGAATCGGACGATGCGCAAGCGGTCACCGAGTCGCATTACAGCGGCCTCAGCTTCCCAATTCGAATCGACATCCTTAGTGAGATCAAGCGCGATTCCCAGGTCCCATTCCTCGGCGATGTGTCGAACACTGGAGATGCGACCGAGATGCGCTCGGCTCCCCTCGCGATTTCTGGGTGTTAATGCCACGGCAAGATCAACAGAATCGTCCAGCTCACGCTTGTAACGCTCTAGCTGCTTGAAGAGCGATTCATCCCCGCCCTGAGAGTCGAGGAGTAGTTGCTCGGGAAGAATGACGAGTTTGGCGTCACCGGGAACTATCTTCGGGTTGACATCCATTCCTAGCCAAATACTTCGAACCGAATCTGGATGCGAGAGTGTCAATCCGAGGTTCCTGGCAATGAGTCTATGCCTTAAGCGATTCGACACGTCAAGATCGAGATTGTCTATGCCTGCACTTGCGCACGCACTCTGCCAACCACCGATTGACATGAGCGGGTCCGAACGTGTCGATAAGGCGATACGGGGCGTAACCATAAGCGTACCCTAGGATCAGGCGGTAACCGCGTCCAGTATGGCTTGCTCGACGGCGAGCTCTGTCGCCATCGCTATTGAAAGCGCTTCAGTCGGACTGGGGATTCCTTCGCGGAGCCCAGAAACGAAGGCAATATCGCCGTCGAATATCGTGTGACACGGTCGCACGGAATGGGCGATCGCATCATGCGCCGCAATTGAGCTGACCACCAATGTCGAGTGATCGACCGGCGCATCGACGAAAACTACCGCAAGGGTCGTCGACTCACCAGCGGTGATTTCGGTTGGAGGTTGCGCGAGAAGAGCATGCCGGCGATCGCCGTTTGAGTGACGGGCAAGCACAGGTTCACCTGTTCCCGAATGCACCACATCGCCGAAGGAGTTCACGACGCACAACGCAGTGACCGTTCCCCCCACCCACGCAACTGATCCAAACCCGACTCCACCACGGACACTTTGCTCCATGCCGAAGAGCTTGCTTGTAGACGCACCTACGCCCGCGCCATGGCGTCCGCGTGGCAGTAGGTCCAAAGTTTGAGCTGATTCGCAGGCGATACGTCCAGAGGCTGCGTCAGGTGCTACAGGTTCGCCGGTAGCTAAGTCGTAAATTACCGCAGTCGGAACGATCGGCACCGATCCAGTTCTTGTGAACACGCCTCGGTCTTGACTGGCGAGATACTTCATCACGCCATCCGCTGCCGCCAAACCGAACGCACTGCCGCCGGTGAGGAGGATGGCATCGGCGCGGCGAACCAGGCGGCCAGGACCGAGTAAATCTGTTTCGCGAGTGCCCGGCGCCCCACCTCGCACATCGGCTACCGTGATTGTAGGCTGGTCAAAGAGCACGACCGTACAACCAGTTTCGGCGGCATGATCGGTCCAGTGACCGGCACGGACGCCAATCGGAGAACCTTCCTGGTCATTCACTTGTTGCATGAATCGGTTCATCGACTTCCCGCGACTATTCTGCCACGAGTGGCCAGGTTACTTTGAGTCCAGGCTTCGCGAGTTCTACTAATCCATCAAATGCGGTCCGCGCGTCGGTAACGTACGCGTCGAGGCCATATTCCTCCCAAACATGTGTCAAGACAAGCAGATCGACGTCAGCTGCGGCCGCCAATTCGGCGGCCTCACGCGCGGTTTGGTGGCCTCGCTGGTCAGGCAGTAATTTGGCGGGACTCGGCAACGTCGATTCGGCAACAAGCACTGAGGCTCCAGTCACGAAGGAGGCCAGATTAGAGGTTGGTCCCATGTCTGCCGTGTATACTAAATCCTCAGCCTCACCATCGAACGAGATTCTCGACGCCCAGCATGGAATGTAGTGCACGGTTGGCGCGAACCTAATGGTCATATCGCCAATTGAGAGTTCCTGCTCCGGATCGAAGTCACGCACGTCAAGCGCCTCTTCGAAGAAATGGCCTTCGTCTTGATGAAGCTGTAGTGCGGTCGCTATTCGATCGAGCATCGCGCGGCCGCCCGGAGCCATCCACAATGGGATACGCCCGGCGGGCTTGATTGGGTTGTACATCAAGGCGTATCGCAATGCGAGTACATCAAGCATGTGATCTATATGGAGGTGCGAAATGACGACCGCGTCGAGTTTTCGATAGTCAGTGTGCTTTCTAAGCTCGAGCAGCGTTCCAGGGCCGAGATCGAGGACAATCGAAGTATGGTTGGTTCGAAGCAGATATCCAGCGCATCCCGCGCCCGTGTTTCCGCCTGCCGCACTTCCACCAAGAACCACGAGCTCCACGTATTAGCCCTCCTCGTTTGCCGAAAGCAACTTGAGATGAACGACATCGCTCACGCAATGGACCGCTGTGTGGTCTCGAGTAATGTGCAGGTGGCTGAGACCGCAATTTGCTATTTGATACGCGAGCCAATTGTTCGGTGACTCTCCTTCAACCTGCGCAATAAGCGAACCGATGACGCCGCCATGAGCGACCACGACGATGGAGTGAGATGCGTACTCGGCGAGGAGCGTTTGAAACGTCGCAAATACTCTCGTGTGAAACTGGCGACGCGATTCGCCCTTTGGCCACGTCAAGTCGAAATCGTCAAAATCAATGAGACGGAGAGCTATCTCTGGATATTCCTCAGCGATCGATTCGATAGCGGTGCCTTCCATGGCGCCGAAATCCATTTCGGAAAGACCTGGTTCAATCTTTGGCTCAAGTCCGATTTGGTCGCCGATGATCCGGGCGGTGGTCAGGGCACGATCGAGCGGACTTGTGACGAGGGCGTCGACATTGACTTCTCGGGCGAGCCGGTCGGCGATCAATTGAGCTTGCAAAAGCCCATGGGCATCAAGCGGGACATCGGTCGAACCGTGAAGCAGTTTTCGCACATTGCTTTCGGTTTGACCGTGACGAACGAGAAAGAGCGTCGTCTCGCCTTGCGACGGATGTCGCAACCGGTCATGCGTTCTTGGATAGGTCGGCGAAGTAATCACAGCACCTCGTTAGCGGGCACTCGCCACAACGAGGGCGGCGAGCGATGCACACCGCCCGGCCATGGGCGATGAGTTCCATGTGCAAAGCGTATATCCGATCGCGGTCCGCGCCAACCTCAAATTCAAGGAGATCCTGAGCACGTTCTGCTGAGTCGATTGGTCTGATGATCCCGATCCTGCCGGCAACCCGATGAACATGCGTGTCGACCGGCATTGCCGGCATTCCCAGCGAAAATAACAAGACACACGACGCCGTTTTTGAACCGACGCCTGGCAATGCAGTGAGCCAGTCTCTCGCTTCTTTCACCGGCATAGTGCCGAGAAAATAAAGGTCGCCGCCGGTTTCCGCGAATACCTCTCGCAAAACCGATTGAATTCTTGGCGCCTTCTGATCGGCCAATCCACCGCTTCGGATTGCGCTGGCAACGGATTCTGCCGGTGCTTCGATCACCTCTTCCCATGTCGAAAAACAAGCGACCAATTCCGTATATGCCCGTTCGGAGTTCGCATCGGACGTGTGTTGGGACAGAATCGTCGCCACGAGTTCCTCGACTGGAGGTCGGTGCTGATGCCACGGCTTGGGGCCGTAGCGACCTTCAAGCACGGTCATTATCTGCTCGACACGGGATTGGCGACTGCTACTCATGCAACTCTCCACAATCCAAGGTGTGCCAAGAAGTGGACAGCATCGCGATTCTACAAGACTGGCCATAATTCCAATTGATGGGTGGAAACAGTCGTGATTTGACGCTCGGCTCCGGCCCGGCCTATACTCTTGCGGCCGGCAGGAGTTGGCGGGGTAAAGGGTGCGGTTAGATCGAATTACATACCAAATTGCGCAAGCAGCGCCTCAAGGTCCAAATCGGGCCTGGAGGCTTTTTTTTACCTGCCAAGATGGATGGCAATTGTCATGACATCTTCAACCTGGCTCATTAGGAACGGGCACGTAGTTGACCCGGTCAACGGGATTGACGCGATTTCAGACGTCCTAATCCGATCTGGGCAAATCGAAGGTGTCGGCAAAAAACTCGGTGCGCCCGGCGCTTCGATCATCGACGCCAGCGGTCTCATCGTTGCGCCCGGACTCATCGATCTCCACGTTCATCTTCGCGAGCCAGGATTCGAGTCGAAAGAAACGATCGCGACTGGCACTGCCGCCGCGGCGGCAGGCGGGTTCACGACAATCTGCTGCATGCCCAATACAAAGCCCACGCTCGATTCAGTTGAAGTCCTGGATGATCTCCGGGCGCGTATCGACCGCGAGGCGGTCGTGCGTGTTCATCCAATTGCGGCGATCACGAAGAATCGCGCGGGAGAACATGCCGTCGATTTCTCTGCGCTTGCATCAGCCGGCGCCATTGGGTTCTCCGACGATGGAGACACCACTCGGGACAGTGCGATCATGAGGAGCGCGCTCGAGGCCAGTCGTGAACTGGGCCTGCCTATCATGGTGCACTGCGAAGACAAAGCGTTGGCTCACGGGGCAATGAATGAAGGGGCAGTTTCTCGAGACCTAGGGATTAGCGGAATACCATCAGAAGCCGAAGAGATCATCATTGCTCGCGACATCCTGCTCGCTGGCCTAACAGGTGGATGGCTGCATCTGTGCCATGTCAGCACCGGCCGTGGAGCGCGGATGGCACGGCAGGCAAAAGCGGAAGGCATCCACGTCACGGCCGAAGTCATGCCTCATCATTTGGTCATGACCGATGAATGGGTCGCTGGTTCTCGGACGCTGGTGAATGTCGAAGAACCCGCGGGAACCGCTGCGAAAACTGGTGATCCCGACACGAAGGTCAATCCACCACTGCGACCGCTCGCCGACACACGGGCGCTGCTCACTTCACTCCAAGACGGTACATTTGATATTGTGGCAACAGACCACGCTCCGCACGCGCTGGCTGAGAAACAGGGGAGTGATTTCGAAGGCGCAGCATTCGGTTTGAGCGGTCTCGAGTTCGCGCTGCCTGTGATGCTGGCGCTCGTGAGGGCGGGCCATATTTCGCTCTCCGAATTGATCTATCGGATGAGCACTGTTCCCGCCCACTTCCTCCGGGCCAATACCGGCGCCTTGTCACCTGGATTTCCCGGCGACGTAGTGATCTTCGACCCGAACGCCGCGTGGCGAGTCGAAGCAGAAAAACTGAAATCGAAGAGCGCTAATACGCCGCTGATCGGTATGGAATTAAGAGGGCGAATCGTGCGGACATTCGTCAATGGCGAGGTGCGATTTGACGGTTGAGCCAAATCTTTCCCGAGCTGGAATATCACTGCTCCAGTCGCCTGCGGCAAATCAATTACGGTACCGGCCACCGACAGATGCGGCCGTAGCCCTGGCTGACGGCAGGGTCTTCCGCGGCAATGCATTCGGCGCATCGGGGTCGGCGGATGGCGAGGTCGTTTTCACGACCACGATGACGGGCTACCAACAGGTCTGCACTGATCCTTCGTTCCGCGGTCAAATCGTTTGCATGACCTATCCACTCATTGGCAATTATGGAGTCAACGTTGACGACGACGAATCACGGAAGCCATGGATCGCCGGACTGATCGTGCGCGAAAATTGCAGTCATCCCAGCAACTGGCGCTCAATTGGTACTCTCGATGAATATCTGAAGCGTTATGGAATTCCGGCGATTTCAGGTGTCGACACGCGCGCCCTGACGCGGCACATCCGGTCAGTCGGCGATATGCGGGCGGTACTCATCCATGGCGCCGGCAAGTCCTCTGACGAAGAGCTCGTGGAACGCGCAAAGCGGGCTGTCCTGCCGGGGGACAAGGATGTCGTCGGAGAGGTTGCCGACGATTCAATCAAGCAATTCGGCGACGAAGGCGGTCCACGAATTGTCGTGGTCGATTGTGGTGTGAAGAGAAACATTATCCGATCACTTCTCCAGCGCGGCGCCCATGTCACTGTCGTGCCGTATGGGACGCCTTTCACTGATATCGAAGCGCTTCGGCCGGACGGCGTGATCGTCTCACCTGGACCCGGAGATCCCGCCAATCTTGATGAAGGGCTCGACGTTGTGCGGTCGCTTCTTGACTCGCGCACGCCCTATTTCGGGATCTGCCTTGGTCATCAATTGCTGGCGCGGGCGATAGGCGCTGACACCGCGAAATTGAAATTCGGGCATCGCGGTGGCAATCATCCTGTCCTCGACCATCGAACCGATCGCGTCTCGATCACAGCTCAAAATCACGGTTTTTTCGTGGAGAAAGACTCATTGCCACAAACCGGCGAGTGGGACGTGGCGCTTACGAATCTCAATGATGGTTCGGTCGAAGGGTTGGCGAGTCGAACGCTGCCGGTCATTTCAGTTCAATTTCATCCCGAGGCATCACCAGGCCCGTGGGACAATGGTTACTTGTTCGACCGGTTTCTAGAACTTGTAACCGAAAACACGAATCGATTTGAGAAGGCGGGACTATGGGCGTGACAAATCGGCCGGTCAAAAGCGTTCTGGTTATCGGATCCGGCCCGATCGTCATCGGGCAGGCGGCGGAGTTTGACTACGCCGGTACTCAGGCGTGTCGCGCCTTGCGCGAAGAGGGCATTCGCACCGTCCTGTAATTCGAATCCCGCGACGATCATGACCGACGAGGACGTTGCCGACGCCGTCTACGTCGAACCGCTACACCCGGAAGTGCTTCGCCGGGTCATCAAGCGCGAGCGACCGGATGGACTCTTGCCGACGCTCGGCGGACAGACGGCCTCAACCTCGCGGTCAGTTCACCGAGCTTGGGAATTCTCGATGATACGGAGTGAGGATACTCGGTACACCGCTCCGCACGATTCAAATGGCCGAGGACCGCGCACTTTTCAAGAACTCTCTCGAAGATATCGGTGAGCCAGCGGTCGAGAGCGTGATTGCCACCTCGTTCGAAGAGGCGCGGAATTCCCAGAAATGTTCCACTTCCGCTGGTCATTCGGCCAGCGTTTACCCTCGGCGGAACTGGTGGCGGGGTCGCTCGCACTCCGGAAGAGCTCGAACACATCGTCGAATCGGGCCTAAACGCCAGCCCTATCCACCAGATTTTGCTCGAACGATCACTCGCGGGTTGGAAAGAGATCGAATATGAGGTGATGCGGGACAGCGTGGACACCTGCATCACGATCTGCAATATGGAGAATCTCGATCCGATGGGGGTGCATACTGGCGACACCATCGTCGTCGCTCCTTCGCAAACCCTGTCCGACTATGAATATCAGATGCTCCGATCGTCAGCTATCAAAATCATCCGGGCGCTCGGGATCGAGGGCGGTTGTAACATCCAATACGCGCTCGATCCAGATTCGTTCAATTACTCTGTCATCGAGGTCAATCCGCGTGTTAGCAGGTCATCGGCACTGGCATCGAAGGCAACGGGATACCCTATCGCGCGGATGGCCGCCAAAATTGCTATCGGCAAGCGCCTTGACGAGCTTACGAATGCGGTCACCGGCAAGACGACGGCGGCGTTTGAGCCCGCACTCGACTATGTGGTCGTCAAGATCCCCCGTTGGCCATTCGATAAGTTTCCTCTTGCTGATCGCACGATCGGCACGCAAATGAAAGCGACTGGCGAAGTGATGAGCATCGACCGCTCATTTGAAGCTGCGTTGCAAAAAGCGGTTCGCTCACTGGAGACGACAGCAAAGGACTTGAGTTGGACCGATAGTTCCTGGACAGAACGAGACTTGGACGCACTCATTGCGCGCCCGAATGACCTTCGGCTTTGGGTGGTTGTCGAAGCGCTGCGGCGTGGCTGGACGGTCGATCAGATTCACGAGTCGAGCCGGATCGATCGCTGGTTCCTCGATAAGTTCCAGAATTTGGTGGAGCTCGAGAATCGACTGACAACCGAACAGCTTGAGCCAACATTGCTCTGGGAAGCCAAACGAGCGGGCTTCTCGGACGATGTTGTAGCCAAGTTGTCGCACGAGACAACAACTGCGATTCGAAGTCTGCGCGATGAACTGGGCATGCGCCCCGTCTTCAAAATGGTTGACACCTGTGCCGGTGAGTTTGCCGCGGCCACCCCATACTTTTATTCAACGTATGAAGAGGAAGACGAGGCGGATCCTATCAGTGGAGACCGTGCGCTCGTCGTCGGTTCCGGACGAATTCGCATCGGCCAGGGAATTGAATTCGACTATTGCTCGGTGCAGGCGGCGCACGCACTCCATGAAGCCGGCGTTGCCTCAATCATGGTCAATTCGAATCCAGAAACGGTTTCTACTGACTTTGACGCTTCTGATCGCCTCTATTTCGAGCCACTTGACGCCGAGAGTGTGCATGAGATCTTGAGGCACGAAACCAACGGTCATTCTGAAATGCCGCCCGTCATCGTTCAGTTTGGCGGTCAGACGGCGATCAACCTCGCTAGCCCGCTCACGCAGCGTGGAGTCGAAATCCGGGGAAGCCAGCTCGACTCCATCGATCTCGCCGAAGACCGTGAGCGTTTTGAAGCGTTTTTGCGGCGACTCGGCATTCCACAGCCGAACGGATCAGCGGTCACGTCGCTTGCAGATGCGCAGGCGGTCGCGGATCGAATTGGCTATCCCGTGCTCGTCCGCCCTTCGTATGTTCTCGGTGGCCGGGCGATGGAGGTCGTCGACAACGCCAATCACCTTGCCCGATACATTCGAAACGCCACGAGCATGACACCCGATCATCCGGTGCTTGTGGACAAATATCTTGTCGGCAAAGAGGTCGAAGTCGATGCAATCTGCGACGGGGAAGAGGTGCTCATCCCCGGAATTATGGAGCACATCGAACGAGCCGGCGTCCATTCTGGAGACTCGTTCGCGATTTATCCGGCGATCAGAGTGTTTCCAGCGGATGTCGAAAAAATCGTGGATTACACAACTCGGATCGCGCTTGAACTCGGCGCGAAAGGTTTGGTCAACATCCAGTATGTCATCCACGCCGGCCGGATCTATGTTCTTGAGGTGAATCCTCGATCGTCACGCACTGTGCCGTTCTTGAGCAAAGTTACCGGAGTGCCAATGGTCAAGTTGGCGACGAATATCATGCTCGGCAAGAGCCTGAAAGAGCAGGGATACTGCGGTGGCCTCTAGCCAAGCATGATATTCGTCGCCAACTTGACCATTGGCACTCCGGTAACTTTGCTCAAGAACGGCACCATGGTGAGCGATCGTGATTGCACCTCAAGACATAGATCCGGCCGGCGTGGATCACATACTGAATATTGACCAAACCCTTCGCGCCGAGTTCAAGCGCGATCCGAGTTGTGTAATCCACGATTTTTTCGACATCCGCTGGAAACACTCTGATCGCCGGATAAATCGCGAACGAGTCTCCAGAATGGACGCCGGCTCGTTCGATGTGTTCCATAATTCCGGGGATGAGCCTCTTCCCCGTCGCAGATTGCATCGACTTCGACCTCTTTGCCGACAAGATATTTGTGCACAAGCACCGGATGATCGGGTGTCATGCTCGTGGCGTTTCGAATGTATCGGGCGAGGTGATTGGCGTTGTCGACGACCTCCATCGCTCGGCCACCGAGACGTAAGAAGGGCGGACGAGCGATGGAGGTCGTCGACAACGCCAATCACCTTGCCCGATACATTCGAAACGCCACGAGCATGACACCCGATCATCCGGTGCTTGTGGACAAATATCTTGTCGGCAAAGAGGTCGAAGTCGATGCAATCTGCGACGGGGAAGAGGTGCTCATCCCCGGAATTATGGAACACATCGAACGAGCCGGCGTCCATTCTGGAGACTCGTTCGCGATTTATCCGGCGATCAGAGTGTTTCCAGCGGATGTCGAAAAAATCGTGGATTACACAACTCGGATCGCGCTTGAACTCGGCGCGAAAGGTTTGGTCAATATTCAGTATGTGATCCACGCCGGCCGGATCTATGTTCTTGAGGTGAATCCACGATCGTCACGCACGGTGCCGTTCTTGAGCAAAGTTACCGGAGTGCCAATGGTCAAGTTGGCGACGAATATCATGCTCGGCAAGAGCCTGAAAGAGCAGGGATACTGCGGTGGCCTCTGGCCGCGGCAACCTCTCGTGGCAGTCAAGGCGCCAGTCTTTTCCATGGCGAAGCTGCGAGGAGTCGAGGTCAATCTCGGACCAGAAATGAAATCGACCGGCGAGGTGATGGGCATCGACCGCACCTTCGAGCCAGCGTTTTATAAAGCACTGCTCAGCTCGGGGCTCACCCTTCCGCCTCGCGGTTCGGTTCTCATATCACTTGCCGATCAAGATAAGTCAGACGCCCAAGAGATGATCGACGAGCTCGTCCGTCTTGGATTCAAGATATATGCTACGCAGGGCACTGCGGCGATGATTGAGCAGCGCGGCATGCCTGTTGAAATGACTACGCCTCGCATCGGAAAAGGCAAACCGGATGTGCTCGACGTGATTCTGAGGGGAATGGTCGATGGCGTGATTAACACGCCCGGGCCGGCTGATAAGGAATTCCTCGACGGACTCGAAATCAGGCGCGCCGCGGTGGAACGTGGAATTCCCTGCATTACGTCGATCGACACCGCGCGAGTTATGGTCGCGGCCATGGAAAAAGCAAGTTCGGTCTATTCAGTTCAGCCGTTACCCGCATATCGCGATTCAGGGTTCACATACTAGCGAGCTGAGGAGCAGACGTTAGACAAGATGCGACCACGCGAATTCACTTCAACAATCGTCGCCTCGGAGCCCATCATGGGAGATGCGTCGATTCTGAGTCTAACGGCCCCTGACCATTTCGCAGAGAACGTGCGGGCCGGCCACTTTATCGACATCCTTTGCCGCCTCGACAGTTCGTTCGATCCGCTCTTGCGCCGGCCATATTCGATCTATGAGGCGCAACCTGAGCGAGGGACGATTTCCGTGCTTGTCCGGCCATTTGGCCGGGGAAGTGCTTGGCTCTGCGATCGTCAAGTTGGGACGACCCTCGATGTCCTCGGACCTCTTGGAAACTCTTATACGATCGCGCCAAACTCAACGAACCTACTCATGGTCGCCGGAGGCGTAGGAGCCGCGCCGCTTCTGATGCTCTCGATCGAAGCGGTCGCGAAGGGACTCAGCGTCACCTATTTGATGGGGGCAGCGGACGAAACGGGATTGCTGCCTCCGTCAGCGTTGCCGAGCGCGGTCGAGTACGTTGTCGCTACGGATGACGGGAGCAAAGGTTACAGGGGCTTTGTCACCGAACTGGTGCCGCAATATGCGAGGTGGGCAGACCAAGTGTTCACTTGTGGACCCGAGCCAATGTTCCGGTCTTTGCGAAACTCCCTCGGACCCCATCGAATTGGGAGGAAACCTACGGTTCAACTTTCAGTAGAACGGACTATGGCGTGCGGGCTCGGAGCATGCCTGGGCTGTGTCGTTGAGACGAAGCAAGGGATGCAGACTTCATGTATCCAGGGTCCCGTTTATGATATGGACGATCTCGTCTGGTAGGTTTGGTGTCTAGGAAACCGAGCGGTGAGGTGGAACAGTGATGGAACACAACCGACTCGCTGTCGATCTCGCCCCAAAGAATCCGCGAGAGCTTCGCCTCGAGAATCCTGTCATTGCCGCCTCTGGGTGTTTTGGGTACGGCCAGGAATATTCCCAGATCATTGACGTACAACGCCTCGGCGCGTTCGTTAGCAAGGGGATCACGCCTCGTCCGCGATCCGGAAATCCAATGCCACGGATCGTTGAGACGCCGGGCGGGATGCTGAACGCGATCGGACTACAGAATCCCGGCATTCGCGGATTTCTCAAGAAATATCCGCCAATCTGGACCGAATGGCGTGTTCCCGCGATCGTCAATATATCGGCGGAATCGGTCGAGGATTACGCCATGATGGCCGGACTGCTCGATGAAGCGCCTGGCATTGGGGGCATTGAAGTCAACATTTCCTGTCCAAATATCGCCGCCGGCGGTTATTGCTTTGGCTGGGATCCCGACATGTCGGCAGACGTCACCCGGGCCGTCAAACGCGCCACAACTTTGCCAGTGATCGTGAAGCTCAGCCCCGGTGCCACCGATATCGTCTCGATCGCCCAGGCTGTCGAGGAAGCTGGCGCAGATGCAATATCTCTGATCAATACGCTCGTTGGGATGGCGATCGACTCACGGACGCGACAACCCACGCTTGCCAACATCACCGGTGGATTGTCTGGACCTGCGGTGAAGCCAGTCGCCCTGAGGATGGTTTATCAAGTCGCGGCCGCAGTCAGGGTTCCAGTCATCGGGATGGGCGGGATTTCCGGATTGACCGATGCCTTGGAATTCTTCATGGCGGGCGCCACCGCGATCCAAGTTGGCACGGCGATCTTCGTTCAACCGAGCATGCTCATTCGCCTCATAGACGACCTCGACGTATGGCTTCATCACGAAGGGGTGTCGTCAATCAGCGAAATCATTAGCGTGGCCCATCCCCACCGCGCTGGTCAGCACGAACGAGATCTTGCGCCCGAAACGGCGGTGGCCGCCGGATGAAGTATCTCTACGTATTCTTAATCTTCGTCCCGATCGCGCTGATTCTTGATCTCGGCGATATCGGCGGTCACCCCGCTGTTTTTGTCACGTCTGCGGCGGCGATGATCCCGCTGGCGGCAGTATTGGGCCGAGCAACCGAGGAGGTAGCAGTCTATACCGGCCCAAAAGTAGGTGGTTTGTTGAATGCCACGCTCGGCAATGCGGCTGAACTAATCATTACCATCGTGGCTCTCCGCGAAGGACTGGTTGACGTCGTCAAGGCGAGTATCGCCGGGTCGATCATCGGCAACATACTCGTGGTGCTGGGGTTTTCCGCGCTCATTGGGGGCATTAAGAACGGCACGCAGTATTTCAATCCGGGCACGGCGAGCACAAACGCCACGATGATGTCACTTGCTGTTGTCTCATTGACGATCCCGGCGGTCTTCGCCCTCGGTGGGACTCGTCGACCATCTGAACATGATCTTGAGCTTCTTAGCGATTTCATGGCGGTCATTCTGATTGCTGTCTACGGGCTTTATTTGCTCTTTTCCTTTGTTTCCACTCGCTCGTCCGACGAATCCCAAGAAGTGGCCGAACACGGGCACGCAACAATGAAGCTGAGGACGGCCATCATCGTGTTGGCTGTGACAACAGGCGCAATTGTGGTGATGAGCGAGATTCTAGTCGGCGCGATCGAACCAACCGCTGAATCCTGGGGTCTCTCGGACCTCTTCATCGGCGTCATGCTCATTCCGCTGATCGGAAACATTGCCGAGCATCTCGTCGCGGTTCAGGTTGCGGCGGCGAATAAGATGGAACTCGCAATCGGAATCGCCGTGGGGTCTGGATTACAGATCGCCTTGTTTGTGACTCCGGTCCTCGTTCTGGTCGGCGTTCTGATCGATCACAAATTGACGCTGGTCTTCAACGGATATGAACTTGCCGCTCTCGTGGCCGCAACGCTGATCGCTGTCCTGATTTCAGTTGACGGTGAGTCCAATTGGCTTGAGGGCGCAGAACTCATTTCACTCTATGCAATTCTTGGAGTTGCGTTCTATTTCGTGCCATGATGGGAAGCCAACCGTGACAACTGATTTTGATCTGCTCAGCGTGTTACGCGAGGCCGGCGCATTGAAGAGTGGACACTTTCTGCTCTCGTCCGGTCGGCACAGCGATCAATACATAGAGAAGTTTGACTTGCTTCGGAACCCCAGAGCGACTGAACGCGCGTGCAATGCTTTCGCTGAACAGTTCAAAAACGATTCCATTGACGTCGTAGTTGGACCAACTACCGGCGGAATCATCCTGGCATTCGAAGTAGGACGACAGTTAGGCAGTGCCGCTGCCTATGCTGAGCGGAATAGCGACGGTTCCGCGGGTCGTGAGATTCGGCGAGGAACAGTCTTCGAACCTGGACAGCGGGTGCTGGTGGTTGATGACATTCTCACTACGGGAGGATCAGTTCGAGAGACGTTAACCGCGCTCAAGGATCAACCGGTCGATATCGTCGCTGTTGCGGTGTTGGTCGATCGTAGTGGCGGCAACATCACATTCGGCGAAACGCCGCTCGTTGCCCTCTCGACACTGAATGTGAAGACTTGGGATCCGTGCGACTGCGATCTTTGCGCCAAGGGCATCCCACTTATAAAGCCCGGCACCACGACCACGAAGTAGTCTCCGATGGCAGTCACTCGCCTTGCCGCGCGGCGTGCTCGATGCGAATGTTGAGTTCTTCCCGCTGAGCCAGAAGATCGTCTAATCGCTGCTGGATTTGCTCGAGGATTTCAGGACGAGGACGAACGTTATATTCGTCCCGGAGCTCGATGATCATTTGGGCAATTCGCGCAATAGTGCGCACTACGTGGATCGGGTCATCTTCGCGCGAAGGATAGGAATAACCGCTCATCCCAGTCGCTCCTGACCCCGATCCGTCGAATTAGCCCTTGTCATCGCTTTTGTCCTTGTCTGAGGGGCTCTCTTGATTGTCACCGTCGAGCAACTCGAGCATCTGCTGCTCATCAATGATCGCTACGCCAAGTTCACGGGCACGATCTGCCTTGCTGCCTGCTTCCTCACCAGCGACGACATAAGAGGTCTTCTTCGAGACTGAACCGGTCACGGTCGCTCCGGCGCGTCTGAGTCGCTCTTCCGCCTGCGGTCTGGTCAGCGTTTCCAGCCGGCCAGTCAAGACAAACGTTTTGCCGTTCAGCTGATTTCCGGCGACGCCATTGTTCCCCGAATCCTTGAGATTGACGCCGGCCGCTCTCAGTTTTTCGATGATGTCTCGATTACGTACTTCCTGAAAGAAATCATAGACGCTGCGTGCGACAACTTCACCAATACCGCCTACTGCATTGATCTCATCGAGCGACGCAGCCGCAATTCCGTCAATAGATCCGAAACGATCGATGAGCAAACCAGCCGTACGCTCGCCAACATGACGGATTCCAAGCGCGTTCAAGACGCGATCGGCTGGTCGTTGCTTGCTTGCTTCGACCGATACCTGCAATTTCTCAGCGCTCTTCTCGCCGAGACCCTCGAGTTCGGAAACCGCCTTCCAGTCGAGCCCATAGATATCGGCTGCGTCCTTGATCCAACCAAGATCGACGAATCGGTCGGTCAGCTTCATTCCCAGACCATCGATATCCATGGCTGTCCGCGAGACGAAGTGGTGCAGGTGTTCTTTGAGCTGAGCCGGACACGCGGCGTTCGTGCAATACCGCATCGCGACGCCTGGTTCGCGGTAAGTCGGCGCACCGCATGACGGGCACTTTTCCGGCATTTTGAACGGTTTTTCCTTGCCCGTCCGGCGTTCAGTGACGACAGCAACAATCTGGGGGATGACATCTCCGGCGCGCTGGATGACGACAGTGTCGCCAATTCGAATATCTTTGCGCGCGATTTCATCCTCGTTGTGCAACGTGGCGCGTTGAACGGTGACACCTCCGATATTGACTGGCGTTAAGATCGCGAGCGGATTCAGTGTTCCCGTCCGGCCGACGTTGACGACGATGTCCTCAAGGGTCGTCGTCTTTTGGATAGCGGGAAATTTGAAGGCCGTTGCCCAGCGAGGTTCTCGAGAGACGTAACCTATCTCTTCCTGAAGACGAACGTCGTTGACCTTAATGACCACGCCGTCGATCTCGAAATCGAGCGAGGTTCGTCGTTGCTGCCACTCTTCACAACGGGCCCAGACATCGTCCAGTTCTTCATGAAGCTTCGCGTCAGGCGAAGGATGAAAACCAAACGCTTTGAGCATCTCAAGCGCTTCGGTATGTGTAGCAGGACCCGGAGCACCTTCAATATAGCCAACGCCGTAAGTGAAAAGCCGAAGGGGCCGTGTGGCGGTAACTCGTTGGTCGAGCTGGCGCAAAGAACCGGCGGATGAATTCCGCGGATTCATGAACGGAGAACCGCCGGCTTCGACGATCCGGTCGTTGAGTTGTTCGAAGTCCTGCTTCCGCATATAGACCTCGCCCCGGACTTCGATAACCGGAGGGACGGGGAACCGCTCAGTAGCGTGCAGTCGAAGGGGAATCGTCTTGATTGTACGCAAGTTGGCAGAGATGTTTTCGCCGATCACGCCATCGCCACGCGTGGCGCCATGATCGAACACTCCATTGACGTAGGTGAGAGCGACGGCGAGACCGTCAATCTTCGGTTCAGTGACATAGGTGAGGGGAACATTGCCGGCAAATCGAGAAGCGCGTTGTGCCCATGAACGCAACTCTGCTTCGCTAAAAACATTGCTGAGCGATAAGAGTGGAACCGGGTGTTCAACTTTTGCAAATGCGGACTGCGGAACCGATCCAACACGTTGGGTTGGCGATTCAGGCGTAACGAGTTCAGGTCGCTCAGCCTCGAGAGCGCGTAACTCCCGCATCGCTTCGTCATAGTCGGCGTCAGAAACAGATGGCCTGTCGAGAACAAAATATTCGTAGTTCCAACGGTCGATCGAGTGCCGAAGCTCCTCAACGCGACGCAAAACCGCGTCGTCGCTCATACGACTCGTGACTCCCTTGACAATGTGCTATATATCGCACAACCGTTCTGAACGTACGCTTCAAGCGATTCTAACATAGCCCGTTTCGCTCGCCATTTCTCGGATAACCGCCGCGTTTTTTGACGGAGTTTTCATTTTGGCCCTCGAATCGGCGGGTTCTGACCAAACACTCCAACCGCCTGACGATGGACGGTATGCGACACTATCGGATCGGGCCGCGGAGTTCGTTCAGTTCCGTGGCGGCTCAGTGCACGAAGATGAATTGATCGCCCACGTCTTCGGTTCCGGAAGCCCACCCTCGCTTTGGCGAACACTTTTACATACTGTGCTCAGTGAGCACCCTCATATCAAGCTCTTTCCTGATGGCTACTGGCGGCACTCAAGTGCACTGTTAGACACCTCAATTGGAAAAGGTTTCGATTTTGTTTCAATCGATGTCGAAACAACTGGGCTTGGCCCGACTCGACACCGCGTGATCGAGATCGCCGCGATCCGGTTCCGTGAAGGAATCGAGACGGAGCGCTTTGAATCGCTCATCCAACCTGATCGCAGAGTTCCCAAGTTCATTACGAAGCTCACCGGTCTAACGGACGGACATCTTGAGGATGCGCCCCACTTCGGAGATGTGGCGGACAAGCTTGTGGAATTTCTAGGCGACGAACCAATCATCGGCCACAACGTCGGATTTGACCTTTCGTTTCTCAATGCCGAACTCAAGCGTCTCGATCGGCCCCTGCTGGTGAATAACCGCATCGATGTCATGTTTTTGGGCATGAAACTGGTTCCCGGATTGCGCCGGCCAACGCTCGAACGGCTCGCAAACTCAGTCGGGATCACAACAACGAAGGTCCATAGAGCTGGCGAAGATGCCCGGCTCGCGGGGTTAGCTGCATGCCGGCTTGGCGAGATTGCTAATCAGGCCGGCGACGGGTCTTTCGATCGTCTACTTATATTGTCAGCCCCGACTTCGCGGCGGCCCAGAGACGGCGTCGGTCGGGCACGGTCGGTGATGAACCGCGAGATTCTCGCCGATATTCCCAAGCGCCCGGGCGTCTACATCATGCGAGACGCATTTGATCATGTGATCTACGTCGGCAAGGCAAAAAATCTGCGCGATCGAGTCTCCTCCTATTTTTCTCAGCCTCTCGGCTATACGCGAAAAATGGATGGGCTCGCGGAAACCATGGTGAAAATCGATGTTGAGGTAACAGGTTCAGAGCTCGAAGCGCTGCTGCTGGAATCGCAACTCATAAAGAAGTATCAGCCGCGGTACAACACTGTTTTGCGGTCATTTGAGCATTATCCCTACATCCGCGTCGACGTCTCGAACGCGTGGCCCCACGTCACGCTTGTCCGCGAGCGCAAATCGGACGGCGCAAGCTATTTCGGACCATATCGGAGCACTTCATCTGCCCGAAAGACCGTTGATCTCATCAACGCCGTCTTACCGCTACGAACATGCAACCGGAGTTTCAAGGACTCGCGCAGTTACGGATCGCCATGCATTCAACTCGATCTCGGTAGGTGTATGGGACCGTGCGTTGGCCGCGCCGACCGTGAGACTTATCGTCAACACGTGCGAAAAGTGACGAATTTTCTCGGTGGCGATGCTGAAGTTTTGCGGGACGAGATCTGGAAGGGATTGGAAGAGGCTGCCGCGCGGCTCGACTTCGAACGTGCCCGCAAGTTGCGCGACGATTTGCATCAGGCCGAATCACTGTCTGACGCGCAGGCGCGGCTACTCGAAGCCGAACAGTCGCACACGTTGCTCCTGGTGCTCCCTTCCGCGGAAGCAAGCCATCGGGAACTCCTCCTGGTGATTCGGGGGCGGATGTGGGCCCAACTTCGGATCGATACTCACGACAATTCGCGTTCAATTCGAACGCGGCTCGAAGCATCGTGGCATCGAGCTCTGGCGTCTCCAATCAAGTCCGTGGATTACGACACAATCGACGAAGCGAACATTCTCAATCGCTGGCTCTTTAGATTCGCGGGTCACCCAGCGATCATTCCTTTCGATTTCAGTGCTAAGCCTGACTGGAATGTGCTCGTCGAACACGTACTTTCTCTGAGCGATGAAGAGTTGGAATTCAACTTGCGTACGACATCAAGCGAGATAGATGAAGTTTTGGCCGAGCAATTCGCGGACAAATCGTGAGCCATTGTTTGATCATTTTCCATCCCGGACTCAATTTTGAGCGACGAAGAATCACTCCGCTATACTCAATAGCCGGCCGGGCTTGGCACACAAAGTTGAGGTGATCGTGTCTGAGGACAAAACAACGATTGAACTGCATGCGGTTGCGTCTGAAGTCAAAGTCTGCACCAAATGCGAACTCGCTCGAAGTCGAACCCTCGCGGTGCCGGGAGAAGGAAACCCACACGCTCGCGCCATGTTCATTGGCGAGGGACCCGGCTGGCACGAGGACCAGCAGGGGCGCCCATTCGTCGGCAATGCCGGCAAGTTCTTGAACGAACTTCTTGAACTCGGCGGTCTCAAACGCGATGACGTATTCATTACCAACGTCGTGAAATGCCGCCCGCCGGGAAACCGGGATCCAATGCCGGATGAAATGGCGGCGTGTGCTCCGTATCTTGAACGCCAGATCGCCGCGATCAATCCTGATGTCATTGTCACGCTTGGGCGGTTTTCGATGAGCCGATGGTTCCCTGGCGAGCGCATATCCAAAATCCACGGACAGGCAAAACGTGTTGAGGGCCGGATTGTGGTGCCGATGTATCACCCGGCGGCCGCGCTGCACCAAGCTGCGCTGCGAGGAGCGATCGAAGAAGACTTCAAGAAATTGCCTAAATGGCTTGAGGAAGCGATACGCGACCGTGAAGTCGCCGAGAAAGCAGACGAACCGGCTCCTTCACAAATGCCAATGTTTTAGGGCTTAAGAAAGGTCATTCCAATTTCAGCGTCCTCTCCAGTTCGGTTGATTTTCCTCGGTGGTGTGGCGGAAGTCGGGAAGAACATGTTCCTCCTTGAATACGAGGAGGACATCATCGTGATTGACTGCGGGGTTGCGTTTCCGCAAGAAGATCAGCTCGGCGTCGATCTCGTGCTTCCCGATATTTCCTATCTCCGCGAGCACGCGGACCGGGTGCGCGCGATTTTCATCACGCATGGTCACGAGGACCACATCGGCGCACTCCCTTACCACCTTGCAGAGATCAAAGCTCCAGTCTATGCCACGAAGCTGACGATTGGTCTGATCACCGTCAAACTCGAAGAAGCGAAGCTTCTGGGGAAAGTCGATCTCCTCGAACTCGATCCCGAATCGGCGGAGCCGGTGCGGATTGGAGCTTTCGAGGTTGAGCCATTTCGGGTGTGCCACAGCATTCCCGACGCTGTTGGATTCGGGATTGCGACTCCCGCCGGTCTGATAGTCCACACTAGTGATTTCAAATTCGATGAAACGCCGATCGATGGCAAGCGCACCGACTACGCGAAACTCGAACGCTTCCGAGAACGCGGCGTGAGACTGTTGATCTCGGACTGCGTTCACATCGAGGCGGATGGAACGACCCCTTCCGAAATGGTCATCGGCAAAACCTATGACGAAGTCTTCGAGAACGCGCCCGGTCGGATTCTCATTGCGACGTTTGCTTCGCTGATCGCGCGAATTCAGCAAATCATCGACACCGCGGCGCTCCACGATCGAAGAGTGGCGACACTTGGCCGCAGCTTGGAGAACAACGTTCGCATCGCAATGGAGCTTGGCTATCTAACCGATCCGGAAAAGGTCCTCATTGAACCGCGCGAGGCCGCCATGATGCCCGACGATCGGGTCGTTTACATCGTCACAGGCAGCCAAGGCGAACCAATGGCAGTGTTGAGTCGAATTGCCAATGCCGATCACCGAGAAGTCACGATCGGTCCCAATGACACCGTCGTGATTTCGGCCACACCAATTCCCGGAAACGAAACTTCCGTTTTCCGCATCATCAATCAGTTGTTTCGTTCGGGTGCGGAAGTCATCTATTCGGCGAGAGCGCTCGTCCACGTCTCAGGCCATGCAAGCCGTGACGAGTTGCGAAAGATGATCGGTCTGGTTCGGCCGCAATCTGTTTTGCCTTTCCATGGCGAGCACCGGCACATGGCGCTTTACGCGGATCTTGCCGTCGAGGAGGGCATCCCGCGCGAAGAAGTGACGTTCGCTGAGGTTGGAGATATCGTCGAAATCACGCCGGACTGGGTGCGTGTGAACGGCAAGGTTGATGCCGGATATGTCTATGTCGATGGAATCACGGTTGGTGTTGTCGGCGACGTGGTCATCCGAGATCGACGTGCTCTTTCGCGCGAGGGGATTTTGATGGTCGTCGTCAGCGTTGACCGGCAGTCGGGGCAGATCGTCGCAGGCCCTGAAATCCTGACGCGAGGTTTCGTGCATGCGAAAGAGTCTGGCGATCTGCTGGACGCGACAAAACTCCATGTCCGTGAGGCGCTCGGCGAATATACGAACGGTCATTCGACCGACGACTGGGGTTATCTCAGCCGGCAAATCCGCGAGGCGGCCGCGAATTATCTTTTCCGTGAAACCCGGCGTCGCCCGATGATTCTTCCCATGGTTCTCGAAGTTTGAGGTCCAGGTTCAAAGCTCTCGAAGAAATTCCAACACTGCCTGATTGAAAACCTCTGGTCGCTCCATGCTGACCATGTGGGCGGCGTCGGGAATGACGACTTTGCGGCTGCCGGTGATTGACGTTTCCATGAGGTCTGCGACTGTGTGGACGTCAGGCACATCTTCACCGCCAACGATGATCAACGTGGGTACCGAGATCTCTCTGAACCGTTCACCAACCGGCGGTTCAATTGGCAATTCCTCTGCGGCCTCGTGTTCGGCGATTCTGGCAAACAAGGCCGTATTCATTTCTTGGACGCGATCTCGTATGGCCGATGGAACTTCCTTTGGGCTCCTGTTTGGTCCGTCAACCCAAAGTCGATTTTCGAGTTCGATGACGGCTGTTAGGCCTTCGGTCTCTTCGGCCGCTTCCATGGCTTCCCAGGCGGTTTGGAGCACAGCTGACGGTGCTATCTCGCCGACTCCTGAATTGACACGTATCAGCGATCTAACCATTTCGGGATGGGACAGGGTGAATTCGATTGCTACTCGCCCACCCATCGAGATCCCGAGGATGTGTGCCTGTTCGATTTGGAGATGGTGAAGTAGTTCAGCGAGATCTTCGTGATGAGCGTACGGCTGAGGGGGGATCGTCGACTCTCCGTAGCCGCGGAGGTCGTAGCGCACGACCTGATAGTGTTCGCTGAAGACCGGTATTTGCTCGTCCCACATGCGACGGTCGGCGATGCCGGCGTGGACGAGGACGAGCGTTGGACCCTCTCCGATTACGTCGTACGCGATCGTGGCTCCGTTGATGTCGGCGAGGTCTGAATGTGAGGAGGTGGGTTGTGATGTTCCCATGCTGCTCCTTTGGTCTGGATTGAGTTATTTGTACGCCGTTGCCTGTCCCATTCTAGTCTGTGCAATTAGTGATAGTTGTGTGATGTGGGCGTGACCGACTGCAGATCGTGTTTTGGTGCTTGCTCGTCGAGTGGGAAGGTGTCCTCGGCAATCTGGGTTGGGAGGTCGTGGAAGGTTTCGCGCGCGGCTTCGAGCGGGTAAAGGGTGCGGGCGATCACATTGATCGTGTCTTCCTGCTTCCGCAGCGTCCCTTCGATGATGATAAACGGCTCGCCGCGGACGACCAACCGTCGCTCTTCATAGAGCTGGGCGTAGACGATCACGTTGGCGAGACCCCGCTCATCCTCCAACAACAGGAAGGTCACGCCCTTGGCGGTGCCTGGGCGCTGGCGGCAAACGACCAGTCCTCCAATTCGAACATAAGCGCCATCCGGCAGGGTTTCCAAGTCGACCGTCGTCACAAGATGCTCCGGCAGGTGAGGCCGGAGCAGACCAAGCGGGTGATAACGCGGTGAAAGACCAAGCACCGCGTAGTCGGCCGACATCTGATCCCAGGCGCTCATTGGGCTGAGCTCGACATGATCCTGTCCGACGGGAAGGGTGAGTGGCAGTTGGCGGCCGGGTTGCTTGCCGGCAAGTTGTTTGCCGAAGCGACGGGAGGGGATGAAGAGACCAAGTTGCCAGAGCGCTTCGTGCCGGGCAAGACCAAAACGGTCAAACGCGCCGACAACGATCATGTTCTCCACCGCTGCGGTTGGAATCGGGACGCGGCGGACAAGATCAGCGAGCGAGCGGTAGGGACCGTTCGCCTCCCGTTCGAGCACGATCGCCTGCGCCGGTTTTTCGCCCAGTTCCTCGATGTAGCCGAGACCGATCCTGATCGCGTTGCCTTCGACACTGCAACGGATGCCGCTGATGTTGATATCGGGCGGGAAGATGCGCAGACCGTGCCGTTTGGCGTCGTTGGTGATCACGTGAGGCGGATAAAACCCCATCGGCTGATTGTTGAGCAGGGCGCAGGTGAACTCTGCCGGGTAGTAAAACTTCAGCCAGCAGGATTGATAAGCAAGCACGGCGAAGGCAGCGGCATGTGCTTTGGGGAAACCATATTCGGCGAAGCCGAGGAGTTTCTTGAACACCGCCTTCGCCGTTTCTACCGAAACGTCATTGTTCTTCGCTCCCTCGCGGAATTGTGCCCAGAGCGAGATCATCGCGTCGCGCGAGCGTTTACGGCTCATCGAACGACGGAGGGCGTCGGCTTGTCCGGCGGTGAACCCGGCGAGCGCCATCGCCACCTGGATCACTTGCTCTTGATAGAGGATGACCCCGTGCGTTTCCTCCAGCACCGGTTCGAGCAGCGGATGATCGTAGAACGGCTCGATGTTGAGGAAGCCGCGATGCTTGCCCTGGCGGTGGGCGACGTACGGTTTGACCGCGCCGCCGATGATCGGACCGGGACGGACGATCGCGACCTGGACGACCAGATCCTCTAACCGTTGCGGCCGGGTACGGGGCAGCATCTGGATTTGAGCCCGGCTTTCGATCTGGAACACGCCGATCGTGTCGCCGGCGCAGATCATGTCGTAGATCACCGGGTCTTTGAAGTCGATCCGGCTGAGATCGACAGGTTTCTTGCCGGAGGTCACGATTAATTCAAGACACTCTTCGACCAGTGAGAGCATGCCGAGCGCGAGGAAGTCGATTTTGACGACCCGAGCATCGTCGCAGGAATCCTTGTCCCACTGGCAGAGAAAACGCCCTTCCATGGCGGCGGGCTGAATTGGCACCAATTCGCAGAGCGGGGTGGAGGAAACGATCATGCCGCCGGAGTGCTGGGTGACGTGGCGCGGGAAGCCGGCAAGCTGTTCCGTCAGCTCGACCAGGTATTTCCAGGGTGGCGCGTCCTTACGGCTGGCGTAGGACGGGATGCGCGCGAGTTCACCGCCGAGTTCCTTCGCCGACCTGGGTTCACTCAGTTTGGCGATCTTGTCGAGATCGGTCAGCGGCAAACCAAGCGCATTGCCGACATCACGCACCGCACTGCGCAGCTTGTAGGTTGAGAAGGCGCAGACGAGCGCAGCCCGTTCGGCGCCATATTTCTCATAGACCCGCTCCATGAGCCGCTCGCGAATCTCGCGCGGGAAATCGAGATCGATATCGGGAATCGAGTGCAGCTCATTGTTCAGAAAGCGCCCGAAGAAGAGATCGTGCTTGAGCGGATCGATGTGCGACAGCCCGATCAGATAACAAACGATCGAGCTGACCGACGAGCCGCGACCACGTCCGGGCGGCAGATTGCCCGCGCTACGCGCGGAGTTGACACCGCGAACCTCGTCCGCGACCTCCTTCGCCAGCAGGAGCAAATCCCGGTAGAGGAGAAAGAAGCCGGCCAGTTCGTGGTGGGCGATCACGGTCAATTCTTCGGTCAGCCGAGCGAGCGCTTCCTCACGGCCGGTGGGGTAGCGCTCTTCAAGCGCATCGAGGCAGACACGCGCCAGGAGTTCATCCGGACTATCGCCCGGCTCGACCGGGTACTCGGGGAAGGTGTAGGCGAGATCGCGAGCCAGATTGAATCCGGCGCACCGCTCGGCAATGGCGAGGGTGGTTGTCAACGCCCGTGGATAGCGCGCGAAGAGGTGAGCCATTTCTTCGGCCGAGCGGAGATAGAAGTGGCTGTTCGGGCGACGCTCGCGGTGTGAGCCATCGAGCGTGGTCCGGTGCTGGATCGCGACGAGCACATCCTGCAACCGGTGGCGCTCTTGCCGGTGATAGTGGACGTTGCCGGTTGCCGCATAGGCGAGACCGCGCTGGTCGGCGAGCTCGACAAGACGAGCAATGCGGTGGGTGTCGCCATAGACGAAGTTTTGCTGAAGCTCGATGACGACATTACTCATGCCGAACCATTCGACATAATCGTCGATGAGTTGTTCTGCGTCCCGGTAGTTCTCGGCATCGACGAGCTGGGCGAGCCGTCCTTGGCGGCAACCGGTAAGCAGAATGATCCCTTCGGCATGAGCAGCGAGGAGGGCAGGGTCGAGCCGGGGGATGCGATCTTCGGGACGGTAATGCGGTTTCGATTTGCCGACAGCGCGTAGGGAGAAGGGGAGACTCCCCCCGGTGGGGGGAGGTAGCGCGTAGCGCCGGAGTGGGAGACTCCCCCGGGTGGGGGGAGGTGGCGCGGAGCGTCGGAGTGGGATTGTCTCCTCTTCCTCCGCATCCTCATCGATCGGCGGCAGACCGTTGTGGTGGGCGGCGGTGATCAAGCGGCAGAGGTTGGCATAACCGCGGGCAGATTCGGCGAGCAGCGTCAAGTGCGAGCCGTCGGTCAGGGTTAGCTCGGTCCCGGTGAGTGGCGCGATGCCGGCGGCTTGGGCATGCTGGGCAAACTCCATCGACCCGTAGATGCCATCATGATCGGTGACGGCGAGGGCGTGATATCCAAGCTCGCTGGCGTGAGCAATCATCTCCTCAGGAAGCGAAGCGCCGTCCAAGAAGGAGAAGGCTGTATGCAGATGGAGTTCAACGTATGGTGTTGGCATGGGATGGTGTGTGGCGAGTGGCTCTACGCGCCTACGGCGCGACGCCGGGTTGAAAACCCGGCGCTCACAGGAGAAAACCCCTCCGGGGTTGAGCGCGGGGTCGCTCTTGGCGGATTGTCGTTCGTAGCCTCGGAGAGGCTTTCTCTTGTGAGCCCCAGGTTTTGAACCTGGGGAAATGCGGCGCACCTAACAATCAACACCATCACCAAATCCACCCTAATACCGCTGTTCGTGCCAGGTGTTTTGGACGAGATCGTGGTAGATCGTGCGGATCGCGCCGGTGTCGATCACGACCTGGAAATAGCGACGGATAATCGGTTCTCGCCACCATTCGTCGTCGATGTTCCACACATCTTGGATGCGGACGACCTTGTGCCGCCGGTTACGCTCGGTGATCTCGGCGGGCATCCCATGGTGTTCTGTTACGGTGAGTTGCCGAGGAGGGTTCAGGGATCGTAGCTGATCAGGGCGTGCCGGCGTTCCGGAATTCGTGACCATGGCTCTACCTCCGCGATACGGTACAAAGGAGACGCGCCGTAACGTTGTTTCAACTGCTGAGCGGCTTCGACAATGGGACGGTGTTGACGGGGCCGGAGACCGGGCAGGAAGTCCTGGTGGGTCGTTTCCGCGGTTAATCCGGCCAATTCTAGGGTCAGCGCCTCGGCGGCGCCGGGAAGCTCGATCGCTTGCAGGCGATGACCGAGCGCTTCGATGAGGCGTAGCCGGCCGACCGGCTCGCGCATCGTCATCTCCTTCTCCCAGGAGCGGTTCTCTTCGATCAATACCCGCAAGCGAGCTTGGCGAACATTGCGGGCGCGCAGCTCCGGCCGGTTGAAGGCGCGGGTGACGAGCCGGTGGAGTCCAAGCAGGAGCGTTTCCCGGCTGGTCGCGGGCGCGGGAAGGGTGAGTCCTTCGACGATCGTTTCGATCCGCTCGCGGGGAAGCACCCAGGCGTCATCCTGGCCGCTGGCAAGATCCCATGCCCGGCGACCTGCCGCGCCGAATCTGGCCTGAATGGCGGTTGCGGGGAGGGCCGCGATCTCGCCGAGTGTGTTCAGACCGAGCCGCTCGAACCGACGAATGAGATCGTGGGAAATGGGTAGCCAATCTGTGCGGATGCCGGCGAGGAAGGGAACGACATCGTTCTGCTCGACGAGATGATTCGCGCCAGGTGCGGCTTGTCTGGCCGCGACCCACGCGGTGAATTTGCCCGGAGCGATGCCGACCCGCGGCCGCAACGCAGGCGGAACAAGATGCAGCAGGCGGTCGGCGGCTTCGTTGACGGTTGGATAGTGCCGGGTCAGACCGCGGAGATCGACATACCAGCAGCCCGGCTCGCCCGGTTCGATCGTCGGGCTGCACGTTTCGAGCGCGGTCATGATCTGCTCGGCTATGGCTGCGTCGCGGACAGGGTTGGGCGGGATGAACACGGCGTCCGGGCAGAGCGCGATCACTTCGCGCAGCGGCATGCCGGGACGGATGCCACGGAGAGCTGCCTCGGGTGTGCAATCGTCGACGAGTGGACGAGCGGTCGGGGGAGATGTGAGTACCAGTGGCGTGCCGTCGAGCTCGAGATTCTCCAGAAGGGCGACCCGGAGCGGAAAATGAGGGACATGGACACAGGCGATAGGCGCCATGCTTGCTCCCTTTCCCAATCGCGGCTACGGTCAATCGAGTTGGATATGGGGTCCGAACTCGGCGGAACACCTGTGCCGCGTCCGTAGATTAGAACATATGTTCTAATCTGGCAAGAGGGAGAAAAGTAACGAATGAGGCGACAGGCGACAGGCGACAGGCGATAGGCGTTAGGCGTTAGGTGTGAGGGTTTAGGCATTAGGCGTCAGGCGTCAGAACGGCGTGCTGCATGCGGCAACCTGCCGTCAGAGAAACGTACACCAAACAACGAGGCCCGTTTTCTTAACGCCTCACGCCTCACACCTCACGCCTAACGCCTGACGCCTGACGAAACGTGATATATACTCTTGCGTACAACCTGAACGTACACCCTTGCTCTCCCCGCTCAACAACCGAATCCGTGCTGCTCACTTCCCGCATCGAGCATAACGGGACACGGAGACGACGCGCCCATGGCGACGCAAACCAAAATCCGAGCGGGAGGCCAATCAAAACGCGGCGCCAAAAGCCCACCCGCGCAAATTAACGACACCCTCCCGTTCAGCGGACGAATCAAAGCGGTTGGTAACGGGCTCACCGGGCTCTTCCCCGACACGCTCGTCTCCTATCGCTTCCGCCGCGAGGTCGCTGGAGCGATCTTCGCGCTCTTGGCCTGCCTCAGTTCTTGGTCCCTGGGTAAGGGCGATCAGGACGGCCGCCTCGTGCGGTGGTTGGGAGATGCCCTGCACGTCTCATTTGGCCGTGGAGCGTTCCTCGTACCCCTCTTTCTCATTCTGATCACTGTCCGCGCGTTTCGCACGCAAGAGGGAGAAATCCTGCTGCCGCGCCACTATCTGGGTGGCGCCGCCTTCGCGCTCGCCGTGACCGGGCTTTTGCAACTCTCCGGCTCAACTATCGAGAACGACGGCGGCAGATTGGGACTCGCCGTCGCCACGTTGCTGAAAGGTTCGGTTGGCGAGGTCGGATCGGGTCTGCTCCTCTTTGCGGCCGGCGCGATCGGCATTTTCCTGCTGGCGGGGACCGACGTTCTTACTTTTTGGCGAGATCTTCGCGCCTTGATGCCCGAGCGATCCTACGTCGATGAGGAAGAGGACGATTTCGATTTCGAACCGCTGGCGCCGTCCACCCGCCAATCGAAAGATGCGCAAGGGATGATCGAACTCGCGGCCGCGATCCCATCGGCGCCGGTCATCAACGTGCCGACAGTCGAACCCAAAGCGGTTGAGAAGCCGGCCGCCGACAAGAAATCGGCCGCGACCGCGCAAGGCGATCCTCTTCCCTTGCCTGAGGTTGGCCAACTTGCACACTACGAAGGGGTCAAACTCGATACCACCGATCTCGAAGGAAAGGCCCGCCGGATCGAGGAGACACTTGCCAGTTTCAAGGTCGACGCGCGAGTCCGAGAGATCAACCCCGGACCCGCGGTAACGCAGTTTACCCTCGAGCCGGGCGCGGGAATAAAGGTCCGGCGAATCACGGAACTGCAAAATGACCTCGCACTCGCGCTGGCGGCGCCGAGCATCCGCATCGAAGCGCCGATTCCAGGAATGGCACGGGTTGGGGTCGAAATCCCGAACCTGCAAGTGGCGACGGTCGGGCTTCGAGAAACCTTGGAGTCGTCGACCTTCTCTCGCAACAAGGCGAAGTTGCCGATTCCGCTGGGCCGCGATGTCAATGGCCGCTATGTCGTCGGCGACCTGACGAAGATGCCGCACTTGTTGATCGCCGGTGCAACCGGCTCCGGTAAGAGCGTTTGCCTAAACGGAGTGATATCAACCTTCCTTCTCACTCGCCATCCAGAAGAACTCAGGCTCTTGATGATCGACCCCAAGATGGTCGAATTGACCGGCTATAACGGTGTCCCGCACCTTCAATGTCCGGTCGTAACCGAAATGGACAAGGTCGTCGGAGCGCTGCGGCTGGTGCTCCGGGAGATGGAGCGCCGGTACACGATTTTCAATCGGCTTGGGGTTCGGAATCTTGATGGCTATCGCATGAAAGTGGCCGATGAGGTAGGCGCGGAAAAACTGCCGTACCTTGTCGTCATCATCGATGAGCTCGCTGATTTGATGATGACGGCGCCAGAGGAAGTTGAAACACTTCTGGTTCGACTCGCGCAAATGGCGCGCGCGACAGGCATTCACCTCATCATCGCGACGCAACGTCCATCAGTTGACGTTCTTACGGGCTTGATCAAGGCCAACGTGCCGGCCCGTATCGCTTTCGCTGTGACGTCGCTCACCGATAGTCGTGTTGTTCTGGATCTCCCGGGTGCCGAGCGATTGCTTGGACGTGGAGACATGCTTTTCTTGCCACCCGACGCAGCCAAACCGCAGCGCATCCAGGGCGCATTCATCGAAGACAAAGACGTTCATTACATCGTCGACCACTGGCACAAAGTGACTCCAGTGCCGCAGTACGCCCAAGAGTGGTTGGAATTGCCAAGTTCAAACGCCGTGGATGACGATGGTGAGGATGATCCGTTGATGGACCAGGCGCTGGAAATCGTCCGCAATCAAGGGACGGCTTCGGCGTCGATGCTTCAGCGACGGCTTCGCATTGGCTACAACCGTGCCGCACGATTGATTGAACGCATGGAGCATGAAGGGATCATTGGACCGGCCGATGGTATCAAGGGGCGGCCGTTCCTCGCGGGCGATGAATAAGCGCGAGCGCCCTGACGCACATCCAGGGCGCTGGACAAGCTATTGGAGCGTAGCGACCTGGTGGACGCCGCGCACCTTGTCAAAGCAGCGCGAGCAATAGACCGGGTTGCCATTGCGGGGGACGAATGGGACCGTTGTCTTGGTCCCGCATTCCGCGCAAACGACCTCAGTTTGTGTTCGCTCTTGCAGTCCCATCTTCGCCTTTCGGCTCGCTCGGCAGTTCGGGCAACGAGCTGGGATATTCGTCAGCCCTTTCTCCTGGTAAAACTGCTGCTCGCCCGCGGTCCACGTGAACTCTTGATCACACTCCCGACACGTCAACGTGCGGTCTGAGAACTCCACCGTTCGTCCCTCCCGATAACCCCGAGATAGGCTGGCGCTGGCCCTATATAGGCACGCCCGCACCGAAAGCTCTGTGGCTCCGGCAATCTATCGGCATCCGTAACTTACGAGACTGCTTCACGTTATCAAAGGCGAGACCGGTTCGCAACAGGTTTAGCGCACGAGTTTCTTGTTATTCCGATTGATCGTGAACCCGTTTTGGCCAACTTTCGACGCTTCGGTCGGCCAGGGGTAGAGGCCAAAAGTGGTAAAATGGAACATACGTCCGTATTCCTCGACCAGCGGGCGTAGCATCAGAAGGGCAAAGCACCAACGTGGC
The DNA here is from genome assembly GCA_963737985.1 of uncultured Chloroflexia bacterium. GTDB lineage: Bacteria > Chloroflexota > Chloroflexia > Thermomicrobiales > UBA6265 > CAVTUU01. The sequence continues at coordinate 175,308 of CAVTUU010000004.1, read as the reverse complement.
AAGTAATGGTTTGCCGGTCAGCGCGCGACCGGTTGCACGGTTAATTGACGAATTCGCAAAGCTGCCCGGGATCGGGCCTAAGACAGCATCCCGGCTCGCATTTCATGTCTTGCGCACACCCCGTGACGAAGCGACAGCGCTGGCTGAAGCGATCCTCGAAGTTAAAGAGCGCATCCGACTCTGCTCGGTGTGCTTCAACATTACCGAGTCAGATCCTTGCGCTATCTGCTCAGATCCCGCTCGCGACAAAGCAATCTGCGTTGTAGAAGAACCGCTCGATGTTGTCGCTCTCGAGCGCACGGGCCAGTTCAAAGGTCGGTATCATGTACTGCATGGCGCGGTTTCGCCGATCGACGGCATTGGGCCGGAGAAGCTCAAGATTCAGGAACTGCTGCAACGTGTTCCGAATGAGCAACCAAACGAAGTCATTCTCGCCACGAACTTAGACATTCCAGGAGAAGCGACCGCGAATTATTTGCATCATCTGTTAGTGCCATTGGGAGTGAATGTCACCCGTCCGGCGAGCGGGCTGCCGGTTGGCGGCGATCTCGAATATGCGGATGAAGTGACACTTGGACGCGCCTTAGCGGGACGGAGAGCGCTTTAACGTTTGCAATTCGTTCTGATTCAACAATATTTCAATCGAAAGTCGTGGTTGGTCTACGTTGCAAGGGGCTATTTCGAACGGTAAAATTCACTAAGATGGAAAACGACCAGACGTCCGGCTTGATCCGATTTCAGCCAGCGTCGATGCGGCGAGACGGATCGCCGGCAGACGTCAAGTCCTCTGCTCCGAAGATTCATCCGACAAGCGATCGGTCGTGGCGACCGGGCGGCGGGGAGGGTTCCGACCCGAATACCGGGTATCCTGTGCGCCTCAATGTTCGCTCGGTGCATCCAAGCGACGTGCTTGATTTGCGTGGCATGACCACTGTGCTTGCGCTCAACCAACCGGAAATCAACTTCAGCGGATATAACCCGATGCGGGCGGCGCTTTTGGCTTTAGCGCCTCGTGGCAAGTTCAAGCCGAGACTCTTCACAGCTGTTTCGGATGAGCACGTGGTTGGATTTGCGCATTTCCAACCACTCTCTCCAGACAACCGATGGCAACTTATTGCCATCGGAAGCGCGACTGGGGTCTATGAAGCGTCACCGGTTTGGGAGCAGCTCATAGCCGAGTCTGTCGTTGCCGCCGGATTGCGAGGGGTCAAGCGACTTTACGGCCGAGCCCCGGTCGAGAGCGCAGCTGCGGATTCACTTAGCGCAGTCGGCTTCAGTCCGTATGCCGAAGAGTGTATTCAGATGGCGCAACCGCCCCTAGCCTCATCGAACGTCAACATGCGGGCGCAAGAGCAAACTGACACCTGGGCGATTCATCAACTCTATAACTCGGCGGTTCCTCGACAGGTTCAATTCGCCGAGGCGTTTACGAGCCACCGTTGGGACCTCCGTGCCGTCCCTGAGGGGATGCCTGGTGTTTCAAGCTCCGGGTGGTTGATTGAAGAAAGGCATCACGTCATCGGTTACGCCCGCATACGCTCGCGAGGCTCGGTTCACACGATCGAATTGATCTATAGCCCAGAGCGAATCGATGTCCTCGATGATCTCATTGAGGGCGCCATGGCAAGAATTAAATTGGCCGGTCGAAAGGACCGTGTGTATTGCGCAACCCGTGGTTACCAGCAGGAGGCGGCGACCGCGCTCGAGCGTCACGGTTTCACAACTGCTATGGAACAAGAGTTGCATGTGAAGTACACGACCGCGAATGTGCGAGTTGCACAGACGGAGGCGATTCCGTTCCATGCTGAAGTCATTGAGAAGCTACCGAAACGTGTGCCATCGTTTCTTCCTGGCAAACCCCAGGATGAGTCAGCCACATGATGCATTTGTGCTTCTCTGTTGAACACATGTGCGCTGACATCGCCGGCACACTGACAAGGATAAGAGTTGCGGAGATCGAGTAGGGTCGATCCCGTCGAGGACGAGGAGCAGCGATTGACCAGCTTACAGCAGGTCCGCTCTGAGCAATACGATAGAAAGATTTACGAAAGAGAAATCACAGACAATCTTGAGGATTTGCTCGCGGTGCTTCCGCCAACGATCGCGGAAGCGGTCGATGCGACACAGCGGGAGGGCTCACGAGGCGGATTAATTGAGATTATTTTGGATCTTGGACGCCCGCCCGAAGCGAGATTTCAGGAAACCGAGCTCTATCTCACCGATGTCGACGTAACGCGCGAGGACTTGCGGTACGTCGCCGAGCGTGTTGGGCGATTTGGCGACGACAATCGCGCAGGCATTGAACGAACACTGCACCGAATTTCAGCGATTCGAAATCGCACCGGCGACATCGTCGGGTTGACTTGCCGAATCGGCCGCGCGGTCTACGGCACGATCGCGATCATCAGCGATCTCATCGAATCGGGCGAGAGCATTTTGCTGCTTGGCCGTCCCGGCGTCGGCAAAACGACGATGCTTCGCGAAAGCGCGCGCGTTTTAGCGGACGACTTCCACAAGCGAGTCGTGGTCGTCGACACAAGTAATGAGATCGCGGGTGATGGTGATATTCCGCACCCGGCGATCGGTCGTGCTCGCCGAATGCAGGTACCGACGCCGACCGCGCAACACGCGGTCATGATTGAAGCCGTCGAGAACCACATGCCGGAAGTGATTGTCATCGACGAGATCGGCACGGAACTCGAAGCAATGGCGGCTCGCACGATTGCTGAGCGTGGAGTGCAACTCATCGGCACGGCTCACGGTAACACGCTCGAGAATCTGATGATGAATCCTACCCTTTCGGATCTCATCGGCGGTATCCAATCCGTAACGTTATCTGACGAGGAAGCGCGGCGCCGTGGAACGCAAAAGTCGATCTTGGAACGGAAGGCGCCACCGACGTTCAACGTTATGGTTGAGATCGTCAGTCGCGACGAAGTCGCGGTCCATAGGGACGTCGCCGCGACTGTTGACATGCTCCTGCGAGCCGCACCAGTCCGATCGGAAGTGCGACGCAGAATCGATGACGGCGAAGTTCAGATTTCGACGAGCGAAGAGTCTCGCCGCGATCCAACGTTGCAATCACGTCAGTCGAACGGCAACGGGCAAGTGGAGCGGCGAGATGACCGTCGAGACATCGTTGACATACGGAGTCGCCGTCCCGAGCGTGATCCAGAGAATCGCGACCGGTCGAGCAGATATGAGGATGCCGATTCAGCTCCTCCGGTTACCCCCTTAATTCCAAGGGGTCGCGGAACTGAGGAAAAGCCGCTCCGAATTTATCCGTTCGGTGTTAGCAGAAATCGGCTCGAGAGCGCGATCTCACAGCTTCGATTGCCCGCGGTTATCGTCCGCGACATTCGTGACGCGGACATGGTCATGACGCTGAAGAATTACTATCGACAGCGACCGCAGCCACTGCGTGAGGCTGAGAGTCGCGGGACTGCCGTCTATGTCTTGCGCTCCAATACCGCAATTCAGATGGAACATGTGCTTTCGAGCCTTCTGCCAAACTCTGCGAAACGGCAATCTGCGAGCGAACGTGCAGACGCGCCAGCCCGAGCTCAAGAGGGTAAAACGGACCATGTCACCGCGGCGATGCTGGAAGCGGAAGAGGCGATTGGCGCGGTGATCGATGGTTCAACAACGGTTTCGTTGACACCTCAGGATTCCTACGTGCGACGACTCCAACACGAGCTAGCCGACCGCTATAACCTCAGCTCGAGGAGCCGCGGGAAGGAACCATTCCGCCGCGTAGAGATCTATCGCTAGCCGGTAGCAGGAGTGAGCACTGGATACTTTCTGACATTTGAAGGTCCCGAGGGAGCTGGCAAGTCGACGCAGATCAAGTTGCTTTCAGCTACGCTTGAGGCAGTTGGACATCGAGTTTTGGTGACGAGGGAGCCGGGTGGCACGCAGATCGGCGAGGCCATCCGTGCAATTCTTCTCGATCATGGGAACTATGCTATGCTCCCTGAGACCGAGGCGTTGTTGCACACCGCAGCCCGCTCACAGCACGTTGGCGAAGTGATTCGCCCGGCGCTAGAGGATGGGATGGTCACGTTGTGCGATCGATTCATCGACTCGACCCTGGCATACCAAGGCGGTGGACGGGGACTTGCGATGGAAAGCCTGGAACGAATCCAAGAACTCGCGACAGGTGGACTTCGGCCGGACCTTACAATCCTGCTCGATTTGCCAGTCGAAGTTGGACTCGCTCGTCGATTCGGACGTGAGGACGAGGTCAATCGGTTCGATAGCGCCGGGGTTGCCTTTCACCAACGCGTGCGATCTGCATTCCTCGAGTTGTCGCGGCGTGAACCGGAGCGATGGGCAGTCATTGACGCTAGGCGATCAATCGATGAGGTGGCAGCAGACGTATTGTCTGTAGTTGCGACTCGAACTCCGCTGATGGCGAAGCGAGATCAAGACCTCCTCTCTACAGCGCCAAGCGAACTGTGACGGATATATGAAGCTTGTTGTATCGGTCGTCCAAGGTAAAGATGGTGAGGCCCTGTTGCAAGGGCTCACCGGCAGAGGTTACCGTGCGACTCAGATCAACAGCGCCGGAGGATTTCTCCGTGAAAGTAACGTCACGTTGCTGATAGGCGTTCAAGATGAGTATGTTCCGGATGTGATGAGGATCATTGATGAAAACTGTCACTCCCGAACGCAATTCGTTAATCCACTCATGCCAATAATGGAGCCGGGCGAGTTCTACATGTCGAACCCGGTCGAAGTTATGGTGGGCGGGGCCACTGTATTCGTCGTCAACGTTTCACGCTACGAGCGCATCGCATAACATCACGCTAGCGCAGTAGCATCCCCGCCACAAGGGATCAGGTGCATGGAAGAGATTACGGCCCGAGGTATACAGGTTCTGATCGCGCTTGCCGGCGCGTACCTCGTAGCGCTTTGGTTTGTCCTCATCGTTTGGACCTATCGCGATAGTGAATCACGAAGCCGTAGCGTCGTCACCCAGGTCTTTTCGACTCTTCTCGTCGTCCTCTTCTATATTCCGGGTCTATTGCTCTATCTGATTCTTCGTCCAAAAGAGACGCTCGACGTGGCCTTCCAACGGTCGTTGGAAGAGGAATACCTCCTTCAGGACTTGGAGGAGTTGCCGCATTGCCCGTCGTGCCATCGCTATGTTGAAGACGATTACCGCCTCTGCCCGCATTGCCAGACTCAACTTCGCGAGTCTTGCGCTTCATGCGGTCGACTTGTCGATCTCAAATGGTCGCTGTGCCCATACTGCGGCGGTGTTCAAGGCGGACGTGACACCAAACCGTCGATCAAAATCGCGGAAACCCCAGAACGCTTCATCGCCGCGTCGACGGATCAGCGCGCATCCGTCCCAGCTGGAGAAATTCCAAACACAGAGTCGCTGCCATATCCAGATTTGAGGCCTGCGCTTGTAGAGCCGGCGCAAGAACCGCAGCCGATTCGAGCGATCACGGCTGAAGCAGACTCTCCTCCGATTCGACCCTTTGACCGACGCTACACGCGGGCGGCGGCAGCGCAGCGCCAACAAGATCAAGAGTCCGCACCGTCCGATTCCAACCGAGCAAATCTTGAAGTCGTTCAACTTGATGAGGCTGCCGCCGCAAAAGACGGCGCTAAACCGAATGGTCGGTTCGGGCGCGGTAAATCCCCATCGAATGGCGAGGTCGACTCTGCGAAGATGACAGCCGTTCAAAATGGAACGCCGAACGCGGACGAGGATGAAGCCACAGATCTCGAGGCTCCAACTCCGACCTACTCAAGCGGTAAACAATAGCACTCAGACTCGGTCTCCAATCCAGTCCAAGATCCAAGCATTGAATCGAAAAACTAGGGCGTAAGCGAATCGACATTCGGCCGGCGCGATGGACCGGCTCCAGGTCGAATTTGGAAGTTGAACTTCGTGCGAAACGCTTCGTAGAAATCAGTGCTCCCGAGCGCGATTTGGCGGAAGGTATGAATACCTCGCCTGACTTTCACAACGTCCCCATATTGCAATTGCGCTGTAGGGCGTCCGTCGAGGATCAGCGTTGAGCTGTGTCGATCGGTTCTCAGCATTTCGGTGAGAACCGATTCAGAAACGACGAACGGCGTGCGGATCGGCGAGTGACATGAGATCGGTACGATCGCGAATCCTTTTACTCCAGCCGTAAGTATTGGACCTCCAGCAGCCATGCAATAGGCCGTGCTGCCACGTGGAGTCGAAACGATCATGCCGTCGCCCGGATAGGTGTTCACGAAGTGACCATCGATGTAGACCTCAACGTCGATCATCCTTGAAGCGCCACGTATGACGACATCGTTGATCGCCCAACCCTGATCGATTTCATGTCCTTCTCGCTCGATCGAAGCTGCGAGCGTAGAGCTATCCTCAATGTCGTAAGATCCCGAAATCACCGCAGTAAGTGCCAGTTCCCAGTCTTTGCGCTCTACCAGCGCTAAGAAACCGACTTTGCCAAAGTTGATGCCTAAGAGCGGCGTATCAGGATACGCGTTTGCAGCCCGCATCATGAGACCGTCACCGCCCAAAACCATAATCGCATCGACTTCCTGATAAGCGTTGCTCGAGAGTTCGCTTTCGGGCACGACAATGCAGCCCCGCTCAGAAAGCCAATCCTGAATCTCGCTTGCCAGGACCGCGGCTTCAGATTTGCTTTGGGCCGCCACGAGTCCGATCTTCAATCAACTTCCTCCCAGATGTGGTCAAAACGTTGCTGTAGCGTGGTAATTAAGCTTCATCCGCCCATGCTGGGGTAAGGTATTCGGCGGGATCGTGTTCCGCGCGAAACCGATACAGGGCGGCAGGGCGGTGACTTCCTTCTCGACGCTGTTCATTCGTGCTTTGCAGAATGCCGGATGCAATCGCCCGGCGGCGAAAGTTACGTTTATCCAGTCGTCGGCCAAGAATCGACTCATAGGCGTTTTGGAGTTCGGTCAGTGTGAATGACCGCGGCAACAAATGAAACGCGATATTGGTGTATCCGAGCTTGGCCCTGAGGCGAAGCAGCGCGTAATCGATTACGTTTTCGTCAGCGGAGCTCAATCTAGGAAGTTCACGGGCGTCGAACCATGAAGCCTTCGTCAGCGAATCAGTGTCAGGACTCGAGCAAATCAATCCGATGTAACTCACGATCACTGTCCAGCCGTCGGAATCGCGAAAACTCAGTGTGTACAGCTGCTCAAGATATTGCTCTTGTAGCCCTGTCGATTCGCGAATCGTCCGGCGGGCGGTCGTGTCGAGGGGCTCGTTCGCGACTGGAAGCGATCTCGGAAGCGATGCCATCTTCTCGGTCTCATCAAGCGCAATCAGGAGCTTGCCGTCAGCGACGGTAAAGAGCACTGATCGCACGTCGACGACTGGAGCGGACTCTCTTCCTTGGCCGACTGTTCGCCCGCTGTTGAGCTGAGGTGATTGAGGCTCTTTGATCGCTGCCAATTGCTCCCCCGGCTACTCGATCTCGGCGAGCATAGGTTAGAGCTTCGCGATCGATTCGTGCGTGCCGTTGTTCGAGTGTACGTGAGAGATCACCGCTCGGCAACGACAATCGCCTGTCGGTTGGACCTACGAGCTTTGAGCGATGAGGTCGTTGCCGTATTCGATGGCGTCCTTTTCGCTCAGGTCAGAGAGGACAACCCTGCGAATGATTCCAGATGAATCGATGAAGAAATGCGTGGGAAAGTTGACGATTGGATACGCGTAGCCGGTATGTTCCAGATATTGATCGCTCAGAATCGTAAATGTGGCGTGATTTTTTTCAGCGAACGCGGCCGCGTCTTGCGGTGGCTCTTTCAGGCTTACGGCGAGCATCACCAAGCCCTTTGGAGCCAGCTGTTGATAGGCCGCTTCAGCATCCGGCATTTCTGATCGACACGGTGGACACCAAGAACCCCAAAAATTGAGCCACACTGGATGCCCGCGGTAATCGGATAAGCTCACGAGGTTACCATTGACGTCATACGTGGTGAAATCGGGAGCAGGCTGCCCAACTTTCGGCAGAAGCGTCCGATTCATGCCGCCGGTTCCGATTTTGCCGAAACCTTCTCGTCCGCCAATCGCCCAGGCGCCGCCGAGAATTGCGACCAATACGACAACCGCGATGCCGATTCGAGTCCAGCGCTCAGAGGATGTCAGGCGACGGCTCGACGTGCTCGTTTTTGCAGCGTCCTGATTTGGCGAGATCGTTGACATGGTGAGTGTTGATGCTGCCTGACAGCTAGACGCCGCCGTACGCGTGCATGCCGCCGAAGAAGTAGTTTCCGTAGTATGTGAAGATCACCGCGCCAAATCCGAAGAGAAGGATGATCGCGCTGCGAGTTCCTCTCCAGCCACGCAATGTTCGCGTGTGGAGATAGACACCGTACACAAGCCAAGTGAACAGCGCGGACGTTTCCTTCGGATCCCACGACCAGTAGCTTCCCCACGCCTGATACGCCCAAACTGAGCCGAGGATCAGAACGAGCGCGAGCATGGGAAACCCGAAAGTCACGGCGCGATAACCAATATCATCGAGCATGTCAGCGCTGGGGAGCCACGAGATCTGTTTGCGACTGGCGATGAGATAGAGCACGGCGGCGGCGAAGGAGACCGCAAACGTTGAATAGGCAAGTATCGCCATCGAGACGTGAAAGGTCATGAGCGTTGGGTTTTGTAGCGCGGGATTCAGCGATTCGACCTCGCGCATTCCCGACGGGAGTTGCCAGACGTATAAGGTCATGCCGAATACGATCGGAATGACTATCGCGCCAAGTTGTTTGACCTCGTACATGCGCTCAAAGATCAGATAAATAAGCGAGGCAGTGAAAATGAACGCAAGCGAGAACTCATACATGTTGCTGTAAGGGCCACGGTGCGAAGCGAATGTGCGGAGAATGACGGCCAGTCCCGCGAAGACAACGCCGAACCAGGCTAGAAGCGTTCCAAAACGCCCGGCGCCAATTGAGCCCGGTTCGAACTCAGTCATTGAGCTCGTAAATGTGGTTCCGGCAGATGTGGCAAGCGTCGTTCGCCGCACTTTGATGCGCCCCACTGCGTAGGCGACATAGCAAACAGCAGCCGCGCCGAGCGAGATTGACGCCGCGGTGAAGCAGTAGAACGAGAGTTTGACGAGGGCTTCCATAAATCGTCTTCCTTGTCTGGACTCGCCGTCGCCTTAGAGGCCGATTGAATCTGCGTTCGACATTCTACGCTGATTACACAGGCGCGTGAGCAGCTTGCGCGTCATTTCGATCGGGCATTCGATCTTCATTTGTGCGCAAAGTCGCCTTAACGCCTAGCCGCTGTTCTATCTCTTCGACAAGCCGGTAAAAGTCACGCCGTCCGCTCCAGTCCCGTTTCGCGAGCGGTGCAAGTTCAAGCACAACCTCACCTTTCGGGGAACCCGGCGGAGAGAAGATGCCGCGAACTCGGCGGTGCGGAAAATAGAACGTGATGGCAAGTCCGCCGACGAGAAGCAAGGCGGCGATGAAAAAGATCGGAATGCCAGGATTGTGACTCACTTGCAGCAATGTGAACCGTCGTTCGCGGATAAATTGGACGTTGAGCGCTCCGATTTTCGCCGTTTCACCTTGATTGACCACGGCGCTGATTGGTTGCTCGGATGATGTGGGGTCGAGTTGGCGGGCCTGAATGAACATTTCGCCGCTGGCCAGGTTTAGTTTGTCGAGATTAGGTAGATTTTCGCGATCTTCGTCTGGTGCAATGACATTGAGGCGGACGTTCGCCGGAAGAATATCGATAAATCCAGCCGGCGCGTCGGGATTGGACGACGACACAAAGAGGCCCAGCGGAACAGAGTCGTCGAACAGGACGTGTCCTTGATCGTCAGTCACTTTTAAGGTCGCGGCCTGGCCAAAGCTCGATTGGTAGAAAACGACGTTGTGATAGGTCATCGGATGGTTAACGGTGATTGATCCCGATTTGACCTGTTTCCCGTCCTTATAGATCGCGAGATCGCTTTTGTACTCGTGCGGCATCCCGTTTTCATTGTAGGTGTCGGTGAATTGGTTGAGGCCGACGCTGATGCCAGTGCCGTGGCCAATGTCACGGACTGAACCTTCTGGAATCACGAATTCTTGGTTTCGAAATCCGTATCTGGCGCCGACGATCCCACCGACGAGGATCAGGATCAGCGCCAGATGGAACGGAAACGTGCCGAATTTGGCGTATCGATTCTTGTCTGCGTAAACATGGAGCTCATCGCCGCGAGTCTCGGTAAGCACTCGATACCGGCGTGATTTGAATGCGGTTGAGAGTTTGTTATTCGATTCCTCAATTGGCTCAGTGAATGAGATCGTTGCAAGCGTTCCGGAGTTCTTTAGGAAGCCATGAGTTGTCGGAATTGTCGGATTCGAGATGGTATGCCAGATACCTGGCGCCCGGTTCATTGTACAGACCGCAATCGCGATCGCGAGGACTGCCAAAATCGCCATGAAAGGCAGCGAATGGAATACATCCCACGCGTACCAGCGTCTTATGATCGGTTTCGTGACAGGAAGACCGTTTTGAATCCACTGTGGAACTTCGCTGCCGCGGAGTGTTCCGAGGAGAACGAGAACAGCGAGAATAACGATTTCGTAGATGGCGGCCCTTACCGAGCAGAAAAAGCGCCATATTCGATCGATTCCCGCCTCAAGTGGCGAGCGGCGGGCAACTCTCGGTTGGGCAGTAACTTGTGCCATTTGTTAACTCCCAACCAATCGATCGTCGAATTCCAGCATAAACGCCGTCATCGCGCTCACAGATTCGGCTCCCATGGAGTCCACGGCGCCATTTGCACCAGACGGGCAAAGAACTGCTGATAGAGACCGAGAACCATGAAAGCGCCGACTGCGAGCATTATTGCCCCACTCATGCTGGACACGGCAGCCAGGCGACCGTTCAGGCGGTGAATAATCGAGTGTGAGCGTCCCATTAGGATAGCCGCAAGGAGAAATGGAATACTGAGTCCGATCGAGTAGGTTGCTAACAGAATTGCGGCGTGGTCAACACTAGCCTGACTAGCCGCCATCGTCAAAATGGCGCCGAGAATTGGACCGACACAAGGTGACCAGCCGGCACCGAACGTGACGCCGATCAAGAACGAAGAAGTGAGTTGTCCTTTTGGAAGTTCTCCGGCTTCAAATCGCCGTTCGCGGCTGAGAAATGGAATGTTGATGAGACCGATTTGGTGCAACCCGAGCAGGATTATGAGGAAGCCGCCGATGCGGACCATCCAGTAGCGATTGCTATAGACGACGCTGGCGGTAGAAACGAGCGTGCCCGCAGCCCCAAGCGCAATTCCCAGCGCCACAAAGACTGTTGAGAAGCCGAGGACGTATGCAAACGCATTGAGCATGATCCGCCGCCGCGAGGATACGCTAAGTTCATCCACCGATGTTCCCGCCAGATGCGCCAGATAGAGCGGCACGAGCGGAAGAACGCACGGGGACGAAATCGAAAGGATTCCTGCGACGAACGCGGCAATGAGTGAGACGTCTGGTCCCATAACCGAAACCTAACACCGGTTTTCACCGTGTGTCAATCAAGCGTCGGCAAGCGTGGAAAGGCACTCGTGCCCTTCTCAACAAAGGTATAATTATCGACATAAGATTTCTCGCGGTAAGGATCGAATGTCCCTTGTCAAACACGCTTAATGATCGACTCTATCGGACCGAAGCTATCGTCCTAAGCCGAACCGACTACGCTGAAGCAGACCGCATTTTTGCTGTCTACACGCCGAAACTCGGCAAGATACGTGTCATTGCGAAGGGTGTTCGGCGACCAAATAGCCGGCTTGGGCCTCACCTCGAGTATTTCAGTCGAAGTCAGTTGCTCTTGGCAAAGGGTCGAGATCTTGACGTCGTTACGGGCGCAGAAACTCTCGATTTTCACCTCGAGCTACGAACGAATCTGGATGCTCTCGGTCATGCCTCGCATATGGCGGAACTGCTCAACCGGCTGACAGAGGACCGGCAAGAGCAGGAGCGGGCTTATGAACTCCTGTCTCAGTCTTTACGTCTGCTCTGCGACGGAATCGATCCATTCGTCGTCACGCGCTACTACGAACTCGCCTTGACTAATGTGCTCGGCTATCGACCGGAACTCTATCGGTGCGTAGGGTGTCAGAAAGAACTTTCGGCGACACCCAATGCACTGAGCCCTCGGCTTGGAGGGATGCTTTGCCATGAGTGTCGTGGAATTGACGCGGGATCGCGCGAGCTCTCGGTCAACGCGCAAAAATTTTTGCGTGTGCTGGATCGAGACGGCTTGCCCGGGGCGCTCCGGCTCAATCTGACTGACGGTCTCCGCGCCGAACTCGAAACCGCGCTCGGCTTTTACATGCGCCACTTGGCCGAGCGCGATTTGACGAGTTTGCAGATCTGGCACCAACTCAAGAACTTCCAGCAGGCGCCGGGACCCAAATAATTGCTTGACTAGAGGTCTACGAAGTAGGTTTGGCAGGCTCGGTCGATCAGTGCTTGAGAAAGGGTCGGCGGTACTCCTTGATATCGCGCGATACCGACGAGCGTGCGCAAGATGTCACGCGGATGGACTGAACGCAACTCGCGTTTTGGCTTCACGTAATACTCGCGAAGCACATAAACCAATCCGTTTTGATCGAATGGGATATTGAGCTGCTTCGCACTGGCGGCGAAAGATTTCGCGAAAGATTTCGACTGTCGGATTGTGATGTGAATCTTATTCTGGATTCGGCGAAGGAATGCTTCGTCGACGAGATCCTTTGGCGCGAGGTTGGTTGAAAAGACGATCAGTTGGTCAAACGGAATCTCGATCTTCTTGCCTGTGTGCAGGGTCATGAAGTCGACGCGCTTTTCCAGGGGTACGATCCATCGATTCAGAAGTTGCCTTGGCTGCACTTGCTGTCGGCCAAAGTCGTCGATCAGCAGCATTCCGCCGTTTGCCTTGACCTGTAATGGGGCCTCGTAGATGCGTGCGATTTTGGTCGTAGACGAGGTCGAGCACCTCCAGCGTCAATTCACCGCCTGTGATGATCGCCGGCCGTTTGCAGAGGACGAAGCGCCGGTCGTATTCGGGACGACCCGTCACTGGTACTGGCACATGGTTGTGTAGGTCTAGGACCTTGATGATTTGGCCATCTACGGTAAAAGCATGTGGAATGAGCACTGCTCCGCCGAGGAGCGGAATGATGTGTTCGGCGAGAACAGTCTTGCCGTTTCCTGGAGGGCCAAACAGAAAGAGTGATCGGCCGGTATTAACCGCCTGACCGAGGGAATCGATAATGGCGTCCTCGAGCACGAGATCTGCCAGCGCCTCTCGCACGTCTGTTGGACCGACCCGGACATCGGCGATTCTTTGCTGGTAGATGACCGCCCTGTACTGTTCGAGTGTGACCGGAGCCGGACCAACGTAGGTCGTCCGATCGAGGATCTGGTGGACGCGGACAACGCCTTTTGGAGTTACCGAGTATTGATAGGCGAGCTCGCCGAATCCATGGCTCCCGCCGACTTCGATCAACTCCTCTCGTTTCAGCAGCGACAGCGCCTTTTCGATGATTCCATAGAAGGGCAGACACAATTCATCGCTGATGGTCTGAGCAGTGATCTGGTTGTTGTAATAAACAAGCTTGAGCGCCAGATCTGCGATGAAGGCGAGTTCGAGTCCGGTCTGCTCTACCGATGTTGGCTCACGCGCAACGCTTGCGGCGGCTGGAGCCCGCTCTAACAGTTCCACAGCCATCGTCCGTTACCGCTCCTTGGCGAGGCACAATGAGGAGCCTCTGAATGAATGCACAGGTGAGGGGCCACTATTCGCCCTCTTCCCTCACCAGCCACGCTTAGGGACTTTCACGGTGTCTGGCTCGAATTGAAGAGTACCAGTACCTTTCCTAGGGCCCTATAGCGCCTTGGTACCGATGCGCAAGCAGTACATTTCTTTCCTTTGGCTTATGTCGGAGGTGTGTCGCCTTCGTTGATGTCTTGCCCAAGCAGGGCTCGATCTGAGAGCGAGAGGTCTGCTTTCGCGAGCAAATCGGGCCGTCGCTCGGCTGTTCGTTTGATGGACTGAGCTCGTCGCCAGGCATCAATTTGTGCGTGATGTCCACTAATGAGCACTTCGGGAATCCCAAGGCCCCGAAAATCGGGAGGACGGGTGTAATGGGGATGCTCGACGAGCGATTCGCCATGCGACTCCCGTTCGGTCGACTCGGCGGTGATGACACCTGGTACTAAACGAGCGACAGCGTCGACAATAACCGCCGCCGGCAACTCGCCGCCGGTCAGGACATAGTCACCAATTGAGATTTCTTCCGCACCGAGAATCTCACGTGCTCGGTCGTCGATCCCCTCGTATCGACCGCAAATGAGTACCAATGCTTCAAGCGCCGACCATTGGTTTGCCATCTCTTGGCTAAACAGTCGCCCGGCGGGCGACATGATAATGACCTTCCTTCGCTCGGAGAGCCGGCCCATCACGTTCTCCGCAGCCGCAACAACTGGTGGAGCCATCATGACCATTCCCGCCCCGCCGCCGTAGGGAGTGTCATCAACGGTTCGATGTTTGTCGGTCGCCCAATCACGAATGTCATGGATTCCGATCTCGATAATGCCGCGTTGCTGGGCGCGCTTGAGGATGCTTTCACTAAATGGTCCGGCCAGTAGCCCCGGAAATAGCGACAGAATTTCGAATTGCATTTTTGGGTTGGAGCGGCTGGAATCGCTGTCTGGAGAATACGTGAGAGTCACCTTGAGAGATCCTGAACCTCGCTCTCGCGCTGATCTCGATCTTGACGCAATAAGTCAAGAATCGCGGGAGCCGAGTCAACGAGGCTTGTCAGAAGCAGATCCGGGGGGGGCGCAACCTCGAGATCAACGGATGTCTGCGAGACGAGAACAGTCTTCATTCCAGCTTTGCGAGCTCCTCCGACATCGTAGCGATGGGAGTCGCCGATGTGGATGCTTGTTTCAGGACTCGCGCCAAGAGCCGATAGCGCGGTCCAATAGATTTCGGGGCGGGATTTATAGAAGCCCGCTGAGGCAGAGGTCGTGATGTCGTCGAAATCGTTCACGATGCCGAATCGATCTAGGGTCCAAAGCAAGAACGGATGATGAACCGCGCTGGAAACCACTCCAAGCGAAATACCCGCGGTCCTGAGCGCCCGAACTGTTTCAAGAGCCCCAGGAATTGGAGAGGTCGTCGAAAGCGCCGGCAACATGAGCGCTTCAACACCGATTGCAATCTCCTCATCGCTATATGAGATAGCGAGTTCATCGAGGATCGTGGCAACGCAAGCCTCGGCGGTTAATTCGTTGCCGTGCTCGCGTATTCCCGACCGTAACTGCCGATATGCCGTGTCAGCTGACCACAGCGTTTCAGGATCAATTGGAACGCCCCGGTCTGTAGATCTCCAACGCAAGAAGCCGGAAACGAGACCGCTGACTTCAATGTCAAACCATTGATCGGCCTGTGCGAGTGTGTTGTGGAAATCGAAGGTAATTGCGGCGCCGGACATCGATCACTTCCCTCCCAACGCCAATTGTGGCGTATGGAAAGTACCATCGTGCGATCAGGCCCGCAATAACGAAGAGTTTGGAAACTCTAGTCTGCCGCGGCAGTCAAAAGGACAGGGCGCCCAACAGCCGCATCCATCGGAAGTTTGCCGAGCGCGCGTTCAAAAGCCACGACGATCGCTGGGTCGAACTGAGTTCCCGAGTGCTTAACAAGCTCGGAGTGTGCGTCATCCGTTGAGAGCGCCCGCCGATAGGGCCGATCTGAAGTCATTGCGTCAAATGAGTCCGCGACACAGATAATCCGCGAGCCAAGAGGAATGTTCTCTCCAGAAAGCCCGTCGGGATAGCCCTTTCCGTCCCAGCGCTCGTGATGATGTCGAACGATGATGGCAATTCGTTTGTACGATTCCAATCGCCCGACGATATCTGCGCCAATTGCGGAATGCTGTTGAATGTCAAGCCGCTCTTCCTCGGTGAGAGGGCCAGGTTTTCGAAGCGCAGAATCCTGCGTGCCGACCTTGCCAAGATCGTGAATACGAGCGGCATCGAGGATTGTTTGTTGAGTCGATGCGGGTATGTGAGGCATTTCTTCGAGAATTGAGCGCACGAAATCTGTCACTCGAATGGAGTGCCGGCTTGTGTATGGATCGCGCCGTTCCAGCGCGTCTGTTAGTCCCTCCATCGTGGCCTGTGTTTGAACTTCCACTTTGCGCAGTGTTCGTTGTGCGAGGTGTGCAACGATTAAAGGAACGAACAGAACAAGGATCGCGTACGGGTTTTCACGGCTAATGATGGGAACAAGACTCGCTAGCGCAGGAAGACTGACGAAGGTGTAGGTCGGATTGAAATTCGCCTTCCACATGTTCAAGGGACTGTCACCCACGACAGGTGAAATTATGAGCGCGAGCAATCCTGTGTTGACAATTGTGTAGACAGCCGCAGCAATTACGGTCGCAGCCATTGTTAAGAAGTCTTCTAACGGACTGCTAGCGCCGTGCGAAAGTTGCTGGTAGACCAGTCCGCCACAAAACGTTGCGAGGCCGAGGTTTGTCGCATTTACGACGACTTGGATCGGCTTGAGTCGAAGCCAAACGTCGCTGATTACTTCGGCGGCGATAACAACAAGGGCACCAGGAAGAGGTCCAAGTGTGAGGCCACAAGCAAGCGCTAGAATTGCCCCGACAGAAACGGAAAATTGAAAAGAGGGATGAGGAAAGTCGATCTCAAACTTTTCCACTAGGACGATCATGAGACCGAGAATGCATGCAGTCTCAATGAGATCGCGGTTTTTGACCCATGCATGATTTGACAGCGCAACGCCTAAGACGAGCGTCGTCGTCAAGAGCAACAGCCCCGAATAGATTCGTGTTCTGAGTGGAATATCCGTCATTGACCCTCAGGCCTCCGGGCAGTTGCGAGACCACGCCGCAACTGTCGCCGACGGTCTAACCCCTTCCGCAGTTTGGCATGCGAATGATCGCCAGTATACTGGTGATCGTCTTCTGCCGTGCACCAGTCAAACGTAATTCCCCGATTCGATAAAGGAAACATGACCCGAGTACCGGTTTGGCCAGGTTCGCTAGGAGCGCCAACGATATTGGTGGAAAAGCTGACCCCGGAACAACGTGCTCGCGGGAGCAACGTTCCGCCGGGGTCTCGGTGCAACGCGACACGCGGGAGCGCTCGCGAAAACCATTCCACTTCAGATTCTACGGATCGATCGACGCCTGGCTTCCTACTGGCTATTGTGGATAGGCCCGCTGATCCAAATTCGAAAGCGGGCCGACTCCAGCATCAGTTTAGGTCCAGCGGTAGTTCTTCCACTTCATGGAAGACTCCTTTCCCTGAACAAATGTCCGAATATTTTTCGGACAAACCGATCCAAGGGTCGACCGACCGTCGGTGACCAGCGACATCTGGCTCGGAAATTCTCTTTTCTTGAATTACCCGTGTGATTAGCCCGCACTTACCTTAGTACCGAGGTACTTACCTGTCAAGTGCTTTTGGGTCATTTCCCTTAGTATTGATGGGCTAAATCTAGGACTTTCTATAGTTCGAGAAGGTGACGTTTAGGTGATATTCCTTCCAGACAATCCGCAAAGTCGTTTGATCGACACCTCAACATTGATCCAGGAGTAGTCGTTGACCTTTTCGATTGATATCGCCGTGGCCAAAACGAATAAGTACGCGAGCCGGGACAGCGGCGATACCGTTGAAGTCGCCGAGCGGCCAAGCGGCGGAATGTCTGTCGTGATCGTCGACGGGCAGGGAAGCGGTCAGGCCGCCAAAACGCTCAGCATGCAAGTGTCAAGTAAGGCAGTAGCGTTGTTGAAGGAGGGGGTCCGGGATGGCGCCGTTGCCCGAGCCGTGCACGATTCACTTTTTGCCTTCAGGCACGGTCAGGTTTCGGCGGCGCTCGATATCCTTTCAGTCGATTTGAAGACTAAATCGGTCTTGGTAACTCGCAATTCCGAGACGTCGATGAGCCTCTATTCCCAAGGAGAATGGAAATCGGCGCTGCCAATGAGTGGCCCAATCGGTCTCTACCATTTCACGCGACCGTCGATCACCCAACTGCAAGCTGAGATTGGGCTGATCGTCATTTTGACGACTGACGGGATTGGCGTTTCCGGAGAGCGAAGTGGTCTTGGACGCTTTGATACGACGGCTTTTGCCGAGCACTCCATCGACCTGGTTATGAGTGCCGCTCAGATAGCTGAAAAGCTACTCCATGAAGCTATAGCAAGGGATCAAGGCAGACCGCGAGACGATCAGACAGTTGCTGTGCTTCGTCTTGTCGGTCGCGAAGATGAACCGCTCGTTAGGCGGATGTCCGTGTTTGTACCTCTCAAGTGATCAAAAGAATGGCCCATCATGATTCGGGATCCGTAAAGACATATCGTATTGTCGTCGTCGGACCGTGCGCTTCCGGCAAATCCACTCTTGTAGACAACCTTCGTGCCCGTGGTTATGACGCGATCGTTTGTGGACAAGAACACAGCGAAATCCCGAATCTTTGGCAGCGCTCAGCACCAGATGTACTCGTCGCACTTACTGTGGACTTAGAGACCATTCGTGCCCGTCGAGGCGAAGACTGGCCAGAGTCGATCTTCAGAACTCAAATTGAGCGGCTGGAACAGGCGTTCTCGCGCGCCACGGTGATGATCGATACTTCCACGCACTCCGTTGAGACGACGCTGGACATCGTGCTTAGCAGTGTTCGCGACTTGTAAGAACGGTGAGCGATTGTCGCGACCGATGGCGCAAACTAGAATCCAATTATGATTTTGATACACCGTCGTGGAAATCGGCTCATTCTCATCCTGATTGCGCTATGCATATGTTCCGGCGTCGCTTCGACGTGGAATGTATCGGCCGCTCGCCAAACTGAGACGACTAACTCCTTGCGCGTCGCGGGATTCGCCGATGACGGTACTCCGTCCGGTGACCAACCGCTCATTATTGAGGCAAGGAAAGCGCAGTTTCAACCGACCCCACGGGGTGAGCAAACCCTCCATTTGGCGGGATCACCTTTAGGCGTAGAGACGCTCGATCCGGCGACCGCTCGCGACATCTCGACTACGTTCCTGGTCAGACAGATCTTTCGCGGACTTGTTGCGTTTGACAAGAATCTTGAGCCAACTCCCGAGCTTGCCGATCGGATTGAAGTTAGCGCCGACGGTCTCAGCTACACGTTTCATCTGAGAGAAAACGCCAAGTTTCAAGATGGACGCCAAATAAATTCAGATGATGTTGTTGCCTCGTTAAAGCGTTCGCTCAATCCCGTGACCACTGGCGGAGACTCGTCGCTCCTCGGTGGATCCGCGTTCCTCTCCGATATCGTGGGTGCACAAGAACTTCTGACTGGAAATTCGCCGACGCTTACCGGAGTTTCGGCGGTAGATTCACAAACGGTGGAGATTCACCTTATTCAGCCCAGAGCGACGTTTTTGATGAAACTCGCCTCGATTCCCGCGTCGATCGTAGATGTGAGTGAAGTCGATCGCGTGTCCAGTTGGTGGCGAAACCCAAATGGCTCGGGCCCTTTTGGGCTTTCATCGTTAGATGACGGAAGTGCGACCCTGACCCCTTCCAAATATTGGTACGAAGGTGAACCGCCATTGAAGGAAGTGACCATTTCATTGGGCCAGGGAGCCTTGCAGCCGTTCAATCTTTATCAGTCGGGCCAAATTGAAGTGAGCCCGGTCGATCTTAGCGGCATCGACCGGGCGCTCGCACCCGAAGGTGGACTTCGCGACGATATCGTGGTTGCCCCTCAATTTGCGCTTGAGTACATCGCTTTCAATCTCGCCGACGAGCCGATGAACGATCTACATATTCGGAAAGCACTGGAGTTGGGTTTTCCGACGAACAAGATTGCGGATGTCACTTTTGATGGCTATGTGACAGAACCTTGCGGCCTCATTCCCAAAGGCATGCTCGGACAAGATTGGCTATGTGACAAGCCCGGCTTTGACCTCGACGCTGCGAAAGCAGAAATCAATAAATCTCGATACAGGTCGGCCGCCAAGGTGCCGCCAATCGAGATCTATACCGCAGGAAGCACTTCCACCGAGGCGTTTCGCGATTCAATTGAGCAATCGCTCGGTCTCAAAATTGATGTGATTGATGTTGATTGGGAATCGTTCTTACGAGGGTTGTCAAGCGACGAGTATCCGGCGTACTCCATTTATTGGTCAGCCGATTATCCGGATCCCGAGAGCTTGCTGTGGACGCTCTTTGGCTCTGAAAGCCAGGACAACTATGTGAAATACCATAATGTTCAATTTGACGATCTCTTGATGCGGGCTGCTTCTGAACCAAGCGAGTCACGAAGGATCGAGCTGTATTCCGCGGCACAACAGATTCTGCTGAATGACGGAACGGTCTTCCCGTTGTATTTCGACGTGTCATATACCTTGGTTCGTCCGTTGGTCAAAGGTCTCGAGGTCACACCAATTGGGATTCTTGGTCTTGAACATATTTGGATGGAACACTAACTGTGGCGGCGAAGGTTGAGTCTGTGACGATCGTATTGCCAGAACCGGTCGAAATTCGAACGCTCACTCCTGATGATGTCGACGAATTGCGGCTTGGCTGGCGGACTCGACTCAGTCCAGAAGAGATTCAACGAATACTCCGAGTCTATCCGGGCCGTTCTGTTTGGTCGCCCGAAACGCTCGAATATGCGATTGCGGCGCCATGGCGCCACCGCGAAGAAATCGCAAACATCCTGGAGTTGTCTGCAGTCCGCCATGCAGATCAACTTATCGCTGCGCTCGTGGATCGCGCTCGACAAGCGAATGCGGCATTGGTCCTTTCGATCGAACTCGATGAAACTCGGCGACCGACATTCTATGAGGGCGTCGGTTTTTCGTTGGTCGAAGAGGTCATTACGTTCGAACTCTTGCAGCCTTTACCGAGAGTCGATGCAGCGTCACAGCTCCGGTTTCAGCGCGTCGATGTCTCGAATGCTGCGATTCTGGATCTTCTTTGCGACATCGACCATTCTTCATTTCCCTGGTTGTGGTGGAATTCGCGAATTGAGTTTGAAACTTATGCTTTAACGCCAGGTGTTGAAATCTACCTTGGCTATCTTGGTGAAGGTGCTGTTTCTTATATTGGCATCACTTCATATGGCGGCTGGGGACACCTCGACCGAATTGCAGTCGTTCCGAAACGCCAACACGAGGGAGTTGGCCTCGAATCTCTCGACTTTGCAGTTCGTACACTCGTGCGCCAGGGGGCGCGCCGGATCGGGTTGAGCACCCAACGTTTGAATTTGCGCTCGCAGAGGCTCTACGAGCGCTTTGGCTTTCGCCGCAGCGAAACGAACGACTACCACCTGTACGGCAAATATCTCGTCGATCCACGTTCGTTGGAAATCAACGAAACACACCGGCAGCAGCATTAGTACATGAAAGAAGGCTTCCAACTCAATGGGCAGCAGTTTCGGTCGAATATTCAAGTTGACGACATGGGGAGAGTCTCACGGTCCCGCACTCGGCGTCGTCATTGAGGGATGTCCTGCCGGTATTCCGCTTTCGGTTGAAGATATCCAGATTCAACTCGATCGACGCCGTGTTGGTCAGAGCAAGGTTACGTCGCCCCGTGGCGAAACTGACCGCGCCGAGTTGTTGTCGGGTGTGTTTGAAGGCATAACGACCGGCACACCGATTTCACTTATCACGTACAACCGAGATGCCGATTCATCAAAGTATGACAACCTTCGTGACGTTTTTCGTCCAGGGCACGCAGATTACACATATTGGGCAAAGTACGGTCATCGTGACCACCGCGGCGGCGGGAGATCTTCAGCGAGGGAAACGTGGGGACGGGTCGCGGCTGGGGCAATTGCCCGCAAAATCATTGGGACTGCCGGCACAGACGTGTACGGATTCATTCGTGAACTCGGAGGAATTTCGATTGAGACGTTTGATCGCGATGAGATCGAACGAAACATTGTGCGTGCTCCGGATCCAGTCGCTGCCGAGAAAATGATCGCCGCAGTGTTGACGGCCAAGGAAGAAAGCGACAGTCTCGGCGGGATTGTAGAGGTTCGGGCGACCGGCGTTCAGGTTGGTCTTGGCGAGCCAACATTCGACAAACTTGATGCGCTGATCGCTCAAGCCATGCTCAGTATCCCGGCTGTCAAAGCCGTCGAGTTGGGGCAAGGATTCGATGTCGTTCGCTCTCGTGGTTCACGAGCTAACGACTCGTTCTATATGGAAAACGGTCGCGTTCGCACCAAGACGAACAACGCTGGCGGAACGCTTGGCGGTATCTCATCCGGAGAGGACATCGTGGTCAGATTGGCGGTCAAGCCGACGTCGTCGGTCGCCAGACCGCAAGAGACCGTGACGACTTCGTTTGAGCCTCGAACGATCCTAGTTGAGGGCCGGCACGATCCTTCAGTCTGCCCCCGGGCAGTCCCTGTCGCTGAGGCCATGCTGGCGATCGTACTTGCCGATCTTATGCTGTTGAACAGAGCAGCGCGCATTTAGTCAGTTTGATCGTGTCGCTTCGGCGGCCACGATGATTCGTTCTGAATGATCGGTGAGTGCATCGAGTTCGTAGCTGCCGTAGATCTGCCACTCCCGAAAGCCTGCGAGTTCCAAGAGGAGCTCAAGTTCGGCAAGATGGAGGTACCTCATCACAAATGAGGTTCTGACCCGGCGAAGCGTGCGATCGGGTTCTGTGATGTCATACCAGAGATCGGTATCGATCCGTTGCGAAGCAATATTGACCTTTGTCGACGTGAAGCGGTCGACATGCGAGCCATCGGGTCGGCGCCAAGTGCCTTGATGGCTCAGTGAATGATCGAGGCCGCGAAGCGTATCTGGGGTCGGGTTCAAAATATCGATCAACAGCAAGCCACGTGGATCGAGGCATTTGAGTGTCGACGCGATACAGGCACGCTGGTCACGCTGAGTCTCAAGATGAAGCAGACCATTCAAGGCGAGGATTGCAACGCCAAACGGCCCGCCGGGCGCCGCTTCCGCGTGCGTCATCGATCCTTGCACAAGTTGAGCCTTGTCGGTCAATTGATGGCTGCTGAGGAGCGCAGATGCGCGATCGAGCATCGCTTGTGATTGATCGAGGCCGGTAACCCGAAATCCAGCTTGAGCGATGGGCAAGAGGAGTCGACCGGTGCCACTCCCAAGTTCGAGAACAGGATCGCCTACCGATTCAATAAAGCTTCCGTAGAACTCAACATCGTCGTCGAAAGCCTGATGTTCAAGATCATAGAATTCGGCAATGTTGGCGTAAGGGTCGTTAGTGATGCTCATCTCGGCCATTGTACGTTGCAGTTTGACGCTCTGCGCGAGCGCAACCTATAGTGCGACCATGGCAAGAACGTTAGCAAAAAAAGAAGAGATGCAGCGGAAAGCAAGCCGGGTCGTGACGACTAACCGGCGTGCATTCCATGACTTTGCCATTCTCGAGACAATCGAAGCCGGGATCGTCTTGACCGGAACGGAGATCAAATCAATTCGCGAAGGCAAGGTGACGATTAGTGAAGCCTATGCGCGGATTGACGACGGCGAGCTCTGGTTGATCGGCGCCCATATTTCGCCCTACTCGCATGGGAATTATGCGAATCCTGACCCACTTCGACCACGCAAATTGCTCGTTCATCGGTCTCAAATCCGTGAACTCCGGGCGATGGTCGAGCAAAAGGGAATGACGCTCGTACCACTTCGTCTCGTTCTCAAGGAAGGGAAGGCAAAAGTCGACATCGGCGTCGCCCGCGGGAAAAAGCTCTATGACAAACGCGCGGCCGAAGCGGAACGCGAGTCAAGACGCGATATAGAGCGCCAGTTGCGCGATCGCGAGTGATCGCAAAGAGGGTCGACCGATGATCTTACACGCGGTCTTCTTCAAAATGAAAAGCGATGCGGAGACTCAAGCGATCAACGAACTGAACGCAGCGATTGCCAGGCTACAGGATGTTATTCCAGGCATAGTTTCGTATCACTGGGGGCCGAGTTGCAGTCCGGAAGGCTTCGGAAAAGGATTCGACGCCGGATTCGTCATGACCTTCGTCAATGCCGCTGCCCGGGACGCGTACCTGCCGCATCCGGAGCACAAATCGATTCAACCATTGGTGCGCGCTCTCGTGGACGATGCGTTTGTTTACGATTTCGATTTGGGAGACCAGAAACTGGGCTAAATTCGCGCGCACGAGTTTCAATTTGAGCACATATTTGTTATAATTCGTGCGCTGACTTGGGGATGTTTGGTTTCGACAGGGTCCTAGGTCAGAGTGTTGCGTGCCGAAGCGCCCAGGCCTTCGTAAAAATGGGCAAAACAATATTTGGCACACGCCAAATGCCTCTCGCTGCTTAAGTCACTGACCTCTAAGTAGCGCGTCCGACCGCACTTCTCCCTGCCGGGAGCGGAACCGGGCGTCACCAAGGTAAGGGTGCGGCGATCTAGTTTGCCAGTGCGCGATCGCCAAAGGCAGTCTGGCTAACCGTAGTGATCCCAGCCGGTGGGGTCTCACGACGGCACATGAAACACCGGATACGCATGTAGTAGACACTCGATCGCGGATTTTGGACGGGGGTTCGACTCCCCCCATCTCCACTACGAAAAGCGAAAGCGCCCGTCTTGACGGGCGCTTTCGCTTTTCGCTCTGAATTCTTCCGTGAGATTCCTTGGGGCGTAGGCGATGTATCGCCGATTCGTTGCGCCGATCGGAATTGCGCTGGCGATCGAGAAGAGATCAGGCTGGGATCCCCGACTAGTCGATTTCGCACTCAAGGGCCAGTGAACGTTTTTGAAACTTCGAGCGGCCGCTCCATACTATTTTCGACCCCTCGTATGAAATTCGTGTCCAAGCGAACCTTCGAGCACAAAGACCAGGATAAGCATGATGATCAATGGAAAAAGGTCTATTGGCGCTGCTCCTTTCGCGATGAGGTAATTTGGCACAAGACCGGAAGAACATCGCGGTTATTCGTCAGCGCCGGTATCTGATCGAAATGCTGCTTCTAGCAGTGGGCTCATGATTGTGGCGGGCAGATTGAAGTGCTTCGCCCATGTGCCAGCGGGATTCATCAGCGCGATTCCACCGGTGCCGTTGGCGTCGTCTGTCCACAGCGCGATCTCGACCGAACTCACGCGAGTCTTGTCGTCGTCATCACGCAACATCAGGTCACCGCTCGCTTGGCGGCTAAAGGAGACTTCCAGAGAACGAGATTGCGATGTCGTTGCCATCACGGGGTCCTCCTGGCTGTTTCTCTGTGATACTCCTGAGAATAGCGATGGAGTGGAAGAAGCGCCTCACCAAATAGTCCCTATGCCGCGCGACAGAAGTGGGATGACTCGCTGTCACAGTACATAATGATGACCGGCGAGGAGCGCAAAAGTATGCAAACCTTTACCTCTACTATCAACGTCGTTAAAAGGCGGATAGAAACGGCGACGCGAGGATACACAGCTATGGCTGAATTGGTCCTGGCCAAGTAAAGTGCTCGGCACTTCTTCACTGAGAATCCGCCTCAGACCCGTCTGTTGGTCCACGTCATCCAGGAGTAACGAGGCTATGGACAGGATCCGAGATTGGCTAGGACGTTTTTCGTCTGGATCAAGATCTTCAAACACGTCCCGGCAAAGTGGATCTGACTCGGACTCGCGGAAGACGCGAGCCGACCACGTAACTGAACTGCATGAGAACGTCAGCCGGATACAGCAAGAAATACTGGCGCTCAGCAATACTGCCGAAGGTCAAACTGATAGCGGATCTCGCGGTGGTAGTAGCGCCCGGATGGCTGATCTCGAGCGGGAGCTGGACGAGGCGCAACGGGAACTCGCCAAATACCAGGGGCGAATCTGATCTGAGCATTGGTCATCGCGATAGCGCACATCGAGAATGGAAGCGTGCTGTGGCGAACCTGTCAGTGCGCTCACCCTCAGCGCGAGAAAATGGCCAGTTACAATCGAAAAACTCGACACGGTTCCAACGAAAACCGACGAAGGATGTTACATGGAGCGCTCAATCCTCATCGTGGACGATGACCACGATGTCTCCGACCTGCTGGCGAACCTTCTCGACGAGGAGGGGTATCGCGTCCGCAGTGCCTTCGACGAGCAAGAGGCGCTCCAGGAGATAGCGCGCGAAGCACCTGACCTGATCGTTCTCGATGTCGAGTTGCCGCCGGAGATTGGGCCGACATTGACAAACCAATTACGTGCGCAAGGGATAAAGATCCCGGTCGTACTCGTGAGCGCCGTCTATACCGATGTTGATATCCCGGATGTGCAATTTGTGCCAAAACCATTTGATCTGGATTACATCATTCAAGTGATTGCCCGCGTCTTTGCGGAACTGGATCGGTGAGGCGGAACCGGCTCCTCGATCAAGATTCCAAGTGCACTCACGTGTCTCCTCTGCGTGACGATGATTCGACAAAGCGAATTGTGTCCGGCGCTCTAGCGCCGGTCTTTTCATTTTGGCCCGAAATCGCTTTTACCTTCAGCTTTGATTCCGGCATGGGTTTTGTGAATTCAATGGATTACATGGGCAAGGGAAGAATACCAGCCGAGCAGAGAAGGTCCGTTCAGCGTTTCGTGTTGGTCATGACCACAATAGTTAAGTCACACGGATTAAAAGAATCCACGTTTGTTACGATCGCTTCACCAAACAAAATGTAGCTTCTGTCGCGACATCTTTGAGTCGAACGAGTATTCCGCGTACAGCCCCATATCGCGGAGCAGTTTGGAGGTTCAACGACTATGGCTGATCAGTCCAATGTCGCGCAAAAGCATAGCAATGCGTATAACTTGTTCATTCTTGTGCTTACCGTGCTTTCACTTGCCATCATGGTCGCCATTGTGCTTCCCCTCAGCGATGCGACGATCCATTTGCTTCAGGTCTAC
The DNA here is from genome assembly GCA_963737985.1 of uncultured Chloroflexia bacterium. Taxonomy (GTDB): domain Bacteria; phylum Chloroflexota; class Chloroflexia; order Thermomicrobiales; family UBA6265; genus CAVTUU01. Next base: position 148,455 of record CAVTUU010000004.1, on the reverse strand, counting down.
GACAATCTGATTTGCATTGTGTTCCTGTTTGACTTTGGACTGAACTTGAAGCGAGCGACGACGAAAAGGCAATACTTCATCGAAGAAAGAGGGTGGTTGGACCTTCTCGGGTCCGTTCCAAGCTTCGGATTCTTCAAATATTCAGCCCTGTTCCGCCTAGCCAGATTGAGTCGTTTGGCACGAATTAGTCGACTCTTGCGTGGTAAACGCAAACATGAGCTGATCGAAGATGTCGTTACCAATCGCGGACAATACGCGGCGTTTATCACCGTCTTGTCGGCGCTTATCGTGATGATTGTTTGCAGTGTTTTGGTGCTTCAGTTTGAGAGCGGAGCGTCCAATGCGAACATCACGACAGGATCTGATGCACTTTGGTGGGCGATCGTAACCATAACGACCGTGGGGTATGGCGACTTTTTTCCGGTCACAGGGGCTGGCCGACTCGTAGGAGTGTTCGTCATGGTCGCAGGCGTGGGGATCATTGGTTCGCTGGCGAGCATCTTGTCAAGCGTGCTCATCCCACCAGCCCAAACTCCGCAACCTACCACTCCTGAGTCGTCCGAACTCTCAATTCGGCAGGAATTGATCAATATTCAGACCGAGCTGGCCGCGCTCCGACGATCACTGGCGCTCTCGACTGAAACGGACGGAGAGTGATCGGATCGACGGCAACGTAATCATTGGAGCAGTATTTGGGAGTGGGACTACCCCTCAGCGAGACGGTCCAGGATTCTCGGATTCCCGGTTATTGTTCGATGTACTGGACAGCGGCCGGCAATCTCGAGCAAGCGTTGGCGTTGCTCCAGGGTTAGATCACCTTCGAGCCAGAAGTCGCGTTGGATACGTTCGATGCGAGAAGTTGGTGATTCACAATTTTCGCTGTCTTTTTCGTGGATACGATCGAACTCGAGTCGAATTTTCACACTTTCCAGTGGCCATTGCTTTCGCCGAGCGTAGAGTTGCAAGGTCATTGCCGCACATGAGCCCAACGAGGCCAACAAAAGTTCGTACGGCGAATATCCCTCGTCGTCACCGCCGTCGACGACCGGTTCGTCGGCGAGCATTTCGTGTGTCTTGCCTTCAATTCTCGTCGTGAACGCTCGACCAGGCTCAGTTTGAACCGTAAAGATTGCCACATGAATCTCCGAACTCAGAACAAATCTGCAAGATTTGGCAGAACGATCTTTACGAGCCACTCATCGACCGGTTTTCCGCCAACCAGGTGCTGCGTCACGATTTGATGGATGGCCTCTTCGGTCACTTCACGATAAAAGAAGGGACCCGGATAGACATTCAACGACGGCCCGGTTTCACAGCGATTACGGCATGTCGAGGCAGTAATTTCGACGCGCTCGCTCAATCCAGCTTTTAGGACCGCTGACTCAAGAACGGGCAGTAAATCTCGACTGCCTCGCGCGGAGCAATTTGGTCCGATACAGAGATGGATTCGGAGACTCAGGCTCAGAAACCGCTTCAAACGACAGCGAGTTGCTAGGATCCACGGGTCGTGCCGGCGGGCACGTTCGACTCGATTGCTTGACGCAGCAGCGCGTAGTCGCCTTCGCCAATCTCGTGGACGTTGCCCTGGAATGCGAGTGTCCAATTCTCTGCCGGCCACTTGCTCACATATGTCATTTGCCGGGCCACACCTTCTGCCGGCACGAAGTCCTCTTGCGAGAGAATGAGGTCACCCTTGATCTTGACGCGAAATGGGTAATCCTCGGCTTCCTTCTTCGGGTCTTTGCTCTTCCAAATCTGGTCGTGCGATTCGAAATAGTCGGAGGTGATTGTCGCGATACCGGCAAACACCTTGATACCGGTGACGTAATAGACAATCTTATCTCCAGGTTTCATTCGCTCTGCCTTCTTCCGGTGTCGCGATTTCATTCCCTGAATCGTGAATCCGAGCTCCTTTGTTCGTTCGAAGTTATCGATCGAACCAACAATGATCCAGTAATTTGGATTTGCGTTAGTCGTCATTAGTTCTCCCAAGTTCGTGATCCGTGCCGTGCCGGGCCTGAGCAAAGTTGAACGTAGCCTCTTCGACATTCAATTGAATAGCAACTGCACGAGTTCATTTTCCCATCTCGCGCAATCGAGTGCCGCCATGCTACAGCGTGCGTGCACTCTAAACGGAAAGCGATGTGAAAATGGTCTCATGCGACAGTTGGTTGTGATGTAATGTCAATCAGGAAAATTCTCTACGATATTGAAGTCGGAGCAGGGCGATGGGTAGCGAGACTATCGAGCTTGATGAAATCTGGACGATTGTCGACGGTTTGCCGTTGTTCTCTCGTGTCGCTCGCGATGACGTGCCTCCAGGCGCTGTGCCCTTGATCCATGTACACGGATTCGGAATCTCTGGGACTTATCTCGAACCAACCGCGAGGCGTCTCGCTCGATTTTACCCGACCTATGTTCCGGATCTCCCCGGGTATGGACGAAGCCACAAACCAAAACGAACGTTGACGATTCCAGAGCTGGCTCACTCGCTGGCTCATTACTTAGATGCCATGGAGGTTGAACGAGCGAATTTCATAGGCAACTCGATGGGCTGCCTCATCATCTTTGAGTTCGCGCATGCGTACCCCGGCAGAATCGATCGCGCCATTCTTGTCTCGCCAGCTGGAGGACCCCACAATCAACCAATCTATCGCGGGTTGCCGCAGTTGGTTCGGGACTCTTTCCGGGAGCCTTTACGTATGTATCGCATTGCGGTTCCCGATTATTTGAGATTTGGTCTCGTCAACTTTCTCAGGTTGTTTCGGGCTATGGTGCATTTTCCGACCATCGAACGCATGCTCGAACTGGATATCCCGGCGCTTATCGTTGTAGGCGTACACGATCCGCTCGTTTCGAAGGAGCGGATGGAGCAGGCTCTAGTGGAACCACTGAATCTAACGCTGGTGTTTCACACCGGCGCTGCACATGCCGTGAACTATAGCCATCCAAAAGCACTCGCCAGCGTTGCCCATGACTTCCTTGAGAATCTACCGATCGACATTGAGCGTGCTGATGGTGAGGTGGTCGTGGTTGGAACCGCCCTTCGGGCTACGAAATCGGACTAGACCAAAAGCGAACATGATCCATTGAGCATCCCAATCAAACTGAATCATGAAGAATCTGGGAGTGGACCCCCTTTGGTCCTTCTCCATGGATTAGTCGGATCCCTCACATGGTGGTCAAGAAATGTGGAAGCCCTAGGAGACCACTTTCGCACCTATAGCGTTGATCTCGCGGGATTCGGCGGCAGTCGCAAATCGGCGACATTTCACCTTGACGAAGCCGTCCCGATACTCGTGGAATGGATGGATTCCCTAAATATTTCTCAAGCAAGTATCGTTGGCCATTCGATGGGCGGATTGATTGCGGCTCGTCTGACGGCGGATTTTCCAGATCGAATACGACGATTGGTGCTCGTAGATGCCGCATTTCTCAGATTTGACGCTGGATTCAGCAAGCGAACAACTGGCCTCTTGCAGGCGACACGTTCTACATCGCCCGATTTTCTGCCGACCTTTGCTCGCGATCTGTTTCGAGCGCACCCGCGGAGTTTTTTCTATGCCACAACGGAGCTTCTTCGCGCCGATTGGAGATCGACTCTGAATTCGATTGCGGCGCCGACACTCGTCATTTGGGGAGAGAAGGACACGATCACCACTGTGAAAATCGGCCAAGAGATTGTGAAATCAATACCGGATGCGAAACTCGTCATTCTTGACGGAGCGGGTCACAACTCAATGTGGGATCGCGCTGAACAATTCAACGCCGAGGTACTCCGTTTCTTGGAATAATGTGCTCTCCTCGCATGCCAAGATCAGATCAAACGTCGATCCATTCTCGGGCTTTGCGCTTGCGGCCACAGTTGGAGGGCGCAATACTTTCTGGTAGACATCTAATCCACTCTCGAAACGGGAGCACATGGACCACACATCACTGGTTGAGCGGCTAACGCAAATCGTAGGACCGAACGGCGTTTTTCACCGACCGTCTGACCTCATCGTCTACGAATACGATGGCTCGGTTGATGGCGCGGTCGAGACTGCCCGTCCTGCTGCTGTGACACTTCCGACAACAACCGAGCAGGTCTCAGCAATCGTTAAATTGGCACGAGAAGCGAACCTGCCTGTCGTCGCTCGTGGAGCCGGGACTGGACTGTCGGGCGGAGCAGTCGCGCAACGTGGCGGAATCATTATCGCGCTGACTCGTATGGATCGGATTCTTGAGATCGATCCCATCGACCGAACTGCGCTTGTCGAACCGGGGGTGATCAACCTCGAGCTCAGTGAAGCGACGCTCCCGTATGGGTACTTCTTTGCGCCCGATCCTTCGAGCCAGCGGGCGTGCACGATCGGCGGAAACGTAGCGGAGAATTCCGGCGGGCCGCACTGTCTGAAGTACGGAGTTACCACGAACCACATCCTAGGTTTGGAAGTCGTTCTACCAGATGGTCGCATTTCGTGGGTTGGTGGCCGCGCTCCGGGCGGGGCCGGGTACGATTTGACGGCTGCGCTTGTTGGATCGGAGGGACTCCTCGGAATTGTCACCAAGGCGCTGGTTCGACTTACGCCAAATCCCGAAGCGACGACAGTGATGTTGGGCGCGTTTGGGACGATTGAAGAAGCATCAACCGCGGTTTCTCAGATCATTGGCGCCGGAATTGTTCCCGCGGCGCTGGAGATGATGGATGCGCTGACGATCAAGGCTGTTGAACCGCAATATCACGCGGGCTATCCGATGGACGCCGGCGCCGTCCTATTGATCGAGATTGATGGAATCGCCGAGGACGTGCGGTCAACCGAAGAGGAGACTGAGCGAGTGTGCCGCGAATCGGGCGCGACGACCGTTCGAATTGCCACGACAAAGATCGAGCGCGATTTGCTGTGGAAGGGTCGAAAGATGGCCCTCGCAGCCATGGGCCGCCTTTCACCGAACTACTATCTGCACGATACGGTCGTACCTCGAACGAAACTTCCAGCGACTCTCGCCCGCGTCGGAGAAATATCAATTGAGTTTGGGCTCGAAATTGCAAATGTCTTTCATGCGGGCGATGGAAACCTGCACCCATTAATTCTTTTTGATCGACATAAACCTGACGACGTTGAGCGCGTGCTTGGTTCAAGCAAAGAAATCTTGAACTATTGTGTCGAGGTTGGTGGCGCTCTCTCTGGAGAGCATGGAATAGGTACTGAAAAGCGCGACTATGTGACGATGGTCTTCACCTCCGAAGATCTCGCGGCTATGGCCGGATTGAAGAACGCATTCGATCCTACGAGTTACTTCAACCCCGAGAAATTCTTTCCGAAGGGCTATATGTGCGGTGAGGTTCGCGCGCTCCGAGCGCAAGCGCTGGCTCAAAAGCATGGCATCTACGCACTCTGAGCCGGTTCCGGCAACGTGCGATATCGATGGCTTGACTCCATCGGTGACTACCCTCCCGGCAACTCCCCAAGAATTGGCCGACCTTTTGGCATCTGCTCGCTCGGCAGGGAAGGCGGTCGCGCCGCTCGGCGGCGGGACAAAGCTCTCTCTCGGTAACGTCCCAGATCGACTGGATCTGGCAGTTTCGACAGCCAAACTCTCCGGCATCATCAATTACGAGCCGACGGATATGACCCTGTCTGTTTGGGCGGGAACGACGTTTGCCGATGTCAACTCGCTGCTCGCGAAGCATGGACAAACCCTTCCACTCGATGTCGCATCACCCGAGCGAGCAACGATTGGGGGGCTCATCGCGACTGGTATCGCCGGACCTCGTCGGTCGGGATCGGCCACGTTTCGGGATTTGCTCATCGGCATTTCTGCTGCCCATCCAAGTGGAACGGTCACGAAAGCCGGCGGCATGGTCGTCAAAAATGTCACCGGGTTCGACCTGATGCGGCTCTATTTGGGTTCGCTGGGCACGCTCGGTGTGATTGTTTCCGCGAATTTCAAAGTCCTCCCATTGAGTCGAAGTGACATCACCATCCGGGCCTCATTTTCGAGTCTGTCGGATGCGATAGAGGTGGCGCAAGCGATTCGGGAGAGTCGGGTTCAACCCGTAGCCCTCGAGGTTTTTCTGGCGAGCCCAGGATGGGAGGTCGCGATTCGGATCGAAGGTCGAGAGGCAACCGCTCAACTTCTGTCGGAAGAGATAGGCAAATTATTCGGCGACGAAAGAGAAGTCATAGATGGAGCAGCCAGCAAGCAATGGTGGTTGGATTTCTCGGAAAGAGAAGCGCCAACGACCAACGGTTCAGACGCTGTCTTTCGATGTGCAACAAGACCGCGGGCGGGACATGAGCTCTTCCAAAACCTGAATTCAGGCTTCCTCGATCATGACGTCGAACTCAATCACGCCTCTTGGTCTCCGGCAATCGGGGCAACCACCTTCAGGGCGTCGTTTCCAAACTGCGCAGATATGCGTGCGCAGTTTCTTCTAGCCCGGCAGCAAGCACTGGAGTTCGCTGACAACGTAACTGTGCTAGCGGCGCCAGCCTGAATGGAAAGCAGGTATCGATGTTTGGGGCGCAACTCCGGAAACCATAGGCATCATGCGGGCGCTGAAAGAGCAGTTCGATCCGGATAGGGTTCTTAATCCGGGTCGGTTTGCTGGCGAAATCTAAGAGCGTTCACTCGAAAGGTCCAACGCGGAATGGTTGTCGCAGTAGAATCGAATTTAATGCGCTTAGGCGGATTTTACGGAGACGACATTCCCGAGCCTGATCTGCTCCACTCGTGCGTTCATTGCGGCATGTGTTTGTCTTCTTGTCCAACTTATCGCATCACCGGCCAGGAAATGTCATCGCCGCGCGGGCGGCTTTGGTTGATGAATGCCGTGGCGGAAGACCGTCTTGAACTCCTTGATCCAGTCTTTGACGAGCAGATGTATCAATGTCTCAACTGCCGTGCATGCGAGGCCGTGTGCCCGTCCGGCGTTCAGTACGGCCCGCTTGTCGAAGCCTCGCGTGCCCAGCCTCGAGCAGCATCGCCCTCGACCTCTGATTCAGCGTGGAATTCGGAAGGCGACACTTGGATGGTTGTTTGGTGACGTCAAGCGGCTGAGGTTCATGATCGGCACGCTGCGGTTCTATCAGAAGATTGGCGTCGATCGACTCATTCGAAGAACGGGAATTCTCAAGCCTTTGAAGCTGCAAGAACTCGAATCGATGATGCCACCGATTTCAAGATCGTTTATGCACGCCGGTGAAGATTCATGGTCACCGGTGAAATCGCGCGATTTGGTGATGCTCTTCAATGGCTGCGTCATGAGCACCGTATTCGCCGACACCAATCGCGCCACAGGGCGAGTGCTCGCCCACAATGGAGCATCAGTCACCGTTCCTGCACGACAGCAATGTTGTGGGGCGTTGCAGGTTCACAGTGGTCAAATGGCGGAGGCCCGAGTTCTCGCGAAAACGAATATCGCAGCATTTGAATCGTCCGGCGCGGAGAAAATCGTCGTGAATGCCGCGGGCTGTGGTGCGGCGCTTAAGGAATATGGATTCCTTCTGAAAGACGATCCGGATTTTGCCGGCCGAGCAAAAGCGTTTGGAGAACGCGTTGTCGATGTCACCGAATACCTAGGCGGGATCGATCTCATTCCACCGACAAAAGAGATCAAGAGGCGGGTCACCTACCAGGAACCGTGTCACCTCGCGCACGCACAGCGGATCACCGTTCAACCCCGAAAATTGCTTGCATCCATTCCTGGTCTCGAACTCATCGAAATGCGCGAGTCATCGCTCTGCTGTGGCAGCGCCGGTATCTACAATATCATCCGGCGTGATATGGCCAACGAGCTTGGCGATCGTAAGGTCGAGAACGCGATTGCCACAGACACCGACGAGGTGATAACAGCCAACCCGGGGTGTGCAATGCAACTCCGGTCTTCGCTCCTACGCGCCGGAAGTGAGATGAAGGTTCGGCATATCGTCGATCTCCTCGACGAGGCATACGGCGGACAAGACGAGCCGAAGCGCAATGGCTGGGCCATCGACCAGTAACAAAGAAATTCAATCGGTTACAAATTAGGTGGTTGGTTGCGTAACGGGAAACGTGATTGCGGCCACGGTGCCTTTGTCAATTGCCCGAATAGTGAAGTCGCCCTGCAGATCAGACGTGACGAGTCGTTGCACGATTCTCATGCCTAGACCAGTACTGCGCCTTGGGTCGAACCCTTCTTCGACGCGCCTCCCGTTGTTCTCAACTTCGACGGTCGCGAAGTCGCCGTGGCGAACCGTGCGGATCGAAATCTTTCCGTGTTTTCGGCCCTTAAATCCGTGACTGACGGCGTTTGAGAGCAAGCTCGTTCGTCAGTAGCGCGAGGATTGTGGCCTGTTTTGACGGCACGACGATATCGGTCGGAGCAATATCGAACTGAACGGTCATGCCCGGTGGAATCAGCGTTGTGTGTGCTTCCTCTGCTACTAATCGCGCGATCGTGTCCACGGTTGTGCCGCCGAGACGACGCTCATCACTCAGGAGATCATGGACGGCCGCAATGGCCTGAATGCGGCTGACAGCTTCTCGCAGGTGGACGGAAGATGGAGCGCCCTCATCCTGCCGAATCTGAATTGAAAGCAACGCCGCGACCGTTTGCAGGTTATTGCGCACACGATGATGCATTTCTTGAAGCAAGGCCGAGGTGGTCTCGAGACCAAGTTTGGCTTCCTGGTAGAGGCTCGCGTTTTCAATCGCGATCGACGCGGAATCGGTAAATGCCTGAAGGAGTCCGAGTTCATCTTCGGTGAGCTCGGCGCCGGGCCGAAGACGCAGGCAAAGCGCGCCCAGCGGTTCTCGAGCTGAGCGCAGCGGCAAGCAAAACAGCCTCCGCGTGCCATCGGTGTAATCCATGTCGGTGACTTGGGCGGCGCTGGACTCGATGACGTCGCGGATCAATTGGTCGCGGCGCGACTCATCGATGATCTGTCGCGCTTCACCAATCCTGAATTCGATGGTTGGATCATGATCGCCATTTGTCGATGACGCATCTGGCAAGCGAAAAATGGCGGCGGCTTCGGCATTGATGAGTTCGACCGCGGCCTCGCCTATGGCGCGCAACACGTCGGTGAGGTCGAGCGACGAGGCAACTGCTCGCGAAACCCGCTGGAGTGTGCCGAGTTCGTTTACTTTTCGTCGAAGGCGAGCGTCCGTCCGGCTGTACAACCTCGCATTCTCGATACTGATCGCCAGTTCACCGGCGACGGTTTGTAGGAACGCAATTTCATCCTCGTCAAATACACGGCGCTCGACAGACAGGATGTTTAAGACGCCGACCAGGCGATTTGCACCGTGTATCAGCATCGGTACTGACGCCTGAGATGTGTAGGCGTCGTCACCGATCGACGGTGCAGAAAGATAGGCCTCGTGCTTGTGAGCGTCAGGAGCAACAATGGCTCGAGCTTCGGCGGCGGAACGGCCAGTAATCCCCATGCCTGGCCGCAATGTAATCGCGTTGATCGTCGCCGCGTTCAATCCCACGGCCGCGCGCAAAGCGAGCGAATCGGTGGCGGCATCGTAAAGAAAAACGGCGCACGCGTCGCTGTTCGTCGTTTCCGCGACAACCCGTGTCACGGTTTCCAACATTTCGGAGAGTTTGAGGTTGGCGGTCGCTGCTCGATTGATGCGATGGAGCGCGCTCAGGCGATTGAGCTGCGTTGGCATGATCAATTCGTCGTCCGACGGCGCTCGATAGGAGGGTGAACCTGGATGAGCTTGTTCGTATGAGCGAGACAGAGCGGACAGCGCTATGCCAGCAGCAATCATGGTCGCGGGATCGGTAGTGTTGCCGCCGACTCGTTCAAACAGTAATTGAAGTGCGTCAACGCCCCCCGACATAGCATCTTCGAGAGACACGCCAGCAAGAGCAGCCGCTCGCCCGAACGAACCGAACGCTTCGCGTAGGGGTTGAGTGCCGAGCACGAAGCTCGAAGCACCGTCATATGCGTCGCGCAGCGTTTCTGAAAGCTGCCCGGCGAGGGTTTGGATTGTTGCCCCGGAGGCCATCGAATGTCCCTTGGTCACGTGGTCACTGATTCGCACTGGGATCATACGCCATGCGTCAACTTCCGAACGAATGCGTCGAAACTACGCCTTAAAATCGCGAAAATAGATCTGAAGAGCTTAGAATCTCTGCGAGCTTTCAACGGTTCGCCCTATACTCAAATAGGAGAACTTTTTCCTCCGTTTCGTCTGTGATCAAAATTCGCCTCGCGATTCTGGGAGTCGTTTGTCCGTTGGAAAACTCCGCGCCACGGCGATCACGCAAGCCTGGACAACAATCGAGTGTCGCGCCACGCCAGCCGCGCTCGCCTCGTGCAAAAACTGAACCGGTTGGACTTTGGTTGGTTCGGTCAATCGACCAACTTTCGGCATATCTCCGCGAGAACGAAGATCGAAAACGCTTGGCGAGGGCGCTCGTCCTGGCTCTCCTTGGTCTCGCGATGGTAACAGGAGCGGCCCGCGCCGATACATACCTACATCGAGGGGTGGAAACTGGCGACGAGGTTCCATATGTGGTGCAACCAACTGGGCGAGAATTAGCCACGAATGCCGATTTGACCCTTTTTTCGCCTGACCAATTCGATTCAGTCGCCGCGGCGTTGGAAAAGAGCGGTTTCCGAACCATCCGCCACTATTTCGCCTGGTCGTCGATCGAACCTCAACAAGGGCAATTCAATTGGGACACGTCGGATAAGATCGTCGATGCACTCGTCGCGCATCACATGCGCATCGTCGCAGTGCTCAATAGTTCGCCAGATTGGTCGCGAACGCCGCAAGCAGCGGGTTTGCCCGACGCACCGCCAATCAATGTCGACAACTACTCCAACTTCGTAGCTCAGTTCGTAAACCGCTACGGAGACAGAATTGAGTTCGTGCAGCTGTGGGATCTTCCCAACCGGCCGGACCATTGGGGTGGTGAAGCGGCCACTCCTGACAGTTTTAAACCTCTTCTCGCGAACGGGTTCAATGCCGCGCGCGGTGCCAACTCAGAAACCAAGGTCGTTCTTGCCGAACTTGATCCTCTTGGAAGCGGAAGCGCTCCTGGCTCGGATTTCGCGTTCCTCCGAGGGCTCTACGTCAACGCGTCGAAGGACTTCTTCAACGTTGTTGCGATCCGGCTCGATGGCGGCACGAACTCCCCTTACGATCGGTCAAGTCACGTCGACAAGTTGAACCTCTCTCGAGCTATCCAATTTCGACAGCTGATGATCGACCACGGTGACCAAAGCAAGGTCATCTGGGCGAGTCACTATGGCTGGGCCGCAAGCAGTTTAGGTAGCGGAGTAAGTCTCCAACGCCAGGGCGATTTCCTGATTTCCGGTCTTGATCGGAGTCAAGCAGAATGGCCGTGGATGGGTCTCATGTTCAATTGGGACTTTTACCCTCACAGCGGCTCAGAGTCGTATGCGCTCTTGACTGCACAGGCGCAGCCTACGCCCGCTCTCAACGCGCTCACCGATTATTACAACCGCGGTGAAAACGGAGTAGCAGGCACCGGATTTTTGCCAATGGATGCGGACGCGGTCTATTACCCTGAGGCATGGTCAAATCAACACCTTGAGCGCAGAACATTCAAGACAACCGCCGAGGTTGGCTCGTCGACAACGCTCACCTTTCGGGGTACCGGGATCATTGCCTATTTGCGGATGAGTCCACAGGCCGGAGTCATTCACTTCACTATTGACGGGAAACCTGTCTCCGGATATAGCACAGTAGACAATCAATCCGAGCTCGATCTCTACAACTATCAGGCGGTTGATCTCCCCTTCGAACTGGCGTCGGGCCTTAATGACGGGGTGCATCAATTGACCCTGAAGCTCGCGGAGGACGGCCAGTTGACAATGGGTGGCGCGGTGGTCACGAGAGCAGCCCCGAATCTTTGGCCGGTCGCCGTGCTCACCATTACCGGCGCTCTACTCATCGTCTTCGCAATGCGCGATTTTATCTATGTGATTGCCCTCGAAGCAGGGTATCTGCAACGTCGAGGCGCGATCGAGCTTCGACCTCCACTTCCTCATCTGCCCGACTGGCGACCCGCGCGCCGTGCTTAACGCAACAAGCGATCCTCTCAACCGGATTGGCCGCGGATTCGCAACCTCTTCTGATCAAGGAACCATTGGGCCTGTCGATGCCGCTGTTTGGATAGCCTTGGTCGCGTGTGGTCTTGTATTGTCAGTTGATCCTCCCGCCGCCGTAGGCGCCCTAATTGTGCTGGTGGGATGTGGGCTGGCGACGCTTTCGCCAATAGGCGCAAGCGCTGGCTTGGTCACTTCGATTCCCTATGTCTTTCAACTGTTTCATTTCGGCGGGAGTGAGTTCAGTCCGGTTGAGCTATCCCTTTTTGTTGGCGGATTCGGTCTCGCTGTCCGCCTTTTCCTTCTTCTTATCCACGGGCGCCTCGACCAGGTTCTGAGTGTATTCAAACCGTGGTCCCACACTGCAATTGCTGCGTTACTCGTCGTGGTTGGCGCGCTGTCGCTGACTTGGGTCGCCGATCCCCATCATATGGACGAAAGCGTTCGAGCGTTTCGAACCGTTATTTTTGAACCAGTTGTGGCGTTGTTTCTCGTGCGGTGGTCCGTGAAGCGACAAGGAACAACGTTGTTGGTGGTGTCGTTCTTCGCAACTGGAACTGTGGTTGCCCTTGACGCAATTGTGCAGATACTTCGAACTTCTGGCGGAGTTTCCGCGGACGAAGTTGACCGCGCCCGTGGTCCCTATCCCCATCCCAACAACCTCGCGTTCTATCTTGAACGGGTGCTCGCATTCACATTCGGTCTATGGCTTACGAATCCGCTGAAACGACGCTGGCAACTTGTTCCAATTGCGCTCATTGCCGCTGGTCTGGCGCTCACGTTTTCACGTGGGGCAATGCTCGGAGCGGCAATCGGTCTCGCGACGTTGATCTACATATTGCGACCAAGATATGCGTGGCGGTTGTACGGAATTGGCGTCGCAATCGCAGTGGTCATATTTGCATTGGTCGCCAGGGCAAGGTTCTTCGCGACTGGATCAAGCGGCAAGGAATCCACAAGAGAACTTATTTGGAAGTCTAGCCTGAAGATGTTGAACGACCATCGACTAACCGGAGTGGGCCTCGATCAGTTTCTGTATCAATACGGACGGCGATACATCGATCCCGCGGGGTGGCCCGAACGATACACCTCGCATCCGCACAATCTCATCCTCGATATCTGGCTTAACCTAGGTATACTGGGCCTTGCCGTCTTTGCTTGGCTGGCCTTCGAAGTTGCTCGCGCCATTCAGCGGTTGCGATCGACGCGAGGAATTGGAAACGCCGTCGCGGTCGCAGCCGCTGGCGCGCTCGTCGCGGGTGCCGCGCATGGGATGGTCGACAATTTTTTCTTTCTCCCTGACCTTGCGACTCTCACATGGATATTCTTTGCACTCATCGAACCAAAAATTCAGCCTGTGCCGGTGGTCGATAAGCTGGAAGCAGTCTAGACGTCAGTTGGCGTGCCTCTGATGATTGTTCCCGCGAGCCTTCATCAACGCCTTGGACCTCGTCAGATCGCTATTGCCGGGCTTGCTCTTGCCGCCGTGCTTGTATTCGCCGTGTCCGGTTTGGGCGCGGTGATCTTCGTTTGCGCGGTAGCAGTCCTAGTTATCGCTGGTCTGTCATATCCCTCGGTTCCAATCGCCGCGATAGTGGCTTCGATACCAATGCAAAGTCAGCTCGCCCTCGACGTCTCCGGCCGCTCTATTACTTGGACAAAAATAGCTGTTGCCGCGACGATTCTTGCCGCTACCACGCGTTTTCTTGTCGGTGACGCCAAAATTAAGTTTTCCATGCTCGCCTATGCATTTAGTCTGTATGTCCTCGTACTCGTGGCTTCGGTCGTCAACGCTCGGGACCTCGACGCTTGGGCGGCCGAAGTCTACCGGTGGTCGGTTGCCTTCCTCGTCTACCTCATCGCGGTCGAGGCGACGAAAGACGCCCGATTTCTACCGATTGTCACGATAGCGATGTCATTCGCTGTAGTCGGAGCTTCACTCGCGGGCTTTTATCAGGCATTCGCTCATGTTGGTCCGAGAACCTTCGGCGCCCATGGGTTGACCCGCGCCTATTCTGGTTTCGGCGAGCCGAATCCATTCGCCGCCTATTTGGAGATGTCTGTCCCGCTTCTGGCGGCTTTGGCGCTTGCGTGGCTCATTCCCGCAAAATCGATCTCGGGTGCGAAACGTCCCGAAGGCACGATCGTTGCATTAGTCAGCGGAGCAACCGCGATCGGGTCGGTGGCTCTTCTCTTGAGCCAATCGCGAGGCGGATTGCTCGGGTTTCTTGCCGGGATGGTGGTCGTCAGTTGGTTGACACTTTCTTGGGCGAAATGGGTGATTGTCAGTTGTGCCTTCCTGGCGGCAATTGTCGTCGTCATGCCGCCTACAGGCCCTACCGTTCGCGCGCGTATTCTCGACAGCGTCGGTAATCCAACGGTTGATACGCAAGTAACGACCGAAAACTTTGCCGTACAAGAGCGAATCGCGCACTGGCGCGCGGGTCTCGCAATGTGGAAGGACTACCCGTATCTCGGTGTTGGAGCGGGGAACTTTCCTGATCGATTCCGCGAGGAAACGCAGGTGTGGCGATTTCGGATTTCGCGTGGGCACGCGCACAACTCATACATTCAAGCGGCCGCTCAGGCCGGTTTGGCTGGACTCGCGGCCTATGTCACGTTGATGAGTGTCGCCTTGGCGACATGCATTTCCAAGCTGCGACAGGCTCGGTCAGACGTTCGAAGTGTTGTTGTTGGGTCGCTCGCCGTGACGGTCGCCGTGATGGTTCACGGCTTTTTCGATTATCTTCATGTGTTGAGTCTGGGCCTGCAGTTGAGTGTCGTATGGGCGATGCTTGATCTAGTAGGCAGTACTAATCTGCCGCGATGGCCGCGGCTGGACGCGATTGGAAGTCGAGCTTGACCTCAGCAGGGCAAACAAACACGGCGGAACACGTAGGCACGCTGGATGGCGACGTGGCGCTCCATGAAGATGGGCTGGCGACCATTGCTGCCGATGATGAATTCGAAGTTTCAGGAGCCCAAGACGAATCGAATGGCGAACCAGCTTCGATAACTTCGCGACTGCTCAAGCCGCACACGATTCTTTCGTTCGTGGCCGCTATCGCAATCTTGGTATTCTTTTTTCGAAGGCTGGACATCAACTATCACGAGGTCTGGGCAAACATTAAGAACGCGAATCCGGCATATTTCTTCGGCGCCGTCGCGTTCTATTACTCGTCGTTCATAATCCGCGCTGTTCGCTGGCGGATGATGCTTGCTCAAGCCGGCATCGATTCTGAGCACGGATATGACGTTCCCGACACGCCGCGATTGATCGATATTTTCCTTCAATCGTGGTTCGCTAATTGCCTCATTCCCGCAAAACTTGGCGACGGGTACCGAAGCTATCTGCTGAAACGAGATAGCAAAGCGCCGATCAGCAGTTCATTGGGAACAGTCCTCGCGGAGCGCCTTGTCGACCTCGTCGTGCTTTTCTCGACGATGACCGTCATGGGACTGGTCGCATTTCGCGGAAAAATGCCGAGCCAAGCTGACCACACCATTATCGGCGGCGCCATTTTGCTGGTAATTGGTGGCCTTGCGGTTGCCATCCTCTGGTTTTTTCGCGATCACCTTGAGCGATTCATTCCCAAGAGATTCCACGAGCAGTACAGACGGCTTCATGATGCGATCTTTGCTTGTCTGCGACGACCTGGAACGGTCGCGGTGATAAGCGCGGTCATCTGGATGTGTGACGGCACTAGGCTCTATCTGGTAGCGAAGTCACTTGGCGCCGATATTTCGTTTCCGATGGCGGTCTTCGTTGCGCTGATGAGCTCGCTCGTGACCACGTTGCCAATCACGCCTGCAGGTCTCGGCATCGTCGAAGTCACGATGGTCGCAGTCCTGAAAGTTGGCGGCGTGCCGACGTCGATGGGAGGCTCGATAGCCATTCTCGATCGGGTCATAACCTACTGGAGCCTGATCGTCGTGGGTGCGATCCTCTACATCCGACAGCTTCATCGCGATGTCATCAAGTCTGGGAGAGCGGTTGATAGTGCGCCGGCGCAATGACATGAGGGTGCTCGTCGATGATAGCGCGGCATTTAATCAAGGAGCAGGAATAGGCCGGTACGCACGGAACATCCTTCCGGCGGCGGCCCGGTTGATGCCAGAATCAACATTTTCGCTCGTTTATGCGCCGTCAGAATCGGGACCGTCTCCGTATCAATCCGACATAGTGGAATCCTTTCCGAATCCAGGAAGCGTCAAAGTCACTCGTCTCCCATTTGGGCGTAGACGTGCTGATCAGCTATGGTTTCGGGCGCGGTTGCCGCTCAATGCGCAGTGGTTCGCAGGGCGTGCTGATGTTGCGTTTTCGCCTGATTTCACGCTGCCGCCGGTCGGCCGAATTCCGCGGGCCATAACAATTCACGATCTCGCCTATGAGATCTTTCCCGACAAGACATCTCCGGCGTTGCGTGCCTATTTGGCCAGCGTCGTGCCCAAGCAGATTGCCCAAGCAAGCCGCGTGATTGCAGTCTCGCAGACGACGAAACGAGATCTGGTTGAGCGATTAGGTGTCGATGAATCGCGCATATCCGTTGTCCCGAACGGGGTCGAAGAGCGCTTCTTTGATGGAAAGTCTCTCTCGCGCGAGCGCCGCGCTGCATTGAAAATCCAAGAGGACTATCTGCTCATCGTCGGGACCCTGGAGCCGCGAAAGAATCATCTCAACCTCTTCAGAGCTATTCAATTGCTCGATCGTATTGTGGATTTGCCGCTCGTCGTAGCAGGACGCCGAGGCTGGGAAGACGAACAAATCTTGCGCGAAGCAAGCCAACTCGCCGAACTCGGCAAAGTCATTCTCGTCGACTACGTCCCCGATATGGATCTTCCTGGTCTCTATGCAGGAGCCCGAGTCGTTGTCTATCCTTCTTGGTACGAGGGTTTTGGCCTTCCTGTCGCTGAGGCAATGGCAAGTGGATCACCAGTCGTTACCAGCACCGCCGCTGCGTTAAGAGAAACCGGCGGAGATTCCGTGATTTATTGTGATCCGGCGGATCCCGAATGCATCGCTGAGGCCATAGAACGAGCGGCGCGAGAAGACAACAAGTCAACCGAGATGAAATTGGCTAGGCAAGCGCGCGCACGGGAATTCAATTGGGAACGGTCGGGAATATCACTCGCAGGCGTTTTCCAGCAGTTGGCATCTGAGCGGTCCGGCGATCGATAGTGGACAATAAAGAAAATGTTGAACAAACTCAGACGCCACCGAAGCGTCTGAGCTTTATTTCTCCTCAAATGAGTATCCTTCTCATAGGAGGCGCCGCGCTCGGCTTAATCGTCTTGATGTGTCTAACAGTTTTCCTCATCATCGCGATTAAAACGTAGAGCATTCGGGCGTATATTTTCAGCAGGTCAGTTCATTGTCCGGAGGAAAAACATGGTCGTTGCCGAAACCGAAATGTCGGTTACTGATTTCCGGGCGACCGTCCGCCGACTCGAGGAAGAAGTCGCGCGAGTCATCGTCGGGCAATCGGAAGTACTCCGCGACGTGATGATTTGCATAATCGGCGGTGGTCATGCGCTGCTCGAAGGAGTTCCTGGGCTTGGCAAAACCATGCTTGTTCGAACCCTTTCCGAGTCGCTCGAATTGACGTTTGGGCGGATTCAATTCACGCCTGACCTGATGCCCGCGGACATCACAGGAACCAACATCCTGCTCGAAGACCAAGAGGGACGACGGCGGTTTTCGTTTCAGGAAGGCCCAATTTTTTCCAATCTGGTGCTCGCTGACGAAATCAACCGGGCCACGCCAAAAACTCAAGCGGCGCTTCTTGAAGCCATGCAAGACAAGACCTGCACGGTTTCAAATGTCATCCATCCGCTCGCGCAACCGTTCTTCGTACTCGCAACGCAGAATCCGCTCGAGATGGAAGGGACCTATCCGCTTCCCGAGGCTCAGCTCGATCGGTTCTTTTTTAAACTCTTAATTCCATATCCGTCCGCCGACGATCTGACCGAGATACTAAAACGCACGACGACCGGATATACCGCCGCCGCGCAGCATGCCGCTGACGGGCCGACGATTCTTGCCATGGGACGGCTCGCCCGGCAAGTGCCAATCGCAAGCCATGTCAGTGATTACGTTGTCAGGTTGACATTGGCTACACATCCAGATAATTCGGATGCCGCTCCGATCATCAAGAAATATGTACGCTATGGAGCCTCGCCTCGAGGAGCACAATCGATGGTCCTGGGAGCCAAGATACGCGCGCTCATGGAGGGGAGATTGAACGTTTCATTTGAGGATATTCGGGCAGTTGCCCATCCCGCGCTTCGCCACCGCGTGATGCTCAATTTCGACGCGGAATCGGCGGGAATGACAACGGACGAAATTCTCTCAAGACTGCTCGAACAGGTCGACGAAACCGCGTAAAAACCCAAATGGAAAGCATCTCGATCTGCTTGACACCCGACATTTTCGCGTGATAGCATCCCCGGGCTTGGAGGCGTGGTGTAGCGGCCTAACATGCAGCCCTGTCAAGGCTGAGATCGCGGGTTCGAATCCCGTCGCTTCCGCTTCTGCACCGTTATTTGACAGACTAAGTATTCAAAGAACGGTCGCAATTCTGGCCGTGGCCTTATGGCCACGGCCGTTTTGTATTCGATCTGAACCGTGTCGAACATCTCGCACGCAAGGCGACTCGCTCGAATCGTCGCTCGCTCAGGATGTGACACAAAATAGGCGGAAGCCTGTCGATGCGGTTGCAAAATTCGGTTGCGACCAGTCAGTCTGACTTTCCGGTCGACTGGTCTTGTTTCAAGATCACTGTGAACTGTAACTTACTGGGTTTGACCCATCCCGCTAAATGCGAGACGCCAAAGGGTTGGCCGAAGCCCGCACCCCGATTCCTGCGGGCTCCGTCGGGCGTGTTCCGATGGAAAATCGCTCCTGGCCCAACTTGCCCCCAATGGCGACGCCTCCGTAGGCCGTCTCAAGAGAGCTCAGGCTCAATGGTGCGAATCGCTAGCGTGTGTGGAGCGGACGGCTATGATGGCGAATGGCGACGGTCGGCGGGTAGAGGAGGTCGATGATGCTGCACACATTCGATGTAGGCACGTTTGCACCACGTCTCGGCGAGACCTTTCGAATTTTGGCGCCAGATTCGACATGGACTGAGTTCGTACTGATTGAGGCGTCGACATTGGGTGAGGGAGTGCCGGCGGACGGGCGGCGAGCGCCGTTCTCGATCGTGTTCCGGGGACCACGGGAACCGGTGCTGCCTCAGCAGACCTATCAGGTCGAGCACGCGGCCCTCGGGTCGTTCGAACTCTTCCTGGTGCCGATTGGGCCGGATCAGGCGGGAATGCGCTACGAGGCGGTGTTCGGGTAGGGACCCTTACGGGCGCCACTCCATCAGGAGGTAGACGCCGTGCTCGGCGATCGTGCGGAATCCGAGGCTGGTGTAGAGGCGGAGGGCAGGACTGAACTGCTCGAAGTGGTTGATGAGGGGTTTGGCGCCGACGGCGGCTTCGGTCTGAAGGTCGCGGAGGAGAGCGATCGCCGAAACGTGCTGACCGTTCTACATGGGACTGGTTTTCCTCATCTTGGGCTACGATCTTGACCGACGAAAGGCGCGAGTTCAGCCGCGCAGCGGAAAAACTCCCAGGGCACGACGTCCGGTTGTGGCACTCAGCACCAAGGGAGGGCACGGGTCCCACCCGTAACGACAACCTTGACGCGCACTCTCCAGATGTCGCATTCGCTGTCGCTTGACAAGCGATCTTGATGGGACCAGGATGGAGCCTCCGACGCCGATTTCGCGAATCCGTTTCGACTTCCACGACTGACTCGGTCCCGGTTACCCCTCCATGACCCCCCTCTCGCCAGCTGGAGCATTGCCGATGACTACGGCCCCCGGGTCTGATCAAATCGTTGCGGCATGGGACGGAACCCTTTTTTATGTTCGCGATGACGACTTGATCGAGCGGGAGATTGCTCGGTACGGCGCGTTCGAATTGGAAGTCCAGGAAGCGCTCTTTCCGTGGCTTCGGCCTGGAGACAACGTCATCGATGCCGGTGCGAACATCGGCTGCCACGCCTGCCCGATGGCGATCCGCGTTGCGCCCCACGGCCGCGTCCTCGCGATCGAACCAGTCGGGCGGTTGGCTGACCGTCTGGAAGCGAACTGCCGGCTCAACGGCATCGACAACGTCGTGGTTTCGCGTTTAGCAGTGTCGTCCGACGCCGGTTGGAGGTCGCTCGTCGTGCCTCACGCGTTGGCCAACAACCAGGGCAATGCCAGCTTCCACCGCGCGCCGAACTCGTCCACCGACGTCGTCGAGGTCGAAATCACGACCATCGACGCCCTGATTGCGAAGGTCGGTCTCTCCGATCTGCGCCTAATCAAGACGGATCTCGAGGGCGAGGACTTCGCCGCCCTGGTCGGCGCGCGAGAAACGCTCAAACGTTGGCGCCCGATCCTCGCCTTCGAATATCACCACGGGCTCTGGGCGGCGGCCGGTCGCACACTAGAGAGCGCCACCGATTTCCTCACCTTCGAATTGGGCTACCGCATCTCATCGTTGGCCCAATGCTATGAGGTGCAAACCATTCTCGCCCTGCCCTAACAGCCTTCGCTGTCCACGATACGTGGCAGCCATAGACTGTTGCACTCGACGATCAGTCCGCAAATAGCAGATAGCGGATTGGCGTCCACATGGCGGGGCTCCTCACGATCTCCATCCGATCGTCCAGCCGCGGATCTGTCGCGTGGAGCACGAAGCGATCTGGGAGTCCGATCTGTTTCTGGTGCCGACTGGGCCGGCCGGGAGGGGACGTGCCACGAGGCGGTGTTTGGGCAAGGACTCTTACTGGCGCCACTCCATCAGGAGGTAGACGCCGTGTTCGGCGATCGTGCGGAATCCGAGGCGAGTGTAGAGGCGGAGAGCAGGATTGAACTGTTCGACGTGGATGGTCAGAGGCTTGGAGACGGCCGTGGCTTCGGTATGAAGGTCGCGAAGGAGAGCGGTCGCGATACCGCGGTTGCGGTGCGACGGGAGAAGGGCGATGTCCATAACGCGGATCTCGTCGGGGCGACAGTGGATATAGAGGCGACCAACAGGTTCGTCGTCGTGGAGGATGACGTTGTAGACGGCGCCCGGATAATGCTCGCGGTAGTAGGTGTCCTGCGCGGTGAATTGTTGGGTGAGAAAAGCCATTTTCTGCGCTTCATCCCAATCGGTGAGCGCCAACTCTTCTTCGCGGGTACTGGCGTAGATGCGAAAGAGCAAATCGCGATCGGCGGCTTCAGCCGGCCGAAGGTTCAGTTTCATCGCGGTTGTTCCAGGATCTCAGTGAAAAGGTTGTGCCACTGGGCGGCGATCTGGTCCCAATCGTAGGCGGATTGGGTGGCGTTTTGGTAGGCGGAGAGTGAGCGGGCGCGGAGGTGTTCAGAGTCGGAGTAGTGGCGGTCGAGGGCGGCAGCGATGGCGGCCGGCGAGGTAGCGCCCATCGTGAGCGGTGACAGGCGCGGATCATAGGTTTCCACGGTAGGGAGGAGATCGGCTGCGCCAGGCCAGAGTTCGGCGCAGGCGCTGTTGTCTGAAACAATCTGGGAAGCGCCGGTGGCGGCATGCTCGAAGCTGACGAGGCCCCAACCTTCGCCGAGGGCGGTGTTGAGACCGACGTCGCAGGCGTTGTAAACGAGGTTGAGGTCGGCGTCGGAGAGGGGCGGCGCATCGAGCGGGGAGAGGTAGATTCGATCAGTCAGATCGAGGCCGCCGGCGAGCGCGACGATGGCTGCGCGCTCATCGGCATCCATGATGGCGTGGTGAAGTAGGAGTTTGACGTTCGAAGGTTTGCCATGGGCGAAGCGAGCGAAACCTTCGAGGGTGAGATCGATCCGCTTGCGCGCCATCGGACGGTTGGCGTTGAGGACGATGAAGGCGTCGTGCCAGGTGGGATCGTTGGGGAAGAGTCGTTCTCTGGCGGCACGGCGTGCGCCGGGGGCGAGCTGGCAGTCAATGGAGCCGGCGAGGGGAAAGAAGGTCGCGGTGTCGACGCCGTGGGGGATGACCGAAACCTCGGAGGTGCGTCCGAGGCGGCGGATTGAGCAATCGAGGCTCGCGTTTGGCGAACCGCGTGTAGGCGACGAAGCGATCGACAAAGGTGAGGGGCGCGACCTGGTCATCGTCGCGAAGCGTTCCGTCGAGCGGGACGTAGGCGACGACCGTGGTGCGGGGACGCAGCGGGGCGAGAGTGTGGACGTAGGGGCGGAGCATCCAGAGGTCGTGGAGGAGGAAGACGAGGGGAGCATTGAAGGTTTCGACGAGGTCAGCTCCCTGGATGGCGCCGTAGACGTCGCCGCCGTGGAGGTTGCAAGGGTAGACGGTGACGCCGCCGAGGTCGAGACGGGGTCCATGGTAGCCAATGCCGACGTAGTGGACGTTGTATTTGCCGGGAAGGCGGGTGAGGATGCTCTGGAGGACGCGGCTGAGCCCGGTGCCGGGGCGATAGACGCCGATGGCGACGAGGTGAGTGACTTGGCCCTCTATCCCCCCTGCCCCCCCTTCGCCCAACTTCAGGGGAAGGGAGTGACGGTCCGCGCGCGTCAGCGCGCCACCGATCGTCTCCCCTCCCCCAACGTCGGAGGAGGGGCTGGGTGTGGGGGCTTTTTCCACGTCAAACGGTGAACGGGTCGATTGGCGCGTAGGTGGTCTGGCCGTTAACTGTGACGGGCATGAATTGCATCGCGAGAACGGTGGCCTCGGTGAAGGAGAGGGCTTCGAAACCGGGGTAGTCGGCGGTGTCCATCGTGGCGGCGAGGATGTAACTGTAGTAGTGGATGATCCCGCTCTTCAACTGGTTGTAGACTTGTTCGAGGCGGGCGAGCTCGTCGGCCGCCGCCGACCTGTTGGAGGAAGGTATAGAAGGCGCCGTAGGGGATCTGGAAGCCTTGTTCGCAGTTGCTAATGCAGAAGAGGAAGTACCGGGGGTTGCCGACGTATTGCTGGATGCCGGAGGGAACGTTGACACCGTCGCCCAGAACGTTGGCGACTACGTTGAGGTTGGTGAGGTCGACGACCACGAGCCACCAGAAATAGTCGTCCTCGCCCTTGCCGAGACTGAACCAATTGGGACGGTTGGTGCCGATGGCGAGCGCGGTAACGCCGGAGGTTTGGGGAGCGAAGCGGCTCATGGCTGAGACAAGAACGTTGGGGCCGGGAACAGTCGCAGTTTCGGTACCGGTAGCGGTTGCTGATTCGGACATTTCTCTCCTCCTTCAGTAAGGGGAATGTGGCGCGCAGGCGGCGCCGACTCAGGAGCGCGGCGGAAAGATGCCCTGGAGGGCGATGCAAAAGTTAAGGGTCAAGTAGGGCTGCACGTTGTTGTGAGCCTGGCCGCTGCCGTAAAACGAGACGGCCTCGGGCGCCATCTTTGCCAGACTCTGCCCGGGATTCGACAGGTAGGCAGTGGCATTGGTTGATCTCGCCAGCGACACGTTCGATCCAGGAGCGTTGTTGTCACCTTGTTGGGAATTTGCGTTGAGCGAATGCTGGTGCTGCGGGATCTCACTTTCCAGGAGCGTGACGGAATCTGACCCTCCGGTCTCGCCAAGAAAGCGGAGAGAAAGTCCATTCCCTTGCCCCACGTGCATCGCCGCACTGCCTTGAAGATCGGGGAGTCCGAACGTGCTTTTTCCGTCACCGCCGTAGAACGTGCCAACAAGTGAAAACACGGCGGTGTTCTGGGAAATCGGCATCAGTTGTCCGTTGCAGAATGCCCAGCCCTTGGGTGCAAAGCTACATGAGAATATTCGAATCTCGGCAACGAATGGATCGGACACGGAAGCCTCCTAGGTCGGCGGCGGGTAGATGCCATACAGCGAGATGATGTAGTTGATGCAGAGGAACGGCTGGAAGTTGTCATGGGGTTGGCTGCCACCGGTGAAACCAATGCTGCTAGCGGCAAGGGAGGAGTCGGTCGCGTCCTCAATATACATTTTTGCCACTGTGGATTGGGCAACGACGTTGTTGCCGGGTCCCTGCTGGGTCGCGATGTTAGTCGATCCCGTGAAGAAATGGTTATGTGTCGGGATCTGTTGTTCGGTCAACGTAACGCTTTCGACGCCGCCCGCCTGCCCAATCTGGTAAGGCGTGCCACTGGGGCCCCTTCCTTGGTGAATGGGGATGCGGCTCTGAAGATTCGGGAGGTTGAAAGTCTCCTGGCCGTCCCCGCCATAGGTCGTCCCTATCAGATTGAACAAGATATCGTTTTCGGCGATGGACAACGTTTGACCGTCGCACAACGCCCAACCGGCCGGGGCGAAGGTTCCAGCGAACATCCTAATCTCGCCGACATATGGCATGGATAACCTCCTTAGTTCTGCGACGGAAAAATGCCCTGGAGGCAGATACAGAAGGACAGGACAAGATATGGTTGCCGATTCTCGTGGGGTTGGCTGCCACCTTTGTTGCCGATGGTTCCCGGCTGCAGCGGCTGCAAATTGCCAGCTTGGTTGTAGATCAAGGCAGGGCTTCCGGCCAGCACGTTGTTTGGCACCGTTGGGACAGTGCCTGTTGTAGTAGATCCGTAGGCCTGGTGAGTGTGCGTAGGCGTTGAGGATTGCGTGATCGTGACCGATTCCGCGCCTCCTCTTTCACCAAGAGCGTGACCATTTCCCATATGGATTGGAGCTTGGCCCTGGAGATTTGGAAGCGCAAAGTTGACCCGGCCATCACCTCCATACGTCGTGCCCAGTAAGTTAAAGAGCGCCTGATTCTGACTGACCGGCAAAACCTGACCATTGCACAACGCCCAACTTTTGGGCGGGTAGTTGAAACTCATGATCTTGATCTCGGACATGAACGGCTCGCCCATAAATTCCTCCTAGACTGGCAACTTCGGTGATCTATTGACTTTGCTAGGGGCACGAGGGACCTCCTCCGGCGATCCTGGACTTCATTCCATGCAAAAACCCAGTGCCCGTCGAATTGTTTTGATTACGGCAAGGGACAGGCCGCCCCGCCAACGAACGTGCCGCCTGGCGATAGACCGGTGCTGACGCTGACATCAGTAATCGTGTTGTTCGCTTTGACGAAATTGCCGACGGCGGTGGCGTCCTGCGTGCCGCCAACGTACCCCGGGAGCCGCATCGAACTAGCCGCAAACCGGCTGGTGACCCGGATGTCGTTGTTCCCGGCGGCGGTGACGCTGACCGTGTTCTTCTGCGCGGCGGTGCTGCCCCCGATCTGGGCACACATCGTGGTAGCGCCTGTGGTGTTGACCGCGGCATCGACCTTGATCCCATTGGAGGCGAGCGAGTCGGTCATCGTGACCGTATTGCCTTGGATCGTGACGTTCATCGTGTTGGAGTCGCCGGCCTGCGCCCCTCCGACAGTAATGCCGGTGCCGGCGACTTGGGTCACGGTATTGTTGGTGATGGCAATCGTCATCGTGGCCCCTTTGCCCTTACCAGTCACCGTGATGCCGTCGAAGCCGCTATTGTTGCCCCCGGTCACGGTGTTGTTGGCAATCGTGCCGCTAAAGGCGCCACTGGCCTCGCTCCCCATGAAGATGTTGATCGGGACACTGGCAAATGGAGCGACATTGACGTTGAACGAAGCGTTGCGGACATTGAAGGTGGAATTGCCGGAGGAGTTGTCCGCAATGTCGAGCATCGCCGCCGGCATGCCGGTGAAGCTGCCGCCGCTGTTGGCCGTAGTCGAGCCAACATTGACGTTGAACTTCGCGGCCGAGTTGGCAACGACGAAGAGATGCCGGGCAACATTCCCGGTAAACGTATTGCTCGTGAGGGTGGCGTTGATGGTGGGGTTGTCGCCCGCATTTAGGCCACCAGTCAGGAGCAAGCCGCTGGTGCCGGCGTCACGGAAGGTGCTGCCCGTCACCGTCAGGTTGAGCACGCGGCCGCCGCTGCCGGTATTGAGGATGCGGGCGCTTTCCTCCAGACCATCCTCGATGATCGAGTTGGTGATGCTCGCGGCGCCGGTCAGGTTGTCGAAGCGGAACGGCATCTCATCGACGTTGGCATTGTCGCCAATCTTACCGCTCGTGCTGCTGATCGTGCTATTAGCCAGGCTGAACCCGGTGACGTTAGTGCCGAAGATGCCAAAGTCTACGAAGTTCTGAAGGGTCATCCAGCTCAATTGCACATCGCTGGTGTCTTTGAGGATGATGCCGGTCCCCTGCGTGCCACCGTTGTATACCGGGGGTGAGCCGCTCGTAATGTCGGTGCCTGTCTTATTCTGAATAACCCCGCCGGTGCCTGTTGACCCGTTGCCGAGGACATGCAGACCACCAGCCGTGCCCGTGCTGTTGAGAATGATGCCGGCGCTGGTGCCGCCGTTGGAGGAGATGCTCCGGAACGTGAGTCCGCTGGCGCTGATCGTGGTGCTGCTCACGTTGAGGGCAGTGGCCGTCGTCGTCGTCAGCACGCTCGTCGTGTTCGTGGCGCTCAAGGTGCCGGCAGAGGACGCGGTGAAGGCGGGGTTTGCGCCCGTGCTGAGACTAATGGCCCCGCTGAATGAGGTCGTCGTCACATTATTTTGGAGCAGGATGCCGGTGCCGCCGGTGGCCGTGATGGCCCCGCCAAAGCTGTTGGTGCTGCCCGTGTCCTTGTTCTGCACGAGTACCGCCCGACCGGTAGTCACCGAGATGCTGCCGGCGTAGCCGAAGGTGCCGGCGCCGTCGTCCAAGGTGATGGCCGCGCTCGTCGTGTTCTGGATCGATCCGCCGTTGATGGTGATGGTGGCGCTCGCGGTCGTTATGCTGATGCCGGAGGCCGGCGTGCCGCTCGTCCCAGCCGAGACGCTGACGAAGGCGAGGGTGCCGCCCAGGTCATTGAAGCTGAGCGCGGTGCCCGTCGTGGTGGTGACCGTCACCTGATCGACGCTGACCCCGGTCGTAGCGCCGGCCGGGTCAGTCATGCCCGTGCTCGCCGCGGTCGAGAGCGTCACCGCTTTGACGATGGCGTTCGTCTGGAGGGTAAGCGTGTTCTGCAAGGTCGCCGTGCCGCTGCCGATGCTTGGCCGGGCGATGGTGCCGCTCGGCGGCGTGATGCCCATGAGTGTATCGAAGTCGGCAAACCCCGTCACGCCTTGCCCAATGAGCCACTCGCTGGTGTTCAAAGTAAGTGTTGAGTTGGCGGCCGGCATCGTCCCGCTATAGACGAAGATTCGATGACTAGCGGCATCGACGTCGTCCGCATCGTTGTTGGCCCCACTGTTGCCGGAGAGGAACTTGAACGGGTTGCCGAGTACGCCGTTGCCGTTGATTGCCGCGTTCGGATCGACGAACCAAATCACCGGGCCGCTGACGGTGATCGTGATCGCGGCGTTGGCGCTCTGGAGACCGGAGCCGGGATTGCCGGAGTCGGTCACGCGGTAATTGAGCGTGAACGTTCCGGTCTGTCCCGGCGGCGGGGTGAAGTCGAAGCTGCCGCTGGCTTGAATGTTAGCGATCACGCAGCCGGTGCAGTTGTTGGCCGTGACGCTGGTGAGCGTGAACGACGGCGGTGTAGCCGCCATCGCCCGGTGTCAGGATCGGTGGCCCCACTGGTCAGCCCGGCTGTAGGTGATCGGCATATTGGTCTGGGCGGTGAGGGTCTTGGCAGTCGCGGTCGGGGCATCATTGACCGCGGTGACGGAGATCGCAACCGTGTCACTGTCCTGTTCCGCGGTCGGGCCATCGGTCAGACCGGGGTCAACGCCGGTGTTGCCCTGGTCGTTGGTCAGAATCGTCAGCGAGGCAGAGCCGCGACTGTCGTTGAAGTTCACCGCGGGGGTGAAGCTCATCCCCAGCAGGGCGGTGTTAATGTTGGCGATGGTGCCGGTGAAGGTCATCGTCGCGTCGGCGGTGCCGTCGCCGGCGGTGAAGGCGAGCCCGCCGATCCCGGAGAGGGTTACCGTGCCGTTTGCGGCGGTTAGAGTGACCTGGACCGAGCTCGCCCCAGCGTCAACGTCGGCGGCGCTCATCACGTTGGTATTGGCGACATTGAAGAGGCGGGCGGTGTCCTCGGTGGTGGTCTGCGTGCCGGGCACGGTATTGACCGGCGCGTCATTGACGGCGGTGACGGTCACCGTGCGAGTAACGACGCTACTGAGGTTGTTGGCGGCCGCGCCGTCAATGACCTGGAACGAGATCGTGCGGGTGGCGATGCTCGGATTCTGGCTGACGTTGTTGTAGGTCACCGCCCGCAACGCAGTCTGGTAATTGGCGAGCGTGTCGGTGCCGCTCAAGGTCAGTGTGCCGGTCGTCGCGTTGAAGGAGCCGGTGATCGTCGCCGTGTTGGCAAAGGCGAGCACATCTTGCCCATTGATGTAGCCGGCCGTGATCTGGATGGTCGCCCCGCTCAGGGTGGCGCTGTCGATGTCTGTGACGGTGAGGGTCGCGGTGATCGCCGTGGCGGGATCGCCCTCGGTGTACGGCAGGCTGGTGGCTTCGATAGTCGCCAGCACTGGCGCATCGTTGACCGCATTGACCGTGATCGTAAACGTCTGCGTCGGTGGGGTATCGACCCCACCGTTGGCCGTGCCCCCGTCATCGTGCAGCGCCACGGTGACGGTGGCCGTGCCATTGGCATTCGCCGCCGGCTGGTACGTGAGCGTCCCGTCTGCACTGATGGCGGGTGGCACGAAGAACAGCGGATCGTTGTTGGTGGTCACGATGAAATCGAGTTTCTGGCCACTCTCGTCGGGCGGTCCGGCCAATCTGTTCGTGGCCCAATCAGTGATGGTCTGCAGCCCCGCATCCTCATTGACGGTTTGATCGATGCCCTTGGTAAAGGACGGGGCATCGTTGACCGAATCCACAGTGATATCGACCGTCGCCGGGGCCGAATCGACCGTCCCATCGTTGACCGTGAAGGTGAACGAGTCGTGGCCATTGAAGTTGGCCGCTGGGGTGTAGGTGACCGTGGCCGTGCAACTCCCGGCCACGCAACTCGGCGGATCGATCGCGCCCAAGGCGCCATTTGTTGGTCCCGTGGCGACGCTGAACAGAAGCGCGTCGCCATCGACATCCGTCCCTGCTAGCGTGATCTGAACGGCGGTGTCCTCGTTCGTCGATTCCGCCTGCGCGGTGGCGCTCGGCGCGTCGTTGACGGGAGTGACCGTGATCGAGACGGTCGCAGGAGCAGAATCGGCCTGGCCGTCGTTGGCGGTAAAGGTGAAGGAATCGGGGCCGGTGTCATTGGCGTTCGGCGTGTAGGTCACGTCAGCCGTACAACCCCCCGCCACGCAGCTCGGTGGGCTGATCGCGCCCAGGGTGCCGAGGGTCGGATCCGTGGCGATGCTGAATGTGAGCGTATCCCCGTCGGCGTCAGTGGCCGCAAGCGTGATGATCTTGGGCGTGTCCTCATCGGTCGTCACGCTCTGATCGGTCGCCGCCGGCACGCTGTTTGGCACGGGGGTGTTCGTCGGCGTATCGGTGGGCGTCGCCGTATTAGTTGGGGTATTGGTCGGCGTGGGGGTGTTCGTCGGCGTCTCCGTCGGCGTGTCGGTAGGTGTCGCTGTATCAGTCGGCGTTTCTGTGGGCGTGTTGGTCGGGGTGTCAGTTGCCGTTGGAGTTTCGGTTGGGGTCTCCGATGGCGTGAGCGTGTCGGTCGGGGTTGCCGTGTTCGTCGGGGTCTGAGTCGGAGTATTTGTCGGTGTATCGGTTGGTGTGTCGGTCGCCGTTGGGGTGTCAGTCGGCGTATCAGTTGGAGATGCAGTTGCCGTATCGGTCGGCGTGGCGGTGTCCGTGGGCGTCTCAGTGGGCGTCGCGGTATCGGTCGGCGTCTCAGTGGCCGTCTCCGTCGGGGTGTTCGTCGGCGTGTCGGTCGGACCCGCCTCGGTGGCTGTCGAAGTCGCGGTATCCGTTGGGGAGTTCGTCACCGTCTCCGTTGGGGTGTCGCTTGGTGTTGGCGTGTCGGTCACCGTTGGGGTGTTCGAGGCGGTGGGCGTGTCCGTTGGCGTATCCGATGCCGTTGGCGTTTCTGTTTCGGTTGGCGACCCAGTCGGTGTCTCCGTCGGCGTATTGCTGGCAGTCGGCGTGTCACTCGGGGTTGGGGTGTTCGATGCAGTTGCCGTTTCCGTTGGCGTATTGGACGACGTGGGCGTGTCACTCGGGGTCGAGGTGTTGCTCGCGGTCGGAGTATCGCTGGCAGTCGGCGTTTCTGTTGGCGTCGGCGTGTCGGTCGGCGTGTTGCTGGCGGTCGGGGTCGCACTCGGTGTCAAAGTCTCGGTTGGCGACTGTGTCGGCGTTTCACTCGCCGTCTCACTCGGCGTGACCGTCTCCGATGGAGTCGGTGTGTCGCTTGCCGTTGCCGTATTGGTCGGCGTATTACTCGAGGTTGCCGTAGCGGTTGGCGAGTGCGTGCTCGTAGTCGTTGGTGACGCAGACGGCGACAAGGTCTCGCTTGGAGTCGGCGTCGCTGTGTCCGTCGCCGTAGTCGTCGGCGTTGGCGTCTTCGAGGCGGTTGCCGTGTCCGTTGGCGAATTGGACGGCGTGGCGGAAGGCGAGTTGGTCGGCGTGTTGCTTGCCGTCGGCGTGTCGCTCGGGGTCGCTGTGTGAGTCGACGTCTCGCTCGGAGTCGCTGTCGCTGATGGAGACGCAGTGTGACTTGCCGTCGGCGTATCGGACGGTGTTGGCGTGTCGCTTGGTGATGGCGTGTCGGATGGCGTTGGCGAGTTCCTCGGCGTCACCGTGTCAGTCGGCGTGTTGGAAGCGGTGGGAGTATCACTTGGCGTCGGCGTGTCACTAGGGGTTTGCGAGGCTGTTGGTGTGTTGGCCGGCGTATTCGTGGGTGTATTCGTCACGGTGGCAGTTGGGGTGTCAGTCGGCGTTGCAGTCTCAGTCGGAGTCGGCGTCGCGGTGACTGGAACGCAGTGGACAAAGGCCTTGTTGGTTTGCTGGCGGAAGATGGCGCCATCGCCCCGCACTGAATTGAACCCATCGACGGCGAACGATGGTACCGTGACCATGATGTTGGCGCTGCCGGTGTTGCTGGTTTCCACCGTCCCAAGCTGCGTCCAGCCGGCGCCATTTCGCCAGCGGATGCGCACCGTCTCGTGTTTGGCAAAGCCCCGCAGCGAGATCTGCGCGAGTTGGCCGCAAACCGCGGGATTGGTGAGGACTTTGATCCGCGGACGAATCTCGATCGTGACGCGTTTGGCCACATTGCCGGCTACAAAGGCGATGATTTGGTCGGGCCCGCCAGTAACCGCCGGCACCCGAAACCGTCCTGACGCCGCGCCGGTCGCATCGGTCGTCGTCGTAGCGAATTGGAAGATGCTCCCGGTATTGCGTTTCCACAGGATCTGCACGGTGGCGTTTGGGGGGAAATTGGCAAGGGTGTAGGTGACCCAGGCATTGACGGTGGTGCGGGTAGGCGAGATAGAAGCGGTGTGGTTCGCCGCGACGATGGCGGTCGTCGAAACCGTTGGCGTGGTGATGGGGGTCGTCGTCGCAGTGTCCGTCGGCGCACTGGTAGTAGCGGTCGCCGTTAGCGTGGGCGGCGCAAGCGTCTCTGTCGGCAACTCGGTGCCGATCGGGGTTTCCGTGACTTGGGGAGTGTAGGTCGGACTAGTCGTCGCCGTGTCGGTCGGCAGAAGCGTGGATGTCGGCGGAATGGCCGTGCCCGTCGGAGGCACGGCGGTATCGGTTGCAGTCGATTGGGCCGGGGTCCCGGCTGGCACGCCGAGCAGAACACTCGTGAGCAAGACCGCCAGCACTCCACAGATTGCCAGTCGCCGGGCGTTCGCAGCCATCGCCAGTCTTGCCCCGTTTGCACAGACAGTTCACTTGTCACCGCACACCGTTTCATCATATCAGATGACACAACGGATAGGATGAGCATCCTAGGCCGTTCCGCGTCTGTCACCTCTGCCGAATGGCTGATATGCAACACCTGAATGGTTCTCGGATCGCCGAGCAACCGCAGTCCATGGCGAGTCAACGCTGTGTTTTCGCGCAGTGGTGTTCTCCGCGGTTTATCCACGCAAGCTTGTAGCTCCTGTGCGATGCCGCCTAGGCGCCTGCGCGATCTCGGCGCTGTCCCGCTCCGGTAGAGTGACGAGGTGATCCTTGTCGTTCGATTGCAACACTGTTCGGATGGTCTCGTGGGGTTCATCGGATTCGGTAGCGAACTGGCGAAGTCCGCGACCATGGTCCCGCTCGCTCAGAACTCATCCGTGGTGCTCGACTTAGACTTCATGATTTTTAGACTAGTCAAGAACCAGTCAAAGCAATGAAGGCAATGCCATATGTTCAGTGTGTCGGGAAGACCGCGTGACGGAAATCCGTTGAATCAGAGCTCAATCGACCGCAAGGCCACAAACGCCGCAAAAGTGGCAAAATAGTTGCACACAACCAGCCGACGAAATGATGACCGTGACCATCTACGAGCGATGTAATCAATACCTCTCACTTCCATATCCGCACCTCTCAACACCTACGACACTTGACTTTGTTCGGGCGGTGCAATTCGTACATAGTCATCAGACGACTTGGCGTCCAAGAACGTGACGCAAGTCGACTGGCGTCGTAGTCACAAAGCGCAACTCGAAGGGATCTAGCACGCATTTGTCAGGCGCAAATCGAGTCGCCTACGTGCGAAAAGGAGTCGAAGAGCTACTCATTGTGGGAATTGAATGGAGAGTATGGGGTTGCGATCGTGGCATGCGATGGTGACGCCAATAGCGTAAGGGGTGACGGCCGATTTGGGCGTCACCCCTTACCTATGTCGCAGATTCCGCCGGACGTTTAGGCGAGATAGTTGTCGTGGATCCAACCCTTCGTGCCGTTAATGGAGACTTGCCGGAAGCTATTCTCGATTTTGTTGGTGACGTCGACCTTGGTGCCGGGCTGTAGCACCTTGATGACGCTCTGATCGAGACCCGGGCCAGACCGGAAGTTGACGTAATCGGTGGTTTTCGCCGTGCCAGAGGTAGCGTACCCGCCGTCGTTATCCCCGCTCAAATACACGTCGTAGATCCAGCCGTCGGAACCAGCGTGCCAGACATAGCGGAAGCCATTCTCGACGATATTCGTAATCGCAACTTGGGCGCCATTGTCGACCACAAACTGAATGCCGTAGTCGTACCCAGGACCTTGCCGGAAGTTCACAGCTGACGTCGTCACCGCGACTCCGACAATGTCCTCGCTACCATCGCTCGTGGGAATGCCGCCACCCGCGCCGGCGCCGTCGTTGGCCAGGTAGTCCTCGGAGGCCCACCCGTAGTAATCGTTGTATCCAACTTTGACGAAACCGTTCTTATGGAGATCGGGATTTGTCGATGCTCGGACTGTCACGCCCTGAGGCATCACCAGCTGCACGTTGTAATTGGTACCCGGTCCGCTACGCAAGTTCAGAGCGCTTGTCGTGACCTTTGTCTCACAACTGCAGGCGGAGGGCGAGGCATCCACCTGAGCACTGTCGATCAGCGCCGCACTGAACAGCGACCCGGCCACTACAAAGAACCCTAAGATCCCCGCAATTATTGTTGTCTTCATTCCACTCATATCCGTTTTCAATTTGTTTTTCTCCTCTTACAAGTAAATACCCCAACCATTTCGTTCGCTCTCGCTTGAGCGCAGTAAGATCATGCCGAGCGCCAAGCCGTCGCGCATTGGGAAGAACACTTATTTCTAACTTGCGATGTCATACGTGAAATCACCAACGTTGCATTTTGTTTGGCAGGATTACTTCGAGCGAGGTCCTCAACGAGTAGGACGAGACGAATTTGACGTCACGCTAATCGTCCTCGTCATTCGATTAATCGTTGCCATCTGCGCCCCTCTATTCGATTCGGCGGTTCAAGGGACGACTGCGAAGACTACGATTTAGTGTCGGACGGCAACTCCTGTTGCCGTTCAAGCGGTCGCCGGGACACGCAGTACCCTCAAGCCGTGCAAGTCGATCCAGTAACCACTTTTGACTCGCCAGATACGCACAACGGGGTTGTCGCAGGTAGGGCGGCGCACGTTCGCTCCCATACCAATGTCGTCCGATAATCTGCCTCGTTGAGTTCATGAGGGATGTCGCGGTCACTGGCGCCGGTCGCTCCAATCCCAAACGACATGTGCAGGCCGATCAGTCGCGATCTTGATGAATTTCGAGCTTCATAGCGGCAAAAGTGCACTTATGCATTCCTTCGTGTCGCAGTGGATGAATACACCCAATGGACGATGCGACTACGCCCTGTTGCTTGCCATGATGAGAATGCCTAGTTTGAATTTTTCATATGGCAAAAGGTCGCCAACGCTGACACGCCGAATCGCGAATGTTTTCGCTGGAAAGGGATAGATCATTGCAACACTGTACGGGCTAGTAAATTCCGACCGGGTTACCGTCGAAGCGGCTGAGAAGACGGCAAGGGGATTGGCGCAGGCGGGCTATCTCGACATTCTCGATTCGGCGCCGGTGACCAAAAACAGCGATGGCAAGTTCGACCATCACGGTGAGCGCCATCCTGTGAGCGCCGGCGCCATCTATAGCGCCATTATTGGCGGTCTCACCGCGGTCGTTTTTGCCATTCTAGTTCTTGGCCTCGCGGCCGGCACGGCGTTGGGCAGCAATTTCGGAATGCTGGCGAAATCGGGGGCAAGCGATGACTTCCACGGATTCCGCGATCAAGTCGCCAATGATTACAGCCAGGGGGCGCGGCGGTTCTGATCCTTGGATATACAAATTTGCCGGACCGCGCGCTTCACGATTCCGGACGCCACGGTCGCACGGTGCGATCGGCCGACATGAGTGAGAAGCAGTTCGAGGAGTTGCATCACGAAACTGACCAGGTCGCTTCCTCGTCGAATTGATCACCTGGTCACGATCCAACGACGCAGTTGTTCGTGCCTGGCGGAATCTTCAGTTTGACCAGTCGGAGATCTGACTGTAGTCGCATGCCGCAACTGAGAGGAAGCAACGCAGATGTGCTGCATCTTTGCAACGTTGGTGTTTCTCGGACCTCGGATGGCACTTTTCGTTTGGTGGCTTTTGAGTCCAGCTCGCTTTGACCACGCGTTCGACACCTGGTTCTGGCCGATCCTGGGCTTTATATTCGTTCCCTTCACAACTCTGATGTATGTTGCCGTTCGCCCTGGTGGCGTTGTCGGGTTCGATTGGGTCTGGCTCGGGCTATCGCTCTTTATCGACATCTCGGTTTACGCAGGCGGAGGGTATGGAAATCGGAATCGCATGGCTCGCTTCTCTGAGGCGCAGTACGCCTAAAACATCCTTGCACCGGCAACCCAAGTTGGGTTGCAGCGATCTTCATTCGCCGTTCGTTGAGGCGGACTGCGTGAGTCTGATTCATTGAGACGGCCGTAAACACCTTTGGTCTGATCTCGACTCTTGGCTATGCGGTCCGTTGAATTTCCGTTCTCTGTCTCACCTATGGGACGATCTCCTCCAGAAGCAGAGAGGTTACGGATGCGTCCGACTGGGGTGAGAAAAATCTCAGGAGGAAGCATTCATGGCTGATGCAACCAAACATTTCTTCGAAGATCTCCGCCAGCGAGGTCACGAGCCGCTCTTGGAACGATTCGCCGGAAGCGTTCGGTTCGACCTGCGCGACGGCAAGCGCACCGACCACTACTTCGTTGTCGTGAAAAAGGGAGACATATCGATCTCCCAAGCGAACCGGTCCGCAGATTGTGTCGTTATCAGTGATCGAGCGTTGTTCGACGACTTTGCACGGGGCGAGAAAAACATGATGACTGCGTTTTTGCGAGGCGAGATCACCCTGCAGGGCGATCCCCAGTTGCTTGTTCTTTTCCAGCGAGTTTTTCCAGGTCCGCCTCCCGCTCGCGACCAACCGGTCGGCGCAGGCAGAGAGAGGAGATCATCATGAGCGCCGGGCTCGTGCAGATCCTCGACGGCAATACTTTTGTCGTCAGCGACACTCGTGGCGATATAGAAGCATCGCTGACTGACCCAACCGGCCTCTTCTCATTTGACACGCGATTCCTTTCAAAGTGGGTGTTGTCCATCAACGATCAGCGCCTCAATGCGCTCTCTACCGATGACTTGCAGTACTTTGAAACACGCTTCTTCCTCGTGCCCGGCACCGGCACGGTCTACATCGACGCAAAGCTCTCGGTGATTCGCTCGCGTGCGGTTACCGAAGGGTTCCACGAAGTCGTCACTATCCTCAATCACGATGAAAAGCCGGTTGATCTCACAGTCAGGTTCGAGGCCGCGAGTGATTTTGCGGATCTGTTCGAGGTGAAAGACGCCATCAAAAAAAAGGGTACCTACGACGCGCTGGTTGATAACGGGCAACTCACGCTTGTCTACAGGCGAGGAACCTTTAAACGTGAAACCGTGATCTCGGCGTCGACTCCAGCGCAAATCGACCAGCAGGGACTGACGTTCAACGTCCACATCGAGGCGCATGGCGAATGGACCACAAGTCTTGATGTTCGTGCCGGCCTCACTGGGCTGGCAGGGATGCGCACTCAGGCGAAAGACAGGCAGCCACACCGAAAGCAACGCCAAAACATGGAACAAAATCTCGACAAGTGGCTCGCCGACGCGCCACGAATCGAGTGCGATTGGGAACCACTCAAGGCCACATACAAGCGGAGTCTTGTCGACCTTGCAGCACTCCGGTACTCGCCATTCGTTGCCAAGGGACAGAGTCTGCCCGCCGCGGGCCTGCCATGGTTCATGACCATGTTTGGCCGGGACAGTATTTTCACGAGCTTGCAGGCTGTGCCATTTACACCGGAGTTGGCAGCTACAACACTGCGGGTACTCGGCGAGTGGCAGGGAACCCGCGTCGATGACTTTCGCGACGAAGATCCCGGGCGAATTCTTCACGAAATGCGCTATGGGGAAATGACCGCGTTCGAAGAGCGTCCCCACTCTCCCTATTATGGCTGCGCCGATGCGACGGCGTTGTATGTCGTCCTCCTCGATGAGTACGAGCGGTGGACCGGCGATACCAAGTTAGTGCGGGAGCTCGAGCACGAGGCGCGAGCCGCGCTCAGATGGATCGACGAGTATGCCGATCTGATGGGCAATGGATACGTCTCGTATAAACGCCGCAATGAGGAGACGGGACTCGAAAACCAGTGTTGGAAGGATTCCTGGGATTCCATTTCTTTCCATGACGGCACGTTACCCGGTTTTCCACGCGCAACATGTGAATTGCAGGGCTATGCCTATGACGCCAAAGTACGTGGCGCCCGCCTCGCACGACTTGTCTGGAAGGATCCCGCGCTTGCTGACAAGCTCGAGCATGAAGCCGCGGATCTCAAGCGACGCTTCAATCGAGATTTCTGGGTCGAAGAAGGGGAGTTCTTTGCCCTTGCACTTGATCCCGACGGAAAACAGGTTGACGCGCTGGCCTCCAACAACGGCCACTTGCTTTGGAGCGGCATCGTCGACAAGTCCAAGGCGAAGGCCGTCGCGCGCCATCTCATGGGTCCGAGGCTCTTTTCTGGCTGGGGCGTACGCACACTTGCCGAAGGCGAAGGCCGTTTCAATCCGATCGGCTATCACGTTGGCACCGTCTGGCCCTTTGACAATTCATTTATCGCCTGGGGATTGCGGCGGTATGGTTTTAAGGAGGAGGCGGCGCAAATTGCGTCGGGGATCCTCGAAGCGGCCGAATTCTTTGACGGTCGTCTGCCGGAAGCGTTCGGTGGATACGACCGCGAGCTCACAAAGTATCCAGTCCAATACCCGACCGCCTGCAGTCCGCAAGCGTGGTCGACTGGCACTCCACTGTTGATGCTTCGGACAATGCTTGGCCTCGAGCCGCTCGGCGATCATCTTGTAGTCGACCCGGCATTGCCGGTAAGCATCGGCCATCTCGAGTTGCTCGACATTTCGGGTCGTTGGGGCCGTATCGACGCATTCGGACGTGGACGAGTCCGCATTGAGAAGGATCCAGCTCGGCGCGCATAGCGTGGCAGCGCCAATCGTCGGGTGTCGAACGGCTGAGCGAATCAGCGAAAGGTGGCCTAGCGAAAACGAACTTCCGAAACGAGCGGCGCGAGTATCGACATCATGCCGCCCTAAGAAGGGGACATGATTGGTCAGTTCGATGCGTCGAAAGTAGACGCGATCGCGAGATCGTTTCGCGGTCGATTATTGCCTTGCATGCGCTGACCTATGCGCCGACCGGCGGCGTACTGGCGGCTCCAACCGCTTCCGTCCCAAAATGAAATCGGAGGTGTGCGGAATTCGGACTTTCGCTTGAGATGGCTCCGGAACGGCGCATTCAAGTTCTCAGCACTAAAGCGGCTAGTTCACTCCGAAGAAGCATTCGCCATCCATGCTTGGGTTCCCCATGCTGGTGCGGGTGATCCGGATCAGATGCAAATCGTGAATGCGATCGGCGGCGAAAAACTCGATCGTGACTGAGCAATTCTCGACAACACCGAGGATTCGCTCGCCCGTCCTGCTGTCACCAGCCAGATTTATCGATCGCGCCAGTTCAATATATGGAGCATGTTCTCAGACGGCTGGACTTGCCGCCTCGTCGCCACCGGAGGACGCCATGTCCCGATTCGCTTGATCGAGCATCGTTTGGAAGCGTGCGAGCCCTTCTGTCGGGACGTCGGCGATGTGCAGTTGTCCGCCAAACTTCGCGAGATCGGCTGCAGCCTTTGCCGTATCGGCTCCCCCCTCGTACAAAAGGACGATCGCCGACCCCCCTGATTCGAGCTGAGCTCCGACTGACGCTACAAATTGCTCGTCGATCTCGCGCTCTCGCTTTTTCCCTCGTTGCGCACCAAGGGCAGCGCCAGCTGCCAATCCCACGACCGGAAGGGCGAAGAGCCCGCCGACCAGCAGCCCGAGCGCTCCGCCGACCGCCGCCTTGCCAGCGGCAGGATGTCCTCGTTCATGAACCTTGAGCTCACCATTCTCTTTGCCGATCCAACAAGCATCTTTAACGTCGATCAAATGGTCAAAATCGGACCAATCAATCGATTCCATAGCCTGTTTCGCACGATTCGGATCGGGATAGGTAATCGCGAGAAGTGTTGCCATTTATATCCTCCTGTTGCGAACCGCGCGTTTGCGAAATCATTCAACTTCGTTTGCGGGACCATCATTGCAAGTGCTGCTACATTTTGCCAGTTCATCACATTGATTTCTCGCGCTCCGAGTGCTCGCCGCCGGTTCCTTGCGCGTTCAGGATTTGCCAATCTCCGATCACTGATGGTCGAATAGGTGGATTGTGCCGGCATCGGCGAGCCCGTTCAGCGCGAGTTGCACCGCGAGTGCAGCGAGTAAGAATCCGAACACCATTTCCGTGACAAGCATCCTATTTTCAACGAGGTGTTCACTGACCTTGTTGGCCCAGCGGAATACTAGGACATCAAGAGCGAGCACCGCGGCGAGCAACACTACTATCAAAGCGAACATGCGAAACGATTTGGCTTCCGCTGAAGCAGTTACCAGCACAACGATTCCCGCGGGATTCAAAAGATAAGGCACCCCCAAGGGAACGATGGCAAGCCTCATCGGATCCGTATCTTGGATAGTGGAGTTTCCGATCTGCGGTTCATCCCGCACGAGAACCATCCTGGTCGCAATAACGAAGAGAATGATTCCGCTCGCGATCGAGAGCGCACTCGTCGAGAAGCGAAGCAACCGAGTCAACAACCC
Organism: uncultured Chloroflexia bacterium; assembly: GCA_963737985.1. GTDB lineage: Bacteria > Chloroflexota > Chloroflexia > Thermomicrobiales > UBA6265 > CAVTUU01. The sequence goes on along the minus strand of CAVTUU010000004.1, from coordinate 108,821 downwards.
ACCAAGCGCCAATAGTACGACCGCCACTGAGTTCGCAGTTGATAGCATCTTGCGCGCAACAGCGTGCCTAGTGGCTTCGGACATTCCCGCCGTTATATTGAGGAATGGCACTAAAGCTAGTTTAGGACCGACACCAATAAGGAGAAGGAGGAATATATCGACAACAGTCGTAGCGCTGATCGTGTCGAAATCCAATGTCGGACCTAGGGGTTCGCGTGCTGAGCGTTAGGCCGGCAACAATGTCTCAAGGCTCAACCCCCTATAACGCCTTCGAGTGATGCCGATGGCTGGATGTCAGGCAGACGTACTGCCCGGAACGACAAAACGAGGCCGATGATGGCGGCGATCAACGGTACAAGCAGCGCAACTTGAAGGGCACGTGGTCGTGTATCCGTGTTGATATCGATGATCTCATCCTGTGTCGCCTCCGGTTGACCGGCGAGCACTTGCTCGAGTTGGGTGTTGCTCATGACCTCGGCATCATGGTCCAGCGCGTCGGCGACCTGTTGTTGCTCAGCCGGCGAGAGGACGGTGCTGTCATCCGCCATCTCCGTGAACAAAAAGGAAAGCGTGGCGAGCATGATGGCGCCGGCGAATGCCAGACCAAAGGAAAGCCCAAAATTGCCCGCTGCGGAGTTCACCCCGGCTGCTTCGCTGATTCGCTCCTCCGAGATCGGCGCCAGCGTGAAGTTGTTGAGTTGGGATACGAGTATGCCCAATCCCGCGCCCGCGATGATCAGTGGGATCGAGAGATCCAAGCCCGAGTCTGCCCGCGGCACAAGCAGAATCAAGAAAATCATTCCGACGGTCAGCAGTGCGAAACCGGATCTAATGATGACGCTGGGTCGTCGTTTCCCCGCTTTCTTCCCGGCCAGCAGCGCGACGGCGAACATGCTCAGCGAAAGTGGCGCGAGCGAGAGGCCCGACTTCATGGCGTTGTACTCGAGCACCATTTGGAGAAAGATCGGGAGCGCGATCATCGTGCCACCGAGCGCGATCTGTTGCAGCATCTGCTGCGAAATCCCGATCCGGAAGTGCACAGACCTAAACAAGTCAGGATCGAGCAGGATCGGTTTGCCTTCACGTTTCCGACGTACCAGCCAGTAGGCGAGCGCTCCGAGCGAGAAAGCCCCGATCAGAATCAGCCCGGCGATTGCCTCGCCGCCTTCTTGCCAGACGAGGATGCCGAGGACAACTCCGCCCATACCGAGGACAGAGAAGATCGCCCCGCCGACGTCGATGGTTCGCTCGCCTGTATATGGCACGTCTTTCACCATCTTGATGCCGGAGAGCACTATCGCGATGATCACCACTTCCAAGAGAAAGCCAACACGCCAGGACAGATAGGTCGTGATGAATCCGCCGAGAAGCGGTCCGACTGCGGCGGCAATTGCTGCAGCCGCTCCGACGAGCGCGTAGACCCTTGCTTGTGCCTCTCCTTCGAAGTTTCCATGGATCAGCGATTGCATTGCCGGGAGAAGGAGTGATGCACCAATTCCGCCGAAGATCGCCCAAAAGATGATGACTGGGGCGAGGCTCTGCGTGAGTGTCATCGTCAGTGCGCCAACGGCATATGCCAGCAGCCCCAAGACATAGGCCCGTTTGCGGCCAATGAGGTCCCCGACCTTACTGTTGATCAGGATGAAGGCAGCCGAAACAAGCGCCTCGAGCGCGATCGCGGACTGGACCCCGCTTACCGTTGTGCCAAGGTCTTCGACTACTGCCGAGATCGACACGTTCATGAACGAGGTGTCAACGACCAGCACAAACATCGCCATGGCCAGCAATATGGCGAGTCGTTGATTGAAGGCGCCTTCTTCGGAAGTGCTTGTGCTTACAGCTTCAGCCATCCACCCGCCAATCAGTCACCGGAACCCCTTCATCCCGGAACAACGTTCGTGCCCTTCTTGCCTTCAACAATTGCATCAATGTCATTCAACGTGCCGATCGCTGCGCGCTTACCCGTGAGATCAGCGAACTGAATCGCGGCCGCGACTTTTGGACCCATTGAGCCGGCCGCGAATTTGAGTTTTTTGAGCTCGGAAGTCGTCACTTGACCCAGCATCCGTTGCTGCGGGGTACCAAAATCGGTGTAGACGCCATTGATATCTGTAGCCATGACGAAGACCTCGGCGTCGAGCTCACGTGCGAGGAGCTCGCTGGCAAGGTCTTTGTCGATGACAGCTTCGATGCCGCCGAGCTGATGCGAACCGTTCTGAGAATAGGCGGTCGGAATACCGCCGCCCCCGGCGCAAATGACTATGGTGCCCTTTTCCAGCAACCATTTGATCGGCAGTATCTCAAAAATTCGCTTTGGGAGCGGGGAGGGGACGACCCGGCGCCACTTGGCGCCATCCTGTTTGAAGATCCAGCCCTTTTCCCTTTTCAGTTTGTCGGCCTCGGACTGGTCATAGACCGGACCGACGAATTTCGTCGGATCGTTGAAGGCTGGGTCTGCCGAATCCACCTCCACCATGGTGAGCAGCGTTGCAATCGGGACCTCGAATGGGAGGAGGTTTCCCAACTCCTGTTCAAGCACATACCCTATCATTCCCTCGGTTTCAGCGCCGAGCACATCAAGCGGATAGGGTTCGACCGCGGAGTATGCCTGCGCTTGAAGCGCGAGGAGTCCTACTTGCGGCCCATTGCCATGTGTCACGACGAGCTCATGGCGCTGCGCCACCGGCGCGAGCGCCTGGGCGGCGATTTGAATATTTGCCCGCTGAACATCGGCGGTCATCGGTTCGCCCCGCCTGAGAAGTGCATTCCCTCCAAGAGCGACGACGACTCGCATTGAATTCCCCCTTCAGGTTCATAGGTTTGACCTAGTCAAGTTATCCTTGTTCGGCGGAATACTGTTGAATTGCGTCGACAAAGCCTTCAATAAGTCCGGGGTCCTAGCTGGGACCTCAGATTCGTTTAACTCACGCTATGGCAACGCCTGCGCGTCTTGCGGACTAAAGGTTTGGGGTTGCATCTGGTCCGAGGTTGGGGAGGCAGTCGACGCCCACCCTGTTCGCCGAAGAACGAATTTGGCCACCTCTGTCACCACTAACAGCACCAGTGCCGCCAGAAGGCAGATGCCCCACTGCGCGCTGTCGAGCGATGTTGTTTCGAAGATCCTCTGCAGGAAGTTGAGCTCCGTGACGAGCAGCGTCAAAATAAGCGAGGCAAGGATCATCTGGTTGAACCTCGGATTCGAAACCGTGTGCATTCCGAGGGCGCTGTGCTCCGGATCGCGGGTTTCAATGGCGGTTATGACGTGCAACAACGACAGCGTGACGAGACCCATCGTTAGGGCGATTTCGAGGCTGTATTGATGGTCGCCGTAGGCCACAACGATGAGCGTCACGATCGCGAGAAGAATGCCAGCGGTGCCTAGTCGCACTCCAAGGGGCTTTGTCACGACGGGGGCATCGGCAGCCCGTGGCTTGCGCTCCATGATTCCCGGTGTTGGCGCGTCGAAACCGAGCCCTATCGCGAGTATCACGTCGATCGCAAAGTTAATCCACAAGACCTGGAGTGGATTGAGTGGTATGCCATCGGCCACGTTGAAGATGCCGGCCAGGACAAAGAGCGCGATGTAACCGATGAGAACTACAATCTGGAAGCGGACGTATTTCATCAGGTTGTCGTACAGACCACGGCCACCGTCCACAGCCTTGACGATGGTCGCAAAATTGTCGTCGGTGAGGATCATTTCGGCGGCTTCCTTCGTCACCTCCGTGCCGGTGATCCCCATCGCTACACCGATGTCGGCGCGCTTGAGCGCCGGTGCATCATTGACTCCGTCGCCCGTCATCGCGACGATGTTTCCTTTGCGTTTGAGCACATCGACCAGTCGCACCTTGTCTTCAGGAGCGACACGAGCAACGACGCCGATGTCATCAATTTGCCGATCGAGCTCCTCATCGCTCATTGCCGCGAATTCCATCCCGGTGATTGCCTTGCCCTCGATACCGAGGGTCCTCGCGATGGCCGCGGCTGTAACCGCGTGGTCACCGGTGATCATGCGAACGCGAATCCCTGCGTCTCGGCATTGCGCAATCGCGTCCTTCGCCTCACGACGTGCCGGGTCGACGATCCCGACGAATGCGACCAGAGTCAGTCCATTGATGAGGGTTAGAAGATCGCCAGAGGGATCGAATGTCGTCGGATCGAAGTCGCGATAGCCGACAGCAAGCACGCGCAAGCCTTCGCCTGCCAACCGGTCGTTCTCAGCAAGAATTCGCTCACGGTACGCGTCAACCGCCTCGGCTTCCCCTTTGGCGTTGAGAGCGTTGATCGAACGATCAAGAACAACATCAGGCGCGCCCTTGACATAACAACGGAGAATTGGCTGTCCGCCATCCGGCTGCAATTGGTGGAACGTCGCCATGAACTTATAAGCTGAGTCGAATGGCACTTCGGCGACGCGCGGGTACGTCCTACGCGTCTCTTCGACGTCGATCCCGCCCTTGGCGGCAAGAACAACAAGTGCTGCTTCGGTTGGATCCCCGACGATTAGGCCGTCTGAGACTGCTGCGTCTGTGCATAGCGCCATCGGCATGAGGATCGGCTCGAACGGGGGATCACTCTCCCCAGCGACGCGAAGGATTTTGCCTTCGGTTGAGTAACCTTCTCCTTCGATCCGGTATTTTCGACCGGGGACGATGAGCTCGCGGGCGGTCATCTGGTTCAACGTGAGAGTGCCGGTCTTGTCTGAGCAAATTGCCGACGTTGAGCCGAGCGTTTCCACCGAACGGAGCCGCTTGACGATTGCGCCTTGCTTGGCGAGTGCTTGGGTTCCGAGTGAGAGGAGGGTGGTAACCACTGCGGGCATGCCGGTTGGGATGGCCGCGATCGCAAGACTGATCCCGAGGAGGAACATATCGTCGAATGACTGACCGCGCGCGAGCCCAAGCACGACGACAAGGACAAGGGCCCCGGCGGCGGCAATAGTAATGAGGAGCGTCAGTTGGTCCAGTTGCTTGGTTAACGGAGTCTTCTCCTCTTCGACTCCACTAAGCATGTTGGAGATCCGGCCGACCTCCGACTCCATCCCTGTCGAGGTGACAGTCATCTCACCCCGACCACGGGTGACCGTTGAATTCATAAAGGCCATATCGAGTCGATCGCCGAGAGGGACCTCGTCGCGATCAATGGGTGCGATTTCCTTTGGAACCGGAAGGCTTTCGCCGGTCAGTCCCGCTTCTTCGATCTCAAGGGTGGCGGCCGTGAGGAGCCGGCCGTCCGCGGGAACTTTGTCACCGGCCTCGAAGCTGACGATGTCGCCGGGTACGAGTTCCTCAGCTGGGAGTTCGACAAGCTCACCGTTGCGGCGCGTCTTTGCCTTCATAATCAGCATTTTGCGCAGGGCGGCGACGCTTTCGGCCGCCTTCCCTTCCTGGCTGAGGCCCAAGATGGCGTTGAAGACCGTCAGTGCCAGAATGAAGATACCCGTCGCGAAATCCTGGAGGGCAATGATGCTGATTGCCGCAACTCCGACCAGGACGATCTGCATGAGATCGCGATACTGGCGAAGGAATGCCTTCCATTGAGGTTCCGGCGGCTGTTCCGCAAGTCGATTCGGCCCGTATTGCTCACGACGTTTCGTTACTTCAGCGTCATCGAGACCCTCTTTAGGATCGACTTCGAGCTTCTTACACGCTTCCTCGGTCGAGAGCCTGTACCAGGCAGTTGAATTCGGTACTGCTGTTTCGCTCATATAAGTTCTCCTGCTGGTTGTGGAACTGCGCCCTCGACCGATGGTGCGGGAATCGGGACTTCGCCATAGTTTGGCGTCTCACCAGGTGCGTACTTGTCCATGTGAAAGCCGGTGATACCGTAGATGAGGGAAATGATGGGATTGATGATGTTGAAGAAACAGTACGGTAAATATTCAAATGTCGAGACGCCGAGCACGCCGGTGTGGTAGGCGCCACAGGTATTCCATGGGATCAGTACTGACGTGACGGTGCCTCCATCCTCGACGACACGGGACAACACCCAGGGCTTGTATCCGCGATGCTCGAACTCGAGGCGAAACATCCGCGAGGGCAAGACGATGGCGATGTACTGATCGCCGGCGATGATGTTGAGTCCCAACGCGGTAAAGATGACCGTGGCGACCAGCTTCCCTCCTGATCGGGCTCTGCCCAGTACCCCTTGAATGAGCTTGTCGAGGAATCCCGCGCGTTCCATGATCGCGCCGAAACCGAGCGCGCCAAGGATTAACCAGACTGTCGTCAGCATCCCGCTCATCCCACCACGGGAAAAGAGTGAATCGATGGCCGGGACCCCGGAGTTCGAGACATACCCCGTTGCCATTGATGCGTAAATCCCTTTGATGAGCGCCATGGGGTCACTCAGGCTCGGGTCGTTGGCAAAGCTGATAACAAGGTCATGTTGGGTAAAGATGGCCAAAAAGCCCGAGAAGATGGCCGTCAAGAAGATGGAGAGAAATGCCGGAAATTTGATGAGGCTGAGCACCACCAACAGGACCAGCGGTAGAAGACAGAACGGAGAGATGTTGAATGCCTGTCCCAGCGATGCTCTCGCTGCATCGACGTCTGCGCTTGAGGCACTCGCGTCTGCGGTCAGACTGATAACGAGGAAGATCGCCGAGGCGATCACGATCGAGGGCCCGACCGTCCACATCATTGTGCGGATGTGCTTGCCCGTCGTGTGCCCACCGACCAAGCGTTGGCACCAGGATTGTCGTTTCGGAAAGTGGCGACACTTTGTCTCCGAAGTATCCGCCTGAAATGACAGCGCCGGCGGTAATCTCCGGCGAGAGGCCCATGACTTTGCCAATTCCAACGAACGCCACGCCTAACGTACCGGAGGTTGTCCAGGAGCTCCCAGTGATCGAGCCCGTGACAGCGCAGATCACCACGACTGCAAGGTAGAACCAACTCGGGTTGAGGATCCGGAGGCCATAGTCAACGATCGTCGGGATAGTCCCAGCCATGTTCCAGGTACCGATGAGAGCGCCGACCGCCAGCAAAATGAAAATGGCGCCCATGGCGGAGGAGATGCCGCCGATCACGGCGTTGCCGATCTCAGGGTAGGAATACCCGTTCTTGTGGGCGATCAACCCGGCGATCGACATCGCCGTGAAAATGGCGACCTGGAAGGCCCCGTTTGTCGAGTCGAGCCCGAATAAATAGACGGATAGCGCAATGAGACCGATCAACGACACAACCGGGATCAACGCGTCGAGCATGCTCGGCGGTCGTGTGCGTCTTTGTCTCACCGTGTTGATTGTCTGCTTGTTGGTCCGACATGGTGCGAATTCCTCGCGGATGTTCGCGGCGAAGGCTGCTCGATCAGGCGGCTAGCGTCGCGACGAGGATCGCCTTGATCGTGTGCATGCGGTTCTCGGCCTGATCAAAGACAATCGAGGCTGGCGACTCGAACACCTCATCGGTGACCTCCATGCAGTCGATCCCGAACTTCTCGAAGATCTCCTCGCCGACTTTCGTTTCGCGATTGTGGAAAGCCGGCAGGCAGTGCATGAACTTGACGTTTGGATTGCCGGTGCGCCGCATGACGTCCGCATTGATTTGGTATGGCTGAAGGAGCCGAATCCGCTCCTGCCAGACCTCGTGAGCTTCGCCCATCGATACCCAGACGTCCGTGTGGAGGAAGTCCGCGCCCTTGACGCCTTCATCAACATTGTCGGTGACCGTTGATGCGGGCACCGGTCTGTGCCGCGCGCGCTCGGCACTTTCGATGAACGCCGGGGCCGGCCACAATGACTTCGGCGCGACAATACGCACGTCCATGCCAAGCATGGCTCCGGTTTCGAGCAGCGAGCGGCCCATGTTGTTGCGGGCGTCGCCCAGGAAGGCATAGGTGATCTGCTCGAGCGGCTTGTTCGCGTGCTCACGCATGGTCAGGACGTCGGCCAACATCTGCGTCGGGTGGAACTCGTCGGTCAGACCCGTTGTAAACGGGAACCCCTGAGTACTGGGCCAGGATCTCGACGAGCTCCTGCGAGAAACCGCGATATTCGATCGCGTCGTACATCCGCCCGAGCACGCGGGCGGTATCCTTCATCGATTCCTTGTGGCCAATCTGCGAACCTTCGGGTCCGAGATAGGTCACGTGCGCTCCCTGGTCGTAGGCGGCGACTTCGAACGCACAGCGCGTGCGGGTAGAGGTCTTCTCGAAGATCAGGACGATCTCTTTCTGAGTGAGTCGCTGTTGCTCTGTTCCTTTTTTCTTTGCGGCTTTCAATTCGCTGGCCAGATCGAGGAGGTAGATGAACTGCTCCTTTGAGAGAAGGCCAACGTCGAGCAGATCGCCGCCCTTAAGAGTGACTGGTGAATTGGCGACCATGTTTCGATTCTCCTTTCGAACGAATTGCCGCGAGAGCGGCGAAGCCGATTTGAGAGACCTAGTCGCTGCCGCGCCAATCGCGAGCAACACGGCGCAGAGCAGTGTCAATGCCGAGAGCAACGGCCAGACGAATTTCCACCAAGTGCCGTAGCCGACCCGCGCGATCGCCAGACCCCCCATGACTACCGCCGATGTCGGTGTGACGAGGGCGACCAGTCCGCTGCCGAATTGGAACGCGCTGACCACCAATTCACCTGCAACGCCGGCGAAATCAACGCGAGCGGGGCCATGATTGGCATCGCTACCGTCGCCAGACCGGAGCTCGAGGGATCAAGAACGACAACGGGATGAAGAGGAAGAACAGCAGGAGCACGAACCGAGTGCCGCCCAGGTCGGCAACCGCCGTTTCCGCCCAGTGCAGCACGGTGTCGGTGATCATCCCGTTGTTCATGATGACGGTGATGCCACGGGCGATCCCGATGATCAGCGCCACGCCCAAGCAGATCGCGTGAACCATCGATGAACGAACCGGTGAGGTCCTCCTCGGACAGTCGGCCGACCAGGCCGATGATGACGCTGAACAGCAGGAAGGAAGCGGTCATCTCTGGGAACCACCACCAGAGGGTGGGAATTGGAAGTCCCATGTCCTCCCAGGGAATGACGCCGTAGACCATGACCAGGAAAGCGAGGAAGAAGAGAACAAGCACGATCTTTCGCGTGGTCGTAAATGTTCCGAAGTCCTCAGACGATCCGCTAGAAGTTGAGAAACGTTGCTCGTTATCCTCTTTCTGCGCATAGACGAGTGACTTGGACGGGTCGACGTGCACTCGCTCGGCATAGCGCATGACAAAAAAGATGCCCATGGCAAGGCCGATAATGAGCACAAGAATGCGCATCCAGAGACCGTCACTGATCGATACATCGGCAAAGCCAGAGGCTATGCCGGTGGCGAACGGGTTGACGGTCGAGCCGATCACACCGATGCCGGCGCCGAGCATGATGACGGCTGCCCCGGTCAATGCGTCGTATCCGGCGGCGATCATCACCGCCACGATCAGTGGATAAAAAGCGAGCGTCTCTTCGGCCATACCGTAGGAGGTGCCGCCGAGGGCGAAGATCGCCATCAGCGCCGGGATCATCCACTTTTCGCGGCCCTTCAAAGCGACGACGACTCGTGCGATTCCTGCGTTGATTGCGCCAGTCTTCATGGTGACGCCGAGGAATCCGCCGATCACGATGATGAAGAGAGCGACATCGATGGCCCCGAACAGTTCGCCGGTGTTCCAGTAGCTGATATTTCCAGTGTCGTCCTGGATGCCATACAAACCGTTGATTGGCGCGGTGAGGGAATCGAGCAGAATCTTCTGCGGCTCGTGATCGACCTCGTGGTATGTGCCCGGGACAGGCTCTCCCTCTTGCGTTGTAGTCATAGGTGCCGGAAGGGACGATCCAAGTCGCAGCCGCGGTGAGGATGATGAGAATGAACAGAATCGTATACGCACTCGGCAGCTTGAAGGAGCGCTTATGCCCACCTTCAGCTTCGGCCGGCGGTACTGGCTCCGGAACTGGTTGCGACGCTGCTTCCGACACTCGCGACCTCCTCGCGTGTATTTGTGTGGCAGGTACGAACCGAGGCGCTAGAGGCCTTCTTGCCTTCTTTCGATCACTGCGTCGACAGCCTTGAGGGCGCCGGCGAGTCTCAAGAGACGGATTCTGGTGACGTCGTTGGATGTATCGTCGGCAGCCTTTTCGAGCGTTTCGATCGCTGCCTGAATTTGGTCCCGAGCTTGCCCCAATGTCGTCTTCGCCTGATCGGGCGGTTGCGAAGCCGCCGCTGCCACCAGTTGGCGGGCTTGATCGAGTGGCCCTGCGATGTCCTGAGGAACGTTCGGCTGCTGCAGGACGACAGAGATCGACCGTTTCGGGGCCGAAGCACCGCCGGCATCGCCGCCAGTTCCTGCGCGGCTCGCTCGTCGACCCCTTCTCGCTCGCGCCCCGATGTTCGCCGTGAATCGTCGCCATAGACGATGAGGAGGACGATTCCCGCGGCGGCGATGATCACGACAATCCAGGACCAGAGCTTCATCACTCGGTCTCCCTGCTAAATGGGATCACGCAAGACCGGACAGGTCATGCAATGGCCGCCACCACGTCCCTTGCCGAGCTCAAATCCCTGGATCGGAAGCACCTCGACGCCGGCAGCGCGCATTTTGGCGATCGTGTAGGTGTTGCGCTCGTAGGTGACGATCACGCCGGGCTCGATCGCCACGGTGTTGTTGGCGTCGTCCCACTGCTCGCGTTCTTGTTGGTATTGGTCACCGCCTGTTTCGACGACGGTGAGCTTCTTCACCCCAAGCGCGTCTTGGAGGGCTGAGAGGAAATCTTTCTCGACGGTGACGTGGAAGTCGCCCTCTTTCTTGCCGGGGCGCAAGCTAATGGCGCGAATCTTGTTGACGACTTGCGGGTAGGCCGTGACTTTGTCGCGGTCGAGCATGGTGAAGACGGTGTCCAAGTGCATATGCGCACGGTCCTTGCCCATCACTGCGGCGATGACCCGATCGGCGCCGCCCTTCGCGAATAGAGCCTTCGCGATCTGCTCGATCATGCGCCCTTGCGTGCGCTCGCTCATACCGATCAGCACTGTTCCGTTGCCGATCGGTTGGACGTCACCGCCTTCGAGGGTGGCTCGGCCGAAGTCAGAGACTTCAAACTTGCCCTCATCGCCGAGTTCGGGATACCACCAGTTGAAGCCGGCGTCCTTGAACATCGGGTGATATCGATAAATCGCCAGCATATTGAGCGCTTCTCGCCGCCGTGCCGGCCAGTACATCGGGTTGACCGAGACGCCGTTGTAGATCCAGCACGACGAGTCACGCATGAAGAGCGTGTTGGGAAGGGGCGGCAGAACGAAGGTCTCTTTGTCGTCAAGCGCGGCAACGGTCAGGGAAACCTCGCCCAGCTTCTTCCAGTCGAGATCCGCTTCGCCGGCTGTGAGCCCGCCGATGAGATGTTTGGCCAGCGCAGACGGTTCAAGGCCCGAGAGGAACTCGCGAACCTCGTCGCACACCGACCAACCGACCGTGTAGGGGGAGGCGACGAGCTCAATCAGCTTGAAACGGGCTTCTTTGCTCGCTTTCAGGGTTTCGGCGAGCAGTTCATGTACGTAAAAGACTTCTACGCCGCGCTCGCGCATGACTGCAACGAACATGTCGTGCTCGCGCTGAGCCTGTTCTACCCACAACACGTCGTCGAAGAGAAGATCATCGTGGTTCGACGGAGTCAGTCGTTGCAGACTGAGATCCGGTCGGTGAACCAGTACCTTGCGCAGCCGGCCGACCTCGGAATGAACGCCAAACTCGGACATCTGAACACGCTCCCTTCTGGACGACCAGTCAATCACCTGTAGGCGCGCGAGGTCTCGTGCCGCGTCCGGGGCGACGAGCGCACGTCGACAGCGGTAACAATCCGCCCAGATCGAACGATGTTTCGAATCCTAGTGAAAGATTAGTAACGACCCGGTTGTAAGAGCATCGGCCGAATGGAGTATTCCTCCGATGAGCGACTATCGACCGGTTTCTGCTTTGATTCGGCCGCTCTTTACAGCCGAAGCAAGTGCCGCATGATCGCGTTCGGTTTGGTCCGCATAGGCTTTGGCAAAGGCGGAAATAGCTTGATCAAAGGTGTCCGATCTTCCGATGTAGCCAGCTATTCGCGCAGGGTCACCCGAACGGGCGTGGGCGCGCGCTAACGCCCAGCCGCAAAGCCCTGCGTAGATTGCGAGGCGGTCTGTTCCCATGATGGTCACGTCCATCGAAACCTTCATATCGCGCAATTGGCGGGCATAGAGGTCATGATCGCCGGTGCGTCCCCACCCGAGAAAGATGTCGCTCGCCGCCTGGATATACTGCTGACCGCGCACGATTCGTTGTCCGTGATTGCTGTATTTGCTTTTGCCGGCGTGTCGTTCGAGCACAGACGGAAGCGCCTCTTTGATCTGGAGGAACAGCGGATCATCCGGACCATTTCCCTCAAGGAGCACGACGAAGGAGCGTGTCCCGACGCTTCCCACGCCAACAACTTTCCGCGCGAAATCGACAAACTTGTAGCGATTGACAAGTACGCGCACATCGTCACGAATCGAGGACCGATACGAATTCGCGATGGTCGGAATGTGTTTTCCGATGAGTTCGTCGCTATGATGAACGATCAGTGGTGGATCGTCGACGATGCGGATTTCGCCATCGACTTCAGTAGTCAATTTGGCGAGAGACTGGAGATGGTCCCGGTGAATAGCTTTCAGTGCTTGGCGATCGAAATCCGCCTTGACTAGCTTTGGCAGGCTCGCCGAGATTTCCGCCACGGTAATCCGCGAATACCAGACCTCGAGATGTCGCTGCGGCGCGTACGAGGCCATCCGTTCGCGATATGATCGGATCGCAGCTCGAGCGCAGTCAGCACTCTCTGCCTCGCGAAACCCGTTCTGTCGGCCTGCCACGACAATACTTGCGGCCAGACGCTTGAGATCCCATTCCCATGGCGCTGGTAGCGTTTCGTCAAAATCATTGATGTCAAAGACTTGAGTGCGTTCAGGAGTGGCGAACGAGCCAAAGTTCGAGAGGTGCGCATCGCCACACGCCTGAACGATCAGCCCAGTGGACGGAGTCGCCGCAAGGTCGTTCGCCATTACAACGGCGGACCCGCGAAGGAAAGCGAACGGCGAGGCGAGCATCCGACCATAACGGATCGGGACAAGCTCAGGAATGCGAGATTGATCTTGCGTCTGAAGAAGTTGGAGTGGATCAGTCCGGTTAAGCGGGGGCAACCATTGCGCATGAGATGTGCGTGGCACTTGCTTCCTGAATGCTTTGCCCTCTGCCATGAGTTGGATGACGGGAGGGGCAGTCCTACTGGCTTCTCTTGCAACTTTGGTTACAGTCGCTGGTTCAGATTCATTGAGAGCAACCATTTCTCTTTGCCTCCGCATGGGGACCATTCGCCTTCGAGAACGCCCAGGTTAGGGATTGGTCGCGAAAAGTTTCATTTCTGAGTCACCGGCATTCCATTTCGGTTACCACCGAGTGAATTGACTTCTCTTCTTCTCATCATTGCGATAATGGTCGATGGCGAGGGTATGCACTCAGTGCCCGCATCTCACACCGAGATCAGTCATCACCAAGTTCGGCTTCCTCGGCAGCTGCCTCGCCCATTTCGATGAGAGTGGCGGGCGTGATCCATCCATGCGCAATCACTTTTCCGCTCGAGTTTGCGATCGATTCCTTGAGACCGATTGCCCAGAGATGCTCAAGGAGGATGAAGGCCGCCGCTGAGTCAGACGGAATGAGATCGGCGATTTCGTCAATGTCTTCGCGGTCGAGTCCGAATTCTCCTGCCTCGGCGGCGAGACCGCCGGTCACCGCCCCGCGCTCCAGTCCTTCCTCACCGGCGGCTCCGTAGCCAAAGAGCGCGCCGGCGAGCGTTCCCAGAAGGACAGCTTCGTCTTCACTTAGATTGGTCGCTTTGATTTCAGTTAGATCACCGTGCTCATCTTTCGACACGTAGGTTGCGTCGACCAAGCGCACAATTCCCGCTTTGCGCAATCGCCGCAATTGGTTCATAAAAATCAATGGTAAGGCCTCCTGACCAAATCCAATCACGACGAGCTGCATTGGACCGTAGGTCATGTAAGGTTCCTTTCAACAAGACGAGGAATAGATTTCTCGGTCCAATTCGTCGATGATGCTGTTCCTCCACTTCGAGAAAAAATTGCTAGCGGATGTCGTTCGACAATTGGTCGATGCAGACGGTCGCCGCAAGAATCAACACATCGTTTTGGCCGGGTGCGATTTCGACTCCGTACGAGTCGCGTACGCGGAACCATTTTTTTGAAACCGTCGCCGCGTTGCTGATCCGGTACTCATGGGCAACGACATTCCCATGGACCACTAGGTCAGGGCCATCGCTGATCTTGACGACAAAGCGGTCGCGCAACGGTGCGATCATTGCTTTTTGTACAGATGCGACCTGGTTTCCCTCCGGACCTTCGATCTCAATCGAATCACGGAGACGGGCCATCCGTTGTTGGATCTTGCACAGCACGGTTCCCGACAAGTCCTGGATCATCAGCGTGTCGCGCGCGCGCAAAGCCTTGCCATCAACTTTGAAGACTCGTTGTCCTTGGTCGTTTTGGATGAAAAAGTCATCTCCAATTGACGCGAGCTTTTCAACCAATCGATATCGAATTCTTGTCGCTCCCGCCACGTCTCCCGGCATTGGCGTTGGGTTCGAAGAGGGTGGAGGGGGAGCTGCGGCCTCGCCCAATCGTCGCTGCCTGAACATGCGATTATCTCCTGCTTGACCTCGCGCTCAATAAGTCCCAAATGGAGTCAGATGAGCACTGACTTAACGTGCGCGATCGTGCATCTCAGGTAAGTGCGCATTCAAGATGATGGCCATCTGGTCGTAATGTCGTCGGTCCAACGGCGGATTCTGCAAGAACTCAGAGCTGGTCACGAAAATGAGCAATCCCTAGTGGCGGCCTGAATGCACGCGGCGCGACATAACGTGAACACTCCACATGTTGGCGCAAGAGAGGGCTGGTAAAGCCCGAAAAGATTGTGAACTCACTTCAGAAAGTGCAAATCGAATGGTCCAACTAAGCATCCGTTTAATTCGCTGGGGTGATCAGTTCGTCACACGTTTTGGCGAGGTGTACCGTATCCGCTTCAACCGATACGATATCTTCAGCTGTTGCGTAATAGTGGTGATCTCGCCGTAAATGACGCTTGTCATCAATCTTGATGTAGCCGGTGCGAAGCATGCGATCGGCCAGTCCAGCGGGAACGTTGGGCTCCGAGTCCGCACCCAACAAGGCGGCATATCTATCACTTGGCAATCCTGGGTCATGGTGTCGAACATCGATCGCATCCGGATCTCCCAGTCGAATATCGGTTACTTTCCCGATGCGTTCTCCGGTCGCATCCTCGACCTCCATCCCAGGTTTGACTTGGGTGATTCGATCGCCTATCGCGCCGCCTTCGCCAGTCACTGATGATGACATCGAGCACATGGCTGACCTCCTTGTCACTCTCGATTTCGTGAGCGGGAGGCCGCTCGACTTGAGCTCGTGCTGCCTCCCGCCAAAAGTGAATTTTCACGAAACTGGGCTACTGGCGCTGGAGTCGCCTGTTGCCCAAAGCGGGCGTGCTCTTCGAACCGATTACGATGACGGCGTTCCGGTCTTTTCTGTAGTTGTGTCGACGAGCGATTGGATTTTCAGTGGCTTATCGTCGTTGTTGGGCTTGCCCATGATGACGAGATCGTAGACCTGGTTGCCTTCCAAGGTGATCCCCGGCGCTGTGAAAACAGATTCCCCAGTGTCTGCGAGTTTTACCTCGATATCGTAAGTCCCGGCCGGTACGGAAACATAATCTGACGTACGGGGATAGGTGAGTTGGGTCGCGAACGTCACATTTCCGTTCGTGGCGCTGACATTGACCTCTGGTAGGTCAACCGAAGATTGCGAGACGCGCACACGCGCGGCTCCATCCGCGACCGGGCTGCGGTCGACGACCGATGTCATCACAATGTCGTCGCTGATGATTACGTAGTAATCGTTGCCGGCTGGGACGGGATACATTGCGTCGAAGACGGCGTAGTTAAAGCCGGCCCTGTCCTGAGTGATGGTAAGTCGATCGCTACCCGGTTGGAGGTCGATCCAGTCGCTCAAATCGCCATATTCGAATTCATCGAGGACCTCCTGATTGTTGATGTGAACCTCGATTTTCCCCAGCCCCGGCGCCGCGTGCAGGACTTGCACTCGCGTCTGGATTTCCTGTGCCGCGGCGGGCCGAAAGCCCGCTGGCGCCAAAATCGCTGCTATAACTGTGATGACCAAGAACAACGAGATCATGATCCGCCTATCGACACGGGATCTTCGCGCAGTACGTAGCATCAGCTTGTTCCTCCATGCTCTTCGAATCCAATTTCAAACCAACGTGATCGCCCGCCCAGCCCGTTCGGGTTGGCAAGAACCGCCGAAACGAGTAGGAAAACCCGGATCGGCAACTCAAGCCAAGTACCACGCTATCGATTCTTAGGTCTTAATCACCTGAGTCAAACGGAGTATTTATTGTCTTATTCGAGCAAGCTGATTGATGCGCCCTGCGATCGACTATTGAGGGCTGGGTTCGACGTGGAGCATACGCCGAGCTGACTCCCAAATCGGATGTCAGTTCAATGGATCGCAGACCCATTCGTTCATGGGAATAGGGCAGGGACTACTGATTACATGCGGCTTGGAAGCTGAGTTCAGTCTTGGCCGGCCGCCTTGAAAAGTTCCTTGAGCGTTTCCTCGTCGACTACCTGCTCGACAAGTGTACCCTCATATCCCGCGAGCGCGCGTTGGACATCAACTGCGGAAACTTCATCGGCGAGCGCAATAATCGCCGCTTTACCGGGTTCGAGTTGGTCGGCCAACTCTTTGAGTTGCGGGTTCTTGATCCCAGTGTCCCGCAGGCGGCCAGCGATGGCGCCGCCCACGCCACCGACGAGGACCGATCCCAACAGGCTTGGCGGATAGATGAGACCAAATACGCCCATGATGAGCGCGCCGCGCCGCGCCCCCTTACCGCTAGTGAGCTCGGTGGTCTCCTCGATCTTAATCTTGCCGTCATCACGTTTTGTAATCAGCGCCGAATCGACGAGGGTGATGGTGGCGGCACGGTGCATGTTATGCAGCATGTCGAACGTGACCTTGGCGTGCTCCAAATCGGGATACGTTGCCGCCAGGAGATGGGTCTGTTTACTCATGGTGCCCGTCCTTCATGCGTATCGCGGCGGTGTTCCTTCGCGTGCCCCAGCGCTCCTCTCGCCCAACTCCTCTGGCGCCAGTTGAGGGCAATTCGATGAGATCAACCGCCCGTCGGGTTGGCCGCGGTCAGATTGCTGAACGATTTTCCACCGGTCTTGCGAATTGAGCTACACGCTCTTCGGCTTCGAGGACGTCCTCGATGATCTGATCTGGGCTCGCGTCGAGCACAAGACCCGAAAATGTGTACGGGGACGAGAGCATCGTCGCCACCTGACTGGTAATGTCCGCGCCGCACACAATGATCAGTGACGCCGGACCTTGTTGCAGTAAGTCGCCCAGTTTTTGAAGATCACATTGGGTCATCCCAGTCTTGATGTGGGCAGCGATTGCGGCGATCGCCGCGCCGCTTCCTCCTCCGGCGGCAATTGCTCCCCAAACACCAATTTCCGGAAAGACAGCAGTCGCCGCGCCCGCGGCCATCCCCCATCCGATCTCCTTAAGCGATTCGTGACGAGTTCCGGCTTCGTAGGTCGTGTCGATTCTGATCCTGCCCCTCTCGTTCTTGGCGAGAATTGCGGCGTCAAATTGCGCGAACCGCCCCGCCCCATAATAGAAGTATCGAATCGATTCGTAATTGTCCCGAGCTGAGGCAACGTCATCATAAGACGCGGCCAAGACAGAAAGGAGTTCACCGGCGGACATTGCGAAGTCCCTTCACGTCGCGCGGTTGATCAACTGCGCGAAACGAGCAGGCCGGGCCTCACTACTCGTGGGTTCGCGCCGATCAAACCGGGCGGGGTCGAACGTGGCTTGACTCTGTTAACTCTATATTAAATCTCTATCAAGACTATATGTGCGCATGGTTGTAGCGCCATCAGTCCAATGGCGTAATCGCTTGCGAAGCTGGCGGAGAGATTTTGATGCGAATCCGGCCCGTATTAGACGACAGATTGAACTTACTGGGCCTGATTAAGTAATTGACTCCCCCGGCGCTTTGATGGCGTCGCGCGGGATAAGGAGAGCCGCGCCCAATCCAATGATCCCAAAAATCGTCATCAGAAACAGGGCCGCGGTGTAGGTGTGATTGGTCGGAATCGCTTTGGAGACCAATACCGAACCGACAAATGCGGTTCCCATCGAGGATCCCAAGTTTGAGACGCTGCGGGACAACCCAGATATTTCCCCTTGGTCTTTTCAGGCCAGCTCGATTGAACGACATTGACTGAGGATGTGGGCATCACGCCGATGCCCAAACCCATCAGGAACAGCCCAGGCAAGAAGGAGTAGACCGTCGATCCGGCGTCAGCTAGCAAAAGGAGGAGGAGAGTTCCGGCCACCGTGATGACGAATCCCGCTCGAATTATCATCACTTGCGATCGATTCCGCGCCAATCTACCGGCGATCGCTGACGAGGCAAGGATGCCCACGGTCTAAGCCGTGACGATCAATCCAGTTTTGATCGCGCTGTAACCACGCACAGTCTGCAAGAAGACGGAAATCACAAAGAAGCTTCCTTGTAAGTTCAGCCATTGAACGTTCTGGGTAACTAGCCCAAGGTCAGAAACTCGATTGTGGAATATGCGGGTGGAGAGAAGCGGTTCTTTCCCTTCTCGCTCCATCGACCGAATATGCCAGAAGAACCACGCTAGGAAAATCGCGCCGAGTCGAACTAGTGGCCAGACCGGTGCCAATCCCCTTCGTGATAAAAGACAGTGTCGCCGATCTTGACGTCTTCCTTGGCCCTCAACCAACCATAGGTTCCGGTCGACAAGATGCCAAGCACGATGAAAACCAGACCAGCTGCCGACAGAATTGACCGGTACTATCGAAGGGGCGCTTGACGCCATTTGCGCCGGAAAAGTGACGGCCCATGATGACAATGCTCGCCACCACCAGAATTTGCAAGATAAATGACAGGCGCCAGCTAATGGCGCTGGTGATCAAACCTCCGATCAACGGTCCGGCGGCGGAACCCAGTCCCGCGCAGGTGCTGACGATGGCGAAGGCTTTGGCGCGGGACTCAAGATCGGTAAAGGCCAACGTCAGGATGATATAGACCGGCGGGATCATGAGAGCTGAACCGATCCCTTCCAACAGGGATTAGCCGATAACGAGGACTAACAGTCCTTGGGCAAACGATGCTATGAGAGCGCCCAATCCGTACACGATCGGGCCTAGCATGAAACATCGCTTGCGCCCGATAATATCCGTCAATTTGCTGCCAGGAATCATCAGGGCGGCCATCGTCAACGTAAAGAGCGTGATCGCCAGGTGGACGCCACGCGTCGACGTCCCGAGGTCTTCAGCAATATCGGTGATGGCCACGTTCATGTTCGAGCCAGCGTGGCTCGCAATAAATTGCGTTAGCGCCAGGGGAAGAACAAAGGACGATAAGACAGCGGCGAGGTTGCCCCGGCCGCGAAGGGAAGCGGCGCCTTTGACTTCCGACGGTTGTTCGGAAGCTGACTGACCTGACACGGAGTTCAACTGCGACTTAAGCAAGCCTCAAATTTGTCGGATTGAGTCACCACGGGGCAGGCGAACAATGAGTAATTTGGGTCTCGCCATCTCTTGTGCCCCGCAGCAACACCTTGAAGTGTCATCGTTGAAAATCCATTATCGGCCATCAACTGAAAGTGATCGATGAACAGAACAACATGGACCGATCAGATCTGCTCACTATGCTCTATATGAGTGGGCGGAGCGTCATCAGTCCAGTGGCCTATTTCTACTGGTTTCATCGGTGAATCATCGTCATCGAGGTCACAAAGTATTTAAGGCGATGATGGTGTTGGACTTCTCGCCAACGTCACAAGAGCTATCAAATGAGACCCAAGCGGCGGGCTTGGTCAACCGCTTGAGCCCGGTTGGCAGCCTCGAGTTTGCCTAAGATGTTGCTCAGGTGGGTCTTCACTGTTTTCTCGCTGATGAACAAACGCTGGCCGATGTCACGGTTCGACATTCCGGCCGCGACCATGCGCAAAACTTCAATCTCGCGCTCGCTGAGTGTCCCGGTCGTGACTTGCTTCCCGAGTTGCTCGGCAATTGGTGCGCCTTCGATCTCGGCGAGAATTCGCCGAGCATATTCCCGTCGATCTCCACGAGCCGCGGCGTGGCGCAGGAGGGGCGCTAAGTCGTCACCTTCATCGACGAAAACCCGAAGGTAACCACGTGGTTCACCCAGGCTCAGTGCTCCGCGCAACGAGTTGAAAGTCTCCACAATATTTTCATTTGCTTTGTGAGCTAAGGCGGACAAGAGCAGGATCTCAACAAGCTCGCCGTATCGCCCGCTGGCCTCAGCTTGCTCGCGGATACCCTTCAAGATTTCGAGCGCGAAGTCAGGTCTGCCTTCTTGGATGAGAAGCCGCACATATGTCAAAAGTTCCTCTTGCCGCTCGTATTCGGGAGGCAGGTAGGGATCGAGCTCGCAGCTGTCCGCCCAGCGGCGCGCGAGGCCGACCTGGTGAGAAGCGAGCCAGAACCTTGCCTGCTGAGCTCTGGCGGATCGTATTTCATTCAGCGTGCCAAGTTGCCTCGCAAAACCGATGGCCCGATCAATCTCATCGAACGCTTCCTCAATATCACCTCGCGCCCAGGAGATTCGCGCGAGCCCGCACCGAATTTGAGCTCGCATCTGGAGAGCACGCGTCATTTCGGCCAAATCATCCGCTTTTTGCAGCCAACGTCGAGCATCATCGAGGTATCCCCACTCGAAGTAGACTCGCCCCAGTTGAGTGAGCGCAGCTTGGGCCCACATCTCGGTGGGCATTTCGCCTGCATTTTGGATCGCGCGACGACTAAGGACGGTTGATTCTTCCAATTTGCCTTGTTGAATGAGCAGCATTGAGGAAAAGGCCATTTCGAATGGTTGGAGAGGGTGCAGTCGCCACATATCGATTGTCATGCGAACATCGGCAAATGCCTTTTCAGCTTCTACTGGATCGCCAAGATTCATGTGCGCAACCGCTAGAGCCATCAAGGCGAACACTCGTTCCGTCGGTTGGTCATCGGACAGATGAGCGAGGGCTTGACCCGCATACTCGATTGCCTTTTGGTTTTCGTTGGAGAAAAGTGATTTGCCTGTATGCCACAGCAGGAGTAGGCCTTTGCCTGGCCGGTCGCCCGCGTTGGTCCAAAGTCTTTCTGCGCTTTGGAGCACCCGCGTCGATTCTCCCCATCGTCCCGTTCGTCCCAGCGCCCAAGCCAGCCAGAACGAGAGACGTGGAGACCGTTCCAAGATCTCGGGTGGTAGCCCTTCGAGCAACATACGAAGTGTCGCGACGTCGTCCCGATCGAAGAGCGAGCTGCAGTTTTTTTCGAGGAGTCTCGTTGCTCGTTCCCAGACGTGGCTAGCGATGGCATGGCGAACGGCGTCCTCAAGATAGCCGTTTTGTTCTAGCCACTCAGACGCTCGCAGGTGAAGATCCTGGATTTCTGAGTCAGTAGCGGTCTTCGTCAATCGCTCGCGCAAGACTTCAGCGAAGAGGTGGTGATAGCGATACCAGGAACCTTGACCATCCAAAGGAATAAAAAAAAGGTTGTCCCGCTCGCAATGGCGGATCAATGCTTCGCTTGATTGCGTTTCCGTAACAGCGTCGCAGAGTCCTGCGGTGAATCGATCCAAAATGGATGTGCGAAAAAGAAAGGTGCGGACGTCGTCTGGTTGGTTTTCTAGAACCTCTTCCCAAAGGTATTGGTTGCCGAATTGGACGTCTCCGGCGAACTCTTCGACGTATTGCCCAACGCGGTCACGAGGTTTGCCACGCAAAGCGAAGCTCGCCAAGTAAAGTCCTGCCACCCAGCCTTCTGTGCGCTCGTGAACCTTT
The DNA here is from genome assembly GCA_963737985.1 of uncultured Chloroflexia bacterium. Classification (GTDB taxonomy): domain Bacteria; phylum Chloroflexota; class Chloroflexia; order Thermomicrobiales; family UBA6265; genus CAVTUU01. The sequence continues at coordinate 86,861 of CAVTUU010000004.1, read as the reverse complement.
TTGATTTCGCTGGGTGTTAGATCAAGACCAAGCGACACTTGGTAGAAATGCAATGCTTCGGCATGCGTAAACGAAAGCTCTTCGCGTCGAAGCTCACAGATTTCGCCATTCGCGCGCAGGCGAGCCAGTTGCAACGGCAACTGGGTTCGGCTAATCACCACCAGACGCATCATGTCCGGCAAATGTTGGAGCAATATGTCTATCGCGTGATGGATTTCGCCTGACTCGATGGCATGGTAGTCATCGAGAACGAGAACAACTGGGCGCGTTATTGCAGAGATCTCCTCGATCAGTTGATAAACAATCGCGTCAGCCCGGATGGGGGTTTGCTTTGAGACAAGCGTTTCAGTTGCGACCAGAAGACCCTGGTCAATTGATTGCAATGCGGAAACGATCAACCCAAAAAAGGCTTGAGGGTTGTTATCAGTGCGCTCCAGCGATATCCATGCGTACGGAAGCGCCAACTCGGCGAGCCATTGCGCGACTAATGTCGACTTGCCATAGCCGGCCGGACCACAAATGAGCGTCAATCGATGGCCGGGATCATTGTTGAGCAGCGAAATGAGGTTTGGTCTGGGCACCAGATTCGCGCGGAGGCGTGGCGGATAGAGCTTCGTTTGCACCAACGATCGCGGCGCCATTGGAGGTCCCAAGTCGTCTGAGAGTATCCCTGCAGCCGCAAAATTGCTCATCGGACGTCCCTTTTACGCGGCGCTGATTGCAAATTGGCTCTCTGCGAGTGTTCAGGAAACTCGACTCTGAAATCGAATCGAGGCGTTGGACTCAGAATCCAATTTATGGAGACTCGACTCAAGACCTCCCGTGACGAACTCAATTGACGAAAGCAGCACTTCCAATTGAAAAACGCCTGATACGTGTATCTATACAATAGCAATCATATGGGATGAGCGTCAACATATTATGAGGTTTAGGGTGTTGTTTGAAAAGAAGATTATGAAGTTCAACAGTGGGAACGGCTATGCCGAGCGGCAGTTTGTCATTGAGAGTAGAGAGCGTAGAAGTCGAGAAGTTCACCGGTTATGAGATTTGGCACGAACCCACCGATATGTTTTTGGAGGACGATCGGATACTGCGGTTGAACGACATAGATCGCGGCTGGATCGTCATAGGTGACGATCTGTTGGATCTGACTGAGCGCAGTTTGATACGTCGTCTCGTCAATCGCCTCCCGCGCCTGGTCGAGAAGCGTGTCTACTAGAGCGTTTGAATAGTATCCCGCGTTGCCGACCTTGAAGGCCTTGGATGACACTTGCGGCCAGAGATGATTCCAGCCATCGTTGTAATCCGGCGACCAGAACGTGGGCATCAAATGCGGCCGTTCTTCCTTCGGCATGTCCCCCGTATAGAGCGCCACGAGTGTGGCGGTGTCGGCTAGCTGCGTGTCAAGTTTGAGCCCGATCTTGTCCAAATTGGCTCGAAGCAGTTCGGCGAGCGTCTCGGCCCAAGGGGAGCTCACCGGAACGAGCATCCGCAAGGACGAACCAGGCGCAACTCCGGCTCGATCGAGCAGGGATTTGGCCTTTTCAAGGTCGGTGTCGTAGACGAATGTCATTGGGCCGAATCCTCGGCAAAGCTCTGCGCACGGTCCTTTTGCACGCTTTGCGTATCCCTCATACACCCCAGAAACGACCAAATCGTAGGGAAATGCATAACAGACAGCTTGGCGTGCGCCGGCGGTTTCCAGCGGACCCGTAGCTGTCAGCATGATGTACACAACCGTCAGATTGTAGGGGTGGCTCACGACGAGATCGGGGTTCTTTTCGAGGGCGCTGAGCACCTCGGGGGAGATGTTGGCGGCTGCGCCGGCGTCCCCTGATTCGATCAGTTCTCGGCGCGTTTCGGCTTCCGGAACGTTTCTGAGAACGACCGAGTCAAAGTGGTGACCAGTCCAGCCTTGCCAATAGTCTTCGTGCCGCTCGAGTACCGTCTTCTCCTGAATATCGAAGCCAATTACGCGATACGGGCCTGTGCCCAAGCCGTCGTTGGACGATTGCGCCCAAGCGTGACCCCAATCGCCGTCCACTTCATGCGTTCGAGCGAGCGCTGCATTGACGATCGGACCTCCGCTCGGGGACGCGACCGCTGCATCGAACCGTGGTTGCGGGAGTCCAAGGTCGAAGACAACTGTGTTTGCATCGGGTGTGGTGACTTGGGATGCGTCTTGAATGAATCGACCGATGATCGTCGCAGGCGCCAGTCCAAGAGCGAGTTGTCGCTCGAAGGAAAGCCGCACCGCTAGGGAGTCGCAGGGAGTGCCGTCTTGAAACGTGACTCTTTCGTCCAAGTGGAAGATCCAAAGGCTTTTGTCTTCATTGGATTCCCAAGATTTTGCAATCAGGGGGGAGAGTTGATCGCTTGTGCCCGGTTCAACCTGGATTAGCGTTTCGAACTGTCCATGTAGAGCGGCCATCGAACCGAGATCGTAAGCCGAATGGGGATCGAGATCGATCGGCGTCCGGTTGGTAGCTATTGTTAGTGTCGCATCGGACGAAGTTGAAGTTTTGGACACATTCAGAAGTCGCGATGCTGATCGTGCACTGGCGGTTGAAGTACACAACAAAACCGGCGCTGCCAGAGTTGCAGCAGCGTTTTGTAGCATGGTACGCCGTGTCACGGAGAGAGAAAGTGAGCGTCTTTCCCGCGTTGCTTGCAAAGATCCTTCGGCACCATTTTCCGTTGGAAATGACGGACGAGATGCCGAGGGAAGAGGCATAACGAACCTCCAGTTCGCAACGTCAGTCCAATCTAGTTGGCGCCCGAATGATACGTCATGTTGGGCCACTCAAGTGCCCGAGACCATCTCGTCCATGAACTCGGTCGACACGGTGGCACAATAGAATCGACAAGCCTTTCTGATTCCGAACTTGAGCAATGACAGGCCGAGATTGACGAAGCTTGGGAAACTGCGAAGTAGGTCGATCGTACTGGAAACGCCAGATTGAACTCTTGCGAAGAGCGTGACATTACATGACGTCTAATTTGACAACATCTCGGAATCGTAAGCCGTTTTTGCATCTTCCCCTTCAATTGGTCTTTCGAGTCGATCAAACGCTCAGGCAATTCAACTCGGCAACGGATTCTTGCGTCCCGCTCTGCCAACTTCTTTCCCTCGCTTTTTCCTACGTTGAATCCCGGTTTGCTGCTCAGAACGTATCCTCGTTCGCGTCCCTTTGATACGTTGGGCTCGCACACACCGTTATCGATGGTGATAGAAAAACATACCGATGACGCGGTCCTCCAATGAAGATATCGTTCGCCGCAAAGAATGCGATTGATTCGTTAGATGACCGAAAGTGTTAACCGACATCGCCCAAAGAATTGAGTTGACGTGAAAGTCAACCAACTCCCCGACGGGCAGAGGTTGGGACAGTGGCAATTAACCAGATACTGTGGAACGGCAACGAAGGATTCGATATCCATGTGCTAAAGGGGGGAGACCTCCCCATCGCTCCTCGGTCTGCTCGTCATAGGAGATGACACCTCTCCGCCGAAAGTCACATTCGCGAATGCCGCTGCATTGCCTGCAGACCTCGACAAAATTACGTTCACTCCGAACTTCCTGTCTGGGGTAAATCCGCCGAAAAATAGTGGCGTCGAAGTTGACACGAGCACAGGCAGCGTCAAAGTGGACTCCCCTCGCTTGGTGACACGACGCTCGATGCACTTCGAACACGTGGCCGGAGTGTATTAGCTGAGTTAAGCCGGCGACAGACTGAGGCGACCGCGGCGTAGACTCCTACTGCAGTCGTCGCTGCCGCATTTGGTCGAGATTTTGTTTTCCTGCGTCGGTTCAAGCCTGCGGATTCCGCAAACTTGAACAACGCCCTGGCATACCGGCCCTGACATGGGAACTGATAAGCACGCTATCGAAAAGTGGTTCCAGGGCGCGGCCCAAGTTCGCCCGCCTCTTGGGCGATGGCGACTCCTTGGTCTACTGGCCAATACACTTGGGTCGCCCGCTCCGCCGACTTCCTGGTCCAAATGCCAGTTGTATCTGGTGAACGCTGGGTTGCGCATCCTTTTGAGGAAGGCTCTCGTCCGCCGTCGGGTCGACTTTCGCTCGTGTTGCAACAACCGAGCGCGGCGAAGGCTGATGGCGAGTGGACTGGAATCCTGATCGACGAATGGACCGAATTGATCCCATCGACGTCCGAACTTACGGGGATAGCTTTCAATTACGACGATCCCGATTCGGAAGCTCCTCAAGCAATCCTGATTGCTGTGCCGGCGGTTCCGGGTGGTATTGAAGGACTTTGGGATCTCCCTTCGTTAGTAGATATGCTGCGAGAAACCCTCGATCTGGCCAAGATCCGCGCCGTAGACGGTGAGTTGCTCGGATCGTTGAGCCAGCTTTTGCCTGCGATTTATCTCGCAACGATTCCTCGAGATGACACTGTTTCGACCGACTTTAGAATTAGACGGATCGCTGATCCGGTCTTGATTTCGTAGGAGACCGGACGATGGCATCGCTGACCTATTGGAACCGTTTAGAACCCCGCCCTCGCAGCACGTCAATCGCACCGTCACTGGCGGCACGAGTCCGCGATCCACTCTGGATGCTGACGCGGCAATGGCAAGTCGGTGAATTCAAGGGCGAAGATACCGGTTCGCCTGCCTTCGCCCAGGCGTCAGCGAAGCTTGGTTCCATTCTCGCCTGGCGCGGCGACGATGGAGAACTCCATCCGATTATGTCTACATCACCAATCGAGGATGATGTGGAACGCGAGCCATTTGCTCCTGGATTGGCGCTGCGGGTCGAACTCGGGCAGATTGCGACCTCGCTCTTGGCGGAAGAGGAGGTCCCAAATGCGACCATCGATGCATTTCGCGACGCTTATATGATTACTCCTGTTTCCGATATCGAATTGGCGAAGCAGCCCGATCAAAACAGCGCACGCTTGCTGCGCGTTTGCGGTGGACGCGCCCTCGACGGTGTCGCGCTTTATGAAGCCGCGCGGGCCTCGCTCCCAGGTTTGCCGGCCGAGCCCGCGGTTCCTGGAACCAACAAGACGAAAGTTATTGCCGCGTTAACCGCGTTTGTGTCTTGGGCCGAAAAAGTCCTGGGCTCACCAGGAACAACCGACCCGCCGTCATAGGCTCCCGATCGACTCGAATACCGGCTCGAATTGGTCGCGGCATCACCGGACGGAGAACCTTTGGTTCTCGCCGCTCATCCTGGAAGAGACGGCGACTTCGACTGGGACGCCCTAGATCTTCGGCCGAATGCGACCGGATCAGTTCAGATACCTGGTGATGTGGTCAAGACCATGCGCACCAGCGTTCTGCCGGCAAACGTGCGATTCCGAGGAATGCCGAACGACCGCTGGTGGGCATTTGAGTCCGAGACGACCGATTTTGGATCTGTCACTCCTGATCGCCGGGACGTTGGCAAGCTTGTCGTCGTTGATTTCATGCTCATCCATGGCAACGGCTAGTTCGTGATGCCGTTCGATTTGCCGGTCGGATCTGTTGGTCGCATCGACAACTTTATCGTCCACGATGTGTTCGGCGTCATGACGCTCGTTGAGCCGGCCGACAAAGGCGGTGAACCGCTCAACGAGCGGTGGACGTTGTTCTCCAGCGAGACTGAAGGCAAACCGACCGAGGCGTCGGGATTCTTCGTAAACCCGCCCTCAGCTTCCGCCTCCAGTCAGTCGAGCGCGCCAATTGAGGACATCCGTTTCTTCCGAGACGAGATGGCCAACATGGTTTGGGCGATCGAAAATGCAACGGAAAACGAAGCCGGTCAACCTTGGCCCGGTCATGAACGCGATCAGGCAAAACGCATGAAGGCAATTGCCCCGCCACCCGCCACTCCGAGCGACGCGACAGATCCGCTGCGTTACGTGATCCAGACCGAGGTTCCAGAGCACTGGATACCGTTTTTAGGCGTTCCGATCGATCCGAGCAAGCGCGATATCGCACTGCAACGCAGCGCGAAGCTTAGAGCGACGCCCGACGGAACCCTTGAACCAATTGAACCTCTTGGTCGAGTTCTTCGCCTCACCGCAATAGGCGACGGACCTTACCGCATCCCTGAAGAGGAGGTCCCACGCTCGGGAACTTGAGTTTCGCGTGTGGCATGTCGAAGTCGCTGGACCGACGGTTCAACTCATATTTGGATTTCACGGCGCAAGACCGTCGGAGCGGGCGAGGGCGCAAGTGGTTTGCGCTTCGACCTGGCCATATTGCAATAGAAGTGACTACGTGTCGAAGAGTTGAAACGGGCGGCCTTCATCGTAAATTTACGCCTTTCAGAACTCAGTCCAAATTGAGAACCAACTAGCCGGTTGCTTCGTCCTTTGCGATACTCACCGCGGCAATTCCATTGACGATGAAGTCGATGCGCTGGACATCGTGAGTGTCCACTGCTGACCTACGTCCGAAAAATGACTGTGCGTCGCGATAACTCGCGGCTGAATCACGAGGCAGAATCTCATGAGGATCGGATTCGCATCACTTGTCGGGATCGAGCCGATTCCATTCCCCGATCTGGTGCGTTGGACAGCGGAAAATGGCCTTGACACAATAGAGGTAAATCTAGGGCCAACCTATCCCGTAATAGGCGATTCGACTTATCCGGGTCACTTGGACCCGAACGACATCATCGCAAATGGACCAGGATCGATTCAGGAGCTGACCTCCCAATTTGGCGTAGCAATTCACGCGCTCGCTCCGATGATTAATTTGCTGACCGCAAACGAGTCGCTTCGAGCAGATCGAATCGTCTATTTCGAGAAGACAATTGATGCGGCGGCGGTGCTGAAGGTTCGAACCGTGGTGACCTTCGCCGGTTCGGCGTTTGGCATGCACTTTTATGGCATGCCGGGGGTTGGCGACGGTCATCAATCGAATCGTGTCTCCGAAAATCTGCAGATATTCAAAGAGGTTTACGGTCCGATTGCCAAGCACGCAGAAGAGCGAGGCGTGAGAATCGCCTTCGAGACTGCAGGACGTGGTGGGCCCGAAGGTAACATTGCCCATAGTCCCGAGCTTTGGGATGCAATGTTCGAGACGGTTCCCTCGCCAGCAATTGGGCTGAGCTTCGATCCGTCGCACTTAGTTTGGCTGCAAATACCAAATATCCCCGACGTGATTCGCCAATATGGATCGCGGATTTATCACGTTGATGGCAAGGACGTGGAAATCTTGTGGGGTCGATTGGCACGCCAGGGCATTCTCGGCAGCAGCTGGTGGCGATATCGGTTGCCGGGAGTAGGCGTGCTCGACTGGTCGGCGATCATCTCCGCTTTGCGAGACATCGGCTACGACGATGCCATTGGCATTGAAAACGAGGATCCTCTCTGCCGCGGCTTGGCAGGGGTCAAATTTGCGGCGGAGTTTCTCAGGGCGAAACTGCGTCCGTTCGAGGGTAACGCGTAACTCGACCAACGACAATTAGCGATCGTGGGGAGTGTCCATTGGAAACCGAGTCGACTACCAGACGGATTCGAACTGGATTGATCGGTTGTGGCAAGATTGCCACGATCCACGCGATGGCGCTCAATTCGCTTCCGGAAGCTGAATTTGTTGCGTGTTGCGATCAGGATATTGAGCGCGCTCGAGCGACCGCGACAAAATACAACGTTCCAATGGTCTTCGACGAAGCAGGAGCACTTCTGCGCGAGGCGGGTGTCGAGGCGGTTTTGATCTGCACGCCGCATCCCGCCCATGAAGCGCTCGTCGTGGCGGCCGCCAATGCTGGCGTGCATGTGCTTTGTGAAAAGCCAATCTCGGTTACAGTCGATGCCGCAAATCGAATGGTCGATGCCGCGAAGGATGCGGGCACCGTCTTCAGCGTGATCTTTCAACGGCGTTTTTGGCCTGCGTCGCAGCGAGCTCGGCGCGCGGTTGAAGCGGGAAAATTAGGAAACCTCACGCTGGGAGAATGCTCGGTCCGAATCTGGCGTTCACAGGAATATTTCGCTTCGGATACTTGGCGCGGCAAGTGGGAAACCGAAGGCGGCGGCGTTCTCATGAATCAGGCAGTCCATGCAATCGATCTGTTGCAATGGCTTATGGGTCGCCCAACCGAGGTCTACGGGCAATTCTCGACGCTGCGACACGGCGCTTATATCGACGTGGAAGACACCGCGGTTGCGACCCTGAGATTTTCCAATGGCGGTCTTGCCACGATTCAGGCGGCAACCACAGTGCAGCCTGCATCGGGGTTTCGGGTCGTGGTCCATGGTGACAAAGGGCCGACCGTTAGCATCTGGGAAGTCAACGAAGGCGAACAGGGCATCAACGACGTTTGGACTTTGCCAGGCGAAGATTCGTTTCGAAGTGTTTGGGAATGGGAGGAGAAAGACAAACCTGGTTTTCCACTTTTCCATGTCTTGCAGATTCAAGAATTCTTGCAAGCGCTCATCGCCGGACGCCAGCCGGCCGTGACTGGTGAAGACGCTCGTGTGTCACTTGAAATCATTCAGGCGATCTACCAGTCCTCGCGAACTGGTCAGCCGGTCCACCTCGCTTAGTTGAATACTTGGTTTTTCGAATGCCCAGGCCAATTGGCCTGGGCATTTGTGGTTACTCCCCACGCGCGGTTTTACGTTGCGGAGACTCCTCGGAAAGTTGCATCAGTTCGATCGGGTTACCGTCCGGATCGCGGACCCACGCTTGGAGGTTATGATCGAGCCCCATCTTCGGTTCCCGATCGATTGTGACACCTTGTTCGCGCAAACGCTCGACATCACCTTTTAGATCATCGGTGAGCAAGCAGAGATGATGGAAACTGTGCACGTGGCTCGGATCTGGCGCGGGGCCATTTGGGAAGATTTCGAGAAATCGGTCACCTCCGATATGGAGATAGACGAGCATCAACGATCCATCCTCGTGATTGAGGCGGAAGGATTCGTCGATACCAAGCTTGCTGTAGAACGACAACGAAGCGTCGAGATCGTACGCGCGCAGTGCTGGATGTCCGAGATCCGTAATCACATTCGGTCCTTTCATTCGTTATCAGCCGAAACAGTCTCTGGTGATGACTTTCGCTATCCGATGAGTGGAGCAAGCGTTGACTCGATGTAGTCCCAACTCAGTTGCGCTGAGTCGCGCCCCGAATGTTTCGATTCATCCAACTCAGCCATGAGCCAACCGGAATAGTTAACTGCATCCAGCATCGGAATGAGTGGTCGAATATCGATTACGCCCTGACCGAGCTCGATGAAGCCCTCTGGACTGCGAAGTGGAATGCCCGCTCTTTTCATCTCTGTCCATTGCGGCGACAAATCCTTCATATGAACGTGTCGGACTCGGTCAACCCAGCGTTCGATCATGTCGATTGGGTCGGTTCCCCCCTTCGCGATCTGACCAGTATCAGGCGCAAATCCAACCTTGGAAGGGTCAAGCTGATCTAACAGCAGGTCGATTTCGAGCCGCGATTCAGCCATCGTGCCCCAATGTGGATGAACGGCCGACACAGCGCCGGACACAACGGCAATCTCACCGACCTCATTCATCACTTCGGCCATCAATTTGAAGTCATCGAGACCGTACGGCGGCTCATCACGCCGGCCGCCTGGCACAAGCATGAGGATGTTTCCTCCGAGTTTTTGGACGCCATTGGCCCATCGGCGACCGTTTTCGCGAAGCGTTTCTCGTCCACTGGGGTCGATCCAATCGCCAAATTGGAAGAGACATGCCATAACGACACCGCGTTCGTCCAGCAGTCGTTTCAACTCTCCTGGACGTTCTTTTTCCCACCAGTCGTAGACAAAGCCACCTGTCTCAGTTCCTGTGAAACCAATATCGGCGCAATCTGAGATAGTCTCGCGAAGGTTTTCCGGGTGGTCGAGCACATCCCAGGTCAATGCGGAGTGTCCGATTCTCACATTCAGCACTTCTTGTCCTCCGCTTGCTGACCTGAAAACGAGAGTCCGCTACTCGAAGCCATGTTCAGCAGATGCTGCCGTGCGTGTGGCATGTGCTCTATGGCGAGGTGCTCAATCACGAGGTATGGATCGCCTGGCATTGCCGACAGCTCGCGCAAGAACACCGTATGGTCAAGGACATCGTCCTCGGCGCCTGTATAGGTCTCGTCAAGGTGAACAATGAGCTGATTTAGCACTTTCACGCCCTTGCTATGTGCGCCTTGAATCCGCTCAGCTCCTAGAGTTGAAAACATGGCTGAAATCGCTTTTCCACTGTCATAGACCGTATCTAAGGTCATCCAGTTCACCGGATCGAGATGCACTTTCAACGCGGAAGAACCGACGGCGTCGAGCACTTCGCGCGCAGCTCGCGCGCTGTTCAACGTGACGGTAACATGACATTCCAGCGCCAAAACAACGCCCGATTCTTCGGCGATTCCGACTGCTTCGGTCAACGACTTCAAAAGCCGTTCGCGGGTTTGCGCTGCGTAATTGGCCGCTTCGGGAAACCAGTTACCAGCGGGGTTCAAACTGCCGATCCCTGCGACGACCGCTGGACACCCAAGCGCCGCCGCAACTCGAAATGCCTCACGCAGATCGGCGAGGTGGAAATCGAGCACTGAACGATCGGGGTCGACGAAGGTCGTTTGATATCGCCCATACTCGACGAGATCGACTCCTTCCGCTGCCGCAATCTTCCCGATTTCGACTGCGCGTTCTGTAGAGATATCGGATGGTGGAACGTCAGGCCCGAATGCTGTACCGGTGAAACCCATGTCGCGGACTTCTTTGAATGCCTTAGCGTCGAACTGCTGTAGATCATTCGACAGAAGACCAGTGATTCCAAGCCTCATCCTCGCACCGCCGGCGCATTTTCTTGCAAACGGACGGGGCGTAAAATCATCGGCCGACTGATATCCCGCGAGCAAGATTTCCTGAACGCGGCGTCCGAATCGACCGTCGGTCATCACGGGACTGTTGTTTCGAACACATTCGATGAAATGCCGATGCTCGCCGACCCAAGGATCCTCATCCGAGTTGAAGTGGACGCTGTAGCCCCGTTCGTCAAACGGCACCCAATCCAGGCGCGGCGAAATCCAGCCATCGGAGAGCCCGTTTTGCTGTGTGGCTTTGCTGCTGTAAATGCGCAGCGAAGGGCGTTCCGTCGGGTGAATATGGATGGTGCCTTCTGTGCCAAAAATCTCAATCGATTCCTTGAAGAAATGTCCATTTTGGGCGTTCGGTTCGAGGAGCCGATTAGAACCTGAGATCTCTGCGATTGCACTAGGAGTGCGAATAATTGTCACTCCCGTATCTTCGACCGAGGCATCGGAGGCAAGAGATCCCATCTCGCTATAGACGTGCTTGATACCGGGCTGATTCAACAACCAGTTGAAATAGGCGACGTGATGCGAGTGACCATCCATTAGGATCCCACCGCCCGAAATGGCGCGGTCGAAACGCCAGTTGTTCAGTCCCGAGCTCCACGCCATGATCGCCTTGAACAGGAAAACGTCACCGATCAAACCCTCATCAACGAGTTCTTTGGCACGTTTGAACGCCGGATGAAAGATCTCAAAAAAGGAGACCATCAATTGTTTGCCCGAGCGATCGGCGGCAGCAATCATGTCGTCCGCTTCGGCGAGCGACAGCGCCATCGGTTTTTGCACGAGCACGTGTTTCCCCGCGTCGAGCGCCTGGATCGTGAGCGAGGCGTGCAGATCGTTGGCCGTGGTGACGATGACAGCGTCGACTTCGTCGCGATCGAGCACTTGGCCGAGATCAGTCGCGTATGTTTCCGCTTCGAATCGTTCCGCAAACGTTCGGGCGCGTTCTTCGTCGATGTCGACGGCCGCGATCAGTCGAGCTTCAGGAAGGGCCTGTATTGCCGAGGCATGACTTCGACCTATCCCGCCGCAGCCAGCGAGGACTATCCCAATTTTATGTTCCGTCACTAACGATCTCCTATCCCTTTATTGCCCCGCTGGTGACTCCGCGACCGAAGTGCTTCTGAACCAACAGGGCAAAGATCAAAACTGGCAGGAGGACGATGGCGGCGGCGGCGTAAAGTCGTCCCCAGAGAATTGCCTTGTCGGTAATAAACGTTGAGATAGAGGGCGTGATCGTGCGCGCATTTTCAGTCGTCAAGATCGATGCAAAGAGGAATTCGTTCCACGAAAAGATGATGCTGAAAATGGCGGTCGTGGCAAGTCCGGGCGCTGACAACGGCAACACGATGCGAACAAAGGCGCCGTATTTCGTCGTCCCATCGACCAACGAGGCTTCTTCGAGTTCAACGGGTAGATCGAGGAAGAAACCGCGCATGATCCAAATGGTGAAGGGCAAATTGAAGGCAAGATATACCAGAATCAATCCTTGATACGTGTCGAGCATATGAAGATTCCGCATAAGAATGTAGATTGGGATGACGATGGTGATCGGAGGCACAAGTCGACATAGTATCAACCCAGTGAGGACTGCCTGGGCGCCGCGGAACCGATGTCGAGCAAGGCTGTAGGCAGCCGGAGCGCCGATGAGTAGCGAAAGTGCGGTCGAGCCCAGCGCGACGATGACACTGTTCAACAAGTAGTGGGGGAATTTGTTTTCGATCTTGCCCGAGCCTTCTTGGCTCACCGTCTCGAGTTCTGTCGGGATCTTCAGTCCGAGGACAACTTCGAAGTTGTGAAGTGTCGGCTTGAAAATCCACTTTGGCGGCATCTCGAAGATTTGCTCCGGGGTTTTCACGGACGACGTGAAGACCCACGCAATTGGAAACAGCGTGATGATCGCCCAGCCAACAAGTACGACATACGCGAGGATTGTTCCCACGCTTGGACGCTTCCGCTTTTTCGACTGACTCGCTTGAGTAGGAATGGACGCGGCGCCAATCACGGATTGCCCTCCTCCGCCTGTTGAGCGCTTCCAGTTCCAATCAACTTGATGAGAATGATGCTGATGGTCGCGCTGATGATGAACAGCACATACGACATTGCCGCGCCGTACCCAAGTGCGTATGACTGAAACGTGCGTGAATAAATATGGAAGCTGATCGTTTCGGTGGCGCGACCTGGACCACCCCGAGTCAAGGTCCAAACGATGTCGAACACGCGCAGGAGCTCAAATGATCGAAACAGGATGATGACCAGGAACAGCGGCTTCAATAACGGTATTGTGATGAACCAGATCTGTTGCCAGGTAGAAGCGCCATCTACTTTAGCCGCTTCAAAGAGATCCTCCGGGAGAGCTGCGAGACCGGCGACCAGGACCAAGATGACGAACGCCGTCGTTTGCCATGCATCGACCGCGATCAGTGTTGGCATCGCCATGCGAGCGTCGTTCACCCAAAGTTGTCGATCGATCCCGATTTTTGTCAGGTAGTAATTCACGACCCCGAAGTCGTAGTTCAGCAAGACGCGCCAGTTGAGACCGATCACAACTGGGGTCAGCAAAATAGGCAAAGAAAAGATGATCCGCCACAACGCTTTCGCTCGCGCTTTGTGATGGATCAAGAGCGCCAAGCCGAATCCAAGCAACAGATTCAAGGTTAGGACTGGAATGGCAAACTCGAACGTAACCTTGAGACTGTTCCAGACTTGTTCGTCTTGCCAGATCCGGCGGTAATTCTGGAGACCGACATAACGCCTCGGGTTGATCAGATTGTATCTGTAGAGACTGAGCCAGAAGCTGTAAACCAGTGGGTAGGCCATGATAGCCGCGAGTGCCAGAAGAGACGGAACCAAAAAGAGGAAGGGCAACCACTTGTCTGGCAGCGCCGGCACGCGGGATCGAGCCCGAACTACAGCTGAAGTCATGCGCCTTGGAGCAGCAGAGGTCTTCATTTCAAGCGGGCCTTAAACGCTTCCCAACCTGCCGCCGAGAAGCGAACGGCTCGGCGGCAGGATGAGCTGAATACGGTCAATTGTTCGCTCAGATCGCTAGATGACACCCTCATCAGTGAGGTAATCGGTCATCTCTTGATTCATCTGCTTGAGACCATCTTCAACGCTTGTTTGCTGCGTCCAAATGCTGTTGAAATCGACCCCAATGATGTTGTTGTACATATAGGGCCATTGCGTGAGGTTGGGGAATGGGTGATAGACCTTGAATCCCTCGAAGACGGCAGAGTAGTAGGGCGCCTTGGCCAATGTGTCTGGGTCGTTGAGCAAAGAGCCGCGTCCCGAACTGCCACCGCCGTTGATGACATAGTCTCGAGCGACGTCCTGGCTTGTGAACCAAGCGACGTACGCAAACGCGGCCTTTTGTTTTTTGCTGAAATGCGAAACACCGATCGCATGAACCGAGGGGAAGACGCGCTGTTGCGTTTGCCCTGCAGTCGCGTCGTATGGGTAGGCTGCGAAGCCCGTCGTCGTGGCGCTGATTGGCGACTTGGTCGGATCGAGAATGGTCGCGGCGGCTGCGTTCCATTCGAGCGCCATTGCCGCTTTACCTTGCTGGTACGCGGTCAAAACTTCTGGGTACTCGTAGCCGACGATACCTGGTGACACGACCTTATCTTCGAAGAGGAGATTGGTCATAAATGTGGTCGCATCTATGACCGGCTGCGAGTCCATCTGGGGATGATTGTCCTCGGTGAAGAATTCCGCCGCCTTCGACCAGGCTGGCTGAACGATGTTGATCGCAGCATGGAACTGCGGTTTCGCGCCGAGAACCAACCCATAGGTATCGGTAAGGCCCTCTTGAGTCAAGGCTGCTTGAATGGTGAGCGCGTGTTCACGCATTTCATCCAAGCTGTAGCCAGTGACTGGTGGCTCTGGCACTCCGTACTTCTCGAGCAAGTCCTTACGGTAATAGAACATGAGCGTCGACGCCTCTTGCGGGAGGAGCCGTTGCGTGCCATCGAATTGGAAGAGTCCGAGCAAGCTCTCCGGGAAATCCTCGATGTTGTAAGCGGCAGCGTCGAAGAGGGTCGCATCGCCCATAAATGTGTCGAGCGGCTCGAAATATTGGGCAGGTCCATATTGCAGGAAGTGTTGCGCGTCACAGTGGATAACATCGTAAGCGTCAGAACCTGCCTGCATTGCGGCGACAAATTTGGTGTCGTAGTCGACATCTCGTCCGCCTTCCTCGACGGTAACCTTCACTTTGCCCTGGGTGTAATCCGTGAATTGAGGAGAGAGTCGCTTGTGCGCGTCGTTTTCCGGCCCGCTGAACAAAAGGACTCGGATTTCTTGTTCTTCGAGTTCTCCGTTCGCGGCGGCCGGGGATACCGGTGCACCTGTGGCGGGAGTGGCTTGCTTGGCAAAGGCATGATCGGAAAGTCTGTCTCCCAGGAGCATCGAGGCGGTAAGACCGCCGCCGATGCCGAGCATTCGCCGGCGGCTAAGGGAAGCGTTCAACGACTCAGCGCGGACCCGATCTGAGGAACTCATTAACATCGCCCTCCAGCTATCGCGCGAGACACTGCAGACGCAGTGTCAAGGGGAATGTGAATTTTGTGAATGCGATCATCAGCATCGTAGGACCGGCACAATGGGTTGTCAAGAAAATGCGCGCCGTTTGTTCAATAATCATCAATAACCGGTAAAGTCGTATTCGAACGATGATTTACGATTCATGGTCGAGAGGGGAACTCTTTGTACTCGCGAATTCGGTATCAAACTATTGGCGTCGCATGAGTTCAGTGAAGATTTACTAAATTCAATTGTCACACTGATCCACGCGTGCTATCGTGCTGGAAACTTGTTTCACTTAAATTGAGGTGAAGTTGTCGATGCCGCGTAAGGTCACTATCGACGAGATTGCCAGGCGGAGTCAGGCGTCAAGAACGACTGTCTCTTTGGTGTTGCGAGATAAACCGGGGATCGGCGCCGATACTCGACAACGAGTTTGGGCAGCGGCCGAGGAGCTTGGTTACCAACGGCGCATGCCGTCGCCAATCGAGTCAGGTCGAAACGTTCTGAATGTCGGACTCATCTTGCGGTCACGGAATCGTAGCCTGAGCACGACCTTGCCGCTCGTCAATCGATTCTATTCGTGGGTGCTTGCTGGAGTAGAGGCAGCTGCTAGATCTCAGCATATGAACTTGCTTTACGCCACGCTTCCAGTAGACGACGACAATTTTGCTGTCGATCTCCCCGAGCACTTGCTCTCGCAGCGATTAGACGGCATCCTGTTAGTTGGAACTTTTTCAAAGGAGACCATTGACGACGTCAGCAAGCGAGCGGGCAAAGCGATCGTGCTGGTCGATGTTTCAATGGGCGTTCACGATCATGACGCCATCGTATCCGACAATGTCTCAGGTGCTTATGACGCGACCTCCTTTCTCATTGCCAAAGGACACCAGCGGATCGCCTTCGTCAGTCCAGGTCCTGAGACCAATCCCAATTTCAGCCAAAGGCGAGAAGGTTTTCTCAACGCACTCAACGAACACGATCTGGACATCATCCCGGAAACGAATGCGGCGCAGGGAGTCGTTTCCGCAACCGAAACACTTTTACTCCGCGACCCTTCAGTCACGGCCGTCTTAGGTTGCAACGATCTCTATACGATCGAGGCGATGAGAGCCGCTCAGTCTCTTGGGCGTCAGGTCCCACAAGAGTTTTCATGCGTCGGTTTCGACGATGTTGAACTGGCTACTGCGACCTCGCCGCAGCTAACGACCATGGCTGTTGACAAAATCTCTATGGGGCGACTGGCTGTGCAGATGCTCTCGTACCGGATTGCGTGGCCGAAGGCTGCTCGGGTTCTCACCGTGCTCCGCCCCGAACTGATTGAACGTGAATCGGTCGCGTGCAAATCGACTGAAAACTCCTGATTTTGAAGGGAATGTAGCGGAAAGCCCAGTTTGGGTACGGTTGGGACTGGAATCCACGATTGCCGACCCTAAGAGTTTGATTGACGGCGGAAGTTCGTCGCGAAAAATCGGCGGTGCTTTCAGGAGTTCAATTTGCAATCGTTGATTTAGCGCCTGACAAAAAGCGTGCGATCTTTACCATTCGCGTTCAAGTCAATGCATTTGCGACCACTGAACTGATGGTTGCGCGGGCGAATCTCAATGAAGCCAGCATTTATGTTGCTCCGCAAGAACTTCAGATCGAGGGCGGCTCAGGCTCGGAAACTACCACTGCCAGTCCGTAGACGAAAGATTCAATCACCTCCCTCTAATGCGGACCAATTGTGTCCTTATTCGTGACTATTATGTTCCTGGGTTGGTCAGAGATCTCGACCTTTTTCCATGCAGTCCATTCTTTCCGGACAGCGAGGCTTGGCAATGACGCAATTTGAAGATCCTGGCGACTTCGACTTCCTACTGGAAACATGGACCGTTTTGAATCGCCGCCGAAAGATTTGGTCGATCACTGGCGAACCCGAAAGAAACAACGAGGCGGATTGGGAGGAATTTCCAGCGGTTGCCGGGATGGGCGAAAAACTTTTGGATGGTCGGATATTTGTCGATCGTTACGAAGGTGAATTTCCGGGTGGATTGACGGTATTAGGGACTACTATTCGCGCTTTCGACCCCGAGACTCGACTATGGTCGTTCGTTTGGCTCGACAATCGGCAACCGCCCGATTTTGCACCGCTCGTCGGCCGTTTCGAGAACGGGATCGGAATGTTTGAGCAAGCGATTACGACGAATGATGGACGCCCGCTCAACGTTCGATTTGTCTGGGACAACCTGACTAAACACACAGCCAACTGGCGACAAGAGCTTTCTCTTGATGGGGGAACCACCTGAGACACCAATTGGATCATGGAGTTCACACGGTAAGGGAAGAGCGTCCAAGATTCAAAGGAGTTGAGCACGTGGCAAGCATATCGACGATTGCTGGCGTTCCCGAAAACCGAGAAACGCCGTCAGCCTTGAAGAGCGTCCCAGCGGAATACCGACATCATCAACGCCTTGTCACGCCAGAACAGGGAATTTCAATCAATGGCGTCTGGTTCAAGTGGTATGACATTCGCAGACCAGGAGTGGAGATTCCTGAGGCATTAAATAAGGAAACTCGAAGGTTTCTGTCGATCGAAGCTGAAGCGGGCCGGCTTTCTACAAACGGTGAACTTGGATTCGTAATCTTCCATCTTGCTGACGGACCGCATGGAACGAACACGCTTGGCATTCTGATGGTTATGACCTGGCGCTATTCGAATGAGATTTGGAAGACCCTCTATCTCAAAAACGTTGATGAAGATTCGCCGTACGACGTTGTTGTCTCGGAGAGCAACGTTCCGACCTACTGCGTTTGGGAACTTGGCGCCGTCTTGCACGAGCAACAAGCTTGGATTCGATTTCTCTCCTCGAATCGAGATCCGCAATCGGTCCGAGTTTATCTCGGCGATCAATTCGAAGGATTGGTTTGAGGGCGCAGCTGCTTGATCTGCCAAACCACATGCTCACGACCGCCCGCATTGCGGAAATCGCAATGCGGGCGGTCGACCAAAAATATACGAAACGGAACCTAGGAGGCGAGTAGCTTCGCCTTAGCTGCGTTGAATTCTTCGTCAGACAGTAAACCTGATTCCTTCATCTGCGAGAGTTGCTGCAGCTGAGCCATCATGTCTGAGCCACCGGCTGCAGGGGCGGGGGCGGGGGCAGCGGCTTGCACTTGCTGAGCTTGCATCGCATCCATCTGCTGTTGCATCTGCGCGATCTGCTCCTGGGAATCAAAGGCAGCCTGTTGCGCGGCCTGGTCTTGCGCCTGAGCTTGTTGCTTGGATTCCTGATGCCCTCTGACGGCGCCGGCTGTACCCACCACCACTGCCGTCGTCGCCGCCGCGCCAATTAGGCTGGGTCCGCGTCGCATTGCTCGTCTTCGCATCATGGTCGTCTTCTCCTTTGGTTCAACTGTGACTAATCCTCGTCTGACGCTTCAATAGCGGCCTCTATGACCGCGCGCGGAATCCGCTCGTTGAGAATGACCTGTCCATTCGCGTTGAGTACTGCGTTGACGAACTTGGCTGCCCAAGTGTTCTCAAACAACATGAGTCCAGCTGAGGAATTTGGTTCCAATGCCGCCGCAAGTCTCTGCACATCTTCCCCAGAAAGGAGCCCTGACACCTCAGAAACTGATGGGGCATAAACAGAAGACTGCTCTTCTGGCATGTCATCGACTTCCACGACTTCGACATTTCCGTCCTCATCCTTGATGGCAAAGACGATGTCGATTATTCGGATCGTTTCGGTATCGACGAGTTCCTGAAGCGCCGGGATGATTTCCCCTGAAAACTGATTGCCTGGGAAGCTGATGGCAACTAACTCGATCGGGCCGTATGTCATGCTCATCTCCTCCAAGTTTGTCGAAGTCCGCTTCGATGTGCTGCGGCTTGGAAGATTATCCTCTCTGTTTCGAGAATTGTCGCGGTATAGACGAATTGTCCCAACGAATCGCCTGATATTGCGGACTGATTTTCTATTAATTGGGGCAATTCTAACTAGTTGAAAAAGCGCTGCAAGGAACGAGCATCCTGATAATGTTCGAGCGCTTCCTTCACACCAGTTTCGCCGCTCACTTGAGCGATTGGCACATCCCACCAAGAATCGAAACCAGGCACGCGCGCATCGGCATCAACCTGAATGTGGATCAATGTCGTGCGGTCAGTCTGTTTCGCCTGTTCGAGCGCGACTTGAAATTCGTCAGGAGTAGACGCCCGAAAGGCGACGGCGCCGAGACTTTCGGCATTCTGTGCGAAGTCTATGGGAATGTATGCGCCATCAAGCCTGCCCGTTTTTTCATCCCGGTAGCGGAACTCGTTGCCGAATGACGGCGAGCCTGACGACATTTGCAATCCGCGAATGCACTGGTAACCGCTGTTGTCGACGAGCACAATGATGAGTTTGTAGCCTTCTTGAAGTGACGTTACGAGCTCGGTGTGAAGCATGAGATAGCTGCCATCGCCGACCATGACGTAGACCTCGCGGGATGGGTCGGCCATTTTTACGCCAAGTCCGCCGGCGATCTCATACCCCATACAGGAATAGCCGTATTCGAGATGGTATCCCTTGGGATCGAGCGGACGCCAGAGTTTGTGCAAGTCACCCGGCATCCCGCCGGCTGCACAAACGACGACATCGCGTGGACCACTTGCATCGTTCACCATGCCGATGACGTTTGCCTGAGTTACCGGTCCGCTCGGGTCGAGGGCGCGAAGTTGGTCGACAGCGTCGTTCCATTCTTCTTTTAAGCCCGAGATCCGACGGCGATAGTCTTGGCTCGTCTGATATTGCGCCGCACCGAGGCGTTTCGTCATCGCTTCGACTGTGGCGCGAGCATCTCCGACGAGAGAGAGGCCTCCCAACTTGTGTGCGTCCATTGCGTTGACGTTCAGCCCTATGAATCGCACATCGGGATTCTGAAATGCCGTGTGCGATGCGGTCGTGAAATCGGACAACCGCGTACCGATCGCGAGAACGAGGTCCGCCTCCGCCGCCAACCTATTCGCCGCAATACCCCCAGTCGAGCCGATCGGTCCAGCGTTCCATGGACTATTCCATGGCAGCGCGCCTTTTCCGGCCTGTGTCTCTGAAACGGGGATACCGCCAGTCTCAGCGAGCTGGGCAAGCGCGGCGGTCGCCTCGGAATAGATGACGCCACCGCCGGCAATGATGAGCGGAGACTGTGCTTCCGATACGAGTTGCAACGCCTCAGCGAGTTCTGATTCAGCCGGCAATTGCCGAGCGATCTTTATGGTTCTGTCGTCGAAGAAATTTGCCGGGAAGTCAAAAGCTTCTGCTTGGACATCCTGTGGAAGCGCGATTGTGACAGCGCCTGTCTCAGCTTGATCGGCAAGGATTCTGATCGCTTCAGGCAAACTGCTCAGGATTTGCTCCGGACGATTAATGCGATCCCAGAATCGCGAAACGGGGCGAAACGCGTCATTGACGCTTAAGTCGTGGCTCATCGGATGTTCGAGTTGCTGCAGAACAGGATGGGGCAGACGGCTGGCAAATGTGTCTCCCGGCAGCAGGAGCACGGGAAGCCGATTTACTGTGGCCACCGCCGCCCCGGTGATCATATTCGTTGCACCCGGTCCGACCGATGAAGTGCAAGCGAGCGTTTGCAGCCGGTTCTTCGCCTTTGCATACGCGACTGCCGTGTGCACCATTCCCTGTTCATTTCGTGGTTGATGGTAAGGGAGATCGGCGCCAACTTCCTCCAGTGCCTGTCCCATGCCGGTCACATTTCCGTGCCCAAAAATACCGAAAATGCCGGGGATGAATCGCTGCTTTTGATCATCGCGAGAAACGTATTGCGCAGTGAGAAAGCGCACGATCGCCTGAGCGGTTGTCATGCGAACAGTCCGCACATTCGACTCCTTTCATCGTGTCCTGGGCGAAACGTAACTATTACGTTCGGTGACCGGCGCCGCGATTTACGCGTTCGTCGATGTCTTGCCATGAAGCAATGCCGGCGACCATTTCGTCGGTCCACGTTTGTCGTACCCAGGCGTAGCGAGGATCGTCCGAAGGCTGCATCGTGCGAATCGATTCTTCTCCCGCCAAGACGTTGAGATAGTAGCCGGTGTACCCCTGGGCGACCGCAAACGTGTGATATCCCTCCGGCACGAGCAAAAGATCACCATCGTTGATGACATATGCCTGATCGATGCGTCCATCGGCGGTGTGCAATCGCTGTAGACCAAATCCGTCGGACGGATCGATGCGGTAGTAGTAAATCTCCTCGAGATCCGCTTCACGCGGCAAATCGCTGATATCGTGTTTGTGGGGTGGGTAGCTTGACCAGTTACCGCTAGGAGTGAAGACCTCGACGACGAGTAATCGGTGAGCCGGGAACTCCGGCTTGATGATGTGGTTGATTTGCCTGCAGGCATTGCCCGCGCCTCTGATCTCGACTTCAATATCGTCAGGCTTGATCAATACTGGCGGAAACGTTTGTTCTGCTCGAGTTGTGCAGAGTGCGATCTCTGATGGCGTGTCGGCCGTGATCGTTCCAGACGATCCAACGGGCAAATACAAGGCCCACGGCTTGCCGCAGAACGGGGATTCGCGCTCACCGAACGTCCACGTGTTCCCCCCGGATTCCACTTGGCAACGGCCGCCAAGAGGCATGATCGCCGCTTCGTCTTGGAAAAGGTCGAATATCCAGGTGTCACCAACCTGAAGTCGTCGCACTATTAGGCCGGTATATTCCCAGCCAGCCTCGCCAACGCTGACTGAGATGAGATCGCCGCTGTTTCCCACGTTGGTCGCAGAGTGAAGTAGGAGATCGCTCGGTTCCATTATTCGCCCAGCTTTCGTCCGAACTTTTCGATCGGAATCGGGCGCTGCTCACGTCGAGAGGCTTCAGCTGCATAAGCGAGCGCCATAGCCGCTCGACCATCGTTGCCGTTAACAGACGGCGCTCGATTGTCGACGATCGATCGCACGAAGTCCTTCAATTCTTCGACATAGGCGTCGTCAAAGCGTTCGAGAAACCAATGAACGTGATCGCTCTTGACGCCGTTCTGAGTTAAGTGAAGGAGCGGAGTGTCTCGCGAGTAGCCTACGAAAATCGCTCCTTGAGAACCAAAGATCTCCGTTCGAACGTCATAGCCGAATCCTGATCGTCGGCTGTTATCAATGGTTCCGATCGCACCGTTGGCGAATTTGAGTGAGACCACGCTCGTGTCGATGTCGTTGAATTCCTCAAACATCGGATCGACAAGCGCCGCGCCTATCGCAAATATTTCCGTTGGTTCCGATCCTACGAGCCATCGCACGTTGTCGAAATTGTGAATGACCATATCGCGGTAAAGACCGCCGCTTGATGCGATGTAGTCACGGGGGGCTGGCGACGGGTCACGCATCGTATCGCGAATTGCTTCGACTTTGCCGATGGCGCCTTCGTCAACCATTTGCTTCGCCCGACGAAATCCTTTGTCGAATCGACGCTGAAAGCCAATTTGTAGTCGAACCCCGGCTTGTTCGACGGCATCGAGGGCAGCGTCGGTTGCTTCGAGGTCGAGCGCGATTGGCTTCTCGCAAAAGATGTCTTTGCCGGCTCTCGCCGCTGCGATGATGAATGGTGAATGCGTGTCGGTCGACGACGCGATTACGACCGCTTTGATCGATTCGTCGCCGAATACCGCATAGGGATCGGTCGTCCAGTTATCAACCCGGGTCGCTTCTGCGACCTCCCGAGCGGCATCGGACGATGCGTCTGAGATGAGCGCGAGCTCTGCATGCGGAATTCGAGAGGCAAGTGTCTCCGCGTGGCGGCGACCGATTCGGCCCGCGCCAATAAGCCCTACTCGAACGCGGTTAGACATTCCAAGCGCCAAGCATCATCTTGAGGCCGACCTACTTTCCAATAGGGTCCGCGCGGCTTCCGCGACATGCCGCGCTGTGAGTCCATATTTTTCGAGCAATGCGTCGTTTGGCCCAGATTCACCATAAACGTCTTGCCAGCCAACTCTTTTCAACTTCGTTGGCAAGCGCTCGCCGAGCGACTCCGCAACCGCGCTGCCCAAACCACCGATGATCGAATGATCTTCGGCAGTGACAACGGCGCCCGTACGTGAGGCCACGTCAACGATGGCTTCAGCATCTAAAGGTTTCAATGTTGGAACATGTAAGACCGATGCGTCGATACCGTCTTTAGCCAGGATGGCCGCGGCTTCCAAAGTCCGAATCGTTTGAATCCCGGTCGAAATAAGGGCGACATCTCTACCAAATCTCAGGAGAACCGCTTTGCCGATCTCGAATCGGTATTGCTCCGGGAAGATACATGGCGAGGGATCGCGGGTCAGTCGAAGATACATTGGTCCTGACGTTTCCATCATCGCTTCCATTGCAGAGCGAAGTTCGACCGCATCCGCGGGCGCGATTGACACGACACCCGGCATAGCCCGGAACACCGCAAGATCTTCGACTGACTGGTGGGTCTTGCCGGTTTTTCCAGTCAGAATGCCACTGTATCCGCCGCAAAGTTTGACGTTGAGATGAGGCTGAGCGACGACGACCCGGATCTGATCGAGAGCGCGCTTGGCGATGAATGCAGTGAATGTGCTAATCCAAGGAACGTAACTGACCGTCGCCATTCCGGCGGCCACTCCGATCATGTTCTGTTCGGCGATACCCATCTCGAAAAATCGTGACGGGTGTGCGCTCGCGAATATATCCGCCTTTGTCGAGTTCGCGAGGTCTCCATCAAGAACGACGAGTTCTGGATATCGATTAGCCAGCGCCACGAGATGCTCGCCCCAGGCGTCTCGCAGCGCCTCTAGCTTTGCCACCTCAAGTGGAACAGTCTCGAATACACTCGTTATCAAGTTAGTTGTCCTGCCGGGAAAAGCGCGCCGCCTCTAGTTCTTCAAGGGCTGTGCGAAGCTGTTCCTCATCCGGCGCTTTCGCGTGCCAATTGAAATCACCCTCCATGAACGATATGCCTTTGCCCTTCACCGTGTTTGCGATGATGCAGGTTGGTCCGGTCGAATGTTCGAGCGCCTCTTTGAATGACGTCCTGATCGACCTGTGGTCGTGACCATCGCATTCAACGACATGCCAACCGAATGCTAAGAACTTCGCCCCTGGATCGTCGATCGGCCGTTCGCGGTTAAACCCCTCGGCGCTCGGCCACCCAAACTGAGGAAGGCGATTGTAGTCGACGATTGCGGTGAGGTTGCTGAGCTTATATCGAGGTGCAACGAACGCGGCCTCCCAGATTTGTCCTTCTTGGATTTCGCCATCGCCGAGTATTACCCACGTGTGGAAATCCTCGCCCTTCAATCGAGCTGCGAGCGCCATTCCGAGTCCTGGTGAAAGCCCTTGACCGAGTGATCCGGTCGACATGTCGAGCCCAGGCAGTTTGGTCATGTCGGGGTGGCCCTGAAGGCGCGAATCGATTTGGTCGAACGTGTCAAGCTCTTCGATTGGAAAATATCCGCGCAGAGCAAGAACCGCGTAGAGACCGATCGACGAGTGACCTTTGCTGAGAATGAAACGATCACGGCTTGACCAGTCTGGCCGGGTGGGTTCGATGTTCAACACATCGAAGTAGAGCGCGATGAGGAGGTCTGTCGCCGACAACGGTCCGCCCACGTGCCCAGCGCCAGCCTTGTGAACCGACTCAAGGATCAACCGGCGAGCCTGCCGGCTTAGGTCGTCGAGTTCGTCGAGCGATCTCGAGAATCTCGTGCTCGTCTCCACCATGATGTCTTCTCGCCTCTATCAGATTCCGCACGCTGTGTTTAGATATTCTCGGTTGCGCCGCGCGGTCTCGGTGGGATCGCCTTCACACGTGTCCTGCTCCACGATGATCCAACCTGAATATCCCGAGCTTCGCAAACCAAACACTATATCCGGGATGTTTACCATCCCTTGTCCCAACTCGCAGAAAATGAATCTACGAAGCGCGTTGAGAAATCCGAGGTGTTCGCGTTGGGCCTCATCGAGCACCGACTTATCAACGTCTTTTAGATGCATATATCCGATTTTGTCGGCGTGTCGCTCAACAAATTGCAACGAATCGCCTCCGCCAAATGCGTAGTGGCCGGTATCAAAGCAGAGATCCACTTCGGACGGTAGTTCACGCACTAGTCGATTGACTTCAGCCGGCGATTCGACGTGACTACCTACATGATTGTGAAAATGGACGTGGACGCCATAGGTCGCCGCGCGGTCGCGAATCTTGGCCAATCCATCGGTCAATGCGGACCAACCTTTGTCAGGCAGCCCAGCGGTGCCGTCGTCCGGGACCTGACCGGCAATTGCGATTCGTTCCGCCGTCATCGCGCTCGCCACGATGAGATTGTGGCAGTCAAGGAATGAGAGGGCCTGGAGGACATTATCGAGCTCGGCAAGTTCCAATGTGAACACGTTTGGATGCTGAAAGTGAAACCATTGGAATGACCCTGACAGGCTCAGGCCCCGCGGCTCGATCTCAGTTCGTAATTCTGCTGGATCTCGTGGAAAAAGCGCTCCGTATTCCGTACCCGCGTATCCCGCGCTCGACATCGCGTCGAGCATGTCGGAGAGTGGAACCAATGGGCGCCAGTTCGGTAAATCGTCGTTGTTCCAGTTGACTGGCGCCGTACCAATCGCCAGCGTCCCTTGGCGGTCAAGGTCGCTTTCAACCGAGGACGTGGTTTGACTCGTTGCGGCTCGATCCACGTGTCGCTCCTGGACTATGGGCGCGGGCATGCTACGGCCCGAATCGTCCTCCTGTCAACGACGAAGTCCCATGAATACGTGGTGTTGATGCGTCCGGCACTTGGAGCCGGTTCGACTGCGCAGAAATTATTGACACCGCGCAGGTCGACTGCTAGGTTTCGCTGAGTTTAAGCACATCGATCAACAGCGCACTGGCCGACGACGGCGGCAGCAATTCCTGCCGCACGTCGTAGCTTTGGAAGAAGCGGAAGGTGACTTTCGTCAATGCAGATTGGGCTCTTCGCGGAATCCGCGGGCCTTGGGTCGCTGGGCGAAACGCTTGAAGCGATCGCCGGTCTTGGAATCTCGCGAATCGAGCTCGCGACCGGTGGTCAGTGTGACTCTCCGTTTCTAGACGTCGACAATCTACTCGCCGACAAAACTGCACGGATTCGCCTGCAACAGGAGCTTGCGGCCTCAGGAGTTTCGCTCACGGCCCTGAATATCAGTGCATTTCCACTTCATCCAAAGTTGGGACTCGATCACACTCAGCTCACTCGTCAAACGATAGAGCTCGCTGGATTCCTCGGTATAGAGCGCATCGTCACCCAGTCAGGAACCCCTGGCGACTCCGATTCTTCATCCCTTCCGAACTGGCTTGCTTACCCCTGGCCTGACGACATGCTTGATATGGGTCGCCGGCAATGGGAACAAGCAATCGCTCTCTGGAGAGAGCTAGCGGTTCATGGCAAGAAGAATGGCGTCACTAAGTTTTGCTTCGAATTGCATCCACTTAACATGGTGTATAACGTGCCAACCTTGCTTCACCTTCGGGCTGAAGTTGGCGACATCATCGGCGCTAACTTCGACCCAAGCCACCTCATGTGGCAAGGCATGGACATTCCCGCATGCGTACGAGCGCTCGGACCCGCTATCTATCATGTGCATATCAAAGACGTTGCCATGCACCGGCAAAACGTGGCGCTCGTCGGCGTCCTTGATAATCGAAGCGACGTTTCATTTCGGGATCGTCCTTGGAACTTCTGCACGCCGGGATTTGGACACGATGAACTCTGGTGGCGTGAATTCTTGATCGCCCTCAGTGACGTCGGCTATGACGATGTCTTGAGCATCGAAAACGAGGACCCGTATCTTCCGGGAATCGATGGCGTTGTCAAAACGTGTCAATTCCTATCGAGAATCATGTAGAGGCAAACAATTGACACCTTTGAGAGTCGGCATCATCGGTTGCGGAAATATCACGCTGAACGCCTTCGTTCCAGCTATCCTAACCACCGACGGTATGGAACTAGCGGCCGTTGCAGATCCAACACCGGAACGGCTCAATGCGGTTCTCGAACGCGCCGAGTTGGGATCGGACCGTGGATTCGCTGATTGGACTCAAGTCGTCGATAACGCTGAGATCGATGCTGTCATTGTGGCGACTCCTCAAAAAATCCGACCTGAAATTTCCATTGCCACTGCGAACGCCGGCAAGCACATGATCTGCGAAAAGCCGCTGGCAATTTCTCCACTTGAAGCACACGCGATGGTTGACGCCGCGAACGCCAATAACGTTGTGATGGCGACCGTTCACAACTATGTTTTCTTTCCGGTTTACATAGCGTTGAAAGAGATCATTGACTCCGGAGAGATAGGGAAGATAGAAACGGCTACACTCAATTTTCTGAGCGTGGACGATCGACCTGGAAACAGCGCTTATCGGCCAAGGTGGCGACATGACGCGCGTGAGGCGGGCGGAGGTGTCCTCATGGACATGATGCACGCGGTCTATCTTGCTGATTGGCTGATGGGTCAACGACCGACAGCTGTGAGCGCGTTTGTAGATCGCAGGCTGGACCGTGACGGCGACGTCGAGGACTACGCGTTGGTGCGCTACAGCTATCCAACCGGTCAAGCAATGGTTAACATGGCTTGGGGCACTGGTCCAGGCGGCATCGAGCTCATGGGAACGGAGGGCCGAGCCATCCTGGTCAATCGCGACTTTGGGACGCACCCGTTTGTCGAGCCTGAACGTATCGCGGTCTTTGGAAAACAAGGCACGCGAGAAATTATTCCTAAAGCATCAATCGTTCAAGGCCACCGAACCGTGGTAGCAAATTTTCGCGATGCGGTTCTGGGTAAAACTGAACCAGCCGCGAGTGGAAGCGAGGGTGCCAGGGTTCTCGAGGCGGTTGTCGGCGCTTATAAGTCGGGGGCAACTGGCGAGCAAGTTCGACTTCCACTGTCGCCTGAAGATCCTATCTACCAATTTGGAGCAATTGGCTTGAGCAAGCTGGAATTACCCAGCGACAATCCTGTAGTCGTTCGCGGTATGTTTGGAGTTAGCAGCGCAGTTACGGCGCATTAGGTCGGGGGGATCGCGGTCAGGTAACTTGAGTGCCTGCGGAGTTTCACTGAAAGGAGGATGTGACTAACCTTCTTCCCCGCAAATAATCTGCGCCTCCATTCGTTGAGAGTCATTTTGAAAAGAGGCAGGAGAGATGGTGATGGATCGCAACGACGACGAAGCCTTGCGGACGTCGAAACTCAGTCGCCGCAATCTCATCAAGACTTCGGCTGCACTCGGTGCCGGAGCGATTGCTGGAAGCAAGTTCACCTCGGCAAAAGCATCTCCAGGATCAGCTTCGGGAACCCGCCGCTATTCACGGCAAGGCGGTGGCGAAATTACCTTCGCCGCCCAAACCACAGACATCCAGCAGGTTCAGCCATTGCTGGACGAATACTCGCAAACGAACAACGTCAAAATCACTACCGTTCCCAATCCCTATGCTGACCTCTACGCAAAACTCAACATCAATCTCACGCAAGCTACGGGCGCGTACGATGTCGTCAGCATGGACGATCCCTGGATGCCACTTTTTGCAGGAGGCGAGTTCCTCGCAGATATCGGCGAAATGATGGACAAAAAGGGTGTCACAGCCGACACCGATTTCTTGCCGCAACTGCTGGCGCTTGGCGAATTCCCTGTGGGAAGCGGTTTGCGTGGGATTCCGTGGGTTGGCAATGTGCAAGTATTTGCCTGGCGGACCGATGTCCTCGAAGAATTGGGGATGGAAGTTCCCAAGACTTGGGACGACGTCCTAACAGTTGCCACCGCCGTAACGGACGCGAAGAGCAGCGAAGAGCTCTACGGAATTGGAATTCGCGGACAAGCCGGCAATCCTGCGGCGACAAGTTTCCTTCCAGTTTTGCGGGGCTTTGGCAAAGACCTTCTCGATCCTGAGACGAGTGAGCCACAGCTCGAAACACCCGAAGCGATGTCGGCGATCGACTTGCACCTCAAATTGCGCGATCAAACACCACCGGGCGTCGAAAATGTCGGCCATCCCGAAAACGGTATCAATCTCTACACTGGCAAAATCGCCATGTCGGGCGACATTTGGCCAGATCAGCTCTTGCAGGTGTTTGATCCAAAAGTCTCAAAGGTGGTCGGTAAGATCGAGGTCGGAGCCGAACCGGCTCAGGGCAGTGTCAAGCCTGCGGATATGACCGGAAACTGGCTTCTCGGTATTCCAGACGGCGCGAAGAATGCTGACGCCGCACTCGACTTTATCCTGTGGTTCACCGCAGCGAGCAACAGAAGCGGCTGCTGATGGACAACAGCATCCCTGCGACTCGTCTGTCGGTAATGCAGGATCCGGAAGCGGTCGATAAGTTTCCGTTCCTTCCGGGCCTCCTCAATGCGGCGAAACAGGCGCTACCACGGCCGCGCACACCCTATTACTCAGCGCTCGAGGAAATCTATGGCCGCTGGGTTTCCGAAGCAATCGCCGGTCAGACGAGCGGCGAAGACGCGATGAAGAACGCAAATAAGGAAATGCGCGATCTCCTGGTGCGTGAGGGCGTGTTGAACTAGCACGTGTGTAAATGCGGGCGGGTGAACCAACGTTCGCTCGTCCGCACCACACAAGCGAGGACAACATGGCGACAGGTGAAATCACTTCCGAACGTCAAAGTTCGCTTTCTATCAAAGGAAAACGAGCCCCGTGGTGGGAGCGAAACATGGGCTGGGTGCTTGTGGCGCCAGTCCTTATCATGTTTGTTGTCTTCGCGATCCTCCCATCAATTACCGCAATCCTCTACGCGTTTAGCCGGGTCAAGTTGATCCGTGGTGACGTTCAGCGCACCTTTATAGGTCTCGACAATTTCAGACGTGCTTTCGACGATCCTTTAGTCGCCCAATCCGCGAAAATTACGATCAGATGGATGATCGGCGTGACCTTCGCCGAAGTTTTCCTGGGACTACTCCTCGCCTTGCTGTTAACGCAAAACATTCCTTTCCGACCACTTTTTACATCGCTTTTGATCATTCCGATCATCATGCCGCCGGTCAGCGTCGCGGTCGCCTGGTTCTTTATGTACGACATAAATTTTGGCGTCTATAACTACTTGCTTTCCCAGATTCATCTTGGACCAGTGAGTTGGCTGACCGATCGGAACTTGGCGCTTTATTCGATCATGTTGGTCGATATCTGGCAGGCCACGCCGTTCGCATTCCTGCTGCTCTATGCCGGTCTACTTTCGTTGCCACGTGACCCTTACGAGGCCGCGGCGATCGACGGCGCTTCACCAATCCATATTTTCCGGACAGTGACGCTGCCACTGCTCAAACCAGTGCTGATGGTCGTTATTCTCTTGCGTCTCATCGACGCGGCGAGAATCTTTGACAAGATCTTCGTCATGACCAAAGGCGGCCCTGGCAGCTCGACCTACAGCATGACGCTCACCATCTATATTCAGGCGTTCACGAAGTTCGATTTGGGTTATACCGCTGCGCTTTCGTTCCTGTTTCAATTTGCGCTCATCATCATCGCAACGATTTACGTCCGGCAAATTCTGAATGACTACGCAGCGCCGGTTTCATGACGTCGAGGGCGGAGTGAAGCATGGCAGGTGAAACGAGAACCGGTCGCTATCTCAGAATCGCCGTCGTCCTGCTCGTGATGGTGATCATCCTGTTCCCCGTCTATTGGATGGTGAACATGTCATTCAAGTCGAAGGGCGAATTCATCGCTGAGCCCCCAACGATGATCGTGAAGGATCCAACCACCGATAACTACCACAACCTTATCGTGACTCAGCGCTTTTACGAATATGGAATCCACTCGTTGATCGTTGCGGTGATCGCGGCGACGGTTGCGGTCACGTTTGGGACCTTCGGGGCTTATGGGTTGTCGCGTTTCAAACTGCAGCGGAACTTCAACTACCACATCCTCTTCACTATCCTCACAATTCGCATGTTTCCGCCGATCGTCACCATCATTCCAATCTTTGTCTTCTACAACAAGCACTTTCACGTCCTCGGGTTCGATATCCACCTCCTCGACACGTTTATCGGACTCGGACTGCTTCACGCTTTTAGCGAACTACCGCTCGTCATCTGGATGATGATCGGGTTCTTTCGCGATATTCCGCGCGATATGGAAGAAGCCGCTCTAGTTGACGGCGACACGCGCTTTGCCGTCATGCGCAAAGTTGCGATCCCGTTGGCCCGGCCTGGTCTCGCGGCAACATTCATCCTGGTTTTCATTTCATCCTGGAACGAGTTTCTCTATGCGCTGATCTTGACCCAATCTCGAGCGCAAACGTTGCCCGTGGCGGTCGCCGGCCAAATAACGCAGTTCGATATTAAGTATGGAAATTTGATGGCGGCCGGCGTCTTGACGACTCTCCCAGTCCTGGCTCTTGCCTTGCTCGCTCAGCGCCACCTAACCCGCGGTCTGGCGGTCGGAGGAGTGACCGGATGATGGAGGTCAAACGCATCGGCCATTCTGCGCCGGTCACATTTGAGCAAGTAAGCAAACGGTACGGAAACGTGATCGCGGTTGACGACCTCAACCTTGACGTGAAAAACGGAGAGATGCTCGTCTTCTTGGGCCCCTCAGGGTGCGGCAAGACGACATCACTGCGAATGCTCGCCGGGTTGGAATCGATCACCTCCGGAATCATTCGAATTGGAGTCACCGTCGTCAATGATCTCCCGCCGCGAAGTCGAAACATCGCGATGGTCTTCCAGAGCTATGCCCTGTACGCGCATTTGACCGTGTACGAGAACCTAGCCTATCCGCTAAAAGTGCGAAAACTCAAGAAGAACGAGATTAGGCGCCGAGTCAATGAAGTCGCCGAAATCATCCAGATCTCAGAGTTGCTGGACCGCAAACCGCGCGAGATATCAGGCGGTCAGCGGCAGAGGGTCGCGTTGGGCCGGGCGATCATTCGCGAACCAGCGGTCTTCCTTATGGACGAACCGCTTTCAAATCTTGATGCAAAGCTGCGATTGCACATGCGCGCAGAGTTGAAGCGATTTCAACGCGACCTAGATACGACGACGATCTACGTTACGCACGATCAAGCTGAGGCAATGACTTTGGCCGACCGCGTCGCGATAATGAGTAACGGCCGACTACAACAGCTCGGGCCACCGAAGGAGGTCTACAATCGCCCGGCCAATGTGTTCGTCGCCGGCTTCCTTGGCAGCCCACCGATGAATTTCTTGAGTGTTGAGATTGAGTCGCGGGCGGATCAGCTTCATCTCAAAAGTGAGAGTGTCGATTTGCCGATCCCGACCGACTGGAATGACCAATTAGGATCCTTAAACAGTGGTAGAAACGTCGTGCTGGGAATCAGGCCGGAGGATGTCACGGTATCGACTGACCAAAAACCGTACTCAATCCCGGCCGAGGTATATGTTGTCGAGGACCTTGGAAATGAACGACTGGTCGATCTGCGAGTCGACGGCCAACGCGCGGTCGCCCGCATTGATGGCCGATTCGAACCAGCCATTGGCGACCGAGTTTGGATCTCGTTCAGTCCCGAAGATTCACATGTCTTTGATCCGAATACGGAACTGCAACTCTTGACCCGGCATAAGGCCGCGACGCAGTCAGCCTAGGGCGCGTTCCTTGGAATCATGAGCTTGTTGAATTGTGCGGACGCCATGTCGATATGGCGTTTGCCGTTACTCAGCGAAATCGAGAAGTGTCCTGGCAAGAAGGCCTCAAAATCGACTTTTGCCATCTTGTGACAACTCTCTGAATATTCCTGAATCGAACAATCCGGAATATTCTGGGCGATGATCGTACCGCCGTGAAAAACCAGATCGCCGCCAATGAGTGTTGTTTTGTCGCCGCCCTCGATGAGCAGCGAAACGTGTCCACGACAGTGTCCTGGCGTGTCAAAAGGAGTAAGAGTCAGGCGTCCAAACTGAATTGTTTGGCCCTCGACAAGCGATGCTTCGGTTGGACAAGCGTTGAACACATAATCCGCTGGATAGAAACCTGCGGCCTTGGCAAATGGGAGGCTAATAACATCCTCGTCGCCAGCTTCAAGCGCATCAGCAGTTCGTTTCGAACCACACACACTCAGACCGAGCCGGTCCCTCAGTTCCGCCGCCGCGCCGGCATGATCAGCATGGTAATGAGTGAGAACGAGAGTTGAAATCCTACCAAGATCGTATCCGTCTTCTTCGATATTCTTGAGTATCTGATCGGTTGCTCCGTACGGACCGCCAATTCCAGTGTCGACGAGCTCGAGCTCGTCGCCGCCGTCAATGAGATAGACATGACAATCGAGCGGCGCCGAGAGATTGAACCCGAGATTGCCGCCGCCGACGAGCGCAATATCCTTTGTCAACTTCAATTCACCGGCTCCAGTGCTCAGGACTTCCAGACATTGCGGAATACCCGAATCCAGTTGTCCTTGCAAATCTTGCTGATTGCCGGGTCGTCGAATCCGCGGTCGCGCAACGCACTGATCAAGACACCAATTCCTGCGGCGTCGCGGATGGTGTCCGGAACAATCGTCCCGTCGAAATCCGAGCCTATAGCGATGTGGTCGATCCCCGCGACATCGACGACGCGCTCCATGTGATCAACCATCAGGTCAAGCGGCACGTCCGTATTCCTCGACAAATCTGGATTGAGAAAGCCAACCGAGAAGTTCAGGCCGACAAGTCCGCCGGTCCTAGCGACTGCCCGGATCTGATCATCGGTTAAATTGCGCACGTGGGGCGAAATGGCGCGGCAGTTCGAGTGACTCGCGGCGATTGGCTTTGTCGTAACGTCAATAACGTCCCAAAATCCAGGATCGTTCAAGTGAGAGACATCGACCAAGATCCCGAGGTCGTTGCATGTTTGAACGAGTTTTCGGCCAGCGGCCGTGAGCCCCTCACCGTTGTCTTCGGGTCCGACCCCATGAGCAAATCGATTCGGACGGCTCCAAGTTAGTCCGAGCGAACGAAGTCCAAGCTTGTAACCAATCCGGAGGAGGACGAGATCTGCATCGATTGGACAAGCCCCCTCGAAGTGAAGAATCGCGCCGAAAACACGACTTACAAGACATTGTTCGAGTTGGTCGATAGTCAGGATTTGCTCAACTTTGCCGTCGCTCGCTTCAACAATGGCGTTGAACTTGTCGACCATCGTCAGCAGCATCTGCCACGAACAATCAGGCGCCAACCACTCTTCCGGTAGGAAGCAAGCGAAGAGCGCAGCCCCGATTCCACCGGCGCGAAGGCGCGGCAAGTCGACATGACCATGGTGGCACCTTGCGAAGAAATCTCGCTCTGGATTGCGTTCGGGATGAAGAAGATCGAGGAGAACGTCCGTATGTCCGTCGATGATCGGCGGATAGCCTGTCATGAATGATCAAACCTTTTTCTTAACGGTGTATTCCAATCCGCGTTCGAGCGGTAATGTCACGGTTTCGACATCTGATCTCCTTCGAAGCATTGACTGGAATGCTGAACAGTCGTGAGAAACCACATTGTCAGCAACGATTACCCCGCCAACACGTACTTTGTCGATCACGGCCAGAAAATGGTTTACGTAATCGTCTTTTTCAGCATCGATGAAGACGAAATCGATGGCATTTTGTAGCGTCTGGGCAGTTTGTCTCGCATCGCCCGTGAGCACCGCTGCATATTGCGACAGCCCCGCTTCGGCGAGATTCTTGTTCGCCTCAACGGCGCGGTCCGGTATGACTTCTGTGCCGACGATCCGGCCGGAAGTACCGACAAGCGCGCTTGCAATCCAGATCGTGGACACGCCGTTTGACGAGCCGATTTCGAAGACGGTCTTTGCCTGGAGCGAGAGGGTTAGCAGATAAAGAATGTGGCCACTCTTCTTGTCGATGTTCCTTGTTCGTTGGGATGAGGGCAGACCAGCTTCGCGTTGGGCGCTGTCCTCGGCGTAGAGTCTATCGAGCACGAACTGTGCTTGTGGAGTCAACGACATTTGGTCAACTCCTAGGCTTCAACGACAAGAGATTCAAGGAGCGCCGGGAGATCGCTGAAGACGAGATCAGGGAGGATCGGCGAAGCTGGAATCTCCGCGCGAGTTGAAACGCCGGTTAGAACGAGAACTGTGAGCAATCCAGCGCGGTGACCGGCGATGATGTCTGTATCGAGCCGATCTCCGATCATGACCGCCTCTCTTTTGTCTGCGCCGAGGTGTTCGACCGCCATTTGGATAAGGAGCGGCTCCGGCTTGCCTATGACGATCGGCATTTGACCGCTTGCGGCGGCAATTGCCGCCACGAGGCTCCCGCAGCCGGGCACGAGACCGTCCTCGGTGGGAAGCGTCGCATCAGCATTGGTCGCTACAAATTTCGCGCCCCCGCGAATCGCCGCTGCGGCGAGACGAAGTTTTTCGTAGGTGAACCCCGTATCGAGTCCGACCACGACCGCATCAGGAGTGCGCTCGCCAAACTGCACCGGTTCCCAAGTCGTGTCGGTAAAGAGCTCGTCTCGAAGCGCTTGGCTGCCGACGACGTAAATTCCCGCGTTGGCCGATAGCTCGGTCGCGAGAAAATCACGGGTTGCCAGTGCAGACGTGAGGATAGATTCCTCAGGAACATCGATACCCATTTTGGCGAGTTTATCGACATAATTCGCTTGGCTTGCGGACGAATTGTTCGTTGCGAGCATGAACTTGTGACCGCGAATGGTCAGAGCATTGAGCATGTCGACGACGCCGGGCAAGACCTGATTGCCCCGATAAAGAACGCCGTCCATGTCGAAGATGAAAGCATTAGCGGCACGCAACCGAAGCCGGGCGTTTTCATCCGGAAATTCGGTCGGGTCAAATGGAAGCGGTCGAAGTTCTTCGGTTTCAATTTGTGAATCTGAAGGCATGAAAAATCGCCTCTTCGTCGGACGGAAGATTGCAGCCAAGTTGTGGTGACCGGGGCACTTTATCCGAAAAGCCAGCTCCTGGTCTAGCTTGCGAAATCAAGTTTCGCAGGAGATTACCGCACTCCCCCATTCTCGAAGGTAGATCTAGCACCAATTAAATTAAGCGGGCGCTTCTTGTAACACGCCCAATGATTTTCCGATTGCTTGGTAAAAGTCGGGTAGATCGGCGGGTACCCGGGATGAGATCAGATTGCCATCGACGACGATTGGTTGATCGACGTATGTCGCCCCGGCGTTCATCACGTCATCGCGAATTTTGTTGACACATGTCGTCGATCGGCCAGCGAGGACGTTCGCGGAAATGAGGAGTTGTGGTCCGTGACAAATCGACGCGACCGGTCGCCCCGAGTGAACGAAGCGCCGGGTAAAGTCAACCGCAGCGTCATCGATCCGGAGATTCTCCGGTGATCCGCCGCCTGGTATAAGCAGTAGATCGAAGCCGTCGAATTGGTCTGGAGTGACGTCCTTAAACGTCATATCTACGCTCACACTGCCGCCTTTCTTACCGACAATCTCGCCCGGTTCCTTGCCGATGGTGACGACTTCGACACCGTGTGACTCGAGAAATTCCATTGGTCCGATCGCCTCGATGTCCTCAAAATTGGTGGCCAGGACCATTGCCGCAGTCTTTTTCTCCGCCGCCATGGTTTCACCTCCGCCGTTATGGAATTCGTTGACCACGTAATCGATCAGGTCTTCACGGGCAGTATACTGGCGGTTCCATTCTGGGGATGCGAGGAGCAAATTGTTGAACTTTTCGTCACTCACCTCGACCGCAGTCGATCGATTGCTATCTGAAATTCGCGAAGAAGATATCGTCAAGTTCTTACAGCAACTCGTCCGAGTACCGAGCGTCAATCCACCAGGTGATGTCCGGGCGGCCTCAGAGATAGTGAAATCGACTCTGGCGGCAAATGGGTTTTCCACGCGAACGGTAGGCGTCGACGATCAAAGGCCGAATCTCATCGCCTCGTTTGGCCAGGGCAATCCTGTTCTTTGCTTCAATGCCCATCTCGATGTCGTTCCGTCTGGTGAGCTTGTCGCCTGGACGCATCCACCATTTGCTGCCGCCATCGAGAATGGCCGGGTCTACGGTCGGGGCGCTGGCGACGATAAGGCCAGCGTCACTGCGCAGGTGATGGCCGGTGTGGCATTGGCGCGATCAGGTATTCCCCTGGCTGGGCAACTGGTCATCACCGAGGTTGCCGACGAGGAGATGGGCGGTCCGGCGGGAACCGCGCTTCTCATCAATGAGGAACACATCAGGCCGGATTGGGTCATCGTCGGCGAACAGACGCTGAACACCGTCGCAATCGGCGAAAAGGGACTCGCAGGAATGCGGTTGACTGTCACCGGCAAGACTGCGCACGCCGCTCTTTCTTCTGAAGGAGTCAATGCGATTGAAGGGATGGCGCTTGTCATCTCTGCAATCCGCCGTGAGCTTTGGCCGAAACTAGCAAATCGGACGAGCCCTCATTTTCTGCCGTCATCGGGATCGATCACGAAGATAGTCGGCGGCGTTCGTGAAAACGTCGTCCCGGATCGATGTGAAATCTATCTGGACCGCCGGACCATCCCAGGTGAGGATCCGATCTCGGTGCGGGATGAAGTACTGGCGATTGCCCGCGAAGCAACCCGGGGAATCGACGGCATGTCGGTCACGGCCGACCTCGACTCCGAATATTGTCCGGCCAGCTCAAGTGATCCCGATTCGCCGCACGTCAATGCAATGCTTGCCGCAAACCAGTATTTGGGTCTAAGCCAGGAACTTACTGGATTCAATATGGCCACTGACGGACGCTACTTCTCGCGGGCAGGATTTCCAACCATCATCTATGGCCCCGGAAATCCACGTCTTGCGCACGTTGCAGACGAATGGGTCGGTATTGACGAGGTGGTCAGCGCAACGAAGGCCTACGCGCTGACCGCCCTCCAATTACTCGGTCAGAACGGTGAATTAGCCTAGGTCGGAACACGGAGGGACAATTGAACGACGTTTTCGAACACATTGAGAAGAATCGGGACGACTACATTCTGTCGCTGCAGAGGCTTGTTCGACAGCCGAGCGTGGCCGCGCAAAGTCTCGGCATGTCGGAGACAGCCGAACCCGTGATTCACATGTTGGGCTTGGCTGGAATCGACGCGACTACCTATGACACGCGTGGTGGTTTTCCGGTCGTTTATGGTGAGCTCGCAGGGAAATCGACCAAGCGCTTGAGCTTTTATAACCATTACGATGTCCAGCCGGCCGAGCCGCTCGATTTATGGACCAGCGATCCTTGGGCAGCCAGCATTCGCGATGGGCGAATCTGGGGCCGAGGGGTTTCGGACAACAAAGGCAACATTGCCGCTCGGGCCGCAGCGGTCAAGGCTTATCGCGAAGTTCGCGGCGATTTGCCCGTTTCAATCAAGTTTATCATCGAAGGCGAGGAAGAGATCGGCTCGCCACACATTGAGCATTTCGCCGAGGACCATCCAGATCTCTGCCAGGCCGACGCGTGCATTTGGGAATTCGGCGGAAAGGGCTGGGACGGGCGACCACAAATCCATCTCGGCCTCAAGGGCATTTGCTATGTTGAACTGAGAATTAAGAGCCTGAATGGAGACCAGCATTCTTCAATCGCGACATCAGCCCCGAATGCCGCATGGCGCTTGGTGTGGGCACTATCAACCTTGAAAGATCGAGATGAACGGGTCTTGATTCCAGGTTTCTATGACAAGGTACGACCGCCGACTGACGCAGAAATTGCGGCGCTCGAAGCGCTTCCCGACACCGAGCAGCAACGGCTTGAGCATCTCGGCATCAGTGAGTTTTTGCAGGGTCTGACCGGGATCGAGCTCAGAAAGCGAGACTACTTTCAACCGACGTGCACAATCTCCGGTCTTGAGAGCGGATACACTGGAACCGGCACGAAGACGGTTCTCCCCAGTCAAGCGATGGCCAAAATAGACATGCGATTGGTCCCCGATCAGGATCCGCACGAGATTTATCAACTGTTGCGTTCACATCTCGACAGCAACGACTTTGATGATATCGAAGTCGTCTTGCTCGGTCCT
Source organism: uncultured Chloroflexia bacterium (assembly GCA_963737985.1). Taxonomy (GTDB): domain Bacteria; phylum Chloroflexota; class Chloroflexia; order Thermomicrobiales; family UBA6265; genus CAVTUU01. Next base: position 47,644 of record CAVTUU010000004.1, on the reverse strand, counting down.
GAGTTTCCCGCAAAAACTCCGCTCGATGCACCAATCGCAAAGGTTGTTGCAGACACATATCGAGAATTGACAGGACAGGATGCGGTCATCTATCCGACGTCCGCCGGTTCTGGACCATGGTATCCGCTTTGTGCGAAGTTTGGCATCGATGCCGCTACAGCTGGAGTCGGACATCCGCGTTCAAACGCCCACGCACCCGACGAGAACATCTACGTCGACGATTTCATCCAATCGATTAAGCACATTTGCCTAATCATGGACCGCTTTGCCAGCGTATAGTCAAAACGGCCCTGGTCACTTGACCAGGGCCGTTTTCCTTTAGCAGAGCAATTTACCCGGCGGACAGATTCAGTGATTTGCTGTCAATCACCGCTTTCGCGAGGTCGATGAACGACGCGACGTTCATCGCGCCGAGATCCTCGCCAGATCGAAGGCGGACGGCGACTGAATCAGCTTCCGCCTCGCGCTTGCCGACAACGAGCATGTACGGAATCTTTTCCAGCTGCGCGTTTCGAATCTTTGCCTGCATACGATCCCGCTGATCATCAACCTTTACCCGGATTCCAGCGCCGGTCAGACGCGCTCCGACCTCATGCGCATACTCGAACTGATGATCCGTGATCGGTATGACCACCGCCTGAACCGGCGCGAGCCAAGCGGGGAAAGCCCCCGCGTAGTGCTCGACTAACCCGCCGACAAATCGCTCCATCGAACCGAGAAGCGTGCGGTGGATCATCGCCGCGCGATGACGTTCGCCATCTTCGCCGATGAAGTTGACGTCGAACCGTTCCGGCAAATTGAAATCAACTTGAATCGTTGGGCCTGTCCACTCGCGGCCCAATGCATCGACCCACTTGATGTCGATCTTCGGACCATAGAAGGCGCCTCCACCTTCGTCCATTTTGTAACTGAGTCCACGATCGGTTAACGCTCCGCGGAGCGTTTCCGTCGCGCGGTCCCATGTTTCCTCGTCGCCGATCGCCTTGTCCGGTCTTGTCGCGAGATACGCCATGAACTCGTAGCCGAAGACTGCGGCCATGTGTTCGACAAGCTCGATGACGCTTCGGACTTCGGCGCCGACCTGATCAGGCGTGCAAAAGATGTGCGAGTCGTCCTGCGTGAATCCGCGCACTCGTAGCATCCCGTGCAACGTGCCCGATCGCTCATAGCGGTAGACCGTACCGAGCTCCGCATAGCGAATCGGAAGATCACGATATGACCGCACCTGGCTTTTGTAGATCATGATGTGGCCAGGGCAGTTCATCGGCTTGAGGTAATAGTCGACCTCCTCAATTGACATCGGCGAGTACATGTTCTCGCGATACGTCTCAAGGTGACCAGAGATTTGGTAGATCTTTTCGGACGCAATGTGTGGCGTGTAGACGAGATCGTAGCCACGGGCGAGCTGCTCTTTCTGCTCGAACTGCTCGACCAAATAGCGGATCATCGCACCCTTCGGATGCCACAGAATGAGACCGGGTCCGATCTCCTCGCTTACCGAGTAGAGATCGAGATCCTTGCCGAGCCGGCGGTGGTCTCGACGCTGCGCTTCTTCCCGTTTGTGCAGATAGTCGGCGAGCTCTTCTTCCGTTGGCCAAGCCGTGCCGTAGATGCGCTGCAGCATTGGGCGGTGTTCGTCGCCACGCCAATACGCGCCGGCTATCGAGAGAAGCTTGAACGCTCCGATGTCAGCCGTCGTCTCAACGTGTGGTCCACGACAGAGGTCAAGGAACTTGCCCTGCTGATACGTCGAAATCACTTCACCAAAGGCGAATCCTTGAATGAGTTCAGCCTTATACGGGTTATCGCCAAAGATGCGCATCGCTTCTTCGCGGGAAACCTCTGCTCGAACGAACGGCTCGGCTTTGGCTTTGTGCACGGCCATGCGCGATTCGATCTCAACGAGATCATCGGGCGAAAGTGGTCGCGGCAGATCGATGTCGTAATAGAAACCGTGCTCGATCGCGGGCCCAATTGCGAACTTCGCTTCGGGAAAAATCTCTTGCACCGCCTCGGCCATGAGGTGAGCGCACGAATGACGCATCCGCGCGAGTTCGTATTCGCGACTGTCTTCCGTATCGACCGCGATGTCCATAATGGCCGCTTCTTCGGCTATTGAAAGTTCTGGCATGTCTTTACTCCTTCGGCGGAAATAGCAACGGCCCGGCGTCCGCAAAGGGACGCCGGGCCGGCGTGGTTCCACCCAGGTTTCGACCGCTCGGAAAGAATGGGCGGTCGCTCAACGAAGCCGTTATCGAGGCCAATCGGATTAGGTTACTTGCGAATCCCGCGTTCCCCCAACCTGCTCACAGGTGGTTTTCCCTGCCGTGAGAACCACCGCCATCGCACCGAAAAGGCGGCCTCGCTGTCTGTTTCACGAACAAGTACTCGTCCTGCTCATCGCATGAACGATTTTAAGTTGTTACACCTAGGATAGGCATCGCTCCGGGCAGTTGTCAATTCTGGCAGAGACAGAACCCGAACATAGTCTTGGATTTCAAAGCTCATCTTGGCTGCACGACAATCGTCCTCTCTGCTGACCGTGACTAAAGGCACATTTACCGAACGCCGCGAATTTCTTCAAATAGCAATAACTTCAAAGACTGTCGGGCCAACTTGCTTAATGAGTCGAAATGAAGCTGTGCGCCACTTCGGCGCGTTGGAGGTGAGGCTATGTCACTTGAACGATTTGCGGAAAGATATATAGCTCATGTGATTACGAAGGAACTGAAACAACGTTACCCAAAGCTCTATGGTCTTGAGCTTGGCAAACCGAAGGATGGCGAACCTTCAAAGATTTTTGAAGGAGTCAATAGCCAGGGCACCGGAGTCGGACTGGTAGAGGACAACGGCAAGACTGGCTATCTCTATGTATTGGATGCCAGAACGCGAGTTGTGATCGCTTCTTGCTGGCTCTACAACAGAATATCCGCTCCTTCGCTCACGGAGGCGCTCGCATTTGCAGATCGAGGCGAAGCGCCGCCACTGCCTTCCGATTTCCAAAGCATGAAGTATGATCCGACTTGGAAAGCGGTGACGTCTTCAAATATTTCCGTCACGTGGAACATCGACGGCACGGCTGTCGTCGCCAAATTCAAGAAAACTCCGTTTGGAATGCTTGCCTGGGACAGTTCGAATTGGCGCAGTTATTCGATGCTGATCAACAAACCGTGCCAATGGGGCGAACGGCTCAACAAAGAGGATCTGGCTCGTTATTCATTGAAGTAACAAACACTCAGGTTCACGTACCTGAGAAGTGATTCCATCTCCGCTTAACTTGTAAGTCGCAAACAAAAACGGCCCGAGCAATTGCCCGGGCCGTTTCTCAATTAGTACGCCTGGCAGGATTCGAACCTGCGGCCTTTGGGTCCGCAACCCAACGCTCTATCCCCTGAGCTACAGGCGCGCACTCGGGCGATTATACGCCCGAACGTAAAACAGCGACAATCATGATTGTCGCTTGGCGGGAAGGGAGGGATTCGAACCCTCGGAAGACATTTTAGGCGCCTTCAACCGCTTAGCAGGCGGCCCCATTCGACCACTCTGGCACCTTCCCGTGGTCCGGATCGAAAGTATAGCCGACGCCGATTAGCCCAACAAACGTTTCCGCTCGGCTATACTTTCAGCCCTTGGGGAGATGGCGGAGTGGCCGATCGCGTCCGTCTTGAAAACGGATAGAGGTGCTGAGCCTCTCGTGGGTTCGAATCCCACTCTCCCCGCCAAATTTACCCCCTATGCCGCTCCCCTCGGATGGCCCGTCAGAACAGGATCGGGATTGATTGAACAGCCCAATGCGCACTGAGCATTTGGCGCTGTTCTCCGCTCAAAATGGAGATGGGCCACGTTTCCGGCAGTACCACTGACGCCAATCGGATCTCCCTTTTTCACTGTTTGACCGGTGGCGACGTAGACCTGACTCATGTGACCGTAGATGTGAAGCTCGCCCTTGAACGGACCGCTGGTCACGCGAATGTCGACGTGGTTTGGCCAATAGGCAGAGTCCGGTCCAGCAAAATCAATGACGCCATTGGTCGCCGCATAGAGGTTTTCAAAATTCGCGTCGATGTCCTCGCCAGGATGATCGCAATAATCTTCGCCCACGGACGTGGCGTACAGATACCAATCACACGGCATACCATTGGGTTGTCCATCTTCAGCGATGACGTGATAGATGCGGCCTCTGAGAACAGTCTTGATGTGGATCTCTCGGAAACCTGACGCTTCGGTGACGGTTGGAAGGATGAACACGAAGAGAGGGATGAGGAGGAGCATTTTGAATTTCACGGAAAAGGACCCACAAAAAAGCAGAATCGGGCTGATACCCAATTCCGCCACGATGACCAATCGCGAAACGTAGACAGAGACTACCTGTCAACAACAAATCCGGGCAGCCAAAAACCGCCTTGGTCAACCCGACAAGGTCGATGCCAATGGCAAGAGCAGCACTCGCTCAATTCCGGAGCTTGGCTAGGCGCATAGTACTAGCCTGATCAAATGATTTTCAAGGACGCTTCGATTCGCGCTGGACTATCTTCGACTCACTGGTCTTTTGGTTTTGCTGGTCCGATTGGAGGTTGAATGCCGATCTCGGCCATGCCGTTCATGTATGGACGAAGGACTTCAGGGATCAAAAACGAGCCACCAGGTTGCTGATAGTTCTCCATGATCGCGATCATGGTCCGCGGAAGCGCAAGTCCCGAACCGTTAAGCGTGTGCATGAACTGCGGTCGTCCGCCACCTTCCGGACGAAACCGGAGATTGGCCCGTCGGGCTTGGAAGTCGAGGAAATTCGAGCACGACGAGACTTCCAGCCACTCATTCGAACCTGGCGCCCAGGTTTCAAGATCCACTTTATTTGCGGCGGTGAACGACAGGTCGCCGGTGCACATCTGAAGAACGCGATAGGGCAACCCTAGCGCTACCAACGTGTCTCCAGCTTCTTCGATGAGTCTCGCGTGTTCGTCTCGAGACGACTCCGGAAGAACGAATTTGACCATCTCCACTTTGTCGAATTGGTAACCACGTTTGATTCCGCGGACATCTCGGCCAGCTGATAATTGCTCGCGGCGGAAACATGCCGAATAGGCAACGTGGTAGATCGGCAATAGTGAAGCGTCCAATATCTCGTCTCGGTACATATTTGTAATCGGTACTTCGGCGGTCGGAATCCACCATTTGTCGTCGAAGGCGTCGCGAAAAAGGGCGTCGCCAAACTTGGGCAGATTTCCGGTGCCAACCAGCATTTCCTGCATGACCATGTAGGGAGGATAGATTTCTTGGTATCCGTGGCGCTGAATGTGGAAATCGAGCATCCACGTAATAATCGCGCGTTGAAGTCTGGCGCCGTCGCCCCGCAGCAGATAGAAGCGCGATCCTGAGACCTTGACGCCTCGTTCGAAGTCAATGATGCCGAGCTTCTCCGCAATCTCCCAATGCGGCCGCGGTTCGAAATCAAACTCGCGAATCTCACCATATTCCCCCGCGACGACGTTGTCCGTCTCGTCGCGACCCACCGGAACTTCGGGTAGGGGCAAGTTGGGAACGGTGAGCAGGAGCGCATTCAGAGAGTCGTCGATCGCCTTTGCTTCGACGTCTAGTTGATCGATTTGATCACCAAGTTCTCGCATCTTGGTGATGAGTTGATTTCGCTCTTCAGGGTCTTTCAACTTGTTGACGAGTTTCGATCCTTCGTTGCGCTGTGCTTTGAGTTGTTCCACATCAGTCAATGCAGTGCGACGGCGATTGTCGAGATCGAGGATTTCGTCGATCGGCGCGGTCGTATAGAGTTTGGCGATTTCCTGTTTGACCCGGTCCGGATTCTCTCGAATTAATCGAAGATCAAGCATTGAAATTCCTTCTCTTTCGTTTTTTGAACAAAGAGACGCCCCGCGCGGTTGCGGGGCGTCGAACGATCACGAGCACAGAGGAGTGCTGTGGGCAACGCCTAATTGGGACTGAAACTCCGGTGGCGATGGTAGGTAACAGGATTTAAGCCTGGCAGGAATTTCTGCCACGCTTCATGAACTTCGGACTCGAGACGGCGCTCGATCGTGTAATAAGCGCCGGCCGAAGGTTCGCCTGGGGAACGCTTCAGCGACATCCGAGCTTCGCCCAAGCTCTTGCCGCCCTTTCGATGATTGCACGGTTTACATGCCGACACGAGGTTGTCCCAGGCATGCGTACCTCCGCGCGATCGGGGTACAACGTGATCGATCGTGAGATCCCCACCCTGCTTGCCACAATATTGGCAGGTGTAATCGTCGCGAATGAAGACTTCACGGCGGGTGAGTTTGACTCGAGGACGCGGTCGCCGGATGAGGTAGACAAGCCGAATGACAGCCGGCGACGCGAATTCTCGCGAAGGCGAGCAAATCATCGAGCTGTAAACCTCAAGAACTTCAGCTTTGCCGTCGATGACGAGGATGATGGCACGCCGGACGTTGCAGACGTTTAACGGCTCGTAGTTTTGATTGAGTACTAAAACCGAATTGTTCACCCTGCTGTTACCCTTAACAAGGGTTGCCGCAGGTGACCTTCGCACTAGGTACCGAACGGAACCGAAGGTCGAAAAGCCAATCTCGATCTGATCTTATCACGCCTATTTTGCCTGAAACAAGGTCAGAACGTGAGGTTTTCACGATATCCGCCGGAGTTTGTGAGATTGGTCGCGGAAAGCTAGTCCGCCGCAAGTGTCACGAAACCAAGCACCGGCTTCAGGTATTCTCCCGTGAACGAATTCGGATCGAGCGCGATCTGCTCAGGCGTGCCCTCGGCAATAATCCGCCCTCCGCCGTTCCCGCCTTCCGGACCAAGGTCGATGATCCAGTCGGCCGACTTGATAACGTCGAGGTTGTGCTCGATCACGATGATCGTGTTGCCGCCGTCGGTCAATCGCTGCAACACCCCAAGAAGACGTTCGATATCCGCGAAATGGAGACCGGTCGTCGGCTCGTCGAGGATGTAGAGGGTGCGACCAGTCGCTCGTCGCGAAAGTTCCGAAGAGAGTTTGACACGCTGAGCTTCGCCACCGGAAAGCTGGGTTGCCGGCTGACCGAGATGGATGTAACCCAGACCGACGTCGTCCAATGTCTGGAGCTTATTCTTGATTGCTGGGATATTTTGGAAGAACTCGAGCGCTTCCGACACCGTCATGTCGAGAACGTCGGCAATCGATTTTCCCTTATACGTGATCTCAAGCGCCTCTCGGTTATATCGGCGTCCGTGACAGACCTCGCAAGGCACGAACACGTCAGGCAAGAAGTTCATCTCGATCTGAATAATGCCCTCGCCGCGACAAGCTTCGCAGCGCCCGCCTTTGACGTTGAACGAGAATCTGCCGGCCTGATAACCGCGCGCTTTTGCTTCCGGCATCGACGCGAACAGCTCACGAATCGGTGTGAACAGGCCCGTGTACGTCGCTGGATTTGACCGAGGGGTGCGGCCAATCGGGCTCTGATCGATGTCGATCACCTTGTCAAGGTGATGAATTCCTTCGATAGCGATGTGCTTTCCTGGTCGTTGTTTCGCATTGTTCAGTTCGTTCGCGAGCCGCGGATAGACCGTGTCGGTGACAAGCGAGCTCTTTCCAGAGCCTGAAACGCCGGTCACCGCGATGAACGTTCCCAAGGGGAATCTCGCGGTCACGTCCTGCAGATTATTTTCCGAGGCGCCGCGCACAATCAACGACTTGCCGTTGCCGTTTCGGCGCATCGATGGTGTTTCAATTCCACGGACTCCGGAGAGATATTGCCCGGTAATCGATTGAGAAACGTTGGCTATCTGGTCGAGCGTGCCTTCCGCGACGATGAAACCACCGTGCTCGCCGGCTCCAGGTCCGACGTCGATGATCCAATCGGCTGATCGCATCATCTCTTCGTCATGCTCGACGATGATCAGCGTGTTGCCGATGTCGCGAAGGCGGACAAGCGTTTTAATCAGTCGCGCATTGTCACGCTGGTGGAGACCGATGCTTGGTTCGTCAAGAATGTAAAGGACTCCCATCAGAGAAGATCCGATTTGGGTTGCCAGTCGAATACGTTGCGCCTCTCCGCCAGAAAGGGTGTTCGCCGAACGCTCGAGTGTGAGGTAGTCGAGTCCAACGTCGACGAGAAATCCGAGTCGTTCGCGAATCTCCTTCATGATTTGACGAGCGATCAAGTATTCGCGATGGCTGAACGGCGCCTTGCTGCTCACATCCGGATCGAGCGAAAGGACTTCGCACCATTCCTGCGCTTCCTTGATCGGCATGCGCGTCACATCAACAATCGATCGCTCGTTGACGAGGACTGCGAGGCTCTCAGGCTTGAGGCGCGTTCCCTTGCAGGTGGGGCAGGGCCGCGCCGCCATGAACCGTTCGATTTCTTCTTTGACGTAATCAGATGAAGAAGTTTCATAGCGCCGGCGCAAGTTGGGAATGACCCCTTCGAATCCGACATCGTATGAGCGCAAGCGGCCGTTTCGCGATTTGTAACGAACCGTCACCGGAACTCCGTTTGTTCCGTACAAAATCGTTGAAACTACCTCAGGGGAAAGTTCGCCAAACGGTTGATCGAGCGAGAATTTGTACCGATCGGAGACGGCGTCGAGCAGAGCTTCATACCACGCCGAACCGTCTCGTCCCGCGCGCATCCACGGTACGATCGCCCCTTGATTGATCGTCAACGATCTGTTCGGCACGATCAAATCAGGCTCAAATTCCATCTTGGTGCCGAGACCTGTGCAATCGGGACACGCACCATGGGGCGAGTTGAAAGAGAAATTTCGAGGCTCGATTTCGCCGAAGCTGATACCGCACGTCGGACACGCAAATTGTTCTGAAAAGACAAGTTCGTCACCGTCGATAACTTGGACAACCGCCATCCCCGACGCAATGCGAAGGGCGACTTCGAGTGATTCGATCACCCGCACGCGATCCGGATGGTTCTCTGGATCGATTTCGCCTTCGTGGTTGATTACCAACCGATCGACAACGACCTCGATGGTGTGCTTTTTGTATTTGGCGAGATCGAACTTCTCGTCCACGTCATGGACTTCTCCATCGACACGAACTCTGACGAATCCTTGACGGCGAATTTCGTCAAGGACTCCCTGATGCTCGCCCTTGCGATCACGGATAACCGGCGCGAGAACCATAAGTCTCGTGCCATCAGGAAGCGAGAGGACTTGGGCGGCCATCTGCTGAACCGATTGTTGTGTGATCGGCCGACCACAAATTGGACAATGCGGATGCCCGACTCGGGCGAAAAGCAAGCGAAGGTAGTCGTAGATTTCAGTTACTGTGCCGACTGTCGACCGCGGATTGCGGCTCGTTCCCTTTTGATCGATCGAGATCGCTGGGGAGAGACCGTCGATGTGGTCGACGTCCGGCTTCTCCATTTGTCCAAGAAATTGTCGAGCATAGGCAGACAGCGACTCTACGTAACGCCGTTGGCCCTCCGCGAAAATCGTATCGAATGCGAGCGAGGATTTCCCTGAACCTGAGAGCCCAGTAATGACGACCAATTTGTCTCGCGGGATGTCTACGTCAATGTTTTTAAGGTTATGTTCTCGGGCGCCGCGGACAGAAATCCGGTCGTGCAACTGCGCCATGGGCTCTTCCTGGTTCCGGCGTTGGAGTTCGCCATTCTTGAGTCGAACAAACGATCGCAATTGGGAAGTTTACCATGCCCCAATAGTGGACGTACACCCCTATATTGCGGAAAAAATGTGAACCCGGCGGGAAGTTCGCGATGTTGACATAGTGATGCAGCGAATGTCAGAATCGGAATAAATACGAACGCCGCTGACCGAGAGGAGTAGGTGGCATCGGATCTTGCAGAGAGCGGGATATTTTGCTGAGAGTCCCGTAGGAAATCCGGCCATCGAAGTCGCTCGCGAGGTGAAGGTTTAAGGGTCGTCCGACCAAAGGCATTCCGGGAGCGCCCGTTATAGCGCATATGAGAGCGACGACTTGAACTGGTCGTCGAAGCGAGGTGGTACCGCGGAGCATGCCCGCCCTTGCGCAGAGTGCGCTAGGCGGGTTTTTTTGTTGCCGCGACGCCGTGGAATAGGAGAGCCAAGGTGGGAAAGTCAAACGAACATCCTAAGACCCAACTTGCGGATAAGCTCAGTCCCACCTTCGTTCCACGCGATGTTGAACGTGGGGCATATGACCGCTGGGATGCCGCCGGATACTTCGCGCCACGTGACGTGCCTGGCCGGAAACCATTCGTCGTCATCATGCCTCCGCCAAACGTCACTGGCGAACTTCATATTGGTCATGCGCTATTTGTCGCAATCCAGGACATCATGACCCGTTGGCACCGAATGCTCGGCGATCCGACGTTGTGGCTTCCGGGAGCGGACCATGCGGGCATCGCCGGGCAATGGGTCGTGGAGAAACAGCTCGCCGCCGAAGGAATGACTCGGCACGATCTCGGCCGAGAGATGTTCCTCAAGATCACTTGGGACTACATGACGGAGGTGCGCGGGCGTATACGCGAACAAATCCGAATTCTCGGTGGGTCTTGCGATTGGTCGCGGTTTACGTTCACGATGGATCCAGAACCGTCGCGTGCCGTGCGCAAAGTCTTCAAGCATTTGTATGACAAGGGGCTCATTTATCGTGGCGAGCGGCTCATTTCATGGTGTCCGCGCTGCATGACGGCCTTGTCCGACCTCGAGGTCATCCATCAGGAAGTCAACTCTTTTCTTTGGCACATAGCGTATCCAGTGGTCGATAGTGCGACCGGTGAAGTGATCACGGTCGCGACAACCCGCCCGGAGACCATGCTGGGCGATACCGCGGTCGCAGTTCATCCCGACGACGAACGCTATAAGCACCTCATTGGCCGAGAAGTGATGTTACCGATCATGAAACGCGCCATTCCGATCATCGCCGATGTTGCGGTCAATTCGGCGTTTGGTTCGGGCGCCGTCAAAGTCACTCCGGCGCACGATCCGAACGACTTCGAGATCGGTCGCCGTCACGAGTTGCCGGCGATCAATGTCATGAATCTCGACGGCACGATGAACGAAAATGCGGGACCGTTCGCCGATTTGGCAATTGAGGAAGCGCGCAAGGGAGTTGTCGAGCGGCTCGAGCAAGAAGTCTCACTTATTGAGATTGAACCTCACGTGAACTCGGTCGGGCATTGTCAACGATGCGGCACAGTAGTCCAACCTGTGATCAGTACGCAATGGTTCGTCGAAATGAAGCCGCTGGCCGAACCCGCCATTGCCGCCGCAAAGGACGGTTCAATTTCTTTTGTGCCCGACCGATTTAAGGGCGTCTATCTCAATTGGATGGAGAACATTCACGACTGGTGCATTTCGCGACAATTGTGGTGGGGGCATCGCATTCCCGTTTGGAAATGCGCGAACTGTCGCGAAGTCCACGTTATCGAGGAAGAGACGCTCGCCACATGTCCGTCGTGTGGCGGGCCGGTTTCCCAGGATCCCGATGTCCTCGACACTTGGTTCAGCTCTGGCCTTTGGCCATTCTCGACCCTGGGTTGGCCGGATCAAACTGAAGACCTGAAGAAATACTATCCATCGTCGGTCATGGAGACTGGTTACGAGATCCTGTTTTTTTGGGTCGCGCGTATGGTCTTCTTCGGCATCGAAATGATGGGCGAGCCACCGTTTCATACGGTCTACCTCCACGGCACTGTTCGCGACACTGAAGGCGCCAAGATGAGCAAGACCAAAGGGAACGTGCTCGATCCAACCGGGATCACCGAGGAATACGGCGCCGACTCCCTGCGATTTGCCTTGGTGACGCAGGGGTCGCCTGGCGTCGACATGCGCTTAAGCATGCAATTGGTTGAGTCGAGCCGGAATTTTGCTAACAAGCTCTGGAACGCGACTCGTTTCGCTCTTCGCTCGATTGCCGATGCTGAAATTGTTTTGGCGGAAGATGGTCCATCGCGGCCAACCGGCGATCTCGCCTTGGCCGACCGGTGGATCATCAGCAGACTCGACGGCATCACCGCCGACGTGACCTCACTGCTTGGAAATCACCTCTATGGCGAAGCCGGACGCCAACTTCGCGATTTTGTCTGGTCGGAGCTGTGTGATTGGTACATCGAAGCGGCCAAAGTGCGGCTCAAAGGTACTGAGGAGGAGCATCAAACTGTCGCCCAAACACTCGCTTATGTGATCGAACGGAGCCTGCGATTACTCCATCCATTTATGCCGTTCGCAACCGAAGCGCTTTGGCAAGCAGTTCCGCATGTTGGTGACAGCGTGATGATTTCGGTATGGCCGGAATCGAGAGAGCGCGACGAAATCGCCGAAGATGATTTTGCGGTTCTGATGGAGCTCGTCCGCGAAACGCGAAACGCGCGAGCCGAGGCGAACGTCGAGCCTGCCCGGTGGATCGAAGCGAATATCTATGCCGGCAGTCGAACGTCCTCTCTTGAAGGCGCTCGCCGCGAGCTAAGTGCGCTAGCAAGAATCGCTGATGACAAGCTTACGTTCCGCGATGGCAGACCCGAATCTTCCGATCAGGCGATTGTTGTCGTGGCGCGAGATGTGGTGGCGTCGCTTCCGCTTGCGGGGATGGTCGATCTCGATGTCGAAAAAGAGCGCCTCCGCCGGGAATTAGAAGAAGCAACTCAGGAACGGAAACGTGCAGAGCGGCAGCTCGCGAACGAATCATTTGTTTCTCGCGCGCCGGCAAACGTGGTTGAAGCGCAGCGAAAAAGGTTGGCCGACGCTATTCATCAGATCGAAGTATTGCAGGCACGACTTGACAGTCTCAGCGTCTGATCCATCACTCCGGCTTCAACGGGCGTTTTTCGCGTCTCCGGTCGTTGAGGTTGCGAGAAACTTAATTGGATGCAAGCTTAGCTCACTTTTGGGTGGAGCGGAAACTTCGGGATTGATCGTCGAGACTGAAGCTTATGCGGACGCGACCGATCTTGCTTCTCATGCAGCGCGGCTCAAACGTGGCGGCGTGCTTTCGATGTCAGGCGAGCCGGGTATTGCGTACATCTATCGCTCACATGGCATCCACACGATGCTCAACTTCGTTGCCGAACCGGAAGAGAAGACCGCGGCGGTTCTCATCAGGGCGCTTGAACCTGTCGACGGAGTCGATGTCATGGTCCAGAGGAGAGGCGTCGACAATATTGAACTCCTCTGCGCTGGACCGGGACGACTCTGCCAAGCGCTAGGAATTCGACTCTCAGACCATGGGCTTGACGTCGTGACAAGCGACGAACTATGGCTTGAGCGTCTGTCGACGCCGTTGTCGATTTCGTCGAGCGGACGGGTCGGGATCAGTAAAGACATCGACAGACCTTGGCGATTCTTTGTGACGGGCAGCAGATTTGTTTCGGCTCGCGGGCGGATCAAGAACCTCGGGATCACCTCGAAGCCGGACGATGATACGATCAGGTAAGGAATGACTGCTTCGGTTAGATTGAAGATCAAGGTCACTGGCCTAATGGCGATTACACTCCTCACCGAAGAAACAATCGGCAAGATCGCCGCCGGCGAAGTCGTCGAACGCCCTTCCTCGGTCGCCAAGGAACTCATCGAAAACGCACTAGACGCAAAGTCGACGGCGATCTCAATTGACATCCGCAACGGTGGGGTTGACCTCATCGAAGTCAGCGACAACGGTGTCGGCATGTCGGCAGAAGAGTTGCCAGACGCGCTTCGGCGTCACGCAACGTCGAAGCTTTCCACTTTTGAGGATCTCGATCGACTTGGGACTTTCGGGTTTCGAGGCGAGGCATTGCCGAGCATCTCGGCTGTGTCGTCAATGACAATTCGATCGAGGCAAGCCGGGGCTCAAGCCGGGACCGAGCTCTACATCGATTTTGGCCGAAGCGCCTCTCGTAGATCATTATCAGGCGGTGTCGGGACGAAAATCGTTGTGCGCGACCTATTCGAAAATGTGCCTGCGCGGCGCAAGTTTCTCAAGCAATCATCAACCGAGTCCGCATACATTCAACGGACCGTCGCTGCTTACGCCGTTGCAAATCCGAACGTGCAATTCAGCCTGACGATTGACGGCCGACGGGCGATTGCAACTGACGGCGACGGAACGCTACAAGCGGCCGCGGTCGGGGCGTTCGGGACTGATATCGGTCGAGCAATTCTCGAGCTTCCAGCACTAGATGACGTGGCCGCGGTACCAGGGGTTTCGGTTTCGGGGTGGCTCACATCTCCAGAGGTCACAAGATCGCATCGTCAGGATCTGTTTTTCTTCGTCAACGGCCGGTGGATTCAGAACCGCGCGTTGTCTTTTGCGCTTGAAGAAGCCTTCCACAGTCTCTTGATGGTTGGACGGCATCCGATCGCCTGCGTTCGCATCGAAGTCGATCCCGCGACAATCGATGTAAACGTTCACCCGACGAAAGCGGAAGTAAAGTTTGTTGACGAGCGGGCAGTTTGCCGCGCAGTTCAGCGGGCCGCGCACGCTGCTCTCGTAAGTTCGCGCCAAGACGAGATTCCTTCGGCGCAGTTTCAGCCGTTTCCTCCGGTGGAACGTCAACATGAGATTCCTTTTCACGCCGAGCGAGCTCCGATTTCGATTGACGAAGTCTCAACTCGCTCGTTGCAGAATGGCGCCGCTTCCAGCCGGAGCCATTCCGGCGTGCCAATTTTGCGAGTCTTGGGGCAGGTCGCGGCGACCTACATCATCGCCGAAGGCCCAGAAGGGATGTATCTCATTGATCAACATGCCGCTCATGAGCGTGTGATGTATGAAAAGATCTTAAGTCAGTTAGCCGAGCAAGGGGTGAGTCGCCAACCCTTACTAGATCCGCTTGTCGTCGAATTGAGCCCTGATCAACTCGGCGCGTTCGATCGTTCGCGTGATGAACTCGAAAAGATCGGCTTCAATATCGAACCATTTGGAATCGGCTCGATCGCCGTCCGCGAGGTGCCCGTCATCATCGGCAACGTCGATATCGGCAATCGACTGCAACGAATCCTTCAGGAATTGGCTGAAGGTGGAACGGGCACTTCGTGGTTGGATTCAGTGGCGATTAGTGCCGCGTGCCACACGTCGATTCGCGCCGGGCAAGCACTGTCGCTGCCAGAAATGCGCGAACTTATCGCGTCACTCGAACGAACGTCACAGCCCCGAGCGTGCGGACATGGTCGGCCGACGATGCTTCACATGACGCAAACGGAACTTGAAAAGCAGTTTTCTCGCCGCTAGTGAACTGATTACACCGCTTCTTCGTCGCCCAACTTGATCCAACCATGTCGCAGGGCGTAAATGACCGCCTGGGTGCGGTCATTGACCGCGAGCTTCCGCAAGATTGAGGTAATGTGATTTTTCACGGTTTGATCGGAGATGCTCAGGATTCTTGCAATTTCCTTGTTGCTGTTCCCTTGGGCCACACAATCGAGAATCTCGACCTCGCGCGGTGTCAGTGGCGAAAACACGCTATCGGTCGCCTGATCGATCTGCGAGAGTTCTCGGAATTGATCGAGCACGCGCGTTGCGACAAACGGTCGCGAGAGCACGTTTTCGTTGATGAGATATTCTCCGCGCGCCACCTTGCGAATGAGCTTGAGAATCTCTTCCGCTTCGACATCCTTCGTGCAATAGGCGGCAGCTCCGACGCGAATCGCGTGGAACAACTGCTCGTCATCCTCATGCATCGTCAGAATGATGACGCCCGTTTGTGGATGGCGGCGCTTGAGTATCCGGGTTACCTCGAGGCCGCTCATTTGCGGCATGTTGATGTCGATCAGAACGACATCAGGCACGAGTTGATCTGCCTGTTGAATTGCGGTCGGGCCGTCGGCGGCTTCGCCGACCACGATGATGTCAGATTCGTTTTCGAGGCTCCAGCGCACGCCCCTGCGAAACAGTGGATGGTCGTCAACAATGAGGACCTGTATGCGATTCAATGCCTTCCCCCCTCAACCGCCATTTAGTGACGCCGTTCCACTGAGCGTTCCAGTTTGTCCGCGAAGTCGCATCTTGAGATTGACTTCGGTTCCATTCCCTGGAGAGCTCGTGATGGAAAGATCAGCGCCGATGAGCTTTGCACGTTCCTTCATGCCGGGCAGTCCAGCCCCAGCGCCCGGCCTGGGAACGACGCTTTGTGGGTCGAAACCTCGCCCCGTGTCACTAATCAGTAAATAGAGAAACGACTCGTCATGGTTTATGCAGATCGTCGCCTCCGCGTCCGGGCCCGCGTGTTTATTTACGTTTTGAAGTGCCTCTTGGACGACTCGGAAGATCGTCAACGGTTGGTCGCCGGTCATTAGCGGCATGGGCTCGTCGATGGTGAGCGAAACGTTACGCGCGAAGAAGGCGCGGTAGTTCTCGATATGCTGCTTTAGCGTCGGAGCCAGTCCTTGTTCTTCGAGCATTGCGGGAAGAAGGTTGAACATAAATCGCCGGATTTCCGCGATGCCCTCGCGCAGTAGAAGTCGAACCCTTCCGAGCTCATCGGCAACGTTCTCAGGTTCTCGCTTGGCGATTTGCTCGGCAATCTGCACGCCATAGACAGCGTTAGTCAGGACTTGGGCTGGACCATCATGGATTTCTCGCGCAAGTCGACGGCGCTCGTCTTCGCGGGCTGAGTTCATTGCTTGCTGAAGTCGAACATCTACCGTGTCTTGGACATTGCGGAATGCGCGATCGTCGGAGAGTTGATCCTGGCAAAGCTGTATCATCTGCAGCGCCGACGAAAGATTGCTGCGGAGCGCCATCGACCTATTGAGTTCAGTCGTTAGTTCTTGAATTCCATCTCGCATCGCGTCGATATCGAAAAGAGGTCCGGAGCCGTTATCCACGGCCGGTTCTGGGCGGTTGTAGATTCTTGTTTCAATCGCAAACTCTTCTAAAAAACGCTGAAGCTCAACTTGCTCTTGTTCCATTGATGTCGCGATTTGACTCGCGCGCTCGAGGAACTGTGCCAAACGCGCCTCTGACGAGACGAGCTCGCGGCGTGCCTCCTGGAGAATGGAGTCAAGTTTATCCACCGATCCTACCGTCCCCATGCGGGTTGCCAATCTGCTTGATTGCAAGAATCTTGGTCAAATCACCCAGAAGTTGGATAGGGACCTGACCGCTCAAAACGCTCCTCAAGCGGAATCTGTCGGGAAGCCGCGGGGCTGGCAATCCTATGGTACTAGTAAATTTGCTCTTTCAGTGTATGGGGATCGGGAAACCGGTACAAATCTCCCACGTCAATCAACAAAATCCAACAAAGCAAGAAAAGTACTACGCTGCCTCGATCGAACGGCCAATAAGTCCGGCGGAAATCAATGACTGGAGCGACTCAATGACCGCGACCTCGCTCAGAACTGAACGAGCGGCGAGTTGCATCAAGTTTCCGGGCTCCGAGGCAGCGACATACACGCGCCAACTTGTGGGAGTGACCTTGATCGCAGTTTCGGGAGCGTGTTTTACTCGTTCAAATCGACTTTGACGCGAGGGAATCAGCTCAACCGCGCGCGCCCATGTTTCACTCCAACGAGTGCCTTCGAGGACCGCGCGATCGGCAGATACACGCACGGATAGGAGTCCCTGAGTAACGATCGCTCCCTGGCGGAAGCGAAACTTTCCGTCACGAGCATCAAACAGTGTGTAGAGTAGCCGCTCAACTTGGCGCTCGACGAAAGCAGTCCATTCCTCGTCCGTCAAATAGCCTTCGGCAAGAACAGCCCGCTGAAGCTCTTGCGTGTCCGAGTTGCTCGCGAGAATGCTAGAGAGATCCTCGGATGGCAGAAGTCCCGACTCTCGCAGTTCTTGAGCAAGTGTCCACCCGTCGGCGCTGAGACCTGTGATCGCGCCTGCTGTGAAGACGATCCCATAGACCCGGTCCCGTCGAATGATGTCCAGGACACCGGACCGACTCCCGAGGGACACGAACTGAAGTATTTCGGCGAGCGGAAATTCGCGAAGATCACCTTCCAATGACAAGTCCCATCAAATTGACGGCGAGGCTGGGCAGATTGCGTGCAGGCCCAATCCTGCTGCAGCGATCGTTCTGGACCACACATTACTTGCCGAAAGGCATATATGCCATGGGAATTTGGCGCGAAGGATCCAAGTCTGGTGTCCTGGGAGGAAACTATCGATAGTGACCGCGAGCGTCGTTGAGTTTGACGGTCAAAACATCAACTAGATTCGCCCAGGTGTCGCGAATAGGGTTGACCTTACTTCCTGTGCCATAGGTCCAAACCACCGAAAACTTACAAATCCGGTAACCAAGTCGGCGTGCAATCACGAGAAGCTCAACGTCGAAAGCAGTGACCCTCGCACCTTGAATAGTCTTGTCGGTGTCCCGATAGAGTTGGGTCCGCCGAAGAATTTCAATGGCAACATTGCGCTTGAATAACTTGAATCCGCATTGGGAATTGATCCTGGCAAGACAAGCGCGCGGACGAGCATATTAAAGCCGCGCCCCATGACGTGACGATACTTCGGTTCACCGATTCGTCGTGCTCCCGCTCCTTCGCGCGATCCAATGACGACATCGCATCCAGTTTCAACGGCCTCGATAAAGCCATCTAAGTATTCCAAGGGCGTCGCGAGATCTGCATCAGAGAATGCGATGAGTTCGCCCTTTGCCGCGAGCATTCCTGCTCTCAGCGCAGCGGCCTTGCCACCATGAGCGATAGAAAGGAGGCAAACGTTGGGATGAGTTTCAGCAAAAAGACGAACGACATCTGACGTCACGTCTTCGCTTCCGTCATCGACGACCAACAGCTGGATGCGTAGCTACGCGAAGAAAGATAGGACCATGCGGATTGCAAAGTCCCTGGAAGATTTTTAGCTTCGTTGTAAGCGGGAATTACGAGCGAAAGATATGGTACGGCAGGTGAATCAGATATCGCGCCGTTGGTCGCTCACACGCAAAAGGATCTTTCATAAGTGTCATCAGACCGCCATCGATGTTCTTCGGAGTCAGGATTTGTATCACAGCATCTGCGGGTCCCATACGACCTGCGAACGCTCAGAAGAACGAACGTGCTATATTTCATTGTGCCCCGCAGACCCGAGAAATAAGATCTCGAACGCGCCAAAGCGCTCGCCTGAGCGACCACACAGTGTCGCGTTAACCTATGAGTCATTTTGCGTCGGTTCGAGTCTCGGAGCAGGCAAGTTTAGAGAGAGCCAGGAGCGATAGATGCTTGAATTTGGTGCACACATGTCGATCGCGGGCGGCTGCGACCAGGCGCTTATCAAGGCGTCGGCGTTGCAGATGACGTCGTGCCAGATATTTACCAAGAACGCGAATCAGTGGGCAGCTAAGCCACTCGATCCGGCGATGATTGAACGGTGGAACCAGCAGCGCGTTACAACGGGAATCAAGCACCTGGTCGCTCACGATTCGTATCTCATCAACATTGCGTCACCGGACGAAACGGCACGCGAGAAATCGCGACTCGCGCTTGCGGTCGAGCTTGATCGTTGCGACCAGCTCGAAATCCCGGACTTAGTTTCGCATCCGGGAGCGCACATGGGCGACGGAGTTGATGTCGGCATACAGCGAGTCGCTGAGTCGATCAATCGAATCTTAGACGAACAACCCGATGGTAAATCGATGCTGCTTCTTGAAACAACGGCGGGACAGGGAAGCACACTTGTCGAACGTTCGAAGAGATCGCGGCGATGATCGATCAGGTGGACAATAAGTCAAGGGTCGGTGTCTGTCTCGATACATGCCATATCTTTGTTGCGGGATATGACATTCGCGACGCCGATAGTTACAACGCGACGATGGGCGCGTTCGATTCAGTCGTGGGTTTGGAAAAACTTAAGGTAATCCACCTCAATGACGCGAAAAAGCCGCTCGGAAGTCATGTCGATCGCCACACGCACATTGGCGACGGTGAACTTGGAATCTCGTCGTTCGAAAACCTGATCGGAGACGAACGTCTTTCTGGTCGGCCCGCCGTCCTGGAAACACCCAAAGGGGACAACGACGAAGAGGACGCGCGAAACCTGGCGACCTTGCGCGGCATTGCCGAGCGAGTGTCGGCTTCGCGAACAGTGACCGCCTAGCTCCGCGATGCCAAGCCGCTAGCTCGTCACGCGTTGGCTTTCGAGTCGATTGATCACCAACAACCGCATCTCCGTCATATCCTCGATTGCGTACCTTAACCCCTCGCGGCTCAACCCCGACGCCTTCACACCGCCGTACGGCATGTGATCGATCCGGTACGTCGGGATGTCGTTCATGATCACCCCGCCCGCTTCGATCTGCTCGAAGGCGTAGAGCGCGCGCTCCAGATTGTTTGTGAAAACCCCGGCCTGCAACCCGTAGATCGACCTGTTCACCTCCTCGATCCGCCTTGGCAAACTCTTCACCGGGAAGATCGTCACCAGCGGGGCGAACGCCTCCCGCGAACAGACAAACGACCGCGGTTGGGCGTTCTCAATGATCGTCGGTTGCAAGCACGCGCCCTTCGACTTCACCGCCGGTGAGCACGCGCGCCCCCTCCTTCACCGCCGTGTCGATCCACCCTCTGCTCCGCTGCGCCGCCTTGTCGTCGATCATCGGCCCCAGGTCGGTGGTCCGGTCAAGCGGATCGCCGATCTTCATCTGTCTTCGTTTCGGCAATCAGCAGGTCCTTGAAGTCAGTCGTAGACCTTCTCGTGGACAAACACCCGTTGCACCGAGATACAAACCTGCCCGGCGTAGGCGAATGCGCCCATCCCGCACCCGCTGCGCCGCGAAACGCCAGATCGGCATCCTCGTCGATCACGACCCCGGCGTTGCCGCCCAGCTCCAGCACGACCCGCTTCATCCCCGCCCGCCGCTTCATGTCCCACCCGACATCCGGCGAGCCAGTGAACGAGAGCAACTTGAACCGCTCGTCCTCAACCAGCACGTCACCTACTTCTCGGCTCATCGGCAATACGCTGACCGCCCCTTCGGCACCCCGACTTCGTCAAGCATCTCCGCGACCAGCAACATCGTCAGCGGATCGCGGAGGGTGGCTTCAGCACGATCGGATTCCCAGATGCAAGGGCGGGAGCCACCTTGTGCAACGCCAGGTTCAACGGGAAATTGAACGGAGAAATCCCCGCGATCGGACCGATCGGGAACCGCCGGACGATCCCGAACCGCCCTTTCGACGACGGAAGGAAATCGAGCGGGATCACCTCGCCCTCGATCCGCTTCGCTTCCTCAGCCGCCGTCTCGATTGTGAAGACACCTCGTCCGCCTCAACCTCCGCTTCGCGGATCGGCTTGCCCGCTTCCAGGCAGATCATCCGCGCGACCTCGTCCCGGCGCTCTCAACCTCTCGGCAAACGCCTTGAGCAAGATTGACCCGCGTCGTACGTTGGCATCGCCCGCATGTCGGGAAGACCGCCTCCGCTGCATCGATCGCCTTGTCGAGTTGTTCGGCAGTGACGCATGAAACGTTGTGCCGACCATTTCGTCATTGAATGGGTTGGTCATTCCAGTTGCTCGTCAGAGCTACGACCCACTCGCCAGCGAGGTACATCGGATAACTCTTTGCCATCTGCTCGCCTCTCTAATGCATCAAATCGCGCCAAACTAAGAGAAATCCTTAGCTGCGCTCAGGATGCTCAATGTGGAACTGCCCTCCCCTAATCATCGAGAGCGACCTCGAACTTACTTTGGTTGGTTAGTAGGGTCGTCACCGGCTGCGTTTGTCGGGAGCCGTCCCCGCCTCCCACCAGATCGGCGCCTGCGCGCCGATCGCCGCCAACTCGGTCTTCGTGTAAACGAGCCCGTCGCGATCGAGCACAGACAACTCGTACTCGCCGCTCATCGTGATTGCGTCCACCGGGCAGACTTGAGCGCACAGTCCGCAGAACATGCAGCGGCCCGACCGCAGGATGAACTCGCCGAGTTCGCGGTCGCCTTCTTCCGAAGGAATAACGTGCATTTCCAGGCAGGTTGTAGGGCAAATGCGCGCACACAAACCGCAAGCTACGCAAAGCGCCTCGCCAGTGTCGGGATCGGAGCGGAGCGATGGAAGCCCGCGAAATCTCGCGGCCATATCGCGCTTCTCTTCAGGGTATTGAATCGTGATGTTGGGCAAACATTCGCTTGAACGTAACCGCAAAGCCCTTGATCTCATCGAACATTCAATCATGCCTTTCATGCGGCAACAAGATGTGTTCCTGCATGCTCGTGTCAGTTCATCGCCGCGATAAGCTTCGGGTTCAAGCTAACAAGCCCTTCGCCGTTCGCCTGAAGGATCGGCGCGCCTTGGTCCACGAATGAAGAGACCGGCGCCGACAAGCCGCCCCGCTCAAGCCGAGCATATGTGACGCCACCGTAGGTCGGTGCCAAAATCGCAATCTCCGTCATGATCTGCGCCGGATGCTGAAGATCAAGTCCATATCCCATTCGCTGGCTCAGAAGGGCGATTGTTTCGACCAGAGATTTCGACTCGCCCATTGCCGGGACTGCCGCGCGTACGCGCTGAATGGTCCGGTCGAGACTGGTGAAGGTGCCATCTTTTTCGAGATATGTTGCCTTTGGCAAGACAATGTCAGCGTGCTGTGCAATTGTCGAGTTGAAGTAGTCGCTCACGACGAGGAGATCGAGTTTCGCGAGCGCCTTGCTCAACGAAGGATCGATATCGCTCGATCGCCCAGCGATCGATCCGTCGATGTACATCGCCTTGATCTGTCCCCGCTCAATCGCGGCCGCAAGATCACTAACTCCTAGTCCTCGCTTGGCGGGAAACTGTCGCACGGGGCAAGAACCCATTGGAAGTCTTTGCCCGCCCGGCCCAGCGTGGTAGCCACGCCGACTCAAATCTCCGGCGCACGCTTCCATCTTCGACGTCTTCACCGCCTGGGAAGTGCGCCGGATGAGCCCCCATATCGGTTGCGCCCTGATAGTTCGCTGGGCCACTCAAAGAGGCCACGCCACCGCCAGCGCGTCCGATATTCCCGGTCAAGATCGCCAGGTTCGCACAAATCGTTGTGATCTCGGCTGG
Organism: uncultured Chloroflexia bacterium; assembly: GCA_963737985.1. GTDB lineage: Bacteria > Chloroflexota > Chloroflexia > Thermomicrobiales > UBA6265 > CAVTUU01. Next base: position 24,749 of record CAVTUU010000004.1, on the reverse strand, counting down.
GTCACCGTCATCCGTCTCGACGCCCGGTGCGCCTTGGTGCGCCATTGTCTGGTAGATTAGGGAGGGCGGGAAACCGCCTTCGGGTTGTCCGCTCGCGCTACCAGCGCCGCCGGTTGCGAAAAGCATAGCAGCCTGCTGATCTTCCCTCAGCCGATACGCCCGATGCTGCTCCACCGATTGCGCGTCATATTTCGTCGAGCGACGTCTTCCAGGCTGTGAAGTCCGGCCTGCCAGAAACTCGCCCGCCGCCAGACCGAGATCCACGATCTGGCGTTCGCGATCCCGTTGAACAACGTCTGCGGTCGTCCCGGGTTCCGGCTTCAGCCAAAGGTCGCCGCGCTTGGCACAGCGGATACTCCTCCTGGCTGATGACGACCATCTTCATCTTCTCGGTAGAGTCGGGCATTGTGGAACCAATACGAGGCGACGGGCTCGGTCTTGACCGATGTCCGGACCGACCAGCATGGCGCATTTCACGTCGGTGAACAACTCCTGCATGTTGTTCGTGTTCGACGACATCGAGCCCGAGCGACGCGCGAACCGCCCGCTCGACCGCCGCTTGGTTCGGACGTCAGCTGCCCGGTCGATGTTGTTCGTGTTCATGACCGCGCGAGTGAACTGCTGAAGGTGCATACGCCTCTTCGTTCGTTGAGTCCGGCGAAACCAGCGCGGCGAATTGGTCGCCCTGATAGTGCGCGAGCGTCTCAGCGACCGTGTCGATCGCATCGGCCCAGGTCACCTCGTAGTGTTGACCATTCTCTTCTCTGACACGCGGGTAAAAGACGCGATCGGGGTGCTGGATTTGCTCGTGGCCCCACTTGCCCTGCTCGCAGGTGTAGCCCGTGGTTGACGCCCCGCTCCCAGAGATTGGTCACCCGCCGGACGATCCCCTTGTTTGTCTCGACATTGAGGGTGCATCCGACATCGCAGAAACCGCAGATCGTTTCGGTCGTGTCGAGTTCCCATGGATGATGGCGCGAAATGGCGATCGGTCAGCGCGCCGACCGGACAGACCGCGATGCACATACCGCAATTCGTGCAGGTCGTGTCCCGCAGATCCATCCCGTAGGCGGGACCGATGCTGGCTTCAAGCCGCGACCAGTCGACTCGATCGCGATCACGCCGACCATCTCGTCGCAGACGCGGGTGCAGCGAGTGCACATGATGCAGCGATCCCATTTGTAGTCGATGAGGTCGCTGAAGTGGACGTATGGCTGTGCGATCTTCGGGCGGCGGTAGGGTTCGCGTTGACGTTGTGCAGGTAAGTGTTGTCCTGCAGATAACATTCGCCCGACTTGTCGCACGTCGGGCAGTCGAGCGCATGGTCGATCAGATACATCTGCAGGATGAACTGGCGAGCATCGACGCACTCGGTTCGGAGTGCGTAGCACTTCCATGCCTTCGCCAAGGGTGTCGCGCAGGACTCGATCAGACCGCCGCGCTTACCAAGAATCTCGACCGTGCAAATCCGGCAAGAACCCCAGGGCCGGAGCAAGCGGTTGATAACAAAGATTGGGAACCTCAATGCCGGCCATGCGGCGCGGCTTCGAGAATCGTCGTCCCCGCAGGAACCGTTACGTCCTGACCGTTGATCTTCCCGGTGACCAGTTTCACCGCCTGTTCAGTCCGCGTGACCATCGTGCGGTACTTGCCTCCGTCGCACGTCGGAACATCGATTCGCGAGCGAGATTTCGAGCGGCGAATCGTTCGCGCCCGAAGCGTGAGTTTACCATGGTCTCCACACGCTTCAGGCGCTGACCGCGAGCGATTCGGCTTCTGTTCCCTATAATTTGTGGCTAAGTGGTGAATAGGTCGGACGAGGTACGCGTGATACACTCCCGCGAGAACTCGGTGGACCATGGTTTGCGATTAATCGTGTTAAACGAACTCTACAGGGAGGCGTTAATCACGTGCCGGCGATAACGGCGACAGAATTTGAAACAATCATTGGGCTTGAGGTACACGCTCAGCTATTGACCCGCAGCAAAATGTACTGCGGTTGCTCCGCCGCTTACGCAGACGCACGACCAAACACTCACGTCTGTCCCGTCTGCCTAGGTCTTCCCGGTGCTTTGCCGGTCATCAACCGAGCCGCGATTGACGTCGTCGTCAGGACCGGTCTCGCGCTTCAAAGTTCGATCCCCAATTTCTCGAAATGGACCGCAAGAACTACGTGTACCCCGACTTGCCGAAGGGCTATCAGATCTCGCAATACGACCTGCCGTTGTGTGTTGGCGGATTTCTGGAATTCGAGTCCGGGGGAGAAGTTCACCGGGCCGGAATCACTCGCGTTCATATCGAGGAAGACACAGGTAGACTCGTCCATCGTATCGGAACTGACGGTACGGACATCAGCCTCGTCGACCTGAATCGATCGGGTGTGCCGCTCATGGAAATCGTCGGCGAGCCCGATCTACATTCGCCAGAAGAAGCTCGTGATTACCTGATCGCGTTGCGGCAGCTTCTCAGGTACATCGGCGCGTCGACTGGAAATATGGAAGAGGGCGCGTTCCGCTGTGACGCGAATATCTCGGTCCGCACGACCGATGGCTCGATCGTGGGTTCAAAGGTTGAGATCAAGAACATGAACTCGTTCCGTTCGGTGGAACGGGCCCTCCGTTTTGAAGAGCAGCGACAACATGAGGTGCTTGAGAGTGGAGGAGCTGTGCCCCAGGAGACCCGCGGTTGGGTCGAAGCGCGAAGTGTCACTGCATCGCAGCGCACGAAAGAACGCGCACACGACTACCGATACTTTCCGGAGCCAGATTTGCCTCCTCTGGCCGTCACGGAAGAGTTCGTCGAAAAGATTCGAACGAACATGGCTGAACTTCCCGCGGCGAGACGCGAGCGAATCGCTTTTCAATATGGCATCAGCGGCGCCGACGCAGCGACCCTAACCAATGAGCGTTCAATCGCTGATTACTACGAAGAAGCCGTAGGGACCAATCCGTCGTCTGATCGTTCACGAACTATTGCTAACTGGATCGTCAACGATCTCTTCGCTCTACAACGCGCCAAAGGCCTGGCTGATGATCAAATGCCAATAACAGTGGTCCAGTTGCACGATCTTGTCGACACCGTCGAGAAAGGCGAGATCTCGGGACGCGCCGCCAGGGAGCTCCTGCCGCAACTCAAAGAAGGCGAGATGCCGAGGCAAGCGGCGGCGCGCCTCAACTTACTTTCGTTGAACGATATTGACGCAATTTCCGTAGCAGTAAAAGAGACGATGGCCGCGTTCCCCGACGCCGTCAAGGACTACCAGAATGGGAAGACCGCTGCCATCGGCCGGCTCATTGGAGAGACAATTCGCAAAACGGGTGGTCGGGCGAAGCCCGAAGACGTGCGCAGGATGTTGGAAGAAGCACTCAGGGCTGAGTAGTCGAACGCCGGTCAGGATTGACCGGTAAGCGGTAGACCGCGATCCGAGGAAGTATCGCGGATTGGTTGGAGGACCTAATTCAATGGTCGTTGAAACAAGAACGCAAGCACTTGAAACCGCGCCGCATCGAGATTTATTCGACGTCGCAGTCGAGCAGTTCAACATCGCCGCCGATGTCATTGGATTAGAAGACGACATGCGGCGAATTCTCAGCTACTGCCAGCGAGAGTTGATCGTCAATTTTCCGGTTGAGATGGACGACGGTTCGGTTCAAGTTTTCACAGGCTATCGCGTACAACACAATTCCGGACCTGGTCCGACCAAAGGTGGAATCCGCTATCACAAGAGCGTGAGCCTTTCCGAAGTCAAGGCGCTCGCCATGTGGATGACGTGGAAATGCGCGGTCGTCGGGCTGCCATTTGGCGGCGCCAAGGGCGGGGTCACTGTCAATCCGAAGCTCCTCTCTCAGAGTGAACTTCAAAATCTCACCCGCCGTTATGCCGCAGAGATTTCGGTCCTCATCGGGCCGAATAAAGATATTCCTGCTCCAGATGTCAACACGAACCCGCAAGTGATGGCCTGGTTGATGGATACCTATTCCATGAACATTGGCTACTCGGTGCCGGGTGTCACTACCGGCAAGCCATTGGCGTTAGGCGGCTCGGAGGGACGAAGTGAGGCTACGGGTCGGGGCTGCGTTTTCGCTATTGTCGAGGCCGCAAAAGAGCTCAGCATTTCAATCGAAGGAAGCCGCACGGTCGTCCAAGGTTTTGGCAATGCTGGATCGGTCGCCGCGAGGATAATGGCAGGCCTCGATTCGAAGGTGATTGCCGTCAGCGATAGTAGAGGCGGGATTGTCAACCGTAACGGGCTCGATCTTGCCGACGTTGAAGCGCACAAACACCGAACGGGCTCGGTAGTCGATTATCCAAACGCTGACAACATCACGAACGAAGAACTCCTCGTCCTCGACTGCGACATTCTGATCCCAGCAGCGATGGAAAATCAGATCGGAGCTCATAACGCGCCGCAGATCACAGCGCAGATCGTCGCGGAAGCGGCCAACGGACCTACTTCGCCAGAAGCGGACGTGATTCTTCGCGATCGCGGAATCTTCCTTCTCCCAGACATCTTCGCAAATGCCGGAGGCGTGACGGTTTCCTACTTCGAGTGGGTGCAAGCTCTCCAGGCATTTCCCTGGACAGAAGCTCAGGTGAATGAACGATTGCAGCAGATCATGAGCTCGTCATTCCATGCAGTTTATGAAACCTCCAGAAAATTTGACGTCCATATGCGAACGGCGGCTCTCGCGAGGGCGATATCCAGGGTAGCGGAATTCACGAGGCTCCGCGGAATTTATCCGTAACGGTTCGCCATCGATCGAAAATGGAAACGAGCGCCCAACTAGGCGCTCGTTTCCATTTCTCGTCTCTATCTAGCCGACCAGGAGAGCCTTGAGCTCTTCTTCTTCATCCCGGTGTGCAATTGCGATTACGTCGTCATCTGGCAAGAGCTCGACTTGGGAAGTAGGAATGACGAGTTGAGGGCCTCGCGAGATCGCCGCAATAATGCAGTCCTTGGGCAGTTCGATCTCGCCAATTGTTTTGTGGACGCTCGGAGAATCGTCTCCGAGCTTCACATCGACAATCGCGAAATCGGCATGCTTTAGACTAAGCAGGTGGACAAACGCGTGGTCGGGAATCGATTGCTCGATGAGATGGAGAATGTAGTTGGTCTGGCTGACCGTGACGTCGATACCAAGCATGCGAAAAAGTTGCTCGTTTTTCGGATTGTTCACACGAGCGATCGTGCGCTCGACATGAAACTTTTGCTTCGCGACCTGGCAAACGACGAGATTGTCTTCATCCTCTCCAGTTACCGCGATGACAACGTTGGCGCGGGCCGCGCCCGCAGTGGCAAGAGTCGCCGCTTCCGCGCCGTCTCCGGCCAGCACCATCGATCCGAAATGCTCGGAAATGATCTCGGCCTTTTCTGGCTGCCTTTCGATGAGAAGTACCTCATATCCCTCGCTCAGGAGGGTCTTCGTTAGATAATAACCAATTTTGCCGCCGCCAACGACGATGATGTACATCGCTTACCCTTCCGATCCCCGGCGCGGCGAAAGCTGATCGCCAGCCCCAATCACCTGGTCAAGAATGAGGGCTGAAATTGTTGTGGTAGGACAAACAGTGGTTAAACCGAGTCGCCGATAGGTGTCCTCGCGCACCGGATCATAGATCCGTACGACTACTTCCGGGACGTTGAAAATGAGCCGCGCGACCTGTGCGGCCATGATGTTGCGATTGTCCCCATTTGTCACAGCGACGAATGCGGATGCCTGCTCTATACCGGCCGATCGCAAAACGTCCTCATCGATTCCCGTTCCGATGATCGTTACGCCCTTGAAATCAGCGGCGAGCCGGCGAAATGCTCGCGAGTCAACGTCGATGATACTAACGTCGTGTCCGTTGTGATCAAGAATCGATGAAACTCTCGCTCCAACCCGTCCGCAGCCCATGATCACGATCTTCATTGAGCACCGGCTCCATTCGCTCGAAGAGGACCGGGCGGAAGACGCACGGCAATGACTTCACAAGAAGCGTTTTTCAACACGTAGCTGACCGTCTCACCGAGGGTGATCTTACCGTGACGACTGTGGTTTCGTATCGCCATTACGATCGCGTCCGCCCTGCGCTCCACCGCCTCGTCTACGATCGCGGCGCCCGCGTTCCGGGCCTGAAGAAGTTCAGCAAGAACTTGATCGCTTCGACTCCCATGCCGCTTCAGCGCGATTTGTTCCGCGCGCTGCAAAATAGCTTCCCCTTTTTCAATCTCGCTTGGGAGTTCCGCGTCGAGCGGCATCGACTGACGAACTTCGATCACATGTACGATCGTGATGTGGACAGGATCCTTGTGAATCAAACTACCAACGATTTCAAGCGATCGTTCGTCTCCCGCGGTTCCGTCGACCGGGACAAGCAAGCGCTCGAAACGTGCAGCCATGATAGCGGTACTCACCTCGAAGCGAACCAGCGGATTCTAGACGCCGTGCGCCAATCTACCGATCAGCACGTCCGGCAAGTTTGCGCTTGCCATCTGTCGCTGAGTTGCTTCGATATTGTATTCGACTCTATGCGCGGTCAACGTGCCGGTTTGAAGATCGAGGAGGGCGTACGCCGCTCTTGGGTCGCGGTCGCGAGGTTGGCCGACGCTTCCCGGATTGACTAGGAACCTATTCTCATTTAGATCGAGGACGGCGCCATCGCGAAGCGGCATGATTTCGGCTGTCTCGCACTCGTCAGAGAGTTTCGCGAACATCGCGACGTGCGTATGTCCAATGAGGCAGACCCGAGTATCAAACCAGCCAAAATTTTCGGTCGCCACAGTTGCGTTCGTTACGTACTCCCAAATCGGCGAGCGAGGGCTTCCGTGTGCGAGCGTATAACCCTCGGCATCCGTCATCGCGGGCAGTTCTTGAAGATAGGCGCGGTGGTCCATTCCAAGTTGTAGAGATGTCCAACGCGATGCGATTTGGGCGACCGGGTTGAATTCGCTGAGATCGATCTCACCGATGCAAGCGAGATCATGGTTTCCGACCAGCACTGGATCGGCGTCGAGTTCGAGCATTTTGTCGATGCACTCGCGAGGTTTTGGACCATAACCGATCGTGTCGCCGATGTTCCAAATCGAGTCGAACTCGCCGCAAGTTGCTAAAACAGTCTCGAGTGCTACAAGGTTGGAATGGATATCCGAGATAACGAGGACCTTCACAGACCCACTGCCTCCGCGCGGTTTGCGTAAATTAACAAGGCAGCGACGTCGGCCGGGGTAACCCCGGAAAGCCGGCTGGCCTGTCCAAACGTTTGTGGCCGATGCTGACTAAGTTTCAATTTCGCTTCAAATCGTAAGCCTTTAACGTCAGCATAGTCGATAGTTGGCGGTAGTGACCGATGCTCAAGTTGTGAGCGTTTCGCGATCTCTCGGCGCTCGCGATCCACAAATGCACCGTATTTCACTTCTTCTTCTACTCGGGATTGCAAATTCACGGGGATATCAAGCACTAGCGGTTTGTTGAGCAATCGTGATGCTTGCATGATTTGGTTGATGGTGACTCCCGGCCTTCTGATCAATTCGACCGCTGTGAGTGGGCGTGATATCGAGTTCAATCCCGCTGTGCGAAACGAATCATCATCTGTCGATGCTGGCGTAAAGCGGCAAGTCTCGAGCTTTGACACTGCCTCTACCAGCTCGGCACGTTCCCGCTCAACTTCGCGAAACCGTTCTGCGGATATCAGTCCGTGATCAAAGGCGAGCTTGGCTAATCGGTCGTCGGCAGTGGTAGGTCGGAGATGCAGGCGATATTCAGCCCTCGATGTCAGCATGCGGTACGGCTCTTCATAAGGTTTCGTTGAGAGATCGTCAACCATGACGCCGATATATGCCTGGTCCCGACCGAGCACGACTTGCGGTCTGTTCAACACGAAATTGGCTGAATTAAGCCCGGCGAGAATTCCTTGCCCTGCTGCCTCCTCGTAGCCAGAAGTGCCGTTGATCTGACCCGCGAGAAATAGCCCTTCAACTCGCCTTGATTCCATGGTCGTTTGCAACTCGGACGGATCGACAGCGTCATACTCAACGGCGTAACCATATCGAGTCACCCGTGCTTCTTCGAGCCCACGAATTGTTCGCAGTGCGGCGTCCTGTACATCGAACGGCAGACTTGTGCTCATCCCTTGAACGTAGAGTTCCGTCGTCCGCCAACCCTCCGGTTCAAGGAAAACGGGATGAGAAGGTTTATCAGTGAACCGCGCGACTTTGTCTTCAATCGAAGGGCAATAACGTGGACCGACGCCCTCGATCGAGCCGTTGAACATTGGCGCGCGATGCAAATTGGCGCGAATTAGTTCGTGGGTTTGATCAGTCGTTCCCAATCGATAGCATGGAAGCTGCGGTCGCCATGCATCAGGTTGCGAATCTATGCGATGGATTGCGAGTGGAGGAAGCAATAGCGGTTCAATGCGGCCGGCCGCGCCGTCGCGGCTCAGCCAAAGAGGTGCTTCGCTCCCGTTTTGCCGTTCGATCGATGAGAAATCGACCGTTCGGGCATCGATCCGCGGCGGAGTTCCTGTCTTCAACCTCCGAAGAAGGAAGCCAACATCTGAAAGCGAGCTCGCGAGCGCCGCGTCAGCATGATCACCCGCCCGTGCACCGGAAGTCCTACTTTCACCAGCGATCAAGGCGCCGCGTAAGAACGTGCCTGCCGTAATGACCACGGCCTTAGCGTCAACCAAACCTCTCGCGCGGGTCATAACTCCGACGACTCTGGGGCGTTCCCCTCCTGGTTCCAGGACAACTTCCAATACTTCGTCTTGAGTGAGCGTGAGTCGATCCTGGCGCTCGAGCGCTTCTTTCATCGCGAGCGAGTAGAGGACTTTGTCTTCTTGTGCGCGAACAGCTTGAACCGCTGGGCCTTTGCTCGTGTTGAGAATTCGAACCTGAAGGGCGGCACGATCAGCCGCTCGCGCCATCTCGCCTCCAAGGGCATCTACTTCCGCGACAAGATGACTCTTTCCTGGTCCGCCAATTGATGGATTGCAGGGCATGTAGCCGACGCGGTCGAGGTTCGGGGTGACAACAAGGGTCGGGCAACCTGCGCGGGCAGCAGCCAGCGCCGCCTCGCATCCCGCGTGTCCGGCGCCAACGACGACGACATCAACTTGTTGGCCGGTCGGGTGTATCCTCATCATTTGAAAGAGTATACGGATGCACTAACGGCAGGGACAAGCGATCTTACACCGTCCATCATGTCCTGCGTTTGGAGTCAATTCGTTCGCGACTCAATGGACTCCTAGGGCGCGTTTCCTGAAATTCTTGCCCACATGTTGCGTAAAAGTCCTTGAGATTGGTACGCGTCCTGCGAATGTCAGGTAGAGAAAGGGGCAATGCCATGAGAAAGAAAAACTCAAATCACGTGACTTCGACCGTGCATAGAATTGGTGAACAGGCATCATCGGTTGCACAAACTATCGCCAGTCAAGCCGCCGAGACAGCGGCCGCAGGCGCCGACCGTGCGAAAGGATTGACCCAATCGATAACAGAAGCGAGTAAGGATCAACTCGCGTCAAGACCAGACATTCACGAACCAGTCGCGGACCTCCAACACAAAGTAGCGGACGAAGTCATCCCGACCTTACGTGATGTCGCGTTGCAAGCGGCTGCGTTGGCGGTGGAGCTTTGGGAAACGGGCCGCGAGCGCGCGAATTCGGTGGCTGACACTGCTGGGCATGACTACGCATCCCAAGCTGCACACCTAAAAGACGAAGCGATTAAGCGGGCGGCAGAAGTCCGAGACGAAGCGACAAAACGGGCAATTGAAGCGCGGAGCGAAGCATCAAAGCGTGCGCAGGACGCAAAAGAAGTCGGAACACGTAAGGCCTCGGACGCATCGGCTGTTGTCGCTGATCGTGCATCCGAAGTTGCGGGACGCGCGAAGTCCGCATCGAAGCACGCCGCCACGACAACTGTCGATACGACCAAAGACACGGGCGCATTAGTCTTCTGGGTGGGAGCCGCTTCCGCGGTAGTTTACTTTGCGTTCTTGGACAAGAAGCGCCGGGACCAAGTATTGAAGTTCGCCAATGATGCGCTGCATGTAGTCAAAGACTCGGTCGTCGATATGAGGAATGAACAGCCGGCGAAGTTCACCGAAGCTGCCTAAACGACGCTTGATAGCGTTTGGCCGCGAGCTTTTGCTCGCGGCCAACTCCAGTATCTGAATTGATTGGCAGATGTTAGCTAATCGCCCTTGATACAGGAGCCCCGTGGCAACGCTTGTATTTCTTGCCGCTGCCGCACCAGCAGGGATCGTTCGCGCCGATCTTTCGCTTTCGCGCCGGTTGATTACCGGTTTCCTCACCGCGATTTAGCATCGCTTCTTCGGTCACTCGAGTGCGGACTGGTTGTTGGGCGACGACCGGCTGAACGCGGTAAATCGTGTGTACAACGTCATGCTGGATGTGTACGAGTAGCGCTTGAAACATCTCGTACCCCTCAGTCTTGTAAACGACCAAGGGATCTTTCTGACCATATGCCTGTAATCCGACGCCTTCTCGAAGATCGTCCATCGCGGTCAGATGCTCGACCCAAAGACGATCAATTACCGCCAGCATGATGTGCCGCTCGACGGTTCGCATGACTTCCGAGCCAAATTTGGCTTCGACTTCTTCATAGGCCTGCATCGCGTCTTCGACGAGAACCGTTACGATGTCATCGCGAGAAAGACCTTCGATGTCCTCAACTGAAATGTGTCCGTTTGGAATCAGCGCCACGTACGTCGACACGATGCCGTTGAAGTCGATCTCTTCGCCACGTTCGGGCATGAATCGATCAACGGTCGTCTCGATTTCGGCCTCGATCATGTCGGCCATTTTTTCGTGCATGTCCTCGCCGGCGACAATTTGGCGTCGATCGGCGTAGATCACTTCACGGTGCCGGTTCATGACATCGTCATATTGGACGACGTGTTTTCGGAGATCGAAGTTATGACCTTCGACCTTCGTCTGGGCACTTTCGATCGACTTCGAAATAACGCGGTGCTCGATTGGAACGTTCTCTTCCATACCGAGGCGTTCCATGAGACCGGCGATTCGCTCTGAGCCAAAGCGGCGCATAAGCTCGTCTTCGAGTGATACGTAGAACCGCGAAGAACCAGGATCGCCTTGGCGCCCGGCGCGACCGCGAAGTTGGTTATCGATCCGTCGAGCTTCGTGGCGTTCAGTTCCGATGATGTGGAGACCGCCTTTGTCGGCGACTCCGGGACCAAGTTCGATATCGGTTCCGCGACCGGCCATGTTGGTCGCGATGGTCACCGTACCTGGCTGTCCGGCCTCCGCCACTATCGAGGCTTCACGTTCGTGCTGTTTGGCATTCAAAACATCATGGTCGACGCCTCGCCGGCGAAGCAATTCGGCGAGATGCTCCGATTTCTCGATCGAGGTTGTGCCGACAAGGACGGGTCGACCTTCAGATTGCATTTGAGCAATTTCTTCAACCACCGCGTCGAACTTTCCGCGCTCATTCTTGAAGACGAGATCAGGAGAGTCTGTGCGCACCATCGGGCGATTTGTCGGAATGCTGACCACATCGAGGTTATAGATCCGGAGGAATTCCTCGGCCTCGGTTTTAGCCGTGCCTGTCATCCCGGCGAGCTTGTCGTACATACGGAAGTAGTTCTGGAAAGTGATCGTGGCCATTGTCACGTTTTGCCGGCGAACGCGAACGTTTTCCTTCGCTTCGATCGCTTGATGAAGGCCTTCGCTCCATCGTCTACCGGGCATCATGCGGCCGGTGAATTCATCGACGATGATGATTTCGCCGTCTCGAACGATGTAGTCTTTGTCTCGATGGAAAATTGCTTCAGCTTTGAGCGCGTTTTCGAGGTAGTGCGTGAGCTCGATATAGCGCTCGTCGTAAAGGCTCTCGCCCTCGGGGATCTGGAGCAAACTCTCGACGCGATCGATGCCGGGCTCAGTTAGAGATGCCGTTTTGCTCTTGAGATCGATCTCGAAGTCCCGGTTTGTTCGTAGTTGTTTCGCGATTTGTGCAAATTGGTAGTAGCGATCGGTCGAACGTTCGGCTTGCCCGGATATGATCAGTGGGGTTCGAGCTTCGTCGATCAGGATGTTGTCGACCTCGTCGACTATGGCGTATACAAGTTCGCGCTGGACGCATTGCTCTGCAGATACCACCATGTTGTCGCGGAGGTAATCGAAGCCAAATTCGTTGTTCGTGCCATAGGTGATGTCGGCCGCATAGGCTTCTTTGCGCGGGATTGGACGTAAGTGCTCATGTCCGCCTTCTTCGCCCGGTTCCCATGTGGGATCGTAGATGAACGCTTCCTCGTGTTGGATGCATCCAACCGAAAAACCGAGCGCATCGTAGATTTGGCCCATCCAGCGGGCGTCGCGCTTGGCGAGATAATCATTGACGGTTACGACGTGAACACCGCGTCCGGTGATCGCGTTAAGTGCGACCGCTAAAACAGCGGTTTGCGTTTTCCCTTCGCCGGTTCGCATCTCGGCGATCTTGCCCTGGTGGAGAACAATGCCGCCCATGAGCTGCACATCGTAGTGTCGCTTGCCGAGCCTTCGTTTGGTTGCCTCACGGGTGGCCGCGAATGTTTCGGGAAGGAGGTCGTCAAGCGATTCACCGTCTTCATGACGTTGCCGGAACTCGGTCGCGAGTGATTTCAGCTCGTCTTCCGAAAGCGTCTCCATCGAAGGCTCAAGCTGATTGATGTCTTCTACGATTGGAAACGTCGGCTTGAGCGCCTTCTCGTTTGTGTCTCCAAAAATCTTTGTCAGTACTGAACGCATACCTATTAACCTCAGGTGGCCGCGTCATCCTCGGCGCCACCCCCTGGTGAGTCCGAAAAGCGATTCCGCCGCGATATTGAGTATACAGAATTGAGCGGAGAGACTGTCCGAACGGACGAAGTAAACCCCTCTTGTCGGCTTACGATTGCGGGACGATCATGGTTTCCAGTGTTAAGTTTATGGAGATCTCTAAAGCTGAGGCAACATGACGGACTCGAGTGGAAAATATTTCACGACCGCAAACTTCGCGGAACTTGTGCGCCAAGCGGTTGCGGCTATTCCGTACGGAAAGGTGACAACCTACGGTGACATTGCGCAAGCAATCGGCGCTCCACGAAACGCGCGACGAGTGGGATGGGTCATGCATGGTCTGCCTGCTGACAACGAATTACCGTGTCATCGCGTGGTCAATCGCGACGGAGATTTGACCGGCGGCTGGATGTGGGGCCATCCTGACGTCATGAAAGGACTGTTGCTCGACGAAGGCGTTCCTTTCATCCAAGAACATAGAGTCGATCTTGCGAAGTGTCGTTGGTTTCCTCAAGATGAACTCGATCTAGCCTCCACCGACGAAATGGACGATTTCGATCTGATCGCCAGCGGCGATGCGTGTTGAAGGGTACTTTGCTCGTTTGAGTATTTCGCCGTTGAACTCGACGACGACGAGTCGCTCGTGAAGATCACGAGAGGCAAGAAATTCTGAGACTGACAATCCTTCAGGAATTGTCGCTTGTTTTCCATTAACGGTCACCGTTATTTCCAACGTTTCGTTGTCCTCCAATGCCTTCAAGTAATTGTCGAGCGAGGCTCGAATTTCCGCGGCGGCCGCTCTAGGGTCAGAAGCGTCTGAAATAGCTCCAATCACCGCGACTCCAGCCGCTCCTGCGTTCAACACCGGTCGAACGGTCGCCGCCGTGATCCCGCCGATCGCAAGTACTGGGCACGTGACTGAGTCAGCTATCTTCGCGAATGTGTCTAATTCCATGGGCGCCAGGCCAGGCTTGGAGACCGTCGGAAAGAGGTGACCGGCGATTAAGTAGTCAGCTCCGTTTGCCTCCTTCGCCGCTTCCAAACTGTGCACCGACTTGCCGACGATGACTTCGCCCCCAAGGATGGTCCGAGCATCTATGATGGATGGCCCGTTCTCTGCCAGATGAATTCCGATGCCAAGACTCTTGGCAACATCTAGATTGCTATTGACAACTACCCACGCTTTGCGGTCGACCGTGTCGACGATCTCGGCAGTTAACGTCCGCAGCTCATCAAACGTCAGATCGCGCTCGCGAACTTGAATAGCGTTCACTCCGCCGGCGACTGCAGCTCGAACAAGATCCGGCAACGTCAAACGCGAGCGCGCTCGGTCGGTGACCAGCATGAGTCCCGGCTTTTGATTCATCACAACGCTAGTCTTCTGTGAGTTCACTTCTAACCGCTTCTGCGAGTCGTTCCGTTGCAGTTTTCGGGTTGTCTGCGCGGAGAATCGCACTGACGACCGCAACTCCGACCGCTCCTGCCTCAATCACGAGGGACGCGTTCCTCGAAGAAATACCGCCGATTCCGATCACGGGAACTCCTGCAAGTGCGACTCGACGACGAAGCGTTTCGAGTCCAATGGGTTCACCCGCATCGGACTTCGAACTGGTTGAAAAAATCGGACCAACACCAAGGTAATTGGCGCCATTGTCGCGGGCGCTTGCCGTTTGCTCGTCTGTTTCGGGTGAGTAACCAAGGATGAAGCTCGAAGGCGCTATGTGCCGGGCGATGGACAGCGGCAAGTCGTCGACTCCTAAGTGCACTCCATCGGCGCCAGAGGCAAGCGCTAAATCGAGACGATCGTTGAGCAAGAAGAGCGCTCCTGCATTGGATGTTACGTCCCGTACCGCGAGTGCAAGCTGAACGGTTTCGCGATCTGACAGACGTTTCGCCCTGAGCTGAACTGCGGTTGCACCGCCGCACAGTGCGGCTGAAATGTCATTCAGGAGCGCGCGCTGTGTTTGTTCGGGGTCCGCAACGAGATAGACAGCCAAACGCTGAGCAAGGTTGTCTCGGATTTCGCTCATGTTGTTGCGGTCGCACCGACGATATTCGTGATTGGGCTACTCGCCGAAGCATAGGCTTTTCGCGGAATTCTTCCCGCCTGGAAGGATTTGCGACCAGCAATCACTCCTTCGGCGATTGCTTCGGCCATTAGTGCGGGATCATCTGCCAATGCGATCGCTGTATTGACGAGCACCGCGTCCGCGCCTGCTTCCATGGCTTGGGCGGCGTCAGACGGAACGCCAATTCCCGCATCGACAACTACCGGCACTGTCGCATGCTCAATGATGATCTTGATTGCTTCGATATTGAGGATTCCTTGACCTGAGCCGATCGGCGAACCGAGCGGCATTACCGTTGCCGTACCCATCTCTTGCAATCGCATTGCGAGGATCGGATCAGCACCGATATACGGGAGCACCACGAAACCCTCATCCAATAGTGTTTTCGCCGCTTCAAGTGTGCCGATCGGATCCGGCAGCAGATATTTTGGATCTGGAATTACTTCGAGCTTGATCCAGTTCGAGAGCTCCATAGCCCGAGCCATTCGTGCCACTCGGATTGCTTCATCTGCCGTCTTGCAGCCCGCGGTGTTTGGCAAAATCGTATATCGCCGCCAGTCGACATCGTCCAACACAGACCTGCTCGCGGGATCGTCGAAGTCAATTCGGCGAAGAGCGACGGTGATGATCTCCGCGTTCGACGCTTCGAATGCGGCGATCATTTCTTGACTATTGCGGTATTTGCCGGTTCCAACCATGAGACGGCTGCTGAAGTCTTTTCCAGCAATAGTTAATCGATCGTCGATTTTCATTTAACAACCCTCCAGGGCGGCATCCAAAATCGGTTGCTTTGTGATGCCGAAGAAGTGATTGACCGGAGAATGGCCGTCACCAACGCTGTAACTCGCGCGCAACGCCTCGGTCACGAATCGCTTGGCTTCGTTGACTGCTTCGATCGGTTCAATTCCTCGTGCCAGTTGCGCGGTGATCGCCGCCGAATAGGTGCAGCCAGTTCCGTGTGTGTTTGCTGTCTGAACTCGCTCGCTCGCAAATTCGAGGAAGTACATTCCATCGAAAAGCAAGTCAATCGGCGAATCGTCGCGGTGTCCGCCCTTGATGACCACGAACCGCGGACCAAACGATGCGATCGCTTTCGCTGCTTCTTTCAACTGTTTGGCGTCAGTGATCGTCCGCCCACTCAATACTTCGGCTTCTGGAATATTTGGCGTAGTCACAAGCGCCAATGGGAGAAGGCGATCACGAAGCGCGGCGATGGCGTCGACCTGAAGCAGTCGATCTCCGCTCTTCGCGACCATCACTGGATCGACGACGAGTTTGTCAACTCCCCACGCTTCAATCCGATCGACCACTGTTTCAATGATTGCGCGGCTTGAAAGCATTCCGGTCTTCGTTGCATCCGTTCCGATATCCTCGAGGACCGCATCAATCTGAGGTGCTACGACTTCTTCCGGGACTTCGGCGACTGCCAACACTGCGCGAGTGTTTTGCGCGGTAATGGCGGTCACCACTGAGGTGCCGTAGACACCATGCGCGGCGAACGTTTTGAGATCGGCCTGGATACCGGCCCCTGCGCCGGAGTCGGATCCTGCAATCGTCATGGCCTTAGGAATGTGATTGGAAAGAAACAGTTCGGTCATTGCGGTGCTTTCCGGAAAAGGACACAAAAAACGCCAACGACGTTAGGTCGCCGGCGCGATTCGCGATCCTGTTTCCAGGATGTTGCCGTCCCTTCGCCGGTATAACCCGGATCAGGTTCGGAGGGTTGGTGACACTTTTGTCAACCTCTCAGCGCGCCGCGCACCCCTGGCAACCTCAAACGAATTTACCACGGAATGGGCAAAAGGAGCGGTAAAAATGGGTCTCGGACGCGTCTCTTGAGAGCCCCGAATGCTATACTCGGGCCATGCGGAAAGTCTGTGTAAATCGATCAGTGGAGATGCGCCCGTGAATGTGCTTGAAGGTCTTCAAACGATTCGCGAGCGCCTGGACGACCGAGGCGCTGACCAAGAGACGCTCGACTGCGTCGACGCCATTATGAAACGCGCTGCCCTGCCCGCCGCGGCTCCAGCGAACGCGAATTCGCTCGTCCAATTGGTACGGATGTTGATGCGGACGCCGGCCGCGAATTCCAACGTTCGCGTCTACAACGATTTCGTAGGACTGGAAGAAGAATTAGAAACGGCTAGCGCCGCTTTTCGAGAACGGCAAGCGCAAGAAGACGCGAAGCCCGTGCCAAAAACCAAAAAGTTTTACAAGCAACAAAAGGAAAAAGAAAAAAAGGCAGCGAGCTAACTATCAAGTTTCATACGATTCGCCTTCGACATTTTGCCTGAGGTGTGCACATGGTTGCGCAAGAAATCGCTCTTGATCCCAAGCAACTCATTCCCCGAGTCGTAGGTCGATATTCGCCTGTCATCGTTGACCGCGGTGAGGGAATTTACGTCTGGGACCTCGATGGCCAGCGCTATATGGACTTCACATCTGGAATTGCGGTGACCAATACCGGTCACTCCCACCCAGTAGTTGTGCGGGCAATCCAAGAGCAAGCTGCCAAGATTATTCATGCGCAGCAAAACATTCTCGCTCACGAGCCGATGATGAAGGCTGCGGTCGCGTTGACCGCGACCATGCCAGCTCCGCTCAATCAAGTGTTTTGGGCAAATAGCGGCGCCGAAGCAGTCGAAGGCGCGATCAAGTTGGCCAAAATCGCAACTCACCGGCCGGCGGTGATTGCGTTTCGCGGTGCGTTTCACGGTCGAACGCACGCTGCGATGTCCGTGACCTCGTCACGGGCCAAAGTGCGCGGACATTATGAGCCATTGCTTGCCGGCATCTACTATGCGCCATATCCCTATCTCTTCCGCAATCCCTACAAGGGTGCTGCTGAAGACGCAGATCTTGCGTATTTCCATGAGCTGGAATATCTGTTTGAGACCATGGTGATGCCGGACGATGTCGCGGCGATCCTGATGGAATCGGTCGCGGGCGAAGGTGGATATCTCTTTCCAACAGCCCGATGGGTCCAGATGGTCCGCGAACTTTGCGATAAGCACGGCATTTTGCTGATCATGGACGAGATCCAAACTGGAATCGGCCGGACTGGCAAGATGTGGGGCTTTGAGCATTACGATGTGGTTCCAGACATCGTCACGGTTGCCAAGGGGATCGCGTCCGGAATGCCTGTTAGCGCGGTGGTATCCGACAAGGTAATCATGGACAAATGGGCGCCCGGCGCCCATGGCGGCACCTACGGCGGCAATGCGGTCGGCACCGCGGCAGCCGTTGCCACATTGAAAGTGATACGCGACGAGGGACTTGTCGAGAATTCGGCGCAAATGGGGCAGATTCTGATGGACGGTCTCCGATCCATACAGGCCGACTTCCCAGTAATCGGCGATGTCCGGGGACTTGGATTGATGGTCGCGGCCGAGTTTGTGAATTCGGATGGATCGCCGAATCCGGCGGCAGTGGCCTCAGTGATCAAGTCGTGCCTTGATAACCATGTGCTTTTACTGAACTGCGGAACATTCGACCAGGTCGTGCGGGTCATTCCGCCGCTGATTGTCACTGAGCAGCAGATCCGAGAATTTCTTTGGATCTTTAGGAACGCCGTCGCATCGATCTCGTAATCCGAATCTGGTTCAACAAGAGGCGCCCGGTCAAATCGACCGGGCGCTTCGTTTGGTTGAAGATCGACAGTCCTATGCGAAGATTTCGTCTTCGCAGCAGAGGTCACCGCGGAAACCTTCGGCGAGTCGCTGATAGACACGCAGTATCGAAGTTGCGACGTTCGGCCAGGCAAATCGTTGAGAGCTATTCACTGCACCGATTGAGAGCCGCCGGCGCAGTCCCTCATCTCCCAAAACACGACCAAGCGCTCTCGCCAGCCGCTGACTGTCGGCAACCGGTACAAGGAATCCGTTCAAACCATCCTCGACCGTAAAGCGCAAACCGCCAGTGCGAGACGCTATGACCGGCGTACCGCAGGCCATTGCTTCGACCGCGACTAACCCGAATGATTCATACAAGGAAGGCACGGCGACGACGTCTGCCGCAGAATAAAATATCGGAAGTTGGTCCTGCGGTTGAGACCCCAAGAATTTGAACGAACTGGCTATTCCTCGCTCGGATGCGGAACGCGCGACGTCAGCTAGTGGTCCGGTCGGAGAGCTCTGTTCGTCGAGGTCTCCGCCAATGATCATGAAGGTCGGTGGATCAACGTGGTTTGCCAAGATCGTCGCGGCGTCGAGAAGCGTATCGATTCCTTTGATGGGATCGATGCGACCTACAAAGAGAATGACCTTCTCCTTGGCGCTAATTCCGAGTTTGCGGCGGGACTCGATTCGATCTTTGGGCTGAAACAAATCTAAGTCGACGCCGGGTGGAATCGTGCAGACTTTGTTTGATTTCGAGTGCTGATGCCAAATCAGGTGCGCTCGCTCGTCGGGATTCGCGGCAATCAAGCTGTCGCAAAGATCGACAAGTAAGCGTTCAGTGTGAACGCGTTTTGCCGTTTCCTGAAATTGGACAGGCGAGACCGCATTCTTCATTTCGGCCGTGGTGTGAAACATCTGAACAAACGGGGTATCCCAATATCGCTTTAGGAGTTGAGCCGCCCAACCTGATAGCCAATAGTGCGCATGAACGACATCATAGCGAACACCTTGTTTAACCGAATAGAGAGCAGCTTGAGATGCAAACTCAGGCAAATACTGAAAGAGATCATTCTTGTCGACGGGAGCCGGTGGGCCAGCTGTAATGTTGACGAGATTTACGCCTTCGCAGATTTCAATTGTTTCGGGCGTATTGGGATCTGTTCTGCGAGTAAAGACATCGACCGGAAGTCCAAGGTTAGCGAGTTGACACGAAAGCTCGCGGATATAGACGTTCATACCCCCGGCATCTTTGCCACCGAGGGCGGCTAAGGGAGAAGTGTGTACGCTGACCGAAGCAACACGCCGGAGAGCATCGGTCTCATAACCAAAGACCGCTGGTCCGACGTAATCAGTTGTGCCCACGAGAGGTCCTTTCTCAATCACGATGGTACGCACGACCAATTCGTTCAATACGACGCTCAATGGCGCACATCCGTGAAAACACTTCGTCGCGCATCGCCAATACGATACGTTTCGAAGTGACTTTCCGGATGATAGCAAAGGAGGCGTCGACTGTCTTACATTTTCGATGGCATGCGCCTACGGGACGTCAGGAGCGATGACCCCGTAATTGCCATCTCGACGGCGGTAGATGACGTTTAGTTGGGCTTCCTGAGCGTTCAAGAACAGGAAAAACTCGTGGCCTAATAGCTCCATTTGTTCGACGGCTTCTGCGGGCAACATGGGTTTCATCGCGAAGCGCTTCGTTCTGACAATCTTCTGTTCGAGATCGCTTTCGTCCTCATCGGATTCAGACGTGCCGAGCAGATCGTCTTCAATACCGGCGCCGTTTGAGATCACTGCCTCGGCGCGAACAACTTTCTTCTTGCTCTGCTTGTTGTGGAATCGCCGAACCTGCGTCTCCATCTTTTCGATTACTAGATCAATCGCTCTCCCGGGATCGTGCGCTTCTTCCTCGGATCGAAGCACCCGAGAACCAGTCTGCACCGTCAGTTGCGCCGACGTCATATCGCCGCCGCTCCGGTTGTGGCGCTTGCGAAGCTCAAGCTTCGCGTCTGCCACTCTGCCGAGCAAGTGGTCCAACTTTTCAATGCGCTCGTTTGCGAAGTCCCGAAGTCCACTGGTGATGGCGATGTCATTGCCCCGAATTTGGAGCTCCACCGAATCCACCTCCCACTTGAAGATTTCTCGCCGCAGGGGATCGCGGCCGAAAGAGGGGGGCCAGCGGTCCAGTGACGTAGCCGTCACCTCGAAAGGACCGATTGACCGGTGCCCGCGGAGGGACTCGAACCCCCGGCGCCCACCTTAGGACGGTGGCGCTCTATCCACTGAGCTACGCGGGCAACACCATCGTCGATTTTCGGACTGATCCTAGCATAGAACTACGTCTGGCGGCAGATCTCAGGTCAAACAATTGGACACACGGAATAATTTTCGTCAATTCTATGTACGTACACCAAAAAATCACGTTCAATCGAAAGAACAATGTCTGCCGCAACAACAGCCATTTTCGTATCGACAGTGGCACTGACAGCAATACCGACGTTGTCGCGGATCACAACGCGACTGAACTTTCCATTCCTATTGGCAGAGAAAAGTTTGTTCGGCTTTTGGAATGAGGCGAAAACCATTGTTCGTTGCCCAAAAATCGAGGGCTGTGCTATCCTCCGCCTATCGCGGGGAGTAGCGCAGCCCGGTTAGCGCGCAGCGTTCGGGACGCGGAGGTCGGAGGTTCAAATCCTCTCTCCCCGACCTCGTTGCAAGGGAGCGGCACCGCCGCTCCCTTTGTTCGTTCCGACGGTTTAAATCGCGAAGCGAGGTCACCTTGACCAAGACGTCTGATGAACAAACTGATCAATCCAACTCGCCGTTTGCTGCACTTCCGTCTGTTTCGTTCATGGTCGAGAAAATCAACAGAGGAGGTGAGATTCGACTAAGCGCAGCGGCTCTGACCTGGGCAGTTTCTGAATCGCTGGATTCGGTGCGAAAAATGATCGCCGAAGGATATCCTCGGAGCCGCGAGGAAATAGTGGAACTGGTCGAGGCCGACATTTCGAGAGCTGAAGTAGTTCGTCTGAGGCCGATCATCAATGCGACTGGAGTGATCATTCACACCAATTTGGGTCGCACACCGGTCAGTGACGACACCGCATCGGCGATGGCAAGAGCCGCTTCTTCATATGTACCGCTCGAAATCGAACCGGAGACGAATGAACGGGGCGGTCGAATGAGTGAGATCTCGGTGTTGATTCGAGCATTGACGGGCGCCGAATCGGCAATGGTGGTGAACAATAATGCTGCCGCGGTACTACTCGTACTCTCAGCGGTCGCCAGCGGAGGAAGTGTCATCGTCTCTCGAGGTGAGGCAATCGAAATTGGTGGCGGATTCCGCATCCCGGACGTAATGAAACAAAGCGGTGCGAAACTCGTAGAAGTCGGGACGACGAATCGAACATATCTCCGTGACTACGATCAGGCAATTGATGAAACCACGGCCGCACTCCTGAAAGTCCATCCGAGCAATTTCAAGATTTCTGGTTTCACTCGTGGTTGCACGGTGCGAGACCTTGCGTTTCTTGCGGACTCACGACATATCCCAGTCATCGAAGATTTGGGAAGTGGTGCTCTGATTGACACGTCGAAATTCGGATTGAGCCGAGAGCCGACTATTTCTGAGTCGCTAGAAGCAGGAGTGTCAATCGTAACTGCGAGTGGCGACAAGTTAATCGGAGGACCGCAAGCAGGAGTCATTGCAGGTACACGGAAGATGATCTCGAACATCGAGCGGCATCCACTTGCGAGAGCCGTACGAGCTGACAAGACCTGCTTAGCGGGAGTCGCCGCGACGCTTCGACACTACGCTAACGGCGACGCAGTTGAAAAAATCCCGGTTTGGAAAATGATTTCAACCACCGTCGAATCGTTGCAGGGTCGCGCCGATTTACATTTGCAAAGGCTCGCGGTCACCAATATCGAGATCGTGGCCAAAACAGTTCAGGCAACGATTGGTGGTGGTTCGCTACCTGGGCAGGAATTACCCAGCGTCGCCCTCGCCATTCCGATTCCAAAACCTGACGATTTGGCAAAACGACTCCGCACCGGCTCTCCCGCTGTTTTCGGACGAATAGAGAATGGAGAGGTCATCATCGACTTGCGAACGGTCTTGCCTGAACAAGACGATGATCTGCGGGACGCGATACTCCAGGCCGTGGGCGTTCATTAGTAACGGCCAGTGGACCGCGAAAGATTGTCGCGGCTGTCGCGAAAGTAGGGGCTTGGCGGCGGATAGTATCGCTGGTGCCGTTCCGCAAGTAGACCTATCTGAGACTTCAGTTCATCAATCGTTGGCTGATCATGTTCTTGCTGTGCAACTTGAATCGAAGATTGAAGTTGCCGCATCAAGAAGTTGTATCGTTCCTTACCAAGAGAATCGAGCGCCTGGTGCGCCTCTAATCGGATCCTTCCAGGAAGCTCAGCCGGCTTGTCACCTACTAATTCAAGTAACCGCTCCCCATGATCCGCGATTTCGTCCTCTAATCCGGCCAAAATTTGTTCTGCATCGAGATCAGCTATGGAATCATCTCGGAGTACTCTGAGAAGCTCCCGATTCCGACCATCCATGAGGTCTTCTTCCGGGATCATTGGCAGTATGTCGGCGCAAATTGCACGATGTTTGAGGAGTATCGCCATCAAGTAGTCCTCGTTAGCGACACGGGTTCGTTGTGGACCACTCGCCGTAGGTGCAATTGCCTGCGTTCGGTGGCTTGAACGACGCATTTCCGAGACGATCACTCGTTCATCTAATTGCAAGACCGTAGAAAGCAATCTCACGTAATGCGCCTGGATCACGCGATCGCCAACCTGGCGAAGCACAGGCGCGATCCGAGATAACGCTTCGGCCTTAGCACGGGCGTCATTGACATCGAGCTGGCCGGCCACCGCATCGATATAGAAATCGATGAAAGGTCGCGCTTTCGCAACGACTCCCTCCCAATCGCCTGGAAACTTTCGCAAAAGTTCGTCTGGGTCCTTGCCTTCGGGGAGTTGCACGATCGAGATTTGAGCGTTGAGCTTTTGCTCGAAGCGCACAATACCGGCGGCGTCGGCCACGGGAACCGATTCGCGATCGAGAACGCCTTGCATGGTTTCGAGTCCGCGAACGGTTGCGAGTTGACCGGCGGCGTCGGCATCGAGCGCAAGCACTATGTGCTTTGTAAGCCGTTTGACGAGCGCTGTCTGCGACTCAGTCACGGCAGTCCCCATGGCTGCAACCACATTGGAGTACCCGAATTGATGGGCGGCGATGGCATCCATGTATCCCTCGACGATGACGACCTGATCTCGGCGGCGAATTTCTTCTCTTGCCAGATCGAGTCCGTAGAGGAGTGAGCTCTTGTCGAAAATCGAGGATTGCGGCGAGTTTAAGTACTTTGGTTGACCATCACCTATTGCACGTCCTCCGAAACCGACCACTCTGCCATCACGATCGCGAATCGGGAACATAAATCGATTGCGGAAGCGGTCGTCGTAACCTCCAGTGTCACGTGTTTGCAGTAACCCGGCTTCAGCCGCCATTTCAGAATCCGTGCCGCGAGCCGAGACATCTTCCAACAATCCGTCCCACGAATCGGAAGCGAAACCAAGCTGAAACTTCGAAATTGTTTGCTCGTCGAGCCCTCGTTGTTCCGCAAGCTCGCGGCCCGGCGCTCCGCTTTGGCTGTTGAGAAGGATGTTCGCGAAATAGGTAGTTGCGAGTTCATTCAGGTCGATCAGGCGCTGCCGGTGAGCATTCAACCTCTGGGAGACGCGACAGGCACTGACTCAAGTTGGACGCCGACCTCGTTTGGCGAGTTCAGTCAGAGATTCTTTGAAATCGGTGTGCTCCACCTCCTTGTAGAAGGTGAAAACATCTCCACCTTTGCCACATCCAAAACAATGGAAGTTCCCAGATCTGGAAAAACGACAAATGAAGGGGTCTTTTCTTGGTGGAATGGACATAACCCTTTAAAACTACGGCCAGTCTTTTTAAGCTGGACGTATTGCGAAACCAGTTCAACGATGTCGGTGCGTTCGCGGACCTCTCCGACGGCATCGCGCGCCATGAATGCTCCCGAGGCGTTTGCCTTTTCGTCCTTAGCGATCAAGTTGACCAATATCGCGGGACGAAGATTTGCTGGTAGAGTTCGACCGCGAACCGGTCGGTCATGCTTGCAATGTAATCGACGACGAGTCGTTCGGGGGAATTATCTTCGTGGGCTGAGCGGTACTCCAGTGGCATTTCTTCAATGTTTTGACAGTAGTGACTGAAGAAGCAATACGT
>CAVTUU010000003.1:0-236544 GCA_963737985.1 uncultured Chloroflexia bacterium | reverse complement strand
CAACGCCGCGAACGCCTCGCAGCCAGGGTTAACGAAGCGCGAAAGAAGGCTGAGGCGAAACTTGAGTCGCTGAACGTCCAAGCTGATGCGGCGGCGGCGGCCGAACAGTGGCGCGCCTGGGGCGACCTGATCTATGCCTATCTCTGGGCAATTGAGCCAGGTCAGTCAGAACTTGGCGCTGACGGTACCCGCATACCGCTTGATCCATCGCTTACCGCGAAGGAAAACGCGCAGGAATACTTTGAACGCTACCGCAAGGCACAAGGCGCTGGTGAGCAAATCCCCGCGCTCCGCGACGCGGCTCTGGCTGAACTTGCCTACCTTGATCAACTCCTCACTCAAATCCAGCAGGCTGAGACCTACCCAGAAATCGAGGCGTTGACTGCGGAATGGGAAGCCGCTCGGGGGACTACCGGATCAACGAGCCGGCGAAAACCGCGCAGCGCTCCGCTACCGAAGCGCCCGAAGGCGTTGTTGGATTCACGAGGCAACGCAATTTATATAGGGCGTTCCGGCGCTCAGAATGAAACCGTGACGTTTGAGATTGCTGGCCCCGATGACACGTGGTTGCACGCTCGTGGTGTTCCCGGATCGCATGTGGTCATTAGGTGGTTGGGATCGGACGCCGATTCGTCGACCGACACCATCGAGGCGGCGGCATCGCTCGCTGCGTATTACAGCGCGGCGCGAGAAAGCGGGCGGGTCGAGGTTGATGTTGCCGCGCGCAGACATGTGCGCAAGATCAAAGGAACAGGGCCAGGGATGGTCACGTATCGCAACGAACGGACGATATCCGTGGCGCCGCGCGCCGAGGGAGATCTCGGCGCGACGCTTAAAGTGAGCTAGATCCTGACCTTCACCCTGCCCAAGACAATGCCCAATTCATAAAGGATCAGCATTGGAGCCGCGACGAACATCATATTGAATGGGTCAGGCGTAGGTGTGATGATTGCAGCTGCGATGAGGATGATGATGAACGCATATCGCCTGAATTTTGAGAATTTCTGGGGCGTAACAATGTGAAGCTGTGCGAGCAAGAACATGACCAATGGCAACTCAAACGCGAGTCCCATTCCGATCATCAAGGTCAAGTAAAACCCGATAAGCTCGCTACCAACCGGGCTCCAATCGAAGGTTCCCGCTTGGAAATTGCTGAGGAACGTGAATGCACGGGGTGCGGCAAAGAAGAAGGCAAACGCTGCGCCTGATAAAAACAAAATGCTCACAAACGGCAAGGCAACGTAGAGGACTCGTTTTTCTCGTCTCGTCAAACCCGGCGAGAGAAATCCGATAAGTTGCCACACGATGATGGGTGCTGCAATACAAATCGCGATGTAAAGAGCAACCTTCATGAACACCGTGAAGGGATCGGTCGGACTGATGGCAGTGATGCCGTGGGTGGCATTTGCTTTGTCTTTGACGACCCGGAGCAGAGGCCCCGCAAGCGCGACGCCAGCGATAAACGAGACGCCGACAGCAAGGCAGGTTTTGACGATGCGGGAGCGAAGCTCTTCGAGGTGCTCCGCGAGCGTCATTTCCTCAAAGACGTCCTCGTACGGCTCGTCAATATTAGGTAGCCGCGGGATCTTGAGCTTGACCGGAAACTTCGGCATTTTGAGGGCGCGGGCCATATCTAGGTGCTCTCCGACGATGATTCGATTTGAGAATGCCGCGCCAGCGCTCGGGCGAGAACGGCGCCGCGATCATGGTGCCAAGTCACGACGCCTGATTCACCTGACCCATCTGGCAATTCACCGTCCGGGTCATTTAACGGGTCGAGGCTTAAGGTCGAACCTTTCGGCGCCCCAAGTACGCGGCGGCTAGCCAAGATGCTCGTCAACATATGAAACGGCGTCACCGACGGTTCGGATTCCTTCGGCGTCTTCGTCGCTAATTTCGGTCTCGAATTCCTGCTCAAGCGCCATAATGACTTCGACAAGATCAAGCGAGTCAGCGTTGAGATCGCCAATGAACTCGGCTTCCAACGTCACTTTGTCCTCATCAACGCCAAGTCGCTCAGCCACAATGCCGCGAACGCGCTCGTACGTGGACGCCAACCTAACTACCTCCCACCAAGTAGTCGCTTCATCAACTACCGGATGTTTCTCCAGTCCAGCTTCATGCCGGTTGGAGTCGACTGTACGATTTTACGGCGCTGGCGTGCGACCCGAACCAGATCAACTGGTCCCTCTTCACCCCTCCCTTGCGCACGTGTCGAGATGGATAATACACGACCAGTTACCGCGTGAGCCAATGCCAGCGGTTACGCTTCCGGTTTGTTGAGCGAGGGCAATTTACGAGGTTGAGGAGTCCGCATCCATCGAATCGCCATTGTCCGCGAGTTTGGTTGTATCGAGTCGAACTGTGACGGTCCCGAGTACTCCGTTGACGAACCGGCTGGAGTTCATCCCCCCAAACCGTTTAGCCAGCTCAACGGCCTCGTTGATCGCAGCCTTTGGTGGAACTTCAGGCTCGCTAAGCAATTCATATATGGCCAAACGGAGGACATTTCTGTCGACTGCCGGGAGTTGACTAACCGGGAAAGCGGGGGCAGCGTCTGCGATGTAATTGTCGATGTCCGCGCGTTGGTCAAGGGAGCCGCGTACAAGCCGGTCGACATGCGCGCGAACAGCGGGCGTGACCGAATCATCAGGATCCTCAGTCGAGCGAGCGAGGACGTCGGCCAACTCGTGATCGGTCACGTCAACTTCATAGAGAACCTGCAGCGCGAGGATACGGGCTTGGTGGCGACTTCCAGTCAGGCGAGTTGGAGATCCAGAGCCCCGCGATCGTTTGCCGCGAGCGGGTTGATGCGAACGCTTAGGGGGGTCTGGAGAAGCCTGACCTTCGGCTGGTTGTTGCTCGATTTCGCCGGGATCGGACATTGTTCATCCTTAGTGGTCAGTTTTTGGCGACGCTCGCGTTGATGCCGGCGACGTTCGTGCGCCTAGCTGGAGCTCGTCGACAAGTGAGGATTGAGGACGATGTGATCGTCGACATGCCCGATCTGACCGTTCGTAGCCAGATCGGCAATGAATCCAGTATGCACCTTTCCGGCTCGAAAATTTGGATCCGCGAGTATCTGCCGATGAAACGGAACCGTTTGACTGATGCCGGTGATGATCGTCTCAGCGAGAGCACGATCGAGCCGTGAGATGGCCTCATTTCGGTCTCTGCCCCAAGCTATGATCTTACCGAGGAGCGAATCGTAGTTCGGCGGAATCGAATAGCCACTGTAGAGATGCGAATCAACTCGAATTCCCGGACCGCCGGGCGCGACGTACGTATCGACAACTCCTACACTTGGCGCGAAATCAGCGGCGGCATTTTCAGCGGTGATCCGAACTTCGATCGCGTGGCCCCGCGGCTCAAGGGTTCGCTGGTCGATATTCATGGTTTGGCCAGCCGCGATCCTGATCTGCCAAACGAGGAGGTCGATCCCGTTCACTTCTTCGGTCACGGGATGTTCAACCTGAATCCTTGTATTCATTTCCATGAAATAGAAGCGCCCGTCACTATCGAGCAGGAATTCGAGGGTACCCGCGCTCGTGTAGCCCGCTGCCTTGGTTCCTTTGACTGCCGCGCGGAGAAGCGATTCGCGGACCTTTCGGTTCAAATTCGGCGCCGGGGCCTCTTCGAGAAGCTTTTGGTGGCGCCGTTGAATTGAGCAATCTCGTTCGCCGATGGCGAGCACATGGCCATGGTGATCGGCTAGTACCTGGACTTCAACGTGCCGTGGCTTGTCAAGATAACGCTCGAGGTAGACGTCGCCGTTTGCGAAAGAGATCTCAGCTTCAGATTGGGCAAGTGGCAAAAGTCGCGTTAATTCGGTGTCGTCCCGGGCGACTCGCATGCCCCGGCCGCCTCCTCCGGCAACCGCCTTGATAACGACGGGGTAGCCGATTTTCCGTGCTGCTTGTCGCGCCTCCCCAAGGCTTTGAACGACGCCTTCGGTGCCTGGCAGAAGTGGGACGCCGGCATCTCGCATCAACTCGCGGGCGGCGGCCTTATTCCCCATCTTGTCGATGACTTCAGGTTTTGGACCAATGAATGTGACGCCAACCTGAGAGCAGATGTCAGCGAGGTACGCGTTCTCCGCGAGGAATCCGTAGCCGGGATGGAGCGCGTCACAGCCAGTAACGAGCGCGGCGCTGATGATTGCTGGGATATTGGTGTAGGAGCGAGAAGCAGGCGCCGGTCCTATGCAAACCGCTTCGTCCGCGAGCCGTACCGCCAGAGAATCGCGATCGGCATCGCTGTAGGCGACGACAGCGGGGATCTGCAAATCGCGACAAGCTCGCAGAATGCGGAGCGCGATTTCGCCCCGATTTGCAATCAAAATCTTCTTAAAGAGCTTGCGATCGGTCATCCGTGATGGGCTCCGTAGCCATAGTGATCAGGTCGTAGAAGACGCTTGACTCATTCTACGTGTGCTATGCCATGAATAGGCCGCCATCGATCGTCAGAACGTTACCGGTAATAAAAGCCGCGTCTTGTGAAAGGAGAAATGCGACTGCGCCTGCCACATCCTCAGGTTTGCCAAATCGACCCAGCGGCGTGTTCTTCAGCAACATTTCCTTCATTTCGTCAGGAATGACGTCGGTCAATCGCGTCTCGATGAATCCTGGCGCGACCGCGTTTACGGTGATGCCCCGTGAACCGACTTCTTTTGCCATCGATTTCGTCAAGCCAACCAGGCCAGCTTTGGCTGCCGCGTAGTTCGCTTGACCGGCATTGCCAACCAAACCGACAACCGAGGTCATATTCACAATGCGACCTGAACGTTGACGTAGCATCGGGCGAATGGCGGCTTTGGAACAAAGAAACGCGCCTTTGAGATTCGTGGAGATAACAGCATCCCAATCTTCTTCTGACATTCGCATTATCAGCATGTCGCGAGTAATTCCGGCATTGTTGACGAGGGCATCGATCTTTCCGAGCCGCTCCATCGCCGTTTCGATGACTTGACCGGCTCCGTCGCTGGTCGAGACATCCGCCGCAATGACTTCGACCCGGCGTCCAACACTGGTTAACTCGGTTTTCGCGGTTTCAGCCACGGCATCGTCGCCGCGGTAGCTCACAAGGAGATCATAGCCGTCGTTCGCGAGCCGTTTTGCGATTGCGAGCCCGATTCCTCGCGTCCCACCAGTGACAACCGCGACTTGCGCTCCTTCTGCCACGTTCTCTCCTCCCCAGCTGGACGCACGGTTACCGTTCGGCCTGCGTCGACTGCCTGGCCGAAGCTGAATCTTGATTGTTGGTGACGATTATGCCTTTTGCACTTGTTTTCGACAGGCGGGGTCGCGGCAGACGCCGGCGGATCCCCATTTGACCACGCCGGCGGCCCAGGTAAGGCCGCCCCCGAAGGCGACGAAAACGACGTTATCGCCCTCGCTTAGCTTGCCAGCCTGCTCTGCCTCAACTAGCGCAATGGGAATCGATGCGGCCGACGTGTTGCCGTAACGATCGATGTTGACCCAGACCTTGTCCCGGGGCAAATCGAGCCGTCGGGCTGCCGCATCGATGATTCGAAGATTCGCCTGATGAGGAATGAGCATGTCGATTTGCGAGAACGAAAGACCCGCCTTCTCGATCGCTTCGACCGCCGCATCACCCATTACACGCACCGCGAATCGAAATACTTCGTTGCCATTCATTTTTAAGTAAGGTCGATATTCAGGGAACAATCCCGCTGATTCGGGGACAAGCGCGCCCCACCCAGGCACATAGAGGTGCTTATACCCGGCCCCATCGGCGCCGAGAACGGTTGAAAGCAGACCGCGAGGTTCGTCGGTTGCCTCGATCACCACCGCGCCGGCGCCGTCTCCGAAAAGAATGCACGTTGTGCGATCGGTGTAGTCGACGAAACGGCTCAGCGTATCGACGCCTATAACCAATACACGGTCATGGACACCACTTTGCACGAACTGTGTGCCGGTTGCGAGCGCGTAAACGAAACCAGAGCACGCGGCGCCAATATCGAGCGCGCCGGCATTTCCACCAAGCTCCGCTTGAACAAGACATGCTTCGGAAACGAGGAACTGATCGGGGGTGCAAGTTGCGACCACGATGAGATCGATGTCTTCTGCGGCGAGATTCGCGGACTTCAGCGCATCTCGGGCCGCGGCTGCGGCAAGCGAGGTCGTCGTGTCGGCAGGACCAACAACACGGCGTTCTTTGATCCCCGTGCGAGATACGATCCACTCGTCCGACGTCTCGACCATCTTTTCGAGGTCGGCGTTCGTGATGACCCGGTCCGGGACCGACATGCCCCAACCCGAGATCGCAGCGTATCGCATCGTCCCGCCCTTCCTCCCCAAAACCGCCGCGACCCCGCACCGATGTGACAGACCTCGCGACTGGGTCGAGGGGAGTGTGACGCCGACGGGGGTAAAAATGCAACGGCCGCGCCGGTCAACATGGACCAGACGCGGCCGTTACGAGGCGGATTAGGACTCGGCGCGATTGCGCTCTTCGATGACGATAACTTGCCGGCCGTTGTACATGCCACAATTCGGGCAAACGTGATGCGCCCGCTTTGTTTCGCGGCAGTGCCTGCACGGCACGAGTTGCATTGGCTTCAAATAGTGGTGCCGGCGGCGGTTGCCCTGCCGGTGCCGGCTGATACGTTGCTTGGGAAGCGCGCCCATGTTCTATCTCCTTCAGTGTAGCGGGAGCGCCTCGCCCCCAACGGTTGCTTTTTATCTCAGTATCTAATTTGTGTTGTCAGTCACGGGCTCGTCGTCCAAGAGTTGGGCAAGAGCCGCAAATCGATCATCGATGTCGCCAGCGTTGTTGAGCTTTTCGAGATCCGGTCCGGGACAATCTTCTCCGCACGTAGCTCGCATCGGCAATGCGACGAGTATTTCCTGGCGAAGAACTTCGGTGATGTCGAGCTCGTGATTCTCGTCAATCGTAAATCGTTCGTCTTCGTCGTCTTCGACCGAAAGATGAAAACCTGTCTTTACATCGACAGTTGGCCGAAATTCGGCCGCAAATCGCGTCGAAAACGGCTGGGCATATGCACGAAGGCAACGTACGCAGTCAAGTTCGACGTCACCCTTCGCTTTGATATTGGCGAGAATCTCGTCGGCCAGCCTTGTTAGGCGAACCGTACCTTCGACACGTTCAGCTGCCCATCCTTCATCGAGCGGAAAAGCGTCAAGGTGAAGCGGATACTCGCGCGAAGCGCCAACCGGCTCTTGCAGCAGAGCGGAGACGTTGATGATCGTTTCATTGTCAAGGTTCATGGTGCGATGTCTGGCGTTCATCGACTCCGGCTTGGCGGGATCATGGAGCGCCACGAGCGCATGCGCAAACACGCCGGGCCTTTGCCCGGCGCAACGCGGAGAGTATAGGCTGGAGGACACTTCCAGTCAAACCCAATTGCGTTCAAGTTTGCTGTCCAGGTCTGCCTTCGAGATGGCTAGGCCGATGTCGCCGTTTGCGCCTGGTGAAGCGCAACTCGGTGAGCGGTCGATACGCAGCGAAAAGCAAAGGCAATTGAAAGCCAAACTCATTCGTGCATGAGCGCGCCCGCCGAATGTCCATGAGTCGGTGAGCTAAGAGTGGCAAAAGGTCGCGCGGCGAGCGCGATCATCGCAAGCACGGCACATGGCTGTTTTGGTCTCATGCAATTCAATGGGCGAAAACTGGCCGATTTGCGTTACTTGAGTTGAACTATTGCTCCGCTATGGCATCGCGGGCATGTTCCAAGGTCGCGACGGTTTCGCGGACAGCGTTGTCGATGATCTCGAGACCTTCGCGCATCGCCTCTTCGAGCTTGTTGAACTGTTGCAAGGCGAATTCGTCGATTTCGTCTTTCGAACGATGGCGCCGTTCTTCGACCTGGCGTAGGAGCTCTTCGCTTTGCTGGCGTGCCTCGTTGAGGATGCCCTGCTCGGAGACGAAATACTCGGCCCGCTTTCGCGCGGTTTCAAGGATTTTCGCCGCTTCGTCTTGCGATTCGGCGATGATCCGCTCCCGCTCCTTGATAACGCGCTGAGCTTGCTTGATTTCGTTTGGGACCGCGATGCGGAGTTGATCGACGAGGGCAAGAAATTGTTCTTCTTCGACCATAACGCGGCCGCTGAAGGGAACGCGTTTACCAATGCCGACGAGCTCCTCGAGTCGATCGACGAGATAGAGGATATCGACTGTTCCATCGTCTACCGGCTCGCCACCGTCGTGCATCAAGGCCGAGGCTCCGCTTCTCGTCGCGTTGTTTCAAGACCAACCGTCATAGTCGTCAGCTAGCCTTCAACCGCGCTTGCCGCGGAATGCCTTGCCATCTTAGCAAGAAGCGCGTCTCGAACGTGATCAGGTACAAGCCCGTTTACGTCACCGCCGAGCGTGGCAACCTCACGGATCAGACTGGAACTGATAAACGAATGTCGAGACGAGGTCATCAGGCACACGACCTCGATGTCAGGCGCCAAATGATCGTTCATGTGCGCGAGCTTGAATTCGTATTCAAAGTCTGAAACAGCCCGAAGTCCGCGCACGATCACTTGCGCGCCCGAAGCGCGGGCGTAATCTACGGTCAGTCCGGAGAAACTGTCAACGAAAATATTTGGTGCGCCGCTGACAGCCTGTCTTGCGCCAAGTCGATCCGCTCCTCAATCGAAAACATTGCTCCCGGCTTGTCAGAGCCTCGATAAACAGCGAGCACCAGCGTGTCGAATATTTGCGCAGCCCGAAACGCAACATCGAGATGTCCATGCGTGATCGGATCAAAGCTGCCTGGATAGATCGCTAAGCTCATCTGCCCGCGTCTTTCAATTGCGCCAACCTACACATCTTCAGTAGTCGCTTCGTCAGCAAAGACTTCGTAAATAGAAAAGCAACTGTCGCCATGACACCGTGACCGAAGTTGTTCCATACGGCCGATCCGTTCTGGAAGCGTTACCCTCGGAGAATGACCTATGGCGATGATTGTTCCCGATTGTACCAATCTTGAAACCCCCAGCGATTCGAGGGTCGGCAGAATCTCTGGATCGGCGTAGGGCGGATCAACAACGATGAGGTCGTAGTGTTCACGACCTCGGGCGACGAATTGTTTGACCCCTATCTGGTGCACGCGGCTGACTTGGCTATAGTCGGTACTCGCGAGATTGTCTCGAATTACCACGCAAGAGGCCGCATTCTGGTCGACAAAATCCGCGGAAATCGCACCGCGCGAAAGTGCTTCAATGCCGACGCTTCCGGTGCCGGCGTAGAGATCAAGAACTGAGTCTGGCTCCACTCCAAGCGAGCCTAGGGAAGAGAAAAGTGCTTCCTTGATCTTGTCTGCCATCGGGCGGGTCCAAGGACCAGCGGGACCCTTGAGCCGGCGTCCTTTGGCTTCACCAGCGATTACTCGCATCGCGACACTCCCTTGACCTAATGCCGGAGTGGCACGTCGGCGGTGGCCTTTCGCCAGAATTGATCAAGGCGTTCGGCGAGCAGTCGATGCTCCTCATGGTCAAGATCCGGATCCCCATCGAGCAGTTGTTCAGCTTGCCGTCGCGCTTGATCGAGCAGACGCGTGTCAAAACTCGCGTCGAGCCATTTCATCTCGGGCAAACCGCTTTGGCGGGTGCCGATGAAGTCGCCGGGACCGCGCAGTTCAAGGTCCTTTTCCGCCAGGACGAACCCGTCGCTCGTCGCTTCCATCATCTGAAGTCGCGCCTCGCCATCTCCTGACGAATCGTCGGCGAGCAGCAGGCAATAGGATTTGTTGCCGCCGCGTCCGACACGACCGCGGAACTGGTGAAGTTGGGCAAGACCGAACATATCCGCGCCTTCGACGAGCATGACGGTCGCATTGGGCACGTCGATACCGACTTCGATGACCGAAGTGGAGACGAGGATGTCAAAATCATGATCGCGGAATCCAGTCATGATCGCGTCCTTTTCTTTGCCGCTCATCCGCCCATGCAAGGTCGCGATCTCGCATCTCCGGAAAAACTTCTCGTTTGAGCCGTTCGGCTTCCGCGACAGCCGCTTTCGCTTCGATCACATCCGATTCTTCGACGAGCGGGCAAATCACGAAAACTTGTCGGCCCTGCACGACCTCAGATCTCACAATTTTGTAGGCGTCGTTTCGCTCAGAATCGGCAAAGCGAGAGGTCTCTATCGGAATGCGGCCCGGAGGAAGTTGGTCGATCACGGAGACGTCGAGATCACCGTGGAGAACAAGACTTAGTGTTCGCGGGATTGGCGTGGCGGTCATCGACAAGATATGTGGTTGCACACTGTCAGCCTTGGCCGCGAGAACGCCGCGCTGATGGACGCCAAATCGATGCTGCTCGTCGAGAACGACAAAACCAAGCCGCGGTATATCGACCGGGTCTTGAATGAGGGCATGTGTGCCAACCAGCATATCGACCTGTTTCTCCGCGAGAGCTTTGTGAATGCGTTTCCGTTCGGCAGCGCGGGTGCTGCCTGTCAAGAGTTCAACCGTTGGTCGCTGATCGGATTCGAGGTGTGAATAGAGGCCACGAAAATTGTGATAGTGCTGTTCAGCCAGGATTTCTGTCGGCGCCATGATGGCCGCTTGGTATCCGTTGGACACGGTGACGAGCGCTGCACTCGCGGCGACGACGGTCTTGCCGCTGCCAACATCACCTTGAAGCAATCTTGCCATTGGTTTGGTTTGCTTGAGATCGCTCAAAATCTCCCGAAGTGCTCGCTGCTGCGCAAACGTCAACCGGAACTGAAGACCTTGAAAGAATTGATTGAGTAACGGTGGATCAACGTCGAAGGCGATGCCTCCATCGACCTGTCTTTCTCGTTTTCTTCGAGTCAATCCAAGCTGAAGTAAGAAGAGGTTATCGAAGGCGAGACGGTTTTTGGCCCGCTCGAGCAAGGCTGATTGGGAAGGATAGTGCGCATTTTCGTAAGCGTCGGAGAGTGAGAGCAGTTCGGCATGCGAGCGGATAGTTTCAGGCAGAAAGTCGCGGATCGTTGTTTTCGTTGCGTCGAGTGCGCTCCGGGAGAAGGAACGCATGGACTTCTGATAGAGCCCCTTCGTTAGCGGATAAACAGGAGTTAAGCGTCCGGTCGAGAGCGTTTGACCACCAATTCGCTCCCACTCTGGAGAGGTGAACGACGGAGCGCCATATCCAAAGTCGAGTTGGCCGCTGACCGCGATTTCATCGCCGATTCGCAATTGCTTGCCCACATATGTGTTGAAGAAGGTCACGCGAACCGAACCGGTCGAATCGGCCAGGCGAATCTGCACACGCGGTCGACCGGAGCCATAGATTTCCTTGATCTCAGTCACTTCGCCGCGGACGGTGACATCGCCGCGCTTGCCGAAGCCAAGTGCATTTCCAATCTGAACCGTGTCTGTGTAATCGATGTGCCGGCGTGGGATCAGATTGAGCAAGTCTTCGATGGTTGTTACGTGCAACTTGTCGAGCCTGTCCGCAACCGACTTGCCGACGCCGGGAAGATCAGTCACGGGCGCGGAGGTAGGAAGTTGCAGCGCCTTAGGAATTCGAGGCACGTTCTGGCGGGCCGAGCTCTGGCGTCCGCTGGTCGGCGCGATTGCACCCGGCAAAGTGCCGATTGGCAGTCCAGGTTCGGCGGCCAGCGTAAAGTCGGATCGCAAGCCGTTTAAAGCTGTCGCGAATGCCTTCAGAGCCTCTTTCTTTTCGTCGATTGTCAGCAGGCTGTAGTTCGAAATTCGATCTTCAATATCTTTGAGGGTCTCATCCGCGTGCTGGGTCGCCGCCAATTCTTGCAAACGATGGATGGCGGGAACCGCGGATTTGCGAAGCTGAAAGCCGGTCAACCCGGTTCGCCACTCGTTGCGAAGCCCTTCAAGGGCACGTTCAATTTGATCGTCCGCACTCAACATGTGACGATTTGCCCGTTTTGTTTTTGTAAGTGATTTTGAAGCCGGCGCCACTAACCTTCTCAGCGGGGTCGGAAGCATATCCGAGAAATCTTCGAGCTGAATCATCGACGAATTTGCCGAGTCTTCAACTCGAATTAGTTTTCAGTCTACTCGATCAAATGTACGAAGAATGGGGCGAAAGAGGCTACCCGGAGGTTGCCAGAGGGAAGATGCCGACCGCTCCAGGGCCAGCGTAGGTAGCGATGACCGGCCCGACGTCAGCGATGACGAAGTTTTCCGCTGGTACGAGATCGCGCAATTCGCCGGCTAGTCGTTGCGCGTCGTCTGGATTACCAGCGTGGGCAATCGCAAGCGACTCGAGTGGTTCGTGCGACCTCGCAATCTCGGCGATGCGGTCCAATGCCTTGTTCCAAGTCCGAACCCGTTCGAGGGGTGTGACCTCGCCCTCACGTACCGTGAGAATTGGCTTAATCGACAGCATCGATCCGATGAGGTGAGATGCCCGTCCGATCCGTCCCCCGCGCTGGACATAGTCAAGCGTTTCAAGAACGGCGTAAAGCTGGCATCGTTTCAGCGTTTCGTTTGCGATCGCCACAACTTCATCTGCCGTTGCGCTGTGATTTGCCGCGCGACTGGCGGAAATGACGGCCCAGCCAAGCGCCATCGAAACGGTCTGGCTGTCGATCACGTGAATTCGATCGGAGCCGACGGCATCACTGGCGAGGCGGGCCGAGTTGAACGTCCCAGAAAGTTTCGAAGCGATGGTCAGGCAGACGACATCGCAGTTTGCATCGACGGCCTTTCGAAACGTTTCTTCGAATTGCATGACTGACGGTTGCGACGTCTTTGGGAGCACAGAAGATGATTTGAGCCGGTCGAGAAATTCGGCTTGGCTGAGCTCGATTCGATCGAGGTAAACGTCATCACCAAACCGAACCGTAAGCGGCACCGTTTCGATCTTTAGCGATGAAGCGAGCTCGATTGGAATGTCAGATGTCGAATCTGTGACGACAACAACCTTCCGGGAACCGGCAACCATTTATGATCCCTCGCCGGTGTATACACAAATACCGAGCGCGCCCGGACCAACATGCGTTCCGATGACTGGGCTAAATTGGGCGCGATAGTGCACCTTCGAAGGAGGCACTCCGATCAGGCGAGCTTCGAGTTGATCCGCGTCAGCTGCACTCGTGCTGTAAAGCACGCCGAGACGGGCAACGTGAGGAAAGCCTTGGGCAAACTCCGCAAGACCTTCGATTGCCTTCGTTTTGGTTCTCGTCCGCTCGTACGGCACGACCTGGCCCTCTTCAATGCCGAGAATCGGCTTGAGATGCAGGATCGAACCGACGAGTGAAGCCGCGCGACCGATACGCCCGCCTTTTTGCAGGTATTCGAGGGTATCGACGAGAAACGCGAGGTGATATTTCTCGGTATTGGCCCGAAGTTCGGTCGCGACCTCCGACAGGTTGAGTCCTCCCGCCACGAGTTCCGCGGCGCGAATCACCTGAAATCCGAGACCGAGCGAGGCATTTCGGGAATCGACGACCTCTACTGGGATCTGCTCCTTGATCGATTCGGCGGCAAGGGCGGCGGATTGGACCGTGCCGCTGAGCTTTCCAGAAATGAGCACTGCGATGATCGCATCGTGGTTCTCGGCCAGGTCGCGAAACGTCTGCTCAAACAGACCTGACGAAGGTTGGGACGTCTTCGGTAGATCCCGCGAGTTCTGCAGCCGTTCCATGAATTGATCGGTCGTCAGATCGATCTGATCGCGGAACGTCTCTTCGCCGAAATTGACGTTGAGTGGCACCATGGTGATGCCGTATTGCGATCTGAGTTCGGGCGAGAGATCGGACGTGCTGTCTGTGACGATCGCGATACGCGCCATCTGCTTCCCCCGCCAGACACGCGAATTGCGGAGACGCACGGAGCGAAAATAGCGGTCCGCTATTCGACAGAAATCACAAATCCATAATGCGGTTGGCCACCATCATAAACCTCAATCGACATCTTGGGGTATTTCTCGGCAATCAATTTCTCGACTTGCTCGGCGTCTGATCTCGTGGCGTCGTGCCCATAAAAGATCGTTATCAGCTCCGCTCGATCAAGATTCGTGAGACCAAGTGTGTCGATGGCGACACCGACCAAATCACCGCCGCCTGCCACTAAGTGATCGTCCAACAGGCCAATTGGCTGACCTTTGACGACCTTTACGCCTTTGACTGACGCGTCCTTGTCGGCACGGGAGATTTCCACAGTCTGCACCGCGCCAATGGCAGCGGTCATTTCCGCAACGTTTTCCTCCAGTGACGCCTCGGAGTTAAACGTGGTCAGCGCCGCAAGTCCCTGAGGAATCGAGCGCGACGGAACGACCTTGACTCGCTTCTTTGTCAGATCGGGAATCTGTTGCGCGGCGAGCACAATGTTCGGATTGTTTGGGAGAAGAATGACGTCTTCGGTTGGCGCTCGGTTGACCGCTTCGAGCATCTCCTCGACACTTGGATTCATCGTTTGACCGCCTCGGATAACGTCGGTCGCGCCAAGCGATCGCAATGCGTCGGCAACACCGTTACCGGCGGCGACAGCGAGAATCGACTGATGCCCGTAGTGCTGAATAGTCTGCACAGCCGCCGTGCGTTGCTCGGTCAGGATTTCGGTTTGAGTCGCCATGTTGTCGATCTTGATTTGGCCAAGCTCGCCGTATCGGATGGCGTATTCGAGCACTTGACCCGGGTTCAGAGTGTGGATGTGAACCTTGACGATCGACTCGTCGCCGACAATGACCGCTGACTGACCCATCGCCGCGAGATCGCTTCGAGCTCGCTCGAACGGAATCTCTTTACCGAAAACCATGAAATTGGTGCAATAGCCGAACGCATCCTCGCCGTGAAGATCCCCGATCTTGTCGAGAAAATCCATTTCGGCGCCGAGCGCAGCATACGTTTCGATCTTTGGAAGAGCTTCACCTCGCGCGAATCGATGGATGCCATCCAGCATAACGCAGAGACCTTGACCACCGGCATCGACAACGCCAGCCTGCCGAAGCAGATCAAGCAACTTGGGCGTATTCGCGAGGGCTTCCTTCGCGCCGGCTTCTGCGGCCATCAATATCATGTCAAGCGAAGGGGTTCGCGCGGCCGCTGCCCCTGCTTGTTCGGCGGCGACTCGGATGACGGTCAGCATCGTGCCTTCGACCGGCTTCAACACGGCTCGATAGGCCATTTCTTGCGCGCCATTCAGCCCCCGGGCAATGTCGCGACCGTCGATTTCGTCGAGCCCTTCGATTTCCTTGGCGAATCCGCGCAGAACTTGGGAAAGAATGACGCCCGAGTTTCCTCGGGCGCCCATGAGCGATCCAAAGGCAATCTTGGAAGCGACCAGGCCGGCCTTTTGGCGATCTTCAGGTGGAAGTTTCTGCGCTTCTTCGACCGCAGCGCGCAGCGTCAATGACATGTTCGTGCCCGTATCCCCATCGGGAACGGGAAAGACGTTCAGGGCATTGATTTGGTCGCGATTTGCGTCGAGCCATTCGCTTGCGGTCGAAACGGCATCAAGCAAATGCTGTCCGCTCCAGACTCCGACTGCTTCGGTGGCTGACGAGTTCATGCTCGGCTCCATGCCTGATTTGATGAAACTCGAAGACCTTGAACGGTTACATCAAACAGTCTGCGGGCTGCTCGTAGTGTAACCGTTGCTTGGAGCAACTGAGCGTGGTAGTATTCAACGTTGCTGTAGCGCCGTTTGTGGCGCTTTTTGTTGCGTTCCAATATCGTTGAACGCAGTGACGAAACGAATTCCGCGCTTCCCAACACCAGGGCGCAAGCGGACTGGCAAAAAGGAGACCCTCGGTGGCCGGACAGTGTGACATCTGCGGCAAAACTAAATCGTTCGGGCACAACGTGAGCTTTTCAAAGCGCCGGACGAATCGCGATTTCCGCCCGAATGTTCATCGCAAGCATATTGTCATCAATGGCGAAATGAAGCGCCTTAATGTCTGCACTCGCTGCATGAGGACGCTCGGCAAAACCGCGAAGTAATCATTTCTCTGCTGGGTAAACTAACATTGCGGGTCGCGTTCGAACGCGACCCATTTTTTTAGTTCGTTCTGTGTTCTTCAAGAGCCATTCTCACTTCTGAAACTGCGTTCGGGTCAGATTCACGCTTCAGGCTCAAGTCGAGCCCGGCGCGCGCTTTCGGCCCGCCAATTTTTCCTATTGCCCACGCCGCGTGTCCGCGAACCAACGGTTCTTCATGATCGTTCAGTGCGCAAATGAGCGTCGGAAGATCGTCACGCGTCCCAACGTTGCCAAGAGCGACCGCTGCATTTCGCGCAAGCCCTCGTCGTTTCGCGCGAGTTACGGGAGTACCTGCAAACAAGTCATTGAACTCGGCTTGGTCCATAGTGAGCAGGCGTTCAAGTGATGGATATGCGTTGTCGATAGTTCTCGGCGAGAAAGCGGGATCGGACTCTGATTTGACGGCTTTGGTGTAAGGACAAACTTCCTGGCAAACGTCGCAGCCGAATACCCAATCGCCGAGTTTGGAGCGAAGGTCTCGGGGGATGGCCTCGCGCTGTTCAATTGTTTGAAAGGAAAGACAGCGTGGAGTCTCAATTGTGTAGGGCGCGGAGATTGCGGCGGTGGGACAGTGGTCAAGGCAAATCTGGCAGCTCCCGCAATTCTTCGTCA
Organism: uncultured Chloroflexia bacterium; assembly: GCA_963737985.1. Classification (GTDB taxonomy): domain Bacteria; phylum Chloroflexota; class Chloroflexia; order Thermomicrobiales; family UBA6265; genus CAVTUU01. Next base: position 220,011 of record CAVTUU010000003.1, on the reverse strand, counting down.
AAGGCTGATCGGGCCGCAGCTCGATATCGAGCATCAACTCTCCGAGCAATACCCACGAGCCATGACCGGGCACGATGATGCAGGCATTCTTGCCGTACCAGCCAAGACCAGATCGTGCGGCGACCGCGCGGTCGACGATCCTCGCCGTGTCAACAAGGATTCTTGCCTCGATCGAGTGGCCCACTTCAGCCTCGATGGCCGCGTGCAGCGTTCGCATGCGGGACTTCAGGAGCTTGTGATAGTCGAGTCCCCACGCATAGCGGGAAATCCGGCCACGAGGCTGATCGGCGGGCTTGCCTGGATCGATTGATCTGTAGTCAACACCTACCGAAACGATCGACTTTGCGGTGGACATAAGGTTTCGCGGATTGATTGAAAACAGGGCTCGATCCGGGGTGAACCAATCGAGACCGTCAAGCCGTCCGGCAGCAATCGCCTTTTTCAGAACCGGCGTCAGTTCGGCGAACGGTGATGCGTTGGTAATTGCGGCGATCGAGAGACCACTCTCAATCGCAAGGGCGTGCACCACACGTGAGAGTTGCGAGACCCTGGCGGTGACTGGCGCGAATTGGATTGGAACTGGACTGCTCATGGTTTGAGTGTAGTTGGTTCTACCTGAAGGATCGAGGCGACTTCTTCGATCGTGGGCAGCGCGGTTTGCGCTCCCATCTGCTGGATTGAGTGCGCGGCGACCGCATTTGCAAAAGCAAGTGCTTTCGACCAATCCCATCGCAGGGCCGTGGCGTAAGCGATTGCACCCGCGAACGCGTCGCCCGCGCCAGTTGTGTCGACGACCGCGACCTTGAATGCCGGATTGTTCCAGCGTTTGGTGCTGGTCACTGCCGCGGCGCCATTTGCTCCTCGACTGACAACGCATGCCCGAAGCGGATTGCCAGGCATCGAACTTTGAACTTCGAGCAGCGCCTGGTCGAGGGTGGATCGCTGGGTCAGATTCATGATCTCTCGCTCGTTGCCGACGAGCACGTCGTGACGCAATGCAATCTGCCAGCCGTCGGACACTCCGCTGTCTGACAAGTAGGTCATCGTTCCGACCAAACGAGCTGCGGGGAGTGTATGGGCCGGCAAATCGACAAGAAAGCGCCTTAGCGGCATGTCATCGACATCGAGCAGGACGAGGTCATGGCCGAAGATTCCCGAGATATCGAGGGGATCTCCTTTCTTCAAGCGCGCGCCTTGATGCCAAAAAATCGTTCGCTCGTGCTCTTCTTGAGAAACGATCACAATCGATCGGTCGGTTAGTTCGCCATGTTTGGTCGCGATCCAAGCGCTGTCGATACCTTCTCGGTTGATAGAACCACGAATCTCCTCTCCGTTTGCGTCATCGCCGAGCGCAGATACCATGGAAACAAGAGCACCCAACCGAGCTAGTGCGACCGCGCTATTCAGGGTCGTACCGCCCGGAAACCCTTGTACATCGCGAGTGATTGCGAAAGAACCTACTCGCGGGTAGCGATCGACGACGACGTAGTCGTCCCAATCCGAGATTCCAACAGCAGCGATGCGAGGAGGTCGACGGGCGTTCAATTACGGTTCGCGAACAAGCACGACGCGAGCGGGAGCGCCATCGCCGGCGGCCAATCGAAGTGGGAGGCAAATGAGCTGGTATGGTCCCGGATCGATACCGGCGAGATTCAAACCCTCGATGACGAGGACGCCGTTGCCGAGAAGCGAGCGGTGGGTCTCGTTGGCTTCGTCATTGAACAATTCAATTGACAAGTAGTCGATCCCAACGAGTCGAATCCCGCGGTCGACGATCCATTTCGCGGCCGAAGGTGAAACGGCAACGTAGTCTTCTTCAAATGCCAATTTTCCAGGACGCCAACGCGCCGAGTTCGAAGTGCGAAAAATGATTCGCTCGGTACCTTCCGGGATCTCCGCAGCATCAAGATGTGCAACTTCTATGCGTTTTGCATCGTCTGGAATGGAAATGACGAGGCATGGTCCGATCCAGCGATCGATTGGCAAATCGTTCAGCTTCTCGCCATCATCGATGAAGTGCCACGGTGCATCCACGTGGGTCCCGACATGGCTGGTGAACTTGAGGCTTGTGACATTGGTTGATCCACCTTGCCCGATGCGGGAAAGTGGTTCCACGGAAATATCGTCGTCGCCCGGCCAGACCGGCAAATCTGGCGTAAGCGGCAAGGTTACGTCGAAATAGTGCGGCCCCCGGTGCGACATCGGCTGAAAAGCTCCCGTGTAAGATCGGATCGCAACGCGGAAATCGTCGCATGTAAGAATCGTGGAAAGCAACTGAATGAGTCATCAACACTGTCGGTAGTTGACTTGACAAAACACTTGGGCATAAGATAACAGTGTTTGGAGTAAGTTGGACTTGTTAGGAGGAAATTGTGGCTGTTCGGGCTGCGCCTTCGCCAATAGCGGAGCAACGCCGAGAGCGTGTCCGCGCGTTGATGCGCGAAGACATCCTCAGCGCCGCGCGCAAGATTCTGCAAGAGCAGGGTTACAAAGAGCTGTCGATGCGGGCGCTTGGCCGTGCCGCCGGCATCACCGCGCCGACGATCTACGACTATTTTCCGGCAAAAGAGTCAGTGCTCGACGCCCTGTTTGCCGAAGGGGTCGACATGCTGGCCGATTTCTTGAACCAGGCGGCAGCCAAAGCAACGCCAGGTCTCGATCGAATCTACGCAGTGGGGACCGCTTATCGGAATTTCGCTCTCGGAAACCCAGATCTCTTTTTGCTGATTTTCGGTGGAATCGATTCGAGCTATCGCCCGAGCGAGGCTGCCGTCTCGAATCTGATGAAGGTCTCGGCAATAGCCGAAGGCTTCGTTCGCGAAGCTATGGACCTTGGCGAGTTGCGCACGCGTTCCGCGCACGAAGTTTCGGATTCGATTTGGGTTATGGCTCACGGCTGCGTCATGTTGGAGATGAATTGCTTCGGTTGGAAATTCGATCAACCCGCGGCTGAAGCGTTCTTCCAACGCAACCTCGGTATTCTCATTGATGGCCTGCACGACGATCACTCGGCGTAGCAGGTTCAGATTTTTCGTTCATACGTGTTTGATTGACTACCCAAATGAACGATTAGGACAAAACTGCGACCGTACATCGTTACACGAGTACCATGCCGGGTTAAGATGCACATTGGGAGCGTACATACGAATTACTGATTGGGGTGTCTGTGGCGGTCGTGACACCAACCAAGTCGAGACCCAGAAAGGGCCGAAAGCCCGAGCAGAGCGAAGCCACGTCCGAGGAGAACTCGAACGACGGAGTCGGCAACGGTCTAGCCCTTTGGATCAAATACAACCGATCGGCTCAGGAACTGAGCCAGCGAGATCTGGCGCAGCGTGCCTCAATCTCCCGATCGTACCTCTGTGATATCGAGCATGGCCGGGGAACCCAACCGAGTATTTCCGTTCTCGAGAAGTTAGCCACCGCATTGGGCGCCACAAGCGCGGAAATATTGCGCGCGGCTGGCATTCTTCATGATGGCAAGGAAGCGCTTGATCATAGCAACGAATACAGGCTGATCTCGCTCTATCGCGATCTCAGTGACGAAGGGCGAATCGCAGTCGAACGCTTCGCCCGGTTTGTGCATGTTGAAGAACAGCGGTGGGTGCAAACTCCGCTGATCGAGGGGCAACCAATCTCGAAGCTGCCGGCATTGCAAGACGGTCCCGAGCTTTTTGAGCTGGGCGCCAGTGACGCCAAATCCTCGAAATAGCAGACTGATCAGATTCTGGCCGCGACCTCCCGACACCTCTAGCTATTCAGTTGTGTGGCTCTGAATCTCTTCTGAGATGAGAAACGTCGCGTCGGTGATCTTGGCGACGGCCGGCGCCAAGCGCTGTTGATACTTGGGATCGTTCCAAGCTTCATTGAACGATTCGATTGACTCCCAATACGCTTCAGTCACAAAACGAAAGGGCGCGGTCGCGGATGCTGGTCGGTCTGGTCCGACGAGCGGCGTACCCACGATGCGATAGAAGTCTGATTTGATGACGCCCGGCTGGCTGACATTCGCCTGGTGATGGTCGGTCGTGCGCCATTGCACAAACTCGTCTTCATCGGTTTCGGGAGTCAGGTTATATAGAACCGTAACCTTGATCATCTCTTCTCCAAAAACAAAGGTCTCATGTCCCGGCGTACACGGGATTCAGTCAATTGTCGCGTAAATCTCCCGAGAACGTGTTTCGAGCATTGGTGCAACTCGGCCCTGAACGTGCTCCTTGAACGCGGGGGTTTCGAGATGCTCCTTGAACGCCGCTTCGTCCCGATATTGCTCGTAAATGAGAAAGCGGCGTGAATCATCAAGACCCTGATTCGCAATGTACATTAGGCATCCAGGCTCCGATTGAGAAGCGTTCATCATCGTTTGCAGAATCTCTTTGACCTCGGCGATCTTTTCTTCTTTTGCGTACCATTTCGCAACGACTACGAACATCGATTCCCCCTCTCGACTACCACTTGAACCGGCACGATTCTCGCAGAATCGTGATCAGCGCGGACGAGCGAAGCGCGGTCGCACCAACGAGAAGGAGAATGGCAACTGTTGTGAAATTGTTAAACTGAGCGGGATGGTATGTCGTCCATTTCGAAGCACGGTACATCTCAGTTAGGGAGGCAAGGTTGGTTCTGGCGAGATTCCTACCGCGTGACGAAGAGTTTTTCGGGAAGTTCAACGAGGCCGCGGCGAACGCGGCAGAAACTTCAAAACTCTTGCTTGATATCGTCGAGAACGAACAAGAACGGGAACGAAAAATACGAAGGCTTCGAGACCTCGAACACCAAGGCGACGACATTACCCACCGCGTGTATAGCGCGCTCAACAGCACCTTTGTCACGCCCCTCGATCGCGAGGATATTCAATCGCTGACGTCGAACATCGACGATGTCGTCGACGCACTCGAGGAAGCGGGAAAGCGGCTCTGGCTCTACCGTTTAGGTCCGACAACCGACCCTGCAAGATTGCTCGCGAGAATTGCGGATGAGCAATGCGCAATCATCGCCAAAGCGGTTCCCATGCTCGAAACCGTAGCCAAACGAGCAACGGAAATGCGAACCGCGGTCTTGGAGATTCACCGATTAGAGAACGAGGCCGACGAGGCGCTGACGGGAGCGCTGACAACGCTCTATGACGGAATTACCGAGATACCCCAACTCATAACCGCGATTCGCTGGCAAGAGCTGTATCAACTCCTTGAGGACACGACCGATCGGGCTGAGCACGTCGCGAACTCTCTCGAGGGGATTCTGCTGAAGCATGCCTGATCCGGCCTTGCTCGTCCTCATCCTGATCGTAGTACTTGGGTTGGGCTTTGATTTCATCAACGGATTTCACGACACAGCGAATTCAATAGCGACAACTATCGCCACTCGCGCGCTTTCGCCGGCGGTAGCGGTGTCGATGGCGGCTGTGTTCAACGTGATTGGCGCTTTGTCCGGAACTGCGGTCGCGGCAACCATTGGCCAAGGAATCATCCCGCCCGAGTACTCGACGCAACAACTCGTCGTCGCGGCGCTACTCTCGGCGATTATCTGGAATCTTGTGACCTGGTGGTTCGGTATCCCATCGAGCTCCAGTCACGCACTTGTGTTCTCCATCGTTGGCGCCGGAGTCGCCGAGGCGGGATCAGATGTGATCGAAACGGCCGGTGTCACGAAAGTCCTCAAAGGTATGGTTTTCTCGCCCGTCCTCGGGTTCATTGGCGCCTTCGGTATCCTCTTTATCTTGCTGTGGATTTTTGCGCGAAGACGTCCCTCGTTCGTCAACCACATCTTTCGTCGCGGGCAGATCTTTTCGGCTGCATACATGGCCTACAGTCACGGCGGCAATGACGCTCAGAAAACGATGGGAATCATCACGCTCGCGTTGGCCACCTATCACGGGACAACTGGAAGCACGTTTGAAGTTCCTGTCTGGGTCATTCTGGCGGCGGCACTTTCAATGGGGCTCGGGACCGCTATCGGCGGATGGCGGATCATCCGAACAATGGGATTCAAGGTTGTTGATCTGCGACCCATAGACGGTTTCGCGGCGGAAACCGCGGCCGCGACTGTGATCGAAGTCGCCAGCAGGCTCGGCATACCGGTTTCGACGACGCATGTCATTTCGTCCGCCATCCTCGGCGTTGGCGCAACGCGTAGGGCGTCTGCCGTTCGCTGGGGCGTAGCGGGCCGCATTGTGACCGCGTGGGTAGTCACAATCCCGGCCTGCGTCATCCTTGGCTGGGTGATCTATTACCTAATTGAAGCGCTCGATAAATTGGTCTGAAACACGACTCCAGTGCGGAGCCGTTGACCCCAGGCGACGCCTTACGTATGCTCCGGCGGCCAGCATAGACCTGTTGAACCCGTTGGAGGCATGTGTGGAAAACGGATCGAATGCGCAGCAACTGCCTGGGTTCCCGGGGATTCTCGTTGCGCGAAATGTTCTCTGCGAGATGCGCGATGGCGTGAAGCTCGCCGCCGACATTTATTGGCCCGCCGAAGGCGGACCTTATCCGGTCATTTTGATCCGTATTCCTTACGACAAAACGCAGGCAGAGAATGTGGCCTACGCGCACCCGGCTTGGTATGCAAGCAAAGGGTATATCGTCGTCTCGCAGGACACTCGTGGGAGATACCAATCAGAAGGAGATTGGTATCCGTTCAAGCACGAGACTGACGATGGCTACGACACCATCGAATGGGCGGCGCGCCTGCCGAACTCCACTGGGCAGGTTGGCATGTATGGTTTCTCATACGGCGGCGCGACCCAACTTCTGCCGGCGCGAATAAATCCACCGAGTTTGGCGGCGATTTGTCCCGCTTTGACTTCTTCCCAGTATTACGAAGGTTGGACCTTCAACCAAGGCGCGCTGGCGCTTGCTTTTGTGACTTCGTGGGCGTTCAGTCTCGGCGGTAACTCCGCCCAGCGTCGCGGAGATGGAACTGCTATGGGGAGCTACGCTACGGCATTCGCGAAGGCGAACGACTGGTATTGGTTTACCCCGCTTGTTGATCTTCCGCCAATGCGAACTAGTGACACCGACTATTACTTTGATTGGCTGGTGCATCCAACTAGCGATGATTATTGGCGGCAATGGAGTATCGAGGAGTCATACGGTGAAATTGATGTCCCGGCCCTCCATGTTGCTGGTTGGTATGACGTTTTTCTCAGCGGAACGGTGAAGAACTTCACCGAACTTCGTCGACACGCTGGTTCCGACGCAGCTAGAGCATCACAACGGTTGATCATTGGGCCGTGGTTTCATATTCCATGGAAGCCGCTGCTTGGCGAATCCGAAGTTCGCGCCTCAGCGAAAGTCGTCGACGATTGGCAGCTCGCATGGTTTGACCAGCATCTGAAGGGGTCGACTCCTGCCCTCGAATTACCGGTCACTGTCTACATTCTCGGTGAGCATCAGTGGAGATCGTTCGAATCTTGGCCGCCACCGGAAAGCGTCGCAACCCCTTGGTACCTTCACAGTTCCGGTCGGGCGAATTCGAAATATGGCGATGGTCAACTTTCCTTAACCGGGCCGTCCAGAGAACCTGCCGACATTTTCACGTACGACGCGAGCGCACCCGCGCTAAGTCTGGGCGGACACTCATGTTGCTTTGACTTTGTCGCGCCGATGGGTCCCGCGGATCAACAAGGGCGTGAAGAGCTCAACCAGGTGCTGGTTTACACGAGTCCGCCACTTGAACACGATCTCTTACTCGTTGGTGACGTCTCGCTCACGCTCTTCGCCGCGACGTCCGCGGTTGACACCGATTGGACTGCCCGGTTCTGCGAGGTTGACGAAGGCGGCGATTCTACAAACATTCAGGAAGGGATCGTGCGGCGCGGTTCCGAGATTCCCTCTCGGATCCGAGTCTCTTGGAGCCAAACAAGGTTTACGAATATGCCATCGAACTTGGTCCGGTTGGCGTAAGCATCATGGCCGGACACCGTCTACGTTTGCAGATCTCAAGTAGTGACTTTCCACAATGGGATCGAAATTTCAATACTGGAGGACAGTTAGGCGCCGAAGGGCTCCATGAGTCAGTGGTGGCGACGCAAGTCGTGTTTCACAACGCGGATCATCCGTCGCGACTCTATCTGCCTATTGTTGAGAGCTCGTGAATGTACCGGCGGCGAAGCGAACTGGCGGTTCCCGCATCAAACTGGAAAATGATCGAAAAAGCTTTGAATTCCGAGGCGGATGTCGCCTTCCTCGATCTCGAGGACTCGGTGGCGCCTTCGGAGAAGGCGGCGGCGCGAGAAAACGTCATTCGCGCAATCCTCGAGCTCGACTGGAAAGGAAAGCCGCGCGCGTTTCGCGTCAACGGCTTTGAGTCGCAACTTCTCCATCGCGACATCGTGGATGTCTTCGACAGCACGCAAGGAAAGTTTGATTTCATCATTTTGCCCAAGGCCGAGACGGTGAAAGACGTTGTCATTCTCGCGACGATCTTGCGTCGAGCTCGAACGGGAAATCGGAATCAAGCAGCTGATCGGCATAGAGGTCCAGATAGAAAGCGCGAAGGGGCTCGTTCATGCTGTGAACATCGCTGCCGCGAGTCCGCGGATCAACTCGTTAACGTTTGGTCCGGGCGACTACGCGGCTTCGGTCGGCATGCCAAATGTTTCGATCGGGTCTCGAGACGAATGGGATGACGCGTACGGCGCGGATCGATGGCATTTCGCGATGCAGGCAATCCTCGTAGCTGGGCGGGCCGCGGGCGTCGATATCATTGATGGACCGTACGCTGATTTTCGGGATGATGAAGGATTTCGTGCTTCTTGCCGGCGAGCGAGAGCACTGGGATATGACGGCAAATGGTGTATTCATCCCGGGCAGTTAGCGATAGCGAACGATGTTTTCTCGCCATCGAATGAGGAAATCGAGTGGGCTTCGGAAGTGGTCTCAGCATACGAGGCAGCCCAAGCGAAGGGCGAAGGCGCGATCGCTGTCGGGAACAAGATGATCGATGCCGCGAGCGTCAGGATGGCGCAACGAATACTTGAAACCACCGGCGCATGAGAGTTGAAGCATAAAAATGGGGCCGCGTTTTACGCCGCCCCATGAATTTGCTTGGTGTTGAGAACTATTCGGCTGCGACCTCAGACTGTCTCTTCTGCCGCCGGCGCCTCTTCGGTGGAGGCTGGCGCCTCTTCGGTGGAGGCTGGCGCCTCTTCGGCCGGGGCGGCAGTCTCTTCAGATGCTGCAGCTGCCTCAACCGGCGCCGCGGCGGTCTCCTCGACCTGCTCGGTCTCGGTTGCCTGCTCTTCAGTTTCAGTTCGGGCGGCCGCGCGGGCGGAGCGTGCTTCTGCTGCCGCAATTGCGGCGGCTTCTTCCTGGCGCTGGCGCTCCAGCTCCTGAGCCGAAGTTCTCGCCGCGAGACGCTGCTGGCGCTTCGATGGCCGACCTTCGGTTGTGGTCGCGCGATCAACGCGCTTCATGAAGCGCTCAACCTGGCCAGCGGTGTCGACGATTCGCTGCTCGCCCTGTATAGAACGGGTGGCAGACGTTACAAAGGTCGGTGCGCAAGACCGGTTTGGTGGAGCGGGTGGTAAAGGTATTGCCGCAGGCGCAAATGACTTGCGCTTCGACATAGTTCGGGTGGATTCCTGGTTTCATGTGTTTCTCGCCACTCCATTGCCGGCTCTCTTGTATAGCACCGGCGCGGATTACTGATTTCCTAACGATTTGTTAGTCCGCCGCCGCGGCCGTCTCAACGGGAGCGACCTTCGGAGTGCCGCCGATCGGCGCGAACTCCGGCGAATAGACGCTGATGCGCCGTTTGTTGCGGCTGATGGGTTCGAACTTGACGACACCGTCGATCAGCGCATAGATCGTGTGATCCTTGCCGATGCCGACGTTATTGCCAACCCAGAATTGGGTGCCGCGCTGGCGAACGACGATTGTGCCCGCGCGCACGAGTTGGCCATCAGACTCGCTTAACGCCAAGGCGCTTTGATTCACTATCGCGGCCGTTCCGAGAACTGCCGACTCCCTTCTTATGGGCCATCGTAAAGCTCCTTATTCTTGGCTGTTACGCGTTGATGCCGGTAATCGTGAGATGGGTCAACAGTTGCCGGTGACCGATTTTGCGGCGATATCGTTTCTTCGGCTTGTACTTGAAGACGTGGATCTTCTCGCCGCGGAAGTGATCGTCAATCGTGGCGGTAACCGTCGCCCCTTTGACGACCGGCGTGCCAACCTGGGTTTTGCCATCGCCACCGAGCAGGAGCACGCGGTCGATGGTCACCTCAGTCTCATCTCCTTTGAGATGCTCGACTGAAATACGATCGCCAACGCTGACCCGGTATTGCTTGCCACCGGTTTCGATAATCGCGTAGCCACTGCTCTGAGCCGGTGCGGCTTTGGCAGCTGATTTCTTGGTCTTAGGCTTGGACGTCGGCTCTACCGGCGTCTCGGTTGTTTTTTCTGATTCGCTCATCGCCCGTCTCGCAACGCATAAGAACGACGTGCAGATACCACACGCACACCAAACCGGGTGCGTGTTGCACCCGCGAAGGCGAAGTGTACCACACCAGGCTCACTCAGTCAGGACATTTGCGAGGAATTCGACTCTGGTAATAGGGCGTTCGTTCCGGCCGACACGAAGCGATTGAATTGGCAGTTATGCCAGGTTGTCGCCGATTTGGTTGACATGCTCATCGCGAAATTCCTAGAATCAGAGCAGTGCAAATATTTGCACAAATTTGCCACATTTACCTAGATTTTCAGCAGATTCTGCTTTCGTTTTGAGGAGTCGCCGTGATTGCGATGCAAAGTCAACCACAAGTCGCAATCTGGCCCAGCACGGAGTTGCGCAGGTGCAACTTGCCGTTTGCCGCTCGAATAGCTCCATGACTGCGGCTGCAGTAGTCCGGTTCGGGACAAGAGGAAGCGCGCTGGCGCGCGCGCAAACCGATTTGGTGATTGCGCGATTTCGGGCGCTTTATCCCGAAATCCGGGCAACATCGGTCGTTATCCAGACCGAAGGCGACCGCGATAAGACCTCGTCGCTCACCGTTATCGGTGGTCGCGGCGTATTCACAACGGCCCTTCAAGATGCGTTGCGCGCTGGCGAGATAGATGCCGCGGTTCACTCGGCAAAGGACTTGCCAACTGAGAGTCCGTCGGATCTCCACATTGCCGCCTTTCTTGAACGGACCGATCCGCGGGATGTGTTCATCTCCAAACACAAACGACCTCTGTCGGACCTGCCGCCAAATCCACTGATCGGCACTTCGTCGAGAAGGCGCGGGGTTCAAGTTCTGAAGTTGCGTCCAGATGCGCGAATCATGGATCTGCGCGGCAATGTGGATACTCGATTGCGAAAAGCGATCGAGACAGAACTAGACGGCATCGTTTTGGCCGCGGCAGGCGTTCAGCGCATGGGTTGGTCCGATCAGATCACAGAATTTCTTCCACTCGAAATCGCCGTTCCATCGCCTGGACAAGGCGCGCTCGCAGTCGAAATCAGGCGCGGCGAAGTGGGGCCCGCGTCACTACTTGCGGAACTTGACGAACCCCTTGTCTCGACTGCGGTTAGAACTGAACGCGCGTTTCTCCGTGGAATGGGCGGTGGCTGCACGAGTCCGGTGGGCGCGTTCGCGACAGTCGAAGGGGACCTTGTTCACCTGCGTGCAATGTTGGGCACTACCGATGGATCACGTGTCGAGTGGGTTGAAGAGCGATACCCAACTGAACGCGCCGAACTCTCAGCTGAAGCAAGCGCAATGAAACTACTCACATCGCTTACTGCTTCTCCGACTCTCTCCGGAAAACGAATTCTTGTCACGTGCGGAGGAGCCGACGACCACCTTGCATTTGGACTTCGTGCTTGTGGCGCTGACGTGACGGTTTCCACGCTGACCCGAATTGAATTTCCGGATCACCGCGAACTCACTCAGACGATGTCGAAGATGGAAAATCGCAAGTTCGATTGGGTGGTTTTTTCGAGTCAAAACGCCGTTGAGGGGTTTTTTAGAGCGCGCGAGAGTTCAAAACTCTTAGCTGGTGCTGCGGTTTCCGCGGTTGGCAGCGTAACAGCCGCCAAGCTCGAAAGTCGCGGCGTTACTGTGGATCTTCAACCGGCGAATTACAACGGCGCTGCGCTCGTTGAAGAGATCAGATCGCGTGATCTGCGCGATAAAGCGGTCCTTTTTCCGCATGGAAATTTGGCGAGGCGGACAATTCCCGACGGACTCCGGGCGCTAGGAGCCAATGTTCAAACGGTGGAGGTCTACCGAACGGTTCCGGCTGAAACGCTTGATTCAGACGTCGCGAGCGACCTCATAGAGGGAGCGTACGACCTCGTAGTGTTCTGCGCACCATCGAGCGTGGCGACTCTGTCCACACTCTTGCGTGAGCAAGGAAAGGCCCTCCATGGAACGACAGCGGCTTGCATCGGGCCGACGACCTCTGAGGCGGCTCGAGAAGTGGGACTAATAGTCGAAGTTCAGCCGAGTGAAGCAACAATCGAATCGTTGATCGAAGCAATCGAATCCTATTTCGCCAAAATCGAGACAGTGCTGCCTGTCTTGCTCGGCGGAGCGCGTTCGAACATTGGGGGGCACGAGGAATGAGCGGCGATTCGTACACAACCGGTTTCCGGCGAACGCGCCGCTTGCGACGAACCGCCGCGATCCGGCAGCTCGTAGCTGAGACCTCGATTTCCGCCGCCGATTTTATCTATCCACTGTTCATTACCCATGGTTCGGGAATCAAGCACGAGATCGGTTCGATGCCGGGGCAATTCCAACTCTCGGTCGATCGGCTTCCCGGCGAGCTCGACGAGATTCGGGAGCTTGGTATCCCGGCCGTGATCCTGTTCGGGATTCCAGAAAAGAAAGATGCGGAAGCAACGGGTGCATACGGCCCTAATGGAGTCGTTCAGGAAGCGGTTCGGGCGATCAAGTGGCATGCCCCTGATTTACTCGTCATTACCGATGTTTGCGCCTGCGAATACACGACTCATGGTCACTGCGGGATCCTGAACGGCGATGAGGTCGACAATGACAAGACGCTGGCTGTCTTGGCCAGGGTAGCCGTCAGTCATGCTGAAGCGGGGGCGGATGTGGTCGCGCCCTCGGACATGATGGATGGCCGAGTCGCTGCAATTCGGCGGGCCCTAGACGAAGCGGGCCATATCAACACCCCGATCATGTCCTACGCCGCCAAGTACGCGTCTGGGTATTACGGTCCGTTTCAGGAAGCGGCGGAAAGCATGCCTGCCTTCGGCGATCGACGATCGCACCAGATGGATCCCGGCAATGCGCGAGAAGCGCTGACCGAGATTGAAATCGATCTTGATGAGGGGGCAGACGTCATCATTGTCAAGCCCGCGCTCGCCTATCTCGACGTCCTGCACCGGGCGCGCACGACCTTTAACGCACCGCTTATTGCCTACAACGTGTCGGGTGAATACGCCATGATCAAGGCGGCGGCACAGCTTGGTTGGATCGACGAGCGCCGTGTGACGATGGAGACACTTCTCGCGATTAAACGAGCGGGCGCGGGGCGGATCATTACCTATCACGCAAAAGAAGTCGCTCGCTGGCTGGCAGAGGAATCAGCCGAAGCGCGTCATCAGTTGAACGTTTGAAATAACCCTGGGGCGAAGGAGATTGAAACGTGGGATTGGAAACTCAGCCGGGCCGCCGGCAATACGTGAAGTTCAGCTTCTTCAAGGTCGCTCCTGAGTGGCGCCGCCTCGACACTGGGACGCGGGATCAGCAATTGGCAGAGTTCCGCGAAGTCGTTGAGGATTGGTCGGGGCGAAATCTCGTTCGGTGTTATTCGACGATGGGCACTCGCGGCGATTCCGATTTTATGATCTGGCAGGTCAGCTACGACCTCCAAGATCAACAGCGCATGGCCGGCGAACTCCTCGGAACCGAACTTGGTGGCTGGCTGACGACACCGTATTCGTACCTGTCGATGACCAAATACTCGCAGTACGTCGAAAAATATTCTGGTCCGGAGCGCGACAAGTTTACTCGGCTCAGTCTTGCGCCAGGAGAGCACAAGTACTTATTCGTCTATCCGCTGACGAAGCAGCGCGGCTGGTATACCTTGTCAAAGGAAGAGCGCCAAGAGGCGATGAACCAACACATCGCAATCGGCCACACCTATTCCTCGGTCAAGCTCAACACAACCTATTCGTTTGGACTCGATGACCAAGAATTTGTGCTCGCGTTTGAAACAGACGAGCCTGGCGATTTCCTGGACCTCGTGCAGGAACTTCGCGGATCGATGTCAAGCTTCTACACCGAGATCGATATTCCAATCTTCACTTGCATCGCAGCAACGGCCGATGAAATGCTCGACTCTATCTCTCGTTCGCGGGTTGCAGCAGCAATTTAGTGAGTAGTTCGTCAATCACGAGCAAAGCACATCGACCGTCGAACTCGGTCGCAGCGATGAGCGGGCGGCAGCGGATTCTTGCCGCAGCCAATCGCCAGCCCGTGGATTCGACGCCAGTCTGGTTCATGCGCCAGGCCGGACGCTCGTTGCCTGAGTACCGGCAACTTCGGGAACGACATGAGTTTCTCGAAGTCGCGAAAACTCCTGAACTCTGTGTCGAAGCGACGATGATGCCGGTCCACCGGCTCGGAGTCGATGCGGCCGTGCTATTCGCGGACATCATGCTGCCGCTCGATGGTATGGGAGTCGAGTTTTCGATCGAACCGAGTGTTGGCCCGGTCATCGCTCACCCGATTCGCTCCGCAAGCGATGTCGAGCGCCTTCGCGTCATCGACGCGGCTGATGCGACGCCTTACCTATTTGACGCGATCCGAATGCTTCGTGCCGAACTTGGCGACAAAGCCGCGCTTCTTGGTTTTTCCGGAGCGCCGTTCACACTTGCTTGTTATCTAATCGACGGCCGGGCGACACGCGAATACCCGAAAACCAAAGCATTGATGTACGGCGATCCGGAGCTTTGGCACAAGCTGCTAGCAACGCTTACTGAGGTGGTCACGCGGTATCTCAAGGAGCAAATTGCGTCAGGCGCCGAAGCGGTGCAGCTCTTCGACTCGTGGTTGGGACTCCTTGGCCCAGTTGAATACGAGGCCATGGTCTTGCCGTACACGGCGCAGATCTTTCGTTCCTTGAATGGGTTAGCGCCTACGATTCATTTCAGCACAGGAACCGCATCGCTATTACCGCTCATCGCGAACTCGGGGGCCGACGTCGTCAGCATCGATTGGCGATTGCCGATTGATGAGGCTTGGCAGATCGTTGGACACGAGCGAGGTATCCAAGGAAATCTCGATCCGGCGATCTTGCTCGCGGGCGAGAACGCAATTGAATCAAGCGCGTTGACTATTTTGGATCGGGTTGGTGGCCGTCCGGGTCATATTTTCAACCTTGGTCACGGCATCCTCCCACAAACTACTCCAGAGCCCCTTCAGCGGGTCGTCGAGATTGTCCATTCGTATTCCCCACACGAGAGCTGAGTTCTTCGGATTGATTCCTGCATTGATAATCGAGCGAAAAGGAGTACAGCGATGGAACCTCGCTATACTTATTGGCAACCGCGCTCGAAAGTTCATCGAATAGAGGTAGGTTCGTAGTTGAGCACTAGTGTGGATCCGACCGTGCAGGCAAATCCCGCCCAATTGGCGACAATTCTTGTCGTCGATGATGAGGAGCCTTTGCGCGAGACGGTTGCTTACAACTTGAAGCGCGAAGGGTATGGCGTCGCGCTTGCCTCTGACGGTATCGAGGCGCTGGCGATCGCCCGATCGACACGGCCCGATCTTGTCATTCTCGACATCATGCTCCCCCATACGGACGGGTACCAGGTTTGTCGTACGTTGCGCGCTGAATCTTCTGTGCCGATCCTGCTCCTGTCCGCCCGATCTGAAGAATTTGATCGAGTGCTCGGGCTCGAGCTCGGCGCCGACGATTACCTGACAAAGCCGTTCGCGATGCGCGAGTTGCTCGCTCGTGTGCGAGCAATGTTGCGGCGTGCGCAAATGATCCCACATGACCGCACTGTGTCATCAAACGGATCGAGCTCATCAACGACCGTAGATTCAGCGGCAAGAGGCACGATTACGTCAGGCGATGTCACGATTGATCTGGCGCGGCGTGAAGTCACGCTCGACGGCGAATCACTTTACCTGAAGCCGAAAGAGTTCGATCTCTTAACCTACCTGGTGCGCCATCCCGGCATTGTTTTGTCCAGGGACGCGTTGCTCCGTGAAGTGTGGGGATACGATTTCCCGATGGACACGAGAACCGTCGACGTTCATGTGCGCGGACTTAGGCAAAAGGTGGAACGAGATCCGAGTCACCCGCAGCGAATTGAAACTGTCCGTGGCTATGGATACCGATTTGTAGCGACGCGAGGTTGACGGCAGCGAGCAGAGCGAACATGGCATCCTTGGTGGCACCGAAAAAATCTGCGGTCAGCCGGTTCCTTCCAAAGACGGTTCGCTGGCGTCTCACCCTCACCTACGTCATTCTGATCTTCGTTGTCATGGCGGCGCTAGGCGGCTATCTCGCCTATGCGATCCACGACCTCTATGTCGATCGCCTGGGCGATCAAATGGCCGAGGAAGCGTCACTGGTTGCAAAGGCGATCGCCCCTGAAACCGCCACGGGCGATATCAGCCAAATCGACTCTCAGGTCAAATCGTTGGATCAGGGTCTCGACGTCCGGATCACTGTCATCGCGGCCGACGGGACCGTGCTTGGTGATTCGGATACCGATCCTCGAACGATGGAGAACCACAGCGCTCGGCCCGAAGTTCAAGAGGCATTGAGATCTGGATTCGGTGAGTCGGAACGTCATAGCGCGACGCTTGATTCCGACTTCATGTATGTGGCAATTCCAATTGAGAACTCAGGCGGGGCGGTCATCCGTTTGGCAAAGCCTCTCAATGAGGTCAATCAAGCGATAAGCAATCTGCGTCGAGACGTCATCATTGCCGCAGTCATCGGGGCGTTGCTCGCCATGGTTGTCGCCACACTCGTTTCGAACCGGATCATCAATCCCTTGAACGATCTCCGTAACCAGGTCTCGCGAGTGGCGGCGGGCGAACGTGATGTCGCGGTAATTCCCGCTGAGCCTCAGGAGCTCGGTGATCTCGCGCGTGCGTTTAACACCATGACGGCGCAGGTCTCCGAGCTCGTGACCGAGAGCGAGCGCTCACGCGTTCGCCTTGAGGCCATTTTTGCCAATCTCAGCGATGGTGTGGTGATCGTGGACGATCGCGCAGACGTCGTCGGGATCAACGCGTCAGCAAGCCGGATTTTGAGTGCCCAAGAGCAGTGGGCGATTGGCCAGCCGTTCGTTGTTGTCGCGCGTGATCATGAACTTGTAAGTTTGCTGAAGTCGGCGATCGTCGAAAATGAATTCAAGAGCGCGACGATAGAAATCGGGAGAGAGCCACAAGTCGTCGAGGCCGCGGCGCAGCCAGTTCAGGCTGTCGGCGAGCAACTTGGCATTGTTGTCGTACGCGACGTCACAGAGCTCAAACGTCTGGAATCGGTCCGGCGGGAATTCGTGGCAAACGTGTCACATGAACTTCGCACGCCGCTCGCTTCGATCAAGGCGTTGGTTGAGACCTTGGAAGCTGGTGCGCTCGATGATCCAGACGTTTCTATGGATTTCCTTGGGCGGATAAACGGGGAAGTTGATCGATTGGCGGCGCTGGTCGACGAGTTGCTTGACCTCGGAAGGCTCGAATCAGGCAGGGTGCCGCTGCGACTTGAGCTGCTTGAACCCGCGGACGTTATCATCCACGGCGCCGAGCGACTACGACCGCAAACCGAGCGGGCGCAACTCAGTTTGAGCATTGATGTTCCATCTGGACTTCCACCAATCTTGGTCGATCGTGGCCGCATCGAACAGGTGCTTCTTAACTTGGTCCACAACGCCATTAAGTTCACTCCGCCGGGAGGTTCAATCACCGTCAAGGCAGCCAACCTTAACGGCGGCCTGCTCGTCTCGGTTGTGGACACGGGAATCGGCATGTCGGAAACCGAAATGCAGCGGGTCTTCGAGCGATTCTTCAAGGCTGACCGATCGCGGAGGTCAGTCGGAAGCGGTCTGGGCTTGGCGATCGCGAAGCACATCGTACTAGGACACCAGGGCGCAATTGGGGCTGAGAGCGTGGTCGGAAAAGGTTCAACGTTTTGGTTCACCTTGCCATTTGCACCATCTACAGGGCTCACTATTAGCAAATCGACCATTGTGGCCGCGAAAGATGAATTAACTCTTGCCTAACATACTGTATTAGATTCGGCTGTACGCTCGATTCATGAATCGAGCGGCTTCCAGCAACGACATACAAACAGAGCACCTCGTCCAATCCTCTCGCGAGACACCTTCGACACCCTCAATTTCAGAATCTGTCATCCAGTTGCTTGTTCTCACCGATGACCAAGCATTGAGCGCCAAACTCGAGTCCGGTCTCGAACAACTCTCATTTGACCCGCGTTGGGCGTCTACCTATGAGGAAGCGCTTGATCGATTGTTCGATGGCTGGACGCCAGAGATTGTTGTCGTCGATCTATTAATACCCCGGGCCGAGCGATACTCCATCTGCCGAGTAGTTAAAACGCACTTCGGCGTCCCGGTGATCGCGGTTGGAGAAGAACCTGATACACCGCGACCAGCCAAGCTCGGCGCGGATGACTATCTCGGGAAACCGATCAGTCCACTTTCGCTATCAACCTGCGTTCGAGACGTCCTTCAGCGCGAACTGACCTATCAGGGCACACTAGTCGCAGATGATCTTGTCCTCGATCCCAAGACGAAATCAGTTCTGGTCGCTCACAAGCGGGTCAATGTCAGTCGCGAGGAATTCGCACTCCTTGCGCGCCTCGCCCTTTCACCGGATGAATCCGTTTCGCGAACTGAGCTCTTCAGAACGATACGAGGTGGCGCTACAGATCTCGATCGATGGCTCGTCGATATTCATCTGACTCGGCTGATGGTGAAACTGGCGGGCATTTCGAGATGCCGAATTTCGCGCGCACCCAACGACCAAGGATTTGTCTTGTCTACGTCGGCAAAGAACTAGCGACCCTCCTGTTGCGTCATCCCGATTGATGACCCCTTTCCCGAGCGACTGTCACTTGGCAGTCGCTCGGTGTTTCGATTGAGCAAGGGTTGAGACGGGCAAGGATATAATCTAAGGACGCGTCAGAAGCGGATTGTTGGTAAGCGGGAGTTAGGCATCGCGATGGCAGTTCAGGAAGTCCTGTCTGAAAAGCAAACGGCGTCACCGAGTGTTCGTCGCCGGGTCTTTTCCGGCATTCAGCCCTCGGGCAATATCCACATTGGGAACTACCTGGGCGCGATTCGCAACTGGGTTCAGCAGCAGGAGCTCTACGACAACATCTTCTGCATCGTGAATCTCCATGCGATAACGCTTCCCACTACCCGGGAGTCGCTCATCGCAAATACGTTGAACATGGCAAACACATTGATTGCGGCGGGGATCGACCCGGAACAATCGATCCTTTTCGTGCAGTCCGATGTGCCTGAACATGCGGAACTTTCGTGGATCCTGAGCTCCGTTACGCAATTCGGTGAATTGCGCCGTATGACCCAATTCAAAGACAAGACCGGCGGTCAAGACGAAGCGGTTTCAGCCGCTCTCTTCACCTATCCCGTACTGCAAGCTGCCGACATCCTTGCCTATGACACCAATCTCGTGCCGGTTGGCGAGGACCAAAAACAACACATCGAGCTTGCCAGAGATATCGCGCAGCGATTCAACGCGCGATATGGCGAAACCTTTGTCGTGCCCGCGCCCGATATCAAGACCGAAGGGGCGCGGATCATGGCGCTTGACGAACCGACGAAGAAAATGAGCAAGAGCACTGGCGGTCCAGGTAGTTACATCGCGTTGACCGATGACGCGGACTCGATTCGGCGAAAAATTCGCCGCGCCGTGACCGATTCGGGCAGCGAAGTCACCGGCGGACCAGACAAGCCGGCGCTGTCGAATCTGCTCACAATCTATTCGCTTTTGAGCGGTGAGACGGTGGCCCAGATTGAGGAACGCTACACCGGCAAAGGATACGGCGCCCTAAAGCAGGACCTTGCCGAGATCGTGGTCGAAGCGGTGGCGCCCATTCAGCAACGTCTGGCAGAGCTGGAGGCCGATCCATCGATCGCGCTCGGCGTTCTCAACAAGGGAGCCGGTCAAGCTCGGGAAATCGCCTCGCGGAAGATAGTCGAGGTACGGGACCGAGTCGGCCTGACCGTGAATCATGAAACGCTTGCGGATACAAACCGGTAACCACGTTCTATCTGGCGATTTTTGCTGGCAAGAAGCGTGCGGAACGTGAATGGTATGCCGTTCTAAAAGGCATTGATCGCGTTCGTTCCCACCGCGTCGAGCGATGGACCGCGCCGAGAACGTTGAGGAGAATGAGCGATGCCCAAGCAGACTCATCGGAAAGCCGCGAAATCGCAGAACGTCAGTGCGGGTAGGACTCCAGATCTGGGTGGGTTGTTTGATCCTCAATCGCTCGGCAATTTGGATTTCGCCTGGGATGAGATGACGTCCTACGAGCGGGTGATGAACGCAGTCAGCGGGGAAGAAGTTGACCGATTGCCGGTTTGCTTCTGGCACCACTTCACTCCTGAAGGTTCGGGCAAGAACCTAGCAGAAGCGACGCTGAGATTCTTTGACGCCGAGTTTGATCTCGACATCATAAAGATCATGCCGGACATCCCATATCCCTTCCCGAAAGGCTCGATTCGATCGATTGATGATTGGAGATTGATCGAACCGATTGACACGCTACGCTCTCGCTTCATGACCGAATGGATGATGGCAGTCCAGTCCGTGCGTGCCGCGGTCGGTATCGAGAAGCCCGTCATCGTCACGAAGTTCAATCCACTCTCCGAAGCGATGCATTTCGCGGCCGATCGGGAGACATTTATGGCACACTTACAGGAAGCGCCGGTCGTCATTCATGAAGCGCTGCACACCATCGCTACGAACCTCCAGTTTCAGTTTCGAGAATTGCTGTCCGTAGGCGCCGACGGTGTCTTTTTCGCTCTCCAGGGATGCACCAAAGAAATCTTGTCGGAGTCGCAATATCGCGAATTCGGCCGACCCTATGACCTCATTGCTCTGCAAGGAGCGCAAAGTGGTTGGCTGAATGTCCTTCACATTCACGGCGAGCGTGATCTCCATTTTGATCTTGTGCTCGACTATCCGGTGAGTGTGCTGAGTTGGTCCGATCGGATCGCGGGACCAAGTTTGCGGGAAGCCCGAGGAATGACCAGCAAGTGTCTGATGGGCGGTTGGCATGAATTTGGAGCACTGTCGAATGGCCCAGAGACCGCGATCCTAGCCGAAGCGAAGGATGCGCTTGCTCAAACTGGCGGCCGCAAGTTCATTCTCGCCAACGGTTGCTCGGTACCTGATGACACGGACGAGAAATGGCTTCACTACGCGCGGGATGTCGTCGATACCCTGGACGTCGGCTAGTTTCCTGAGGCGAGTGGCTCAGGATGCGCACTGATTCCAATTGAAATTTGACGCGCAACGAAGGCCACGGCGAGTCCGCCAAGAGCAACACCAGAAAGTGCGACCCGAGTCGACGCGTAGTCCGAAATCAATCCTGCGATAAACGGCGCCATTGCGATACCTGCATATCCCACAAAGAGGACTGCTCCTGACGCCGCTCCAGGCGCCGTCGGATTTGCGAGCCCGACAAGACTCAAAGCTGTCGGCACCATCCCGGCGAGCCCAAGACCAGCGACCGCGCAACCCGCGATAGCGACCGCGGGGTTAGTGCCGGCGACGACAAGGACGCCACCGGCGACGGTCAACCACCCCTGGATAAGCAACATTCGTCTGGATCCGACTCTCACATTGATTGGGCCATTGCCGAAGCGGCCGATCGCCATGGCCGCACCATTCAAAGTCAGAGCGATGACGGTGACCGATTTCGCGTAGTTGCGTTCGTCCTGAAAATAGATGCCGGCCCACTGCGCGATGAGCAATTCGGCAGCAAATGAGATTCCAGTGATGATCGCCAGGTCCCGATTCGTTCGGTTCTTCAGGAGATGCAGCGCGTGCAAGGGAGATTGGTTGTGCTCAGGTGTCAGCGGAGTCGGCGCTTCAGATTTCAATGAGGAAAAAGCGAAAAGCGCCAGGCCGATAAACATGATCGCGATCACCGCGTAAACGCCGCGGTAGTCGCCGCCTAACCAAATAACCAACCCCGCAATAAGAGGACCAACAAGACTGCCGACACTAAACGAGGCATGCAACGGACCCATGATATGGCGTCGCGTGGACCGCTCAAAATCCATTGCCAATGCGTTGTTTGACAGGTCGAGTGACGTAACGCCTATGGCCTGAATGATGAGCATGAATACGAGAACGGCAACCAGTGTCCCGAAAATTATGCCGACTGCTGGCACCACCGTGACTGAAAGCGAAATTGCCAATAAGAGGCGCTTATCAAACCGATCGGCAAGTCGACCCCCGAAGATGAGGATCGGCAGACCGGCGATCCCGCCGAGACTCTGCGCAAGTCCGAACATGCCTTTGGAAATACCAAATGCGTCGATGACATCGTTCCAAAGAACGCCACCTCCGCCATAGAGCACCCCAAGTCCGACAAAGGCCGAGAGCATCAACGCGAGCAATGGTGTCGTGTTGAGCGAGGCAGAAGAGGACTTTGATGGCGCCGTCGCCGTCTCAGGGCTTGCGATGGTGCTTGTAGATTCGAGGGACACGTCGGCCGTCCTTATACGTGCCATGGATCTGGGACGGCAACGTGCAGAGATCCTTGACGAACGAGTAGTTTCGATTGGGATTGTGCCATAGGTTCAAAGCGCCGGAGAGGCGTTGGCGGCATTCGTCGGTTTTGTCGGTTGGATCTGCGCACCTTCCGCGGCTGGTCGATTCGCGCCTCGTGGAGCTTGGCTGAATCGACTGCAATGGGCTCAACGATGACGCTGGGACCTACTCAGTAAATGCGGGCTCCGCTATCGCGGCTTGCGCTTCTTCCTGTTTCGCCATAATGTTTGTGGAGTGTCCGGGATCGAGCCGCGCTTTCGGATCGTAATAGGTCACCGCGTGGTTGACCGCCGTGACCGCTTCTGCGGCGCCAGTCGCAATCAGTTTGAATTTGGCAGGGTAGAACACGATATCACCAGCCCCGAAAACGCCGGGAATATTGGTCGCCATCGTTATTTTGTCGACAACGATCTGGTTGCGATTGAGCTCGAATCCCCATGTTTTGAGGGGACCGAGATCAGCGACAAATCCAATTGCGACGATGAGTTCCTGACAAGGAATTTGCGTTTCGGTCGCGGTGGCATCTTTGAATGTGATACCGCTTAGCCGACTTTCCTCGATGTGAAGGGCGACGACCTCGCACCCCGGATAGCGAAGATCGGCGGACGACTCTTCCAATTCCTTGACGGTCTTTTCGTGGGCCCTGAATTTCGAGCGATGAATGACTGTCACGTGCTTGGCAATCGGCTCAAGTGTCACACCCCAGTCGACAGCGGAATCGCCGCCGCCGACGATGACGACTTCTTTGTTGCGGAAGTCCTCGACCCGTTTGGCGAAGTAGTGAACGCCATTGCCTTCAAGTTCGCCGATGCCAGGGAGGTCCAATCGCTTGGGCTCGAATGCGCCGACTCCAGCGCAAACGATGACCGTCTTGCTGAACCGGTCGCCGTTGCTCGTAGTGAGTTTGAGCATTCCGTCCGGCAGTAGTTCCAGGCCGAGAACTTCCTCTTTCAAGCGAATGTCTGGCTCGTCGCGCATCGCCTGGATAACCATTTGCTCGACGAAGTCTTTCGCGAGCACTTTGGGAAATCCAGCCACATCGTAGATGTATTTTTCGGGGTAAATCGCGGTTAAAGCGCCGCCGGGCTCTTCGAGTGAATCGATCACCTGAGTGCGTGCGCCACGCATGCCTGCATAAAAGGCAGCGAAGAGACCCGTTGGGCCTGCGCCGATGATCGTAATGTCGTATATATCGCGGGCGGAATCGGTTCCATTGACCGAAACGCCGATGCCGTTTGTCACCGGTGTATAACTCCTAAGAACGCATTCATAGACGTCGTGGAAGGGCGGGAGGGAACATCCTGCTGGTGGCATTTTAGCATCGAGGCGTGACCAAAGCCTTTGTGCGCTGCGCACAGATGGCCATTCGAGCCTCGCGCCGCTTTCTTATAGAATGACTGAAAGCATTTTCTCGACACGGTCTCTTTGCGGAGGAGCAATTCATCCATGGCGTCTGTTTCGTTGCCGGCGGCTCCGGCGAGTCTGAATTCACTGCTGTCGCTGCGCGGACAGGACCTACCGAATCCCCGAATTGGTGATCCGCGAAAGGCCGCGAATCTGATCTCGTTCGTTTTCGGGTTTCCTGACGCCGCGTCGCTGCCAGCCGAATCGGTGGGCGAGGCAACCGTCCGCGCTATGGAAAAGGACGGCCAGTGGGCGCTCCAATACGGCAAGGCGACCGGTGATCCCGCGCTCGTCAACGTCCTGCTGGCGAAGCTGAAACGAGATCAAGGGATCGACGCTCGGCCAGAAAACATGCTCATTACTTCGGGTGGATCGCAGGCTGTTCAACTCGTCCTCGACCTGCTTGCTGATCCCGGCGACACCATCATCGTCGAAGCCCCGACGTGGATGGGCTTTCTCTACGCCATCAACAACATTCACGCGAAGACCGTAGCGGTTCCTTTGGATGAAAACGGGACCGACACGGTAGCACTTGAACAAGAATTCAAGCGCCTGAGGTCGGAAGGCATTACGCCGAAGTTTATCTACCTCATTTCTAATTTTCAGAATCCGAGCGGAATTTCCACCACCCTGGAGCGACGGAAGCGGATCGTCGAACTGGCGCAAGAGTACGGGACGCTTATCCTCGAAGACGACGCCTATCACGATCTCCGCTTCAGCGGCGAGCGCATTCCTCCGATCTATACGCTTGACGACAGTGGTTCGACGATGTATCTCGGAACGCTCTCCAAGATCATGGGCGCGGGAATGCGAATCGGTTGGCTCGTCGCTGCTGAGGACATCATTACCAAACTCTCAGTATTGAAAATCGACGGCTGTACCAACGTCTTTGGCTCGCATGTTGCAGCGGAGTGGATTCCCGATCACCTCGACGATCACATCGAGAAGCTCAAGCGCATTTACCAGAGCCGGCGTGATGTCATGCTCGATGCGCTCGAGCGGCACATGCCGCCAGGAACGACTTGGACGAACCCCGATGGCGGATTCTTCATCTGGGTCAGTTTTCCCGAGGCAATCGACGCTGCTCGCATGCTGCCCCAAGTCCGCGAACGAGGAGTCGATTATCTCGCTGGCAACACGTGCTACGCGAATGGCGAGGGTGCAAATCAGTTCCGCCTGTCCTTCTCGTTCACGAACGAGGAGCAGATCGAACAGGGGATCGAGATCATCGGCGAGATCGCGAAAGGCGAGCTTCTCGAATCCCGTGGAGGTGGCGGCGCGCTCACGCCTGAACTCCTCCTTTAAGAGCAACCACGTATTGAACGTCTGACGAGGACGGCCGAAGGGCCGTTCTCGTTGTGTCATCATTTGGTAATACCCTTCGGTTGACAGCGGGACACTGCGTACGTATGCTGGTTTTGCGCAAACCCCGCTGCTCCTCTTTGTTGACAGTTCCCGCCTGTCGGAGCTCCCAAGAAGCGCCTCAATTGCTGTTCTATGCGGCTTGCTGTGCCGGGAGACGAGTTTGGCGGTTCCATCTCGCCATTTTAAGCACCTAGAAGAGTCGGCCTACCAGGGTTTCCGCTCATTCTTCAATGCGATGCTTCCAGCCGCGGCCCATGCAGTCCGTCTGATCTGGCAGCTCGCCATCCGCATATCGGATTGGGTTCGGAACGCGGATTATCGATGGCTTCCAGTCCCGATGGCTCGCGTTCAGCCGTGGCGACTCATCGTCGGGGCGTTGACGGTGCTCATCCCAGCGACGTTGCTCGCGTTGATCGCACCTGACATGCCGGTGACAACGCCGGGAATCGTCCTTCTAGCATCCGTTGCATTTTCCGCTTATCTCGCCGATTGGCTTGGTGGACTGACTGCGCTCTTTCTCGCGTCTTTGATCCTTTACGTCTTCTTCCTCGATGATCTCTCTGCCAATCGATATGGCAATGGCTCGGAACTGCTCGGCTTCATCATCACGATTTTGAGTGGATTCGGTCTCGTCTGGTTGATAGAGCGGGTCAAGCGCGAAAGCGCCGACAGCCGTCAAGCTGCGGTTGCAGCAAGAGCAGCTGCCAACGCGCTGGCGTCGATGGAACGAACTGCTACGCCTCGTGCTTCGGGCGGCGAAGACGAGCGACACCGGTTTCTCGTCTCCGTGCTCAATGCAATGGTCCGGGTTAATCGAGCCCACGCGGGAGCGCTGTTCCTCCTTGATGGCCTACAAAATCGGTTGGTCCTCACTGCGTCTTATGGACTCGATGGTGACGATGCCGACCTCTTGAGCTTTGTGCCCCTGAGTGACGATCTGCTCGGGGCTGTCGCTGTCGAGCGACGCCCGATGGTTGTTCACGATGTCCGATCAACAGTCCGAGCATTAAAGGGGAGTTTGACTCGTACTCAAATCCGCGCCGCGCTTGCGGTTCCGCTGATTTCGGCCGAGGACCACCTCATCGGCGTAGTTCTGACCGGTCTTCTCGTTCGTCACCAGTTCACGCCGACGGAAATCGCCAAGCTCGAAGTCCTTGCGGCGCGGGCGGCGTCGATGGTCGAAGCGGCAGATTTTGCTGACGAGCGCGAAACGCTTTTGCAATTGGCAAACGAAGCGCAGCGGCGACTTGAGCTTGTCATTGGGACGATGCCGGAAGCGGTTGTCATCAGCGGTCCGCCGGACGGCAAAATTGTCGGCTATAACGCGGCAGCTGAAGAAATTCTGGGCTCGTTATCCGAGCCCGAGGACAAGGTCGCGCTACCTGCTAGGCTTAAGTTGCTTTCGACAGATGCCGAAGAGAATCAACAACTCCCACATTTGCGTGCCCTGCAAACCGGCGAAGTCATCTCCGGCATCGAGCTGCTCGTGACGCGTCCTGACGGTCGTGAGACGCCCGTGCTCGCGAGTGCGGCCCCAATTCGCGAGCCGGACGGGGTGATTGCGGCGGTCGTTATCGTCTTCCGCGACATCGGTGCATTGAAAGAAGCAAGCAGGATCAAAGATGAGTTTGTGTCGGTGGTCTCGCACGAGTTGCGTTCCCCATTGACGCCAATTCGTGGATTCGTCCAGCTTGTCGCGAAAGACCTCGATCGCGAGGGTGGGCATGGCAATCATGTGGTCTGGCTGAATTCAATTGCGGGCCACGTCGATCGAATGACGAGATTGGTTGATGATCTGCTCGACGTCTCGCGGTTGAAAGCCGGTTCGCTTGATATTCGTCCCGAGGATTGTGATCTTGTGAAAATCTGCCGCGAGATCGTCCACGCGAAGACCGCGACGGCTGGTGATCACCGGTTTGAGCTCGTCGCGCATGCCAAGTCGGTCATGGGTCAATGGGATAGCGATCGCTTGCATCAGATCGTCGACAATCTCATCTCAAACGCAATCAAATACAGTCCCAGCAAAGGCGTTGTGACCATTGACGTGGGGACCGATCCCGCGACCGGCGACGCCGTGCTCACCGTCTCCGATGAGGGGTCAGGGATCGCCGAGGAAGATCGCGAACGGGTCTTCTCGGCGTTCTATCGGACGAGAGAGGCAACAGACAGCCAAATCGCTGGTTTGGGCCTTGGCCTTTACATTTGCCACGAAATCGTGATGGCCCACGGCGGAACGATTTCAGTCGGGAAATCGGCAAACAGTGGGGCCGCATTCACGGTGCGATTGCCGATGAACGAAATGGCTCTGGCGAGCTAACGTTTGCGATTGCGAGATGGAACTCTTCTGAGGCCAACAGAGTAGGCGCGCCGCCGTCGCACAGAGGCGAATCCAACGAACGCCATACCAGCGATGATGACCGCGACGATTGCCGCCACGATGTACATGAGCCGGTTGTTGTCCTCATTACCGGTAATAGGTACTCCTGCCGCGTACCGTGAAAGGTGCCCGATCGAGGCTGAGACCGCAGACTCGCTTAGTTGTGATCCATCGACCTGTTCCGGTGTGCCATCGTCGATCCAGTAAAGCGTCGTTTCACGACGCCACTTGTCAGGAGCGATGGAGAGCTGCAACGTCGCGGGTTTGGCAAGCGTTTCCACTGGCTGACCTGCCGCATCAGAGATCGTGATGTCGAATCCCGTTGCCGGGACGAAGTCGATACGATCGGTTACCGGCAGGTTCGTATCCGCGACCGGCATGATTGTCACCGTCGATTCGTCCAATAGCGCACCGGGGGGAATGATGATCGTCGCGCCCGAGGGATGAGTCAGTTGGCCACCTTCGGGTCCGATGACTTGGGCAATCATGCCGGTCGAACTCACGTCAGGTGTATGAGTAGGAGATGGTTGAGGGGTATTGATTTCTCGCGGTGTCGAAGTTGCTTTGGCAGTCGTCGTTGCCTTCGGAGTGGAAGTTCGCTTTGATGTGCTCGTGGTCTCTACTGTCTGAGTTGGAACTTCGACCGACGAAACAGAATCCGCCTCGATCACGTCGCCAATATCGCCGGTACCATCGCCTTCGATGCTGACGTTGCCCTGATCGGATGAATCACTGGTTGCCTGTGGTTGGTTCGAATTGTCGGCTCCCTCATCAGAAGTCGGTTCGTCGGTCGG
Organism: uncultured Chloroflexia bacterium; assembly: GCA_963737985.1. GTDB lineage: Bacteria > Chloroflexota > Chloroflexia > Thermomicrobiales > UBA6265 > CAVTUU01. Next base: position 191,309 of record CAVTUU010000003.1, on the reverse strand, counting down.
AATCTCTTCGATCGGCGGGGGAGTCACGCCCTTCTCGTCGCTGGGCGGCTCATTAGGCAAGTCCTCATTTCCGTTGTCGCCTTCATCAGGAGTCACAACTGGCTGTTCGGGCGCGATGATGTCGATCTCGCATTGGGCATTTGTTACGCCGTCGGTGTCACTGACATACACGAAAATCGCGTCATCGAGCGTGACATCCGGCGCTTGCAGATTGAGATTGACGGTCGCGCCATCGAGGAGCGTACCAGTCACCGTGCCGCTTCCATCGGCATCAGGAGCGAAATCAGTGTTCGGTGATTCCGCAGGAAAATAGCCATCGGACGCATTGACGACGACTGTTCCGCCACCGGTGAGGGTGATGGTCACGAGATCTCCTGAGTTCACTGGAGTTGGACAATCAAGCGAGGTAGTAGGGGGCGCATGCGTGCCGGTGACTGTCGCTTCCGCGGTTGCGATCCAGTCATGGGTGTCGGGATCGATCAGGAGGAACTGAACATAAAGGTCCTCGACGGTGTTCGGTGCTTGCCATTCGTACGAACCATCGGAGACGCTTTCGTAGGTGTCCGAACCTGTGTCCGTGAATGTTCCCGACGAAGCGGTAAGAAGGGCTCCAGTCGCGTTGGCGACATCAATTGTTACGGTGTCGCCCGATGCGATCGAGCCGGTAACGGTTAGTGCTGGATCAGCGGAAACTTCGCCGCCGCCCCCATTGTCGTCACCATTGCCTGAATCGTCTCCCGGGGTGGACTCGGGTGGCGCCACGTCCGTTGCTAGAACGGCAAGACTGTTTGCCAGCGAGAGGGAGTCAGTGTCGGTAAGACCCTGGCTTTCGACGGAATAGACAACATTGTCAACCTGCCAATAGACGAGGTCATACACCGGTGTAAGGTCGTGATAGGCGGGAAAACCTTGTACTTCGGCGTTTTGGACGAGTTCCACATTTCGGTCATACGCTGAATAGTCCGGAATCGTCCCGCCGGCCTCACCTGTAATTTGAAGATAAGTTGGGGGAGTTCCGGGGATCAGCCAATAGAGGCTGTAATACCCATCGGACGCTTCGACCGCCGGTTCACCTTCAAATGGCGCAGGCACGACTTCCGGCAACAGAACGTCAATGCCGACAGCGAGTTGCGCCGCCGTTTCGGAACTCAGCCATTCCGGAACGACTTGCGCGTTCGGGACCTGCGCCGGAACGCGTTCGGGCGCCGCACCAACAAGTGACCAGGGAATGAATGCGAGCACCGCTAGCGCAACTAGTCGAAGCGCCCAGTACGTGCGTGAAAGTTCCCTCAATCCAGTGGTATCTCCGGTTCGCAATTCGGCAACCTCTGCAAGGGTTGCCAAATGCGGGTTGCGGCTGAGAACTGGCTTGCGATTTACCGACGATCGTATGCGCAGGTCAACGATAGGCAGAGAGTACCACTCCAACACGATCACGGCGACATCATTATGGCGACTTGAATCCGTTCAAGTTGCTGAGAAGGCGGTGGTCCCTTTTATGCACGTGGTTGGTTGCGCCGATAGGGGTGCGTTCGATTATATTTCGCCAACCACGTGAGCAAGAGATTTCGACGGCGGTCGGACAGCCTTACCGGGAGGTCTCGGAGTCGATCAGGGTTCACCGTGATCCCGAGTCGTTTCGCGTACACGCCGTTTACGCGCCAAATGGAGGATGAAACAATGAGCGATGGGACACAGAAACGTTTTGTGCAGGCTGCTTTGAGCGGACGAATGACGCGCCGCCAAGTCCTCGAACGAGGTCTTGCCTTAGGGCTCTCCTCTCCGCTGATCCTTTCGTTGATGAATGCCGCGCCTGAGGCGTCCGCGGCTCCTGCGTCCAAAGAGTCGAGCTTTCTCTCGTCTGGACAGGATCAGGACAACGGTACGTTTACCGCAATGATCGAAGCTGGAACGGCCGATGTTGATCCCCATTCGACCTATTCCACGGTTGGGTCTGAGGTCTGCCTCGGCTGCTACGAGATGCTGATCCGGTACAAAGGCGACAGCACGTCCGAATATGACGCGATGCTGGCAGAATCGTGGGAAGCCACTCCAGACAACAAGTCATTTACCTTCAAATTGCCGGCGGGCACGAAGTTCCACGATGGATCCGACTGCGATGCGACAGCCGTAAAGACATCGTTCACCCGATTTCTTGAGTTAGGGATGGGCCCGGTTAATGTGATCAGTCGATTTATCGATTCGGCTGATCAGATCGAGGCAGTCGATGCGACAACGGTTCGCTTCAACATGACTGACCCTCAGCCACTTTTCTTCGCGGCGATGGCCTCATCGTATGGTCCGTTGGTCGTCAGCCCGAAAGCAATCGAGGACAACAAGACCGATGATGATCCCTGGGCACACGAGTGGTTCACCGCGAACGCTGTCGGAACGGGGCCATATGTGCTCACCGAAAACTCACTCAACGAGCAGGTGAAGTTCGAGAAATTTGACGACTATCACGGTGGATGGTCTGGAAGTCACTTTTCGGAGATCGTTCTTCGTGTCGTCCCCGAAAACACGACACGCCGCCAATTGCTCGAGCAAGGCGAAGTCGACGCGACGACCAACAATTTGACGGTAGAAGATGTCGAGGCGCTGAAGAGCGATCCCAATCTCGTCGTGGTTGAGTACGAGACAACCCGCGTCAATTGGGGCATCATGAACGCGGTGAAACTCTCAAAGGAAGCGCGACAAGGCTTCAGCTATGCCTTCCCTTATGACGACGTCATGAACGGCGTCTACAAGGGTTATTTGATTCGATCGGGACCCATCCCGACGACAGTCAAGGGTGCCGATCCCGACGTTTTCATCTATCAAACAGACCTGGACAAGGCAAAAACCCTCATCACCTCCGCTGGATTCAAGGAGGGTGATAGCTTCGAGTACCTGTACGCATCGGGCGACGCGATTACCAAGTCGGTCGCCGAACTCTTCCAAGCAAACGTCTCGAAGATGGGATTCGAGCTGAAGCTCTCTGAGGTCGATCTTGCCTCAGAAGAAGATTTGGTCTATGGCGATTCTCCAGCTGAAGAACGACCAGAGTTCATCGGAGACTGGGCGTGGTGGCCTGATTACAACGATCCCTGGAACCAACTGGCGCCGAACTTCCTTAAAGCTTCAACCGGAGGCGGTGGCAGCAATGGCGGTTATTGGGTCAACGATCGCTTCGAAGAGATCATGGCCGAGGCCGAGCACTATACCGATGAGGCTCAGCTCACGACCTTGATGAAGGAAGCGCAGAACATCCTCACCGAACAGGATCCACCCGCGATTTTCTATGGCGAGGTGAAGTACTACACAGTGCTCAAGAAAGACATTCAAGGATTCGTGGCGAATCCGCTCTATCTCGACGCATACAACTTCTTCCAGATGTCGAGAGGCTAGCGGAGACGTGACCGACGGATGGTCGATCATGAGTCATAAGGCAGTCACATGATTACCCGATTGATCATCCGTCGGTTGTTCTTCCTTATCTTTGTCCTCTTCGGGCTGTCTCTCATTACCTTTTCCTTATCGCATCTCGTTCCGGCAGATCCGGCGCGCATGATCGCAGGGCCGCGGGCGAGCAAAAGCAGTGTAGAAAAAGTCCGAGAAGAATACGGATTGAACGATCCGGTTTGGAAGCAGTACGTCAACTATGTCGAGGGTGTCGTCCACCTCGACTTCGGACGTTCGTTTACTTCTCGCAAGCCGGTGAAGGACGATCTCAAGCGCTACCTGCCGGCGACGATCGAACTCGGTCTGTACGCCTTTATTCTGTCGACCATCGTCGGGATTCCGCTCGGCGTCGCATCGGCCGTACGTCGCGACTCGTTCGTCGATCACATCTCCCGATTTGTTTCCATCACAGGGCTGGCACTGCCTATTTTTTGGCTCGCGCTCATGTTGCAGTTTCTCTTTTTCGGCAAATTAGGTTGGTTCCCAGATGGGCAGCGCCTGCCCACTAACATGGATCCGCCGCGACAGATCACGAGTCTCTACGTGGTTGATTCGCTCTTGACCGGTAATTGGACGACGCTCTGGGCGTCGGTTCAGCATCTTGTGTTGCCAGTGTTCGTCCTCGCATACGGCTCACTCGCCGTTGTGACGCGGATGGTCCGCGGGAGCATGATCGAGGTGCTTAGTCAGGATTACATCCGGACCGCTCGATCAAAGGGTCTTCGACAAAACACGATCGTCGTCAAACATGCGTTGAAAAATGCTCTGCTGCCAACCGTGACATCGCTTGGGTTGCAGGTCGGTTTGCTCTTTTCCGGCACGTTTCTCGTTGAAACTGTCTTTTCGTGGCCGGGCATCGGGCGATATACGGTGCAGGCGGTGCAACAGATCGACTACAACGCGATCATGGCGACGACGTTGGTGATTGCGGTGATCTTCGTGCTGGGCAATCTCGTTGTCGATGTCCTGTATCTCTTCCTTGATCCCCGGATTTCCTACTCATGAGCGTTGATCCCACGAACGCCGCGGCGATGATGGAGTCGGCCGACGCGGGAATTGCGTCGTTGCGCGATCTCACCGTGACGCCAGACCGGAAACGGGCGAGTCAGTTTCGCCGCAATCTTCATCGTTTTCTCGTCAAGAACCGGCTCAACCTCGTCGGCGTCGTCATCGTGTTTGGGTTTCTCTTTCTCTCTTTGCTCGGTCCTACCCTCGCCCCTTACGATCCGAACGCACAAGACATCACGAACTCGAAGTTGCTTGGCCCGTCGTGGGATCACCCCTTCGGCACGGATGAGTTGGGGCGAGATGTTCTGAGCCGGATCATGGCCGGCACGAGAATCTCGCTTCAGGTTGCAGTTGTTGTTCTGGGATTCGCCGTCACGTTCGGAACGATTGTCGGCGCGATATCTGGATTCTTCGGGGGGTTTGTCGATGAAATGCTCATGCGCTTCACCGACATGTTTCTTGCGTTCCCCGCATTCGTTCTGGCGATTGCCATTGCGGCCAGTTTGGGCAAGAACCTGACAAACACGATGATCGCCCTATCAACCGTCTTTTGGCCGTGGTATGCCCGGTTGGTCAGAGGGCAAGTCCTTTCCATAAAAGAGCGAGATTTCGTTGACGCGGCGCGAAGTGTTGGTATGAGTCCCAGTCGGTTGTTGTTCCGGCACATCCTGCCGAACGCGATCTCGGTCGTCATTATCCAGGTCACGCTCGATGTAGGCTACGCTGTTTTGGCCACGAGCTCTTTGAGTTTTATCGGGCTCGGCGCCCAACCTCCGTTGCCGGAGTGGGGCACGATGATGTCCACAGCGCGGAACTATTTCCGCGATGCCTGGTGGTACATCACGTTTCCCGGCATCGCGCTCACGCTGACCGTCTTTGCTTTCAATGTCCTAGGCGACGGACTGCAAGACGCACTCGACCCGAGATCGAGTCGTCGTTAACATCCTTCCCTATCCGTCATTCCGAACAAAGCCGAGGAATCCGTCCCGCCCAGGCGAAGCCGGATTCTTCGACATGCACAGAATGGCGATGAGCGGCCGATTGGGGATCAGGCGTGGTCGTCAGGATCGGGGGCGCAGTCTTCAGAAGGCAACCAAATGTTGCCGAAGCTCCTCATGCTTTCGATAACGGGCAAGAGCGCGAAGCCCTTTTCTGTCAACGAGTATTCGACGCGAGGTGGGACCTCCGCGAAACAATGCCGCTCGATGACGGCCGACTCCTCAAGGCGTTTGAGGCGCTCAGACAGTGTCTTCGGGCTTATGCCAACGAGCGAACGCTCGAGTTCGCTGAAGCGGCGTTGCCCATCCGCCAGGTCTCGAACAATCAAAGGTGTCCACTTATTGCCAATGATCTGTGCCGTACGCGCAACCGGACAGCCGAGCGTATCGGGAGTTTCAATCGATTGGGGTTGTGCCATTATGGGATTGACCATCGTGTTGCCTAATCTGGTGTGACCGACGATGCGCGAGTGACCAGTACTGTCAAAAGGATAGCACTGGCGTAAAGCAAGTTAAAGGTCAGATCTCGGCATGACTCGTGAAGCCGAACAACCACGGGGACCTCCAAGTCGACGACCTGACCGCGCGGGTGAAAATGGACGGGCGCTGCCGAGACGGGCAATAATCGTACGTCAATTTCCTTGCCGATTCAGAGAGGAAGCGGCGGATCGATTGAACCGCTGCCGCCGTGGAGTGCCTAAGTGACAAGTGCGAAAAAACTTCAACAAGGATGGTTCGATGTTGACGAAGTTGAGTCAGGAATATTTCGTATCGACGAGCCGCTGCACTTTGAATGGGTAAAGTCTTACCTCATCGTGGGAAATGATCGGGCCGCGCTCATCGATACTGGGACAGGCGTGGGTGACATTCGCGCAATCGTCGAAGAGTACACGTCACTCCCGATCAGCCTGATTAACAGTCACGGGCATTGGGATCATATCGGCGGCAATTTTCGTTTCGACGACATAACGATTCATGAATCGGAAGCCTGGAAACTCGAGAAGGGCGTCTCACGCGAACGGATGCGTCTCAACCTCGACCCTAAGTTACTCAGCGGACCGCTCCCCGCCGGTGTTGATCCCGATAATTCTCCGATCCCACCCTCTCAAGCAACGTCGACCTTCAGCGGTGGAGAGACGATCGATCTCGGCGGCGTGGTGCTCGAAGTCATTCATGCGCCCGGACATTCGCCTGGAAGCGTGGTTTTTTTTGATCGAGCCCACGGGATCTTGTTCTCAACCGATGTGGCGTATGCGGCGCCACTCTATTGTTATTCCGGCGAGACCAACTTTGACGACTACCGGATCTCGATGCGCCAACTCGCTGCGCTCGCTCCGGACGTGCGAACCGTTTACGGTTCCCACAACGAAACGCCTTTTGGTCCAGAGATGTTGATATCGATGGATAAAGCGTTTGATTTAGTCGCGGCGGGCGAAGCCGAAGTTCTTATTGAAAGCGACCATAGAAGGTACGACTTTGATGGATTTTCTCTCTTTCTCTCGCTCTAAAGGCTGGATCATGGTTGGCCGGTGGATAGCCTACGTAGTGGGCAGCATGGTCGCTGTGCTCGCCTTGGGCACCATTTTCGGGGATGACTTTGTGACATACCATAGCGAAGGTGCGGTCATTGCCTTTGCGCTGGTCCTCGGCACGTTGCTAACTTTCGTGAAGCCGGTTGCCGGGCTCGTGAGTCTGCCGCTAACCTGCCTGACGTTCGGTCTTTTCGCGATTGCAATCAATGCGGTGCTTTTTGGCATCGCGGCGGCGATCATACCGGGCGTTGAATTGTCGATATGGGGGGCGTTGATTGGATCGATCATGGCGAGCATCGCGAGCGGAGTGATCTTTTCGGTCGTTGACGAGCAGTAACCACGGCTTGAGAGGGAAAGTGTGACTTCACCGAAGATTCCAAGTGGCGTGTTTGCGCCAGTCGCGACGACTTTTACCGATCAGGATGAGCTCGACCTTGACGCGTTTCAATCGAATATGGAGTTCTACGCGCAATCTCCATTGGATGGCGTCGTTTTTCTGGGCTCGAACGGTGAATTTGCTCTGCTCGATACAAAGGAAAAATTGCGTTTGATCGAAGCTGGAGTCGCCACCAACAACGGTCGCAAACTTGTATTGGCTGGCACCGGCGCCGAATCGACTCGGGCCACGATCGCGCTGACGAAAGAAGCCGCAACGCTGGGAATAGACTACGCGCTGATCGTCACCCCGCACTACTACAAGCCGGCGTACGATCAAAAGGCGGTCCTCGCTCACTATCGAGCCATCGCGGATGCTTCTCCAGTTCCAATCTTGATCTATGTCATGACGGCCTATACTGGAGTTGATTTACCTGGTCCAGTCATCGCAGAACTTTCAGCCCATCCGAACATTGCTGGAATCAAAGATTCCGCGGGCAACGCGCCGAAGGTTGCGGAGATGATCGAGAGCGCGGCGCCCGGATTCGCGGTGCTTGCGGGCTCGGCGAGTTTCTTGTATCCGGCGCTTTGCCTTGGCGCGACAGGCGGAATAGTTGCGCTCGGAAATGTTGCGCCAGGTCTCTGTAAGGAGATCGCCTGCAAGTTCGAAGCGGGTGATCATGAATCTGCCCGGAAGCTGCAGTTACTTGCTATTGCCCCCAACGCGGCTGTCACGTCGAGATATGGGATTCCAGGGCTCAAGGTCGCGCTCGACTATGTGGGTCTGAAGGGTGGGCGGCCGAGGCCTCCCCTGCAGCCGCTCGGCGAAGCAGACGCGACCAAGGTCAAATCCATTCTCGACGAGGCGGGCATTGGCCGCGTCGGATGAGCGAGTCGCGACGACGGATCTGCGCTCGTTTGATGTTCCGCTGATCATCGGAGTCCTTTCGGACACCCATGTCTATTCCTATGGCGCACGTCGACTCCCGGAAGAAATCCTCGATCTCTTTCGACGATTCAACGTCGGGCTAATCCTTCATGCCGGGGATATCAATGTTGCCCGTGTGATCGACCAGTTGAGCCAGGTCGCTCCAGTCATTGCGGTTAGGGGCAACAATGATGACCAGGTCCTTTCGCATATTCTCCCTTTGACGGTCAAATTCGAGGTCGGCTCGTTCAAGTTTGTCTTGCTCCATGGTCACATGGGACGAACGGCAAGATCAGAGGCAGCCAAAATCGCCAAGGGCGTCGATTGTGTTGTTTATGGACACAGCCACATTCCGTTGATTGAAAAGGTTGACGATGCAATCCTCTTCAACCCCGGATCGGCGACCGATCGGCGTTGGCAAGAACATTTCGGGGTTGGGCTGATTCGAGTGACCCAAGAGAAGATCGAGCCAGAACTCGTCCTCTATCATGATCCACGACATCTAGCGAACGTGAAGCCAGATCCCTCTAACTAACGGGCCAAGGGTTCCAAAGCCATCGGCAGCGAGGCGGCGATGGCGGATGTCGGCACGCCGACCGCCGTCATCAGCGATCCCGCCACCGCATCTGGCGTCACTGCCGAAAGCGCGACCGCGTTTTCCACCGCTTCGTTCGCGATATGGCGGACAAGGTCGAGATCAGACCACGCGAGCGCCCCCGGCTCGACGAGCAAAACAACGGTGCCATTCACCATGTCTTCAAATCCCGCTGCGACGCGTTCGAGATCATCCTGGTTGGCAATGACTTCGATGTGGCGTACTTCGCGGGCCACCAGTTTCGCGTAGAAATAGGTCGCAATGATCTTCAAAACAGCCGCCATCGGTACGGCCAGGATAAGTCCAAGGACTCCGCCCAAGGCTGTGCCAATGACCAACACGAATATGACAAAGAGCGGATGAAGATGAACGATCCGCCCGATCACCACTGGAATGACAAACGTGTCTTCGAGTTGCCGGAGGCCAAAATAGGCGAGCGCGATGACGATTGCGAGCGTCCCGTGGCTCCAGCCAAATGGCGTCGTGTCCTGAAAAATTGAAACGGTGACGGCGATGCCGCCGGCAGTCCAAGGTCCAATTAGCGGGATGAGCTCGAGGAATCCAGTTGCTATCGCCACAAGCAGTGCATATTCGAGACCCAAGACTGTCAAGACGAGAAACGATGCCACTGACATGATGAATACGAGCAGAACCTGCCCACGGATATATTTTCCAAGAGTCGTGTTGATGTCGACCAAAAGCCGGTCGAATTCACGATGATAACGGCGATTGAGTGCGGATCGAATCGACATCACGAATCGATCGCCATAAACGATGAAATAGAAGGACGCGACGAGATAGACCAAGAGTTCGATCGCAACGGTAAACGTCCCAAGTAGGAACGGAACTGCCGCGGTGCTCACCATTTTCGCGCCGTTTGCGGCAATCTCGTTGATTCGTGTTTCGAGGAAATTTGATTCAAGTCCGAGTTGTTGCAAACGCTCGCTTTGGTTGTCGTCAAGCCATGTCTGAAAATCGACGACGGCCTGTGGTGTTTGATCCTGAAACTTCTTTACTTCATCGACGAGAGGTGGAACCAAGTTGATCGCTAAGATCGTGATCACGAGTCCCATCATCACATAGAGCCATGTCGTGATGAGATGCTTTGGCAATCGAGTCTTGCGATGGATGAAGCTCACGAACGGGTGGAAAACATAGGCAGTGATAATCGCCCAGGCAAATGGCTTGAGCGCGTGCGCGACTTCGAGCAGAATGAACAGGCCGACGATAACGCCGACCCACATGACTACTGTCCGCGCGCGTGGCGAGAGGCTTACGTCCATAGTTGAAATGCGCTAAGCCCGGAATTCAGCTCGCGCTTTGCCTCCGTTCGAACCCCTAACATTTCTTAATTGAGCGATTCTAGCATGGCTTGGTTCGGCTAAATCCGAAGAGCCGATTGCGTGAGGACGAACAACTTTGAGGGAACTCACGATGATCACAACTTCAGTTCTATACTCGAAAGAATGACAACGCGCTCCCGCGTTCCCAGGGATCGTAAAGTTCACGAAAGGATCGCTGTGAAGAGTAAGTTCCGTCTGCCAGGTCCCACGCCACTTCCGCCGGCGGTCATCGAAGCCATGCGGCGTGAAATGATTCCGCACCGCGGACCAGTGCTCAAAGCGATGTTTCGCTCAATCATCGAACGAACCAAAAACGTTCATCAAACCGATGGCGACGTCATCGTGTTGCCGGGCTCGGGATCAGCGGGATGGGAAATCGCGGTCACCAATCTCTTTTCACCGAAAGACCAAGTTATCTGCTTGAATGGCGGCGACTTTGCCGATCGGTTTGGTCGTGTTGCCGAGACATATGGCCTCACGGTCCACACGGTTGAAGTTGCCTGGGGACAAGCGATCACCCCCGACGTTTTCGAAACTGCGCTCGAACACTATCCAGACACAAAGGGCGTTTTGCTTACCCACAACGAGACCTCAACCGGTGTGACCAATCCGCTTCCGGAACTGGCTGCGGTCGCGCGCGAACACGGCGCACTTGTCGTCGTCGACGGCGTCAGCTCAGTTGCGGGTATTCCTTTAGAAATGGACACTTGGGGCGTCGATTTCGTACTTTCTGGCTCGCAAAAGGCATGGATGTGTCCCCCCGGTCTGGTGATCGCCGCAATCGGTCCAAGAGCTTGGGACGCGTACCAAGAGTCGACGTTTCCACGGTTCTTCTGGGATTTGGGAACTGCGCGCAAGTCTGCGGCAGAAGACATGACGCCGACGACTCCGCCGCTCACGATGCTCTACGCCTTTGACGCGGCGCTCGATTTGATTCTGAACGAGGGTTTGGCCAACGTCTACGCTCGCCATCGCGAGCTCGGGAACTTGACGCGTGCGGGATTGCAATCACTTGGGATACAATTATTTGCAGACTTGCCGTATGCATCGAATACCGTGACCTCATTCCTACCGCCAAAAGGTTCGACGGCAAAGGATGTCATCCGCGAAATGCGGGAGGAGCACGGGATCGATGTACAGGGAGGTCAAGCGGCGTATGCGGACGCCATGGTGCGAATCGGGCATATGGGATGGGTCGATCGTGATGATATCGAGATTACGATCGAGGCACTCGGATCGGTAGTGGAAGTCCTTCGCGAGCAGGCATCTGTTCACGCATAGTTCTCCGCTCTAGCCCCGTTTAAGCCCTGTTGCGTTAGGTTTGCAGCACCGCTATACTCCTGGACACGGCTCTTCTCGGAGGAGTGGCTATGTTTTGCCCTTCGATTCGAGGGGAGTACCGGTACGAACGTTGGTTTTAGGGATGGTGTATGGAAGGTACGGTATCTAGCGAGCAGGGGGACCCCGCCCGCGAGGGCGAGATCGAAGCGGTAACGCAGCAACAAGAAGCTTCCGCGGAGATCGAAAGTGCCTCGCTCAACGAAGGCGCTTCTTTGGCAAATGGCGATGCGCCCGCCGATGAGACCCCCGTTGAAGTCAACGGTGTTTCATCTGCGAGCGACGCTTCATCGAACGACGTTGGGACCGCCCAAGTTGACGAGGTGAAGGCCGAAAGCGCCAGTGCTCCAGCGAGGAGCCAGCCGCCGAACCCGACGCTGCGCCGGCTGAAGAGCCCGCAGGCGAAGTCGAAGCGGCTCCAGCAGAAGAACCAGCCGTCGAACTCGACGGCGCTTCGCTTATGGAGCAATACCTCAGCGATCCCAGCCATGACTACAAGACCCTCAAGTACGGGGACGTCATCGACGGCGTCATCATGCGCATCGACCGGGATGAAATCCTGGTCGACATCGGCTCGAAGTCCGAGGGCATCGTCCCGGCGAAGGAATTTTCCAGCCTCTCGCCGAGGAGAAGCAGGCGCTCGCCATCGGCGAGAGGTTCTGGTCTTCGTCGTCCAGCCTGAAAACCAGGAAGGGCACGCGGTCGTCAGCATCGATCGCGCGCGCCAGGAGAAGAGCTGGCGCAAGCTGCAGGAGATCTACGAGGCGAACGAGGTCATCGAGGCCGAAGTCACCAACTACAACAAGGGTGGCCTGCTGGTGAACCTCGATGGCGTTCGCGGTTTCGTCCCGGCGTCGCAGGTCTCGGAAATCCGCGGTGGCGACGACGCCAGCAAGCAGGCCGACATGGCCCGCCTGATCGGCTCGTCGCTCCCGCTCAAGGTCATCGAAATCAACCGGCATCGCAACCGGCTGATCCTCTCCGAGCGTCAGGCGATCCAAGAGCGCCGCGACGTGATGAAGGAGAAGCTGATCGAGGAACTGAAGGAAGGCGAGGTCCGCAAGGGCCGCGTCTCCTCGATCTGCGACTTCGGCGCGTTCGTCGACATCGGGGGCGCGGACGGACTCGTCCACCTCTCCGAACTCTCCTGGAGCCGGGTCCGGCACCCAAGCGAAGTGCTGAAGGTCGGCCAGGAGATCGACGTCTACGTGCTGGGGATCAACGCCCAGGAAAAGAAGATCGCCCTCTCGATCAAGCGGACCCAGGCCGAGCCTTGGAGCCGCGTGGCGGCGAACTACGAGGTCGGGCAGTTGGTGCGCGGCACCGTGACCCAGCTCGCCAACTTCGGCGCCTTCGCCCGGATCGAGGACGGGATCGAAGGTCTGATCCACGTCTCCGAGCTGACCGACGAGCGGATCACGCATCCGAAGCAAGTTGTCCGCGAGGGCCAGGAGCTGCTCCTGCGCATCATCCGCATCGATCCCGCAGCGTCGCCGCATGGGCCTGAGCCTGCGCCGCGCGCTCGACACGCCGGATGCGGAGTCTCGACCGCCGTCCTCGGCGAAGGCGGCTCGAAGAGCGCGATCGAATCGTCCAGCCGATCCGCGAGGCGCTCGAGGCCGAAGGCGATTGATCTGAGCGTACCGATTGAAGCACCAAGCGAAGAATCGTCCGAAACTGGCGAGTCCGCGGAAACGACGAGGTCGCCGCGGAGATCTGATGCGGCAACGGTGGCGGAGGAAGCTCCGGCGGCCGAAGCTGCTGAAACGGCTATCGTCGAGACTGCCGCGGAGGCATCTCCGAGCGACGAATCTCCTGTGGCTACTGAAGCGCCGGCCGAACCGGAGCCTCAGCCGAAGGCGGCCTCGGAAGCGAGTCTGCGCCGAAAGCCGCTGAGATTCCCGACGATATCGACGGCGAACCTTTGTCAGCGATGGCGATGGCCTTCGCAATGGCCGCGCCGGACTTGGTCGTCGGTGAAGATTCAGAATCTGCGGCCGACGCTGCGGATGCGTCAGCAGCTGAGAGTGGCGAGGAGCGTGAGGCCTAAACCGGCCGATCGTCTTCGGTCCAGCAATCGCCTGGCCAGGTACTTGCACATGTGTGGTTCAATGGAATGGCAGCGGCAGGAGTGCAATTGCTCCTGCCGCTGTTGCCATCGCCACCGTTTGTGAAAGGATTACTATGGTGAATGAGCAAGACCGTACGTCCAGGGGACTACCCTAATTCGTAAACTTGGAGTAGAAACCATATAGAGGGACTCACCGGGCGGTGGTCCCAGGGCACTGGGAGAGCCAGGATGGCAGACAAATTCGACAAATTTACGGAACGGGCCCGCAAGGTCCTGACGCTCGCCCAGGAAGAGGCCCACCGCTTCAACCATAACTACATCGGCACCGAGCACCTGCTCCTTGGACTCGTGCGCGAGGGCGATGGCGTCGCCGCTCGGGTGCTGGGCAACATGGGCGTGCAATTGCCCAAGGTGCGCTCGGCGGTTGAGTTCATCATCGGGCGCGGCGAACAGCCATCGATCGGCGAGATCGGACTGACCCCGCGCGCGAAGAAGGTCATCGAACTCGCGATTGACGAGGCGCGGCGCCTCAATCACCACTACATCGGCACCGAGCACCTGCTCCTCGGACTGGTGCGAGAAGGCGAGGGCATCGCGGCAGGCGTGCTGGAGAGCCTGGGGGTCAACCTCGAGAAGGTTCGGGCCCAGGTCATGCAGGTCGTCAACCAGAACTCCGGTTACAGCAGACCAAACAGACAACGAAGACTCCGTACATGGACGCGCTCGGCTTCGATCTCACCGAGGCGGCGCGGCAGAACAAGCTCGATCCGCTCATCGGCCGCAAAACGAGATCGAACGGGTCATGCAGATCCTGTCCCGCCGCACCAAGAACAACCCAGCGCTGATCGGCGAGCCGGGCGTCGGGAAGACCGCGATCGTCGAGGGCCTCGCGCAGCGGATCGTCGCCGGAGACGTGCCGGAACCGCTGCAGAACAAGCGACTCATTGCGCTCGACATCGGCGCGCTCGTCGCCGGGACGAAGTACCGCGGCGAATTCGAAGAGCGATTGAAGAAGATCGTCAGCGAAGTCAAAGAGACCGGAGCATCCTCTTCATCGACGAATTGCACACCCTGGTTGGCGCCGGCGCCGCGAAGGCGCGGTCGATGCCGCGAACATCCTCAAGCCGGCGCTCTCGCGCGGCGAACTGCAGACGATTGGCGCGACAACGCTCGATGAATATCGCAAGTACATCGAGCGGGACGCCGCGCTGGAACGACGGTTCCAACCGATTCAAGTCGACGAGCCAACGCGTCGAGGAAACTATCCCGATCCTGACCGGCATCCGCAGCCGCTATGAAGAGCATCACAAGCTGAAGATCAGCGACGATGCGCTCAATGCGGCCGCGCACCTCGCCGCGCGCTATGTCACCGATCGCTTCATGCCCGACAAAGCGATCGATCTGATCGACGAGGCGGCGTCGCGGGTGCGCATGTACCGCTCCGCAGTCGCCGCCAAGTCTCAAAGAGGCGATGCGCGGCCTTGCAATCTCTGCAGCGAGAACTTGATGCCGCAGTGTCAAGTCAGGAGTTCGAGCTGGCGGCCGAACTCCGCGATCGCGAGCGCAAGCTGCGGGATGCGCATTGATTCGAACAGCGAAGAGTCGTTACCGGACACGAATGCCAGGGAAGAACACCTACGTCACCGAAGAGGACATCGCGCAAGTCGTGTCGATGTGGACTGGCATCCCGGTGACGCGGCTCGCGGGCGAGGAGTCCGAGCGGCTGCTGCAGATGGAAGAGGCGCTGCACGAGCGGATCATCGGCCAGGACGAAGCCATCACCACGCTGTCGAAGGCCGTGCGCCGCGCGCGCGCCGGACTGAAGGATCCACGACGGCCGATCGGATCGTTCATCTTCCTCGGCCCCACCGGCGTCGGTAAGACGCTCGTCGCGCAAAGCGCTTGCCGAGTTCATGTTCGGATCAGAGGACGCGCTCATCAAGATCGACATGTCGCGAGTTCATGGAGCGACACTCGGTCGCGCGACTCGTCGGAGCGCCTCCAGGCTATGTCGGCTACGAAGAGGGCGGCCAGCTCACCGAGGCAGTTCGGCGCAAGTGCTACTCGGTGATCCTTCTGGACGAGATCGAGAAGGCCCACCCCGAGGCGTTCAACATGCTCCTCCAGATCATGGAAGACGGAAACCTCGCCGATGCCAAAGGGCGAAAGGTCGACTTCCGCAACACCATCATTATCATGACGTCGAACGTCGGGGCGGACCAGATCAGCCGCGACATGACGTTCGGCTTTTCATTCAAGGAAGATGAAGCTCGGGCGAAGCGACGCGAATACGATCAGATGAGCGAAAAGGTCATGAGCCAGCTGAAGCAAACGTTCCAGCCCGAGTTCTTGAACCGCATCGACGCAACAATCGTCTTCCACCCGCTGACACCGGAGCAGATCCGCGAGATCGTCGAGCTTGAGTTGAAGCGCAGTTCGACAGCAACTGACGGAGCAGGAAATTCGACCTGGAGATCACAACCGAGGCGATGGATTTCCTGGCGGAGCGCGGCTACGACCACACGTACGGCGCGCGGCCGCTGCGTCGGATCATCCAGAACCTGATCGAAGACCCGCTGGCGGAAGGGTTGCTGAACAGCCACTATCTCCCGAACACAACGATTCGGGTCGAGATCGAAGACGACTTGCTGAAACTTTCACCGATTGAGGAGTTGGCAGTCGTTTCATAGGCGGCACACTGAGTCTTCAAAGGTATAAGATCGAGGGGGATGGTTCAAACTATCCTCCTCGATGCATTTTGTTGAGCGTTGTGGAAAACACGACCTAGACGAGACGTGAAATGCCGAAAGTCAAAACATCCTTTATTTGCCAACAATGCGGTGCGGTGAGTCCTGCCTATCTCGGCCGGTGCCCGGCTTGTGGCTCTTGGAACTCGATGGTCGAGACGGTGGAGGAACGACGCCCTCAAGGAAGTCGGCGTTCGACAAGGGCGAGCGAGCGAGCGCTCCATCTCAATGAAATTGGCATGTCTGAAGCCGATCGTCGGGTTGTACCAATTGACGAACTGAATCGCGTGCTCGGAGGCGGATTGGTTCCCGGCTCATTAGTGTTGATCGGTGGCGATCCCGGCATCGGAAAATCCACCCTCGTATTACAAGCGGCGTCGGCGCTGGCGCAAACATCCGGGCCGGTGCTCTACGTTTCCGCTGAAGAATCGGCGCAGCAAATCAAATTGCGAGCCGATCGTCTTGGGTTGAAAAACGACGACATTCTCGTTTTGTCGGAAACGAATCTCGATGAGATTTTGAGTGTGGCAGACGTCCACAGCCCTGGATTGCTGATCGTCGACTCGATTCAAACCGTCTATGTCGACGAAATTACATCGGCCGCTGGGAGCGTTTCGCAGGTCCGAGATTGCACGTCGCGTCTTATGCAATGGGCTAAGCCAAAAAACATCCCCGTGCTCATTGTTGGCCACGTCACAAAAGAGGGCACGATTGCGGGCCCCCGTGTGCTTGAACATATGGTCGATGCGGTCCTCTATCTCGAAGGAGACCGATATCACCAATACCGGATCCTTCGGGCAGTGAAGAACCGCTTCGGATCGACGGATGAGGTCGGTGTGTTCGAGATGGCGGACGCAGGTCTCCGCGAGGTAAGAAATCCGTCAGAGGCGTTCCTCGAAGAGCGATCGAGCAACTCAGCTGGTTCAACAGTAGCGGTTACGATGGAAGGGACGAGGCCGATTCTGGTTGAGGTCCAAGCGCTGACGACCGCAACGGCGTTCGGTCTGCCAAGGCGAAGCGCCAACGGTGTCGAGAGCAACCGGCTTCAGTTGCTTGTCGCGGTGCTGCAAAAGCGGGTTGGGATGCCGCTCGGTGGCCAAGACATTTATGCAAATGTGGTCGGTGGCCTGCGTATTGCCGAGCCGGCCGCCGATCTTGCTATTGCCCTCGCGGTTGCATCGAGCTTCCGTGACCAGCAAGTCGATCCGCGAACCGTGGCGGTTGGCGAGATTGGACTCTCTGGCGAACTTCGTTCAGTCAATCAACTAGAAAAACGATTATCTGAAGCGCGTCGCCTTGGATTCAGCAGGGTGATTGTTCCGCCGACGCTGGGAAGACGCAGCGCCAACTTTGCGGATGGACTCGACCTCATACGAGTGGGAACAGTCGGCGAGGCAATCGAGGCGGTTCTGAACTAGCGTCCGTTGGCAAGCGCAAGAATGACGTCGGTCAAGTGGACTGCGGCGTCAGGTTTGCTGATCGATTTGGCATTCACGGCCATCGAATCGAGAAGTTCTTGGTCATCCGCAAACCGAGAAAGCTCGGCGGCGAGCCGTTCTGAGGTGGCTTCTGACTGCTCGATGACGATTGCGCCGCCTGCTCTTCCCAAGACGGACGCATTGACACGCTGCTCGTCGCCGCCTGTTCCGGGGAGGGGAATGAGGATTGCAGGCTTCCCAAGGAAGGCGAGCTCGGCGATAGTCCCTGCTCCTGCCCGCCCGATGACAAGGGTAGCCGCGGAATAAACGTCAGGGAGTTCATCGCCAATAAACTCGACGACGTTATAACGACCACGAAGATAGGCTGGCCAGGTTGATTGGACGCTTCGCAGCGATTGCGCGTCATGGTTGGCGCTTGCGGGACCAGTCTGATGGAGCACCTGCCAGGTTTCGAGTAAACGAGGCAGCATGTCAGCGATTAAGCGATTGATCGGACTTGCGCCACGCGCGCCGCCGGTGACATAAAGTAGCGGCAGATCCTTCGTGAACCCGAATTGATCTAGGGCGCGACGCCTTTCCCCGCGGTTGAACGACGCGCGGACCGCGTTTCCAGTAACGACCATTTTGCCTTTCCAGTCGCCCAATAAACTCGTCGTATCGTCGTACGAAACAGCAAGAACATCGGCAAATCGCAAATTGATTTTGGTCGCGAGGCCGAGGACCGCGGTCTGCTCGTGTGTGATGATGGGGGCTCTGCGACGAGCGGCGAAGACCGTGGGAACGCTGACGAAGCCACCGGTGCTGAAGACAATGTCGGGACGAAAATTACGCAGCGAGTTCCATGCCTGGACGGAGCCGACTGGAATGCGAGCCGCGTCACTGACAGTCTTCAGTGAGAAATATCGCCGCAGTTTGCCCGTCTGGATTGCCTGAAACGGAATACCAGCTCGCTTCGCGGCCTCAGCTTCGACACCGGCCCCGCTGCCAATCCAGAGCCAGTCTGTCTCGATCTCACGTTTCTTGAATTCCTCAATGACCGCGAGTGCAGGCAAGCAATGGCCGCCGGTTCCTCCCCCGGCAATCACGATTCTCAACGATTCCAGCTCCCAATCTGCCTAGCGAACGGTTGCATGAGAAATGCGTATGTCACGAGCGCGCACATGACCCGCATTTGCCTCGCACTCATGAAGTCGAGTCGACTGTCTGATTGGTCAGTATAGCCGCGCACGTGAGCCGCATCGTCGAAATCGTAGTTGTGGGGCTTGAGCGGTGTGCTACCATCGTCGCTACCTCGCAGCAAAACCGCCAGCAAACAATCCGCGAGCTATCTGCGTTACACCGATACGGTGTGCCATAGGGATTTTAGGATATGGCTGGACGAGCGAAGGAAAAATCAATGGAACGGGCGAAGTTGAAGAACATCAAAGTCGCGCTGGAAGCGCGGCGAACGGTACTTATTGAAGATCTCGAGCGGCTCGATCAGGAAATGCAGTGGCTCGGCGACGATCAGAGCAACGAGCGCGGCGGATTGGGCAATCATCTTGGGGATGACGGCAGCAGCGTGATGGAACAGGAGCGGATCTCGACCGTCAGCGCCGATCTCAACGAAGTGTTGCAGCAGGTCAATGCCGCTTTAGAGCGCATGAATCAAGGAACGTACGGCGTCTGTCAGCGGTGCGGTAAAGAGATCAACGAAGAGCGCCTGGAGGCGTTTCCGTATGTGACATACTGCATTGAGTGCCAATCGTATCTCGAACGGCAGCACGCGCTCCGCGGTTAAGTCCAAGGCGTGCAGAGGATTCGATCAATGGGACTTCACCGGCCAGTGCATCGCGCGAAAGAGGCGCTGGTTGTTCCCCTCCTAATCGCAGCGGTCATTGTCCTCCTCGATCAAATCACAAAGTGGTTGGTCACCCAAAATCTTGGTCCACAGCAAGATGAACACCGCGCCGCGCTCATCGGCCCGCACATCGCCATCCAGTATGTTGAAAACAGCGGGGCTGCGTTTGGTCTCTTTCGAGGTCAAACCTTGCTTTTGACGCTTGTCGCACTTGCCGTTGTTGTCGCGTTGGTCGCTTCCTATCAGCGGGCGCGAAATCCTTCGTGGCAATTGGTTTGGGGTTTAGGGCTGCTTCTGGGCGGTGCACTCGGCAATTTGATCGATCGGATTCGACTTGGTTACGTTGTCGACTATGTTGCTATCTCCCTCTGGCCTAAATTCAATATTGCGGACACCGCAATTACAGTCGGTGTGTTGCTGATTGCGTGGCATGCCATCGCGTACGACCATCTCGAGCCAAACCGCTTCTCCATCGGTCAAGTTCCGACTGTCGCACCAGATCGAGATTCTTAAGGGTGGGCCTTCATCAGTGGAACGAAGACGAAGAGGAGATCGAGGGCGTTTCAACCGACGCTGAATCAGTCTCGTCCGTGTCGAACTTGGTGTTCCGGATCGATAGGAAAAACGCTGGCGATCGATTGGATCGGTTCGTCGTCGGACAAGCCGAAAACCTCTCTCGAAACTATGTTCAGCACCTCATTGAAACGGGACTCGTGCTCGTTGACGACATTCCCCGGCGGCAATCGTTCAAGCTTTCGGCCGGCGAACTCGTCTCGGTTACAATCCCTCCCCCAACGATTGAGTCGCTTGAGCCCGAACCAATTCCACTTGCGATCCAGTATGAAGATCGAGATCTGATCGTGCTCAATAAAGCCGCGGGGATGGTCGTTCATCCCGCGCCGGGCAATGTGCGAGGCACACTTGTCAACGCGCTGATCCACCACGCGCCTGAAATCAACGTGGCCGGAAGCAATCGCCCAGGCATTGTCCATCGTCTTGATAAGGACACTTCCGGACTTATGGTCGTCGCGAAAACCGATCGCGCCAAGGAAACGTTGCTCGCTCAATGGCAGGCGCGGACAGTACGCAAGGGGTACGTTGCGTTGGTTCGAGGGGCTACCGAGGACGACGAAGCAACCATCGACCTGCCGATCGCTCGCGACCCAAACGACCGCAAGCGCATGGCGGTGTTGCCCACGGGTCGAGCGGCAGTGACTCATTTCCAAACAAGCGAGCGATTCGACGACGCGACACTGATCGACATTGAGCTTGAAACTGGTCGGACTCACCAGATTCGAGTCCACCTGAACTACATCGGGCACCCGATCGTGGGAGACGCGATCTACAATCGTCACCGCGACAAGTTCGGCGGAGCGGATTCGATTTCGCCACGGCAGTTCCTGCACGCGTCAAATCTCGCGTTCGATATCCCAGGCGGAAGACGCATGGATTTTCACATCGACCTTCCAGATGACTTACAGCGTGTGATGTCTGAAGTTCGAGGCGTACGCTAAAAGTTTCGGAGGGAAGCGCCGCGGATGGCCTCTCCAAACGATTTCATTCTTGATCTCTTTTCGGCCGCGGTTGCCGCAGCCGATCCCGCGGCGGCAGTTGCACGCCAGACGTCCTGCTTCGAGCATGAGTTATTGATCGGATCAGAACGAATACAGGCGCCTGGAAAGGTTGTTGTTGCGGCCGTAGGTAAGGCCGCAATCGCGATGGCCAGCGGTCTTGATCTAACGTGCGGGTGTGCGATCGACGAAGGCATCCTTATCACATCGGACGGACACTCCAAGAAGCCTCCCGCGCGCTTCAAAGTACGCGAAGCCGCGCATCCGATTCCCGATCAGCGCGGCGTCTCCGCGACAAATGAATTGTTGAACCTCGTTCGTGGTTGTGGCTCGGGTGACGTGGTGATCGCCCTGATTTCGGGTGGGGGATCGGCCCTTCTTGAAGCGCCAAGGCGCCCTGTAACGCTTGAAGATCTCGCCAAGACGACCGACCTGCTTCTCCGCGCTGGAGCGCCGATCCAGGATTTGAATGTTGTTAGAACTCCTCTCAGTCTCGTGAAGGGCGGCGGTCTGCGCAAGGCGGCTCCAGATGCGCGTTTTGTCACACTGCTCTTGTCGGATGTGTTGGGCAACGATCCTCACATCATCGCGAGCAGTCCCACGGTCGCGCGCACTGCCACCGCGCAGACCGCGCTCAAGACGTTAGAAAATTACGGTTTAGTCGACGAAGTTCCGGCAACAGTTCGGCAATTACTTGAGTCGGCAGCCGAGGATAGTCCTCGATACGCTGCTGACTTTCCACAAGATATCGTCCTCGTCGTCGCCGATAACGAGGTCGCCGTGCAGGCGGCGCTTTCCAAAGCGAAAACGGCCGGCACGAAGGCGGAGATCATATGGATCGCAAAAACGGGTGAAGCATCGGAAATAGCCCGAGCCTGGGTCCATGAATGTCTCGCGGCCGACGCATCAGTCGATGTTCTCCTTGGAGGTGGCGAAGCGACTGTGACCGTTCGCGGAAACGGCGTCGGCGGTCGCAACACGGAGTTCGCAGCGGCGGCATGCGCGGAACTTGATCGACTCGGTATCGAAGATTGGACGATCGCCAGCCTAGCGACGGATGGACAAGACGGGACGACAACGTATGCGGGTGCGATAGGGGACGGTTCCACATGGCAACGCGCGATTGAGAAGGGAGCCAATCCTGAAAAAGCGCTCTTGGACAACGACAGCGCCTCGATCTTTGCTACGGCGGGAGTTGGTGGCGCAGTGTATACAGGTCCAACCGGCACAAATGTCAATGACCTCTACGTTGCCGTTCGGAAACGCTGAATCCTTTGCTATAGTCCTTTGAACGAAGTCGCTTCAGAGGAGGTCAGCATGCAAGGCGCGCGAGCGCTGGTCCAGGTACTCATCGAATCGGGCGTCGAACATATCTTCGGGCTGCCTGGTGATACCGGGATCGCTTTTTATGACGCTCTTTATGACCGAATTGGTGACGTCCACCATGTGATGACGCGCGATGAGCGATCGGCGTCGTTCATGGCCGACGTGTACGCGAGAGTTAGCGGTCGCCTTGGCGTCTGCGAAGGACCAAGTGGTGGAGGCGCGACCTATATCGTGCCTGGAGTGGCCGAAGCGCAGGGGTCAGCGATTCCACTTCTCTGCCTAACTTCGGACACCCCGGTCAGTCAACATGGTCGGGGAGTTCTCACCGAGCTCGATCAAGAATCGCTCTTTCGGCCAATCACGAAATGGAACAGTCGCATCAACTCATCCGCCACGATGGCGGAAATGACGCGCCGGGCAGTGCGGATGGCGATGAGCGGTCGGCCAGGCGCCGTCCATCTTTCGCTGCCGACTGATAGCCTCGAAGGCGAAACAGCCGACGAATCGGTTTATGGACCAGACGACTATTCGATATCGCCCGCGTTACGCACAAGACCGGATCCGACGCTCGTGCAGCGCGCGGCGAACGCAATCGAGCAATCCAGTCAGCCAGTGATCGTTGCCGGCGGCGGAGTGATGACGTCGCGCGCTTGGGACGAACTCACCTCTTTCGCCGAGTCACTGAATATCCCTGTCGCGACCTCGATCAATGGCAAAGGAAGCATCGCGGAGACGAGTCCGGTTTCGATCGGCATCGTTGGTGGCAATGGGGCGAGAACCTATACCAATGCGGTCGTTCGAAATGCGGATCTCGTTATCTTTATCGGGACGCGGACCGATTCGACGACGACGGATCACTGGCGAGTACCGCCGATTCACGGAACGGCGCCGGCAATTCAAATCGACGTCGAACCATTCGAAATCGGCAACAACTACCGCCTTGTGACCCCGGTCGCTGGCGACGCGAAGCTTGCTCTGCTGGATCTCATAGCTGCGATTAGCAATCCGGTCTCAGTTGCCGAAAAGAATCGCGAACGAATCGATGCCCTTGTGGCGGAACGTGACAGGTACTGGGCTGACATCGAGCTGCAAGCTCGGAGCGACAGCCAGCCGATCAAACCTCAACGCGTGGTCAGAGTGATGCGCAGAGCTCTTCGACGACGACGCGTTGATCGTTGCGGATCCTGGAACCCCGACGCCGTATCTGGGGGCCCAATACGAGTTGCGCCGAGCAGGACGCACAACGGTCATCCCCCGAGCGCATGGCGGACTCGGCTACGCGATTCCGGGTGTCGTCGGCGCGTACTTTGCTGCTCCCGGACGGCGGATTATCGGCATGACCGGCGACGGCAGCTTCGGTATGTCCGTCGGTGAGCTTGAAACAATCACGCGCTTGAATTTGCCGATCGTCATCATCCAATGCAGCAACAGCAGTTTCGGGTGGATCAAAGAACTTCAGCATCTTTATTACGACAATCGCTATTTTTCTGTCGATTTCAATCCGGTCGACTATGCCGCGATCGCGCGTGGATTTGGATTCCAGGCGACTCAGGTTGTTGATCCGGCAGATCTGGAGTCAACACTTGCAAATGCGCTCGCGGACGGACGTCCTTACTTTGTGGACGTTGTAACGGAAGCCCAAATGACGGAAACCCCGCCGGTCGCTCCGTGGGTCGAGGCAGAAGCCAATCGGGCTGAAGGCGCGGCGATGGAGACCCGACATTGAGCGACCAACCGCTGCCGATTCTGCTCGACGTTGACACCGGCGTCGACGACGCCTTGGCGCTCGGACTTGCGGTCTTCTGGCCGGCCGACATCGTTTCAGTGTCGACTCTGGCCGGCAACGTTGGCGCCACCATGACAACCGCGAATACGCTCACCGTCTTGGACTCGCTTGGCGCGAATGAAGTTCCAGTCTGCAGAGGTGCGAGTCGCCCTCTCGTCAAAGCACCCGTTCTAGCGACCCACGTCCACGGTGAATCAGGCCTTGGAACAGCCAAACTCCCCACGAGCACCCGATCGGAAATGAGAGAAAAAGGACCGGCGTCAATCGTCCGCAACGCCCGCGAGCGCAAGGGTGAATTGACGGTTGTCTGCACGGGACCATTGACAAACTTGGCGATCGCGCTCAATGTCGAACCAGTCCTCGCGCAATGGATTCGAAAACTCGTGATCATGGGCGGGGCCTACACAATTCCGGGCAACGTCACTCCACACGCCGAATTCAATATCTATGTCGATCCGGATGCGGCGGAGCAGGTGCTCGCGTCTGGAATACCTGACATCACGCTGGTCGGACTCGACGTGACCCAGCAATGCGTTTTGCCAAAAAGCGCCTGGCAAGCAGCACAGCGATTGACCTCTCCGACGGCGGTCTTGGTGGCGGAAGTTTGTCGCGAGCCATTCGAGGACAAAGGGCGCGCAGGTGTTTATCTCCACGATCCGCTTGCTCTCGCTATCGCGCTCGATCCCTCGTTAGCTGAATTTGAAGAAGTGACGGTGAAGGTAACGATCGATGGTGACGAGCGCGGCCGGACCATCGCGGCGCCGGGCGGTCTACACAAAGTTGTGCGTAGTGTTGACGTCGATCGGTTCCTTGCTTGCATGGCGGAGTCGTTTGGACTACCTGTCGAGGCGATACTGCACACAGTCGATAACGCGCTTTAGTACTGTTGAAACAGAACTGAAGCCATGGCGAATCGCGTACTATCGTTGAAAGTGAATTGTCCGAGCCGAGAAACGACAATCTGTAGGAAATGCGTTCAATAGTTGTAGGGTTCGGTTCAATGACCCAGGAGGAGAGCCATGAGCGATGCGATGCTGATCATCGACCAGGCTCCGCTTCAAGATAAAGATCTCCTTCAGCGCCTTAGCGTCTATTTTGACGGCTTCCATAACCGCCTGCGGCAAGGGCAAGGCTGGTTCATATTCAACGCGCCAGGCGGGCGCGCGAATCGGATCACCAGCTTTATCCAATATCGACTTGCCGATTACCGTCCGGAAGTCAGCACCTGCTTTCTCCCTTGGCGTGATTTCGCTATCAACGCGTACATCAACGAAATTGGCCTCTCCGAACTCTCGCCAGAAATCAAGTCGCCTCTCCCTGACCCTAAGGTGAAACAGGAATACGAGATCGCGGTGCAGATCACGCGCAAAGCATGCAATGAGATGAGTTACTCCGATGTGCTCGTGTTGACCGGGCTGAAACCGAGTCACGAACATGAGGCCGTCTTTCTCGATCACATGATCGAGGAGCGGTATCGGCAAAAACTCGCGACGATACTATTGACACCAGATATGCCAAAGGAACTACAAGCTGAATTTGAGTCGATTGACCCGTCGAATGGTGTCTGGGACCGACTTTTTCAACGCATGTACGAGACGAGTCTCGTTGCGTTGTAGGAATTTTGGTCAGGCAATGGAATGCAGCACTGTCGAGGGTGGAGACCATTCTTCGTTGTCGCTGGCGACAAGATTATTTCAGTCTGCGAAGCGCAAACTCGGCGATTTCCGCCATCATCTCACGGGTTTCGGGATCGGGAACGATCTCGGCTGCCGATTTTGCGAGCTCGACGAATTCGCCGGCGCGCTCGATTGACTCTTCGATCGCTCCAGATCGCCGGATCGAGTTCACGACGTCGTCAACCAATTCAGGGTTGAGACTCTCGCCTCCAATTACCGCCTTCAAACGCTGAATCTCGTTCGACGAATCGTCCAAGCTGCTGGCGTAGATCATAGTCGGCAACGTCACCGTGCCTTGCAGGAGATCGTTTCCGGCCGGCTTGCCGAGGTCTTGCGTGCCTTCAGTCAGATCGAGGACATCGTCTACGATCTGGAACGCCATTCCAAGGTGAGAACCATATTGACGGAGCATCGAAATGTGCTCTTCAGGCGCCAGAGCGATGATCGCTCCCATCTCGACCGAGCCGGCGAAAAGGGAAGCCGTTTTGCCGTAAATGCGGCGCTCATATTGATCGCGCGTTTGATCAATCCGGTGGGCGTCGAACATCTCGCGAAGCTGCCCGTCGCAGATATCGGCAAGCGTCGAAGCAAAGACAGATACCACACGCGGGCTGTTCGTCGCCGCGGCGAGGATGGCTGATTGAGCAAAGAGATAGTCGCCGACGAGGATAACGCCGCCGGAGCTCATGACAGAGTTCAGGGTTGGTTTGCCGCGGCGCAGCGCGGCACGATCGACAGTGTCGTCGTGAATCAGCGACGCGGTGTGCAGGAGTTCAACCCCCGCGGCGGCGGTTACCAGCGCGTCAAGATCGTAGTCGTAGGCCCGGCCCGCCAGCAACAACACGAGCGGGCGGAGACGTTTGCCGCCGGCGCGAACAATTTCGCCAACAATAGTGGAGGCAATAGGGAAGTCGAGTTCGGCGGCGGCGGAAACTCGCCTGTCGACGCGCTCCAGGTCCGGGCGCATGATTGAGAAGACATCAATCTTCTGCTTTACGGTCACGCGCGGTTCCCTACTTGCATGAGGCGCCGGCCCGAAAGAGATTGTGAAAAGTCGAACAGAACAATCCGGCGGATTATCCGGTTCGAAGTCGCGTATGTCAATCGCCCACGCAACTTGTGGACAAATCAATGACCAGATACAGGTTAAAATCTCAGGGCGCGTTTTACACAATATTCTGATGATTGGAAGCTTTCAGATGTGCACAGAGTGAACGAATCCGCTATCCTAAACCGTAACACGAAAGCATACGTACATCGGATGGAATCATTACTTCCCCGGTTCGAGTGAAGATGGGACGGCTATATGCTGAATGTGCGACCGGTCATTCGTGTCCGAACGACGCCATATGTCATACGCCGACGGCGACGCTGGGATGGGGTGAGTTGGTGGTTCAGCATTCTCTTTATCGTCCCGATGGTCATCATTGCTTTCAACGCCCTGACAAACTTTGATTTTGGCTTTGGTGGAACGACGAGCGCTTCCACCGGCAAGATCAACGTTAGCGTCACTGACGCCTATTCCGGCAAAGCAATCCCAGCCGCGACAGTGAGCTTAGGCGGACTGCAAGTCCAGACTGATGGACATGGCCATGCTCGGTTGATGATCCCAGACGGAGCCCAGAGCCGAACGATTACCGTTCAAGTCGCGAATTACGAGCCTGCCTACGGCGAGATTCCTGAGAATACCGGTCCGGATACAAGTGTCTCCCTGCGGCCCACTGTGCTCAGTGGCACCCTGAAAGACGAGAAATCGGGGCAACCGATCGCGGGCGCGATCGTCTCGACAGTTTCAAACCCATCGGATGGTGATCCGCTGGCGACAACTGATGCAAATGGCGCATACGCGCTCACCGGAGTCCCCGCAGGCGCGAAGCTGTACGTTGACGCCGGGGACTATGGGACGTATGAAGAAGATATTGCGCAGCGAACATTCATCGATATTGCGCTCACGAAATCGCTCGCGACCGGCACAGTGATCGACGACGATGGCAATCCTGTGGAAGGCGCTATCGTCCGCGTCGACAGGAACGAGGTCAAGACTAAGGAAGATGGAACGTTCAGAATAACCGGCGCCGCTCCCGGTGCAAAACTCTCGATCACCGCGTCCGGTTACGAAAACGCGGAAGCAGAAGTTCCGAACGACGGTGCGATCAGCGCGACGCTGACGAGCGTCATGATCAAGGCGCTTTACATTACTGGCGCGACGGCCGCGAACCCAGACAAATTCAATGAACTGGTGAAACTCGTGGACGACACGGAACTCAATGCCATCGTGCTCGACATCAAGCAAGACCAAGTCTATTACGACACGCAAGTGCAATTCTGGAAGGATCTCAACGAGTTAGAACCTAAAAGCGTTCCGATGGTTAATCCTCTTTACGATCCGTGCACGCTTACGTCAAGGAACTTCACGATCACGGTATTTACGTCATCGCGCGAATGGTCGTGTTCAAGGATCCGCTCGTCGCTCAGAAGCGCGACCTGACTTGGCGATCAAAGACGATCGCGGCGGCGTGTTCCAAGACGCAAATGATATGCGTGGGTCGATTCGACAAATCAGGAGCTACGGCAGGCGAACATTGATCTCGCTGTCGAAGCCGCGAACATCGGCTTTGATGAAATCCAATATGACTACATCCGATTGCCGTCGGACAATATCGAGCATGCCGATTTTCCTTTTGATTGGCAGGATGAAGCCGCGCGAGAGAAACCCATTACGTCCTTCGTAAAAGAGAGCTACGAAGCGATTCAGCCGACCGGAGCCAAGTTCTCGATCGACGTTTTCGGCATTATCGCCGTCACGGATTGGGACCAGAAGATTGGTCAGAATTTCAAGGAACTCGCGCCATACGTGGACTATCTTTGCCCGATGATTTATCCCTCTCACTTCGATGCGGGGTTCTTTGACCTAGATGATCCCAACACGCAGCCCTACGAAACGATCAAGGCCTCAATGGACGCGATGGAAAAGCAAATACCAGGGATGGAAAAGAAGCTGCGCCCGTGGCTCCAGGATTTTTCCGCTCCTTGGGTCGACGACTACACGTACACCGCCAAAGATGTGAAGGCCCAGATCAAGGCCACCAGGGAAGATGGCGCGAGCGGCTGGTCGCTCTGGAACATCGACAACGTCTACTCCGAGGATGCCCTCAAACCGGCAAAGTAAACACAAGCTTATCTTTCACAAGAGCGCTGAATGAACCCAGGTCTTGGCCAGCGCTCTAGGTTCCTATGCTCCTCATTTCAATCTCACGAATGTCCATGCAACGCTCGCTGAGTGTTGCCAAAGTGCAAACTTCAATCGACACTGTCGTCATGTTTGGACGGGATGAGGCCAAAATCCTCGTTCCTCGTGAGAGGCGCCCGAGCGAGAAATTCGCCCGCCAAAGCTTTCGTTTCTATAGCTTCGCCGGACGAATCGAGAGATCTCACACAGACCATAGCAACTTTGCACACACTAGTATATAATCCGGTGAATGCTGAACTGTTGGACCAAGTAAGCCAGAGCGAAGGCGACAGAGTAGTCGCGCAAGTTGGACGAATATTGGAACGGCAGCCACTGCAAAGCGTTTAAATCATTGAGGAGTCAACATGATCATCGTGCGGCGAACCAGCCACCGAGATCCAGAGCGAGTGAAGCAAGAGATGGAGCAGATGTTCCGCTCGTTGCTTCCAACGCGGCCACAAGTGGCCGTGAAAGGAAATGGACTCTGGCGTCCTCCGGTTGAGGTCTATGAGACCGAAGATGCATTGGTGATTACAGTCGAGATCGCCGGAATCGATGAGAACGACTTGAATCTGGTCGTCGATGGGGATCGCCTCCTTATTCGAGGTGATCGACCCGATCGTCGCCATCCTGACAAGCGTTCGTATCATGAAGCGCGTATTTCATACGGAGCGTTCGGCGTCGACGTTTTTATCCCCTTTCCAGTCGACACTGACCGGACAGAGGCGGAGTACAGCAACGGATTCCTTCGCATTGCCCTTCCAAGGCAGATCCCGCGGACGATTATCCCGCGGCGAACTTCCTCGGGCAGCGAGTGAGGGAAGGAGAAACTAAGTCCATGGCGACTTTTGAGACTTTTGAACACGACATTGACCCGACGAACGATATCGAGCAGCCTGCGGGCGAACCAGAGAACGAAATCAAACAGCCAGAAACCGAAAACGTGATTGAGACCACTCCCACAGCGGATGCGGTGACAGACGAGCAGGTAACCCAAGATTCGAGCGATGAGCCCGATATCCAGGTTCTCCCGTTGCTGCCACTTCGAGGGACTGTCGTGTTTCCGTTGACGGTCGTGCCGCTCGCGGCGGCGCAACCCCGCTCACTCCGTCTTATTGACGAAGCGATGTCTGGCGACCGAACTGTCGCGCTTGTCATGCAAAGGGATGCAGAGCAAGAGGGCGCCGGACCGGACGACGTGTTCGAAATCGGCACGATCGCCACGATCCATCAAATGATGCGGGTGCCAGACGGCAGCGTTCGCCTAGCGGTTCAAGGCATCGAGCGGATGCGAATTCTCGAGTTCATCTCCGAGGAACCGTTCCTTGTGGCCCGAGTTGAGAAAGCGCCTGAGATTGAGACCGATTCGGTTGAGGTTAAGGCTCTGACTCGGAACACGCTGGATCTCTTCCAGCGACTCGTTTCGCTTGTCTCCCATTTGCCGGATGAGCTTGTCACGGCCGCGCTGAACATCGACGATCCTCGACATCTCTGCTATCTGGTCGCGACCAACCTCCGCATGGAGCCAGACGAGCGACAGCGTTTGCTCGAGCTCGACTCTGTTCTTGAGAAACTGACCTCACTGAACGCGTTCATTTCAAAGGAACTCGACGTTCTCGAACTTGGCAAGAAGCTGCAAAGCGATGTCCAGGAGGAGATGAGCAAATCGCAGCGCGAGTACTACTTGCGCGAGCAGCTCAAAGCGATTCAGCGGGAACTTGGCGAAGGTAATGAAAGCGAAGCCGAAGCGAGCGAACTGCGGGCCAAGATCGAAGAATCGGGGATGCCCGAGGAAGCGGCGAAAGAAGCAAATCGCGAGCTTGACCGTTTGAGCAAGCTCCCTCCAGCAGCAGCCGAATATGGCGTCATCAAGACCTATCTCGATTGGCTGACAAGCTTACCTTGGAACAAGAGCACTGAAAGCGAAATCGACATTCAGAGGACTCGCCAGATTCTTGACGAGGAACACTACGGTCTTGAGAAAATTAAAGATCGGATTCTCGAATACCTGGCAGTAAGAAAGCTTAAGCAAGAATTGGCAGCCGAGCGCGGTGAGGAAATGGTCAACCGTGAACCGATCCTCTGTTTCGTCGGGCCTCCGGGCGTTGGTAAGACCAGCCTCGCTCAATCGATCGCGAAGGCGCTTGGCCGGGAAATGACTCGCATGTCGCTCGGTGGCGTTCGAGATGAGGCCGAAATTCGCGGTCACCGGCGAACCTACGTCGGCGCTATGCCAGGTCGGATCATCCAGGCTATCCGCCGAGCCGGCAGTAACGATCCTGTCTTCGTGCTCGACGAGGTCGATAAGATCGGAAATGACTGGCGTGGAGATCCTTCTTCGGCGCTGCTCGAAGTGCTTGATCCAGAACAGAACAACTCGTTCAGGGATCACTACTTGGATGTGTCGTTCGACCTCTCGAAGGTCATGTTCATCGCCACGGCGAACCTGCTCGATCCAATTCCTGCTGCGTTGCGGGATAGAATGGAAATCCTCGAGCTAGCTGGGTATACGGATCAGGAAAAGTTGAATATCGCGCGGAAGTACCTCGTTCCAAAACAGCTGAAGGCGAACGGGCTCGATCCCGATGCGTACTCGTGGACAGATGAAGCGCTCACGGCTGTGATCCAGCATTACACTCGCGAGGCCGGCGTTCGAAATCTCGAGCGCGAGATCGGCACAGCGAGCCGGAAAATGGCGACGAGAATTGCCGAAGGCAGAGAAGTTTCAACATTGGTTGGAACCGCTGAGGTCCGCGAATATCTTGGTCGGCCACGATTCTTCTATGAAGAGTCGGCGGCGAGAACGTCGCAACCAGGCGTTGCGATAGGAGTCGGCGTCACGGGCGTTGGCGGTGACATCATGTTCATCGAGGCGACCCGAATGCCGGGCAAGGGCTCGATGACTGTCACCGGACAGCTCGGTGACGTCATGCGGGAATCGGCCCAAGCGGCACTGTCATTTGTGCGCTCGCGGGCGAAGGATGTTTCGGTCGATCCTGATTTTTACCAGAATGCGGATCTGCACATTCACGTTCCAGCGGGAGCAATTCCGAAGGATGGCCCGTCGGCCGGCGTCGCGATGACCACGGCGTTGATCTCTCTCTTGTCAGGCGTGCCCGTCCGCGAAGACGTGGCGATGACTGGTGAAATTACACTGCGGGGCCAGGTGTTGCCAGTCGGTGGAATTAAGGAGAAGTCCCTTGCGGCGAAGCGGGCTGGTCTAACAACCTTCATTCTGCCAAAGCGGAACGAGGTCGATCTCGACGATCTTCCACAAGAACTTCGCGATTCAATGACATTCGTGCTCGCGACCACCCTGGATGACGTACTGAAGGCGGCGATGCCAGAAGAATTCCACTTGATTCCGATGGCGGCTGCCAACGGCGCAGGCGTTGAAGCGACGACTTCAAGAGAGCCGGTCGCCGCGAATCCGTAAGGCCGCATCCACTCTCGATCGAAAACGGAGGACGGTGCAAACCGTCCTCCGTTTTCTTTCAGTCTGTGCAGCTATTTAGATTTGAGCAGTCGTCAGTTTTCGCTCTGCCGCCTTTCGTACGAGCCCGGCAAAAGGAGCGAGTTGTTGGCCGTGCGCGGCAAACATCATTTCGGGATGCCATTGCACGCCGAGAGCGAACGGATGATTGGGCAATGAAACCGCTTCAATGAGTCCGTCTGGTGAGCGCGCTTCAATTTTGAGACCAGGAGCAACATCCTTCACCGCTTGATGGTGGAATGAGTTAGTTTCAATGGTTGTTGAGCCGTAGATCTCTTCAAGCATCGATCCCGAGACAACTTCAACGGTGTGGCTTGGCTCCGAGGCCGCGATTCCAGCCTTTTGTTGCCGGTGTTGAAGCTCTGGAGAATATTGATCGGGGATATCCTGGATGAGCGTTCCACCAAGCGCCACGTTCATGATCTGGATGCCGCGACAAACGCAAAAGAACGGAATTTCTTGCTCGACCGCGTCGTTCAGAAGTTTCAGCTCGAAGCGATCGCGGAGATCGTCAACGCCGTATGTCTGCGGATGAACTTCGCTGTCACCGTATTTCTCCGGCCGAATGTCGGCTCCGCCCGTGAAGAGCAATCCGTCAACGATTCCTAGGATTGCGACGTTGTGATCGTCTTGCGCAGGAAGAATAAACGGAACACCGCCTGCAGCGATGACCGCGTCAACGTAATTCCTCGGCACCGCCACACGTTCAGTTGATCCTGCGCCCTGATCGTCACGAAGTGGAGACGCTGTAATGCCAATAACGGGCTTCATCCGGCCAAAAGCTCCTTCATTTCGGTGAACCGACACCGATCGAAACCAGTCCTCATGTGAGTATACAAAGCGTCGATTTGCTTGTGTGTGGTGCGTCTGAATGATTGCTGATAATTATGGCAATACAAGTTCTTGACAATGCCAACGCAGACGGCTATTCTACCCGCCGCCGAGGAAGGCTGTTCGCTGGCAGCGGCAAGGAAATGAACGACGAAAAATCGTTTTACATCCTTGACGGTTAGCCAAGTGATCGGGTACCATTCTCTGTGCTGCCGGCGAAGAGCCGGCATTTGTCTCGCCCGAAAGGAGAGACATGGCAACGGAACCGGAGGATAGTGCTTTGTAGATCGTCATCGACGATCCACTCGCAAGGGTCAGGTGACTGATTCTGAGCGTGCGCTGTCCGCCCCAATGAACATGGGGCGGTTTTGTTGTCCGGCGTTCGGTCGATCCGAGCGCCAAGCACTTTGACAAGCTGACGAACCTCTGAGCTTTCAGAGTGGGCGTCGAAAACGGAGCATGATGCAGTAGCGTGGTGGGGCACTGGATCGAGCGCAAGCTCGGCGAGCGCCACACACATGATACAGAACCGTCTTCTTGTTAAGGAAGACGGAAGCGAACGACTCCAGATCATTCCGGTAACGGAATCTGATCTGGTTTTGATCGCGATCCACTTTTGGTGGAGAGTTTGATCCTGGCTCAGGATCAACGCTGGCGGCGTGCCTAATGCATGCAAGTCGGACGGGCTGAGTTTCGATTCAGTCACGTGGCGGACGGGTGAGGAACACGTGGGCAACCTGCCCGGTGGTGGGGGGTAGCCCCGGGAAACCGGGGGTAATTCCGCATACGCTGGCCGATTCGTGGGATTGGTCAGGAAAGGATCCTTTCGGGGATTCGCCGCTGGAGGGGCCTGCGGCCGATTAGCTAGTTGGGGGGGTGATGGCTTCCCAAGGCGATGATCGGTAGCTGGTCTGAGAGGACGGCCAGCCACAGGGGGACTGAGAGACGGCCCCCACTCCTACGGGAGGCAGCAGCAAGGAATTTTCCGCAATGGGCGCAAGCCTGACGGAGCAACGCCGCGTGGGGGAGGACGCCTTTCGGGGTGTAAACCCCTTTTCTTGGGGACGACGAACGACGGTACCCGAGGAAGAAGGCCCGGCTAACTACGTGCCAGCAGCCGCGGTAATACGTAGGGGCCGAGCGTTGTCCGGAGTTACTGGGCGTAAAGCGCGCGCAGGCGGCGGTCCGCGCCCGGCGTGAAAGCCCCCGGCTCAACCGGGGAGGGTCGTCGGGGACGGGATCGCTTGAGGACGGCAGGGGCAGGTGGAATTCCCGGTGTAGTGGTGAAATGCGTAGAGATCGGGAGGAACACCCGTGGCGAAGGCGGCCTGCTGGGCCGATCCTGACGCTGAGGCGCGAAGGCGTGGGGAGCGAACGGGATTAGATACCCCGGTAGTCCACGCAGTAAACGATGCCGACTAGGCGTGGGGGGAGTTGACCCCCTCCGTGCCGGAGCGAACGCGGTAAGTCGGCCGCCTGGGGAGTACGGCCGCAAGGCTAAAACTCAAAGGAATTGACGGGGGCCCGCACAAGCGGCGGAGCGTGCGGTTTAATTCGACGCAACGCGCAGAACCTTACCCGGGCTTGACATGCGCCTGCAAGCTCGCGAAAGCGAGTCGCTTTTGAAGGTGGCGCACAGGTGCTGCATGGCTGTCGTCAGCTCGTGTCGTGAGATGTTGGGTTAAGTCCCGCAACGAGCGCAACCCCCGCGGCCAGTTGCCGATGTTTCTGGCCGGACTGCCGGTAGCAAGCCGGAGGAAGGTGGGGATGATGTCAAGTCAGCATGGCCCTTACGTCCGGGGCGACACGCACGCTACAATGGGCCAGACAGTGGGCAGCCAAGGCGCAAGCCGGAGCGAATCCCCCAAACTGGCTCTCAGTTCGGATTGCGGGCTGCAACTCGCCCGCATGAAGGTGGAGTCGCTAGTAACCGCAGGTCAGCACTACTGCGGTGAATACGTTCCCGGGCCTTGTACACACCGCCCGTCACGTCACGAAAGCCGGCAACACCTGAAGCCGGTGGGCCAACTGGCAACAGAGGCAGCCGTCGAGGGTGGGGCGGGTGATTGGGACGAAGTCGTAACAAGGTAGCCGTAGTGGAAACTGCGGCTGGATCACCTCCTTTCTAGGGAGCCCGACCAGCACGTGTTCACGCGTGCCCTGGTCTGGACCTAGGTCAACCGAATCGTCGCGTCCAGTTGTTAAGACTGGGCAGATTCACACACGTTGGGGACCTAGCGTCGGATTGCTTGCGAGGGCAACCTCTGCGATGGCGATCGGCAGGCGCGCCAAAGTGTGTTGAGGAGATGATTCGCGGCGCGAGCAAGGTTTTCCTTTCCAATGTCCCGTAAAGCGCAACTGTTCATGCTTCGTTTTCGGCGCCGATTCTGTCGGGCCGATGAGATCGTCAGAGGAAACAGCGAGCAGCTGGGCGCGTAGCTCAGTTGGTGAGAGCGCGGCCCTGATAAGGCCGAGGTCCCTGGTTCGAGTCCAGGCGCGCCCACCAAGGACAGAGTCCTTGAGGCTTCACCGCGGTTAGCTGTGATTTCCTTGCACCTTACCAACCCACGCAAGGTGGACGCGAATTGCGTTCCCAAGTGCCGGCAACCAAGCCGGTGCTTATGTACAACCACTATGAAATCAAAGTCCTCTTAGCTCGATCGCTGTCAGGTGATCGTGGTGAGGTTTGGTCCTCACCGGGAGCGGAGGCAGTTCGTTGCGCGGATGGATAATCCGCAAGTAAGAGCGCAGGGTGGATGCCTAGGCGCCTGTGGCCGACGAAGGACGCCGCCACGCGGCGAAATGCTCTGGGGAGGCGCTGGCAGCCGGTGAGCCAGAGGTTTCCGAATGGGGCAACCCGGCGGGGGTGATACCCCGTCACTCCGGTGTAGATCGGAGAGGGCACCGCGGGAACTGAAACATCTCAGTACCGCGAGGAAGAGAGAGGATTCCCTCAGTAGCGGCGAGCGAACGGGGAGGAGCCCAAACCATTTCCGTGTTGGGAGCCTGCCGGCGCTGCGGACGTGGGGTTGAACGGCGATTGGGGAGCGGGCGGCAGCCTGCTCGCGCGAGCATGTGCCTTAGTGCAGCCGAAGGCTGCTGGAACGGGCCGCCGGAGCGGGTGAGAGCCCCGTAGGCGACGTGCTGGGGTGCCGCGTGCTGATTGTTCGTGAGTACCACCGGACACGTGATATCTGGTGGGAAGCGGGGTGGACCACCATCCAAGGCTAAATACCACAGGCGACCGATAGGGAACCAGTACCGTGAGGGAATGGTGAAAAGTACCCCGTTTAAGGGGAGTGAAAGAGCACCTGAAACCGTGCGCTTCCGGCCGGTCGGAGCCTTTCTCCGGTGGGAGAGGGGTGACGGCGTGCCTTTTGTAGAATGAGCCGACGAGTGCATCGGCGTGGCGAGGTTAAGCCAGGGACAGGCGGAGCCGGAGCGAACGCGAGTCCGAAAGGGCGCACAAAGTCGCGTCGATGCGACCCGAAACCGGGTGAGCTACCCATGGGCAGGGGGAAGCGGGCGGAACACGCTCGTGGAGGCCCGAACCCGTGCGGGTTACAAACCGCAGGGATGACCTGTGGGTAGAGGTGAAATGCCAAGCGAACTCGGAGATAGCTGGTTCTCCCCGAAATGCATTGAGGTGCAGCCTCGGGCGGGGGCGACCGCGGAGGTAGCGTGCGTGGATCGGCGAGGGGGCTTGCCGCTTACCGACCCGAACCAAACGCCGAATGCCGTGGCCGTGCGCCCGGGAGTGAGACGGCGGGAGCTAAGTTTCGTCGTCGAGAGGGGAACAGCCCAGACCGCCGGCTAAGGTCCCTCAGTGCCGACTCAGTGGGCAAGGTAGTTCCGGTGCACAGACAACCAGGAGGTTGGCTTAGAAGCAGCCATCCTTGAAAGAGTGCGTAATAGCTCACTGGTCGATGGTGCCGGGGCGCCGACAATCCACCGGGGCTTAAGTCGGCCGCCGACGCCGCGGATGCGTCTCTGACGAGACGCGTGGTAGGGGAGCGTCCCGTCCAGCCGTGAAGGGGAAGCGGAAGCTGACCTGGAGCGGGCGGGAGAGCGAATGTCGGCATGAGTAGCGCGAGGGGGGTGCGAATCCCCCCCACCGGATGCCCCAGGGTTCCGCAGCCATGCTGATCAACTGCGGGTGAGTCGGGCCTAAGCCGAGGCCGGAAGGCGTAGGTGATGGACAACGGGTTCAGAGTCCCGTACCAGTGCCGGCCGTTACTGAGCGATGGGGGGACGCAGAGGGGTAGGTCCGGGGGGGTGACCCCTCCAACCATGTAGGTCGGCGCCATAGGCAAATCCGTGGCGCCCAAGACTGAGGTGGGATGGGAAGGCGCGGAGTTTGCTCCAAGCCGCACGGATTGAGCCCGCACTGCCAAGAAAAGCCTCTAGCCAGGACGGCACTGCCCGTACCGCAAACCGACACAGGTGGGCTGGTAGAGCATACCGAGGTGGACGGGAGAACCTCCGTCAAGGAACTCGGCAAATTGGCCCCGTAACTTCGGGAGAAGGGGCGCCCCGGTAGCCTGAAGCCCCACGCGGGTGGAGGGTGAGGGGGCCGCAGAGAGCAGGCCCAGGCGACTGTTTACCAAAAACACCGGTCCCTGCCAACGCGACTGCGTGCGGACGTATAGGGGCTGAGACCTGCCCAGTGCCGGAAGGTTAAGGGGAGCTGTGCAAGCGGCGAACCGAAGCCCCGGTAAACGGCGGCCGTAACTATAACGGTCCTAAGGTAGCGAAATTCCTTGTCGGGTAAGTTCCGACCCGCACGAAAGGTAGAACGATCTGGGCGCTGTCTCGACGGGGGACCCGGCGAAATTGAAGGGGCGGTGAAGATACCGCCGACCCGCGGCAGGACAAAAAGACCCCGTGGAGCTTTACTCCAGCTTGTCGCTGGGCGAGGGCGGGCCTTGTGTAGGATAGGTGGGAGCCGGCGAAGCTTCAGCGCTAGCTGAGGGGGAGGCAGCCTTGAAATACCACCCTGGGTCTGCCGTCGTCCTCACCCTGACCAGTGATCCTGGTGGGGGACCGCGGCTGGTGGGGAGTTTGACTGGGGCGGTCGCCTCCTAAAGCGTAACGGAGGCGCCCAATGGTTCCCTCAGGCCGGATGGCAATCGGCCGGAGCGCGTAAAGGCAGCAAGGGAGCTTGACTGCGAGGCGGACAGGCCGAGCAGGGGCGAAAGCCGGGCTTAGTGATCCCACGGTGCCTGGTGGACGGGCCGTGGCTTAACGGATAAAAGCTACCCCGGGGATAACAGGCTGATCCTGCCCAAGAGTCCACATCGACGGCAGGGTTTGGCACCTCGATGTCGGCTCGTCGCATCCTGGGGCTGGAGAAGGTCCCAAGGGTTGGGCTGTTCGCCCATGAAAGCGGTACGCGAGCTGGGTTCAGAACGTCGTGAGACAGTTCGGTCTCTATCCGCCGTGGGCGGAATGGGAGGTTGCGGGGGGCTGGCCCTAGTACGAGAGGACCGGGCTGGACGCACCGCTGGTGGACCAGTTGTCGGGCAACCGGCACCGCTGGGTAGCCACGTGCGGGCGGGCGAACCGCTGACAGCATCTAAGCGGGAATCCCTCCCCAAGACGAGCCTCCCCGGCTCGCAAGAGCGAGAGCCACCCGGGAGACGACCGGGTTGAGAGGCGGGGGGTGGACGGCGGGCAACCGACCGGAGCCGACCCGTGCTCAGTGGCAATGGCAGATTTCCATCAGAAGTGCAACGAACGGCTCCGTTCCCGGTGAGGAACAAAGGCTTTGTCATAGTGTGAAGTGCAGCGTGGATATAAAGCGTATTCCTTATTGCGTGCGACAACGTGTGTGGTGAGGGGTCGGGGGTGCCCGTGGTCTGGAGCGCGGTGGCCCCACCCGGTCCCATCCCGAACCCGGTCGTGACCCGCCGCAGCGCCGGAGAGTACTTGGGGGGCGACCCTCAGGGAGGCGAGGCCGCTGCGGGCACTCCCGACTCCTGATCACACATTTGTTAGACCGCCGCGGGGTGGAGCAGTGGCAGCTCGTTGGGCTCATAACCCAAAGGTCGGAGGTTCGAATCCTTCCCCCGCCACCAAAACAAGAGAAAACGGCCATCGCATTTTGCGATGGCCGTTTTTTCGATTCTCCTCCTAAAGCAAACCGAGTTGGCGAGCTGGTTCCTGATTTCGCGCCGCCTCAAGATCTGTCTTCGGAGTGATCTTCGGAAAGAACGCCGAAAACTCGCTCTGTGAGGTGAAAAGCGCGTCGAAGCGCGCAGCCGTGTCGTGTAGCCTCCTTAGAAGATAACTGGTATTTTCGTCCCCTTCGTATTCTTCCGCCAATCCGAGCTCGCCATCCTCGCGCTCATAGATCTCGATCCGCTCACCGCTTCGAATGTGACTCGGCACGCGATCCACCAGACGCTTCAGTCTCGGCTGAGCTTGCACGGTATCTTGGTTCAGCATCGACCATTGGCTGAATTCGGATACTGGCAGTGCGTGACGCTGCATGCGATCGGCGAGATCGAAATACAGAACCCGGGCGCTATCGCGATCTTCGACCAAGAATGCGTGGGTTGCGTCGAGCAGAAACGAGCGAAGACAACGCTCCATGCGCCGGTTCCGAAGCGCGCTTCCCCGAAGTATGATCCGGCCATCATACGTTAATAGCCCATAGTTCTTGAGACGGACCGATAGCATAGCTTGGTAGCGTCCGTCATGTGTAAGACGAATTCCCGCGGGGAGGTTCGCTCCGATGGACTCGACGTAATCGCGTTCTTCATCCTCGTTTTGGAGGCTAGCTGGCGGTACAAAGTAGACACCATCAGTGTCGACTTCGATCGGTTTGGATCCTGTTTGCCGTAGCGCGTCGACCGTCTGCTTGATAATTCGATGGCCTGAACGAGTAACTTTTTCGGCGGCATCAAAGTCGTTGAAAAAACCGCGACCATATCCCAGGTAGCCATAAAAGGAATTGATAAGCACTTTAAAGCTTGTCTGAAGGCCTTCCCACATCGCCTGTTCGGCGCCGGACGTCTTCCGCGACTGAACTTTCGCGTGAAGCCGGCGTTCGGTCAGATCTTTGAGCATCGGCAGATAGGCGCCGAGTGTGTCTGTTTTCGGGGCGATGGACTCAGTCAACATGATCGAAGGGTACAAACTCTCGACATCGCATTTGACGACTGGCTTGAAGGTTCCGACCTCAATAAGCTCAGCGTGACCGCCGGGATAATCTCGCGCTTCGCCGGCGAGTGGAATGCTCTCGCCTTGCAACATATACGCGCGGATCATGAGATCGTTGATCTTTTCTCCGGTGCCGCCAATCGCGACTCCCTGCAGTGACCTCGGCAATAGTTGCGTTTGATAGAACTCGGTTGGCAATGCAAGTTCCGAGAGCAAGTTGACATCCCGCACGTCGTCGAGCGCATACCGTTCGACCCGCTCGCGATCAGATTGCCAAACATGACGAATCTCTTCGCCCGGAATGAATTCGCGATCCGGTCGTGTTAGTCCAAGTGCTTCCACGGCGTTTTTGAGACCATAGCTTGTGAGCTTTCCCCCTGAGTCATAGCGCTGAATCTGCTGGTATGTATCGACAAAATGGCGCCCATTGACCGAACACGGGGTAAAGGGGAGGGTCAACGGCCCAACCTTAAATCGCTGCTGGGCATTTCCGATCCAGATTGGCGTGTCATCTCGCCCCCAGCGAAGTTGCAGCCGAAAGCGGCCCGCTCGGGAAGCAAGGAAAGGAATATCGAAGTTGAAGATATTGTGGCCCTCGATCACGTCGGGATCGTAAAAAGCGATTCGTTCGTTGACTTTCTGGATCAGTTCAGCTTCAGAATCCTCAAGCCGCAACAACTCTTCGCTTCCGCCGCTCGTACGCAACGCAATGAGAATGATGCGGTTGTCTTCAATTGCCGGATCGAATCCCGTCGTTTCGATGTCGACTTGAAGGCGACGGAGATCTTCGAACACCATCGTTTTGAATAGCGATTTGCCGGTCGCGACCAAATATTGTTCAACTGGTGAATTGAGGCGAAAAAAGGATTCGCTCGCGTCCCGTGCTGAGCGAACCGCATCGGTGTGCGCGTACCAATCGTCAAATTGGACCAAATAGCGAAGCGGGTGCTGCCCATTTAATTCGGTAATCACGACACCGGAGCTTGCCGCTTGCCAAGGTGTTTCGCGAGCCGCTAATAACCAAGGTTGAAACGATTCTTCAATGGTCTCGGTCGCGCCGCCATCAGTACGCTGGTAGCAGCGAATCTTAGTCCCCGAGACAAAATCCGCTGCCACGATCCTTGGTGTGGGATCCGTCCCATACAGAAGTTCTTCGGTTCTGAGCATTGTCTGGTCGCTGCTAGACATGCCTACGAGTATAGTCGGTGAAACCCCTCAGACGATCTGGACTGCTAGACAGTCTTCAAGAATTCCTCGTAGAAACGAACAAAATTAGCGTCACACCGCCGCAAATCCATCCCGGCGGGGCCGTCGTGACCTACGTCCTATTGTGGCTGTTCTCCACCATTCCTATGATCGGTCGAAGGTAAAGGTCAGTCTACGGACAACGCTCAGCGTGCGTTGGCATGGAGGAGTCTCCATGCCGGGTTCAAGTTGTGCCCGTTTTTCAGGCCGACCAAGGCTAAAGGTAGGCCAGGGCCCTGCCCGACGGTCAGCGAGGGAGCAAATTATGCGTGGTGGAAGCAAACTGTTCATAATCGCAGGGGTCGGCCTTGGCCTGGTCGCGGTGCTCCTGCTCGTCGCTTCGATGAGCGGGGGAGGTGGCAAGACTGACGCTCAAAACTCGAACAAGGGCGGCAAGGTTACCGTCGTCCAATCTACGCGAGACATTCCAGCACATAACATCATCCAGATCGAAGACGTCGTCGAAAAACAAGTGAACAGCGACACTGTCCCAGCGGATGCTGTTCACTCGATCAGTGAAGTCGTGGGCAAGTCGTATCGAATTCCTCTGGCCGCGACTCAAACTCTCGTCGCGTCGCAGGTCGAGCAACCGGGTCTGCGAAACGATATTGCGGTGGGCAAGCGCGCGATCGCGATCCCTGTCGACGAGAAGAACTTGTTCGCTGGGCTCATTCAGGACAGTGACTACGTCGACTTCATCTTCCATGCGCGAATAAACGAAGTCCGCATATTGCCAACCAACCTCGCCGCGGTCCCTGAAGATGAACCTTCATACAAATTCGATTCTAAAGACAAAGACAACAACGACCAAAGCAGTCAAGACGCCAGCCAACAGAACAACAATGGCGGACTCAATGAGACGTCGAGCGGCCCGATCATGTGGGTTCCGCCAGGGCTCGAAGTTCCGGAGCACCCGGCAGTTGGCGATCCGGGTTCCAAGCTCTTTATTCGCGACGACATTGAAGAGAACCAGCAACTGGAGCCAGTTGCTAAGGTGATGGTTCAAGACGTCAAAGTTCTGCGCGTCGTTCGACCAGGTGAGTCGTACGGAGCGGATGGCCAGCCCGTTGAGGCGCCGGCACTCGAGCCAGGACAAACCGCCGGCACGACGGGTTACATCGTCGTCGAAGTGTCAGAAGAGCAGGCCGAAGTCCTCACGTTCATGCAAGACAAGCGCCATGAGTATCAAGTCATCGTCCGCGGTAAGGATGATCACGATCAGGTCAGCACGAAGGGCGTGACATTCGAAGTCCTCGCGACAGACAGTGACTACGACTTGCCGTTGCCGGGCAGCGTCACCGTGCCAAACAAGAAGAAATAGCGATTCATCGAGTGGTGGGTGGCGAGAACGCCGCCCACCTCGATTGATAAGCAACTCGTAGCAAAAAAATCGACCCGTTCGTTGGGCCAGATCTGGAGCAGCTAGCATGTCGGGTTCTGGAAAAATTCGAGTCTTGATCGTCGACGACGTCATGGAGGCTCGCGATAACGTCGCCAAGCTGCTTCGGTTTGAACCCGGTGTCGAAATCGTCGGCACGGCGGACGGCGGTCAAGAAGGCATCGATCTGGCATTTCAACTCGAGCCAGATATCGTGCTGATGGATATCAATATGCCCGAGGTCGACGGCATCGCTGCCACGACGCTGATCTCGGGACGTCTTCCAAACACGTCGGTCATCATGATGTCGGTTCAAAACGAACCGGACTATCTCCGCCGTTCGATGCTCGCCGGGGCGCGAGAATTTCTTTCAAAGCCATTTAGCTTGGAAGAGCTCGCCGAAAGCATCCGACACGTCAATCAACTCGCCCAATCGAACCGTCGCGTGGTCGTGAGTGGTGGCGATCATAACGCGCAAGTTCCCGGCAGCAGAAAACGCCGCGCGAAGGTCTTTTCTGTTTATGGGCTAAAGGGTGGCGTAGGTCGGAGCACTATCGCCGCAAACCTTGCCGTGGCATTGCGTCAGCAAGGCGACCGCGAAGTCGCTTTGCTTGATGGAAACGTTCTTTATGGCGACATCGGTGTCATGCTCAACGTCACCGACAACAAAACGATCGCCGACGTCGTGCGCAACTTTCAGACGCTTGATCGAGATTTGATTACTGACATTCTTGTTTCACATTCTTCAGGCGTAAAAGTGCTGCTCGCGCCTGCCGATCCCCAAGTTGGCGAGCAAGTGCACGCTGAACACATGGAACTTGTCCTCCAGCATCTCTTGACGATGGTTGATTACGTCGTCATTGACACGAGACCGTCGTTCGACGAAGTCACGCTTTCGCTGCTCGATCACTCTGACCAAATCGTGCTTGTCCTCAGTCTCGAATTGACGGCAATTAAGGGCGCCAAGCAGTACCTCGAAGTTGGCGATTTGCTGGGATACGACAGCGACAAGCTTTCGCTCGTGGTCAATCGAGCCACGGCTCTGGCCGGCATTACGGTCGCTGATGTGGAAGCAAGCCTCAAACGGCAGATTGCCGCAAAGCTCACGGATGATCCAGTTCTGACGCTCAAAGCGATCAACGAGGGAGTTCCGTTCATGCAGAGCGCGCCACTTGCTGAACTGTCCCAGGAGATCGGTCAGCTCGCGACGGTCCTGGCTGGGGGCCATGT
This sequence comes from uncultured Chloroflexia bacterium, assembly GCA_963737985.1. Taxonomy (GTDB): domain Bacteria; phylum Chloroflexota; class Chloroflexia; order Thermomicrobiales; family UBA6265; genus CAVTUU01. The sequence continues at coordinate 146,725 of CAVTUU010000003.1, read as the reverse complement.
GGAAATTGTCGAGGCGGCAGCCGGGGCAAACGGCGCCGCGGGATCGCCGGCGTCGGGGCGTCGATGGATGAAGCCCAATTTGAAGCTCAAGGTCGGATAGGCCATCAGCCCGCGACCAGGAGGTCATAACCAATGTCACTGCTCAAACGACTCAATTCAGAAGTACCTGGTGGCACGGGGTCAGTATCGCCTCGGCCTTCTGGTACCGCGCCCACGCCTGCGACTGGAAACATGAGCACCGGGGATCTCTTCACACGGTCGGCAACACCCGTGACGTCGAATCCATCGACGGGAGAGCTATTCAGCCAAACGCAGAATATGCAAAAGCAGACGGTCAGTCTGAACGATGCATCTGCCGCGGCTCGAGCAAAGGCTCCGCGAAACGACAATTTTCTTGAGCTCAAGGCACGCGTTCAAAACCGGTTGATTGCCGAGCTCGATCCGCGAATGGACCTCGGGAATGCCGAGGAAGTCCGTCGCACCGTCGAGGAAACGTTTGCCTCAGTGCTCGAATCTGAGGGCATCACGCTGACGCGTGTCGAGCGGATGCGACTCTTCGAAGCCATTTCGGCCGAAATCCTTGGCTTCGGTCCGATTGAGCCGCTGCTCAAAGATACGTCCGTCACAGAAGTCATGGTCAACGGACCCAAGCAGGTCTACGTTGAGCGTTCCGGACGTCTCGAATTGACGGATATCACGTTCCAAGATGACGACCACGTCATGCGGGTCATTGACCGCATCGTATCTCCGCTTGGACGTCGCATCGACGAGTCATCGCCGACGGTTGACGCCCGACTTCCGGACGGCTCACGCGTAAACGCAATCATCCCGCCGATCGCCCTCAACGGCCCGACAGTTACCATCCGAAAGTTCTCCAAGGATCCGTTTACTGTTGACGACTTGATTCGATTCGGAACGTTCACGGCTGAAATGGCGACGTTCATGAAAGCGTGCGTCGAAGCTCGTCTGAACATTATCGTCTCCGGCGGTACAGGCTCAGGAAAGACAACGCTACTCAATGTGCTCTCATCCTTCATTCCGTCAGATGAGCGCATCGTCACGATCGAAAACGCGGCTGAGCTGCAGCTCCGACAGGATCACGTAGTTAGACTCGAGTCCCGACCACCCAATATCGAAGGCAAGGGCGAGATCACGATCCGTGATCTCGTTATCAATGCCTTGCGCATGCGCCCTGAGCGAATTGTCGTTGGAGAGTGCCGAGGTGGTGAAGCGCTCGACATGCTCCAAGCAATGAACACGGGTCACGACGGATCGATGACGACAGCTCACGCGAATACACCGCGTGACACGCTCTCCCGTCTTGAAACCATGTGCCTCATGGCGGGCATGGATCTGCCAGTGCGCGCTATTCGCGAACAGATCGCATCAGCAGTCGATTTGATTGTCCAACAAGAACGATTAAAGGACGGCACGAGAAAGATCACCGGTATCACCGAGGTCCAGGGAATGGAAGGCGATGTCATCGTCATGCAGGACATCTTCTCCTTCCAACAGACAGGAATCGAGAACGGCAAGATCGTCGGCCGCATGAAGCCAACGGGCATCCGGCCGAAGTTCATGCCGCGCTTCGAAGTTGCAAACATCTACCTGCCGCCGAATATCTTTGGCGCTGGGATGGGTGCGTTCTAGAAGCACCGGGAGCATGGTGGCCGAAATGTCTAGATATTCGCCGCGACCAAACATTAGGGCTGCGGATTCAGCGGGAAGGCGGAATCGATGGTCGGAGTAATAGCACTTCTTCTGCTGATATCAGCCTTAGTCGTTACGGTCGTTGGCCTTCGCAGCCGTCGAAAAAACGCTTCGACCGATGACGTCATGGAGCGCATGGGTCGCTTCGCCACCCGAGAGGATTTTCTCGCGGTAACCGATGGTTCGGGACGGAAAGAGCCGAGCAAGGTCGCTCAAAGTCTCGAACAGATGATAAAGGGACGGACCATTTCCGAACGCATCACATCGGTGTTGGTTCGGGCTGATGTTCGTCTCACTATCGGGGAGTTTCTCCTCATCCGTGTCCTTTGCGCGGGCGGCGGATTCTTCCTTGGGTTCATCATTCTAGCTAGGTTTGCCCCAGCACTTGGCGTCCTTCTGGGCATCGCCACTGCGTTGCTCGGTTATGCGGCTCCGATGTTCTACATGGGCTACAAAGCAAGGAAGCGCCAGAAGCAGTTCGTCAATCAACTTGGCGACACGATTACGTTGATGGCCAATTCACTTCGCGCCGGCTATAGCCTTCTCCAGACGATGGATCTTGTTTCGCGCGAGACCAGGGATCCGATTTCCGTCGAATTCAAGCGAGTTGTGCACGAGATCGGACTCGGCATCACAAACGAAGATGCCATGACCAATTTACTGAAACGAGTCCCGAGCGACGATCTAGACCTCCTCGTCAGCGCAATCAATATCCAGCACGAGGTCGGCGGCAACCTCGCGCAAATTCTGACGATTATCGGTCACACGATTCGCGAACGTGTTCGAATCAAAGGTGAAATTCGCGTTCTTGTCGCTCAGGTTCAACTCTCAGGCTATGTGGTTACCGCGCTCCCCGTTCTCCTCGCGCTCGCGATCTTCGTCATGAACCCGGCGTACCTTTCGCCAATGTTCCATTGGCCGTATATCTGTATGCCGATCGGGAGTGTGATCTGCATCATCATCGGCTACATGATCATGCGGAAGATTACGGCGATCGAGGTTTAAGGATCCGAGTTCAGTAAGTGATTCAAGTCTCGGTAACAGGGCAAGGCACCGCGGAGATTTTGCAATGATGATCACGGTAATGGGTCTGATGGTGGCGGTTCTTGGTGCGGGAATGGTTGTCTTCGGCTTGAAAGGCAAGCGGGCCACCGTTAGCATCGACGAGCGTTTGGCTAGTTTCGCCGAGCGGCCGCAATCGCTTCAAGAACTGGAGATGTCGCAATCGTTCGGCAACCGTGTTTTGAAGCCGATGCTCAAGCGCTGGTCGCTCATCCTCGGGAAACGAACGCCCACAAAAACCCTGGAAAACAACCGGCTCAAGATTATGCGGGCAGGCAATCCCAGTGGGATCGGCCCGATGGAATTTCAAGGGCTGCGGTTTCTGCTGTGCATTGGTCTTGGGGTGGGAAGCTTCTTCCTCTTGTCGATACCGGGAGCCCTGTCGGGAACGATGCTATTTGTTCCGGTCGCGCTTGGCGGGTTTGGATTCATGTTGCCGGGCGTGTGGCTCTCCCGAAAGATCAAGAATCGAAAGAAAGAAATCACGAAAGCACTTCCTGATGCTATCGACCTTCTGAGCATCAGCGTTGAATCGGGACTCGGGTTCGATCCTGCATTGATGCGGGTCGCCGAAAAATGGGACAACGCGCTAACCCGTGAATTCGCGCGAGTTTTGTCAGAAATGAGAATTGGGAAGCCAAGACGTGAATCGCTAAAAGAGATGGCCGACCGGGTGGACGAGGAAGGGCTCACGGTGTTTGTAGGCTCCGTGATCCAGGCGGACCAATTGGGAGTTCCAATCACCCAAGTCCTTCGTGTTCAGTCAGACGCGATGCGGGTGCGTCGCCGGCAACGAGCCGAGGAGCTCGCACAAAAGGCTCCGATCAAGATGCTCATACCGATCGCATTTCTCATCTTCCCTGCACTGTTCGTGATCATTCTAGGTCCGACGGTGCCAAAACTGGTCGAAACTTTCGGGAATTAGACTGCGGCAACTTCTGATATTCGGGGCTGGGAAGTTATCTTCCCAGCCCCGATTGATTTGCGAGTCAAAAGTGGAGTTGAACCACAATCGCTTCACCGCCTGCGATATGATCCCGATTCGAACATTCGAAAACTGATCGAAAAGGAGTCAATCTGTGATCGACACCATCATTCGTGGTGGCCATCTGCTGACCATGGCCGGAGGTCAGGTTGACTTTATCGAAGACGGTGCGATCGCGATTGACGGCAGGAAGATCGTTTCAGTCGGTCCTCGGGCCGAAATTGAAGCGGAGACAACCGCTGGCCGCGTCATCGATTCGACTGGCAAGTTAGTGATGCCTGGATTGGTCGACGCGCACTTGCATTCCGCCGCGACTGCAGGCAGAGGCTGGGCACAGGAAGTCAAGACGTGGATGGCAAGTGCATACGGGCCCCTGATGCGCCATGTCAAGGATGAAGACGCGCCCCTGTGGTCGATGCTCGCCTTGGTGGAAGGTGTCGCGAACGGGACGACGACGTTCGGTGATTACGAGTTCCCCATGAGCGACATTGTCCACACCCACGTCTTGATGGGATCGCGGGCTGTTCTCTGTGAAGGAGTAACCGAGCTTCAACTGGAACAACCGCGAACAGTGGCTTGCCGCTGGTTGGAAACCAGGAGATCCAACGCCGCTCGATCGGGCTACTGGAGAAGCCTCGCTCGCGAGAGAGCTTGATCTCTACGAACAATGGAACGGTCACGACAACGGCCGGATTTCAGTCATCTTTGGTCCACATGCGGCCGATTTTCTTTCGACCGATCTTTTGCTCCGCGTGCAACAAGAAGCAAGAAAGCGCGGAGCGCTCCTCCACCTTCACGTCGCCCAGGACGATCGAGAGAACCGCGCCACGCTTCAACGTGCGGGCCTGCGCGCCATACCGTTTCTTGATTCGATTGGGTTACTTGCGCCGGATCTCATCGCGGTGCACCTGTCTACTGCCACCGAAGATGAGATTGAACTCGTTGCACAACGCGGCGCGAGGATGGCCTGCTGCTCCAACTCGATCGGCATTATCGATGGAGTTGTTCCGCCCGCCGCTCTGTTCAACAAACTAGGCGGAACGGTCGCGCTCGGTTCGGACCAGTCGGCGGGGAACAATTCGCACAATATCTTTGCCGAAATGCGGGCGACGGCAATGTTTGCCAAGATCAAAGCGGAAGACCCAACTGTTTTGCCTGCGCACGACGTTCTGCGGATGGCCACCATCGGCGGGGCGACGGCGCTCGGAATCGCGGATCGAACTGGCTCGCTCGAAGTTGGCAAAGATGCCGATCTGATCATGATCGACCTGACCAAGCCGCCCATGGCGCCCTTTCTCCTGAAGCCGGCGCGTAATGTGGTGGCGAACCTCGTTTACGGGGAATCTGGCGCAAATGTGACGATGAGCATGGTTGCGGGCGAGATCATTTATGACAACGGCGAGTTCGCAAGGATCAACCGGCGGCAGATTGTTGAACAGGTCATTCAAGCGTCGGCAGCGTTTCAAGTGTTAGTCGCAGCGGATCAGTCGGTCCGGGATGTGCCGATCGTGCAACTCACTCGCGAAGGCATCATCTAGATGACATTATTTGTCAGAACAGGAAAGCGGGTCAGCGACAAGGTCGAGCTTCTCTGGACGCGAGCGACGACCGCGGCGGTGGAGACAGTATTTCCAAGACGATGTGCTGGTTGCGGCCGACGCGGCGAATGGGTATGCACTGAGTGTGACAATCTCGTTCGACGCTTTGAACAGCCTTGGTGCACCCGATGTGGAACGCCGCGCTCAGCAGCCAATTGCCGCTGCAACGAACTTCCCAACGAATTCACTCAGTTTCGGTCTGTTGCTGCGTACGAAGGCTGGCTTCGCCAGGCGATTGTTTCGCTCAAATACGGTGAAGAGACCGGTCGCGCTGCACATCTGGCCCCGTTTCTTGGCCCAGTATTGGAATCATTGGATTCTTGGGATTGGGTAGTTCCCGTTCCCCTTCATCCAAGCCGGCAGCATGATCGTGGATTTAATCAAGCGGAACTGCTCGCCCGCGGCGCCGTTTCAGATCCAGATCGAGTTGTCACAGCACTTATTCGCAGGACGCGGGCCACACCTCAACAGGTCGGACTTGGAAACGTCGCCCGTCGTCAAAACGTGCAGGGAGCATTTGCGGTCGTCGCGCCGAGCCTTGTTGCCGGGAAGCGGTTGGTGTTGATCGACGATGTGATGACCACCGGCGCGACACTCCAGCAATGCGCGATTGTGCTGCTCAACGCCGGGGCGGCGCGAGTTTCCGCGGTCACACTCGCTGTGGGAGGACTCAACTAGGAGTCCGATGCAATCCCCAACCGACTACGGACGAATGCTCTCGCCCATTGATCGGCTCTCGCAATTGATTCCCAAGAGAAATCACCTTCGGGCGTGTGCGCGTCGAGGGCGGCTTTGACTGCGTCGGCGATGCCCGGAAACGTCGTTACGCCTTGGGCAAACGCTGAGACCGCGATTTCATCAGCCGCGCTGAGCACCGTGGGGTAGGTTGACCCGGCAACGCCGGCGTCGCGGGCGATGGTCAACGATGGAAATCGATCGCGATCCGGTTCCTCAAAATGAAGCTCTTTGATCTCCGTGAGTGACAACGAGCGGCAATTACTGGCGAGACGATCTGGATGAGAAAGGGCATATTGAATTGGCAACCTCATGTCGGGAAGACCAAGCTGGGCGATTTGGCTTCCATCGACAAACTCAACCAGTGAATGCACGATGCTCTCGGGATGAACGAGGATCTCGATTGAGTCGAAAGGAATTCCAAAGAGCCAGTGCGCTTCGATGAGCTCCAAACCCTTGTTCATGAGCGTGGCGGAGTCGATCGTGATTTTGTGGCCCATCGACCACGTCGGATGACTTAGTGACTGGGCGGCAGTCACTGTCGAGAGTTTATTTGCCGGTGTTTGGCGAAATGGTCCACCTGAGGCGGTCAGAAAGAGGCGGTTGACATCGCTGCACGCAGAGCGGCCTAGGCTCTGCCAGATCGCGCTGTGCTCGCTGTCGACCGGCCGCAATCGAACATCGAACTGAACGCAAAGTTTCGCAATCAGTTCACCGGCGCAGACAATAGTTTCCTTGTTGGCCAATGCAATCGTTTTGCCTGCTTCGATGGCCCGAGCTGTTGGAATCATTGCCGCATGCCCGGAGGTTGCGACGACCACAATGTCGGCATCGGGATGAGTCGCCGCGGCAATCAAACCTTCTTGACCGTACACAACCTGTCGTTTTTGAAAGAGATCTTGGCAGGCCTGCGACGGCGATTCGACCGCGACGAGATCGGGATGGTGCTTTTCGACTTGTCTTCCTAGGAGTTCGATCTTTGCGCCGGCGCCGAGGGCAACGATTCTAAAGTGCTCGGGATGTCGTTCGATGACGTCAATCGTTTGCCGGCCAATGCTCCCGGTCGAACCGAGTATCGACACGCCAAGAGGCAAGGTCTTGGCTTTCTCTTTGTCTATGGAATCGCCGATGAGCGGGATGAGAGGTCGGTTCACGATACGTATTTGTCCACGAAATGGGCGATGAAGAGACCGGCCGGGAAAGTAAAGAGTAATGCATCGATCCGGTCGAGCATACCGCCATGGCCGGGAATCAACGTACCGCTGTCCTTAACGCCGGCTTGGCGCTTGATCAATGACTCCGTTAGGTCACCAATCACACCAACGACCGCCAAAACGAACCCGATTAGTGCCGCGAGCAGCGGGTTGATGTCGAGCCCGAAAAGCCAATTGCAGAGGATTCCCGTAATTGTTGCCGCGACGAGCCCGCCGATAAGACCTTCCCAGGTTTTGTTCGGACTCACCGTTGGAATCAGTTTTCGGCGTCCCATCGTTCGACCGACGAGATAGGCCCCAGTGTCGCTGAGCCAGGTGACCAGAATGACCGTCAGCAGCCAGGCAAGTCCCCGGGGCGCGGGTTCCCAGCCGAGCGCGGCCCAGTTCGCGACATCGTGCAGCCAATTGGCGGTGACGTCGCCGTTCTCGCGGCGGAGCGCGATCGCGGTAAATGTAGGAATGGCGAGATAGAGCGCGCCAGTAGTAGCCAGAGCCCAATCGATAAACGAACTCGTCAAATCTGGTTGGAATATCTCAACTGTGACTGGGATCGCGATTGCCGCCGCCGTAAGTCCTAAGACCGCGAATTCGGTTCCATCAAACTGTGCGGCGATTGCGGCTGCAGGTACGAGGAGATACCCAGCGGGCACCGGAGCGAGGCCGATTTTCCGTGAAATGATGTTGTACTCGTGGAATCCGACGAGGCAGAGCACCGCGATCGCAATGGCAAACACCGGTCCACCCAGAAACGCTGGGAGGAGACCGACGATAACGACGCCAACGGCGCTCTTCGATCGCTGTTTCACCGCCGGCTAGGACTGTGTGGCGGAGACCGCGGCCGCGGCCGCGGCGGCAGAGACATGGCCGAACCTGCGTTCGCGACGGCCATAGTCGCGCACGGCATCACTCAGTTCGTCCGGACCAAAGTCTGGCCACAGCACGGGACTGAAAAAGAGCTCGGCATAGGCGGCTTGCCAGAGCAAGAAATTGCTCATCCGATGTTCGCCCGACGTGCGAATGATGAGATCTGGATCCGGAATGTCACCCGTGTACAAGTGCTTGGCGATCACTTCTTCGGTGATCTCTTCAGGAGAGATTCCACTGGCGACGATCGAGCGAATCGCGTCGGCGACCTCTTGCCGGCCGCCATAGTTGAAGGCGAGCGTCAGCACGAGCTTGTCGTTGTTACGTGTCAGGTCGATAGCATCGAGAACGGATTGACGAAGTTCAGGGTTGAGACCGTCAAGGCTTCCGATGTGTCTCAGCTGCGCTCCTTGGCGGTGAAGCTCCTCGGTCTCGCGGTCGATGACCTCACCAAGGATGCGCATAATCCCCTGGATTTCGTCAGCGGGCCGGCGCCAATTTTCGGTCGAGAATGCCCAGAGGGTCAGATATTTGATGCCGAGTTCGCCTGCGGCAAAGGTGATTCGCCGGATGTTGTCGGTCCCGCGTTCGTGGCCGGCGACTCGAGGTAATCCACGGCGGGCAGCCCAGCGGCCGTTTCCATCCATGATGATCGCGACATGCTGAGGGACGGACAGGCCGTTTTCGGTTGGCGATCCGTTTGCAGCGGGTTCTGGCTGGTCGGTTGAAAAAGCGTGGCGACCGCTCACGGGTCCTAGACCTCCATGACCTCGTGTTCCTTCGCCTTGCCAATTTTATCAGCCTCGTCGGTAAACTTCTTGGTTATTTCATCGACTTGGTGCTCGGCCCGACGCTCGTCATCTTCAGATATTTTCTTGTCAGTCAGCATTTTTCGTACGTGATCCATCGCATCGCGTCGGATATTACGAACGGCGACCTTGGCATCTTCGGTCAGCTGATGGACCGACTTAACGAGCTGTTTCCGGCGCTCTTCGGTGAGGGCGGGGATGGCAAGACGAATGACTTGACCGTCGCTGCTTGGATTCAAGCCGAGTTCGGATTTTTGGATCGCTTTTTCAATTGCGCCGATACTTCCTCGGTCCCATGGCTGGACAATCAACATGCGCGGCTCAGGCACGGAAATACCGGCAAGTTGGTTCAGTGGAGTGCTCGTACCGTAATAGTCGACACTCACCCGATCGAGAAGGCCAGGTGAGGCGCGGCCCGTGCGAACGGTGGAAAGATCGCGGCGAAGTGCGTCCATCGCCTTCGACATGCGTTCGTCCGCGTCTTTGATGGTGTCTTGAATCATCGACGCTGCTCCTCTTTGGCGCCATCGGTGAGGGAGTAAATCTCGCTCGCGTTCAAGCGCTGTTGCAGTCGAATCGGTTCATGTCGTCCCGATTTTCGCCGACGGGACCCGATTTTGTCGCGTCCTAGGCGAGCACCGACTCACCGCTCGTCACCAAAGTCCCGACTGGCCGGCCTTCAACAGCATCGACGACGGCGCCGTCCTCCGACAAGTCGAAAACCAATATTGGCATGTTGTTTTCCCGGCAAAGCGACAGCGCCGGCTGGTCCATCACGCGAAGATTGCGTTCCAGTGCTTCTTGATAGCTCACTTGAGTGTATCGCTGGGCGTCTGGATTCAATCGAGGATCATCTGAATAAACACCGTCGACCTGGTTCTTGCCCATCAGGAGGATGTCAACACTCAGCTCTAACGCGCGCAGGGCCGCGGCAGTATCAGTCGTGAAATAGGGATTGCCGGTGCCGGCGGCGAGAATGACGACGCGTCCCTTTTCCATATGGCGAATGGCGCGGCGGCGGATGTACGGCTCTGCGACTTCGTGCATCTCGATGGCGGTCATGACGCGGGTGAAGACGTTTGCCTTTTCGAGCGCGTCTTGCAGCGCCAAAGCGTTCAAAACGGTCGCGACCATACCCATATAGTCGGCAGTCGCGCGATCCATGCCTTTGCTACTTGCAGCGAGGCCACGCCAGATGTTCCCGCCACCGATGACGATCGCAAGTTGCACATCACGCTCGACGACGCGCCGAATTTGCGCGGCAAGCGAGGTTGCAACGGCTGGATCGATGCCGTAGTGCGCCTCGCCCATCAACGCTTCGCCACTCAATTTGAGCAGGACGCGCTTGTAACTTGCCGTCAACGCGCACTCCCTTGGGTAATCAGAACCGGCGCCACTCTGGCGCCGGTTCTCGCAAGATCGTTACTCTGAATCGAACGTGTCTTCAGTGCTCGCCTGACTGGCCCCGACTTCGAAACGGGCAAAACGGCTCACAACGATGTTTTCGCCAAGCTTGCTGATCGCCGCCTTGACCAAATCGCGAACGCTCGCGCGGCTGTCTCGGATGAATGGCTGATCCAGCAGACTGACCGCTTCAAGCGCGCGCTTGCGATCGCCAAATTCGCTTTCCAGCGATGACCAATCTGTCTCGGGAATTTCGTCTTCGCTCAGGTAACGTGGGGAGGTTGCCGCGACTTGCATTGCAATGTCGTGGGCGAGTGTTTTGAAGTCTACTGTGCGAGCGACGAAGTCTGTTTCGCAGTTGACTTCAACAAGCGAACCAATTCGGCCACCTGCGTGAATATATGGCTCGATGACGCCCTGAGCTGCCGTGCGGCCTGCCTTCTTCTCAGCTTTGGCAAGCCCATGTTGGCGAAGGATTTCGGTGGCTTTGCCCATATTGCCGCCGGCTTCTTCGAGCGCGCGCTTGCATTCCATAATGCCGGCGCCGGTTTGCTCTCGCAGCACCTTCACGTCGTTCGCGGTGATGACCACTGTTTTTCCCGTCCTTTTTGATGTTTGTTGACAAAAGCGTTATTGGGCGAGGTCGCCAACGCCGGCGGCAACGAGTTCTTCGTCTGCGACCTCATCGATACCTGTCTCTTGCTTGCGCGCAGCGGCGAGATCCATCTCCCGCTCGGCTTGCGAAACTTCCAGACGCATTCGGCCCTGGAGGGCGGCGTCCGCGATTCCAGCGGTGAGGAGTCGCACGGAACGAATCGCATCGTCGTTCGCGGGGATGACATAATCGACGTCGTCAGGGTCGCAGTTGGTGTCGGTGATGGCAATCACTGGAATGCCGAGCCGGCGCGCTTCGTGAATCGCGAGGTATTCCCGCTTCGGATCGATGATGAAGACGGCGCCCGGGAGCTGCGTCATATCGCGCACACCGCCAAGCGTGCGCTCGAGACGCTCGAGTTCTTGCATCTTCTTCGCCGCTTCCTGCTTAGGAAGGCGGTCGAACTCACCGCGCTCGGCTTGCTGCTGGAGCTGCTTGAGATAGCGCAGGCGAGTGCGAATGGTGACGAAGTTCGTCAACGTACCGCCGAGCCAGCGCCGATTGATAAAGAACTGGCCAGACCGTTCCGCCTCGCGCTGAACAACGTCTTGCGCCTGTTTCTTGGTGCCGACGAAGAGCACGCGACCGCCACGCGCGGTCAGATCTGCCACGAAGTTATGGGTCACTTCGAGCAATTTGACCGTTTGCTGTAGGTCGATGATATGGATGCCGTTGCGTTCAGAGAAGATGTACGGCTTCATCTTCGGATTCCAGCGCTTTGCCTGGTGACCGAAGTGAACGCCTGCTTCCAGCAATGTTTTCATGCTGGTGTTTGGGGACATGCCGAGAGTACTGGTAACCACGATTTCCTCCGGTGGGTGTTTAACTTCCGCGCCACTCAACCCAAGCCGGACCGACCCCGAAGGGCGCGGCACACCGGTCTCAGTCCTGACGCGTGCTCAATAATGACCTCGCGGCTGCGAGGCCACCGGTCATTATAGCACAGTGATGGCGCTGTTCCTCAATATCGACTGAGCAATTGACGCGATCAATGCGGGCGTGACGAATAGCCACGCCCGCATTGATTTACGTGATTTGGAGGGTGCTACTCAGCGTCAAGGAACTGCTCAGCTACCCATCCAGTATTTCCAGTCGCATCATCTTTTACCGGCCACCAAACAAGGTCATCTGCCGATTTACTCTTGCCGGTAATTTCGAGTTCTGTTTGATTTTGGAGGGTGTCGACGATTACGACATCGTCGGCCGTAGAGGGATCGCTTCTCAAATTCACATCGTTGTCATTGACCAGAACAAGGTCGCCCGTCGCGAATTTCGCGTTGTTCGCTGGTGGTTGCGTCGGATTTTCACCGGGAGGCGTTGCTTCCCCGCCTGCATTTTGTTCAGGTGTTGGGGTTTGGACCTCAGGCGTGATGGGCTGCTCGAGCTGAAAGCGTCGCGGTTGGAACCGGTTGTGTGAGAACGACGGAAACAACCGCCGTCGCCGTTGGCTGATCGTTGTTATCGTCGCCGATGATGGAACTGAGCCAAAACCAGAGAAGTCCGAAAAGAAGAAGGAGTCCAACGATTGGCAGTGCTACTCGGAGGTAGTCGGTCCAATACCGTTCGTCTTCGCGCTGGTAGCTCACGATCCGCTCCTGACCGGGCGGCGGACCGCCCGATCGGCTTGGGCGAGGCGGACCACCAGACGGTGGCTGTCCTCCAGATCCACTGGACGAGCCGCTCCGTGGCGGCTGGCCGCTTCCGGACCCCGAACCACCGGTCGGCCGCTGCCCTGAGGGCGGACCTCCGCCGCTTCCACCAGACGTGGAGCTTGCCATGACACCTCCACCAGCCGCCGCAGAAGCTAGCTGCGGCTGACGCGCGAATAGTCTGAATGAGTGAGTCGAGGTTTGTTCTCCGTCTCTTCCCTGCTGCTCAGAACGCACCACCGGCTCGATTGGTTCCCAATAATTTCCTAAACCGCGCCCACAATCAAGATCATTGTGATCGACGAGGTGACTTTGTTGGGGAGAATACAAAAGCGGATTGCGACACCATCCTTTGTGCCGAATCGGCGAAGCTTCGAAATGCTTGCACGTTTGACACTTCCGCTCCGGCATCTTCATCCCTTCGGGTCAAAGTCGCCGCTAACGCGATCCTAATCCCGAAGGCGGATTCCTCCCACCGAGCCTCACCTAGGCGCTGGTTAGCAAGTTTGATGATTTGCCCACCCACACCAGAAGCCCCAATGCGGGGCGGGCGCGGTGAGTATATCATGCCTAGTTTCGCCAAGCTTTTGGGAAATCGGGATTTGTTGCTCTTGGTATTTGCAGATCTCGGAGATCGTTGAAACGCCGACGTGAAGAGCGATGGTCCCCGTTCGCCGGCATTGATCCATTTGGTCGCGCTCGGCGCTACGATCCTTGATTCTCCTCGTCGGAATCTTCACCTGGAGCGCCGTCCCAAGGGGTTTCCGGACCACCAAACCGACGGATGAATGTCTTCGATCCCGCGGCTGGCGTTTCTTGCGACGCCGGAGGTGACGGCGGAGCAGAGGGCGCCTTTGCGGCGGGTGAACTGTTCGACGGCATCGGCACAGGTTGGCTGACGGGCGCGATCGGTCGCGGACTCCTACCTTGTGGCACACGCGCATTGGGATCGGCCATGTCAAGCTGGCCTTCGTAGTACGCGCCTTCGCTGATGACAAGCGTTTGGGTATTGACTTTGCCGCGTAGGCGACCACTCGGCATGATCTGCAAGCGTCCACGACAGTTCACTTCGCCGTTCAGGTCGCCGGCGACTGTGACGTTCTCCGCTTCGATCTTGGCGTTGACGTTCGCGCCTTGCGCCACGAACAACGTGCCCTGGCACTCGATGGTGCCTTTCACCTCGCCATCGATGCGAAGATCTCTGCTGGAATTAAAGACGCCGTCAAACGTTGAGTGCCGGTCGATCACGCTGAACGATTCGGCCGTGCCACCGTTTGCGAGGCCGGCATCTGACATTTGTCCTTCTGCCATGGTGGTGGGCGTAAATTCGCCCTGATCAGCCGTTCGCATCGACATTGTTGACGCCCCTTCTCGCTCCGTAGCAGATCAACGTACGACCCGCTCAAATGACTGAGATTGGCCTCGCGATTGCCTGCACCCGGCTAACGCGAAGCGACAATAGCTAGGCGCTTCCGCGCGCGGCGCGCCGCTGCACGACCGATGTCGGCTTGTTCTCAACGCCATTCTGCTCGACGCCCATACGGAATTGACCAGTGACATGCGCGCCTTCGTGAATGACCAGGGTTGGCGCATTGATGTCGCCCGAGACTCGGCCTTGTGGAAGCACTTCAAAGCGATCGCCGCAGCGAATGCTGCCCTGAATGAGCCCGGCAATGATCACGTTGGAGGCCGTCACCGTGGCATCGACGTCGGCTTCCTCCGCGATGAACACATCGAATTTCGCCCGGATCGAACCCTCGACCCGGCCATGTACGTGAACGCTTCCGTCCGATTCGAGATCGCCCTTCCACGTAGTGTCATGTGCGACGACACTGGTTTGGGCGGTCACGGCCGGGACACCAGGAACAGGAGTGCTCTCGACTTCAGACACCATTTGCGTCTCACTCACGACTGGCTGGGCATTGAACCCACCAAAGTTATAGCCGGGATCAGCTTGCGCTGCTTGCGTCTGATCAGACGCGGGAAGTCGATTGTCTTCGTACTGGGGCGCGGGGGGAAATTCCTCTTCTTCCGGCGCCTCATGCGAATCACCGAGCTGCTGTCGGAGAGCGCTGATTTGACGCTGGAATGCGTCCACCTTGCTTTCCTTTCGGAAGACCATCGAGTTCCCCCTTTATCAACGCACAAGCTATTGACTCGGTGTTACTGGCTGCTGGCAACAGGTTGCAGGCTGCACGACCATCATCGGATCGTGGAAGTCGAGGCGCGAGGAACGGCACGACCAACTCTGGGTGTTGAGAAGTCTTTCATAGCCGTTCAGCGTGAGCGCCCTTATGGTAACACGCGACAACAGTTCGCCCGAATTATCCGCGAACATGGGTGAACGTACAGTCGCCCCAGACCGTACGTACAGTCTAGCACGGCTCGTCAAGAGTCCGCATTTCCCGCAAAATGCGCACCCGCGCCTCCCAATTGAAAGTCGTGTGCACGTGCCAATCATGTTGACCATTTCTACCGTGAAAAGGACAAAGCGCGCAGGTGCGTCCTATGCTAAAGAGGAGGTGAGCAAGGAGTTTCAATTGGGATCGCATTACTTTGATATGAGGGAACTCAAGACGACTAACCATTGGCATGTCGTGCCGAGTTCAGTGTCACCGTAAGTATGCCTGTCTTGTCTCAGTGAAGCGGTCTATCTTCGCTCGTGATTTTTTATTTCCCATCTGCATTTTCACGAACCGGGAGACTGAATTAGTGGACCTCCTTGACCGACTGCTTGGTCACGACGCCTGGACAACGCGGGAGATTCTCGATCGTTGTTCAGATCTAACAAGTGAAGAGCTTCATCAAGACTTCGACGTGGGGCACCGAACCGTCTACGAGACTCTCGTGCATATGATTGCGAACGTTGGTGTCTGGACCGATCTGATGTCAGGAATATCGGTCGTTCCTGGCAGAGAAATCTGGGAACGCGTGTCAGTCGCCACGCTGATCGAACGACACGAAAACACCTACGAGCACTTTGCTGAGTTCGCTCGCCGGATTCGTGACGAACGACGGTGGGATGAGCTCTGGCTCGACGTGCTCGATAAGCCGCCAGCATTGAAATCCTACGGTGGCGCAATTGCGCACGTCATCACCCACAACATGCATCATCGGTCGGAGTTGCTGCATATGCTCGCGCGCCTCGGATTGGAAGATCTGCCAGAAGGCGATGCCCTGAGCTGGGAACAGACGATTGCCGCGCCAAGAACTTGATCTCGATCTTTGGCGCGTCTACGTCAGTTGGAAAAACATTTCAACGACCGGTTCACTGGCCTCGTCATCTGGTGATTCCTCTTCACGAATGACATGAAATCCGCTCTTTTCGAGCACGCGACGCGAAGCTGTGTTGTGCTTCGCGACGACCGCGAAGAGCGGCCGAATCTCAACTTGTTTGAGCAGTTCGTTGACAGCCGCCGTGGCGATGCCTCTGCCCCAATACGCTCGACCAATCTAGTAGCCAACGAATCGAAGGTCCGACTGTTCCCAACAGACGATGTTTCCAGCGACGTCATTGTTGGACATAACAGTCCGTGCGATGACCGTTGGATCAGCAAGGATCTTGGTCCAATGAGCGACGAAGTCGTCCCAATTTCGCGAAGGAAAACCTGCCATCGCTGACGCGTCAGGATCGAGTTGATGCTCGAAGAAGATCGCAATGTCATGTTCCGTGACCTGCCGCAAGGAAACGTCGATCTCGGGAATTCCTCCTTTGTGATGCTGCTTCGACGTCTTGAACCTCAAATGCTGTGCGTCGAATGCAGATTAGTGCTGGGGCGCGTAATCGGAATAATGCGGTCAATCAGCAGCTGCTTCCTGAGAAGAAGGGAAGGATTCTTGGCGGTCGTTGGCGATTTTCCCTATTCTCGCCGCACGTTCCGGCTCGCGACGAACGATAAAAAATCCTGCCAGAGCGAGGCCGAAGAACATAATCCCGATTCCTGCCGGTACGTCCCACGGACGGTACCGGAATTGAACTGTTGACTGACCGGCTGGTAGAGCGACTTCGATCCATCCCGAAGGATGGCTCACACCGAGCGATTCGCCGCTCGCCGAAGCTTTCCAACCTGAGAAATAGTTTTCTTTTATCTGGAGCGTGCCAGGCTGCGAAAGATCGCAGCGAACGTCGATGTTGCCTCCAATCCCGCTTGCAGAGCAAACGGTTCGCGTGCCATCTGGATGCGTAACGGCGGCATATTCATTGCCGGACGGGGGCGCATAGATCTTGACCTTACCTTCTGTAGTGACAAGCGACATTCCATCCGGCGCGCCCTTCTGTGAAGCCTCGAGTACTGGCATAGGATCCTGGCGACCATTCCACATCCAGACGCGACCGATGTAACTCAGTTTCAGATTGCGCTCGATTGCTTGTCCGATCCAATACTCATCTCCAAACGGCGCGTCAACCCATTGCATGGCTGGGGTTTTCAAAGCGTCGTAAACCGGCGCCATGTCTTCGATCGGTTGGCGAACCAGCCTGAGGTACTGCTCGCCGAACTGTTGCTCGCTTCGCAATGCGAAGAACAATGGAATGAAGATGAGCCATCGGCGATCGGGTCGATAAGAACGCCCGAAATCGCCGAATTCCTTGGTCCACAACCCTAAAGAGACAACCTTCGGTTTCCAGTCGAGGCAACCCTGGACGCCAATTGCGGAGAGAGCAAGAATTGTCGGGACCGCAAGCCCGGCAATGAGCGGTGGATTTCGAAGTCCAATCACGAACTCATGCAGTGGAGATTCGGGCGAGGTCAGATCTCGAACCCAAATCAGTGGTTGAGCGCTGCTAATCCACAACGCGCCCAAGGACCAAGAAAGAAGAAAGGAAAGCAGGCGCCAATCCTTGCGATGCCACAGGACATAACATCCAATAATGGCGAACGAGATCGCGATCCATCCTACATAGTTGATGTAGAGGTAGGGATAGGGCTGAGCACTGAGTTGCTCGCTATGAAAAAAGCTCGAGTCATTGATCACGAGGTTGAGAAGGACGTACTGAAGTGGTTGAGACGAATCAAATATGGGATCTGTCCACTTTCCAAATGATGGATAGAAATGCAGGAACGGAGCTGCAATCATGGCGCCGATTCCTGCCGCGACCACAAATCGCCTCAGAACGAACCAAGAGCCAAGCGGATTTCCAATGATGAAGAGCAGGAAAAGCGGGGAAAGCGCGATGAGCGCAAGTTGCAAATAGCCTTGCCCGGCGACCAACGCTAATGCGATGGCGACAGCCAAACACGCAGACGATCGCCTCGTGCCTGTTTTGCCCAATTGGATCGCGGCGGGAATCACGAGGGCGCAGCAAACGGCTGAAACAACCACCGAGAAGGCGCCATCGTCCATCCGACCGGCCAGACCGCCTGCGGCGATAGCCATGCCGGCGCCCCAGATCCGCGCAACTCCTCCTAAGCCAATGACTTTTCCTAAAAGCCACTGCGCCAGTCCCGCAAGGAAGAACGTGACAATCAGTGCGATCTTTGCGCCGGTGAAGACACCCCAAATGTAGGTGGCGATGATGACCGGCGGAAAAAGCATTGAATCGTGGACGTCCGCGAAGACTGGATATCCACCGCGAACGCTTCCGTTCCACATCGCGCACGGACCACATTCCCGCGCGCGCTCCCACATGAAGTGAGTTTGGATCGCGGTGAAATATTCTCGACCGTACGGAACCATCAGCGGATCAAAATTGAGGTAATGATGGAGAAGGAAGACAGCCCAACCCGCGAGGAGAGACAGTTCGAAAGCGGTGAGCGCGGATATTTTGAGCAGTTCGGGAGCATATGGCGCTGGACGACGCATGTGAACCTTTTTGGTGAACACTCTCGACCGCGACCACAATCATAAGTGGTCAAGAGAAATGGAGAATCCATTACAAGGCTGATTCGCAAGGTATGTCCCAGTCATTCTCAGATTTGTAGGTTTGTTCCATCAGATTCAACCGCAATTGAGCAGCATGAATAGACATTTGGTGCGGAGTTCTGGAGTCGCGTTGCCGAATCGATTGCAAAAAATGCGGTGATATAATCCGCCGTGCCTGTAACAACACGACAAGTCTGTCCGGCGAAAACGGACTAGAGGAGGATCAGCGTGGAAGATCCGACGAGTAACGTTGACTCTGCCGAGACCACGAAAACGGTCAAGACCGGACTTTACAGCCGGCGCGATGTATTAGGCCGTGCCGCGGCGCTCGGGGTGGGGGCGACCGGCCTCAGCGCATACCTCTCTTCGGGTGCAAGCGCGGCAGGCGTAAACCGTTTGCGGTTCCTGAACGCGATGTACCAGGATCAACCGCTGGCGGCTGACCAGACGATTCGACTCCCAGAAGGCGAACCCGTGCGGTTCGATCCTGGAGTCACCTCCGGCGGCAAGGGTCTGGAGATGTTGCAGAACCTCTTCGAGGGGTTGGTCTACATTGACCAGCAAGACGGTTCTGTCCAAATGGGTCTCGCCGAGAATATGGAAGCGAGCCCTGATCAGACGAAGTTCACGTTTACATTGCGAGACGGACTCACTTGGTCAGATGGCACGCCTCTGAACGCGAATGACTTCGAATATAGCTGGAAGCGTGTGCTCGATCCGAACACGAAATCGGAATATACGAGCGCCATGTATCCGGTCAAGAACGCGCAAGCGATCGATTCAGGGACCGGAACGATCGACGATCTCGGCGTAAAGGCGGTCGACGAGAAAACACTTGAGGTCACGTTGGAAGCCGCGACGCCGTATTTCCCGTTGCTAGCCGCAACCTGGACGTTCTACCCAGTTCCCAAGCACGTCATTGACAAAGAAGGCGAGGGCTGGGTCGAGGCGGGCAAGATGGTCTCGAATGGGCCGTATGTGCTCGACTCGTGGGAGCACGACCAGAGCATGACGCTCAAGCGCAATGACGCGTATTACGGCGAGAAGCCGACGATCGAAACTGGCACATTCACGCTCTTTGCCGACCCGGTCACGCAGGCGCTCGTTGCGTTTGAAAATGACGAACTCGAGCAGGCCCAGGTTGCCGGCGCTGATCTTGATCGGGCCAAGAACGATGCGACGCTGAGCAAACTGTTGCAAGTGTTCCCTCGGTCTGGCACGGAATTCGTGATCTGTGACACGACCAACAAGCCAACCGACGATGTTCGGGTTCGCCAAGCCCTTTCGATGGCCTTCTCGCGAGACACGCTCGCAAACGGGATTCTGAAGGGCGAATTCGCTCCGGCGCCGACAATGCTGCCGGACGATATCCCTGGAAATAATCCGGATGCCGCGCTCGGCGAGGACGCGGACAAGGCGAAACAACTTCTTGCCGATGCTGGTTACCCGGATGGGAAAGGCTTTCCTGAGTTGACGTTGACCTACACCTCGACGTCGACACAAGAAAAGAAATCGGCCGAGTATCTCCAGGGCATCTGGAAGGATGCGCTCGGCATCAACATCAAACTCGATCCCCTCGAAGATAAGGCATTTCAGGACTGGTTCAATACGCGTACTGACCAGCCCTTCAACCTCATGATGAGTTTTTGGGGCTCAGACTGGGGTGATCCGGCGAACTGGCACAATCAGCTTTTCGAATCGAAGGCCGATTTCTACCATGCTCACTGGAAGAACGATCAGTTTGATCAAACGGTCGATGCAGCCGTATCGATGGGAGATGCTGATCAACGCACGGCGCAGTATCAGTCGGCCGAGATGATTCTCAATCAAGACGCGGCCTTCGTCCCGCTCTTCCACCTCAACCGAATCTACGTGATCAAGCCGTACGTCCAAGGAATCGTCCACTACCCAATTCTCGGCCGAACCTGGCTCAAGTACATTTCGATCCTCGAGCACTAGAGCTTCGACGGAATCTCAGCCTCCTGCATCGGTCCGAGAAGTGGCCGATGCAGGGGCGCCGAGTTGATTCCGGGCAGGGATGGTGCATACCGTGCGCTCAGCCTATGTCATTCGCCGCGTCTTAGCCCTCATCCCCACACTGTTACTTATCTACACATTGACATTCTTCTTGATGCATGCCACCCCTGGCGGTCCCTGGGACAGCGGGGAGAAACCGATTCCGGCTGCTGTGCAAGAGAAGCTGAAGGCAGCGTATGGGTTGGATAAACCTATTTGGCAGCAGTACGGCGAGTTTCTCGGCCACGCCCTTCAAGGTGATCTCGGTCCTTCATACACGCAACGCTCGCGAAGCGTGACGGACATCCTTCGAACCACATTCCCAGTTTCCCTTCAGCTTGCCGCGGTCGCGACGTTTATCGCCGTCATTATTGGCATCCCACTCGGAATCCTCGGAGCGATCAAACACAACGGACCTTTAGATTACGCTTCGACCTTCGTGTCGATTTTTGGTATCTCCACGCCCGCATACGTTGTCACATCTCTCCTTGTCTTGGTGCTTGCGAGCAAGTTGCATTGGGTGCCTACGAGCGGGTGGGATGGCATTCTCAGTCCTAAGATCATTGTGCCCGCAATTTCGTTAGCTCTATATCCAACCGCGGTGCTCGCGCGATATACACGGACGAGCATGCTCGATGTCTTACGGGCGGACTACGTGCGCACGGCGAGAGCGAAGGGTCTGCGCGAGCGTCCGGTCATTGTTCGCCACTGCGTGCGAAACGCGTTGTTGCCCGTCGTGACGATAGCGGGAATCGTGCTCGCCGACATCGCGACCGGATCATTTTTTGTGGAGACGATCTATCAGGTGCCCGGACTTGGACGGTATTTCGTGCAGAGCATCAGCGGCCGTGACTATCCGGTGATCCTGGGAACGGTCCTGTTGCTTGGCACAGTCGTGTCGGTGATGAATCTCATCGTCGATCTTCTCTATCCACTCCTCGATCCGAGAATCAGTTCGAACTAACCCTTCCTCAACTAGCGAACGAGCAATAAATGGAAGTCACAGCGGCCAGTCCACTCGAATCAAACGAAGCGCGAGCGTTACACCGTCGGGCTCCGGTCGGAATTTGGCGTGGAGCATTTCAGCGACTGCGCCGTTCTCGAGTTGCATTCGTCTCAGGAATCCTTTTGGTGATGCTCGCGCTCGCCGCGATCTTCGCTCCCGTGGTCGCACCATATGACTATCAGGAACAAGACTACACCGCACTCACCCAACCACCGAGTGCGGAACACTGGCTTGGTACGGATGATCTCGGCCGAGATATCTTGAGTCGTCTCATTTACGGCGCTCGCATTTCACTCGCCGTGGGCTTCGTAGTTCAGGCTGTCATTCTGCTCATCGGCGTGCCCGCTGGGCTCACAGCAGCCTACTTTGGCGGGAAGACCGATACGTTCATCATGCGCTCAGTTGACGCCCTCTATTCGATACCGAGCCTCCTGTTCGTGATCGTCATCATGACATTTCTCCGGGCGACGTTATCGACCGCTGACGGCGGTTTCACTGGCGCACTAGCCTCGTTGGACGATCGTACTGGCGGGCTGATCGGCGTCTTTATTGGGGTTGCGCTGATCAATTGGATGCCTGCCGCGCGCTTGGTCCGTTCGCAGGCGGTGGCGTTGAAGCAGAAAGAATTTGTTGAGGCGGCACATGGTATGGGAGCGAGCGACACTCGGATCATCATTCACCATCTCTTGCCGAATGTGGCGCCGATCATCGTGGTCACAGCAACCCTAGGAATTCCGCTCGCGATTATCTACGAAGCAGGCATCAGTTTCCTCGGGCTTGGCGCCCGGCCGCCGATGCCAAGCTGGGGGTTGATGATTTCCGAAGCAATTCCCAATCTGAGAAGTTATCCATATATGCTTGTATCGCCGGCAATAGTGCTCTCACTAACTGTGCTTGCGTTTAACTTCCTTGGCGACGGACTGCGGGACGCGCTCGATCCGTGGATGAACAATTGAAATTGGCAGCAACTTCCTCATTGTCTGACTTGAAGTTATGCCGATTCGCCGCCTAAAGTGGATGCAATGCTTGTCAGGCTTCGCACTAAGTTGTGAAGGCCCATGCGATGAATCAAAGCTACTCAAATGTATTTACTCCCCAGACGAGGCGACAATTTATCCGTTCCTCGGCGAATCTTGCCGGCGGAGCAATTCATGTATTGTCAGGGAGTTTGCAGCATGCTCTTGCCGCAACCGGTGAGCCCCGGCGTCCGTTTCCGCACCGTCCGGTCTACTTGACTGGTTCAATCCGGCCCGATCACCGAACTCAAGCGCAATTGGACGCCGATGTGATCGCTGCTTACGACCGATGGAAATCGAACTATCTCGTTGTAAAAAGCGGAAGCGTTCGGGTAGCGTTCGGCAAACCGGGGACAGAAAACCACGATGTCACGGTCTCTGAAGGTCAGGGATACGGCATGGTCATCGTCGCACATATGGCTGGGTATGACCCAGAGGCAAAAGAACTTTTTGATGGGCTTTGGCGCTTCGTGCAAGAACATCCGAGTGATATCGATGCGCGGTTGATGGGATGGAAAATCCCACTCGATCTAGAAGGAAATGACAGCGCATTCGACGGCGATTGCGATATTGGCTATGCGCTGCTTTTAGCTGACGCTCAGTGGGGAAGCGACGGGGAATTCGACTACCGAAGTGCGGCCGATGGAGTGTTGGGTGGAATCCTCGAGTCGACTATTGGACCGCAAAGTCGATTACCTATGCTTGGCGACTGGGTCGATCCGAACGGCGAACAATACAATCAATACACGCCTAGACCATCCGACTTCATGACCGGGCATTTCCGGGCCTTCGGTCGCGCGACAGGCGTCGCGGCGTGGTCTGAGGTAATGGAGGCGGTCCAAAGAAATGTGGATCAACTCCAAGAATCAGCAAGTCCAGTCACTGGTCTCTTGCCTGATTTCGTACAGCCAATCTCGAGCACCGTCCATACACCGCGACCTGCCGATCCTAATTTCCTCGAAGGTCCGGCTGATGGGGCGTTTAGTTACAACGCCGGCCGCACTCCGTGGCGTCTTGGTACAGACGCGCTGATCAACAGTGATCCGCGGTCGTCTTCGCAAGTTCGAAAAATGTCGCATTGGGTAGAAAGGACAGCGAACGGAGATCCGCTGGCAATTCGCGCTGGATATACGCTGGAAGGCGCGTCGCTGCCAGACAGCGACTATTTCACAACCTTCTTTGCCGCGCCGTTTGGCGTGGCGGCGATGACCGAGCCTACGCAGCAACAATGGCTGAACGACATTTATGACTCCGTTCACGACACGTCCGAGGATTATTACGAAGACAGCGTCACGCTCTTTTGCATGCTTGTCATGACCGGAAACTTTTGGGATCCAACAATTGACGCCAATGCGTGAAATTGTCGAAGCGTCAAACATCGCTGACGACATTGACGCTCGAATCCACGCTCTCCCAGATCAGAGGACCGATCCGAGTCGGGAAGTCAGACGCGATTATTCCCGCCAATTGCGCAACGTCTCTTCTAACGAAATGCTGAGAATTGGAGACGCACTGGTTGAACGCGACCGATGGGTGGCGTACGAGTTGATCTATTGCCATCCCTCTGCGCTGTCCATCCTCAATATTGAATGGGTCCAGCTAGCGCAAGTCGTGCCTTGCCGACTCCTCCCGGACCTGTCAGCGTTACCAATTGGACTTCCGGCTTCAGCAACAACTTGCGGATGGTTTCGATCTCGCGCCGTCTACCAACAAGCGGAGTGAGCGGGGAAGCAATCATCACCGGGGCTCGCTTTCATGGAGCGCCGGACATGGCGGAAAGACGAGTTGCCGCGCACTGTCAGACATCGGGCCGGCCATTGCCTCTCCCGAGTCACATCGACGAAAAACGATTTGACTGCATCATGGGTGATCAATCATCGGCAGTCAATGAACTTGGCGTTGGTTTCGCTTAAAACTCGTTCTAGGTGTTCGCACCAAGACGTTCGCTAAACCAAACTTGGGTCGCCCTTTGCCTCTATATCCGCCAAGATCTTGCTTGCAGTCGCCCCGACGAGTGACACGAACTAGTTTTGCACAGTCGTCGCCCGAGGTTGATTTTTCGGCATCCTTCGCATCGAATGGCGCGACATAAGAAATTGAACTGCCATCTAGCGACCATGCCAGCGAAGAGACGGGCACTTTGCAATATGGCGGATTGACCCATGATCGAGTCGGATCGGGACCATTTTTGGGTGATTGCACATGCAGAGTTGGCGTGGCGGTGGTGTCGAAAAATCGCGCTTGACAAGGTTTGGAGTTGACCGTAACGTGAGCGCCGCGTTCAAGATCTGTGGTTCGAGGGAACAGGCCAAGAGATCGGCGCTCCGTCGACGGTAGCGCAGACGAAATGCGATGAAAGCACCCCCAACTTGACGGTGCTGTCAAGACACGAGCGAAGCGCGTCACCGCGGCGGCTCATTCTGCGTGTGCTCTAGTCCCGGCGACCTTGGATGCGGTCATTTCTTCGCGTGCGGATCACTTGAATCAGAATGGAGGCACGATGAAAACGACGAACTTCGTTCGAGCGATTGTGTTCCTCGTTGCCATAGCCTTGAGCGCAGGAGTCTTCGGCGCGGCGGCAGCGCCCAACGCCCAAGATGACCAACCAGTTCAAGGTGGAACGCTTCACATGTCGTTAGGAGAAGAACCCGACCAACTCGATCCGGCACGCACGATTTCGCTCACAGCATCTGAAGTAATGAATCTTATTTGTGACCAATTGACATACATCGGGGCAGATGGCCTGCCCCATCCTTGGGTTGCGGAGTCGTGGACAATTAGCCCCGATAACCTCACGATCACCTTGAAGATTCGGCAGGGAATCAAGTTCCAAGACGGCACGACACTCGATGCCCCCGCGGTCAAGGCGGGCTATGATCGAATTCTTGATCCGGCGATGGCGGCGCCCTATAAGGCGTTCCTCGGTCCGATCAAGAGTATTGAGGCTCCGGACGCGGCGACGCTCGTCTTCACCTACAACGAGCCGTATGCCCCGTTCTTCAATAACGCCACAACAATCGCGATCGTCTCCCCGACGGCCGTCGAAAAATATGGTGAGGATTTTGGCCACAATCCGGTTTGTTCGGGACCGTTTCAGTTCAAGTCTTGGGAGAGTGGAACCAAGATCGTACTCGAAAAAACTCCTGACTACGTCAACTATCGCGAAGACGACACGAACAAGGGCGCGGCATACGTTGACGGAATCGAGCTCAACATCATCTCCGAGCCAGCAACTAGGACTGCAGCGTTCGAGTCAGGCGAACTCGATATCCTCGATGTTCCCAGCGCCGATGTCGAGCGTCTGAGCCAGATGGAAGGTGTCAACATCGTGGCCCAAGAGAAGGGCCACAACATCAACTTCATCGAGTTCTCAAACAAGGCGCCATTCAACAACGAACACTTCCGCAAAGCCGTGGCATACGCGATCGACCGCGATTCAATTACTGAGATCGCGTATCTCGGCCGCGCAACGACCAATCAGTGCCCAGTCCCGGTCGGTGATTCGTCGTATGACGCAGAGCTTTGTACCGAGCACGGATATACCTACGACCTCGACAAAGCCAAGGAAGAGTTGGCGGCTGGTGGATTTACCGACTCGGATGGCAATGGCGTTGTCGAGATGGATGGCAAGGACATCGCGATCACGCTCTGGAGCTATTCGGGATTTGATGTTCAGCAGAAGACGATTGAGCTCATCCAGCCCGACCTCAACAAGATTGGTCTGAAAGTCGACATTCAAACGATCGACTTTGGCGCACTCCAACCGAAGCTTGAAGCAGGCGAAACGGGCTTCGATTACATGCGCTGGACGTTTTACGACCAGTCGATTTTGTCGCAGCTCTTCAAATCACCTGGCTGGGTGAAGCAGACCAGTGACCCAGATCTCGACAAGCTTTTGGCGACCGCGGACTCGACCATTGATCCAACAGCCCGCATTCAGGCGAGCCACGATGCAATCAGCTATGTGCTCGATCACGCGTTGATCGCGCCAATCAACACCGACTGGTTCCAGTCAGCCGTGCAGCCAAACGTGCACGGATATCACTGGGATGCCTCAGACAATCAGCGGCTCATCGACGTCTGGCTCGATCAGTAGTCGCCAATAACACCCTCTCTACCGAGGACGACCGGCAACGTCGTCCTCGGTAAGACCGACCTTACGAACCTGCACAATCGAGATACCAATGGCCTACTTCATTCTGCGGCGCCTGCTGATCACGATTCCAGTCTGGTTTGCGATCCTCACACTCGTGTTCTTGATGCGGCCGCTAGTTCCCGGCGACCCGGTCAAGATCATGTTTTTTGGACGGTCAAGCAGCCCCGAAGCAATCGCAGCGATGCGACAACAGCTAGGTCTAGATGACTCTCTTCCTGTCCAATATGTGCACTACGTTCGGGATGTACTGCACGGTGACCTTGGCGAGAGCATCACGACCCGAAAACCAGTGACACAAGAAATCGAGGAGCGCTATCCAGCCACGTTGAAACTTGCGCTTGGGAGTCTGATCGTCTCCGCACTGGTGGGAATGGTCGCGGGTGTCGTCGCGGCTGTTTATAAGGACTCAGCGATCGACACGCTAGCGATGGTGTTCGCTCTCGCGGGGCTGTCGATGCCCGCCTTTTGGTTCGGACTTTTAATGATCTACTTCTTCTCAGTCAGGCTGGGTTGGTTCGACGTCATACCGGACGGATCGTTGAAGTCTCTTGTCTTGCCGGCAGTCACATTGGGACTCATCACGTCCTCTGTAGTTGCGAGGCTCGTACGCTCGGCAATGCTTGAAGTGCTCGGTCAGGATTTCATTCGGACCGCTAGAGCGAAGGGCCTAAAAGAACGAACCGTCATCATCCGGCACGGCCTCGGCAACGCGATGATACCAATCGTTACGATCCTTGGACTCCAATTCGGGGCTCTCCTCAGCGGCGCCTTTATCATCGAAGCAGTTTTCGCTTGGCATGGCATCGGTGAGCTCGGCGTCCGCGCCTTCTCGAAGCGCGATTTCCCGCTCATTCAAGGTATCGTGTTGGTCGTGGCGACGACATATATCTTGGTCAACTTGCTCGTTGACATCCTCTACGCGTGGCTAGATCCGCGGATCAAACTACAGTGAGTGCCACAGCGACAGTTGCTACCGCTGCGCCTCGTACTCAACGGCGGCGAACAGGACCTACTTCGTTTCTCTCAACTCTCTTTCGCCAAAGGCAAGCGCAAATCGGCGGCGCGATCATCCTCGTTTTGATTCTGATGGCGATCTTCGCTCCAGTCATCGCGACCCACGATCCATTAGAAGTCAAAGCGGGAAGACCGCTCACACCACCGTCTCGCCAATTCTGGTTCGGGACGGATGATCTCGGCCGTGATCTCTTCAGCCGTGTGATTTATGGCGCTCGAATCACGCTAAAAATTGGCGTCATCATTGTCACGATCGAGGTAGTCATAGGGGTCACAGTCGGACTGGTCGCAGGGTATTACGGTGGCTGGTCCGACGGTCTGCTCATGCGTTTCACGGATATTGTTCTGGCCTTTCCAAGTTTTATTTTGGCGCTCGCGGTAGTTTCAGTGCTTGGGCCAGGATTGACCAACGCGATGATTGCGGTCGGAATCGCCTCTTGGCCCTATTTTGCGCGAGTTGTGCGCGGCTCGGTTCTCTCGATTAAGGAGATGGAATACGTCACTGCCGAGCGAGTCATTGGGGCCAGCGCAAGTCACACCATGCGCCGGGCCATATTGCCGAACGTCCTGGCGCCGATCATTGTCCTCGCGTCGTTGGAATTTCCGGCTGCAGTGCTCTATGCGGCGGCGCTTTCTTTTGTTGGGCTTGGCGCGCAGCCCCCCACGCCAGAATGGGGCGCGCTTCTTGTGGACGCGAGAACTTACATCCGTACGGCGCCCTATTTGATCAATATCCCGGGCGCCGCAATCTTCCTCGTCGTTCTGGCATTTAATCTGCTAGGAAATACGCTGCGCGACGTTCTCGATCCTCGCCTGCAGAAACGCTAGCTTCTCCGACGATCCAACATTCGCAAGCGAGTCAGAGCGCACGCCACGACCGCCCGCAAAGAGGCACGCTACGTTTGGTTGTAGGCCGCTTCGAGCTTTGGAATTTCAATCCTCACCATTTGCAACATGGCTTGCATGACGCGATTCGCCTTCTCGGGATCGCTGTCGCCGAGGAGTTCAGAAAGTCTGCGCGGCACGACTTGCCACGAGAGTCCGAACTTATCCTTCAGCCAACCACATTGCGATGGTTCGCCACCGCCGGCAAGCAGACTGTCCCAGTAATAATCGACTTCTTCTTGAGTTAGACAATCGATCTGAAACGAAATTGCCTCGGTAAACTTGAAATGCGGACCACCATTGAGGGCGATGAAATGTTGGCCATCGAGTTTGAAGTCCGCGACCATGACTGTGCCTTCTTGACCTGGACCGGCCTCACCATAACGTGTTAGGCCGAGGATTTCCGAGTTCTTGAAGATTGACACATAAAAGTTCGTCGCTTCCTCGGCTTGGTTGTCAAACCAGAGAAACGGCGCGATTTTCTGACCCATGGTTTGCACTCCTCAATTCTATTTGCCAATCTCCAATTGAGTGCCGATCATATTGTTCGAATATGATCGTCTCACTGAGTTGTCGATTGAAGCTGCGAGGAATCGACATTTCCTCTTCCTCTTCGATTTTGTAGCCGAAAACATCCTTGGAGAAGTGCGGCATTGTACTTCCGAGTATGATGCCGCGAGTTTTCAGGTTCATCGAAGTCTTCCTAAATCACCGAAGTCGCCGTGAAGTTTCTGAAGGAAGGGCAGCAAAAAGGAGGCCACGACCGATGAAGACACCGGAACGACAACCGCAAAACCGAGATGCGGCCGCTGGGAACGAACTTCGACCTACCCGACGAACGATCTTGCGTGGCGGGCTAGGAGCGACGATTTTCGGTCTCGTCGGTGGTCTGGGAACAGTTGCCAAACCGGCTGTTGCGGAAGCTCGAAGGGCGGGTCTTGCGAGATCTTCGAAGACCCAAGGATCAACGTCAGATAGCCTCGCGGTCTTCCCCATCTACGACTCTCGGACGGCTTCGCCAGGAACTGAGATTACCCTTCGTGGAGTTTCCGCGGACGATTTAGGACACGTGATCGTCATTGGATCGCGAAGCGGCGCGCACTCTGGTGCGCTTGCGGCGCACTCTGATGGCCAAGGTTTCAGCTGGCTCCCCGATTCCGCGTTTCGACCCGGCGAGCGCATTACCGTTCAAGCTGACATCCCTCTTGCCGATACCTCTGACGGTGCCCTCGCCTTCACCATCGCGCAGCCGATGTTTCCGGCGAAGGTCGCTTCCGTCCCTGAAGAATCAGACGCAGAACTTGAACCCCAAAAATATTTGACACGACCTGATCTTGCGCCAACGGTTATCGACATCACCGACTCGTCCGCGGACACCGCGCCCGGATTCATCTTTGTCGGACCGAGACAGCCAGGCGGACAGACTGGACCGATGATTCTGGATGACAACGGTGAAACTGTCTGGTTCCATCCGCTTCCCGGCGCCGTTGATTCGGCCACAGATGTCAAAGTCCAGGAATACCAGGGTAAGCCGGTTCTGACATGGTGGGAGGGAACATCAACGCAAGGACATGGCTTCGGCCATTTCGTGATCTATGACCAGACCTACGAGCAGATCGCGACAGTGCAACCAGGAAATGGATTCGCTGGCGGCGACTTGCACGATTTCCTCCTAACAGCGGAAGGAACCGCTCTGATCCCAATCTACAACGTTTTGCAATGGGATCTGCGATCCGTCGACGGACCGCAAGATGGAATCGTGATGGATGGAATCATCCAAGAAATAGATATTCCAACCGGTCGCGTTTTGTTCGAGTGGCATTGTCTCGATCACATCGAAATCAAAGAGTCGAAGGTGGCTTTGCCCCCGAAGACTACCGATACCTACGATTACTTTCACCTTAACGCCGTCGAAGTCGACCCAGACGGCAACATCATCGCCAATGCTCGCAATTCGTGGGCCGCATACAAGATCGACCGGCGGACGGCCGAGGTCATCTGGCGTATCAGCGGAGCGAAGAGTGACTTCCAAATGGGAGACGGAACAGCAGTCGCATTTCAGCATGACGCGCGGATGCATTCCGACAACAAAATAAGTTTCTTCAACAATGCAACGGATTCGCCCGATTCGGGCGAAGTTTCCCGCGGGCTTATTCTCGACCTCGACATCGAAAACATGACCGCAACACTGACGCAAGCATTTGTCCATCCCACCAATATCGTTTCAGTCAGTCAAGGAAATAATCAGCTTCAGCCCAATGGCAACGCGTTTGTCGGCTGGGGAAGCGCTCCTGTCTTTACAGAATTCAGTCCCGAAGGCGACATTCTATTCAATGGACGTTTTCCGAAAGGCGTTACATCGTATCGAGCTTATCGCTTCCCCTGGGTCGGGCAGCCGACTGAAGCGCCTGTCGTCGTCGCCCAAAAAGGCGATGGAACCGATGTCAACGTCTTTGCCAGTTGGAATGGAGCTACCGAAGTCGCGAGTTGGCGAGCTCTCGCTGGAACAGATCCCAACAATTTGCAGGAAGTGGGTACCGGAGAGCGCACAGGGTTCGAAACGTCGATCAAGGTGCAAACCTCGGGGACATACGTCAGCGTTGAAGCGCTCGATTCTTCCGGCGAACTTCTCGGCGCCTCCGAACCAATTGCGCCGAGCGCATAAATCGAACCGCTTGGTCTCGATAATCTCCGAATCGAGTGGACGAAGCGCGGCTAATTGGCGAACCGCGCTTCGATTGGCGGTGTTCAGTCACTGGAGCAACATCGAGCGGATCGAAGAAAATTGGAGCGATTCCGCGAGACATCATCCTTGATGAGCGCGTTGGTGACCAAGTCGTCAGCGCTTCATCGGCGTCTCTTGCAAGGAGTAAACACGAGTGCAATTGCCCGAAAATCGGACGACCAGCAAGACGAGGAATATCCGGCGAATTGACGTGGTCAATCGGAGGGCAGTCTTTCGTGCCGGACTTGGTGCTATCGCGGCTGGCGTAACCACAAGCAAAATCGTCTCCGCCTCCTCGCAAGCCAGGTTGCGGTTCCCTGCGCTCGCTACTTCAACCCAGTCTTCGGCCACGCTCACGGATCAAATTGCGATCTTTCCGATTCCCGATTCTCGTACTGCATCCACCGGTACCGAGATCAGTTTTCGCGGAACTGTCGCCGATTCATTAAGTTATCCCATCGTTGTCGGTTCTCGCAGTGGCACACATTCGGGAGTCATGCTTCCGCACGCAGATGGCAAGGGTGTGAGCTTTGTGCCTGATGCACCGTTCAAGTCCGGCGAAAAGGTTAGCGTGACGTCTCGTTTATCCGGAGAGGACGGAACTGACCTCGCGTTCACCTTTCAAACAGCGCGCCCCGCACCAACCGCAAAAATTCCAGCTCCTCGCCAATCCGGAGGGGCGGAGGACGCGGTGCAAACGTTTCGTTCTCGTCCTAGCCTGCGCCCGCCCAAAATCACAGTCACGACTCCCGCCACGTCGACAGCGCCCGGCTATATTTTTGTCGCCCCAAGAAGCGCGCAGAAGGGACAGATGATTCTCGATGATCGTGGTGAGTTGATTTGGTTTTTTTCGACGGCAGACGAGGCGGAAACAATTACCGATTTTGGGGTGCAACAGTATCGAGGCGAGCCGGTTCTTACATGGTGGGAAGGCGCTTCGACAGAAGGGCACGGTTTTGGTCACTTCGGTATTCGTGACAGTGCCTATCACATGGTTGCCTCGATCCAAGTCGCAAATGGATTCACCGGTGGTGACATTCATGAGTTCAGGATTTCGCCTCAAGACACAGCGCTTTTCGGCGTTTACAACGCCGTGTATTGGGATCTCTCGGCGATTGGTGGACCGGATGACGGAATCGTGTTGGACGGAATTGTCCAGGAGATCGAAATCGAGACGGGCCGTGTCCTATTCGAATGGCATAGTCTCGATCATTTGAGTCTGGAAGAGTCGTATATCGACCTGCCGCCTGACGCAAACGATGCTTATGACTTTCTCCACCTCAACTCAATTGGAGTGGATCAGAACAGCAACCTCGTTATTTCGGCGCGGCACACCTGGGCGGTGTACAACTTAGACCGCGTATCTGGCGAAGTACTCTGGCGACTGAACGGCAAGCAAAGCACTTTCGCGATGGGTGAGGGGACGGCGTTCGCCTACCAACACGATGCGCGGGTTCACGACGATGGCAGTTTGTCGATCTTCGATAATCGGGCAGACACGCCCAATTCGGATGAGATTTCCCGCGGGATCGTGCTCGATCTTGACATGAACGCGATGTCCGCAACGCTGGCAAATGAATTCATTCACCCGACGAACATCCTTTCCGTCAGTCAGGGGAATATGCAACTGCTGCCCAACGGTAATTCGTTCATTGGTTGGGGGAGCGCTCCAGTGTTCTCCGAGTTCGATGCTGCCGGAAACCTGCGATTTAACGGGCGTTTTCCGCGAGGAATCACGTCATATCGAGCCTATCGATTCCCGTGGAAAGGTCAACCGACGAGCACCCCAGCGATTGCCGCGGAGCGCGTGAGTGAAAGCGAAGTGACCATCTACGCGAGTTGGAACGGCGCAACCGAAATCTCTACCTGGCAAATCCTTGCCGGACTGACTCCTGAAGCCCTACAGGAGGTGGGATCGGTCGAGCGCGCCGGATTTGAGACGGCAATCAAAGTCCTCTCTCGTGAGCGGTACTTCGCGGTACAAGCGAAAGACCAGTCGGGTAACGTCCTCGCGGTTTCGAGTGCTATTGAAGCGAGCAGCTAAGACCGAAATCGGGAAAGATATCCGATCAATCGAGGTGCTCATGCGCTCGGGCAACGGATCCTCTCGAGGAAAGCAGAGTCCGCTACCATCAGGACTAAAAGGAGAACAACATGCCGCTTTCGGGTGAGTATGAGCCAAGTCCGTCGGATTGGAGTCGAAATCAAGTCGAACTCTTTGAAAAGACGAATGGTGTCGAAGGCGCAACACTGCGTGGAATGCCGATCATCGTCTTGACATCAGTTGGCGCCCAAACTGGAAAGCTTCGCAAGACGCCGCTGATGCGTGTCGAGAATGACGGTGAATACGCAGTCGTCGCATCGCTCGGCGGCGCGCCGAAGAATCCCGTCTGGTATTACAACCTCAAAAAGAACCCTCACGTTGAGTTACAAGACGGACCAACGAAGCGCGACTACCTCGCGCGCGAACTCGAGGGTGACGAAAAGAAGATCTGGTGGGACCGCGCAGTCAAAGCCTATCCCGACTACGCGGACTATCAAGCAAGAACGACACGCCAAATTCCGGTTTTCTTACTTACGTTAATCAAGTAGCAATAACTGAACCCTTAAACGGAAGGTGCACCCGGCGTCTCTCGAACAGGCGACCTCTTGCTCCGGAGCAAAGCCGCTAAAATTGCTGGGTTTCATACCCAAAACCGGTCTCTCACCCAGATAGTATTCGAGGGGGTCCCGCCGCGAACGGGCGGCGGGACCATTTGCTGAGTTACCAGTCCGCTGTAATCGCCTTCTCATCGGCTAGCGGTTCAGTGCGGTCTTCAATGCGTGCGCCGTTTGGGCGGTTGCATTGCGATTGGCGTTCGTCCCTGCCAGGGCGTTGAGCATCATGAAGTCGTGGAATACCCCTTCATATCGCACCGAAGTCACGTCGACACCCGCCAGGCGGAGCTTGCGTCCATAGGCCTCGCCCTCGTCGCGAAGTACGTCTGCCTCGTCGGTAATGACCAGAGCCGGCGGCAAATCTCGCAGCTGCTCCACGGTTGCCTGAAGTGGTGAGGCAGTTGCCTCAGACCGCTTCGAGGTGTCGGGAAGATAGGCATCCCAAAACCATTGCATCGCTTTGCGTGTCAACCACGGACCCTCGCTAAACTTCTCGTAGGTGTCAGTGTCAAACGCAGCGTTCGTGACCGGGTAGAGGAGGGCCTGGTAACGAATTGCTGGTCCGCCACGCTCTTTCGCCAGGAGCGTCACCGCGGCGGTCATACTGCCGCCAACGCTTTCTCCGGCAACTGCTAGGCGCTTTCCGTCCAACCCCAACTCCGCTCCGTGATCGGCGACCCATCGCACCGTTGCGAACACCTGCTCGATCGCGATCGGATACCGAGATTCCGGGGAGCGTGGGTAGTTTACGAACACGAATGCCGCGCCGGTTTGCGCGGTCAAATCCCGCACCAGACGCTCGTGTGTGGCGAAATTGCCTAGGATCCAGCCGCCGCCGTGCGTGTAGACGACCGCGGGCAGGCTTCCGTTGCTCCCAACTGGCCGAACGACAGTGATCGAGATCGTGCCGTTCGGGCCGCCTGGGATGGTGTGGTCTTCTATCTCAGCTGGCGCCATTGCGACGTTGCCGGACTGTGCACGGTCGAGAATAGCGCGAGCTTCGTCCGGGGAAAGTGTGTACAGGGGAGGGCCGCCTCCTGCAGCCAAGACATCGGCGAAAGCTTGGGCCGCAGGTTCCAGCGCCAAGGCGGGAGTGGTTTGAGGTTGGGCACTTGTCATGTTCATGGTGGACTCCATGTTCCGGCGAGTTGTCGAAGCGGTGATCGCAAACTGCATACTGATCGGTCTCGAGCTGAACGGAGTGCGGCCGCTAGCGACTAGTGGCGGCGCCGAGCCAGTCCTCGAATCTGATCTTGCCGAGCTGCGCACCATTGAGTGGGACGAGCGAGAGTTCACTCGGCACTGCGCCGAAGTACGGCGCCTGCGGATCGGCAATCACCTGACGCGGATCGTTTCGCGAACTCAGGCGACGCCGGATGACTTCGTCGAAGCGGAGCTGCTCGGGCCCAGCGATTTCCAGGCGACCGTTCAGCGGGGCGTTCACCGCGACTTCGGCGACCGCGCTCGCGACGTCGTCGGCAGCCATCGGTTGAAACGCAACCGGCGGCATGTGAACTTCATTACCGGTGGTCGCATCGTTCGCAATCCCATCGACGAACTCGAAAAACTGCGTCGCGCGAACGATCGAGTACGGGATCGGTCCCGCTTCGATCAGCTGCTCCTGTGCGACCTTGGCCTTGAAATACCCGTTGTCCGGTGACCGATCGATCCCCACGATCGACAGCGCGACGTGATGACCCACGCCAGCGACTGCTTCCGCGGCGAGGAGGTTGCGGGTTGACGTCACAAAGAACGCCAGCACCGCTGCGTCCTCGAAGGACGGCGAGTTGGACACGTCAACCACCACTGCGGCGCCGTCGAGGGCTTCAGCGAGACCTTCGCCGGTGATGGTGTTGATACCTAACCGGGGTGACGCCGGCACCGCCTCGTCTCCGTGCGCGCTGAGCCTGGAGACGACGTTTGAACCGATGAGTCCGGTGCCACCAATGACGACGATCTTCATAGGTTTCACCTTTCTTGATGCCTATTCGATTGCCAACTTCAGGAGACTGCGGCGAGCGCGGTCATGATCACGTCGGTGACTGCCTGCGGCTGGGAGATCATGACCACGTGCGACGCCTCAATCTCGACTATGGTGGCGCCGGCGCGCTTGGCCATGGAGCGCACGGCGTCGCTGCCGATGGTCTTGTCGCCCGTGGGCACCACCGCCCATGTCGGGAGCGACTTCCAGGCGGGCGCCGTGGTCGGCTCGGAAAACGCCAGTTCCGCGATTGGGCGCTGGGTGGCGGCCATTACGGCGGTTTGGCTTAGGGGCAAGTCGGCGGCAAACGCTTCGTGGATCTTCTCAGGGTTGATCGCGAACTCGGTCGCCGTCTCCGTTCCGTTTCCCGTCGGGTACTGGAGCGGGACCAGGGCGGGGAGCAGGACGCTGTCCCTCGAATTCTTTTCGATATCAAGCAGGATTTCGCCTTCGTCCGGGGCAAAGCCCGCGACGTAGACGAGGCCCACGACGTTCTTGGCCCTGGACCCGGCGTTCGTCATGACCGCGCCGCCGTAGGAGTGGCCGACGAGGAGCACCGGGCCGGGGATCTGGTTGAGGTAGCTGGCGACGTAGGCGGCGTCGTGGGAGATGCCGCGCAGCGGGTTCAGAGCGCAGGTAACAGCGACCCCGGCGGCCTGCAGTAGCTCGATCACGCCATTCCAGCTCGAGGAGTCGGCGAAGGCGCCGTGCACGAGCACGACGGTCAGTGGTGCGCGATTGGCGGTCGGCGTGGAGTCGGTCATGACGGTTCCTTTCTCGAATGATGCAAAGGACGAACGAAGAGATTGCGTGGCTTCTTGCGCCACACCCCGGGACACGTCAAGGTGCATCGCCGCTATGACCGCGACGGCTCCCGCGCCGGCGATTCGACCGAGTGCGGAGCGCCGCGAGAAGGGGGTATCTGGGAATGCGCCGGATACGGTTCCGTTCATGCTGTTCCTCCTTTCTGCGAAGCGGTGCCGGTACAGAAGAGGTCCCGCGGGGATGCTACGATAGTGCGCCTGCCGGCCCGACGACACATCGGGGGAACTCCTCAATTGGTGAAGATGGACGTCTGAGGAAAACTCCTCAGGCGCTAGGCGTCAGTCGAGGGCGTGGCGCACTGCGAAGACCGCTGCCGCCGTGCGAGATTCGACGCCGATCTTCTGCATGGCATGCTGGACGTGGTTGCCCGCGGTGCGCTCACTTATCGACAACGCATCAGCGATTTCCCGGTCGCTCATGCCGTCGACCAGGAGGCGCAGGACCTCGACCTCGCGCGGGGTCAGGCTTAGCGCCGCTTCGGGCGCTGGTGATGGGCCGGCAGGCGCCTCCATCTCCTCGGTCAACGCATCCGGTGGCGCCTTGACATGACCTTCCCCCGCGAGGTCGGCGGCCAACGCGAGGGCCTCAGCAGCGGCTTTTTCAGGGCTCAGTGCCCGGCCAGCATCCCACGCACGGGCGAACTCTTCCGGAGACAACCTCGGTTTGAGGGATGCGGCGTCGATTGCGGGATCGCGATCGGGCGGTGGGGTGACCCCGATCGCGCTGAACAACGCGGCACTACTCCCGAGGAGGAGGGTCGCGGATGAGACGTGTCCCCGAATCAGGGCACACTTTGCCAGCTTCTCGAGACACTGCGCGATGCCTACGCGATTGCCCATCGGAAGAAAGAGTCCGAGCGCCTCGGCGTATCGGGCAGCGGCGCTCCCGACGTCGCCGGTGGCGATGTCGATGTCCCCGAGGTACCACGCGAGGTAGGCGAGTTGGCGGCGATCGCCGTTTTCCTGCGCCAGTGCGGTGGCTTGAGTGAGCAGGTCGGTTGCGCGGCCGTGGTCACCCCGGAGTCGGGCCACACCGCCGAGCTCGGTCAGGGCCCGGCCGCGGCCGGGCCTGTCGCCCATCGATGTGGCTAACGCCAAGCATTCCTCGAACTGCGCCGTCGCCCGCGCCAGATCGCCCGCATCGGAGGCGCCCCTCCCCCAATTCGAGGACGATCTCGAAGATGCCAGATTGATCCCCGACGTCGCGGAGATGTGCCAGGGCTTCTTCGTAGAAGGCGATTCCCGTCGCGTGATTGCCCTGTAACCAGGCAAGCATCCCGAGGTGAGTCAGAACGTGGCCAGCGCCCCAGCGATCGTCGATCGTCCGGAAGGCGGCGAGGCTTTCGTGCCCCAGGGATTCTGCCCCGGCGAAGTCGTCCCGATACCGCGCAACGGCCGCCAGGCACAGGAGCGATCGGGCGATCCCTCGGTCGTCGCCGAGCTGTTGCCAGCCAACCAGTGCTTCTTCGCTGTACCGAATTGCCTGGTCGTAGTCTCCCTGGAGGGCCGCGAGTACGCCCGCTCCGGTGAGCACGCTGCACCTTGCCGCATCGGACGCCGGGCTGGGGGAGAGGGCGAGGATACTTGCAAGTTGGGACCGACCCTCGCTCAAATACCCTCTGCGCTCCCAGAAACGCCACAGCATGGCGCCCAGCCTCGTCGCAGGCACGACCTCGAACCTATTCAGGGTCCAGTGCAATGCGGCGCGGAGGTTATCTTTTTCGCGATCCAGCCGGTCGAGCCACTCCGCCTGATTCGGCCCGAAGAGCCCAGGTTCGCTCGTTTCGACGAACGCCAGGAAGAAGGCGGCGTGCCGGCGATGCATGTCGTCGCTTTCATCTGACGCGTCCAGGCGATCGCGCGCGTACTCGCGCACGGTCTGCAGCATCTGGTAGCGCGGCTCACCCTCGAGCCCTGCGCTCTGCCGTAGCAGGCTGTGTTCAATCAGAGCAGTAATCCCGTCGACCACGTCAACTGGGGCGTTCGGCTTGAGCTCGGCGGTGGCGTCCTTCGAGCCAGCTCCGATCGCCTCGGCGGCGTCGAGGGTGAATCCGCCGACGAAGACCCCGAATCGGCGAAACAGGGCCTGCTCGGCGGCGTTGAGTAGGTCGTAGCTCCACCCGATCGTGTCGCGCATGGTCTGCTGCCGCAAGGGCAAATCCCGCGCACCGCCACTGAGCAGGGGCAGCCGCTGCTCGAGACGTTGCAGGAGCGCAGTCGGGGGCAGGGCCTTGATGCGCGCCGCGGCCAGCTCGATCGCGAGCGGGAGGCCGTCAACACGGCGAACGATTTCGGCAACCGCCGGCATTGTGTCGGCGCTCAAGCTGAAATCGGGCCGGATATCCCGCGCGCGGTCGATGAAGAGCCGGACCGCACCAGTCGCCTCGACATCCTCGACCATCGTCGGTAGGTCGAGCAGAAGCGGAGTGACCGGAAATTCCCGTTCTCCGGAGATTCGGAGTCTGATCCGGCTAGTGATGAGCAGCATCACCTCGGGGCAGGCGTCCAGGAGATTGCGCAACCGTGGCGCCGCGGTGACCACTTGCTCGAAGTTATCCAGCACGAGGAGCAGGCGCCGATCGGCGATTGCAGTCAACATGCGATCGTACAGCGCCCCGGCGCCTATGTCGCGCAGCCCAAGGCGACCCGCGATGGTATTCAGGACGATGGTCGGGTTGCTGACCGGGGCAAGATCGACGAAGACGACGCCATCGGGGAAGTCGTTTGTGACGTCGGCGGCCGCCGCGATCGCCAGGCGCGTCTTGCCGACACCGCCGGGACCGGTCAAAGTCAGCAATCGGACGTCGGGATCACGCACCAGCGAGACAACCGCGTTCCGTTCATTGTCTCTGGCAATCAAAGAGGTTAACGGGTGCGGGAGAGGTGTGCCCGCACCTGCTCTCATAGCCATCGTAGGCGGCTTGATCTGCGGCACAGCGCCGGGAGAGTCCGATGGCAAGGGCGATATCATCATGGAACTGACTCTTGTACTAGGCAAACGTGCAGTATTTGCAGCATCGTTGAGCGGAACTGCCCTGTCAACCTTCTTTGAACCGATTGGTAGCGACAGTCGCCCACGCTGCGCGCAGCCGAGTGGGATCGCACGAGAAGACGTCCCAGGGCCACATGAATTCGCATTCCCTGGACCTCACGGCGACTTTAACGGCCGCAGTTAGCGGTCCGGCTTACTGAATGGCTCGCGTGAAGAAAGGATTGTCAACTACAGGACAAGTCAAGTGGGACTGGGTACGGTTTGGTCTCGTTGCGTCGAGGATGGAGTGGTTGGTACGCCCGGCGTGACTCGAACACGCGACCTCTTGCTCCGGAGGCAAGCGCTCTATCCGCTGAGCTACGGGCGCAAACACGAGCGGGAACAGCCGTTCGCTCGCGACAAGAGTATATCGTAGCTGCGATGACGCGGCCACGGGTTACCCGACGCTGTGGTTAGCCCCTTCCGTTGATGACGCTACATTGCACGCTCGTGTTCAATCCAGAAGCAAGTTCCATCTCGTTTTTATGCCAAGCAGCAAGTCGTTTGGGCCTGGTGTTACTCGGACCTAAGTTTGCCGCGGAATGGGATAATTGTTGCCGAGCAGGAGTAAACGGTGGGAAACACGAATCATCCGCATATGTCCCGAGTCAAAAAGCGGTGGGATCCGAGTCTCTGGGCTAGTCGCAAACCATTCGGGATCGGTGAGCAGCATCCAAACAATTTTGGCGAGATCACGCGGGCGATGTGGGAAAACCGTGATGAGGCTGGCTTCGCCTGGCGCATCCTTTCTCAAGGTGTGTGCGACGGTTGCGCACTGGGCGTTGCTGGTCTTCACGACTGGACGATGGACGGACCTCATCTCTGCAACATTCGACTGCGACTTCTTCGTCTGAACACGATGCCGGCCCTGAATCCCGATGTGCTCGCCGACGTGGAGAACCTTCGGGCGATGTCGAGCGCCGAATTGAGGTCGCTCGGTCGCTTGCCTTTCCCCATGGCGCGCAGACGTGGAGAGCCAGGCTTCTCGCGAATCTCCTGGGACGACGCACTTGACCTCGTCGCCGATCGGATTCGGTCGACCACACCGGATCGAATCGGATTCTTTTTGACAAGTCGTGGCACCCCAAACGAAACGTACTACGTAGCACAAAAAGCGGTCCGGGCGATGGGGACGAACTCGATCGACAACGCCGCCCGTCTCTGCCATGCACCGAGCAGCGTCGTGCTTAAGCAGATGCTAGGAGTAGGTGGAACGACCTGTTCCTACTCGGATCTGATTGGCACTGATCTCTTGGTTTTCATCGGCGCCAACCCCGCTAATAATCAACCAGTTGTAACCAAATACCTCTACTATGCAAAAAAGGCCGGAACGAAAATCGTCCTCATCAATACCTATCGCGAACCAGGGATGGAACGATATTGGGTGCCGTCGGTGGTCGAAAGCGCCCTCTTTGGAACCAAAATCGCCGATCAAACCTTCCTCATTAACACCGGTGGCGATGTGGCGTTTTTGAACGGAGCGCTCAAGCATGTCCTCGAAAGGGATTTGATCGACCATCAGTTCGTCCGTGACCACGGTGCTGATTTTGACGAGACCCGTTCGACGGTCGCGGCCCAGGATTGGAAACGGCTCGAATCGATGTCAGGAGTGTCCGAAGCAGAGATGCGGGCATTCGGGCAGATGATCGGCGGGGCGAGAACAGCGGTACTTGTTTGGAGTATGGGCGTTACTCAACACGCTTTTGGCGAAGATAACGTGCGGGCAGTAGTGAATCTGGGTCTGTCCCGAGGATTCGTGGGACGAGAGCGCTGCGGTCTGATGCCGATTCGCGGTCACTCTGGGGTTCAGGGTGGTGCGGAAATGGGTGCGTATAGCACTGCCTTCCCCGGAGGCAAGCCAGTAACGATCGAAAACTCTGATCAACTTTCGAGCCAATGGGGATTTCCGGTTCCATCGGCGCCTGGTCTGACCACTCCGCACATGATCGAAGCTGCCCATATCGGCGATCTCGATGTTCTCTTCTCAGCAGGCGGCAATTTCCTGGAATCGCTCCCAGATCCGGTCTTTGTGGACGAGGCCTTGGGCCGACTACCAATGCGGGTGCATCAAGACATTGTCCTCTCGAGTCAAATGCTCGTCGATCCCGGAGAAACAGTCGTGTTGCTTCCGGCGGCTACAAGATATGAGATTCCAGGCGGGGTGACTCAAACCTCAACTGAACGCCGGATCATGTTCAGCCCTGAAATCGAAGGGCGTCGGATTGGCGAAGCCAGACCCGAATGGGAGATTTATCTAGAGCTTGCTCGGCGCGTTCGACCAGATTTGGCCGACAAATTGAAGTTTAATGGAACTCAAGCGATCCGCGAGGAAATTGCCCAGGTCGTGCCGATGTACGATGGGATTCAGACTCTGAGAGCGACTGGAGATCAAGTCCAGTACGGCGGACCACATTTGTGCGCGGATTGGAGGTTCGATACGCCTGACGGCAAGGCGCATTTCATGCCTGTGCAGTTGCCCGATAATGAAGTGCCAGATGGAATGTTCGCGGTTGCTTCGCGGCGCGGGAAACAGTTCAACACGATGGTCCACTCGTCAAGGGATGCGATCACCGGGGCTGTTCGAGACGCAATCTTCATGAATCCAGGCGATGCGAACCATCTCGGACTCGCCGAAGGCGAGCGAGTTCTGCTTCGGAGCGACTCCGGCTCATATCAAGGCCATGTTCACCTGGCTCCAGTAAAACCTCGGAATCTTCAGGTCCACTGGCCCGAGGGGAATGTACTCTTCGACTATTCGCGCCGTTCCACGGCGTCTGAAGTACCGGATTACAACACGTTTGTACGAGTCGAGCAGGCGGCGGACTCGGTACAGGTGGGTCGATAAGCCATGGAAGGTCGACGTCGTAGCCAAACTCAAGTAAGCGTTCGAGTCGTGGAAGCCGGGAAAGCGCGCGTGCAAAAGGACCTTCTCGCGACCGAGGAGCCGCTCGAAATCCGTCTTCGGAACCAGAGCGAGACTCGGTCGATTTCGGTCACGATGCGGACGCCGGGCGCCGACTTCGAGTTGGCCGCCGGATTTCTCTTTGCTGAAGGGTTCATTTCAAGTCGCGATGACATTGAGCAGTTGAGTTTCTGCGTCGGTGACGACTCATGCCTCGGCGATCAGC
Organism: uncultured Chloroflexia bacterium; assembly: GCA_963737985.1. Classification (GTDB taxonomy): domain Bacteria; phylum Chloroflexota; class Chloroflexia; order Thermomicrobiales; family UBA6265; genus CAVTUU01. The sequence goes on along the minus strand of CAVTUU010000003.1, from coordinate 103,738 downwards.
AATACAACATCGTCACTGCCGATCTTCGATCTCACGTGATCCTGGACCCTCAGCTATTGAACCGGAATTTCGGCGTGACGAGTGCCTGCGGCATTTGCGGAAAGTCGAGCCTTGACCAGATCGAACGCCGCGGGATCGCGCCGCTACTCTATGGCAATCGGGTTTCTTTTGAGAAGCTCCAAGCGTTGCCAGACAAGCTTCGTGAAGCCCAGGGACTGTTCGAGACAACCGGCGGAATTCATGCAGCTGGTCTCTTCAACCTTGATGGCGAACTGATCGCAATTCGAGAAGACGTCGGCCGGCACAACGCGGTCGACAAGTTGATCGGTTGGGCGCTGCTGAACGGAAAGCTGCCCTTGACTGACCGGATAGTCATGGCTAGTGGACGCACCAGCTTCGAAATCTCTCAAAAGTGCGTTACCGCGGGTGTACCGATACTCTGCGCGGTTTCCGCTCCGAGTAGCCTCGCAGTCGATCTATCAAAACGCTTTAATTTGACCCTCGTTGGTTTTCTTCGTGGAGACCGGTTCAACATTTATCACGGGGTGGAGCGCATCGAATTTCCAGGTCAGCGGTTTCCGCAATCTCATGCACATCCACGTGCCAACAAAGAGATTCTGGCCGAAACCGCCAAGCCGCCAAGCTGACCTATCGCATCGTTGAGGGAAGAATTCCCAACTCGTTCCGATACTTGGCCACAGTCCGGCGGGCGATTCGGATTCCACGTTCGAAGAGCAAATCGCAGATTTCGCGATCAGTAAGCGACCGTCCTTTGGCCTGCTCCTCACGAATCAGCTCGCGCATTACATCTTTCACACTCAACGACGGCGTGAAGAAATCGCTAAAAGGAATCACCTTTCGCGATGGAAGCATCACGTATTTTTCGGCAGTCGCCCGGCTAACGGTCGATTCGTGGACGCCGACTTGCTGGGCGACGACCGCGCGCGTTAGTGGCCGCAGTTCACGAACTCCATCCCTGAGAAACGTTTCTTGGAGCTCACAGACGCATTCACTGATCCGCAAAAGCGTTTCCTGACGCTGCTGGACGTTCGACATAAAGTTTTTGGCGCGAGTCGCGTAATAACGAATATGCTGCCGATCCTCATCCGAGGCGCCGTCGGCGAGATGAGATGCGGTTTGCTCAGTGTGATTCGAATCCGGACCGCTGCGCTTACGCCCAACTTCCTGAGCGAGGCGGGCATAAATCGGTGTCACGTGGAGGCGACTTCTGCCTCCGTCGACTACCTCGACATAAGAGCTCGTCGTTGCGAATCGAAATAATTACATCTGGCGCCACGTACGCCGCGCGCGAAGGACTGCGCCAGGATTTCGCTTGCTGCGCCTGAAGTGGGGTTGGGCTCAAATGGGTGCGAATGAATTCGCGGGCATCGACGACTTCTTGCGTCGAGAGCCCAAGATCCTTTGCAATCTTGCCGAACTTATGAAGACCAAGATCATCGAGGTGACTATGCACCACGGCAACGACGGTGGCCGGCGGAATTTGCCCGGAGTGCGCGATCTCTCCAAGTTGAAGTTCAAGGCATTCACGGAGATCGCGGGCTCCCACACCAACTGGCGCGACCGACTGGATCACCGCGAGAACACGTTCGACTGTTTCCAGCGGAACGTCGAACGCTTTTGCTGTCTCTGAAAGCTTGCAGTTGAGAAAGCCACGGTCGTCAATGGCGTCGACCAAATACTCGGCGATCTGGTACTCACACGGATCGAGAAGGGTTCGCGCGTCTCGAAGGATGGTCGAAAGAATGCTCTCGTCTGACGCAACGAGGCTGAATGGATCGAATTCTTCGGTGTCTTCTCTCAGCCCTTGCGCGGTCGCCAAGTGCTCCGCGTGGCCGTCATCAGTCCGCTCAGCGGGTCGTTCGAGCGTAGTAGACGACGGGCAGGAGGGGCAGTTCGCGCCTTCGAGGGATGAACCGCAGATTGGGCAAAGCTGACGGTCGTCGAGTTCGAGTGCGGGGTTCTCAGCAACTTCGCCCGCGATAACTTCTTCGAGTTCCAGGCGCGACAGGCTCAGAATGTAATTGGCTTCGATCAGGCTTGGCGACACCCATTGCCGCTGTTCCTGCAAGAGGTCGTAACTGGATTCCATTACCAAGGCCGTCATCCTCCAGGAGCCGAGACATATCAGCCGACCCGTGCCATTCAATGGGCACAGGGGCATCGTGAGTTGGCGGCGATCAGCGAGGGCTCAGGAAAACCCTGGGTCTTGGTGGGAGGTGTCGAGGCTCCACCCGCGCCAGTATATACAACAGAGATATTGGTGGCAAGATTCTTGCTATATGCTCGCCGGCGAACGCGACAATTGCGGGGTTTAGAAAAGAGGTTGGCAGCGGTCGTCTTGTGTCGAAAGACGGCGAACCGGCTACGATCGTGCCTGTACACGGGCCGGTAGCGTTGCTATTATCAACACAGCAACTGGCCGTTGCGAACACTCGATCCGCCGGTAATCTCGCCGGAGGATCGCGGCAGACACGGTGTCGATCGCAAATGGCGCTCCATTTCGAATCGGCGATCGTTCAAAGGTAAACATTCTGGAGCGAGTTGGTCTCCGCTTCGCAGCTCCCCGTAGGCGCGATACCGCATGATGCGCTCGTTGACGCTCGGAAAAATTTGGGGCATCGACATTCGGGTTCACCCGAGTTTCGCCCTGGTTTTGCTATGGGCGGCGTTTCATTGGGGTGTGAGTAGCGGCGGCGGATTTGAAGCGATCCTCTATGGAATGATCCTCGTCGGCTTCGTATTCCTCTGTGTCACTCTGCATGAACTCGGCCATTCGATCATGGCAATGCAATATGGGGTCCGTGTGCAGGACATCACGCTTTTGCCAATTGGCGGCGTGGCGAGGTTGGAAATCACGAACCTGGCGCCGCGGCAGGAAGTCCTCATCGCCTTAGCTGGACCGGCAGTCAATGTTGCTATCCTCGTCGCCCTCTTTCCTTTAATGCTGTTGTTAGGTGTGATAACCGGAAATAATTCGCTCATCGATTACTTCAACTACCTCGATGATGTTGCTCCAGGTGGACTCCTCGTTTATCTCTTTTTTACCAATGTCATGCTCGTTGCATTCAATCTGTTGCCAGCCTTCCCTATGGATGGCGGTCGCGTTTTTCGAGCAACGCTCTCGATTTTCACTGGGCGAGAGCAAGCGACGAAATTCGCGGTCGCTCTTGGTCAAGTTCTCGCGGTTCTTCTGGCCATCGTTGGTCTATGGGCCGGTGATTATCTCCTTCCTCTGGTCAGCGTCTTTATCATCGTTGCCGCCTACGCCGAAGGCCGCGCGGTGAAACTCGAGTCGGCGATGCGACGACTTCGGGTCGGGCAATTCGCGCTATGGGACATGGGCGGCATAGCCGCGCATCATCCGCTGACCTATGCCCTGCGCGGTGGTCCGCGCGATGTCGTGGTGACCGATGGCACGAGAGTCATCGGTATGCTTTGGCGCCATCAGCTTCTTCCTGGACTAAATGGCGGCGCCGGACGAACAGTTGCTGATGTCATGGACCGGAATGTCGTGACAGTGGACGTGGACGATTCGGTCTACGATGTTCAGCAACGAATGCATGCAATGAATCGATGGGCGATGCCCGTGACTGAAGCAGGTCATTATCGGGGTATCTTCACAGCCGACCGATTTGTGCACGTCTACCGGTACTTGAATGCACAATCAGTCGGCAATCGAACGGCCAATAATGTCTTTGTCAGTTTGGGCAATACTCTTCGCGCGTGGGTCCGATAGGCGACCGAAAATTCGCGTCGTGAATCCGCCAAATTGCCCTTGTTCGTATTCCTCGTCAGTATCTATGTCACGTTTGATTCCTTGACCCAGCGCTTCCAAAAAGGTAGCATGCGATAAGAGAGTTTCTATTTAGGAACTCTCTTGGAGATGCAATGAAAGTTTCAACACGCGGCGAGTACGGCGTTCGCGCAATGGTGGCCCTAGCTCATCACTACGGCGAGGGTCCCATATCGATTGCCGCCATGGCCAAAGAATCGTCTGTTCCCTATGCCTACCTCGAGCAGCTCATTGTGCCCTTGCGAAAAGCCGGATTGGTAGAAAGCCGGCGAGGCGCTCAGGGGGGATATCGACTCACTCGATCTCCTGATCTCATAGGCGTCGGCGAGGTGTACCGGGTCATGGAAGGTCCGGTCGCACCAATGGACTGTGTATCCGAGGATCCGGCCGATCAAACGTGCCCGCTCATCGACGGTTGCGAAACGCGTCCGGTTTGGTTGCGAGTACGAGATTCGATCGTCGATGCTCTTGATTCGATGACTCTGGCGGATCTCATCAAAGCACCGAAAGCGGGTCGTGCTCGAATTCCCGTCGAGCCTGTTACAGCGGGAATCCTCTGATTGAGGCAATCGCGCCCCGTGATGCGGGGCAGTCGCGATAGCTTGACCAAGTAGTTTCATGCCTGTCATTGCCAACGACGACACGATTTACCTTGACCACGCCGCTACGACTCCTGTTGATCCTGATGTCATTCAGGCGATGGAGCCTTACCTTCGACAGCATTTCGGCAACCCCTCAAGTATTTATCGGGTTGGACAAGACGCGCGGGCGGCACTAGATCGCTCCCGAGCGCAAATTGCGCGTGTTCTCGCATGCCAACCAAGCGAAATAATCTTCACCAGCGGAGCGACGGAAAGCGATAACCTCGCGTTGTCCGGTGTCTTGTGGAGCGCTCGCCTGGCCAATCCCAATGGCCCGGTTCCTCATCTGATCACGACTGCTATCGAACACCATGCGGTGCTTCATACCGCGAACTGGTTGGAGCGTCTTGGCTTCGCGGTTACCTATGTCGAGCCTGATCCTGAAGGATTTATTGATCCCATGGACATCGAGAAGGCAATCCGACCAGAGACCGCCCTCGTTTCGGTGATGTACGCAAACAACGAAATCGGTACGATTCAGCCGATCTCCGAGATCGGAGAGATGACGAATCGACATGGCGTGCCGTTTCACACCGATGCCGTTCAGGCGGCAGGCGCGCTTTCACTCAATGTCAACGATTTGAACGTCGATCTTCTCGCCCTCTCTGCTCATAAGTTTTACGGACCCAAAGGTGTAGGGCTGCTCTACGTTCGCCGAAATACTCCAATAGCGTTTCAGCAACATGGCGGAGGGCAAGAGAGCGGACGAAGAGGCGGCACGGAAAATGTCGCAGAGATCCTCGGCATGGCGGTCGCGCTCGCGGCAGCCGATGCCAATCGGGAAATCACGAACCAGCACGCTTCTGACCTGAGAGACAGACTTTGGGCCGGGTTGCGGGACGAACTGCCAGAGATTGAACTTAACGGCACGTCGGATTGGTCGCGCCGGCTGCCGAACAACCTCAATGTTTCCATTCCGGGCGTTCAGGGAGAAACGATGTTGCTGAGTCTTGATATGCAAGGCGTCGCAGCATCTGCCGGCTCTGCGTGCACGACCGGAAACTCTGAACCGAGCCACGTCCTCCTCGCTATCGGCAAGACTGACGAGCAAACGAGGGCGAGTCTTCGCTTTTCCATCGGCAAAGGGAACAGCGCTGAGGAAATCGAAGATACGGTTTCGATCGTTGCCGAAACTGCTGCACGCATCCGCGAGTTATCCGAAGTTTCTCTTTAATTCTGTTTGTCAGGTGAAGCAGGCTCTTCTGCCGCGGCGACGGCTGACCGCAACGCAGTCGAGACATCGCGTCCGTCGATGGACCCAAGGGGAGGCAAATCGGACAGCGAACCGAGACCGAAATGCTTGAGGAATTCAGGCGTAACACCGTATTCCATCGGATTTCCGACGGAACTCAAGCGTCCAACGATCTCGACCAATCCCCTACCCATTAACGTCGACAAGACTCCGGAAGAATCAACCCCACGAACTGCTTCGATTTCGGCGCGCGTGACTGGTTGCTGGTAGGCGATGATCGCGAGCGTTTCGAGTGCAGCGGAGGAAAGCTTTGCTTCGCGTTCGAGACCGAGAAACCGGCGCACGTGGGCGGCAAACCGCGGCGCAGTCGAAAGCTGAATGGTCTGACCATGGCGAACGACGATCCAACCACGATTCGTTGAGGTTTCAAGGTCGGCAAGCGCTGCTTCGATTTCGCAAGCCTCAACGCCGGCGCCTGCCGCCAGGTGCTCGACCGTGGTTGGTTCGGGAGATACCAGCAAGAGTGCCTCAATAAGGGCAACGAGTTCCTGTCCAGAAGGTGTCAGACCTGGTAGGTCCAGTTGCTGACGCTCAGGGCGATCGCCTTTGCCGTTCGGGATGCGGTGCTCGACGAACGGGACAGAATCAAGCACAAGATCGGTCATCAATCATCCGCCGAAAAACTAACTGCCGGACCGGTCGCGATCGGTTGTGTGGCTGCGTTCCGTGTAATTTGAATCTCACCAAAGACTTCGTTCTGATGTGCTTCGACCGTTCGTCTCCGAACAAGCACCAGCACTGCGAGAAATGCGGTGAGCACTTCGTTTCGATCAGCGCATGACTTCCGGACTTCGGAAAAACGAATATTGTCGCGCGCTACTAGACGAGTCAGAACGCGCTCGACCATCTCTCTCAGCGATACAACGCGCTTGCTTACAACCATCTGCACCACGGCTGGCGTGATACTCAATCGACGTCGAAGTGCTCTGGCTAGGAGGCTTGCTTCGTGCATGGCAAGATTCTGAAAAGCAGGCTGATCGGGCATGACAACTGCGCCCGTCGATCGGGCGAAAGCGCCATCACCCCTGGCATCCCGCTCGGCCAGCTGCGTCGCCGCCTCTTTCACGGCCCGATAGGCGATCAATTGCTCAACGAGATCGTCTTGGCACTCTTCTGATTCGTTGACTGACGGTCTCGGCAGAAGCGAGCGCGACTTGAGCAGAACCAGGCGTGAGCCAACTGCCATGAATTCGGCAATGACAGAAGGTGGAAATGCTTCAAGATCGTTTATGTGCTCGAGAAATTGATCGGTAACGGCGACGAGTGAAATATCGGTGATCGCCAGTTGGCTTCGTTCAATAAGACGCAGAAGCACATCCAGCGGCCCCTCGAAAACGGGAAGCCGCAGTTGATAGCTGTCAAGAAGTGAGGTCTCTGAAACAGTAGCCGACACAGCCCCCGCCCGCTGCGCGTCAACACCGCGATGTGTACGTTCTCCCATGCAGTCTACACGTTTTCGCGGTCGGCGGCGACCAGAAGACACAGGTCATTGTCCGAGAAAATGCCTTCGTTCTCGTGATGGGCGATAAGCCAGCAGGTGCGCGCAGTACATCCGAGCATTGCCGCCCGTTGAGCGCCAAGCGAAGGGTGATGGACAGTCAACGAGAGACCTTCGAGGAGCATGTTTGCGGGTCGTTTTGCTAGTCGCGCGAGCAGATGTGGCGCGTACTTCGAAAGTAGGACCTTCGCGACGCGGTCTGGCAATCTCACGCGTCCGCGGTCTGAAACTTTGCCAATATCGTGAAGCAAGGCAGCGACAATGAGATCGATGTTTTCGCTGTTCGTCCCACCGAGTTGTTGGGCCACCCGGCACAAATGTGCTTGATCGTGACTGGAGAGCTGGTAAAACGCCGCGGCCTGTTTGGATGTGAGCAGGCAGTCGACGAGTTCAGCGCATCGAGCGTCTGGGCGAACTGTCAGCGCGGCAATCGTCTGCCGAACGCGATGAAATCGCGACATCGATGATTCAGAGAGGTCAAGTCAGCAACGTACGATAGAGAAAATCGTAGAGAGGTGAATACATTGCGCTGGCGATTGTCTCACCAGAGCTGCTCAGTCGGTCGCCGAGAAAAAAAATCGCGAAAAGGATAATGAAGCCGTATTGCTGCAACGGCGCCAGGATCGGATACCAAAAGTTCGGGAGGATTCCCATCAGAACCTTGCTACCGTCGAGCGGCGGGATGGGAATCATGTTGAATGCCGCTTGCAGCGCGTTTACATAGAAATAGATTTGCAAGTAATACTCAAGCCCGCCGGTATTTCCCCATCGCAACGGGATCGCGACAGCGGTCGCTTGCACAATGTTGGAGATCGGTCCGGCGAGAGCAACCAGCGCCATCTTTCGCCGTTTTTGATCGATGCCGCCGTGGAAATAGTTCATGTTCACGGGGACGGGCTTGCCCCAGCCGATGAAGCTGTAGCCCAGCGAAATCATGACGAAACCGAAGAAACCGTATGGATCAAAATGCGCGACCGGATTGAGGGTCAGCCGGCCGAGATCTTTCGCGGTCGAATCGCCGAGCTTCCAAGCGGAATATGCGTGAGAAAACTCATGGATGGATACCGAAATCATGAAGCTGATGAGGACGGTAATGATGGCTTTTGTCGGTGGAATTTGATGACCACCGAGTGCTTGAAAGACCACGAGCAGAAGCAGAACCAGAAAAATGGCCGAGCTCGGATCGCCTCGATTGACGAATCCGAGCTCAGAGTCAGAACTTCGATCGCGCTTCAACTAGCCGCCCGAGCCTGGATAGAGGTGGCAGGCGACGAAATGGCCGCCGCCCTGATCCGCGAAGATCGGATCGATCTTCTTGCAAACATCCATCGCGTACGGACAACGGGTGTGAAAGTGGCAGCCTGAGGGCGGATTGATCGGGCTTGGTACGTCGCCGGTCAGAATGATGCGCTCGCGGCGCTTTTCGATGACCGGGTCGGGAATCGGCACGGCGGACAGAAGCGCCTTCGTGTATGGGTGAAGCGGCTCCTCGTAGAGAGCGGTTCGTTCCGCCATCTCGACGATCTTGCCGAGGTACATCACCGCGACGCGATCGGAGATGTGCTTCACGACCGAGAGATCGTGGGCGATGAATAAGTACGTCAAGCCGAATTGCTCTTGAAGGTCTTCGAGCAGGTTAACGATCTGCGCCTGAATCGAAACGTCGAGCGCCGACACCGGCTCGTCGGCCACGATGAAGTCCGGATTAGCCGCGAGAGCGCGGGCGATGCCGATGCGCTGGCGTTGGCCACCCGAGAACTCGTGTGGGTATCGGTTGGCGAAGTAGGGGTTAAGTCCGACGGTCTGGAGCAGTTCCTGGACGCGCTGCGTTGCGCTGATCTTTGGCACGAGGTGGTGGATCTGCATTGGCTCGGAAATGATGTTTCCGACCGTCATGCGCGGGTTGAGCGATGCGTATGGGTCCTGGAAAATCATCTGCAAGTGGCGGCGCATCTTGCGCATGTCGCCACCGTCGAGCTTGGTCAGATCCCGGCCATTGAAGACGACCTCACCGGCGGTCGGCTTATAAAGCTGCAGGATTGCGCGGCCGGTCGTCGACTTGCCACAACCGGACTCGCCGACCAATCCAAGCGTCTCACCACGCTTGACTTCGAATGAGACGCCGTCGACGGCCTGAACGGCGCCAACCTTGCGCTGAAAGATGATGCCTTGCGTCAGCGGGAAGTGCATGACGAGATTGTCGACGCTGAGAAGCGCTTCGCTCCCGTCCTGACTCGGCCGTGGTTGAGTACGCTGTTCGAGTTGGACTGCCATTTAGTCCTGCCTCCTCGTCGGCTCGACTTCCTTGCCGACCTCTTCCCAGAACCAGCAGGCCGAGTAGTGGCCGGGCTTGACTTCTAAGAGGGGCGGGTTTTTCTGCTCGCACTTTTCTCGCGCATAATTGCAGCGCGGAACGAATGGGCACATGTCGGGAAGATCAATTAGGTCGGGCGGAAGCCCGCGAATCGGTTCGAGTTTCTCCTTGCGCTGTGCGTCAAGGCGAGGAATCGATTTGAGCAGTCCGACCGTGTAGGGATGGCGTGGGTTGGCGAAAATCTCTTCGGTGCTGCTCGATTCCACGATATGGCCGGCGTACATGACCTGGATGCGATCGGCCATCCCGGCGACCACACCCATCGAGTGGGTGATCATAATCACGCCGGTCTCGCGCTCGCTTTGCAGCGTGCGCATCAAATCGAGGATCTGAGCCTGGATTGTGACGTCGAGCGCGGTCGTCGGCTCGTCCGCGATGAGCAATTTGGGATTGCAAGAAAGCGCCATCGCGATCATCACGCGCTGGCGCATACCGCCGGAAAATTGGTGCGGATATTGGTCGACTCGCTCCTCCGCATTCGGAATCCCGACCATCTTTAGGAGTTCGATCGAGCGCGTCCTTGCTTGCTCCTTGTTCATGCTGAAGGTGGAGCTGCAACGCCTCACTGATTTGACGATTGATTGTCAGCACTGGATTGAGCGACGTCATTGGGTCCTGGAAGATCATCGCGATCTCATTGCCGCGAATCGACCGGACCTCGTTGTCTGACATCTGAAGGATGTCTTCGCCGTTGAAAATGATCTCACCAGTGGCGATTTTGCCTGGCGGAGTCGGAATCAGTCGCATGATCGAAAGACCGGTCATGCTCTTTCCGCAACCAGACTCGCCCACGACGCCAAGCGTTTCGCCCGGCATTACGTAGAACGAAACGTCGTCGACTGCTTTGACGACGCCGTCCTGGGTGAAGAACTGCGTGCGTAGATTTTTGACTTCGAGCAGTGGCCGGCCGTCGGGTTTGGCGTACGTACTCGGCCGAGTGTCTGTCGAACCCAACGTGCGGGGCTCTGCAGCCATCGTCGCTCCTCTCGATCTCCTAGTGTTCAGACGCATTCCGGCTGCCGACGTGCTCGGCGGGTCAAGCCGTCCGTACCCATTTCCCCGGTTCGGTTGCGACCACTCGGTGATTTCCGCCGATCGCCGCTTGGATTCGGAAACGTTGGGTATCGGGCGCAGAATAGCACAGTCGAAAAATGCGCAACAACGCAAATGGCCGACCAATTTCAATATTCACATGTCGCCTGCTAGTTCGTTTTGCAATCTGCACAAATCTATGGCCCTCAAATTTTATTTCGGGAAGCATCTCCGTGGTAGGAAAATGTTCGGTAGACTCAACACATGTGGACCATTTTGAGCGTTGATTTCACCAAATCGGAGTAGCCGCACCGTGGAGACGTTGCAGTCGGATCGGGCCAAGTATTGGGTTGGATTTCATCACGTGCCGTTCATCGGTCCGGTGCGGATTCGCCGATTGGTTCAGCAATTTGGTGATCTCGAAAACGCGTGGGTCGCTCAGCCAAATGAGCTGCGCAGCGTTCTCGATGATCGCGCCATTCAAAGTTTGGAGAAAGTGCGAAGAGAGCTTGCGCTCGATCGCGAAATGGAAAAGATCGAGCAGCTCGGCATCACGGTTCTTACAATCGACGATGACGACTATCCGCGCCTTCTTCGCGAAATACCAGCGCCGCCGCCAGTTCTGTTCGTCAATGGGTCCTTGACCGAGGCGGACAAGGTTTCCATCGCGATCGTCGGCACCCGACGCGCGACGTCTTATGGCCGGGAGATGGCGCGGCGTATCGCAACAGAACTCGCGGAAGCGGGCGTAACCGTCGTCTCTGGATTGGCGCGGGGCATCGACTCAGCTGCCCATCAAGCGGCGATCGATGCAGGTGGTCGAACGATCGCGGTCATGGCGAGCGGCGTCAACGTGATCTATCCAGCCGAACACAGGCAGCTTGCGGAGCGAATTTCAAATCAAGGAGCGCTCGTTTCTGATTACGAGCCGGGCCGCAAACCCGACGCGGTCAATTTCCCTGCGCGAAACCGAATCATCTCCGGCATGACCCTCGGCACGGTGATTGTCGAAGCGCCGACTCGAAGCGGAGCTCTCATCACGACCGATTTCGCCGCGGATCAGGGCAGAGAAGTCTTTGTCGTGCCGGGCAACGTATTGTCATCCGCGAGCGAAGGCTCGAATCGCCTCCTCCGCGACGGCGCCCGCGCCGTCACTTCGGCCGCCGACATTCTTGATGACCTCGAACTCGGGCGGCGGCGCGAGCAGATCGCGATTCAGACGGCGTTTCCGGTGTCGGACGCGGAGCGCCGGATTCTGGCCTTACTCACCGCCGAACCACAACATATCGACGAGATCATCGTCGCCGCCAATCTCACGATTTCGGAAGGCGCGGCGTTATTGACCCAGATGGAATTGCAAGGGTTCGTACGCAATCTCGGAGCGCAACACTACGCAAGAGTTTGAGATCGGTAGGAAATTCGGATTGATCCAGCCTCCTTGACACCCCTTGACAGCCTGACTATCGTTGAGATCAGGTTCAGTTAGCCCCGTTATGCCCCTTCCTTTGTTATCAAATGCGATGGAGAACACTCAGTTGCGGCGCCGGAGCCGGCGCACACATCAGGACACGTATGCCTAAAACAACGTCGACGCGGACGCGGTCGTCCGCCTCAAAATCGAAATCAACAAACGGCGCTTCAGCGTCGTCAAACGGTACCGGCGCCGGTCGATTGGTCATTGTCGAGTCGCCCGCGAAGGCGAGGACGATCAGTAAATACCTTGGCCGTGGTTACACCGTCAAAGCCTCCATGGGTCATGTCAGGGACCTGCCGAAGAGCACTCTTGGCGTCGAGGTCGATGACGACTTCGCTCCAAAGTACCTCGTGCCACGCGACAAGGTAAAAGTCGTCAAGGACCTGAAGGCGAGCGTCCAAAACGCTCGTGAAGTCATCCTTGCGACCGACCCAGATCGCGAAGGCGAAGCCATTGCCTGGCATCTGATTCAAGCGACTGAAGCGAACGCCAAGCCGGTACGCCGCGTCGTTTTTCACGAAATAACGCCCGAAGCTGTCACCGAGGCGATGGAGAACCCGCGCGAGATCGATATGGATCTCGTCGAAGCACAACAAGCCCGCCGCGTGCTCGATCGACTGGTTGGCTACGGAGTCAGCCCGCTTCTCTGGAAGAAAGTGAAGCGCGGACTGTCTGCGGGCGCGTGCAGTCGGCGGCCTTACGGATGGTCGTCGAGCGAGAGCGGGAGATCGAAGCGTTCGTCCCTGTCGAATACTGGTCGCTTGACGCCGAACTGGCAAAGCAGACCGGCAAGGAACCAAGAAGCAAGACATCTTCCAAGCTGGTCTCTGGCGAGTTCAGGGCAAAAAGGCGGATCTGAAGACTGGCGAGCAGACCCAAGCTGTGGTCGTTGGACTGAACGGCGCGATCTATCGTGTGCGCACGGTGACCAAGCGTGAGACGACACGTCGCCCGTCAGCGCCATTTATAACCAGTACGCTGCAGCAGGAAGCGTCGCGAAAGTTGAACTTCCCGGTGCGGCGGACGATGCAGATCGCGCAAGAGCTTTATGAGGGCGTTGATCTTGGTCCGGAAGGCACGCAGGGTCTGATCACCTACATGCGTACTGACTCGACGAATGTCGCCGCGGCCGCCCAACAGGCAGCCCGCGGCGTGATCAGCGTCAAGTTCGGTCCGCAGTTCGTTCCGGATCGTCCTCCCGTCTATGCCCGCCGCTCGAAGAACGCCCAAGAAGCCCACGAGGCGATCCGGCCGACCGCGCCGCAGCGCGATCCAGAAAGCGTGAAGGGATTCCTCTCGAGTCAGCAGTACCGGCTCTACCAATTGGTCTGGCAGCGGTTTATCGCGAGTCAGATGGCGCCGGCGATCCTCGATGGAACAACGGCTGATATCGATGCCGGTAAGGTCGATGAGCTGGTCGTTGGCAAGGAAGGACCGTACGTCTTCCGCGCGACCGGATCGGTCGTGCAGTTTCCCGGATTCATGGCCGTCTACAAGGCCGGACGCGACGACGGCGATAAGGACGAGCTCGACGACGGCGCGTTGCCTCCGTTGTCCGAGGGAGAATTGCTCGATCTGCTGCGATTGATCCCGGAGCAGCATTTCACGGAACCAGCCGCCAAGGTTCTCCGAGGCGACTTTGGTGAAAGCGTTGGAAGAGCAAGGGATCGGCCGCCCGAGCACGTATGCGCCGACGATTGCGACTCTTCAAGCTCGCTCGTACGTGACCGTCGAGCAGCGGAAGCTGATACCGACAGAACTCGGCATGGTTGTGAGCGAATTGCTCGTCGAGCATTTCCCGCGAATCTTCGATGTCGGCTTCACGTCCGTTATGGAAGATGAACTCGATGAGATCGCCTCTGGCGAGCGGGCTTGGGTCCCCACCATGCGCGAGTTCTATGGACCGTTCACCGAAACGCTCAAGCAGGCCGAAAAAACGATGGAGCGCGTCCGTTTAAAGGACGAGCCATCTGACGAGGTTTGCGAGAAGTGCGGCCGGCCGATGGTCATCAAGCTCGGCCGGTACGGAAAGTTCCTTGCGTGCAGCGGATTTCCCGAGTGCCGGAATTCACGGCCGTTGCTGGAGCGCATTGGTGTTACCTGCCCGAAATGCAAAGAAGGCGAGGTTGTCGAAAAACGGTCGAAGAAGGGCCGAACCTTTTACGGTTGCGAGCGGTATCCGGCTTGTGACTTCGTCGCCTGGAACAAACCGGTGAATGCAACTTGCCCGCGCTGTGGCTCGTTTATGGTCGAAGCGGGTCGGAAGGGACAAATCCGCTGTCCAAGCTGCCAATTCGACGGCGGGTCGCTCGCTAAGACCGGTTGAGCCAGGCCCTTCGTTTCGACAATTGACCTACGTTACAATTGAAAGCCGGGCGCCGAGTGTGGCGCCCGGTTTTCCCGCGTTACTGCGCCAACCTCATGGCATTCAAGATCGGAACCCCTGAACTAGTGTACTCCTCACCTTATTCATATCGTGGCCTGAAGGCGACGACCATTCTTGGCGTGAAGCGTGGCAATTCGGTCGCGCTTGCGGGAGATGGTCAAGTCACACTCGGTGATGTCGTCCTTAAGCATCAAGCGCGAAAAATTCGCACATTGCACAACGGACTCATCTTGGCGGGCTTTGCCGGCGCCGTCGCAGACGCGTTGACCCTTTTTGGCAAGTTCGAGATGCAGCTCAAAGCGTGGGACGGTGACCTCCGCCGCGCCTCGGTTGAGCTCGCCAAAGAATGGCGAACCGATCGCTATCTGCGCCGGTTGGAAGCGCAACTCATTGTCGCCGATCCGAACTCGCTTCTCGTCCTTTCTGGTGAAGGCGATGTCATCGAGCCGGACGATGGTATCGTCGCGATTGGCTCGGGCGCGCCGTATGCAACCGCAGCCGCGAAAGCGCTGGTCGCGCACACTGATCTCGATCCGCGCGCCATCGTCGAGTCGGCGATGACAATAGCCGCCAACCTCTGCATCTTTACAAATGATCACTTCACCATCGAAACGGTATCCGGCGACGAGGAAGACGTGGAATATCAAATTCCGCCGGAACAAATGGATGTCGCCGCGGGGCCTTCATCATCGCATTCGAAAGACGACGATGATGAGGACGACGAGGACGAAGAATCACACACGCCGAGACTTGCGGCTGATCTTCTCGAGAGCGATGAAGAAAGTGAGGGTGGCGAATAATGGCCGAAGCTGCCCGTCAGCCAGTTCAATCTGGCGCAAATCAACGCGTTTCAAGTGACAAGCCTGATGATCGTGTCAGCATGGAAAACCTAACCCCTGCCGAGATCGTCGCCGAGCTCGACAAGTACATCATTGGTCAGCGAGACGCGAAGCGAGCGGTTGCTGTGGCGCTGCGCAATCGCTATCGGCGACAACAGCTCTCTGAAGAGTTGCGCCAGGAAGTTCAGCCAAAGAACATCCTGATGATCGGTCCGACAGGTGTGGGCAAAACCGAAATCGCGCGCCGCGTGGCCAAGATTGTCGAGGCGCCGTTCATCAAAGTCGAATCGACGAAATTCACCGAAGTCGGTTACGTCGGTCGCGACGTCGAGTCGATTATTCGGGATCTGGTCGAAATATCGATCAGCATGCTTCATGGGCAACGATTAGAACAGGTCAAAGACGAGGCGACGAAGGCGGCAGTGCAGCGTTTGGCGGAGATCCTTGCCGAGCAAGTCATCGAGAAAAAGTCGTCGAAGAACGGACGCAAAAGTTCAAGCGAAGAAAGTGCGCAAGATGATCTCGAAGCGCAGCTTCGACGAGAGCAAGCCGCGAAGCGCCGATTAGAGCGTGAGCGAAAACGCCTGTTGAACTTGCTCGATCAACAGGCTCTGGAAGAGGAAACGGTCGAAATCGAAATTGAGGGTGAAGGCGAGTTCGACGAATACGGTCCGCTCGACTTCGTCACCTCGATGACGCCCGAAGATCTGCACGACACTTTTCACGACTTTCTCGATGGTCTTATGCCGCGCCGAAACATGCGGCGACGGGTTTCAGTTCGCGAAGCGCGACGCATCTTGACTCAGCAAGAAGCGAATCGGCTTGTCGATCTTGACGCGGTCATCGACGAGGCGATACAGCGAGTCGAAAACTCGGCAGTCGTCTTCATCGATGAAATCGACAAGACGATCACGCCGAACGGTGACTACGGGGCGGATGTCTCGGGTGAGGGTGTTCAGCGCGACTTGCTCCCGATCGTCGAAGGTTCGATCGTGATGACGCGATGCGGTCCGGTGAAGACTGACCACGTGTTGTTCATTGCCGCTGGATCGTTTCATAACACGCGTCCCTCGGACTTGATCCCGGAGCTTCAGGGTCGGTTCCCGATTCGAGTCGAGCTCAGCAGTCTTTCAGAAGAGGATCTCTATTCCATCTTGACGGAGCCGCGAAATGCGCTGACAAAGCAGTACGAAGCGTTGCTCGCGACAGAGGGCTTGGAACTCGTCTTCAGCGAAGACGGTCTGCGCGAGATGGCGCGGCTAGCGACCGAAGTAAACGCGCGAACGGAAGACATTGGTGCGCGGCGTTTGCAAACGATCATTGAGAAGGTGCTCGAGGAAATATCGTTCGACGCTCCCTCAATTGAGGAGCTCAACGTGACGATCGATGCGCCTTTTGTTCTTGAGCGAATCGGCGAAGTTGCCGCCGACGAAGATCTGAGCAACTTCATCCTTTAGTTGGGCTGTTTGCTCGTGAGAAAGAGAAGAAGACATGACCGGCGAGCTGCGAGTGGTGGCAGTCGATCTCGGCGGAACGAATCTCCGTGCGGCTGTCATCGGTTCGTCGGGCACAATCGAGCACCGACAGAGCATCCCAACCAACGCCGAGGAGGGAGCAGATCAGGTTCTTCAGCGGATGGCGCAGCTTGTGGTTTCCGTCGCCAAGGCTGCGGAACTGAGCCAATCGACGGTCGTTGGCGTCGCGGCTCCAGGACCGCTGAACCCTAAGACCGGCATCGTTCAATTCACGCCAAATCTACCGGGTTGGCGTGACTATCCACTCCGCGACCAGTTGGCTCGTTTGACTGGATTTCACGTCGTCGTCGAAAACGATGCCAATTGCGCGGTCGTTGGTGAAGCGCGATTTGGCGCTGCCAAGGGCGCCTCAGAGGTGATCTATCTCGGACTTGGAACCGGCGTTGGCGGTGGCGCAATCGCCAATGGCCGGCTCGTCAGCGGCATCAACGGACTAGGCGGTGAGTTGGGCCACGTTTGCGTTGCTATCGACGGTCCACGTTGCACATGCGGCAGTATCGGTTGCCTCGAAGCCTTTACAGCTGGCTGGGCGATTGGGCGTGAAGGCGAGCTGGTTGCCGCTACAAGCGACGGCGCAGCGTTGCGAAACGCGGCAAATGGACGCGAGGTCACACCTCGAGCTGTAATCCAAGCGGCTCAGGAAGGTGACGCCGCGGCACTCGCCATTCTCGAACGGTCGGGACGAGCGCTGGCGGCGGCAATTGGCGCGTTCATCAACACTTTCAACCCAGAGTTGATCGTCATCGGAGGCGGGCTCGGGGTGGGCGACAGCTTTATCACGTCGGCCGCGCGGAAGTCGATTCCGGAATACTCATTTCGGGCCCAACGTGAAGCGGCGTCGATCGTTGTGGCGAAGCTCGGCGAAGATAGCGGTCTGTTTGGTGCAGGAGCCCTCGCGCTCGACAAAGCATTCAACTAAATCGCTGGTCAATACGTATTCATAAATTGTGCGGAGTGAACGCACGTGTTTGGCTATCCTGCCCAAGCCTATTCATTTCTTGACACAGTAGTATGCCGGTGCTAAGTTTCCGCGCGTTCAATTAACTGCGGCATGTGATTTTTGGACTAGCGGCGCTCGAGGACTTTCTGAATGGAAGCGATAGTGCTTCATTCAGTGGTCAGCAGCCGGCACATGTCATAACTTTTTTCCATAGTGCCGGACTTGCAGCAAGAGACAATGCTCCTTCTGGGACCTCTAGGAGGACTCGATCGAAAGAGGCTTAAGTCAACTGGGAGCCAGTAGGCATGCTTCGATACTCGATCCGACGAATACTTTGGTTCATTCCCACGTTACTTGCGATGACTGCTGTCACGTTTGTGATCATGGAGCTGACTCCGGGAAGCCCGTTTGACCTAGCCAATTCAAACGGCATCAATCCCGAGACGATCGCAAATCTTGAGAAGCTCTACGGACTCGACAAACCGATTTGGCAACGTTACTTCATCTATATCGGCAATGCCCTGCAGGGCGATTTTGGCGTTTCGTACTCCTACCGACCACAACAAGTGTCGGACATCATTCAGCGAACATTTCCGGTGTCATTGTGGCTGGGAACCATGGCCACGCTTTTCGCGGTTTTCTTCGGTCTGACGTTAGGTGTCTTGGCGGCGGTCAATCAAAACGGCTGGCTGGATTACTTCTCAGTGACGACATCGATCCTCTTCTACAGCATGCCCAATTTCGTTATGGGCTTTCTCTTGATTTTGCTCTTTGCAGTTTGGCTGCCGAGTCATGGGGTCAATCTTGGATTTCATATCGCGGGTTGGGAAAGTCCTATTGATTGGATCTTGCCCACAATTGCGCTGGGAGCGGCGCCGCTCGCGGTCCTGGCAAGATATACCAGATCGAGCATGATTGACGTCATTCGCTCCGACTACGTGCGAACTGCACGAGCCAAGGGTCTGTCTGAACGAACCGTTGTCCTTAAGCACGTACTCAAGAACGCGCTTATCCCTGTCGTGACGTTGATCGGTCCGATCTTCGCCGCCGTTGGAACAGGTTCGTTCTTTGTCGAACAGGTCTTCAACGTGCCGGGGATGGGCAAGTTCTTCGTATCGAGCATGCAAACAAAGGATCAAACAATGATCCTTGCCGTCACGCTCTTATACGGAGTGTTTCTAGCATTGATGAATCTGATGGTCGATCTTGTTTACGGGATCATTGATCCCCGGATTCGATACTAACGACTCACCATCTGGCAGCGATCGTTTGAGGGTAACCATGTCGCACCCGCAAGCAGGTTCAGCAGACCAAGATCGACCCATCGACAGGATGGATCTTTCGTTACGGCACGAGGACACCAACTTTCCCGCGCCGATGGAGGCTGCGGAAGCAGGCAGTCTCACCGCGCTTGGAGCCGAAGCTGAGGCGCTCCCGCGAAGGCACGCCAGCCTTTGGGGCGATGCTTGGCGCCGGCTCGTGCGCAACCGCCTTGCGGTCATCGGGTTGGTGATCGTCACGATGTTCATGTTGATTGCGATTTTTGCGCCGGTGCTCGCGCCGTACGGCGAAAACGAAGTTGTCGACGTGCGTCTGACTCGCGAACATCCGAGTTGGACCTGGCCGATGGGTCTTGATGAAAACGGTCGAGATATTTTTAGTCGAATGATGTACGGCGCTCGAGTTTCACTGCTTGTGGGCGTTGTTGCTCAATTCATTGTCCTGGCGATCGGCGTGCCAATTGGGGCTATCGCTGGCTATTACTCGGGCACCACTGACAACGTGCTGATGAGATTAGTTGACGTTATTTACGCCATTCCACAATTGCTCTTGGTTCTTTTGTTCGTCAACCTGCTTGGCTCGGGATTGACGAATATCTTTCTGGCGATCGGTCTCATCGGTTGGGTGACGGAGGCGAGGCTCGTTCGCGGACAGTTTTTGACGCTTCGAGAGCAGGAATTCGTGAAGGCATCAAAAGTCTCGGGTGGGAGTGGCCCATATATTATCCTGCGTCATCTGATTCCGAACAGCATGACGCCGATTATCGTGGCGCTCACATTTGGTATTCCCACAGCGATCTTTACTGAAGCCGCTATCAGCTTTGTTGGAGTTGGTATACGCCCGCCTCAAGCGAGCTGGGGGCAGATGGTTGGCACCGGCAGCCAGCCGGGCTACGTCCAAAGCGATCCGCACATGCTGCTCTTCCCAGTGCTTGCGATTGGTCTGACGATGCTTGGATTTACCTTCCTCGGTGACGGTTTGCGCGACGCGCTCGACCCGAAGGGCAACGACTAATTGGTCGCCTTGCCACGAGTGCGGTCCGCTGGAGGATACAATTGGTAACGACTCCCGCAGCAGCCACGGAATCACCTGAGACTCCGATGAAGTCAAGCTCGAATGGCGCAAACCCGGTGCTGGACGTGCGCTCGTTGAAGACCCAATTCTTCACCAGATCGGGCGTGGTCTACGCGGTTGACGACATCTCGTTCTCAGTTGGCGAAGGTGAGACGCTTGGGATTGTCGGGGAGTCAGGTTGCGGCAAAAGCGTGACGTCGCTGAGCATCATGCGACTTGTGCCCAGTCCGCCGGGAAAGATCGTCGGAGGCGAGATTCTTCTTACAGTCGACGGTCAAACACGTGATCTAGTCAAGATCTCTGACAGCGACATGCGCGACGTCCGCGGCAATGACATCGCCATGATCTTTCAAGATCCCATGACCTCGCTCAACCCTGTCTATACGATCGGCAACCAGCTCATGGAGCCGTTGATGCTCCATTTGGACCTCAAAAAAAATGAGGCCGAACTTCGCGCAATTGATCTTCTCAAGCGAGTCGGCATCCCGGCCGCTGAAGATCGATTTCATGCGTATCCGCACCAGTTCTCCGGCGGTATGCGCCAGCGCGTGATGATCGCCATGGCGCTCGCGTGCAATCCCAAGTTGCTCATTGCCGACGAACCAACGACCGCGCTCGATGTCACGATCCAGGCCCAGATTCTCGACTTGATGGCGGGCCTGAACAAGGATCTCGGGACGGCGATCATTTTGATCACCCACGATCTTGGCGTCGTGGCGGAAGTCTGCCGACGGGTGATCGTCATGTATGCCGGCAGGATTGTGGAACAAGGGGTCGCCAAAGAGTTGTTTGGCAATCCACAACACCCGTACACGATGGGCCTGTTGAGGTCGATTCCTAAGGTAGGTGAACACGTTAAAGATCCGCTCGTGCCGATAGGTGGGCTGCCTCCTGACTTGCTGGCCCCGCCGAAGGGATGCCGATTCCGGCCCCGATGTACTCGGGCGCGAGCGAAATGTGAAGAATCCCCGCCATTGATGGAAACGGCGCCTGGGCAGCTCGCAGCCTGTTGGTTCCCCGGCGGAACCGGCGCCCCCGTTGATCCATCCTTGGCAACTGGAGCGATAGAGTGACGTCAGCGACAGAACCGACTGTTTCCATGGCATCGACGCTCGGTGCAGAGCTTCCATCGCCAAACGGAGCTGAGATCCTCCGGGTGGAGCATCTCAAGAAGTATTTCAATTCAGGTGGCGGATTTCTCGGCGGCAAGAAATTGTCGATCCGCGCCGTCGACGATGTCTCGTTTTCGATTAAGCCAGGCGAGACGTTTGGTCTCGTCGGTGAATCGGGATGCGGAAAAACGACCCTCGGTCAAACTATCATCCGTCTCTACGATCCTACCGAGGGAAATGTCATCTTCAACGGGAAAGAGATCGGGAAGCTTAGTCCGCGTCAGATGCGCCCATATCGGCGCGATATCCAAATGATTTTCCAGGACCCGTCGGCCTCGCTGGATCCACGGATGACAGTCGGTTCAGTCATTGGCGAACCGCTAAATATCTTCGGCGTGGGGGGATCGAAGGAACGGCGAGAACGAGTCCAAGAACTGCTGCGCGTCGTTGGACTCAATGCGTATTTCGCCAATCGCTACCCGCATGAATTTTCTGGTGGTCAGCGTCAACGGATCGGCATTGCGCGCGCGTTGGCACTCAATCCGAAACTGGTAATTTGCGATGAGCCGGTTTCCGCGCTCGATGTTTCCATCCAGGCGCAGGTTCTGAATTTACTTCGGAGATTGCAAGAAGAGTTCGACCTTACTTATCTTTTTATCGCTCACAACCTAGGTGTTGTCGCCCATATCAGCGACCGCGTGGGCGTGATGTATCTCGGGAAACTCGTAGAAGTAGGGGACGCTCGAACAATCACGGAAAATCCCAAACATCCCTACACGCAAGCCTTGATTTCCGCGATCCCTGTTCCCCAACCTGGCCGAGCGCGAAACAGAATTATTCTGCAGGGAGATGTGCCGAGTCCGGCGAATCCTCCCACTGGCTGCCGATTCCATCCTCGGTGTCCGATTGCGCGACCCAATTGCGCCGAGGAAGAGCCACTTCTCATTGAGAAGGGCGAGAATCACCTGGTCGCCTGTCATTACGCTTGAACCCGAGCGCGCAGAATCGGAAAGGAGGGTTCTGGCCGGCAATGAACAAGTGAATTTCGTCAAGACAGCGCGGTTTCGACGGTTTCATCCTTGTCATTGCAATCGACCGTTCTCAAATGCCTTGATCGCTGGTACGATGATCCCGGACCGGGAAACCACAAGTACCAGGAGACGGGCAAATGACTGGGAGCGACCAGTCAACTTTGTCCAACATTGTGGTTGACAAAACCACGGAGGGAGAGCCGATGTCCACAGGTGAACTTGATAAGGATCAGCAGCTAGAAATCATGAAGAAGCGCCTTACTGACGCCGGCATGAGTCGCCGCGATGTCATGAAGGTCGCCGCAGCGGCGGCAGCCGGTTCGGCTATGGCCGTCGGCGGACTCGCCGCGGTTCGACCGTCGGCGGCATCGGCGCAGACATCCGGCGAAGAACAGATCTTTTATCAGGATGGTATCTACACCAACCCAACCAGTTTCGACTGGAACCTCAACCTGTACTGCAACGCTGAAGAGGAGACTTTCGCGGGCCTATTGGCCTTCGACGAAAATCTCGAAGCTGCTGCGGACTGGGCGGAGACCTGGGAGCCGAACGCGGACGCTAGCGTTTGGACGTTCCACATTCGCAAGGACAACAAGGGTTGGACCGACGACACTCCGGTCACGGCCGGAGACTTCGTCTGGTCGTGGGGCCGCCAGCTCGATCCTGCAAACGGCGCCGCATACGCGGGGTTCCTGTTCGACGTCAAGTACGCTGAGCAGTTCAATACCAGCAAGCCAGTCGATGATCCGAACGACCCGCTCAATGGGAAAGTGCCGACCATCGACGATCTCGGTGTGAAGGCGATTGACGACTGGACCCTCGAAGTGACCATGGCCGGCCCTCGCGCCTACTTCCCGCAGGTCGTGGCCTATCAGGCCGCGGTGCCTGCTCCGAAGTGGCAGGTCGATAAGTACGGCGATAAGTGGGCGCTGGTTGGGGACGTCCCGCTGGTTTCGAATGGTCCGTTTAAAGTTGACCAGTGGAACCAGGACAAAGACATCCAGATGTCCAAGCACGAGAACTACTGGAACGCCGAAAAGATCAAGCTGGCGAAGGTCATTGACCCGATCTATCCAGCAAGCAACAACGTTCTCGAATACGAGCATGGTTCCGGCAACCAACAAGTGGACTGGACGGTGCTCAGCGCCGCAGACTTCAAGCGCTTCAGTGACGATCCCGAATTGAGCAAGCAAATCAACCCATATGTCTATCCCGGCATTTGGATGATGCTGCCGCAAGTGACCGTCGCGCCGTTCGACAAACTTGAGGTCCGCAAGGCACTCAGTCATGCCATCGATCGAGAACGCCTCGTGGCTGCCACAGGCGGTCTAGTTTCTGTCGCCTCATGCATGGTCCCGCAAGGCGTGTATGGCTATCTTGACGATCCGTCCCTTGCTGAGATCCAGAAATTCGACAAAGATTTGGCGATGCAGCAACTTGTCGGCACCGATTTCGAAGGCGGAAAGAATTGGCCCGACATCACGATGTATATGCGGGCTGACGAGGAAAACTACAACGCCAACATCATGGCGGGGGACATCGTCGCTCAGCTCAAAGACAACCTGGGCATGGACATCAAGATCCAAACGGTTCCGCAGTCGAACTTCAGCGAGCAGCTTTTCCAGAACAAGTGGCCGCTGGTGTTTATCCGCTGGTGGTTCGACTATCCAGATCCGAACAACGGCTACGGCGACATGTTCTATAGTCGCAAGACATCTGGTAAGCGGCAGGCATGGTCGAACAAAGATTTCGACGATCTGGTGATCCAGGGTAAGGGCGAGCCCGATCCCGACAAGCGATTGGCCGTCTATCTCGAAGCAGAGAAGGTGATCCAGAACGATGTCGGGTATATGCCGCTCGTCTATCGCCTCGACCAAAACGTCTTCAAGCCGTGGGTCAAAGGCGTGGCAGTAAACAAGAGTGGTTATGCGGTACCGGATGGCAACATCTACGTCCGCATGCTCACGAATGTCTATGTCGAGGGCCGCGAAGAGCAGTAGCTCATGATCGGTTCTTGAGACCGAAATCACATTCGGCAAGAGCGGACCCGTCCAGCGCGCTGGACGGGTCCGCTTCTTAATCTACGGACTTCATTGGTTCAAATGCACATGCGATACTTCCGCCAACTTCGTCGAAAGGCGCGATAGTAGTGCGCTATCTCGGAGAGTTCTCATTTTTGGGAGCGGTCTAAATAGTGGAGGTAACGACGTGTCTTCGAATCCAAACTATCTCTGGTGGAACGGTGAACGACGACCGTGGGCTGACGCGACGATCCATGTCACCGAGCTCGGCTGGTCCACCATCGGTGCTGTATTCGAGGGCATCCGTGCCTATTGGAGTGAAGAGCAAGGCGAACTCTACGTATTCCGGCTGCACGAGCACCTTGAGCGCCTCGCCCGGTCGATGAAGCTTGTGCGGCTACCGCTCGATTACGATATCGAGACGCTCACCGCGGCGATTATTGACCTGCTCCACGCAAACGAAACTCGAGAAGACACATACATTCGACCACTCGGCTACACCTCAAACAGCCACGTGCGCCGATATGATCGCCCTGGCTTCGAGGCCGAATTGCTCATCAACACCAATCCGATGGCCTCGCACCTGCTGACCGGGATGACGCAGCAGGCGAAGGTCAGTTCATGGCGTCGTATCTCCGAAGACGTGATGCCACCACGTGTCAAGAACCTCTCGAACTATCGTAATGGGCAGCTTGCGCGACTCGAAGCGCAATACGATGGCTATGACACCGGGTTGCTGTTGAATCATCACGGCCAGGTTTCGGAAGCTCCAGGTGCGTGTGTGATGTTGGTGCGCGATGGGGTGCTGATCACGCCAGATCTACAAAGCAGCATTCTCGAAAGTATCACGCGGGATGCGCTGCTCGTCCTGGCGAAGGAAGAACTCGGGATCAAGGTTGAGGAGCGTCCAGTCGATCGAACTGAGCTCTACCTCGCCGACGAAGTTTTCCTCTGTGGTACCGCCGCGGAAATTACACCGATCGTTTCGGTCGACAAATATATTGTCGGCGCAGGGGAGATCGGACCGATTTCGCATGAACTCGAACGTATTTTCAGCAACGTCCTACGAGGCAAAGAAGACCGCTTCGCGCAGTGGCGCACGCCGGTCGGTGTGGCCGCTGCAGTCGGCGCATAGCTGACAAGATCTCACGATTTTGCTCGAATACTGCGCGCCCCACGGTTTTGTGAACGAAACCGTGGGGCGCGCTATGTTTACATTTGACCGAATTGGGATTGATACGTCCGCTATTCTGATGATTTTGCAGATGCGCGGCCGGTAGCAACCGCTTCCTCCCATTGCACGCCATACGGCCGGCTGGCGTAGTCATACAACTGGGTTGAGAAGTCCTTGCGCTCGGGATCAGTGAACCCGCGTTCGGATGGCTTGATTTCCGAAAACTGGATCATGAACGTCACGTCGCCGTTGCGGTAGAAAAAATAGAGGCTCCACCGCTCATCGCGCTCGAGCATAGTGAAATCACTCAACAGACGATCTTGATTGGCGCGAAGTTGGGAGTAGGCGGCGTGAATGTCGTCCACCACAAACCCGATGTGATGCCAGTTGGATGGTTGACCGGTCGAAAGCGGAGCATTTTGGCCGGTATCGAAGAGGAAGAGCGCCGTTGGCCCCGTAGCTATAACCGTCAAATGCGGGTCGTCGCGCATCACTTTCATTTGCAGAACATCGCGAAAAAAATCGCGCGCTCCGGCTCGGTCCTCAACCGTGATGGCGAGGTGGTCGAACCCGATGTTCCGCCATTCTCCCGAGCGTTCCTCGATCGGGGAGGCTGTGGTTTTGATGGTTGTTGTGTGCAGATAATCGTCGAGATCGCCAAGGAAATTGTCGGCAAATAACTCCTCTCCGGTCGGCGCTTGGAATGTCAACAAATGACCGACCGACAATTCCTTCGGCAAAGCCGCATGAAATGCTTCGTGCACGATCTGACCGCGCTTCATCGTCACTTGAAACGACTGCCCGTCAAGATCAAACGTGATGTCAATCGGTTCATTTGGATTTTGAACAGCCACGTAGTGACTCCCTCCTCATCGTTCATGCCGCGTTCCAATTGGGAAATTGTGGAACTCAAGATGGTAGAAAAGCGTACACTTCAAAACGTGCCAATTCGAGGCGACAACAATGGGGTTGTTTGCTCGAATTAGGCAGTTCATTCAACTGTGAGGAGCACTACAGGTGACGAGCGACGATCAATTGCAAACAAGTGACCAATCGACGGCCGAGACTCCCCGGTCGTTCCGCGACAAAGCACAGCTCGGTCGGTTTCGCAACGCAGCAATTGCGTTGGTGCTGGTCTTGACGTTCAGTGCGGGCGCGGGCGTTGACCGATTTGTTTGGAACGGTGGTTCTGACGCCGGAGCGTCTTCGTCGCTCACCGAGCTTCCGGAGTTCCAAACCTTTCAGACGACTTGGGACTTGATCCATGACAACTTCGTCGATACAAAGTCGATCGACGATTCCAAGCTCATCTATGCTGCAACGTCAGGCATGGTCGATGCGCTGGGCGACACTCAACACTCTACTTTTCTGGATCCGACTGACGCGGCCCAGTACAAGAGCTACATCGGCGGCAAGCTCGTCGGAATCGGCGTCGAACTTGATTTCGCGTCGGGTCGACCGGTCATCGCAGACACAATCCATGATTCACCAGCTGAAAAGGCGGGTATCAAAGCCCACGACACGATTCTTGAGATCAACGGACAATCAACTGAGGGGATGACATCAAGCGACGCTTCATCCCTCCTGCGGGGCAACGAAGGCACGAAGGTAACGTTGACCCTTCAGCATCAGACAGAAGATAAATCGTTCACTGTAGAGCTCACTCGCGCTGCGATTGATATCAAGCCAGTGACGTACGGAACGCTTCCGAATCACATCGAGTGGATTCGAATCAATCAGTTCTCAGTTGGCGCGACTGACGGAGTCAAGGAAGCGCTGCAGGATGCCGCCGCCAACAGCGCACAGGGTTATGTGCTTGATCTGCGCGGCAATCCCGGTGGTTTGGCAGCAGAGGCCATAGGAGTCACCAGTCAGTTCTTGCCAGAAGGCAAGACTGTCTACAAGGTTCAAGATCGAAGCGGAGATCAACGCGCGGTCAAAACGCTCGGCAAAGGACTCGGCCTTGATCTGCCGATGGTCGTCCTCGTCAACGAAGGTTCCGCCTCATCCTCGGAAATCGTCGCTGCATCGCTTCGCGACAACGGACGCGCCGAGATGATGGGTGAAAAGACGTTCGGCACTGGAACGATTCTGACGCCGTTCCAATTGGATGATGGTTCGATCGCGGTCATCGGCACTCAGTTCTGGCTCACGCCGAAGGGTGTTCTGGCATGGCACAAAGGCGTTGAGCCGGACGTGGCGATCGCGATGCCAACGAATGGCGAAGATCTCGAGCCCGAAGACGATCCACGTCTGTCCAAGGCAGAGCTCGATGGTTCGACTGACGATCAGTTGAAGGCTGCCTACACCGAATTGCTCGGCAAGATACGCGCGACGCCGTAGGCGCCATTGAACTGGCATGAGTCGTGCTGTAATGGTGCCCGTCGCGAGTGCTTCTGAGTTGCGGCGGCGACCTGGAGGATCACTATGTCCTTTCATCACCCTCAAAATCGGCATGTCCACGAAAAAGAGCAAAACGAAAAGACATACAAGGACTCGCGGGAGAAGGTAAGCCAAACGAAGTCCGAAATCCGAGCCGAAGAGGAAGCGTTTAGCGCCGCGCGAGCCGGAGAATCTTCCGAGGACCGGCTCGCTCGTTTTGAGGCTGACGCTGAGAAGCTGCTTGATCAGACCGGCAAGAGTGTTCGCAAGTCGTTTGAAGAAGCTCGTTCCGAGCATCGATGAGACATTTGTGCACGATGTAGCGAGAAATTGACAATCATGCGTCATTACTTTTCGGTATGAGCATGGTATGTTTCGCGAAGTCGTGGGGATCGACAGTCTGGGATCGTGCCGCGCAAGCTGCGTTTCCTAGGCCCGCAACCTGGAGGCGAAGACCAACCGATGATGTCGACGGAGAGCTGGCCACAACCGGCCGTCCGCCTTTGGACAGTCACCCAGCGATTTCAGAAGTTTCTCGTCGTTGGCGCTGTAGGTCTCGCGGTAAATGAAGTCTGTCTCTTCGCTTTTCACGACCTCGCCTCAATCACAATCACTATCGCTTCGACGTTTGCGGTCCTCATTTCGATGTTTGTCACCTTCCTCCTCAACGAGCACTGGACCTGGCATGATCGGGGAGGTGGAAAGATCATTCATCGGGTCATGCTCTATTTCCCGATTAACTCTGGGGGCCTCTTGATCAATGTGGCAGTGCTCAGCCTCCTGGTGCATCACACCAGCATGCACCACCTCGTCGCAAATCTCGTCGGAGCGGGCCTGGCAGCGATCTGGAACTTCAGCCTCAATAACGCTATTACCTGGCGTCGGTAGCAGTAGCAGTCGCTCGTGTTGCCGACTTCGAGCGCGACGTTCAACAGAGATAAGTCAGCGGCGTTATGGCGACTCCCCTTGCGAGCGTTGCGGAACGCCGCTGCGGAAGACTCGTCGTGGTTGATTCCACTTCTCTTGCTCTTTTGCCTAAAGGGATTTCTGCTTGTCTTCATTATCGGACCGTTCACTGGTCATGATGAAGTCGATCACTTTTTCTACATCGACCGGCTTGCGCATGGGCAAGGGCTCGGCGAAGTAGGCAAGGTTCAGCTACCCGCGTCTGCGAACGCCTGGCAACTCTACGTTGCCAATTTCCCAAACAACGCCGAGGTCATTCAGCCACCTCTCTACCACGCGTTGATGGTTCCGTTCTACTGGCTCATTCCGGGATCGCCGACGACCAAGCTCTACGGTCTGCGCATGATTTCGTTGATCTTTGGCGTAGCCATTGTTTGGCTTGGCTACCTCATCGCGCGGCTTGTGTTTCCCGATGATTTATTCATTCGCTCAGGCGTTCCAGTCTTTCTCGTTTTTCAGCCGCAATTTTCTCTCGAAGCTGCGATCGTCAACCATGATATCCAAGTCATTCTGCTGTTCTCGCTGCTTCTTTATTGCTTACTTCGATGGCTGACCGGCGGCTACACCAACCGGCAGCAGTACGTGCTGGGATTGATCACCGGCCTTGGAATCTGGACAAAAACGAGCTTTGGGTTTGCATTGCCGTTGATCGCATTCTGCTTACTGCTCGTTTGGCGAGATCAAAGGAGATCATGGCACTGGCTCGTCTCGGCGGTGGCGCGCACGTGCGTGGCGCCGCTCGTGATCGCCGCACCATGGTTCATTCGCTCATATGTTCTTTATGGCGATCCCACGGGTGCAAGGCGGCTTCATGACATTCCTGAATATGGTGATCAGGCTTCGAGCTTCACGGCGATGGTTCGTTCTTCGACCTTTTGGCGAGGACGCCTTGAAGATTTCTGGGGCAACTACGGGTGGAGGTTAGTTCCTTTCGACCCGGGGACCTACCACGTCATCTATTACGCCTGGGCTGTCGCCGTGCTTGGCGTCGTGTTCTTTCTGGTTCGCACTGGTTGGCGGGCAATTCGGCATCGTCCGGCACTGGTGACATCGTTTCAAGCAAGGGCGCTTGTGATTGTTACGCTTTGGGTGCTGCTGCTGATCCTGGGCGTGCTCTACATCGGAACGATCCAATTCACCCAGTCTCGATTTGCTTTTCCGGCGATGATTGGCTTTGCCTTGCTGAGCGTGTTTGGGCTCGCGCAGTGGGCGCCAGTTCGCGGCAGACCCGGATTGGCGCCACTCTTTGTCATTGCCTTGGTCCTTCTTAACGTCGTGATCGCGATTCGATTTCTAATTCCGTTCTACTATGGCGTTTCAAGCGCAACCGTCCTGACGAAGTGATGGGACACATCTGGCTGCCACGCGTGCTGGGCTTGGTCGCGGTTCTCCTAGTTATCGGTGTCGGGTTGCTTGTCCCGCTTGAGATCAGGCACAGCGCGAGATTCGGGTTTAGCCAAACAGTCGATTTTGATCGAGATATTGCCGTCACGGGCGGGTATGTCACCGCGAATTACGCGGACTTCAATCGCGTCGATCTCGATTTGCGGGCCTACACTCCTGGGGTTGACTACGATTTAACCATTCATATTCACCCCGCAGTTGCCGGGGCTCAAGACGTCCGCGTCCTTCACGTGCAATTTCCTGCTGAAAAAATCTTCCACCAAAAAGGGGCGTTCAGTGATCCGTTCGTTCAGCTCGACTTTGATCCAATTGGGGATTCAGAGGGTCAAACATACTACGTGTGGGTTGAACGAGGGCCGCGGAATTTGGATGATGTCATCAACGTGTGGAGCATCAAGAGTTACTCGCGTGAACGGGGCGCAGCCGTCATTGCCGCATTCCTGCGAAATCCACCAGGACAGGGCGCGGCATGGTTCATGCGATTTTTACTTGGTATCGCACTGGTCGGGTTTCTCTTCACCGTCGGATGGCTCGTTTCGGCGATGACCAAGGCTGCGATGCTCAGTCTGGCTCGATTACGCAATGCGTCGTGAGGCCGTTGGCGCCAGTCAGATGTGGGTGGTATACAGTATGGCGATCAGTGCGCCGGAAGGGTCGGCGCGCGGTCATGTTAGGCGGTTCAACGTCGAATCCCAACAGCACATTGCATCGTTTACTCTTCTGATCGGTTGGATTTCGCGTTAGCGATCGCGGTTCCGAGGAAGGATCCTCCACCAATGCAAATCCCGTCGAATGGCAATACACCCGCAGCGACTTCTGACGATTTGACGTTGGTAATGGGCGCTGGACCTGGGGGACTTTGCTCGGCGTACTATCTCAGCAAGCATGGCAAGAAAGCGCTGGTTGTCGAGCGGGCGCCATTTGTTGGTGGTCTCGCCAGGACCATCCGCAAAGAGACTGACTTTGGCGAATTTCGATTCGACATCGGCGGCCATCGCTGGTTTACGAAGAACGAAGAACTCAACGACATCTTCAAAGAGGTCGTCGCCGAAGAGTTGTTGTGGGTCAACCGCATCAGCCGCATCTATTTCGACGGCCACTACGTTGACTATCCTCTCAAGATCAGCAATGCACTCAAAGCGATCGGTCCGGTTACCGCGACCAAAGCCGTGGCAAGTTATGGCACGACGCGGTTAAGCCATCGCTTCCGCCCGGAACCGATTGTGTCGATGGAAGATGCTTATATCGACCAGTACGGTCAGACCCTCTACGAGTTGTTCTTTCAACGCTACTCGGAGAAAGTTTGGGGTCTTCCTTGCAATCAGATGAGCGGTGATTGGGTCAATCAGCGGACGAAGGGAATGTCGCTGATGACAGCGATCAAGGACGCGGTCGTGCCCTCGAAAGGGAAGGTCGTTAGCCTGATCGACGAATTCATGTATCCAAGCGGTGGATTTGGTCGCTTCTCTGAACGGATGGCGAACTCTATATCCGACATGGGGAACGAGGTTCGCCTCAGCGCTGGGGTCGAGAAGGTTCACCGCGAAGGAAATCGAGTCGTCGCGGTGACCGTTGGCGCCGACGCAGGTTCCGAGCGAATCGAAGCGAAGAGCTTTATTTCGTCGATCCCGTTAACGGTGCTGGCCAAGATTGTCGACCCCCCGGCGCCGCCGGACGTTCTTGAGGCTGCGGACAAGCTAACGTTTCGCAATGTGATTACCGTCAATCTGATGCTCAAGAAGCCACAAGTGACCCACGACACGTGGCTCTATGTCCACGATCGCAATATCCTGTTTGGTCGATTCCACGAGCCGAAAAATTGGAGCCCGACGATGGTTCCCGACCCGAGTCTCACTTCACTTGTGGTCGAGTATTTCTGTTCGTTCGGCGATGAAGTCTGGAATATGACGGAAGAGCAGTTGGTCGAACGCACGGTCAAGCACCTCGTCGACGACATGGGCTTCATCTCGCCTGAAGAGGTTATCGGCGGATTCACGATTCGTGCGCCAAGATCGTATCCGGCATACGTGATCGGATACGAAGAGCCTCTGCAGAAGATCAAGGATTTTGTTTATTCCCTGGATAACCTGCAGATCATCGGCCGGTACGGGACATTCCGTTACAACAATACCGATCACTCAATCGAAACCGGTCTCCTGGCGGCAAAGAACGTGCTGGGCGAGCACCACGATCTCGACCAGGTGAATGCAGAGCAGGAGTATCACGAAATCAAGCGAGTGAATGAGCCGGTCGGCGCCGCAAGTGGCAATTAGTCTCCTTTACGCGGAGCGTCTCAATCAGCAGTGACGATCGCAGAGCCGGCGACAGCACCCATTGCGGTTCCTCAACAATCGCGCCCCACGCTCGCAAGAGGTGGGGCGCTTTCCAAGTGGAAAGCAATTCGGCGTTGGCCGATTGTGTGGCAGTTCTTCTTTGCCTTGATGATCGCCTACGTGGGGAAAGAAGCGCTCAGTGTCGTGCTCTTTCCCCCATTTACTGGCCACGATGAAGTCGCTCATTACGCCTATCTCCGAACGGTCGCCACGGAACATCGCATTCCCGTCCTAAACAAGGACAGGTTGCCGCCAGAGCTTTATCGGTACTGCTACTACACGCTCTCCTGGTTGCCATGTCATCCCGCTGATGAGGGGTATCGAGCAAATCCTCCCCAAGTGGCCATCTTTGAAGATGGCAACATTTATCCGGTCGGCATGCAATATGCTGCCAACCATCCGCCGCTCTATTACTTGCTGATGAGTCCGGTTTATTGGGTCATCAAAGGGGGATCGCCGGCGTTCCAGGTTTACGTTTTGCGCGCGTTCACAATTCCGTTCGGCATGCTGACCGTTTTGCTCTCGTTTTTGCTCGTTCGAGAGATCTTTCCTCGCGATCGATTTCTCATGATTACTGTGCCTGCATTTGTCGCATGGCAGCCTCAGGTCTCATATGAATCGGCAATGCTGAACAACGACATGCTTAGCATTGCGCTCTGCAGTTTGATCCTCTACGAACTCGTCATCGGATTGCGCAGAGGTTTCAGCAGCAAGTTGTGCGTCATGATCGGCGCGACATTGGGGCTAGCGCTTTTGGCAAAAAGTACCGCTTCGACGATGACCGTTATCATCGCCGCCGCAATGATCGTCGGATGCGGATGGCGAAACTACCGTATTTGGATCGTGAGAGGAGCTTTATCTGCGGTTATCGCGGGATTGATCGCCTCGCCGTGGTATGCGTTTCTCTATCACACCTATGGGAACTTCAGCGGACTTCCGCAACTCGAGTTTCTGCAACGATCGTGGAACAAGCCGAAAGGTTCGTTTTTCAATCTGCTTTTCAACGCGGACTTCGTTGGGCACCGCTGGCAAGAAACCTGGGGCGAATTCGGGTGGCGCTTGATCGAGTTGAGCAACGCGTTCCTCGTGATACTTGCGATACCAACAGCTGTTGGATTGGTTGGTCTCATCATTTATCCGTTTCGAGCGAGGATCGACCGAACCCCTCCTGCCGGCGAGCTTTCTTCCCAATCAGTCTTCGTGCTCGCTCTGTGGCAGGCGTGGTCAGTTGCATTGATGGGCTTCACGTTCCTCGTGGCATATCTCGCTATCGTGCAGTTTGGAACGCGATTCAGTTTGACTCAGGCGCGATACTATTTCCCAGCAATCAACGCTCTGGCGATTCTCTTGATGCTCGGACTACGCGTCGTCATTCCGGAAGAGCGGTTGGTCCTAGGGCAAGCCGGAATCGTTGCGGGGCTCGTCATAACGAATCTCGTTATCTACACGGTCTATGTCATTCCGTTTTGGCATTTGCCGGCGTGAGTGAGGGCGATGACTGACAACAACACCGAAAATCCTCAATTCAATGGGGAGACCGACGATCTGATCGCCGAGTCGGTCGCAACACCGCCCGACCTCGATGAAACTGAACCAATCGAATTTGTCGAGCCAATTCCGCGGGAACCTGTTGCCACCAAGCCGACCGATTCTGCCTCGCTCTCAAGGCTCACGCCGAGCGCGATCTTCTTTGGAATTCTCGTGACCGTGGGACTGGCAGCATTTGTCTTGCTTGTTCGCTTGACGGTCCATCCATTTGACCAAATCGACCGAAAAATGAGAGTCATTGATGTCTGGCGCCGGCTTCGCAATGATCTTCCGGACGTTGCCCATCCGACGATTCTTGGCATCATCTTCGATGTCTCGATGGTGCTCATTGTCATTGGCACGTTTGGTTGCATTTGGCTCGCGCTCATGGCGACAAACGACCAACCAGAGACCTCAAGCGAGCTTGACAGCACAGATCAACCACTCGCCACGGAACTTCCCGCGTTCGAAACCGGACAGTGAGCCTAACGAGCGTGACCGAAGAAACACAAGGTATCTCCCCACCTAGTCCTCAACAATCGTCGAGTCTGCCGACGTGGATATGGATTGGTCTCTTCGTGGTGCTTGGGGTCTGGGTCGCGAGCCGCATGGACGCGTTTCATTGGCATCAAACTGTTTCGTTGCCAGATGGCTCGTCGATACGTCTCCCCGTCGGTTACGCAACGGTCGATCACCCGTTTCATGCATCACGAGCAGAGACCCTACGTCGATCGCTCGCCGATGGTCACATCCTGCGCTGGATTGGAAACCACCAAGGCGGGTATCCAGCTCGAGTTTTATCCGCTCGGAGTAGCATGGCTCGAAGTCGGATTGTGGGGATTGCTCCTCGGTTCGTTGCCAATCATCGTTGTTCACAAGCTGACGATCGTTTTGATCTTCCTCTTGCCCGGACTCGCATATCTCGCTATCTGTCGCCGGGACAAACTCACGCCAGGGATCGCCCTCCTCGCTTTTGCAGGGCACGTCGCCATCGGTGGATGGTGGTGGTCTGGTGGTTACATGGAACTCGCCATGTGGGGCTTGGTCACAAATGTCGCGGCGAACGTGTCGTTGCTGTTTGTGCTTCCCGCCATGATGGGTTTCGTGAAAAACGGCGATCGCCGCTCAGCAGCGGTCGCGGCCCTCTTTTCCGCCTTTGCGATATTTTCGAATCCCCGATCGCTCATCGCGCTAGCGACGATCTGCGTTGGAGTCACATTGGCGGCCATTCTGTTGCCTGCTGGGCCGAAATTCCTTGCGATTGTGTTGCGAGTCACATCGATATGCGCGATCGCGGGACTACTCGCAGCGCCCGAGTTGTTGTCGCTGCTACGTTTTTCAGATCTCTATTACTTCGTGCATTACTCGGGTTACACGAGTCTCAGCGACTTCTGGCATTCGTCGATCCAAGCAGTCTCGGGACCGATCTTTTGTCTCGGGTTGGTTGGGGTTGGCACGGCGTTGGCCGTACCAATGAGGCCAGTGACGAGAGCGACGGCGATTACGCTCATCACCTATGTCTTCATCACGGGCTATCTCAGCACCGACTCTGCTGCGAAAACGCTCGTCAAACAACTCGAAACGACGCGCTTGATGCCGTTTCAACGGTATCTCGTGATGTACCTGGCCGCCGTTGCGGTGTACGACCTGCTTCGATGGACTATGGGTCGAGCGTCCAATGTTGTCGTGGATTTAGGCATGGTTGCCGCCGGTGGAGTAGTGCTCTTCCTCTACGTGCTTTCTCCCCCGAGCTTCATTCCGCAAACTGATCGCGGGCTCTACGAAATTCCTTCAACCGCGCAGCCCGAAATGGCAGAGTTAGAACGGGCCGTGAAGACCGCTGACCATAATGCGCCGCCTGGCACAGCAGTATTGGTGCTTGGGACGCATATGTCGTGGCACGATGGACTCTGGGCGCCGATGTGGAGCGATCGGCCATTCTTCTACGACGACTGGCTGTGGTACTGGCAAACCAAACATTACGGCGACTACGACCCGAAAACCGAACATGCCTACCTCAGCGACGACTCGACGATCAACCAGGAATATCTTGAGCGACACGGGATTGGGGCGATCGTGGTAACAGGCGAAGCGGTCTCGGCCGCCGAATCATCCTCGCTCTTGGAATCGGTTGAGAAGGGTGAGTACGACGTCTATCTCGTCCGCAATCCCACGACTATCGTCACATTCGACAATCAGAACGCGACGAGTTTAACCATCGAAAATCAACTATTTACAGCAAGTGGAGATGGCTCTTCTGAAACAGCCCGCATTCGCAGAAATTGGTTCCCTCGGTGGTCCGCGACGGTCAATGGAGACTCAGTACCGATCACGCAAACCGACGACGGCTACATGACTGTCCCGATTTCGGACGGCGAAACAAACGTCGAGCTCCACTATGTCGTCGATCGCTGGGACTGGCTAGCTCGCGTAATGGCTGCTGTGGGCTTAATTCTGGCTGTTTTCCTTATGTTGCCGCAACGATTGACCACGCGACGAAAAGGACAGCAAACCTCCTCATCGCCCCGATCGATTCTATCGATCTAATGCCATGGAACGATTGGGACGTCGATAATCGTTGGCAAATCTCGATCAATCGCCTCGACAATCGCCGCTTCCATTGCTTCAGGCGATTCCGCTCGGACTGCCGGCACCTTGTACGCTTTGGCTAACTCGACATAATCTGGATTGACCAGATCAACGCCGATGTATCTATTGCCGCGGGACTCAGCCTGAGCATATTTGACCGCGGAGTACGTTGAGTCATTGAAGATCACGATCGGCACGCCTTGCCGGAACTGAACAGTCTGTGGCCAGTTCCGCCATGGTGAACTGAAATCCGCCATCGCCGATGATACAGACGACCGCCGTCTCAGGGCGCGCGACTTTCGCGCCTATCGCGGCCGGGAGCGAGAACCCGAGCGTCCCGAATCCGCTCGGGAACATGAAGGTTCGTGGCTCGTAGGTTGGGTAAAGACCGCCCGCGACGTATGCCATCTGCGTCATGTCGAACACAGCAATGCCGTCTCTTGGAATTGCCCGGCGAAGCGCTTCAATGTACGGCAAGCGATCCTTGCCGTACCAATTTGAACAGGCGGCAGATTTGGCGCGCGCAACTTCGTCGTGGCTGAAGCCCTTTGTTGTGTACCCGGCGCCGCCGAGGAGTGACTCGATTCCTTCAGTGGCCAGGAGCGCATCGCCGAGAATCCCGACGGAGGGGCGAGCGTTGAGCGACAATTCTCGACCATCAACATCGACCCGGATGAGCTCTTGTGGTAGCCGCATTTTGAATGTTTCGGTCGCCTGCTCGCCAAGTTTCGAGCCGAAGACCAACATGCAATCCGCGCGCTGCAGAAGATCGTCAACTGGATTTCCATGCGACCAAAGGGCGCCGATGACCAATGGATGATCTTCTGGAACCGCTCCTTTGCCCATGATCGACGTGATGACTGGAGCGCCGAGTCGCTCGGCGAGGGCAATGATCGATTCCTTCGCCTCGGCTTGAACCGCGCCGCCACCGCAGTAGATAACGACTCGCTCGCATTGCTGAATGCGATCGGCCGCTTGCTGCAATACAGCGGGGTCAGGCAATAACCTGAGGCGCTGCGCACCCGGCGGAAGGTCGACAAAGCTGGTTGGCTCATCAAGAACGTCGGTTGGGATTTCAACGTGAACGGGCAGTCGTCGGCGACTCTGCAGCCTGCGAAATGCCTCCGCCATGAGCGCCGGAACGTCCTCGGGAGATTCAGCCCGTGCGCTCCATTGGGTTAAGGCCGACATCACGCCGAGTTGATTCTTGAGATCGTGCAAGCTTCCGCGCATGTCATCAATGTAAGGTCTGGGGTTGTTTGCCGAGAGGACGAAGACCGGCGATGAATCGGTGTATGCCTCGCCGATCGGAGTCGACACATTTGTCAGTCCAGGGCCGCTGATGACAACCGCAACGCCAACTTGACCCGAAGCGCGAGCATAACCATCGGCCATGAACCCGGCGCCTTGCTCGTGCCGAGCCAGTACATGTTTGATGTTCGACGCGTGGAGCGCATCATAAAGTGCGAGCGTGTGCACTCCGGGAATTCCAAACACGACTTCAACGCCATTTGCTTCGAGCATCGCGATCGCGAGCTCACCGCCGGTTGCAGATTCGCTTCGTTGAATAGCCTCGATGAGGCCGGGGGATGTTGTCTCAAGCATCGGTAGTCTCCGCACACCGCCGGAGTTCTGGCCGGAGGCGCTTCCTTTTCATCTTGATTCCGCCGCATCGGCGGTTGTAGCAGAGCCGGCGGCGTTCGGCAACGTGCGACGGCGAGTTGTCGGATTCAGTCGACAACGTCCTGACGTCGAGGACTGGTATGCTTTCAGCATTATGTGAGGCTGTCGCTCTGGTGGCGTATGCCCAGAGTCGAAGAATAACCGGGTCAGTTTGGAAGGAAACCGCGTGTCCGAAGACCGTTTGGTACGGTCACCGCTGCTCCCTGGCGGCGATCTCATTTCCGCAGTCCTTGATCGTGAAGTCATGGCGCTGGCCGACCGGGGAGGCGCGAGTGGATTAGTAGGAGATCGGTGGGCCGATCTCTGTGCGGAGTGGGCCGACGCTTGGTGCGGCAACGCGTCGCCGGTGCCAGATGGCTCCAACGAGCCGTTTAAAGTTGAGCGCGTTGCTCGGCTCGATGCGCGACCTGAAATCGCGCGGTCTGCCTCGAAGCGGGGCCTGCAGAATCCTGATCTCCTGTTGCTCGGACGACGAGATGGGTTGCCGGTGATTCAGGCGGCAGACGCCAAATTTTCCGTCGAGACCGCGCGATCGAAGCAAGTTAGTCCAGGCGTCGTGGATGCTCTTCTTGCAATTGATAACCTGCTGACTCCTCTAACAGGTCACCTTCCCGAAGATCTTCAGATTGTCCCCGGAGTCTTTCTTTGTCCAAATTTCCCATTGACCCACACGATGCTTGAACGAGGCCGTGGCATCACGAGAGTCACTGTCCGCCGCGACGAGGTGATACTTATTTCAGTCTCGGCAAAGGCGTTTTTTTCATGCATCGAAGGCGCGACTTTGATTCCGACCTTGGCGTCCGTCGACGGCCTGCCGGTAGATGTCGATGAAAGTTTGCTCGCTGGACTCTATTACTTCCGCCTGAGTCGCGCGGCGATTGGCTGTTGGCTCGATTCCGTCAAACCCCTTTTATTGTTCAACGATCAGGTTGACGTCGATATTGAAGCGGTTGCCGAAGATGCAAAGCTTCGGGTCGACTCAGTTGATTCTGCCATCGAGTTGTTGCGGACTTGGGACGCCGAGGTTCAAATAGTTCGGGCCGAGCGCGCGTCTGTCGAGCAGGTCGCGGGTCTGCCGATCTTGACACGAGAATTGAGGACCATTATTGCGCGCGAGTCAGAACGCTTTGGCGTCGAAGCTCCTTCCACGAACCAGATTCGACGTAGGCTCGGCGCCTGGTATCGCGCGCAGCTACGCGACCTCGTTGGCCCTATGACACCGCCGATTCCAGATTTCACAGGCGCGTTACAGGAACTCGCGCGGGCTGGCGCAACGATCGCTCCCCGGGTTGAGGCAGAAGCTCGCCGGATTGTCACCGAAGCGATCGTTGGTCGCGCTGAAGAGCAGACAGAAGAGAGTCTTTCGACTTCAAGCATCCAGCCCCAGCCGGGATTGTCCACCTAGATTCCAACTCGATTCGTGGCCGCGGAATGAATGTTGGCTCATTTTATTGCTTGATGGACCGCGGTTCTGATTCTGCCAAGTTGCTGCTTGCGGAAACTGGCAAAGACAATGCGGTCACACAGCGATATACTCACGCCGCTCACGGAGATGGAATAGTGCGCGTTTGAGCGATCTAGCCAGCACTAGCTCTTTGGCAGCCTCGTTCAGAAAATGCGCTTACATCGACCCATCGTCCGGATGATCGCGAGTTCAATAGTGATGTCGACCGTTCGAGCGGTCGATCGTAGGATCCGAAAGGAGTAGAACCCGCATGGCGAGTACATCGACTGCGCCGGCCAAAGTGGCGATTTCTGTCACAGTCAATGGTCAAGCTCACTCCGCGGAGGTTGAACCCCGCCTGCTCCTCGTGTATTTCCTGCGCGAAAATCTCGGGCTAACCGGAACTCATGTCGGTTGCGACACAAGCCAATGCGGCGCTTGCGTCGTTCACATGGACGGCCAACCGGTCAAGAGTTGCACCGTCCTCGCTGCCCAGGCCGATGGTTCAACAATCACGACGATCGAGGGCTTGGCGCCAAACGGTCAGCTGCACGCCGTGCAAGAAGGCTTTTGGGAAATGCACGGCCTCCAGTGCGGTTTTTGCACTCCCGGCATGATCATGTCGTCGGTCGCGCTTCTTGAGCGCAATCCACATCCTTCTGAGGAAGAGATTCGTCACGCGCTCGAGGGCAATCTGTGCCGGTGCACCGGATACCAAAACATTGTGCGCTCCGTGCAATACGCGGCCGACAAGCTAGGCAGCGCTCCGGCGAACGGTTAGATCGCGGCTTCGTCCCCGAGAGGACGGCAGGCGTCAGTGTCCGAATGCGAATTGGCTAAGGAGAACGCGCATGGTTGCGACGACCGAAGCCCCTGAAAAAATCGTTGGCAAGCCAATCAAGCGTCGTGAAGACCCGCGTCTGATCACCGGCGCTGCTTCATTTCTCGACGACGTCAAGCTTCCCGGCATGTCCTATTCGGCGGTAGTTCGCTCGCCTTACGGCCATGCCACCATCAAATCGATCGATACAAGCCGAGCGAAGCAAATGCCCGGCGTTCTGGGAGTTTTCACTGGCGAAGATTTCCTTGAGTTAAATCCCCTTCCGTGCGCATGGCAAGCGGGTGGCGTGACCAACAACGTCAATACTCCGCGTGTTCTGGCGGTCGGTAAAGCAATGTATGTTGGCGATGCGGTTGCCGTTGTTGTGGCCGAAAGCCAATATGAGGCGGCGGACGCTGCGGCCGAAGTTGACGTCAAATACGAGGAGTTACCGGTCGTAATCGACGCGAAGAAAGCGACCGAAACTGGAGCGCCCCAACTTCACGAAAATGCCCCAAACAATGTCGTCTTGGAGTGGCATTGCGGCAAGACTGCCGAGGAGCTCGACTCCGATCTGGGCAACGCTGAAGTTCGCATTAGCCAGCACATCGTCAATCAGCGCCTCATACCGACTCCTCTCGAGACCCGAGGCGCGATTGGCCAATACGATCCGGGAACCGGAGACTACACCCTCTGGGCCACTTCACAGGCGCCGCACGTTATGCGTTTGTTGTTGACAGCGTTTGTGTTCGGCATCCCCGAGCAGAAAATGCGGGTCATTTCGCCTGACATTGGCGGCGGATTCGGCGCGAAAATCTTTTGCTATTACGACATGGCAATGGTGCTATGGCTGGCAAAGAAGGTTGGAAGACCGGTCAAATTCTGCGAAGACCGATCCGAAAACTATCTTTCTACGACTCATGGCCGCGATCACCAAACCGATATCGAAATCGGTGCAACGAAGGACGGCAGGATCACCGCGCTTAAGGTGAGCACGTTTGCCAATCTCGGCGGCTATCTTTCGACGATTGCTCCTGGAATTCCGACAACCCTGTACGGCCGAATGATTGCCGGCTGCTACAAGATTCCAAGCGTTCATGTTGGCGTAACCGGCGTTTACACAAACACTGCGATGGTCGATGCCTATCGCGGAGCCGGCCGTCCAGAAGCCACGTTCGTCATCGAGCGAGCGTGCGATCTCGTCGCGGGCGCCACAGGTCTCGATCCAGCAGAAGTCAGGCGCAAAAACTTCATCCAACCGAATGAGTTTCCCTATGACACCGGGATCGGAATGCTCCCATATGACAGCGGGAACTACGAACCAGCTCTCGCTAAGGCGCTGGAAACGGTTGGCTACGACCAACTGCGGGCGGAACAGGCCCCGCGACGCCAAGCAGGAAGCAACAAGCTCCTTGGAATCGGACTCTCCTCATATATCGAGGTCTGCGGGGTCGCTCCGTCCAAGTGGATCGGCCTGCCAGGTGAAGGTTGGGGCGCGGGCCTCTGGGAAAGCGCCAACGTCAAAGTTCATTTAACCGGTAAGGTCGTCGTGACGACAGGATCCCAGCCCCACGGACAGGGACACGAAACAACGTTTGCGCAGCTCGTTTCCGATGAACTCGGCGTTCCCTACGACGACGTACAAATCAAGCATTCAGACACACTGGGCACACCGTTTGGCTTCGGAACGTACGGCAGTCGAACGCTCGCCGTCGGCGGAACTGCCATCTTCAAGAGCGTGGCGAAGGTGAGAGAAAAGGCGCGAATCCTTGCCGCTCACATGCTCGAAGCGGCCCCAGAAGATGTCGTTTACGAGGATGGCAAAGCGTTTGTAAAAGGGTCGCCCGACGCGGCCAAGACGATTCAAGACATTGCGCTTCAGGCGAGTGTGGCGTATAGCCTGCCGGAAGGCATGGAGCCATATCTCGATGAAACGACGTATTACGATCCGCCCAACTGCACCTTCCCCTTCGGCACGCATATCTGCGTTGTCGAAGTTGATGTTGACTCAGGCCAGGTCGCCGTGAAGCGATACGTTGGAGTCGACGATGTCGGCAATATCGTCAATCCTTTGATAGTTGACGGCCAGTTCCACGGAGGTATTGCGCAGGGCTTGGCCCAAGCCCTTTATGAGGGCGCTCAATACGACGAGAACGGTACGTTGATCACTGGAACGATGAGCGATTACGCCATCCCGAAGGCGAGTATGGTTCCAACATATGAGCTTTCGCGGACCGTGACGCCTTCGCCCACGAATCCGATGGGTGTCAAGGGCGCCGGCGAAGCCGGAACGATCGCCTCGACTCCCGCGGTAGTAAACGCAGTAGTCGACGCGGTTTCCCACTTGGGTATCAAACACATCGATATGCCGCTGACGCCAGAGCGCGTGTGGCGCGCGATTCAACAGGCATAAGGAACACAAAGGCGAAGACGCCTTAGAAGGAGCATGTGGTGTTTCCAAGTGAATTTGAGTACTTCCGAGCATCAAGCGTTGACGAAGCGATCAAGTTGCTCGGCGATCATCCTGACGCAAAGATCATCGCCGGTGGCCAGTCGCTCCTGCCGGCAATGAAACTCCGGCTTGCCGTACCGCCTGCCCTCGTTGACATCGGGCACATCGATGGCCTTCGCGGCGTTTCGGTCAATGGCGGAGTCACGATAGGAGCGTTAACCACCTATCGTGAACTCGAAGACGCGGAAAACCTCAAGACGACCTTGCCGATCATCGCAGAGGCCGCGAATGTCGTTGGCGATCCCGCGGTGCGGTCGCGGGGGACACTGGGTGGTTCGCTTGCCCACTCAGATCCCGCCGCCGATTTTCCGGCGGTAATCCTCGCTTTGGGTGGCTCAGTGAAGGCTGTTGGACCGTCTGGTGAGCGCACGATTGGCTCCGACGACCTATTCGTCGATCTCTTCACTACGTCGTTGGCTGAAAACGAAATCCTGACCGAGATTACGATTCCGGCGTCGTCAGGCCAGGTTGGAATGGCCTATGAAAAGCACTCGCATCCCGCGTCCGGTTACTCGGTTGTGGGTGTGGCTGCCGTGCTAGGAATCAACAACGGGACGTGCGAGTCGGCAAGGATTGCGATCAGCGGAGCGACAACGAAGGCGACCCGCGCGACGGCAGCGGAACAGGCGTTGATCGGCAAGCCACTGAACGCAGATACGATCACTCAAGCGGCTGAACTAGCCACTGACGGGATCGAAACCAATGGCGATATCTACGCTTCGGCTGAATACCGCACGCATTTGGTCAAGGTCTATGCGAAACGAGCTTTGACGCGGGCTGCTGGTCTCTAACAAACAAAGAACGGCATTCAGATTTCGCGGCGCTCTAGAACTTCTAGAGCGCCGCGCTTTCACTTGTAGATTCACTGGTCCGACTTCGCAGCGCTTCTATCATCTCGCCCGGACAATCGGTGCAGAGTCCGTACGCGCCTAGTTCACGTACTCGAATTGCCTCGTCCACGTTGTTGACGGTCCAAACGATGACCTTCAGTCCAACATCGTCAAACAAGCTGACATTCTGCTCGTTGTAGGCATCGGCCATCAGCGCCACGAACTGTGAGCCAAGCCGCCGCGCAAAGTCGACGACCTCGCGGGAAGCGAACGGTGAAATCGCCACAAGGTCAACAGAAGAGGTAAGCGATTTGAAGGCTAGGAGAACGTCTGGGTCGAATGACGAGAGGACGCACTGCGCTTTCGGAAATCGGACCAGAGCATCCAGAATCTTCTTTTCGATCCCGGCCTGTTTCACTTCGATGTCGAGTTGAACCTTACCGCCCGCGAGATCGAGAACTTCGTCAAGTGTCGGAATCTGAGCGCCGTTACTGGCGACGGCATTTCGGATCAGTTCCAATTGCAACTCGTCAATAGGTCCGTGTCCGTTTGTAGTCCGATCGAGCTCGCGATCGTGAAGGATCATAGGAACTCCATCGGCGGACGCGCGAACATCGAATTCGAGCCCATGGACTCCGGCGCGGATAGCTTCTTCGAATG
The DNA here is from genome assembly GCA_963737985.1 of uncultured Chloroflexia bacterium. GTDB lineage: Bacteria > Chloroflexota > Chloroflexia > Thermomicrobiales > UBA6265 > CAVTUU01. The sequence goes on along the minus strand of CAVTUU010000003.1, from coordinate 59,110 downwards.
ACGGCAGTGTGTTTTCGGAGCTCGTTGCCGGCGAGCCTCGGTGTCCGTAGATCAGCACGTCAGACTATCTCCGTCTGCTTTCATCACAATCGCGCCCCGGTCACGCATTAGAATTGACACGGTTTGTATCAAGGTTTATAATTCGCGTGACGAAATGGGGAGCAAGGTATGTCAACGCGAATCAATGAACCACTCTTTGTCATCAGTGTAGCGGCGCGTCTCGTTCAAATGCATCCGCAAACGTTAAGAAAGTACGAGCGTGAAGGGCTCATCGTTCCGTCCCGCACTTCTGGCAACTTGCGCCTGTATTCGGATCGAGACATCGAATTGCTGCGGCAAGTGAAGTATTTGGTCGAAGACCGCGGGCTCAATCTTGCAGGCGTACAACTTGCGCTTCAGTTGACGAACAAACTGCGAGTATTGCGCGATCGTGCCCAACTGGTCAGCCAAGATGGAAGCACGACGAAGTCGGTTTCCGCCGAGGACCTCGCGGGTCAGATGGCCATCCAGTTCGACCAGCTTTTGCGATTGCTCGGTCATATAGACGAACCGCAATAATCCCCCAATAGAAAATCGCTTTTTTACGAAGGACGACCAGATGGCGACAAATCAACGATTTACTGAGAAAGCGCAGGAAGCGCTTCTCGCGGCTCAGCGTGAAACCGAGAACCGGCGGTTGGCGCAACTCGAGCCCGAAGCACTCCTTTATGGGCTCGTCGCTCAGACCGACGGTATCGTTCCCCAGGTTCTGTTGAAGGCTGGAGCCGATCCAGCGGTCATTGAGCAAGAACTAAACGCCGAGTTAGAGCGCCTGCCTAAACTTCAATTCAGTGGCGAAGCGGCGCTCAGCGCGGCGGTAAGGCGCGCGCTTGATCAGGCGGAGAAGGAAGCGCGCCAGCTCAGCGATGAGTTCATCAGCACCGAGCACGTCCTGTTGGGTTTGATGGCCCAGGAGCGGACTCCGGGAGTCGAACTCCTCAAGCGGCATGGCGTGACTGTCGACAAGGCAAGGACCGCCCTGCGCGAGATTCGCGGTTCCCATCGTGTCACTGACCCAAACCCGGAAGGCAAGTACCAGGCGCTTGAAAAGTACGGGCGGGATCTGACACAGCTCGCCGAACAAGGCAAGCTCGATCCGGTAATTGGCCGGGACGAAGAGATTCGCCGCGTCATCCAGGTCCTCTCACGCCGGACCAAAAACAACCCGGTTCTTATCGGTGAACCTGGCGTTGGTAAAACAGCAATTGCGGAGGGCCTGGCGCAGCGGATCACGCGCGGTGATGTTCCCGAAGGACTCAAGGACAAGCGCATCATCGCCCTCGACATGGGAGCGCTGATCGCCGGCGCCAAATTCCGCGGAGAGTTCGAAGAGCGCCTCAAGGCTGTCCTGAAGGAAGTCGAAGACTCCGACGGACAAATCGTCTTGTTCATCGACGAGTTGCACACCGTTGTCGGCACGGGCCGGGCGGAAGGTTCCATGGATGCCTCGAACATGCTGAAGCCAATGCTGGCACGCGGCGAACTGCACGCGATTGGCGCGACGACGCTCGACGAGTACCGAAAGTACATTGAGAAGGACGCTGCACTCGAGCGGCGGTTCCAGCCTGTATACGTCGGCGAACCGACAGTCGAAGATACGATTTCGATTCTACGCGGACTCCGTGATCGGTACGAAGCTCATCACAAGGTTCGAATTCTCGATTCAGCCTTGGTCGCCGCGGCGGTATTGTCCCATCGCTACATCGCGGATCGATTCCTTCCTGACAAAGCGATTGACCTTGTCGATGAGGCCGCCTCGAAACTACGTATGGAAATCACGTCCATGCCGGTAGAGTTGGATGAGGCTGAGCGGCGAATCATGCAGCTCGAGATCGAACGCGAGGCACTGAAGAAGGAAAAAGATCAGGCGTCGCGCGATCGACTGGATGCGATCGAACGCGAACTCGCCGATCTCAAAGAAGAGCGCGATGCGCTTCGTTCACGGTGGGATCAGGAGCGGCAGGCGATTCAAGCGATCTCCGAACTTCGCGATCAGATGGATCAAACGAAAATCGAAATCGAACAAGCTCAACGCGCGTACGACTACAACCGTGCAGCCGAGCTCCAATATGGGAAACTCGTTCAACTCGGAGAGCAACTTAAGGAGGAAGAGCGACGCCTTGAGCAACTTCAGTCCAAGGGCAAGATGCTCAAGGAAGAAGTCGACGCGGAGGATATTGCCGAAGTCGTTAGTAGATGGACTGGTGTCCCGGTCAGCCGATTGATGGAAGGTGAGATCGAGAAGCTGCTCAAGATGGAAGATCGCCTTCACCTTCGAGTTATCGGGCAGGATGAGGCGATCTCAGCTGTTGCGAATGCGATTCGACGCTCGCGGGCTGGTCTCTCTGACCCGAATCGACCGCTGGGCAGTTTCATCTTCCTTGGACCGACTGGCGTCGGGAAAACCGAACTCGCACGCGCCTTGGCCGAGTTTCTCTTCGATTCTGATCAAGCGATGATTCGGATCGATATGTCGGAATATATGGAGAAGCACACGGTCTCACGTCTGATCGGCGCACCGCCTGGATATATTGGCTACGAAGAGGGCGGACAGCTCTCCGAGGCAGTTCGGCGGCGACCATATAGTGTCGTGCTCTTCGATGAGATCGAGAAAGCACATCCCGATGTCTTCAACGTCTTGTTACAGATTCTTGACGACGGCCGGCTGACTGATGGTCAGGGACGAGTCGTTGACTTTAAGAACACCGTCATCATCATGACCAGCAACCTTGGTTCGACCTACATTTCTGGCGTAACTGAGGCGGGCCAAGAGGAAATGCGGCGCAATGTCATGGAGGCTTTGCGGGCGAGCTTCCGGCCCGAATTCCTAAACCGGATCGACGAAGTGGTGATCTTCACGGCGCTAAGTCGGCAGCAGATCGGCGAGATCGTCGATATTCAGATCGCCAAGGTTGCGGAGCGATTGGTAGACCGCCAGGTCGGAATATTGGTCACTCCCAGTGCAAAGGAATGGCTGGCCAATCGCGGCTACGATCCGGTATTCGGCGCCAGACCACTGAAGAGACTGATTCAGAAGGAAGTGCTCGATCCACTAGCGATGAAGGTGCTTCGTGGCGAATTGCACGATGGCGAGCAAGTGCTGGTCGACGCCCGAGACGGCCAACTCATCTTCACCGCGAATATGAGCGAAGCGCCCATGGTGGCGTAACAAAGCACGCTCATGGGTCACAGGGGCGGCGCAAGCCGCCCCTGATTTGCGTTGAATGGCCATCGTATAATGCTATATCTTCGGATCTTCTTCCGCGGCGAACCCGACAAGTGAGGCTGTCATGGACGTTGTTGAGTCAATCATTCGAGCCGGCTTGATGATCGGGTTTCTCATTTTGGTCATCCTCGCGATCGCCGCTCTATTTATGGTGGTGTTCGGTATCGCGACGGGCATCGACGAGAAAATCCAGAGCTAGACCTTCACGATCAGATCGCAAAACCTTCGTTGTCTTGCAGGGCGGTTGACCTGTAATCGTCGAGTTCATTGCCTCTACCTTTGTAACTTCATGCAGTATTCATATTGCGGATCAACACTCTTTTGGTCTACTTCGTCTATTGACTCACGGTCAGGGGCCGCCTACAGTTTGTTCGGTTTTCGACGCTGTACTGTGGTCGATACATGCGACGTCTAGACCGAATCAATTGAATACAAGGAGATTGATTTCATGCGGAAGCGAGGTATGCGATGACTCGTCGAGATGGAAAAAGCTCAAAGAGGCACTCCGTAATTGCGGCGCTGACTCTTTTCACCTTAATGGCAATGCTTGCTGGCGGTGCATTGTTTTCGGTCTCTTCGGCAAGGGCTGCAGATACTCCAACTGCAACCGCGGCTCTCGCTCCTGAATCAACACTGATCTACCTCTCAGTCTATTACGATACTCAAACTGATCAGTGGCAAAAAGCATCCACGCTCCTGGAGACCCTGGGCCTCGGTTCTCTTCAGGATATGATCGCGTCAAGTTCTGACTCGACCTCCTCCCTTACGCCAGAAGATCTCGAAGGCGCTGAGATCGGCATCGTCGTCACCAACGTCGATTTCGCGAGCCAAACAGCCAGCGACCTTTCCGGCCTCACCGGCGGACTCTCCTCGACCTCGGCAGGCCAAACAGCCTCCGATCTTGGGTCGAGCGACGGCGTGGTGGCCATCATCAACGCCAAAGATCCACAGAAAGTTTGGACCGAAGCGCAAAGCAGCCTGCAACAGGACGCTACAGATGCTGGCGTCACCGTTGAATCGACCGATTACGAAGGTGTCACGATTGAGTCGATACCTGCCGATGAATCAACTGGAGACAGTGGCACGGCGCAGGCTCTCGTCGGCGACAGCGTGGTAGTCGGGAACTCGGTCGAGGATGTTGAAGGCATCATCGACGTTTCGACCGGCAAGACCGCCCCACTGAGCGAGACCGATGCATTCAAGAAACTCCAGCCTGAACTTGCGCAGGAGTTCCTCGCGTTCGGGTTCGTCAATGGACCAGCCCTTGAAGCTGCCGGGATGACGGCAGACGCCTCGAGCACTGCAATGCTTTCTTCGATCAGCCTCCTGAAGGCATACACCGCGTTCGTCGCGTATGCTGTCGATGGTGGATTTCGTTTCGATTCGCTCTCGGTCAACGAGGACGGATCGTCGCCGATGCCCGCTACGTCCGGATTCACGCCGTCTTTGGCCGGTAAAGTTCCTGCCGACACGATGCTCCTCATCGATGGGAACGACGTGAACCAGACAGGCGTGCTTGATGCGGTAGCGCTTGCTCTGGCGCAAGGCGTTCTCGGTATCGACACTGCCGCGACACCGACAGCGGGTCAGTCGCAGGAAGATTATGAAAACGAGATTTACGCGCAAGCTGCGACAGTCTTTGGGTTCAACATCAAGACTGACCTGATCGACCAACTGAAGGGCGAGTTCGGTTTGGCTGTTTGGGGCGCCAACATGGACGATCCCTCCAATCTCGGCATCTTGTTCGTGAGCGGAGTCGATAATCAGTCTGCCGTTCAAGATGTCGTTTCGAAGATCTCATTGCTCGCGCAATCTGCCGCGAGCGGTCAGTTCAGCGTCACCACAAAAACGGTTGGCGAATCAACCATTCAATCGATCGATCTCTCAAGCAGCGGATTTCCGCTGACTCTCGACTATGGGGTCGTCAATGGCGAGCTGATCATCAGCCTCGGCACTGGACTTGATACCTACATGGCTGGCGCGACGGATACACTCGCAAACAGCGCCGGTTTCTCGGCCGCGCTGAGCGCTCTTCCCGCGAATCCGCAGGCGGTCCTCTACGTTGACACCGCTCAGCTAATTCCGCTGGTCGAGTCATTTACAGGGTCGCTTACGGCGAGTTCTTCAAGCAGTACCCCAGACGCTGGAGAAAAGTGCGCTGATTACAGCAGCCAGGCGGACGCTCAGGCCGAGCTCGAGGCCGAAGGTGGATTCAGCTTCGATCTTGACCAGGACTTTGATGGCCAGGCTTGCGAAGACTATTTTGCGACGCCGAGCCCGGATGCTTCTCCAACCCCGGAGCTCAACCTGGATGCGCTCAAGTCGCTGACGATTGTCACCTATGAGAAGGATGGCATGGCGGGAACGAGCGCTTTATTGCTGATCGGCTAGAAGCCGAACACGACTAACTAGGGGCCGGACGGCGACGCCCGCCGTCCGGCTTCCTTTGTTCCGGCGAGAACTCACCCTTCATTGTGCTACGATCCTCCAACCGAAATCGATCTTAATGCTGCGTTGCGCTTGATCGCGGCAACCAAGGAGCATTGTTTGTGGCGACGTTCAATGTTGACCTCTTGAAGCGACTCTGCGAGACGCCGGGCATTCCTGGGCGCGAGGATCAAATTCGATCAGTCGTGATTGAGGAAATGAGACCGCTTTTCGACGATCTCTCCGTCGACATCATGGGAAATGTCGTTGGCGTAAAGAACAGCAGCGGCGGACCAAAGGTCATGATTGCGGCTGACGTTGACGAAATTGGTTTCCTTGTCAAACACATCGATGATCAAGGGTTCCTGCGACTTCAGCACATGGGTGGATTCGATCCCCGCGCTCTCTTTGCCCAACGTGTTCTTGTGCATGGATTTGCCGGCAAAGTTGTTCGAGGCGTCGTTCTCCCCGCCGCAAAACCGATTCATCTGCTTGAGCCTGGAGAGGCGAAATCAATGAAAATCGACGATTACTTCGTCGATCTTGGATTGCCGGTCGACGAGGTTAGGTCGTCCGTTGAGATTGGCGATATGGTCACGATGGATAGAACCCTTGAGACAAATGACATCACCGTTATTTCAAAGTCGCTCGATGACCGAGTTGGTGTTTACGTCATGATCGAAGCTGTTCGAGCGTTGAGTTCGACAAATGCAGAGATCATTGCTGTTGCGACGACCCAAGAAGAGGTTGGTGTCCGCGGTGCGACGACTGCGGCCTACGCGGTGGAACCAGAAATCTCCATTGCTCTTGACGTAACGTTGGCATTGGACATACCAGGCGCCAGCGCGGAATCAGCGGTAAGCAAGCTCGGGAAGGGCCCGGCGATCAAAATCTTCGATTCTTCACACCTTACGCACCCGAAGCTCGTGCGCCATATTCGTGACGTGGCTGAAGAAAAGAACATCCCTTATCAACTCGAGATTCTCCCAAGAGGCGGCACTGATGCCTCGGCGATGCAATTGTCCCGTGGGGGGTCGGCAGCGGTTACGCTTTCAATTCCGTGTCGCTACGTCCACACGGTCAATGAGATGTCGAACATCAAGGACATCAACGACACCGTCGACTTGCTCGCGGCATACCTCGAAGTGGCTGGTACTCGATTATATAGCTACGATTTGAGTTAGGTCCCCGGATCCGTAACCATTCGATTCATCTGACCGTTATGATGATCAGGGACCCTGATATCGCGCGTCTTTGCGGGATGAGTGGCGTTTCGCTTTGCGGAACCGGAAAGGCCCGTGTTAGCGTACGTACTTCAGGCGAATAGTTCAGGGCCTCGGGATACGTTCAAAGTGACATAAATCCTGATCCGGGCCAGTGATTCGAGAAAAAACGCACCTAAGCAAGTCGGTCCTAGATGTGCAATTTGTGACCGCGAGGAGGCTCGATAGATGACTTCAAATTCCGATCCTCGGCTGCCGCTGACAGACGAGGAACGAAGCGAGTTGGATCAACTCGTCGAGACCATGAGGAGCACGTCGCCACGAGTTTCAAGGCGTGACTTTCTACGATGGTCAGCTGTCGCGGCGGGAGCGGTCGCAACGGCTCGACTTGGTGTAGATCAGGTTGCCGCGGCGCCATCCAGTTCGGCGTCAATGCTGGCTAGTTATCAAGATCAAGACCTGCAAAAGAACGCGACGATCAACGTGCCGTTCAATCCGTTTGGACAGGCAGTCACCCTCGATCCCCATCAAACGGTGAACTGGGGTCCGTTTTGGGTCGCATTTCCCAACGTCTGGGGTGGACTTGTCCGGTACGACGAGAACGCCAAGGTCCAACTCGATCTTGCCGAAAGCTATACGGTCAGCGACGACGGTCAGGTCTACACATTCAAGATCCGTAGTGACGCCAAGTACGCGAGCGGCAATCAGGTCGTCGCCGACGACTTCATCAAGTCGTGGAAGCGTGCCCTCAATCCAAGTCGTCCTTCCCCAATGTCGCAATTCATGGCTCAAATTCAGGGTTATGCCAATTACATCAACAAAAAGAGCGACAGTTTAGGCATTCGAGCGGTCGATGATTCGACCGTCGAGGTCAAGCTCGGCAAACCGTACAGTTTCTTCCTTTCATACATGGCGTCGTTTGTCTGGAGTGTTATTGATCCCAAGGTGCTCGATGCTGAAGGGGAAACGGACTTCGTACTGAAGGATGCCGGCACCGGTCCATGGCGCTTCACCGAGTTTGACCCCAGCACGCAGTTCACGATGGAGCCGAACAAAAACCATTACGGCGGCAATTCGCCATCGTTGAAAACGATCGTCTGGCCATTCGTGAGCGGCCCGGACGCGGATACCACCGCGCTCAATCTCTACAAGAAGGATCAGGCGATTTCGGCAGACGTTCCGTTGTCACTCAAATCTGCTGTCGAAGGCGATCCTGATCTTTCCCAGCAGCTCATCAAGATCCAGCCATACGGCTCGACCCAGTCGATCGGAATGGACTTTAAACAGAAGCCATTTAATGACGTGCGCGTTCGTCGCGCCGTCGCCATGGCGATTGACCGCGACAAGTGGGCGAACGAGATTTGGGAAGGGACGTGGGCGCCCGCAACGGCGTTCACTCCACCGGTGGTTTCAGCTACGAGCAACTACGAACTACCGGATGGACTCAATTTCGATGTCAATGAGGCGAAAAATCTTCTCAAAGAGGCAGGATTCGAAGGCGGTCAGGGCTTACCTGAGATTACCTATTATGAGCCTGCGGAAGATTCCGACGATGTGAAGGATCGTTGGAAGGCATTGCTCGACATGATCAAAGAAAACATCGGGATGGAAATCACCCACGACACGTCGAAGACGCTGGAACAGATCATGTCGTTGCAGACGGACAACGGCGGTCGTCAATTCGACGTCATCTGGTGGTGGAACGTCACTGAGACACCGCATCTCGTGAGCGATGTGTTCGCTTCGACGTCGAGCTATATGAAGGGCGTGTTCAACTGGAACAGCAAGCTCAAGAAGACTGGTGACTACGATCCGGGCGCTGATTCAATGGCGTTCGATGATTTCGTCAAGAAGGCCGACGTCGAAAAGGACGAAGCAACGCGAAATGACCAGTACAAGCAGGCCGAGGAACTCGCGCTGAAAAACGCCGTCTACGTTCCACTTGGCAACTGGGTGCAAATGTATGTCCAAAAGCCATGGCTTCAGGGAACGAAGCAAGGTCCATGGACCGGACGTCTTCCAGTTTGGTTCAACAAGGACGTTGTCGTCGTCAAGCACTAGGCCCTACCTTCGGATTGGTTAAACACAGGAGCCCTGGCCGAATGGCCAGGGCTCCTCTCATTCACGCTTGAGTACAGATCCAATATGATTGCTTTTGACAGACGATCAGTCGGAGGTGGAACCCTCAGAGCTTGCAGGAGCAGGTTTTCTTGATCGCTGTTGCTGCGCGACAAGTGATTTCCACGGACCCCTTATGCTTTCCTCGTTCACCGCGTAAAAGACGCGAAGAGCGTCGTGTGATCGCCAAGCGAGGGTGTATCGACCGAGTCGTTCGACGGTCAAGTGCCGCTTGAGAACGCCAAAGTCACCACGCCATCGGAAGTCGTTTCGTTCGGGTTTGTGCCGTCTCCAATCATCAATCGCGTCGCGCCACACTCCGCGCGCTTGGTCGGGATTGACGCCAGAAATGAGCCGGCGATGACGCAAATCTCGAATTGTGAAGCGCGGAACTCCTTCGACCTCCTCAACGGTAACGATTTCCACTCCAGAACTCGGAGCGTGCTGAAATGCACCAGAGTCGAACTCTCGTTCGTCAACCACTGTCGCTTCAGTCTCACTGGGAGGATCGATGGAAGGCGGCGTGCGAGGTTCAGACCTGGTCACGGCGGCTTCTTGAATCCGCTCTTCTCTATGAGCGGGCCGCTGTTCCGGCGGAACAACCTGCCCGGATGCCTTGACCATGCGCACGATTTCATCCCGGCTGGCGATTTCACTCTTGCCTTCTCGGCGTACGTAAATGTGACCCGGGGCGAGTGTATACGGCTTGTTGCCGCCTTCCGGCACCCGTAATGCTAAAAGCGTCTTGCCGCCCGACTCGATTGCGTCGATTGAAGCATCAAGCGCTGGACTGACGTCGGTCCGAAGTAGGTCGGACAACGATTCGGCAGCAGAACTCGCATTGGGCACACCGACGATCGGTCGCTTTTGATGAATGCTTGCGCCGATGAAGATAGTTCCACCATTCGTGTTCGCGAACGCCGCGACGTCCATCAAAATTGCGCGCGAACCTGATCGCTTGTTTGATAGGTGCTCGTGAAACGATTGCGAAACCGTATTTCCCTGTGTTTGACCGATACGTATTTCGTCTGCCGGAGACGTAATAGGGAATATCGGTCGCGTCCGGTCGAACTCGGAGCTTAAAAAGAGATCTTTCAATGCCTGAAACGAGCGCACGGGCATCAGCGCTTCGGTTGGTCTATCGCCAATCCCGTAGATAGCCTCTCGACTCATGTCGCGCTCAATGCGATGGGCATCAGATCCTTGGATGCAGTGCATTCGGCGGGGATATTCCGCTTTCGTGCCATTGAAGAAGCGTGCTGTCGAGCGAGCTCGATCACCCAGGTGCAAATCAGTGACCTCTAGCGCATTGAGATACGGGTCCTGTGTGTAAGCGATTTTCGTTTGACCACCGAAATTGAGTCCCACCATGGCGATTCCGTGGGTCGAGTTGACATGCGCGCCGATCACTAATGCACCCGCATCACCAAGAACTCGATACGATCGCAGCACATCGGTCGTCGCGCCAACTTCTCCGCTACCGAATTTACTCTCAGGCACGTCCAGTGTGAGCAGGATGTGCTCCATCATGCGAACCGTTGTTTTCTCGGGAAAAATCGCAAGAATGTGGAACCCAAAGGTCGCCGTGAATTCGAATCCGGGCAGCAGCAAGATCTTTTCGAGGAGCCGGCGGTATTCGACGAGCTTGTCACGCTCCGAGGGGCTGAGGCGGTTCAAGGATTCGAGAAGCTCGAGATCTTCGATCTCTCGCCAGAGACCCGCGTAACCGCGAACTGAGTTGTGATCAGTGAAGGCGATCACATCAAGTTCGCGATCTTCGGCTCGATGCAGAATGTCGAGAAAGGTTGCTTCAGGCTGTTGGTAATCGGTTGAAGCGGGCGTGTGAATGTGTAGGTCGATGCGATACCAGTGGCCGGCGCCTGAATCCGAAGGAGGGACCTGGTCCTCCGATTGTGGCTTTCTTGGAGATCGACCATTGTGACCGCGAGGGCGGCGCTGATTGAATGCGATTTCCGTTGAAGTTGGATGTTGATTGTCGCCGTCTGCCATGCACATCTTCTAGAGAATCATCAATGACCGTAAGGATTCTCTGCTTCAAGACTAACACGCGAGCATCGGACTTCGATTGAGATAAGGGGCCTTTGCTTCACGACCAGGTCCATCCCGAGTATCCTTCTTGGGAACGAATGATTGGCATGGCTAGGAAGTGCATCGGTCGTTAGGCCGAAGTGCGCGAAGAGTTGCGTGACCTGCAGAAAGGATTCAAGAAGTGGTTGATAGCCCGTCACTCGAAAAAGCGAGGAAGGCTGCGGTCGCGGCAATTGACGACGCACGAGATGATCTGATTGCTCTTTCAAAATACATTCATTCCAACCCGGAAATTGCGCTGAAAGAGCACAAGTCAAGCGCCGCATGCGCGGACTTTCTAGAAGCCCGAGGCTTCAATGTCTCGCGCGGCATCGCTGAGTTGCCGACGGCGTTCGAGGCGGAAGCTCAGGGCACATCAGACGGCGCGACGATCGCCTACCTCTCCGAGTACGATGCTTTGCCCGGCGTCGGTCACGGTTGCGGGCACAATCTTATTGCAATCGCGGGCATTGGCGCTGGTTTGGGACTAAAGGCCGCGCTCGCTCACCTTCCGGGCTCCGTCTCAATCTTCGGGACTCCGGCCGAAGAGGCAGTTGGTGGAAAAATCATCATGACTGACGCCGGGATCTTCGATAAGGTCGATGCGGCGATGGGAGCGCACCCCGGCACGGTTGAAGCGACTTGCCCTACAGTGGAAGGAAGCGGACAAGCGCTTGCCTGCCAAGCTGTCCGCATTGAATTCCGCGGGAAATCAGCGCACGCGGCGGCTGATCCCTACAACGGCGTCAACGCGCTTGACGCAATCATCCTCGTTTTCAATGGTGTCAATGCGCTGCGTCAACACATCAAGAGTGATGCTCGCTTCCACGGGATCATTACCCATGGCGGTGGTGCTCCCAACGTGATTCCGGACTTCGCAGCCGCAGAGTTTTACGTCCGCGCGCAAACGCGGAGCTATATGGATGATCTTGTCGGCAAGCTGGATCGCATCGCGCAGGGCGCGGCCCTTATGACTGGCGCTGAATTGTCGTTCCTCATGCCCGAACGAGCCAACTACGACATGATCACCAACCATTTAATGGCGCAGCGCCTCAAGAAGAATCTCGACGAAGTCGGCTTGGCGCTTCCGAACGCGAAAGCGGAAGAAGGGAGTGGCTCCACTGACTGGGGCAATGTCAGCTATCGCGTTCCCTCGGTCGAAACAAGCTATCCGATTCTCGATCACATCTGCACCTGGCATAGCCAAGCAGTTGTCGAGGCTGCCGATTCAGAGATAGGCTACAACAACACGATCCTAGTAGCGAAAGCAATGGCACTAACTGGAGCGGAGCTGCTCGCGGATCCGAACGCAATAGTCGAAATCAAGGAACAATTCAACAAGGAACTGGCTGCGCGGGGCGCTTAGTCTCATTGCGAATGACTTGAGGGACCGAGGTGGTCAAAATGGTCACCTCGGTTCGTACGTCATTGATCGTCCTGGAGTGATGCATCGTAGTAGACGAGGCTGATCGACGTACCAGGAGGCAACCACGCGCCGAAGTTGGCGCCGTTGTCCTGAACCCCGACCACGTCGTGATCGACGATTCCGGAAGCGTTCAAGTCGATGTTGAAACTTTCGATGCGCTTCTTCGAGACCGGGATTTGATCCGCGATGACAAACCCCTCCTGTTCAAGCCTCGAGACGGCTTCACCCAGCGGCGATCCTTGGATGTCATGCGGGATCTGAATCTTGTCGCCGACACTTACGTTGAGTGTCACCGTGTCGCCGGGTTTGGCTTCGTCGCCGGGATTTGTCGAAATAACTGTCCCTTCGGGTGCGTCTTTGCTTGCTTGTTCCTGTCGCTGGACGACAAGTCCCTTGTCTTCGAGAAGCGCTTGCGCATCATCCGCCGACAACCCGAACAGCTTCATGGCCTCGATATTGACGGTTTCTGGTCCCGAGCTTGCCGTGACCTGAATCGTCGTGCCAGTGTCTGCCGACTGTCCAGCGGCGGGCTGTTGATCGACAATTTGACCAGATGGAACGTCCTCGGACGGAGTCGATCCCGACTCTTCAACCGTGAATCCGAGAGGCTCAGCGGTCGACTTCGCGTCATCAATCGTCAGATTCGCAAGGTTCGGAACTTCAACGGATTCGGGTGTTTCTGATTCGACGGGCACGATGTCAGGAGCGGTTGGCTCGGGCGGAACACTCGTCTCAGTCGGATCGGCTACGGCAGGTTGCTCGATAGTGGAAGTTGGATCGCTGCTCTCACCAAGATCCCTGATGCGGGATGGAAGGTGAAAACCGAACCAAAGCAACGCGGCGATCGCGGCAAACACCAAGGCTCCTACCACCCACGAAGTACATCCACTTCCCTGTTCAGTTGTTTGCTTAAGAACAGTTTGTTCGGGCACCCCAACCCACGTGTCGCCCACGTTCTGGCGACTGGGCTGGGACGGACTGGTCGTCGGGGTTGGCGGTAATCCTACTGTTGTTCGATTCGCAGTTGAAGCCTTAGCCGGCTGCCGTGCCCGCGGATCAGCCTGTCCGCCACTTCGCCAAGTCGTAAGGGCGATCGCGAAAGCGCTGGCGGACGGGAAACGCTTCGTCGGATCCTTGGAAAGCGCGCGCATAATGATGTCGCTAACAGTCCGAGGCACCGCGGGATTGACTCGAGCCGGTGGCGTTGGCTGCTCATTGACGTGCTGCATGGCAATGCCAACCGGAGTGTCGGCATCGAATGGAAGTTGGCCAGCCACCATTTCGTAGGCGACTACGGCGAGCGAATAGATGTCAGACGAGGGAGTCGCCATCAGGCCGCTGGCCTGCTCCGGCGAGACGTAGTGAACCGTTCCCAGACCGGTGCCCGCGACTGTCAAGTCGGTGTCTGCGAGACCCTTGGCGATTCCGAAATCGACGACCTTTGCTAGTCCGTCTTCGTCGACGAGAATGTTCTGCGGCTTTACATCCCGATGCACGAATCCGCGTTCGTGCGCATAGTCAAGCGCCGACGCGACTTGTTCAATGAGCGCAGCAACATCGTCCGGATCGAACGGTCCTTCAGCTTCGATGATCTGTTGAAGATTTTCACCGGCCGCGAATTCCATGACGATGTACGGCGTGGCGCCCTCTTCGCCCACGTCGTAGATGTCAACGATGTTCGGGTGCGTGAAACTTGCGGCTGCTTGCGCCTCTCGTTCAAATCGAGCCCGGAAATTCGGATCGCGCGCGTATTGAGCGCGGAGCATCTTGATAGCGACTGGTCGATTGAGCAAGAGGTCGTGACCGAGATAGACCTCGGCCATCCCGCCTTCACCGATCAGGCGGTCGACTCGGTAGCGCCGGTTAATGGTCTTTCGTTCCAACGAATTGGCGCCTCCGATTGACGATCAATTCTAATTGCAGGCTTCAACCAGATGTTCGCGGCGACCACGAACAAAAGGCACATGTTGGTTCCTGGTTGATTATCTATTGTCGCGCACTGCTGATGGCGTATGTGCGAGTGTTTTGCATGCAATGACGCGCGCCGATCCGACCAGGCGTCGTTCGAGGCGTTCGGCAATTGCCTGCGCCTCGTTCTCCTGCTCGACCAAAGTGTAATGGGTTGGGCCCGCGCCGGAAATGGCAACCCCTGGCGCTCCAGCTTCCAGAAACTGGTCAGCGAGAACTCGCAACTCAGGTGAAGTGTCATAGATGGCTCGCTCAAAGGAGTTCGGTAGCGCAGAGACGTCGAGCTGTTCGCGACTTCCAATCTGCCGCGCGATCTCAGGGATACGACTTTCCTGGGCAAAGTCCAATGGTGTTAGTTTCCAAAACATCGCTTGAGTTTTGTTCGGAAGATTCGAATCGGGAACGGCCAAAACAACCCAACTATCTAACGAATTCCCCAGAGGAATCAGATTTTCTCCACGCCCGTGTCCGATCATGGTGCCGCCTCTGACGAGGAACGGAACGTCGCTGCCGAGAGTTAACGCAATCCGACCTAACTCCTCGTCTGATAATTCCAGTCCCCAAAGCACTGTAAGCGCGCGAAGTGTCGTCGCGGCGTCGCTGCTGCCTCCACCAAGTCCCGCGGATATCGGAATGCACTTGTCGATAAAGATTTCGGCGCCTTTGTTTGAGTTCGCGAATCTCTTTAGAGCCAACGCGGCCTTAAGTGCAAGATTTGATTCTCCCTCGATTGATGGATTCGAACGAATAGTCAATTGTTCCGAAGGTTCGATGGTGATGACGTCGCAGAGATCGATGGTCTGAAAGATCGTCGCGATTTCGTGGTAACCATCAGGTCTGCGACCAAGGATTTCGAGACCGATATTGATCTTGGCAGGTGCGCGAGCAGTGACGATACTCATCGATCGAATTCGTTTGCTGAGACTTCAGTAAGTCGTACCCATTCATCAACGGAAATGGTTTCGGCGCGCCGGCTCGGATCGATACCGGAGCTCACTAGGAGTTCTTGAACTCGGCTCTTCTGCCAGCCCAATTCGGCGGAAAGCGAATTTGCAACTTGCTTTCTCTTCTGGCGAAACCCTGCGTTGACAATGCGGAAAAACGTTTCACGCTGACCCACGGGGAGAAGTGTGTCGGACCGAGGCACAATGTCGAGGATTGCAGAATCGACATCAGGCCGAGGGAAGAAAACATCAGGCGGGACGATGAACGCGATTCGCGTGGTTGCATAAAACTGCGTTGCGACCCCGAGGATCGACATATCGGGAGGCGACGCCACGACACGTTCCGCGACTTCTTTTTGAACCATTACTATCATTCGTTCTGGTGGTCGTGAATCTTCGAGCACGTGTCGCACAATTGCCGAAGCAGCCGAATACGGCAGATTTGCGACGACTTGATACGGTCGCCCGGACTGTGGCAAGTCTCCAATATCGATCTTAAGCGCATCCGCTTCGTGCAATTCGAAATTGTTTCGATCCCCAAAGAGATGTCGCAGATGAGCAGTCAACTCCGTGTCGAGTTCGACCGCAATAACGTTCTCTGCGCGGCGTAACAACTCTTCGGTCAGGATGCCGAGTCCAGGGCCAATTTCGATAACGGTTGAGTGTCCGTCGATTTCTGCTTCGTCGACGATTTTTCTGACTAAGCCGCGCTCGTAAAGAAAATTCTGGCCCATACCTTTGCTCGGACGGATTCCGAGATGGGCAAGGAGATCTCGCCAGCCTCTGAGTGAGGTTGGCAATACGCTTGTTTGTTCAGGAGAAACGTTCATCCCGCAAGGATTAGAGCGCCGGGTTCAACCGAAAAAGTCACCGGCGACATGCCGTGTAGCTCTCCATCCAACTGCACTCGAGCCGGCACGTTAGTTTCAACGCGGACAGTGCGAACCGGGAGATGAGTGAATTTGGGATGCGTGACGTGTTTACCGCGATAAACGTTCGGGACCTGGCGCACTAGCTCGAATTTGCCAAGATCACCAATGATACCGACATCAAGCAGACCGTCGTTGATCTCAGCCATCGGCGCGATTTTCATTCCTCCGGCCGCAAACTTTGCATTCGCGACGAGCACTGAGATCGCGGATCCAGTCACCCGCTGACCGTCAGTTTCCACGGCGACGTGAAGCTTCTCATAGCTGAAGAGTGCGCCTCCTAGGCTTACTAGGTAAGGAAGGACACTGCCAGGCATTTTCGACGTAAGCGCTCGTTCGGCGACCGCCGCGTCAAAACCGAGTCCGGCAAGATTGAGAAAAATACGCGAGCTTCCATCTGCGAACGTCGCTCGCCCAATGTCGATAGCTCGCCTGGCGCCGATGAGGCAGTGATCGAGTGCGGCGTTGACATCGCTCGGGGTGCCGACGGTTCGCACAAAATCACTGCCATGACCTGAGGGAACCAGGCCAAGCGGCACCTGTTTTCCACTTGCCACGATACCGTTTGCGACTTCGTTAAAGGTACCGTCGCCGCCAATCGCGATGACGATCTCGGCGCCTTTCTCGATGAGGTGTTGGGTGGCATCCGGAGCGTCGTTTGGACCCTTAGTCACGTAAATCTCGTGGGGCCGGCCAGTTGCCTGCAAAGCCGCGGTGACCTTTGGCAACAAGCCAATTGTTTTTCCGGCGCGAGAAGCAGGATTCAAGACGACGGCAATCATTAACAACTCCAGATTGATCTTAAGTGGACAGGCCCATTACGGCACGACAAGGATTCCTGTCCCGGTCTCTACCTCGCCGATGCGCCAAAGATTAAGATCATCGTTCGCGAATGAGGTCTCAAGATCGGTAGCGAAATGGGCTGATACGGCAATCAACAGTCCGCCGGATGTTTCTGGATTGTAGAGCAGAGTCACTAAATTTGACGGGATTCCAGCTGACATCGTGACTCCACCTGCCCGATGGGATGAAAAATAGTCGCGATTGCGATCGAGACCACCTGGAATCTGACCGTCCGCAACATACGCCAGAGCTCCCGGTAAGATTGGAATCGATGACGCGACAAGTTTGAGCTTAACTCCGCTCTTTTCCGCAACTTCATGGGAATGCCCGAGCAAACCGAATCCTGTGATATCGGTGCACGCCGAAACTGCAACTCGTCGCGCCGCGAGCGACGCGGCACGGTTGATCGTCATCATCGATTTGATCGCTGTTTCGAGGTCAGACGCCTTAACCCGGTTGTTTTTCAGAGTGTAGTGATGACGCCAACACCGATTGGCTTGGTCAGGTAAAGAACATCGCCAGGCTTGGCGCCTGCCTTGGTGAGGATTTTGTTTGGGTTTATCGTTCCCGTCACCGCGATACCGTATTTCGGTTCGTCGTCGGTCACGGTGTGACCACCGGCGATAACGCCACCGGCTTGTTCCATGATCGCGGCGCCACCTTCAAAGATCCGAGAAAGGATTTCAGAAGGCAGATCGTCCGGGAATGCGGCGACGTTGAGCCCGAAGAGAACATCGCCCCCCATTGCAAAGATGTCGCTGACACTATTTGCCGCCGAGATCGCGCCGAAGGTATAGGGATCGTCGACCACGGGGGCGAAGAAATCGACCGTCTCGACGATCGCCAGTTCGTCGGACAGCTTATAGACAGCCGCGTCGTCGCTGGTTTGCAAGCCGACGAGCAGATTGGGATGGCTACGAGTGGTCAATGGACGCAGAACCTGCGCCAGAGCCGCCGGGCCCATTTTTGAAGCTCAGCCGGCGCAGCCAGCAAGCGTTGTTAGACGTATCTCTTCTCGATTGGCCACGTGAGCTCTTTCGGCGAAGAATTGAGTCGTTCAATAGCGGCGATTCAAGTCGCACACCGGCAGCGATGATAGGCTTCAGCACATATTGCGTCAAACCTCTACGCAGATTGACAGGAGGCTCGATTTTGAGTGGTGCGATCACGCTGCATTTGACTCCACGAAACGATTGGGAACATCAAAAGGAATTGGCTACGTACGTCCCGGATGCGTACAAAGCCGACGGATTCATCCATTGCACCGATGGTGATGAGAACATGTTGAAGGTTGCAAATCTCTTTTACCAAGGAGACCTCAGAGAGTTTGTTGTGTTGACTCTCGCCGTGGATTCGATAGCGTCGGAAGTGAAATATGAAGATCCCGATCGGATTTATCCGCACATCTATGGACCACTGAATACCGATGCCGTGGTTGCTGTCCGCGGAGTAATCCGATCCCCAGAAGGTCAATTTCTCGGTTTCGCAAAGTCGGAGTGAAACATGTCAGCTCTTCTCTATGAAAATGAAGAGGATGCGTCAAAGGCAAAACGATATAGCAAAACTCGCCTCAAGGCGTTAGCCGCCAAGACACTTTGGACTATTGGCGGGTTGTCATTGTTCGCCTCTACCGGCGCTTCAAAAAGCCTGAAAAACAAGATCGAGCAATCGGTTCCAGATCCGAGGTTGGTGAAGCCCACTTATGTTGCGGCCGTCATAGGCGCCAGTTGGCTGTGGGATTTACCGGCCAGCTATTTCACTGGATTGAAGATCGAACGCAAATTCGAACTCACGAAACAATCGAATAGTGGATGGGCCCGCGATCAAGCGATCGGTCTCGGTGTTGAAATGGCATTGGCGGTCCCCGCGCTGACAGTCGCGAACGAAATTATGAACCGCCGTCCGCGCGATTGGTGGTTGATTCTGTCCGCAGCAACGATCCCAGTCTCGGTGGTTCTTAGCAACCTTGCCCCTGTGATCATCATGCCATTGTTCAACAAGTTTGAACCGCTAGCAGATGGCGAACTGAGCAAGCGAATAAGTGAGCTTGCCGAGCGCTCCGGTGTTTCGATCGCTGGCGTCTACAAAATTGACATGAGTCGCCAATCCGAAAAGGCAAATGCGTTCTTTACCGGAGTCGGAAACACCAAACGCATTGTTCTTGCCGATACGCTGCTAGAGCGATTCACCGAAGATGAGACCGTCGGTGTGGTTGCGCACGAGCTAGCTCATCAAGTTCACCGAGACATGTGGACGCTCATAGGCATGGGGAGCGGATCGACGCTCCTCGCCGCTTGGGCAGTGAAGCAAGCCGGTCCAACTGTGATTGCAAAGACAGAAGGTCTAACTCGCGTAGATGACATGGGAGATATCTCTGCCTTGCCGGTCATCGGACTGACTCTGGCAGTTGTCGGCGCCTCGTTGACCCCGATCAATGCTGCCATAAGTCGATTCTTCGAGCGCCGGGCCGATCGATTCGCGGTCGAAGAGACCCGCGATGGGCGGAGCTACGCGTCGACCCTCACTCGCCTGGGCCGGCAAAACCTCGCCGACCCTTCGCCTTCTCGACTTGTCACGACGCTGCTCTACAGTCATCCACCAATTCCTGAACGGATCCAACGAGCGCTGGCGTTCGACAAAACGCAAGGTGGCGAGACGGCAAAAATGGGGGCCTAAATCCTTCAAATTACCAGACCCATTGCGGTAAACTTGCGGCCTCTTCGGGCGGTCATCCGGTCAACGAAACTTGCTTCCGTCGCCAGCCGATGCCCAGTTGTGGGAGGGGATTCGATTGGACGAGAATGCTTCGACTCAGAGGGACACGTTCGTCTGGCGGCAAGGTGGATCTGAGGTGGTTCTCGCGCGCGAGAACGACGGTTGGAGCGTGATCTTCGCTTCGACGGGTAAATTGGCGGGTCCGCGCCACGTCATCTACGAGGCAAAGCACAGGGAGGCAAAGCACGCCGCATGGGACGTCATGGCGCGAGTCGTTCGCGCGTCGAGCGATGAGGAGCAGGGACTGCAAGTGGCCAGATCGGCAGCTCGATGGATGCGCGATTCGGGAAACGTCTCCGACTACGATGATTGATCGAACTCCGGCGAGACGCTACTGAGTGCCTGAACTCCCTGAGGTCGAAACAATTCGGCGAATTGTCGAGCGCGAGCTCCTCCGGGCAGACCGTCTCCGGGGTGATCGTTCGATTGCCTAAGCTGATTCGCTTATCTCCGATTCCAACTCTTGAGCCGCTTCGCGGAAAAACCTTGTGGCACGCCCGGCGACGGGCAAAAGTTCTCAGCCTCGACTTCGACGACGATCTGACGCTCATGATCCATCTCAAGCTCACTGGACAAGTGGCGGTGATCCGTGCTGACGGAGCGAGATTTATCGCGGGCCACCCCGTTCCCGACCCCGCCGGCGCCTATCCACACAAATCAACCCATATTGAGTTGCAATTCGAATCCGGCACAATCTTGTACGTAAGTGACCTTCGGCAATTCGGCTGGCTTCGCTTAATGCCGCGGTCGGATTCAGAAATTGAGATCCTCAAAATGAAATTCGGTCCGGAGGCGTTCGGGCCGGAAATGGTCACGGTCGCCCACCTGAAGGATCGCTTAGGACGACGCTCCATTCCAATCAAGACCGCGCTGCTCGATCAATCAATACTTGCTGGACTTGGAAACATCTACGTTGATGAAGCGCTACATAGCGCAACGATTCATCCGCAGACCCCGGCCAATACGGTAAAAGGCGCCAAGCTTGACGCGCTTCACGCATCAATCGGTTGGGCCTTAGCACAAGGGGTCGCTCAGGGCGGAGCAAAGATCATCCACAACAAAGCTTATCCAATCGATGGCTTCCCGGCAGTTCACGGCCGGGCCGGCGAACCATGCCCAGTTTGCGGCGCGACGATCAAGAAGACTCGCGTCGGAGCCCGCGGGACTTATTACTGCCCTGTCTGCCAGCCCGAGAAGCGATTGACTAAGGCCGGAAGTCAGAATCAGCCGTAATCGTTCGAACGAATTCGGCGATCAACTTCGCGGCATTTTCGAGATCTGAAAGGCTGACGACCTCATTCGGCGAGTGCATATAGCGATTGGGAATTGAGACGAGTCCGGTTGCAGTTCCGGCGCCCGAACGGATCATCGCATCGGCATCTGTTCCACTGGAGCGAGCCGCGCCCTGAATTGGACAATCCAATCCCAGCAGCGAGGCGGTTTCGCGCAATCCATCGAATACGACCGGATTCAGCGATGCTCCGCGTGTGAGAACTGGTCCGCCGCCGAGTTTGACCTCACCATCGCTCTTTTTGTCAGCTTCGGGATAGTCGGTCGCGTGAGTGACATCGATCGCGATAGCAACCGCCGGAGCGAGTTGAAACGATGCTGTCAACGCGCCAGCGAACGACACTTCTTCCTGGACGGCAGCCAGAGCATAGACATCAGCGTCTGACCTGGACGTCGAAAGCAATCTCGCCGCCTCTAACGCAACAAACGCCCCGACCCGGTTATCCATGCTGCGTGAAGCGCAAAGATCGTCTGTAAGCTGAATGAAATTCGCGTCGATGACCCCGGCATCGCCGACCTGCACGCGTGTTTTCGTGTCCGCACGATTGCTGGCGCCAATGTCTATCCAGAGATTGCGGCTTTTGACCCCTTTGTCCTCATCCTCGCGTCGAATCAAATGAGCGGCTTTGCGACCGACTACGCCAATGACATCGCCATCGCTTCCCGCGATTCTCACTCGCTGACCGACGAAGACGGCATCGTCCCAGCCGCCGATCTGGTCAAACCAAAGATACCCGTCCTCGTCGATGTGCGTGATCATCAGACCGATTTCGTCGATATGACCTTCGATGACGACTTTTGGCCCGCCCTCGTTTCGCACACGGGCGAACGAATTCCCGAGTACGTCGCTGAAAATTTCGTCGGAGAAGGTTGAAGCTTCGTCACGCCAAACATGGGCTGGCGCCTGCTCGTAACCTGACGGTCCCGGCGTATCGAGAAGTTTTCGCAGGAAGTCGAATGCTCGTTGTTCCACTGAACGAACCTGCTTTCATGGGCAATTGACTGTCGAGGCTGACCAAAGATTGCCGGATCGTCGCCGGGAAGGTGTCGCCCGTCAAGCAGGCGCGGATCCTTGGCCGTCAAATGACTGATGGTCGGTCATTCGATTCTCGACGGCCGAAGTCATTGCAACTGCGAATTGACGTGCCACTTCTCGCTGCGCAGCATCGTTGGGAAAGAACGTTGTCCCACTGAGCCAATGCGGTGCATGAGACTTGTCGTGATCCAGTTGGTACAGATCGGCGAGCGAAGCGCTGCTCGCGGAACCAAGCCGCGCTATCGATCCGTTCCATTGCTCAATAACGGCCTTAACCGCGTCATGCTTTGCGAGCTGAGCCGCGACAAGTTCGGGAGTCAGATCGGGAATATTCGCGACGACAACAAGCGCTCCTGGACCATTGACGGTGTGAAGAATTGCCGCAAGGGACTGTTCGAAAACCAGCAAGTCAGTTCCCGCGAGCAAATCCTCTGGCCCCGTCCAGATTGTGACAATGTCGAACTGCTTGTCGCCCGCGTATTCGCCGAATTGTTGATAAAGATCAGTCGCTTTTGCGCTTTCGCTCGAGAGATTGACCAACTCAACCGTATCACTCGAAAGCGAATCGAGAATAAGTGATGTCCAATTCGTTCCCGAATCCGCTGATCCCACCGATGAGAGATTGAGCCATCGAATGACATCGGGAATTGGTGACGTCTCGGAATCAATTGTCGCCTCACGGCGAGCGTCCACGGTGAAAGCAATCAGCACGCCGACGAGTGCAACGCCTAGCATAGAAAGGACTATTACGTATCCAGTCACAAAACAGGTCCGCCTTTGTCGCTTCGCGAAATCGCGTTTCTCGAGTCAATTGGGGGCGCATCCAAAGGTTGCGCCTGTCTTGCGTTTAAGTGTTTCTACTGCCGCCCTAATTGCCGCTCGATCAATGTCAGTCTCGATGCCAAGACGATTACAGAGATCGAGAACAGCTTCAGTTGCCACGTTTCCGGGTGCGCCCGGGGCGAACGGGCAACCGCCAAGACCGCCGGCGGAAGCGTCAAAAATCGAGATTCCGAAGTCTAGTGCCGCTTCAATGTTCTCGACCGCCCGGCCAAACGTGTCGTGAAAGTGAAGAGCCAATTTCGTAGCAGGGACCTCCGCGAGGACTACATACAGTAACGCTCGAACGTGGTCTGGATCCGTTTTGCCAATCGTGTCGGCAATTGAGACCTCGTGGCAGCCAAGACTGAATAATCGTAAAGCAACATCCAGGACCGAATCCGGTGACACAGCGCCCGAAAATGGGCACTCGAATGCCACTGAGACATATCCCCTCAGCCACAGTCCGCGGTCGCGGGCAATCCTCGCAACGGGCTCAAATCGCGCAAATGACTCATCAATTGTGCAATTCAAATTCGCTTGTGAAAACGCTTCAGTCGCGGATGCGAAGAGCGCGATGGCATCAACATCTGCCGCCAAAGCCCGTTCGAGCCCGCGTTCGTTTGGCACGAGAACCGGATAGCGAACGCCCGGTTTCCTGCGAATCGATCGCATTACGACGTCGGCGTCTGCAAGTTGAGGCACAGCTTTCGGGTTAACGAAGCTCGTCGCTTCCACGATCCGGCAGCCTGCGTCTGCCAGTGCCTCGATGAATTTGACTTTGTCCGGCGTTGGAACTAGCGCGGACTCATTTTGAAGTCCGTCTCTCGGCGCAACCTCAACGATCGTTATTGATTGTGGTCTTGGTGATCTTTGTTCAGCCATTTCATCCACATCTTAGTCGGGCGATCGATCGTTGCGGTCCTGGCCCACCGACTCGACATTCACAATTATTGTCTATCCCGCAAGAGTCGTCTCATCGAGCTGTTCGAGCTTCGAGGCACAGATAAAGAGCGCGCGTGCAATCGCACGCGGGCCCTTGGTTCACCTTCACCTTGTGATTAGGAGCACGGACTCTCTGTTGGAGATGGGATCGGCGTAGCTGTCTCAGCGCCAGGCGACGCTTCGAGCGTCGGCGATGGCGATGGAGACGCAGTCAGAGCCTCCGGACTTCCTGACTCGGTCGCAGTCGCGGACGGCGACGGAGTGCACGTCGGCAACTCCGCGGCGGTTTCAGTCGGCGGCACGATGACGACGACAGTTTCAGTTTCGGTTGGTGCAACGGTCGATGTCGGCGGAACCGCGGTATCTGTCGGCGCTTCGGTTGCCGTCGCAGGAACCGCCGTATTGGTCGGCGCTTCAGTCGCGGTTGGCGGTACAGCGGTGTCCGTCGGCACTGTCGTTGCCGTATCGGTCGGCGGAATCGTTGCCGTTTCTGTTGGTTCCGAAGTCGCTGTGTTCGTTGGTTCCGGAGTCGCCGTATCGGTCGGCTCAGGTGTGGCAGTTGGCGGTACCGCGGTGTTAGTCGGTTCGGTCGTTGCCGTCGGTGGGATCGGCG
Organism: uncultured Chloroflexia bacterium; assembly: GCA_963737985.1. Lineage (GTDB taxonomy): Bacteria > Chloroflexota > Chloroflexia > Thermomicrobiales > UBA6265 > CAVTUU01. Next base: position 34,401 of record CAVTUU010000003.1, on the reverse strand, counting down.
TATCGGTGGGCTCCGTTGTGGCCGTCGGCGGAACCGGTGTATCGGTTGGTTTTGTGGTTGCCGTCGGCGGAACGGCGGTATCAGTCGGTTCAGCAGTCGCGGTAGGCGGCACAGCAGTATTCGTCGGCTTGGTTGTGGCAGTCGGCGGAACAGCCGTGTTCGTCGGTTTCGTCGTCGCTGTTGGTGGGACAGCAGTATTCGTTGGTTTGACCGTTGCCGTAGGCGGCACAGCGGTGTTCGTCGGTTTCGTGGTTGCGGTCGGGGGCACGGCCGTGTCAGTGGCAGCTACCGTTGCGGTCGGCGCGGGCTTCGTTTCGGTAGGTGGCACGACAACAGCAGCGGTCGTGGCAGTGGCGGGAGCCTGAGGCGTCGTCGTCTTGCCCACCGTCGCAGTTGGTGCGGCGGTCGTGGCTTTCGAAGTGGATGTTGCGGCGGCTGCGGAAGTCGGCGCGGAGACAGTAGGTGTCGATTCGTTGTCGTCTCGCCCACAAGCAGCGAGCAATACGAGAATCACCAATCCGAAGATTGGGTAGATGCCAAGCTTGCGAGGCAAACGGACGTGCCGCATCTTATTCTCCTAGCTGCGACGTTCACAGCGGTGATTGACGCGCTGGCATAGTTGCCGCGCGGATTCTCAGCTGGCCGATCATTGAGACTATTTGTCAATCCTAGTGCCGAACGTGGTTGTCCGCAATACTTTTGGACATGGATGCGGAATCGATCGGGGGCTTCCGTTCAACGAACACGACATATCCCTTGAAGATACCAAGCTACTGACGACTGAAACGGTCAAGATCAGTTTCTTGCTTGACATTCGAGGGCGTCATTGTTAGAGTCCCGCCAGTTGAAGATTCGAAACGGCGATGATCGGAACGAGTACGCGCCGAAACGTGCCGCTAAGCGAGTGGGATTTGGTGAAAGCCCAGTGTGGTGCGAGCGCCGAATGGATCCGGGAGTCGTGGCCCGAAAACCGCTTGGCAATACGCTGAGCCCGAGTAGGCGCCAACGGTGTCTCCACCGTTATCAGGAGCGGCGTATCGGCTTGTGACGACTTAGCCCGTACGCGCGAAGTGGGGGTTTCCCAGTGAAGCCCCAACAAGGGTGGCACCGCGGGGCGTGCACGTTGCACCTCCGTCCCTTTCGAGGGACGGGGGTTTTTGTTTTCCCCGCCCTCGTTACCAAGTCGATCGAAAGGTTTCGGTGATTGATATGGCGCAATCTGCGCTCACCCCAAGGATCCTACCCCGGCGGCGAGGCGATCTCACGCCCTCACTCGACACAACTGCGAGAGTGGCTCTCGCATGCCGATCCTGACATTCGCTCCGTTCCGATTTATCGCGAAATCATGGCCGATACCGAGACACCGGTTTCAGCGTATCTGAAGATTAAAGGCAACGGTCCCGCTTTCATGCTCGAGAGCATCGAAGGTGGAGAGAGGCTCGCGCGCTATTCGTTCATTGGCTCCGAACCACTGATGAACATCACCTTCAATCGCGGCACGGTGATCTTTGCTGACTCTTCGCAAGTTCGAGAGGAACCATATGAAGATCCTCTTCGAACGCTCGACGATCTTCTTGCTAAATACCGAAGCGATGAGATTCCTGGGTTGCCGTTGCCGAGATTCCTCGGTGGGGCCGTGGGCTATTTCTCGTACGAGGCGATTCGTCGATTTGAACCTCGTGTTGGGGAGGCGTCCGGTCCGGGTCTTGACATGCCGGAAGCTCGGTTCATGTTGTGCGACTCACTGTTGGTGTTTGACCATCTCGAGCGAACGATCAAGGCGGTAAGTCACGTCCATTTGGACGATCGGGATGGGCTCGACAGCGCCTATATCGCGGCGGCTGAGCGAGTTGATCGGTTGGTCGAGCAACTTCGTCAACCAATGCCTGTTCTTCCGCGAGGCGGTCCCCCGAACGACATACCTGCCGCCGATCGCTGCCGGCCGAACACGACGCCGGAACGCTATCGCGAGATTGTCGAACGGGCGAAGGAATACATCGCGGCCGGTGATATCTTCCAGGTCGTCCTGTCGCAACGAGTTGACCTGCCTACGCCGGTTCATCCGTTCACCATTTATCGAGCGCTGCGACGAATCAATCCATCGCCCTACATGTTCTATCTCGATTTCGTCGATCACCAGATTGTCGGCGCTTCTCCCGAATTGCTTGTCCGACTCGAAAACGGCGTCGTGACGAACCATCCAATCGCCGGCACGGCGCCGAGAGGTGAAACTCCCGAAGAGGATGCGCGACTGGCAGATGAGCTTCTCGCAAACGAGAAAGAACGAGCGGAACACGTAATGCTCGCTCGATCTCGGTCGCAACGATGTCGGCCGCGTCGCGAAAGCCGGGAAGCGTGCGCGTACCGCGATTCATGGAAATCGATCGCTACTCGCACGTCATGCATATTGTCAGTAATGTCGAAGGCGACATCGTCGACAACATGACCGGCGCCGACGCGCTGCGTGCCTGCTTCCCGGCGGGTACCGTATCAGGAGCGCCGAAGGTGCGAGCGATGGAGATCATCGCCGAGCCGGAACTGATCGCCGGGGACCATATGCCGGCGCGGCCGGTTATTTTGATTTCTCGGGCGGGATGGATACTGCATCGCTCTGAGAACGCTTGTGGTCAAGGATGGAGTCGCGTCGATGCAGGCTGGGGGTGGGATCGTGGCTGACAGCACACCCGACGGTGAGTACGCTGAGAGTTATCACAAGATGCGGGCGCTGCTCCGCGCGATCGAACTTGCCGAAAGTCTGGAATTGAGCGAATACGCCAGGGAGGCTGCCGCCTCTATTGCCGGAGGTGAAGGGCGATGATCCTCCTTATCGACAACTACGACTCGTTTACATTCAACCTCTATCAACACCTCAGCGAACTTGGCGCTGACGTCAACGTCGTCCGCAATGACAAGATCTCGCTCGATGAGATCGAATCATTGCTTCCTGAGATCGATCGCATCGTGATTTCGCCGGGTCCATGTACTCCCACCGAGGCAGGGATCTGCGTGCCGTTAATCAGACGGTTCGCCGGACGGAAGCCGATTCTCGGTGTCTGCCTCGGTCATCAGTCAATCGGCGAAGCGTTCGGCGGGGACGTAGTTCGTGCGCCTTACCTGATGCACGGCAAGACTTCGCTGATTTATCACAAGGGCATAGGTGTGTTTGCGGACCTTCCTAATCCATTCATCGCGACTCGCTATCACTCTCTGATTGTCGATCGCGCGACCCTGCCCCCAGTCTTCGAGATCACGGCCGAAACAGAAGACGGGACGATCATGGGCATTCGACATCGCGAACTTGATGTTGAAGGGGTCCAATTCCACCCAGAATCGATCTTGACGACCGAGGTAAGCACCTTTTGAGCAATTTCCTTCGCGCGGATGACGCGTTCGTGGTCGAAGCCGAGCCCGCGCTGGCGATCGGTTACTAGTCGCACTGGAGGCAGCGATGGCGGAATCGTCTGAGTTCAATATCAAGCAAACCATTCAGGCAATCGTCGATGGCCGCCAACTTACGACCGAGGAAGCGACCGCGACCATGGACGCGATCATGACCGGTCAGGCGACTGATGCCCAGATTGGGGCATTGGTTACAGCCTTGCGGATGCGTGGAGAATCGATTGAGGAAATTGCCGGTTTTGCTCATGCCATGCGTCGACATGCACTCAAAGTCAATGTCGTTCAAGACGGTCGCCCACTAGTCGACACGTGTGGCACGGGCGGCGATGCTTCCGGAACGTTCAATATCTCGACAACTGCGGCGTTCGCGATTGCCGGCGCCGGCATTCGAGTCGCGAAACACGGCAATCGGGCGATGACGAGTAAATGCGGGTCGGCAGACGTGCTCGAGGGTCTCGGCGTCAAGATCGAACTAAGTCCGGAGCAGGTCGCGAACTGTATTGAAACGGTCGGCATCGGCTTCATGTTCGCCCCAGCGTTCCATCCCGCGATGCGATTTGTGGGTCCAGCTCGGAAGGAAATTGGAATTCGCACGATTTTCAATGTCCTTGGCCCTTTGACCAATCCCGCGGGCGCAAAGCATCAACTTGTCGGAGTGGGCCATCCCGCGATTGCGGGGAAGCTGGCAGCAGTGCTGGGGATTCTCGAAAGTGAGCACGCTGTCCTTGTGCACGCAGAAGAAGGACTCGACGAGTTGGGAATCTCCGGGCCTTCAGCGGTGACTGAATATGATGCGAGAACTGGCGCCACGACGACATACAAGATTGATCCCAGAGAGTTCGGGCTCGAGATGGCCACGGTCGAGGCGTTGCGTGGCGGAAACGTCGAAGACAATATTCGGATCAGTCGCGGCATCCTTTCTGGTGAGGACGGTCCGCGACGGTCCGTGACCCTTTTGAACGCCGGCGCGGGAATCTATGCGGCGAACGCAGCTGACTCGATTGCCGAAGGAATTGAGATCGCCAAGCAGTCGATCGACTCTGGCCAAGCGCTTGCGGCGCTCGATGCGCTGGTGGAACTCACCCAACAGTTCGCGGCGGAGCCAGTGGCGGTATGACAGGCTCGGTCATCGAAACCGGAACAATTCTCGATCGTATCCTGGCGAGAACAGCGGCAGATGTCGCTGTTCGAAAAGGGCTGATTTCCCAATCCGAACTAGAACGTCGGGCGACCCGTCGCGAACAACCGATAAGCCTGAATGCGGCGCTCGCGACTCCTGGTGTCCAAGTCATCGCTGAAATCAAGCGCGCATCTCCGTCGAGGGGTGCTTTTCCCGTTGAAGTTGATCCTCCGGTTGTGGCGCGTCAGTATCTCGATGGTGGAGCCGCCGCGATTTCGGTGTTGACCGACGAACCGTTCTTTCAAGGCTCGATGGAAGACCTAACCGCTGCCTCAACCGTGGCGCATCAACGAGGGATTCCGATCCTTCGTAAGGACTTCGTTGTTGACGAGTACCAATTGTTCGAGGCGCTCGCTATTGGTGCAGATGCAGTTCTTCTGATCGTGGCGGCTTTGGATCAAGCTCTGCTGATCAACCTCCTCGACCAAGCGAATGCACTCGGTTTAGGCGTTCTCGTCGAGGTGCATGACGATGAAGAAATGGCTCGCGCCAAGAACGCGGCAGCAGCAATAATCGGGATCAACAATCGCGACCTTCGCACCTTTGAGGTTGACCTCACGACCACTGAGCGTCTCGCCCCGCTCGCTACAGGCGAAGCTGTGCTCGTTTCCGAAAGCGGTATCTTCACCCGCGGCGACATCGAACGACTCGAAAGTGTCGGAGTGGACGCTGTGCTGGTCGGAGAATCGTTGATCGTTTCAAACGACCGTGCTGACGCGATTCGAATACTTCGTGGCGTGGCCCAGTCATCGTGATCACTCGTGGCCGCTACTTATCGCCAGGCTCAGTCAAAATCTGTGGCAACCGAGACCCACAGCTGTGTCGTGTTGCCGTCGAAGCTGGCGCGGATTATCTGGGGTTCATTTTTGTGCCCGGCGCCAAACGTCAAACGTCACTTGAAGTAGTGACCGAATGCATTGCGGCGGCAAGGCGAGGCACAGCCCGCCAAGTTTCAATGGTTGGCGTTTTCGTTGACGAACAGTCGCAGGTTATTAATAGGATCGCAAAGTCGGCCGGCCTTGACGTCGTTCAACTACACGGCAGCGAATCGCCGCAATCGCTCACCGAACTCGACTTGCCGGCGATCAAAGTCCTGCGACCTCGCCCCGAAGATTCATTCGATCAGATTCGTCGACTAGCGGAGTCATATTTGAATGCGAATAACGCGCCTGAAGCGTTGCTCATCGATGGGTTTGACTCGACGCAACTGGGTGGAGCGGGAATCAAGACGGATTGGGAAATCGCTGGAGAGCTTGCGAGGTTGTATCCCATAGTTCTTGCGGGTGGTTTGACGTCTGAGAATGTCGGTTCCGCGGTCGAATTAGTCCGTCCGTTAGGGGTCGATGTCAGTTCGGGGGTGGAAACGGCTGGAACTCGTGATGCAAAAAAGATCAAACACTTCGTAGAAGAAGCAAAGTCCGCGTTCGCAGCTTTTCCTAATCCCAACTAAGAAGATTTGGGAACATTTGACAGCAGGATTTGTAGCCAGGCATGCTCGTCTCCGATGATTTCCTGTTGGATCTGAGTGCTTCGGGCAGGGAGATCGCGGGCGACGCGATAGACGCCGCCCGCTCGAGTCATGAATCCATAATCGACCAATTCGCGCCTAAGCGTCGCGAAATCTTCGTGAGCCGTGCGAAGAATGTCGTTCACCTCACGCTCGGGGTAGTCGCGAACTGGCTCGAAGCGGCCAAGCAAATGCTGAAGCACGATGACTCTCTTTTTTCGCTGAGCCGGAATCTGCCGCAAACGCTCGCCGTGGAAGAAGTCGCGGATGACTTTCCGTTGCTCAGCCTCATCGGCGTCAAATTGCATTTGCGGGTCGGTCTCTAGCTGGCCCTTAGGCTTTGGACCAGCCGCTAGACGCCGCATTGCGGTCGGATCGAACGAATAGGTTCGGCTTTGACCATCCCTCGTCGCTTTGAGCAGTTTCGCGTGCTGCAACTTGGCGACATGATGGCTGACGGTTGGCGCCCCGACGCCGAGCGCGTCTGCGAGCTCTTTGCCGGTTCTTGGCCGCGCCGCAACTAGACCGAGCAATCTTAATCTCGTTTCGTCGGCCAGCGCTTTAAAGACTTCGACCAACTCTTCGTAGTGCTCTTCGTTTGCCACGGATAAACCTCGCTTCTATACTTCGATATATATCGAAGTATAGAAGCGAGGATGCAGTTTGTCCATTGGCTTAGGTCTAAGCGAGGATAACGGGCGGCTATCTGGTCAAGATCCTCGATTAGATATCCAGGGGCACGTCGGACCAAGATTCACCGTAACCTGACAGCCAGTTCAACGCATGTAGGCGGTCAGTGGCTTCGATGGCAACAGCTTCTTGCTCCTCGCGGCTAAGTTGAGAGAAAGGAGTACCAGCAATGAGGAGATCGCCGTGGGAATGCCGCGATATTAGCCCCGCGTTGACCGTTTCAACGGCGGTTTCGTGAATGGCCGCTGCAATTTCTGCTAGTGCCGAGCCGGTACTGCGCTGGCGTTGCTCCTCGATCTCGGATCGCCATACCCAAATCTCAGCAAACTCGCGTTGTCGAGCGAGCTCGTCCAACGAGCGAGTGCTGAGACCGACAAGCCAAGGTTGTATTGAGTCCCAAGGTGCTGGAATTTGATCGATGAGTAGCTGTTGTGGTTCCACAGACAGGAGATCTGGCAAGTCGGGGACCAGTCCGAGATACCAGCCGAGAGAAGTGATCGCGGCAATCGGAACAATTCGGTCGGCACTCTGGGTTGAGCTCGAGCGATCAATCTGATTCTCAAGATACTCGCGTTCTTCGGGGGCCAGTTCGGATTCAAGTTCTTGGTCAGCAAGCCAAGCAATGAGATCGAATCGCTCGTCCGCCACCTCCTCCTCAAGAGTCTCAGCGGCGATCTGTTCATTTAGGAAGTTCCGGCGGAGAAGCGACACGAGAACGACAAGTCGACGGCCCGCCTCATCCATAGAACGTGGGTTGATGTCGATTTCGTCATCGGACATCATCTGCGCCTTTGATCAAACGTTGAAGAGGAAGTTGATGATGTCGCCATCGTGGACAACGTATGACTTGCCTTCTCGCCGGAACGTTCCGAGCTTTTTCGTCTCCGCCATTGACCCTGCAGCCACCAGGTCGTCGTATGCAACAACTTCCGCACGGATAAATCCGCGTTGGATATCGCTGTGAATCTCACCAGCAGCCTCGACCGCGGTGGCTCCTCGCCGAATCGTCCATGCGCGACACTCGTCGGGACCGACCGTAAAGAATGGCATAAGCCCAAGAAGCTCAAACGAGCGTCGAATAACCCTATTGAGTCCTGACTCCTCGATGCCAAGATCGGCCATAAAAACTGCGGCGTCGCTCTCAGCGAGTTGGCCGATTTCCATTTCGATTTGGCCTGCGAGTGCGTCGACCGCGACACTGGGCCGTCCAAATCGCTCCGTCGCCTCATCGACCAACTGACTTCCCGTTTCGCCAAGCTGCTCTTCGCCCAAGTTCAGAAGGAGGAGAAGCGGCTTGGCAGTCAGCAACCCGAATCCGCGAAGATTCTTCACATCGTCAGGATCGAACTCATCGAGGACTTCGCGAAGCGGCGTGTCGGCCTCGAGCGTTTCCTTGAGACGGTTCATGACGACCTGCTCGCGCTCATACGTTTCTCGTTCCGCGCCCTTGAGTTTAGGTATTTGCGCGACCAGTCGTTGCAGGCGCTTTTCGATAATCGCGAGATCACTAAACGCAAGCTCGAGGTTGAGCGTTTCGATATCCCGCATCGGATCGACATTGCCATCGGCGTGCGGGATGTTTGGATCGTCGAAGGCGCGCACAACGTGAACGAGGGCATCCCCTTGGCTCAGATGTCCCAGGAGTTGTCCGCTCATCCCTTTTTCGGCGATTCCAGCAGACAGTCCGGCGACGTCAAAATATTGGACATCGGCCGGTACCTTCCGCTCCGGTATGAACATGTCAGTCAGCAGATCGAGCCGGGGGTCTGGCACTTTGACGGTCGCCAAATTTGGCTCGTCAGATCCGCCGCCGAATCCCCCGGTTTTGGCATCGGCACGCGTTAAAGCGTTAAAGACCGTTGTTTTGCCGGAAGTCGGCAGACCGATTATTACGAGCCGAGTCGCCACGCATTCCTCATTTTCTTGCTTGCATTGAAAGCTAAGTGCGGTTCAAGACCACGCCGCATTATGAATCAGGGCGTGGCGATAGCGCCAAGCGTATGAGGAGAATGTGAATTACGAGTCGGAGGAATCGCCGACGCGCGTAAGCGTGACGATCGTTCCCGCGGTTAGTCGAGCGATATCGATCGGCCGCAGGCGAAGCAGCAAGTCCTCTTGGCCACCGCCGCCATAGCCGACCTCGAGTTGCATGACAGCCTGATCGATGAAGATTGGAAATGTTGTTAGATGTCCGACCGGAGAGACGCCTCCCGCGGGAAAACCGGTTCGCTTGAGAACAACATCCGGACGCGCCATTCGTGGTTTTTCGAGTCCACTGACTTGTTCGAGCTGCTTCAGATCGATACGCGAAAGGCCACACGCGATGACGAGCGTAACATTTTCGTTTCGATCTTCGAATAGAAGCGATTTGAGGATCTGATTCTCAGGCACGCCGATCGCAGCAGCGGCAAGGGGAACAGTTGGCATCGACTGACCCGGCTTGATGAACGCGAATTCGATGCCGGTCGACCGGAGCCAATCGTCGAGACGGCAGACGTGAGGATTGTCGATCGAAATGCCTAGCGCGCTCGAATTGTCCGGCATCAGCGCCCGCGCTGTCGGGGATCCATTGCGTCGCGAAGACCGTCACCGAAGAAATTGAGCGCCATGACTACGCTCATGATCGCGATACCGGGCACGGCGGCGAACCACCAATATTCAACGCCCTTGTCGGCGCCGGCTTTGATCATCGCGCCCCATTCTGGGTTCGGTGGAACGGCGCCCAATCCGATGAAGCTCAGTCCCGCCAACAGGACAATCGCGCTTCCGACGTCGAGCGTCGCTTTGACGATGATCGGCGCGTCAGTGCTTGGCAGAATATGCCTCAAGAGCACTCGGAATCGAGAAGCGCCGATTGCTTCAGCGGCAGTCACGAACTCGCTGTTTGAAATTGCGAGCACCTGACCTCGCATGACTCGGGCGTACTCTGGCCAGAGGACGAGTCCAACGGCAATGAGAGCGTTGAAGAGACGCTGATCGCTAAATGGTGATGCTGCGGTAATTGCCATTGCCAGGATGATTGAGGGGAACGAGAGCACTGCGTCGGCGAATCGCATGATAACGGTATCGAGTTTACCGCGAAAATATCCGGCAATTGCCCCAACAAGACAGCCGAATGTTCCGGTGCAGACGATGACAATGATGCCAGAAGGTACCGAGATACGGGCTCCATAGATGACCCGGCTAACCAGATCTCGGCCGAGGTCGTCCGTTCCGAACGGATGGGTCCAACTTGGAGCCAGAAGTTTCTGACTCGTGTCGATATGATTTGGGTCCTCGATTGGCAGGATCGGAGCCAAGAGACCGAGGAGGAGCCAAGTCAAGACGATCAATAGCCCCGCCATCGCGAGTGGTTGACGCCGTAGCGAGCGAAACGCGTCACCCGCTGGAGTTCGGTGCTTACGAACTTTGTCGCGCAGTTCTGCTTCAGGCCGCGAAACGACGTCGGCGAGCTTTCCAGGAACGGCGGCGTTCGTTCCGGCCGTCCCAAAGGCAGAGCTTGTGCTGTCGTCGACCGTCTGCATCTCAGCTCACTCGAATTCGCGGATCAATGAATCCGTAGATCACGTCGACCAAGAGATTGAAGAGAACATACGAAACCGCGATCACCAACGTGACGCCAAGGAGGCCAGGATAGTCGAGCTTGATCGCGGTCTTGACCGCGTACTGCCCAATGCCGGGCCAGGAGAAGATCGTCTCGGTTAACACAGCCCCGGCGAGAAGGCTTGCAAATGTGAGGCCGAGCACCGTTACCGTGGGTATTAATGCGTTGCGCAAGGCGTGAACCACAACGACCCGGCGTTCAGCGAGTCCTTTTGATCGAGCTGTCCGAATGTAGTCCTCGCCAATTGCCGCGATCAGCGACGAGCGCAACATCCTCGCGACGATACCCATGGCGTAGGCGCCCAGAACGATGCTCGGCAGGATCAAGTGCTGTATGGCACTCCAAAAGACGTTCCACTGCCCAGTCATCGCCGCATCAAGTGTCACGATGCCCGTGATGTCTTCGGGCGGTTTCATGCCAACATCAAGTCTTCCGGGACCGGGTAGCAGTCCGAGGCGCACGTGAAAGGCATAAAGAAGAATCAGACCAAGCCAGAAGACTGGAACTGATGTTCCCAGCAAGGCGAGCAAACGCGCGAGGTTGTCGGGCCACCGGTTGCGACAGAGGGCGGCGGTAACGCCCAACGGCACTCCGACCGAAATCGCAAACATCATGGCAAAGAACGCAAGCTCGACAGTGGCGGGAACAAACTTCTGGAGATCCTGGGTGACCGGGTGCCTTGTGCTTATTGATTGACCCATGTCGCCGTGAAGCATGTTTCGTAAGTAATAGACATATTGGACTGCAAGGGGCTTGTTCAATCCCCACCGTTCTTCGAGCGCCTGTCGGACCTCAGGGCGCTCTGCTTGACGTTCGTTGATCAGTGCGTTTATCGGGTCGCCGGGAATTGCATGGGCAAGGAGAAAGGTGCAAATGCTCACGATGAAGAGCACCACAATGGATTGCACCAATCTTCGCGCGATAAAGACCCAAAGACCCATGGGTGACTCCAGTCGATCTGGTGTCGAGGATGTCAGTGTCTAATGGACCACCTGCTCATACTGGGGATGAGGCGGCCGGTCTTGCCGGCCGCCTCATTCAATCTGCTTTTAGGCAGTCTTTGAAGCGCCGCGAAGCTGGATTTGAACGATCGAGTGCGTCGAAACGCCCTGGACGGCCTTACTCGCCGGCTTGCGGTCATTCGGTTGCGCGAACACGATAAACGCGACGGCGTCGATCAGCGCCTTTTGCACTTCGACATAGACTTGCGTGCGCTTTTCTGGGTCAAGCTCGGCGAGACCCTGCGCGAGCAGCGCATCAACCGCGGGATCCGAATAGCCAACGCGCTTGGCCGCCGAACCGGTTGTTGCGCCAAACGGGTCAGAATAGGATGAAACGTCCGGGAAATCCGGAGTCCAGCCAGAAACAGTGAACTGCAGTTTGCCGGCGCGGTAATCCTCCAGGCGCTTGGCAGGATCCATCGGGTTGAGTTTGACAGTCAGTCCGTTGATCTTCTGCAGATCGGACTGTAGCTTCGCGGCGACCGTCTCGATTGGCACGCCGCCGTTTGTCGAAGCGCCTGCTCCATAGGTAAACGTGAGTTCGGTGCTGCCGACTCCGGTGGAATCAAAGAGCTGTTGCGCTTTGGTCAGGTCGGTCTTGTAGGCGAGATCTTTGACCTCTTCCGCACCCGTCAATCCGAAGGGCACGATCGTCGCCGGGCGCTGGCCTTCACCGTTCATCAAGTCGTTGATGATGCCGTCATAGTCGATTGCATAAGCGATTGCTTGTCGCATCTCCTTCTTGGCCAGTGGTCCTCCTGGCTCGTCTTGCGTATGGAGAGCAAGGTAGTCGATCGCAAGCGTCGGGCCTTTGATGACTTGAAGGTCTGGATTCGCCTCGATATCTGCGAGTTGATCGGGATCGACGCTGTAGGCGATATCAGCCTCACCGGTAATGACCGCCTGCGTCTGCTCCGTCGGCGCGACGATGTTCCGGAAGATGATCCGATCAAGTGCGGGCGCATCGCCCCAGTAATCAGGATTCTTTTCCAGCCGAACTTCGCCGTTGATATCGAACTGAGTTTGAATAAACGGCCCGGTGCCGGCAGAGGTGTTGGCGTCGAGCCAATCCTTGAAGGTGTCGGTCTTGTCCGCGTCTTCCGCATCGGTGGCGCCATTTTCCTTGGCGAACACGCTGTCAATAACACTCAGTGGCGTGACGGTAAGAATCGGCACGAGCGCAGCATTTTGTGCTTTGAGGTTGATCTTGATCGTTTGAGGGTCGACCGCTTCGACCGAGTCCCAATAATCTGTGGCCAAGAACGCGGCCTGGAACTTGATGTTCTTGACTCGGTTCCACGAAAAGACTAGGTCGTCGGCGGTCATGGGGTTGCCGGTGTTTTGGAACTTCACACCCTGTCTCAACTTGATCGTTGCAGTTAAACCGTCAGCTCGACATCTCCGGCATGCCGTCGGCCAGCAATGGGGAAATGTCGGTCGGCTTCGTTGAATCGAGGATCGTGTAGAGCGCCTCGTAGACGATGTTTTCAGCCGCTTGCGAGTTGATCTCGTAGATCCAGCCTGGATCGAGAGTAATCCACTGGTCCTTAAGGTCATCAGCGATAACCAAGGTCTTGTCGTCGGCCTGGTTGGCGTAGGCTATGATCCGGGAGTGCGAACCTGGTGCGGCGCTTGCATGTTCGTTTAGGGCATTTGCGATTGCAGTCGCGCCGACTCCGGCGACAATCGCCCGTTGGAGGAATTGACGCCGAGTTACTTGACCGCTCGCCAACCGGTCAACGAGCTCGGAGATCCGCTGCTCAGCCATGATGCTCCTCACCTTGAATGGCGCCCAGTCTGCAATGACGGGGTCGCTTTAACAAGCCAAACGCTCCCAACGAAGGACCTGCGCCCGCGCCGAGCGGTCCGGTGTCAATGGGCCGCCTTTGGAAGCGCTGGGCCACGAACCTTAGTTGAGCGATTGCGCCAAATCATAGCACGTCAATTTTGACGATCATTGCGGAATCGGCACAGCAAATGGGCGTGCTGTCGTGCGGTCTTCCTATCATTCGTCCGCCAACCGACTTCGGATTCATTTCTCAGTAGCGTGGGGGCGCTTGCCGAAATTAGTCTTGATCGACTCTTCGTAGCGCGACGCGAACGTGATGCTGACCAACCGTGATCTGATCTTGCCAGTAGCCGTTCTTGTCGTGTGCGCTCAGGGATTCGACTGCGTCGGACACGCCGATCGAGGTAGTGCCCGCGAGTTCGTCCGATAAAGTCTCCGTCATGACGTAGTTGCGGTGAATCTCGAGCGCCGCGACGACTTCGGGATCTGCCTCGTACGTGGTGAGAATCCTGTCCTCGATGCGGTAACCGGCTGATTTTCGGGCGTCCTGAACCCCACGAACGAAATCGCGGGCAAGTCCCTCTTGAAGCAATTCGGGTGTCAGCGCCGTGTCCAGGACCACTGTTGCTGTGGGACCTTGTGCAGCCGCATAACCATCTTGCTTTTTGAGATCGACCAGCACTTCTTCAGGTTCCAGCGAGACTTGTGAACCGTCAATAATTGTCAGAACGATAGGTTGGCTCGAGGAGACTCGTGATGCGACAAGCGCTGAATCTTCAGCAACAAGCGCGCTTCGGATCGCCCCGAGTTGCTTACCATATTTTGGTCCCAATAGACTGAGATTTGGTCGAATGTTGTACGTCACAACGTCACCCAAGTCCACGAGCGGTGCAACGTCTTTGACGTTGAGTTCGTCGGTAATCTGGTCCTTCATCCGAACTACGGCTTCCATTGTGCCTGGATCTCGCGAGTAGACGAGAATCCCCGGCAAAGGCTGGCGGATCTTTACGCTTGCTTCCGACCTTGCGGCTCGGCCAAGCTGGACCACTTCGATCACTGCCGCCATGTCGCGCGAAAGTTGCTCGTCGATACTTGGCAGGTCGACTTCTGGGAAATCGGTGAGGTGAACTGAAACCGGCGCTGCCGGATCGACCGAACGGACGAGATTCTGGTAATCTCCTCGGTTATGAACGGCAAGAATGGAGCGAGCACCCGCGAAATCGTGACGAGCGATTCATACAGCGTGTGATACGCGGCCGCTTATCTCGGTCCCCCTCGGTCTTCCAGAATCGCCGCCGGTTTCGGCGGATGTACCAGTTCGACAACTCTTCGACGACGAAATGCTCGATCTCATTCGCGGCGCCGTTCGGATCGTACGCCTGAGTCGCTCTCGAACGTGCGCTACGACCTGATTCAGCCGCGAAATGATCCAGCGATCGAGCAATGACCGTTCCGCCAGTGGCACTTTTGTCGATGCATCGGTCGGATCGAAACCGTCCAACCGGGCATAGGTGACGAAGAAGGAATATGAGTTCCAGAGCGGCAAGATGAATCGACGGCGAACCTCGTCGAGTGACGTTGTACCCGAAGTTTAGATTCTGACTCGGATTGACCGTTGAAAAGAGCCAGCGCATGACATCGACGCCAATGATCTCGGCCGCGTCATCGAACCAAATCGCATTGCCCTTGCTCTTGTGCATCTCCTCGCCCTTTTCGTCCCGCATCAGGGCGTAGGAGAAGACATTTCTGAAGGCCGGCTTGCTGGCCAGCGCGGTGCTTTGAGCAATCAACGAGTAGAACCAGTTGCGAAACTGCCCGGGAAAGCTCTCGCGAGATCAGATCAGCGGGGTACCACTCCTCCCAGTAGGCGCGGATCGTGCCGGTAGTTGAGCGTCGAGAACGCGACGATTCCGGCGTCGAGCCATGGATTGCCGACGTCCTTGATCCGGCTACCTGGCTCACCGCAATCGTGCAGGCGATCTTGACCGCATCGACCCACGGGCGGTGCGGGGTGTGCCCTTCGAACTCGTCCCAACCCTCGACCGCACGCTCCTGCGAGCTCGGTCTCGCTGCCGATGACCTCGAAGGTTCCGCACGCCTCGCATTCGTAGATCGGCAGCGCCAGACCCCAGTAGCGCTTTTTCGAGATCATCCAGTCGTCCATATGCGCGAGCCAGTCGAGCTCGCGGTCCATGCCGAACGACAGGCACCCAGTTGATCTGCCGCGTGACGTCCATCATCGGCTGGCGTAGCTCATCCATCGCGACGAACCACTCATCGACCAACCGGAAGACGAGATCAGTTCCGCACCGCCAGCAAACCGGATAGCGGTGCTTGTATTGCTCGCGCGGTAGAGCAGCCCTTCTCCTCCAGATTGCGCATGATCGGCGTCGCGACCTCGTGGACGTACGAACCGGTCAGCCAATCGAAGCCGTCGACGTAAACGCCGAACTCATTGATTGGCGCGACCACTGCGAGTCCGTATTCCTTAGAAAGCGCGAAATCTTCCTTACCGCAACCGGGAGCGATGTGAACGATGCCGGTGCCTTCAGTCGCGGTCACCTCATCCCACGGGATGACTCGGTGCTCAACGTTTGATTCAGCCGGCAATTCATCGAATGGGCCGCGATATTGCACGGCCGATGAGATCGGCGCCGGTGAGTTCTCGAGTGATCGTGTGGTCCCCGCGCATAGCGGTTCTGACCGCGTCTTTGGCGAGGTAATAAGCTTTGCCGTCCTGCTCGACGCGAACATAAGTCAATTCGGGATTGAACGGCAGCGGCGACATTCGCCGCGAGCGTCCACGGTGTTGTCGTCCAAACGAGCAAGTTCGCGTTTTCTTCGTCGACAAGCGGCAAAGCCACGTAAAGCGAAAGGTGTGTCCGCTCCTGATAACCCTCGGTGACGATCTCATGCTCGGAGATGCCAGTGCCACATCGCGGACACCAAGGCATCACGTCGTGACCCTTGTAGACCCAACCACGCTCGTGACAGGACTTGAGGAACTGCCAAATCGTGTAGTTGTTTTCGTCAGACATCGTGAAATAGGAATTGTCCCAGTCCATCCAGTAGCCGAGGCGTTCGACTGATACGTGATCCGGGCGGCGTATTTCAGCACGCGCTGCTTGCAGCGCTTGACGAACTCGGCAATGCCAAACGCTTCGATGTCACGCTTGCTCTTGAGCCCGATTTCCTTCTCGACCTCGACTTCCACCCAGAGACCCTGGCAGTCGAATCCATTTTGAAACCGCTGCTTCTTGCCGAGCATCGCCTGGTATCGCTGGAACAAATCCTTATAGGTGCGGCCCCAAGCGTGATGGACGCCCATCGGATTGTTGGCGGTGATGGGTCCATCCAGAAAGGAGAATCGGTCAGGCGAGTCGTCATTCCGGTGTAGGTATTGCTCGACGACCTCCTCAGCTTTCCACCAAGCAAAGGTCTCCCGCTCCTGGCTGGGGAAATCGACTTTTGTAGGAACTTCTTTGAACGAAGACATGAATGCTCCCGTCGTTGCAGGAAGAATGGAACTCAAGAAAGAGAAAACAAAAACCCGGCCTCAAAAAGAGGACGGGTTTAACCGCGGTACCACCTCGATTGACCTCGCCAACGGCGAAGTCCACTCGGCGATTGAGCGTAGCGATGCCTGCTCAATCCGTCGTGATAACGGGCGACATTCCCGGTCGAATCTACTGAGCGCTTCGCGCCGTTTGATCGACAGCTCCGGAACGATACTCTTACGTGATGCGGACGATCCGGCTCTCAACTTCCCGGACTTGCTGGGCGGCAACCACGAAGGGTCTGTTTTCCTTCACAGCCTCATACACTCTTCACTTCGCAAGTAAGACTATCATGCGCGCTCAACCGGGGCCAATCAACCAATTGATCTAAGTGGATATTGGATTAAGCCAATTATGCGGCCCAGTAAAAGAAGGATGATCGCCAGGCAAGTTTCCAAAGACGAGCAGCAAATATCTAGAGATGCGCATTCCAAAGGACTATCGGACTTCACAGCGGTCCCAAGCTATCGGCCTGCGAATTTAACTTCGATCGCTTGACACTGTCTCGAAATTCAAAATCTCTTCGTGGAGGAGATCGGGGCGGTTGGTAATGATGCCGTCTGGTTGTAGTTCGAGTATCCGCTTCATGGACTTTGGTCTATCGACTGTCCAGGCGGTGACAAGCACTCCTGAACTATGAAGACCGTCAATGAGCGATCGCGAACAGGCGTGATGAAAAATCATCACCTCATTTGCGCCTGTGAACTCGATTTCTGCCAGCAAGGGGTAAAGCAGAGCCGTCCGCGACATCACCGACGCCACACGTTTTCCCCAGACCGTGGGCGTGCCACTGGAAACGTGACCAGTTGAGATTCCCAGACGCATCTTGGGAAACTCGGTGCGGAGATTCCGAATCGTTGTTGGCTGCTCGCAGGAGACCGATGAGTCTTTATCTAGGCCATGAGCGCGGATAGCGTGCACAAGTGGCACTTTCAGTCCTCTACTCTTGATATCGAGCATGAAAGGAACACGACCGCTGACTACGTCAATTGCTTCTGACAAGGTGAGGAATCCGGGCAGAGTCGCGCGCAAGGTCGATGTCGAGATGTGCGATACCCACCTATAACGACTATCAACGTGAAGTTTCTCGTCGTGAGCGAGGACGATTTCGCCATCCGAAGAGCACTGGATATCTACTTCGAGACGGTCAATGCCGATTTCCAACGCCTTCTCAATTGACTGCAAACTATTTCCAGGATAGAAATCGCCGGCCCCGCCGTGGCCGACGATTTCGAGTCGGTCTGGAACCGACAAGCGAGGACGATTCACACCCGCATCCGATGCCGCTTCAACCACTTATAGACCGTGGTCAAACCGATCAGATAGCTGAATCCGAGAAGATACGAAGCGAGAACGTCGGTGAGCCAATGATGGCCGAGATAGATGCGGCTCAATCCTACAAGACCTATCAACGACCCCAAGATTGCCATCAAAGGCCCGCGGATCCAGCTTGTCCGAACATATGTCTTTACGAGGAACAGGAAGAACCCATAAACGCCGATGTAGTTGATGACATGACCGCTGGGAAAGCTGGAACCGCCAATGTTCGCGGCGATCACATTGATCGCGGGGTGATTGGGACGTGGACGGCGCATGGTCCGCTTGACGGTGAAGGATATGAACCCAGTTCCCCAACCGAGTAACTGAAACAACGCTTCAAACGGATATCCAAGAATCAAGAGGATCGTTGGCAATAGCCATGGAATGATCCTGCTCTCTGGTGGGAACCCGGGCCAGGAGACGACGCGCATTAACTTATCGAACCAGGGTGCTTTCTGTTTTTGGATCTTGACAGTCACCGCGTGATCGAAATCAGCGGTTCTCCCGTTCTTGACGGCGAAGAAAAGCAAGGTAAAGGCTGAAACGGCCAGTGAGACGAAGAGAGTTCGTTTGACCCCGCGTCTTCGGCGCCGTTCAGTTTGCCGCACTTCTCACTCCAATCCACCGTCCACATTGCCCAGTAAGCATCCTAAGGTACGTTTGGAGGACGAATCAAGCAATTGGGGGATGATCCCGTTCTCACAAGTCATGGTAGATTCACTACAAGTGAGTTCGAGACACACAACGAGTCAAACCTATGGCACTTGCGCATCCTGCGCCACCATACGCAGCAAAAACACAACCAGCGTATCGGAGATATCTTTTCGTCATCTCTCTTGGCACGTTGGCTCTTTTGTTTATTGCAGCCCCATGGCCGCTCGCCCACAAAGCCCATGTCGTGCTTCACGGACTGTGCGCGCAGAGACCAAGTCATACGCTCACGTTTGGTGGGCAACCGTTGCCATTTGATGCACGAATGACGGGTATCTATACGGGTTTTCTCGCGAGCGGCCTGTACTTTGCGGCTCGCGGTCGATACCGCGCAACTCGAATTCCGTCAGTTTCGACAATTCTTTTGCTCGGGAGTTTCGTAGTTGCCCTCGGGATCGATGGAACCAATTCTTTGTTGCTCGACATGTTGCTGTGGCATCCGTACGAACCGAGTAATCGCTTGCGGCTCATTACGGGAATAGTGACCGGTATCTCGCTCGCGGCAGTCGTGACGTTTTTGTTAGCTTCAACATTGTGGCGGCAACCGCGAAATGATCAGCGAGTCGTCAGTGGATTCCGAGATCTCTGCTGGCTCGTGATCATTCAGGTTCCGATTGCTGCAGCTTTCTTGTCGGGTGCTGGAATCTTGTTCTCGCCACTGACAATGTGCTTGCTGGTCGCAGCGGTTCTTGCTTTGACTTCAATTATGCTCGCCACGGTCGTATTGTTTCGCCGGCAAGATTGCACATTTCTGACCGTCTTTGAACTCCAGAATGTGGCGTTTATCGCCTTGGTTGCCGCACTGGCGATCATGGCTGTTTTTGGTGGAGGGCGGTTCCTCCTTGAGCACTTTATGGGTCCTCCCGTCTTGACGTAACGCCGATTCCACACGGGTCGCTATGCTACACTCGCTCCGGCAGCGAGTTGAACTCTAGGCGCCATACGAGTCTGCCCTTATTTCGATGGCCCTTCATCCGTCGCGAGCAGCGGCGTTGGCGGTCAAACTCCATGCGTATCGTTCGAGATACTGGCTATATCAAGAGCCGGAAGCGCATTGCGCGCGGCGCCGCAATAGGCGGTTTCG
Organism: uncultured Chloroflexia bacterium; assembly: GCA_963737985.1. GTDB lineage: Bacteria > Chloroflexota > Chloroflexia > Thermomicrobiales > UBA6265 > CAVTUU01. The sequence continues at coordinate 14,559 of CAVTUU010000003.1, read as the reverse complement.
TTCTTCTCGGATCCACTTTCCTCGTCGCGTTCAATCAGAGCCTCATTCTCTACGCCTACATGATGCTGTTTGTTGGATTCTTGCTGTTCAACTACGGCATGCAGCAAATGGGCAAATGGAATCGCAATCCGCGCAATGACGTGATGCTCGACAACAAGCTGCAGGCGTTTTCAGACAAATACACGCTCTTCCACTACGCCAAGGTTCACAAACAGACCGTCGAGCACATGCTGGTCTATCCCGGCGGGATTCTCGTGCTGACTGCTCGGGAACTGCCTGGAGTGGTCTTTGGGCGCGGAAGCAAGTGGCGAAAACGGGGAGTTGGTTTGGCGAGGTTCTTTTCGTTCAGCGGACCTCAGCTTGGCAATCCCTCGGTCGACACTGACCGCGCAGTCGCATCCATCGAAGCCTATTTGGCTGACCAAGAGATGGAAGTGGATGTCAGCGGTTCGATTGTCTTCTTGAACGCGGCCGTTGAGCTGGACGTGAGCGAGCCCGACTATCCGGTGCTGATGAGCGATGAACTGCCAGGTTTCATCAACTCCTTGGACGAGGACCGATCTTTCACCCAAGCTGAACGAGATACGCTGGTCGCGGAACTCGGCAACGGACTCGAGATTGAAGAAAAGGTAACGACGCGCACGCGAAGACCGGTCAAGGTCAAGAGGCGGGCGGCGTGATTGCCGAGCACCAGAATGCTCAAAGTGGCGACGCTCAGGCGCGTTGGCCGATTTGGGGGCACTCCGCGCAAGCGAGCCAACTTGCTCAGGCAATCGAGTTTGGGCGTGTCCGGCACGCGTATCTCATTGCCGGACCAGACGGAATAGGGAAATCGAAGCTCGCGCAGATTTTCGCCCAGGCGCTCAATTGCACATCACCCTCGATGCCGGGTGTTCCGTGTGGAGCATGCTTGTCTTGTCGAAAAATAGAGCGTGGCACACATCCGGATGTTCAAACGTTTTCCTTGGCCACGCAAGAGGCGATGAGTGACCGGAAGACTGGCAAAAATACAACGCTGACGATCGAGACTGTCCGGCAGCTTTGCTCTGCGACTGCACTCCGCCCGCTGGAAGGAGATTGGCGGGTCATCCTGGTAGAGGACGCAGAGTCGATGCAAGAAGTTGCGCAAGAAGCTCTCTTGAAGACGCTCGAGGAGCCGCCGCAGTTTATGGTCTTGATGCTCCTGGCGGATGACGCTGAGATTCTCTTGCCGACGATTCGATCTCGGTGCCAGATCATCGATCTCCGACCGGTGAATCATGTCGCCATCGCCGAGGGACTGTTCGGCGTGGGCGTTCTGGAACCGGATATCGAAGTGATCTCCTCGTTGTCGGCAGGACGTCCAGGTTGGGCAATTCGCGCAGCTAAGGATCCTAAGCTCGTTGCTTCAAAAGGGGAAGCAATTGGAAGAGCGCTAGGCTGGATTGAGGCGAGCGGTTACTATCGACTAGTCACAGCCGTTAGGCTCGGCGATTCATTTACGCGGGCACGGACGGAGATTTACAGAGATCTCGACATCGTGCTTGGTGTTTGGCGGGATGTATTGCTTCTAGCGACGGAGGTGCCCGCCTATCTCACGAATCGAGGGTTTGAAGACCGCATACGCGATCTCGCGAAGAGTTGGTCCCTTTCTGAAATTCACCGTGCCGTGCGCGCGGTCCAGATTTGCATAGCGGATCTCGACGCGAATGTGCGGCCGCGACTCGCGATGGAAGCGATGGTGCTCCAATGGCCGAAAACAACGGAACGGTAGGAATGTCTCACGACGCTTCCGAATTCACCGGACCTCCCAGAACGATCGACGAAGCGCGACAGCTAGCGCGCGAGCGATTTCGCAGTCGTCTCGAAAATGGCGAAAAGATTGGCGAGTGCGAATGCCACACCGACGATGCCGGTTCGCTTGATCACGGACCTGGAGCTGCTTCTCGCGTCGCGGGCGTGCGATTTATTGATTCAGGACAAACGTATTACTTTGACCCAGGCGACATGCACGTAGAGCTCGGCGATTGGGTCGTGTCGGAAACAAGTCGCGGTCGCGAGGCTGGCAGGGTGGTCATTGCCCCGCATCAGGTGAAACTCAATCTCCTGAAGGGCGAGCTCAAGCCAATCCTGCGGAAGCTCGACCAGACCGATATCGAGAAGATGAATCGGCTCAGGCGCGACGCGGCTTCAGCGGTGAAGACCTTTGGTTCAAAAATCCGCGAATATGGCTTGCAGATGAAACCTATTAGCGCCGAATTCAATTTCGATGGTTCACATCTCACGCTCAATTTTTCAGCGCCAGAGCGCGTTGACTTCCGAGATCTTGCCCGGGAGCTGTCATCGACATTCAAGTGTCGCGTCGAATTGAAGCAAGTGGGACCACGTGATGAGGCGAGGCTATTAGGTGGGTTGGGCCGCTGCGGTAGAACGCTCTGCTGCAGCTCTTGGCTGCCAGTCTATCCCGAAATCTCAATGAACATGGCAAAAACCCAAGATCTACCCATTAATCCGAGTAAAGTCTCTGGAGTTTGCGGTCGGTTGCTTTGCTGCTTGAGCTACGAGAACGAGCAATACCGGCAGATGAAGGCTGTCATGCCACGGCTCGGACAGCCGATCGATACGCCGTCGGGCCCGGGCTTGGTATTGTCTTTGCAAATCCTGAAGCAGCTTGTGACTGTTCGGCTCAACGAGGACAATACTGACCACGTGTTCAAGAGCGACGAACTCGGTTTCGCCAAACAGGAGCCTAAGCCACCACGACCCGAGGCATCAATTGCAGGTGATCAGAGCGAAACCCGGACTGAGGCGCCTGGAAGCGCTGAATTTGAGGGCGATGGCTCCTCTGACCGCTCAGGTGGAAGAAGGCGCCGGCGAAGACGCGGAAGGTCTCGCTCGCAGTCCCCACAAGCGTAATCTTCGGAACTTGGCCCATGAGAGAGGACGCGAGAATGGCGCGTTATCTCGTAATTCACACTCCAGACGATGTCGACGATTCAGCCGTTCGGCAGCCTACCAACATGCTGGCGCTGGCAGAGGAACACGGTCGCGAAGCGTCATCCCCACGTTGGTTGAAGACTTGGTCTCCTGACCTCCACGACGATCGCATTTTCACGTTGTGGGATGCCCGTAACGCTGATGAAATTTCAAAAGTACTGTCGCGCTTTGGGTTCCTCGATCACATGAGCGTGCAAGCGCTCCGCGTGCAAGAATGGGGACCCGAGGAAGTCTTCGACGCGCAAGCCTCGTAGAGTGATGGACGGAATTTTGCGATAGCAGACAGGCGTGCTCAGCGGAGCAATGCTAGAATCGCCGGGCCTTCAAATTTGTGTGTCAGCCTCGCTCCCAATCGAAACACCATTGGCGACGAGGCGCTTCCTGGAGGGAAAGATCTCGATGAGTTCATATACCGCCGTTGGCCAGCGCACGAAGCGGCTCGATGCCCCGCAAAAGCTGAATGGGCAAGAGCGGTTCACAGGAGATCTGCGCTTTCCTGGCCAGCTTTACGCGCGGCCGGTGACGAGCCCCTATGCACACGCCCGAATTCTCTCAATCAATAAGGACGCAGCGCTCGAGGTTCCGGGAGTTGTCGCGGTTCTCGGAGCAAACGACCTGCCGATTGCCAAAGACGAAAGCGGCGAACTCGCAAAGGTGCCGATCGCGTCAGACGAGGTACTGTTCTCGGGTCAAATCGTAGCGCTGGTTCTCGCGGAAAACGACGCCGCGGCACAGGATGGCGTACTCCTCGTTGACGTTGATTACGAGCCCTTAGAAGTGGTGATTTCCATCGATCGGGCGCTCGAGCCGGATGCTCCACGCGTTCGCATGACGGAAATCGTGATTTCTGATGAAGAAGCAGGGATGCACAACGCCGACGCGGCGCAGGAAGCGGAAGAGCCTACTGAGCAACTTCCGCCCAACGTCTCAAACTCGCTTCACTTCACGCGCGGTGACATCACTCAAGGCTTCGCTGAAGCCGACGTGACTGTCGACCTGACGTTTGAATCGGAAACAGTTCACCAGGGATACATCGAGACCCAGGCGGCTTTGGTCAACGTGGATCCACTTGGTGGAATCGACGTCTACACGAGCACCCAAGCCGCGTTCCACTGCCGAAGCCGGGTTGCCGAGTCGGTTGGCCTGCCGGTGCATAAGGTCAACGTTCAAATGATGCCCGTTGGCGGTGGCTTCGGCGGTAAGTTTGTCGTCATTGAGCCGCTGGTCGCTGTTGCGGCGGTGGCTGTGCAACGACCCGTCCTCCTCCAGTACACCCGAATCGAGGATTTCGGCGCGGCAAATCCTGCTCCTGACTGCCGAATTCAACTCAAGGTTGGGGCAAAGAAGGATGGCTCACTGACCGCGTTCCAATCACATGTTCTTTACGATGGCGCCTCAGGCGGCTGGTCGCCGATGCAAATCGCAGTGATTCTCATGGGTGGGTATTACCGAGTGCCGAACCTCGATATCACCGGCTTTGAGGTATTGACGAACAAGGTTGCCATGGGCGCGTATCGTGCTCCTGGCGCGCAGCAGGGCACGTTCGCGATTGAGTCAGTCATGGATGAACTCGCGCGCAAGCTCGAACTCGACCCGCTTGATTTCCGACTCCAAAACTGTGTTGTCGAAGGCGATCCACGCCCAAACGGCAACGATTGGCCAACGATTGGATTGAAGGAAACGCTTGAGGCGGTCAAAGAACATCCGCTTTGGAAGAACCGCGAAGCGTCTCGCAAGGCTGGGCGGGGAGTTGGACTCGCCATCGGGGGATGGCCAGGTGGCGTCGAGCCCTCTACTGCCGTTTGCCGCCTCGACTCTGATGGAACGCTCACAGTGGTGCTCGGAACCGCGGACCTGAACGGCACGAATACGACCTTCGCCCAAATCGCAGCCGAAGAGTTCGGCATGCCAACCGAGTCAATCCAGATCACGACCGCCACAACTGATGCGGCGCCGTATGCAGGTGGAACCGGTGGTTCGAAGATCACGTATACAGTCGGACCGGCCGTGCAGCTGGCTGCCGCGGAAGCCAAACAACAAATCCTGAACATCGCGGCGCAACATCTGGAAGCTTCGGTCGAAGATCTCGAAATCCGAGATGGTCAAGTCCAAGTGAAGGGCGTTCCGACATCTGCCGTTTCACTCAAGCAGATTGCGTCGATGAGCATGAGCTTCGGCGGCCAATACGAACCAGTCTACGGACGTGGCTCGACTGCGATTGTCGACACCGCCCCGGGATTTGCAGTCCACGTTGCCGAGGTCGAAGTTGACGACGTCACCGGGCAGGCCCGTGTCACCAACTATGTCGCTGGACAGGACGTGGGTTTTGCGATCAACCCGGCCGCCGTTGAAGGTCAGGTGCATGGTGGAGTCGCGCAAGGGATCGGGTGGGCGCTCTACGAAGGTCTGCGCTATGACGATGACGGTCAATTGCTTACGGCCAGCCTCATGGATTACGTTCTGCCCAAGGCAGACATGATCCCGCCGATCGATGTGGTTTTGGTCGAGGTTCCCTCAAAACTTGGCGCGTATGGATCAAAGGGCGTTGGCGAACCGCCGGCAATTCCGGGACCGGCTGCGGTCGCGAATGCAATTCGCGATGCGTCTGGTGCACGGGTGACCCAAATTCCCATTCGGCCGGAAGTCTTGGCGAAAGCATTGGCCACAAACGGCGCCTAGGGTCAAGCAACAAGTTGGTTCGAGGCGGGCAAATCTGCTCGCCTCGAATGCGTTCTGAAGCGCTGATTCTCACATGCTAGACTCCCGTAAGTGCTTGCATGCAAAGACAAGGAGTGGAATGGCAATGGTCTTGACGGCGGCCTATGGCGGCGCCAAATGGTCCGAGCGAACGACCTCGATGCGCGAGGACATGCCCGCCTACTGGGGCGATTGGGGTTCCTCGTCCGAGTGCGGAAAGCTGCACGCGGTTCTCCTCCATCGGCCCGGATCCGAACTCGACGAAATCGAAGACTTCGACGCGGTCCAAATGCGCGCCGACGTGCTGCCTGAAGTTGCACGAAGCCAGCATGACGATCTCGTTGACGCATATCGAGCGAATGGCGTCGACGTCTATTTCGTCGAGCGAACACGTCCAGACAAGCCAAACCAACTCTTCATTCGTGATTTGATGTTGATGACGCCCGAGGGCGCGATCGTGACCCGGCCGGCGTCGACCGTCCGCGCTGGCGAGGAACGATTTGTTGCCGAAGCGCTGAGCAAGCTCGGCGTGCCAATCCTCATGACCGTTCATGGCTCAGGCACATTTGAAGGCGCCGACGTGAGCTGGGTGAATCGCGATCTCTGCTTCCTGGCCGAAGGATTGCGTACGAACGAAGAAGGCGCAAATCAGGTCGAGCGCATGCTCCTCGAAATCGGCGTCAAAGAGGTCGTTCGCGTTGGTCTCCCATATGGCGCCATGCACCTCGATGGTCTGCTGAACTTCCCCGATCGCGATCTCGCGGTCGTTTATCCCAAGCGGACACCGTACAAGATCATTCAAACACTGCAACGGTATGGTTTCCGATTTATTGACGTCGAGGACGGAGAAGAAGCTCATCATCGTCTCCCGATGAACTTCGTAGCGCTTGAACCCGGCGTGGTCGTCATGCCTACTGGCGGCGAGAATTTGCAGGATAGATATGAGAACGCAGGCGTTAGATGCCTCACCGTCGATGTGAGCGAACTCATAAAGGCAGGCGGCGGCATCCACTGCATGACAGGTTTTTTGAAACGAGACGAGTTGTGACGTAGTTGGATGGGCGCCTGCCACTCGATACGGAAGGAATGCTTCCTCCCTAGGCGCACACCCTCGGGATCCTCGAATACTTTGCCGCGTATCTGGAGCAGTTCGTAGAGCCGGCGCCGTTCATCCATCGTCGCGTATTCAAGTCCCATGCGGATCTGTTCGGCGAAGGTTGCAATCTCAATCGCGTCGGCTTCGCTCAGTCCGTCGGAGCGCAGTGCTGACAGATCAACGCGCTCCTGGTTTAGCCGTTCGATCAGCGGCTCAATGTCCTTCATCTGCCGGAGGATGGCGGCGAAGGCTTCGCCGCTCCCAGCATCAGGCATCTGACCGGCAAGCGTGTCGAGGCGTTGTCGTTGTCGAGCGATTTCTCGGTCAATTGCGTCAAGGCGCTCCTGACGCATCACATCAGCCTGATCGTGTTGTTCACACGCTCGTTCCAAGCCCGCGGTCAAATACTCAGGGTCAAGCAATGTTGCGCCTAAGATTGACCAGAGCTCCGCTTCAAGGTCAACCGCGTGCACATCGGGCAGCGAACACGTCGGCTTTCCTGCTCTGGCCGCTCTGGAAGGATAGTGACAAAGGCAGCGGTAATAGCGTGTGCCCTGGTTCGTTGCAACCGAGAGCGAACCGTGACAGTGACCACAGGTGAGCGCGCCGCGCAAGAGGTTCGGATCAAGTTCGCGCGGGATTTGACCGCGGCGCGCTGTGAGCCGGTGCTTTAGGGCACGTTGAATCTCATCCCACTCAAGCCGAGCAATCAGCGCCGGGACGGTGACAGCCACGCCGTTGTGGTTCTCGGGTGTGCACCGTTGTTGATGCCGGCCATAAATCCATGTGCCGGCATACACCGGGTTATTCGCCATGCGCTGAATGACTTTGTTCGTCCAGTGCTTGCCCTGCTTCCCACTCGGCGATGGTATCCCCTCGCGGTTCAGTTCGTCGGCAATGTCAACGGTCGAACGATGGCGCACGCGCTCGAGGATACGCACAGCGATCGGCGCGGTTGCCGGATTGGGTTCCAGCCCGAATACCTTCAGCTGGTTGTCGATCATTTCGTAGGTGAAGCGATAGCCGTAGGGAGGAGCACCAAGCCCGACGACCTTGCCAACCTCAGCCTTTCGCCGGCGTCCGAGCATCGTGCGCAGCCGGATCTTCTCGCGCTCGTATTCGGCAAAGCTGAGCATCTGGTTCTCGAGCAGCCGCCCTTCCGGTGAATCGTCGATCTGAATCCGTTGACACACCAGGCGCACGCCGTATTTCGCGAGCTGTTCCTTCAGGACCATCGCTTTCGTCATCGATCGGGCGAAGCGATCGTAATCAGGAATGACCAGCGCCTGAAACTCGTTGCGTCGTGCTGCCTCAAGCATCTCGTTGAGGCCGGGCAGGTTGTAATCGGCGCCGCCGGCATCCTCAGTCTCACCGTCGCGGAACTTGAGGTGCGCTGGCAACACCCAGCCTTGGGCGGCAACGAAATCCTCGACGCGTTGTCGTTGCCCGCCAAGCGAGTAGCCGGAGCGTCCTTGCACGTGCGTGCTGACGCGCTCGTAGCTGGCGGCAACGATCACGTCCCCCCGCGCCACACTCGCCGGAGGAACATGCTCACCGTGCGGGGAATCCGCTTGATGCGTTCGATCATGGGTCACCGCCATTTCCCGAGTGGTGACAGTCTGCCTTTGATACACTTTTTTTGTCTCCTCCCTGCTACGACCAGGGTTGAGGCGCTTCCGTCGCCGCCTAGGCTTGTTCTAGGCGGCGATTTTTGGGCTTGGCACCCGATCGAGAAACGCCTGAAGGTCGCGCTCGCGCACGCGATACCCACTCTTCCCGCCAAAGTTCTTTCCTTCCAAGCTGCCGCGCGCGTAACCATCGCCGAACGGTCTCCTCATTGACCTGCAATTGCTTGGCAATCTGCGCCACGGTTACCCATTTCTCGTCCATGAACATCACCTCCTCTCATGCGTACGTACTTCGCTCATCATAGCACGACATGGCGCTATTGTATACGCCTTAGCCTCTTGACATGTAGCACCATGTAGTGCTAATATGTATCAAGAAGCGCAGGAAGCGCCTCAACCGCAATCAGCCGGCGCCGATGGAGTCGTAGCCAGAGCGCCAACCACAAGGAGACAGGACCATGACGATCTCACCAGCCACCGCCGCCCGCATGCTCGAGAAGGCGCAGGCCGACGAAGTCCAAATGCTCGATCTCGGCGACGGCACATTCCACACCCGCTCGAAGAACACCAAGCCCGGCGCCTTCTACGTCACAACCGTTGATAGCTGCACCTGCCCCGCAACCGCCCATTGCAAGCACATCGTCGCCGTCAGAAATCGCGTCGCCTGTGACGAGGCAGCGTCTTCGTTTCCCCAAGAAGGCGTCACACCCGTCACAGACGGCACAGACGGCACAGAGCTCGTCCAGGTCGGCACGATGGAATGTTTGCAATGCAAGCGGTGTGGCGTGCTCGCCTGGCGCGGGTCCATCGTCTTCGACAAGGATCCCAACGCCGCCTACTGCTCCGACTGCGCCACGGCCGTGAAGCCTGCTACCGTCAGTTGGATTGAATCGACGATCTTTCCGCCGAGCAAAACGGCCTAGGACCAGACAGGGGGAGCAATCCCCCTGTTCTCTATCCTCTGATGCATTCGAACACTCGAACACTTGAAAGGCATCCCCGATGGCAGATCACACCGCGAACACCGCATTCGACCCGACAAAGTACCTGATCACCGTGAACGGTGGGCAATATCTTGAAGTCCGCTGGCGTTTGGTTTGGCTCCGCTCCGAGCACCCGAACGCCGAGCTCGATACCCAACTGATGACGCATCCCAGCGAACCGGAAGCCGTGTTTAAGGCCACCATCGTTATTCCGGGTGGCGGAAAGGCAACAGGATGGGGGAGTGAAACGATAGGCGATTTCGGCGATTACCTGGAGAAAGCGGAGACGAAAGCGATCGGGCGTGCGCTTGCCGCCCTGGGGTATGGGACGCAACTCTGTCCCGATCATGTGTTTCGCGCTGGCCGCGGCAAAGTGGTTGACGCGCCGGTGAGAAACGTTGCAGTAGCCAGCAATGGCGCATACAGGAGCAAGTCAGATGCAGACCAAGACACCCGACACGCAAATCGAAAAGGCTGCGGAAGCCCGTTGATCCTGGCCGATCCACTGCGTTTCGCGCGGGAGATGGAGCAGTTCATCTTTGACGCACGGTACCTCAGTGACCTGTTTTTCTCACCTATGAACGTCCGATCTCCGACACCATTCGCGAGGCGGAGGCACTGCGCACACGGACATCAACGGTATCCGATGTGGACACGTCTCATCTCGCGCGCGCCATTGCCGACATGACCATGGACTACGCGACCGATCAACAACGGATTGGACAGTTGCAGGGCGTCGTACTCGAACAGGTGCGCCAACTCCTTGGCAGCTATCTCATCGCCCTGACCGAACTGGCTATCGAGACGCAGGGGCAGCACGCCTTCGAGCAATTCATGGCTGAGCAGATCCGGTTGCAATCATTCACGACGAAGCAGCCTAGTCACGAAGGAGATCAGGCGAACCATGAGCACCGCAACAATGGATCTCGCAACCTTTGAAGTTCCTGGCGACGACGACCTCGACGAGATCATCGAACTCATTCTGGCCGCCGATGTAGGGCCGAGCGGAGCGGATGAGGATTCGGCGCTGGGATTTGCACTTCTCGAAGGAAGGCCATCTGCGTATTCAGACGATGCCATTAACGTATGACCGCGAAGACGACACTGCCTACAACGGCCCGTATGTTGACCTGCCAGCACCCCTGGCGCAGAAGCTCAAGGCGCTGCTGCTCGGCACATAGTTTCGTCAAATCTCTTGACGTAATTCACAAACGGCCTCGGGCATCACGCTCGGGGCCGTTTGGTTATCCGGTCTGGGGCAACGCTGCTGTCTGCCTCATTGCGGCGTGCTTGTCGAGTTCGCGGGCAATCACCCGGAGGACGGCGTCCAGTGAGAGGCCAGAATCGGCCCACTCGCGTTGCCCGCTTGGCTAGCGATGCCAGCCCGGAGTCGTATTCGCGGCGCGACCCACACCATCCGTCTGACAGATTGCCTCAGGCGAGAAGCAGACGCGAGCCGATGGAGCGCCACCGCAACACATGTCGCTCGTCACGTCGACGCAGGTTCCGCCTGGGCCACAATCTGCGCTTGTATCGCATGGCGGCGCGGTGCATTGTGCCAACTCACCATTGACACAGGCGCCATCCCCCTCGACCGAACTGACACAGAAGCAACCCGCAGCGCAGGCGCCGCCAAGACAACCAGACTCAGGACCGCAGTTTGCCGGCGGTTCGCACTGACCAGTGTCGAAGTTGCAAAACGTGCCGGCCGCGCAGCAGGTCGCATCGCCAGTCGGCCCGAAGCACGGTTCGGTCCCCTCGTCGCAGCAAACCCCAGCACCGAAGACACAGAATGTCCCAGTCGGGCAGCAGGTGATGTCGGTTGGACCGAATGGTCCGTCCTGGTGCAGACTCGATTGAAATCGCCGCCGCATTCCTTACATGCCTTTTCGCAGGCTTTCCCGCTTCCCGGGCAACCCAGCGCAGCCAACCTTGCAGGTTTTCGGTTTGGGTTTGGCTTCGGCAGTCTCTCGCCCAAGCGCTGCCATGACGGCCGCAAATGAACTGCCAATCGCTCCACGGACGAGGTTGCGACGAGAGATACCTACCGCCAGAGTTTTCGTGAGATCGTCGAAGCGGCGTCCGTCCATTTCTTCCTCCTTGAGCGTTGGCCTTACGATCGCAGGATACGAAGGGACCGGTTCAGGAGACCGGTTCGAGTGGAATCGGCATCAAACAACGCAAATCCACTCTGGAGCCAAAAAGGGGTGACGTCAATTGAACGGACACGTACCTAAGTCAATACCAATAGAAAAAACGACGCGGCTGCGGGAAGCCGTGGTCCCTGCGCTGAGGATGAGGGCGCTGGCCCGAACCGCTACCCCGGTTCAAAGCCATCAGCGCCGCGATGGGACGGCGCCTCACTACGCCCTCATTGGCGGCATGACGGGTGTCCCGGCCGCAATGCTGTATTTGATTTTCATGGCGAGTTAACAAAGCGAGTGGACCCGCGAAGGCGCAGTTGTCGAAGGAAGCCCAATCGTTCTGGGCTTCCTACAAACTCGACGTGGAGCGCAAGGGTGGCGAACTGCTGCGATCGTTGGAACTGCTGAACGGTAGACCGGAGAAACGGTACCACGACGGTACCGGGACCACGACGGTACCGTTTCGTCTTTCTGACCTTGGTGTTGATAAGAAGCAGTCGTCGGCGTGGCAGCGGATTGCCGACATACCGGCGGAGGAGTTCGAGCGATTTAAGACCGAGACGCGGGCCGAAGGGAAGGAAATTACCGAGGCGGCGGCGCTGATGTGGATCATTTTCACCGGTGGCTGATCCGCCGAGCAAAGACCAAATCCACGACGCCTTGAAACGCGCCATGGACGCGGTGAAGCCACAGGTGACATACCCTGAACGCATCCTGCGCCAGCCGAACCATCACCCTGAGCCGCGCGGTGAACACTGGTGGCATGGCGGCTGGTTGCGCGTGCTCGGCGAGGATCAGGCGTGGGACGTGTTGTACGATCCGGTGACGGATACCGGCCGGGCACGTCGAATCAGACCACAACGGTAGGAAAACGCCGTAGCGGGCTTTATTTGCAGATATCTGGGCATTGAGACATTGGGTGTAAGTGTACAGGTGCATCCGCGTTACTTCATCTCCGACTGGAGATCGGTCATCGGGCGCTGCGAAATGTTGATATAGCCATGCTCGGGATCGTCCAATGCCGCAATCAGGACAATCACCACTGAGAACGAAATCGCGAGCACGATCATTGCCCAGGTTCTCCGCGAGCCGGAGATCGCGGTCTGATAGCCCACCGCGATCATGCCTAGCACGACGAGCACATAGAGCACAACCCACAGCTGCGTCGGGATGCGCGATTGCACCGAGACGGCAACGCGGTTGGCCAGCACAGTGGTCATCTCAGTGATCGACTCGGTGTAGAAGGCGGAAATGTCCGACTTCTCGCCACCGCGCACATTCGCGACCGCGATGTCCCAGAACTGACGTTCGATGGTGCGCAAGTCGGCAAGCTGCGTCGGATCACTGGCCAGATGGCCCTTCCTGGCCGCCTGGACGAGCAGGGCGACGTATTGGTGGTAGAGCGCATTCGCCTGATCGCGACTCGGCTCGGGCAGAAAATCGGAACGTAAATAGGAGGTGCGAATCGCACTCGCCTGGTCCCGCACCAACTCTCGACGGGCGTCATACCGATTGGAGACGATGCCGAAGGTGAAAGCCAAAATGAAGGCCAACAAGGCGAGGACGGTGCCGGCGATGGCAGAGACGGGGGATTCTTTTTCCTCCTCTGTTTTGCGTCGGACCCTTCTTCCGATGAGAAAGCCAAGCTCAATAGTTCCAATGACCAGCAGCGTCGTCAGCACGAACAGCAGCCACAGGGGGAGGGCGTCAAGGTGCATTGGTCACTCCTCTCGGCTCAAGACTGCATCGCAAGCGGGTGAAGGCGCATCAGTCGATAGGAGTATTTTGCGAATACGCCCTGCCCTGTGGAGCAAGCGTGTGACCAACTGGATGAAGCGCAGTCAGCCATACGCGGATTGTCACGCCCGCTCACGCCCGCTCCACAGGGCAGGATCTTAGGCGCTATGCGATGAGCTTCTCTTGGCAGGCAACGAGGCCGTAAGGTCATCATCGCCGATCATCCCCATCCCACCGTCGCGCAGCATCACGGTCAGGATGCGATCAAAGGTTGCGCCTTCCTCGGGTGTGAATCGGTTGAAGGCGGGTTCCGGTGCCTGCAGCGGTCGCCGTCAGGAGCTCGTGCACCCGCTCCATGGCTGCATAGCGTTGGTCACTGGTCATGCGAGTTCCCTTTTCATCTTCTTGCGCAAATAGTCAATCCGATCGAGATCCTCATCAGCGACCGCCGCCAAGCCGCGCTCTCTGGCCGTCGTGCCGATGCGAATCAGGTCTTGGCGTTCTTCAAAGGTCAACCTCGTCACGTCGTACCCGCAGTCTTGCGGTGAGGGTTGCGCCGGCTGGTAGACCGTTTCCAGGGCTTCGAGCCGGCGCTCAAGTTGGTTCATAGATCTCGCCAATCGACGGGAAGGGCAATCGCCGGCGTCAATGGGTCAGGAGGCGCGAGGTCCGTCCCCCGCAGACTGGACAATATTTCGGCCGGCTGGCGTCGACCTCGCCGAGTTCGTTGACGGTGACAAAGCGCATCGTGCCGATTTGGTCAAGGCAGGCGTCACAGCCTTTTATCGGCTGAATGGACGCTTCTAAGCGTGCGATTCGTCGTTCGATAGCACTCATCCGAATTTCCTTTCCTGGTGCTGTTGCGCCGCCGTTTCCAAGGCAGCAAGGCGTTCTTCAAAGCTTGCGGTTTGCCGGAGATCGCGCAAGGTGCGAGCCAGCCCACCTAAGGCGCTGGCAACGCCGGGTTCGAGGTTGCCGTCCAACAGGTCAAGAATGGCTTTTCCAACAAGACCTTCTACTTCTGCCGTCGTTAAGTCCACCAGCGCCAGTTGCTTGCGGGCTCGTGATTTGTTGGACCGTGCTGCTCCACCTTTGCGCGAGAGTTCTCGCCGATCCTATTCCGCATCCGGGTCATGCCACAAACACCACGGTCGCCCTGATCGTCGCCGATGGGATCGCAGCGTTTGCCACTGGTGGTGATTCCCTCGCACCGAACTGCCATCTCTCTACTACTCCGAATTCCTCAAATTCCTGCCGGTCGCTCAGGACCGCGCAGCATCATCGATTCGGCAAACCGC
>CAVTUU010000002.1:0-202430 GCA_963737985.1 uncultured Chloroflexia bacterium | reverse complement strand
TTCGTTGGTCAGACAACGGTCGCGCCCGGCGCGACGGAAGAACTTGTCTTGGTCGATCTCAAACCGGGGAATTACGCGCTCGTTTGCCTCCTGTATGATCCCGATGGAAACCCCTATCTTGCGTCTGGCATGAAGGCAAAACTGGTCGTCGCGTAAGGGCTGGAGCTGCCACCTTTTGTAAGCTCTATACGGTTATTGCGAGTTGCGGTACGCTACGCCCTGCAAACTCATTGCGGCGGTTTGTTCTTTCATTTGTTGATCACTCGGTAGATAGCGGCACGTCGTTTGCGGGGTTCTGATCCGTTCGTCGGATCTCTAGATAGGCGTCTGCCTTCCCGGCAATTCGCGCCATTGCGGCGCTTGTCTCGGCAGCCGAACATTGGTCGTTGGATCAATGTGCGCGATCGAGTTCCGATCAACGACCGAAACCGCGGCGACGACTAGCTCGGCACGCAGGAGGATCGCGGGAAGGGGCAGTACGGTCCGCCGCGCCGTCCTTTCCGATCCGCTCCCCAATTTGGCGAAGCGCGCCCGCGTAGGCGCTCGCATCGGCTCCTTGGATAACCGCTCGCATCTCTGCGACCAGGAGCCGGATTGAACGACAGAACGTCGATCGATCAAAACGGGAGGAGCAACATCAATGGGACATGGCGCTAAGGCTCAGAGGCTCTTTGGCCATTCGCTTGTCGTTTTCATCGCCCTCTTGGCCACCATGAGTTTCAGCGTTGGTCGCGTGGGAAGCGCGGCCGCGCAAGATGCCACGCCGATGGCCAGCCCGGCGGCTGGTCCGTGCGACGCGCCCGCATTGCCGCCCGGCACCCCCACACCGCAAGAAGCGACCCCGGCCATGGACATGGCGTCGCCAGCCGCTGCGGAGACCGAAGCTGCCGGCGAAGCCACCGCGGCAGTCGTCGAAGAAGCGGCGCAGGCAACCCCAGCCGATGATGCTACCGCAACCGAGGCGGCCGCGGCCGCGACGAATCTCGCCAACTGCATCAATGGCGGCAACTTCGAAGGCGCCGTAGCACTGATGACGACGAAATTCATGGAATCCCTCTTCGGCACGGGCAATCCATACGATGTGCTCGCTCAAGGAGTTCTCGCAGGCACGCAGCTCGGCAATTTCGCAACCGGCGCGGTCTCCACTTACGATGACGGCAGCGTCAGCGTCGAAATCTCCTACATGGGATCGAAATACCAGGTCTCTGCCGAGCGCTGGTTTTTGGTGCGCGACGGCGAATATTGGAAAATCGATGCACTGGAGCAGATCAATCCAGAACCTGAGGGCGATACCGCGGTCGTCGGGATCAATCTGACCGAATACGCGATGGAGCCGAACGCCACATCGGTGGTTGAGTCGCCGGTCCTCATCTTCCACGGCATCAACGCCGGAGCGGAAGCCCACGAAATCGCGGTATACGTCTTGCCAGAAGGAACAACGGTCGAGCAGGTGCTCGCCGATCCAGATTTACAGAATCAGACTGAGTTCATTGCTCAGCGCTCCTACGAGCCGGGGGAGCAAGGGGACATTGCTCTGATCAATCTGCCGCCCGGCAAGTACACCTTGGTTTGTCTCTTCACGGCCCCGGATGGCGAGTTGCACGCGGCGAAAGGCATGTATACCGAAATCGAGGTAACAGCCGCCGAAAGTTAAAAGTTAGGTATCATTCGCACCGCAGCAACAGTGTGCGACGGTGTGTTTGAAGGGGAAGTGGCGCTTCTCCGCTTTAATCTTGGCGAAATGCGCCGTCTGTGGCGCTCGCAAAGGTGTCCTGGGTTCCCGCTCGGCCCAAAGACCAGGATACCAATCGAACAAACAGAGGGTCGATCGATCAAGGTGGGAGGAGCTGCACTAATGACGATTGGTACGAAGGGTCGGTCGTTTTTTGGCCGGTCGTTGATCGTCCTCGTGGCGTTGCTGGCTACGATGACTCTTGGCGTGAGCCGCGCCGGTATCGCGTCCGCTCAGGACGCAACGCCGGCGGCCAGCCCAACCGCGGGCCCGTGCGATGCACCGGCGTTGCCACCCGGCACACCAACGCCGCCAGAGGCGCAGGCGACACCCGAGATGAATATGGCGTCGCCCGCAGCCGCTGAAACCGAAGCAGCTGGCGAAGCAACCGCGGTCGTGGTTGAGGAAGTGGCGCAAGCGACACCAGCCGACGAGGCGACCGCCTCGGAAGCCGCCGCCGCCGCCACGAATCTCGCCAACTGCATCAATGGCGGCAATCTCGAAGGCGCCGTGGCTCTCATGACGACGCACTTCACGGAAGAGCTCTTCGGCACGGGTAATCCGTACGATGTCATCCCAAATCTCCAAGGCACGACGTTTGGCAATTTCACAACGGGTGCTGCCTCCTCGTACGCGGACGGCAGCGTCAGCGTCGATGTCAGCTACATGCAGACGGAGTATCAGTTCATTTCCGAGCGCTGGACACTCGTCCAGGACGGCGGTTACTGGAAGATCGACGCGCTCGAGTCGCTGTCACCACAACCGGAAGGTGACACCGGGGTTCTTGGTTTCACCCTGACCGAGTATGCGTTCACGGCGGTCGGCGCAACCGAGATCACCGAAATGCCGGTGCTCTTGATCCACGCCTCAAACCAGGGCGCGGAGCCGCACGAGGTGATCGTGCTCAAGCTGCCTGAAGGGTTGACGGTCGATCAGCTGCTTGCTGACGAATCGCTCTTCAGCCAGGTTGAATTCATTGGCCAGACATTCTATGAGCCGGGTCAAGAGGGCGACATGGCGCTCATCAATCTGCCACCCGGCACCTACACGCTCGTCTGCTTCGTGACGGCCCCAGATGGTCAGCCGCACGCGGCGAAAGGCATGGTCAGCGAGTTCACGGTCGATCCGGCCACACCGGTTGAAACCGGTTCTCCGGAGGCGACACCTACATCCTAAATGGCGGTACCCATCCGCGC
This sequence comes from uncultured Chloroflexia bacterium, assembly GCA_963737985.1. Lineage (GTDB taxonomy): Bacteria > Chloroflexota > Chloroflexia > Thermomicrobiales > UBA6265 > CAVTUU01. The sequence goes on along the minus strand of CAVTUU010000002.1, from coordinate 199,502 downwards.
GAGTGGATGGTCCATGCGGGTGCAGCGCGGCATACCGCATCGCTCCTGACGGGACGCAGGCCGCGGACGTCCCAATCAGCGATTCTGGCGCCGGCATTGGCGCCGGCGCCAAGTTTCGACCGGGTGGTCGAGTCGTATTTTTTAGGAGGACCCGAGGAATGGTCGAAAAGGAAAAGGGGCAACTCTGGCGCGCCTTTGAGGATCTCAAGGCAGGCCGGATGTCGCGCCGGGATTTCATGGAAAAGGCCGCCGCGCTTGGCGTCGGTCTCCCTGTTACGTTGTTTGTCTTGCAGTCGCTTGACATGAAGGGCGCGTCCGCCGCGCCAGGATCGCGCGGCGCTGGTTATCGCGGCGCTGCGCAAGCCGCCGCCGCCCGCCCAACAGCTGGAACCGAAAGTCAGACCCGCGGCTCGGGTGGCGAGTTGAAACTCCTGCAGTGGCAGGCGGTTACGCACCTCAGCCCGCACACGGGCAACGGCACGAAAGACTTCCTCGGCGCATCGCTCATTCTCGAACCGCTGATGAGCTACATGCCCGATGCGACGGTGATCCCGACGCTCGTTGAGGAAGTGCCGACGGTCGAGAACGGCGGTCTCTCGGAAGATCTCGGTACCGTCACCTACAAGATCGTCAAGGACGTCAAGTGGAGCGACGGCGAACCCTTCACGGCCAAGGACGTCGTCTTCACCTGGCAATGGATCATGAATCCCGATAATGCCTCGGTCTCGATCGAGTCGTATCGGCCAATCAAGTCCGCCGAGGCAGTCGACGACTACACCGTCAAACTGACCTTCAACCAACCAACACTTGCGTGGTACGTGCCGTTTACCGGCACGTTTGGCGGCAGCGTCTACCCGGGCCACGTGTGGAATTTCGATCCCGCCAAGTCGGATGTGATCGATACGTTCCGCCAGAACCCGGTCGGCACCGGACCGTACATTGTCGACACGTTCAAAGAGAACGATCAGATCATCTACAAGATCAACGACAACTACCGGGAGCCGAACAAGCCGTTCTTCGAGACCGTCAACCTCAAGGGTGGCGGCGACGCGGCCTCGGCCGCACGCGCCGTGCTCCAGACCGGCGACTATGACTATGCCTGGAACCTCCAGGTCGAGCCGCAGATCCTGGCCGACCTCGCAAACGGTGGTAAGGGTTCGCTCAAGGTCATCCCGGGTACGAGTCTCGAGCGCATCCTCTTCAACTTCGCTGATCCGAACAAGGAAGTTGATGGCCAGCGCGCCGAGATGAACACGCCGCACCCGGTCTTCACCGACAAGGCCGTGCGCCAGGCGATGAGTCTCGCTCGCCGACCGCGACACGATGTCGACCCAGTTCTACCAGGGCCCTCCGGGCGAGCCGGCTTCCGGTAACGCGCTCGTCGGCATCCCGGCCTACGAGTCGAAGAACACCACCTGGGAATACAACCAGGACCAGGCGGCGCAGATTCTTGACGCCGCTGGGTGGACCAAGGACGGCGACGTGCGGAAGAAGGGCGATGTGGAGATGAAGTTCAGCTACTCCACTTCGATCAACGCCGTGCGCCAGAAGGAACAGGCCGTCTTCAAGAAGTCCTGCGAGGATGTTGGCATTCAGCTTCAGCTGAAGCAGGTTGATGCCGGTATCTTCTTCGACAGCGCCGCCGGCAACGACCAGACCTACACCCACTTCTACAACGACCTGGAGATGTACACCTCCAGCCCAGGCTTCTCGTTCCCGACTGACTACATGCAGACGTGGTACGCGGGGCCAGATCGGAGGAACCTCTCCCAGAAGTCGAATGGTTGGTCAGGCGTGAACTATGGCCGCTACGTCAACGCGGACTACGACGCGCTGTACGACGAAGTGGTGAAGGCGACCGACCCAGAGAAGGCCGCCGAGCTCTTCATCCAGATGAACGACATCGTGATCGATGACTACGTGATCATCCCGCTGGTGCAACGTGCCGCCGACAAATACGGCATCGTCAACACACTCCGGGACGAGAACGTGGCGCTTGGTCCGTACGAGTCGAACTACTGGAACATCGCGAACTGGAACCGGACGAGCTAATTCCGGCGCCACAATCGCGAACAACGGGCCCCGGCGGTTATCCGCTGGGGCCCGTGTTTTTTGGTGCGGGCCGGCGAATGCCCCAATTGACGAAGTTGGACGGGTGAATCGGAGGTGGTTGGCCGGCCCACCCCAGGTTAATATCGCCCTTCCCGACTATGACAACGAAGTCCCTCCGGGACTGAGCACGGGTTGATATCGTCGTCTGGCGCACGGCGGTGCGCCCGGCGTTGGTGATCACCGTGGGTGCAATCTTGATAGTCGGCGTTCCCTACGCGGGTTCGCCAAACGCCCCTACGGCACGACGAGGCGGTTTGCTTCACCAGTCGGCATATGAAATTGGATACCCTGATCGGCCCATTCCCAGGCGCTCGCAGTCGGCGTCAGCCGACTTCCGTGCGGGAGCCCTCCTTCCCGGAGCCGCTGACCACCATGGTCCGGTGAAGTCGTCCAGGCTCATCAGCCGACTTCCGTCATTGAGCGGGGAAGGGCCTTATTCATTCCCGGGGCGGGCGCGCTCACCACCGCGGTCCGATCCTGGTGTCCAACTTCCTCAACCGGCTTTGGCGGGAAATCGTTGCCGCAAATCTGTTGCTACGGCGACAGTTCTCGGGTATGCCTTAAGCATCCAAATGCGACCCATCGGAGGTTTTGGCGGTTGACGAGGGATGGTTCTCGACAGAAAATGACCTTCACGTGTCGCGGATGGGGAGAGTTTCTGCGTGCGTTCACACTTCGAGATGTATGAACGGAGGGAACGGGTTCTATGACACGGATAACAACGCGCCGCAAGTTCCTTGCGACAAGCGTGCTCCCCGTCGCAGGCCTCGCGATGGCACAAACGGCCGGCGTAGCAAACTTCGGTCTCAGCTCTGCCGCCGCGCAACAGGCGACGCCGACGGCGCCGATCGGAAGCGCGGACGCCCCAGCTTGGACATTTACTGTCACGATTTTCAAGGATCCGTACGAGGGCACAATTTCCCGGCCGAAGACCCCTCCCGAGGGTGCGCGAATCGTCGGCGCCGAGGTCATCATCGAAAATGGCTCGGATCAGCCAATGAGTTATACGACACGAGACATCCACCTCCGGAGCATTGACGGCGTGGAGTATTCGGCGGGTGAGGTCGACGGTGAGGAACCGGGTCTGGTGAGCCAGGACCTACCGGACGGTGAACGTGCCCGAGGCTGGGTCTGGTTTGCGGTCCCGGAAGCCGACGAGCTCAAAGAGATCAGGTTTCTTGGTCCCCAACCGGTTTTCCGCGTCGCGTTGCCGTCTACCGGCGGGTAATAAGCCGAACAATTCCTGCCCACGCCTTTCTCTTTTCAAGAAGGGAGAGGGGCGTGGTGCTGCTCCCGCGCCCTCGTCTCGCGGGCGAGGCTGACTTCACCGGGCGAAGGTTATTCCACTCAACAACTGAACTGTGTGTTAGTCACCGTCATCATCGGCCACCGACCCGACTGCGGGAATGAGGTGCGTGTCGACAACGACGTCGTCGTAGATGATGTCGAATGCGGATCCAGTCGAGTTTTCGCCGAGTTGGATATATCCGATCGCATCCGCATCGAACGATTCGCTTCGGGTCAAATCGTCGATGTGCGTCCCATCAAACCAGACTTCGATTTCGCTATTGTCGCCATTGACGAATAGGCGAACTTGCACCTCGTGCCAGACGCCATTCGTGACCTCTGTATCGCTCCGGAAGCTCGTCTGGGTCATGTCGTTTCGGAAGGTGAGATTTCCTTCCCGGCCAATACCAAAGCTGACGAGCGATTTATCGTCGGGAGTTCTGAATTTAAGGAGATTGATGGTGTTCGGTTTTCGGTTGATCACTTTGAACTTGAGGCGATAGTACACATCAGGTTGTGGCTCGCTCAGCTTCTTGCGCGCGAACGCGGGAGCGTTATCAGTTGAAGCCTGAACGGCGTACTTTCCCGACGCGACATCTTCTGTCTGCACGTTCAGACCGGTTTGCTCCGTCCAGCTTCGCCAGGTCGCCTGATTCGAAACCGTCAACGAATGCGGTCCAGCCGGCGATAGGCGTCGAGGCGACTACTGGCGTCGAAGCCACAGGGGTGGCGTGGCCTTCAGGTGGAGCCCCGTGGCACGCGCTGCTGCCCTCGTCGGTGAAAGCTGTGCTGCCTTCATCGACAACCGGCACGAATTGCCAGTCGTAACCGTTTGGATGGAGCGTGAGCTTGATAACGCCGAAGGTTGAGTAGTTGAAAATTTCGCTGTTTGAGATGGGGCCGCCGGTATCGCCGAAACCTGTGTGATTGCGACCGCCAGTGCCAACCACGAACTCGCGGATGCCGAAGTCCTGGTCGAGGCCGCCATTCGGTGTTTGTGGGGCGAACCGTTCATAGTTGTGATCGTGACCATTGAGCACAACATCGGCGCCTCCCGCGTAGAGCGCCTCCCAAAATGGCTCGTAGGCTTCGAAGCTGCCGTGATTACCCGAGCTGAATCGCGGTTCGTGCCAGTAGGCGAGCGTGCAGTCTGCCGTATGCTGGGCGAGGTCGGCGACGAGCCACTTGTATTGCGGCGAACTGGCGTCGCAGCCGCCTACACCTATGCGCGAGCATTCGCCGTTGAGGGCGATGAAGTGCCAATCGCCGAGATCCCAGCTGTAATACCCTTTGCAGGCGATGCGACACCCCGGCTCGAGCGGCGATGCCGCATCGCCGAAGTATGTGTAATAGCCCGGCGCGCTTGGTACAGCATTCGGGCAATTACCGTCAGCTTTACTGACTTGATATTCGTGGTTTCCCGGAACCGGGCGGATCTTATCCTTGAACCTACCCCATGACCGATCGAACGACGCCATATAGTCGTCGAGCTCGCCGCACTCGTACTGATTGTCACCCAACACCAGGACCGCGTCGGGATTGCCTTCGACGACCAGATCGGCCGTTACGTTCTGCCGGCATTTTGCCGAGAGGGACGCCGAACCACAGGCAATATCTCCCGCAGCCATGATCACGGGATCGCGACCAGTAGGAGACGCCGGGCTCGCTACCGGTGTTCCCTGCAGCGCAACCGGTCGTGCCTGCGAAGGATTGGCGACTGCCAGGAGTCCAGTGGTGGAGAGAATCAGCAGGAGGATGACTGTTCGCGCAATATTCGACCGACCTGCTGAGAACATCCGCGCAATCCCCAATCCGTTGCCAATGAGACGATAAGAGTGAATGATCCTAACAGAAGTTACAAATGGGTTGTAAATTGATTTTTAACAACAAGATTAATAATGACACGTTGTCAAGCACGTATTAATTGGCTATAATGCCATAGTCATACAGTTGAATAAGGTTGAAAAGCGTACAGAACTTTTTCACTTAGGATGTTGTTGAGACGTGCCGCCGACTGGCCGCAATCCACCTACCCAGCACTCCACTAGGCACACGTCAAAATGATCCAAGGCAGAGGTACCCTCCCTGATCTTGGATGGGAACTAATTCCCGAGGAAAAGTGATGCCCCGTTTTGCTAATCGTTTCCGCGACTATTTTGGTGCTCATTTTCTCCCTTTTTGTCGTGATAGCCGTGCAGCCCTCCGCTGCCGACGATCCACCAACCAACACCGCTCAACCAGCGACTGCTACGCCCACCGATACCCCCGTTCCGCCGACGAATACGCCAATTCCCCCCACGGACACCCCGATCCCGCCGACCAGCACTGACACCCCGATTCCGCCGACGAATACGCCGACGAACAGCCCAACATCCGTGCCGCCGACCAACACGGCTGTGCCGCCCACGAACACGCCGACGCGCACACCAACGCAAACGCCGGCCGCGATCCAGGCTGCCGCGGCCGCGTTCAGTGATGACTTTGAGAGCGGCGGCATGGGCCAGTGGACGACCAACAATGGGTTGTCAGTTCAACAAGTTGAGGTCTTCGCTGGGGCGAATGCCGCCCGCGGAACGAGTACGGCGGGCACAGCCGACTACGCGTTCAAGACGCTGGCCGACCAAAACGAGTATTACTACCGCGTTCGCTTCAAGATCATCGGTCCGATTTCGAACACCTTCAATTTGTTTAAGGCCCGCACCGGAGTAGGCTCATCAGGGACGTCACTCGTCGGCGTTTTCGTCACGAGTACTGGCAGGCTTGGGCTGCGCAACGACATTGCGGCCAAGAGCACGAACAGTACGACGACGGTCTCTACCGGGCAGTGGCACGAGATCGAGCTCCATGTTCGGATCAACAGTCCGCTGACCGAGGTATGGTTCGACGGGAATCAAGTCGGCTTGCTGACCACGACCGACGGACTCGGACCGACGCCGGTTGGTCGGATCCAGCTCGGAGAAAATTCAACCGGCAAATTGTTCGACGTGGCCTTCGACGATATCTTGGTCGACACCAGCTTTATCGCCCTCGGCGGCTCGAATCCCAGCCCCACGGCGACGAACACGCCGACCAATTCGCCAGTTCCACCAACCTCCACTCCAACGAACACCCCTCTCGGGCCAACCAATACACCAACGCCGTCAAATACGCCCGGCCCGCCGACGGCTACCTTTACCTCGACGTTGACTCCGACTCCAAGCTTGACTCCGAGCCCAACCTTGACACCGAGTCCAACCCCAACGAGCACACAAACCTCGACACCGTCTGCTACGCCGGTGACGCAAACCATCACAGTTGGCGCCGTCGCCGACGCGCGCGTGGAAGAAAGCAATCCCGCCACCAACTTCGGCGCCAACACTGTAATCGGGGTTGATGGCGGAGCCGGTGTGCATGTCGAGACCTATGTGCGTTTCTCTATACCAGCATTCACCGGATCAGTGCAGAGCGCCAAGATTCGCCTCTTTGTGACGAATCCAACCAATAACGGTCCACCGGTCTTCGCCACCAGCAATAGTTGGACCGAAACCGGAATTCTCTGGACCAACCGGCCGGCGAAGACCAGCGCCGGGTTCGATGACAAGGGAGCTGTGCCGGCAAACGCGTACGTGGAATTCAACATCACGCCGCTCGTAACGACCTGGGGCGTTTACAGCTACGTGCTGTCGAGCGAAGCGACCGATGGGATCGATTTTTCATCCCGTGAGGCTGCCACGAACCAACCGCAGCTCGTGCTCGTCATCAACCCAGGCGGACCATCTGCGCCGACACCAACAAATACACCTACTCCTTCACCTACGAATACGCCCACCCCAACCCCGACGCCCGACCCGAACTCTGCGGTCATCGTCGCCGTTGGTGATATCGCCTGTGGCGCCAAGAGCACAGGGGCTTCGTGCAAGGAAATGCAGACCTCTGACGTGGCCTTGGCGCAGAATCCCGCCGCCGCGCTGTTGCTCGGCGACGATCAATATGAATGCGGAGAACTCGCCGATTTCCAGGCGCACTACAACCAGTCTTGGGGGCGGCTCAAAGCAATCAGTAAGCCCGCGATCGGCAATCACGAATACTCAACTGGTTCCAATTGCCCGAACGCGCCCGATGGCGCTCCCGGTTACTGGGCGTATTACGGGCCGATTGGCAATCCACAAAACCCAAGCTGCACGAACATGTGCCAGGGCTATTACAGCTACGACGTTGGGAGCTGGCACATCATCGCCCTCAACTCCAATTGCTCGAAGGCTGGGGGATGTAGCGCAGGCTCGGCACAGGAAGTCTGGCTGAAAAACGACCTGGCAGCTCATCAGAATTCATGCGTGCTCGCCTACTGGCACCACCCGCTCTTCAGTTCCGGAGGAATCGGCAACATCGATTGGACGAAAGACTGGTGGACAGATCTTTACAACGCGGGCGCCGATGTCGTGCTCAATGGTCACGATCACAACTACGAGCGGTTCGCCCCGCAAACACCGAATGGCGCGCTCGATAACAATTTCGGCATTCGCGAGTTCGTCGTCGGCACCGGCGGCCGGAACACAGCCTCGCTCGGTTCGACAAAAGCAAATAGCCAGATCAAGGACCGCTCGTCATTCGGCGTGCTCAAAATGACGCTGAAACCGAATGGCTACGATTGGGAGTTCATTCCAATTCCTGGTAATTCCTTCCACGATTCCGGCAGTGCATCGTGTCACGGCAAACCCGGGGCGGACGTGATCGGCCCGGTTATTGCGAGTGTGCCGGAAGCCGATCTACCCAAGTCAGCCTAAATCGTTCCGACGACCAGTTGAAGGGATGACAAACGAAATGCGGTGTGAAACGTGACGACGACGCTGTAGACAGATGACGACCTCAATCCCGGATTGAGGCCGGCTCTGTCCAATATCTAAGCCCAGGGCCCCGGAGTTATGAAGGTGTACGGTAAGCGGGGGGTGACCCGTACTCCGACAAAACTCCCAGACGATTGGGCTTGCTCTTCGTTCAAAAGTCACTGTTAAATCGCTATTAACATCCCCCTAAGAGGAGCAATATGTCCTGACACCCGCTCCGGTGCGAGGCTGGTCGCGCCGGGTTTCGGAGATTTATTGTCTTCGAAATGCACACAAAAATGCGCATCTGGGGGGAAAACCATGGCGCGAGAGGGAGCGATGGGGCGCATTGTGCCCCGGAGATTTATCGTTTCGACGATTGCAGTCGTCGTCTTCATTGCAGCGGGACTTTGGACCGCCAACACACAAGCAGCAACCCCACGACTTTCATTGACGCCTGCGTCCGGCCTACCCGGCACGAGCATCCTCGCCAAGGGAACGCGGTTTCCCAAGGACACCGCTGGTCAGCTTGTTTGGTCAGCCGACGGAACAGTGCTCGCATCGTTTCAGACGACGCCGTCCGGCGCGCTTGAGGCGACATTTGCTGCCCCGGCCGCCGAGGCAGGGACATTTGACGTCACAGCGACGGTTGGCAGCGACACAGCAACGGCGCAATTCACCATAGTTGCGCCAACCCCGACGGCAGTGCCACCGACGGCAGTGCCACCGACAGATACACCCCCGCCGACTGCGACGCAGTTGCCCACGGATGTGCCCGCTCCCGTGGCGACGAACACGCCCAAACCGAAGAAGCAAGCGACGGCGACTCCGCCACCGGCGACAAAGACACCTGCGCCGACGGCAACACAACCACCGCCGACCAAGACGCCAACGCCGGACACCGCGGATACGATGGCGATCTCGGCTCCAGCCGCACTGCCTGGCGTCTCGATGACACCCGTAGCCGATGCCTATGTGCATGAGCAACATCCGACCGCGAACTACGGAACAGCGACCACGCTTCGGGTCCAGTTCGGTACCGGAAAACGGGTGCAAAGCTACCTGCGCTTCAACGTGAGCGGCGTTTCCGGTGTCGTGACAAAGGCGACGCTCCGTGTGTTAGTGCGTTCGGGCACGAACGATGGTCCGCCTGTGGCGCTCGCCAACAGCCAGTGGACCGAAAGCACGATCAACTGGAACAACAAGCCGCAGACTCTTACGAATTTTGTCAGCGACAAGGGCCAGCTCTTGACTGGAACCTGGGTTGACTACGATGTGACCTCAATGGTCACCAAAAACGGAACCTACACGTTCCTGCTCCAGGGGCCGTCGGGTGACACGGTCGATTTCTATTCGCGCGAGTACACAGACAAGTCCAGGACGCCGACGCTCGTCGTGCAGAGCGTGCTGCCAACGGCGACGCCGACAAGGACGCCAACCCGCACTCCTACCCGGACGCCGACGGTTGCGACCTCGAAAACCGCCACGCCAACGCGGACGCCAACGCGGACGCCGACGCGGACACCGACTCGGACGGCGACACCAACCCGCACACCGACACCGACGTCGGGTGGAACACTGCCCGGTCCGAGCCTCTCCTTGCCGATCCGAGCAGCGTTCTATTACGGCTGGTTCCCGCTCGCCTGGACGCAGGGCGGGGTTTATCCGTACACGAACTATCATCCGTCGCTCGGGTACTACGACGGCGCGTCGCCAGCAGTGATCTCGAACCAGATTGCGGCGATGCAATACGGCGGCATCCGCGCCGGGATCGCCTCGTGGTGGGGACAAGGGACGCGCGAGGATGTCCGCATGCCGTTGCTGCTCGCGGGCGCCGCGGGCACCGGGTTCAAATGGACGATCTATTACGAACCGGAATCGACTGGAAATCCGTCGGTCAGTCAGATCACGAGCGACCTGACCTATCTCCGCACGAGGTACGCTGCCGATCCGAGCTACCTACGGATCAATGGCAAGTTCGTCGTCTTCGTCTATGCCGACGGCGGTGACGGGTGCGCGATGGTCGATCGCTGGAAGCAAGCGAACACGGTCGGCGCCTATCTCGTGCTGAAGGTCTTCCCCGGTTTTGCCAATTGCGCCAACCAACCGGATGGATGGCATCAGTATGCGCCGGCAGTGGCGGCGGATAGCCAGGCAGGGCGCTCGTACGCGATCAGCCCAGGCTTCTATCAAAAGGGCGGATCGGTGCGCCTGTCGCGGGATCTGAACCGCTGGAACCAAAACGTGCGCGACATGGCTGCCTCCGGAGCGCAGTGGCAACTTGTTACGACCTTCAATGAATGGGGCGAAGGAACCTCGGTTGAAAGCGCAACCGAGTGGCAATCGAGCTCGGGATACGGGGCCTACCTCGACGCGCTGCACAACAACGGCACAGGCAGCGCTGCTCCGCCGCCAACGTCGACGCCGACGAGAACCCCAACCAAGGCGCCGACAGCGACGCCCACCAGGACGCCGACGGCGAAGCCCGCAACGGCAACGGCAACGAAACCGGCGACAGCTACGCCCACTAGGACGCCTTCGCCAACGAGAACGCCGACGGCGAAACCGGCGACGTCAACGCCGACAAAACCGCCCGCGACATCAACTCCGGTGACGGCAACGCCGACGCGCACGGCGACGCGTACCCCAACGAGAACCGCGACGACTACGGCGAGCAAGACGGCAACACCTACGCCGACTCGTACCCCGACTCGCACGCCAACCGCGGCTCCCGGCGGCGACGCGGTGCTACTCGCCGCGGGTGATATTGGGACCTGCTCCGGGTCCGGCGATGATGAGACGGCGAAGCTTCTCGATGCGCAAAGCGGCACGGTTGCCACGCTCGGCGACAACGTGTACTCGAACGGCACGTCCACGGAATATGCCAATTGCTATAACCCGACCTGGGGACGGCACAAGGCGCGAACCAAACCGGCTCCTGGCAACCACGATTACAACACCGCCGGCGCGGCTGGCTATTTCGGCTACTTCGGCGCGGCCGCGGGCGACCCGACCAAGGGCTATTACAGCTATGACCTTGGCGCCTGGCATATCGTGGTCATCAACAGCAATTGCGGCCAGATTGGCGGGTGTGGCGTTGGCTCACCGCAAGAGAAATGGCTCCGCGCCGATCTCGCCGCGCACCCAGCGGCGTGCACGCTCGGCTACTGGCACCATCCGTTCTATAGCTCCGGCGCCGAGCATGGGAATGACCCAGAGATGGGGCCGATTTTCCAGGCGCTCTACGATAACGGCGCCGAAATCGTTCTCTCTGGTCACGATCATGAATACGAGCGCTTCGCCCCCCAGAACGCCAAAGCGACGCTCGACAATCCGCTCGGCATCCGCGAGTTCGTGGTCGGCACGGGCGGGGGAAGCCACTACTCGTTCGGAACGATCCGAGCCAACAGTCAGGTCCGGAACAACACCGCCTTCGGCATTCTTAAACTCACGCTCCATCCGACTGGCTACGATTGGCAGTTCATCCCGATCGCCGGACAGACCTTCACCGACTCCGGGAGCGGTACATGCCACGGCGCGCCGGCTGCCGGCGCCTCATCGGTCGCGAGTTTGTCGACGACTGCCGGAAGCTCGGCACTGATGAATTCGTTGGCGATCGGACCCTTGCTGCTCATGGGCACAGCCGGAAGTCTGGCTGTGGTGACGCTGAGTGGCAGCGTGTTGCTGCTCTCAAGAAGGGGCCGCCGTCGAGCGCGACGTACGCTGAGGTCAGGGTCGCAGTTCCCGGCCAAGGCGTTCCCGCTGGTGGATCCACGAGGACACGTATGAACTGATGGAAAAAGAGTGGCGCATCAGCGGTGTAGTGGCCGCTGACGCCACTCCCAGGTTGAACTAACGCGGATCCTCTATCCGTTCGGAGCATAGCGGCCCTGACGTCTGACAGGCGTCGGGGCTGCCTTGTAGTTACTGTCCAACGGATAATGACTCCGAGCATGCTCATTGGGGCGGTTAAGACAAGTCGGATCATGTCAGTGGACAGATCGATTCGATCTGTTTAGGACCGTCCGGGACTACTGCACCCCTACCAGTCACTCATACGAACAGACCGATGGTTTTGTACGAAAGTCTTTGTTAAGAGACTGTGAACATTTCCTCCTGAAGCGCAATCTGTCGTGACACCCGCTCTGGCGTGGGGCTGGCCGCGTTGGGCTTCGGGGACACATTCGTCCCGCGATCTACTGTGCACTTGCAGGTGCCTTAGGGGGGATTATGAATCGACGTCGCGCCATGGGGCGCTTAGTGCTCCATACACTTCGATTGGCGATCGTCGCCGTTGTCACATTGGTGGCGGCTGGATTGAGTACCGAAAGCACCGAGGCTGCGAGACCCAAGGTCGTCTTAAATCCGAAGTCCGGCTTTTCTGGCGCCACGGTCGACATCGACGGTTCACGGTTTCCCAAAAAGGCCGGTGGGAAGCTGGTTTGGCAGGCCGACGGCTCTGTGCTGGCAACGGTCCAATCCGGAACTTCCGGCTCGTTTCATGTGACCTTCACCGTCCCGCCCGAGGAAGCGGGAATGTATGAAGTGGCGGCAATCGTCGGCGACGTTACCGCGACGGCACAGTTCGCGGTCATGGCGCCAACATCGACCCCCATCCCGCCGACAGCTGTGCCGCCGACCAACACGCCCAAGCCTCCTCCGCCCACGGCAACGAAAACGCCGGTACCGCCGACCACTACACCAACACAAATACCACCAACAAAAACACCGACGCCGCTTCCACCAACGAACACGCCTCAACCGACAGCGACCAAACTGCCGACCTCCACTCCTTCGCAAACGCCAACGTCACCGCCAACCGCCACTCCGACTCGAACGGCAACCGCGACTCCGACCAGAACGGCGACGGCGACGGCAACGACCACGGCTACTGCGACACCAACTGCTATCGGTCCTCTCCCTGGGGGGAGCCTGACGCTGCCGATCCGAGCGGCGTTCTACTACCCGTGGTTCCCGTTGGCCTGGTCTCAGGGCGGGGTCTATCCCTACACCAACTTCAACCCCTCGCTCGGGTTCTACGATGGAAGTTTGCCGAGCGTCATCGCCAGTCAGATCGGCGCGATGCAATATGGCGGCATCCAGGCCGGGATCGCCTCATGGTGGGGTCAAGGGACCCGCGAAGACGTGCGGATGCCGGCGCTCTTATCTGGATCTGCTGGAACCGGGTTCAAGTGGACCATCTACTACGAAGCGGAAAGCACCGGCGATCCGTCCGTCGCCCAAATCTCGAGCGATCTGACCTATCTGCGCACTCGGTACGCGGCCGATCCGAGCTACTTGCGGATCAACGGCAAGTTCGTCGTCTTTGTCTATGCCGATGGAGCTGACGGGTGCGCGATGGCGGACCGCTGGAAGCAAGCGAACACCGTTGGCGCGTACGTCGTGTTGAAAGTCTTCCCTGGATTTGCCTCCTGTGCGAGCCAGCCTGATAGTTGGCACCAGTACTCACCCGCCATGGCGGCTGATAGCCAGGCGGGTCGCTCCTACGCGATTAGCCCAGGATTCTGGCAAAAAGGTGGAACGGTTCGACTTGCGCGGGATCTGAACCGCTGGAGCCAGAATGTGCGCGACATGGTCGCGTCTGGGGCCCCATGGCAACTGGTGACCACTTTCAACGAGTGGGGCGAAGGGACCGCGGTCGAAAGTGCGACCGAATGGCAAACAAGCTCGGGATATGGGGCCTACCTCGACGCGCTTCATAGCAATGGTCAAGGAGCCCCAGCATCGACGCCCGTGCCCACGGCGACGCCCTCCCCGACCCAGGTGACAACGAACACCGCAACGCCAACCAAGACAGCAATGCCGGCGCCAACCGGCACGTCGACCCCTGCAGCGACCAAGACCGCCACCTCGACGCCGACCAAGACCCCAACCGCGGCTCCCGGTGGCGATGCGGTGTTGCTCGCTGCGGGCGATATCTCGTCATGCTCATCGACCGGGGATGACGAAACGGCCAAGCTCTTGGACTCGCTAAGCGGCACGATTGCCACGCTCGGCGACAATGCCTACGAGTCGGGGTCCACCAATGAGTATGCTAATTGCTACAACCCGACCTGGGGCCGCAACAAGGCGCGAACCGAACCTGCCGTGGGCAACCACGAGTACAACACGGCCGGTGCGTCAGGCTACTTTGCGTATTTCGGCGCGGCGGCTGGGGATCCGAACAAAGGCTATTACAGTTATGACCTCGGAGCTTGGCACGTCATCGTGATCAACAGCAATTGCAGCCAGGTTGGTGGCTGTGGGGTGGGCTCGGCCCAGGAGAAGTGGCTGCGGGCCGATCTTGCCGCTCACCCGACCTCTTGTACGCTCGCCTATTGGCACCACCCGCTCTACAGCTCCGGCGCGGAGCATGGGAACAATCCCGGGATGGCGCCGATCTGGCAGGCGCTCTATGACAATGGCGCAGACGTTGTGCTCGGTGGCCACGATCACAATTACGAGCGATTCGCACCGCAGAACGCAAATGCCACTGCCGATAACGCGCAGGGCATCCGTGAGTTCGTGGTCGGCACCGGTGGCAGGAGCCACTACACGTGGGGCACGATCAAGGCGAATAGCGAAGTCCGCAACAACACCGCGTTCGGCATTCTCAAGCTCACGCTGCATCCGAACGGTTACGACTGGCAGTTCATCCCGATCGCGGGCTCGACGTTCACTGACGCCGGTAGCGGCAATTGCCACGGCGCGCCAGGGGCGAGTGTCCAATCGATGGGAAGCACGCTGTCCGGATCCAAGTTCTCCGGCATCAGCGGACTGCTCCTCTTGGTCACCGCCGGCAACCTGATTGTAATGTTGCTTTTTGGAAGCGTCTTGTTGCTCTCGAGCAGCGTCCGCCGGCGAGTCCGGCGCGCGCTCAGGTCGGAGTCGCGGTTCCCGGCTCAGGCGTTCCCGCTGGTGGAATCGCGGGGGCAATCGTGAGCTGTAGCAGGTCGAGAGGCCCATCAGCGGCATTTCGGCCGCTGACGCCGGTCCCTGGTTGAACCAGCGCTGAATCTCCAGCCGCGAGAAGCAGGTCGGTCTCTGGTGTGCTCGACACACCAGGGCCACCTGTTCCTCGCCGGATTGGGATCTCGTCATCGCCCGTCAAGCTCAACTCGCCGTTCTCGACAACATAGAGCGCCAGTTCGTTCCCGGTTCGACCCGGCAAGTTAGCGTCAGGCGGCAGCGTCAACCGGTCGAGCGTCATTTGCACAGGAGCTGGCGGCAGCGTCGCGACGACTTCGTAGCCAACGTCGAGTGATTCGGCAGTGACGCCGGCCGGCAGCGTTTCTGGTCCCATTCCGGCCGGTGGCCAGATTGGTCCCTCTGGAGTCGGTGGAAACGTGGTCAACGCGACTGCATAGAAGATCGCTTGCTCATTCGAATCATTGCGAATATCGTGCGGAACATCTGCCGGGATCGAAATCTGTTCTCCACTCCTCACCACCCGCACGTTGGGATCAGCAATCGGTGTCGCGGGCAGCGGCGTGGCATTAGACGATACGGTTGTTATCTGCACCCCGTTTTCTTCAATCTCATCAGCTTCCCCCGGAAATCGAAAATAGAGCTCGCCCTCGATGATCCGGATCACCGTCGGACCTGGCACGCCAATATTGGGAAATACGGCCCCCGGCGCAAACGTGAACCGCACGAGCGCAACGATCGCCGGGTCGGATGGCAGCCCGCGCACCTCCGCGTTGATGAGCGGTTCTCGCCCTTGATTCGCTCCCGGAGTGCCTTCCTGAGCCGCGCTCAACGATGAAAAGGCAACCAACGTGATGACGAGAGCGCCGAGTGTGCAGTAACGCGAAACGACGTCTAGCACCGGACGCGCCATCGCCTGCGACCTGGGCGTCCGGTTCGTGGTCGCTGCTTGTATCGAACAGCGTAGACGGTTAGGCCCGGCGCATCTTCCTGGGTTGTAGTCAATTCTTCGGGCGCGCAGGTGAGGATGCTGGGCTGGATCGCGGCGCTGCTCGTTGGCGACCAGATTGGAGCTGCCGGCAAGGGCGGAGCGAGCGTATCTTCAACGTCACTAATTAATTTTGACCGGCCGTCCTTGCGTGGTCTGCCTGGGCGGGGCTCGTCGTAGAGACCGCTCGGGCCAGAGACGTTAAAGCGGTGGATCCATCGACGAACCGTCACCTTGTCGCTGGAAAAAATTTCGGCGAGATCGGTCGTCGACCGCCGCTGTGACGAGAGCAAGATCAACCGCGCGCGCTGACTAATACGGCCGGTCTCTTGTCTGATCATGCGGCGAAGTTCTTCGCTCTCCTCTTCACTTGGTTCGCGGGAATAGATCATTGCGCTCCTCCATCACCGCTCTAATCCGAAGATTCGATTGGTCGTCGTTTGCATTTCGTCCATTCGTCAGCTTTCAGGTGTGTCCGTCGGCGGTGGCGGCACTGGCGGCACTGGCGTGTCCGTCGGCGTTGCGGTCGGCGGCACAGGCGTATTGGTCGGTGGCGGCGTGTTCGTTGGCGTCGCGGTGGGTGGAACCGGTGTGTCCGTCGGCGGAATCGGTGTATTGGTTGGAGGTACGGGCGTATTCGTCGCGGTTGGCGGAACTGGCGTATTGGTCGGGGTTGTGCTTGGTGTCACGCTTGGCGTTGGCGTGACCGACGGGGTTGGCGTGGGGATGGGTCCGTTGCCATTGGCGTGGAGCGCGTCGAGGTAATACCCATAACCGGACGGGCTCTCCCATTCGGTCGCGCTCTCAACCGCGGATCCATCGCCCCACTGGTTGAAAGTCGCGACCAGTTGGAACGGCGCGCCAGACGCGATCATGGTGCGGATGTTAGTGTTCCAACGGGTGAGATCCCGCGTGAGAACTGGTGATGCCGCGCCCTTCTTCCAATAACCTGGGCTAATGCCATAGGAGCGACCTGTTTGACTGTCGGTTGCCACCGCAGGCGAGTATTGGTGCCAGCCGTCGGGTTGGCTGGTGCAACCGGCGTAACCGGCAAACACCTTGAGCACGACGTACGCGCCAACGGTGTTCGCTTGCTTCCAGCGGTCCGCCATCGCGCACCCGTCAGCTCCATCGGCATAGACGAACACGACGAACTTGCCGTTGATCCGCAGATAGCTCGAATCGGCAGCGTATTTCGTGCGCAGATAGGTCAGATCGTTGCTGATCTGGGCGACGGTTGGATCGCCTTTTGACTCAGCGTCGTAGTAAATCGTCCATTTGAACCCGGTTCCGGCCGCTCCGGCCAGGAGCGCCGGCATGCGCTGATCGCCGATCGATCCTTGCCCCGCCCAGAGCGCAATGCCGGCCTGAATGCCGCCGTACTGCATCGCCGCAATGTGGCTCGCGATCACCGTTGAAGAACTACTGTCGTAGAACCCGAGCGATGGGTGATAGTTGGTAAACGGATTGATCCCAGCCTGCGTCCACATCGAGGGGAACCAGGGGTAGTAGAACGCGGCTCGGATGGGCAGCGTCACGCTATCGCCCGGCAGCGGCGGCAACGTCGGTGTCGGGGTGATCGACGGTGTCGGCGTCGCAGTATTGGCGGCAGTATTCGTCGGTGTGTCGGTGGGTGTAGCCGTTGGGGTCATGGTTGGGGTATTGGTCGGCGTAAATGTTGGGGGCACTGCTGTGTCGGTTGCTGTCGGCGTGGCTGTGTTCGTTGGCGTGCTCGTGGGGGTCGCTGGGCTACCGCTTACGCCAATGAGCACGAGCTGGGGCTGATTGGCGGTGTTTTCGCGGCTATTGAAGTCGACCCCATCGGTCGATTGCGGCACAAGGACAAAGGTAAATGTGCCGTTCCCAGCAATTGCCGATGTGACGTCGTACTCGGCCCACGTATTTGACGTGATCTTGCCCACGTCGGCGACACCCACGCCCGACGGCAGCGGCCTATTGTTCCAGTTGATCGTTGTTTCGCCCCAGGCACCGTTGGCAATCTGAACGGAAGGACCATCATTGGTTCCATTCGGCGCGAAGAGTCGTAATTTGGCGCTGCTGATCGTCCCACTGAACCCGGTTACGGTGAAACGAACGTATCCCGGAGCACTTGGGTTAGAACTGAGTCGCAGTAAGATTGCACTTCCGAAATTGACAGCCGGGCTCGACTCTTTGACATAGCTATCCGTGTCAGGTGAAAGTGTCAGCGTGGTGACTATCGGCGTGCTCGTCGGCGTCGGCGTTAGCGTTGGCGCGAGGTTGTCGGTCGTGATGGCGATCGGCGCCGAGTCAGTCGTATTGCCAACGTTATCGGTCGCCCGCGCCAGCAGGGTGTACTGCCCGTTCACAGGCTGATTTGACCAAGTCACTTGATAAGGCGGCGCAGTCGCGCTGCCAATTGCGATGCCACTGGCCCAAACGCAGGTGGTCCCAGGGCAGTAGCGAAACTCGACTGACGCCGCGCCAGACGCAGCGTCTGTTGGGCTAGCCGAGACGATCTGCCCATTCTGAATCGTCGCGCTGTTGGCCGGCGCCGTCAGCGTGAACGGATCCGGGGGTGTGCTGTCGGGTTGGACAGTAAACGTGCTACTCGCGGTTAGACCAGCGCCGTTCGACGCCGTCACCGTAAACTCGCCCGCCGTCATCGCGCCGGGAAGCCACACGTAGGTTTGTTGATAAGAACTGGTTAGATCGACGGCGTTGTCGTTGCCAAAGACCACCGGGAAGGAAATCTGAGAAATTCCGGATTCCGCGTCAGTTGAGGTCGCTCCGACCGAGAAAACGCCGCCATTGCCGGCTGGATTGTAGAAGAGGGCGGAGGCGGTGGTGGATTCGTCGGGCTCAGATTCGCTGATGGTGATCGTGGGTGCGCTTGGCGGCGTCGTGTCCGGCGCGGGGCAGAAGGAAATGCACCGAGTGTCGAGGACGACATCATCGAAGACGATGTTGTAGGTCTTGCCGGGCGAACTCTCTCCGACCTCAAACATGTTCAGACCGACGGTGCCAAAGTCTTGAACCTTGTTACTCAACGCAGGGACCGAATCGCCGTCGAGCCAGACGTCGACACGATCATTGGCGCCGGACGCAAGGTTGATCTGCAGACGCACCTGCGCCTCGTGCCATGAATCTATGCTGACCGCCTTCGTACTGTTCGTGCTCGGGCCGGCCACGTCATTCTTGAATGTGAGGTTTCCGTTTGTGAGATTTAACGTGAAAACGCGCCCCGCGTCAGTCCGGAGTCGCATCAGCGCCACGGGCGAGGAACTGACGCTGATGACCTTGAATCTGACTCGGTAGTAGAGATCGGTCTGACCACTGGCGAGCGATTTCCGTGCGTAAGTGGCCAAGGACGTGGTGCTGCCTTGCGCGGCAAAGGTCCCGCTCTTTTTCTCAACTGATTGAACAACCAATCCGATTGCGCTGTTCCATCTGGTGAGATCGCCACTCTCGAACCCGTCGGCGAAGATCGGGACAAAGACCGAGGCCAGGTTGCTCGGAGTGGAACTATTTCCAGCCGCGTCCTTGGCCCGAACCGCGTAGTTGGGCGCGCTGCCGGGAAGGACGGTGTCGTCGACATAGGCTGTCGTGTTGTCGACCGACTGCACCAGCTCGCCGTCCCGGTAGAGGTCGTAGCCGGCGATGCCCACATCGTCGGTCGCGGCCTGCCAGGCGAGCGCAACTTGTCCGGCGCTGTCGAATGCAGCGGTTAGGTTGCTTGGACTCGACGGCGGGATTGTGTCATTCGATGACACGCCTTCGATTCGTAGCCGCGCTGAGCTCACAGCGTGGCGCACTTTTATGGAAAGAAGTTGTTTGGTTGAGTCAAAAAACCAACTCGAATTGGATGCGGCGTCAAAGGCGGTTTGCGAGCTGGCGGCGGCGATCGTTGAACCGTCCACCTTGAGAACCAGGGGCGCCGCCGTGGACTTCATGCTCAAACGCACGAGCGAACCGGCTGGATCATTGAGGTCTACGATCAGGGTCTGAAGCGATGAGTCCCAGGTCGCAGCCGTGACGCCTCGAGTGAAAACCTTGGTGTACTGGTTACCGCTTGCGGTGTTGACAGTGTCGACGTTGATCTGCGACGCCGTTGGCAGTCCGGTTACGTCGCGGAAGAAGATTGCTTGCGTTAGTGCCTTGATCGAGCTGCCGCTCCGGACTTTGGCCCGGACAGAGGTCACGGGGCCTGTCACCGAAATCGATCTCGTCTTGTCAAAGCTGGAGCCGGAGGCGGTATCGGTCGCAACGACAGTACCGTTGACGATCCAGTCGATCAAATAGCCGCTGCTGATCCCCTTGTCGATATTGATATGGACGTTGACTGATGTTTGGCTGGCCGGTACATAGACGGGATAGCGGGCAGGGTAGGGTTCATTTGAAGTCGAATCGATGTTGAAGGCCACCTTACCGGTGAAGTCACTCTTGGCGTTGAAAACACGGCCTTCAAACAACGACTTCATCAATGCATCGAAATCAAGACTTGAGGCGAAGATGTATGTGGCCGGTTTGGCTGCGAGTGATCGGGAGCTGTGCGAGTCGCTCGACCAGCTTCCGATGACTTGCATCCCCTGATTGAGAATGGCTTGCCAATCGGCCTGCATGTTGTCGTCGCGGATCTCCATGACGTCCGCGCCGTAGGCGCTCGTTGAAATCGCCTGCAAATCGGAGACCCCGCCGTCGACCCCCGGATGGTTGAGCATTGCTGGGTAACCGGACGCCTGAGTCGCTCCGATGCCGTCGACGCCGTTTTCGTAGGAGACATATTGGGAGGGATCGCTGATCCCGAAGTTGAACCGTTGCGCGTGCTGATGCATTCCCTCCTCGTAGGAGGGGAAGATCTTGAATGTGCCGGTATCGAAGTTGTGAATGACGCTCGTGCGATAGACGTATTCGTTCGCGCCGGCAGTCTGATCACCTGCCGAGGCATTCAAGTGAAACGCGTCAAAGTACCCATCGGCGGTGCCGCCTCCAGCGCCAGCCGCAGCCATCTTCACGAAGGTCAGCGCGTCATAGTCGAGCGGCAACTCGTTCGCTGGGATGAGCCCGTTGGTGACGGCTTCATTGATCGCCTGGGTCACATTGATCGTGTAGTTGTTCCACTGATTGAGGTTGTATGAAAGGTTCTGGACGATCACCCGGGCGTTCGGATTGGTCGAAGCCACGCGGGGATGTCCGATCTGCCAGACGAGAACAATTGATTTGCCAGGAGAGATCACTCCGCCCTGCGTTGTGTAACCCTCCTGGTACGGAACGCCCGTGTTGACACCGGTTGGATCGCCGCCGATGGCGACGGAGAAATAGAGGCCAGAATTGGCGTCGACGCGGGTAGGATAGATCGAGGTATCGAGCATGATGTCGCCAGATCGGAAGTTGGGACCGCGCTTCTCGATGGTGAATTCCTCACCATAGGTGCTCGATTGCGCGGCGAGGTGGAGCGACTTCGAGTTGAGCTTTACTGGTGTCGAAGCGAGAGCGTTCGTGCTTGATGAAAGCTGTCCGTATTTAGTGCATGTTGAGCTTCCACACGTAGCGGGATTTGGATCGATCCAACCACCATAGGCATCATCAAAGACAAGATGGTTTGCGATAAAGGTGCTGATCTGAAAATTGCTGCCCATGTTGTGATCGGTGAGGAAGATTGCGTTGAAGCCCTGATCCTTCGCCGCCTTGCTCATGATCCCGATATCGCTCAACGCGTCGCCGCTAAAGACCGAATGCACGTGGGTATCGGTCTTGTACCAGCAACAACTGGAGGCAGCGTCGGCGGAACTTGGAACGTGCGCTGGCGAATACCAGCCAAGCATCATAACGAACATCAGCAGACAGACGAGTAGGCTTCCGACGAACCGGTTGTGCCGCTTGGCAGGTTGTAGTGCACGTCGCGGCTGCATCAACATTCCTTTAGGGCTCTGTGGAGCCCGCTATGTCGTTCCGTCGCGCGGCGTGCGCGAAGCAATCAGCCCGGCGATCATCGCGAAAAGCGATGCAGTCGCAACGTATCGCGCGAAGAAAACGGGGACCCGGGAATCGCCGAGGATTCGGTGATTGACGTGGTCCTTGCGCATGCGCTCCTCTCTTCACTGGTGTTATCTGGCTACCGCTGTCATTGGCCCTTGCCTGATTGACTTCGAACTCCGCGTGGAGTGCTCGTACACCGTCGCACCAGCACTCCACGGCGAAGAACCTTCGAACTAGCCGCTCGCCGTTTCGGTTGGCGGCACTGGTGTCGGTGTGTCGGTCGGCGGAATCGGCGTAGGCGTCTCCGTCGGCGGCACGGGAGTGTTCGTCGGTGTCGCGGTTGGTGGAACCGGCGTATTGGTCGGTGGCACCGGTGTGTTTGTGGGCGGAACCGGCGTCTTCGTTGGCGTCGCCGTCGCCGTCGGCGGTACGGGCGTGTTGGTCGGGGTGTCAGTTGGCTGCGCGATCTTCATCTGCGCTCCGGACTGCGTCGGGGCTGGAGTCGCAGTAGGCTGTCCGCCAGAACCGACCGTGATGATGAGCGCCGGACGATTTTTCGCCGGATTCGAGTTGCGCGAATCGAAAATCGCGTTATCGGTCGAATCAGTTGCGAGCACAAAGGTGTACGTCCCATTGCCGCCCACCAACGACGTGACGTTGTAATCGACGGTGTTGTTGATGGCGCCCTTGTCATCCGTGCCCACCGTCGTTCGCGCTGGCCGTGTGTTCCAGGTGATGCCGCCGGCTCCGGTTTCAATCCAGGTCGTGTTAGTCGAGGTGTAGACAGCGGGACCGTTATTGCTGCCGTTCGAAACATTCAACCTGAGAACGGCGCTCTGGATCGGCCCGGTGACGCCGGTGACTGTGAATTTGAGATAGCTCTCCTGGGCGTTGGTCGTGCCGAAGACTACGCCCAGATCGTTCGAATTCCCGAAGTTGGTAGTCGGGTTCGCCTGGTTGACCTGAGCATCCGCGTCTGGATTGATGTTCAACACCACCGGCGTCGGCGTTGGCGTGTTCGTTGGCGTTCTCGTCGGCGTCGGCGTTGGTGTATTTGTCGGTGTGTTCGTCGGCGTTAAGGTCGGCGTATTCGTAGCCGTATTCGTCGGTGTCGGCGTTAAGGTCGGCGTGTTCGTCGGGGTGTTGGTCGGGGTATTCGTTGGTGTGTTTGTTGGCCCTCCAGGCGTGTTCGTCGGAGTTGGCGTGTTGGTTGCCGTCGGTGTATTCGTTGGCGTTGGCGAAGGTGTCGCGGTTGCCGTGGGCAGCGGCGGACCGATCGTCAGAATCAACTGCGGTCGTCTGTTCGGGTTGCCGTTGGCATTTCGCGAGAAGAAGACCGTGTTGTCGGTCGAGTCGGTGGCAAGCACGAAGGTGTAGGTGCCGTTGCCGGTCACAAACGACGTCACGTTGTATTCGACTGTCGCGTTCGTCGCGATTGCGCCCTTGTCGTCGGGCGATGTCGTCGTTCGCGCCGGTTTGTTGTTCCAGGTGATGCCGCCGGCTCCACTTTCGGTCCAGGTTGTGTTGCTCGACGTGTAGACCGCCGGCCCATTCGTGCTGCCGTTGGATGCAGTCAGCCGCAGGGTGGCGTGCTGAATGCTCCCCGTGACGCCAGTCACCGTGAACTTCAGATAACTCTCCATCGCCGACCCGCTGCCGGCGACCGCCGAGAGATTGTTCGACGTCCCGAAATTGGTATTCCCGTTGCCTTGTTGGACCTCAGCATCCGCCACCGGCGACAAGTTTGAAGTCGATGGCGTCGGCGTCGGTGTATTCGTCGGCGTTCTCGTCGGCGTTGGGGTCAGCGTTGGCGTGAGCGTCGGGGTCGGCGTCGGCGTTGGGATTGGACTGCCGCTCGCGATGAAGGCCGTGTCGACGATCACGTTGTCAAACACCACGTCGTAGGTCTTGGGAGCTGAGTTCTCGCCGAGTTGGACCCGTCCGATGTTCGCGGCGCCGAGCGTGTTGGTCGTGGTCAACGCGTCGACCTTGGTCCCGTCGAGCCAGACTTCGGTCAGCGGCGAGTTAATCCGCGCGTGAACTTGCAGCTCATGCCACGCTCCCAGCGTCACGCCCTGTGTGCTGTTCGTGCTGATGCTCGCCGCGTCGTTGCGGAGACCAAGGGTGTGCGTGGCGCCGCTGTTGACGTAGATGCCGAGAATTGACGCGCCGGTTCCGCTACCGCTCGTGCGCATGCGCAGCAAGGTCAACGTGTTCGTGTCCTGGCTATTGATCTTGAAGCGGATGCGGTAATACAGCTCTCCTTGGTCGGCGGGAAGCAGTTTCAGGGCATTGGTCGCCGTTCCCGCGCTGGTGCCCCGGGCCGCGAACGCGCCAGCGTCGACCTCAGCCGACTGGACGACCAGGCCACTATTCGTTGTCCAGAGCCCCATGTTGCCAGTCTCGAATCCGTCGCTGAAGAGGAACGAGCGGGCGCTAGTGCTGACCTGGATCGAGTCGCTGGCAGTCGTGTTGCTCGCCGCGTCGCGCGCGCGAACTTCATAGGTGTAGGTCGTCTGCTGGATAACGCCGTTGTCGGTGTAGCTGGTCGACGGCGCGTTGACGGTCGCCAGGAACGCGTTGTCACGATAGATGTCATAGGCAACCACGCCGTTGAGATCGGTCGCCGCGGTCCAGGTCAGGTCGATGTGCGTGCCAGTTGGATCGGGCGTGCCGGCGAGGTTCGTCGGCGCGCTCGGCGCGGTGTTGTCGACTGTGACAGCGCGCACCGGGCCGTTGAACGTGTTGCCGGCGATGTCTGTGATGACTGCACGTAAGTCGTATCCGCCGTCGGTCAAACCGGTCGTCGTCCAGTCGGCAGCATACGGAGCGGTTGGGTCTGTCCCGATATCAGTCCACGTACCGCTGCCGGTCGGGGCGTATTGGAAGAGAATCGATGCCGCGCCGGAGCCACCCGTATCAGCCGCAGTCGCCGTCAGGCTCACCGTTCCGCCGACGAACGCGCTCGCAGCCGGCGCTGTGAGATCGCCAGTTGGCGCGGTGTTGTCGATCCGCCTGCTGGTGACGAGTGGTGTGGTGAACGTATTGCCCGCGACGTCGGTGATGATCGCGCGGAAACGATAGAGTCCGTCCCCTACACCAGTCGTGTCGAAATCGAACGCGAAGACGCCGGGCGACGCGGGTACGGTCGCCGTTCCGATGTCGGTGAACGTGTTGGCGTTGTTTGGCGATCGCTGGAAGGTCACGGAACTGACGCCATTGGCGTCACTCGCGCTCGCTTGCAGTGACACGGTTGCGCGGAGGTTCGCACCTGGATCGGTCAACGTGCCGGTCGGGTCCGTCTTATCGAGAGTGACGGTTGTGATCGGGCTCGTGAAGGTGTTCGCGGCGTTGTCGGTCGTGATCACCCTCAGATCGTACTGACCCTCAGCGCGCGATCCAGCCAACCAGGTGACCGAATACGGGGACGTGGTGGCGGTGCCGATGTCGGTCCAGGTGTTGGCGCCCGCGGGCGACCATTGGAATTTCGCCGAAGACACTCCGCTGGCATCGTCGGCCGAATCGGATGTTATAGGCACTGTTGCGCCGACAATTCCTCCCGCCGCCGGCACGGTGATCGCTCCGGTCGGCGCGATGTTGTCGATGAAGAGCGTGACCGGCGCCGAATCGGTGAAGTTGCCGACCTTGTCGGTTGCTCGAGCGAGTAGGGTGTAGCTTCCATCAGCCGGCTGGTTGAACCATGGGAACGAGTAAGGCGCGGTGGAATCTGTCCCGATCAACGTCGCGGATGCCCAATCGCAAGGAGGAGTTCCTGGGCAGTAGCGGACTTCGAAGCTCGCTATGCCGGAGAGTGCATCGGCGAGGGGCGCCGAGAGCGAACGTCCATTACGAATGCCGATGCCGTCGCTCAATCCAGCAAGCGAGAAGGGCTCCGGCCCGCTCGTATCCGGAACGACTGAGAAGAACGCGCTCGCCTGCACGCCATCGCTATTGAACGAGGTGACGAATTGCGAGCCGTTGGCGGTTGAGGTGTCGGTCCAGTTGTACGTCTGCGCATACGGTGCGGTGTTGTCATCAAGGCTGTCACCGCCGAAGACAGACGGGAAAGTCACATGGCCAATGCCCGACTGTGGATCGCTGGTTGCGGCATTGACGGTGAAGTTGCCGCTGTTGCCTGTCGTGGGGTTGTAGTAGACCGTCGAACCGGTCACTGATTCATTTGTCCCAGAGACGTCAAATGTCAGCGCCGGTCCGGTCGGCGGTGTGGTGTCGGCCGCTAAGTTGCTTGGGATCTGGGTCGTGTTGGCGACGACGTCGTCGAAGAAGACATTGTAGGTGCGAGGCGCGGTGAACTCTCCGAGACGGAGATTCCCGACCGCGGCAGTGCCGAGATTAATGGGATTCACGTTCATAACGCCAACGGGATTTCCGTCGTACCAGACTTCGGTCTGGCCGGACGCACCGTTGATGACAACGTGGAGTTGCAACTCATGCCAACCGGTCGTGACCTGGGGGCCGAGTGTGGTGACATTCGCGCCCGCAGACGCGTTGCGCAAGCTGAGTTTGCCGATGGTAAAACCGGTACCAGGGGTGTTGATGAACACCGTCGCGATCTGAGTTCCCACGCTCCCACCGCCGGTACCAATCGTGTTGACTCCCATCAAATTGATGGGATTGGCGCCTTGGCTGGTGACGTTGAACCGGACCCGGTAGTAGAGATCGGTCTGCTGGGCATCGAGTTCTTTGTATGCGACCGTTGCTGAAGTGCCCTGGCTCTGAGCCGCGAATTGACCAGTGTTCTTGGTGCCTGACTGAACAGCGAGTGTTGGCGCCGGGTTTTGCCGCCAAAGTCCCAGATTGCCCGACTCAAAACCGTCGCTGAAGAGGGCCGAAGTGCCGGCGGTCGCCGTGTTGCTGAAGTCAGAAGTATGACCGGCAGCGTCTTTCGCTTTAATCCGGTAGGAATACACCGTTCCAGGCGTCAAATTCTTGTCGTTGTAGGTGGTGACTTCGTCGACCGAGGTAAGCAAATTGCCGTCGCGGTATATGTCGTAGCCGGTGACGGCCACATCGTCGGTGGCTGCCGTCCAGTTCAGGTTGATCTGCGTCCCGGATTGCGGGACGGCTTGCAAGTTCGTTGGCGCGGTGGGCGCTTGATTGTCGGCGGCGCCGTTGCATGGGATGGAGCCAGAGTCCAAAGTCGCCCCGGTCACCGAGGAAACGAACTGGAAGCCAGCCCCGCTTGCGTTCAGGGTGAGCCGGAGCGCGCCGAAGTTCGGCGGGATTCCAGGGCCTTGTTGGAAAAGTCCTTTCACCATCCGGTCGTCGGCCACGATCTGGCTCTGGAGACCATGACCGCCGCTGCCGACAACGAACTCGGTTATTCCGGTGGGGGAGGGGTTGCCGTCACCATCGAGTGGCGTCCAGCGTTGGTAATCGTGATCGTGACCGTTGAGAACAATGTCGACGCCGTTCTGGGCCATGAGCTGCCAGATCGGCTGCATTTGCAGTTGCCGGCCTTCTTCACCGACGTTGAAATAGGGATGGTGGTAATAGACGATCGTGCAGGGTGTTGGGTTCGTCGTGAGTTGAGTTTTTAGCCACTCATATTGCGGCGAGCCCGGACTGAACTCCCCAAGTTGGCTATTGGAGTCAAGATTGATGATGCGCCAACCGCCGGCGTTGACACTGAAGTAATGGAGATTGGTATCCCAGTAGCCGAAGTAACCACCGGCGTCGCCTTTGTCATATTCGTGATTACCGATGGTCGGATCAGTAATCGCGCGGAGCGAGCCAAAGGCCGAGTCGTACCAGTTCGAGAACTCGTCGTAGCGCCCGTTGTCGTAAACATCACCCAAATACAGGAAGAGATTGGGATTCCACGACTGCACGAGACTGCCTACTTGGGATGCGCGCGCCTCGCCGTCCGCCGCATCGCCGACCGCCGCGAGCACGAAAGGCGCCCCACCCGAGGGGATGCCGCTCGTCGGCGCGAATGAGTCGCCGTTAGTTGGCGGCACGGTGACGCCGTTAGTGAAGGTCACATTGATCGTCGCGGGATCGGTGAGCGGGAACGGAGAGGTGGCGCTCTTCATTTCCGCTACAGCGGTGAGGGAATGTGGACCGTCGGCAAACCGCGCCGACGAGAAATTGAACGAGAAACTTAACTGAGTTGGAGTGGCAAAATCGGTCAGCGTCGGCGTGCTCTGACTATTAAAGTAGTCAACGTAGAAAAGCATCGAACTGACCGCAATAGCCGGTCCGCTGATGAGCTGTACAGACGCGGAAACGGTCTGATCACCGGTCAGGACGGCGCTCTCGGCCGGCGCGGTAACGCAGACTTCGACGTTGGAGCCGCTTGGGAGAGTGCTCTGCGTGCAACCGGGACCCGCCGCAAGCGTATTTCCCGACGGGACGTGCGACAGCACCAGGGCGCTGGTCATGGTCAAGAGCAAGACCAGACCGAGCCACCTGCCAAGATTCGTATTGAACTGGGACCCGCGTTTCAAACGATGGTGCCGATGCGGCCCGCGCATTTTCTTACTCCCCTTAACCACTCGCTCCATTGAGCTCACATCCCGCGTCGTCGACGGGTAGAAATCGACTCTTTTCCTGATCTGCGCCCGAGGGCTTCAATGTCATGGGCCCCCATTCAGTGAATTTGGCAGTTGTGTTGGTATTGGCCCATTTCCATCTGAATGCAGTGCATCGAGGTAGTAGCCGTAGCCCGACGGGCTTGCCCAATCGGTCGCGTTCTCGACGGGTGTTCCCTCGCCCCATTCATTGAAGGTCAGCACCAGTTGGAACGGCTCGTTGGAAGCAATCATGTCGCGGATGTCTTGGTTCCAGCGGACGAGATCCCGCGTCAGGCGCGGTTTCGCTTCGCCCTTCTTCCAAAATCCAGGGCTGATCCCATATGAGTGACCGGCACGGTGGTCGGTCGCTTCCGCCGGGGCGTAGCTGTGCCATTGGTCTGGCTGGCTTATGCACGAGGTGAAGCCGGGGAAGACCATCAGATCGATCCAGGCGCCGACCGTGTTCGCCTGCTTCCACCGGTCCGCCGTTGTGCAGTTATCGGCGGCACTGGTGTAGACGAAGATCACGAATTTGCTATCGATCCGTAGGAAGTTGGGATCGGCTGCATAGGTGTTTCGCAGGTACGTCAGATCGCTTCTGATCTGATCAACCGTTGGATCGCCGCGCGCTTCGTTTTCGTAATACACGCCCCACTTGAACCCGGTTCCGGCCGCGGCCGCCAGGAGCAGCGGCATCCGTTCGTCCTCACGGGAACCTGGTCCCCACCAGGAGGCGATGCCGGCTTGAATGCCGCCGTATTGCATCGCCGCAATGTGCTTTGAGATGACTGTTGGCTGAGCGCCGTCGTAGAAGCCGAGCGATGGGTGGTAGTTCGTGAACGGCGCAAAGCCCTGTGAGTTCCACAGGGTCGGGTACCAGCCGTAGTAGAAGGCCGCCCGAATCGGCAGCGTCAAGCTGTCCGGCGTTGTCGATGGGAAGTTCGGCGTCGAATTTGAAGTGGTCCCGATGAACTGAGCGCCCTGGATCGTGGCGCTGACGCACGCACGGGACGATGTGGCGCCCGGTGTGCGTTGTTGGCAATCGGGACCGTTCGCGCTGGTCTGCAAAAAGGACTCGCGGGTGAGGAAGAGACCAACGGTTAGCCCGCCGAGCACCAAAACCGCCACAGCGCAAATGGCAAACGAAGGGACCCCGGAATCGCCGAGTATTCGGTGATGTGCGTGGCCCTTTCGCATCGAACTCGCTCCATACGATCGATGTGCAACTTCCGCGGTCATCCTTGACCGAACAACTTCATTCGAAGGCTCTTCCGGCCCTTTGACACGTCCTCTAAGCACTCGGCGTATCCGTTGGCGTTGGCGTATCCGTTGGCGGAATTGGTGTCGGTGTATCTGTCGGCGGTACCGGTGTTGGTGTATCCGTCGGTGGCGCCGGCGTGTCGGTCGGTGGGATCGGTGTTGGCGTCTCCGTCGGTGGCACAGGCGTATCCGTCGGTGTGGCGGTGGGCGGCACTGGCGTGTTGGTCGGCGTGTCGGTTGGCAGCGGTGTATTCGTCATCGTCGGCGCCGGGGTCGAGGTCGGCTGCCCGCCAGGACCGAGCGTGATGCTGAGCACCGGCCGTTTCGTCGATGGGTTGGCGCTACGCGAGTTGAACACCACGTCGTCGGTTGAGTCGGTGGCCAGCACGAAGGTGTAGGTGCCGTCGCCGCCAACCAACGTCGTCACGTTGTATTCGACGGTGTCGTTCTTATTGATCGCTCCCTTGTCATCTGTACCAACGGTTGTCCGCGCCGGTTTGTTGTTCCAGACGATGCCGGTTTCCGTCCAACCATTGCCGGCTGTGAAGACGGCCGGTCCATTCGCCGTGCCGCTGCTGGCATTTAGCCGGAGCGTGACGTTTTGGATTGGCCCAGTGACACCTGTCACAGTGAACTTGAGATAGCTCTCTCTCGTGGCTCCGCCGCTGACTGCGGCGAGATCGGCTGTCGAACCGAAGTTATTGTTCGGACTCGCTTGCCGAACCTCGGAGTCCGCGTCCGGGCTGAAGGAGAGGATCACTGGCGTTGGTGTCGGCGTGTTGGTCGGCGTCGCCGTGTTTGTTGGCGTCGGTGTATTCGTGGCTGTGTTTGTCGCGGTCGGCGTGTTCGACGGCGTCGGCGTGTTGGTTGCCGCCGGTGTATTTGTCGCCGTTGGCGTCGGAGTCGGACCCGGATTCTGGCTACCGGGCGCGATGAAGGTTGAGTCGACCAGCACGTCGTCGAAAACGACGTCATACGTTCTACCGGCCGAGTTCTCTCCAAGTTGGATGCGTCCGATCGGGTCAGAGCCGAACGGATCGGTCTTCGTCGCGACCAGATTGCCGTCGCACCAGACTTCTGTCAGGGGACTATTAACTCGAGCGTGGATCTCAACCTCGTGCC
The DNA here is from genome assembly GCA_963737985.1 of uncultured Chloroflexia bacterium. GTDB lineage: Bacteria > Chloroflexota > Chloroflexia > Thermomicrobiales > UBA6265 > CAVTUU01. The sequence continues at coordinate 168,510 of CAVTUU010000002.1, read as the reverse complement.
AGACGCCGTTCGGGACGTTGCACAGGTTGGCGGCGCTCAGATTTGCGGGGTCGTTGCGCAGTCCGAGCTTCTGATTGCTGGCGACATAGAGACCGACCAGCGATGTCCCAGCGCTCCCAGCGCCGGTCCGGAACTTGATCAGATTGACGTTGTTCGAGCCCTGGCTGACGATCTTGAACCAGACGCGATAGTAGTACTCATTTTGGTTGGCCAGGGTCTTATAGGCATAGGTAAGGGCGCCGGAGCTGGTCCCGCGCGCGGCGTTTCCGCCGGCGTGAACGTCGGCCTGTTGAACAACGAGTCCACTTACCGTCGTCCACTTCGAGAGGTTGCCGGTCTCGAAGTCGTCGCTGAAGACATAGTCATGAGTCGAGGTCGTGACCTGAATTGAATCGCTGGGGGTGGTGTTGCCCGCCCCATCCCGGGCGCGGACCTCATAGGTGTACGTGGTATTCGGGGAGACGATGGTGTCGGAGTAACTCGTGGCGGGCGCGTTCAAGGACGTTTTGAACTGACCGTCGCGGTACACGTCGTACGCGACCACGCCAACCGTGTCAGTTGCTTCGGTCCATGTCAGGTCAATCTGCGTTCCGGATGGCGCGTTTCCAGTCAGGTTGCCCGGCGCAGTCGGTGGATTGTTGTCGACGGTAATCGTGACCGGCGACGAGTCAGTCGTGTTGCCGACCTTATCGGTGGCCCGGGCGACGAGCGTGTAGATCCCATCGGTCGGCTGACCGCTCCAGGTGACGGAGTATGGCTTCGTCGTGTCCGTCCCGATTGCCGTACCGGATGCGAAGTCGCATGTCGCGCCCGCGCAATAGCGGAGCTCGACCTGAGCGACGCCGGAAAGCGCATCGACCGGACTTGCCGTCAGCACGCGCCCGTTATGGATGAATGCGTTCGCTTGTAGACCGGTGATGGCGAAGGCTGCGGGGCCCGCGGTATCCGGCGTAACGATGAAGTCGCTGTCCGCCGAGACTCCCTCGCCGTTGAACGCCGCTACTTCGTGCGGTCCGGTGGCGGTGGCCGCATCGGTCCAGTTGTACGTCTGCTCGTACGGGCTTGCGGTGTCGTCGAGCGCGTCGCCCCCGAAGACATCCGGGAAGGTGACATGGCTGATGCCCGATTGCGAGTCCGACGTCGCTGCGGTCACGGTGAAGGAACCGCTGTTGCCTGGCGATGGGTTGTAGTAGAGAGTTGAACCGGTCGCGGATTGGTTCGGACCGGGGGCGTCGAAGGTGAACGTGGGCGTGCTTGGTGGCGTCGTATCGGCTGTGAAGTCTGATTCGATAAAATCGGTATTCGCCACGACGTCGTCGAAGTAGACGTCGAAGGTACGTCCAGGCGAATGCTCGCCGAGTTGCAGACGGCCGATCGGAGCCGTTCCGAAGTTCTCGTTTGTTTTGGTCAAATCGGTGATCGGATTGCCGTCATACCAGACCTCGGTCGACCCGGCGGCTCCGTTGATGACGACGTGAACCTGGAGTTCATGCCAGCCAGTATCGTTAACGACGGCTTGAATCGACGTATAGACTGCTCCTGACTGGTTGTTCTTGAAACCGAGCCGGTGGTTGGCGTTGTTGACGTAGAAGTTGGCGAGCAGGGTGCCAGCCCCGCTTGTGCTGTCGGTGCGGATGCCAAGCAGATTGACGTTATTTGCGCCCTGGCTCGCGAGCTTGAACCGGATTCGGTAATAGAGGCTCGTCTGGGTTTGGTCGAGACGCTTGTAGGCAACGGTAGCGGCGCCGCTTGCGTTGCCACGAGCAGCGTGTGTTCCCGAGAATTTCTCCACCGATTGCACGGTCAGCGTCGGGGCCGGACTTGTTTGCCATTGGCCCAAGTTTCCGGCTTCGAAACCATCGCTAAAGACAGCTGAGGTGCCGCCGATGGCCTCGTTGCTGAAATCGGAAATGTTGTCGGCCGCGTCCTTCGCTTTGACCTGATAGTGGTATTCAGTGCCCGGCGTCAGACCGGTGTCGTTGAAGGTCGTTCCCGGACCGGCGTTCGTCAGCAGGTTGCCGTCGCGATAAATGTCGTAGCCGGTAACGCCGACGTTGTCGATCGAATCGTCCCATTGCAGCTTGATGGTTGTGCCGGATTGGGGGATTGCTTCTACATCAGCCGGAACGGTCGGAGCCTCGGTGTCAGGACCGTTCGTGCACGGGATCGAACCAGAATCGAGCACCGCGCCGGCGGCCGAAATGAACTGGAATCCAGCGCCATTCGCGTTCAGCGCAAGCCGGAGCGCGCCGAAGAGCCCGTTGGTATCGTCAAATTTTTTGACCAAACGGGGATCAGTGCCGACGTGCTGGAGACCGTGGCCGCCGCTGCCGACGACGATTTCAGTGATCCCTGTTGGGGATGGATTTCCGCTGCCGTCGAGTGGCGTCCAGCGTTGGTAATCGTGATCGTGACCGTTAAGAACGAGATCGACACCATGCTGCGCCATGAGCTGCCAGACCGGCCGCATCGACGGCTGCTCACCCTCTTCGCCGGCATTGAACACCGGGTGGTGGTAATAGACGAGCGTGCAATCGGAAGCGTTCGTCGTGAGATCATTGGTTAGCCAGTCAAGTTGGGCTGCACTTGGTGCGTGGTTGTCGGAATTGAGCGAAATGACGTGCCAATTGCCGGCATTGAAGCTGTAATAGTTGCGTTGAGTATCCCAATAATCGAAATAACCGTTGAAATTGCCGTCTTCGTACTCGTGGTTGCCGACGGTTGGGTTGGTGATGCCGCGCAGTTGACCATATGACTGGTCATACCAATTGGTGAACTCGCTGTAGCGACCGTCGTCGTAGACATCGCCCAGATAAAGAAAGAGGCTCGGATTCCACGACACAATTCGGCTGGCGACGGCCAGAGCGTTCCCTTCGCCGTCCGCTCCATCGCCGACGGCGCCGATGATGACCGGCTGACCAGAAGAGCCAACCGAAATGGGCGAGAACGTATTGCTGTTGCCGGGGGGCGAGCTGACACCGTTGACGAAGGTCACATTGATGGAAGTGAACTCGGTGACTGGTCCGGATTCCCCGCTCGACTTCATCATCGCCTGGGCTTTGAGCTCGTGATTGCCGTCGACGAAGTGCGCGGTTGGTAGCGTGAACTTGTAATTGGTGGGCGAACTATTCGTGACGAAATCGGTGAGCAAATGCAACCCGTCAAGGAAAAAGAGAACCTTGGCGACGCCAGGACTCGTCCCGCTCACCGTCGTCGCGGTCGCGGTGATATCTGAGTCGCCGGTCAGTGACGCGCCGTTTTCCGGTGCGGTGATGCAAACACGGATGACATACGTTTGACCCGCCGGGCTGCTGTCGTGGCAAGGTTCGCCGGCGGCGCTGGCCGGGATCGGCGTTGCGTTTGGCGCAACGAATCCCAACGTCATCGTCATAATCAAGACAAAAACGATAAAGAGACCAAAGAATCGGCCGTGGCTCTTGGTAAATCGAGATGAACGTTGCGAGCGCATTGCCGTGAGTTCCCTTCGAATTGGTTAGGGCACTACTTCGTGCCGTCGCGATCGCCGCGCGATCACAACCATGCTGAAGACGGTGAGGATCGTCAGTGCGATGAGACCGATGATGCCGGTGTTGACGCCGACATCGACCGAGCCTGGCGAGCTCGAGTCGAAATCGGACTGATTACTTGGTGAGTTGGCAGCACCGCCGCTCGTCGTACCGGCGCCAGGCACCGGAGTGGCGTCCTCGGTGAAAACGGCGACGCCGGCGTCGACGATGTCGCCGTCACACTCGTCGATGTATCCCGGCCCGACGCCGTTGCGAACCTCGGCAATGACGTCGAGATACTCGCCGCCATAGTTACAACTCGGTTCGACATACGAGTTCTCACTGAACTCGTTCCAACTGATGAGTCCAATGGCATCAGGCGATGAACCCGCGGCGATATCAAGCTGCCGTCGCAACATCGCGCCGTCTTTGCGATCGACTGTGCGTTTGCCGCCAATCATTCGCGCGTCAAAGCCCGGCGCCGCGGGCGCAATCCAGAGCCCGTTGTTGTCGTGAATGGCCTTCGCCATCGCATCGAGTTTTTCCGGGTATCCGGGGTAGGTGTCGGGATTGACGGATGACCAGTAATATGCGTCGCCGTCGAAGATGTCGGCGACATGCAGGTAGGCGCCGGGATTCTTTTCGCTCGCGAGAATGCGCAGTTTGTCCCGCCGCGATTGCGTGACGCCGGCCATGGCGTTGCGGGTGAACTCCCAGGTGCCGGACCAGATGACGACCGGTTTGTCGTAGAGATCGAACGCGGGGTCGCTCGCGTAGTTGGTGATGAAGTAGTCGAGGTCCCGGGCGACCCACTCAGCGGGAATGGGATCCCGGTTGACGTCGAGACCCTGGTAGATCACAACGAGCTTAAAGTTTTCCTGGTCTGCAAGCTCCATCAACAATTCAAGCCTGCGGTTGAGGACATCGGTGTTTTTCCAGCTCACGATGAAGCCGTCGATGCCCGCGGCCTTGGCCCATTGGATGTGCTGCAACATGACTCGCCTGTCATCGCTGGAATAGCGGCCAAGCGATGGGTAATCGCTCTTCGCCCGGTTCCAACTTTGGGGATCGAACCAGATGTAGTAATAGGCAAGGAGCGGCACGTCCTTAGCAAAAAGTCTCATGGCGCCCTCCGGTGAACCCGGCCGGCTGGCTGCCCCAGCAGGAGCAACCGCGGCGAGCAACGATGCAGCGATGATGAGAATGACCAGCGCCCACGATCGGAGGGTCTTCAAGCTCAAGCAGTTCACAGGCTTAACCGTTTCACGCGCCGCCAAGCACCGGCAATGCCGGACCAGCGCAACCAGAATCGAGGAGAAAAGAGGAAGGGTCGGCCGACGTACAACAGGCCGAAACCGATGAGGGCAAGGACCCCGCCGATCGTCGCCATGTCGATATAACTAAAGAGCTCCATGTCCGCGACCTGGTCACGAGAGATCGTGACAGGCCGATAGTTTGAATAACCTGGACCGCTCACCGAAACCTGATATTCACCACGAGGTAGTTTCGGCAGGTATGCCTCGCGGTTTGCGTCAAGCTTGACGACAGTTTTGGTTCCGTCGGGACCGATGAGATTGACTGACGAGCCAATTGGGAATCCGAAGAGCGCGTCACGAACGCGGAACTTGGCCGAGAAGAAGAGCAGCTCGATTTGCCAATCCTGGGATTTGACTGGCCAGAAACGGGTCTTTGCCCGGATGACGACGTTGCCACCACCGACATACGCGGTCTCAACGGAGTAGTACAAATCCTTAGTTTGAAGACCGACTTGGGTCGGCACAACGCGTTGGCTTTGCAGCAAGTGCGGCTTGCCGAAATCTTCGGGCTTGAATTCGTGTTTGACGCCGATACTGCTCTTAAAGGTGATCGAGGAAACGAGCGCAGGATCGACGGGTTGTTTCTGGAGATCGTGATATGACCAGGAAATTGGCACGTACATGTCGAAGAGCGCGTAGACCGAGCCGTTCGGCTTGCCTGACCAGCCATACCATCGCGCGAACTTCGCATGTTTCCCATTCGGAAGGGCCGCTTCGGGAATGGTGATCCGCTTGCGCAAGTCGGACGACCAGCGCGCAACTTGAATCTGAGCAATCCCTTTGTCGTCGGTCTTGAAGTGTTCTTTGCCATCGAGCACGATCTCGATGTTCGGGAGCTTCGGCGAGGTCTGGATCGTCAGCGTACCGGGGAGCGGATCGGGCGTCGCGTTGGACGTGACGAATGAGTCGGCAATCGCGACATCGTCAAAGACGACATCGTACGATCTCTCGCCGGTGCTATCCCCGAGATCAATCCGGCCGATTGGCGTTGTGCCGAACCAGGCGACATAGCTCAAGTCTTCGATCTTGTTGCCGTCAAACCAGACCTCGGTTTCACCTTCCCGGCCGTTGACGTTCAGGTAGATCTGCGCTTCATGCCATTCGCCTTCGGTGACGAGCGTGGCGCTCGTCGTGCTGTCACCTGTGATGTCGCTCCGGACTCCAAGCCGACCGACGCTACTGACATAGAGTCCGAGAATCGCGTCGTTATAGGGCGTGCGGAAGCGCAACAGGTTGATAGAGTTCGAGCCGAGAGAAACGATCTTGAACCGGACGCGGTAGTAAAGAGCGGGATACGTCTTGTCAAATCGCTCTTGGAGAACACGGGGGGCGCCGGTTGTCGTGGCGCGTGCCGCGGCGCCGGTATCACCAAAAAATTCATTGCTCTGCACGACCATGCTGCGCTGGCCATTCCAGCGTTTAAGGTCGGGCGATACATCGAAACCGTCGCCAAAGATGAGCTTTTGTGGCGGCTCAGTCGAATCCGGCTGAGTTCCCGGCGACGTAGAACCGTTAGCGCAGGAGGAGGTCCCGGCGGCTGACCACTGATACGGTAGCCATGGTGCTTCCCAGGTTTGATGCCCGGAGCGAGGGCTGGTGTCTCGGGGGGAGAGCTTCTCTTGAGCGATACCGCCCCCGCCATCGAACCAGGGATTCAACATCTCGCCGACGCAATGGCCAGCCGTCGAGATCTGCTCCTGCGTAACGGACGTGTTCGTTGCCTGGGCCCGCTCCTGCGTAGCAGACGTGTTCGTTGTTTGGACCGCCGCTGCAGGCGAAAAGAGCAGCGGCCCAACCATTGAAACCAATATGAGTATGGAGAGGTACCGCCAACGAATCATGGCGTGCCTCCATGACGTTTCGACATCCACTTCGGTGGACGGCGGAATGGCGAGCGTCCGGTGACGATTGCCCCGCTGATGATGAACGCGGGCACAACGATCGCGACCACATACGCGGCGTAGATGACGAATCGTCGCGGCGGCGGCGGTGGCGGAACTGGACGCGTCGCCTCGACGATGGCCGCTTCTCGAGGTCCCTGGGTGAAATCGAACGCATCGAGGAAGTTGTTTGCCTTCGCATCGCGGTTAGCGAGCGGCGCTATGTTCCAGTTTTCTTGAATGAATTTGAGCATCGACGTGAAGTCGAGTTCGGTATGGTCGATGTATCCCTGCTTCGCGTATGGGCTGACGAGCAACGCCGGCACGCGGAACCCATAGCCAAATTCACCGACGTCCGGCGGCGGCACGTGGTCATACCATCCGCCCCAGTCGTCGTAGCTCCACATGAACGCGGAACTCTGCCAGGAATCGCTTTCCATGAGGCCATTGAGCAATTTCTTGACGAAACGCTGGCCGGCCAGAATGCTGCCCGGTGGATGCTCGCTGGCGCCCGAGGGCACGATGTAAGCGACTGACGGCAGCGTGTTGTTCTGCAGATCAGTGAAGTATTCCTCGAGATCGACGATATGGCTGTTGAGCTCAGGATTGTCGAGGAACCGCGCATAATCGAGCAGCGGACACCAAACGACCTGCGCCGCGCTGTCACCGGTCCCTCGATCGCGATACGTGACCTCTGGTTTGTAGTTCTGAATGTAGAACTTCCACGAAACGCCTTGTGCTTGCAGGCTGTCGAAGATGGTGGGGATATCGCCCCAACCTTCTTTGGGAATCGAATCCTTCAACTCAGTTGCGCCGGCCGTACCAGCAACCCAGAACATGTGATTGCGGACACTGCCACCGGCGGCCGAGCTGAAGAACCGATCGAAGAGGACATATTGATCGGCGATATTCCAATAAAGCGGCAAATCCCGGTCGTCGTAATACCCCATTGCCAGGGTTCCGTCTTTGCCTTGCGTGCGGAAGGCGGAGATGAACCCATCCATCTTGCCGTTGTCGACTTCCATCTGGTGCGTGTTCGACGTGTGGTCAAGGTCTTCGATAGCACGGTTGCCAATGTGGAAGGATTTGACGCAATCGTCCTTGTTTGCAGAGGTCGGGTCGACCGGCATGCAGACACCTTCAGGAATCCCGTCCGCCCCGGGATAGGTGCCAAAGTAGTTGTCAAACGAATGGTTCTCTTGCATCAAGGAGATGTAGTGCTTAATCGGCGTTGTCGTACACGTGTCTTCGGCTGACGTCGCAGGGCTCGCGCCAGTCGGTGTCGTACACGTCTCTTTGGCTGACGTCGCAGCGCTCGCGCCGGCCGGCATCATTGCCGGCAAGAGGGCAAGCGTCACGATGAACAGCATCGTCAGCGGAAAGAGCTTGGAACTTGATCGTCGACCCATTACTTCATCCCTCGCACGTCGCGATTACTGATTACCGGTAGATTGACTCGATGAGACGTCACCGCGGACCTCATAAATGATGATCACGGGCTCCTTCGTGGTTGTTCCGTCCGAGTGCCGGACGTCGACTGTTTCACGATGGACCTCTTGACCGTGATATCTGCTCTTGTAGATATTCAGCTTGTCGGCGAAGAACGGCGATCGCGACGCCGAGAAGCTGTCCCAAACGAGGTACTGCAACTCGCTGTACCGGATCTCCGTGTCAGGGTTATCGATCGCTGTGTAAGAAGGATTGCGGTGCAGCGGGTTGGGACTGACCGACAGTCCGAAGGCCTGACGGTGACCGTAGAACGCGATGATGTTGGCCATTGAAGGCCCGACCGTGAGGAACTGAGCGCCCTCTGGAACGTGCTCTTGAATCCACTCCCCGGCTTCTCGTCCGCCTGGCATGCCACCCGAGCCGGCCAGCAACTGAAGCGAATGAGGCGGCTGGACCCGTTGCCAGGATGGGATGAAGAGCGTGAGCACAACGACGGAGATCGCGGCGATGTGAAATGTGCTGCCGACAAATTGGCGACGTCGAGATTGGCTCGCGACGACAGGCAGCCAACGCACGAGCGTCCGCCCCGCAAGCACGGCGATCGCCGGCGCGATGGGCAAGAGATACTGGAATCCTTTGACCGGCCAGAGCTCGAACACCACTGCCGGTACCAAGATCCAGGTGATCAGCAGTGTTTCGCGCCATGTCCGCTCCCGCCAGAGCAAGAAAATGCCAAGAACGGCGATGGCAATGAGCGCAAAGCCAATGGCGTGGGGAACGACCGACGGATAAAAACTCCAACCGTGATTGGGACGGCGGAAGAGTTGCCAGATCAGATAACCCTGGGCGGTTTTTGACCGGCCGGCAAGCGCGACCGAAAGCGGGTGCGGCACGATAGTGAGAAAGATGCACGCCCCGGTAATGACCAGATCACGCAGACGGACCTTAATCTGAGGCGTAATGGCAAGGAAGGCGTAAATACCGGCAACCATGATGAAGCCGGTCTCTTTCGACATGAAGGTCAGACCCATCGCCGCGCCGCTCGCGTAGAGATAGGCGGGTCGCGAGGTGACCGCAAACGACGCTGTCATCAGCAGTGCCAAGGTTGAAAAGAAGGTCATCGGGCCATCAAGCAGGACTTGGCGGGTGACGACGACGTGATACGGCATGACCGCGACGATGAGCGCCGCGACTTCGCCGGTGTGCTTGCCGTAAAGGAGGTAGCCGAGACGGTAGACGAGGTAGATCGTCGCGATTCCGAAGGCGACTGAAAGCAGACGGCCAACATAGTCGTGAACGCCGAACTTGAAGAAGACTGACAGGATGGACTGGAAAAGCATGGGATGAGCGCGGAAGATCGGAAAGCGCGCCGAGAGCTCCGGGTCGTTGGCGAGAGCTGCGGCTTGGCCGGCGTAGACAGCCTCGTCGCTGTTGTAACCGACGCTGTTGATCGACCAGAGTCGAAGCAGAGCCCCGAGCCCCAACGCAAGCGCGAGCGGGAACCACTGTGCTGGCGCGCGCGTGAGCACGTCTTGCCACGCTAACGTCCAACGCCACGGCGTGACGGTTCGCACAGCGACCGCGGCGCGCGATCGTACGCCCTCAGCAGAATTCTGATACTCGGTCATCTCACCCCAAGACATTTTTTTCAGCGGCGCTTCCAATCAACTCCGGTTCGTTGGGCGAAGCGCCGCCCGCGTTTCAATGCTTCAATGCTTCATTACCCGACCTGTACCGGCACTGCCGCCTGGCTTCCGGCAACCGTCAGGAGTCGCGGCTGAACTGATTCGATGCTGCAACTAACAAAGGCAGGCAAGCGCTGCCACCAATCGCGTGTTTCGCTCCGGATCAGCGTCGCCGGCTTGCCAGACAACGCCGACGCGACAACCAGTCGCTCGACCGGGCGCAGGTCGTACCCGTCGCTTCCGTAAAGAAACGACTTGATGTCAGCGTAGGGAGGAAATCCGTAGGAATCCTCGCAATTGGCCATCAAGATCTCGAGCGCTTCGTCTGGAGCGAGGTTGACTTCCCCGTTTCCGCCGCGCTCGATCACGATCATCCCGGCCAATTTCGCCGAAGGCGCAACTTTCACCTGAGGCACAAGGCGCTCGACCGGAAACTTCGGCGGTGGCACAAGTCGTTGGATGACCGCGTTTGTCGTGGCCATCGGCATACCGGACTTGGTCAACAACAGACCGAAGCGTCGACCCGAGCGCGAGTGCAAGCGACTCTGGAAAAAGAGCCCGGAGCGCTCCTTTCGGGAGAGCAACGGAGTCTTCACTGCTACCAGAGTGTGCCGGCTGATCGTTAGCGGTTTTGGATAAGGAAGAACTCGGCCGTCGGGTGAAATGATCGTCAGGTCATCCGACAGGAAATCGAAGTTCGGCTGCGAATCCAACGTGCGCAAGATCGTCGTCGTCTTGCCAGTGTCGGTTCGCGCCGTGATGAGGTACGCATCCTCGCCGCAGGCGACGCATGCGCCATGGACGAGCGCAAATCCCCGCTCGACAAACGTCCACCGGAGAATCGGCTCGACCACATTAGTGTACAGGACGTGAGGCGATTTGCCGAGGAGCGCTGAAGCGGAAACCTCGATCGGATCCCCTCTCGTGATTTCGATGCTGAAGCCGTGCCAGCCTGTCCACTCCGAGAAGCTGATCTTCTTGGTTTCAGCTGGCGCGTGGCCATTGGACGCATGTCCATTCGCATGTCCATTTGAGGCGAGGATATTCGTAGCGTGCCCGTTGGACGCATGTCCATTTGCCGAATGCCCGTTGGCCGAATGCCCATTCGAGCGATTCGGTTTGCCGATTCGGACACGAATCGTTGGCTGATCGATTGCCTTGTGAACACGGAACGATTCCAGCTCGGGCAGCGCGGCATCGGAGACAACCGAAATGATTCCGTGAATATCGTATGCGTGAGAAGCCGTCATCGCGCTACACCCCTTTGCTTGCGGGAAAGGTCGTTGGGGCGGTGCCCCAGATCAGCCGGTCAGCCGTGGCGTACCGGAGCAGTAACAAAATCAGCAGAGAAATGAGATTCGAGACCAGATATTGGATGCCGAGGACCGAGGTCAGGAGGAGCATGATTGGCGCTCGGAGGAGGAGCGCGGCGTTATTCATGGCGAAGAACATCGCGGCGCGACGTGCTTTGCTGTACCGCCGGCTCTGGTTCCCGAACACCCAGCGCTCGGAGAGCACGAAGTTCCACAGCGTGGAACCCTGCGTTGCCAATATTGCAGAGAGCATATAGAAGAGCCCAAAGCTCTCGGTTAGCATGGCCAAAAGGAACGTATTGACGAACAAGCCGGAAACGCCGATGAGACCGAATTTGATGAACTGCGAGGCGCCTGATCCCAGGCGAAGCCCAGCAATCAATCGGAGATAGCGGATGCCTTCCTTGAGGGAGGCTTTGCTTTCCCCGGCGAGACGGTGTCCGAATTGGAAGGGAACTTCGGCGACGTGCAATCCAGGCGTTCGCGCGATGATCTCGAGCAGGATCTTGAAGCCGTTCGGCTTCAACATGTCGAGATCAACAGCTTTGCCCCGAACGAGGAAAAACCCGCTCATGGGATCGGAAACTTCGTGCAAACGGCGTGGGAAGAGGAGATGGGCGACCAGCGATGAACCACGTGACACGGTGGAGCGAACTCGCGTGAAGCTCCCGGCGTCGCCATCGCCGCAGTAGCGGCTCGCCACGACGAGGTCGGCATTGGTCTGCTTTGCCTGTTCGAGCATCTGCGGAACGATTTCCGGCGGGTGCTGCAGATCTCCATCCATGACGCAGACCCACGGCGCCTTCGCCAATCGCATGCCTTCGACGACTGCGCCGCCGAGACCACCGACTCGCTCTTCGGGCGAGCGATGGCGCAAGACGATCGAGCCGTTCGGCGAAGCCTCGATGGCGGCGATGGCCGCAGGCGTATCGTCGGTGCTGTCATCGACAAAGATCACTTCGTGTCGAAGTGAACCTGCAGCTATTCCCAGACGTCGGGTCAACTCGGCCACGTTGCCGGCCTCATTCTTCGTAGGCACGATCACTGACAGCTCCGGAACGTCCGGCGCTATGTCCGTGAACGTGGGCCAGGTTTCTACCTGGTGAATCTCGACTGAATCTAGCTCCGAATACCCGTTACGCCGCGGCAATAACCTGGGCGGAGCCACTGGATTACTTGGAACGACTTGATCGTACATCGCCTAGTCCCCTTGCCTCGACCGATCTGGCCGGACAGTGCCGGGACCCTAGACGGAGTGACCAAGAGGACCTGCATCGGTTAAAATGCTGTGACCCCTGGCACTCCGTAAGGGGCGCCCGGCGGATCGAGGCGTGTGGGGGTTATCGTTTTCGGCGTGGCCCCCACCCGCTTACGATTCCACTTTCAGGATTTCGGCGGAGAATGGCACTTGCGAGGATTATGTTTTCGCACGTTATTTCTTTCTCGCCTTGAGTCCCAAGAGCGGCTGAATCTCGACTTATGAACACCAACAGTGAAACTCAGACGAGGACCGCGAATCACAGCGATTGTTGCTTCTTGCTGATGTTCACGTCCGGTCGGACTTCGTCCTGCTAGGCCGAGTCTGATTAACGAATGATTAATGTCTTCTAGGTAATAAGAGTACTCATTTCAGGACTAATGGCATCCCGCGATTCAACCAATTTTCCCTAGGTCAAACCGCTGAGGTTCGTCTAGTTCCTTTATGGGATGTGCCGATCAGTCAAATGAACTAGACGCTGCAGCATGCGCTACAAATGAAACGACTGAGGACATGACGGCGGATGCCCTCGCTTTCGTCATCCCGAGCGCTGCCCCCTTGTCATTGCGAGCGAAAACTCATCGTCATGAAGAGCGCTAACCTATCGTCCTGATGAGCCCTTCCCATCGTCATGCTGAGCCGCTCTTACCGTCATTCTGAGCGCAGCGAAGCATCTCGCTCTGCCCTACCCCGGCTTCCTTGCTGGCGAGATCCTTCGCCTCCGGCTCCGCCTCCGCTCAGGATGACGGGGAGGGCGGTTTCGCCTCCGCTCAGGATGACGGGGGGTGGCGCCGCTCGGGAGGACGGAAGGGAAGCGCTTCGGATGACGTTGGAGGGGTCAGGATGACGGAGGGGCGCTGGTCGTATCTGGGGTTGGTGACGAAGCGGTGGTAGACGTTTCGACGAGCACACCGCGAGAAAACTATGTCGGTTGGCGCTGGGAACGTTCAATTTGGAGGAAACGTTCGAGCGAGGGATCAGACCCTGCCGTCGATCACCGCTTGGTCGACGAAAGCGACGAGTTGACCGAGATCAACATGTGTAAGGCGCGTGCGCTTGCCAGCCAGGCTCAACTCTGACCAGGGTGCGCCCTCGGGATAGAGGAGTGCCCACGCTCCTGAACCACTTTCGAGCGCGTCCGTCAATTGGCTGCAGACGACAAGCCGTGGTTCGTGTAAGGCCGTCGCCTGGTCAAGTTCGCCCGGCGCAACGACGATCGTTCCAACATTGGGACGCATTTGGCGTAGCGTCGCGGCTAGCGCTTCTCGATAGGCGAGAGGCTCGTTCGCAACCACGACATCGACGGATAGTTCGCTCAAAATAGCCGGCTTTCTCTCGCGCATCAGCACGTCAAGTGCTGTGATAAGTCGCTTGGAGAGCAACGTTTGAAACGTATGCCATTGCTAGTCTAGTGCCCATCGAACAAATACGATAGGGGAATCCTTACCTAGCAAATCTGGGGGGACTATTGGGGGGTAAGAGCTGGGGCTGTTTCTATTCGATCTTGACCGCGCCGTGCCTGGCGGCGAAGACCAACGCTTGCAGCCGTGACTCGACGCCAAGCTTGTGCAGAATGTTGACCATGTGGGTGCGAACGGTTTCAGCGCTGATGTTGAGGCACTCGCCGATCTCACGGTCAGTCATCCCGTCAGTCAAGGTTTCGAGAACCTCCCGCTCGCGCGGTGTAAGGCGAGCGATTGCTTGCTGTGCGGCTCGGTCGCGCTCGCGGTGCTGCCCGGCAAGACGGAGCAGAACGATCGTTTCTTCGAGGTCGAGAAGTTGCTCACCCGCGCCAAGCCTGCGTACCGCGTCGATTATGTCGGCGAGCGAAGCTGATTTGTGGAGCAACCCCGCCGCGCCCGCTTCAACCGCCATGGCGCGGGCCGCGTGGTCCTGACTTGCGGTCAACATGACAACGGACCCTGACGAGTTGGACGCGCGCAAACTCCGCACAAGATCGACGCCGCTCCCGTCCGGAAACGTAAGATCAACTATTGCGACATCGAAATCGATCGACATATCTCTCGCCTCCGCCACTGATCCTGCCTGACCAACGACGGAGAGGTCCGCTTCGCGGTCGAGCATAAACGCGAGCGGCTGGCGAAATGCGGCGTGATCGTCAATCAGCAGGAGACGGATCATCCTTCACGTTCCAGACCAAATTCGAACACCGTGCCGGTGCCCTGGGTTGATATGACGGTCAGCTCCGAACCATGCAAACGGACAATACGCCGCGACAGATAGAGACCGAGTCCAAGACCCGGAATTCTCCGCCCAACGGTATCGCGGCCTCGTCCGAACTTGCCAAAGATGCGAGTCAGATCGTCGGGGTCGATGCCGAAGCCACGATCCTCGACCTCGATGCGGACGCGCGATTTTTCGGGAATGGCGCGGAGCGAGATCGGTGTGCCAGGCGGAGAATATTTGGCGGCATTACTGAGCAGGTTGTGGAGCACCTGGGCGATCCGCTCGCGATCGACGAGCACCCCAGCCGGACCACCCATGGTGGTGATCAGCGGATGATCTCCGGGTAGTGTTCCCGCAAACGCTTCTGCCTCGGCCAGGATCTCATTGAGCTGGACCGGCCGGAGGACGACCGCAAATTCCTCACGCTCAAGATTCGCGACCGTTTCGATATCTTTGACAAGTGAGTTCAAGAGTTCGGCCTCGACATCGATCGCATTGAGCGCTCGAGTGTGATCTTCGGGGCTTTCGGTGGTGACGTGGGCCATCGCGGCCAAGGTGCGGATCGCGGCGATTGGCAGGACGAGCTCGTGGGCCACCATCGCGGTAAAGTCGGTTTTCAGAACGGCGAGGTCTTCTAACTTTGTCGAATAATCTTGCTCTGCCGTAAGGAGCACTTCTCGTTGAAGGACCATGCGGCGAAGTTCAACGATTGCGCCACAAGCAAGGATTGTCGCCGATGCGAGGCGAAGCAAATTGGCGAGACTGAACGTCGAATGCCCGATGCTTGCAAAGCCGAGAACGGGCGGAATGGCTGGAGTAACGGCGACGTCGTAAAAACGTGCACCCGCCCAAAGGACGAGCGCAAGCGCAACCCAGCGCAATGCTGCTTCACCGCGGCCACGTCGGGCGACGCCGACGATGGCGATGGCAGCAAGGGCAAGGGGTACAGCAAATGGCACCCAATGCCATCCGCTCTGTCCCGCTCCCGATACTTCGGTCAGGGTCTGATCGTTATTGCCTGGCAATTTGACCACTCGCGGCAGTGAGCTTGTAATGACGAAGACGACGGCAATGAGACTGGCGAAGACGCCGAAGAGCGTGAGAATCGTCCGCGTTGAGAGCCGTGGTGGCAACGCTGGGATCAAACCAATGACAAGTAATACGCTCGCAAAACTCCAGATTGCCAGCGACGCATATGTCTGACTATTCAAATCATCGTCAGAGAGCACGAGCGGGTAGAGGTAGCGCACCACCATCATACCGACCGCGAGGAAGACGAAGCTCAACGCCATCCATTGAAGCCGCCAGCCAGCCACTCCGTTCAGGAATCGCGATCGCGTTTGCTCGCGAAGCGATGCCGCCACGTTGCCAACTTCGCTTCGCGATTGCTCTCGTTGCGCGATGTGATCCTGGAGAATGGCATTCGCGGCCGAGTGCTTGGCGGTACGCTCGGCAATCACCCGTTCCAACTCGTCGCGCGCCTGTCGAAGCTCTTCCTCGGTCCGCTTTTGGGCAGTGATGTCATGAATGACCGTGACGGTCATCCGGACACGGTGCTGATCGTCAAAGATCAGTCGCGATTTGACGAGCGCCCATCCTGTCATCCCGGTCACGCGATTCCGATGGCGAAGGGTTACCTCGGGAGCCAGCTCGCCGCGCAATGCCCGCCAGCTCGGCAGATTCGGGCGTTCGACCTTTCGCCCAAATTCATCCGCAAAGTCGAATCTGGAGTCGAACTCCTCGTTCGTCGTCGCCATGAAGTCGGCGACCGAGTGATAGCCGAGCAGACTGGCCGCGGCCTCGTTGACGTAGAGCAGCCGCCGCTCGGAGTTGCGAACGATGACACCATCAGCGATCGCTTCCAGAATTTCACTGAAATCATCGTCAATTTCAGAAGCTGATGCAATCACAGTTGGGAGTAGGCTAATGTCGGCGAACCTTGGTTGATCGCTCGCCCTGCCTAGATTATTTGGAACGGCCCTGTCCGCACTCATATCAGCAGTGGCGCCAGGGAGTTCGACATCAATCGAAGCCCAACCATGCCCGATCTGCTATGGAGGTTAGAATTTAGCCGAAGGATCAAGAAGATCAACTATTACACCCCCGCATACGCCTCACGATCGCCCCGTTCAACAAATGAGAGACCGTGCCCCCGTGTCTAATTTCTTGTTTCTCTATCTTTCAGGCGCTGAGAGAAAGAGAGATCGACGTTGCCAAAGCGCGAGTCTGGCGTCAAATTATGAGAACCACCAAACCGACTACGAAACGGCACATGATTATTTCGCTCGAACCGCTATAAAAGTTTGATCACCTACGTTCTAGATGATCTGGTTGACAGCGGACTCGCCGATCTGCGTTCGCCAAGACACCGCGCCAGTGCCTTTGGACACACACAAACCGGCCCCTGATGAAGGCCGGTTTCACCATTCGCTCCACTTCGCCCAGGTGACCAAATACAGGCGAAGGTTCGTCGCTCCCGCCATTCTACCATATTGAATAGCATTAAATCTTGTTTAAACTCTTGGCAGCATAACGGCAGGATGCGAACCAGTCAATTGAACGTACACATTCTAATAGGACGAACGTCCAGTTGTGTCATTTGGACACAGAATTTCCCAAATTTACGTCGTTTAGCCACAAAAACATTCTAGAGTTAGTGAAGCGAGACGATTTTACACTGACTTTGAGCCAAAATCGACAACTGCAAATCGGCGATATTAGGACGGATGGACTGTATCGCTGATTGCTCCCGCAAGATCGAGCGAAAGTGGATCACCGGAGGCGACTAATGCCGCCAAGAGCGCGCCATTGAGTTGTTGGTCGGCCTTGGCGAGCGCTTGATCAGTGGAAGGCGGCATCGCGGCCGCCCTCGCAGCCCGCCGGCGTTCCGTGTCCTCAGGCTCGTCATCGATCGAGAGCCAGGCAGCGGTAACAGGTGATCCTTCGATCCGCAGCGTCCAGGTGTCGGTCGCGATATCTGCAAACGGGCCTGCCTCACCGATAATCACGTCGAAGGCATCCGCATCGAGTATCCCGTTCAACTCAGCGGCGATGGCCTCGGCCATAGTGGTGCTATCCAGCGGGCGCTCCTTTCCTTACCAGGCATTGTACGAGTGTTGCAGATTCGGCGACTGCCGGCAGCAACGCTGCCGGCAGTCGTCCCATCGACTTGAACTGAACGACGTGACTAAGAGGTTGGGGTGCCACTGTCTCCCGGAACCGTGAAGATGTCGAACATGCCCATGGCCGCGTGTGGCACTTGCGAACCTTCATCCGAAACGAAGCAGAGGGCAACATAGGTGCCGGGCTCGAGATTCACATCGACCCACGAGGTCTCGCCCTTGCTGAGCACGGGCACGTAGGTCCCTTCTTGGAAGTCATCCGGGTTGATCGCCATATCAGGAACCGGCGTTCCCATCTCGGCGGCGAAGATGTCCTGCACGTCCTTGTCGGTCACCTTGCCCGGATACCGTTCAACCACAATCATGTGCGGCACCGGGTCCTCATTCCTGACTTCCCAGACTTTCGGACCGGCTGCGACCTGGTCCGGGAAGTCAAACGTATACCCCTTCTCCGTGACCGTCAGATCGGACTTCACTGCGCCCGGCTGCGCGGCGGCATCGCCCGTCACTTTGAGCGCAACTGGGGCAACCGGCTTGTCAGTATCGGTCGTCGCGATGACCCAATTTCCGGCCGAAAGATCAACGACCCCAGAGCCGCTGTCATGAGCGTAGGCGTACGCCCCGCCCACGAACGTTGATTGATAGAACCAATCGGAGAACCCATCGCCCCCGATGTCCTGCGCGATCTGATCGAGCGTGACACCCGCCGGTGGGAGTCCAAGCTGCGCATCCGTGTCGCTGTTCGTTTGATTGTCGAGCGTCACATAGGTCAGGCCGGCCGCCACTTCAGCGGGCGCCTGGATGCCGGCGTCGGTAACGACAACGTGCAATTCGGGAAGACCGAGTGAGGCCAATGGTGACTGCGTTCCCGGAGTCGCGTTTTGTGCGGAAACACCACCGATGCCAAGTGTGAGCGCGGTTAGACCAATTGCCCCGAGCTTCAATACCTTGAACTTGTACATGTCTTCTCCTCTTGAACACTTATTGCAAAACCTACCGAACGACTTCGCCCGGCAATCGGCTACGGGTCCCATTCCCTGGCCGATGCACCCACTCTATGGAGAGCCAACGCGAGAGCCAATACGTCGTTTACGGTAGGTCGGAACAGGAATGATCAACAGACTTGGCGTGAGTTCCTCAGATCGGAACTAATTGGACCCAACGCCGAGGCTCGCACCGCTTTGCGAGGATGACGCGGGGAGGACGGCAATGATCGTGAGGTTGACTGGAGTGTCGTCGAGGTCGCGGAGACGAACCTTGGTGCCAAGACCGACCACGGCGCTATCGCCCGCTCCGAGCATGCCTTCCCTTGTCCAGTGATCTTCCACGTGATGAACCATGGCGAGATGGCCTTCGGCAATGAGGCTCAGGTTTCCAGCGTCATCGATGATCATGAGCAGGCCTGTAGTCGTCATGTCTGACAATTCGACCCCTCCATCCAGCCGTGCCCGGATTACCGAAACAACCGCTTGTCCCGCAGGCAGTGTTGTCTGAACGCTGCTTGCGAGCGACGTGACAACGATTCCGTCGTTCAAACTCGGCGTTCCACGTGCCGGTCTCGGGATGTTGCTCGCTTCGTTTGCGGGTGGATCAATTCGAGGAGGTGTTACGGCGGGCCGGGCGAGGGTCAGCACGAGCAATCGCGCTCCCGCATGGCCACTGTTTCGCACGTCGATACGGTTCCAAGCCGGGAGAGCGAAGAGCTTGAATGGTTCGAGGGAAATCGATGTTCCTCGCGGAATCCCGAGATCCGACGGCGCGGGCGTGGTCACCCATTGTGACTGGTCAACATACGGAGTAACGGTGAAGCTGGCAGTCTCGGGAACGATCCATCGGTCTGTCGGTTCGCCGCCGGATCGCAACGTGATCCCGGCTGGAATCGAGACCTCTTCCAAGGTCACCACCCGCGCGTGCGGAACGTCGACCAGATATGGCAATTGGTCACTCGCTTCCAGAACGACGGCACTTGACGAGTTTGACCAAAACCCGCTGACCTTTTGCTGGTCAACCCGGAACGAATCGACCTCCCCCCAAATCGTCGAACTGTGGATCTGGCTGCCAACGAACGAACCCCCATCGTCTCCGTTTGCGGTGACTTCAACGATGGCGCGGCTTCCCGTGGCTGTCATCGATGCGATCGAGAGTTGGAACTGGGGAGAGGTGATGTGCATGCTCTTGAAAAAGTTGATCAGTCCAGAGCGGTCTGGCGCTACGGCTGCAACGGATCCTTTGACTTCGATGTCCTCGGCGAGCGCTGATTCCAACATCGAAGCATTGCCGGTAGAGATGGTCTCGTTGACGGCTGTGTAGAACAACCGCACCGTCGATTCTGTTTCTGGTGAACTTGGGTCGGGCACGCCAGGGCTCGCGATCACCCAGCCGGCGGCGAACAGGGCAACCGCAGTCATGAGCGACAGAAGAATGGTCAGTGGGTAAAGCGTGCGGCGGCGTGGCATGACCTAAGCCTTCGGTAAGCCGAACAGCATCGAGAGACTTCATTTGAATCGAGTTGGCGGCGAGTTGTGCCGGGTGAGTCCCGGGGTCACTGCCGGCGACAATGACCCCAGGACTGAACATGCTCCGCGATCAGTTCTCGGGGCTGAGGTGAGTGCCGAGGAACGCGGCTGTCAATGGGCCGGTCAGTTCCCAGGTCCAATCGAAGTGATCAAATTGTGGGAACTCCGCGTAGACAGCTTCGATCGCATTCTTGTGCAGGGCGTCGACAAGGCGGCGAGCGTGCGCGACCGGCACAACGGAATCTATGGTGCCGTGAAACACCAGGAATGGGACTGTCTCCTTGTCGACATGAGCGAGCACCGAATAGTCGCGATACGCGTTCGGTGCTTCCTCGGGCGTGCCTCCGAGGAAGATGGCCTCCCAAGCCTGTTGTCCGGGATCTGGCGACGGTATCGTCGAGTCCGTTTCGCCGACGAGATCGACGACACATGTCACTCGACTCGAATACGAGGCGAGCTCTGGGTCGGACTGGTCCGTGCTCTCGCGCGTTCCTAACAGGGATGCGAGCTTTGAGCCGGCTGAGTATCCAAAGGCGCCAACTCGTTCTGGGTCGACCCCGTAGGTCTCGGCATTTGCGCGAATCCAGCGGACAGCGCGCTGCGAATCCTCGAGTTGCGCCGGCCAGCGGTTCAAATCGTGTGCTTCATCGACTCCTTCAATGAAAAGCCGATAGTCAATGCTGAAGGCGACATAGCCCAAAGCTGCGAGACCGCGCGCGAAGTCCTCCATCCAGGTGCGATCGCCATCTACCATTCCTCCTGGGTGAAGCAAGATCACCGCTGGGCGCGGTTTGTCTCGAGCTAGAGGTGAGGCGATATCGACCAACAGCGGTTGCCCGTCGACCTCCGCATAAACCACACCGCGCGTGAAGTCGACCGGGTTTGTGGATTTCCGTGCGGCAGTCCATCCTCGACGACTTGTGGACAACGCAAGAAGTCCAGCGCCGGCTGTTGCGCCAATGCCCTTGAGAACCATCCGGCGAGAAGAGCTTCGTTCCAATTGACTTGAGTTGGTCAATTGACGATCGTTGCGTTGCATGGTCTGACCTCCGTGTCAGATAGCTCAGTTGCTTACTATGACGTCGGCGTGCCTGCTTCAGGCGTGGCTACTGGGAACCCTGGCGCGTTCACAGCCATCCGAGATCCCGTCACTGGAGGCGACCCAGCGCCCGCGATCTGCTGCAGGATGGCGCCGGACGCGTCGCGGATCGTGACCACGACCTGCGACTGGTCGTCGAGCAGTGACTGTCCGTCTTCACTCACGACCGGATAGCCGTCGATCGTGACGGTGCCAATGAAGTTCCCGTTGGCGTCGGAGTGCAATTGCACCCCGGTAAAGTGGATGCCACGTTCGCTGATCGGATCCCACGTCCCAACCTGGGCGCTGACGAACTCCACGCCGTTCGGACCGGCGGTGGTGGAAGGGATTCCCTGAATGTTGATGCCGTCGGCAAAGAAGACCCCCAGGGACGGACCACTCGGAGTCATGACGTTCCAAGCTCCGACGATCGGATGCTTTGCCATAGCGGAAGGGGTGGCGTCCTGCGCGGACGCGCTGTGACCATGAGCGGCAAGGCCGAGGCCGGCAGCGCCCAGGCCCGCGAGAGCTGTCCGGCGCGAGACAGCGTGACGTGGTTGCGAGTTTGCCATCGAAGCACTCCTTTGAATGAAACCCCGTTTTTTGGCGCACGACGAACCGTGTTGCGGCCTCCATCGAGTTCGCAACTCATTGGCGTTTTTCAGAACGACATCAACGGAAGGAAATACTGCGCGCACCGCGAGGGCGCGTTTGCGGGACTGCTGAGCGCTCGATGCTGAGTCCTCAGCGACTCTTGGCGGATGGGGCAGGCGCGGTTGCACGGTTGCGCGGTTGCGCGGTTGCACGGTTGCGCGGTTGCGCGGTTGCACGGTTGCCCCAATCGCTTGCTCCCATTGCTTGGCGGAGCGCGTTTGGTTTCATTCATGATCAGCAAACCAATTTCTTCAATCGACATGACGTGGTGACGTCTTTATCAGAGAAGGCGAGCACCGCCATGCCGTCCGTCAAGTAGAGGACTCCTCCGACCACTACTGCACCTTGGTCAGGTTGTGACGTCCGAGGAACCGAGTTGACTGCGGAGAACGAAATCCATAGATTCCAGAGTTCCTGACCAGAATCCGCATCCAGCGCATGGAATTCGTTGTTGCCACCGGCGTACACAATCCCATTCACGACCGCGGGGGAGGCTTCGTCGACGCTACCGATAGCACTATGCCAGCGCTCCACGCCATTCGTCGCGTTCAGCGAATAGAGCATGCCCTGATCGCCGCCGATGTAGATGACACCATCGACAATAACCGGTGACGATCGAAGATCTCCGCCGACTGCGAAGGTCCAACGCTCAGTACGGGTTTTGATGTCGAGTGCGTGCAGTGACCCGTCAGCTGTCCCAAAGTAGGCGACTCCTCGATCGATGGCAGGTCCTGAACGCACCATGACAGTCGTTGCGAAGTGCCAGCGCTCGGCGCCGGTCGCCGCGTCCAGTGCGGAGAGACCCAGGCCGGATGACTTCGTGCGCCAGAGTTCCTCGCCGGTGCGGGCATTGACCCCGTAAAGACTGCTGTTGGCGTCGCCGCCGACATAAACAACCCCATCGACCACAGCAGGACTGCCAGCATTTCCACTTGCCAGGTAGACGATTCCGTTGACGACGACTGGCGTGGAGTCCGGTCCTGGCTCAGTCTTGTAGTGCCAGCGCTCGGCGCCGGTCTTGGCATCCACAGCGAATAACCCGTCAGAGGTTTGCGCGAATACCATCCCATCAGCCACTGCGGCAGCGCCAACAATCGCTGCACCAGGCTTGGCGCGCCAGCGCTCCTTTCCCGTTTTGATATTGATAGCGAAAAGAACGCCCTGGGTATTTCCGATATACGCAGTGTTGTTGGCGATCACCGGAGAATCGAAAACGTAAAAGAGCGTATTGAACGACCACAACTGCTGCGGCTTGCTTTTTGGTCCAGGACCGGGCTGCTCGCCGGTGCGCGCCGAATTTCCGTGGATCATTGGCACGCTGTTTCGGGAAACATTCGACCCATTGTGAATACCAGAATCGAAGGCGAGCCAACCTGCGATCAGCGTGACAACAAGCAATGCCGCCGTCGCGAATTGGGCGATCATCCACCTTCGTCGCTCGCCGGGGATCTTGACGGGAGGCAACGCCCGCAATCGCAATCGCGATTCGGCCGGCTCCGCGACCGAGGCACCGAGGGAACGTGGATCGGCGACCGGTTGTCGATCTTGAATGAGATCGTTCCACAGCCTCGACGCAAATTGAGGATGGGCTGCCTTCGGCGCGTTTAGGTCGCTCAGGCGACGGACGGTTGCCGCGAGCGCCGGCTCCTGAGCATTCAATCCGGAGACCGAGGAGTCTCCGAAAAGGATTTCGTCGAAGTAGCGATCCAGTCGCAGGTCGAGCGAAAGTTCGCCGGCATTAGGCATGGTGCGCCCCCTGCGATGACTCACTGACTCTGAGAAGCGCTTGCAGACGCTTGGTGGCACGAAGCTGTATTTGCCGCACCGATTCGGGACTTCGTTCCAAAATGACGGCACCTCCGTCGAGCGCAAACCGCTCAGCCGGAGTTCGATGACCCGGCGCTCGTCGTGCGACAGCAGCGAGAGCGCCGTCTGTAAGAGTCGCCGCTCATCGGCGAGCAGCGCGATTTCATCCGGCGCCGGGGCCGGGTCGACCATGCGCTCGGCGACATCGAGTGGTTCAGAGGGATGAGCCCGGCGGTAGGTGTCGGCAATGGCGTGCTGGGCGATGGTCAGCAACCAGGCGCGAAAGATCCCACCCCGGAAACTTGGGAGTGCTTCCACGGCGCGCTGGAAGACGAGACTGGTTGCGTCCTCCGCTGATTCGCGGCCGCCGAGGCGGCGATAGCAATAGCCATAAATAAGGTCGACATAGCGGGTGTAGAGCGGCTCGAATGCGCGAGGATCCGTCTTGGCGCGGGCGATCAGCTCACGCTCATCGCTTGGCTCGATTCCGTCATATTCGACGGCGGTGACGAACCAGCGTGCAAGAACAC
Organism: uncultured Chloroflexia bacterium; assembly: GCA_963737985.1. Classification (GTDB taxonomy): domain Bacteria; phylum Chloroflexota; class Chloroflexia; order Thermomicrobiales; family UBA6265; genus CAVTUU01. Next base: position 144,210 of record CAVTUU010000002.1, on the reverse strand, counting down.
TTGGATCTACCCCGATTCCGAAGCCAAGTCCGTTATTGGTAGAGACGGATGAATTGGAAAAACGTGACGAGGAATCGCGGATGCGTGAAAGCGCGACCGGTCAGTTCGCTGAAGAGGAAGTCCATCGAACTCCAAACTAAACGTAGTCACCGAGCTTTGACGAGAGAACGCTCGTCCCAGAGATCGGATTGCGGGGCAATGCCAATCTCTGGGCTGTTTGCGTCCTCGTTGAAAACCGGTGAGCGATGTACCGCCAACTTCTACCGCTTTGATCGACAGGCGGATACCGTGGGGCGTGCCTGGGAGCGAAATCATCACTGTTCCGACTCCGCGACGAATTCCGTCAAATTCATCGCGGAGTAATTCATGCCTCCTTGGTCGACCTCCTGGTGGTGCGGTGGTGATTTGCATTGCGATCCCGCTCGTTGTGCCACTTTCGTCGTGAGAGGTCGGATGCGGGCTAGAGTGTCGCACCGGGGCCGATCGCCGCCGTCAGCGCTTCACAGAAATCGGGGTGAGCCCCATGCGCGAACACGATCTCCTGCGAGACGACAAAGTCGTCGGGATCGGACGCCTCGGGGTTGATGGTGAGGTGGGTTGTGACGGGGCCGTGGTCGCGCAGCAGCACCTCCCCGTTCGGACCATACATGGTCGATGAGTCAACCGTGGTTTGGTCAAGCGTCAGTGTCCCGTTGCCGTTATCGACGAAGTTGGCATTCTTGAAGAGCGTTTGATATTTCTGGGTCACGCTCAAGCCGTTGGCCAGATTGGTCCAGACGACGACGCCGGCGTTGGTGACGTCGAATCGATCGGGGCTGCTGCGCCCGTGTGCCTTACCGACGTCATGACGCTCCAACGGATAACCGCACGGGGACTCAGTGGTCAAGGCGTCATAGGTGGAGGAGAAGGGCGTCGTTCGTGTGGCGACAGCGGAACTGGAGAGCACAAGCGCAGCGACCACGGCGGCGAGCACGAACATTGTGCGAATAGGGTGGCGGTACATCGTAGTCCTCCTTAAGCAAAGCTCGAAATGGTGTCCGGTCTTGTCCGGTCCTGGTAGGGCGACGACCCGGCGACAGGCGTCCCCTCTGGGAAGCGGGGCGATCCCCGGGCTCAATCGGATCGCCGCCACCTGCCGACGGCAAAACTCCGGCGGCCTCTGGTCGAAAGATTTCGTTAGGGGACAGGGGTAGCGGTGTCCTCACCGGGGAACCCTGGGATGCCGACGCGCATCTTGATTGCGGTGACAGGCTGGCCCGCGGTGCTGGGCGGGACCACGGTGGCAATCGCGCCTGCAGCGTCACGGACAGTGACGGTCACCAGGGAGCCGTCGTCGATGAAGCTCATGCCGTCCGCATTCACTTTTGGATGCCCATCAATCGTTACCGATCCAATTAACTTGCCGGTCATATCGGCAAGTGCTTGAACGGCGGTGAAGTGGCCGGTCTGCTCGTCATATGGCTCCCAAACGCCCATCGGCGAGCCGACAAACTGGATCTTGCCGTCCATGCCGATATTGGCCGGAACAAAGCCCAGAATGACCGTGCCATCCGCGGCGAAGAGGGAGGGTGCTGGGAACTGGGGATCCTTTCCCTGCCGGGGCGGATTGGCCATCGCCAGCCACATCCCCATCAGCGGGTGATCGGCGGTGTTCATAGCCTGGGCCGCTCGGGTGCTCCTGGCGCCAAGCGCGGTCACGACACCAACGGCGCCGAGGCCGGCAAGCGCGGTGCGGCGAGAGATAGCTTCAGTCATTCGGGAAGTTGTCATGGGGAACCTCTTCCTTCTGTGTCGGAGCAGCGAAGATGACCGGGAAGATCCCATCCTTGGGGAGCGGATTGAGCATGCGCCCGCTCACCCCGCTGGCGCATCGGTAGGAAGTGCGTAGTTTTGCGGTGGATCGGTACTACGCATACTGGGGTGGCCGGTCATCATCTAGGAGCCATGCCTGTTCCCCTGCCCGTGCCACAGCGTCTCGCCGAGTGGAAACATCGAGTTTGGCGAGGGCAGTAGAAATGTGGGTATTTCTTGTGAATTTGGCCCCCATCGATGTGTGGAGCACTGACCCATGGCCGGTTCCTGGATAGGAAACAACGAACCGCCTAAAGATGGGTAAGGCGGCTCGTTGTTTTCCGGGCCGATGGTTCGAACGGAGCTGCGATGGTCGGCCCGTAGTAGTCGAAGGAAGCGAATGCTATGGCGTCGGGGTGCCGCCTTCTGGTGTTGCCGTCTGCTGGGCCGCGAGCATGGCGAGCATCTCGTCGTAGCCCGGCTTGCCGGGCGCCGACCGCACCCCGCCGATCGGCTGCAGCGTCCCATCGCCCCCGAGCACCCGGACGACCACCCCGTTGGGGTCGCGGATGGTCACTTTTTCCAACTGGCCGTCGTCCCAGAAGGTCTGGCCGTCCTCGCTGGCAACCGGGTAGCCGTCGACGGTGAAGTAGCCCGTCAATGCGCCCGTCGCGTCATAGTTGCGCGTGGTGAAGGTGAAGTGGATACCGCGCTCGCTGATCGGCTCCCAGGCTCCCACGGCGGGGTCGCTGTAGGTCAGCGCGCCGTTGGCGTCTTGCCCCACGGTCGGGCCGCTGTTGGTGAAGACACCGTCCGGCCCGATATGCGCGATGCCGAGGTCGTTCGGGGCACGACCCGCCATCCACACGCCGACCATCGGGTGGTTGGCCATCTCGGTCGCCGCCTCCTGGGCAGCCGTACCGTGGGTGGTCAATGCCAGGCCGAGACCAGTGGCGCCGAGTCCAACGAGCGCGCTGCGGCGCGAGACCGAATCGGTTGTTCGATGAGTTGTCATGAACAAGCTCCATGCCGTGCGTCAATGCTTGAGGCCCTGAATTGGGTCCTTTCCATGTGACGGGATCAGCATGCGAGTGCTCGTCCTACCGACGCATCAGTAAGATGTGCGTATTTCTTGGGCTCGTTTGCGGCTAGTTGGGCTGAGAATTTTCATCATTCTTTGGGAACAGTCCACGTTCCTGCATCAAGGCCACGGCGTCCCTGCGGTTCGGAACGCCGAGTTTGGCGAGGATGTTGGAGACGTGGGTGTTGACAGTCCGGCGACTGATGAAAAGGTCATCCGCGATTTCTTGATCGGTTCGCCACTCGGCGATGAGGCGAAGCACTTCGAGTCCACGATCGGTGAGCAAACTGCCTTGCGGAGTATTGGGAGATTGTGGGGCGGTTCCAGGCGGTTCATCTACCGTGATTGACGAGGCAAGCTCGACGGTTTCTTGAAGCGAGAGCGAACGACCGGCCACGCGCAGCACGGCAAACTGTTCACCACCGAGTGCCGCGGTGGCGCTCGCCACCGCAATTTCGTGGTTTCCTCGGTCAGTGGGGAAGACAGTACTCCCACTTTCTTGCAAGCGGGCATCGATCGCGCCGAGGAGCGATGCTGCTTTCTCGGGCTGGCCGTGAGTTGCCGCGAGCGCAGCCAAGCCAACGAGGGCACGGGCTATCGCCCAGCGTTCATTGAGCCCTGCCCACAACTCCAGAGCTTCGCAATAGTTCCGCACCGCGGTTTCGGTATCGCCGCGTTCGTCTGCGAGTCCTGCGAGAAGACTTAGGGCAAAAGCGGTCCCGGAGGAGTGACCCACAGCGCGAAATTGAATAAGGGCTTCTTCTGTGCGGATCGCTGCTTCTTCCGTCTCGTTGAGCTCGTCTAGGATTTGACCCAGAACAAACAGCGCCATTCCGAAGTCCGAGATCAAGTTGAGCTCTCTTGCCACATGCCAAGCACGTGTGTCATCAGGGGAAGCGCTTTGGCTGGTTCACCACGCATGGAGCTCAATGAGGCCGAGGATATGGGTCGATAACGCGAAAAGTTCCTTTTCATCGATCGCTACTGCCATGGCGATTGCAGCCTGGGCAAATGGCTCAGCCGAATCCGGATCGCCTTGAGTCCAAATAATCAGACTCAGTCCGGCGATCGCACGGGCGCGAACGGATGAGGGAACGTCGCCGGTGCGAGCCAGCGCCCACTCCAACCACCGGCGACCCTCGTGCAATAACCCTCGGTGATGCCAGAAAACGGACAACGATGCCGCCAGGTTGAGAACGCCATCCGGGTTGCCGCTTGCCTCAAGCCAGCTAAGCGCGGCTCGCAGATTGGAGTTTTCCGCCTCGATGCGCCAGAGGTGATCATCGAATCGTTCACCCGGCTTGAAGTAGTTCGGTTCCAGCCAGAAGCCGAGTTCAATGAAGAACGCGGCATGAGCTTCTCGTGCTTCGTCGCCGTCCCCACGGAGCTGCAATTGTTCGATGCCGAACTCGCGAACCGTTTCCAACATGAAATAGCGAGGATCGCCCGCTGGTCCCGGTTCTTGCCTGAGCAGGCTGGAGTCGACGAGTGTAACTACACCGGCGAAGGCATCGACTTCACCGATACGGTTAGCGATGGCTGCCGCCGCTTCCCATGAGAAGCCGCCAACGAAAACGGACAAAAACCGAAACAAGGTTTGCTCGTTGGTTGCCAGCAGATCGTAGCTCCAGCCTATGGCGTCGCGCATGGTTTGCTGACGCGCGGGCAGGTCTCGACTCCCGCCGGTGAGCAATGGAAGTCGCTGCTCCAATCGGGCGAGCAATGCAGGTGGTGGCACGATCCTCAGCCGGGCCGCCGCCAACTCGATGGCAAGAGGCAAACCATCGAGACGACCGCAGATTTCGGCGATTTCAGAAGCATTCTCGGCGGTCAACGCGAAATCCTCGCGAGCGGCCTGTGCGCGTGCGACGAAAAGACGCACTGCTTCCGAATCGGTCACTTCTTCGAGAGAGGCAGTCTCACCACCATTTACTAGAGCCATTGGAGGCACAAGATATTCATGTTCTACCGACAGGCGTAGGCGGACTCGGCTCGTCACAAGAACGGTCAGGCCTGGGCAAGCGTCGAGCAATGCGGCGATGTCGATTGCGGCTTCAACAACTTGCTCAAAGTTATCCAGCAAGAGAAGAGTATGCCGGTCTCGAAGCGACGCGATGAGACGGTCGATGAGTGCGTCGTTCCCGAGCTTGATTCCCAATGCTTGGGCGATCGCCGGAATGACGAGATCGCGATCGCGGATTGGGGCAAGACCAACGAACCACCCGCCCTCAGGAAAGAAGTCCCCAAGTTTGGTGGCAGCCATCAGCGCGATGCGGGTTTTTCCCACGCCGCCGGGGCCGGTCAACGTCACAAGTGGTACGTCTGGGCGGAGCAAGAGTTCGCGAATATCGGCGATTTTTTGCTCACGTCCGATGAGGGGCGATCGTGGCTGAGGAAGGTTCGTCAGAGTCTGGTATTCCCGAAGTTGAACTGGAACTAATCGGAGTGGTTCCGGGCGCCTCGCCGCTCCGAGAGGCGTCGGAAATCGACTCTTTGTTTGGAAATGCCGCAAATCGTCGGGATCAATCTGATAAACGCCGGCGTGCTTTGTCGCGGGAAGGGCGCCGCGAGCGATGGCGCGACGAATCGTGCGCTCGTTGACGCCCAGAATCGCAGCGGCCGCATGCGCTGACAATGCATCAGCCTGCTGTCCGGTGTCCGGTGTCCGGTCCCCCGCCCGTTCGTCCATAGCGCCGGTCGCATCCTTGCCGTCTGGTCTTGGCGCCGCTGCCCGAAGACCAGCACCCCTCGCGATGGCTTAATGGATCCATTGGCGGTCGTGAGAGTAACCGCAAAGTCGATCCGGCACGTGCTCGAAGGTACACCTGTCGTTTGCCGGGCACAACGTATACGTATGCTCGAAGTCCGGCCCAGAACTAGATTCAGCCGGTGAGAAATACCCGTTTTCACTGATGAATATTGGTCTGCGCTATTTACCACGGATCAAGGGAATGGCCGTCACTCGGCGGAGGCGAGATATCTCCAAAGCAGGAGCACGTCCGAACTCGCATGGTCGGTGACATAGCGCGCGACAGGACTCAAAGGGAAGGTTCCCGGACCGGGGTGATGACCAGCCCGACCGCGACCGCGTCCGAGCGCGATGAGGTCGACGTGTCGCTCCTGGGCGAGCGCAACGATTTCGCGCTCGGGTCGTCCGTGACGCCAAACGACGTCCGCGGAGACGCCACGGTTTGTTAACCAGCGATTGATCTCTTCTCGTACCTGTGTCTCCTGGATCTTGGAGGCGCGACGCACCCGCTCCTCCGCCTGGTGGCGGCCTGGTCCTCTTCCAGGCAGGCCGGCGATCATCCGGCCAAGTTCCTCCTCCGGTCGGGTGTCGACAACATGCACGAACAGCAAGGAGAGATCAGAAGCGAGCGCCGCTCGTGCACTATCGAGAAATGAGGAAACGCGAAAACCATCGATGCAGACAAGCGCAATCGTCATCGCAGCACCAGCCAAAGGGTCAACGCGGTGGACAGAAGCACGGGCGGCATGGTGACGAGCCCCACCTTCAGGTAATCACCCGTCGAGACGTCGAGACCGCGTTTGCGGACCAAACTTAACCACAGCATCGTCGCGAGGGAGCCGTAGGTCGTCAAGGTGGGGCCTATATTCGCGCCGACGAGCGTGCCGAAGGCAAGCGCCTGCCGGCTTTCTCCAGTTGCCCGGGCGATCAACGGCAACGCGAGGATCGTCATTGGCACGTTATTGACGATGTTGCTGCCGAGCGCGGCGCCTCCGGCGCTGATGAGCACGGCGGGCAGGATGCCATGTGGCGTCGAGATCACGTGGTTGTCAAGAACAGCATGTTCCAATCCGCGGACGACGAGCAACATCCCGACCACGAAGATGAAAAGTTGCCACGAGATGCTGCGCGCGATAGTAGGGAGAGTGGCGCGGCGGCTCATGATCCCTAGTACGGCGAGCACACCGCCTCCCGTCAACGCGGCCCAGGCAAGGGATTGGTGAGCGAACCCCAACGTGAACAACCCACATAGCGTGAGCAGGAGAACAAACGCGGACGTCGCGGCCCACCAGTCAAATTGCGGCAGCGGTTCGCGGTCAGTGGCTTCATAGCGCCGGGGAATTTGGTTACGAAAGAGCCAAAGGAAAACGAGAAGATTTACGGTGATAGCGACGAGGTTCGGCAGCCACATCCGGGCCAGGAACGACTGGTAGCTGATATCGAGTTCGTCATAGACGAGCAGGTTCGTGAGGTTGCTGATTGGCAGCGCGAGCGATGCAGTATTGGCGACAAAGGTGCAGGCAAACATGAAGGGCAGCGCGTTGATATTTCGCCGGATGACGAGCGCGTAGATGATTGGCGTCAGAATGAGCACGGTGACGTCCAATGAGAGGAACGCGGTTATGATCGCCCCCAGTATGAAAACGCCGCAGAAGAGGAGGGTTCCGGATCCACGGGCGAGGCGAGCGCAGCCTTCGGCCAGGAAGTCGAAGATCCCCGCCTGTTCGACAAGCGTGGTCAACACCATCATGCCAAGCAGAAAAAAGAGCACGTCGGAGGTTTCACGGACTACCGCCCGGGCTTGACCAAGAGAGAGCGGTCCAAGGGCGAGCATGACGAGTCCGCCCGCGCCGGCGATCCATGCCTCGGAGAGGTTTCGCGGCTTGCGAAGCATCAAGATGAGGGTTGCCGCGACGATCAGAAGACTGATTGCTTGATGGAACATCGCCGGAATTGTAGATGAGGATGTCGCCCACGGAGGCAGCAAGATGAGTGAATACGAAATTCGAGGTCCCGGTGTCCGGGTCCGCGCCTATTTTGGGGAGCGTGATCGGCACGATGGCGCCGCGCTCTGGAGTGCGTTGCTAAACTACCTCCGCACCTCAGGCGCTGCCGGCGCGACAGTGACGCGAGCCGTTGCCGGCTACGGCGCGCACAGCAAGATCCACGCAGTGTCGATCCTCGATCTCTCGTCTGATTTGCCGTTGGTCCTTGAATGGATCGACAGCGAAGCGCGAGTCAATCGAGCTGCTTCCGCAGTTGGAAGAACTCCTTCAAGGGGGCCTGATCACCACTGATCCCGTCGAAATTGTCCGCTATCAACCCCATGTCGAAGGAGAGCGGTAGGATGGGGTAGATCTCACTCGACGCAACGCGGCTGCCTCTTTGGTCATTCTGAGCGTCCCCTTCCCGTCATCCTGAGTAGTCTGTCCCGCGAGATTGGTCGCAGTGGAGGAACGCCCGTCGCTGCGCACGGCGGTGCGCCCGCCGTGCGCAGCGACGAAGCACGACAACCGCGCCGCGACCAAGGCATATGACGCGGGACAGACCACTGAGTGGAGGCGAAGGATCTCGCCACACGCAGAACCTGTGTAAGGCAGGGCGAGATACTTCGCTTCGCTCAGTAGATTGTCCCACCTTCTCTGTCGCGTAGGTCTGCCCGGGGCTGAAGGTGGCCCAGAAGGCACCCCGCTCCGACCGACCAGCCCGTCCAGGGCGCACGAGAGCGGGCGACGCCGGTTCTCCCCGACGGGATAAACAGCAATGGACAGACCACTCAGCATGACGGTAGGCAGGGTTCGGCATGACGATGAGGAGGCGGTTAGAGGCGGGAAGACTCTTGGCCGCTAGCCCTCCTTTCGATTTCCGTAGCCATGGGGCAGGAATCGGCCCGACCCAGGAGGCTGGGGGAAGAGTGGCTCGCCACCACCCATTTCGTCGTAGGTCGTTTCGCCGCGGCGGATGGTGCGCCGGACACGACCGAGGATCGTTTTCCCCTCGAACGGCGTCCATTTCTGCTTGTGATACATCTCTTCGCCGCGCGCGACCCATTCCCGCCGCGGATCGAAGATGACAACATCGGCATCCGCGCCGAGTGCAATGGTTCCCTTGCGCGGGTAGAGACCGAAAATTTGCGCGGGATTCGTCGATATCTGCCGCACAAACTGCGTCGCCGTCATGCCGCGCTGATTCACCGCCGAGTCGTAGAAAACCGGAAAGAGCGTCTGCGCCCCGGAGAGTCCGAGCGGCGCTTTGAAGATGTCGTCCGCCGCCGATTCCTTGCTCTCGAAGGTCAGCCCGGCATGGTCGGAACAGATCAGATCGACCGTTTCGTCCATGACATACGGCCAGATCGAGTCGACTTCCTCTTGATCTCGGATTGCTGGAGCGCAACGACCGAAACCGCGTAACGCCAGGAGATCGTCCGTGTTGAGCGCCAGATATTGGGGGCATGTTTCGCAGGTGACGCGCACGCCGCGTCCTCGCGCCTCGGCGATCAAGCGCAGGGCGTCCGCCGAAGCGACGTGGCAAATGTGCACCCAGCAACCGGTGAGGTCGGCCATCAGGAGCGCTGTGCCAACGGCGATTGTTTCGACGATCGGCGGACGTGACTCGGCGTGAGCAAGCGGATCTTTCCGCCCGAGACGTTGCATGCGTTGAAGCCCGATCTGCAGCATGCCGTCATGCTCGGCATGGAGACCGTAGGGGAGACCGACCTCGGCCACCACTCGCATTGCGGCGTAGAGCTGATCTTCATTGACGGCGGGGAAGGATGGACTCGATGAGGCCATGAACGATTTGAACGCGGCGGCGCCCTCCGCCGCCATTTCTCGCAGCGATTCCGCATGTTGTCGCGGTTCGCCGACGATGCCGGCCCAAAGGGCCATGTCGACATAGGATGTTCGGCCGACTTGATCGCGCTTGGCCCGAAACTGCTCGGCGGTCACGGTTGTCGGGTCCGCCTGCGGCATTTCGACGACGGTCGTGATACCGCCGGCCGACGCGGCGGCGCTGCCGGTCGTGAAGCCTTCCTTGGTGAACTCTTCTGGCTCGCGGAAATGCGTATGCGCGTCGAGGCCGCCCGGCATGATCAGCATGCCTTCGGCCTCGATCCGTTCGTCAGCAAGCAGACCACCCGCATCGAGCGTGATCGCGCTGATATGGTCGCCGGTGATGACCAGATCGGCGCGGAACTGCTCCTGATCGGTCACGATCGTGCCGCCCTCGATGACGAGGGTTTTCATAACTCCCCCCAATGAACAAACGAAGCAACGAGGTCGTCATTGTAGCCTGACGACAGATCGCGCTCCGCCATCGGTCAATCTAACAGTTTCGCCGCTGGCGCATCCTCATTTCCGCCTCGGTAATGATCAAACCGCGTGATTGTCGAAATCTTCTCGATTTCTCGGAACATTGCTTACAGCCGGCTCAACTGGCTCAAATTCGTCCCAGTTCGCGAGACATTATGGTAAGCGCAAATAGCAGCGAAAAGGAAAACATCGTGAAACGGATAGCCACTTTCGTATTGCTCGCGTTCATGCTCGTGCCAACAGTCGACGCTTCCGCCGCGCCCTCGCTGCCGGCTGGAATTCCGAAGTCGGCGGTAAAGGCGACGGTGATTCAAGTCAAGGATGGTGACAAAGTTTATGTGCTCAGCGGAAGCGACGAGAAGCTGTCGGTACAGCTTTCCGGGGTCGATGCTCCGGAAAAGGGCGAGTGCTACTACGCTGAATCGAAGCGGTATTTGAAACGCCTCGTGCCAGTCGACGCGGTCGTCTACCTCGAAAAATCGGGATCGGCCGACGAAGATGAGCGTACGACCATCCGTTATGTCTGGCTCCCCGGAGCGCAGGGCAAAAAGGCGTCGCTCGTCAACACGAAGATGGTTCGCGACGGGTATGCCGGTTTCGATGATTCTCATGACTCCCCGAAATATTTCGGCAGGATCGAAGTCGCGCAATCGGATGCACAATCGAAGAACCGCGGTCTGTGGAAGGCGTGCGGAGAACTCCATGTCGATGCGGATTTGGTCGAAGCGCAGACCGCTGCCCAAGAACCGACCCAAACGCCAGTGGCTGCCGGATGGACGGCCGAAGAGCAGGCCTACCTCAATTGGCTCGCCATCCAAACGGTGACGCTGCAAGGGAGCATGGAATCGTTCACGACTTTGACGGGGAACTTCCAGGTAACCGACCTGTTCGATATGAACTGGATCATCCAAGTGGCGGCGGTCGCGGCTACGTGGCAAGTGGCATACGACGATGCCGCCGCCTATGTGCCACCGCCGGCGTTTGCCGAAGTGCACTCGTATTGGATCGACGCGACCGCCCACCTCGCCAACGCGGCAGACTACCTGACCTACGGCATCGACAACCTGGACGCCGCCAGCATCGGACCTCGCCGCGCAAGAGATCGACATGGGCACGGCGGCGGTCGGACAAGCCGCCGGGGCGCTCGACCGCGTCAAACAAGAGCGCGGGTTGTAAGAGCGATCGCGGGGCTATTTCGTGCCCCGCACCGCCCACGCCCGGCCGATCAGGTCGATCGTACCGTCCGTCGCGATCGGCAGCATGATCCGAAGTTGCTCCCGCAGCGCTGTCTTCCGTTCGTCGTCAAGTGCTGACACATAGCGCTGAACAGCGGCGGGACCGGTCATGGTGTGCGGCCGCCAGTAGTCGTCGAAGTCTCGAAACCTCATCGGGAGGTCGATCGCGTCAACCTCAACGTCTCTCAGTCCGGCCGCGCGAAACAAGTCAGCGAGGGGTTTGGGCTGGCATATGTGATAGTGCGCGCGCGGATCATGCGTCGCCGCCTCCGCATCCGTTGCCGCGACCGCCTCCCAGAAATACCGCACGAGTTGCATCTCGCCACTGTAGTCCCAGACGTAGGCGCCGACGGCGCCACCAGAGCGAGCAGCACGCACCATCTCGATGACCGCGGGGGCCGGATTTGGAACGTGGTTCAACACGAGCCCGGCGACCGCCGCGTCGTAGCTGCCAGTTGCCACCGGGAGAGCGCACGCATCGCCGGCTACGAATTGGACGCGAGGATCGGAAACGAGGGTTTGAGCGGCGTCCAAAAACTCGCTTGAGGGATCGATGCCAATCACCGCGATTGGGTTGGCCGCGTCGAGCACGGCGGCAGTAAGAGCGCCGGTGCCGCAGCCGACGTCCAACCACCGGTCCGCATTTGCGACCGCAAACCAGGCGATGAACGCCTGCGCCATCGGGCGACTCCAGCGCCCCATGTAAGCCTGGTAGGCATCAGCGCCTCGCCACATACTCGGTCCGGGCACGCTGGCCATAGGGTCTCCTTCGCTCGTCAGTGAATCGCTCAATAAGGCCGCTGTTGGACAGAATAGCGTAGCCCGCCTCAGCCAACCGGGACTGCTGCCTTCTCGTAAATTACCTCCGCCGGAATTTTCTTGGTGAGCATGCGTCGACTGAATGAACGCCGCAGCCTTCACAGATATCGGTAATACAGTCGAGCGCAGCCCATTGGTAGCATGCTCGGCGCTTCCCGAACCGATTTGTATGAACACTGAACGTCCTCTCGAGGGAAGCAATGTCGAAGTCTCTTGATGCGAGCTTCTGATGCGAGCTTCGTTACTCCGCCAGGCCAAGATTTGTGACAAGGTGTGCGAATATTCGATTCAAAGCCGCCGTTTCGATATCTCCCACGAATTCTCCGTCTTGGAGAAGCGCGTCTCGGGGGATTGGTTGGATCAAGTGCACCTTGACGATTGACGGTTCTGGAAGAGGAGTTTCCTCACCGGAAATGATGTCTTCCCAAGGACGTTGGTTCTGAATCTGGCTTGAGAGAGGCATTACAAGCAGGGCAGCGCAACGACTATTTTCACCGTGGTCGTCACCTTGCACAATGACAATAGGCCGGTCTCTGTGGATTGTTCGCCTAGAAACATCAGTGTCGGCGAAAGTTGACAACCGGTCAGGGATTCGCCAAACCTGCCCTGCGAATAACCCTCCGCCAATGATTGCAGAGGAAAACGCCGACTTCATGCTGCACATGCTGAAGTATCAGCCTCTTTGGTTTGCCTCACGGCGCAATTGGCCGAGTTCATCGAGGATGGCGAGATCCTCTTCTTTGCTTGCTCGAGAATCCCCGACATTGCGCACGATTGGCGTAGGTGCTCTCTTCATGAATGCTTCGAGTCGTGAATCCTTACTGATCGATGCGCGCCTTGGTTCCACGGATAGATTAAGGCGTTCACCTGGGCGAGCGCTCTGCATGGTCTTAGTCTCATATGCAGCCCGCTTGATTTGGTCCACAGTAAGATGCCCATAGCGCTTCAAAACATTCGCTAGTGCACGTAGAGCTTTGGGTGACAATTTCTCGAGTCTAGTTTCAGCTTCGGCCTCTGATTTAGCAGGAGAGTAGTTTTTCCCTATTCGAGTGAAAGCCGGGCGAATCGTACACGCGATGAATCCTTCGCTTTCCAGAGCCTCGGTGGAAGCATAGAGGTTCTGGGTATAAGGACCATATTGATAATACGTCCAGTTTTCGTTGCTCAGCGGTTCGCCGTAGAGTTGCTGATGCTCAATATCGGCCAAGAACGCTAGCTTCATGAGCTTGGTTACAGGTAACTCGCCGTTCGCCTGAACAACAAAAAACAGGATGATGTTGTCGAGGCCCATCCTGTCGACCATTTAATGCCCTCCTGGTTGCGTAGCACAGGCGTTCTAGAACACATGTGCTATTGACTAGTCTATCAGGAGACATATCGAGTAGCAAGGCCGAACAGACACCCAGTTGTCCCGCTTCGAGCGGTCTCGACAGAACCGTCGACCAAGCGCGTGATTGTAGAGGTGAAAGTGCAAGAAGGTTTCCCCGACGATGAACCGAATTGTCACTTCCACGTTATCCCTACTTCGGTTTGGCCCAATTTCTTGCGCGTTGCATGTTGTAGAGCATCGCGGCGAAGGCGCTTGTTGCTGTCCTCGCCTCGTAAGTTGGCACGCTTTATGATGACTACCCGTCGTTTTGAGACGTGGCGCAAGATGTGTTTCTAGACGAGATAGATAACGCCGTCTTCGAAGAGCCATTTCGGGTCTGGTTTGCCCGAAGCTCCGAGGCTTCCGTCTGGGCGTAAATACTGATGGGCTATCACGACTCGTTGGGGTCCGTCGTAATATGCGACCACCTGTGAAAGGGTTCCCGGGGGCTCGGCTTTAAGCATGCATGGGGACGATCTCCGTACAACCACTCGAAGCTCTCTGGATTGCGCGCGTTGCCAATACCTGCCAAGATTGAATCGGCGGCGGATGTCTTCGTGACTTACTCGCTGTCGAGGAGGATCAGACGACATGCGCTCACCGCTCATACAGGATTTTCATTCTAATTTGAAAGCCTATCTCGCGAACGAGATCTCGTTGGAAACGTTCAAGGACTGGCTCGCAGGCGCCATGTTTGCTCTAGATGATGATCGGGATCTCGAGACAACCGATGTTGCCTATGAAATCATTCATTTACTGGCAATCTTTGACGATGAGGGCATGACAGAGGAGCAATTGCGCGAAGCACTTCAACCGCTCGCGTACTCTCATTCGATCCCCTAGTGATCAGACCTCTATTTCTTTCGAAAAGGGCTTTGAGCTGACGACCTCTAGGCTCAATCGTCCTCACTTCGGTTTGGCCCATTTTTTGGCGCGTTGCATGTTGTAGAGGATCTCGGCGAAGGCGAGGACGCGGGCACGGTCTTCGCCGCGCAGCTCGCGCATGATGTGGTAAAGACGCCAATCGTCGGGGCTAATCAGCGAGCTGAGCGAAACGACCTCAGCGTCACTCACGGCGTCATCTGACGACGGCTCGTCGCCGCCGGCTTCGTCGGCATGCTCTCTCATTATTGCTTCCAGCCCAGTTGGGCAGTTTAAGGGGATCGCTAATCGCGGCATCTTAGCCGCGAGATTTACCGATGTCTACAGATTTGAGACGCCATTCCGTTTATCACGAAAGCCGGCGCACCGAGTGGCGTGCAGCATGGCATCATTCGCGCTGCAGCGGCTAAAGGATGATCTGAAAGATGAGGAGCGTCGATGGCGAACGATGACCTCTTAAACGAGATTCGCGAGCTTGTTGAATCTCGCGCGCAAAGTGGCGTCGCGGCGCTCGCCGGCAGGTTGTCTCCGGCCGAATGGGCCGACATCGTGCCTCATCTTGACGACGACGAAGTCGCCACCCTGTTGCAATGGCTGCCCGAGGAAGAGGGTTCAGAACTCCTCGCCGAAATCGATCCCTACCACGCCGGCCGCATCCTCCAATCTCTGAGCCACGACGACGCGGCCGATCTCCTCGAGGGGATGGCTCCGGACGACGCGACCGACGTGATCGGTGAGCTGCCGGAATCGGACGCCGAGCTGATTCTGGTCGCCATGGAGCCGGCGGACGCGGCCGAGATTCGCGAACTCGCCGCCTATCCGCCCGATACCGCCGGCGGCATCATGACTCCGTCGTTCGTCGCGGTTTCGCCCGATTTGCGGGCGGACGAGGCGATTCACGCACTGCGCCGGGTCGCGGAAGAGGCGGAAACGGTCTACTACGCCTATGTGCTCGACGATGATGAGCACCTACTCGGAGTTCTCTCGCTCCACGCGCTAGTTTTGAGCAAGCCCGATGCCCCGGTACGCTCGCTCATGTTCAAGGATGTCTTCAAGGTTCCGGCGAACGCTGACCAAGAGGTCGCGGCGCGCTTGCTTGTCGATCACAACCTTTTGGCGTTGCCTGTTGTTGACGACGACAACCACCTCCTGGGAATCATTACCCAGGACGACGTCGCCGATGTTTTGGAAGAAGAGGCGACGGAAGACATTGAGCGCCTCGGTGGTTCGCAACCGTTGGAAACGCCCTATCGGCACGCGTCGGTCCAGCTTCTTGTCCGGCGCCGTCTATTCTGGCTCCTGCTGCTGTTCGTGGCCGAGGCGTACACCGGTTCGGTGCTCCGCCACTATCAGTCAGAAACTGAGCAGGTCATCGCTCTATCGTTCTTTGTCCCGCTCCTCATCGGCACCGGCGGTAATGTCGGCAGCCAGACGGTTACCACGCTTGTCCGCGCGATGGCCGTGGGTGAGGTCAGGCTGCGCGATGTGCGCTGGGTCATGGCGAAGGAATTTGCCGTCGGTATGAGTATGGGCGTGGTGATGGCAGTCGTTGCGTTTGGTCGTGCCGCGCTCCTCAATGTCGGTTCGAAAGTCGGACTAGTTGTGGGATTGACGATTCTGTCGATTTGCGTCTGGTCGGCGACAGTTGCGGCGGTCTTGCCACTCATCCTGAGGAAACTCAAGGTTGACCCGGCGGTTGTGTCCGCTCCGCTGATCACGACGGTCGTCGACGGGACAGGGTTGTTTATTTACTTCACGATTGCCAAAATCGTGCTCGACTTGTAGGAAGGCGACAGCTCCTGAGGTGTCGTCTCCTCTCTTTGCTTAACTGCCCGGCAGAGCGCCGTCGGGTACCAGACCAAGCTGTCGCAACATACGGAGATCGTCTCGCACGGACCGATGTTCTACGGTTTTGCCGTTCCTGAAGTGCAAGATGTGGATTTGGTCTTGCTTGATTTGCCGACCGGTCGGTGCAACGCCGAAAAAATCGCCGAGGTGAGTGCCGGTCACGGTTGTACGCGCGACGACCTTGTCGTCCTCAGCGATCAATTCTTCCACGCTGCAATGGATATCGGGGAAGGCTGTGCGAAGAACCGTGATCACATAGCGGAGCCCGGCTGATCCACGAGGCGCGCCGGGTGGGGCATCGTGATTGACGAAATCCTCGCCGACGAACTCATCCACGAGCGAGATCTCTCCATGGTTGACGAGGCGATCGAATGCTGTCTCCACGAGCTGCTTGTTCTGTTCGACGGACATGGGGTCGCTCCATTCTGACTCGCGACACTTCCAACGGGGTGGGAGCGGGTCACATGATCGCAGTCTTGACGCGGAGCGCTTCCGTCACATCGGGAATGTTCGGGGTTTTTCATCGCATGGCGAGATTGCCCAGGCAGGCATACTTAGATGAGCTGGTCCATCAAGGCGATACGAGTCGCCGCGGTCCGTGATCGCACATCCATTTTGCCGAAGATTGAGCGCACATGCGCATCGACGGTGCGCGGGCTGATGTAGAGGTTTTCAGCGATTTGCGAATATGTCAGCCCAAAGGTGAGCAACCGGAGCACTTCGATTTCTCGCCGCGTGAGGCCATAATCTGAACTCGTGGACGCAGCTGGTGGGAGAGATTCTCCGGCCGGAATGGCGTCGGAACCAGGGACATTACTGGACACCCTCAACCCCATCGCGGTTGCATGTGCTTGGTCTAGCGAGAGCGCGAGCCCCTCGTTCCATGCCTGCGTGAAATCCTGCGAGTCGAGGCAACGACGCGCGGTCGCAAGGGTGCGATCAAGTGCGTCGCGCTCCGATGAAGGGATTGGCAAACCCATCGCAGCACGAAGCGCATCGGCGGAGGCGGCCAGTTGAACCGCACGAATTGGGTCCCTTTGGACCGAGGCAACCGCGGAAAGTCCTTCAAGGATAGATGGGATTCCGTCGTGATAGCCTGTCTGCTGGCGCGAGGTAAGGCTCACTTGGTAGAGCACATTTGCCCGTGCATAGTCTTCGTTCCTAAGTGCCAGCCCGGCCTGTAGGACCTGAACGTGTGCAATGCCGCCGTGATCCCCGATACGCTGCCGCAGTTGCAAACTCTCTTCCCAGAACTCGGCCGCGCGCTGCTCATCTCTGCGCGCGAGCCAGATGAGTCCCAAGTTTGCCTTTGCAGCGGCTTCGACACGCAAATCGCCCGATCGATTGCACAAGTCGAGCGCCTCTTCGCACAGAAGCTCCGCGCGATCAAGATCGCCAAGTTCGAGGACACTGAGCGCCAGACCGGAAAGGATATCAGCCAGCGCCAGCTCTCCCGACGAGGCCCGGGCAAGCAGAAGGCTCTGCTCCAAGTACGCGACTGCGCGCTCATGATCGTTCAGAATTTGGGCCATGAACGCTTGGCTGGCCAGCGTTCTCAAGGTCCCAACGTCGTCACCCAGCGCTTGCCAGATGGCCAAACTCTCACTGAAATGGCGCTGACCAAGTTCTGGGTTAGGCCGGGCCAGGATTCCGGCGATCCAGAGCAGATTCGCCCGTAATGACGTTGGCTCAGGTAGGTCCGCCAGGATTTGGTCAATCCACCTGTGGCCTTCGGCCAAATATCCACGCATCTGCCAAAAAAGCCAGATGTTTGCCGCGATCTGGCCCGCAATTGAGGCGCCGCCGTGCGAAAGGGACCAAGTGAGCGCCGCGCGCAGGTTGTCGTGCTCGGTCTCCAAGCGGTCGAGCCACGGTCCCTGCTCTGGCCCGAACAGATTTGCCGTCGCCTCCGCTGCGAGAGCGGCGCACCAGTTGCAGAGTTGCTGCTCGGCTCGCGCTTCCATTGTCATTTCAACGAGGTGCTCATGGGCAAACTGGCGAAGTGGTTCAAGGAGGCGGTAACGCGTTTCGTCGCCTGAATCCAGCGCTGTCACGAGTGATTTGTCGACGAGACGCGCGAGCACGTCGAGCCCCTCGCCTGCGGCGACGCCCGCCTCCGTGCAAACCTTTTCGGCAGCATCGATCGAAAAGCTTCCGGGGAACACTGCGAGATGGCAAAACACGGTCTGCTCTGAATCCGCCAGTAGCCCGTAGCTCCAATCCAACGTTGCCCGCATTGTCTGCTGGCGCGGAGGAGCGTTGCGGCTCCCGCGAGTTAGGATGTGCAATGCATCATCCAATCGTTCGGCCAGCTCTCGGGGTGACAAGACGCGCAGACGCGCGGCCGCCAGCTCCAGCGCCAAGGGTAGGCCATCGAGTCGTTGACAGATCCGGGCAACGTTTTCGGCGTTTCCCTCAGTCAGCTGAAACTCTGGGCGCGCCGCCGCGGCGCGCCCAACAAACAGCTTGACCGCTTCGTAGGTAAGCAGCTTCTCGACCGATGCGATGGCGTCTTCGTCAGGAACGCGAAGAGGAGCCACGAGCCAGATCACTTCTCCTGGAAGCGCAAGAGCCTCACGGCTTGTGGCCAAGATGTGGAGATGGGGACACGAGGTGAGAAGCGTTTCAATCAGGCGCGCGCACGCGGCCAGCAAGTGTTCGCAATTATCCAGAACCAAAAGCATGCTCTTGCGGCGAAGCGCCGTTACAAGCGCATCGAGGACAGCCACCCCGCTCCGAACGGCAACCCCACACTGTGTTGCAACCACATGTGGAACGAGCACTTCGTCTGTCAGCGATCCCAGGTCGACCCAGCGCACGCCGTGACTAAACGAGTCCCACGCTGCGGTCGCAATCTGCGCTGCCAGACGCGTCTTGCCGACGCCGCCCGGTCCCGTCAGGGTGAGCAACCGTGCGGTAGAAAGCAACGAAGCTATTTCCGCGGTTTCGCCTACCCGACCGATGAAGGCATTGAAGATGTGCGGGAGACCATCAGTACCATGGTCACTATCAGTCACCTTACCCACCCGCTGACGTCTAATAGAGTATTGAGAGCGCGGCAGAGATTGGTTCAGAACACCTAGCTTACCAGCTTGCATTAGCCCTTCACTGATCCGGCGGTCATTCCCTGAACCATGAAGCGCTGGGCGAGGAAGTAAAGGATCATGACCGGGAGGGCGGAGAAGACCGCGCCCGCCATGATCGGCCCCCACAAAAAGACATCCCCCGTGATCAGGTATTGGAGCGCGAGGGGAACGGTTCGCTTGTCTTCCGATGTGATGAAGATCAACGCCAGCAGCAGCTCGTTCCACGCCCCAGTGAAGGTGAATATGGCGACCGCGACCAATCCTGGGCCGGAAAGCGGGAGCAGAATGCGAAAGAGCGCGCCCATTCTGGTTGAGCCGTCGACCATCGCTTGTTCTTCGAGATCGGCCGGCACGCCGCGGAAAAAGCCAGTCAGCAGCCAGGTGCTGAGCGGGAGCGAGAAGGTCAAATAAACCACGATCAAGCCGAGGAGTGAATTACCGAGTTGCAGGTGAGCGACGATGATCGAGAGCGGAATGAAGAGGAGCGACGAAGGCGTGAGATAGGCGAAGAGGATGAGCCGCCCGATCGTGCCCTTGAATCGATATTTGAAGCGCACCACGCTGTAGGCGGCGAACGAAGAGATGAGCACGGAGATCACGGTGACGCACGACGCAACGATCAAGCTGTTCTTGATGTTGGTCAGAAAATCCTTGTCTTCGATCAGCGTGCGGTAGTTCTGCAACGTCACGAGGTTCGGCCAGAGCGACGGCATCCGGTAGATATCGCGCGGAATCTTGAGCGAGATCGTGAACATCCAATACAGTGGAAAGAGGATGACGGCAGAGACAATCAAGAGGGCGACATACGTTCCCACACGCTGCCACACGTGGGCGCGCACACGTGGGCGCCGGATCGTCCGTACTTGGCTGACGTTTGCTACGTCGGTCGTCGCCATTTAGTCCTCGTCTGTCTGCATCAGCGTCGTCGCGACGATGACCAGAATCGCCAGCGCCGGGATGAGGGCGACCGAAACGGCCGCCGCTTCGCCGAGGCGTTGGGTCTGCATGCCGAAATAGGCCAGGACAGGAAAGACCATTGTCGCGTCGGACGGTCCGCCCTGGGTCATGATCCAGATATTCTCGAAGCTGTTCGCAGTCCAAATTGACGACAGCAGCACGACAACCAGGATGACGTGGCGAAGATGGGGCAGGGTCACCGAGCGGAACCGTTGGAAGCTCGAAGCGCCGTCGATCTTGGCCGCCTCATACAGCTCCTGCGGCACGTTTTGGAGCGCGGCAAGAAACGAAATCACCCAAAACGGAAACCCACGCCAGACAGTGGCGACGATCACCGCCGGCATCGCGGTCGATTTCTGCCCTAACCAATCGATGATCTCAGTATGGATCCCGGTTTCGGAGAGCACGAGATTGATGCCGCCGCCGATCGGGAGAAAGAGGAGACGCCACACGAGAAATCCGACAAAGGCCGGCATCGCCCAGGGCAGGAGCATGAGGGAGCGAAAAAGACCCTGTCCGCGAAACTGCGTGTTCAGGAGCAACGCCAGCCCGAGCCCGATGATCAGCTTCAGAACGTCTGACACCACCACCAAAGTGATGGTGTTGCGAACGGCTTTGTTGAAGCTTGACCATTTGTGGAGATACCGAAAGTTGTCCAGGCCGACCCACTGGCCGGCGTTGCCGACGACGCGATCGGTGAACGAGATGTAGATCGCATAGAAGAAGGGATAGGCGACCAAACTGAGCAGCACCAGGCAAACCGGAAGGACGAGGAGATAGCCCCAAAGCGCTTGACGCCGGGCAAAGGTGAGCTTTGCGCGCGATGCCTTCGGTTGAACTGCCGTGGTGACGGCCATAGAGGATTCCTTGATCTTGGGGCCGGGTTAGGGGCACTGGTCGTATTGCACCGTTGTGGCCCGCCTGCTCCGGAAATCAATTCCCGGGCTCAGAATCGGAAGTCGGTTTATGGTCTTTGACGAAAAACTTCGGTAGGTGGTGATGGCATCGTGGTGGCCGTTGCCCCCGCCCGGGAATTGATTCCCGGGCTCAGGGACCGGAAGTCGGATAAATCCGACTGGCGAATCGGTACCGGATGAATTCGTCAAACTCCATCAACAGACTAGTGTGAACGACCGCCTCGTACTCTGTCGCAGAAAGCATAGTTTTACCCGGGGTACTTGAAATCGGACAACTTGTTCGGACCATGCGGTGCCGTTTTCAGTCGGATTTATCCGACTTCCGTTAATTAGCCCGGGAATTCATTCCCGGGCGGGCCAGCCAGCCGCTATGGTCCGAATAGGTTGTCTGCGCTCGTTGACTCCGGGAAGCCGACGCCACAACCATTCGTCCAACTCCGCAATTCCCGGGCAATCGGTGTTTTCAGGACCCGAGAATCAGCCTTCACCTGAATCTGGACCTCTCCCCTTTCGGTGCTCGGGATAGGGAATTCAACCAGGTGAAGGCCGATTGTCTACTTGTACTTGTCGTAAATGAGTTGACCCTGCTGCTGGGCCTCATCCATCGCGTCGTCGAGGCTCTTGCCATCGATCACGATGCGCTGAATCATTTTTGGCACGATGAAGTTAGCCGAGAAATCAGCAAACGCCGTGTTGTTGACGTCCGGGTATGCCGGCGCCGTGCCATTCTTGACCAGATCGAGGAGACCGGAATGGATCGTGTCCGTGAACGCTTCCATCGATTCCTGGTCTTTGAGAATTGGGCCGTAGATCGCGACTTTGTAGTACTCGCCGAGGAATTCCGGCGCGGTCAGGTATTCGATCAACGCCTTGGCGCGGTCGACATCCTGCGTCGTCTTCGGAATTGCGCGCACGTTCGGTCCGATTGGCGAGATGCGCCCCTTCGGGCCTTCCGGCAGCGCCGCGAACGCGGTGGCGGCAAGAAGATCGGGGTCATCTGTTTGCGCGGCGATCGCGACCGAGCCAGTGTTGGCAATGAAAATGGCCTGACCGGCAAGGTAGGCGGTGTTGTCGCCCGCGCCATCCCAGGTGGTTGCGCCCGGCGGGAAGAGCTTCGCGTCCCACGCCGCTTTCACCCACTCGAGGTATGTTCGTGTCTCTTCGGACTTGATCGTCACGGTCTTGCCGGCGTCGTCGGCGACGCGGCCACCATACGACTGCATGACCTGTTGCTGCACGTTGCCGTCGCCGACGTTGGAGAGGGCAAAACCCATCCCATAGACGCCAGGTTGCTGCGCCTGTTTGGCCCAATCGCTCAGTTCTTGCCAGTTCGCGGGCGGTGGAGTTAGCCCCGCCTCTGATAGCACGTCTGTGCGCGAGAAGAGGAGGTTGCCACTGGTGCCGAAGGGAATCGAGGTCCGCGCGCCACCGATCGACGTCGTGTCAACCGCCGTGTCGAGCGAGTCGTACCAACCGCCTTGCGCCTGGCCGATCTTGGCATAGAGTTCATCGAGAGGTTGGAGTTGATCGGAGGTCGTCAGGAGAAACTGCAGATCGAGGCCCATGTCAAGGGCATCAGGCATCGTGCCCGACTCAACCGCGGCCGAAACCTTCTGGTTGGTCTCGTTCTGATTGATCATGACAACTTCGGTGTCGACGTTGTTCTGGTCACCCCAGGCGTTAATCGTGTCTTCGAGCATCTTGTTGGCTTCATCGGAAAAGATGAGCCCGCCCCAGTAGGTGAGCTTGCCACCGCCCTGCAGTACGGCCGGGGCGCTCTTCGCGGCAAGCACTTCGGACAGACGGCTGACCGCTGTCCCACCCCCAATCGCAAATGCGGCGCCGGTTCCCGCAATTCCGCCGACAAAGCTCCGTCGCGTCAATCGTGACTTGGGTGTCATCGACCGCCACTCCTTCTTGCGCGGCAATGCGCAAAATGTTCAACTGTTCGTACCTTAGAGATGCTGTTGCCGGGGCACACTATCAACGCTGAAAAATGCTGTCAAGGCCCGACCGGGCTGGAACCGGCCGGCTCACCGCTCCAGCTGGGCAAAACATTGGCGGAAAAGGGGGATGTCGTGACTGCTCCAGGGATTCGGGTTGCAATCGGACAATTCAACGAGTTGACGGACGAAAAGCTGCAATTTGGCGCGCAGCTCGGGGTTCCGGGCGTGCAGATGAACACGCCGAAATTGCCCGGCGAACAGCGCTGGGAAGAGGCCGATCTGCGGCGACTTGTCTTGAAGTGTCAGGAATATGATCTCACTCTCGAAGCGATCGAGAACGTTCCCATCCACTTCTACGATAAGGCGATGCTCGGGTTACCTGGGCGGGACGAGCAGATCGAGCACTACCAGACAACGATCCGCAATATGGGCCGGGCAGGCATCCCAATTCTTGGCTATCACTTCATGCCAAACTCGGTCTGGCGCACGACCCGTTCGGCGCCGGGCCGAGGCGGCGCGCTCTGCACCGCCTTTGATATGGCCGAGGTCGACAAGGCGGCGTCGAGCGACGGCATTCGCGGGTTTGTCGCCAAGTCTGATGAGCGGCTGCAATCGATCGCGGTGATCGACGACGAAGACGAGATCGTGTCTGAAGCGCAGATGTGGGCGAATTACGAGTATTTCATGAAGGCGGTCATCCCCGTTGCCGAAGAAGCCGGCGTCAAGCTAGCGCTTCACCCCGACGATCCGCCGGTCGAGATGCTTGGCGGCGTCGCGCGCCTCTTCCGCAATGTCGAAGGGTTCAAGCGAGCGCACGAGATCACGCCCAGCGACGCTTGGGGGCTCGATCTCTGTCTCGGTTGCTGCTCAGAGATGCTGGGCGGCGCGGCGAATGTGACGGCGATGATCGAACACTTCGGTCCGCTCGGCCGCATTTTCTACGTGCATTTCCGCGATGTGCAAGGGACCGTTCCCGCGTTTCAGGAGTGCTTCATCGGCGAAGGAAACTACGACCCGGCCGAAATCATGCGTCTGCTAAAGAAGAACGAGTTCACCGGTTTCCTGCTCGACGATCACGTACCGCACGTCGTCGACGATACCGAGTGGAATCATCGCGGTCGCGCCCACGCCATCGGCTACATGCAGGGATTGCTGAAGATGATGGAGTTGACGGGATGACCGGACCATGAGGTGGCGGACTAGGCGGGCATCCAGTGCTTGACGGTTCCTTCCTGACGTACATGGTGACGCCCCGGCTGGCTAGGCCGGGGCGTCGAGGAGGGGGAGGGGATGTTGGACGGGGTGGATGGATCCCGTCCGGGGATATGGCCCCGCGCGAAACAGCGGCTCCGCGCAAAGGTTGCAAATGGTGTGATCGGGCCAGGGCGACCTTTCCCCGGTGGGGAGAGGGTGGCGCGAAGCGTCGGGAGAGGGTAAGAACCATCGGGGGGATACTCGCGATGGGTGAAGTATCCCCCCTAGGTTCACGACCCACCCCTACCCTGGCGAGTCGCGGTCATTGGACTTAGCGCTTATTGCCAACCCCGATGACCTGACCCTATTGTCCTCCCCCGTGCATCTCCGTGAATCCGCAAAATCACCGATTTGTGGTTATCTCGATTGCGTAGTTCATTAGGTAGCATTCAGTAGTTTGCGCAGATCTTGGACGAATCGGCGCTGTATCAGAAGCAATTGGTCGTGAGAAACTATTGACTGTTCTCAGCTTCCTGGGTCTCTTAATTTGGATCAGCAGAAGGTATCGACGCCAATGGCGGTGTTCGTTTATATCGACGAGTCTGGGGACACGGGCTTCAAATTTCCTGCCTCATCGCAATATTTTGTCCTTTCGCTTCTGCTCGTTGATGATCCGATTCCATTGCACGACGCCATCGATCAGCTACGTCAGCAATTGGGGTTCGAGCCGCGAAACGAATTCAAGTTCTATAAGTCGAATGACTTTGTGCGACGAGCATTCTTGAACATGCTGCGCCGCCAGGATTTTACTGCCCGTGATCTAGTTGTTGATAAGCATCAGATGATCCAACCTCATATGCGGAAGCGCGATACCTTCTACAACTTTCTCATCAAGATGGTGCTGACGTTCGACAACGGGACAATATCTGACGGTACGCTCATTCTCGATGAGTCGGTGAAAAACAAGCAGAGCAAGCAACAGTTCACCGCCTACTTGCGAAGGTCGCTGAACTCGCCAGGGGGACCGCCAAAGATAAAGGCGATTCGCTATCACGCTTCCCACTCAGACAATCTGATCCAAGCAGCAGATATGGTCTGTGGCGCCGTGTATGCCAAATACAACTAAGGGGATTGGAGCTATTTCAATATCATGCGAGCGAAGATCAGCGATGAATGGAATTGGCATCCCTGAACGCAATGAGGCCCTGCGCTATCCTGGAACTCGTCCAGGAACGCCGCCCTCCGGGCAGCTATTCGCGCAAGGCCTCATTGAAATTATTCGAGTCTGCCACAGAACTCTGTGACGCCTGAATCATAGAGGAAGCCGTCCATTTGTGCGAGTAGAACGTACAGGATTTCGTAGCTACTCTCGCCACCTTAACCCTCGTCCGGTTCGTCGCTTGCGTCGGATTCGTAGGGTGGGAAGCGGAAGCTCATGTCGCGGTCGAGGAGCCCGCCGTAGCCGATCCCGGCCATGTCGTCGAGCGTAACCTGTTCGCCGGCCATGATCCAGGAGAGCAGGAGATCGGCCACCGTCGCTTGCGAATACATCGAGCAGGAGGCGAGATTGAAGATCGGCATTTCGCCTCGGTAGGCAAGCCAAAACATGCTGCCTGGATGAACGGGCGCCCCGAACTTGACGATCTCGCCGCCGACTCTAGGTAAGGCCAAAAGGGTTGCGTCGAGCGGATCGATCGTGTTGCCGCCGCCAGTCATGATCAGGTCAGCGCCGTTTTCCAGAAAACGCTCAATCGCGTTGGCGACCTGGCCGGGATCGTTCGGGAGATCGACAAATCCGAGTACCTCGCCGCCGAACCACTTGATCTTTTGGTTCACCGATGTTTGGAAGCGATCGCAGGCGTCTCCTTGCAATCCCTCAGTCGTGACGACTCCGACCTTCAACGGCTTGAACGCTTTCACTTCGATGACTGGCGCGACGTTGGCGATCTGCTCCGCTTCGGCGAGAACGGCCTCGTCGATTGCCACCGGCGTAATCTTCGCTCCGGCGACGATCTTGCCCGGCAACACCGGCAAGCGGTCCGGGAGGGAAAAAATGGCGATCCCGGCCAACCGGTTGAGAGAAAGAAGGGCGCCGGCATTCACGCGAAGGAGACCTTTACGCCCCGACCTCAGATTCACCCGGCTTTGGATCGGCTTCCCTCGAGCAACACCGTTGCTTGCGATCGCGTTCGCCAGCCGGATTCCCGCCTCGTTCTCGTGCACATCCCGCGGACCAAGCCGGACGGCATGAATCGAGCGATCGAGCGTTGCCAGGGTCTCAAGATCGCCATCGCCAACCCGATGTCCTTTGTGGAAGAGACGGCGCCCATTGAGTTTGATCTCTTCGCAGATGATTGCGTCGAGGAGTTGATCCTTCGCTATTGGGTTCGCGGGGTCGATGACAAATGGTTTCATGCGGTATTGCCTCTTGGCTCTAGTCAGTCATTGAATATTCAGCAATGACGGCGCTTCCCTAAGGATAGTGTACGCCGTCGACGTCGCCTGAGCAGGGCGGTGCTCTCGGGTTCGATTTTCATCCCCGGATGGTAGGCTCCAATTCGAGAGGCGAATCGGGCAATCGAGTGTCCGGCGACCTCATAGGCGACAGGGTGAAAGGGTGTTCATGGGCGAATCGTTTATCGATAGCTCCGACGGACTGAGCCTTTGGACTATTAGCGAAGGTGATGGACCACTTACCGTGCTCCTCTCCAACGGAGGAGCAGGTTGTTGCGATTACTTGGCTCCGCTGGCAGAACTGCTTGCAGGCGAGGAGCGGCGCGTCATCCGCTGGGAGCAGCGCGGGGTCGGACGTTCAGGCGGAGACCCGAACGGACCGTTCACGATTGCCCATTGTTTAGGCGATATGGAGGCGATTCGCGCGCATTTTCGGTGCGAGCGATGGGTCGTGGGCGGTCACTCGTGGGGCGCCGACCTCTCCCTGATCTATGCCCTGACTTATCCCGAGCGGTGCGCCGGGTTACTGTGTGTGGCTGGTGGGAGGTTAAACAACGACCGCGAATGGCACGCCGCCTACGACCGGGGATTGGACGAAGGGCGCGAGAAGCAGTTGGCCGAGGACTTCCCCCCGAATCTTGTCGCGAACAAGCAGCTCAACGCGGATTACAAACAGTATGTCCAGCGCAGCACGCTCTTTCGCGAAGTCGCCGGCCTCCAGACGCCCGCGCTTTTTCTCTATGGCGCTCTGGATATCAGGCCATTCTGGGCAACCGCGCAGATCGCGGAGTTGCTACCGCGCGGCCAGTTTGTTCTGCTCCCCGACGCCGATCACTACCTCTACGTGACCCACCCGGACGAGGTGCGCAGCCACGTCGCTGCGTTCTTGCGAACTTTGCCCGAGGAGCGCTATCCGGCCGCATGACGGATCACCGCTCAAATCGACTTTCGCGTATCCTCGCTCCGCAAAGGCGCTGTGGCGCTCGCACGTCGCGCCCGCAAGGAGATGGCGGATCGAGCTGCGCATCGGTTGGGTATGGTGGCTTCTTCCATGACTGAACGCGACCGGTTCGACGCGTTGCAAACGTTGGCGCGACGGATCAATTCTGGTTATGTCTTGAAGCGTTGCTGGTCGCTCACCGGCGGGGTTTCCGCGGACGTCACCGGACTGGAAGTCGAGCTTTCGGACGGGAGGATGACCAAGCTCCTCGTCCGCCTTCATGGGGAGATCGATCGCGCCCAGAATCCACGTATCGCGCGGGACGAATTCAAGCTCTTGCAGATCGCGCAAACCCATGGGCTTGCGGTCCCGGCACCCTATTACATCGACGATTCATGCGATCTCTTCCCTGTTCCCCTCATCGTGATCGAGTTTGTCGACGGGGTCACTGAGATCGGAGATGCGGATCTCTCAGCCTACCTTCTGCAAATGGCGTCGCAGACTCGCCAAGATTCACAGCGTCACCGATTCCCCAGAACTCTCGTTCCTTCCCAGACTAGGCAAAGGGTTTGGAGATCGACCGGCAACGTTCGATGCGTCAATGGGAGAGGATCGCATTCGGGACGCGCTCGACGCCGTTTGGCCGTTGGATCATGTCAACGATGCGGTGCTGCTCCATGGCGACTACTGGCCGGGCAACATCCTCTGGAAAGACGGTCAGCTCGCCGCCGTTATCGACTGGGAAGATGCCCGAATAGGGGATCCGCTGTCCGACGTCGCGAATTGCCGTCTCGAACTGTTGTGGGCAATTAGCGAAGTCGCGATGGATCGCTTCACCGATTACTACCGTTCGCTGACGTCTGCCGATTTCACGAATTTGTCCTATTGGGACCTCTGCGCTGCATTGCGCCCGTGCGGAAAACTCTCGACGTGGGGTCTCGACGCCGAAACCGAACGGCGCATGCGAGAACGACACGGGTCGTTTGTGGACCAGGCGATTGCCGCGCTCTCTTCGTCATAGGCAAATAAAGATCCACGTAATCGTCGATCGAATGCTCTCATCCCTATCCAGTCGCCATCTCGGCTGGCCATTGCCATGCCGATCGACCGGTGAAGCCGGCCGGTTAGCACCGCCTCAAACGACGGAATCTCCCTTTCGCCCTCGCCAAACGACCAATTCTCGAGCACCCCGTTGTCTCGTAGGCACGAAATTTGCTCCGTAAACGACTTGAGCGTATGGCGCCCTGATTCACCGGCGAAGTTTGGGCGTCCAAGCCTCGATTCGCGCTTGGTTGCCGCCTATGCGGTCCAGCGGACGACGCCAGGTTTCCTTCCCGACGCCGCCGGTTAGACCCTCAGTTCTCGACATGTGGTCGTCCTTGGGCGCTCGTCAGGTCCCTTCTTACGCCACATCCCATTCCCCCGTGCGCGCGCCGCTATCGCCCGCCCGCAAGGTACCCCCATGCCTTGGTGAGCGAACGGGGGAGGGATGCTGAAGCCCACTTTCACTTTGTCGATCCGACACCACGCCAGTCCAGCGGGAGATGCCGTTTGGACCTTGCGGAGGGTTTCATGAGCGAGTCTGAGAAAGAAGCTCTTATCGCGGAACAATCAGAAGATGACCGTCGGCATGTTTCGCGCCGGCAGTTCTTGAAAGTATCGACCGCCGCGGTTGCGTCGGCAGGCGCGGTGACCGTCGGCACGGCAGCCGCGCTCGATATCCGTTCGACGGACGCGCAGGATGCAACGCCCTCTCCGGCGACGGGCGGACCGCCAATGCCGGGAATGGGAACTGACCTTCGACCGGCTCAGTTCTTCAACATCCACGAAGCGCAAACGGTTGATGCGATCGCTTCGCGCATTCTGCCGGGCACTGCGGACGATCCCGGCGCACACGAAGCGGGCGTCGTGTTTTACATCGACGCGACGTTGGCCGGCACGAACCTGGGATACTCCCTCAAGACGTATCAGCAGGGGCCGTTCCCTGTGGTCTATGAGGAGCCAGTGTCGGTGACGGCAGCTAGCAGTCGCGACATCTACGAGTACGTGCCAGTCGCCGCGGATCAAATCGCTCGCTTTGGCTATCAGTCGGTCCTGGTCCCGCAAGAGGTTTATCGCCAGGGGCTCGGATTCGTCGATGACTATTCCCAAAGCAAATTCCAGAAGGACTTCATTGATCTGAGCAGCGATCAGCAGGATGAAATCCTGACCGACATGGCGGCGGACAAGGCGACCGGGTTCGGCGGTCCGAGCGCGAAAGCGTTTTTTACCCAGCTTCGCAACGACACCATCGAGGGGATGTTCAGCGACCCCATGTATGGCGGCAACCAGAACATGGTCGGTTGGAAGCTCATTGGGTATCCCGGCGCTCAACGGAACTACACGCCGGACGACATGAAGAACACGAGCTTCCACCGCGACCCGCAGAGTCTGGCCATGATGATGGCCAAGGAAGGGCATTAGGACGATGGCACAGAATAAGAAGGTTGATGTTGTCACCGTCGGCGCCGGTCTCGTCGGCGGGATCCTTGCCCAAAAACTGACCGCGGCTGGCCTAAACGTCGTCTCGATTGAGCAGGGGCCCTGGCTTACGACATCCGGCGATTTCAGTCACGACCATGATGAGTTGCGTTACAACCAGCGCCGCGACTACATGGTCGATTTGTCGCAAGAGACCTGGACCTGGCGACCAAGCCCAAAATGACACGGCGCTTCCGATGCGCCAATACGGCTCCTTCAACCCGCACAAGGGAGTCGGTGGCGCGGCGATCCACTGGGCGGCCCAGAACTGGCGGTTCTTCCCGTCTGACTTTCGAGTATCGCACGCACCACATTGAGAAGTACGGAGAAGATCAAGACTTCCGATCGGGAATCGAATCCACGACTGGGGCATCACCTGGGACGAAATCGAACCGTACTACGATGCCTTCGAGTACGACATCGGGGTGTCAGGCAAAGCCGGCAACCTGAAGGGCGAGAAAATCGATGGCGGAAACGTCTTCGAGGGCCCCGCGTCCGCGCGAGTACCCGCTGCCGCCCGCTCGCCATCGTCGTTGACCGCTGATAAGTTCACTGAAGCGACGAAGATCTTGGGATATCACCCCTTCCCGCAGCCATCGGCGATCTTGTCGAAGGACTACAAAGATCTCGCTGGGAACATCACGCGGCACTGCATCTACTGCGGGTTCTGCACCCGCTACGGATGTGAAGTGGCGGCGAAGGGCAATTCGCTCGTCGTCCATGTTCCGGCGGCGCTCGCGACCGGCAAATACGAGATTCGGCCCGACAGCTATGTCTACCGGATCAACACGGCCGACGATGGCACGGCGACCGGCGTGTCGTACATCGATTCCTCGGGTCGACAGCAGAGTCAAGAGGCGGATATCGTCATCGTCTCCGCGTTCATGCTGATGAACGTGCGGTTGCTGCTGTTGTCGGCAGGCGGCGCCCACGCTGCCGGCGTTGGCAATGACCGCGGATTGGTCGGCACGAACTACACCTACCAGCTCGGCGGCGGCGGAGCCAGCGGATTGTTCGAAGGTGAGCGCCTGAATCAATTCATGGGCAACGGCGGCATCAGCGCCCTGATCCACGACTACAATGGCGACAACTTCGACCACACCGATCTCGATTTCATCGGCGGCGGCTCGATCAGCGCCGGAGGCGGCGAGCGCAACCCGGTCGGCTCGGCCGGCGGCGTGCCGGGGGCGAACGGCGAGTCGTGGGGCCAGGCCTGGAAGGATGCGCTCAAAGCGAACTGGGACAGCTATACCGGCGTCGGTCTGCAAGCCGAGAGCCTGCCGTACGACGATCAGTACGTTGATCTCGATCCGACCTATCGTGACCGCTTCGGCTTTCCGCTGCTGCGGTTAACCTTCGATTGGCACGAGAACGACTACAACATGGTTCGATACTTGGCGCCAAAGATGGCCGAAATTCTCGACAAGATGGGCGCCAAGAATGTCGCTAGTGGGAACAAAGGCGAACTCGCGCCGTACACGATCGCGCCATACCAGAGTACACATACGACGGGTGGCGCGATTATGGGCACCGATCCCGGCAACTCGGTTGTCAGCCGCTACGGTCAGGTCTGGGATACGCCGAATGTCTTCGTCGTCGGGGCTTCGGAGTTCCCGCAGAACGCGGGGATTCAACCCGACCGGAACCGTCGGCGCGCTTGCCTATCTCGCCGGAGACGGGCTCGTCAACAAATACATCAAGGATCCGGGCAAGATCATTTCATCGTAGCGCCGGTTTTCGTGGAGCGGGATCGCCAGTTGGCGATCCCGCTTTTTCTTTCATGCGATGGCGCTCGATGGATGAGGCGTAGGCTCGAGATGCGTGCAGGGGCAGACGTGAATGGTCGCGCCGCCGAAAGCGGTTACGTGGTCTCTTAACGCCTGCTCGACCTTTTGAATAATCGCGTGCGATTCGCCCACGGAGAGCGATCGATCGACCGTGATGTGCATGTCGGCTAAGACCCGATGTCCCACCCAGCGCGCCCGCACCGCATGCACATTTTGCACACCTCCGATGTGAAGCGGGACATGCTCGATCTCGGCGAGGATCTCCGGCTCGATGCCATCGAGGAGACGGCGGAAGACGGCTTTCGCCGCGTCTTTGACGATGAAGAGAATCGCGACAGTGATCGCCAAACCGATAAGCGGGTCGAGAATCGGAACGCCAACAGCCACCCCGATCGCGCCAACCAACACCGCCAACGAGGTAAAACCATCGACCCGGGAATGTTGGCCATCGGCGACGAGCGCGGCTGAGCCAATCTCGTTCCCGACGCGAATCCGCAAAACCGCCACCGCTTCGTTGCCGATGAATCCGATCAGCGCGGCGGCGGCCACCCACCAAAGGTGAGTGACTGGTTGAGGATCAATCAGTTTCTTGATCGACTCATATCCCGCGACGCAGGCGGAAAAGAAAATAACCAGCACAATCAGCACGCCCGCGAGATCTTCGACCCGGCCGTAGCCATAGGAAAACCGGCGTGTTTGACCCCTCCGCACGAGCGCGAACGCGACCCACAGCGGCAATGACGTGGCGGCATCGCCGAAGTTGTGGATAGTGTCGGCCAAGAGACCTACCGATCCAGAGGCCAACACTATGACGACTTGAAAGAGCGCGGTGAGCCCCAAACCGATGAGCGACACTTTGAGCGCCCAGATTCCGCGCTCGCTCGTTTCCATCGCCGCGTCTACCTTTTCGTGAACGTCGTGCGAGTGGGCGAATGTATGTTGGAGCCAGCCGATGACGCCACTCCGGTGAGCATGACCGTGATCGTGCTCCTCCCTGTCGCGGTGCGCGTGGTCATGACTCTGACCGTGCGCTTGAATGTCGCCGCCACCGTGGTCCGCGTCGAGTTCGTGGCCGCGAGCATGAATTGTCACGTCATGCATTCCTAACCTCACCCAGTCATCGAATGAATGAATCGAGCGCCTCTTTGAGCTGCGCCCACTCCTCATCAACCATGCCGTTGCTCGCCGCCCCGCGCAAACAGGATTCCACGTGGTCCGCCAGGACGAGCTTGGCAGTACGGTCGAGCGCGGCCCGCACCGCCGCGAGTTGAACAAGCACATCGGGACAGGTCCGCCCTTCCTCGACCATCCGCTTGATTGCGCTGACGTGCCCAGCCGTGCGCGCGAGCTGGTCAGTGACCGCCTTGGTCTGATTGTGCGGATGGTGATCGCGCGTATCTCGAACCATGCTTGTATCCCCCTAGGGGGGATAATAAAGCAGCAGCGAGCTTTTGACTAGTCCTCCGCGCCAATTCGTGGTGAGTTGGAGAATTCGTTTCGCGGGAGATTCTTCTCGAGCGGGGAGTGTTTTCGACAAGCTCCAACGCAGCTGTCGTCGCGACCAAAGTCGCGACGACGCTGTTCTCTGGAAATGAAAGCGTGACGGCTGTGTCGTAGTTTAGATCGTTGCAGACGAGGGGTTCAGCCGCAATTCCGCCGCGAGCACCTCAACGCGAGCTCGAATCTCGTCCCGCATCGCCACATCGAATTCGGACTCGGTAAGTTGCCAGTGATCGGTCGCTTCGTCTGGCGAGCAGTCGATGCCAACCACTCGGTTCGGAGTGGTCACGTCGGCGATGGCACGGGGCCGGGCAGCGTCCAAAAACGATTCCGCATCGGAACCGGCGAGCAATCTGGCTGCGGTGGAGCTGAGCTCGGGACCGGGGTCGATTCCGGCCGAGGTCGCTCGCCATCCAGGCGGCGCCACCAGATCGAAATACGCTGCCGCCATCCGGCTCTTCCCCGCACCATGGGGACAGATGAAAAGCATTACTTGCGTCATCCAGTTTCTCCTCGATTTGGTAGATCGTGGCGATATTTTGACCGCGAGAGGGACAGCCATAATCGCTCACTGGCGAACGCGTATATTTGAACGCCTGGTTTGGTGATGCCCCCCGTAGAGATGACTGCGAACGGTGATCTCACTGGTGAGGCGCGAGATCGCCGGCGACGGCGGCCTGGGAATAGGCGTAGAGCGCGTCGTAGACAACGGACTCGGCGGCAAGTTGCTGATGGTCGTCATCGTAGAGCCGGCGGAACCCGTCGGCAATGGCCTCCAATCCTCGCGACTCGGGCGTGAGATCCTTCGCCGCGGTGTCGGCGCCGCGCACTATCAGCGCCAGGCGTTGCAATGCCGGATCAGTCAAGCCGTACTTTTTCAGGATCGCGTCAAACGAACATTCGGGGCCGTGGTGCCCGACCTCGACATCGGGCACATCGTAGGGGATGGCGCCGGTCTGCTCGGCGAAGTTCATCACTTCGTCATTTGGCACATAAACGAACTCGGCCTCGGCGTCGACGAAGTTCTTGATCAACCAGGGGCAAGCGATCCGATCGACTTTGGGACGCGCGCGAGTAACCCATTGCATAGCGAGAATTCCTTTCTTTCCTCTGTAATCCCAGTTTGTGCCGTTTTGTGCGATCGTCCCCGCCAGTCGGTCTATCGCAATCGCCGCTGTCTCGACCGTCTTTAGGCAGCCGGCGTCAGGATTCGGAGCACCGGTTTCCCTTTGACGTTTTCGAGGGGTAGGTAGACGAGGTGCGTCGCGGGATCGACCGCAATCGAATGGGCATGTGGCGCGCGGTACTCGCCGACCGGCAGCACGTCACGGTTTTGCTCCGCAAAGATGGCGACCACTCCGGCCTCGGAGGCAACGTAGAGCCGAAGTAGGCTCGGATCGAACGCCAAGACGTCCGGTCCATCGCCGACGTCGGTGGTGAACGTGACCCGCATAGAATTGAGATCGACGACAAGCAACTTCGCGTTGTCTTCGCACGTCACGAATGCCAGCCGGCGCGGCGAATCGACTAGGAAGCCGTGCGGCCCCTTACATTCGGAGCCGAGATCGAAGTGCCCGACAATGCGCAGATCGACCGGATCGATTGCGACAAGTTCATCGCGGGATTGAACGGCGACGAAAACACACCCTGACCCTGCATCGAAATGGGTATTGCCAGCCTCGCCTCCGAGGTCGGTCGTCGTGACAACCGTGTTGTTCGAGGCATCAAGGACGAGTTCTCCTCCGCCAGATTCATCAGAAACGAAGACGTCTCCTGTCTGCGGCACGTAGTCCAATCCGTCTGGAAAGCCGATCTCACCCACTCGAGCAATGACCTTCAACCTCTGGTCGTCGATCACAGCCACCTGGTGATTGCCAGCAACGGCTGCGAAAACTCGGTGGAGTTCTGGAACAACCAGAACGCCGGTGACGGTTGGGAGGTTGTCGACTGTGCCGACAATTTTGCGGGTTTTGGTGTCGAAGACAAGTAGCTGTCCAGCGCCCATGTGGGCGATGTAAAGCCGGCCGATAGTGGAATCGAGACTCTGATAGTCAAAGCGCGAGGCGCTCCCCGGAAGGGGGACGTCTTCAACCAACTTCAGCGCCGAACCTGCCGAAACCGCGGCTGGTGTCGCCGCGAAGATCGTCGACGTTGCCGGCGCATTGGACGGGCCGCATTGTGGTGACTGCGTCGCTAGCTCGGGTATGGCCCCGGCCAATGGGACATCACTCGCCGGTGCAAGAGTGGGTGCGCCTACGGCGAGAACCAGAACACCCAGTACAAATGAGAGCGAAACTATGGTCCGTTGGAAGGCACGTTCGCGGTCACAGCCTACGATCGAACCGAGTCGAGCGAGCAGCAATTTCACGGCCACGTCCTCCACTGGAGACGGCCCACCATGGTCGTCGACCCGAAATCGCCGCCAAACGCGGAGTGAGCTCGGCTTTCAACTCGGGCCAACTTACCCTTTTTGTGGTCAGCAGTTGTGTAAGCACGCTGGTGAAAGACGCCGGCAAGATCATCCCGGCGTAAGAACAATTTGAGCACCGCAGGATCATTGCCAGTGAGCGCGATTTCTATTTCGCGCGCCAGATCAGCCAAACCGTCAGAATAGCCACTGTAAGCCAGACACAGACGATCAGGACGGCGGCGATCCAGCTTGCCGCCTTGTTGTTACTCTGGGCCGCTCGAATCCGGCTCTCGGCCATGACGTCGTCTGGAATCAAGCGCAAAACCAGGACGATGCCGAGCGGGAGCAGGATGAGATCGTCGAGGTAGCCGAGGACCGGGATCGGGTCGGGGATAAGATCGATTGGGCTGAACGCATAAGCAACGATGCAGATCGCGAGCGCTTTCGCATACCACGGGGTGCGAGGATCGCGGCTAGCAATCGCAAGGGCGTTCAACTCGCGTTTGAGCCGGCGGGCGCGGTCTTTCCCGCGTTCGACCGCGCCCGGTTGGTTCACTGCGCCGGGGCGAGTGCCGCCGCTTGCCGCTGCTCCTCTTCGATCCGCGCCGGCGATTTTTGCGTTTCCGGATCGAGGCGGCGGGTGACGAAAATGGTTGTCGCGGCGAAACAGGCGGCAATCAGGAACGGAATCTGATAGCCAACGTAATTCAACGTGAATCCAACGGTGATCGGGACGACGATCGCGGCGGCGTGCTGCAAGGAGACACCCATTGCCAGCGAAGGCGCAATCTCTTCCGTGACAGCAACTTTGCGGAGATACGTCGACGCGCCGATCGACGACAGCGGGCGAACGAACGAGTAGATCAGGTAGCAACCTGCCGCCAAATAGACGTTGCCGGCGAGCGCGTAGCCAACGAGCGAAATCACATAGCCGATGTTGACCAACCCGAGCATTCGGCGCTCGCCGTGCACATCCACCAGGCGGCCGATTTTCCGGCTTGTCAGGATCGAGAGAACGGTGACAGCGATCAACAGACCGGCGACCTGAGAAGCGGTCATGCTGTAGTGGTCGACGAGCCCCCAGAGACCAAAGGAAAAGAGGACCTGTTGACGGCACCGTCGAGAAGATTCAAGAAGTAGTAATAACGGTACGACCGGCGCAGAACGATCGGATCGCGCTTGGCCGTTTGCTTTTGCTCCTTGCCATCGAGGAGATGCGGGAAATCGAAGATCGCGATCGCGCCAATCAGCGCCACGACGCCCGCGAGCATGAACGCCCCTGGAAATGAGACCCAGCCGAAATGGAAAGAGACTAAAACGAATGTCAGCGACGCGAGGGTGCCGACGCTCCAGATCGCGTTAACGGTGCCGAGGATACGGCCGCTGTGGGCTTCGATGGTCAGATTCATGCCCATTGCGGTTTGTGTTTGCAGCACCGTGTGATACCCCATCGAGACGATGACGACGAAGGTGCGACGGTCCAGAAAGAGGTAGCTGAGGTAAAGAAGAACTGCCCGACTGCCATCAGGACGAGCGCCATCGCCGTCAGGCGTTGCAACGAAACCTTGTAGAAGAGGGCGGTGAGAAGATCATCAGGAAGCCGGGCACTTCGCGGATGGCGGTGATGTACCCGAACTGAGGTCCGGAAGAAACCGAGCTGGCCCTCGAAGAAATTAGGGGCCAGCGAGTCTTGCATCGAAAGCGAGAATCCGAACGCGAGAGACATCATCGCCAGCATGATGAATCCGCGTCCCACCGGCGTGCCCCACGCCGCTCTCACCCGTTCCGGAGACTCCCGAACCGTTCCCACCGCAACTTGGACTGTCCCCACGCTGAGATAACCCTTCCCCGACGCGTCGCTTCTCTGACTCCACTTGTTCGATTGACCATTTTGCCGCGTCAAATTGTGGCACGGATTGGGGATTTGCGGGAACGTTGGGTGCCTGGGAGTTAGCAATTTCCGTCGTGATCACTTGTGATAACAGATGATAATTCGTGATGCTGTGTGATACCTGATGTATACCGGTGATCAAACGAGGTGATGATATGGAATTACTGACCGTCAAAGAAACCGCTCGAAATGCTCCGTGTAAGTCAGGTGACTATCCGCCGGTACATCGCCAGCGGAAAACTCGCCGCTGTCCGGCTTGGCCGAAACGTGCGGATTCGGCGGCAAGCGGTAGAGAAATTGATGGAGCCGGTCTCTATTTGATGAAACAAGGACGTGGGGCTACGGCAAGTCCGATGAGTGGATTCGCGAGCATATTAATGAGCATCCACTGATGCAAAGCTCGCGGGCATTGCGACTGACCGCGAAGGCAAGACCGATGTCTCCGAGAATCACGACTTCTATCTGGCCGACGAGCTTATGCCGACACTCATGGGAGACCGACGACTCCCCCTGTGTGAACCCGGACGGAGATACGACGTTGACGCCGCGAGAGTGGGATCTGAAGAATGATCCACTTGTTTGGATATACCCTGGGGGCGCCCACGAAGGCGAGCCCGAATACATTGAACTCGCCGCCACTCTTATGAAAGAAGCCAGCACCAAAGTACCATGGTCGCGGCAGTCATTAACCGACTCCGGATCAAAATCGGATCGCGTTGGATTGACCGACGAAGACGGGCCGAGCGATATGTCAGAACATCACGACATGCATCGAACTGAGGCCCTTGCGGAAGCGAAAGGAGAAGATGACCCGATCGTCTCGGGTATAGATCCGAGATTCGCCGGCAAGTCAGACGAGTGGCTGTTGAAAAATCATCCGTTACTGAAATTCGCGGGTCTGTTCGAGGATCGCGAAGGTAAAACCGACATTGCCGAGAACCACGACAAATATTTGGCCGAAGCCTACGCTGACTTGCACGAGGAATGAGCAGAGTTTCTGCTTCGCGAAGCGTGTTAATCGACGCTAGCGCCTTTGCGGCAATTCACATCCGCACTGAACAACATCATCGTGACGCCAACATCATTTCCAGCGCAATTGCACTTGCTCATCGTGCGACCATTACGACGAACTTCATCGTGGCCGAGACCCATGCTTTGGGCG
The DNA here is from genome assembly GCA_963737985.1 of uncultured Chloroflexia bacterium. GTDB lineage: Bacteria > Chloroflexota > Chloroflexia > Thermomicrobiales > UBA6265 > CAVTUU01. Next base: position 105,362 of record CAVTUU010000002.1, on the reverse strand, counting down.
CTCTCGCACCAACCGGCACGCTGCATTGCAGATGCTCGGACTAATTGACCAAATGACGACCAGCATCGAGCGCATTTTGGAGGAGGACGAACGTCACGCGCGCAGAATCCTTGATCAACACGATGACAAGACATATAGCTACACCGATGCGACGAGCTTTGCCGTAATGGAGCGGCTTGGTCTCACCGATGTCTTCACCTTCGATCGTCACTTCACGCAATATGGCTTTTCGCCGCTCACCGCGTGATCCTCGGCACCGGTCCTGCTTGCGAACAGGCAGGTCAGGCAAAACGGTATCGGAGGTCACCGAATGGCAGATCAAAATCAGCAATTCGCGCCGCTTGCGAACCAGTGGTCGGTTCTCTTGACGACCTATAAGCGAGATGGCACGCCCGTTGGCACCGCGGTCAACATCGCGGTTGATGGCGACCACGCGTTCGTTCGCACGTGGGACACATCGGGAAAAATCAAACGGATTCGGAACAATCCCGAGGTAGAAGTCGCGCCTTCATCCGCCAGTGGCAAACCAACTGGTCCCGCGCTGCACGCCCGCGCGAGGATCATTGGTGACGACGAAAGCGATGAAAAAAGCCTTGCCGGCAAGCTGATCGAACAAAAGCACCCGGCAGTGCAAGGCTTTTTCGTTAGATACGGTCACAGGCTGATGCGCCGCAAAGCGAATATATATCGAGCTAACACCGACGGGCAACTAACGAACATTCATTTACTGGGCGAATGACCCTCACCCGCCGCTCACGCGGCGCCACTCAGAGGGTATCCGGCTCCCTGATGCGCAGGGCGCGGGCACGAACATGCCCTCTGTCCTCCTGAGCGTCGAGGCGGAGCCGGAGGCGAAGGATCTCGTCACTCGCTGAGCCGGGGTATCGCCGGGCGAGATGCTTCGCTGCGCTCAGCATGACCGGGGGAGGGGGTGGTTCAGGCGAACGGTCGGGGTTAGCGCCTCCACTCGGGTTGCAACCCGGGCTCATACACAAAGCCTCTGCGAGGCTGATTTCAGTGCGCTGTCATCGTAGCGGCGTACGGCCATGCGCCTAAGGCTCGATGCCCGCCCTGGTGCAATCTTGCCGGGTCGTGCTCACCACACGAGGCGTACAACCGTACGCCGCTACGGCACGACGAGGCGGTGTTCGGCTCCAGTCGGCTGCAACCGACTGCCGGTCCGTAGTCCGGGAATTGATTCCCGGGTGGGCCGACGGATGCGCCCGGTATTTAAGCGAACGCCATCAACCGACGTCCGTCTTTGAGCGGGGAAGGGCCTTATGCATTCCCGGGTGGGACGACGCTGAGGCCACCTCGAGAAGCGCTCCTTCTCCCTTCGTGATAAGGAAGAGGAGTTGGGGGTGAGGGTCGCTCTTCTGCCCACCGCCGTAGTAGGCCGAAGACAGATTCCTCGACTTCGCTCGGAATGACAGGGGACGGTCTCGGAGTGATGGTGGGACGGGCTCGGGTTGATGACAACGAACCCGGATAACTTGGGGACATCGTGGACATATCGTCGAAGGGTAAGGCGCCCCTGAATGGAACACCATCACTGCGATACTGACCCGTTACGATCTGCTCAGGACCTGATCTGAACGCGAAGCCCGTCGAGTCCTATACCCGCGGGCTCAGCGCTCCAGGTGTCGCCGGCCTGAACTGCATGGAATGACGTGAGGGTGCCGGTCGTGACGATCTCCCCAGCTTGGATCGGCTCGGACCCGGGCAGGTCTTTCGTCGCAGTCACCACAGTGGCTAGGGCCCGCAGCGGGCTGCCCAGGACGTTTGCACCCCCGCCGTGTGCCTGCTCCACCCCGTCTCGCGCGAGCGTGATCGTGAAGTTGCGCAAGGTCTCGACTGGATCGGCCAACTCGGCTACGGAGAGGGGTGGTCCGACGACGAGCGCACCGTGCACGCCGAAATCGCTGATGACGTCGACGGTCTGGAGTGACCAATCCGGAAAATGGCACTGCACGATCTCGTAGCCGAACGCGATCCAGTCGATGTGCGTAACAAGCTCCGCTTCGCCCGCCGTTGTCGGCGGGGCACTCCGGAAATGCAGCACAATCTCCGGCTCGAGCCGAGGCTGCGCGAGACGACCGATCGATACACTACCTTCTGAGTTGTCAAAAAACGCCACGGTGCAGTCGTAGATGTGTGCCCAGAACGGAGCGTCGACACCGAGGGCTGACCAGTACGCCTGGTTAGTGAACCCGAGCTTGCGGCCGATCGTTCGCTCGCCCCGCGCGCGACGGCGGCGGGTGATCTCGGCGCCCACCGCGTAGGCGGCCGCGAGATCTAGGTCCGGGAATCGTGCCGAGAGCGGCGACAGCAATACGGTGCGGTCGAGTGCGTCGATCAGTTCGCTCGCGATTGCCTCTGTGGTCATTTCGTTCTTCGGATCGGCGACGTGCATGTGCTCTGACATCGTCACTTCGCTAGACGGCGGCTGCGGGAGTCGCGAACAATTCCACCATTCCGCTCTGGAGGCGGAAAACTCGGTCCAGATCGCGGGCGCCGAGGAACTCCACGACGAGATCGGCCACGGCCTTGGCTGGCATCCGCCGATCTCCTTCGTAGTGGCTGAGTTATGCCGTCTCGGCGTAGGGGATTTCTTGCTCGCCGACGGTCATCAGCAGTGGGCGGGAGCGGTTGTTGATGACGTTCGTCGTCGACGATGCACTTGCGGACGCCTTCGAGCGAGGGAATCTCGTACATCACGTCGAGCAGCACTTCCTCGATGGTCGTGCGCAGGCCGCGAGCGCCGGTCTTGCGTTGCTCGGCCTGGCGGCGCGGTGGCTTCGAGCGCGTCCGGCGTGAAGACCAGTTCGACATTGTCGAGCTCGAAGAACTTCTGATACTGCTTGACGACCGCATTCTTGCGGCTCGACCAGAATCCGCATTAGCTCCTCGCGCGACAGCGGGTCGAGCGCGACGGCGACCGGCAGGCGACCGACGAACTCGGGAATCAGCCCGTACTTCAGGAGATCGTCGTGGTTCATGTGATGGCAGCAGAGTTCGTCGATCTCTTCTGTCTCGTCCTCGAGCCCGCCGAAGCCCATCGGCGATTGCCTTGCCGATGCGTTTGCCGAACGATCTCCTCCAGTCCTTCGAACGCGCCGCCGCAGATGAAGAGGATGTTGCGCGTATCGATCTGGATGTATTCCTGGTGGGGGTGCTTGCGACCGCTCTGGGGCGGCACGTTGGCGACGGTCCCCTCGATGATCTTGAGGAGCGCCTGCTGCACGCCCTCGCCGGAGACGTCGCGAGTGATCGATCGGGTTGTCCGCTCTTGCGGGCGATCTTATCGATCTCGTCGATGTAGATGATGCCGGTCTGAGCGCGCTGGACATCGCCCGCCGCCTGGATCAGGCGCAGCAGGATATTCTCGACATCCTCGCCGACGTAGCCGGCTTCGGTCAGCGCGGTCGCGTCGGCGATCGAGAAGGGCACGTCGAGCAATCTTGGCGAGCGTCTGGGCCAGAAGCGTCTTACCGCAGCCGGTCGGGCCGACGCAGCAGGATGTTGCTCTTCTGGAGCTCGATCGTCGTCTTCGGCTTCGAGCCCGGCGTTGATCGCGCTTGTAATGGTTGTAGACCGCGACGGAGAGGATCTTCTTCGCCCGGTCCTGGCCGATCACGTATTGGTTGAGTTGCTCGTAGAGCTTGCTTCGGGGTGGGAATGCGCGTCAGCGATGGCTCGCGCTCGGCGCGGGAGCCGGCTCCTCTTCTTCGATGATCTCACGGCAGAGCTGGACGCATTCGTCGCAGATGTAGACCGCGACTGGGTCCGGCGATCAGTCGGCGGACCTCTTCCTGACCCTTACCACAAAACGAACAACGATAATGCACCCGCCCACCTCGCGTTGATAGTCACTCGCGCGCCTGTGCTGTCTCCCGCGCCTCGATATCCGAAGCATTGCGGTCTGGTGACTCGGCGCTTAGCCACCAGCCCCAGCGATTTACTTCTCTTTGCCGTTGGCCCCGATGGTCACTCCCAGTTTATGCACTGGCTCGAGCACCTCGTCGACGAAACCATAATCCCGAGCTTCTGGGGCGGTCATGAAGTAATCGCGCTCGGTGTCTCGCTTCACCTGCTCGAACGTCTGCCCGCTATGCTGGGCAAGGATCTCGGTTAGCTTCGTTGTGATATTGATCGTTTCCCGGGCCATTACCTCGATGTCCGGCACGTTGCCCCGGAAGCCGCCCGACCCTTGATGAATCATGACGCGAGCATTTGGGAGAGCAAATCGCTTGCTCGGTGTACCCCCTGCAAGCAGCACCGCCGCCATACTCGCGCCCATACCCATGCAGAACGTAGCCACATCGGGCTTAATCATCTGCATCGTATCATAGATGGCTAGCCCGGCATAGACACCGCCGCCCGGCGAATTGATGTAGAGCCGGATGTCTTGGTCCGGATCCTCATGCGCCAGGAACAGCATCTGGGCGATGATCGCATTGGCGACCTGATCGTCGACGGGCGTGCCCAAGAAGATGATGCGATCTTTGAGCAGCCGAGAATAGATGTCGTACGAACGTTCGCCCCGGTTGGTCGTTTCGACCACAAAGGGGATGATGTTTTCGATCTTTGGAATTTCCATCGGGTTCGTGTCCTTTACGTGAACCTGTTGCTTCGGTGATTCCTCTGTGCAATGAGCGCCAGGGAATCAGCCCTGCTAAGGGTACGCCGGATTGCGCGGGAAGGCGAGTGTTCGCGGCTAGGAAGAAAGGGCAGACTTGCGGTCTGCCCCTTCGATCGCCGGCGTGCGAAGGCTACTCCTCCGCGCTCGGCTCCTCCGATTCTTCAGCCTCTTCCGTCTCTACGTTGGCTTCTTGCGCCTCTTCGTCTTCGGTCGATTTCTTCGATTTGGCGGTCTTCTTCTTGACCGCGGTCGCCTTCGGCTTTTGCTCTGTTTGTTGGCCCTCGGATTCGCCGTCGATTTCACCCTCGGCGCTCTCGGCGGTCCAGCCATTGACGACCGCGCCGCGGCCGTCAGTGGCGATCTCGATCAGGCGGTCAGTCAGCCGGCGATCGAAGAGGTCGTTTTGCAACATCCGGCGGAAATATCCGCCCTGGCTATACAACTCGCGCGCCCGCTCGGCATCCGGAGAGGCCATAATGAGCGTTTCGATCTCGGCGTCGAGGTCCGCATCCGAAATTTCGACCCCTTCGCGGCTCGCGATCTCGCGGAGAAGGAGCGAGTTGCGCAGCCGTCGCTCTGAGCTTGGCCGCATCTCTTCCTTCATTTCCGTTTCGTCTTTGTCCGCCAGCCGCTGGTATTCCTCGAGGCTTTGGCCCTGCTGGGCGAGACGCATGCGGAAGTTGTTGTAATCCTCGGTGACGACGTCGTCGATCATCGGTCCGGGCAACTCAATCGTTGCCCCTTCGGCGATCTTGTTAATGATCTCGTTGACGACCTCGGTGCGCGTTTCATTTGTCTTCGTGACGTGGAGGTCGTTCTGGATCTCTTTCTTCAGTTGGTCGAGCGATGACTCGTTAACCGTCTGCGCCAGATCGTCGTCTAGCGGCAAGAGATCCCGCTCCTTGAGACCCTTGAGCGTGATGGTGTAGGTCAGGGTCTTGCCGCGAACGCGTTCGCTGACCTCTTCGTCGTCTTCATCAAATTTGACGTCGGTGGTCACCGACTCGCCAACCTTGAGCTTCTCAATTTCGGCCCGGAGCTGATCGAAGAGGTTGCTTTCGCCAAGGATGAACACCGCATCCTCGACCGGTTTCTCAAACTTCTCGTCGCCATCCTTGACCGCGAGATCGATCGTGATCTGATCGCCCTCGCGCGGGCTGCGCTCCTCTGAGGGATCGACCCACGGGCTCTGCATCTTCTGAATGCGGCCAAGCACCTCGTCGACCGCATTGGGATCGATCGCGGCATCAGCCGGCTCGACGCGAACGTCTTTGTAATTTCCCGGATCGATCTCCGGGTATACCGAGACGGTCACCTTGAAGTTGAGCGGTTCCATCTCGACGAGTTCGACGTCGGGCGAGCCAACAGGCACAAGCTCTTCCTGTTGCAGCGCCTCGCGATAAAGCTTGTCCATAAGGTCTTGTTGCGCTTCGCTCAGGAAGACCTCTCGGCCATACATCTGTTCAATGATGAAGCGCGGCGCATGGCCCTTGCGAAATCCGGGTACGTTGATTTGGCGCGACACCTTGCGAAATGCTCGTTCCATCGCCTGAGCGAATTCATCGTCTTCGGCGGCGATGTCGAGGAGCACCTGGCTCTCAGGCATCCGCTCCATGGTCAGTTTCACGCTTCCCTGCGTCCCTTCTTGCTGGAATCATGCGACAACGCCGGCGAGTCGAGCAGCCTTGAGCGCAAGGCCGGCACAGTTCAACTCAATAAGCAGCAGCAATTCTTCGGCCGCTACCGATGACGGGGGATTATAGCAGGCGTCCCATACAGGGTTGGATCTCATCTTGACCCGCATCTCCCGACGCGGCTCGGCGCTAACGCCGGACTGATGAAAGTGGGCTTCGGTATCGGACCATCGTAGCTGCGCTCTTCGCCCGGGCATGAATATAGCCCGGAGGGAGCTCCGCTCAGTGACGGAGGTCGGTTGCCACCGACTCGAGGAGGAAACCGCGTCGTCGTTCCGTAGCGGCGTACGGCTGTACGCCTGGGTGGTGATCGCGGCCGTGCACGATTGCACCGGGGTGGGCATCGCACCCCGGGGCGCACAGCCGTGCGCCGCTACGACGACAGGCGCTCGTGATCAGTCCCCGCAGAGACTTCGTTGACTTAGACCCGGACTTCAGTCCGAGGGAGCGCCGCCAGCGATTTGTAGGAAAGACTGAGTTGATTGGACAGCGAGTCTCCCCTCGACTCGTTGCAGCATGGCCGGGTCCTAAGACTTCTAGCGAACCTTCGGGGGATTGCCCTCGGGCTATCCCAAGCGCAACCTAGTCAGCGGCCTCGCCCGGAAACTTCAAATGCTGCTCAGGTTGCTGGAAAGCTGACCAGTCACGGTATGGATCGTGCAGGGAGTCGTGACTCTATGGCGAACGGCACGAAGAAACGTGGTTCAACGACGGCAGGTGCAAGCTGGCTGGGCGCCAAATTTTGCCTGCTCTTCGGCCGTATCAAAGCAGCTTGCAAACGGGTCAGAACTCAACAACATGGTGGCAGAAATGACGGTCCAGAAGCCATACTTTGCGGAAAAAGTTATCCAAACCTTTGTGAAGGCGTGGCCGAACAAGGCGTACGTTCACGTTGTCAGGGCAGAGGTCGTTTGTTATGGTGGGGACAGCGCTCCTCACCGATCTATTGACTGATTCATGGCTAGGCCGTGACCTAGAGAATCCGATCACTACCGTGACCGTCGTTCCGGCGGTGCGCGACGATCCGGACTGAGTCAGTCTGTTATGAGGTGGAGGAATCGCCTCAGAGTTTGAAATAAAGAACAACGCGCTCGTATTCAGAACCCAGTTTACGCATGGTTGGATGCGTGAGCCGGATTGAAACGAACCTCTGAGGGACGCGAGCGCACGGGCAATCAGGCAGCAGCGTCGTTGCTCGTCAGACTGGCAAATTGGCTGAGCCAGACGCCCGCTTGATCGGTTTGGCGGCCCGTGAGCTCAGTGGGTCACGGTGTCAGGAGGGAAGGGGCGGTGCGGACCGCGCGACAATTCGTAGCCCGGAAAATGCGGGCGTTCTCGACCGCGATGGCGCTTATGCTGCTGCTCGGCACGAGTTTGGCCGGCTATGCACCCCAGGCCGCCGCGGCCAGCATCGAAAAATACGACCACATCATCCTCGCTCAAAGCACCCCTTTCTATGAAGAGATCGGCGGCGACGTCAAATGGGAACTCCCGGCTGGCGATGAAGTCGTTGTCCTCACCGGGCAGAAGGATGGTTTCTATCGGGTAGCCTGGGGCAAGCAACGCGGTTACGTGAAGGGCGAGGATCTCGCGGCTGGGACAGACACCAGCTCAGACGATCTCCCTGAGGACACGTTTACCGCTGCTGACGGCAGCACCGCCGATGTGACGGTAGCCCACAGCGGCAACGGGGTGAATTTCCGCGCCGAAGCTGGCTACGACGGCAAAGTTATCGATCAACTCTCCGACGGCACCGTCGTCACCCTCCGGCTCGACAAAGAAGACACCGTGACCGACGACACCGGCGCAGTCTGGTGGCCGGTCAGCTACAACGGCGAAGATGGTTGGATTGCAGGCTACTACCTGTCCGACGGAAGTGACGTTGCAGCGGACGACAACACCGAGGCGACCACGACTGCGGCCGATACCAGCGCTGCGCGATTCGTGGCCGGTGACTTCGTCGCTGTCAAAACGGATGACGGCAGCGGCATCAATATTCGCGCTGATGCCAGCGCAGACGCCGAGAAACTCGGAACGTTGGCCGAAGGCGAGGTTGTTGAAGTCCTCGATGGTCCAGCGACCGACGACTCCGGCGACGGGTGGTACAAGATCACCGATGGCGACACGACTGGCTATGTGACTGGCACATGGCTTGTCGCCGCGCCGCAGCCGGAAACGCCCTCCGAACAGGCAAGCGGCGAAAAGGACGCGGTCAAGTTCGCGGCTGGCGACCACGTTGCCGCGCACAGCGGCGATGGGGTGAATCTGCGCAAGAACGCTGACCCCTCAGCGAAGAAGATCGGGACTCTCGTCGAGGGCGAGATCGTGCTCGTCGTCGATGGTCCGAAATATGACGACACCGGCAACGGCTGGTATCTCGTCGACGATGGCAACGTGCGCGGTTACGCCGACGGCGACCTTCTGCAGGCTGTGGCCGAAGAAGAGGTGCCCGCCAACGTGCCGAGCGTGCAAAAAGATCCAATCAAGTTCTCAGCTGGCGACTACGCCGCGGCCCATACTAACGACGGCGGCGGCGTGAATGTGCGCGAGGACGCCGGCAAGAGCGCGACCCGCGTGGCCACGCTCTCCGAAGGCGAGGTTGTCAATATTCTCGACGCGAAATACGACAAATCGGGGAACGACTGGTATCTGATCGAAGACGGGGATGTGCGCGGCTATGCGGCGGGCGATTTGCTGGTCGCCGCAAGCGCTCCCAAGACAACCGGACCGACCGGCACCTTCATCTATCCGCTCGCGAATTTTCAGTTCACCCAGGCATATGGCTGTAGCCCTTATGCCATCGAGCCCTGGAATCCCCAGCTCGGCTGCAATTTCCACAACGGCGTCGATCTCGCCGCGCCGATGTACACGCCAATCATGGCGTCAGATGGCGGTACGGTCGTCTTCTCCGGGTGGTGCGATTGCGGACTTGGCTGGTACGTCGAGATCGATCATGGCAACGGCTACTCGACGGTCTACGGCCATATGGCCGAGCAGCCGTGGGTCTCCGTCGGTCAGAAGGTCAACCAAGGCGACGTAATCGGTCCTGTTGGTTCGAGCGGCGCTTCGACCGGACCACACACGCACTTCATGGTCAAGCTCAACGGCTCGACCATCGACCCAATGACCGTTCTCCCCTCCTAATCTCGCCCGCTTTCTTAACCCGCCAGCGCGGCGCCCGAATATGGGCGCCGCGCTGTTTTATGTGTGCGGTTCTCCTGGAATCAGTAGTTTTGCCGATGAGTGGACCATCACCGTGAGCATAAGATCCACCCATTGCGAGCGAGCGAACGTGATGAGGTCCGCTCATCGCTCGTCGGGCAGCGTTCTGACGCAAAAGCTGCATTTGGTTGAACAGAAGGAGCCTGGAGTCATGCAGGATGTATGGTCAGCGCCGTCGGAGCTCGATGTCGCAACACAAGAGCGCCTCGCCGGCGTTCTCGAGACCCGAGGCAGCGATGCACAGCAGCAGGCACTGCGGCGAGACTTTCTTTCTGACGTTTCATTTCCCCAGCATGCGCATGTGCTCGAAGTTGGCTGCGGCACCGGTGTTTTAACAAGGGTCATCGCGCGATTACCACAAGCCGAAACCGTGATCGGAATCGATCCTACCCCCGCATTCCTCGAAAAAGCTCGAAACTTGAGCGCTGATCTGCGGAACATTGCGTTCGAGGTGGCGGATGGCCGCTCGCTTCCTTTTGACGAAGGGACATTCGACGTCGTCGTTTTCGATTCGACCCTCTGCCACATTCCCGGACCAGAATCGGCGATTGCCGAGGCGTTCCGCGTGCTGTGCGCAAATGGTCTCCTCGCTGTGTTTGATGGTGATTACGCCACGACGACCGTCGCCCTTTCCGCCAATGACCCTTTGCAGGCATGCGTCGACATGATGCTGGCCAACTCTGTCAACGACCGCTATCTCGTCCGTCGCCTACCGACAATGATCCGCGCTGCTGGATTCACGATTGCGAGCGTGCGCAGTCATGGATTTGTCGAAGCCGGCGACGGCGTATACATGATGTCGATTGTCGATCGTGGCATCGACATGCTGCGGGGCGCGGGTCAAATCACCGAAGCGACTGCCGGCGCGTTGAAAGCGGAGGCGCGCGCGCGGACAGATGCCGGAACGTTCTTTGGGCACATCGCGTACGGGAGTGTGATTGCCCGAAAGAACGCCTAACCTATCCATCACCCCTATCTCATTGACATGAAATCGCGCGCCCGTAGACTGGCAATGCTACGGGCTGTTCGTGGCATGGATGATTAATTGTGAGAAGGGAATAGAGGGATGAAGGTCGAAGTGTTCTACCAACCAGCGTATTCGGTCGCGCGTGTGACGCTTACGAATGGGGAACCAGTTCGCGCCGAGTCAGGCGCGATGGTCGCGATGGATAGCCATATTCAGATTGAAACGAAAGCAACAGGCGGATTTCTGAAATCGCTCAGCCGCTCCGTGCTCGGCGGCGAATCGTTCTTTCAGAACACCTTCACCTCGGGCGCCGAGGGCGGCCAAATCTTTTTCGCCCCAAATCTGCCCGGCGATATCATTACCTATGAGATGACTGGCACGGACTTGCTCGTCCAGTCGGGAAGTTATCTGGCGAGCGACATCAATATTCAGGTTGATTCGAAATGGGGCGGCGCTAAAACCTTCTTCGGCGGCGAAGGTCTGTTCATGCTCAAGTGTTCTGGCCAGGGCACCCTGGTCATCTCGAGCTTCGGCGCGATTCACAAGGCGACATTGGAAGCGGGCCAGCAATACACGGTCGACACCGGGCACATCGTCGCCTTTCCCGCGGGGATGCAGTACAGCTTGAGAAAGGTCGGGAGCTGGAAATCGACGATCTTTGGCGGTGAAGGCATCGTCGTCGACTTCACCGGCCCTGGCGATGTTTTCCTGCAAACCCGCAGCCCGGAATCGTTCCTCGGCTGGCTCATCCCGAACCTCCCGTCGAACAACAATAATTAGTCCGAAGCGGCCCTAGACGGCTCTCACCGCCGCTCTCGCGGCGCCACCCAGAGGGCCTGATCCGCAGGGAGTGGGCCCAAGCTCATCACGATTCGCGCCAAAAGCGTCCCCTCTCCCTCGCAAGGGAGAGGGGTGGCCCGAAGGGCCGGGGTGAGGGCTGCTGCGATGCTCATCGCCCTGGTGGGCCAAAGACAGATTCCTCGACTTCGCTCGGAATGACGCTGGAAGAGTTCGGAATGACGACGAGACGTGGTGACGATGCGGGTGGGTCATCACCTCGTCAATGGTGGAGGTCGAATCCTCCCTCAGCGGGTGATGCCGTGACGCGGATATCCCCGTATCCTGATAAGGACTCTGGCAGGGAGTAGCGCCAAGTTATGCGCGGCTTGAGAAAACGACGGATTGCGAAGGGCATGGATCGGTTTTATTGGTTGATTCCAGGGGTTCTCGCCGGGTGTTCACGCCCGGGCGGCACAAAAGAGCGTTGGCGTGCCCCATCGGAACATGATGTCGCGCGAGATCTCGAATGGTTGCATGGCCAGGGTGTTCGCGCGCTCGTTTCGCTGACAGAACAACCGTTGTCAGAGACTGCAGTTGCGGCATCCGAAATTGATGTGCTGCATCTCCCGGTTGTCGATATGCAGCCGCCATCAGCCATGCAATTCGCGGAAGCGCTGCGATTTATCGACCACCATCGAGCCCGAAGTGAGCCGGTCGCGGTTCACTGCCTGATGGGGCAGGGCCGGACCGGCTCAATTCTCGCGGCATACATGATTCGTGAGGGTCAGACGCAATCGCAGGCGCTGACCGAACTCCGCGCAGTTTGCCCCCACGCGGTCGAAAACAATCTCCAAGAGCAAGCCCTCGAAGCGTTCGCCACCCGTCGGGACTGGATCATTTAGCGACTAGCGTCCGCTCGCGGAGCGCTGCATCTTCAGCGCGATCAATCCGAACAAAAATGCCAAACCGGCTGCCGCGATCAGGATTTCGTTGTTCATCGGACCGCCGTTGGACGGGCCAGATCCTGTCGTCGGCATCTGAGATGGGGCTTGCGTCGGCTGACCTGGCGCCTCGGTCGGTGCGGGAGCGCCGGCTGCTTCAGTCACCGTGATGGTCGCGACCATATTTGGGTGAATTGTGCAGTGATAGGTGTAGGTGCCTGGCGTATCGAAGGTGACACTGGCGCTGGCGCCTTGGGCGATGTCGCCGGTATCCCACGAACCGTCGTCGGCGGTCGCGGTATGGGTCGCGCTATCCTGATTCGTCCATGTCACAGTCGTACCGGCCGTTATCGTTAAGGAAGCCGGGCTAAAGGCGAAACCTGAGATGGTCACTGCCGCAGTGTCCTGGGCCGATGTTGTTGGGGCGTTGAATCCGGTGGCTACGAGCGAAAGAAGCGCGATTGCCATCGCAAACGGCACCCCTACCAGGAGCCGCCGTCGAACCCAGTTTCGATTCATGGATTGATCCTTTCCGTTTCCATCCGGTCAAGTGGCAACCGGCATGCCAACCCTGCCCTCCCCGTTGACGGCGAGTGACTTACCTACGATTGACCGGGATGCCTGGATGGCTTCGCCGTAGCGAAACGGAACGCTCTACCCAGGCTTGCCAGCGCAAGGTTGTATGATCCTCGCGCGAGTTTGAGGCGGGGCAGTGTGACTAACGTGAGAGCGAAATGGGTGAATCGATCTGTCATGGCCGATCGAAAATGGACCATCGCGGAGCTGAACGAGCCTCGACCAGGACGAGTTCGTCCGCCGGCTCGGTTTCTTGTTCGAAGGATCGCCCTGGATCGTGGCCGAGGCGTGGCACGACCGGCCCTTTCGCGACCGCCTCGAATTCCATCAGAAGCTTTGTAGCAGTCGTCGCCCAGTCCTCGCTCGACCAGCAGGTTGCCCTGATCAAGGCACACCCCGATCTGGTTGGACGGTCAGCACGAGCCGGCACGCTCACCCGGAGTCGACCGCCGAGCAAGCGGCCGCTGGACTCGATCCAAATCGCCTCAGCCCGGCAGACATTGAAGCCTTCACCGAGATGAATGCCGCCTACCGTGATCGGTTCGAATTTCCATTCGTCATCTGCGCCCGCGAGAATAAGAAGGAATCAATCTTATCTGGATTGTGGACCCGCATCGACAACGATCGAGCGACCGAAGATCGCGACCGCACTGGCCGAGATCGAGAAAATTTGTCATTACCGCTTGATTGATGTCGTGGAGGGATGAGCAAATCTGTTCGAATGTTGGCGCTTGACCTGTTCGGGATGACGCTCATCCGCCGCTTACACGGCTGACCTCTCCCTGCTGGGGCGTTTTCCTCACTAGCCGGATTCATCCGAACTTCCCCTTCCCGCGCACGGGAGCGGGGTGCCCTCAGGGCCGGGTGATTGATTCCCGGGGTGAGGGTCGATTCCAAAGCGAGACGAATATCGGAGGCTTGATGACCAAGTATCAATACGACATCGGATACGGAAAACACCAGATTCCGGTGTATCGCGTGAATGCAACGCCGCTCACAGAGATCAGGCCGATTCCGGAGTCGGCGTTTACTGGGCGGACGAATACGATCTTTGCGATGTTGGTCGATGTCGAGGTGCTTGGCGATCACTTCTTGCCTGCGTACACGGCAGGGCGACAACAGCATGGTTGTCGCCACCGACAGCATGAAGAACTTCGTGCTCCGGCAGGCCCTGGCGTATGACGGCGCGACCCATGAAGGATTTCTCGCCTTTCTCGGCCGAGGATTTCTCGACACTATCCGGAGATGCGAACAGTTCCGCGTGAGTTGCCGGGAGATGCCGTTCGACGGCAGCGGCGGTGCCCGGAGAACATGGCAGAATTTGTTCCGAGCAAGGTCTTGTTCGACCGGGGGTATGGCGACGCCACGACCGCGATGCTGGAAATGACGACCGGTGGACCTGGTCCGCCTGATCACCGATCACCGCGCCGGCCGGATCGACATGCAACTCATGAAAACGACCGGAAGCAGTTTCACGAGCTTCGTCCGAGATGGGTACACGACGCTGCCTGATCGTCGCGACCGGCCGCTGTTCATTTATCTTGATGTCCACTGGCGATATGGGACGGTCGACGACGCGATCGGCGAAGATAACCTATGTCCCCGCCGAACAGGTTCGCGATCTGGCGCGGACGGTCTTTCACGAGTTCGTCAGCGAATCGATTCAGCATCTGGTGCATGAAATGGGGATACGCCTGCTCGATCGCTTTCCCCAACTTGCCGAGGTCAGCTTCGACGCGCAAAATCGAACCCGCGATCCGTTTTTCGAGGCGGAAACCGATCCGACCATCAAGGTCTACAGTGATCCGTTCTCGGCGTATGGCGGGATCAAGCTCACGATGCGGCGAGGAAACGCGTAATGCTGGGGCAATTGACCACCCATGTGCTCGATACCGCGAACGGACGCCCGGCGGCCGGACTCACAATCGAGTTGTGGCGCATCATCTCAAAACCCGCGCTGCGCGTGCCGTTGAAGAAGATCACAACCAATCAGGATGGTCGGACCGATGAACCGATGCTCGCGGGCGACGATTTCAAAGCGGGCACGTATGAACTGTTCTTCGCCGTTGGCGACTATTTCATGGGGCAAGCAAACGTGACAACTCCGCCATTCCTCGATCATGTGCCGATTCGGTTCACCATCGCCGATCCGAGCCAGCATTACCATGTCCCACTGCTCGTTTCGCCGTGGGCCTACAGCACTTACCGTGGAAGCTGAGGAGGGAGGGCTGGACGCCCTCGAACGCGCCCGAATCGTCATCGAGCGGTGTCGTCAGCTTTCGGCGCCGCCCTATAGCGAAGAACCCGACCGGCTGACTCGCCGCTATGGAACTGACGCGTTACGCGCGACTCAGGATGCCGTGGCCGGCTGGATGAGCGAGGCGGGATTGGTGACCTGGCGCGATGCCGCCGGGAACCTGATTGGCCGGTATGAAGCCGAATTTGCCCACGCGAGAACGTTCCTGCTCGGCAGTCATCTCGACAGCGTGCGCGACGCGGGATCTTTCGATGGTCCGCTCGGGGTGCTTGTCGCGATCTCGTGCGTTGAGCGGTTCTACCGGCTCGGTGTTCGCTTACCGTTCGCGATCGAGGTTCCAGCCTTCGCCGACGAGGAGGGGCTGCGGTTTCACAGTTCCTATCTCGGGAGCCGGGCCTCTGGCGGGCACGCTTGATGACGAAACGCTCGCGCTCGAAGACCCCGATGGGATCTCGGTGCGCGAGGCGATGCGGGAGTTCGACGGCGATCCTGACAACCTAGAAAGCGCCCAACGCGATCCGGGGGAGATCCTCGGCTATTGCGAAGTCCATATCGAACAGGGACCGCGACTCGAATCCGAAGATCTCCCGGTCGGCATCGTCACCGGAATTACCAGTCAATCCCGCGTTTCACTCAGCTTTACCGGCACCGCCGGGCATGCCGGAACTGTCCCGATGGAACTCCGTCGGGATGCGCTCTGCGCGGCGGCCGAGTTCGTTCTGGCAGCGGAGGCGACCGCGCGGACCGTGCCTGGGTTGGTGACGACCGTGGGCGAGATCGCGGTCGAACCGGGCGCGAGCAATGTCATCCCCGGCGCGGTCACGCTCAGTCTCGATGTGCGGCATGTCAACAACGAGGTCCGTGAAGCGGCGCGGACGCGGCTCCGGCAGAAAGCCGGGGAAATCGGGATGCGTCGCGACGTGCGACTCGAATGGAACGTTATTCAGCAGACCGATTCGATCTCGTGCGATGTCCGGCTCTCGGGACTCCTGGCCGAGGCGATCGAGGCCGCCGGCTTCCCAGTCGAGTGGCTGGCGAGCGGCGCCGGTCACGATGCTGTGGCGTTGCACCCGATAACTCCGGTATCGATGCTCTTTGTCCGCTGTGCGCAAGGGATCAGTCACAATCCCGCTGAGTCGGTCGACGTTGAGGATGTCGCGGTCGCGATCGAGGTGATCGATTACCTCCTCGATCATATCGACGGAAACGAACAGCGCTGATGTTGGACTCGTGTCCAATCCGTAGCGGCGTAAGGTTGTACGCCCTCAATTTGAAAGACATGTCGCGCAGATTCGACAGGCCGTGTTCACCACGAAGGCGCACAGCCGTGCGCCGCTACGACGCACGCGGGTCATAGGCATGGCGCGGTTTGACCTGATCGTCCGGGGCGGGTCCGTCGTTACGAGCAATGGCGTCGATCGAGCGGACATTGCCATAGCTGACGGCACGATCGTCGAGGTTGGGCCCGAAATCTCGATGACGACAGCGAATGAAATCGATGCTACGGGACTTCACCTGTTCCCCGGACTGATCGACGCGCACGTCCATTTCAACGAACCGGGCCGTACTGATTGGGAAGGCTGGGCGACTGGCTCGAATGCGCTCGCCGCGGGTGGCGGCACGACCTGTTTCGACATGCCGCTCAACGCCTCGCCACCGACACTGGATGGCGACTCGTTCGACGCAAAGCTCGCCGCGGCCAGTGGACAGGCACGAGTCGATTTTGCGCTGTGGGGCGGGTTGGCGCCGGGCAATGTCGATTGCCTGGCGGAGCTCGCCGCACGGGGTGTGATCGGCTTTAAGGCGTTCATGTCGCGCAGCGGCACCGATGATTTCCAGGCCGTCGACGACCTGACGCTTTTCGAGGGAATGACCGAAGCAGCACGACTCGGGATGATCGTCGCCGTTCACGCCGAGAGCGATTCGATCACGAACCTCCTCGCGGTGCGAGCCGTGGCCGAGGGCCGAACCGGAGTCAGGGATTACCTCACATCGCGGCCCGTTATCGCTGAACTTGAAGCGATCAACCGGGCGATTTTTTTTGCCGCTGAAACCGGCTGTTCGCTCCACATTGTGCATGTCAGCAATGGGCGCGGAGTTGCGCTCGTGGCCGAGGCGCGAGTGCGCGGCATCGATGTCACCTGCGAAACCTGCGCCCATTACCTCGTGCTGACTGAGGACGATGTCGAGCGGCTCGGCGCGGTCGCGAAATGCGCGCCACCACTCCGGTCGAGTGATGAAGTTGAGAAGCTTTGGAGTCTGATCGCCGCCGGCGCCTTGCCGATGGTCACCTCCGATCACTCCCCTGCTCCGGCATCGATGAAAACCGGCGCCGATTTCTTCGAAATCTGGGGCGGCATCTCCGGTGTGCAATCGACCCTGCCAATACTTCTGACTGAAGGCCATCATCGCCGCGGACTGCCTCTCTCACTCATTGCGAGCATTATGTCGAGCTCTGTACGCAATCGCTTCCGGCTTCCAACAAAGGGAACGCTCGAAGTTGGGTTCGACGCAGATATTGCCCTGGTGGCGCTCGATGAGAAACAGACGCTGCGCGATGAGGACTTGCTCGATCGCCACAAGCTGAGTCCCTATCGCGGGCGCACATTTCGCGGCCGAGTGGTGCGGACGATCCTGCGCGGAGAATCGATTTTTTGTGATGGCAAAATCACCGGCGAACCACGTGGACAATTTCTTCGGCCGGCATCGTTGTGATGCGCTGACTACACCGAGCCCGCCAGGCGATGAGGCTGCCCGTTGCGGGATTACCTAACAGGTCCCCTGGCCAGGATAGATTGGAATGGAAGCCACAGGACGGCGTTTCGGCAGGTGTTCGGGGTGTACGGTCGATGCTTCGAGCCGAACTTTATACGGTTTGACAGGCCATTAAAGTGGTGCTAACACAGTAGTGAGTTTCCGCAAATGGCGGAACGGTTCGGTAGGAGGTCTCTAGAGGGGACGAAACCCCAAGATCGAAAAGACCATCTCAGAGCAGACGCGGGATTTCCGTGTCACGGTTGCTCGCAAGAGGAACCGCCGCGCTAGCCGAATCGTGCGCACAACCAAGCGGTAACTCGGAGGATTCACCCATGCGAGCAAATCGCATCTTCTGGGGAGTGTGGCAGGTCGACAGGTAACGCCCCGATGTCCGCGGGGCGCACGCAAGATCCGGCTTTCCTGAACAAAAATCAACCCCGCACCCCGCGCATCGCAGGAAACGCGCGCGTGCAACATAGAACCGATGTTTGAATCGGGTGGAATGACCGAATCCAAACGAGAAACGGACACCAGTACGATACCGGATGAGTAACGACCGCGCCGCACCCGGCGCGGTCGCTACGTTGTGGGTGTTATTGACGGAGTCCCAGAATCCGACGCCAGTTGTTCAAATCGTGCGATGATCTCAGCTTGATCCTGATCATCCGAAATACGAGTAGAGCTGAATCGTCCCTCCGGTAGGCTGTACCAGTCCTTCGTGGAATCAAATCGAGCGACAAACACCGCCAAATCGCCTGAGTGTAGTCGGGCCCCGCCGTCATTCGGATTTGAACTGAAAGAATTGAAGTATTCGAGCTGACTGACGATAACTACGCCGTTGGCGGTGCCTTTGATTGTTTTCACGACTTCGACTGCATACACGGTGGATTGCATAGGTTGGGCAGGTGCAAAGCCGAAACGCAAATAGAGCATGACGTCATGCGCTTGGCTTAAAACACGACCCACAAAAACATCTGTTGCCTGTGAAACTCGAGTAGCATCGTCGGTCGGCCGAGGTGGTTGATCTGTGGCAAACGTTGGTGTTGGAGTAGCTCGCCCTTCAGCACCGGACCAACGGGAAGCGAGTAACGTTCCGCCAAGCAGAGTGAGTATAAGGATCAGAACTATCCCGAATTTCCTTGGCACATTACCCTCCAAAGCCAACGCCCGTTTCCTGCAAATGAAAACGAATGGTGTCAAGGATTTGTTCCGGAACGCCTTCTCCTCCCAGCCCTGAAGACCATCATTTCCTGTCGCTCCTTGAAGGAAAATCCAACCTCTTGACAGGTGACCATTTGGTCACGTATTATCTGAATCATGGTCAACGTTGACGACATGGATCCCGTGTTCAAGGCCCTCGCTGACCCGCACCGGCGGCTGCTCCTCGATCGGTTGTTCGAACGCGACGGACAAATGCTGATCGAGTTACAGGCTGACCTGCCGATGACACGTTTCGGGGTGGCGAAACATTTGAAGATTCTGGAAGAGGCCGGTCTGATCACAACCCGGAAGCAGGGCCGAGCGAAGTTTCATTACCTCAACCCGGTTCCCATTCAGCAGGTCTACGACCGTTGGGTCGGCAAGTTCTCCCGCCCCTGGTCACGCCTACTGATCGACATCAAAGATTCACTCGAGGAGTAAACAATGGTCGAACGGCACTCGAATGTTTTTCAGGTCTACATTCGGACAACTCCTGAGCGGCTCTGGCAGGCGCTGACCGACGGTGAGGTGACAAAGCAATACTTCTTCGGCAGCACCGTCGAGTCGAGCTGGAAAGTGGGCGAGCCATTTCGCAACGTCAACGCGGACGGGACCGTCATGCTCGAGGGCACAATCCTCGAGATCGACAAACCCCGTCGCCTTGTAACGACCTTCGTACCGAAATATGAAGGAAGCGACGGGAGTGATCCCGGCTGGAAATTAACGTGGGAGATCACCCCACTAGGGGATGCATGTCAGCTGTCGCTCATTCACGACGGTTTGGTGAAGGCCAGTGCCGAAGAGCGCGGCACGTTTGTGGGCTGGTCGAAGATTCTTTCCAGCCTCAAGACTCTGCTTGAAACTGGGCAGCCCTTGGTGCTCCCCGCAATGTAAACGTAATCCGCGTGATCCTTGGCGCAGCCCTCACCCCGGCCCTGTGGGCCACCCCTCTCCCTTGCGAGGGAGAGGGGACGTTTTCATCACGAAGCTTGGTCAAGTCGGGCCCTCTCCCTGCGCATCAGTGGGAAGGGCACGGCAGCTGCGAAGCGGGGTGAGGGTTATTCTCAATCCACCGCCGCTTTCGTGAAGACGCGCACCGAGATGGCGGTCAGCGCGGCGGCGAAAACGCCGACCACGAGCAAACTTAGCGCCGCCATCTCGGTTCCGTTGGTCATGCCCCAGATGTTGTGCAATCCGGAGCTGTCGTCGAGGAGTCCGTAGCGCATGAGGGCGAGGCCATGCGTCAGCGGCAGGACCTTGGCGATATCTTCCAGAACCCACGGCAGAGCCGTGATCGGGAAGAGGGAGCCCGCGAGGAACCAGGGGAGAATCGCGACTGCGGGTAGACGGGAGATGTACTCCACTTGCTCAGGCATGCGGTTCGCCAGAGTTTCGGCGATACCATACATCCCAACGGCGAAGAGGACGGCTGCCGAAACGAACCACACGATGCCGCTCGCGCTCGTCTGGAAATCGATCCCGCGGGCAAGCGCCGCTATGATCAGTGCGACTACCTGGAATGCCGTGACAGCGAGCGCGACCGCGAGATTGCCGAAGACGAGCAGGGGCCGCCGAATTGGCGCCGCCATCAGCTCGCGCCGGGCGCCGCTCTCCTTGTCGATCATGACGCTGAGCCCGGAGAACATCGTGTTGAGCGGAATCAGCAATCCGATGGTGCCGATGGCGACGAACGATTCGTAGGCAGACGAGGCGTTCAGCGCAACTTTCAATGCGGGCGCGATAACAAGAGCGAACAAGATGGGGGTGAGCAACGGCACGAACAGCTCGCGCGGCGTGCGCACCGTGAGCGCAAATCGCCGCCGGACCAGTGTTGAGAAGGCCGACATGTTTCCGCCACTCTTGGCAGGCGATCTGCCCGCGAGGCGCGAAGCCGGTTGGGCCGTAGAAATGGAAGCCATGGTGAATCCTTTCGATTCGAATGTGTCATGCCGCCAGGCGGTCGCCAGTCAGCCGCAGGTAGACATCGTCGAGCGTTGGCGGGCGAGTGCCAATCGCGGTCGTGGTGAGACCCAGGTCGGCGATGGCATCGAGCGCATCGCGCGATGAGCCATCGTGCAATGGAACCGTGAGGGTCGAGCCAACGTTGAAGGCGGTCTCGCCGGCGATCCTTCGTGCTCGCAGCGCGTTCAGCGCCGCCACCGGATCACCAGGTACACGCAATTCGACAATCTCGCGCCCGAGCCCGGCGAGTAGCGCGGCGGGACTGTCGATCGCGACGATCCGACCCGCGTGCATGATCGCGATCCGATCGCACAATCGCTCGGCTTCGTCGAGATAATGCGTCGTCAAAAAGATCGTCATGTTGCTCTGCCCGCGTAGACCTGCGATCAGATCGAGCAGCTCGTAGCGAATGCGCGGGTCGAGTCCGACGGTTGGTTCGTCGAGAAAGAGCACTCGCGGTTGAGAGACGAGTGCGCGGGCGATTTCGAGCCGCCGCCGCTGACCGCCGCTATAGGTCGCAACCGGCCGGTCGATAACCTCGGCGAGACCGAATGCGTCGATCGCATCGTCCAACCGAGCGCGTGTCGTTGCCGGTTCCACACCCCAGAGACGGGCGTGGGTGTCGAGATTGCGCCGGCCGGTCAGCGAGCGGTCGACAACTGCTTCTTGAAAGACGACCGCGCTGACCCGCCGGGCCGCGATCGGCTCGGTGGCGACATCGAACCCCGCCAATCGCGCTGTTCCCGCGGTCGGAGCAACCGTGGTGGTCAGAATCCCGATCGTGGTCGACTTTCCGGCGCCGTTCGGACCAAGCAACCCAAAGACCTCCCCGTGCTGAACCTCAAAGTCGATCCCTTTGACCGCCTCGACACCGCCGGCGTACGTCTTGCGAAGCTGGTTAACCTCAATCGCTGGTCTCTTCAGCTCCAATACGTTTTCCATATGGGAATGCATCTATCGTTCTCCTCGTCGTTGACCTGATTTCGAATCTGGCCCGAGTGTTCGACGACTCAGCGCCATTGACCCCAACGACGAGATGCTCGCCGGTAATGTGACATTCGGTTTGCTTGCCGCCTGGAAATCGCGGGGATCGTCGTAGGGACCACAGCCGTGTGCCCGCGTGGTGAACGGGGCCGTTTCAAATGGCAACCGGTGTGGTCGACAAACCTAGGCGTACCGCCGTACGCCGCTACGAATCGCGTGGGGTAAGACGCGATCGCAGAGGGCATGTCACACTTTTGAGGGGTATTCCGTCGTTGTAGGGTGGAATAGTCCAACAACGAGGAGCACAGGATATGTATCAACGAACTTCAGAAGAACAAACGCCAATCGACGCCGACATGACCGAAATCTGGCGCGAGCATCATCGTTATTTGCTCGATGTTGCCTATCGCATGCTCGGCAGCGTGAGTGAGGCCGAGGATGTCGTGCAGGACGGCTTTGCCCGGTTGCTCGCGGTCGATATCGAGGAGATCGAGGACGTTCGGGGATGGCTCGTTGTGGCGGTCACTCGCCTCTGCCTCGATCGCTTGCGCTCGGCACGCTCCCGGCACGAGGTTTATGTCGGTCCGTGGCTTCCGGAACCGGTGGTTCCGCCGAATGACCGTGTCGATCCCGCAGATCGGGTGACGCTCGACGATAGTGTGCGGATGGCGATGCTGATCGTGCTTGAACGGCTCTCGCCCGCCGAACGCGCTGCCTTCGTCCTGCACGATGTTTTTCAGTTTTCGTTCGAAGAGGTCGCCACCATCGTCGGTCGTACCCCGGCTGCCTGCCGCCAACTCGCGAGCCGGGCCCGGCGTCACGTCCAGGGCGCCACCACTCCCACCCGCTTCCAGGTCGATCCAGCCGACGTGCAACGCATCTCCGAGCGCTTCGTTACGGCTGCTTCGAGTGGCGACGCCGAAGCGCTCATGCAGTTGCTCGATCCGAATGTCGTCGGTCACACCGACTCGGGTGGTTTTGTCGCGGCTCCGCGTGGTCTGGCATCCGGTCGCGAAACCGTCGCCACCCGGTTCATGGGGTTCCTCCGAGGTAAACAGGTCACGCTTGAGCCCATTCCGGTCAACGGTGAGCCCGGCATCCTCTGTTACCAGGATGGCCGTCTAATCGCGGTTGCGGCGCTCGTGGTGCGCGATGGTCTGATCACGCATATCCACGCCATTGCCAACCCGTACAAACTGGCATACGTGACGTCGATGTTAGGGGAGAAGGCAACGGCCTAGTTGGCCGTTTTTGGCGCCCATTGAGGTTGCGGATAAGCAGCGACCGCGCCGAATTTGGCGCGGTCGTTGTATGGAGCTCCTGGTTCTATTGAAAAAGTGATGACTGCGTTTCGAGGCTGGCTGTAACCTGATCCTCTGAAGATGGAATGCCAGGCAGCTTCCGGCCGGCCGCATAAAGAGCACGATAGCGGTTTCGTTCCTCATCACGCGCGGCCGCGATCACAGCAATGACGTGCGAACCGACCGAGAGCTCACCCGATTCCGCGGCTTTGACGGCGCTCGTGAGGGCAGCAAGTGCGATTGCGGAGGCAGTCACCGCGATGCTTAAGATCTCTGGATCGACCTCATGCTTCGCCGGGCGGCGACTCTTATGGTTAAGAGCCGATGAGGCATCGTCAGCCATTTCCCAACTCCCTGGACTTATTCGCGGATTCCTCTATTGAATCGCACATAGCTCCGGTGCTTCACTCATTCAACGAATGATCTCGTGATTTGGATCACTCTTTGCGCAAAAATAATGTTGCCTCTTCCAAACAGATTTCGTTGACAGGCCTTGGAATGCCGGTTTGCGGCTGCACGTCGATCGCAATTGCTTGGAATGCCGGTGTCGATGGCGAGCGGTACGTGCCGTTTTTCTCGGTTCTATGAAGGTTTCCGCAAGACCAAGCTCCGGCCGAACCAGCTGATCCGCGAGATCCGCTGAACCGAAGTCTGAATCGGGTCGAATGCTCGCTCGAGACGAGAAACGGACACCAAACACGATACCAGATGAGTAATGACCGCGCCGGGTGCGGCGCGGTCATTGCGTTTGTGGGAACTTCGCGACTACATCCCCATCTTCACACTCGGGCCGTTGGGTTTCTGCAAGATGACCGCATCGCGGTCGATCTCGACGGGGCCGGGGTATGTGACCTCCCTCCCGTCGCCATTGATGTAGCCCAAGGTTAAGAACGTGGCGGCCGCTTCCTGGAACGATGTATACGTCTTCGGCGCGAACGCGAGGTCATTCGCTGGGCGCGTGCCGAGCGCGTAGTTGGCCAGCACCCGGTGCTCACCTTCGACCGCCGCGACCGAAAGAGACGTCTTGACCAGCTCTGGTTGTTTCAGTTCCGCGAAGGCTCGCGCAGCCACGATGTACGCAGAGACGAACGCGCCCTCGAGCGTGACCAGGGTGCTGAAGAGCTTGTCATAGCTGGTCAGGAACTCGGAGTCGGGCAACGTAAACGTATCGGTCAACGGCTTCGCGCCCGACTCGCGCAAGAATTCGAGGTGGTAATACTCCGCGGATTGTGCCGCGACCAGAATGTTGCGCAACTCCTCCGAAATCGGCTTGTCGTAGTTTCCTTGTTGCGCGCTATCGATCGCGACGCCGAACATGGTGACTGCCAGCTCTTCCGCGGTCGCGGCAATATTTGCGATCTGCTGCAAATTGGGCGATTCCTGAGCAACCGAGCGCAGCAATCGGGCGTTTCCGAGTGTGAGTCCGAGACCGGCGGCACCCGCGCCTTTCAGCAATGTGCGCCGGGAAAACTGGGCAGATGAGACTGTGGTGAGCACAGCCATGTCGATGTTCCTCCTTAAAAGCAACTGAGTTGCACGTGGTTGATGCGTGTTATGGGGTCAGCTGTGCGACACCCTTGGTAACGATTTCACCTGGACCGGGATAGGAGAGTTTCGGACCGTCTCCGCCAATCCAGCCAAGATCGGTCAACGCCTGCGCGGCCTCGCCAACACTGGTGAACATCGCCGCCGCATACGCGACATTGTTCGGCGCCTCGTCGATTACGCCCGCGTCCCATGCATAGAACCGGGCATGGGCGCGATGTTCTCCCTCGACCGCGACGCTCTGGACCGCGTATTCGACGAGCTCCGGTTCGCCCATGATCGCGAATTCCTGCGCGGCCGCGATGTAGGCCGCGATGAAGGCTTCTTCCAGTCCGATCACGGTCTTGAGAAAGGTCGCGACGTCGGTCACGATCTTTTCGTCTGGCAGTGTGAATTCCAAAGTGAGCGGTTTTGCGCCGGCGCTTAAGAGAAAGTCGTAGTGCGCCTGTTCTTCGGCCCGCGCCGCCTCAATCGTCTGAATCTGCTCATCGTTGAGGGCGAGATTGCCCTTGCGCGCGCTCTCAAGCGCGCCGCCGAGAGCCGTCACCGCGAGCGCTTCTGCCGTCGCCGCGATGTTGATAATGTCTTTGACGGTTTCCCGCTGGTGTGCCGCGGCCCTTAGCCGCGCTGATGCTGCACCGAGACCCATGTTGTATTTGCTCCTGCTTCATGGGGAGGAGTTCTCCCCGTCTCCGTTGTCGTGCCTGAACGCCCTGGCGGTAGCTAAAACGTAGCTAAGGAGTCGCTGGATCACTGCGGTAGACTTGTGTTCCCTCATCCGGCCTCCCTTTCCCTTGCGCGGGAGAGGGAACGAAAACCGATCTTTTCTCGCCCTCTGGAGAGGGAGAGAAGGGTCGGTGGTGAGGATTGTTCCGGGTCTGGTGAAGGAAATCGTTCACCGTGTGGGATCGGTATTTCCAGCCAACAACCATCAACGATGCCCTCCTCTTGCTCGATGAGCACGCCGGGGAGGCGCGCATCGTCGCGGGCGGCACTGATCTGGTCGTCGAACTCTCGCGCGGGATCCGGCCGACCTCAACGCTGATCGACATCACCCGGATTCCCGGACTGAAACACGTCAAATTCGAGAGCGGGATCGTCGCCCTTGGCGGTTTGACGACGCACAACGATGTCGTGTCGTCGACGATTTGCATTGAGCGGGCGCTGCCGCTGGCGCAAGCGTGCTGGGAGATCGGGGCGCCGCAGTTGAGAACGCGGGCGACCGTCGCCGGGAATCTCGTGACTGCCTCTCCCGCCAACGACACGATTACGCCCTTGATCGCGCTCGGCGCGGAGCTAACCCTTGCCAGTCTTGACGGTGAGCGGATCGTGCCGCTCACGGAGTTCTACGAGGGATTCCGCAAAACCGTTCTTCGCCCAAACGAATTGATCCGCGAGATTCGCTTTCCCGCTTTGCAACCAGCCCAACGCGGACTTTTCTTGAAACTTGGACTCCGGCGGGCGCAAGCGATTTCCGTTATCGATATCGCGTTCGTGCTGAGCTTCGATGGTGATGTGGTGGCCGACGCCCGGATCGCGCTCGGTAGTCTCGCGCCTACCATCGTCCGGGCAACCGAAGCCGAGTCCTACCTAATAGGAAAGCAGCTCGAATCCGAGGTCTGTCGAATGGCGGGACGGTTGGCGCGAAACGCGGTGGCTCCGATCGACGATGTCCGCGGCACGGCGGGCTATCGCCTGCTCACGCTCGAAAACCTCGTCGCGCACGGGCTCGAGCGAATCGCGAATGGGACGGAGCGGGAGGGTTTCCCGAGCGATCCAATCCTGCTCGATTCGGGCCATGGGCAAGTTCACCAACACGATCCATACAACGGTGTGATCTGCACAAGAATCAATGGTCAAGCGGTCGAGCTTTCGGGCGCGCAGAACAAGACGCTCCTCGACGCCTTACGAGAAAATGCCGGTTTGACGGGAACGAAGGAGGGCTGCGCCGAAGGCGAATGTGGAGCTTGCACAGTTTGGCTCGATGGGCAGGCTGTGATGTCCTGTCTCGTCCCGGCGCCGCAAGCGCACAATGCCCATGTCACGACCATCGAGGGCCTGGCGACGGACGCGCTGCATCCACTTCAACAGGCCTTTATCGACCATGCCGCCGTGCAATGCGGTTACTGCATCCCAGGGATGATCATGGCGGGCGCCAAGCTCTTGGAAGAACGTCAAAAACCAAATACCAACGAAGTGCAGGTCGCATTGAGCGGCAACATTTGCCGCTGCACGGGATATCGGAAAATCATCGACGCCGTGCTCAGCGCGGGATCCACGCAATGATTGGCGTTGCATTTCGTTGTGCCGAAGTGCCCGGGGCTGAAGGCCCGGGCTACGACAAACGAAGCCCTTCCAGGGCTGACGAAGAGCCTGCGAGAGATGGGCTCTGTCCAGGTAAGACCAACAGAATCACTGTGATCGTGTGTTCAGTCCCGGAGGGACTTCGTCGTGTTAGACCCGGACTTCAGTCCGGGGTTCTCAATCACGCTCAGGATGCCAGGCAATGACCACGACGCTGATTGGCGCGGCGATCTCCCGGCCGGATGCGCACGGTAAGGTGACGGGCGCGACCAACTATCCGGGCGATCTCATCCAACCGGGCATGTTGCAGCTCAAGGTTGTCTTCGCCGGGCGTCCGCACGCGCGCATCCGCGCGATCGATACCAGTGAGGCCCTTCAGCACTCTGGCGTCATCGCTGTCTTGACGGCGGCGGATGTTCCATACAATGCCTTCGGACTGATCGATCATGATCAGCCTGTGCTCTGCGGCGACAAAGTGCGTTTCGAGGGAGACAAAGTCGCGCTCGTGGTCGCCGAAACCGCGGATGCGGCGGAAGCGGGCGCCAAGCTCGTCCGCATCGACTTCGAAGACCTCCCGGCAGTCACTGATCCCCGGTCCGCGATGGATGCCGACTCGCCTCTCGTCCACGAAGCGTTGGGCACGAATATCTTGCTCAACCGGCCGATCCGTAAGGGAGATGTTGCGCGGGGACTTGCCGAAGCCGACGTCGTGCTCGAAGGTGAGTTTTCGACCTCCTGGCAAGAGCACGCTTACCTCCAGCCCGAAGCTGGCATCGCCTACATCGACGTGCACAACCGGGTGGTTATCGAAACCGCGGGACAGTGGTTGCACGAGGATCGCAGGCAGATCGCGGCGATGTTGCAACTTCCGGAGGAGCAGGTCGTCGTGCGATACGCCGCGATCGGCGGGGCGTTCGGCGGGCGCGAAGATCTTTCGATTCAGCATCTGCTGGCGCTGGCGACGTGGAGGACCAAGCAGTCGGTGGCGATGATCTGGAGTCGCGAGGAATCGATCGTCGCCCACCACAAGCGCCACCCTATGCGCATCAAAACTCGTTGGGGCGCCACGCCGGGAAGGGAAGATCACCGCGGTCGAAACGGAGATCATCGCCGATGGTGGCGCATACGCTTCGACGAGTGTCGAGGTGACCAAAGTCGCCGCGATCTTCGCGAATGGGTGCTACGACGTCGACAACATCGCGGTCGATGCCTACGCGGTCTACACCAACAACATTCCTTGCGGCGCGTTTCGCGGCTTCGGCGCTCCGCAATCGCAGTTCGCGGTCGAGACGATGGTCAATCGTTTGGCGGAAGCGCTCGATATCGATGTTGTCGACATCCGGCGGATGAACCTTTATCGCGAAGGAAGTCTCGAGGCGACACAACGGCCACTCCCCGAGGGAGTCAGCATTCGCGAGGTGCTCGACGCGTGCGTCGAGGAATCGCACCGGCGCTGGGGCCGGGTCGGGAGAAGGTGGCGCGCAGCGCCGGGAGAGGAAATGTCGTATGAGGACCGGCATCCGGCGCCTCATCTGCGGCGGGGCGTGGGGCTTGCGTGCGGGATCAAGAACGTCGGGTACTCATTTGGTTTCCCCGAGCAATCGACAGCAACGGTGGAGTTGTTTGGCCGTGCCGACATTGAGCGGGCCGTTGTCCGGGTCGGCGCGGCCGATGTTGGGCAGGGTGCCCACACGATCCTGCGCCAAATCGCGGCCGAGCGATTGGGTTTGCCTTTCGACCACGTGCAAATGGTGACTGACGACAGCAGCGAATCGCCCAATGCTGGGAGCGCCTCGGCCTCACGCATGACCCTGATGGGCGGCCGAGCAGTCAGCGATGCCGCCATCGCCGCGCTCGAAAAGTGGCGCGATACCGACGATCTTCACGTCGAGGCGACGGTTCAATACCGTCCACCTGCGACTACACCGCTCGAACCGGAATCGGGCGAAGGTATCCCGAACTACTGCTACGGCTACTCGGCCCAGGCCGTCGAAGTCGAGGTCAATTTGCTTACCGGGCAGGTCCAAGTCCTGACGATTATCAGCGCCCATGATGTGGGCAAGGCGATCAACCGGCAGCAAGTCGAAGCGCAGATCGAGGGCTGCCTGGCGCAGGCACTCGGTTACGCGCTCCTGGAGAACTTCCAGGTCAAAGATGGGCATGTCTTGACGCCCTATTTCAGTACGTATCTCTTGCCGACCGCGCTCGATATGCCGGTTGAGATCGTGCCGGTTATTCTTGAGCTCGCAGATCCAAACGGACCATACGGCGCCCGCGGTGTGGCCGAAATGCCGCTCGTGCCATTCGCCCCGGCAGTGGCCGCGGCGATTCACGACGCGACTGGCGTCTGGCTGTACGAGCAGCCGATGACCCCTGAGCGGGTGTTAAACGCACTTTTGGTGGAGAAGAGCGACTACGCGCTCTTGGCGCGTGCGCGGAGACTTTAGCCCCGCGCCAGCCGCGAAGCGGCTGAGTCTAGGTGAGGAGAACTCGAGGAGACTGATGCTCACAATTACGGTCGGTAGCGGCCTTGTGTTCAAAGCGAAATTTGAGGAAGAGGCGGCGCCCGCGACCTGCGCAGCGTTTAAACAGTTGCTTCCATATAAACAGAAGTTGATTCAGGCACGGTGGAGTGGTGAATCAGGGTGGATTCCACTTGGCGAATTCAAGCTCGACGTTGGCTACGAAAACCATACGAGCTATCCGGCTCCGGGCGAGATCCTATTCCACCCGGGTGGCTTCAGTGAAACTGAGATTCTTTTCCCATACGGCGCAACCTGCTTCGCAAGCAAGCTTGGTCAGTTGGCGGGGAATCATTTTTTAACGATCGTCGAGGGACGCGAACTACTCAAAGAAGTCGGCCGGCGGGTTGTTTGGGAAGGGGCGCAGGATATTCTATTCGAGGGCGAATAATAGGTCTTTGCAATCGGTCGAGCTGTGGAGCTAGGCCACGGTGGGTTACGGCAATGATGAGCGGAGGAATTGGATGTCTGACGAACGGTTCGTGATCAGCAGGCGCAGGCTGGTCGGTGGTTTGAGTGCGGTTGTGATCAGTAGCGCGGTGCTTCCGGGCAACGTGATGCGGGCGCTCGCGCAAGATGAGAAGTTGAAGATCGCCTTCGTCTATGTGGGACCAGTCAGTGATGACGGCTGGACGAAAGCGCACGACGACGCCCGCAAGGCGGTTGAAGCGCACTTTGGCGACAAGGTCGAGACGGCCTACATCGAGAATATTCCCGAGACGCCATCCGAGGCTGAGCGCGCGATCCGCGAGTTTGCGCAAAAGGGTTACCGACTCATCTTCACCACGTCCTTCGGTTTCATGCAGCCGACGTTCAACGTCGCCAAAGACTTTCCCGACACGATCTTCGTACATATCTCCGGGTATATGACCGCGGAAAATATGGGCACCGGCTTCGCCAAGATCGAAGAGCCGCGCTACGTTACCGGACTCATCGCCGGCAAGATGACGAAGAGCAATAAGCTCGGCTTTGTGGCCGCCTTCCCGATTCCGGAAGTTGTCCGTGGCATCAACGCCTTCACGCTCGGCGTGCGGAAGGTGAATCCAGATGCGACCGTCAAGGTTGTGTGGACGAATACTTGGTTCGACCCGCAGAAAGAAAAGCAGGCCGCGGACGCGCTCCTCGATGGCGGTGTCGACGTTACGGCGCAGCACCAAGATAGCCCGGCCACCCTCCAAGCGGACGAGGCGAAGGGCGTTTACGGCGTTGGGTACGACTCTGATATGAGCAAGCAGGTCCCGAAGGCCGCGCTCACGAGTCCCGTCTTCATCTGGGCCCCGTTCTATATCGACACCGCGCAGCAGGTGATGGACGGGACCTGGAAGACGAGCCAGTTCTGGGGCGGTTGGAAGGACGGCGTCGTTGATATTGCTCCAATCGGCGCGATGGTTCCGGACGATGTGAGGACATTGGCGGAAGACGAAGCTGCCAAGTTCAAGGCCGGTGACCAGACAATCTACACGATCTTCACCGGGCCGCTCAAAGACAACAAGGGCGCCGAGAAGATCGCCGATGGCACGGCCATGACCGACGAAGAACTTCTCAGTTTCAACTGGTTCGTCGAAGGCGTCGACGGCGAGGTTCCTGAGAGCTAAGACACACGGAACTGCATCGTTATGTGAGGGTGGGAACCGAAGTTCCCACTCTCATGTTTTGCCTGGCGAAATCATCCACCGTCGTTCGACGATCTGAGGTGATCGGACACATTTCGGTCCGCCAGATTGTGCCCGGGCGATCGGTTGGCAGAATTACCAAATGCTCCATAGGAACAAGAACGCAGTGATTTATGGGGCCGCGGGCGCTATTGGTGGCGCGGCGGCGCATTCGCCCTAGCGCCCTTCGTGCAGAGAGGGCAGCCGCGGAGCGGCGGGGTTTTCTGCCGTGAACTTACATCGCTATGGCTGCGTCTCGTCGTTGTTCAGCAACCGCACGGCGCGGTCTTCGAGGTAGCGGCGTTCGGGGAGACTGGTGGTGCGGCGGGCGGCGGCTTGATAGGAGGCGTAAGCGGCGGCGGCGTCGCCGGCAAGTTCCTGGAGGTGAGCGCGAACGGCGTCGAGGCGGTGGTGTTCGGCCAGTTGTTCGTCGCTCTCAATGGTTGCCAGCATATCCAATCCGGCTTGCGGACCTCGCACCATTGCCAGCGCGACAGCGTGATTAAGCGTGACCATCGGATTGGGCGCGATTTTCGCGTGCAGGCTCGTAGAGGAGCAAAATCTGCGGCCAATCGGTCTCCTCGGCGGTGGCTGATTCGTCGTGGATCGCGGCGATCGCGGCCTCGAGCTGATACGGCCCAAGCGGCTTGCAAGCGAGCGAATCCGTGATGAGCGCGACCCCTTCCGCGATCGCCTCATGGTTCCACAGGGTTCGGTCTTGGTCGGCGAGAGGAAC
Source organism: uncultured Chloroflexia bacterium (assembly GCA_963737985.1). Taxonomy (GTDB): domain Bacteria; phylum Chloroflexota; class Chloroflexia; order Thermomicrobiales; family UBA6265; genus CAVTUU01. Next base: position 73,320 of record CAVTUU010000002.1, on the reverse strand, counting down.
CAACGATCCATCTGGTCGCGTGCGCGCCGGGCGCCGGGCATCGGTGAGCAACATGAGCGCGAGCAACCCGGCGACTTCGCCGTCATCAGGGAGCAATCGATGAACCTGGCGGGTGAGGCGAATTGCTTCGATCGTCAGCTCCGGACGCTGCAGATCGGGGCCGGAAGTTGAGGTGTAGCCCTCGTTGAAGATGAGGTAGAGCACGTGGAGAACGACGCGCAAGCGATCGGCTCGTTCTTCCCGCGGAGGCATCTGGAACGGGACACCAGAGGATTTGATCCGCTGTTTCGCCCGGCTAATGCGCTGACCCATGGTCGCTTCTGGCACGAAGCAGGCGCGGGCGATCTGGGCCGTGGTTAATCCACCGACCGCGCGGAGCGTCAGCGCAAGTTGTGACGACGAAGAGAGGGCAGGATGACAGCAAAGGAAGAGCAGCTTCAAGGTGTCGTCCTGGTCGGCCGGGTACTCGTCGTCAGGAGCAGGAACGTGCCGCTCTACGGGTGGAATAAGCGTCATGGCGGCGAACTCTCGACGTTGCCGCGCCGATTCGCTGCGCCAGAGATCGGTCATCCGGCGCGACGCAACCGCATAGAGCCAGCCTTGTGGGTTGGCCGGCATGCCCTGGTCGGGCCATTGCACGGCGGCCGCGAGCAACGCCTCTTGCACCGCTTCCTCGGCGACATCGAAGTGCCCGTAGCGCCGAACGAGCGCGCCGAGGACCTGCGGCGTGCATTGGCGGAGGAGGTCCTCGGCTTCGAGATCCAGCATTACATCTCCATGCCGGATAGATCCATGATTGGCCGCACTTCTACTGGGTGGAACAGGATATCGGGAAACCTCGAGGCGATCTCGAGCGCGCGTTCCTGACTCTCACAATCAATCTCGAAGAAGCCTGCCAATTGCTCTTTCGCCTCGGCGAACGGACCATCGGTGATCTCAGGCACGCCACCGTAGGCCCGGACAGTTTTCGTCGTCCCCGGGTCGGCCAGTGCGCCCGAGCTGATCAACTCTCCTGATTCATTGATCTCGTCCATCAACTCCTGAAATTGACCGAGCATCCGTGACCGCTCCTCATCGGACAGCGCCGCCTGCAAGTTCATGAACATCGGATGTGCCCAGCGAGCCGGGTTGCTGTAGATAAGGATGACGTACTTCACATGCTTTCCTTCCCATTCCCAACGTTTGCGCCCATTTTCGGACCTCTTTATCTCATTGTCGGAGCCCGCCTGTGGTTCTCGACAACCTGTACCCAAACCGATGTCGAAATTCCGTTGTCGGCTCCGACTAACTCAATAGACGGCGCTGCATTCGAGTGTCATAGCCGCCAAGAACGCGGATCTGGACCGCGCTGAGCAAGGAGTAAAGCATGAGTATTCCCTCGATCGTGTCGCAAGAAGAGTGGTTGACCAAGCGGATTGAACTCCTCGCGCTCGAAGAGGCGGCGGCGAAGCAGCGCGAACAGATCAATGAAGAGCGGCGCAAGCTCCCGATGGTCGAAATCACGAAGCCGTACACCTTTGAGGGACCGAGCGGAAAGCTTAGCCTGCGCGATTTGTTCGAGGGCCGCCGGCAGTTGATCATCTACAACTTCATGTTCGATCCGGACTGGGACGAAGGATGCCGGTGGTGCTCGTACCTGGCCGACAACGTCGGCAATATCACGCACCTGCACGCTCGTGATACCACGTTCACTCTCATGTCCCGCGCGCCGCTGGCCAAGATCGAGCCCTTCAAGGCGCGGATGGGTTGGACTTTCCCCTGGGTGTCTTCATTTGGCAGCGATTTCAACTACGACTTCCACGCCACGCTGGACGAAGCCAACGCGCCCGTCCTCTACATGTATCGGGACAAGGAAACGCTAGAAAAGGAAGGTCTTGGGTTTTTCACGGAAGGCGAACAGGGCGCCATCAATGTCTTTCTGCGTGAGGGCGATCGCGTCTTCCACACCTACGCGTCGTTCGGCAGTGAACATGACGTGGTTCACAGCACGGACATGTATCTCGACTTCACGCCGCTCGGCCGGGGCAACGAAGGCGCGCTCCGCCATCACGACAAGTATGAATATGTCACGGCATAAGTCTCTTTAAGGAGTTCCCAAATTATGTTGCCAATCACAGGTGTTGATTTGATTCGAACAATTCAACAGGAGGCTGATTACCGCGAAGTGCAACGCGCGCTGATATGGAACCATCGTGGCACGGAACTGGTACCAGATGGAGTTGAAATTTACTCCGTGCAGTCTTGGTTCCAGCGATTCGCACAATTCATCGGGTTCCGCAAAACATCTCCCGGCATGGTCGTGGTTGAATGTCTCTACGCTGAAGGAGCGCAGCCATGCTGCACCAGAGCAATCACCCAGTGATCTAAACCGGCATTAATGCGATTGGTAAGGCGGTGGCGCATGCGCCACCGCCTTACCGATCGCAGGCAGATGAGAAAACTCGCCTCAGCCGGTGTGGCATTCCCTACGTCAAAATCCTGGGCTACGACAACGAAGCTTCTCCCAAGCTGAGCACGATACGCGCGATGTCGTGTCGTCGTAGCGGCGCACGGCGGTGCGTCCGGGGTGCGATGACCACCCATGTTTCAATCAGGAACACTCGCCTTCACCACGCGGGCGTACAGCCGTACGCCGCTACGGAACGACGAAGCGGTCGCCGCCACCAAGCGGTTTGAACCGACTTCCGTTCGTGAGCCCGGAAATCAATTTCCGGGCAGGGCGATTGACGAGATGGCGTCCATCTTTAACGTTAGCGGATTGGATCATAAGCGCGATAATTGCCCTCTTGCTCTATTGCGCCGGTATGGAGGTGGAAAGGAGTCATCGTGCAGCGTGTCGCGTTTCGTCTCTGGGTTCAACCCGACAAGCTAGAGGAGTACAAGCGGCTGCACAAGGAGGTCTGGCCCGAGCTCCTGGCAGACATGCGGGCCGCCGGCATGCGCAACTACTCGATCTTCGCCGATGGTCCCGAGCTGTTTGCTTTTCTCGAATGCGACGATTGGAACGACGTCAACGCGGCGCTGGCGAAAAGCGACGCCAACCGGCGCTGGCAGGAGTTCATGCGCGGTTACCTCGCCACTCCGATCGACCCCGACGCGGCTGAGCCGCTCCGCCTGCTGGACGAGGTCTTTCGCATGGACTGAATTGGCGCGCACAGCATCGGGTGCAATCGCTCAAATCGCGGAAAGAGCTCAGGGATTGAAGCCCAGTTTGGTCCTAAACTCACGGCACGATGAGTCGGCGGGACGAAGAAGAAGGAAACGCCATGGATCTCACGGCCAAAGTAGCGCTCGTCACCGGCGGCTCTCGTGGTATCGGACGGGCAATCTGCCTGGGCTTAGCCGAGGCCGGGGCGGCAGTCGCGGTCAATTACCACCAGCCGGAAGCGCCGGAATTCGGCCGTGACAACCTTGTCGATGCGCGCGAAGTCGTCGGCACGATCGAGGCTCACGGTGGGAAGGCGATCGCGATCGAGGCTGACGTCGCGGACCGGGCAGCGGTCGAGCGCATGATCGGCGCGACGGTGGATCAACTGGGCGGGTTGGATATCCTCGTCAACAATGCCGGAATTTGCCCGTTTCATGAATTCCTCGACATGCCAGAGGACCTTTGGGTTCGCGTTCAGGACGTGAACCTGAAGGGACCGTTCCTTTGCTCGCAGGCGGCCGCGAACCAGATGGCGGCGCAAGGTCACGGTGGGCGGATCATCAGTGTCAGCTCGATCAGCGCCCTTGTCGGCGGCGCTTTGCAGACGCACTACACGCCGACCAAGGCAGGTATCCACTCGCTCATGCAATCGCTGGCGATCGTGCTCGGACCGCACGGCATTACCTGCAATTCGGTCATGCCTGGAGCGATTGCGACCGATATCAATAAGGACGACCTGTCCGATCCCGAAAAATGGGCGTACATGGAGCGCCGCATTCCCATCGGCCGCCTTGGCGAGCCCAACGACATCGCCGGCCCCGTCGTCTTCCTCGCCTCGGAGGCCGCGCGGTACGTCAACGGCGCCGCTCTTCTCGTTGATGGCGGACTCTTCGTCAATTTGCAATAGAGGGCGTTAGGCGTTAGGCGTTAGGCGCTGGATACGACAGACGAAGGCCTTCCAGGGCTGACGAGCGTTTTCGGCAAGACAGCGGTACAGCACAACGAGCGCTGGACGAACTTAGAGCGGGCTGATGATCGTGAGTTGGAAGCAAAACTGACGGCTCACGGTCGAAGATGTACAACATGAAGGATTTTGAATGGCTGCCAATCGATATCGGATAGCCGAAGTCCGCACCTATGTCCCCGCGACTGGTCGCGAGGGCGGCGACTACCACGCCCAGCAGGGGAATCACTGGATCATCGACTCGCGTCATTGCCAATCCCATGTCTGTCTACCCGGAATACAAGGCGAGCCGCACGAGTTGGGGCATTGACGCGCTTGGCGGTCTAATCGTCGAGATCGTGACCGAAACAGGTGAAACAGGCATCGGCATCACTCAAGGCGGTGAGCCCGGAAGTCTCATTGTCGAGCGCCATCTCTCGCGGTTCCTGATCGGTTCCGACCCGCGCGATGTCGAACGTCTCTGGGACCAAATGTGGCGCAGCAGCTTGTATTACGGTCGCAAGGGTCTGGCGATCTGCGCGATCAGCGCCGTTGATCTCGCGCTCTGGGATCTCTGCGGCAAGCTGCGTGACGAACCGGTCTACAAGCTCCTCGGCGGCGCAACCAAGGACGAGATTCCGTGCTACGTCACCGGCCCGCAGCCGGCCCGCTACAAAGAGCTCGGGTTCTTTGGCGGCAAGTTGCCGCTTCCCCACGGCCCCGCCGACGGCATCGACGGACTGAACGCGAACGTTGCCGTGGTCGCGCGCGCCCGTGATGAGGTGGGTCCCGATTTCGATTTGATGCTCGACTGCTATATGGCGCTCGACGTTCCTTATGCGATCGAGCTGACTAATGCTCTCCGTTCCTACCGTGTTCGCTGGATCGAGGAACCGTTGCCGCCAGACGACTACGATGGGCATGCCCGCTTGAAGACCGCGTGTCCGTGGCAGCGCTTCACGACTGGCGAGCACGAGTACACCCGGTACGGCTTCCGCGAACTGATTGCCCGCGCCCACGTCGATATGCTCCAATCCGACCTGACCTGGGTCGGCGGCATTACCGAGGCCCGCAAGATCGCCGCGATGGCCGCCGCCTCACGACCTCCCAGTCGTCCCCCACGGGTCGGGCGTGTTCAGCTCTCACTTCCAGATGGCATTTACCAACGCTCCCTTTCAAGAAGTCCTCGCCATGAGTCCCGACGGTTTCGACATCGTTCCGCTTTGGGGCAACATCTTCACCGGCGATCCCCTACCGGAGAATGGCCGCATCCGCCCGCCCGATCGCCCCGGCTGGGGCATCGAGCTGAACCGCGCTCACATCCGGCGGGTAGGTGGCGAGTCATAGATTGTGCCTTAACTAGATTTCGGTATTGGTCAATTCTTCGAGAAGCTCATTTGTCCAACCGACTTTTGTTGTTCAGTCGGCGGTAATTAGAGTCGATGAGTCGCCCTTCGCGAAGCAGGCGACCAATAGAACATTCATCGATGAACGATCTAGTGAGAATGAAAAAGTGATGTAGTGAGGCTAGGGTGCTTCAGTGCACAGAGTGGATTTGTAGATCAATTGACAATTGCATGTCTCTAACAATTCTATGAACGTTCAGTAGCGAGGCAAAACGTCTCGTTATACTCTCTTCTTGTAGTCACAATTGCTTTCGCCGGTCGAATTTGGCGAAGCGGCGAGGAAATAGATACGTAGAGTCTCGGCTGATACGCGGAATATTTCGCGATTCGCTGCCGGCTCTCAGTCTATTTTCGCCGTTGATTGTTAGATTTTCGGTCAAAAAGAGGACAACACATGGGGCTGTTCAACTGGCTCTTCAAGCGCAACAAGCAGCCCGCTCACCGTGCTCAGCCAGCGACACAAAGTCGAACGAGCGCCAAGCAGGGGTCGTCTTCACGACCGCTGGCAGCGAAAGCGCCCGGAAACACTGCGGTTCGCTCATCCAAGACGGCCGGCACGCAGCGGGCGGCGGCGCATCTGCAGTGGATCAAGCCAGGCGAGAGCATCAAGATCCAAGGCTATGAGATCGCCGAGCGGCATGGTTTACGTTGGATATGGTCTTAAAACCGCACCCTGGGAAACGGAACCTTCGCTGATCGATCCTCAGCTCAACATCCGCGCCAATAGATCGCCCGGATCGCGCCAGGATCTCGACTACTGGCCGTCGTACAACAGAATTACACCCGAAAATAGGGAGACCTACCTCAGTTGGCTAGCCTCAGGGCGGCGAGCTTCTTCGATTCCCATCGGGTATGTCTTCCTCTTCATGTATGGGCTGGAACGTCGTGTGCTCGTCGACATTTTTCCGAATGGCTCGCTCGCTTCGGAGTTGCTGGCGATTCGGGCTGAGATGACCGAGCTGCTCAGGCTCTATGGCCCGAAGAACAGCTCGTTCCACCACTACGCGACCGGCTTTATCGACGTGATCGACGTTGTGACTGCGCGGTACACCAATCGGACACTGCCCGCGCCTGAACTCAGGGCGGAACGATTTCTCGTTCCGCAAACGTTGCTCGTTCGAGCTCGGCAAGCGAGCGGTGGCCGGCGCGGCTATCCCCGCCGATCTCGCCCTGGCCTGGGCCTGGTATTTGCCTGAAAACAATCCACGCACTCCGGCGATCAGGTGCAAGAGCGAATTCGCCGCGTTGTTCACCATCCGCTACAACCAGCAATTTCCCGGAGGGATGTCGGTCAAACCGGGGAAGACGATGATTCGGCTCGCTTACCATCCCGCCAGCTCGGGTCTGAACGCCCTCTCCTTGCCGCCGCTCCAGCTTCCCGACATTTTTTCGTTGCAAGCGCCCGGCAGAAAACTCATCGCGTTGTTCGAAAGCGTGACGAACGAGCTCGAAGCCTATAGCCGGTGGGTGGGGCGAAATCCGGACGGCGCCGGAAATTTGGCTTCGATCGCGCTTCTTCCTCCCGATCTGGTGTCACGGTCCACGGGGCCGGCGCAGCAGCTTCTCGATTGGGCGAATAGACAGCTTGGCCAGCGCTCGGCCGCGAAATTGTCCGCGGCCGATCTTGTTCGCAATTGGCGACCGGCCGGAACTGGGAGGCTTTCCAAGGCCGATGCCGTGTCGCTCGCTCAGTTACTCGCCAATGTTGGTTTTGGCATTGAGCCAGATGTGCGATTCGGCGGCTCGCCTGTGTCCAACGACACCCAAGTTGTGCTTTTCAGATTGCCACCGGATTCGCCCCAATCAGCAACTCCGGGATACAGCGCCGCCACGGTGCTCGTTCAGCTTGCTGCCGCGGTTGGCGGCGCTGATGGCGAGGTGACTTATCAAGAAATCGATCACCTGGGCGAACACCTCGAGTCGTCGCTCAGCCTGACAGTCGCGGAGCGAACCCGCCTTCAAGCCCATCTCATGTGGCTGTGGACAGCAGACATCAAGTTGAGCAGTCTGAAGAATCGCCTCGAGGGGTTGAATTTTCCGATGCGGCAGAGCATCGGCAACTTGATGGTCTCGATCGCGGCCGCCGATGGCGTCGTGTCGCCCGGCGAAGTGACCATCTTGACCAAGATCTACCAGATGCTCGGTCTTGACTCGAGCCTCGTCACGAGCCATTTGCATTCGTCACTCACCGGCACGACGCCTTCACCTGCCGTCAAGCCTGTTGTGGTCAGGCCGGGTGGGACTCCAGAACCTGGGTATCAAATTCCGCCGCGGCCGCAACCCAGTGGCAACATCGCTCCGGCGTCGGCCGCAGGCGGCTTCTCTCTAGACCTCGCGGCGATCCAGGCAAAGCTCTCCGAAACAGCTGAGGTTACCGTCTTGTTGAGCAATCTCTTTGTTGACGAGGAACCTCCCACGTCTGCGGTGTCCCCTGTTCGGCCCACGCAAGAAACCAGCGCGCAAGTCGTGCCGAGCATCGCCGGGTTGGACAGCGCCCACTCGCTCCTGCTCAGGGCGATCGCCAAACGGTCGGAATGGAACCGGGCGGATTTCGAAGACCTCGCCACCGAATATCACTTGATGCCGGATGGCGCGATCGACGTGATCAATGAGGCGGCCTTCGAAAAGGCTGATGAGCCGGTGATCGAAGGCGAAGACGTGCTGACCATCAACGCGTACGCGCTCGAGGAATTGCTCAAATGACAGAAACAGCTACGACCACCATCCGGCCACGTGAGCGAGACGCGCTTATTCAATCGTTAAGGGCTGGGGTTGTCCCGCGAATTGGACAGCAACATGTTCAGGTTGGACGAGTGAACGAGGTCAGAGCCCTGCTACGGGACATTGAACGCATCAATGACGGCGGTTCCTGCATCCGGTTTGTGATTGGCGAATATGGATCAGGCAAGACCTTTTTTCTCTATCTCGTCCGCTCAATCGCGCTGCAGCAGAAACTCGTTACTGTCCACGCCGATCTGTCACCCGATCGACGCCTCCACGCCACCGGCGGACAAGCGCGCAGCCTGTACGCCGAGCTGATGCGGAACATGTCGACCCGGGCAAAACCGGAGGTGGGGCCATCGCTTCGGTCGTGGAGCGGTTCGTTACCCAGGCGCTGTCTGAAGCGCAATCAGCCGGCCAGCCTCCGGAGGCGATCATCCGGCGTAAGTTGGGGCAACTCTCAGAGCTCACCGGAGGGTATGACTTCGCCGAGGTTATCGCCAAATACTGGCAAGGGCATGACACTGGCAACGAGCAGCTCAAAGCGGACGCTATTCGCTGGCTACGCGGCGAATATTCGACTCGCACAGACGCTCGGAACGCACTGGGCGTGCGAACTATCATCGACGACGCGAATTTTTACGATCAATTGAAACTGTTCGCCTATTTCGTTCGCCTAGCCGGGTTTGGCGGTCTCCTGGTCTGTCTCGACGAGATGGTCAATCTCTACAAGCTGGCCAATAGTCAAGCGCGGAACGCAAACTACGAGCAGATTCTCCGTATCCTCAACGACTCCACACAGGGCATCGCCGTCGGACTAGGCTTCATCTTTGGTGGAACTCCCGATTTTCTGATGGATTCGAGACGAGGACTCTACTCGTATCCAGCATTGCAATCTCGTCTGGCCGAAAACACCTTTGCGCGTGATGGACTGGTCGATTACACCGGCCCAGTTATTCGGCTGGCGAATCTCACTCCTGAAGATTTTTATGTGCTCCTAGGCAAACTGCGCAACGTCCAGGCAGCAGGGGATCCCGCCGCCTACCTGTTACCGGACGAAGGTCTGCGTGCCTTCATGGCCCATTGTTCGAATCGGATCGGTGACGCCTATTTCCGCACGCCTCGCAACACGATCAAGGGCTTCCTCGATCTGTTGGCTGTGCTCGAGCAGAATCCGCAATTAACGTGGAACGACCTCATCGAGAAGGTTCCGATTGCGGTCGAATCGAACCCAGATCTCGAACCGCTGGAGCCGTCCGACGACGCGGGAGCAACGCAGCCGCAGCCGCAACCGGACAACGGTTCAGCGAGCCCTGAAGATGACGATGAGCTTGCCAGCTTCAAGCTCTGAGCCGGCAGTCGACCCCGCAAGGGCATTCGAACAGCTACACTCGAAGGTCCAGGAATGGATCTGGCGCCAGGGCTGGCAAACATTACGGCCTGTGCAGGCGCGAGCCATCGGGCCGGTTCTCGCCGGTGAGTCGGATATCATCGTGAGCGCCGCGACCGCGAGCGGCAAGACCGAAGCGGCCTGGCTACCGATCTGCTCGGCTTTGGCCTTTGAGGCGGAAGCGGAAACGGCGAATACGGGTTTCAAGGCACTCTACGTCAGTCCCCTCAAGGCGCTAATCAACGATCAGTACACGCGGCTTCAGGATCTCTGCGAGTTCGCTGACCTGCCTGTTCATCGACGCCACGGAGATGTGACTGGCACAGACCGACGAGCGATCAGCAAAAATCCCGACGGGCTTCTGTTGATCACGCCTGAGTCGCTGGAAGCGCTCTTCGTAAACCAGGGACACCAAGTTCCGGTCATGCTCAATGGGCTGCGCTATATCGTCATCGATGAACTGCACTCATTTATCGGCACGGAACGGGGGGCCCAACTCCAGTCGCTGCTGCACCGGGTGGAACTGGCGATCCGCCGCCGCGTTCCTCGCATCGCGCTTTCCGCGACGATCGCGAATCAAGAGATCGCGAATGAGTTCTTGCGGCCGGGGAACGGGACTTCCGTCGTCTTCATCGACGCGCCAAGCGACTCAACGGAAATCCAGCTCATCCTGCGCGGCTATGTCACGCCAGAACCCAAACTTACCGTCAATTCTCGCGCATTGGCTGAGATCGACGACGAAGAGGTTGTTGACGATTCGGTCGCCACGAAGGCCATCGCCGAAAACATCTTCAAGAACATGCGCGGCGCGGACAATCTCGTGTTCGCCAATGCCCGGGCTAAGGTTGAGATCTATGCCGATATCCTGACACGGATGTCTGAGGACCTTCGCGTCCCGAATGAGTTCATGGCTCACCACGGTAACCTTTCTAAGGAGCATCGGGAGGATGTCGAACGATTGCTGAAATCGACGGAGCACTATGCGACCGCGATCTGCACTTCGACGCTCGAGATGGGGATCGACATCGGCTCGGTCGACGAGATCGGGCAAATTGGTGCGCCCACAAGTGTCTCGGCGCTCCGGCAACGGCTCGGCCGCTCCGGTCGCCGAGGCGGCCCTGCCGTCCTTCGCATGTATGTGGCCGAGCCGGAACTGACCGCGAAAACGTCGCCGATCGACCAGCTTCGGCCGGAGCTGGTGCAAGCCATCGCCGTCGTCGAGCTGCTCCTCGAAAAATGGTACGAGCCACCCAACACCGCCAGCCTGCATCTCTCCACCCTCATCCAGCAGGTGCTGTCGGTTATCGCCCAACATGGCGGGGCGAGCGCGGCACAGCTCTTCAGCGCGCTCTGCAGCGACTGGGCCGTTCGCGCGGGTGAAGCAAGAAATGTTCGTTCGACTGCTACGGGACCTCGGCGAGCGTGATCTTATCAGTCAGGCATCGGACGGTTTGCTGTTGCCCGGCGGTCTCGGCGAAAAACTGATCAACCACTACAGCTTCTACGCCGCGTTCCAGACGCCTGCCGAATTTCGTCTCGTCACTTACGGACAGACGCTCGGCTCGCTACCGATCAACAATCCGGTCGAGGAGGGCAACCTGCTCATCTTCTCTGGCCGTCGGTGGCGGGTTATCAACGTCGACAACGATGCGAAGGTCATAGAAGTAGTCCGGGCGAAAGGTGGCCGGCCACCGCATTTCGAAGGCGGAGGAGCAGAAGTCGCCGATGGCATTCGAAGGAAGATGCGTTCCATCTATGAAGGCACCTCCGTTCCGGCCTATCTCAACAAGACCAGCCAGCAGTTGCTTAGCGAAGGGCGCACCGCCTACTTCCGCCTCCAACTCGACCGGTCGCCGATCTACAGTCACGGTAGTCACACGACCATCTTTCCCTGGCGGGGCGATCTGGTCATGAACACCCTCGCCGTTATTCTCAGAACCGAAGGGATCGAGGCGAATCAGCATGAGATCGCGATCGAATGCATGAACACGCCCGCTGAGAAGTTGCTTTCCGTGCTTCGCCGGCTCGAAGAGGCGGCGCCGCCTGACCCCGTCGCCCTCGCGAAACGCGTGGCCAACAAAGAGCGCGACAAGTACGACATCTACCTCGATGAGACTCTTCTCGCGGAAGCGTATGCCGCGCGAAATCTCGATGTCGCCGCAACCTGGAGCGCCCGACACGACATCATTTCCGCATGTTCAAGCGCTTCGAAGTAGTTTGAAGCTAATTTCATAAATCGACTTGGTTCCTTGGTGGCAAGATCCCTAGTCCTCGCCTCTCGTACCGGTTACGCTTAGGGCATGCAGGAAATTCCCGAAGTTAGGCCGTATGCGATTGAGATGCGGGGCATCACCAAGCGATTTGCTGGTGTTGTCGCGAACGACAATGTGTCGTTTGCGGCGCGTGCTGGGGAAGTGCATGCGCTCGTTGGAGAGAATGGGGCCGGCAAATCGACGTTGATGAGCATCCTGTCCGGGATGTACAAGCCGGACGAAGGGTCGGTGCTCATCAACGGCGAATTGGTGAATTTTCAGTCTCCGCGCGATGCGATCGATCACGGGATTGGCATGGTTTACCAGCACTTCATGCTGGTTGAGCCGTTTACCGTCGCGGAAAACGCGCTCCTCGGTAGGGCGAATCAGGGAACGCTTCTCGACACCTCCGAGGTCGAAGCGGCCCTGACGAAACTCAGCAAGCAGTACGGGCTCGAAATCGAGCCAAAGGCGCGCATTTGGCAGCTTTCGGTCGGGGAGCAACAGCGGGTCGAGATTCTGCGACTCCTCTATCGCGGTGCGCGGATCCTGGTCCTCGACGAGCCTACGGCGGTCTTGACCCCACAAGAATCTGCCGGGCTCATCCAAACGCTGCGCGGGATGGCCGCGGACGGTTTTTGCGTTGTCTTCATTTCCCACAAACTGGACGAGGTGCTCGCGGTAGCGGACCGGGTGACGGTGCTTCGGCGGGGCAAAATTGTCTCGACCGTCAATGCCAACGAGACGAACCGGCACACGCTCGCTCGCCTGATGGTCGGGCGGGAATTGGCGTCGCTGGTGGAGCAGCCAACCGAGGAACCGCGGCTCGCGGTCGCGCCGGGTGAGGTTGTGCTGGAAGTTCGGCAGCTGCGGGCAGTCAACGACAAAGGATTGATCGCGCTCGCCGGAGTGGATTTGATGGTCCGCGCCGGTGAGATCCTCGGCGTTGCCGGGGTGGCGGGGAACGGTCAGCGCGAATTAGCCGAGGTCGTCACCGGGCTTCGTCCATCGGTCGCGGGCGAGATCAAGATCTGTGGCAAGAACCTAACAAATCAGCCACCTGATCGCGTCGCCGCGGCGGGAGTCGCGCATGTACCCGAGGATCGGATCGCGATGGGACTGATCCAAGGGATGGACCTGGCCGGTAACGCGATTTTGCGAGACTACAAGGAACCGCCGCTGTCGCGCGGTTCGTTTCTTGTCAACAAAGTGATCGCATCCTTTACCGACCGCTTGATCCGCGACTACGACGTGAAAACATCGAGCCGGCGGGCGCGGGTTAGCACCCTTTCGGGCGGCAATCAGCAGAAACTCCTTCTCGGCCGCGAGCTCTCGGGTGAACCAAAGTTACTCGTCGCGTTTCATCCAACGCGCGGAGTCGATATCGGCGCCACCGAGACGATCCACGGTTTGTTGCGCGAACAGATGGCGCGGGGCGCGGCCATCCTCTTGATCTCTGAAGACCTCGATGAACTGCTCGCGCTTGTCGACCCGGATCACAGTGCTCTATGACGGCAAGGTCACCGGGACCGTCGATGCCGCGAAGGCAGATCCGGAAGAACTTGGCCTGCTGATGATGGGCCTGAGCGATCAGCACGAGGCGGTTGCGGTCAATGGCTGATGTGCCGCGGATCCGCTTCGAACGGGTGCAGACGCCGTCGCGCCTGATCGGTGTCCTCGTGCCGATCGTCTCGATTCTGCTCGCCTTGCTCGCTGGGTCGATCGTCCTCTTTGCATCGGGCGAGAATCCGATCGACGTCTACCACGCCATGTTGCGCGGCGCGTTCGGCGACAAGAACAGCTTTGCCGAAGTGCTGGTGAAGATGACGCCGCTCCTGCTCACCGGACTCGGTGTCTCGGTCGCCTTTCGCATGCAGCTCTGGAATATCGGGGCGGAGGGGCAGTTCTATTTCGGCGCGATCTTCACCACCTGGGTCGCCCTTTTCTTTATCCCGGATGCGCCGAGCTACGTGCTGATCCCGGCCATGATGATCGCGGGGATGATCGGCGGAGCGCTTTGGGGGGCGATTCCGGGAGTGCTTCGCGCCTATCTCGGCGCGAATGAGACGATCACCAGCTTGCTCCTGAATTACGTCGCGATCCTCTTTTCCGACTATCTCGTGCATGGACCGTGGCGCGATCCGCACGGCTTCGGTTTCCCCGGCACCGAGCAATTTCCGGACGCGGCGGCGCTTCCACAGTGGAGCGATACGCGGGTGCATATCGGGCTGATCTTCGGATTCGTCGCCGCCCTCGTGATCTGGGTGATCATGCGGCGCACGCGTTGGGGTTACGAAGTCGCGGTCATGGGCGAAAACGCGGAAGCCGCGCGTTACGCCGGAATGAAAACCAAACGAACGATCGTGATGGTGATGGTGCTCAGCGGCGCGCTCGCCGGACTGGCCGGCATGAGCGAGATCGCGGGGATCGGCCATCAATTGCAAACGAATCTGTCGCCCGGCTATGGCTACACCGCGATCATCGTCGCCTGGCTCGGCCGTCTCAATCCGTTTGGCATCATTCTCGTTTCGTTCTTGCTGGCGGCTTTGCTCGTTGGCGGCGATCAACTGCAAATGAGCATGGGACTCTCTTCGGCGGTCGCCCCGATGCTGCAAGGGACAATTCTCTTCTTCTTGCTCGGCGGGGACATTCTCACGCGCTATCGCATCGTCTGGCGGCGGGACGCGGCCATCGCTCCGACCACTCCAGCCGAACAACAGGCGGGGGAAGTAGCGTCGTGAACGAAGTCCTCACGGTCGGTTGGATTACCTCGGTCTTGGCGGCGGCGATTCCAGCCGGGACCGCGATTCTTTATGCCTGTCTTGGGGAAACCCTCTGCGAGCGCGCCGGTGTGCTCAATCTCGGCGTCGAAGGAATGATGCTGATGGGCGCGCTGGCGGGATTTGCCGCCTGTTACCACTCCAAGAACGCCTGGGTGGGCGCCATCGCGGCCTTGATCGTAGGCGGAATGATGGCATCGATCCACGCCTTCCTGACCATCACCCTACGCGCCAATCAAGTGGTGAGCGGTCTCGCCCTGACCCTCTTTGGCGCCGGTCTCTCGTCCTATCTCGGGAAGGATCTGGCCGGAAAATCGGCTCCCGATCAGTTCAAGGATGTCACCATTCCCCTTCTTGGCGATATTCCGCGCATTGGCGAGATCTTCTTTCAGCAGAGTGCGCTGGTGTATTGCTCCTACCTGCTGGCGCCGTTTCTTTGGTTTTATGTCTATCGAACTCGCCAGGGCCTCTACATGCGGGCTGTTGGCGAGCGACCCGAGGCCGCTGACGCGATGGGCGTCAGTGTGGCCGGTATTCGTTACATTTATGTCATCCTGGGTGGAGCGCTGGCCGGACTCGGCGGGGCGGCGATTTCGCTCGGTACGAATCCCGGTTGGATCGAGAACATGACCGCCGGTCGGGGCTGGATCGCGGTTGCGCTGGTGATTTTCGCCGGCTGGAATCCGCTCCGGGCCGCGCTCGGCGCCTATCTCTTCGGCGGCGTCGAAGCCGGCCAATTCCGCCTGCAAACCGCCGGCATCGACATCTCGACGTTCTTTCCTGAGCATGCTCCCCTATCTCTTCACGATCCTTGTGCTCGTGCTCGCCACACGGGAATCTGCACGGCGACGGATCGGCGCGCCTGCTGTGCTTGGGCGACCATATGTACGGGAGGAACGGGGATGATCTGAATACGTGAGTCGCCGTTTGGTGGTCCCGGGGTTAAACCCCTGGGCCAATCCCGACCTAGTCCCTCCGGGACCGAGAGCGTAGTCGCGGGCCACGAGTTCCGTAGCGGCGTACGGCGTACGCGTTGGCGCGAAGACTCACCCGTTTGCTAATGCCAACCACCGTTGTCACCACGAGGGCGCACGCCGTGCGCCGCTACTGAGAACGAGCATGGTATCGGAATTAGCCCCCGAAGGGTGGCTTCGTCAGGGTTAGCGACGGTCTTTAGGCCGTCGGCTCCTGCTGGGAGAAAACGCCGCCATGTTTCCTCCGATCGAACCGTTTGCCACCGGGTATCTCCCAGTCAGTGACGGCAACGAGATCTATTGGGAAATGTCGGGCAATCCGAACGGGAAGCCAGCGCTTCACGTCCATGGCGGGCCTGGTGGTGGAATGGGAGCGGGATACCGGAAACGGTTTGACCCCGACAAATTCCTGATCGTTGGGTTCGAGCAACGGGGTTGCGGGCGGAGCCGGCCCCTCGTCACCGATCCCAGCGCGCCCGACCTTGCGACGAACACGACTCAAGCGCTGATTGCCGATATTGAGGCGCTGCGCGAGCATCTCGGCGTCGATACGTGGCTGCTCACAGGTCTTTCCTGGGGAACGACGCTTTCTCTCGCTTACGCGCAGGCGCATCCTGATCGAGTCAGCGAAATCGCCCTCTTTGCCGTCGGTACAACCTCCGCGCGCAGTGTTGAGTGGATCACGGAGGAGATGGGACGCATCTTCCCGCAGGAATGGGAGGAGTTTGAAACGGCATCAAAGCGGAAACCTGGGCAGAGGATCATCGACGCCTACTACGAGTTGATCACCGATCCCGACCCGGCCGTTCGCGAAGAGGCAGCCCGCGCTTGGTGCGCGTGGGAGGACACGCATATCTCGCTCGATCCGAAGCATGTGCCAGATCCTATTTTCAGCGACCCGGAATTCGGCAAGGTCTTCGCCACGCTTGTTATCCACTACTGGAAGCACTCCGGGTTTTTGCCCGCGGGTGGACTACTCGCCGGAATGAACAAGATCGTGCACATCCCCGGCGTGCTCATCCACGGGCGATTGGACGTCAGCTCGCCACTGGAAGCAGCCTGGAAACTCCACAAAGCCTGGCCCAACAGCGAACTCATCGTGCGGGACGAAGGCCATGGCGGCGATGAAATGATCGACGATCTCGTCCGCGCCGTGGACCGCTTTGCAACTGCTTAAGATGCGTAACGAGCGCTAATACAATGTTTTGACGTAGGCCTCTTCCAGGTCACAATCGAGCTCGGTGGCGGATTTCTCGAGGTTGACTTGGTCTTTGAGAATTTGCCCAAGCGTCGGAAGGGTTGCGCGATCGGGCCACGTTGCAGGATCCCAGAGTTGGGACCGGCGAAAGGCTTTGGCGCAGTGGAAATAGACCTCTTCGACATCGACAACGATGGCGAGGATCGGGCGCTTGCCCTGAACCACCATGTCGTCAAACCACGGCGCGTCCTGGACCAAGCGAGCTCGGCCATTGACGCGAAGGGTTTCCTCCATCCCAGGAATGAGGAAAAGAAGCCCGACGCCTCCGTTTCGCAAGATGTTGGTGTAACTATCGGCGCGGCGGTTGCCCGGGCGCTCGGGAATCGCAAGCTGCTTCTCGTTGAGCACCAGGGCAAAACCTGGGCTGTCTCCGCGAGGAGAAACATCGCTGGAGCCATCGGCGGCCGCGGACGCCAACATCGCCATCGGCGAATGTGCGATGAAATCGCGGGCGTAGTGATCGAGCATCGGGAGTTGCTTTCGCCGCGCCCGATCGCCCGGTTCGCCAATTAATGCCCGTAGCGCCGCCTCATCTTCGATGAATGTCAGAGTCGAGGCGTTTGGAGCGGATACGGTCATCGACATCTCCTTGTTTGCCCGTCAAATCGAGATTCCTTCAAGAGGTATGAGGCGTTGCGCCGAGTGCATTTCCTGTCAGAATATCGCATCGTCCCGATTCCCCGTCTGTAATCCCTGATAGATGGTCTAGGCATACTTCTTCGTCGGAAGTTCGCCTCGAACAAGTAGTTGGGCGATTTCGTTGTGTCGTTTGACGATCGGAGCTAGGTCGACTTCGACCAAGTGGCCGTCTTTCGCCCGGATTTTGCCGTTGATGACGCTCAGATCGACCAGCGGCGGTTGGCAGAAGACCAGGGCGGCGAGGGGATCGTGCACGGCGCCACCGGCGAGCGAAAGAGTATCAAGGCGGTAGCCAATGAAATCGGCGGCCATGCCGGGGGCGAGCTGGCCGATGTCGTCGCGGCCAAGAACCTCGGCGCCGCCTCGGGTCGCAATCCGCAATGCGTCCAGTCCCGACAGCGCGGCCGGACCACGGCCGACGCGCTGCAGGAGCATCGCCTGCCGCGCTTCAGCCAGGAGATGACTGCCATCGTTCGAGGCGGAGCCGTCGACCCCCAATCCCACCTTGCAGCCTGCGCTGAGCCAGGACTGCACCGGCGCGATCCCGGACGCCAGGCGCATGTTCGAGGTCGGGCAATGGGCGATGCCGGTCCGGGTCATGCCGAGGCGAATGATCTCGTCGGGATGGGCGTGGACCATGTGCGCGTGCCAGACATCGGGCCCGGACCAACCGAGCGTTTCCGCAAGCTCGACCGGCGTGCAACCAAAGGTCTCTTGGCAGTAATCCTCTTCGTCGACCGTTTCCGCGAGATGGGTGTGGCTGGTGACGCCATACGAGCGGGCCAGGGCCGCGCTTTCGCGCATGAGATCGGCCGAGACGGAAAAGGGCGAACAGGGCGCGAGCACGATGCGGAGCATCGAATAGCGGGTCGCGTCGTGATAGGACTCGATCACCCGGCGCGAATCGCGCAGGATCTCGTCTTCGTCCTCGACGACGCTATCTGGAGGCAGCCCCCCTTTGGACGTGCCAACCGACATCGAACCGCGGGCGGCATGAAAGCGGATGCCGAGTTCCTGCGCGGCTTCGATCTGGTCGTCCAGTTTGGCGCCGTTTGGCCAAAGATAGGTGTGATCGCTTGTGGTTGTGCAGCCGGAAAGCATCAATTCGGCGACAGCGATCTTCGTGCTGACCGCGATCGCCTCCGGCGTGAGACCTGCCCAGATTGGGTAGTGCGTGACCAGCCAATCAAAGAGTTTGGCGTTCTGCGCCGCCGGGACATTGCGCGTCAAGGTTTGGTAGAAGTGGTGATGGGTGTTGACCATACCCGGCAGGATAATCATGTTCTGGGCGTCGATGATTTGGTCCGCTTCGCTCGGCAGATCGATGACGGGACCAACTTGCCTGATCACGTTGTCGACGACAAACAGCCCCCCGCTCGGCAAGATCGTCCCTGAATCGTCCATCGTGACGAGGAAATCAGCATTCTTGACGAGCATGGTTGGCATTGGGATCTGACCTTCCTTGATTGAGAATGAAACTCAACCGCGCTACCATTTTGCACCAGAGCTGAAGGCCCAGGCTACGACCTACCAGCCCTTCCAGGACTAAGAAGCGTGGAGGCGAAACGCACATTTCGCGTAGGGGCGCAAGCCTTGCGCCCCTACGGAGAACGGTTCGCGCGACACATCTCAGCCCCCGGAGGGTGGCTTCGTTATGTTAGCGACGGTCTTTAGGCCGTCGGTCGCGGTGCAACCGCGTAATCTCAACCCCTCCCAATCACCTATCATACGAGGATCATTTTGCGTTTAGGGGGTGTTGGTGAGCGAGCGGGCCTCGGTTCGGATTGAGCATACGGAATTGATCGCCGACGTGGCAGCGTTGCCGCGATACGAACGCCCGCCGGAACAGGTCATCGCCACACCACAGCTTCAGTTGTTTCACGCGATTCCTTACGCCGAGAGTGAGCACGCGATTGCGACATCGACGCTCAGTCCTGGGTCGCAACTGCTTCTTCGCGGTCTCCTCCGGCTAGGGACGACCAAGATTTTTCCCGGAGGTGGCGCCGGCATCGAATATGGGAGCCTGCTCAAGACCGCGGTCCGGCCGGAATTCGTTGGACTGCATATTCAGGAAGCGGCCGCGCACTTAAAGCAATCGCGAGTCGATGTGCTACTCGTGCCGGGGATGTCCGGCTATCCCGTGGGGGCGATGTATTCAGCTATCTCGGGCATCCCGGCGATCTTGCTGAAAAAGCAGCGGCTGAGTGACGGCACTGGTGATTATCCACCGGGCTCGTTTGTCATTCCAAGCTACACCGGCGACGGCGATGTTGTCATGAGTGCTGATCTCGACGCGGTGCAAGACATCGTCGATGGAATTCTCGCGCCGCAGCTCGAGGCGCAGGCGAATGAGCCGGCGCCGGCGCTCACCATCCGTGCGGCCGGCGCGGATGACATCATCGACAAGGCGACGATGAGTCAGGCGGTCGGCGAAAGTGCTGTAGTGGTGGGACGAACGGCAGCGGAGCGATTCATTCGGGCGTACCGCGCTGAGACCGACGATTCCCGACCGATTACGGTCTCGGTCGAGGTGGTGTCTTGGGTGACGCCAATCATCAAGGGATACAACCGGCCGCAGGATCACCTCTTGCGCCTCTTCAATCTCCGCCCATTCGCGGGAATCAACGTCACGAGTCTTCATCTCGAGCCCCGCGCAATTGGTGTCGAAGGTCTTGGTGTGGTTGCCTTCGCAGCAGAACGAATAATCAAGTAACCCAACTGTTGGTGACTGGCACAAGCTGGGGTAGTTCTGTCCCAACTGAGATTATTTGACGCCGTGCCAAAGGGCGCCGGTCACCGACCGGCGCTTTCTGCATAGGTGGAATCGGCAAATGTCTACTGTCGGGATTTTGGCAACGGCTGGCCCGAGAGAAACGCGTCGAAGGCGAGGCGAATGCCCCTCACTACGAGTTCCGGCTCATCGACCGCGATATCGTGCTCGCTCTTCCTGGAGACCAGTTGAACGCTATTCGTGGAGAGCTTGGTGAGATCTCGCTGCAGCCGTCGCCACACCTCGTTTAACGCCATGCCCGGGTACCCAGGAGGAACCGGTTTATCCTGCCCGGCGCTGATGACGACGAGCGACACGGTGGGAAGGTCGCGGATCGCCCTCACCTCTTTGTCGCTCGCGGCGGTATCCATATGCTCAATATTGCGAGAGGCAGACAGATCCAGAGCCTGAATCTGGGTCGGCGAAAGCACCTTCGCCATTTGCGCATCCTGATCCTCGTGGGACGCATCGACAAGCACGATCCCAGCAATCTCGCCGGGATGTTGGGCAGCAAAGAGCCGAACGATGTGACCACCAAATGACGCGCCAACCAGGATGTATGGTCCCGCGATGTGCGCGGCGCTGAGTAGCGCCGCGAGATCGTCCACGGCATCTTGCGCTGTTCTGGTTCCCTCGACCCGATCACTCCGCCCGAGATTTGCCCGGTCGTACGAGCAAACTCGAATGAATTTGGCGACGCCCGGTTGGACGAAATGCCAGGAGAGGGAACTCGCCGTCAGACCAGCTTCAAGAATCACAGTTGGGCTGCCTTCACCGGAGCACCGCAGCGCGAGATGCCGTCCCCCGATATCAACGACTTGCACGGGTTCGTCGATGGGTGCGGCTTCGGCGGGGATTGCAAGGACCGTGAGGAGAGTGAGGAGCATGAGTGTCCAGGAAAGGTGAATTCGGATCATGCGCCTCTCCGCGTACGGATCGATTTGGATCGCCTTGCCGATTGTACGCTGAGAGTCGCCTGAGGATGCTAAAGAGTGGTGGAGTAAGTCAAACAACCCTCACCCGTTGCTACCTCGGCTGCCCTCTCCCTGATGCGCGGAGAGAGGGCACGAACACCCTCCCGTCATCCTGCGCAGAGGCGCAGCCGCCACCTTGCCTCGTCATCCTGAGCGGAGGCGAAGCCGGAGTCGAAGGATCTGTCTCTTGTTAGTGCAGGAATCTGGCAGTCCACCAGGGGGTTGAAATCACCCAGAGGGTACCCGGCAAAGAAAACCAAGTCCCTCCAGGACCGCACTCGAGGCAGCCTTGGAATGATTCCGTCGTAGCGGCGCACGGCTGGGCGCCCAGGGATGTTGACCACCAGGGTGCAAGCATGCGGCGGTCGTGCTCATCTCGCGGGCGTAAAGCCTTACGCCCCTACGGAACGACGAGGCGGCGGTCTCCGCGAGTCGGTTTATGGCGTTCACCTCATTCCTGGACACACCGGTGCGCCATCTCCAGTCCGGCTTCAGCCGACTTCCGTTCCGTAGCCCTGGAATTGATTCCCGGGCGGATCGGCGGGTGCGCCCGGTAGTTAAGCGAACGTCATCAACCGACTTCCGTTCGCTGCCGGGAATTGATTCCCGGGGCGGCGTTACGAGGACGAATGTCGGCGTTAACCAGAGACAGATTCCTCGACTTCGCTCGGAATGACGGTGGGAAAGGGTCGGAGCGATTGCATCAGTTCAAGGAGCGCGCTCCCTTACCTCGCACGGGGAGAGG
Source organism: uncultured Chloroflexia bacterium (assembly GCA_963737985.1). Taxonomy (GTDB): domain Bacteria; phylum Chloroflexota; class Chloroflexia; order Thermomicrobiales; family UBA6265; genus CAVTUU01. The sequence goes on along the minus strand of CAVTUU010000002.1, from coordinate 51,320 downwards.
GGTTGGGGGTGAGGGAATTGAGCTCGTCTGTCGCCTTCCCATCACCCGCCGCCAAACGCGACCTCGACACCGTCGTTTCCAACGTTCGTGGTCCAGACGCCGTGGGCGAGGCGGGCAGGGAGACCGTTTTGGGCGAGGATGGCGGCAGGGTCGACGAGGACCGCACGGTCGGACGCAGGATCGAGGCGCACGCCGGGCACCTCGGCGGCTTTGGCCATGGCTTTGTTCAGCATCGGCGCGACAGGAATGAATTTTGGCGCGTCGAGTCCGACCAGCGCGACTCGAATCTCTTGGCCGTCGAGAACGGATAGGCCGAGACGGGCTGAGAGGTCAGCGCCGAGAAATCCCTTGCCGGCATGGGTGTCGATTTCGATCGTGTCGTCGACGATGCGCACTCCGGTCAAGGTGATCTCAACCGGCGCCTTGGTCGAGGCGAACGCAACTCCTTGCTGCGCAAGTTTTTCTAACGCCGCGACGCTGAGCATGATTCGAAGACCTTGTACGAGCGGTTGGAACGGAATCCTCCCGCTGCCACCCGGTTCGAGCACCACTTCGACGTCATTCAGTCGCACATCCCACGCGTCTGTCATCGCATGCCCACTTCCCACTCGCGCGCTAATCGATCGTTGTTTGATTTTGCATGTGTTCGCTAGACCGTATCACATGCCCGGCCGCAGCAATCGCAGCCGGGCGATCAGCGCCGCCGGCATTTCCCGGTGCACCTGCCATTCTGACGTCCGGCTCTCGTCGTTTTCTGGGGTAAATGATGGTTCAAGGAGCCCGTCAACGGCGAACCCGGCGGTGAACGCTTCACCGAACAAGACGCTCAGAGGACGGTCGAAGTAATAGTGGGGAACCGGTTGCCCAACCATCGCGAGCCCTTTGGATGGCGCATGCGTCAGGTAGCGCACGACTTTGACGCCAAACGTGCGCACGATTTCGCCGTCGCGATCTTCAATCTCAATGGAGCGAATCGTTCCGGCATGATTGAAACATGGATGCAAAATCGCGAAGACGAACCGGCCGTCGGGTTTGAGGAGGCGGGCGCTTGCCCGGAGCATCGGGCCGATTTCGGCCATGTCCATGATTGCCATGCTGCAGACGACAGCGTCGAATCGGCGCTCACCGAGCGCGAGGAGCGCCGTTTCATCTGTCGCGTCGATCACCTGAAAGGTAATCCGGCCAGCTAGCTCTGGATCCTGTTCGGTCCGTGTGCGAGCGATGTCAATTAGGGCGCTGCTGAAGTCCGTGGCGACCACTCGTGCGCCAAGTCGTGTCAGTTGACGGGCGAGCTGACCATTGCCGCAGGCGATTTCGAGCACCTCTTCGCCTGGCTGTAGTGTCAAGAGCCGTTCGATCGATGGCAGGACGAGTCGTCGGTGAAACGTGTTCCCCTCGCCCATCCGCTCATCCCAAAACTCGGCGTTCTGATTCCAGATTTCGCGCACTTCTTCATTGAACGACACTCGCTCGACCACGCTCATTCCTCCTCCCGGGCGAATTGCAGCCGCACAGGATAACCCAGCGTCCCGTCCCGCGTCCCAATAGGATCGGGACATTGGACAGGACTACGGACAGGCGACGGTGGGACGCCTCGCAACCAAGGATGAATGTACCGGATGCGATTCACCGGCATCGCAGACCGCCTCTACCTTAGCCCGAAGACTGTCCGCAACCACGTTAGCAACATCCTCGGCAAGCTCCACCTTGCCGACCGCACCGAAGCGATCCTTCGCGCCCGAGACGCCGGCCTCGGGTAGGTACAATCTGCTCGCGGCGATCGCGTGCCACGTGTTCTGTAGCGGCGCACGGCTGTGCGCCTGGGGTTGATGACCACCCCGGTTCCCGATGGGAATGGCCGCGATCACGACGTAGGCGTACAGCCGTACGCCGCTACGGAGACCGGACCGTGGGACTCAGTTGAGTCGTGGAGGTTTGCGAATCGGAAATGACCCTGTTGCAAATCGCTTTTGACGCTACGTCGGTCGATGATGCGGTGCAATTGTTGCCCGTCGTTGCTCGACCATGTCGATGTCGTCGAAGCCGGCACGCCGATGATCAAGCGTGAGGGAATCAAATCGGTGATGCGTTTGCGCGAGGCATCCCCACGCAAGCTCATCGTGGCCGATATGAAGACGATGGACGCCGGCGAATATGAGGCCGATCTGGCGTTCGACGCCGGCGCTGACATCATGACTGTGCTCGCCTGCGCAAGTGACGCCACGATCGCGGCGGCGGTGGCGGCAGCTGAGCGGCGGGGAAAACAGGTTTGTGCCGATCTCATTGGCGTTCCGGACAAAGCGGCGCGAGCGCGGACCTTAGAGTCATTGGGTGTCGCCTACCTCGGCGTTCACGCCGGGACCGATGAAACGCGAATAGGTAAAGATGGACCAGCGAGCGACCTCGCTGAAGTTGCGGTGGCAACCAATCTGCCCTTATGCGCGGCGGGCGGGATCTCGCCCGCGACGATTGACGCTGTATTGCAATCAAATCCGGCAATTGTCGTCGTTGGCTCAGCAATTACCGGCGCGCCGAATCCAGCCGCAATTGCCAAAACGTTGAAGCAAGCGATGATGAGATGACGAGTCACTACCGCGAACCTATTGGCGCGGAAGACGATGATCCGGGGCCATTCGAGGCGGCGATCTTCGATATGGACGGCACACTCGTCCACACCGAGCCGTTGCACCGGCGATCATGGGCTCGCGCGCTGGGAGAAATGGGCATCGACTTTGACGATGCGGAATATGACCAGTATCTCTCGGGTCGACCAAGCCGGGAGACGACCCGCGAACGATTTGGGTTCAGTCCAGAACAAGCGGAAGAAGCGTCGCACCGCCTTATCACGGCCTTTTGGGACATTGCCGCGGGGAATGTCGAACCGCTGCCGGGTGTGCGCGAATTCTTGACGCGCTTTTACTACGTCCCGAAGGCGGTCGCGACCTCCGCTCGTCGCCACTCCGCAACCCGGATGCTGGACGAACTCGGGTTGCTCGACTATTTCAAGGCGATTGTGACGGCCGACGACATCACCAATGGCAAACCGGAGCCGGAGATTTTTCTCCTCGCATCCGAGAGGCTCGAGGTCGCGCCGGAACGATGCGTTGTCTTCGAGGATGCATTTGCAGGCGTAGCGGCGGCCCGCGCTGCCGGTATGTATGTGGCAGCGATCACGACGTCTCGTGAAGAGTTCCCCGATGCTGACCTCGTTTTTTCGGGTTGGGATGACCCGCGACTCCCTGCCCTCTTTGCCCCGGCGCCGGAACGACATCCATGACCACGATCGGCAAAAATGCGGAAACCATTCTCCGCGAACAACAAGCCGTCATCGCCGAAGCGAACGCCGAGGAACTGGCCGGGATGTTTGCGGCGATTCAGCAGGCGAGGCGAGCGTTTGTCCTCGGCGAAGGCCGCTCCGGCCTCATCATGCGCATGCTTGCCGTGCGTTTGATGCATCTTGGCATCCCGACCTTTGTCGTCGGCGAGACGACAACCCCGGCTATCGAGTCTGGCGATTTGCTGATCGCTTGCTCGGGATCGAGCGAAACCGCGGTCACCTGTCTTCTCGCCGAGAAAGCATCGGCGGCGGGCGCGACGATTGCCGCGTTCACTGCCGAACCCGCGAGTCGACTTGGTCAGATCGCCAAGGTGAAAGTGACCGTGCCGACGCAGCACAAACGCAGATCGGGCGCGGTGAAGACCGCGCAATATGGAGCCTCGCTGTTCGAACAATGCACGCTCGTGCTGTGCGAAGCGATCGTGCTTGACCTCACCCCCGCGAAGCAGGACGATCTTGTCGCCCGCCACGCGAATCTGGAATGACCTCAATGTTGGTTGATCTTTCGGCACAATCCGGTCTGCCCATCGCCCTCGATCTCGACACCGGAGAGCTTCAGGCGACCGGAGAAGTCGATCTCGGCGAAAGGGGCGAACGCCGCCTATCCCAACTGCGCGAAGTTCTCGCCGAACCTGAAGCTGCCACCGACGACCGCGTTTGTTACCGCACGTACCGGGGTGTCGGCACGGTCGCCGATCGCGCGCTCCTGGAGCAGCACGGTCTCCGGTATGACCTGACCGTGACGCTGCCCAGACTCATTGGCCGCGAGTTCACGAAAACCGCCGGCCATCGCCACAACGGCGGCCAGATTGGATCATTTACCCTGAGTGCTATGAAGTCGTATATGGCAAAGCGGCGTTCATGACTCACAACCTGGGATTTGTTGGTGCGAGAGATGCCCTCGTGCAAATATGTGGGCCAGCCGAGCGCATCATCATTCCAGGTGATTACGGACACGCTACCGAAAATTTGGGCGAGGAGCCGCTTGTCGTGTGCGATTTGATCGCGTCTGTTTGCACTAATGATTACGAGTTTTACCGTCATATGCGAGGCCTTGCTTTCTACGTCGTTAGCGACGGTGATGGATTCGCGATCGAGTCGAATCCCCGCTACCCAACGCCCTATCCGCCCGAGATAGCATTTGGGTCAAATTGGCCCAAAGAACTTCTGATGGGCGCGCCATTGATCGAGCTTTTCCGACGCGATCCGGGTGCGTTTACCTTTTTGACTGAGACCAGGAAATATGTAATCGAAGATTGACGTTCGAATCTCGATCATTTCGACAGCCTGAAGACCGTCGCTAACCCCGACGAATCCATCCTCCGGGGGCTGAATTCGTGACTTCGGAGCGCGGTATTTCGTAGGGGCGTGTGGCGCACGCCCGCGTGGTAACGAATGGGGATGGCAATTGACAAACCGGGGTCGAATTCGAAACAGGGCGTGCGCCACACGCCCCTACAACGAACGGTTCGCGGCCACTCTCTCTGCCCAGGAGGGTTTCGTTTGGATGAGCCCGGGGATTTATCCCGTGAGCGGTCGATGCACCGGCAATTCAATCTTGCGCGTAACCCACACAACAATGCCCGTTGACACAATCCTTCGATCTCCGTATTATTCGGGATACGAATTATTCACCGAAGCAAGGATCACCCATGGACGATGAAGTCCTCGTCGACGAGGCAACTGAAATTTTCCCCAAAATCGGGAAGCTGTTTTATGCAGGAATGATGGACCAGCTTCAGCGGCGGGGCTGCACGCTGGGCCAAATGAAGGTGATGGGTCATCTCTATCACTATGGTCGTGGCACGATCAGCGAAGTTGCGACGTCGGTTGGTGTGTCGTTGCCAACCGCGTCGGAGTTGGTCGAACAATTGGACGAAAAGGGCTGGGTTGAGCGAAAGGCTAATCCGGCTGATCGTCGTCAAGTGCTGGTCGAGCTAACGCCCCAAGCGCGGGCCCACGCCGAAGAACTGTACGAGATCCGGCGTCACCAGGTGCGGACCGCATTGATGCGGTTGACACCGAAGGAACGGCCGGTTTTTGTGCGCTCGTTGCGGGCGCTGGCAGACGTCCTCGGCGAGTCAGTAACGCAGCCGGCGAACACACATCTCATGCAAGAAACTTCGAGATCGTAAATCTCGTACAGGAAGACACGATTGGGGTCGTGGCGAAAGGACTTCGAGGAGAATGGCGCAAGCAGCGGTTCAAGAGCGAGAGGCGAGGCCTAAGGCAGCGCCACAGCAAGTGCAGCAACAGCAAAAAGAACAAAATCCGTGGTTGATTCTGATCGTCGTCTGTACAGCGGTGTTTATGCTGCTGCTGGATACAACGATCGTCAACAACGCGCAGGTGAAAATCAAAGAGAGTCTGGGCGCGAATCTCAACCAAATTCAATGGGTGCTCGATAGCTACATTCTGACCTACGCGGTGCTGCTCCTATCGTTCGGCCGACTTGGCGACGTCTACGGCCGGAAGAAGCTCTTCATTCTCGGCATGTCGATCTTCACCATTGCGTCCGGCCTGTGCGCGACTTCGGCTTGGGTCGGTGACACGCTCAACATCGCCGGCATCAACTTTCTGATTGCCTCCCGTGTGCTGCAAGGGGTTGGCGGCGCGTTGATGATGCCGCAGACTCTCTCGCTGTTGACCGTCGCGTTTCCACCTGAGAAACGGGGAACCGCATTCGGCATCTGGGGAAGCGTGACTGCGCTTGGCGCGGTGATCGGTCCAGTGATAGGCGGTCTCATTGTCACGAACTTTGCCTGGGAATGGGTCTTCCTGATCAACCTTCCAGTTGGCGCGCTTTCGATTCTGGCCGCGTTCAAGATCATTCCTGAATCGAAGGATCCGCTGGCCACCAATCGAATCGATTGGGGTGGGCTTGTCCTCTCCGGCACCTCGATCTTCGCGCTCGTCTACGCCAGCATCGAAGGAAACAAGAAGGGCTGGACAAGCCCGCTGATCCTCGGCATGTATCTGGCCGCGGCGATTCTGATGGTTACCTTTATCTGGTGGGAGCGGCGAACAACCGATCCGATGCTGAAGCTGGAACTCTTCAAGATCCGCAATTTCAGCCTCGGCACGACCATATCGCTGATTGTTACGTTCGGCATGCTGGGCATCTTCTTCCCGATGACGATCTTCCTGCAGCAAGTGCTCGAGTTTTCCCCGATCCGTGCGGGGCTCACCATGACGCCGATGTCGATCATGATCATGGTTGCAGCGCCCTTTGCCGGAAGATTTACCGACAAGATCGGCGCGCGCTGGATCATGGTCACGGGCCTCTTACTGATGGCCGGAGGGATCCTGTTCATCGTCAGCCGGATCGATCTCGACACGACCTGGAAGACGCTCTTCCCGGCGCTGGTCATAACGGGCTTCGGCATGGGCATGACCTTCTCGCCGATGACCGCGGCGTCAATGGGTGAGGTGCCGCCTCGGATCGCGGGCAGCGCCTCCGGTGTGCTCAATACTGCCCGTAATCTCGGGCAAGTGCTTGGCATTGCAGTCCTCGGCTCGGTGCTGCAAAACCGCCTCGGTGTCAATGTCGCGGACCAGATACAAACAGCGAACTTGCCGGCTAATTTGCAAGAGCAAGTCGTCGCGGTGTCAAAGCAGAGCCAATTCGAACTCTTGCCGGGCATCGTCCCAGCCGACCTTTTCAATACCGTCTGGCACAATGTCCAACTCGCCTTCGTCGATTCGATCCATAACACCTTCATAGTCGGCGCGATTGCCTGTCTCATCGCCGCTGGTCTCGCCGTCATGGTCCGCAACCCGCAGCCTCGCGCGGTGACCGCCGCAGCTCCGAACGAGAAGCCAGTTCTGGTTGCCATGGAGTAGCCGTTCACCAGGGTTTGGACCTGGCGTTGAAAAGAGAAAGCCTCTCCGAGACTAGAGACGACGGTGCGCCGAAACCGGCTCCGTGCTCAGCCTCGGGGAGGCTTTCTTCTGTGCGCTTCCCTCTGGGTGTTTCAACCTAACGAATATCATCTCGGCGGAACAACCGGATCGCTTCTTGGAAACGAGGTGAGTGATGGCAGCGAGTGCAGACGACCTCAAGCGGTATCGCCTTAACCTGCAGGCCGAGATTGATGGCGCGTCGCTGTACCAGACGCTGGCCGAGGTTGAGTCGTCGGAATCGCTGGCCGAGGTCTACCGGCGGCTCGCGGAAACGGAGATGCGCCATGGCGACATCTGGAAAACAAAGCTGACAGACGCGGGCGCCGGCGACCTCCCGACAGAGCCGGGCTGGCGCACGCGGGTCTTGATGGAATTGGCGCGGCGGTTCGGCCCAACGTTCATTTTGCCAACGGTTACTTCCCACGAAGAGGCGGATCGCAATCGCTACCAGGGCCAGCCAGAGGCGGTCGATGCTGGGATGCCGGCCGATGAGCAATCCCACGCCCGCCTGTTTCGCCAGATCAATCGCGCTGGTGTTGGCGGGCTTGAAGGTCCGGAGATCGCGCAACTCGAGGGCCGCCATTTTGCGGCCGGCGGCAATGCTTTGCGCGCCGCCGTGCTCGGCGCGAACGACGGTCTTGTCTCAAACTTGAGCCTCGTCATGGGTGTCGCCGGAGCGAGCCTCAGTTCGAAGGATATCCTGATCACCGGCGTCGCCGGTTTGCTGGCAGGTTCGCTCTCGATGGCGATGGGCGAATGGATTTCGGTGCAAAGCGCTCGCGAGCTGTATGCGCATCAGATCGACCTCGAAAAGCAGGAGTTGGAAACGGCTCCCGAGGGGGAGCGCGACGAGCTTGCGCTGATCTATGAGGCGAAAGGACTCCCGCCCGACCGCGCGCAAGAGCTTGCCACCACCCTGATGCAAGACAACACAACCGCGCTGAACACGCTCGTTCGGGAGGAACTCGGGGTCGATCCGAAGGAGTTAGGCGGTTCTCCGTGGACTGCCGCGATCTCCTCCTTCGTTCTCTTCTCAATCGGCGCAATCTTCCCAGTCCTGCCGTACATATTTGGTGGCGGCACTGGCGCAGTCTTCGCCAGCATCACCCTCAGCGCCATCGCTCTCTTCGTCATCGGCGCTGGCATCACCATCATCACCGGCCGCAGCGCGTGGGTGTCGGGCGGTCGCCAGGTGTTGTTCGGCCTTTCCGCCGCGGCGGTGACGTTTGGTCTCGGCCGGTTATTCGACACTGTGGTGGGGTAGCCGCGACCGACGGCCTGAAGACCGTCGCTAATGTTGACGAAGCCGCCCATCGGGGCTGAGAACGCCGGCAGGCGACAATCTCTCTGTAGGGGTGTTTGGCGAACGCCCAGTTGCAGGCCGCATTGTGGCCAATGGACAGCATCGTGTTGGAAAGAGGGCGTTCGCCAAACACCCCTACGACGAATGCGTCTGACCCCTCTCGTGTTTAGCCGGTCTTTAGCCGGCTTCGTTTTTTGAGCGTGGTCCCTTTAGGGCCGCGTTCGCCGCGAAGCGGCGTAGGCTCATCCGCCATTCAGCGAAATTTGCACCTCGTCGCCGACGACGCGAACTGGATAGGTGCGGGCGGGGACGACGACGGGGAAGGCGGCGGGGATGCCGGTGCGGATTTCGTAGGCGCCGCCGTGCAGAGGGCATTCGATTTCGTCACCGATGATTTCGCCGTCGGACAACGAAGCCTCTTCGTGGGTGCAGCAATCGTAGAGGGCGTAATACTCGCCTTCGAGATTGATCAAGCAGATCGGCTCTTCGTCCGGTCCAACTTCAACATATTTCATTTCGCCCGGGGCGAGATCATCCACACGGGCAACCGTGTAGAACTCTTCAGACATTGATACTCCAAACTAGCGTGAATCGTAATTTTGACCGAGATTATTCGTCATTCTGAGCTTGTCGAAGAATCTGTTCCTGCCCATCCCTGTGTTTCACAAGAGCGAGATCCTTCGCTTCGCTCAGGATGACGTTGGGGTGGGCGCGCTCGAGCGACCAAGAGCCCTGGAAGGGCTGGTCTGTTGTAGCCCGGGCCTTCAACCCCGGGCGAATGAGCGCTACTTCAATCCTTCGTCGAGGTGGTCGATGCCGTAGATGCCCGCCTTCAGGACCTTGAGTCCGAGGAGCGCGCACTTCATGCGGGCGGGGCTGACCGGGATGCCGAGCTCTTCGAGCAGGTCGTCCTTGGTCAGCGCTTTTACCTCGTCGAGCGGCAAGCCCTCGACCATTTCGGTCAGCATCGAGGTCGACGCCTGACTGACCGCGCAACCGCGGCCGGAGAACTTGATCTCGCTTACTTTGTCGTCGACCACCCGGACGTCGATCCGGATTTCGTCGCCACAGAGCGGATTCACATCCTCGTAGCTATAGTCGGCGGGATCGAGGGTGCCGCGGTTTCGCGGGTTCCGGTAGTGGTCGAGGATGATGTCGCGATAAAGACTGTCAACCATTTGGGTCATTCCAGTTTGAAAATGCGATTGGCTTCGTGGAGGGCGCCGATCAAGTGATCGACATCCTCGAACGTGTTGTACACCGAGAAGCTGGCGCGTGTGGTGGCGATGACGCCAAGCTCGCGCATGAGTGGTTGATTGCAATGATGCCCGGCTCGAACCGCCACGTTTTCGCTGTCGAGAATCGCCGCGACATCGTGCGGGTGAATATCGCCAAGGGTGAACGAGATGACGCCGCCGCGGTCTTGCGTTTTTTCGGGACCGTAGATGGCGAGACCTGGCACCTCGGCCAGTCGGGGGAGCGCGTAGTCGAGCAACGCGACTTCATGCTCGCGAACTCGGTCCATCCCGATTTCACTCAGGTATGTCGTCGCCGTCCCGAGACCGATCGCCTCACCGACCGCGGGGGTGCCGGCTTCGAAGCGAGCGGGAACGTCGGCGTAGGTCGAGTGTTCGATTTCGACCCGCTTGATCATTCCACCGCCGGCCATGAAGGGCGGCATCGCGTCGAGGAGCGCCAGTTTGCCATAGAGCGCGCCCGAACCCATCGGCGCGAGCGTCTTGTGTCCGGAAAAGGCGAGGAAATCGCAATCGAGCGCCTGCACGTCGACCGGCAAGTGCGGCACGCCCTGGGCGCTGTCGACCACGACCACAGCCCCTGCTTCGTGGGCTTTGCGGGCGATAGTCGTGACGTCGGTGATTGTCCCGACGCCATTCGAGACGTGGGTGATGGCGACGACCTTCGGATCGAGCTTGAGGAGGTTGTCATAGGCCTCCATATCGAGCTGTTGATCGGATGTCAGCGGAATCGCGGCGATGTCCGCGCCCTTCTCCTCGGCCAGGATTTGCCAGGGGAGGAGGTTCGAATGGTGTTCGAGGAGGCTGACCAGAATCAGATCGCCCGCCTTAATGTTTTTCCTGCCCCAGCTCTGGGCGACCAGATTAATCCCCTCGGTCGTGTTGCGAACGAAGATGATCTCACGGTGCGATTTCGCATTGATGAAATCTGCGACGAGATGGCGCGCTTCTTCGTACCGGCTCGTCGCCAGCTCGGAGATTTGATACACGCCGCGATGAATGTTGGCGTTGTACCGGCGGTAGTAGTCATCGAGCGCCTCGATAACGACGTTCGGTTTCTGCGAACTGGCGGCGCTGTCGAGGAAGACGAGGCGCTGACCGCCCTCTGGAACCGGTTGGTTCAACAGCGGGAACTCAGCGCGAATCGCCTCGGCGTCGAGTGGTGTCGCTGGTCTGGTGATTGGTGTTGTCATGGTCCCGTGCCTCAACTTGCGGGCCTCGCCCGGGAATCAATTCCCAGGCTCACCTACGGAAGTCGGCTCAAGCCGACTGACGATGGCACTCTCCCCGTCCTCAGCCCTGGAAGGGCTTCGTCTGGATTAGCCCGGGGTTTTAACCCCGGGTTCGCGGCGTAGCCGCGTAGGTTCCGGGTGAGGGAACCTACATCCCGACCTTGCGGGCGATCGCGCCTTCCAGGAAACCCTGGATCTCCTCGACCGGAATGCGGTCGATCACCGGGCGGAAGAAGCCTTCGACGATCAGCTTTTGCGCTTCGGTGTACGGGATACCGCGCGCCTGCAAGTAAAAGATGTGCTCGGGCACAACCTGCGAAACCGTCGCGCCGTGCGTGCAGCGGACGTCGTTCGCGCCGATTTCCAGGTTCGGGATGCTGTCGGCCCGCGCCTGACGGCTCAGCACCAGGTTGCGGTTCTGCTGATAGGCGTCGGTCTTTTGCGCGCCCTCGGAGACCTTGATCAGACCGCAGTAAACCGAGCGCGCGCTGTCTTTGAGCGCGCCCTTGAATTCGAGATCACTCGTGGTGTTCGGCGCCTCGTGGAGCTGCCATGTGTGGTGATCGAAGAACTGATCACCGTCGGCAAAGAAGATGCCAAGCATCTCGGCCAGCGAATCCTGACCGCGCAGGTGCGAACCGATCGAGTTCTTGGTGAACTTCGAACCGAGCGTGACGTGCAGTGAATTCAAAGATGATCGCTTACCGAGGATCGCCCGCTCGGTCATGAAGTTCCAAACATGGCGACCCCAGTCCTGAACTTGAACGTAACGCAGCTTGGCATCGTCGCCCACGATCAGCTCGACGACGCCTGAGGCGAATGATTGCTGCTCCTGCGTTGGCGAGTGGTAGGCGTCGACAAAGAACGCTTCCGCGCCCTCGTCGAGGACGACCAAAGAGTGGGAGAAGATGGCCGCGCCCGGCTCCTGGCCCACCGCAAACGAGCGGAATGGGTGCTCTATCGAGACGTTCTTCGGAACGTAGAGGAACGTGCCGCCCTGCCAGAAGGCCGCGTGCAGCGCCTCGAACTTGCCAAAGGTCGCCGGCACCGCTTGGGTCATGAAGTATTGCTTGACCAGGTCGGTATGTTCGCGGATCGCCGTTTCGAGATCGGTGTAGATCACACCCTGGGCAGCCAGGTCGTCGTTGACTTCCGTATAAAGCGTTGACGCGTCGCGCTGGACGACGACGCCGGCGCGCTCGCTTTCATTGCTGATGCCACCATCTTCGACTGCGCCGAGCAAACCGTCGAGCGATTCAACCCGTCCATTGATTCCGGCAAACGGAGTCAGGCGGTCGAGCTTGAGCCCGCGCAGGTCGGTCCGCCGCCATTCCTCGTCGCTACGCTGCGGATACGGCAACTGTTCAAATGTGTCAAACGCTGCGAGGCGAGCCTCGAGCACCCAGCTCGGTTCTCCCTTCGAACGGGAAAGCTCCTCAACAGCCTCGCGCGAAAAGCCGGTCAAGGCATTCGCTTTAGTCATCGTCGCGTCCATGGACTCCTCATATCGCGTCGGCTCGATTGGTGATCCAAATCCGTTGCCGGTTACTCCGTGTCCGCCCGGGGCTGAAGGCCCGGGCTACGACCTACCAGCCCTTCCAGGGCTCTGTACCGAGAGAGACCTGCGCCCATTCCCAGCCGGTCTTAGCCGCTTTACAGGTTCAGCCCGGGGCCTTTAGCCCCAGGCACGCGCCGGAGGCGCGTACGCGACCGGAATTATCCGACCGAGCCTTCCATCTCGAGCTGGATCAAGCGGTTGAGCTCGACGGCGTATTCGAGCGGAAGTTCCTTGGCGATCGGCTCGATGAAGCCGTTGACGATCATGCTCATCGCCTCGACTTCGGAGAGCCCGCGGCTCTGGAGGTAGAAGATCTGCTCTTCCGCCACCTTGGAGACGGTCGCCTCGTGGCCGATCGAAACCTTCTCTTCCTCGATCTCCATGTACGGGTAGGTGTCGGTGCGGCTCGTTTCGTCGAGCAGCAGCGCGTCGCAGACGACGTTGCTCCTGACGTCCTCAGCGCCCTTGTAGACCTTGACCAGACCGCGGTACGAACTGCGGCCCGTGCCCTTCGAGATCGACTTCGAGATGATCTGCGAGGAGGTGTTCGGCGCGACGTGGACAACCTTGCCGCCGGCGTCCTGATGCTGGCCGTCGCCGGCGAACGCGACCGAGAGAATCTCGCCGCGAGCGCCCGGCTCCATCATCCAGACCGCCGGATACTTCATCGTCAGCTTGCAGCCGAGATTGCCGTCAACCCACTCCATCGTCGCGTCCTTGTAGGCCGCCGCTCGCTTGGTGACGAGGTTGTAGACGTTCTTCGACCAGTTCTGGATCGTCGTATAGCGGCAGCGCGCGCCTTCCTGGACGATGATCTCGACCACGGCCGAGTGGAGGGAGTTGGTCGTGTAGGTTGGCGCGGTGCAGCCCTCGACGTAGTGGACGTAGCCGCCCGGCGCGCAGATGATCAGCGTCCGCTCGAACTGACCCATGTTCTCGGCATTGATCCGGAAGTAGGCCTGGAGCGGAATGTCGATCTTGACGTCCTCCGGGACGTAGATGAACGAACCACCCGACCAGACCGCCGAGTTGAGCGCGGCGAACTTGTTGTCGTTGGCGGGAATAATCGTGCCGAAATACTGCTTGACGATCTCGGGATGCTCGCGGACCGCCGTGTCCATGTCGAGGAAGATGCACTCCCTGTTTCTCGAGATCCTCACGCAGGGAGTGATAGATCGACCTCGGATTCGTATTGAGCGCCGACGCCGGCCAGGAACTTGCGCTCCGCCTCGGGAATACCCAAGTTTCTCGAACGTGTTCTTGATGTACTCCGGCACCTCGTCCCAGTTCTTGCCCTGCTTTTCGGACGGCCGGATGTAATAAAAGATGTCGTTGAAGTCGATCTCGCTGAGATCGCCGCCCCAGTTCGGCATCGGCCGCTTGACGAAGTGGTCGTAGCGCCTTGAGGCGGAACTCGCGCATCCAGTCGGGCTCACTCTTCATGGCCGAGATCTCTTCGACGACCTCCCGGTTGAGCCCGCGCTTGCTCTTGAAGACGTAGTCTTCTTCGTCGCGGAACCCGTACTGGTACTCGCCGATTTCGACTTGTGGCTTTGGTGTTGCAACCATTGTGTGCTCCTATTTGTAGTTACTCGGCAACGTATCGTGCGGTCAGGTTCGATGCGAGATCGCGGTTTGGACGTTCGTCCCGACCGCCGGTCGTTCCTGGCTTCTACTCGGCGGCGACGTGTTGCGCCCGCATCTCGACGTAGCCCTTCGCTTCCAGCTCGTGCGCAAGCTCGGGGCCGCCTTCTTCAACAATTCGGCCGTCCATCATGATGTGCACGAATTGCGGCTTGATGTAATTCAGCAGCCGCTGGTAGTGCGTGATGAGCAGGATGCCCATTTCCGGACCGGCCAATGCGTTTACGCCGTCGGAAACGACGCGCAACGCGTCGATATCGAGACCGGAATCGGTCTCGTCAAGAATCGCCATGGTCGGCTCGAGCAGCGCCATCTGCAGAATCTCGGCTCGCTTCTTCTCACCGCCCGAGAACCCTTCGTTGAGGTATCGGGTGGCGAACGAGTCGTCCATCTTCAGGATCTGCATCTTTTCCTTCATCAGACGGCGGAACTCGCGGGGCGCCATCTTCGCTGCGCCACCATTCTCGTCCGCGCGGGAATTTCGAACGTTGGTGACGGCCATTCGCAGGAAGTTCGCCATTGAAACGCCAGGAATGACCGTCGGATACTGGAAGGCAAGGAACACGCCCTTGCGCGCGCGCTCGTCCGGGTCCATCTCGAGGATGTCCTCGCCGAAGAAGCGGATCGAACCTTCAGTCACTTCGTATGAAGGATGACCGGCGACGACATAGGCGAGGGTGCTCTTACCGGACCCGTTTGGTCCCATCAGCGCATGAATCTCACCCTTGTTAATCGTGAGGTCGACGCCTTTGAGGATCTCTTTGTCCTCAATGGAGACGTGTAAGTTCTCGATCTCGAACATTGGCGCATCAGACATGAGACCGTCCGTTTCCTCCTTGTAGGTGGTCGCCAGGCGCGCTTCGCACTGTCAACCATTCGTTCGTGACGCCCGCCCATGCGCGCGCCGTGAAAGCAGTAACTCGCCTGAAACGAGACCCTACTGACGGTTTGCCTGCTGGCAGTTCGGGCAATAGCCCATAAAGACCGTGTGGTGCCCGGTCACCGTAAAGCCGGATCGCTCTTCGGCGACATGCCGCGCCATCAGCGCGACAGGGACATCGACATCGGCCAGTGAACCGCATGACAGGCAGTAGACATGATCATGGCGATCGACCCGCCCGTCGTAGCGACTTGCCTGGTCCGCAAAGGTGAGTTCTTGGATCAGACCGCGCTCGGCGAGCAGATGGAGGGACCGGTAAACGGTGCCATAGGCGATTTTGGGATCACGCCGCCGGACGCGCTCGAAAATCTCGCCGGCTGTCAGGTGACCCTCAGCCTCCTTGACTGCCTGGAGAATCGTGGCGCGTTGCGTTGTGTGCCGGTATTCGCCCGTAATCGCGACCATATCGCTTCCTGCCATCTCAGCCGACCGCACCGTCGGCCTAGATAGGAATGAGTCTCGTTACCGATTGATATTCTACCTTTTTAGTCGGAATTGATCAAGGCTTGCGCGCTTCCTTCCCAACCTCATGCTGAGCAACCCACCCGTCAGGCCGAGCGGAATCGAAGCATCTGCCTCTGGTGAAGATCGACGTTGGATTTGGACAACGCACGTTGCGGCATCTGGTTCATGGGCAACCCGGGTGTGGGCGACGGAGGGGTGGCACTCAGGATGACCTGGGAGGGAGTACAGAGGGTATGGGACTGAGTATTGCGTTGCCGCTACGGAGAACGGGATTGGCGGCATGCGTGAGCCCTTGTAAGGACTGGTCTGTTGCGAAGCAGCGGGTGAGGGTCGTTCCGGCTGACGGGCAAACGCCTACCGCTCGCGGGCGATGTGGTAGGGGACGTTGGCGACGATGACGCCGGGGTGGAAGAGGAGCGCCGCTTTCAAGCGCAAGGCTGTTTGGTTGTGCAGCAGGTGCTCCCACCAGCGCCCGGGAACGTATTCCGGGAGCACAACCAAGATCGTGTCGCGGGGATAAGAGTGGCTGACCTCGTCGATGTAGCGCAGCAGCGGTCCGGCCAAGGTCCGATACGGCGATTCGACGATTACTAAGTGCGCGCAGCCGTGCGGCGATTGTTCCCATTTCTCGCGCAGGCGTTCGGCGGCAGGCAGATCGTCGGTCACGTGGACGAGCGTAATGTTTTCGTCGGGCGCGATTGCGCGGGCGAAGGCCAGCGCCTGTTGGGCAGGGATATTGAGCTCGGCAATCGGCACGATTGGCCGCAATCGCATCTCGGCGGGGTCGAGCGGCGTTTCCGGCCGCTGCATGCCAACGAGCCGCCGGTAATGCTGGCCGATGCCCCACATCATGGCGATCAGGATTGGCACAAGCACCAGCACCATCCAGGCGCCCAGGAGAAATTTCGAGACGGCCACTTCGATGGCCACGACCCCCGTCGTTACCGCGCCAATGCCGTTAATCGTCGCTTTCCGTTGCCACTTTGGATCTTCCTGCCGTAATCGCCACCAGTGCACGACCATACCGCTCTGGCTCAATGTGAACGCGACGAAGACGCCGACCGTGTAGAGCGGGATCAGGTTGGTAACGCTGCCGTGGAACGCGACGATCAGCATCGTCGCCAACAGGCTCAGCAACACGATCCCGGCGGTGAACGCCAACCGATCTCCGCGGAAGGCGAACAAGCGAGGGAGAAATCGATCCCGCGCGAGGATGCTCGCGAGCCGAGGGAAATCGGCGAAAGCGGTATTGGCGGCGAGCACGAGAAGCAGCGCGGTCGAGAGCTGGACCAGATAGAGATACGGTCCGTGACCGACGAGCACGCGCGCCAGTTGGCTGATAACCGTTTCCTGCTCGGTCGGGTCAGGTAGGATGCCGAGATGGCCGGCCAGGAAACTAATCCCCAGAAAGATGCTGGCGAAGAAGGACCCCATAAGGATCAGGACCGTTTGCGCGTGCTTCGCTTCGGGGGGCTTGAATGCCGGCACGCCGTTGGAGACAGCTTCGGTTCCCGTAAGCGCGACCGATCCGGAGGAAAACGCGCGCAGAATGAGTAAGAGACCAAGCGTCTGCGTGCCTGCGGCCGCTTGCCACGCCGGAGGAGCGGTGTAACTCGGCATGTGTCCGGTTGCGTAGCGCAGGAGCCCGAAAGTGAGTAACCCGAACATCGAGAACAAATAGACGTAGGTGGGCGCCGCGAAGATGGCGCCGCTTTCCCGGATACCGCGCAAGTTGCCGAGACAAAGCAGAAAGACGAATCCGACTCCGAGCGCCACGCGATGCGCGAACAACTCAGGAAAAACCGAGGTCAGCGCGGCGACTCCGGCGGCAATCGAAACGGCAACGGTTAAGACGTAATCGACAAGCAGAGCGGCAGCGGCGATCAATCCAGGCAGTGGACCCAGGTTGTCGCTCGCGACAATATATGAACCACCGCCAGTCGGATAGGCGCGGATCGTTTGCTGATAGCTTGTGACGACGACTGCCAGCACGGCAACGATGACGAGCGTGATCGGCAAAGTCAGCGATAGCGCCCCGATCCCCGCGAGCAACAGGACGCGCATGATCTCCTCGGTTGCGTAGGCCGAAGAGGAGATATTGTCCGAGGCGAAGACGGCCAACCCGGTGATGACGCCGACTCGCTCCATGTGTTCGCGGGCGGTGGCAATGGGACGACCGATCAGCACGCGCTTGACGTTCGATGCCACTCGTCGTGGGCGAGTTTGCAGCGCGGGCAGAGCTTCGCCGGAGACTACCTGATAGTCGATCTCGGTCGATAGTCGACCGGCATGCTGGTGTCCGACGCGCACGTAATGATCGCCTGGCAGGCGGCCCTGGATTTCCTCAGCGTGATCACCGCCGGTCGAGAACGAGTCAGGGTGCGCATCGTCCGGGGCTGGTTCAACAGCGACCTGAGATAGAGATACAGGCGGCGTTCCGTTTTGCTCGCCTCGATCCGATCGATTTGTCAACTATCGTTTCCTAACGTCTAACCACCACAAGCGCACGATAAATGTTCCTCCGCAACGTGCCCGGGGAGGGACCATTTCACAGCGTTACGATTGCCGAAAGGGCGTTAGGGGCGCGTATGAAACCCAGGTCTGGACATTAGAAAGCTGTTAGAACCCGCGGCCGATGAGATGCCCCCAGAAACGTAGCAGACCAGAAATGTACACAAGTGGTAAGATGTGGTATGAAATCGACGAGCACATTTCAACGGGCGCACAGGAGATAACCAATGTCTAAATACCTAACGCCAACTGAAACCCTCAAATTCACGGAGGCCCGGCCGCAGCTGAGTGAGTTGCTGAATCGCGTGTTTCGCCGTGAGGCCCGCATCGTCATTCAGAAAGGCGATATCCCTGTCGCCGCGCTCGTCTCTCTGAGTGACCTTGAACGGCTTCAGAAGCTCGATGCCGAATGGGGAAAGGGATTTGAGATCTTTGATGAGATTGGCGCTGCGTTTGCGGATGTACCTCCTGAAGAGCTCCAGCGCGAGGTGGATAGGGCACTCGCAGAGGCACGAGCAAGAAGAAGGGCACGACGAGCGGCAGCTGCCAATCAATGATACGAGTTGTGCTCGACACGAACGTACTTGCCTCGGCAGTACTTGGCGCTGACACTTCAATAAGTGCGCCAGGAGAACTTTATCGAAGATGGCATCGAAAGGAATTCGCACTAGTCTTGTCGGACTATTTGCTCGATGAACTAGCGGAAGTGTTCAATGATCCGTACTTCTCACGACGGCTCACAAAGCGAGCGATTTCCCAAACCCTATGGTGGTTCCGAAATCTCGGAGAACTCGTCAAGATCACTGATGAGGTAGCATGACTGGCAACGCATCCAGAGGATGATCCAGTACTTGCGACGGCGATTTCCGCGAACGTCGATTATCTCGTCACTGGTGACAGCGAATTGCGCCAACTCAGTAGCGTTAGTGGTGTCATCCTTTTATCGCCGCGTGAATTCCTCACTATTCTTGAGCAGCAGGAGCTGGCGCCGGAAGAATAGCTTTCCGCTGGTTCTAAGCTGACGGGAGGATTTGGACTAAGTGGTTTGACTCGCTTCGATGATGCTGAGCCCTACTGGTGAATTGGTCGGGTGCCATCCAGCTCAGCACTGGGCTCAGCTGGATGGCACCCGTCATGCGGTCAATCGTGGCTATTCGGCTCGATGCTGATTGGTCGTCCAACCCCCCCCGAACCGCGATCGGCGCAATGATGAATGCGAAGCAAAATCCCATCGTCGGGCCTGGCATCTCGGACGTTCCCATGGTCCGTGCCCGACGCTTCTCGCGTCGTGCTACGCTGCGCGGTCTCGTCGCTGGGGCGGCCGGACTCTTCGCATCCAGAACCGTTCGTGGCGCGGCAGCAGAGGTGATTGCGACTCCTTTTTTGACGGCGCAGTTGATCGATTCGGCATTGACCCACGACCCACCGGCTCCAGTGCGCTCAGCAGACTTTGGCCTCGTGGGCATCTACGACATCGATTGGTTGGTGACGCCGGAATTTTCGCGCCTGCTCGACAACCTGGCTGCTTCGCCTCGGGCGTTCCAGAGAGTTCGCTTCTTCGGGGCACTCACAAGCGGGATGAACGATGTAACTTGGACCGAGCTCCCCACGGCGGGCAGCGTCTGGCCCTCCGGTGAGGCGCCAATGGACTTCTCAAAGACCTTCCGCGCCCTCGAAGCGCTGACCTCGCGTGGCCTGACCCCATTCCTTGGGCTCACCTTTTTCCCGTCCGCCGTCTCCCCTTCCCCGATCGCTCCACCGGCATCATTCGACGCCTGGCAAGCGCTGATTCGGGCATTCCTGGAGCAGCTGGTCGCGCATTTTGGATCTGACGCTCTGCGTACATGGTGGTTCGAGGTCTGGAATGAGCCCAACATAGACTCGTTCTGGACCGGCAACTTTGAGGACTATCTCAACCTCTACCGGGCGACCTCCGAAGCGGTGCTCGCGTCTGGCGTCGACATTCGGCTCGGCGGTCCAGCCCTTGCCTACGTGCTCGGAGGCAGCGCAAACGCCGGCAGGCCAACCATGGAGCGATTCCTCAGGTTCCTAAGTGCAGAACCACGGATCAAGTGCGACTTTCTCTCACTCCACGCGAAAGGGACGTTCGGCAGCGACCCGCCGGATGTGCGTCGCCCGCTCGCCGCGGCGACAGAGACAGCGGACCTCGCGCTCGCCATCGATCCCGAGAGCTTCGCAAACCTCCCGATCGTCAACGACGAAGCGGACATGAAGGTCGGCTTCGACGTGCCGTTCGAGCCGCGGATGACCGAGGAGTTTCCCGCCTGGCTTGCGGCACTATTTTCGGGCTACCAAGACTTGGACGCTCGGTACGCCGCGGCTGGCTTTCGCTTCATCGCCGCCTCGGACAATGCGAACCTGCAATTAGTTCGGGAGCCGTTTGACGGGCGGCGGTCGATCGTCACGCACGATGCCAAGCCGACCGATCTCTACAAGGTGCCGGTCTACAACTTCTACGAACTCCTAGCGTTGCTCGGGGAGTCGCACGGCACGAGTCTTTCGGGAAAGGAGAATTTATTTCCTCGCTCCGAGCACTGGTGCATGCAATCACCGTCGCGCCGAGTCATCTTGGTTCGCTGTGGGCGGTCTACCCGCCCTCGCCTGACGCACCCCCGCGTGCATGCACGGTCGACTACGTGCTCACCGACGTCCCGTGGACAGAAGTAAACATCGCCCGCTTTCAGATCGATCGAATACATTCGAACTCGTACACGGCGGCGGGCCGGACAATGCCCGCAACGATTCCGGACGCCGACGCAGCGCGTCGCATACGGTTGGCCCAAGAGCTTTCAACGATCGGTCCGATCCGCCGCAGCGTCTCGCTCACCGATGGCAAGTTTCACGAATCCTTCACCCTTGAACCCTACACGACGATGCTCTATTGGATTACACCTTTCCTTCCCGATGTTCCCGCCGACCCGGAATGGATTGAAGCGACAGTTGAGGCCGGCGACGTCTTGCTGCGCTGGACGCCGAATCGCGAGCCCTTCTCCTACACGTACGAGGTCTATTTGATGAAGGGTGACGCCACCGGCGAGCGGCTGACGCCGGAACCACTCCGCGCAGCGTTCTGGGTCGATACGGGTCCACCGAGTGGGAAGCGTGTCTACGTGGTTCGAGCGATCACCGCTTCCGGCGTCGCCAGCAAACTCGTCCGAAGCGCCCCGGTCAAGGTCTGACATCGTCGCTGTCACTCGGCCAAGGGGTGAGAGCGGCGGGGCCCAGCTACTGATTTCGGATCGACCTACGCCCCGACTCCGACCAAGCCCAGCAACAAGATGCCGAGCACGATCCCGGCGAGCACGACAAAGGTCCAGTCGCGCTGCTTGGCGAAGAGCCACAACGTCATCGCGACGCGGACGAAAGGGGTCAAGATCAAGACGAGAATACCGACCTGAATATACGATTCTGGTGAAGTGTCACGAAGTCCATCGATGATGGTCGACGGCCGGACTTGCGTGATCTCTTGTCCCTTGGCGAGTGCTTCATCGACCGTCTGCGGGCCCTTGTCAGTCACGAAGAAGAGCAACAGCCCAAGAATGATGAATGCCGCTGATGTCAGCACGCCGATTCGAAGCGTGCGTCCGATCAGGATCGCCATGTTCCGCTCGGTCGCGGTGGGCTGGAACGTTGCTTGTGGCTCGATCACTTGTTGCTTGACAACCATTATCCGATCCCAAATCCGCGCAGCAGCATCTCAAATGCGACGCCGACGAGCACCAGCATGAAGGCGATCCGCACAGTCCCGCTGCGGAAGCGGACCAACATGCGGGCGCCGAGAATTGAACCCGAGAGCACGCCGAGGGCGACGGGCGCCGCCACAAACGGCAGAACTTCGCCGCGCCAGAAGTAGATGCCGGCGCTCGCGGCCGCGGTGACGCCGATCATGAAGTTGCTTGTTGCGCTAGAGACCTTGATCGGCAAATGCATGCCGGTGTCCATTGCCAGGACTTTGAGCGCTCCTGATCCAATGCCGAGCAGTCCGGAAACGATGCCGGCGACGAACATGAGGCTGAATCCAAGCGGTACTCCCGTAACGGCATAGGCAACTTCGCCCCCGCGCTGCCGGTCGGGATAGCTGCTGGCCAAATTAAATTTGTCCGCCCATTTGTCATTGACGAGACCAGCAGGCACGTCCTGGGAGACCTTGCGCATCATTGGCATGGCGGAGAAGAGGAGAATACCGCCGAAGAGGAAGAAGAGAAGTTGGGTGCCGATATGCGGGGCAAGCAGGGCGCCGCCGATAGCGCCGCAGACCGTTGCGACCTGTAGCAATGTCGCGACCCGGACATTGGTCAACCGATCACGGACCAAAGCCGCTCCAGCGCCACTCGATGTTGCAATAACCGAAACGATGCTCGCGCCGATGGCCAACCGGATGTCGAGATCGAACCCAATCGTGAGAATGGGTACGATCAGGACTCCTCCTCCTAAACCTACGAGCGCCCCAATTGCCCCCGCCCCGAACGCCGCCGCGAACATGACCAACAAGAACAGATCAACCGAATGCATCCGGACGACATTCCCCACGAGCCCAGCGTTAAGTCCCGGAAGTGTAACCGGAGAACCAAGGAAGGACTCATGCCTGATTTATTTGAGAACAACCCTCACGCGACCCTCGCCACCCCTTCCGTCCGTCATCCTGAGCGCTCACCCCTCCGTCATCCTGAGCGGAGACGGAGCCGGAGGCGAAGGATCTCGCCGCTCGCAGCGCCCAGGTAAGGCGAGGCGAGGTTCTTGGCATCCGCTCAGAATGACGGTGGGTGGGGTTGTGACTCATGCGAATGGTCGGGGTTTGCTCGTCCTCCCGGGAATGAATTCCCGGGCTAAGACAACGAAGTCCCTCCGGGACTGAGCACGAGCGCCACTCATAGGCTCGGAGAGGCTTTCTCGTGTCAGCCCAAGGTTTCAACCTAGGGACCTTCCAAAATCGCGCCACACTTCTTTTTCACCCACGGACAGGCGCCGAGGGTGGGGCCCCTTACTGCAACTGCTTCCTTGTCATTCGCCAGCTTGCGATGGTCAAGCAGATCGGGATGATCAGGATCGAGACAAAGATCGGTTCGTAATCCCAACGGTCGAAATCGCTCATCGGATGGCCTTGCACGTAATCCGAGAGGAATGAACCAACCCAAATTGGAAACAATCCGATCCACTTGTCACTCAAAACCGGCTGCAGGAGAAACGGCACGAAGTTGAGCAGGAAGCAGACTCCGCCGATGAGCGCCGTCGAGCTGAAAAACGCGCTGAGCACGATCACGAAGGCGATGATCGTCGACCGGACAAGCCCCATCAGCAGGGCCGCGATAACGATGCGCTTCCAGCTCGTAATGTCGAATAGGTAATAGGTCAGACCAATCGAGATGATGCTCGGAATGAGGACCGATGCGATGAA
Organism: uncultured Chloroflexia bacterium; assembly: GCA_963737985.1. GTDB lineage: Bacteria > Chloroflexota > Chloroflexia > Thermomicrobiales > UBA6265 > CAVTUU01. Next base: position 27,755 of record CAVTUU010000002.1, on the reverse strand, counting down.
AACGGCGACGGAGTTGGCTCCCCACTTGGCGAGAACATAGCCCACCCGCGAGGCAGGCTTCGTGAAAAGCCACTGTGCGGTACCGCTGTCTTGCTCCTTGACCATGATGTTCATTGTCAAGGCGACGACCAAATAGGCGCCAAGGGTCAGACCAAGTCCTACCCAGGCATCGAGCAAATTCAAGTAGGTATCGCCGTCAGGACCGAGACGGCCCTCATGCAATCCGCCCTTATTCAGCCAAACGATCACTGGCGCCGCGGCGAGTAATAGCGTCGTCAAAATTGTCGTCACCAGGAACCGGTTTGTGCGGAACCACTCCTTGAGTTCTTTATTGAAAATGTTGCCCATGCCCGCCAGCAGTCGCGGCGGGCGCCGGGTCACAGCAATTTGAGCGGTTGGCGTTGAAGTGATTGTTGTATCCATGTACTTCTCATCCATCTCCCTATGCCTGAACATCCCCGCTTTGACCTTGGGTCAGCGAAAGGAAGACGTCCTCAAGCGAATGCCGTTCGGTCTGAAAACTGACCAGCAACACGCCGAAATGGACGATCATGGCCGGAAGCGCGCGCCGGGCAGCGGTGAGATCGTTGACCTCGATCCGCAGCCGGTGTTGAGCGGTAGCTTCACCATTGCCCGTGGTCAGCTTGATGACAAACGGCTGCTTTTTGAGTTCGTCAATCAGCGCCGTCGCATCTCCGTCGACGTCGACGAGCAGCGCCAGCTGCTCACCGGACAACAGTTGACTCATCGGAGCTTGGAGGAGTCGCTTGCCGCCATTGATGATCGCGACTTCGTCTGCCACCCGTTCAACATCTTGCAGGATATGCGTCGAGTAGAAAACGGTCGTGCTACCGCGTAGGCGTTCCATGATTTGGAGAACTTCATACCGGCCGGCTGGGTCGAGTGCAGAGGATGGTTCGTCGAGCAGCAGCACTTCCGGATTGCCCATCAGCGCTTGCGCGACACCGAGGCGCTGCCGCATCCCGCCGGAATAGCTGCCCATTTTGCGCTTGGCCGCGCCGGTCAGATCGACAAGATCAAGCAGCTCGTCCGCCCGGCGGTCGATCTCGCGCGGATCGTGCTCGAAGAAACGACCGGTAAATTGGAGTGTCTCGCGGCCGGTCATCCACGTGTAAAACCGTGGATCTTGGCGGAGAAATCCAATCCGTTGCCGGACTTCCATCCCTTGTTCCTCAACGTTCAGGCCGGAAATCGTGGCCTCTCCAGCCGTCGAGTGGGAGAGCCCCGCCAGAATACTCAACGCTGTCGTCTTGCCCGCCCCATTCGGTCCGAGAAAACCGAAAACACTGCCCTCTGGGACATCGAGGTCTAGACCCTGAAGTGCGCGAACATCGCCGTAGTTCTTCGTCAGACCACGAATTTCAATTGCTGCCGCCCTCGTTCCATCCGATGCCAAATAATCACTCCTTGACGCAACCTGCTTATCATGGTCGCCAATTATCGCCTGTTCAAAATGCCTCGACACTACTCGTCTGACGAGAAACGCTCGCCTCATCTTGGGTGATCTTGTGTGCCGACACAATACGCTGCAAAGAGTAGATGCTCGTAACTACGTCAAATGACCCGCACTCTCGGGTGTCCGTTCGATTGAAACTTGAGCCCGATTCCGCAAGAATCAGGGCAGACACGCGTGTGACATTGGGGAATACGAATTGATGATTAGCGAGATCAACGCGACGAAAGCCAGCGGCCACTTCGTCTTGCCGGGAAGGCAAGATCAGGTACGAGTGCCTCGGGTCACGACTCCACTTGTCGGCCGATCGCTCGAGCGGGCGACGATCACCGAGATGGTGACCGATCTCAATATCCGGCTTTTGACGGTGACAGGTCCAGGAGGGGTCGGTAAGACACGCCTGGCAATTCAGTGTGCAATCGAAGCCGCCGGCCATTTTCCGGATGGGGTGGCGTTCATCACCCTCGGCGCGCTGCGGACCCTTGAACAGGTCGCGCTCGCGGTCGCGGAAATGCTCGACATGCCTGTCTCGGGCAACACGTCGATGGACGAGGGATTGTGGCAGGGACTCGAGCGCCAGCAACTCATGTTGGTCTTCGACAATGTCGAGCACCTGCCCGATTGTGGTCCGGGCTTCGCCGAATGCCTCGCGACTTGTCCTGGTGTGACCATCATGGCGACGAGCCGCTCACCGCTCAGCATCAGTGACGAGCGGGAATACGAGGTCAAACCGCTTCCCCTTCCTGAGGAGAAACTAAGCTGGCGCGAGGTTGAGGAATCTGACGCCGTCGCGCTGTTTGTGCAACGGGCGCGAGCAGTCCGGCCCGATTTTTCGTTGACTGAGTCGAACGCGCTGCAAGTGGCTGAGATTTGCCGGCGGCTTGATGGATTGCCGCTCGCGATCGAGCTTGCCGCGGTCCGGATCAAAGTGCTGAACCCGGCTGCTCTCCTCTCCCGGCTGTCGAACAGTCTCGATCTCCTGGCTGACGGGCCGCGGGACGCACCGAGCCGGTTGCGCACCATGAACGCGGCGACGGCCTGGAGCTACGATCTGCTTGCGGAAGATGACAGTCTCTTCTTTCGGCGGCTGGGAGTCTTCCGGGGAAGTTTTCCGATCGCGGCGGCCGAATCGGTGGCGCTCGATCCTGTCGAATCATCCGATCTCGTCGTGCTCGAACGAATCGAATCGCTTGTCGATAAGAGTCTTTTGCGCCAGGTTGACGGACCCGACGCCGAACCACGGTTCATCATGCTGCAGACAATCCGCGAGTTCGCGCTGGGTCGCCTCATCGAATCAGGTGAGGAAACCGACATTCGCGATCGATTGGCCAACTGGTGTCTCGCGCTTGTCGATGAGGCCCAACCTCATCTCCACAGAGCGGAGCAAATGGACTGGCTTAGTCGGCTCATGACCGAGCAGTCGAATCTCCGCGAGGCGTTGACTTGGACACGAGAAACTTCACCTCATGACAAATTTCCGCGTTTGGCGAGCGGACTGTGGTCACTCTGGTTCAATGTCGCGAGCCTGCGCGAAGGAAGTCAGTGGCTTAGTGACGCGATCTCTCGGGTCGATGGCAACGATCCGGAGACGAGCGTCCGTCTGCTGACCGGCGCCGCCCTCCTGTCGACGGCGCGGTGCGATTTCGACGACGCGCGATCACTCTTCCAACAAGCGCTCCCGGTCGCTCAGACCTTTTCCGATGCGCGCTCGCTTGGACTCATCGAATTTGGACTCGGGGTCGTGGAACAGGACGAAGGAAAACCCGAGCTCGCGCGGGAGCGATTCCAGACCGCACTCGATGCCTTTCGCACAGGCAGCGAAGCAGAGTACTGGCCCGCGGTCGCCCTGAGCAATTTGGGTCTCGTCACCGCCAGATTAGGGGACTTCGAAACAGGTCGGCAGCTACTCTCTGAAGGGCTGTCGCTGCACCGGCGACTTGGCTACAAGTTCGGCACCGCGCTTGCGCTCCGGTTTCTTGGCCAGATTTGTCGGGATGCCGGCGATCTTGATGAAGCTGAACGCTGCTACAACGCAAGTCTCAAGATCGATGTCACGAGAACTCAGCAATGGCACGTCGCAAGTTCGCTCGAAGGTCTCGCGGAAGTGGCCGCCCATCGTCGCCACGCCGCCCGTTCGGCGAAATTCCTCGGCGCTGCCAGCCAAGTCCGCGAAGAAATCGGCGTGCCGCTCGAACCCGCGCTCATTCCACGCTACGAGAAATTGACCAAGAGTGTCCGTGAGGCGCTCGGTGAAGCGGTCTTCACGGAAAACTGGGCAATTGGGCAGCGATTGTCTGTTGGGGAACTCATCGCTACGAACGGGGCGAACGGCGCCGACCGCGTTGAATTTGACTTTGGAGATCGACCGCCGGATCTTCTGTCCGCGCGTGAAGTTCAGATCCTTCAACTCGTTGCCGATGGGAAATCGAGCCGAGAGATCGCTGACGCGACCTTTATCAGTCCGCGGACGGTCACCACGCACATCTCAAATATCTTCGCCAAATTGGATGTCCACGATCGTGGCGCCGCGATTGCCCAGGCCTATCAGCGCGGGATTCTCAAATCTTCGGTCGCCGATTCCACGGGTGAATCCAAGGTGTGATTCGAGCGCCAGGGACTGCTCTCCTCACCTTCGACTGTCTGGGTTTGCCGGCGTTTCGTGAAATATGCCGCGGTGAGCAAGAGCACCGTCACGAGTAACGAAAAGAGCACCTGGGTGTGATTTCCGCGCTCGAAAATCGATTTCAACGCGACATCATCTGCAATTAACTCGCCCGCGGTATAGGCCAAAATTGCACCACCGAACCAAACGAGAATTGGCAGCCGGTGCATCAATTGAGCGACGAAATTGCCGCCGACGAGCACGAGGGGAATGGAAATCGCCAGACCGACGACCAGCACAAGCACATCGTGCGGGCTTCGCTCGGCCACCGCGGCGACGGCGATGATGTTGTCGAGGCTCATCGTCGCGTCCGCGATGATGATCAGGCGAATTGCCTGCGAAACACTCGTCGCTTGCTGGCGCTCGGTCTCGCCTTCCTCCTGAGTTAGGAGGCGAAACGCGATCCAGATGAGCAGCAATCCGCCTCCCGCGCGGAGGAATGGAACCTTGAGGAGCGCCTCCGCGGGGACGGTTAGGATGAGTCGCAGGAGGACCGCGAAACCGCCGCCGAATAAGATCGCGCGCTTGCGATCGTTGTCGGGAAGATCACGTGCGGCGAGACCGATGACAACCGCGTTATCGCCCGAGAGCACGAGGTTGACGAGCAGCACCTCAAGCAATGCGCCCGCCAATGTCGATTCCAAAACGTCGTGCCCCCTACGTCGAACCCGTGTGGTTCGGAAGTCTGGAAACGATACACCACTTGCCAAGCTCGCCCGGGCTCATAGGTGCGCAATCTTTGGTATCAATGCGAGGATAGGTCGCGGCAGCCTAACTGTCCGGCGCGTCTCGGGCACAGCGCAGTACCAAGGAGATCGCGAATGGATTGGATAACGACCGCCGATGGGTGGATCGCCCTCATCACCCTGACGGTCCTGGAGATCGTTCTCGGGATCGACAACATTATTTTCATATCGATCCTGTCCGGAAAGCTGCCCGAGAATCAACGAGACCGAGCGCGGCTCCTTGGGCTCTCGCTCGCGATGATCATGCGGATCGTGCTCCTGATCTTCATCAACTGGATCGCGAATCTCACGAATGAACTCTTTTCGATCGCAGGACACGCGTTCTCAGGGCGCGATTTGATCCTGCTTCTTGGCGGTCTGTTCCTGATCTACAAGTCGACGACCGAAATTCACTCAAAACTCGAAGGCGAGGACGAAGTCACGCAATCGGGACGCGCGGCCTCGTTCTCTTCCGTCATCATTCAGATTCTTCTGCTCGATATCGTTTTCTCACTTGATTCCGTGATTACGGCAGTGGGAATGGCAAATGAGCTCGCGATCATGATTGCGGCGGTGGTGATTGCCGTGCTGGTCATGCTCTTCGCCTCTGGGCCAATCAGCACCTTTGTTCATAGGCATCCGACGATCAAGATGCTCGCGCTGAGCTTCTTGTTGCTGATCGGAGTATCGTTGGTCGCTGAAGGTTGGGGCGCACACATCGATAAGGCGTACATCTATTTCGCCATGGCATTCTCGGTCTTTGTCGAACTCCTGAATCTGCGGTTACGGCGCAACGCCGAGCCGGTTCATTTGCACGAGCAGATTCCCGGCGGACCGACTGGCGCGGAACCGGCGTAGTTCGGATATCCTGACGTTCCGTGCAGGACGCACAAGACTGAGGAGTGATAGGCGAGGCGATGGTTTCCGCAACGCAGGGCGTCAAGACAATTGCGGTCACACGAGTCATTCCAGACGCGGGGATGGATTTGTTGCGGGCGGCGGACGGAGTCGAGATGCGCCTATGGCAGCAAGAGTTACCGCCTTCGCCGGGCGAGCTCGCGGAACTCCTGCATGGCTGTGACGGGGCCCTCACGCTGCTCACGGAAGCGATCACGCCTGACTTGCTCGACCGCGAGCCACGACTGAACGTGATCAGCAATTTCGCGGTCGGATTCGACAATGTCGATGTCGACGCGGCGACCGCGCGCGGGGTCATGGTTTGCAACACTCCAGGCGTTCTCACCGAAACGACCGCTGATTTCACCTGGGCGCTCTTGATGGCGTCGGCGAGGCGCGTTGTCGAAGGCGCGGACTATGTCCGCGCTGGGAAGTGGCAAACCTGGGGACCACTGCTTCTCCTCGGACAGGACATCCACCACGCCACCATTGGTATCGTCGGGTTCGGACGGATCGGCAAAGAGGTGGCAAAGCGGGCGCATGGGTTCGACATGCGAATTCTTGCCTATGACACCTATCGCGACGATGCGTCCGCGGCAGAATTTGGGGTCGAGTTCACGGAGCTCGACGAATTGCTCCGGCAAAGCGATTTCGTCACCCTGCACGTGGCCCTGACCGACGAAACGACCAATCTGATCGGCGCCCGCGAGTTGCAATTGATGAAACGCACCGCCCATCTCATCAACGCGGCGCGCGGTCCTGTGGTCGATACCGATGCCCTGGTCGACGCGTTGAGCTCGAACACGATCGCCGGCGCCGCGCTGGATGTGACGGAGCCTGAGCCGTTGCCAGTCCATCATCCGTTGGCATCCCTCGCGAATGCAATCGTGGTCCCGCACATCGCTTCGGCGACTGTCGCTACCCGAAATAAGATGGCGCAAATGGCGGCCGAAAACTTGCTCGCCGGCATTCGCGGCGAACGACCGCCGAACATCGCGAATCCAGAAGTTTTGGAGAGATTGGGAACCTCTCGCTGAGCACAGGGGAATGACAGGACGGGCCTAGTTCTCTCCCCTATCCGGTCCTGGTATATCGAAGCGGCAACGTGGCGGATCGCCCGGCTCACACCGATCGATGACCGGAACGCCGACGACGTTCGTGAGCAGTGACGCGGCAAGCCTACAGACCGCTGGATGCCCCGGCGATGCTGCCGCAAACGGACAGCTGTACCCTCGAATGACGTAATTGCCGTCGCATTCCTCGCATTCGGCGAGACCACCCAACTCCCCCAGAAGCGCGACCGCGGCCTGGATGCGTGTGCTTAGGTTCCCGTCCGCCACATCGACGCCCGCCGCTGCGCGCTGCCCGACCTCCAGCAAAACGTCGTCGAACGTCGTGGCCAGGAGACGCTCGTCGAGAACGTCAAGAAGCAGCCGAAGCAGCGGGCCGTCGGCCTTAGGAAAGAGTTGTTCTGCCTCCGAGGTCAGCACATAGGCATAGGCAGGCTTGCCACCACCACGGCGCAGACCGGCCTGCGTCACGAGCCCATCGCGTTCGAGGGCGGCAAGATGTGATCTGACAGCGTTGTCGGTCAGCCCCAAAGCTTGCGCGAGATCGTCGACCGTTCGGTCCCCACGGCGCAGGAGTGTCACCACCTGTCCGCGCGTGCTCGCGAAAAATCGTCGCTCCCAGCCTGTCATTCGCAGAATTCCTTCCATTTATCTTATCGAAGTCAACGATAGGACGATCACTGGCTATTGTCAAGTAAGTCAAATAATTTCTTGACATATGGGACAAATATGGTATGGTGCAAGGAGTACGACTCACGCGAAGGCGATTAGAGGTTATCCATGGCTGCGCTCCATTGCTCTCATCGGTCCATCCAACGAGTGCTATTGGGCGCCACCCGTCGCCTAGCCGATCGCCGGCCCGCCCGTGACGTCCGAACGTGGCGAGGCTACGGTGCCGGTGATATGGCGCGCAGCCCACCATATCTAGCGGACCCCCGGCTCTAGAGCCGGCCCCAACCTTGACGTCGTAACAGATCAATTCGAACGTGCTGGACCAGGCCGACTATGGCCACGGAGGATAGTCTCATGCGATCGATATTCACGGGATGCGTTCTGGCTCTGATTTTGCTCTCGGCGGTCACGCTGTCGTCCACTGTCGCGGCTGACAACGCAACGCCGACCCACGCGCTCACTGGACCGATCACGGCCAAACAGGTCGCCTTTCAGGAGGCGATGCGCAAGCTCTGGGAAGACCACATCACCTGGACCCGCCTCTACATCGTGGACTTTGCGGCGACGTCGCCTGAGACCGATGCCACGACTCAGCGCCTGCTCCAGAATCAGGTCGACATCGGCGACGCTATCAAGCCGTACTACGGAGCGGCGGCTGGTGACAAGCTGACCGAACTCCTCAAGCAGCACATCCTCGGCGCTGCCGATCTGCTCGCCGCTGCCAAGGCCGGCGACACCGCGAAGGTCGACTCGGCAAGCAAGAGCTGGTACGCCAATGCCGACGAGATTGCCACGTTCCTGAGCACCGCCAATTCCACTCAGTGGCCGCTCGCCGAGATGAAATCAATGATGAAAGACCATCTCGACAACACCCTGGCTGAGGCCGTCGCGCACTTGAACGGCGACTGGCAAGCGGACATCGCCGCCTACGACGCGGTCCATCAGCAGATCCTCGAAATGGCGGACATGCTCAGCGCGGGGATCATCAACCAATTCCCAGAGAAATTCACGTAGTCGCATCACTGGAGGATGCCGCACCTGGGGCGGAACCGGGTGCGGCTGATCCTGACGGGATTCGTCGGGTGTTGCCGAGAACGTTCCGCCAACACGACGCCGACGAGCGTGGCGAAGTGAGGCGCGAACCTCGCGCCACACCTATCGCGAGGAGAAAACGATGTCGCACTTTATCTACTTGATCGTTGGTGGCGGAATGACCGCCGATGCTGCCGTACGTGGCATTCGAGAAGTCGATTCCGACGGCTCGATTGGGCTGATTGGGTCTGAATTTGATCCCCCTTACAAGCGCCCGCCCCTCTCGAAGAAGTTGTGGGCGGGGAAGCCAGTTGACAGCGTCTGGCTGAAAACAGCGGATCGCGGAGTCGAGCTTCACTTGGGGCGGACCATCCGGGTGCTCGACTTACGTGCAAAGTCCGCCGTTGACGACCGCGGCGACGTCTATTCCTTTGACAAACTGCTTCTGGCAACCGGCGTCTCGCCGCGTCGTCTCCCCTTCGGCGATGACCAGATCATCTACTACCGCACACTTGACGACTACCGGCGTCTCCAAGCCCTAACTGAGCAGAGTCAACGGTTCGCAGTGGTCGGCGGAGGCTTCATCGGCTCTGAGATCGCTGCCGCCTTGGCCATGAATGGCAAGAACGTAACGCTGCTGTTCCCAGATGAGGCGATCGGCGCCCGTCTCTTCCCGTCTGACCTTGCGCATTCGATTACTGCGCGCTACCGATCTGAGGGAGTCGAAGTGCTCCCGGGGACGACGATGACCGGCGTGTCGGAGCGCGGAGACCACCTTAGTGTTTCGCTTCGCGGCACCGATGGATCAGCCTCGACGTCCGCAGTCGTTGACGGGATAGTCGCTGGGATCGGCGTCCATCCGAACGTCGAGCTCGCCGCCGCCGCAGGCTTGGGCACATCGGACGGCATCCTCGTCGACGAAGGTCTGCGCACGAATCATCCGGACGTCTACGCGGCAGGTGACGTGGCGCTGTTCTGCCAGCCCGCGCTTGGACGACATGTCCGGGTCGAGCACGAGGACAACGCCAAGACGATGGGCCGCGCCGCCGGTCGCGCCATGGCCGGCGAAACCACCGCCTATCACTACCTACCGTTCTTCTACTCCGACCTCTTCGACCTTGGTTACGAAGCCGTCGGCGAGATCGACGCGCGGCTCGAAACCGTGGCCGATTGGGCGGAGCCATTCCGCCGGGGCGTCGTCTACTACCTGCGGGATGCCCAGGTGCGCGGTGTCTTGCTCTGGAACGTGTGGGATCGGGTCGACGCCGCCCGCGAGCTGATTACCAGTGCCCAGCCGTTGAACCACTCCCAACTCGCTGGCCGAATCGCCATCGATTGAACATCACCGGATCGCCATCGGAAATGGGGCGATCCGTAGTCCTATTTCATATCTTCAGGAGGAATCAACGTGTCGTTGTCGCTTGAATCCGATTTCGCGGATCTTCAGTCTCCGATGGACCTTCAGCAGCGGGAGGTATCCGACGAACAATTGCGCCGCTTCGAGGGCTACGCCGCCGAGATATTTACGGCGTTCGGTATGGACCTCGATTCCGCGGCGACGGTCGACACCCCGCGCCGATTTGTTCGCGCGCTGTTCGATGCAACCGAGGGCTACAGCGGCGATCCGAAGCTGCTCACGGCGTTCGAGACCGAGTGCCGCGGTGGGCCGGACTGCCGGTTGAGCCAGGTGATCGAGGGTCCAATCCAGTTCTATTCACTGTGCGAGCACCACGCGTTACCGTTTTACGGGAACGCCTACGTCGGCTACATCGCGCACGAGCAGATCATCGGTATCTCCAAGCTGACGCGCCTCGTCCGCCTCTTCGCTCGGCGTTTTTCCGTGCAGGAGCGGATCGGACAGCAGATAGCCGACACGCTGGAGGCGATGCTCCAGCCGCACGGCGTGGCGGTCTACCTCGAAGCGCATCATCTTTGCACGCAAATGCGTGGTGTCCAAGAGGGAGCGTCCTTGACCCGCACGACCTTCTGGCGGGGCGAGTACGACGACAATCCTTCACTGCGTTCCGAGTTCTTTGTCGCCTGTGGGTTGCACCGATGACCGTTCTCGCGCCGATGGAGACGCTGTTTGACACTACTCAAGGGACCGATGTGACGTTGCCTGAGGGACTAGCCGGCCTCTATGGAGGATTGCGCTTCCCTGTGCATTCGGTGCGACCGCACGTTGTCGGCAACTTCGTTGCGACGCTGGACGGTGTCGTATCGCTGGGAGTGCCTGGCAAGGCAGGCGGAGGGGAGATTAGCGGATTCAACCCGCATGACCGGATGGTGATGGGGCTGCTGCGCGCGGTCGCCGACGCCGTAATTATCGGCGCGGGCACGCTTCGCGCTGCCTCGCCCGATCATCTCTGGACCGCCGACTATATCTACCCGCCGCTAGCGGACGCATATCTGTCGTTGCGTGCATTGCTCGAGAAACCAGAGCCGCCGTTGAATGTCGTTGTGAGCGCAAGCGGTGATCTCGACCTCGAGCGGCGACTGTTTCGGTCCGGAGAGGTTCCAGTGCTGATCATCACGACACCTGAAGGCGCGACGCGGATCAGTGAGAGGATATTGCCAGCATCGGCCCAAATCGTGACAGTCCAGGATTCGCCGCCATTCAGCGCCAAGGCGGTGCTGGCTGCGGTTCGATGCATCCGCCAGTGCGAAATGATCCTTATTGAGGCAGGACCACGGTTGATTGGCGATTTTCTCGCGGAGAAACAACTTGACGAGCTCTTCCTGACCGTGGCGCCCCAGGTCGCCGGACGGGACGACTCACTCAAGCGCCCCGGGCTCGTTGCTGGGAAGCGGTTCGCTCCCGAGCACCCGCGTTGGGGAACGCTCGTCGGACTAAAACGCGCAGGCAGCAACGTTTTCCTCCGCTACTCCTTCCCAGTCGCTGGATAGCAGCGGTCCGCATGCCGATCGACCGAATCGCGGCGCACTCCTCTGCTACGAGTTTGCGCGATCCTTCCGCGTTGCACCGCGAGCCCGGGTCTTGCTCAGGTGATGGCTGCGCAGAGGTGGAAAATCGATCGTCAGATTTGAGGATCAGCGGAAATGAAACTGGGCCATTCTTTGCCACAATAAGCAAAGCTCCGGGACGGCACGTGTACCGTCCCGGCGAGGCGGGCTATTTTCCAGCGCTCTGGCGCGGACGCTGGTTTTGCTAGTTGGTGGCGTCCTCGATTTTCGACTGAGCATCGTCGACTGCGCCTTGTGCTTTCGACATGCCAGCGTCGGCTTGCTTCTCAGCCGAGTCAGCGGCGCTGGTGGCCTGTCCTTGCATCTTGTCGACGGTTGGATTGACCTTGTCACCGACTGCATCAGGCATCTTTTCTTGAGCTTTGTCTACCTGATTGCTTGCGGACGAGACCGCGCTCGAAGCTGTGCTCTTCGCTTGGCCTGCCACGTCTGACGCCTTCGCTTGAGCACTGTCTACTGTGCTACCTGCTGATTGCGCGACGTCGCCGCCCTTTTGCTTGAAGGAATCGAAGAACTTCTTGATGGAATCCATAATTGCCATTGATTCATCCCCCTCCTTTGCGGGGTCGACCGCCAGCCAGAGGACACCTCTTCGATTGTCTGCAATCGCCCTCCACTTGCAAGTACCAAATTGTAGCATGCCATACAAATGCGGCGGCGGTCGGTGCGCCGTTCCGACCGCCGCCGCTGTGATGAGGGGGTGGGATGTCGAAGATTACGTCTGGCGGATCAAAAGAAGTTGGCCTCCTTCATCCTCCCCGCCAAACTGCGGAACTTTGATCGTGTGCGCCTGAACGTCTACCAGCCAGGCGCCCTCGCCGAAGATGTCCGCGGCGTTGATGATGCCTGAAGATTCCCAAGAACCAGCTTCGTCACCGGGATCGAGCAAACCGTCGCCGTCCGATTGATCGAGTTTGGCGATCGGTGTCACCGTTCCCGATGCGATGTCGTAGGCAAGAATGCGGGCGGTGTCGTCTGAGTTCTCTGCCCGGTTGTAGCCGTTCCGGTCTTCTTGCAGCATGATCGTTGTCTTGTTGGCGTCGATATTGTCCGGATTGAGAATGTCGTCGCCCTTGTCACCGTCAAGGAGAACCTTGAAACCGCTGACCTTGGTCGGATCGGCCGGATCGAGCGTCATCGCATAGAGGCGGCCGTTCTTCGTGAGCGGCGTACCGTCCGCGGCGAGATTCGGATCTTGATCGTCCCCGGTGTCGGTGAAATAGATCGTGGTCGTGTTCGTGCGGTCGTAGGTGACATCTTCCGTGCGCACGAACTTGAACGCGCCGGCGGCATCGGCCGCGGCCTGCAGCGCGTCGCCGTCGGTGTTATCCGCTTGATCGATCGGCACGAATGTGCCGGTCAGCTCCGCGCCCTTCGCGATATCAGCAGTTCCGGCGGCGTTGTCAGCCTTGAAAACATACAGCTGGCCGTTGCCGGCAAGCACATCGGCCGGAGTGTCGGCTACGTACAGGTAGACTTCCGAACCCGCCGCATTGTCATCGGTTGTGACAAGGACAGTTTTACCGGTGAAACCCGGGATCGCGACTTCATTTTCGTGGTCGATGTGGCCAAGCCATGGCAGCTCGGTCTGCTCTCCAGTCGCGCCATCGATCGCCACGGAGAGTCCGCCCTTGGCGCTGTCGGTGGTCTCTTCACCGGTCAAGAATGTCGGCTTGTCGAAGCCATCCCACGGTCCGGCCATAGAGGCGGAACAGAGCCGCTCAAAGCCTTCCGTGCCGTCGTAGATGTATTCGCCCGATTTCACAGCGCCTGTTGACGGGTCGAGCACGAGGCGAGAAACGCGGGCGCCCGAGAGGTTGGCATCTTCGGCGGTGGTCAGTTCGTGGTTCATGAAGAGGACCACGTCACTACCGTCGCTATAGGCGCCGAGACCATCTGGAATGCCGGCCATTTGATAATCGCCAACCGTCTCACCGGTGGTGAGAATCGGTGTGATTTGCAACGTTGAGGGGTCGATCGCGACAACATACGGCCGCGCGGTGGTTAATTGACCCGGCGCGACCGCGACTGGTGAGGCCACGGGCGAAGCTTCGGGTGAGGCCTCAGGGGAAGCGACCGGGGTGGCTCCCTGCGCGGCTACACCGCTGGCGAAAGCCAGACCCATCACCAGTCCAATGCCCCCTCGGGCGAGACTCATCCAGTGGAAACGTGAAAAACGACTGTTCCACGAGTTCACGGATCCTCTCCTTTTCCATCTGATTGCTGATCGCGGCGCAAACGACGCGGGGACCATCAGTCCCTGTGCCGATTGGTTTCAAGCTTGCGACCAAGCGGAAGTGGAAGTGTTAAACGAAGGTTGCAGTCAGATTAACGCTCGATTGAGCCAACATTACGGCTCGTCGATGACTCTGGGCTACAGAGCGATGCGTACGTGATAACGCTCGCCGAACGGAGATTGACGAACATACTGATCCTGTTCGTGGCGCGGCCGTGGTGATTGCGTTGACCTGGAATGATTCAGGCTCCTGCCTGCTTCGTGACGGAGGCCGGATTATGAAGGCGGATTTCTAATTCGGACCTTGAAGTTGCGCGCTCCGCCCGGGAATTATGGCGTTCTCTTCAACACCATGGGTCTGTGGTCGGCAGCCCGCCCCGGGAAACAATTCCCGGGCTACCGCACGGAAGTCGGATCAATCCGACTGACGGACGAACGTAGCCGCAAGCTGGTGTCCGCAGTAATTAGGTGAACGCCATCATTCCCGGTCTCAGTGACGGAAGTCGGCTCAAGCCGACTCGCGAGGAAAACAGCCCCATTGTTCCGTAGCGGCTCGTGTTCTTCCTCATTCAAGTTCCGTCGTCCCGCAGAGACGTGGCTTACAAAATGCCGTTTTGCACGGCGAAGCTGGCGGCGGCGGCCCGAGAAGAGACATCGAGTTTGCGGTAAATGCGATAAAGGTGAGCATCAACCGTGCGCGGACTGAGAAAGAGCTCATCGGCGATTTCAGCGTTCGTCAACCCTGACGCAACGAGCCGGAGAACGTCGACTTCGCGGTCACTGAGTCCAGCAGGGTTCGCGTCCGCATTTTTCGCGCCTTCGCTGGTGATATCAACAAACTCAATGCGGAGCGCTTCGTCGCACGCTTCATCAAAGGAATACCGCGCGCCCGCGTCCCAGGCGCCGTTGAACTCAGTCGCGCTCATCCTCTGCCGGAGCGAGCTCATCAGTCGTTCGTAGTCGCGACGCTCATTCGCGGGCACTGGAATACCCATTTCGTCGCGCAGGGTCGAAGCGGCGGCGATCAACTTGACGCGAACAGCGGGCGGTCCTTGTTGCGGGCTGATGCCCGCCAGATCTTCGAGCGACTCCGCCATGCCCCGGCGGTCATCCAGATCGTGCCGAATCGCAAGCGCCTCCTTGTGATGGGTTTCGGCTTCGACCATATGGCCTTCGGCTTGCGCGACCCGGCCTAGATTCCGCAGAGAATGCGCGCAACCCGGGTTGTCACGGAGCTCGCGAAAACGTTTAAGGCTCTGTTCTAAGAGCGAGCGCGCCGTTTTCAGGTCGCCCTTATTGGCGGCGACAATCGCGAGGTTGTTTTGGGAATAGGCAATGCCGAGCTCGTTTTTCATTTGCGTGCGGATATCGAGCGCTTCCTCGTGCAGTGACCAAGCGCGATCGAAGTCGCCGATCGCCACCGCGAGATCGCCTAGGTTGCTGACCGCCAGCACGTAACCGGTGCGGTCGTCGATTTCGCGCCGAATCTCGATGCATTCCTCGAGCAGCGCTTCAGCTCGTTCGTAATCGGCAAGTTGCGTCGCGGTGAGGCCAAGATTGTTCAGCGTGTCAGCAACACCACGGCGGTCGCCAAGTTCTCGGCGCAGCGCCAGGCTTTGTTCATACATCTGCTGCGCTTCATCCTGGTCGCCGAGATCGGAGAGTAGGTTCGCGAGATTGTTGAGGGCACGGGCGCGTAGATCTGGCGCCGTGTCTTCTGCTCGTTCCAGCGCGCGTTCGCACCAGGTTCGACCCTCTCGCAAGTGCCCACGCGTACCCCAAAACCGCCAAAGCGCAGCGGAGAGCCGCAGCGCGTCGTCGATCGCTCCGGACTCGATCGTCCAGGTCAGGGCGAGCCGGCAGTTGTCGTGATCGGCTTCGAGGCGATCGAGCCAGGGCCCTGGATCGAGACCCAGCCGGAGGGCATTGTCGCTTTCCTCCGCCATCGCCAGAAAAAACGCAGCGTGACGATCGCGCAAAGCGGGTTCTTGGCCGGAGGCCGACACCTGTTCCAGCCCGAACTCGCGGATCGTTTCCAACATCAGGAACCGAGGCTCGTCGCCGGAGCCGTCCACGCGCCGAATGAGGCTCTTGTCAACGAGCGACTCGATGCCGTCGAGCACGGTGACGTTGCCGGCATCGCCAACCACTTGTTCAGCGGCGGTCAGCGAAAACCCACCGATGAAGACTGAGAGACCCCGGAAAAGCTCCTGTTCTTCGGCAGTGAGGAGATCGTGACTCCACGAGATCGCGTCGCGCATCGTCTGCAGGCGCGCGGGCAGATCGCGCGGTCCGCCGGTCAGGAGTTGCAATCGGTTCGTAAGCCGGGCGAGCAGCGCGGCCGGCGACAGCACCCGCACCCGAGCGGCGGCGAGCTCGATGGCTAATGGCAGGCCGTCCAGGCGAACGCAGATGTCGGCCACGTCAGACGCATTCTCTTGATTTAGCTCGAAATCGGGTCGAACTGCCTCGGCGCGATCGACAAAGAGGGCCACCGCTTCCATTGCAGCGAGATCGTCGACCGTGAGCTTGTGGCGGCTCCCGTTTCGGTCCGGAAGCTGTAATGGCGGAACAGGATAGGTGTGTTCACCCGAGAGGTTCAGCGCGGTTCGGCTCGTGGTCAGCACCTTGATGCCGGGACCGGCATGTAGTAATTCGCCGAGGTCTGGGGCGGAGTCGATGACTTGTTCGACGTTGTCGAGGATGAGGAGCAAGTTGCGCTTCCGCAACCACGCAGCTAGACGGTCGCCCGCAGGTCGATCCGACGTTTCACGGATATCGAGGGCCCGCGCGATCTCTGGCAGAACGAGATCGGGATCGCGTACGGCGGCCAAGCTGATGTAATGGACACCATCGGGAAACGACTGAGCCAAAATCGAGGCGAGCTCGACACCAAGCCGCGTTTTGCCGACCCCACCCGGCCCGAGGAGCGTCAAGAGACGCACATCGGGTCGTTCGAGGAGCACACGGATGGCCGCAAGCTCATCGGCACGACCGATCAAGGGCGTGAGCGGAACCGGCGCCATAGTTCCCCAATCCTGCGGCCTCGCGAATTCCACGTGTCTTCCTGACTGAAGTGAGGACCACGACGTTGAATCCGAAGCCGGGAGCGGACTGCTCGTCACGGCTAACCTCATGACCCAATCGATGAGGATTTCATTTTTGCTGCAAGAATCATCCCGCGGCCGGCCAAGCCGTTCCGGAACCGCAATTCTTGCAACCCTTAGTTTAGCGAATATTTGTGCGAGTGCGTGAACGATTGAACGGACGAGACATTGCTCGTGCAAAAACGGACGCATCGGCCATATGCGTATTTGTCGTCGCGCGTAATCTGGTTCCAAGAGAAAGGGCCGAGGCGTTGGCCGGCCCGGAGCTGAAGGTCCGGGCTACGATCAACCAGCCCCTCCAGGGCTCCGTTTGGGAAACTAGTGTTCATCGAATTGGAGGCCAGTTTGGCTGACGAGTTGCCTTATTCATATTGGTCGTGCATGGCGAAGCTGATGATCTTGAGCGAAACCATTTCCGATCGCGAAATGGTTTCAGTGATCGGGATAGAGCCGGACGACCGCTGGACTAAGGGCCTTGTCAGCAGACCTGCGCGTCGTCCGGCCAAAACAAGTGCCGTTATTTATCGATCGGGTGAGCCTACAAATGTGCCTGCCTACAATCATGTCGAAGCAGTCTTAACCAAGGTCAGACCGGTTGCCGAGAGAATTGCTGAACTCGCCCGCACGGCCAGGTCCCCGTCGATCTTGATGATGTCTCAGATCCATGGATCTTCCTTATCCTGTTAATGTTCGCGGGACCCTACGACGAAAACATTCGGGTACGTTCTCATCAAATTCAGGAACTCGCGAGAATGGGCGCTGGCTTTGAGTTGGCAATCAGTTTCGACACCGGAAATTACTATCCTGATCCGTTTGGGACAGACTCGACTGAGTGATTTCGTTTCAAATGTGGTCTTCGATTTATGCTCATGTTTTGACGAATGGGCGGGACTCTAGCGGTGCATACGCGGGGTGTTTCGCAAACATTTCGGCATCCCTGCCGTGGAGTGATTTCCTAAGAACAAAAGAAATTCGGCTGAACGCGGGTATACTTACACGGTACTGTCGGTGCGATGAGCGCGAACGCATTTCCGCCCGGCAGACGTCTCACATGTCCAGCGCAGGAAGGTGCGAACGATCATGTTTCGCTGCAAGGTCTGTGGATGGATCCACGAGGGAGCGGCGCCGCCGAATGAGTGTCCCTCCTGCGGGGCGCCGGCGGATCGTTACCGCCCGATGGATCCAGCCGAAATCGGCATGACGGCCGGCGAGCTTTCGAGCCGCGGCATCGTCGGTCAGGGTTTTGACGCGGAGGTCGAGGATACCCGCCGCATTCGCCTCCTCGCTTTTGTCGACGCCTCCTTCTTTTCGCCCTATACCGAACGCACGGGCAAGCGCTACCCGATCTACACGGGCGATCCGCAATGGTTCGCGGACAACATCCCGTGTATGACCGCGTGCCCGTCGCACACCGATATCTCCCGCTATATCGCGTTCATCGCCGACGGTCGCTACGCCGATAGCTTCGAGCTCAACCGGGAGCACAATGTCTTCCCGGGTTGTCTCGGTCGCATGTGCGCGCGTCCGTGCGAGGAAGCATGCCGGCGTAAGGAAGTCGACGCGCCGATCGGCATCTGCTACCTGAAGCGCGTGGCGTCGGATTACCGTGGCGAGACCCGGCGCGAAATGCCGCCGCCGCCGAATGGACTGACGGCCGGCGTCGTCGGGGCGGGGGTCAATGGCCTCACGGTCGCCCGCCAACTCGCCCGCAAGGGATACAAGTGTCACGGTCTACGAGCGTTACCCGGTTCCAGGCGGTGTGATGTGGGTGGGCGTGCCGGAGTGGCGTCTCCCACGCGACGTGATTCAAGAAGAGTGTCGATCTCATCATCGATCTCGGGGTCGAGGTCAAATACAACACCGAGGTCGGCAAGGACATCTCCTTCCAGGAGTTGGTTGATACGCACGACGCGGTCATCATCTCCGCCGGCTGCCAGACTCGCGCAGGAATTGGGCGTGCCGGGAGAAGATCTGGACGGCGTTGTTTCCGGTCTGCAATTCCTCGAGGATGTGAATCTCGGGCAACAAGATGTCTGGGTTGGCAAGCACTGTCGTGACCGTCGGCGGTGGTTTCACCTCGATGGACTGCGTGCGCTCCGTGCTGCGCATGGGCGCGGAATCGTCGATCATGACCTACCGCCGCTCGATTCAGGAAATCCCGGTCGACGAGCTCGAACTCGAAGAAGCCGAGATGGAAGGGCGTCGAGATCATGTACATGGTCTCGCCGACCCGGGTCATCGGCGATGAACAGGGCAAAGTGACCGGTCTCGAATTGATCCGGAACGAGCTTGGCGCGCCCGATGCGAAAGGCCGTCGCCGTCCGGAGCCGATTCAAGGAGTCCGAATTCGTCGTTCCCTGCGACATGGTGCTGGTCGCGATCGGCCAGCGTCAGGACAATCAGCTTCCTTGGCGAGGTTCTCCCGAACCGGGACCGCCGCGGTGTGCCGTTCCTCGACCAGAATCTGCGGACGAAGTTGCCGAACGTCTGGGCGGCCGGCGACTATGTGGTTAACCCGACGAACTTCATCTCTTCGATCGGCGAGGGGAAGCGTGTGGCGGAGGCGGTCGATCCGCGCTGCGCGGCACCAGCCGAACGCAGAAGGATATGGAGATCACGCGGGTCCCGACCGAGTACCTCGCCGACCCCAAATCCACTGGTGGCGGAAGGGATCGCCGAGTGGAGCCTGACCGCGATGAGCCGCCGCCTCGTCTGGGGCGACGATTACGCGGGCGTTGGCCGGCAGATGATGCCGTCGCTGCCGGTGCCGAGCGCGGGCATCGGCACGCACGACACGACCCTTGAGGTCGAAGTTGGGCTACACGAAACCGATCGGGTTTGAAGAGGCGAAGCGCTGCTTGCAGTGCCAGCTCAACATCTTCATCGACGGCAACCGCTGCATTCTCTGCAACGGCTGCGTCGATGCCTGCCCGCACCGCTGCATCGAGATGATCTCGCCCGACCGGATCGACTCAATCGACAACGATGTCGAGCTGGCGGAGATGGCGCGGGCGGAACTCGGACCGTACGCCGCGGCGATGGTGATCGACGAGCGCAGTCCTGCATCCGCTGCGGCATCTGCGTCGACTGGTGTCCGACCGAGTGCCTGACGATGGACCACTTCCGGCTGACGCCGCCGGACGCGCGGGAGAGTGTCGATCTGGCGATCGTGGCGGACTGATCGACTCCCGGGGCTGAAAGCCCCTGGGCTACAACGGGACGAAGCCCTTCCTCGTCAGAACGTTTTCACTTGGCACGTGTTCCGTAGCGATGGTCGTGCGCCCATGGTTGTTGACTACCCGGGCTTGCCATTTGCATACCGCCGCGTTCACCTCGCAGGAGTACAGCCGTACGCCGCTACGGAGAACGAAAGGCACGTCGAGTTCTCAGCCGCGTAGTGAAGTCCCTCGGATACTTGCTGGAGACACGCCAATGCACGTCAGACCTGTCACGCTTGAGGGAAATTGGGTCAGGCTCGAGCCGCTGGGCGAGCAGCATGTCGAAGATCTCGTCGTGGCCGCCGACGAGGATGACATCTGGACCTGGATGCCGATCCGCTCAAGACGGCAGACGATATTCGGGCATGGATGGCGGCCGCGCATGCCGATCAGGCGAAGGGAACCGCGATGCCTTTGCGATCATCGAGCTGGCGTCCGGCAAGGCGGTCGGATCAACTCGTTACATGGATATCCAACGGTCAACAGGGGTCTGGAGATCGGTTGGACATGGTTGGCGAAACAGGTTCGCCGCACCCCCGTCAACACCGAGTGCAAGTATCTTGCTGCTGAGCCACGCGTTTGACGATCTCGGCTGTATCCGTGTTGCAGCTCAAAACCAATGCCCGCAATGAGCGTTCTAGGACCGCGATCCTACGCATCGGTGCCCAATTCGAGGGAATCCTTCGCCAGCAGATGATCCTCCCCAATGGTTCATATCGCGATTCCGCCTATTACAGCATCATCGATAGCGAATGGCCCGGCGTGAAGGAACGCCTTGAACGCATTCTGGCCGGGGAACCTTCGGCGGTAGCGGTGGGCGGATAGCAGCGCAAGAGCAATTACACGCCCCTGGCGCGTACCCGAGGCTAAAGACCTCGGGCTCAACCTACAAAGCCCCCTAAAGGAGGCTAAACGGGGTTGGTGGCCTCTTGAGGCTCGTTCCATAGCCGGCTTCAGCTGGCGGTCAAGTTGAGCGCGCGGGTGCCCTCAGGGCGATCAGCCCGCGCATGCGCTGCCGGCGCACAGGAGGTCGGCTCACGATTTCCTCGTCGCAAGCGGACCAACCGCAAGGACAAAGACCGCCAGGGCAATGATGTTGAAGAAGAAGCCCGCGACTGCCCAGGCAACGGCATGGCGGTGGCGATGTCGCGCCGAGCGATAGAGCACGACGGCGCAGACCGCGCCGATCGCAATAGCCACAAACAAGACTGACACGTAATACATCACGCGCTCCTAGTTGGCCGGTTGTGGCAAATGCTCGGATCGTGTCGCAAAAGCGTTGAATGGATTTTCCACTGTCAATTGGCGAATCGTGGCATCGGCGATCCCCGCGGCGCTCAACTTGGGCAGAACTCGGTGCTGAGGTAGTTGAACGGCTTCGGCGTGCCGCCTCCTGGCTGAGCGGGATCGTACCAACCGCGATCGTGACTGAGCAATACCCGGCTTGAGAGTCCGGCATCGAGCGCGCGCAAGATGAGGTCAATGAAGCGTTCATCTTCGACTGGCTCGCCGATGCCGTCGTACTCGATCCAGGCGCCGCGCTTGGCGAATTCGTGGTGAATCGCGATGTCCGATTCCTGATGGGCGTGGATCCAGACGAAGTGGTTGGGATCGGCTTCGACTGATTCGAGGATGTCGAGCTGCGACCGTGCGACGTGACCGCGGATCGTGTGGCTTCCGATCGTGGCGCCGGTGGTGGAGCTCGCGAATCCCGCAGCCCGCAGCACTTTTTTTCGCAGTTTGTCAGACCATCGTCGCTTGCGCCAACCTTGATCCAGCCAGCGCGAACGCCACTTTCGCCGATCACTCAGTCAACTCTCTCGACCATCCAATCGAGAAGCTCTTCTTCAGGCGACGCGTGAACCCAGTCTGGAATCCATGGCTCGCGATAGACCCCGGTCGGTGCGATTAGGGGAAAGGACGTCGCCTCCGAGAAGGCTTTGAGGATATCGGCCCGGCGACCGACGCCGACGGTGCTCGGTTCGACGATTGCCGTCACGCCAAGGGCGCGGACTCGTTCGACTTCCGGTCCCATGAGAAGGATGACGTCTTCAGCGTCGCCCTCACCATATCCCGGCTGATCCCACGTCCGCAGATCGACGAAGATGTGCTCGTGGGGCAGGATCATCCCGAGTTCGTCCCGGCCCTTCGGTCCCAATGTTGTGATCAATTGCGCCAAGTTTGACTCCGTTCACAAGGAGACTTCAACTCTCAGCAGCGATTGTCCATGTGAACCTCGATTGAATCAATCGAGTGACGCGCCATGAACCTGCACGTGCAAAGGGGAACTTACACTGTAATCAGCCAGAGACTGTTCGGGCAATGCCCGTCGCTCGTTCCAGACGGCGTCAGTCCTTCGTCATTGGCTTGTGGGCGATAGGCGGTCGTAATTGTGGCCAATTCCGTTGAACGTTCGTAATGGAGTGCCGACATACAACAAAGTGGTGATAAGTGGCTGTTGTTCATGAGCAATGCAAGCACCATTGCAGATTCCTGCCAGCCAAAATAATCAGAGAGCGCGTTTCGCGGGTAAAGATATGGTAGGGAAATGTCATGGATTTGGACGAAGACTCCAGGCTTGAGCCGGGGGATGATTTCGAGACAAATGCGTACCACGTCGGAACCGATTTTGACGGCATGCGATGAATCAACGAAGAGTAAATCTCCCGCTTCGAGCTGATCGAATATAGCAAGCGGTGCTTCCTGGACAAGCGAGTTCATCAGTTCAATACCGCCAGCGTGTCGCAGAGCGGCG
Source organism: uncultured Chloroflexia bacterium (assembly GCA_963737985.1). Taxonomy (GTDB): domain Bacteria; phylum Chloroflexota; class Chloroflexia; order Thermomicrobiales; family UBA6265; genus CAVTUU01. The sequence continues at coordinate 4,922 of CAVTUU010000002.1, read as the reverse complement.
CGAGGATACGGTTCGATCGCGATGATTCGGGTGCGGTCGAAGCCGTCGCGTTCATTCAGCTGCGCCGCTCCACGCATGACCATCGTTGAAACGCCGCTCCCGATTTCAATGACCTGCTTGGGACGTTGCGATCGAATGAAGCAGTGAAGTATTTGCGATTCAATTGGACCAAAGCCTGGCCCTATTCCGCTTGACGAAATATCTGCGAACGAGACAAGGTCGCGAACTTCGGAATAGTAGAGATCGCAAACCGATTGCAACCAGGCGAGTTGATCGTCAAGGTTCCAATGCGTGCCTTGCATGGGGACTGGACCACTCCAAAGGTGTCGGTTGCTGCGTAACCAGGAATAATCAGCGACAGGCGTGTAAAAGTGCTTTGGCAAAAGATGGACTCCCACCCGATCAAGGGTGAAGAACACCGATGCCGAGAGCTGTTTCAGAAGCCGTTCGACGGTGTAATCGGGATTCGGCTCAGAAAATCGTGCTGGAACAACCCGTCCCACGGCGCGATTTATTTTCGATCGTGCGGAGTCAACACGAACTTGACTGCTTTGCATTCTTACCTCTAACAAAGTAAATCCAATCGACTGCGCGAGAAAGCGCACGGGCGAGACCCAACGTGCCTGACTGGAACGTGCAATGATTGGTCAATTCCTGTTATTCTCAAGATTATTGTTTAATCCTAACAAAATGCTTTGAGGTCTCCGTGGCGACCTGGATTAGTAGTGTGCGAAATCAAGCGAGCGATGCCGTGGCCCTGCGGCAGCGGGCGGCGTCGTTTGCACTCGCGGCGATCCTCATCGTCGCCGCGATTTTACGGTTTACCGGCCAAGGTTGGGACCAGAATCATTATCTCCATCCTGATGAGCGCTTCATCACGATGGTGGCAACCGGTATCCAATGGCCCAGCAGCGTCGGGGAATATTTCAACAGCCAAACCTCACCCCTCAATCCGTACAACAACAATCAATCAAGCTTCATCTACGGCACGTTCCCGCTCTTCCTCGACAAGCTCGCCGCCGATGTTTTCAACAAGGATGTCTACGGGGCGTTCCACGAAACCGGGCGTTCGATTTCAGCGATCTTCGATGTCTTGTCAGTTCTCCTTGTGTATTTCATCAGTCGCCGGCTGTTTGGCGTCTATACCGGACTTCTCGCGGCGACGCTTCTCTCGTTCACGGCCTTCAGCATCCAGCAATCGCACTTTTCCACCGTCGATATCACCGTTTCGTTTACCTGCATAGCTTCCTTCTATTTCGCATTGCGCGCCAATGATTCGCGGCGTCCGCTCGATTTCATGCTGGTTGGACTCTTTGCGGGTCTGGCAATCTCATCAAAGATCAGCACCTTGCCGATCGTTGCCCTCGCCGCGCTGCCGCTGGCTGAGCAGCTCCGGCTTCACGGCTGGCGGTCGATCTTGCACCGGGATCGCTCGCGCGCCGGCGCGTGGCCCGCCATCGCGGGGGCAGCTATCGCGCTGTTCATTACCGCGCTGACCTTCCGCATCTTCGAGCCCTACGCCTTCGCCGGGCCGCATATTTGGAACCTGCGGTTCGATCCGCGCTGGACCGCCGATCTTAAGTATTGGCAAGACATTCAGAAAGGTCTGGGCGATTCGCCGCCGGCTGACCAGTGGGCGGGACGCGCGCCGCTTCTCTTCACCGTGAAGAATCTCGTGATCTACGGGATGGGGATTCCGCTCGGGATCGTGGCGATGGTCGCGCTCGTGCTTGGCGGTATTCGCATGATTACCGCTCGAACCTGGCCGCCGGCGTGGCAGATCGTGCTCGTTGGCTGGCCCGCGTTCCACATCCTCTACTACGGCACGGGTTTCGTGAAAACGATGCGCTATATCCTGCCGGCCTATCCATTCCTCATCATCCTCGCGGCCGGATTACTCGGAAAACTCTGGCAACGAGGCGCGAAGCACACGATCAGCGGTCTCACATTCCGCTGGGGCCAAATCGTGGTCGCTGTTGTCGTGCTCTACACCGCGTTCTATGGAATCGTGCCGACGGTCTTGGGCGCGAGGAACGCGACCTCGGCGATCTCGCGGCTGGACAGGCCGGTCGCGGCGAGCTCCGCCACGCGGCGCTCGGTCTCGGTCAGGTCGGCCGAGGCCCGCGGCCGGAGCCCGACCCGCCCGAGCTCCGGCCCGCGCACGTTCCGCCCACAGCGGCGCCGCCGAGCTCCTCGAAGACCCCGAGCGCCTCGCGCAGTGCGCTCGTCGGCCAGGCGCTTCTCCTTGCGTCGCCGGTGGACCCGGCCGAGCGCAAGGACCGTCCGAGCGCGTTCGAAGGGCATCGGCAGGCGCTCGTGCGGCACCGATCGGCCTGCGTCGAGCGAGTCGACGGCGCCGTCGAGATCGCCCGCGCCGCCTGCAGCGAGGCCGCGGCCACGCGCGCCCCGACCGCGTGGGTCCACGGGCGTGGGCGCGACGCCGTGCGGCGTGCTCGAGGCACTCGACGATCGCTCGGCGCGCCCGTTCGCGGTCGCCGATCGCCAGGGCGGCCTCGATGCGGTCGCCATCGAGCTTGAACCGGCCGGGATGGCGGGTCCCGTCCTGGCGGCGACCTGCTCGCCGCGGCCTCAGGTGGTCATCGCCCGCCTCCCGCTCGCCCGTCGACAGCGCAACGAACCCGAGGATGTGCCGGTGGTAGCACCTCGAGAGCGAGGTCACCGCTGCGGGCCGCGCGCTCGAGGCCCTCCCTTGCCAGGCGCCGCGCCTCGTCGGCGCGGCCCTCGTAGGCGGCGACCAGCGCCAGGCCGCGCAGGCGCCACGACGGGAACACGTCGGCCCCCTCCCGTCGCGTAGCCCTCGGCCGCGGCCTCGGCGCTCGCGCGCGCCGCCGCGCATGTCCCCGCGCAGGACCTGGAGTCCCGGACAGCTACACGAGGTTGAAGGGGTCGTCCCCGCCCGGCCCCGACTTGGCGCTGATCAGCCGCTCCGTCATCTCGATCGCCCGCTCGACGTCGTCCGTGATTGCGGGCGAGCCCGAAGGCGATGCCGTCCGCGCCCTCGTGCTCCCACGACCGCCCGGTCTCGGTTGATCAGCGCCGTCCCGCGCGTTCGATCTCCTGCTCCGTGTCGACGCCCGCGACGAGCCCGAGCGCCGAGCTGGCGTGCAGGAGCAGCACGTTGGCGAGGAGGTCAGGTTCGACGTCCGGCCGGCCACCGGCTCCAGGAGCCCCATGGCCTCGCCGCGGCCAGCTCGTTACCGCGCTCGAGGTCGAGCTGCATCACGAGGAATGCGCCGCGGCCGAGCGACCCTCGCGCGACGCCGGATCGGCTGCCCCCGCCAGCCTCGCCGCATCTCTGCCAGCTCGGCCATTCCTCCTCTCGCCAAGCCGCACGGCACTCCGGCGACCTTGCCGTGGTAGTAGCGGATGATCGCCCGCAGGCTCAGGGCCTCGCGCGCGGGCCGGCCCGGCGGGCGCCTGCCGCGATCGCGCGCTCGAGCATCGTGTCCGCCTGGACGATCTCAGAGACGTCGACGAAGAGGCACTCGGCCGCGAGCATCGCCCGTCGAATCGCTGGTCCCGGGCGACTCCGGGGGTCAGTCCGCCGCCCGCTCGTACAGCGAGGCGGCGTCGAGCGTCGCGCCGCGATTGCGGCCCGCCGCCGCGGCCGCCTCGAGCGCCCCGGCGACCTTCTCGTGCCGGCCCCTCCGTCGCCCCGCCGAGGTGACGCGCCGCGGGCGTCGTCGGACCGCGCCGTCCGGGCCAGCGTCGCGTGGACGAGGCGGACAGTTCCTCCGGTCGCGGCGGGCCATCGCGGCCTGGGCCAGGAGCGGATGGCGCGAAACGGATCGCCCGGCCCTCGAGCCGGCGATGCCCGCCTGAGCGCGGGCTCGAGGCCGCCGGCGCCCCGGGTCCGCCCGACGGAGGGTGTCGATCGTCGGCTCGGCCGCCAATGCCGCGAGCAGGAGCGCGTCGCGCGTTGCGGGCGGGCCAGCGCCGCGACGCGCTTCGACGCAGCGCCCCGAGCGTGGCCGGGATCGGCAGCGCGCTCGCCCGGCGCGACGTGGCCCCCGGCATCCTGCAAGCGCTCGCGCGATCTCGAGCGCGTAGAAGGGATTGCCGTCCGACGCTCCTCGATCCGCACGAGGACGAGCCGCGGGAACGACGGCCGAGCCGCGCCAGGAAGAGCTGGTGCAGGCCCGCGAGCGGGCATCGGTCCGACGTGGAGCTCCGCGTTCGCCGCGTTGCCGCCGGGATGCCAGCGTCGAGCTCGAGAACCGTGCCGGCGCGCCGCGGACCGCCAGGAGGACGCCAGCGCGGCGGTCGACGAGGCGCCGGATCGCGTAGGCGAGGATGGCCACCGACGCGTCGTCGAGCCACTGCGCGTCGTCGATCGCCAGACGAGCGGCCGCTCGCTCGCGAGTGCGCTCGAGGAGCGTCGGCGTCGCGACCGACAGCGTCCGCTGGTCCGGCAGCTGGCCCGACGGCTCGGCTCGCAGGATGGCGATCTCGAGGGCGTGCCGCTGGACGGGCAGACGCGAGCTCGTCTCGGCTGACATCCGCCAGGAGATCGGTCAGGCCGCCGAGCGTGAGCCGACGCTCGGACTCGGCCGGCGCCGCTCGAAGGACCCGCGACGCCCGGCCGCCGGCGCCCGAGGGCGGCGCGCCAGATGGCCGTCTTGCCGATCCCGGCTTCGCCGTCGATCAGGAGGGCTACCAGGCCCTCGCGGAGCCGCTCGAGGAATGTCTCGACCCGTTCGAGCTCGCCAATCCGCCCGATGACTTCGGCAGACCGCCCGGGCACCACCCCCATCGCCTAACTCTACGGCGACGTGGCGGTCGCCACGATGCGCGCCGGTCGACGCGGGGCGGGCGCTTCCGCACGATCGCATCGGTCGCCGAAGGAAAAATCCACAGGGGAAGGGAAGATTACCCGGGCTGACGGTCCTCCGCAGGGCCTA
>CAVTUU010000001.1:0-195456 GCA_963737985.1 uncultured Chloroflexia bacterium | reverse complement strand
GGCGAAGAGTCCGAAAGCGAATGGAACGATCGATTTGCGGCGTACCGTATTGCGTTTCCGGCTGAAGCCGCGGATTTTCAGCAGATGCAAGCCGGAGTATTGCCGCCTGACTGGGATTCCGAATTGCCGGCCTGGACGTCCGGAGACAAGGCGATTGCCACTCGCAAAGCTTCCGAGGCGGTCATCCAGGCGTTCTTCCCGAAGGTCAAGGGCTTCTTCGGCGGCTCAGCAGACTTGAACCCTTCGACCAACACTGGCATGAAAGGCGCGGCGATTTCGAACCGCCCACAACTCCGGTTGATATGGCTCCCCAAGGAACACTTGGTGGCGACTGGAGCTACGCCGGCCGAAACGTCCATTTTGGAGTGCGTGAGCACGCGATGGGGAGTTCGGTCAATGGCATGGCCGCACATGGTGGATTGATCCCGTTTGGCGCCACATTTCTCGTTTTTTCTGACTACATGCGGCCGGCAATACGTTTGGCGGCGTTGTCAAAGCTGAAATCAATTTTCGTCTTCACTCACGATTCAATTGCGGTCGGCGAAGATGGTCCAACCCACGAGCCGGTTGAGCACGTCATGTCGCTGCGGCTGATTCCCAATCTCCGAGTGATCCGTCCAGCTGACGCAAACGAGACCGCGGACGCGTGGCGAGTCGCGCTGGAATCCGATGGTCCGACGGCGCTCATTTTGACCCGCCAAGATCTCAATATTCTTGATCGTTCAGAAGCGCAAGGCTCGGTTGCGCAAGGTGGATACGTCCTGTCCAGCCCGTCTGGACCAGCCGATATCACGATCATCGCGACGGGATCTGAAGTCGATCTCGCGGTCAAAGCGGGGGCACTACTCAGCGACCGGGGTGTCAAATCGCGCATCGTGAGCCTGCCGAGCTGGGAAGTCTTCGAGGCTCAATCTCCGGAGTATCAAGCGTCGGTTCTTGGACTTTCGCAATCCCCGAGGCTTTCCGTCGAAGCCGGTACGACGATTGGTTGGCAACGGTACACAGGATTGAACGGGCGGAATGTAGGCATTGACACGTATGGTGCATCGGGACCGGGCGCGAAGGTGCTCGCCCATTTCGGGTTCACTGCCGAACATGTTGCTGCCGAAGCATTACGGCTCCTGGGTCGAAATGATGAGGCGGCCAACATAGACACCGTGAACAACGGCCAAACCGCCGGTGTCCAATCATCAGGCGATGAAGGTCACTCATAGTTCTACTTCAGAATGGAGCATCTAGATGGCTAACAATACGATCGAACAACTTCTTGCTGAAGGTCAAAGCGTTTGGCTCGACGACATTGGTCGCGGCATGATCAACTCGGGTGAATTGAAGCGCCGGGTCGAAGAAATCGGTATTCGAGGCCTAACGTCGAATCCGACAATTTTCGAAAAGGCGATCTCGAGCGGGACCGATTATGACGACGCGATCCTCAACCTGCTTCGCCAAGGGCTGGCTGCTCCGCAGATATTCGAGGCCGTCGAGGTCGAGGATATCCGAAACGCCGCAGATGTCTTGAGGCCGGTCTATGACGAGTCGGAAGGTAAAGACGGGTTCGTCTCGATCGAGGTTTCGCCCGGCGCTGCGCGCGATGCGAACCTGACTCGCGAAGAGGTCGAGCGCCTCTGGAACGCGGTCGACCGCCCAAACCTAATGGTGAAGATCCCCGGAACTGCTGAAGGCGCTCCAGTGGTCGAAGAGATGTTGCGCAAGGGCATCAATATCAACATCACGCTACTTTTCTCGATCGAAAACTATGAGCGCGTCGCGCTTGCATTCGTGTCCGCTGTTGAGGCGCGAGTTGCCGCGGGTGAACCAGTCGATCGCCTCTCCTCGGTAGCGTCGTTCTTTGTGAGTCGCGTAGATACGCTTGTTGATAAGCAGCTTGACGAGAAGATCGCCTCTTCGAGCGGTAACGACAACGAGCTGCTTCAATCGCTTCATGGAAAAGTCGCTGTCGCCAACGCTCAACTCGCGTACGCCAAGTTCCTTGAAATCTTTGAGAGCGATAGATTCGCGGCGTTGCGCGCGGCGGGAGCACAAGTCCAGCGCCCATTGTGGGCCAGCACCGGGACAAAGAACCCAGCGTACAGCGACGTGCTCTACATCGAGACATTGATTGGGCCGGACACGGTCAATACGATGCCAGTAAAGACGCTTACCGCTTTCCTCGATCACGGCACGGTGCAACGAACGGTTGATCAGCATTTCGAGAGAGCGGAACGAGTGATCGCCGACCTCGCCAAAGCTGGCATCGACCTACGGGCAGTTACCACTCAGCTTGAAAATGACGGCATTGAATCGTTCACCAAGTCCTTCGAAACGCTTCTTGATGGCGTCGAGAACAAGCGCTCCGCTCTGAAAGAGGCGGTTGCGACTGGGTAGCCCTCGCGAAACTGATCATGCGTGAAATCAATCGCGAGTTTTGTCGATTCTTGTAACTGAAAGTAGGAACTCATGGTCGATTCTGGTTCGGTCGCGAAGTCCGATCGTGCCGCGAGCCTCTCAGCCGCCACCAAGGAGTATGGAGAGCGACATATCGGTGTCGTCGGTTTAGCTGTGATGGGGGAAAACCTCGCGCTAAATATCGAGCGTAATGGCTTCCCCATCGCCGTCTATAACCGGACTTCTGAACGCACCAAGGAGTTCCTTGCCGAACGCGCGACGAGGTTGGACGTACAGGCGAGTTTCACCATCGAAGACTTCGTTCAATCGCTTACTCGCCCGCGCCGAATCTTGATCATGGTGAAGGCAGGAGCGGCTATTGACGCGGTTATTCAAGAGCTCAAGCCGTTCCTTGCCGCAGACGACATGATCATCGACGGCGGCAACTCCTTCTTCAAAGATACTGAGCGCCGGTCGAGCGAACTGGAAGCAGCGGGCTTGCGATTCGTCGGAATGGGCGTGTCTGGTGGAGAAGAGGGCGCCCTTTGGGGACCGAGTCTCATGCCTGGTGGGCCCGCTTCGGCCTACGAAATTCTCGAACCGATGCTTGTCGCCATCGCCGCCAAATCTGACTCTGGTCCGTGCGTGACCCATATCGGACCAGGTGGCTCCGGTCACTATGTCAAGATGGTTCACAACGGCATCGAATACGGCGACATGCAGCTCATCGCGGAGATTTACGACATCATGAGACGGGCGCTCGGAATGAGCGCTTCCGCTATTAGTGATGTTTTTGCGCGATGGAATACCGGAAAGTTATCGTCATTCCTGATCGAAATCACCGCGGAAGCGCTGAAATATCAGGATCCCGAAACTGGTTCTCCGCTAGTCGATGTTATTCTCGACCAGGCGGAGCAAAAAGGCACGGGCCGGTGGACGAGCGAGAATGCCCTTGAGCTGGCAACGCCGGTACCGACGATCGATGCCGCGGTTTTCGCGAGAACGATCTCGTCGATGAAGGCGAAACGTGTCGCAGCAAGTTCAATTTTGACTGGACCAACTGTCGACAAGCTTGATCCGTCGGATGAAATCTTGGCAGACTTAGAAAACGCACTGTACTTCGCGAAATTCTCTTCCTATGCGCAAGGGATGGCGCTCCTGTGGGCGGCATCAGATACATACAGTTACGATCTCAACCTGGCGGAAATCGCTCGAATCTGGAAGGCTGGTTGCATCATTCGCGCCGCGCTGCTTGACACGATTATGCAGGCCTTTAGCCAAAATCCTGATCTTGACAACCTCCTACTCGCGCCCGAGGTTGCAACAGTGATCAATGAGTCGTCTGGCTCGGTGCGGCGAGTGACATCACTCGCGCGAGAGTACGGAATTCCAATTCCCGCGATAAGCGCTTCACTCGACTATGTTGATAGCTATCGCACGGCATCATTGCCGGCAAACTTGACACAGGCACAACGCGATTTCTTCGGCGCGCATACGTACAAGCGCATCGATCGAGAAGGCGTCTTTCACACTGAATGGGCAACACAGAATTAACGTGCTGACAAGGTGTCGTTTTACGATGCATTCAGCACGACTTGGAAGACTGCAGAATTTGAACTCTTCGAAGCGGGGTCGTCCATGACCAAGTTCGAAACGATCGACGAGGAGAGGACGAGCATCGTCAGGACCGCGATCGACCCAGGCATGATCGAACTCGATCATGTTCAGCATCAGTTTGTGGCGGAAGAAGCCGATCTCCTAGCCCAGACGAATCCGTTTCGGGCTGGTCTTCACATCGACCGAGTCCCGTCGCCATGTGTCATGGTGATTTTTGGAGTGAGTGGCGACCTGACGTCGCGAAAGCTCATGCCGGCGCTCTACGATCTCGCCATCGGCCATCCTCTCCCGGAAGGTTTTACGATCGTCGGCGTTTCGCATCGCGACTGGTCGAATGACGATTTTCGCGAGCAAATGAAAACCGCGATCCAGCAGTGGGCGCGGACTCCTTTGACCGAAGAAGGCTGGAAAACCTTCTCAAACGCCTTGTATTACGTCAAAGGTGATTTCCGCGATCCAGCGGCCTACGAAAATCTCAAGAATCAGGTCGACACGATCGATCAAGAACGTCGGGCCGGCGGCAATCGACTCTTCTACCTTGCGACCCCGCCCAGTTTCTACGGTCCGATTATTGAAAATCTTGGTGAAGTCGGACTCGCGCGGCGCCAGGACATCTACTCAGATCCCTCTGAAAGCTGGAATCGGATTGTGGTTGAGAAACCGTTCGGCCACGACGTCGAAAGCGCACACGCACTTAACGGCGAGATCGCGAAAGTATTCTCCGAACGTCAGATCTATCGAATCGATCACTATCTCGGTAAAGAGACGGTGCAAAACGTCCTTGCCTTTCGGTTCGCCAATATCCTTTTTGAGCCTGTTTGGAACCGGCATTATGTCGATCACGTTCAGATCACCGTAGCGGAGTCGCTTGGTGTTGAGGGCCGGGGCGCATATTACGAGGAAGCTGGAGCCATGCGGGACATGTTGCAGAGCCATATGCTGCAGCTCCTCACCGTCGTTGCGATGGAGCCCCCTGCCCTCTTCAACGGCAATGCGTTGCGAGACGAGAAGGTCAAGGTCTTGCGCTCGGTAGTTCCGCCACGCGGAGACGAAATTGAAGACTTGACTGTCCGCGGCCAATATGCGCCCGGTTTCATCGCGGGACGTCCAGTGCCCGGTTATCACAAAGAGAAGAACGTAAATTCGCACTCCGTTACTGAGACCTTTGTCGCTCTTAAGCTTGGGATTGATAACTGGCGGTGGGCTGATGTTCCGTTCTATCTCAGGACAGGTAAGCGATTGCCTCGCCGTGTCACTGAAATCGCGATTGAATTCAAAAATGTTCCACACTTGATGTTCAAGTCGACCGGAGTCATGGACCTCGCGCCGAATGTGCTCACAATGCGCATTCAGCCCGACGAAGGAATTTCACTTCGATTTGCGGCAAAGGTGCCTGGTCCGACGACAGACCTTCGTACAGTCCGAATGGACTTTCAGTACGGCACCGCGTTTGGCGAATCCGGGCCAGATGCCTATGAGCGACTGCTTCTCGACGCGATGCTCGGCGATCCAACATTATTCGCTCGCCGGGACGAGGTCGAGACTGCTTGGCATCTCGTTCAGCCACTTCTGGACGGTTGGGCTGAGCGCACGCCATCCGCATTGCCGCAGTACGAAGCTGGTACCTGGGGTCCGGAAGATGCGGATCAACTCCTCGCGCGTGATAACCGCGCGTGGAGACGGCCGTAGTTATGGCACGACGGTTTATGGCGGCTGGGCCAACCAGCGGAACCCGCCTGATCGTAGCGGCTCCGTCTGTTTCAACTTCGTGGGAAAGTGAAGAACTCGAAACGAGCCGAGTTGAGCGTGAGCTCGAGCGTCTTTGGGCAGAGCTTACTGCTCAGCGCGATCTTCGTCAGAACCATGTTGCGACGGACGGCGACGTCGGGCTGATGCGCGCGTCCACGCTGAATTTGGTCGTGTCAGTTGAGTCAATTGACGATGCTCAGGAAATTGAAGGGGTTATCAATCAACTCAGCGAGTTGACGCCGTCGAGAACCATCATCCTCGTCAGAGCTCCCACGGAAAGTGATTCGCCTTCGCTCAGCATTCGACTCTCAGTCCATCAGCATGAGTCGTCGAAAATGCGCCCGGCAGTGCAGTTCGAATGCCTGACAATAGCGCTGAAGGGTGAGCCGCCAACTTCATTGGCGAGCGTTGCGTCTTCGCTCATGGTTCCCGAGTTGCCAACGTTTCTGTGGTGGTGCGGGACCTCGCTGCCGATGACATCGCTGTTCATGGAACTTGCCGAGATTTCTGATCGGCTGCTCGTGGACAGCGCCTCCTTGGATCACCGCGGGCGGACGATCATCGAGCTTTCAAATTTGATTCATCGCTCGAAGATTGGACTGAAAGCGAGTGATTTTGCCTGGACTCGCCTCGTCCCATGGCGCCAAGTCGTGGCACAGTTTTTTGATTCCACCATCGCCCAGCTGTCGCTGGAGACGATCGACGAAGTCGTTATCACTTACGAGCGGCCGCAGGATGGAAAATCAAGTGGGCTCACATCGGCGCTCATGGCGGCTGGATGGCTTTCGACCCGGCTCGGCTGGCAGGCGCCTGGAGAGCTCGTTCGCACGCACAACGGCTGGCGTGTTACTTTGCGAGCCGGCAAAGTTGGGCGGAGACGCGAAGTCATTCTTCGCCTTCACCCAACAAGTGAATCTGTTGACACTTGCCTAGCTAGTTTGACACTGGCAGCCATTGCCCCCGCCGCCGGACTCTATTCGGTTGAGCGCACAGGCGCCAACACATTGATGACTCGAACCGAGAACGCGGAAGCTCCAGTGGTTAGTCGAGCGGTTTATCTTCATGCCCAGGAAAACGTTTCACTCCTGGAGCACGAACTGCGGCATTTCGGCCGAGACGTTGTATTTGAGGAATCGCTCGCGTTCGCGGCGACACTTGTTCCAGAAGGCGAATTGGAATGACATCTGGCGGCCAAGAGATCATTGATTTTCGCGAGCGTGGTCTCGTTATCGTCCTGCCAGACAGTGCGTCGCTCGCGCGACGTGCTGCCGAAGTGTTTGCTGGGGCGGCCCAGGAGGCGGAACTTGGCCGCGGAAGGGCTTATATCGCTCTTTCTGGCGGCTCGACACCTATTGCTATGGGGAATGTCCTCTCTACGCCTCCCTTTCAACGCCGAATTCCGTGGAATCGAGTGGAAATCTTCTGGGGAGATGAGCGCTGGGTCCCGATCGATTCCGAAGAGTGCAACGCCGGCGTGGCGATGCGGGGATTTCTCGATCAAGCGCCCATCAACCCTGAAAACGTTCACACGTATGACACGACTGCCGAAGATCCTGATATCGCCGCGGCAAAGATGGAAGCCAAGATTCGCGCAGTTTTGCCTGAGAATCAGTATCCACCCAGATTTGATCTCATCTTGCTTGGACTTGGCGAAGACGGGCACACCGCGTCATTGTTTCCTGGCACTCCAGCGGTTCGCGAACGCAACAATCTCGTGGTCGCCAACCATGTGCCGAAGCTGGATGCAGCACGACTGACGTTCACTCCACCACTCATCAACGCAACGAGGCAAGCCGTGTTCCTCGTTTCCGGTTCCGGAAAAGCCGAAGTGCTGAAACGGGTTCTAGAGGGCGAGTACCAGCCAGATGTTTTGCCAGCGCAGGTAGTTATGCCGGCGAATGGAGTACTGACGTGGCTTGTTGACCAAGCCGCCGCGGCCGAACTCTCACGAGTGCCGGCTTACTAGCATGGACGATAGCGAGCGATTATTTCGGCTCGCATCCGAGGTCGCGTCGGATGTACCGGACGGAGCACTTCTTGGCCTAGGATCTGGCTCAACGGCTGAAGCAGTCATCAGAGAACTCGGCAATCGCGTCGAACAGGGCGCAATATTTTCTGGTGTTGCCACCTCAATGCGAACTGCTCGCCTTGCATCATCTTGTGGAATCCGACTCGTTGACCTCAATGATATTGAGTCGCTCGAGATTGGCATCGATGGCGCAGACGAGATCTCACCGGAACTCGACTTGGTCAAGGGCCGGGGTGGGGCGTTGCTTTACGAAAAACTCGTTGCGCTCGCCTGTTCGCGTTTAGTCATCGTCGCCGCCTGTGAGAAGTTGGTTGAAAAGCTAGGAACCAGACTTCCACTTCCCGTAGAAGTTGTCCAATTTGCAAACGACAAGACCAGAGAACGCCTGGAGAGCCTTGGCTTGCAGCCGACCCTGAGAATCTCCGCCGAGGGCTTGCCGGTCGTGTCCGACGGCGGGAACTTCATTTTTGACTGCGCATCTGGTCCAATTGACTCCCCGGAGGAACTGGATCGTGCAATCAAGTTGACGGCCGGAGTGGTCGATCACGGTTTGTTCTTGAAGATGGCGAGTGAGGTCATCACGGTAGATCGAGAAGGAAAGATTCAACATCTGAAACCGCCCAACCGACCGCTATGACGATTGGACTACTCGTGCGGAAAGACTTGCTTCCATTCTCGAAGCTGTAGATCAGCAATCGCATCAACACTCGAGTAGGGATCAGCCGCGATAATGGCGCGCACGTCCTCTTCTGACGGCCCTTCGTAAATGATGAGCGCACCCTTTTCGTCTGCAAATGGTCCAGAGAGGACGAGTTTGCCTTCCGCGAGCAGTGACGCCAGGTATTCTCTGTGCTTTGGCCTGATTTTCATTCGCTGCTCTTCGTTTTGGAACGTCAAGATGGCCACGAATTTTGTCATGAGACTCCCTCAATGTATTCCCGCGCTCGAGAAAACTCGAACGCCGAAATCTTGCATTGCCTTAGGAATGAACCTGACGTAGTCTAAACTGAGTCGCATTCAAAATCTGCGGTCTGAGACTCATACGGCACACTCCCGGGAGTGAATTAAACGCACGATGCAGACTCCAATGGCGAACAATGCCGATGCTCAAGCCGTGTCTTTTCGCCGTCAGTATTTGCAACTTAAGAGTCGATTTCCCGACACAATCCTGCTTTTTCGTCTCGGCGATTTCTACGAGACGTTCGACGAAGATGCTGAGCTCGCGGCTCGCATCCTTGATATTGTGTTGACCGGTCGCAATATGGGCAAGGGACAACGTGTGCCTATGGCCGGTATCCCCTACCACTCCGCTGAGGGTTACATTGCGCGTCTCGTTTCAGCGGGACACAAAGTCGCGGTCTGCGAGCAAATTGGTGGTTCGACAAAAGGCCGGGGACTGGTGGAGCGAGATGTCACGAGAGTTGTGACGCCTGGCACGGTTCTCGATCCTCAGATGCTCGACGACCACGCCAATAACTACATTGTGGCGGTACTGGAAGATCGTAATCGGGCCGGAATCGCGGTCGCGGATATTTCGACCGGCCAGTTTCACTGCACAGAATTCGAACGATCCGATGAAGTAGAGATCCTGCGAGCAATCGAGCGCGAACTTGGTCGCTTGCAACCCAGGGAAGTCGTCGTTTCAGCAACTACGAACCCTGTCTCCGAAGACTCCCGACCTGAGTGGTTGATCGAGGGACCAGTTCTTAGCCAACTTGAACCATGGAAGTGGCGCCTGGACCGGGCGTACGACGCCCTCCAGAGGCACTTCGGAGTGCCATCGCTCGATGGATTTGGCTGCGTCGGAAAATCGCTCGCCGTCATGACCGCAGGGGGTTTGCTTCAGTACTTAGCCGAAACTCAATTGTCTGGTCTCACCCAAATTTCGGAGCTCACTTCGTACAGCGTCGAAGATTTCATGACGCTCGATATTCAGACACGAAAAAATCTTGAACTGACCGATAGCGCTCGCGGCGAGCGGCGGCATAGCCTGATCGCGGTGCTTGATCAGACGCGTACGCCCATGGGTGCGAGATTGCTCCGGCAATGGGTCAATCAACCACTCCTTCAAGTCGACCAGATTCAACTTCGCCTCGATCAAGTTGAGTGGTTCGTGACAAATCGACTCGCGCGGGAGGAATTGCGCGGAGTCATTACAGCCATCGGAGACGTCGAACGACTGACAAATCGTGCAATTTCAGGCATGTCGACTCCGAGAGATTTAGGAGCCCTTCGCTTGTCGCTTGCCAGTTTTCCTGAGGTGAATCGAATTCTCTCAAAGGCGAATCAGGCGTGCAGGCTGCCAGAATGTGAAGAACTTCGTGCCCTGCTCGAGGCCAGTATCGTCGAAGAACCTCCAGTGGCGCTCGGCAAAGGACCGACGTTACGGCCCGGATTCGCAATTGAGCTCGATACCCTGCGATTGAAAGCTAAAGAAGCGCGAGACTGGATCGCTGGACTTGAACGGCACGAACGCGAGCGAACTGGTATGCGCTCGCTTAAGGTCGGTTACAACAAAGTTTTCGGTTACTACCTTGAGGTGTCCACCGCGACCATCGCCTCAGCGGAACGCGATCGAGCAAAAGCCGGTATGAATGGCTCCCCCTTGCCCGACGACTATATTCCGAAGCAGACCTTGACGAATGGCGTCCGCTATTTCACACCGAAGCTCAAAGAATACGAAACTATCGTGTTAACCGCCGACGAAACGAGCGCCGATCTGGAGGCTTCTGCCTTTCACAGGCTCGTTGTGCAGGTTAGTGGTCAAAGCAAGAGTCTGCTCGAGGCGTCTCAAATCCTCGCTAAGCTCGATGTTTATTCTAGCCTTGCAGATGTGGCGGCACGACGGAACTATGTCCGCCCTGAGGTCAATGACCGCGAATGCATTGAAATTTGCGAGGGTCGTCACCCGACGATCGAAGCACATATTGGCTCGGGTGAGTACGTTCCCAACGATGCAACCGTTAATTGTGAAGAAACGCAGATTGTCATTCTGACCGGCCCAAATATGGCGGGCAAAAGCAGTTGGCTGCGTCAGGTCGCGCTCACCGTGCTGCTCGCTCAGATCGGTTCATTCGTGCCAGCGAGATCGGCGAAGATCGGACTAGTTGATCGAATATTTACACGCATCGGGGCGCAAGACGATATTACCTCCGGTCAAAGCACATTTATGGTTGAAATGCTGGAGACAGCAAATATTCTCAACCACGCCACTGCGAAGAGCCTCGTTTTGCTCGACGAAATCGGCCGCGGCACGAGCACCTATGACGGACTGGCGATCGCACGAGCAATCGTCGAGTTTCTTCACAATTCCCCTCGGCTCGGCTGCCGGACCTTATTTGCGACCCATTACCACGAATTGACGGCTCTTGAGCAATTGCTGCCGAGAGTAAAGTGCTATCGCATGGACGTCTACGAGGACGGCGATGAAGTCGTGTTTCTTCACCACGTGGTGCCAGGCGGAGCAGACCGATCGTATGGCGTACATGTCGCCCAACTCGCCGGTGTGCCGAAAGGCGTAATCAAACGAGCGCGCGAGATCTTGCTCGACTTAGAGACGACGAGTACCGGGCATTCGGATCGAACACATCGATCGGCGGAGCTCAGTGCGCCGGCCCCAATATCATCAAGCGAGCTGTCATTTCAATTGACGCTCTTTGGGGAGCCTGATCCAATTGTCGAAGAGTTGAAACGACTCGATGTTGAATCGATGTCGCCGCTTGATGCGCTCACTAAACTCTATGAACTACACCGGCAAGTCGGTGGAGATAGGTCCTAGTCCTACTGATTCGCGCCAACCTTTGCAACTGGCGCAGCGGAACCTTGACGTTCAGCGAACACTCGATAATCGATGGTCGGGAACGGATTATCCTTCTGTTCTAGCTCCGCCACGCGCGCTAGATTCGCTTCTGTCAAATCTTCGTCTGATTCCGCCATATCTGCCAGTTGATTGAATCGATTGAGATGGTCGTTGAACCGCTTCGTCGCGTATTCCTTCGCTTGTCCGGTCGTGATCAGGAACGGCCAATCACTACTCTCGAGGAGGAGCAGTTCACGCGCCAGTTGTTCGAGAACATCCGTTTCGGCGCCTTCTTGCGTCCGCTTGACGACTTCTTCCATCCGACGTTCAGCTTCATGAATCTTTGGCCACATCCACTTCGTTTCATTGTTGAACCACGTATCGTGGCCACCGCCCGCTCCCCAACTGGATTCCGGTAGATTCAATATGCCGGGAGGCGTGTACTCATCGATCATTCGCGAAGCGGTGGTCAATTCGACGGTCGGATCGACCGCCAAGAGCCGAAGGACTTCTTTTAACCAGTCGACACCCTCAAACCACCAGTGACCAAAAAGTTCAGTGTCGAACGCGGCCGAGACGACTCCAGGCTTGCCGGCCCCTTGCTCATACTCTGCGAGCAACCGGGTGACCAAGGACGCGAAGTGCTGAGCGTGTGCTTTCACTTGGTCGGCTGCTTTTGCCGGGTCATACGGTGGTTTCTTACCGAGGTCGAGTTCCTTACCTCCGATTCGCCAGTATTGCATACCGGACACGCTATCCTTGCGGTGGAACTCGCGATACACAAAGTCACCGGGATAGCCGTACGTGCCGGACCACACCTGCTCTCCCGTCTGATTGTTGCGCCCAAGCACCGCGACACGCCCCGGTTCGTCGCCAACCCAATAGGGCTGATAGGTTGTACCTGGGTGAAGTTGTTCTTCATAGTGCTCGTGGGAGACCGGAGTTCGTGCAGGGACGCTGTAAGGTCCAATCGCTTCACCTGCGGCCTTACCGACTGGACTTCCGCCCTCTACAGTATGGGTCTCGCTGAAGAATACTTTAAGACCAAGTTCAGCCAGGAAGGACTCGAGGCCGGGGCGACGGATGGTTTTGCCGTATTCCTTCTCTTCAAAGGCGCTCCGGTACGCGCACTCAGGAAGCCAAATCGCCTTCGGGTCCTTGTTGAAATGACGGCGATACGCATCAACTCCAGTCTTGAGCTGACCGTAGATCGACGAATCTCGGGCAAGGAGCGGCAAATATCCGTGAGTAGCGGCGGACGTTGCAATTTCGATGAAACCTTCGTCTTGAAGCTGGCGAAATGCTCCAACAATGTCCCGGTTAAATCGATCCTGAAAGCTCGTCAGATTTCGCGCGTACCAATGATGGTAAAACCGCGCGAGCTCAGTCAAGGTTTGATCGCCAGCCTCTTCGAATCGTGAGACATCCTTGCCGGCCCATGCTGCCCGTTCCGCGGCAAAAATGACGAAATGATCGGTGATCAGTGGGTCGGAAAGTTGTTCAGCGAGGACCGGGGTAACTCCGATCGTCAGATGAAATGGAACACCCTCGTCACGAAGATCAAATAGAGCGTTCAACAGTGGAATGTATGTCTCGGCGATTGCCTCATGCACCCACTCTTCTCCATGGGGCCATGTGCCGGCCTGGCGGGCGTAAGGGAGATGGCTGTGCAAGACGAATGTGAACGCACCAGATTTCTTCATGGATGATTCCTTTACGGGTCAGTGCTCCGTTCGAACGCGGGTAACGCGCAGATCGCAATGTGGGTTGTTAGAGCAATCTTACTCTGAGGCAATCAAAGGCTCACTGGATAGAGTGGGTGAGTGGTTCCAGGCGCTGTGTAATCATACGGATCATATCCCGCATCTTCGAACCGTCGTGGTCGCCTGCCATATGCCAGTGTAAGTTCACCCAACCCGGCAGCCAGCCCATGATGCAACTGGTGTGTGAGATAACGCCAACCCCAGTTTCCCATTGGGCGACCAGGTGTATTCATGCGCGCCTCGTCTCCGAGTCTGAGAATGTCCTGTAACGGAAAAATCGCCATGCCAGCGACCGACGACAGTCCTAAGCGAATGAAATCCCATGCAATATCGCTGCCGTCACGTCCGATATAGCGTTGTACCTGCTCTTGGTCTTCGACTGGCAGAGAATGAAACCAGCCACTTGTCGTTTGATTGTCGTGCGTACCGCTATAGACGGCGACATCAGGGGAATAGTTGTGGGGCAAATAGGTATTGTCGGGGTCGCCATCGAAGGCAAATTGAAGGACTGCCATGCCTGGATAGCCGAGATCCTCCCGCAGCTCGCGCACATCGGCAGTGATGAGCCCCAAATCCTCGACTACGAAAGGTACCGGCCCAAGCTCGTCAGTGATCGCATCGAAGACCTCACGCCCTGGTCCTGGTTCCCATCGCCCTCCCGCAGCGGTAGCTTCGCCATAGGGGATGCTCCATGCTGCGGAAAACCCTCGGAAGTGGTCAATACGAATGACATCGACAAGATGTAACGTGGCTCGTATTCGGTCGATCCACCACGCGTAGCCGGTGCGCTGCATTTCATGCCAGTCGAAAATCGGGTTACCCCAGATTTGGCCGGTCGCGGAAAAATAATCGGGAGGAACTCCAGAAACGACAAGTGGGTTGCCGGCAGCATCCAAACGAAACTGTTTTTGGTTTGCCCAGACATCAGCACTGTCGAAGGCGACGAAGATTGGAATGTCGCCGATGATTCGAATCTGGCGATCGTTGGCGTATTTCTTTAGCTCGGACCATTGTCTTCTGAACAAAAATTGCACGAATCGGTGAAGGCGAACTTCATCCTTGAGCTCGGCGTTCCAATGCGCGATTGAATTCCGCTTCCTTAGCCGTATTTCAGGTTCCCATTCGAACCACGGAGCGCCAGCATGCTGGTCTTTCAGTGCCATGAAGAGGGCGTAGTCGTCAAGCCAACTCGCGTTATCACGGCTAAATTGTTCGAATGGGAATCGCAAGTGCGAATTGGCGCTGTTGCGGAATCGCTCAAATGCCCGTCGCAGAAGATCATTCTTGAATGCAATGACGCGCCCGAACTCGACATCGTAATCGTGGAAAGGCTCGTGGAGCGCGAGGTCGGTCTCGTCCAATAGCTGTTCACCGACCAGCGATGCGAGCGAGATGAGAAGCGGATTGCCCGCGAATGCAGATGGCGATGCGTAAGGAGAATCTCCGAAGCCGGTTGGACTCAACGGCATGACCTGCCAAAGTCGCTGTCCGGCAACGACGAGCCAGTCGATAAACCGATATGCAGCCTCGCCGAGATCTCCAATTCCATGCGGTCCAGGAAATGACGTTGGGTGGGCCAATATACCGCTGGCACGATCTGTGGGCATATAACTCCACTCAATTCAATTGGGGCCCCGAAATGGACTAAATGACGTCGTGAGCAACGCCGTCGGCCATGCTACCACGGCGGGAAGAAAAGACTTGGAGTTGTGAGGGATGGGAATAGGCGTGTATATCTGATTG
Source organism: uncultured Chloroflexia bacterium (assembly GCA_963737985.1). GTDB lineage: Bacteria > Chloroflexota > Chloroflexia > Thermomicrobiales > UBA6265 > CAVTUU01. Next base: position 180,371 of record CAVTUU010000001.1, on the reverse strand, counting down.
AGTGGTACCTAATAGGGATATGTCGTGCGAAAAGAACGATACGCGCCAACTCGCCGCACGAATCAGCCAATACCCGAAACACCGACGTCGTGCCTCTTCAATAGCCGAATCGTGCCCGCTGCGGCGCACGTCGTATACAAGATTAAAACACTGACTAGCGAGCAGAGACGGGTTTGGTTTGTCGCCTGCTTGACCAATCAAGGAAGAAAGGTTGTAGGTCATTCCGGCGCGGATAATCGTTTCAATTGGCGCGTACCCAAGCCCTGCAGCTATACCGCCTACTATTCGATCTCCAAAATAGATTGCGAGACCAGACGCTACAGCGAAGGAGGTTGACTTTACTTGCATCGCGAACAGTCCCACGAGGGCGACGTACGCGACGCCGCCGAGTAACCCGACAGCTAAATAACTTACCATCGTGAACAGATCGTTCACCTCAATAGCTGTAGGACCCGATCCGTGGGCGAGCTGTGCGGCGAGTGTCCCTATAATCAGTGACGTGAACGTGCCAGCAACCATCAACAATATCCAACAAAGCGCCAGGGCTGTCGACTTCGTCAGGCAATACTCTTTTCGCCCCAATCCACGCGAAAGCAACATACGAAGGGTTCCCCAGGCAAACTCCCCGCCAAACGAACTTGCGGTAAGGACTATAAGAAGAGGCAATCCCCATGTCAGGCTCGAGACAACTGATGACGTCAAAACTCCAGGGAACGAAAGGCGATTGTGCATAATGTCGCGCATGCCTGCCGACAATTCATCGGCAGATGAAGTTCGATAAATGAGGTAAAACAGAATCGGTGTGAGCGCGCACAGGCCGACCTGGATCGCCACCATGATCCAGAGCATCGGTCTGCGGAATAGACGAAACAACTCGGCCCCGACAAGACGTCCGAAGCGAGGAATCCCAGTATCCGACACCTTATATAGCTCCATTTGCAATCGTTAGCGATGCCATTTGCTCGGTGATCTGGAGAGTTGAACGACCGTTGTTGGTCGCTTGCCCATCACCGGTCAAATTGAGGAAATAGTCCTCGAGACTGCCTTCAGCGGTCGCAATCGACGAAATCCAGATGCCCTCTTCTGCCAAAGTTCGGGATAGCTCGAAGATATCAGGACCTATTCCGCCTATCTCGATTGAACCCGATGACAATTTCAGACTTGTGACCCATGGAAATCTCTCGATTACCAGAATGGCCCTATTGTTGTCGGAAACTGAGACTATTGTTTTTCGTCGACAAGCAAGCAAATCCATAACGTTGCCGTCCGCGACAACTTTGCCTCCATTGATGATCGCGACCCGATCGCAAATTCTTTGTACCTCGTTCAATTGATGACTCGAGAGCACAACTGCCTTTCCGTCATCGGCCAGACGACGGAGCAAAGAACGGATCTCGACTATTCCTGCTGGATCGAGTCCATTCGTCGGCTCATCGAGGATGATCATTTCGGGGTTGCACAGCAGGGCAGCCGCTATGCCAAGTCGTTGTTTCATTCCAAGCGAAAATGTTCGAAAAGGCTTGTTGGCCGCGGCAATCAGCTCAGTCTTCCTCAAGACGTCCTCAATTGCGGCGGACGAAGTCTTGCCATCAATCTTGGCAAGGACATGAAGATTGTCGCGAGCGCCGAGATATGGGTAAAACGTGGGAGTCTCAACAAGCGCGCCGACTCGTGGAAGCAGCTTGGTTTCGTTTCCCTTAAGAACTTCTCCAAACAACCGAACCGAGCCAGCGCTTGGCCGGAGCACACCGAGCATCATTCCAATAGTCGTCGTCTTGCCAGCGCCGTTCGGACCCAGGATGCCGAAGACTTCGCCGTACCGCATAGAGAGCGAGACACCATCTACAGCGGCATGATCGCCGTACCGTTTGACGAGGCCGTCGACTTCTGCTGCGATAGCTGCTTGCTCGAACATGTTGAACCAGAGTCAGGGGGACCGAAGCTGGCGTTTCTCGCCTTGCAGACAGCGGCTCTCCACGACCAACAATAGGCGTGGGACGAGCCACAGGACATGACTCGCTGGTACTAAATGGTCAGATTGATTTTGATGGTTACGGTTCTTCCAGGCTGTCGCGGAGGATGTCCATGTGTTCGAGGGCGAGTCCAGTACCAACGGCCACGCACGAGAGAGGATCATCGGCGACATAGCAAGGCACGCCGGTCACTTCCATGAGAAGGTCCGGCAGTTGACGAAGCATTGCACCACCGCCGGTAAGAATCATCCCCTTGTCGATGATGTCCGAGGACAATTCAGGTGGTGTTTCTTCGAGCACCGCGCGAACTGCGCCAATAATCGCTTCCAGAGGTTCGGTGATGGCATCTGTCACTTCATTGGCATGAATCTGAATCGTCCGTGGAAGACCCGCGACTTCGTCGCGACCACGAACTTCCATCGCGATTTCTTCTTCGACCGGCATCGCGCTGCCGATTGCGATCTTCACCTCTTCGGCAGTGCGCTCTCCGATTCGGAGGTTGTACTTTCGCTTGATGTAGTTGCTGATCGACTCATCAAACCGGTTGCCGCCGACGCGAAGGGATCTCGCTACAACGATTCCGTTCAAAGAAATGACCGCTACTTCGGTGGTGCCGCCGCCGATATCGATGATCATATTTCCAGAAGGATCGGCCACAGGTACACGCGCCCCAATCGCCGCCGCGAGCGGCTCGCTGATCAGATATGCGCGCCGAGCTCCAGCGTTGAGAGCGGCGTCTCTGACCGCACGACGTTCGACGCCTGTGACACCTGCCGGAACGCAGATCATGACTTCCGGCCGTACGAGCGAGAAACGACCACAACTCTTATTGATAAAGTAACGCAGCATCTCTTGAGTGACGACGTAGTCAGCGATCACGCCATCGCGCATAGGTCGAACGACCTCTATGGTTTCACGAGGTTCTCGACCGAGCATATTTCGAGCTTCCAACCCGACCGCCTTGACCTTGCCATCCTTGGCAGATATCGCAACGACCGATGGTTCATTGATGACAATGCCGCGGCCGCGGAGAAAGACGAGGACGTTCGCCGTCCCAAGATCGATGCCAATTTGTTTCGGCACGCAGCATTACTCCGATCCAAGATCGGGGAAAAACGAGGTGTAGCCGGCCGTTTTCCCTCACGGCCAGTCACCGTGTCTAGCGGACGGCGATTGTACCATAAGGGTGGGCCTTTCTCTCTCGAATTATGGTAACAAATTCAAGGTTCGTACGAGCACAATCGATTGGAGCCAAGCTCAGATGACGTCAGATCAAGAGGACATCGCCAAGGCGAGTTCATCAGATGTCTCCCCTCCTACAACCCCAGAACCACTGGCGACCGATAATCAGAACGTTGAACCATCTAGGCAGCCTCGACGACTGCAGCCAACCGACGATAGGAAGCGGAAACGAGGACTTAGCCAGGATCGGCGTGTTGCCGCGGGATTTGGCGATGGAATCGAGCGGGCGATCTGCGCGAGCTTTGTCCACGTCGGCCCGCTCACGTTTCCTGTGCAGCACCGTCCTGGAATTGCCGCGAGCAGACCAACTGAGGTCGCGCGACGCGAAAACGCAGTCCTACTTTGCGATCGAAATCACGAAGGTGATTGCGTCTGGCCGGATGGCGCCTTTGCTTCTGATGAAACTCCGGCCCCAATTTCTGCTGCAACAGAAGATAATGAAATTACAGATGAAGTCTCGCGAGAGGACTTCGAAGCTCGCGAGCAGCTAGTTGGCGGTCCTATGCCTGATATTGGTGAAGGAGAACCCGCCGAGCAAACAACTGGCGACGAGCCGGCAACCAGCGGCAGCAACGAGGATTGGAATAGTTCCGGTATAGCCGACGAGGATCGATGAAATGATCGGCGAAACACATGCTCCCGCACCTTGGGCAAGGTTTGTCCATGCGAGCATTTGCGGTCGATCCGCTTCGACATCAGCCAGCTCGACCGACTTCATCGTGAGTCCAAGCATGTGACCCGGCCAGCTTCCAGACGCGATCACTTCGAAGAAGAAGCCCAACCAATAGACGGGCGTCAGTGCCCACAGAAGCGGTACGAGCGCGGTTCCAAGCCCCGAAACAAGCAGAGTCTTTGATGCACCGCTTTGATCTGTCATCCGACCCCATCGTCTCTGCACGACTACAGCCGAGAGCGACGAAATCACCGCAACGCCTGCGAAGTACGACGTTGGCGCGCCCAGGTCATTGATGATGTAAGGAGGCAGAATTGGCCAAATCAGACCTGCACCGAACCAAAAGAACACAACGCTTGCGAGAAACCGACGCGCGGCTGGCGACGTTGGCACGTCTTTCAGCGTTTTCGCTTTTGGCACCGGCGCTTCTCGCGAGATTCGGAAAAGTGTCCGAAGTTGAAACCAGCTGAGAGCTCCGCCCAGTGCCGCACAGGCATAGGCCGCAGGTAAAACAGATTCTTTCGACTCAAACCGAAGTAAGACAAAAACCACCACCATGACGACCGCTGAAGCCGCAGTTGCAGCCGTCGCGCGAGTAGCCAGCCACCTGCCGCGATCCTCGGTGCTGACCATTCCCGCGAGGAATGACGTCCACAAGGGGAGGGCAAGACCCTCACCAAGCGCCCAGAGAAGAATGAGCGACATCAGGAGCGGAACACCCCCATCGCTCACCGCAACCATGGCCAGCGGAATAGCGAGAAAAACGAGGCGTCCAAAACCCATGCAAAGGAGAGCCGTTTTGCTCACGCTTCGCTTTCGTTGGGCTATGTGCGGCCCAGCAAATCCGGCGCTGTAGCCCAGGAGATTGGCAAGACTGTTGTATATGCCAAGCGCCACAGCACCTGCGCCCCGGGAAACGAGGAGCGGTGTGACGAACGTTGCGTTGACTGAGGTGAGAATTCCCCAGGAAGCCGCTTCAACTTGAACACGATGCCTTAGTTCGCGTAAATGGACATGGTGCCCCGAAGCAGCATCGCGCCCCACCGCGGGAGGCGCAATCGCTCCGACAGAGACATCTTTCGTCTGACTCACAAATGCTCTACTCTTTCAGGGATCTCGAATATTTTGACATTATCGTTGATTGCTGTGCTCTCGTCCCGCTCAAATTTGACTGGGTCAAACGTCCCTTTGTCGAACATGACCGTGAGGCACGAGGATGGACGCTACGCAATCGATTTCTATAGAACCCTATAGACAAATCCCTGCGGGCAACATGTTGACCATTGCGGTTGCATTTGCGATCTACGTAGCGTCAATTCTTCTATTAGTCGGAACTGAAGTAGCTACTCGTTCCGTAGTCTCAGCAGGCTTCGCGGTCGTGTCGGCTGGCATTGTCATCTCAGTCGCCGCGATAGCCCGCCGTCAACAGGATGGCAACATCTGGATAGGTTTGGGCCTTGCGGCACTCTTGCGCGCGGGCGCATCCCTCTCAATTGCACTTGGAATCAATTTCAACTCTGTTACCGGTGATGTCGCGTCGTTTTCCATGGGCCTGTGTTTTTGCGGATCGTTGGGCTTCTCATTGTTGCTCCTTCGAGAGGTTGCGTTTTCTCGCTGTCGGCGTGGCTTTCCTCTCCAAGCCTTAGATTTGCTTGTGATTATGGTGATCTCCGCGCTGGCCCTAGCAGCACCTTTCCAAGTCTTCGGAAAAGCTCCCGATGCAGCCGATGTTCAAATCGGCCTCGCAATCGGGACGATGGCCGGTGGAGGGCTTGCGCTCGGACTCATCCTCATCTCAATTGCTCCGGCCATTCGAGGGATCCAGGCGGCGCGTTGGTTGGTCATAGGTTGGATGTTCCTCATCCTTGTCGATTGGGAAACCGGTCTCGAGCTATCAGCGAGGAAGTTAGACCAATCCCAAGTATTCCTCGTCGGTATTTCGGCCTTTTTTACATTGGCGCTCGCGGCAGTCTTTCGTATGACGGTCCGTCAACCTGTATTTTCGCTGTCAAACTTTACCGCTCAGCCTCATGCGACGAAATTCAACTTACGACACGGTCAATTGTTTGTGGGAGTTTCTGCGCTCGCATATGCCGGTGTGGTGATCATTCTTGAAACGGCAGACAATAGCGGTCACCTGTCTCTGGCGCTTACATTGGCCACGGTAGGTCTGATCGCGTCGGTTGTTCGTCTGACATATGCGTTCTATGTACAACGCGAAAACGTTGAAAACCTGCGAGTTAGAGAAGCGGAACTTGAACGCCAGGCGCTCTCCGATTCAGTGACCGATCTTCCAAATCACCGAGCGTTGAACGCCAGGCTCGCTGAGGAAGTGGAACGGGCACATCGCTTCAAGCAACCTCTAAGCGTGTGCTTTGTCGATGTCGACGCATTCAAGCAAATCAATGACACCCACGGGCATCAAGTTGGGGACGAAGTCCTTCGGGAAATTGGTTCGATGTTGCGAGCGAACGCGCGACAAATCGATATCGTCGCACGGTATGGCGGCGAAGAATTCGTGATTCTACTACCAGGAACTTGGAGCGACGACGCGCTCATTTTTGCTGAGCGACTGCGCGAGGCAATTGCTGTCACAACTCTTCGTATCCAGTCAGATGTCGAGGTACGGCTGTCGGTAAGCGTGGGAGTTGCCGGTTTGCCGGAACATGCAAACGACCGCGATTCGCTAATCAAACGAGCGGACGCCGCCGCATATGTGGCAAAGCGATCCGGGAGAAACCAAGTTCATTTGTACAACCCCGAATTGACATCAGCAGTTGGTCAAGCATTCAGCCTTGAAGACGCTAAACGCCTCGTTCGAATCGTCGAGGAACGTGAGCGTTTATCGCTCGGTCATGGGGAGAGAGTCGGTAACCTCTCGGTCTTGATTGCCCAACGACTTGGACTTGATTCACGTGAAGTCGAACGAATTGGTCTTTCGGGCCAATTTCACGATCTGGGAAAAGTTTCCGTTCCCGATTCGATTCTTGGGAAGAGTGGACAACTTAATTCGAGAGAACTTCAGATCGTGAGGAGTCACCCGTTCGTTGGAGCGCGACTGGTCGAATCGAGTCCTTCATTGGTGCTTCTCGCGTCCGCGCTGCGACATCATCATGAGCGTTGGGACGGAACAGGCTATCCCTATCGCCTTGCGGGCGAGTACATTCCTCTTGCCGCGAGGATCATCGCCATTAGTGAAGCGTATGACGCTATGACAACTGCGTCGCCTTGGCGAGAACCGCTGAACCAACTCGAAGCTCTCAACGAGCTGAGCGCCTCCGCCGGAAAGCAATTTGACCCAAAACTGGTTGAGCACTTCTTCGCGGATTATTGAAACTCCGCCAAGCGCAAACTAATTCGACTTCCAACGCTATTTGGAGCTTGCCATCCCCTGAACAACGCCAAGGCAAGCGAGAGCATCTCCAAGGGCACGATGATTTGGAATTTCAAGGGAAAATGTCTGCGCGGCAGTTTCGAGCTTGTGGTTCTTCGGCCTACCTCGCGACGGAACTCCGGCGAAGAAACACGCAAACGCCTGCATAGCGCAACGATACGTCGCTGCGAACGAAGTTATGCCCGAGAATCGACAGGTTTGGTGAATGAGCCGCGAATCGTAGTCTGCGTTGTAAACGATAACGAGGCGATCCTGACACGCGGCGGCGACTGTCGGATAGACTTCGAACCATTGGGGAGCGGTTGCAACATGGTGGTCGAAAATACCATGAATAGCAGCTGCGCTTATTGGAATCGGTCGATTCGGCCGCACAAATGAATCTATGAGTGCCGTGCCTTTTTGATCGACGATCGCGATTTCAATGATTTCCGCATCCCCATCAAGCCCGGTCGTTTCGGTGTCAAGGAAGACAACATTAGAGACACTCAGGACGGCTTGAGACCATGCAATCGCACTATCTCTGTCAAAGACAAGGGGGAGCATATCGACCAGCATCTAAGTCCCCGCTGGCGAAGTGGCATTCATGAGATCCAAATAATCTTTGACTGTTTCGTTGGCGACGATGGCTCGGACAACGACCTCATCCACAACTTGCTCAAACGCGGAGAGTTTGTCTCTGAGTTGGTCAGCAGTTTCCCCATATACCGTCGTGTCGAAGGCAGAAACGCCCATTCGCGCGAAATTACGCGCGTATTGCGGATATCCCTCATAGCGCCCGGATTCGGTCCGTAGCGACGCTAATGCCTGGGGACCAAGGGCGACTCTCACATACGCCGCAATATGTGTTTCAGTTTGACCCGCTTTTGAGGCTGCATCGCGAACCAGCTTCGTGGATTTCGCGGCATACTCGGGGGTCAACCAGTTCAAGAGCGATCCGTCAGCTTCGGTTCCGCCCAATTCGGTCATTTTCGGTCCGAGTGATCCCACCAAAATCCTCGCCTGAAGTGCGCCCTTTAATTCGAGCGCGGCGTCACGAACGGCGTCGATGCTTCCCTTGAACAGTCCGCCTGATCCGATTCCGACAGTCAGACGATCTTCTGGCAGCTCAAGGCGCTTGACTTCTTCAATGATTTCCCTGGCAGGTTTTCGATCGATGGGAATGACACCAACCCCTAAACGGATAGATCGCGTCAGCGATGCCGTAAGTGCAAGGGATTCCAGTCCGTCGCCGGAAGGCGTGTCGTTCGCCCAGAATGTCGAAAAGCCGGCTTGCTCAGCTGCTGGGGCAACCACTTTTACGCTCGAGTGGTCAAGTGTTCCCGCGACTCCGAAACCCCTTGCCATTTGCTGCTCCAGTTCAAATTCCGAGTTAGGTTTCCGCCCCGTTAGTGGGGAAGCCTAATCCGAGGCGACGCATTGAAACATGCCTTCCCGCCCCAACAATAAGATGGTCGAGCAATTCGATGTCAAGCATGTCGCCAGCTTTCCGTATTTCTGCGGTTAGGGCAACGTCTGCGGCCGATGGTGTCGGATCACCTGACGGGTGGTTGTGAATTGCGATGATCGCGGTCGAATTTTGGCGAACCGCATCGCGGAATACCTCGCCAACCCGAACCTGAGCTTGATTTACACTCCCCTGATAGATCGAGCGAATATTGATCACCCGATGCTTCGTGTCGAGCAAAACAACCCTCAGTTGTTCTTGTTCCAACACCGACATCTCGATTCCGACAAGATTGATAACATCGTCGGGAGTCGTGATTTTCGGACGTTGATCAGGTCCGAGCGCGACAACGCGGCTGGCAATCTCAAGTGCGGCTTTGAGCTTCGCAGCCTTCGCTGGACCAATTCCATGGATCGTGGAGAGCTCGGCAACATCCATGCGCATAAGGCCCAAAATACCTCCATTCTCTTGGAGCAAGCGTTGTGCTAGCACAGTAACAGGCTCGCCATGGCTTCCCGTGTTAAGGAGGATTGCGATTAAATCGGCATTCGTTAGTGAAGCGGAACCTTTCAGAAATAATCGCTCGCGCGGTCGTTCTTCAGGCGAGATCTCCTTTACCGAGAAGACCCTGCTCAAGGGAGTCACTCCGATCAAAATGGGGCTATTGCAATCTTCCGTATCTGCGCATGATATCGACTAATTGCTCTTGAGGAATAGCATGCGCTGTATTTCCGTCCCGCCCGACCATTGTTTCGGCCGCAACAAGCGCGTTCAGGACCGCTTCGGACGTCGATTCGATCGTCATCCGAAAGAGAATGTCTATCGCGTCGTCGCGTAACCGCGCTTGGGATATGATCGAATCTCGATCTCGCCGCGGTATTCGGCATTCGGGTGCATTGGAAAACGCGAGAAGCAGATCACCTGATGAATTCCCTGCTATCGCGCCAACTCGTCCTAGTCCGAGAATTCCTCGGCGGCAGACGCGCTTCAATTCGCGATCGCTCAATGGAGCATCGGTCCCAATGATGACGATGATCGAACCTTCTTTTGTTTGTCGCGCACGTGAACCTTCCAACGAAAAGTCGGACAGGTCACGACCCACCGCGACACCGTCGACGAGGAGATCGAGGCGATCGCCAAAATTTCCTTGAACGAGCACGCCAACGGTATATGAGCGGTCTCCAATCGAGAACGTACGCGAAGAGGTGCCAATGCCGCCTTTGAAACCAAAGAGCAGCATCCCGGTGCCACCGCCGACGTTTCCTTCTTGAACTGCTCCCGACCGGGAAGAGTTGAGCGCTTCTTTTGCGTGTTCTGGTTTGACGTGCAGCCCACCGATATCGTTCAAAAAGCCGTCGTAAGTCTCGGCAACGACGGGCAGAACGAATTCACGAGTGCCTAAGTCAGGTTCTCGCTCAAGGAGCCATTCAATACACCCTTGATGCGCGGCGCCAACTGAGAGTGTGTTCGTGATCAGGATTGGGGTTTCGAGCGTCCCATACTCATCGATCTGAGATCGTCCAGTAATTTCACCGGCGCCATTGAGCACTTCGATCGCCGCCGGCACAAGTACCTGGAAAACCGATTCATTGTGAGGAATGACCGCTGTGACTCCCGTTCGAACTGGTCCGCGCCCGACCTCAAGCGATCCTTCTCCATCGATGAGCGTGACATGACCAACTCGGACGCCTTCGACATCCGTAATCGCGTTGAGCGGACCAGGGGTTCCTACACCTATTGAGATGCCCAAATCCCGCAAGCGAGGCCGCGCCAAGTCTCGCACCACCTCTTAGTTGGCTAATTCATATGTGGCGACAATCATTCCATAATAGGATGGAGCCTCGTAACTCAGCAGATTGTGCTTCATAGGCACGCCTTCGAGAATTCCGGCGAGCATCAACGTTTGCCACAGACCGTCGATCGCAGCGTCTTTCGCGTCTTGCTCGGTGATATCGATCAGACTGTAAAGATCATTGCTTTCAATCGCGTCGACAACCACTTTGTCGATTCGCGCCGAGGCTTCGTGGAAACCATAAGGTCCATCAGCTCGATGGCAATGACCCCAATCACAGGATGCGATGAACGCAACCTTGCGCGGATCTTCGGCCGCCGCATCGGCAATAGCCCGTCCAAACTCGACGATTGATTCACGAGGAAGACTTCGCGAAGGAGTGATAATGACGACAGGGGCTCCAAGGTCAGTTTCCGGCACGTCGGCCAAGACGTGTCCATAGCCCTCCATCTGTCGCCCATGTCCCAAGAACCACAGCGGTGTGAGAACGCCCCAGTCCATCGGAATTACGCTTTGATCGCGCCGATTTCCGGCGTAGCCTGCCAATGCAATCGGCACCCTGCGAGCGTTTGCTTTCGCGGCAATCTCGTCAGTCAAGTTGGCATCAACTGGAACGTTGAGCTCAACTTTACGGTCGTGCCAAAAAAGCGTGCCCGCGGCACGTGCGACATTCGCCAAGCAGATCATCCCCTCGACCCGGACGCCATGAGGCCCGGCGATCACAATGACCTCGGATCCCGACTCTTTGAATCTATTTCCCAGTTCGACCATCGAAGCGCGCGTTTTCGTTGCGCCCTCGGCGTCGTCGCTTAATTCGGGAATGATCGGGAAACCATGAGGAGCGATCGCGGCGAACGAAATAGGCATCTGACTTAACCTCCGCTTGACGAAACGACCCGTAAATTGGGCTGCCGAGTTTCCTTGACGAGAAATGCAAGCGTGAATGTCGCCGAGATTCCGATTGCCGACAAGAGGTAAGCGCTACCTTTGAGACTTGTCGACGAGGCGATGATGCCGACGGCAATGGGTCCGAAAAACGCACCGGCGTCGCCAACCAAGCGCCAAATGCCGAGAAACTCACCTGTCGCGCCCCTGGGCGCCAAATCTGCGCCCAGCGTCATCATCGTGCCCGACCCGAGTCCATTGCCCAGACCAATGACACAAGCGGCAAAGAGCAGTCCTGCATACGAAGACGCAAAGGGAATCATTCCGACACCGATCGCCATCACGGCGAAACTGGGGACAGCCGCAACTTTCCTTCCGAAACGATCCATGAGAATGCCGGCCGGAACGAACATCAAAACGTCGAGAATTGAAGCGATGGTAACAATAACGCCAATCTGAGCTGCGCTGAGACCGATCACGGTCGCACCGTAGATCGGCAAAATAAATTGACGGCCGGCGCGAATCATCTGTGCAAGTGTTTGCGCGACGCTGGCGGCTCCTAGATCACGTCGACTGTCCCGAATGACTCGACGGACCAGACTCCATCGGTCCCTACCGCTAACCGTCCGCGCGTCATGTGAATCGACAGTGACGTATCGGATTGCGACGGCGAGCGCCAACCCAGCCATCGCTGCAGAGGCGAGAAATGCCCAATCGAATCCAACCGCCGTTGCGATTACTCCGCCAATTGCCGGTCCAGCAAGTAGTCCCATTCGATTGATGCCGCCAAAGACCGAGATGGCCTTGCCACGCGCGGTCGCGACCGTCGCTGAAGCGATAAAAGCATGTCGCGAAAGTCCCCAAAGCGCGGTGCCGACACCTGCCAATATCCTCAGTGCAACGATGACAGATACCGGACCATCGACGATGAGCCCGGCGGTTCCCACTGCGACGAGCGAGGCGCCGACTATCATCGCCGGCCGCAGACCCAGCCGGTTCAAGAGTGCTCCAGCAGGTACGTCTGTGACAAGCGTGCCAAGAGCTGCCGCGGCGACAATGAGGCTTGCGATTCCATATGAAGTTCCGAGACTCTCGGCAAACAGCGGCAGGACCGTTAGGAGTATTCCCTGACTAAAGGCGAGCAGGGCAGCGGGAACATAAACGGGAAGGGAGAGATCAGATGCGTTCGGCGACGAAGTCGATTCTTCGGCGGGCGCGTTCAATGCTTCGTCGTTAAGCGTAGCGTTGGGCATGGTGAAAATTTCGCACGAATTCGTGCTCCTGGCCAGATGGTAAGTCTTCGCCACACCAGACTAGAAAATCGGGCTTGGGATGACTGGGCGATGTTATAATTCCGAGCGCGCCGCCCAGTGCGGCGCGTCTTCTTGAACCTCGAAAATGGCCACATCTGGCCGTTGTTCTTCCTCCGAGAGGAGCCCCGGTGGTTTTCAGCCGTCTCTTCCGACGCCGCGCAGAACCTGATATCCAATTGGAGCAGGGGCTGGAGAAAACGCGACGCGGAGTATTTAGTGAAATTACTCGCCTCTTTGATCGATCCGATATCGACGAAGACTTATACGAAGATCTTGAAATGCTTCTCATCCAAGCCGATGTTGGCTGGGATGTCAGTCAGAAGCTCGTTGGAGATCTCCGGGCACGCGTAGAGCGAGATCGAATCAGTGATCCAGCTGATGCGCGAGAGATTCTGCGCATCGAAATGATCGAACTGCTCGAGCTGGCGACCAGAAACAGAAAGGTCAAGATTCTCCAGCGCGGAACGCCGTTCGTGATCATGGTCGCTGGAGTAAATGGAGTCGGAAAAACGACTTCCATTGCCAAGCTCGCTGCCTATCACAAGCGATTCGGACGCCAAGTCATGTTGGCGGCAGGCGATACTTTCCGCGCTGCCGCAATCGATCAGCTCAAGATTTGGGGTGAGCGACTCGACTGTCCGGTCATTGCCCATCAGCAAGGTTCTGATCCTGGCGCGGTCGTGTTCGACGCCATGGAAGCGGCACATAATCGCAACTACGATGTCCTGATTGTCGATACCGCTGGCAGACTCCACACGAAGTTCAATCTGATGGAAGAACTGCGAAAAATTCGTCGAATCATGCAACGGCATGTCCCCGAAGCTCCTCAAGAAGTGTTATTGGTTATCGACGCAACGACCGGCCAGAATGGTCTGGTGCAGGCAAAGAAATTTGCCGAGTCCGTCGAAATCACTGACATTATGATTGCCAAGCTCGACGGAACCGCAAAGGGCGGCATCGCCTTCTCAGTCGCAAAGGAGCTCGGCACCCCAATCTCTTACATTGGGACAGGTGAAAAGGCGACAGACCTAGCAGAATTTAAACCGGACACGTATGTCGACTCGTTGTTCTTCGGCGTCGGCGACGGTCTCTAATCGAGGCATATTCATGTTTGAATCACTTTCCGACCGATTAAATGAAACATTTGGCCGGCTTTCACGCAAGGGCCGCCTAACGGAAAAAGATGTCGACGAAGCAATGCGCGAAGTTCGTCGCGCACTGCTTGAAGCCGACGTCAATTTCAAAGTCACGAAGGATTTCGTCGCCGCGGTTCGCGAACGTTCCGTCGGCCAAGAAGTACTGGGATCACTGACGCCGGGTCAGACGGCGATCGGTATCGTGAATGAGGAACTCATCAAGGTCCTCGGCACCGACCGGGTCCCATTGAAGAATCCCGAGAAACCCCCGCAGATTCTCATGCTTGTTGGACTTCAGGGATCGGGAAAGACGACGCACGCGGCGAAACTCGCCGTCCATTTGCGGAAAGAAGGGCGAAATCCCCTACTGATCGCCGGCGACGTCTATCGACCGGCAGCGGTGAATCAGCTCCAGTCGCTTGGGCGGCAAATCAACGTCCCGGTCTATGACGAAGGTACGACCAAAAATCCCGTCGACATCGCGGCGAATGGCCTGAAATTCGCGCGAGAACGCGGATTCAATCCGGTCATCGTTGACACCGCCGGACGTTTGCAAATCGACGAACGGATGATGCAGGAACTCGTTGACGTCAAATCCAAGATTAATCCGACGGAGATCCTCCTGGTCGCAGACGCAATGACTGGTCAAGAGGCAGTCGGAGTCGCGGAAACCTTCCACGACCGTCTCGGCGTCACCGGACTCATTCTCACGAAGATGGATGGCGACGCTCGGGGTGGCGCAGCTCTCTCGATCCGCGCGGTGACCGGTGTCCCGATTAAGTTTATTGGGACGGGTGAAAAAGTAGACGCCCTCGAACCGTTTTACCCTGAACGCCTCGCCGGCCGAATTCTGGGAATGGGCGATATAGTTTCACTGGTAGAGCGCGCTCAGGAACAGACCGACGAAAAGGAAGCCCAGCGTCTTCAAGATCGCTTGATCAAAGGCCAGTTTGATCTCGAAGATTTTCTGGATCAATTGCAGAAGATCAAAAAGATGGGTCCCCTGGGCCAATTGCTCGACATGATCCCTGGTTTGGGATCGCAAATGAGGCAGGCCAAAGCGCAAATTTCTGACGATGATTACAAGCGCCTCGAAGGAATCATCCACTCGATGACCCCAAAGGAGCGTCGAAATCCTGAGATCATTAGTGGCAGCCGGCGGCGACGTATCGCCCGTGGGAGCGGAACTTCTAATGCCGACGTGAATCAGATCCTCTCCCAATTCAAACAGATGCAGAAGATGATGGGGCAGTTCGGGGCAATGGCCAAGAAAGGCAAAGTTCCCAAAAACTTGCCATTCGAATTCTAAGGGCAATGCAGCATGGAACCACAAGTCACGGTCTACAGCACAAACACCTGTCCTTGGTGTGATCGAACAAAGGAATATCTCACCTCGCGCAACGTGCCATTTGTCGTCAAAGACGTTTCAAATGACTACGGGGCCGCGATGGAAATGGTTCGCCGGTCGGGTCAGCAAGGCGTGCCGGTCATCACGACTGAAGACGAAGTCATTGTAGGTTTCGATCAAGCGCGTCTCGCCCGCATCGCCGATAAATTTTCCGGTCCCAAACGCCCACCGTTGGGAGTCCTCGGAGCTAATGCGGAGGCATATCTGCAGCAGCATCCTGAGGCTGCGGCCAATGCGCCAGTGGGCGCGAAGGGTGTTTACGTGGGGCAAGTTCGGCCAAATTCGGTCGCCGAAAAGTCCGGACTGAAACCTGGAGACATCATCGCGGGCTTAGCCGGAAAGCGAGTTCGTGACATGGCAATGCTCGACCAAATGATCGAGACTTTGAAGGCGGGCGACGGAGTCGACATTCGAGTATTAAGAAGCGGCGACGAGCAAAACATCCGGCTCCAGTTCTAACGTTTCGACTCGGAAGCAGTCTCCTGACCATGATCGTTCGTAGATTGGACCACGTTCCGCGATGGCAGACCTCTATACGGTCACCCAAACCGATGCCATCATCCGCGCTGGAATTGCACTCGCACTCGGCGCTGGGATCGGTTTAGAACGCGAATGGCAAAACAAACCCGCGGGAGTCCGCACCTACGCGCTCGTTTGCGAAGGCGCGGCTCTCTTCATGGTCGGGTCAATTCTCCTCGGCGGTGAAGTGGTCAAGTCGGGGAATCTGAACTATGATCCGTCCCGCATTGGTTCAACTATCGTCCAAGGAATTGGCTTTCTCGCGGGAGGAGTCATACTCGCGACTGGTCGAAGTGTACGGTACCTGACGACCGCAGCGGGCATTTGGGTGACAGCTTCTCTCGGGATGCTAATTGGCGCTGGTTTCTTCTTGTTACCGATTGCGGCAGCGGTAGGCACTCTTTTGTTCCTACTGGCCTTCAGGTGGGTTGATCGTCGTTATTTTCCTAAGGACTGGGACCACATCGAACCTGGCGCCCATGAACGGTTTCTCTGAAATTCCTCTCATCACCTTTTCAACCAATCGTCAATCATTGCTCGTCGCAGTAGAGTAGAGACACGGGGTTCCTCATACATCCCCTTTTCTTTTCGTTGCCTCAATGCTTCATACAACGTCACCGCACAAGCTACCGAAATATTGAGACTTTGCACCATGCCCATCATGGGAATCGTTAGCGAGCCATCAGATAGTTCAACAGCTTCGTCCGATAGCCCGCGCATCTCATTTCCGAAGACAACTGCCAACGGAACTGAAAGATCGACCTCGTAGAGACCGCGAGAGTGGTCGGAAATAGCCGTTGAATAAATCGAAAACCCCGCCGACCTTAACGACGAGTAACAGCTCGAAATGGAATCGAATAGCTCAATCTCAATCCACTTTGCCGCGCTCGCCGATGTCGTCCGAGCAAAAGCAGCCGGTGGCGTTTCGGTTGTGTAAACGAGACAAACTCGAAGAATTCCGACGGCGTCGCACGATCTAAGAACGGCGCTTGCATTATGTGGGTCGTGAACATTTTCGAGAACGACAGTGAGATCCGGTTGTCGTCGATTGATAACCTGCTCGATGCGATTGCGTCGTCTGGACGTTCGTGGCCATTTCGACGGCTTTGGTGGCTGTTCGGCGGCGAGTTTTCGACGGTCGGTCATGTCGCCTCCCAGATGCCGGCAAAATCACTTTCCGGCAGGAGTTACTCAGCGCCGATTGGTAGTCAAAGCAGTCGAAAGTACCGATCGAATGTAGAACCAAAGCGCCAGACTCGATGGTAGTCTCATGCGGCACTGACTCATAGCATAGATGAGCACTTATCGGGATTGATTTCACTGCCGAGGACTGCCATGAGAGCACCGAAAAGCGTTGGACGAACAGCAATTGGAATCGCTTCGAGCTTGGTCTTGCTAGCTGCCATTCTCGCCTTTTTGCCGTCCCCACTTCAGATCATCGCCGCCCTGATTGCGTTGCCAATTGGAGCGTCTGTCATGGCAGGTTCTGAGACAATGTATAGAAAACGAGTTCCGTAAACTCCGTCATTTCATTTTAAGATTGTGACCAGCGGCGTCTTCGTCGCTGGCCTTCTCATTTCATGCAGCTCCGAATTACCGCTTGGCCCCCTAGTTGCCATTGGCGACTTTGTGCCTTGTGCGAAGATCACAGCCTCCGATTTCGAGAATGATCCGAAACGCGAGGAGACGCTTTCGAATGGTTGAAAACACAATGGAGCTGCAACAGCGGACTCGTTTGAGCGAGTCAATTCAAGCATCCATCGACGAACGTGAAAACAAAACCATCGAGCTGCTCCGCCTACTCATTCGTACGGAGAGTCTTACCGGTAATGAGGGATCCCACAGTCGACCTGAAACCATCAGCGGACTCATCTGGGAAATGCTTTCTGAAGAAGCAAACCTCTCTCGCGACTTTCAGACCGTTGAAGCTGAGCGCGAGAACATATATGCAACAATCGAAGGTCGGCCTGGAATGGCATTTGTGTTGGATGCCCACGTCGACACAGTGCCGCTCGGCAATCCCGATCAGTGGTTTACCGGGGATCCACTGGCTGCGATTGACGGGACTGTTGAATACCTCGGTGAAAATCGAGTTCGGCTTAGTGTTGGGGATGACGCTATTGAGCGCTTAATTCGACCTCGCTATAGCCGACTCTGGGAAGCCCGAACCTTTAAATCGGCGCCCGCCATCTATGGACGAGGATCATTCGACAACAAAGGTCCAGTAGCGGTCGCATATCTTGCAACTGTCGCTCTCGCGGACGCACTCTTTCGCTCGGAGCTGCGACTCAACGGTACGCTTGTCTGTGGATTCGTGATCGACGAAGAACAAGAAATGGCCGGCACGCACGCGTTCGCCGGCGGAGAAGGGTGCTGGCTCGATCAAAAAGGATTGCTTCCACCTCTAACTCCAGGTCTCCAGTTTCGCGATGGCATAACCGGCATTGCTCTCGATGGCTCATATGGATTTGTGCCAATTGTGGGCCACCGCGGAATCAGTCAATTGCTCATTCGCACCTTCGGTCAGTCGGCTCACGCCGCGACACCATACCTAGGCGCAAGCGCAGTGACTCGCATGGCAGTTGTGCTTCATGCGCTCGATTCTCATTCCGAAGAGCTTGCAGAGGAACTGTCTCATCTCTTTACTGATGATTTGCTCGAACCGGCGACGCTCGCGCTCGGCACCACGATCGTGGGTGGCGGTATCGAATCGGTGCGACAGACATCGGATGGACGAATCGTTTCACGCGCAGGAATCAACGTTGTTTCAGATTGGTGTGAGGCCACAATTGATTGCCGGCATCCCCGGCCCGCCGACAAAAATCAGGAAACTATTGGTTCTCGAATCGCCGAGACCATTGAACGCTTTGCAATTCAACAGACCGGACTGACCTCGTCCGAAGTAAGCGCTTCTCTTTTAGGCGGCGGACCTCCCTGCGCAATCGCGGAGTCGCAAGCGGAAGCGTTCGCCGATCCACTCGTTCAAGCCATCATTGCTCACGGGGAGGCGGTCTCAGGATTCAGGCCGTGGATTGAGACATGTCCCGGTGGCACTGATGCCACCGTCATGATCCACAAGGGAAACATCAAGACCTTGGTGGAATTTGGGCCCGCGGGCGCGTTCGCTCATGAGCCGCACGAATTCGTCGAGCGCGATCAAATCGCCGTTGGCGCCCGAATTCTCGCCGAGACTATTGCCGACATTCTTGGAGTAAGCCCGAGATGACGAAGATGTCGTGATTCCAAACGAATTACGGACTCGGAGTTGTTGTGGACGTCGGCGAAGGTGTGGGTGTCGATGTCAAAGTCAAGGTCGGAGTTGGTGACGCTGTCGGCGTTGGTGTCTCGGTTGGCGTCTCAGTAGGAACAATCGTCATCGTCTCTGTTGGTGTTTCAGTTGGAAGTTCAGTTGCGGTGACTGTTGGCTCATCGGTCGGCGTCTGACTTGGACTCGATGTCGGTGTAGATGTGGGATTCTGATGACCAGGAGGATAGACGGCGGGAAGCGGCGTCGTTATGACTTTCACTCCAAATTGCGGCAGTTGCCAATCGTCAGGAAGTTGAACGAATCCAAAAGCCGTCGGATGCGCGAGTATACGGTTGTAATAGGATCGCCATTCACGAACCGCGGTTGATAATTGCTGGATACACGGTGCGTCGCAGAGTCCGGCCAAATCGGCATCGATCGCGCTGTTCCATGTTCCCTTTTGTGCCTTAAATCCTGCGAGTCGCGCGGCTCCAGCATCGAGATTCGTCATCGGTTCATACAATGCGGGAGCGCTACCTGGCACCTGAGCAAGCCCAAAGCGGTTGCCTGGTCCGGCAAGTGCGGGGTATCCACCTGAGTGGACCATAACTTCGGCGGCCAGGAGGCTGGCAGGAACGCCGTGAACAGCACTCGCCTGAAGAATTTCGGGCAGAAATCGTAAGACAAGATCGTCAAATCGTGGCGTTGCAGGCGCCAGCGCTGTCGCCGTTTCGGTCGGAGCTGCCGTTGACGTCGCTGCACTTGTTGCCGTTCCGGTCGGTGTCTCCGTTTCTGTCGGAGTCGGCGTCTCAGTTTCAGTTGTCGCTTCGGGATCATCCGACGCAGGGTCCGAAATCACACCAGGACCGGTATCTGGTCCACCAGGACCGTCGGGATTGTCCACTACCGCGGGATCTTCGGGTGGAAGTAGCGATGGATCATCGACGACGTCGGTGATATCGTCCGGATTTTCAATATCATCGACAGTTTCGCCGCTTATGGCCGAGGTAACGGAATCAATTGACCAAGAACCGGGAAGATTAATCAGGGGATTGAAGTGCGCTATTGAAACCAATGCGATGATCAACCATCTTATGAAATTCATCCAAGAGTCGATCATTTGCACCTACCTAAGCGCTCGAGCACTCGACGCGCAACAGATCGACGACGCATCGAGATTGGCGCATACCTGCTGATTTCACCCTACAGACCCGCTGAAGGATCGGCAACGCACAGATTTGACCGTAGGTCCTAATTTAGCGAGCCAGTGCTTCCCTTTCGCCAGCCCTGCTAGTTCCTCGCATGCTCCGTGCCCAGTTCGCGGACGAGCACGAGCACGAGATTTCGATCAAATCGAGGCGAGCACCGTCCGCACGACCACGTGCCACGCTTGCGGCGCGCAATCGTCACTCCACATTTCGGACAGGAATAGTGGTAACGAAACGGTCTCCGTTTCACGGGGAGCAAGCACGAGCGTATCTCATCGAGAGAGGCTCCTGTCAGCTCAGCCACTTTAAGGGCTATGCGATCATAGCCATGTTTAGCATGTCGCCGCCGATCGCCGTCCAGATAATCGCGCATGTGAATCAATTCTTCGGCAACGACCAATTCGACTGATCTTGGCTTCGCACGATCAATTCTTGGAAGATTGATCAAAACTGAATGCTGGCTAGAGGTGGCGAGGAAGACATAGGCGCCGCCGATACTGGACCCGACTCTTCTTCCGAGCCATTGCTCGAATTCGAGTCGACTCGTTGTGATGGCGAGGTCTTCTAGCGGCAGGCTCAGCATTTCGGCGTAATGATGGGCGTGAGAACGTACCTCGGGATCCAACGAATCGATCGTGTGACTGAATTCTTTTTCGCCAGAGCAGGCAACTGAAAACCCACGCTTGCTCACGAGCGAGGCTAATTTCGCTTTTGCGCCACGATTAGGATTATTCATCGTCCCGCAAGGATAATCTGCTCTGGCATGTCTGGCGAGAGAGTTCGCAGTCGTTTTGGACGAGAATAGGATGTCAGAACCAAGTTCCGCGCTTCATCGACCGCATGTTCTCGTTGTTAGCGACGACGAGGACCTTCGCGAGTTCTTGCTCGAAGGACTTGTTATCGGCGGATTTTGGGTGAGCACGGTGGCGAGTGCATTACAGACGTTGGAGATCTTTCGACTTCGCACATTCGACCTGGGGATTGTCGATTTGCATCTCGGTGGGATGAGCGCAGTTGAGCTCGTGAAGCGCTTGCGAGAAAACACGAGCGGTCGAGAAGGTTCAACACCCCGAACTGACATTCCCCTCGTCGGTCTGACAGACTCGGTTGATCAACTATCTGCTTACCAAGCACTCAATGTCGGAGTGGACCGGCTATTGACTCCGCCAATTGAGCTTGAAGACTTGATCCCGCTTTTGCACACGATCGTCATACAATGGCGAGAGGCGAATCCCGGCCGGCCATATGCCGATGAGATTGCTCAAGGCTCTGGAGACCCCGAAATCTAGTAGGTTGAGACCGCAATCTCCTCGAGCTCTCCTGTAACTGAGTAAATGACTCGCTCACAGATATTTGTCACCCGATCCGCAATTCGCTCCAAGTTGTGCGCCGCCCACAACAGGTGGGTAGCTCGATTGATCGTCGTGGGATCAGCCATCATGTACGTCAACAACTCACGATAGATTTGATCATAAAGCTGGTCGACTTCGTCGTCGCGTTGCGCTATCTCGCGCGCCGCTTCTTCTTGGCCCTCGATGAACGCGGTAATGCTGTCAGCGAGCATCGCGCGCGCAAGTTCGCTCATGCGAGGAACGTCCACGAGCGGTTTGAGCAATGGTTCATCGGCCGTCTCGAGCACGATCTTAGCGATGCCGGCCGCGTGGTCGCCCATTCGTTCTAGGTCGACGACGATGTGGATCACCGACGAAATTAATCTGAGATCGGACGCCATTGGCGCCTGAGTAGCGATCACGTTGAGCGCCGCTTCCTCAGTCCGCCAACGCAATTGATTAATATCGGCATCTGCGTTGAATACTTGGCGGGCAAGATTGACATCTTGACGCTTCAGTGAGTCGACAGATCGAGCGATTGCCTTGTCGACCATGCTCGACATTGCGACCACATCATCACGCAACTCTTGGATCTGGTGGGCGTACTCCACACGAGTCATTAACGTGCAACCTTTCCCTTACTAACCTGATGACGTGCGGATTAACCGAACCGCCCCGTGATGTAGTCCTCGGTTCGCTGATCTCGCGGGTTTGTGAATAACGTTTGCGTTGGGCTTGCCTCGACCAACACTCCCTGACGTTTGTCATTTAGCGAAAAGAAGACGGTCTGATCAGATACTCGCGCGGCTTGTTGCATGTTGTGGGTCACGATAATGATCGTGTAGTTTTTGACCAGTTCGCGCATGAGGTCTTCAATTTTCAAGGTTGAGATCGGATCCAACGCGCTTGCTGGTTCGTCCATGAGAATCACATCGGGGTTGATCGCCAGCGTGCGGGCGATGCAAAGTCGTTGTTGTTGACCTCCCGATAGTGCAAGGCCACTTTGTTTGAGCTTATCTTTCACTTCTTCCCAGAGAGCGGACTGGCGTAGGCATCGTTCCACGAGCTCGTCCATGTCTTTTTTAATCCCGTTTATTCGCGCTCCCCAAGCAACGTTATCGTAAATGGTCTTCGGAAAGGGGTTTGGCTTTTGGAAAACCATGCCTATGCTCCGACGGACGCTCACAGGATCAACTCTCGGATCACAAATATTTATATTGTGATATTTGATTTCTCCTTCAACTCGGGCTCCGGGAACTAAGTCGTTCATTCGATTGATGCTGCGCAGAACGGTACTTTTGCCGCACCCTGAAGGTCCGATAAGAGCAGTAATGCGATTGTGTGGAACATCAAACGTGACGCCGGAAACTGCGTGGAACGCACCGTAAAAAACGCTCACATCTTTGAGAGAGACCACGTTACCGATTTGACTCGGGGTGTTAGGAATATCTCCGTCAGTGGCAGGGGGAGAAACTCGAATTGCTGCGTCGCTTGCTTCCTGTCTAATGGACATTGAGTCTTACTCCTGCATGGGAAAACGCTTCATTTCTCCAGGTCGAGTTGAAAACGGTTTGTTTGTTGGTCTGAGCTCTCCCTGGCAGTTTCGATCCAAATTGTTACGCTGTTCTAGTGCCCCAACTTGCTCCTGCTAGTTACCATGCGTGCAAATGCGCTCAAAAGGAAAACGACCATAACGAGAACGAAGGCCGCCCCCCACGCTTGACGGTGCCAATCTTCATAGGGCGAACTTGCGTATTGGTAAATCTGGAGTGGCATCGCCGATGTAGGTTCGTTTGGGTTCAGGTTAAAGAACGTGTTGCCAAACGCGGTGAATAGGAGCGGCGCGGTTTCGCCAGCGCCGCGAGCGAGAGCGAGCATCACGCCAGTGACCAGACCAGCTCGCGCCGCGGGAAACACGATCTGCAAGACGGTGCGCCATCTTGGCGCTCCAAGTGCCAGCGCCGCTTCAGTGTAATCTCGTGGCACCAGGCGCAATATCTCCTCAGTCACCCGAACGATCAAAGGAATCATTAATGCCGAGAGCGCAATACCACCTGCCCAAGCTGAAAAATGATGGGTTCTTGTGACGACAAGTTCATAGGCAAGCAATCCGACGACAATGGACGGCACCCCCGTCATCACGTCCGCCAATAACCGCACAAGATCCGCAAATCGACCGTGACCGAATTCTGAAAGGTATGTCCCGGCTCCAATGCCGATTGGAACCGCGATCAGTGCAGCGATTCCTACGATCAGAAATGTTCCGGCAATCGCATTCGCGATTCCACCACCAGTTTCACCCACGGGTACAGGTGTCTTGATGAAGAAATCTAAGTTGAGCGCCCCAATGCCCTTGAGGGTGATATAGATGAAGATTGCAAGCAGTACCCCAACGGCGGCAAATGCAGCGGCGCCACAAAGCAGTTCGAAAAATCTTGACTTGGTTTTTCGCCAGGCGAGCCCGCTTGACTGACTCAGGGAATCCATCAAGCCCTCCGAATACTTGCGGCGCCGGCTCTGCCACCAAGTCGCCACACAAGGATTCTGGCGGCAAGATTGAGCAAAACAGAGACTACGAAGAGCAAGAGACCGATCTCAATGAGCGCTGAAACGTAAAGCGGACTGTCGGCCTCGTTGAATTGATTTGCGATCACCGCCGCCATTGTGTGACCTAACGCGAACAACGACGTGCTGATGTCGGGCCGATTGCCAATAACCATGGTGACGGCCAGTGTTTCACCTAGAGCGCGTCCCAATCCGAGGATTGCGGCGCCGATGATCCCGCTTCGAGCGAACGGAATCGCGACTCCCCTGATTACTTCCCATCGGGTCGCGCCGACGGCGTAGGCGCCCTCAAGCTGAGATCGTGGAACAGTATCTAGCACTGCTTGAGATATGGCGGTAATGGTGGGGAGAATCATTATCACGAGAACGAGTGAAGCCGCCAGGTAACCCACGCCGTACATCGTTCCCTGAAATAATGGAAGAAATCCTAGCGTGTCATGAAGAAACGGCTCAATGTCCGTCCGAACTATTGGGACCAATACAAAGAGCGCCCAGAGTCCATAAATGACGCTTGGGATCGCGGCCAGCATTTCGACGAGAAAACCGACTGGCGTTTTTAGCCACTTCGGTGCAAGTTCAATGAGAAAAATTGCCGCTCCAACACCCAAGGGAGCCGCGATGAGAAGAGCAATTATCGATGTTAGGACTGTCCCGTATATGAACGGAGCAGCACCGAATACATGGTGAACCGGATCCCAAGTTCGTTCGGTTATGAAACCAAATCCGAATGCCTCTCGGGATAACTTCGATCCGTGCCAGAGCTCGTAGGCAATCAAGAAAACGAGGAGCACGATTACAATTGCGAATCCCGCGGTGACGCCTTCGAACACGCGGTCTGCGGAGCGGGACGACGACCACCGAAGTGGTCGTCGTCCCGCTCCTTCCGAGCGTTCGACCGTTGCCGATCGTTGTCCGATCAAGGTCGCGCTTTACCTCCCTAAGAAGACGGAGAAGGAGACGCCATCGGAGTCGCTTTCAACAGAGCCTGCCCGCCAGACGTCACCGTCTGAAGCTTCGCAGTGCCCTTGTCGACGACCGAAGATGGAAGTGGCGCGTATTGGAGATCTTTCCCGTACTGCTGCCCATCATGGATCACCCAATAGAGCAGGTCAACAACGGCTTGGCCCTTGGTTGCGTCTTGTTGATCAGTATAGAGGATGACCCACGTGAAACCCGAGATTGGGTAGATCTTGGGATCATCACCCGTGCAGCCAGAGATCATAACCCTCATGTCGTCGGGCAAGGTGGGGGCAGATGCCGCTGCGCAAGCGGTTGCGCCATCCGCACTCGCAGGAACAAATGCGCCCGAAGAATTCTTGATGCTCGCAAACGCAATATTGTTTTGCACGGCATATGCGAGCTCATTGTAGCCAATTGCGCCATCGAGCTGTTTGATTTGCCCTGCGACACCGTCATTTCCTTGAGCGCCAATGCCGGTTGGCCAGTTAAGGGAATTGCCAGCGCCCACAGTGCCCTTCCAGTCCTCGCTCACGCTTGAAAGGTACGTTGCGAAAATGTTTGTGGTTCCTGAACCATCAGATCGATGAACCACGGCGATGTCCGTTCCTGGAAGATCAACGTTTGGATTCAAGGCCTTGATCGAGTCATCGTTCCACTTCGTGACGGTACTAAGAAAGATATTTGCAAGCGTCGGTCCATCAAGATTGATGGGCTCGCTGACTCCGGAAAGGTTATAGGTGATCGCGACGGCGCCCAGCGTTACTGGTATATGCACGACCGCTTCAGGCCCGCCCACTTCCGCCAATTGATCATCAGACATCGGAGCGTCGCTGGCTCCAAAATCAACTGTTTTCTCCGTGAGTTGTTTGATTCCGGCGCCCGAGCCTACTGACTGGTAATTGATCTTTACGTTTGAATTGACGCTACTTGTGTACTCCGAAAACGCTTTGGAAAAGAACGGGTTCACAAAAGTTGATCCCGCTCCCGTGAGGGTTATTTCGCCCTGCGCGCTTGTCGACTCGGGCGACATGAGAGTGACCCCCATCGCCCCTAGAATTGACACAGCGAGCACCGCCACCATGGCGGCGTTCAGCATTGCCCCCCGCTTTAACCTCTGAATAGACCGCACGTGATTCTCCCTTCTCCTTGCGTTCTTCGAATTTCGGGTTCTCCGAGTGACGCTCACCCGGTATCTTTTCCGGCCTTTGAGCGGGGCCAGTTAAGACTCATTACGGGAGTCCGAGAGCAAATCGACACGCTCGGTTTCAAACTCGGGAGGGAGGACGAATCGATACCCAGCACCGTAAACGGTGCGGATAAGTTCTTGCTGAATTCCGGCATCGAGGAGCTTGCCCCGGAGCCATGAGATATGAACGTCTACCGTTCGCTCGTCGACGATGATTTCTTCGCCCCAAACGGCGTCGAGAAGGTCTTGGCGCCCGAACACTCGTCCAGGTTCCATTGCGAGCGTGACGAGAAGTCCAAATTCCTTCGGCCGTAACTGGAGCTCATGCTGGCCGACGATTGCCCGCCGTCGCTCTGGCTCGATTTGCAGGGGACCGCGGTAGAGCACCGCTGGAGGCCGAGCGGATGGAACAGCTCGCCTTCGAACCGCGGCGCGCACGCGGGCCAGCAGCTCGCGAAGGGCAAATGGCTTGACAACATAATCGTCAGCGCCGAGTTCGAGACCGTCGACCTTATCTTGCTCTTCACCCCGGGCAGAAAGCATAAGTACTGGGACGTCGGAACCAGCGCGCAAATGGCGCAGGACTTGGAACCCGTTCATGCGTGGGAGCATGACGTCAAGTAAGACGAGGTCGATTCGGTTGCCTTCGCGCTGCGCGACTTCGAGGCTAGCCTCTCCATCAGCCGCCGTCAGAACCCGATAGCCCTCTCGAGTCAGGTTATACGCAAGGGTACTGAGAAGAGTCGGATCATCCTCGACAACAAGAATAGTCGCCGTTTCACGTTCGGACTGAGGTTCGACCTCAGTCGCGAAGCTCCCGCCGGACGATCGACTCATTTGGTAGCGTGTATTGGTGTTCACGGGGCAAAGCGTAGTTGCGCTATGTTAGTCCCCGGTTAGTTGAATGTAAATCGTGTGTAACTTTTTAGTTAACACTGTGTAAACGAATCGGGTCGCGGCGATCAATTCCAAAGTTGAGGAAGTCCGTCCATCGGAACTGGATTTCCGTGGAGTACGTCGATCGCGGCGTTGAGTTGGTTGTCATGCACTGGATCGTCGCCTTGGGCGATGACAACAACATCGGGCTGAAGACCCGCGCCCTGGATGATTGTCTTTGAAGGCGTCAGCCATTGCGCGAACGTGATTCTCGCGGAAGATCCATCCGTGAAATCGTGAACGTGCTGTACCGAACCTTTGCCAAAGGTCTTCTCGCCTACGATTTTCGCTCGTCCATAGTCCCGCAACGCTCCAGTCACAATTTCCGAGGCGCTCGCGGTTCCTCCGTTCACAAGTACAACCAATGGCAGTTCAAATTCCGACGTTGTTCCCCCAAGAATCGGCTCACTGTCCAACGCTTGGTCGGTGGGATCGGTGTCTTCATAGAGCGCGACGCCCTTTTGTGGACTGACAAAACGACCGATCATCTCTTGCGCGCTTTGAACCCAACCTCCGCCATTGTTGCGGAGATCAAGCACGACTCCGGTCGCGCCGTCCTTCTTAGCTTGATCGAGCGCACTATCGAGTTCTGACGTGGTCTTGTCGCCGAATACCGTCACCTGTATGACTGCAGTTTTCGAGTCCGGTAAGAAGTTGTAATAAACCGCGGGCGTCGCGATCTTTTGCCGAACCACGTCGATGGAAATCGGCTGATCCTGGCCAGGGCGTTGAATCGTAAGGTTCACCGATGACCCGGCCGGGCCACGAAGGAGTTGAAGCGCGACATCCTCACCAATTCCGGTCAACGGATGGCCATCGGCCTCTAGGATTACATCACCGCGCTGAATGCCGGCAGCTTCTGCCGGCGAGCCAGGCATCGGGGAAATCACTCGAAACTGCCCATCTGGAAAATCGACCCATACGCCAATTCCTTCGTATTCGCCTGACATTTGCTCGGCGACTGGCGCTTGTTGGGCTGGTGGTAAAAAGGCCGTGTAGTCGTCTTCAAGTCCGCCAGTCATGCCCTGGATAGCGTCGTATTCAAGTTTCTTCTCGAAGGCGGCTTTATCCGCCGGATCGTCCGGAAGATAGTAGTACTCGTCTTCGATGAGCTTGTGAACTTCTTCGAGATCCTTGAAGTCGCCAGGCGTTTGGCTGTCGAGATACCGATTTCCAGCGATGACGATGCCACCATCGCTGAAGACCTTTCTTTCGGAAAGCATGCCAAAAATGAATCCGGTCATGAGGATGAGAATTGCCGAACTCAAAATAAGCGCGATCGTCCACCCCCGCCCACCAGTTCTTGGGGATTGATTCGGAGCAGGCTCGACGGTATGTTCCGATTGTTCGACGTCAACTGGATCTTGATCGTTTGGTTCTTTCACTGTGTCAACCCCATGCGGAAACGAGTTCTGCCGCGTTTATTGGATGATAGGCTGAGAAATACCGAGTGGACCAACATCAAGAGTTGTGTCCAGACGTGGATATAATCGAACAAGCCGCGTCCGGCGGTCGCGATTTTTGGGACTGGAACTATACGTGCTTCTTTTGGTCGATGCAGGAAACTCCAATACTGTTGTTGCCGCTTGCGAGCCTTCAAACGATTCATTCGCGCATATTTGGCGTCTCGCATCTCGACGCGACAATACAGCCGATGACTGGCGTGCCAGCCTTGTTCCTCTCTTGCACCAAGCTGGGATACAACCGAGTTTGGTAACTGGCGCGGTTATATCCAGCGTCGTTCCCAAGATTACTCGGGAGTTGCGACTGCAATGCGAAGGTTGGCTGAGAATCACCCCGCTCATAGTCTCAGCCGATCTCAAGCTCAATATCGAGATTGCAATTGAAAAACCGCGCGAAGTGGGGGCCGACCGAATCTGCAATGCAGTAGCAAGCTACGAAATGATTCAGGGTCCCGTCATCGTTGTTGATCTTGGCACCGCGACGAAAATCGAAGCTGTCGATTCCTCTGGTGTCTTTCTGGGCGGGGCAATTGCTCCCGGGTTGGGAACATCACATGAGGCGCTCGTATCGAGAGCAGCGCTGCTATTTCCTGTCGAGCTGAAACTGCCAGAGAAGCCGATCGGGACAACGACCGTCCACGCGGTTCAATCAGGTCTCATGCTCGGACACTTGAAGATGATCGAAGGCATGGTTTCCCAATTCAAAGAAATCTTGGGTGGCGATGCTATTGTCATTTTGACTGGTGGCTATGGTTCACTTTTCTGGCAGTCGTCTAAAGTTTTCAATCGCTATGAGCCCGATTTGACGTTGAGAGGCGCTTTCAACATATGGCAACTCAACAACTAGCCACGGTTTTTACGATTCCCTGTGATCTAGCGCCGAAAAATAACTCAAGTCCGTTTCCTTGCTGAACGATTTAACAGCATCCTCGAGCAGTAGAAATGCGTTCACGCAGTCATTCAGATCGAGAGTTTCAACTGGTGAGTGGGAATAGCGACGAGCAAGATTGACAACGCCTGTTGGAATTCCCTCACGAACGAGGTGAACGGCCGCAGCATCGGAATTGCTTCCATAGAACAAGGATGGTTGATGGGGAATTCGCGCCCGTTCCGCTGCTGCGAATAAGAGATTGCGCATAGCCAGTGGGACGATAATACCGTCCGACCCGCTGTCACTGCCCAGTGTTATCACGGGTCCTTTGCCAATCTCAGCCGCGAGATCCTGCGCGGCCGATACGTCCGGCGTGCCGCCTGCCGGCATTGTGTCGACGACAATCGCGGCGTCTGGGTTGAGCCGAAAGGTCGTCATTTGAGCACCACGGAAGCCGACTTCTTCCTGCACCATGACGGCCCAATGCACCGTGCAGTTCAAGTGCGCCGACGCCAATCTCTCGGCGAGTTCGAGAAGGATGACGCAACTGATGCGATTGTCGAGCGCCTTTCCTGAGACTCGATCGGGATTCGCCAATTCCCGCATTGGAGCTTCGTAAGCGATGGGATCTCCCACTTTGATGCCTAAGCTTGAGATCTCACTTGAAGAATCAAATCCCATGTCAACGTAGAGATCTCGCAAGCGGGGCACACTTCTTCGTTCTTCGGGCGACATCAGGTGGCCCGATTTTGCGCCTATCACTCCGCGATGACCGTTGATTCTCACTGCGCGGCCAACGAGCAGCGTCTCATTGACGCCGCCGAGCCGTTCAAACCGAATCATTCCTGTCGGCTCAACAGATTTGACGACACCGCCTATCTCATCAGAGTGCGCTGCAATCATGAGAGCGGGCGAATCGCTCGAACCCTGCTTTGTCGCGACGAGATTCCCGAAGGAGTCGATGTCGACAGAGTCAACGTGTGGTCGAAAATCGTCGGCGAGATGACGTACGACCGAATGTTCGTGACCGGAGACTCCATCTATGCTGGCATACGCTCCTAGTCGACGCTTCAGTCGCGCCTTCAATTGATCTCGATCGTCCACGTTTCTGGATTCCTTTCCCGAGGTCACGGTCGCATGAGGCCGTCAAAACAAGCGCACAATATCTGCGCGGTCCCAGTTGTGTTGTTGCCTCAATTGTTCAGGCTTCTATAATAGGGCACGCCGCGAGCGCCAATCCCACGATGGAACGACCTCTGGAAGTTCGGCGCACTCTTTCGCGATCGCGACCGTGCCGGTTCGCGGCAAGCCACGTGAGCGAAACGGCGTACAGTGTTCGAGAT
The DNA here is from genome assembly GCA_963737985.1 of uncultured Chloroflexia bacterium. GTDB lineage: Bacteria > Chloroflexota > Chloroflexia > Thermomicrobiales > UBA6265 > CAVTUU01. Next base: position 149,482 of record CAVTUU010000001.1, on the reverse strand, counting down.
TCACCGCAGTGACGAAGGCGTCACCAGGAGAACAGGACGCCCGTAACTTCGCGTGACTCCCACGCTGTCTTCTATCTCGGATCGTTCGATGGAGGAAGACGGTGAAGCAGTACCCTGCCGATCGGATTCGCAACGTTGGGCTCTTTTCGCACGGCGGCGCCGGGAAGACGTCGCTTGCCGAAGCCCTTTTGTTTGACACCAAAGCCATTACGCGACTGGGCCGTGTCGAAGACGGCAACACGGTCTGTGACTTTGACCCCGACGAGACCAAACGACACATTTCAGTCAGCACTGCGGTCGCACCGGTAGAATGGCGCGACACAAAAATCAACGTCCTTGATGCTCCTGGCTACGCCGACTTTTTGGGAGAAGTGAAATCGGCGCTCAGCGCTTCAGACGCCGCGATCATTCTGATGGATGCTTCCGCTGGAGTCGAAGTCGGGACGGAACAAGCCTGGAGGCTCGCCGAAGAGCAAGGAATTCCTCGCCTTATCTTCATCAATAAAATGGATCGAGAGAACGCTGATTTTGCCAAGGCATTGGAATCAGCGCGCTCGACATTTGGAAAGGCTGTCGCTCCAATTCAGTTTCCGATTGGCAGCGAAAAGACATTCAGTGGCATTGTTGATTTACTCTCTGAAACTGCGCACTCGTTCCATGAAAATCGCGACGGCGGCTTCGAATCTGGACCGATCCCGACAGAGCTTCAAGAACAGTGCCGGCAGTTTCGTCTCCAGCTCGTCGAGGCCATCGCGGAACAAGACGAAGACTTGATGGTTCGCTACCTTGAAGACGATGTGATCACCACTGAAGAACTCGTTGCCGGACTCGAGCACTGCGTCGAAGCCGGTCTTGTCATTCCTGTTCTGTGCGGAGCAGCGACGAGCAATCGAGGAATTCAGCCACTGCTTGATGCAATCATTGATTATTTACCTTCAGCGGCGAGCAGGACGTTCGATGCGCGCTCAAACGGCGACGAGACCCAACTCGCAGCAATTGAAAACGGTCCACTTGCGGCATTCGTATTCAAAACGCTTGCGGACCCGCATGTCGGTCGAGTCTCATATTTCCGCGTTGTGTCAGGTACGTTCAAGTCAAACTCAACAGTTTTTAACGCCTCCAAAGGCAAACCAGAACGCTCCGGTCAACTCTTTTACATTCGTGGAAAAGAACATTTGCCGACTGATACGGTTACCGCTGGAGACATCGGAGCAGTCGGCAAACTCGCGATCACGACCACGTCCGACACATTGACGGATGAAGGGAAGAACTTCGTCCTTCCAGATATTCAGTTTCCTCCTTCTTCGTATGCGGCAGCCGTTAGCCCAAGGACCAAAGCCGACCTCGACAAGATGGGACAAGCCCTGGCGCGTCTTTCAGAAGAGGATCCCTCCCTTCACTTAAGTCGCGATCCGGTGACTGGCGAAACGATTCTCGCCGGTCTTGGCGAACCGCATGTTCAAATCGCGCTCGATCGGATGACTCGTCGCTTTGGCGTGAACGTTGATATAGGACTGCCTCGCGTTGCCTATCGCGAAACAATCACGGCGAAGACGCTGGCCGAATACAAGCATAAGAAACAGACGGGCGGCGCCGGGCAGTACGGTCACGTTTTCCTGGAGCTCGAACCGCTCCAGGACTCAGATTTTGAGTTCGGTGTGAAGGTTGTCGGAGGATCGGTCCCGAAGAACTTTTTTCCCGCTGTGGAAAAGGGCGTGAGGGAAGCGCTTGATGGCGGCCCACTCGCGGGCTATCCGATTGTCAATATGAGAGTAACCTTGACCGACGGGAGCTATCATGACGTCGATTCGAATGAGATGGCATTCAAGATTGCCTCGAAAGAAGCAATCAAGAAGGGCGTGCTTCAAGCAAAACCGGTGCTGCTCGAACCGATTTTGACGTTGCGAGTAACAGTCCCCGAGGGCAACACCGGAGACGTCATGGGAGATCTCAACGGGAAGCGTGCTCACGTGAGCGGCATGAACCAAGGCAGCAATGAAATGACAACGATTGAAGCGTCAGTACCAGCCGCCGAAGTTCAACGGTATGCAACCGATTTGCGATCGATAACGCAAGGTCGCGGCTCGTTTACCACTGAGTTCTCGCATTATCAGCAAGTGCCCGCCCACATTGCGGAGCAGATTAAGGCAGAGGCTGTCAAGCAGCACGAAGCCGCCCACGTTTAAAGATCGACTGCAAACCTTGGAGCGAGTGGCGGCATTTGGCCGTCACTCGCTTTACGTTCAACAGGAGCACTTAGTGACAGAGTATTCGATCGTGTTTGACGGAGGCGCTATCGGAAACCCTGGCCAAGGATATGGAAGCTTTGAAATCAGTGGACCAGGGGACCTCTGCATACGAGATAGATTGAGTTTTAGCGAACAGGGCGAGCAGATTACGAACAATGAAGCTGAGTACATGACCCTCCTTAAGGCCCTTGAAAGGCTGCTCGAACTCGTGAACGACCACTCAAAGGAAGTGAGCGTTACGATTCACGGCGATAGCATGCTCGTCATCAACCAAGTCAACGGGGTTTGGAAGATCAAAAAGCCACATTTGCGATTGTTGCGTGATGAGGCAGTCAGACTGATGTCTCATTTCGGGAAGACTGAATTGAAGTGGCACTCCCGCCTCAATTCGGTTTGGGTGCTTGGTCATTAGCAATTCGATTGTGAATGTAACGATCCTTGACACGGATTTGAGCAAATCTCTATACTCTGCAAGCGTCATTTGACGAATCTTGGGCGGCTAGCTCAGTTGGTTAGAGCGCCACGTTGACATCGTGGAGGTCACTGGTTCGAGTCCAGTGTCGCCCACCCAAATGAAACCCTGACAGCGATGACTGTCAGGGTTTTTGTTACGCTTCGCGCTGAATCGTTCAAGGAAGTTCACTCGCGTCGTTGTTTACAAGCCGAAGAATGGTTTTCGCTGGTCCGAGCAATGATGCCTTCGAAACGCCCCGCTCAATTTTGTCGAAATCTGACCTGCCATAGAGTCGCCCGCGCGCTCATTGCGGTTTGGCTTTTTGGCAGCGCGTTCGTTGCTCGACCTATCGGCGCTCAAGAGGTGCCTGAACTCCAAATAACCTCGAAGTACTATGTTGTCCTTGACGCTGATACGGGAGAGATTTACGCCCAGCGAGGTGCTCATCACCACGCGCCAATGGCAAGCTTGACGAAAGTTTTCACGACCATCGAGGCGCTCAACCGAGCGCCATTGACCGCTGATATTACGACCGACGACAGCGACATGATGGACGCCGCGGCGACGACGATGGGCTTCGGTCCCGGCGAAATATTTAGTCTCAAGGATCTTCTTTACGGGATGATGCTCCCTTCGGGCAATGACGCTGCCCACGCAATCGCCAGGGGACTCGGCGCAGAGGATGGCGACAAGACCGGAGAAGATTCGTCTAATCGATTTGTTGATTGGATGAATCAGCGCTTGCTGGCGATGGGTCTGGTAGACACTCACCTGTCAAATCCCCACGGTTGGGGAGTCCCAAACCACTACTCTTCTGCATACGACCTTGCCGCATTCACTCGATACGCGTTGCAGTACCCGACATTCGTTGACTTAATCTCCACTCCAATCTATGACACACAATCAGGAGGATACGAAGTCACCAACACGAACAAAATGCTGAATACCTATCCCGGCATTATCGGAGGCAAGACAGGCTATGACGATGATGCGGGTTATTGCTTGATCGAAGTCGCTAAGCGCGGCGACACAACCATGATTTCGGTGACACTTGACGGCGTTGCGCCCGACGACTGGTACGACGACAACCGCGTGCTGCTCGATTATGCGTTCGATACAAAGGCCGAACGAGAGAAATCAGGTAAGCCGTTTGTTGGCGATGTTGTAAGTTATGTCGATCCAGCCGCGGCGCTTGTAGCGAATTCTGTTGTCGTCGGAGGCGCAACGACGGGCCAAGTCGCGAGGAATCTTGCTCCTTCGGCCGCCACGCCTTCGAAAGCCGTAGTGCCAGTTGGATCCCCCACGCTAGCTCCATCACTTGAATCCGTAGATTCTTCAGGTAGTTCAGACAATTCGTCAGGCGGAGGCAATTCGCTTTACAAAATACTGGCGATCGCAGCAGCGCTTGTGCTCGTCATCGGCGTCAAGCTGGTCGATACGGCACGTAGCAATCCGGCAGGTGGCTGGTCTCTGCGAAAACCGGTCCCCAAACCGACTCGAGAAGTTGAAGAAACGACGATTCCAATCGACCATGGAGCAATGCCGACGAGCGGTGGCGACCAGGGAGACGATTAGGTGTTTTCCCTTCTTTTGAGTGAGCATTGCAAGGTATTCTGCATAAGAAACTACCGGAGACCTTGAAAAGTCTTTAAACCTACGCTAGACTCCAGGCACGAATACCGCAATCGCATGCAATTGGCGAGGGGTCATGACAGCCCGCGGAACCCGCGTTCCTCCAAATTAGGAAACCCGATCGACGGTCCCCACCGAGCTGCAGGGTGGGGGTTTTGTTTGCCGCGCGCCCGTCTCCCTCTCATCGCTCCAACGGCTGCGCTCAGTACGTGAGGTGGTGAAGCGTTCTATGGTGACGAGCCTCATTGCCAAAGGTAAAGACCAGGGTTTCCTTCTTTCTGATGACATCATCGCGCTCTTCCCAAACGCGGAAGAAAACGTTGATGGACTTGATGAGTTTTATTCCTCCCTCGTTGCCGAAGGGATCGACGTCGTCGATCAAGCACCGGCCAAATATCCAATCAAATTGAAGGAATTGCCGCCGGTCGACCGTGCAGAAGCTGCAGATGCGCTCTCAGTCGGGGTCAGCGACTCTGTGCGGCTCTACCTCCAAGAGATCGGTGAAACAGATCTCCTTACGATGCAAGAAGAAGTTTGGCTCGCCAAGCGGATGGAGCGAGGAAAAGTCGGCGAGCACAGACTCCAAATCATTGATTTGACCCGAGACGAACGCGAAGAATTGCTCGCCGATCAACTGGATGGCGATCGAGCGCGCGCCCACCTCATTCAGGCCAATTTGCGATTGGTCGTTTCGGTTGCGAAGAAGTATGTCGGCCGCGGATTGTCTTTCCTGGACCTGATTCAGGAGGGCAACATCGGCCTTATGAAAGCCACCGATAAGTTCGATTACACACGCGGCTACAAGTTCAGCACTTATGCCACCTGGTGGATTCGTCAAGCAATCACTCGCGCGATCTCTGACCAAAGCCGCACCATTCGATTACCAGTTCACGTGGGCGAAACGATTAACCGGGTCAAAAAGACCGGTCATCGCTTGCAACAGATTCTCGAGCGGGAACCAACACAAGAAGAAATCGCCCGGGCAATGGATATTTCGGATGATAAGGTCCGACAAGTCCTGGATGTTTCTCGACATCCCGTTTCGCTCGAAGCTCCTGTCGGGCAAGACGGCGACGCATTTCTCGGTGACTTCATTGAAGACGAGACGATGCCTCAGCCGATCGAGCTTGCTTCTCAGCAATTATTGAAGTCACAAATAAGCGACGCGCTCAACAAATTGACAGAGCGCGAGCGAAAGATCATCGTATTGCGGTTCGGGCTCGACGATGGTCGTTTCCGGACGCTCGAAGAGGTCGGTCGCGAGTTCGGAATCACGCGCGAGCGGATTCGACAAATTGAGGCAAAAGCGCTGCGAAAATTGAGGCACCCCACCTATAGTCGCAAGCTAAGGGGTTATCTCGATTAGGCAAAGACTCCAATTAATTCAGCTGAAAACTCACCCTGGTTGGCGAATCGGCTAATCGCCGGGACCGAATATCAGCGCGACGTTGTGTCCTCCAAACCCCATTGAGTTGCTGAGCACATGCCTGACGGTTGCGTCCCTTGCGACGTTTGGTACGTAATCGAGATCGCAGTCGGGATCAGGTGTTTCGAAGTTGATTGTCGGCGGCAAGCATTGATCACGGATTGCAAGCAGGCTAAATGAAGCTTCGACTGAGCCCGCGGCCCCAAGAAGGTGTCCAGTCATTGATTTCGTAGAACTAATTGGAATTTTGTAAGCATGATCGCCGAAGGCGCGTTTGATCGCCTCGGTTTCGAGCTTCTCGTTCAGTTGCGTCGATGTCCCGTGCGCGTTGATGTAATCAATGTCAGTTGGTTCAAGACCAGCGTCTGCGAATGCAATCCCGATAGCTCTCGCCGCTCCTTCTCCCCCAGGTCCAGGCTGAACGATGTGATTTGCATCGTCGGTTGCGCCATACCCCAAGACTTCTCCGAGAATGTTCGCGCCTCGCGAAATCGCGTGACTGCGCTCCTCGAGAACGAGCACCGCTCCACCTTCGCCGAGAACGAACCCATCACGTTCAGCGTCAAATGGACGACTGGCGGCCCGCGGGTTGTCGTTTCGAGTGGAGAGCGCGCCCATCGCGTTGAAGCCGGCAACTCCTAGCCGGGCGATTGGAGCTTCTGAGCCGCCCGCCAACATCACGTCGGCAGCGCCACGGCGAATAGCAAGTGTTGCTTCGCCGATGGCGTGTCCTGCGCTGGCGCACGCCGAAATCGGAGCAAAGTTGGGACCCTTCGAACCGATTGCGATCGCAACCGCGCCCGAAGCCATGTTCGGCAAGAGCATCGGAATGAAGAATGGTCCTAGCCGGCGAGGTCCCTGGGTAAGAAGTGTCTCAGCTCCTTGTTCGATTGTTTCAACTCCGCCCATGCCCGTACCGATAAGCGCGCCGATGCGCTCTCCAGGAATGGCGCCCTTGGTCAGGCATGCTTGACTGGCAGCTTCCAGTGCGGCAGCGACCGCGAATTGGGTGTATCGATCCATTCGCCGCGCTTCTTTGCGACCTACTCTCGCTTCTGGATCAAAATCCCTCACTTCCGCTGCAAACGTTGTTTCATAGCCTGTGGGATCGAATCTCGTGATGGGCCCGGCGCCAGAGATCCCTTTCTTGGCCTCCGACCACGCGGATTCGGCATCGCTTCCGAGCGGGCAAACGATTCCCATACCTGTAATAACGACCCGCATTTTGGATTCGGCCAATGGTATTCTCCGTGTTTTCGGCTTCAAAAATGCATGCTGTGACGCTTCATGTTTCGATGATCCTACAACGTCTTCCGCTCACTATGCGACAAGTCCCTTTTGATGTTGTACCACGTTGAATCTGCGTGTTACCCTCGTTCGAGGCCAGCCCTGCAGTGTACGTGATGATCTTCGTGGTCTCGGGCCGATAGAATGAGTTTCGGGAGCCGCAAACTGGGTGTCTTGGCACACTGGGGCGTGGCGCCCACCTGCGAGAGCAGGTTCGAGACTCCGATGCACACGGCTCAGGTGGGGCTGGCCATTTTTCTTGCACTATTGTGCGTCGTGGAGAGTTCATCTGCCAAATGATTGCCATCGTTCTTGGACCTGATGCAGCGATCTGCAGAACTGAAACAAAGAGACTTGCCTCAGACCATGATCGTGACGGAACGAATACCTCTCGACTTGATGGCAAAACGGCAAAGGTCGCTGAAATAACGTCGATGGCGGGCACACCTTCGTTTTTCGGCACAGGCCGCGTCATCATTGTTGATGACCTGCTCTCGAAGTCCTCTCGCGGCGCGGCTGACGAGACGCTGGAGGATTCAAATCGAAGTTCAAGGAACGCGGCGACTACGACGGAAATAGGCACTCTCCTATCTTCAGTGCATCCAGATAACCTTCTTATTTTAGTTGAGCAATCGCTATCAGCAGTTCCACAGCAAATCGCTAAGGCACTTTCGAAAGACGTTCGAATCTTGACGAGTGAACCTCCGCGAGGAAACACTTTGATCGGGTGGATGCAATCGCAGGCGACGTTCGCGGGTTCGAGCATTGATCAGCAGGCTGCGCAGGCGCTCGCCGAAGGATTGTTTCCTCAATCCTGGTCGGCGAAACCTTCGAATCCTCGTTTTGATCGCCCGCCGGACCTTGACCAGCTCTCGACCGAAATCTCGAAACTCGCTCTTTTTGCTCATCCCAACCAGATCGGCGTCTTGCATGTTCGAGAAATGGCAGAGAGTTTGTCCGCTGATCGCCTTTTCCAATTTGTGGAACAGTCGATTGCCGGAAATCTGGCGAAGGCGACGCAAGATTTAGCGTCCTTCGACTTGCATGGTGACGACGCCCATCGAGCGTCAAATCAGCTCTATCAACAACTGGAACTGTCAGTGGTACTGAGATCAGCGCCGGCAAAGAACGACCCGGTTGCGGTCGGGAGGGAGTTGGGACTATCGAATCCGAATCGGATGTTCGGCGTGGCACGCGCTCCAAGCTCAGCGTTTCCGACCGAGAGCATCCTATTCGCCAACGAGGTTGATCGCGGAATCAAGACTGGCAGAATCAAGGACTTTAGCGATTCGATCTATTCTTTGATGACGTGGTTCGCGGAGGCAAAACAAGAAAAAGCAACTCGCCGGAGCAGTTCGTAGCTAATGCTCCGGCGAGTTGCTTTTTCGGATCAATTGAAGGTCGGAAACCTAGGCCGTGGCGCCCATATGGTTGAACTTTACCATCAACCTAGACTTGCGTCGGGCAGCGTTGTTCTTATGGATAATGTGCTTGCCAGCGACCCGATCGAGCATGCTCAGCGCATCGCCAACCGCGAGCGCGGCGACCTCTTGATCGCCGTCCTTGATCGCCAACTCGGCCTTCTTGACGTACGTGCGGGCGGCCGAAATATACGGCCGGTTCCGCTGCCGGCGCCGCTCAGCGACTCGAATGCGCTTCTCGGCGGATTTGCTATTTGCCAACTTGAACTTCCCCTTGCCTCTTGGCTTGAATTAATTAGGCGTACTCAAAATAACGGCATTTCTGCCGCTGCAGCGCGATGGTACCAAACCAGGCGGAAATCAACAACCGATCTTCACGTGAAGGGGCAGCCGAGATGACCGTTGCGGCCCCCGTGGTTGATCGTCGCCCTCGATCGAGTGTTGCGGCTCCCGCAACCGAGCCCGTAACTGCGGGAATTGGCGCTGGACATTCGCTTGGACGGAGCGCCACAATCGTCGGCTCCGCCTTCATTGTCAGTCGCGTGTTGGGTCTTGTACGAGAAATTATTCTCGCTCGCCAATTTGGAACCTCTGGCGAATACGATGCATACGTCAGCGCCTTCCGCGTGCCGGATCTCCTTTTCCTTGTGGTGATGGCCGGTGCATTTGGCGCGGCGTTTATCCCAGTGTTCGGGGGATTCGTCACGCACGGCGAGCGCGAAAAAGCATCGCATCTTGCCTCCGCGGTTATCTCGCTTTCTGCGGTCATTACCGTCGTTCTCGCCATCATTGCGTTCATCTTCGCCGACGCGATCATGGCGCATCTCGTTGCTCCGGGATTGACCGGCGATCTTCACGACATCGCCACCAAGACGATGCGAATCCTCTTACTTTCGCCGATCCTTCTTGGGCTAGGCATTGCCGCGAAGGGAATTCTCGAGGCGCAGGACCAATTCACACTTCCGGCCTTGGCGCCTGTTCTCTACAACCTGGCGATCATCATCTTTGCCCTGATACTCGCTCCATCTATGGGCGTCTACGGTGTCGCAATTGGCGTTGTCGTTGGTGCAGGTTTGCACGTTCTCATACAAATACCAGGTTTGCTGCGAAGTGGTCTGCAATTCACGCCAACGCTCTCGACCCGCGTCGAGGGAGTTCGTGAAGTCGGGCGATTATTGTTGCCACGGGTCATAGGACTGGCGGCGTTCCAAATCAACTTCATCGTGGTGAACTATCTCGCCTCGCACGACGGTGAAGGCAAGGTTTCGGCACTCAATTACTCCTGGCAACTCATGATGTTGCCCCACGGCGTATTAGCGTTGAGCATTTCGACTGTCGTGTTTCCCACAATGGCACGTCTTTATCAGCGAGGCGACATGCCCGCGGTGCGAGCGACATTTATGCGCTCGCTTCAACCATTGCTCTTTTTGATTCTACCGGCTTCAATCGGCCTCTATGTTTTTCGTGTGCCGATCGTGCAAACGATCTTCCAGTCTGGACAGTTTTCTGGATTGTCGACTCGCCTTGTGGCCGACCCGCTCGCGTTCCTGGCAATTGGCTTGGCGTGGTACGGACTCGTTGAAGTTCTGACACGCGTTTTCTATGCGATGCACGATACCGTAACCCCTGTCGTCACCGGTGTCGCGATCATCATCGTGAACGTCATTCTCGGGAAGATCCTCGTCGATCATGTCGGTTACGTCGGGCTCGCTTTGAGCTTGAGCGTTTCTACGGGGATCGAAGCACTAGCGCTTGCGGCAGTTCTCCGCAAGAGACTTGGCCGCTTTCCACCTTCGTTTGGTGCGTGGCTTGGCCGAGTTGCCATAGCGTCCGCGGTGATGGCACTTGCTTCCGAAGCTATCGCCCCAAGACTCACAGACGCCACAATTCCCGGGGCAGCGCCAAGACTCATACAGTTATTTTTGCTCGGCTATGCGTTGACTCTCGTGGCGCTCATATACTTCTTGGCCGCGTATTTCTTACATGTACGCCAGGTTCGAAATGGCATCGATTTAATTTGTCGATATCTTCCGGGCGCGTCGCGAATTTTCGGCATTCTCGGCATGTAATTCTACCTAACTAAGCACTCAGCTATACTTGCAAGTCGGTCTGGATTCGACGAGGCACAAATACATCAGATGACCAATGAAATTCCTAGAGAACGCATTCGAAACTTCAGCATCATCGCCCACATCGACCACGGGAAGTCGACTCTGGCCGACCGGTTGCTCGAACGCACCGGTACAGTTGATCGGCGGCAAATGGTCGAACAAGTTCTCGATTCGATGGATCTCGAACGGGAAAAGGGAATAACGATCAAGGCCCGTGCGGTGCGAATGCGTTACACCGCGAAAGACGGTCTTGAGTATGAGCTTAACCTCATCGATACGCCCGGGCATGTCGACTTTTCCTACGAGGTGAGTCGCAGTCTCGCCGCCTGTGAAGGGGCGCTACTCGTCGTCGATGCCGCTCAAGGGATTGAGGCACAGACGATGGCTAACGTTTATCTAGCCCTCGATCTTGACCTGGCGATAGTTGCCGTGATCAATAAGATCGATCTGCCGAGCGCGGAACCTCAAAAAGTCGCCGAGGAAGTTGGCAAGTTCATTGGCTTGCTCGATAACGAAATAGTATTCGCTTCGGCGAAGTCGGGCATTGGGATCGATGACGTGCTCGAAGCGATTGTTCAGCATATCCCGCCGCCAACAGGCGATCCCGAACTCCCGACCCGAGCGCTGATCTTCGACTCTCACTATGACTCGTTCAAGGGTGTCATCGCTTACGTGAAGGTCATCGAAGGTTCAATCCGATCCAACGAGCGCATTAGACTCATGTCGACAAGTAAAGAGGCAGATGTGCTCGAGATCGGCTTTTTTTCGCCGACGATGATCTCTGCGAGCAAGCTCGGCCCTGGCGAAGTCGGCTATGTCGCCACTGGATTGAAAGTCGTTAAAGATCTCCAAGTTGGCGACACGATCACGCTTGCTACTCGACCCGCAACTGAGCCTCTCCCTGGTTATCGACCGGCGAAACCGATGGTATTCGCGGGCCTCTATCCTGTCGATGGTGAAGACTATCCGCTCTTGCGCGATGCATTAGAACGCTTGCAACTCAACGATGGATCGCTGACTTATCAGCCCGAGTCTTCGTTGGCCCTGGGCTTTGGCTTTCGCTGTGGCTTTCTCGGTCTCTTGCACATGGAAATTATTCAAGAACGGCTTGAGCGCGAATACGATCTCGATCTACTCGCGACCGCGCCAAGTGTCGAATACGAAGTCATCCTCCGCGGAGGTCAACGGCTTGTCGTCGACAATCCAGCGGACATGCCTTCGGCGGGCGAAATTGAGCAGATTCTCGAGCCTTGGGTGCATCTCAATATCATCACTCCGTCGAGATTCATCGGTTCCATCATGGAACTCGTGACTGGGCGACGCGGCATCTACCACGAAATGCTCTTTCTCGATGAAAACCGAGTTCAATTGCGATTCGATATGCCGCTTGCCGAGCTGATTGTCGACTTCTACGATCAACTCAAGAGTAGGTCTCAAGGCTATGCGTCACTTGATTACACGATCGGCGACCTACGCGATGCCGACCTGGTGAAGCTGGATGTCCTCGTCAATGCGGCACCTGTGGACGCGCTTTCGCTCATCACTCATCGCGATGACGCATATGCCAAAGGGCGAGATCTCGTGCAGACGTTGCGAGGTTTGATCCCACGCCAAATGTTCGATGTACCTGTCCAAGCGTCTATCGGCAGTCGGATTATTGCGCGCGAAACGATTCGTGCCATGCGCAAGAACGTCATCTCGAAATGTTACGGCGGCGACATCACGCGGAAGCGCAAATTGCTCGAAAAGCAAAAAGAAGGAAAAGCGCGCATGAAGGTGGTCGGCAGCGTCGAAATACCTCAAGAGGCCTTTATGGCGGTCCTCAGTCTTGGCGACAAGGCTGCCGCGACCAAGAATTAGTCCGATGGCCGGCAAAATTACCATCGTCGGACTTGGCCCAGGTGATCCGTCGTTACGGACAGTCGGAACACAGACTGTGCTCGACGATGCGTCGACAATCATCTTACGAACGCGGATTCACCCAGGAATAGATGACCTCAGTGGCGATCCGCGAGTCTCTTCTTGCGACGATCTCTATGAATCGTTGGACAACTTTGAAAGAGTCTATCAAGCAATTGCAGAGCGAGTTCTTGAAGCTGCCGACAAGAGGGACGTGGTCTTCGCTGTTCCTGGCCACCCGCGATTTCGGCGAGCGATCGGTCCGGACGATTCTCGGTGTCGCCGGCGATAGAGGCATCGAGGTCGTCGTAGGAACTGCGGTCAGCGCGATCGATGCAATCGTCTCGGCCCTTGATCTCGACCCCATGGCGGACGAAGTTCAAATCGTCGACGCCGAAGAACTTGACGAAACCTGGACTGCGGAACCGTTCGCGGGAGGGAGGCTCGGGCTCGTCCCGACTCGACCTGTTCTCGTGACTCAAATGTATTCGACTCGAATCGCTTCTCACGTCAAATTAGCTCTAGCTCGACTCTATCCTGAGGATCACGAAGTCACAGTGATACGAGCGGCGGGTGTGCCCTCTCAAGAATCAGTCATCCAATGCCTGCTACACGAAGTTGACCACCACCAGAGCGACCATTTGACATCGCTTTTTCTGCCCCCACTGGCGGCGTTGGAGTCGTATAGAACCGCAATCGCCGTGCAGCGCCTTGTCGCGCGCCTCCGAGCCCCAGACGGTTGCCCGTGGGATCGTAAGCTGACGCATAAATCTCTACGCGATGCCATTCTTGAGGAAGCCTTTGAAGTGGTCGAAGCTATTGACGACGGCGATTCCTACCATCTCAGCGAAGAACTCGGCGACCTTTTTCTATTGGTCGCCATGCACAGCCAAATAGCGTTCGAATCGGGGGATTTCGCACTGGAAGATGTCTTTGAGCAGATTTCCACCAAACTTATTCGCCGCCATCCGCACGTCTTCGGCGACGTTGTCGCGGAAACACCGGACCAGGTTGTCGCCACGTGGGAAAGTGTGAAGAGGGCTGAGCGTTCTTCTATTCGAGCCTCAGAAGAAGTTCATCCGTTTGATCGACTTCCAAGATCGATGCCGGCACTCACCCGGGTCGCGAAGGTTCTGGCAAACGAGAATCTTGATACCTTCGAGAAAAATCGAAATCCGCAAGAAGCTTGGTGCTAACTTATTCGGGATGGTTCGAGCAATTGTTGCCGCGGGTTTAGATCCAGAGCAAGTCTTGGAAGACCAAGTGAAACAGCATTTCTTCGTCGCGGAATCAAATTAGTGCATTATTGAAATCATGCGAGTGATGGGAAGGAATATTCAGCGTGTCGAGCGTGGTCGGAACTGAAAGCGCGATAGAAGGCAGGATAACTTGCGGATCGCTCCGCATAGACGATGTCGGTCGCGATGTCGTCTTGAACGGTTGGGTGAACCGGCGACGCGACCTCGGCGGTCTAATCTTTATCGACCTTCGCGATCGGTATGGCCTTACGCAAATCGTCTTCAATCCCGAGAATCAGCCCGATGCGCATCAGGCGGCGAGCGACGTGCGAAATGAGTTTGTCCTCAGCGTTGAAGGCATCGTGCGCAGCCGTCCCCCTGAAACCGAGAATCCTCGGTTGGCAACCGGCGCAATTGAAATTGAAGCCAGACATGTGACGGTCTTCAATCCTTCGAAAACTCCGCCCTTCTACATCAACGAAGAGGTCGATGTCGACGAGTCATTACGTCTGAAATACCGCTATCTCGATTTGCGGCGACCGTCAATGCAAAGCAAGGTCATCCTGCGCAGTCATTTGACAAAGTACATGCGCGACTTTCTCGACGAACGCGGATTTCTCGAAATCGAAACACCGATGCTCATCAAGAGCACGCCAGAAGGTGCGCGCGACTTTCTCGTACCAAGCAGTTCCGCGCCCGGCAATTTTTACGCGCTTCCACAATCGCCTCAGCAACGAAAGCAACTCTTGATGGTTGCGGGATACGATCGGTATTACCAAGTTGCGCGCTGTTTTCGGGACGAGCCGCATCGAGCCGATCGCCAGCCGGAGTTCACCCAACTTGACATCGAACTCTCGTTCACCCGAGAAGAAGAGGTCACTACCCTCATCGAGCTTCTCTATCAAGAGTTGTCCGAAAACTTCTCGAACAAGCAAATTCAGTCCAAACCGTTCCCTCGACTGACGTACGACGATGCAATGGCGCGGTTCGGAAACGACCGCCCTGATCTACGCTTCGGACTCGAATTGCGGGATGTCTCGGAGAGTCTAGGAAATTCCGGATTCGACGTTTTCCGATCCATCGTTACTGGTGGGGGTCAGGTCAAAGCGCTGGTGATTCCGGGATGTGGCGGATACTCACGACGCGAGATCGACGAACTTAAGATGATCGCGAAACAGGCTGGCGCTCGAGATCTCACGACTATTGCGCTCACAGAAGGCGCAGTAAAGTCGTCGATCGCGAAATTTCTGTCCGAAGACGAACTAATGGCGCTAACATCAGGAATCGGCGCAACTGACGGGGACCTGGTACTGGATGGTTGCCGGCGAACCGCCCATCGTCGCCAAGTCTCTTTCCACTCTGCGTAACGAATTTGGAACCCGTCTTGGACTTGCCGACCCAAACGTGTTGGCCTATTGCTGGATCTACGAATTTCCACTGCTTGAGTGGGATGAAGAAGGAAATCGCTGGGATGCCACTCACAATCCGTTCTCGGGATTCTTCGAGGAAGATCGTCCGTTACTCGATACTGACCCAGGACGGGTTCGCGCGAAACAATACGACCTCGTCTGCAACGGCAATGAAATGGGTGGCGGAAGCGTGCGCATTCACCGCCGTGAGGATCAGGAATTGATTTTCGGCCTTATGGGGCATTCGCCAGCCGACCGGCGCGAACGCTTTGGCGCTATCCTCGACGCCCTTGAATACGGAGCGCCACCACATGGCGGCATTGCGATGGGTATAGATCGAATCGTGATGCTTCTCGCCGACGAAGAGAATATACGCGAAGTGATCGCTTTCCCGAAGAACCAGCGCGGCGCGGACCTCATGTTCCATGCGCCTGCATCTGTGCCTGATGAGCAGCTAGCGGAAGTAGGTTTGGAACTTCGCGCCGAGACCAAGAAAATGCTTGAGGACGAGGCCGAAGACTAGGGCGCCAATGACCAGGACAATCCGCCAGGCGCATCTATATCATTGAAACCGGCGAGCTTCTGGGGAGAACCGAACTCGTTGTTTGAAAAAGGCTCGGCCCAAATCTCGAAGTTATAGTCAACCATTCTGACGTAGGCGAGCCACGAACCATCCGGGCACCAGCACGGACTCGTGGCTTGCGCGTCTTGGGTGACCTGACGCAAATCTCCAGTATTCCGGTCCACGATCCAGACATCTGACTGATCTGTTTCCGACGCCCGAATACTGAAGGCAACTAATTGGTTGTCGGGCGAGATGGCAGGATCAAAAGCCGCTCCGCTGTCGGTCTGAATCGGATATGCGACGCCATCGCCGAGATCACGAAGCGCGATGTACGTGACGTTGTAGTTGTTGACATCCGTGCTGCGTACGGTGTAGCCAGCAACAAGTCCATCACTTGATAGTGTGACGGAATCAATATTTCCTTCAGATTGGGCTGATGGCGCAAGGTAAGCGCCATCGTCGAGGCTGGCGATAAGAAACAACATCATCGAGCTCGAGTCGGTGAAATAATCCGACGAAAATCCAATGAGACCCGAGGGCGACCAATAGGGATCGATTGCCCATGAGCTGTTGTTGGCGTATTCCTCTGTTCCTTGTTGGCCCGCAGGTTGATTGAACGTTATCTGAATGTCTTCGCCACTCGCGAGATAACGGACGTGAAGATCGGAGAAACTGTCACCACTCCGCACGTAGAGAAGATCCGATCCCGCGGGCGACCAGCGTGGATCACTTGCGGCGCCATCCTCGAAAATATTCGCAGTCTCGCCATTCTGCCAGCGCCAAATGTCGCCGCTTCGTCCGAACGTAATTTTGCCCGGAGGGGCCTCCTGCGCGCTCGTGGACCGAATCGCTGGATATTGATGGCTCGCGGTCAAGATTGCTGCGCCCGCAACGCTTCTTGCGAATGTCCGCCTACTTACCATCAATCCTCCAAGAACCCGAGCTCGTGCAACAGCTCGCGAGCCACAGCGCTTTCGTCCCAGGGTAGCTTTTCCTGGCCCCAGATAATACTCCGCTCGTGGCCCTTGCCCGCCAACAAGACTACATCGCCCGCACCGGCCAAGGTAAGCGCGAGTCGAATTGCATCTCTGCGGTCCGTAACGCAATGATAGGTTTCACCTTCAATTCCATTGGCGGCGCGCGCTCCAACCGCAATGTCGGCGATGATTGCGTCCGCATCTTCAAATCGAGGATCTTCGGTCGTGAAGATACTGACGTCGGCCAGACGCTGAGATACTCCACCTTGCAGTGGCCGCTTGCTGACATCTCGCTCTCCCGCACTTCCGCTGACCGCAATCAATCGTCCAACGGGATTGAGATCGCGCAACAACTGAAGCACTTTTGTGAGTGACTCGGGCGTGTGCGCATAGTCGACAAAAACCGAAAACGGTTGCCCGGCAGATATGCGCGCCAGCCGGCCCGGAACGGTCGAGGCCGTGCGAAGAGAAGATGTCGACGTGGCAATGTCAATGTCGCAGGCCAAAGCGATGCCGATAGCGCAGAGGGCATTGGCGACGTTGAACCCCCCAATCATGGGAAGATCCACATTTTCGATTTGGTCCTGGTACTTGACTTTGAACGTCGATCCACCGGCTGTCGACTTGATCAAATCCGCACTGATATCCGCTGCGACATCGTTCATGGAATACGTCAGAATTCGAGCGTGCCGGGCAAGCGGAAGCATTTCGCGGGCGCCTTCGTCGTCCAGATTGATGATGGCCACACCTTTGTTCGCGCTGACCTTCTCGAAAAGGATCCCTTTGGCGCGGCGATAAGCAGCGACCGTCCGGTGATGTTCGAGATGCTCATGAGTGATATTCGTAACGGCGCCAATTGCGAAATTCACATTATCCAAGCGATGAAGATCGAGTCCATGTGAAGTTGCTTCGAGGATCGCCGTGTCTACGCCAGCGTCCACCATTTGCCGCAGATAGCGCTGAACATCGAGTGATTCGGGCGTCGTTTGCCTCGTTTCATGCTCAACAACTTCGCCTGCAATTCGAACTGAAACAGTTCCAACGGCGCCGGTCACTTTTCCGGCAAAACGCAAGATGTCATCGACGAGATAGGTCGTCGTTGTCTTGCCATCAGTGCCGGTCACGCCAATGACATTGAGACCTTCGGACGGCCGAGCATAAAATGTCGCGGCAATCGGCGCCAGCGATGCGCGCGTGTCCGTTGATTTGATCGTAGGGATTGCTATGCCGTGATCGTCTTCGACCAAAACCGCGGCGGCCCCACTTGCTACCGCGTCATGAAGAAACGCGTGGCCATCGAAATAGCCTCCCTTCAACGCGACGAAGAGACACCCGTTCGAAACCGCGCGGGAGTCATATGTGATTCCGGTAATGGGAGTGAGAGGATCGCCAGCTAATTCGAGGTGATCTTGAGCGCTCGCGAGTTCGCCAAGCGTCACAGCTGGCTCAATCGCGGCCGTGCTCTTAGACTCGGTTGCCATAACGACGGCGTGCTATTGACGAGAGCAAGGGTCGATAGCGGAGCTCGAGGGTCGGCGGGTAAGTTACGATATCCCCACCGAATCCCGTCTTGAACCGATACAACCCGCGCCAATCCTCGCCCTTCGTGCCGGCAATTCGATCACCCTGTTCGGACGCGGTCGAAGGGTCGTCTTCGGGAATTCCCCAGAGGTCGTAGCGAACACAACCGGACTCTCGTGCCCACTTCATCGCTTCAAATTGCAGCAGAAAGGCTGCGCCATGGGCTCGATGTTCGCTCGAAGAACCACCATACATGTAAATAGCTTCTGTGCCGTATCTCGCCGCAACTAGACCCGCGGCTACCTGGCCTTCCACACGGGCAAGGAGCATCAAAGCATCATCCTCAAAGATCTCGAGGAAATCGGCATAGTATTGGCGTGTATGAATTCCAAATTCGTTACGCTCACTCGTATCTTCGAGCAGTCCGAAGAAGAGATCCACGTTTCGTTCTGAGAATCGGCATTGCTCCACCGCCACCCCACGACGTTGGGCCAATCGAACACTATATCGAGTCTTTTGGTGCATCTGTTTCAAAAGCTCATTATCTTCCAACAGGAGTACTTTGACCGTGCGCGCAGGTTGAAATGGAGGCGGTCCATTAATGAACGAAAAGCTGCCTTCGCCAGAACGAAATGGAAGCAACTTGTCTGGCTCGACGATCAAGTGCAACGCGCGTCGACTACGGCAGGTTCGATCGATCTCTTTCATCAAATCGAGCGTAATTGCCTCTTGGTCTAAGGGGACAGATGGACCTCGAGGAATATAGGCAATGCTGAATGGGCCACTGCGCTTGAACAACACCGAGCCACAGGCTGTCATTGCGTTGTGTTGAACGGAAACTCGTTCTACTTGCCAGCCGTGTCGTTGCTTGAACTCGCCCCACTTCCAGCATTGGAGAAGATGTCCTCCATTTTGGAGTACGGTTCGATCCCAAGCTTCTTGCGGTGAGGCCGACCGCTCGGCGATGAGAGCATTTTGGAGGGTTGTAGCCATCTTAAATCAGCTCGTCGCCAGCTTCGCCGAGCGCTTCTTCGATTGCTTCCTGATCTTTCGGGCTCGCCGATTCAGCCAACCTCCTCAACGCCCGCTCGGCGCCCGGCCCACCGATTCGACCGAGAGACATGATCGCTTCCTCTCGAACCTCGCCGTCCTCGTCGATCGCGGCTGCGGCGAGGGCCGGCACAGCGTGGACGTCGCCGATTGCGCCAGTCGCGCGCGCTGCTTCATACCGCATCTCCGCGTCTTCGCTTCTAAGCTCGTCAATCAAAATATCTAACCACCGCTTATCAAGCGTTCTTCCCATAGCGTAGAGCGCAGCCGCGTGAAACCCGGCATCGTCGGCATCATGTGCTTCGGCGATCAGTTTTTGGATCTCCGGTCGAGAGCCAAAGACCGCTACAGATTCGAGCGCTTTTCGTCTCACGATATAGGGCACATCGATGTTTGCGGCAGCATCAAACAATTCACTCAAAATTCGGTCGGAGACATCTGGTTGAAGCTCGTCCCTAGACGCTTGCTCCGCGAATCTACCTAAGCCCTCGGCTGCCGCCGCTCTCACATCCTGAGAATCATCTGACTCGAGAATCGCTAGAAGCCGATCGCAAAGCGCGGCCGAGACATCTTCCCAAAGCGCATTTATCGCGAGTTGGCGAACAGCGGTAGACGAATCTTGAAGTGTCGAGCGCAATGCGCGCGAGAAGTTCAGGTCGACATTTTCTTCCGCGAGCTCATCCATAAGCTGGACGGCACGAACTCGTGATTCTTCGGGAAACTCTGGCCATTTGCATGCAAATTCGGCGACCCCAGATCGATCCAGATCCGAGAGTCCCCGAAAAAGGCTGGCCTGAAAGGAACCCTGGCCGATCGTTTCTAACGCATCGGCCAGGGTCGGTTTGTCACTAGGCTGGGTGTCCAGGGACATAGGTGTAAACGTCGGCTCCATCGGGATCTCGTGCAAAGGCACCAGTCTCATCCTTGTCGAGAATATCTCGCAGGAACGCTTCCGAGAACGGACGTTCAATATTCACGCCGGCAAGCAAATTGGCGAACGATGCCGAATAGCCGTGGCCGTCGTTCTCTTCCCCAATACGCTCGAATGTCGCGGCCACAACTGACTCGGGCCTGCGCCTGGTCTTCTCGTCAAGCGGTTTCTCGGAGCCGAGTCGCGGGAACCGTTCCTCGCTCAAGAGAAACGCTTCGTCAACAGTGCAGCCATAGGTCGTCGGCCGAAAGAGATAACGCTGCCGGCGATCCTCAAGCTCGAGAAGTCGAGCGTTCTGGTTGCTGGCCGCGAGGTATTCGACGAGATAGTGCCCGTCGTTCTCAGTCCGGCTGATCGAAATCATCGCACCCGGAACGAGGTTCTCAGTGAAGAAATCGTCGAGTCCGAGAATGAATCCGCCGCGGTTAGGCGTCGGGAACCGAAGCTCGACTAAGTAGGTCGTGTACGACTGCGGGCACTCGAACGTTAGGACCGCAGATCGCTGATTCGGCAGCACCGGAGCTGCTAGCAATTTCTGCATGTCGGCGTCGTAGGGCAGCAAGCCGAGGTGGAATTCGTAAAACGTCAGCACATGATCGGCCGAATTGATCGACCGGTATGCCGGTTCTTCTGGCAATTCATCGCTCAAGTACCGATAGTCCGTACCGATCTCGTTTGGCTTGCGGCGCGTCGTTCCGATTGTTGGGAGATTGCTGGTGCTCCAGAATCGCTGGTTGGTCGTACCAACGAAGTCAAATTCGCGGTGTTCTCTGGAGAGCCTGAAATTGATTGCGAATCGAATTTGGTCGAAGTCAGGTGAACCAGGTCGAACGCCGAGGACATCCTGAACGAGAGCATCGTCAGTGAGCGGCTGCTCTTGTTCCTGAATGTAATCCTTGAACCGTCGCAAGTCGCCACGGCTGAATCGAGGAACTCGCTCCTCCAACATCCACTGATCGCCGAAGTTCGCGATCCGAATATCGGAACGGAGGCGATCGGAGATGGCCTCGGCCAACTCGATGTCGTCGACTTCAGTTACATCCGTTCCAGGCGCTGATGGAACGGTAATCGTCCGCGCCGCTGGTTCCTCGACTTCGGCGACAACGACATCAACTACCGGTTCCTCGACAATTGGTTCCTCGATCTCAATCAGATCGAGATCTCCTTCAAGGTCTTCGACACCGAAATCGATATCGCTTAGGACGCGGTCGACTGACGCCCATGACGGATCGACTCGAGGTCGCTCTCGAACAGGTTGAGGTGGAGTTTCCGGCTTCGGCTTCGGCGTCAAGAACCTCGTTGCGAACGTGTGAGCGACATCAACAAAGGTCTCGACAGGAACTCGTCCGACGCGGCTCGTGACGATGAATCGCTCGCCATCGATTTCTTCGACGGCCATGATCTCCGTGTTGTGTTTGAGCGCGGTGTCAATCTTCGACGCTTCGGGTCCGTTTCCATCTCGATTCAAGTATTCGAGGATCGAGGTGTATGAAACCGAATTGGAGCGTTGGCAGCCATGAACCTGCCTTGCCCTTGAAGCACGTCGTAAATTGAGCTAGCAAGCTGCTTTTGGTCCTTCGTTCCCGAGAACGAGACCGCGATCCGATCGGTGGGACTGACCGTTGGCACTGATTCTCCTTACCTGAAAGCTAGCGATGGAACAACGCTACTTCGCCCTGTCTCGCAGGGCGTTGATGAGATGCTGCGTTGTTATCGGCTGGGACGAATTTCGAAGTACGGTCAGTAAATAGGTGACGTCTTCGTCGTTGAGTTGAACTTGATTAGCCATGAAGTCTCCCGCCGCGTTGAACACGGCCTGTCGGAGGAATGTCCAAACGTCCAAGTCTAGTCGCGCGCCACGATTTTAGCCACCCTAGATAGGTTTTAATAAGTATGAAACTTCAGTTTTGCTTCTCGAATACGTCGCCAACGGACGCTCATGGAGACATTGCATTCGATAAGTTGAGCCCTTGTGGCTGATACCCCGTCCGGGGATTTTCTCGCCCTTGTCGATTACACGACACATTCGCCCACAATGCTGTATAGATTTCTCAATAGTTTTCCTTGTCGTGACAATGAGCGGAGGTCTATACTCCCGCCACAGTTAGCAAGCAAACACGCAGCGCCCGGCCGAGGCGGCAGCAGGAGGAAAACAGACAATGGCAGGCCTGGGATGGCAAGAGCTCATCATCGTACTCGTCATCGTGGTCATTATATTTGGAGCCGGGAAACTGCCCGAAATTGGTGGCGCGCTCGGCAAGGGCATCAAGGAATTCAAGACGAATTCCGAGGGAGATCCGAATCTTCCTGAAGGAACAACCGCCGCGAAGAAAGTTGACGAAGCAACGACGACAACGACCGTCGTCGAAAAGCGCGAGGTTCGCGCCGACGAGATTTAGCCAGAGCCTGGGCGACTAACTGCGAGATAAAAAGGAGACGGCGGCACTCGTGCCGCCGTCTCCTTTTATTTTTATTCGAGTGTTTAGGAGTTTCCGTCGTTTTCCTCTCGGAAGAATCCGAGAATCGTGGTGCCTTGAGCGGTTGAAACTGGAGCCTTTCCGTTCAGCGGCACATCGCCTAACAATTCTATGAAGGAAATGCGATCCCACGAGTACATGAAGGCAGTCGCCCCATCCATCAGATAGCCGATCGGTTTGCCATCCTTCTTACGCATGTTCCGCATGAGAACGTAGTTATGGATTGGATTTGGCACGTCATCCAACTCGGCGAGAAATGCGTCTTCGCCGTGAATGTGAACGACCGCTGATACCGCCATCAATTGGACCCTCCATGTGGAGCAGAGAAGACTGCGCTAGTTTTGCCGATTTAACGCGTAAATCCGGCCGTCCATGCTGCCAAAAACGACATGGTCAGCCAGTAATCAACGGCCGGCTCACGATTGGACCGTCGGTCTTAAACGTCCACCGAATTGCGCCGTCGCCACGATTGAGACAATAAAAGATTGAGTCAGTGCCTCCGACATAGAGCACCTCACCGTCGTGCGTGGCTGACGAAGTGATCTGCCGGCAGATCGCTGTTTTCCAGGAAAGCTCGCCGGAATCGAGCCCGAGAGCATAGAGGTGACCGTCGCACGAACCGATATAGACTGTTTGATCGACAACAAGCGGGGATGCCATGACCGCTTTCGGCGTGCTGTGAGTCCACTTGAGCTTACCGTCTTGGGTGAATGCACGGATCCCACCGTCCATTGAACCGACCACGATCAAATCCCCGGTTCGAGTCGGCGACGACATTACAGGCGAACCAATCTGGAACCGCCAGCTCAACTGTCCACTTTCTCGTAGGACCGCGTAGAGATAGCCGTCGTCAGATCCGAAGACGATGTGGTCTCCACTCACCAGCGGAGAGGAACGCACTGGTCCCCAGGTGCGATAGCGCCAGAGTAACGTCCCTCGAGACCTGTCAACTCGGTAGAGAAAGCCGTCATCCGAGCCAATGTATGCGGCTTTATCGTCGATGGCGGGAGAAGATCGAACCGGCATGTTGGTGCGAAAAGACCACGACGATCGCCCATGCTGCCTCGATACCGCATACAAGGAATGATCTTCGCTCCCGAAAATCACCACCTCATTTGCCGGCAGGGGACGGGAGACAATGCCGCGTTGTGCCCGAAATTTCCACCGCACCGAACCATCGGTCTCATCAATGGCGTAGAGCGATCCATCGTAAGAACCGACGTAGATCGCACCTCCAGCGTGTGAAGCCGATCCCCGAACTTCATCTTGGGTTTTGAGAGACCAGTCGAGTCGATTTTGGTCGACTGTTAATTTGCCGGCTTGGCCTTGTATCGGAATTGAAAGAATCGCCGATCCGCGGGTGTGATCTCGCCTGTTTGCCGCAACCGCGCCAGCGGTCCCGTGTCCGGGATTGCGGAGATCGAGAAGTGCGTCGCGCAGATCTTGGATGGATTCGTATCTGTCAGCTGCGGAGTATTGGACGCACTTCAAGATGATGTGTTCAAACTCAGCGCTGAGCGTCGCATTGAACCGCCGTGGCGGTCGCTGTGCGAATGTGAAAGGCGTTTCGCCGCGGGGATCGGTTGCGGTTGACAGATGGTGGAGCGTGGCGCCGAGCGCGTAGATATCTCCTCGTGCTTCAGCAATGCCGCGATACTGTTCGGGAGGGGCGTAGCCTTCTGTCCCGATCATCGTCCCTTTTTGTTGCGGGGCAAACGCGCGTGCAATCCCGAAGTCGACAAGCATTAAGGCGTCGTCGTTTCGGATCATGATGTTGCTTGGCTTGAGATCTCGAAAGATGACAGGTTCGGGCTTTTGCCCGTGGAGATACATCAACACATTGCAAAGATCGAGCGCCCACCGCACAACAGAATCTTCCGGAAATGCTTCTCCACGTTGACTCAGGATCGACTCAAGATCATGGCCTTGGATGAGCTCAAGGACCAAATAGACCGTGCCTTGCTGCTCAAAATAGTCGTAGATTCGAGGAATCGCCGAGTGGGTCAAGGTGGCGAGCAGAGCCGCTTCGCGCTGGAAATTTGTCAGGCGAAGACTTCGAACTCGGTCGTCATCGGTGACATTGAACATTTCCTTGACAGCGCAAAGCCGGTCAACGCTGGTGAACCGAAGATCGCGCGCCTTATAGACCGTGCTCATGCCGCCAACGCCGAGAACTTCGATGATTCGATACCGCTGCTGAAGAACGGTATTCGGCTTGAGCATGTTCGGCCGGACAGGCGTCAGAGTCCGCCGAGTGCGCTCGTCGCCTTTCCCTGGTTCCACAAGGGGTGCTTCAGTTTTTGCGGGTGATACTGGCACGCGGCGTCCCCGCTCCTTCCCTGCGACAAACAAAGGCGGAATGTTCGAGGAGGGGGACAGTCAATCCTCGTAATAGCGCCGCCAGGCTGTTGTATTTCTGGCATTCATTCTAGGAGGCAAAATCACAGGGCGAAAGGCCATCTCACCCACCTGGCAGCAAGTTGGGGCCTAAGTACCGGGACGATTGTGACCCGGTTATTGAGGTTGCGACATGCTTGCTTAGGTCTGTATCATCGCTGATCACAACATCGGCATTGCCATCCGCGACTCGAGGATTTGATGACGTACGAAGAAACCCGGGTGGATTCCAGCACCGTTCAACCGGATGGCGCTTCTTCCAATGGGCTACCACAGGACGGTTTTTCGAGCCCGATCGCCCAGCCTGACGAACCCTTCACTCCACCGCAACCGGTCAAAGTTTCCAGTAGTAAGTTCACTCGAGAAGTCATTGAGACAATTATTTTGGCCGTCGTCATTTTCTTTGGCGTCCGACTTGTTGTTCTCAATTTTCAGGTTGATGGAAGCAGCATGATGCCGAATCTTCAGAATCGGGAAATGCTTCTCGTGAATCGAAACGTCTACATGCATTTCGACGTCAACAGTCTCGTCGACTGGCTGCCAGGAGTCGATCACGACGGCGAACACATTGTCTATCCGTTTCACCCGCCCGAACGAGGCGATATCATCGTTTTCAACCCACCCAATAACTCTGATAAACCGTATATCAAGAGAGTGATCGGTTTGCCAGGCGAAACCGTTTCATTCCATGACGGATTTGTCTATATCGATGGGCAAAAACTCGACGAGCCCTATATCAAAGGCGCCATCACGCAATGCAACCGCTCAGTCTGTCAGGACGTCAAGATTCCCGAAGGGGACATTTTCGTCATGGGAGACAATCGCCAGAACAGCGCCGATTCACGCAGTTTTGGACCGGTGAGCATCGACAGTATTATCGGCAAAGCGTGGGTGACATATTGGCCGCTCGATGACTTCGGTTTGGTGCCGCACTTCGATTATCCGGGAATATCCGGATAAGGGCTCATCGCCCTTGACGGCGATTGTTGGTCCGAATCGGCGCCGTGTAGAATTGTAAGGGCCGGTCGGACGCGGTCCGGCCGCAGCCAAACGCAGCGCGACCCTTGATCTTGCGAGCATCTCGGCAATGGGTAAGTCGCGTAGCGCCGAAAGGGCCTGGCGATGATCGAGACCGTAGTCGAGAGCATTCGCGTCAACCTGGTAACGCAAAACCGGGTCGTCATCCTCAAAGAAGTTGAAGGCGAGCGTCACTTGCCGATCTGGATCGGCGATTTCGAAGCGCAAGCCATTGCCATGGAATTGCAAGGCCTCGTGTCACCACGGCCGCTTCCCTACGATTTGATCAAAGCCGTGATTGGTGATCTCGGAGCAACTGTCGATCGCATCCTCGTCACCGATCTCGCGCAGGACGTGTTCTACGCGCGAATCATCATCTCTTTGGATGGCAAGACAGTCGAAATTGATTCGCGGCCGAGTGACGCTATTGCGCTCGCCGTGCGCACGCATACACCGATCCTCGTTGAGGAATCTGTGATGGACAGAGCCGGAGTCAGCTTGGAACCTGATGAAGGCGAGCAGGATGGGGAGCAAGCGGTGTCGGCTACCGGCGCGCCAGAGGGGCAAACGGTTGACGACGAGCGCCTTTCCGTTTTTCGTGATTTTATTAATACCCTCGACCTCGACGATTTCGATCGCAAGCGAGGCAGTTGAGTACCTTTGGAGTCGTAATGGAATCCTCAGAAAACCAAATCAAGCGGATCGTTCTCGATCGCATGGACCGATGCGGCGTTTGCCATCGAAGTTATGAACCGGAAGATGTTCATGTCCTCTCTCGCAAACCAGATTTCTGGATGATGCTCGTCCAGTGCACCGACTGCCAAGCGAAGAGTTTTGTCGCGGCGGTCATGAAAGACGGAGATCCAAAAGAAGCGCGTCTCGCGCTGCGACAACTAACGGAACAAGCGGAATCAGGTACTGTGACCATCGAGACTGAAGCTCCCGATGAAGTCATCATCGAAGGCGAACCAGTAACGGTAAACGACGTTCTCGACATGCACGAATTTCTGGATACCTTCGACGGTGATTTCAATAAGCTCTTTGGGTCGAGCGGAAATCATTCGTTTGGTGACGGTGATTTATAAGCGTCGTTTCCTTTTCCTCAGTGATAACTTTAGAAAATGGACTCTCGATCGATTGCCTCTCTACCCGCGGGAATTGCCTCGTTGACGCTCCAAAGGGTCGCTCCTATACTCCCGAACGGATTTACGAGATTTATCACGATGCGATGTTCACGGCATTGAGCCGCCTAAAATGGGGAGTTAGGGGTGACCGACACCGCCGCACACGTGACGCCAACTGGAGAGATCGATCTCGACGTTGTGCGCGAGATTATGTCCCATTTTGAACCCCAGGACTTCCAAGAAGCTCAGGAGCTCATCCTCAGCGCCCTACAAGAAATCAATGAGCATTTCGGTTGGGTGTCCATAGAGGCGGCGGAGATTGTCGCCGATCGTCTCGGTACAACAGTCAATCGGATATACGGACTTCTTACCTTTTATGCCGACTTCCGGACTCAGCCCCGAGGCAAGCACTTCATGTTGCTCTGCCATGGCATGGCCTGCTACGTGCTCGGATCGCAAGCGCTTGTTCAGGAGCTTGGCGATCGCTACGGTATCGCAGACGGGGACACGACCGAGGACGGAGAGCTGACGGTTCAGGTTGTGAACGGCTGCCTCGGCGTGTGCGACCGGGCCCCGATCGTAAAAATTGATGATCAGTTCTACGGCGACCTCACCGTCGATTCGCTCAACGACGTTATTCAGCGTGTCATCGCGGCGCCGGGCCGCTAAGGAGAACCATGGGCGCGCCTAGTACGACATATGACCGACTCAATAATCGCGAGGACTTTGAGGCATTTCGCGACCGCGCATCTGAACGCTGGAAAAACCTCTGGGAGGGCCAAAAGACGGTCGTCAGCGTTAGCGTCGGAAGTTGTTCAATTGCCAAAGGGGCACTCGACGTTCTCGCGGCTGCAGAGTCTCTCGCCAATCAAAACACTATCGTGCGCATGGTCGCGTGCGACGGCGCTTGCTGGATGGAACCCTGGGTCGAAGTCAAGAAGCCCGGACAACCGGCCATTGTCTACCAACACGTCGCGCCGGCGGACGTCGCAGCACTGGTCGCGGGAAATCTTGATGACCATGTCATCGGTGTTCGCGGAGACGAACTGCTGGGA
The DNA here is from genome assembly GCA_963737985.1 of uncultured Chloroflexia bacterium. Classification (GTDB taxonomy): domain Bacteria; phylum Chloroflexota; class Chloroflexia; order Thermomicrobiales; family UBA6265; genus CAVTUU01. The sequence continues at coordinate 121,242 of CAVTUU010000001.1, read as the reverse complement.
CAGTTTCCCGCCTTAAATCAACATCCATTTTTCAAACATCAGCAGAGGATAGTACTGGCGAGCGCCGGCGTCATCGATCCAGATTCGATCGAAGATGCGATCGCTCGAGGAGCCTACAGCGCCTATCTCAAAGTCCTGTTTGACATGGCGCCTGAAGAAGCCATCGCAGAAGTCACGTCTTCGGGCCTCCGCGGCCGCGGAGGTGCGGGATTCGCCACTGGTATTAAGTGGGAAAGTGGCCGCAAAGCACGGGTCACTCCGAAATACGTGATCTGCAATAGTCATGAAGGTGAACCCAACGTCTATAAGGATCGTCGAATTCACGAAGGCGATCCGCATCGCATTCTCGAAGGAATCCTTATCGGCTGCATCGTTGTCGGCTCGGAACGAGGCTATAACTACATTGGCGGCGAGTATCCACTCGCGATCAAACGGTTCCGCAAAGCCGTTGAGGACGCTGAACGCCTCGGACTGATCGGCAAGAACATCCTCGGCACTGGCAAAAACATTGCATTTCGCGTTCGAACCGGTGGCGGGGCGTACATCTGTGGCGAAGGGTCGGCCCTCATGTATTCGGTGATGGGTCTCCGCGGACAGCCGCGGACCAAACCACCACGGTCAGTTGAAGAAGGAATTTGGAAGCGTCCTACCGTCGCGAACAACACCGAGAGCTTCGCCAACATTCCCGACATCATTATCAAGGGCGGCGAATGGTTCTCCAAGATTGGAACTGAAAAGAGCGCGGGTACGAAACTGATGACTGTGCAAGGTGCTTTGAAGACAGTCGGCCTGGTCGAAGTGCCGATGGGCATCTCGTTCCGCACCTTGCTCAACGAATCTTGGGGTGGCATGCGGGATGGCCACGAATTCAAGGGTGTTCAAACTGGCGGCGTCTCAGCCGGGACCTTTGACTGAGGATCACCTCGACCTGCCAGTCGACTTTCGATTCCTTGACCCCGGTTGGCGGCATGCTCGGATCAGGTGGATTCGTCGTCTTTGACGAGTCGGTTTGCGCGGTCGATTTCGCCCGATATCTGACGGCCTTTAATCGCTTCGAATCGTGCTCGAAGTGCGTGCCTTGCCATCGAGGAAATCCCGGCGCTTGTCGAAATCCTCGACCGAATCCGGCTCGGCCGCGGATCACTCGACGATCTGCCACTGCATCAGACGGACCGCAAAGCACATCATTGAACTCTCGCTCTGCGGTCTCGGACAGGTCGCCCCGATGCCGATGGTTGGGATGATGGACGCGTTCGACGAGGAATTCCGCCGCCACATTGTCGACGGAGTCTGCCCGGCCGGTACATGTCCAATCGGCGCGCCTCAACCGTTGGCCACTGCCGCCGACTAACGAGTAAGCACCGTCTCGAATTGCCGTCATCTCATCGAGGATGAATTACGCGGATCTCGACCAAGAGAGCACGTTTTCAACCAAGATCGAACGTTGTTCCGATTCCTTGCTCAATTGCGCCGTCCACCGCTTTTTTGGCAACGACGACGTCCTGTACAGCATTGCCGACAGATTTGAACAGCGTGATCTCTGTGTCCGACGTGCGTCCTTTTGCTGTTCCATCGACGAGATGACCAAGTTCTATCGAGTAATGGTCCCGTCCAACTAGGCCCTCGTTCAATGGCTTGATGAGATCCCCCGCTTCCGCCAGCGCGGCGTCGACCGAGTCGAGACGACTCTTGCGCGCGCGACTGTGGCAGCAGGTAACTCTTGCATTTCAGGTGTGAACGCGCCGACAGCATTGATATGGGTTCCTGGCTTGATCTTGGCGTCATCAAATACTGGGCTTCGCGAAGTCGTCGCCGTGCAGATCACATCGGCCACACTGGCGGCATCTGAGAAGAGTTCGTCGTTTCAAGTCGCAACGCAAGATCGGGCCAATCTCGATCGATTGTTTCTCGAAATCGTCCTCAACGAGTCTTCGCTTGGATCAACGGCAATGACTCGTTCGATTGGACGCACCGCACAAACCGCGGCCGCTTGTGTTACTCCTTGACACCAGCGCCGATAACCGCGAGAACCTTCGAATCGGCTCGCGCGAGACAGATCCGTCGCCGCCCCGGAAACCGCGCCGGTCCGCAAAAGCAGTGACATAGCCACCTTCCATAATCGCCAGCGGGATCCCAGTTTCATCGTCAACCAGGCAGACAAGCGCGTGAATCGTTGGCAGTTGCTTCGCAGGATTTCCCTGAAAGACTGAAACGACTTTGACGCCAAGGGCGCGTTCAGCAGGAACATAGGCAGGCATCAGGAGTGTCGCGCTCTTTCCTGTTTCAACATCGATAACGTCCGCAATGGAGATTGAGCTCGTCCGTTCGACAGCTCGCGAAACGCGCACTCTTCATCAAGTCGATCGCGTCTTGCATCGATACGAGTTGCCTGAGATCAGAGCGCGATAGCGCAAGCACATTGTTCTCCTTGCCAATTCGTCAGCAGTAACCGATGCAGGCGCCAAATTCGTTGTGTCAAATGATCTGGAAGGAGTGTATCCGCGCCCTCAAGCGATCGCAATTGGGGCTCTTGACGAGCAAAATGCTATACTCGCGCCGCTTATTGGTTCCATACGTGCCTCGCACGTGTCCCCCGCGGAGTATCACGGCTTTACAATGACCGACCCGGACTTACTAACCGGCTACGCCAGCATTCCCGGCGGTCGGACTCATGGTCGGCTTGACCATGGCATTGACCATCGCAATTTGCATTGTCGGTTTCATCTGGGCGTTCGTCCAACTTGAGCCGTACGTGAGCGACTTCGTTCATCGTGATCCCGCTACAACCCAAAGTCGCCCTCCAGAGAGAGTGACTGAAGCCGCGGGCGGTTCTTCGAACGGTGACAACAATCAGGCTCAATCTGAAGATCAGCGGACGGAAGAGTCTCCGACTCCCACTCCGAAACCAAAGCCAACACAAACGAGCACTGCCTTTCGGCCCGACTATCAGTTGACTGCAGAAGGTCCAGTGAACTTACGTGAGGGACCAGGCGTTAACACGAATGTGATCACCACTCTTACGTCTGCTCAAGCCCTCCAGTATCTAGGCGACGAACAAGAGACACAAGATCCGGGATCGGACGGGCTAGACCCCGGCCAACATTGGATGAAATTTCGAACGGAAGATGGCCTCGTGGGCTATGTCAGAGAAATAGACGTCGAGCCTTATTCCAACTGACCTGTCGATCGAACAAATCGATTCGGTTCTCTCCTGTGAAAGGATCACCCCGCAATGCAGCAAATAACGATTGTCGGACTGGCCTAATTGGTGGTTCGATCGGTCTCGGACTGCGCGCCTGGTCTGAAAAAACGGGCAAAGCAGAAGGTTCCGTGTTGCAAATAACCGGATTCGATACCGATCTCGAGCAGCAGCACTACGCGCAAAAAATAAAGGCAGTCGATAAAACCGAGTGGGATCTGACGAACGCGGTCCGGAATGCCGACATCGTCGTGGTCTGCACGCCGGTGAAAGCGATCAAGGAAACATTCATCAATATTGCGCCTCACCTCAAATCCGGCACAGTCGTCGTCGACACCGGATCGACGAAAACTGAGGTGATGAACTGGGCGCGGGAGTTGTTGCCGGCCACCGTCGGATTCGTCGGAACCCATCCCATGGCAGGCAAAGCTTTGAGTATCGAAGGCGCCGAAGCGATCCTCTTCGAGGGCGCGACTTGGTGTGTATGTCCTGATCCGAAGGCAAGCGAAGACGCCATTCGCAATGTGCTTGGCATGATCACCGCGCTCGGGGCTGAGCCTTATTTCATCGATCCGATAGAACACGACGCGTACGTCGCCGGAATCAGCCACTTGCCCTTCGTTTTGTCGGCGAGCCTCGTAAATTCGGTTGCAGGGGATTCTTCGTGGCGGGACATGAGGACGCTGACGGCGAGCGGTTTCCGCGACATGAGCCGGCTTGCTGCCGGTAGCCCTGATATGCACCGAGATATCACGGTCACAAACAAAGACGCGCTACTGCGCTGGATCGATACATTCAGCGATCAATTGCAAGATTTCCGGGAACGTCTTTCCGAAAGCAGCGAGGAATCGGATGAGCAGGTCGCGGAGTTTTTCAATCGCGCCCGAGACGCGCGGGCCGATTGGGCCACACAGACATCTCGCGAAGGCGAGCTACTCCATGGAACGGAAGCTGAACTCTCGCGCGAGTCGTTCGGCGGACAAATGGGCCGGATGCTGCTCGGAGGGTTTGGGCGAAAACGCGCCGACCTGACCGACCGAACGGGACAGAAAGCGGCTCGACCGGCTCCAAATGGAAATTCGAATACTGATAGATCCTAAGGGACTATTGACCAACTGTCCGGCAAACGGTAGCGATAGAGCTGACGCACAGGTTCGCCGTTGACGCGGATCCTGCCGCGATCAGCACGTTCAAGGTTCGCGTAACTGTTCTGAACCTGAACGATGCGGCGCGCCGGGAGATTAAAAACTACCAATCCGTAGCGCACCGGTTCGAGGCTGAGATTTCGCGTTCGTTCGTCGACTACTCGAAACGGTGGCGATTTGACCGCCTTGCACTCGTCGAGCACGCTGTGTATCGCCCGAGCGTCTGACTCGGTGTTGTGCTCATCAAAGACATGCAAACCTGCTGAGAGCTCTTTTTGGAGCTGGGCGTCGTATTCGCCAAGCAAGCCGATGAGCCGCCAGTGGTCCTCAGGATTATTGCAGCAAGCAGCTGCCAACGCCTTGAGCGCGTGGCAAGGCGCCACGAAACTCATGGTGCCCGTTTTGTCCACGATTGTAAATCGCATCATCGCAAAACTCTACCCATGAAAAGTACCTAATCGCAGGCGCCGGCATTATTGCTTGTTAACGCTGGGCTTTGACGGGCCGGGCGAGGTAGAAGGCCGACCGACGCTACTGTACCATAGCAAAGTCACCATTCCCGACGTTGAATGGTTGAATAGGAAATCACACGATGACATCTCCCGCACCTGCCTCCGCACTCGAAAGTAATTCAAAAGTCACAAGCACCGACAAACGATATATTCGGCAAGAACTCTTCCCCTCGATTGGAAAGTCGGGCCAAGATCGATTGAATCACTCGCGAGTCGTGCTCGTCGGCTGCGGGGCTCTCGGGAGCACGGTGGCGGACCTCTTGGTTCGGGCCGGCATCGGGGAGTTGACAATTGTTGACCGTGATTATGTCGAGATCCACAATTTACAACGACAATCGCTCTTCACTGAAGACGATGTTACTTCGCATACTCCAAAAGCGATTGCCGCTCAGCGGGTGCTCGCGTCTGCGAACTCGGACGTGCAGATTCTTCCTGTTGTCGCCGACTTCAACGGAAGCAACGCCGAACGACTCACGAGCGGGCGTCGATCATCGTGGACGGCACCGACAACTTCGAAACTCGTTATCTGCTCAACGATATTGCGGTGAAAGTTGGCAAGCCTTGGGTCTATGGCGGCGTGATCGCTTCTCACGGCACCACGATGACCATTCGTCCAACCGAAACCGCTTGCCTGCGATGCATCTTTCCTGACCTGCCCGAATCCGGCAGCGCGCCTACCTGTGACACCGCTGGTGTGATCGGTCCGATTGTGCATGTGATTGCGTCAATCGAGGCGGCTGAGGTCATGAAGCTTGCAATTGGCGATATCGACTCACTGAACGATAGTCTTACGTCCATCGATTTGTGGGGAATGTCGTTCGATCGTATTCCCCTAGGTCCGCCAAGAGACGATTGCCCCACATGTGGGGAACGTCGATTTGAATTTCTGGAACGGGCTCGTCCATCTCAATCGACCATCTTATGCGGCCACGATGCCATTCAAATCGTTCCAACGTCTCCTTCCAAGCTAGATCTAACCGCGCTAGCGGACCGTCTCAACCCCCTCGGTCAAGTGCTAGCGAGCAAATTTCTAGTTCGCTTCGACGATCCTCTCAGTCACTATCAGTTGACCATTTTTCCCGACGGTCGCGCGATCATCAAAGGCACAACCGACGAAATCGAAGCGCGCTCCGTGTACGCCCGATTTGTCGGTGCTTAGGTCAATTCATGATCTATCTCGATAATGCGGCAACAAGTTGGCCCAAGCCCCAGAGCGTCTACGCGACATTGGGCGCCTTTCTTCAGGAGGCGGGGGCAAATCCCGGCCGGGCAAGCCACCGGATGGCCGTCTCGGCTGCCTCAGCCATGCTCGAATGCCGTGCATCCATCGCTCGCCTGATCAATGCCGAACGCCCCGAGCAGATTGTCTTCACGTCGAACGCCACGGACTCGCTCAACCTTGCTATCCGGGGTCTCGTCCGTCCCGGCGATCGCGTCATCACATCGACAATGGAGCACAATTCAGTGGCGCGTCCGCTTCGAGCCATGGCAGACCTTGGCGCCGAGGTGATCAAGGTGAAAGCGTCGAAATCGGGCGTCGTTGATCCAGCGGATGTTCGCGACGCAGTTGGGAACAATGCGCGCCTCATTGCGATCACACATGCGTCTAACGTCAACGGCGCCGTTCAACCAATCGCAGACATCGCCGAAATCGCGAAAGAATCTGGCGCCTATCTGTTGGTTGACGGCGCTCAGACCGTCGGTGCTATACCGGTCGACGTCAACGAATTCGGCATCGACTTGCTTGCCTTTCCCGGTCACAAGGCGCTCATGGGTCCGCCTGGAACCGGCGGTCTCTACATTGCAGACCACGTTGATCTCGACGAATTGCAGCCGCAGAGAGTTGGGGGAACGGGAGTTAACTCCGAGGAAGATATCCAGCCGAATCGTTTGCCACAAAGGTATGAAAGCGGAACATTAAACACTGTTGGCATCGCTGCCCTTAGGCAAGGTGTTCAATTTGTCGCTGATCATGGAGTCGAATCAATCCACGAACATGACCGAGGACTTATCGACCGTCTCACTCATGGTTTGGGTTTAATCGACGGTGTGCACGTTCTTCCAAGCGGACCAACCTGTGCAACCGCGGCTCTTGTATCGTTCTTAATCGATGGTTGGCAACCGGCTGACATTGGCGCCGTTCTCGATCAATCATTTGATATTGCGTGCCGGACGGGCTTACATTGTGCACCTGACGCCTGCCGAACTCTTGGAGTTTTCCCGAGCGGCACCGTCAGGTTCAGTCCCGGATATTTTTCAACGGCCGGGGAGATTGACGCCGCCGTCGAAGCAATCGGAGAAATTGCTAGGTCACCGGTGACATGAAGAACGATGATTCTTCCAAAAGTGGTCAGATTGGCGAAGGCCGGAGCGGAGATCCTCCGCGGAGCCGGCTTGAAGCCGAAGTGCTCGAGATTCTCGAGCGAAGCGAACGACCAATTCCGTTTACAACCCGTGTGCGCCGGATAACCTGGAGACGTCGGCGGGATCGCCTGTTTGATCATCTCCGTTCGCCGCTCGATTACGTGAAAAATCAGGGCTCGCGCGCTGTGGCGATCGCAGCAATTGTTTGCGCGGTCTTGGCGCTTTTCCTGAATAACGCCGCGCCGCTGCTAAGCCGCGCCGCGGGACTGGCTTTCATTGTTCTGATAGCCATATTCTTTTTCGTCGGTTTCAAGACCGGCGCTAGCGGTTCCTCATCCAAACGCTGGCGAGGTCGAGATGTTGATTTCAATTCCAGACGCGACGACGATGGAGAGGGTCGATTTCGCGGTCCTTGGAAGCGATAGCTTCAAAACCCGCTGACTCTATACCCTTGCGACAAATGGCGACATCGTTTCCTGATGAGCTCCTGTGCCGAGCCTAGCTCCGTCAAATTTCTTGAATCGCTCCACCAGCGCAACACCTTCGATCGGTTTGCCGCCGGGAAACTGGACCTTGTCAATTGCCAGCAATCCGATCGACGTAGCGACCGCAACGCGCTGCTTCTCTACGATGAGCGTTCCGGGCTCTCCGCTGTTTACGGTTGCAATCATGTGCGAGCTATGAAACTGAACGATCTCATCATTGAGCGTCGTCCAAGCCCGAGGCCATGGCCACATTGCCCGCACCCACCGCTCGAGAATATCGGCTGACTGATTCCAATCCAACCACCCATCAGCTTTGACCAATGGTCGAGTGAGCGTTGCTCCCTCGATCGGTTGTGGCGTTGGTTTGCGTTCTCCGCGAGTAAATTCCCATATATCGTCAGCCACGATTGACGCGGAGAGATCGGCCAGCCTTCTGGTCAGTGATTCGGTGGTATCTTCAGGGGATATGTCAATTGGAGCTTGCCCAATGACCGGGCCAGTATCGAGACCACTTTCCATTTCCATCACCGAAATCCCTGTTTGCTCCTCTCCGCAGGCGATTGCCGCGGCGATTGGACTCGCTCCTCTGAACTTCGGCAACAGCGAGGCGTGAACGTTGACACAACCATACTCTCGGGATCGCCAGCGTCTTCGGCCCCAAAATGCGCCCATATGCCGCAACTGCGAATAGATCTGCATCGATGTCGACTAACGGACGCCGGTCATTCTCGGTCCTAAGCGACGAGGGCTGATAGATCTGGAGATTCGTTTGTAGAGCCGCGATTTTGACCGGAGATGGCGAAAGTTTGTGTCCTCGGCCGGCGGGTCGATCAGGTTGGGTTACGACGAGCGAAACGTCGAATCGGTTATCTGAAATAAGACTACGCAGCGCCGGCACAGCAAACTCCGGCGTTCCGAAGTAGACGACGCGAAGCCGCCGATTCGTTGTCATGCTTTCTCCAAAGTCATATTCAGTGCATTCGCTCCTCGACCTGCCCCGCCGTGCGTCGTTACAATTGGCTGCAAATGTTCAAATCCCAGCCGATCCGGCAACGCTCCCGTTTTGATTCGGCCACCCTCGCCATCATTCTCATATTGATGGCGGCTTTTGCGTTGCGCGTTTTTGATCTCAATTGGGATGAGGGACATTATCTTCATCCAGACGAGCGATTCATCGCCGATGTCATTACATCCCGCATCATCTTCGAATGGCCCCCGAATTGGGACAACCTGCGCGATCCCGAACATTCGCTCCTTAATCCACGGTCGGTTGATCCAAACAACGGCAACCAGCGCGACTTCGCCTACGGCGCACTTCCCCTTTTCGTAACCGATTGGGTCGCGACAGGTATGTCGCACCTCACCGGCGATGACTGGTCAAATTACTACGGAAATGTCTACAAGGTAGGCCGGTTCCTCTCGGCAATCTTCGACACGCTTACCGTGCTACTGATTTATTTCATAGGCCGAAGGGCGTTCAACACGCGAGTTGGTCTCATCGCAGCGGCGATCGCCGCCGCCACGCCAATGGCCATTCAACTCGCTCACTTCTTCACGACGGACAGTTGGCTCACGTTCTTCGTCACGCTCACCCTCTACGGAGCGATCAGAGCCGCAGAGTCCGGGGCGATCCGATGGTTTCTTTTCACCGGCATGGCGTTCGGCCTGGCGATGGCCACCAAGGGAAGCGTCTTTTCCCTTGCTGGACTTGTCGCCGTTGCAATTATCTACGACGCAATCTCGCGCTACCGATCCGATGAGACCGTTCTGCGGATCATCCTAGGAATCGTCGAGCGCGCGTGCGTTTCGTTTCTTGCCTCGATCGTAGCGTTCGGCATCTTCGAGCCGTACGCGTTGGCACGACCAGACGTTTACATCGACCAGATTCAAAAGCAGTCTGACATTATTCGCGGCATCTTCGATGTGCCCTTCACCCGGCAATACGTCGGGACCACGCCGGTCGTTTATCAGATCGAACAGCTTGTCCGGTGGGGTTTCGGTCCAGTCGCGGGAATCCTCGCGCTTCTCGGCGTGCTCGTACTCGCAAAACGGTTTCTTTCCGTTCCATCGGCAGGCGCGACGATCATCTTGGCCTGGTTTTTCGGGTATGGCTTAATCGTCGCGCTCCCCGAAACCAAGTTCTTGCGTTACCTTGCGCCTCTGATCCCTGTCTTTGCAATAACGGGCGCCATCGCGTTTGACGCGATCTGGTCATTCCTAGGGCGACTTGGAGGCGTGCGCCTCGCAACAGTTGGCGCGGTTGCCATGCTCGTCGGAATCGGCCTATGGACGACAGCATTTATGTCGGTTTATTTGGGCGAGCAAACGCGCATCGAGGGATCGAAATGGATTTACGCGAATGTGCCGGCTGGCAGCGTCCTCAGCGCTGAAGACTGGGACGACACGCTGCCGCTTGATTTCGGTCCCGGTTTGAATCCGTCCGACTATCTCTACGACTGGGTGAAATTCGATCTCTATACCGATCGCGAACCAAAGGATGCGGCTGACCACATTTATTCCCTACTCGAGGGAGCCGATTACATCGTGATCGCCTCCAACCGCGTCATGGCAGCAATGCCACAATCTCCGTGGCGCTACTCCGTCCAGGAGCAGTACTACAAGCTCCTATTGGACGGCCAACTGGGATTTACGAAGGTCGGCGACTTTCATAGTTATCCTCGAATTGGTGGATGGGAAATTCCAGACGACTCAGCCGATGAATCGTTTATCAACTATGACCATCCTCACGTCTACGTCTTCAAGAAAGAAAATCTTGTTTCACGGGACGCTTACAACGAGCTCATGGCCTGGCCAGAAGCGCAACCATACGAGGCGCAACGCCATCCAGACCAAAAATCGCTTCTCCTTGACGAATCAGTGAGCAGTTTGCCCGTGGTAGACGACGCTCGATGGAGTGACGCGATCACGGGCAACTCTTTAGGCGCGCTCGCCGTCTGGATCGTCTTTCTTGGCATCCTTCAGGTAGCCGGCATACCCTTGGCTTCGCTTGCGTTCGGCGGTTTTTCAGATCGCGGCTGGGGCCTCGCCCGGCTGTTAACCCTTGTGCTAGCGGGATATGTCGTGTGGGTCGGCGCCAGCCTGCAGGTAATCTCGTTTCGCGCTATCTGGTGCATTTTGGCAATCCTCGCGGTGGGATTCACCTGGCTTATTCGAGCGCGCGCCAAGCGCTCGATCGATTGGAAGGTATTGCCTTCACTCCGCCGGATACTATTCGGAAGCGAAGGGATATTTTGGTTCGTCTTTGGACTCTTTCTCCTCTTCCGCTATCTCAATCCCGATTCATGGCACCCCATCTGGGGCGGCGAAAAACCGATGGAGTTTTCGTTTATCAACGCGATGCTTCGTAGCGCCCACTTCCCACCCTACGACCCTTGGTTTTCAGGCGGCTATATCAACTACTACTACTACGGTCTTTACCTCGTCGCGTTCGCCATGAAGGCCACTGGAATCCCTTCCGAGATTGCCTTCAACCTCGCCCAGCCAACCGTTATTGCCCTTCTTGCTAGCGCTGGATTTAGTGTGGCTGCCGCGCTCGGCAGATCTTTAACTCGGCGACCGTCCCTCGCGCTGCCTGCTGGGCTTCTCGGCGCTGTTTTTCTCGTCCTGATCGGCAACCTCGATGCATTTGTGCGGGTAGTGAATTCGCTTCCAGGACCAATCAATCCGAGTTTCGATTGGACCTGGGGAGCGAGCAGAGCAATTACTGGCGCCATCACAGAGTTTCCGTATTTCACCGGCCTTTATGCCGACCTGCATGCGCACGTCGTCGCATTGCCCCTTACCGTGATTTCGATGGCGCTGAGCTTCTCGATCGGCCGGGATCCGTGGATGCTTGCGTCTGCGCTCACTCCCGGCGGATCAAGTTCTGCTCGGTGGATTATCGGAACTCGGATCGCGCTGTTGGTCGTCACGTTAGGGAGCATTAGTACGACCAACGCCTGGGATGTCCCCGCCTATCTCGCGTTGGCCGCAATTTCGTTCTTCATGGCCACGGTGTTGTTCGCTAATCTGATCGTGCGATTGGCCGTGACCGGAGTTTTGACCGCCTTGACGGGCGGTCTTGCCTACTTTTTGTTCCTACCGTTCTATCGACACTACGTCGCACTTTTCAGTTCACTGCAACGGGTTAAACATGAGTCCGCGTTTTGGCAGTTTTCGGATCACTGGGGCGGCCTACTCGTCATTGTTGGACTCGGTTTGATCGTTGCTTTGCTCGTGACGGCCAAGCGGCGCTCATTGCTCATTCTTCATCCGCTGGGACCTTTGAGTCTCCTGGGCATGTTGTTGGCGATTCGACTCCTATTCCGCGACCAGTTTGCTGACTATGCGAACTCCCTGACGACCGCTATCGTCATCGTCACCGTGCTCATTCTCCTTTTGGCGGCATGGTCGTCCACGATGGACCACCGAAGATCGGGTATTGGTTGGCTTGCACAGGCAGTTGTAGTCGTTGGCTTAGGTGTAGCGACAGTTCTTGCCATTACTGACCATCAAGTGTTGGGGCTGACCGTCGGATTCGCATCCGCGGCGTCTGTGCTTTGGCTTGTTGCCCCAGGACCAGGAATGCGGTTTGTCGGCGCCCTCATCGCCGCCGGAAGTCTCGTGGCGGCGGGTGTTGAAATCGTCTTCGTCGCTGATGATCTCGCCGGGGATCCGGTCTGGTATCGGATGAACACAGTCTTCAAGTTCTACAACGAGGTTTGGGTTCTTTTTGCGATAAGTGGAGCGGCGCTTGTCGCCCTCATGATCGATCGCGTATTTCCCCGCTCTGATGCTCAAAGCGTGCGCCCTGTTTGGAACTCAATGAGTGTTGTCGGCATCGTTGTGGGTCCAACCACGAACGCAATCGAAGAGCGTGAGGAAGAACCTGAAACGGTCGCTGACGCCGAATCGAGAGGCATCACTTCATGGTCGATGGCAGGCATTGGATTGACTGCGATCGTTATCGCTGCCTCACTTGTCTATCCATTGCTGGCGACTCGTCCTCGGCTCGAACAGCGGTTCACTGACTCCTTGGGCTCTGGAACACTGAATGCCCTCGATTGGATGAATTACGGGACTCTGCAGACCGACCTCGGAGTGGAATCATTCAAGGGCGATCTCGAGGTGATCAACTGGTTCAACAATCACGTCCCAGGGTCACCGGTGATAGCCGAAGCGAGCATCGGTCCATATCGTGGCAACGGTAGCCGCATTTCAATTCACACCGGTCTGCCAACGATCCTCGGTTGGGATCGGCACGAACGGCAGCAGCGATATGTCGAGGATATCGGTCCGAGATTTAACGATGTTCGCACGCTCTACGATTCTGCTGATCCCGCGACGAAGATGGAAATATTGCGCAAGTACGACGTACAGTACGTGATCGTCGGAGACGTCGAGAGAATGAGCGAGATTCAGGGACAGCCATATGCTTCACCTGAGGGCATCGCCGCGTTTGAAAAAATGGTTGGAAGTGATCTCGAAGTCGCGTTCTCTTCAAACGGAACTATCGTCTACCGCGTTTTGCCGCCCGCGCCATGAGTGCGCTCAACTTCGAGGAATCTGTTGACTTGGACTGGTGATGTGCTGCGCTGGTATTGCGTGCTTCTCGTCGTCACTTTGTCCGTGGCGCCGTGGGCGTTTGTTCTCTGTCGCCGGCTTCCTGACCTGGGAGTAACGGTTGCCCGGCCACTGGGACTTCTCGCCGTCATTTATCCGAGCTGGCTTCTTTCATCGCTTGGCCTCATGAGTTACTCCACAACTGGTCTCTGGATCACGGCGGCAGTCTTGCTCCTTAGCGGGTGGATCTTTTTGGCGATCCGTCGCGAGCTTGAATTGAGTTGGATCGTCAAGCTCCTCATCGTCGAAGGCATCGGTTTCGCTGTTTTCTTGGGATACCTCTGGCTGCACGGTTACACGCCCGAAATCATGGTCACTGAGAAACCGATGGACGAGGCCTTGCTCTCAGCGAACACAATTGCCTCTCAAATGCCGCCGCGCGACCCATGGCTCGCTGGACATTCGCTTAATTACTACTACTTGGGATATGCGATTCATGGGGCAATCACGCGAATGTCTCACTTGTCATCGTCGATCGGGTTCAGCATGGCGCTCGCCACGACCGTCAGCATGACGGTCGTGGCGACCGCGGGCGTCGCGTTCAATATTGTACGGAGTCAATTCGGCCGGCGAGCGGCCTTGACGGCATCTGGGCTGTCGGCGTTTTTCCTTGCCATCGGCGGGAACCTCTACGCGGCGACAAAGTTTGTACAGAACCCTCGCGCGACGATTGATGCGGCATGGTGGCCGTATGGCGGGCCTTATTCAATTGGCTGGGCGTCGAGCCGCGTTGTCGTCGATTCCAATTTCCCTGGAAATGTCAAAGAAACGATCAACGAGTTTCCATCGTTCAGTTTCATCCTCGCCGACCTTCATCCACATGTTATGGCGCTGCCTTTTACCATCGCGTCGTTGTCATTGGCACTCAACTTGATGCGATTTCGGTCGCCAGAAAACGCGCCCTCAATTCGGTCGCCTTTATTCTGGACAACTATTGTCGTAACTGGGGCGTTCATCGGCTCGATCTACGCACTTAATTCGTGGGATTTGCCCACGTACCTCCTGATCGCGTTCGTTTGTCTCTTTGTTGGTCTCAACAGCTGGCGGGTTCGGCACCGACTCTACGCTCTCGGTGGCCTCGTGCTCTCCGCGCTCTTGGTCTGGCTACCATTCACGGTTTCTTTCGTGCCATTTTTTGACCGCAACACCGTTGCAATCCGTCCAAGCCTTGAAAACATCCCCATCTTGTCGACGATTCTCACGACAATCGGCAAAGTATCGTGGGACCGAACATCAGTTAGTGAGTTCTTGACCATTTTTGGTGTGCCCTACGTCGCTTGCCTCATTCTGCTTGGATTCGCCCTTTCGGATTCAGAACAGCGTGTAAACCTCCGGTATCCTAGGATCGCTTTTGGGGCGCTCTTCATCGTCATTCTTGTTGCCTTACTTATTCCAATGCCCTTGCTCATCCTGTGCGGAGTGCCCCTCGCGTGTTGCGCGCTAATCTTGACTACACGCGAGCCATCGAGTCCTCTCTGGATCGTCACTGCGATGTTTAGTCTCGGTTTTCTAATCATTCTGGTGACTGAATTCTTCTATATCCAAGATGTTTTTCACAATCGGATGAACACGCTGTTTAAGGCTTACTACCAAGTCTGGACGTTGTTCGCGGTCGGAGCGTCGGTCGCGGTTATCGTTATTTGGCGGGATCAACGACGACCGCAGATTGTCCGGCCAATCGTGACCACGTTGACGATTGCTGCGTTGGCCCTCGTCGCGATCTATCCGGTCCTCTCGGCAAAAGCTTGGACCAACAACTTCGACGACTGGAAAGGCCTCGATGGCGCTGCATTCATCGCGGACTGGTCACCGGGAGAACTGGCGGCCATCGAGTGGCTCCGGGACCACGCTACTGACGATGATGTCGTCCTCGAACAACTCGGGTGTTCGTATCAACCCAATGCTGACATGCCGAGATTGAGCCGTGCGTCAACGTTCACTGGCATGCCGACCATCATCGGTTGGGCTGGTCACGAAGGGCAGTGGAGGGCCGGTCAGCCAGAGCTCCTTAGCATCCTGGGCGATCGGGAAGACGCCGTTCAAACGATGTTTACTGATCCCGAAAGCGATCTCTTTGATCAGTATCACGTCACCTACATTTACGTGGGCAAGTTCGAACAGGACGGCGTAGCGCAAGGTGAATGCGCGAAGGCGATCGCCTATCCAAACACGAAGGAATCCAGCTTCCCTGGCGCCGGGTGGGATGAGGTGTTCAGCCAAGACGGCATCCGCATTTATCACCGATTAACTGTAAATTGACGCTACGCGGCTCGCGTCGCTATACTCGCAACGCTCGTGAAAACGACGGGGTGTAGCGCAGTTGGTAGCGCGCGGCGTTTGGGACGCTGAGGTCGGAGGTTCGAGTCCTCTCACCCCGACCTGAATAAGCTTCCTTTTATTCTGATTCCAGCCGTTAAGTCCTAGCAATCGCGCACCATAGACCGCGATTGAAAGCGGACTAATTTTCCAAAGTTATGTCAAATACAAACTTCAAGGTTGTTTCACATCCGTCAATCTCGTACCATTCTCATGCGGCGCCCAACACGCCGCTTCATCTTGCGGGAGTAACTCAGTTGGTAGAGTGCCTGCCTTCCAAGCAGGTTGTCGCGGGTTCGAGTCCCGTCTCCCGCTCCCCTCAGACATGTACGAGAAAAGCCATTGACGGTCGGCAAACCAAACTTCGCCGGTCGTTTTCCTTTGAATAGATCAAGCACTCGACACTAGTTCGAACCAGCGACAATGAGATTGCCCCCACGCCGTCACTTCGATCGCCGAAGTCATCGCATTCCGGTGTTGATATCCACGACAAGACCATAAGTTTTCTCATTGCAAGACGTGCTCGTCCATTCATGTCCCCTTCATCTCGGCAGGGAATAATTGGTTGCAGGATGGGGACACCTTGAGTCCCAGTTACGGATTCGAAGTAGGAATTTTGTCTTGTTGATTAGTGAACAATTGGCAAATCCCAGATCGATTAGTCGTCGAATTGTCACAAGTTACGGTGCGATAGTCTGGCTAGCAGTCTTCTGCGCGCTCAGCGCGCTCTTCGTTGTTCGCAGCCGAAGCGAGCTGACCGGCATCATTCCAACCCTGCGACACGCCGATCTGCGTTGGGTGGCAGTTGCGCTTGCATGCCAGGTGATCGTTGAAACACTGATCGCCCAAAAATTTTGCGGAATTCTGAGCCGCTTAGGACACACAGTTGGTCGCATCACCATCACGCGATCGCACCTCTATCGACACGTCATCGCCTCAGTCGTCCCATTCGGAGGTCCCCCTGCAATCGTCGGCTTCGCCCGCGATTTGGGGACTTCGGGAGTTCCGGTTGAAGACGCGCTGTATGCCACCATGCTTTCGAGTCTGGCGAGCGAGTTTGCGTTTATGCTTCTTCTGTTACCCACGATCGTTTGGCTTGCCTTCTTGAACCAAATCAACATGTTCGTGCTGATTGGATCCGGTTTGCTCGTCGTCTTGCTTGGCCTCATCATCGTGGCGATCTTGTTGGCTCACCGGCCCTCATTCACATCGTCGACGCTGGGGCGCAGACTCCCATGCCGGGCTCAGGACGCGGTTCTGCGCATGCGACAGCATGGG
Organism: uncultured Chloroflexia bacterium; assembly: GCA_963737985.1. Lineage (GTDB taxonomy): Bacteria > Chloroflexota > Chloroflexia > Thermomicrobiales > UBA6265 > CAVTUU01. The sequence continues at coordinate 104,321 of CAVTUU010000001.1, read as the reverse complement.
TTCAGACCACACGACTTGGTGGCGCCTGTTTTGCTCGCCCTTGGAATCAACGCGTGTGGGATCGTGATGATGGAAGCATCTCTTCGCGCCATCTCTCAGCACCCCGCGCTTTCGACAGTCATATTTGCGCGAATGCTTGCCGCGGTGGTGATGTTGCTTGCGCCGGTATTTCAAGGGGCCGGAGCGGTTGAATTCACCACTGTTGGAATTCTTTCACGCGGAGGTGTGCCGGTACCTGCGGCGCTGTCAGCGACGATTGTTTATCGGATATTCCAGTTCTGGCTGCCACTCTCGGTTGGCGCACTATCTCGGTTGGGAGCCGGAGTTCGTGTGCTTGCTCCTGTCCGTCGCAAGGTGATTACGGTCGGAGCAAGCGTCACTGTTGGTGTCACGTTGGCGGTGACCGGACAGTTTGTTGCCGGTTTCTCGCTTGATCGACAAATAGATCTGGACCTTCTCGAAAGGGCCGAAATCCTTGTCCTTCTTATGGGATTGCTCATTCTCGCAGTCGGTACCCAGATGAGGCGGCAACGCCCTGCCCCTCAACCGGTGTTGAATCGAAAGTAGGCCTTCAAGCAACTATTGGCAAATTCTGGTTGCAAGGGAGATATGGGAAGATGACCAACCGACCAACAGGAGCGATCGCTCGCTCGAGCGCTCTATTGATTGTGTTGGCAAGCGCCGTCGGATTGATTCTCAATAGCGCCACTAGTGCTGCGGCACCGATCGACTGCGCCAATTCATCACCGGCTGCGGCGAGTCCGAATGCGATCGAGTCTGGGCATCGCCGACCACCATAGCGATTCCAACTCAGGAGCCGATCGGCCAAGAACAAAATCCACCGGGCGACATCCCTGATAATCAGGCCTTCGTTCCGTATACGTCCGCCGTGGGCGGCTACACGATATCCATGCCGGAAGGTTGGGCACGAACCGAAAACGGCCCAAACGTCAACTTCTCCGACAAACTTCACAGCTTCACAGTTGAAGTTAGCTGCACGTCGACTGCGCCGACAGTCGACTCCGCCAACAGCGTTGACGTTCCGGCGCTTGCCCAGATAGAGCCCGCGTTCTCGCTCGTCGCTGTCAAGTCCATTGACTTACCTTCGGGACCAGCGGTGCTCATCCAATATCAGACAAATTCCGCACCGCGATGACGTGACGGGCAAGCAGATTCGTCTCGACGTGGATCGGTATGAGCTCTTCAAGAATGGCGTGACAGTCGCCATCTCGCTTCGGGCTCCAGCCGGATCTGACAACGTTGACGTCTCGAATCTCGTCTCTCGCAGTTTCCAGTGGTCGGGTAGCCGCACTGGAAGCGCACGATCTTTATCGCTTCTACCATGCCGGTGAGGATGAAACGCTGGCGCTGCGCGGAATCACGCTTTCGGTAAGACCGGGGGAAATCGTCGCCGTAACGGGACCGTCCGGCAGCGGAAAATCAACGCTTCTCGCGTGCCTGGCCGGACTCGATGAACCGGACGGCGGTTGGGTTTCGATCGCGGGTACGCGCCTGACTCGTCGCTCTCAATCGATTCGAGCGCGGCTTCGGGCACAGCGGATTGGCGTCCTCATGCAAAGCGGAAACCTTTTCGATGATCTGACAATCGAGCAGAACCTCATGATCGCGCAGATGTTTGCCGGTCGATGCGATCGGAAAAAAGTGCTGGCGGCGCTATCAGCAGTCGGTCTTGACGACCGAACGCAATGCGCTGCCATCGCAACTCTCCGGCGGTGAGTTGGCACGGGCTGGATTGGCGCTCGCGGTCGTCAACGATCCAGTCATCCTGCTCGCCGACGAGCCAACCGGTGAAGTTGACGCACTTAACGAGATTCTGGTTATGGATCTACTGGTGGCCCGCGCTCGCGCAGGCAGCGCAGCCCTCATTGTTACGCATAGTCCGGCCTTGGCCGAATCTTCCGATCGCGTATTACGACTCGTCGACGGACAATTGAGCGATGGCTGAGTCACGGCCGTTGGTCGTCGTAAACGCAGCCGGTCGGCGATTCAGTATGGGAACCGCCGCCACTGATGCGCTGAAGTCGGCGACATGCACTGTTTCCGCAGGCAACCGAATCGTCCTGATAGGTCCAAGCGGAAGTGGCAAATCGACACTTCTGCACCTCCTCGGCGGACTCGATAGCCCGAGTTTCGGTAGCGTCGAATGGCCGGCTCTGGGACCGAAAGAAGATTTGCGCCCGGCTAAAGTAGCGGATATCTTCCAGGGGCCAAGCCTACTGACGCCCCTCACGGTCATCGAAAATGTGAGTTGCCTCTCCTGCTCACCGGCATGGACCGCAGCAAGCGATCAAATGCGCTGAGACTTCACTCGATTTCTTTGGCGTCGCATATCTCGGGATAAATTGCCGGAGGAAATATCGGGTGGACAGGCACAGCGGGTTGCGATTGCGCGGGCACTCGCGGTCAGCCCGCACCTGGTACTGGCCGACGAACCGACCGGGCAACTCGACTCGATCACCGCGGCCGACGTGCTTGACACGTTTTTGGAGCTAGCGACTGTCCGGGGTACGGCGATCGTGGTCTCCACCCATGATCCAAACGTTGCTGAACGGTTCGAAACTGTCTGGGTGATGCAAGATGGCATCCTTAACACCCAGTCCTCGGAAAGCGATCCAGACCAAGGATCAGACGATGTGGGCAGTTTCGACGTGCCCCTCTCGAATCAAAATGAAATCGTGAACTTTTCCCAAGCGCGCAGAAAAAATAAATGATGATTGTTCTGTGCACGCTTTGGGCAAGCGCACTTTTCCGCCGTCAAAGTGCGAGGATTGTTGGGACTGCTATCGGCATCGCTATCGCGGTCGCGTTGATCGCGACGTTAGCGGGGTTTGTCGCCGACGCCGAGGCTACGATGACAAGACGTGCCGTAGCCGACGTTGCTATCGATTGGCAGGTGCAGCTCGCACCCGGGACGAATTCGCAATCGGCGGTCGATGAACTGAAGCACGCTCCAGGCGTTACACAAGCGGTTTCCGTTGGCTACTTCGACACGCCCGGGATCGAGGCCAAGACCGGTAATACTGTCCAAACGACTGGTCCGGGCAAAGTGCTCGGATTGGGACCCGGCTACCGCGATGCATTCCCTGCCGAAATTCGCGATTTGGTAGGGAAAGGGCAAGTTCTCCTCGCCCAACAGACAGCGGCCAATCTTCACGCCGCGCCAGGTACGACGATCTCGATCAAGCGGCCGGGTTTGGCGCCAGTCGAAGTCACTGTGGAGTCAGTTGTCGATCTTCCACTTGCCGACTCGCTGTTTCAGGTCATCGCCGTACCAGCCGGGACAAACCCGCAGGCTCCGCCGGATAACGTCCTATTGCTGCCGCTCGATCAGTGGCACGCACTCTTCGATCCAGTTTCGGCGACCGCGCCTGACGCAACGCACATCCAGATCCACGCTACGATCCCGCACAATCTTCCCTCATCGCCGACAAGAGCCTTCACAGATGTGACCGGCAAGGCGCGAAACTATGAACAGCGGATGGCTGGGCAAGCATTGGTCGGCGACAACCTCGCAGCGCAACTCGACGCGGCACGGTCAGATGCGCTCTATGCACGGGTTCTATTTCTCTTTCTTGGGCTTCCCGGCGCAATTCTCGCAGCTTTGTTAACCATCATTATTTCTGGAACAAGCGCCACACGCCGGAGAAGAGAACAAGCTCTCCTGCGTCTTCGCGGAGCGTCCACTGGACAGGTCATTGGTCTCGCCGGAGTCGAGGCCGCAGTGATCGGAATCGTAGGCTGTTTGATCGGACTTGGCATTGCCGCGCTGACTTTGCGCTCGACATTCGGGCGTTGGACTTTTGGAAACGGAACGAGTGCTGCATTGTTTTGGGGCGGCGTGGCCGCCCTCGTCGGCTTCGCGCTTTCCGCAATCGCAGTCCTCTTGCCCGCTTGGCGCGATGTTAGGCAGACAACCATTGTTTCCGCGCGCCGCGTGGTCACACGCTCGGGCGCGAGATGGTGGGAACGAATCGGGCTAGACGTGGTCCTGTTAATCCTTGCCGCCATCGTTTATCGACAGGCTGCGCAGGGTGGATACCAAATCGTGCTCGTGCCCGAAGGCGTTCCGCAGGTTTCGGTTTCCTACACTCCTTTCCTCGCTCTTCTCTTTCTCTGGGCCGGCGCGGGGCTCCTGGCCATGCGCTTGACAGGCCTGTTTCTCAGTCGGAGTGGCAGGTCGATCACCCCATTTATTCGCCCAATAGCCGGTCGATTGTCAGGTCTGATTGCCTCCTCACTGAGCTGGCAGAGATCACGCGTCGCCGCCGGCGTCGTCATTGTTGTCCTTGCGGTTGCGTTTGCCGGTTCCACCGCAATCTTTAATTCAACGTATCGAGCGCAATCCCGTGTGGACGCGGAATTGACTAACGGGGCTGATGTGACGGTCAGCGGCGGAGCGAGCGCTGATCTTGCGAGGCGTATCGATGGCATCGCGAAGTTATCCGGGGTGAAGTCGGTTGAACCTATGCAACACCGGTTCGCCTATGTCGGAACTGACCTTCAGGATCTCTATGGAGTCAATCCAGAAACGCTAACCCGAACTGCCCGCCTCGCTGACGCCTTTTTTATTGGCGGAAGCGCCAATGACGTCATGGCTCGTTTGGCCGAAACCCCAGACGGCGTGCTCGTTTCGCCTGAGACGGTAAGCGATTTCCAGCTTCAGCCAGGCGATATGATCAAACTCCGCCTGCAAAGCGCAACCGATCAGCAATACCACGCCGTTCCGTTCCACTACGTTGGCATCGCGCGCGAATTTCCAACTGCGCCGAGTGACTCATTTCTTGTCGCCAATGCCGCGTATGTTGCTCAACAAACAGGATCGCCATCTGTCGAGACGCTACTGATCCGCACGAACGATTCACCATCAACTGTCGCCGAACGAGTACGGCAAAGTCCGGGAAGCACGTCTGGAGCGACAGTTCGGAGTATCGACGAGACTCGCCGCGCGGTCGAGTCGGGTCTGACGGCAATCAGTCTCCACGGGCTGACGAGGTTAGAACTAGTGTTCGCCGTGGCGCTGGCGGCAGCAGGAGCCGGTTTAGTCTTGGCGCTTGGTCTTGAAGAGCGACGTCGAACGCTCGCCATCGCGAGCGCAATCGGCGCGAAACCACGTCAGCTCGGAGCCTTTGTCTGGAGCGAAGCGGGAGTCATTCTCGCAGGCGGCCTCATTGGGGGGGCATTACTCGGTTGGGGCGTCGCCCACATGCTCACCAAACTCTTGACGCAGGTCTTTGATCCCCCGCCGCAGAGCGAGACGATTCCGTGGGCCTATTGCATCCTGATCGTCGTCGTAGTGACCGCAGCGGTTGCGGCGGCTGCGGAAACGCTCACACGTCTCGGGCGGCGCGGTGTATTGGAAACGATCCGCAGACTCTAGCGGATCGCTGCCCTGGCGACTCTCCGGCCCGAACACGAATGATGCATTTCCGGGCATATTGCAATGCGCAGGCGGGCGCATTTTGCGCACTTCAACGAACAAATGACCGCACGCCCGCCAATTAAAATTCACATTGTTAGCGGCTCAAATCACTCGCTGATTTGATTTCACTGTCGGTTGCGATTGGAAGAGTGATTTCGAATCGCGCACCAGTGGGCGCAGGACTGCGAGCAAGAAGAATGGTTCCACCGTGGTAGGTGACGATCGCTTGAACGATGGAAAGGCCGAGTCCCGTGCCACGTCCGGTTCGCGCGGAATTGCCACGGCCGAACCTCCGGAAAACTTCGTCTGCCAGTGCAGGTGGAATGCCTGGTCCATCGTCAGAAATAGTCAATCGAGCAAGGCCGTTATCACGACGAAGACTTATTTCGACACCGACTGTCTCGCCGACATGGTTCGCGGAATTCTCGAGGAGATTCATGACCGCTCGTCCGAGAAGCTCGATGTCGCCGATGACGACAAGAGGCTGGTCTGGAATGTCCGCGACCAATTGAGTGTGGGGATGGTTGTCGCTGAACGCTTCCACAACCGCTTCGAGTAACCCGTCGAGCTCGACGGGGGAAAAGGTGCGCCGCATTTCGTCGGCATCTAGTCGAGAAAGTAGCAACAGCTGGTTTGCGAGCCTGTCAAGGCGGCGCGTCTGGCCCCGGATAGCCTCGAGAACTCTTCGGTATTCGCGCGGCGCCCGTTCATTCGCCAGCGTGACGTCAATACTTGTTTCAATCGCCGCGAGCGGTGTCCGCAGTTCATGAGAGGCATCAGAAGTGAACCTTCGCTCGCGCTCGACTGTCTCACTTAACCGCTCGATCATGGAGTTGAGAGTCATGGCAAGGCGCCCAAGTTCGTCGCCGGATTCGACCCCCGGTACGCGTTGGGTAAGGTCGCCGCGAGTAATGTCTTGCGCAGTAGTGACCATCGCTGAGACGGGGCGGAGCGCGCGGAGAGCCACCCAATATCCACAAAGGCCTGCCGCGCCGGCCGTGACTGGCACGGCAATGGCCAGGATGATTCTCAATATCCTAAGAGGGCTGTTCACCCGGGAACGCTCTAGGCCAGTGATCAACACGACCTGATTGGGCCCGGGCTCACCGATTGGACTCGCAACGATCCTGTAATCCTCATCGTGGGCGAGGTCGATGGTGGCATAGACATCGGTCCCGCTTGTTGCCGCCGATCGCACCACATTACTTTCCTGACGTGTCAGGCCCGTCGCCGGCGATGCATCGGTGAGCAATTTACCGTCGCCCAGGTAGAGCCGAAGCACAGCCTCTCCCGAAAAGAGTTCAGGGTTGGGAACGTGTTCGATCTTGAGTGAAGGAGGAGTCGTTGTAAGGTCGATCAGTTGACGATTTGAAGTGGCGCGGAGAGAGAGTGTGTCGTCGAGGTTGGTCAGAAGCTGTCGTTGAAAGACACCGTAAACCCCGACTGCCATGAGGATAAGTAGAACGCTTGATATCGCCGCGATCCAAAGTGCGATCCGTGTCCGGATGTGAAGGTTAGGAAGCAGTCGACGCATCGAGCCGATAGCCGATCCCGCGTACTGTGTGAATCAATGGCGGAGCTCCGGGTCGATCGAGTTTCTTCCGGATCGCGTAAATGTAGACCTCGATGAAGTTGGACTCGGCGTCGAGATCGAAGTTCCAAACGTGATTTGCGATCATTGGCTTGGTGACGACCAATCCTTCGTTGCGCATGAGGTACTCAAGCAGCGAGAATTCTTTCGCTGTAAGATTGATTTCAATTCCATCGCGCGTAACTCGATGTTTGGCCGGGTCGAGCTCAAGATCGGCTATGTGTAGTGTCGGAGCGCCTCCCACGCCTCGCCGGAGCAAGGCGCGAATTCTCGCGAGCAGTTCCGCGAAGGCGAACGGCTTGACGAGATAGTCCTCTGCGCCGAGGTCAAGTCCTCTCACCCGATCGCCAATTGCATCTCGAGCGGTGAGAAAGAGTACGGCCGGTCCGATCCCTGGCTTCGCGCGAATCTGCCGGCAAACCTCGAATCCATCCATGCCTGGCAAGTTGACGTCGAGGATCGCCACGTCATATGGGACTGTTTCGGTAGCGAGTAGGGCCTCACTACCGTCTTCTACTGCGTCGACCGCGTAGCCGGATTCGATCAAGCCACGGGCGACAAATTCGCGCAGTGTCGGATCATCCTCTGCGAGCAAGAGTCTCATGAGCGAACAATCTGACGCAAAGATGAAGCCCTCATGAAACGCGGTACCGTTCGCAGTATAGGCTCCAGAATGAAAAGCGGACGAAATCGAGTCCACGAATTGGTTTATCAGTTTTCTTGACTCAAGAAGTGCACCGGGAGTTTCATGACTTTGGGTTCGACAGGATTCGTCCCCAAACCACACTAGGATGTTCTCTATTGAGGCGATACCTGGGCCAACGCGTCAATTTATTGTGGAGATAGATCCAGTTATTGCAGCGGACTGCTGACTCGGATGCGACTTGAAATTCACAGGTCCCGACAAACGTAATTCCCGCATTGCGACACATCGCTCTCGACGCGACATTTTCTACTGTTGGGAAAGTATGCGCGATCCGGCGACCTCGTCGATTTCGGGCATGTTCCAAGACCAAAATGGCAGCCCTCGAAGCAATACCATCGCACTGTCTATCGGCAACGTAGGAAGAAGAGTCGTTGGGCAATATGATCTTGCTACGTTCAGGTCTATCAAAATTGTTATCGCGTAGTCCGAGAATCGATCTTTTTTACTTTGCCGCCAACGTGCTCCTACTCCCGAATCAGCAAGATTTGGGCGACAATGTCCCAAGAGCACGGATCAACAGGATTCGCGAACTGGAGTTGAATTGTCTAGAGGGTTGTATTCAATTCTAGCTGAAGTTTCTATGTTTCAATAATGAGAGTAACCGCCATCATCCGTCGCATGAGTTTTGGGCTACTCCTAGTTGGGGCTCTTGCTCATACATGTGGCTCGGTCTACATCGACCAGGCGGCAGCAGCCCCGGAGTCGAACTCTTGCAACCCGATTTCAACGCCCGGGTGCTCTACCAGCAGCGCTGCGCAAGCTGTTTCTCCGGAACAACAACTTGCCGAAAAATATGCTCCTATCGCAATGCTCAAGCGTCAAAAAGAACCTTGCGATCGCTATGGTGAGCCATATCTGCCCGCCCCCGTAGAAGTGGTATTTGATGATCCCGAGGTCAAGCTCGTTCAGGTCACAGGTCGTTCCAGGTCAAGCGTCGAACTCATTAAATATGGTCCTTCAATTGCTGATCTCGCCGGCGAAGATGACACATTTCATCTCGACTTTCCGGGCAATCCTAGACGTCCGCGCTGCGACTATGAGCGCTGGTTTCGGCAGAGGATGGTCGGCCACGTACCGGTCACCTATGCCAACGTGGTCAGCGCTGACAATCGAGTAGCCGTTCAATACTGGTTTTGGTATGTCTTCAATGACTTCAACAACACCCACGAGGGCGACTGGGAGATGGTCCAAGTCGTATTCGATGCGGATTCGGCAGCAGACGCGCTCACGAAATCTCCAACCGAAGTAGGGTTTTCCCAGCACGCCGGCGGAGAGCGGTCGGACTGGAACGATAAGAAACTCACCAAAGAAGGCGATCATCCCGTCGTATTCGTGGCGGCAGGCTCCCACGCTAGCAATTACGGCAGTGCCACGTATTTAGCTTGGGGCGAAAACAACACTGGTTTCGGCTGCGATGTCACGACCGGACCTTCCGACCGCGTGCCTTTGAAGGTCGTTACCTTGCCCCATGACATCAGCCAGGCAACGGGAGAGCTCGCATGGCTCAAATGGCCCGGCCGATGGGGCGAACGGCAGCCCGTGTTCTACAACGGGCCGGAAGGTCCCGGCGTTCGGGAACGCTGGCGGGATCCGTTCTCCTGGCAAGACGGTTTGCGAAATAGTAGTTTGGAAATTCCAGAATCATTTACGTTTGGTCCAGGGCCTACCAGTGTCTTCTGCACGACGGTTGAATACAGTTCGTTTTTGCTCACACGACTCGCGGTCTATCCTTGGCTCGTCATCGGTTTGCTGATCGCATTGGCCGTCGCATTCGCATTGCTCGTCCGATTTGGCTGGCCAATGTTCCTCGACGCATGGCGCGTCTATACCAATCATTTGCGCCTCTTCGTGCTCCTCGGTGTGGTGCTCATACCGATTGGACTCGTCGCCAATGCCATTCAGTTTGTCTTTATCGACTACCCTCCCGGGAGGCAGGTCTTCCAGACGCTCAATTCGAGTCCGGGCGCAAGATTGGCGATCGCCTTAACGATTGGCGGTCTTCAGGAGCTGATAAGCCTGATCATCGTCGGACCAGCTGTTATTGCCGCGGTTCGTGAGCTAACTGCGGGACGGCAGGCAACGTTCGCCGGATCATATCGAATCGTGTTCGACCGCTTTCGCGTTTTAGTGCGATCGGTCGCTCGATCGTTTGCCGCAATCATCGTGCTTGGCATTTCCGTTGTTGGCATTCCGTGGGCTATTGAACGAGCGGTGAGATGGTTATTTGTGTCCCAAGCGGCGATCATCGACGAGACCTCGCCGCGTGAAGCGATGGATCGAAGCGCCAATGTGGTCGTTGGGCGATGGTGGCGAACCGCTGCCTCCGCCGTCTTCTTTTGGTTCGTCAGTATTGCGCCGGGCCCAGTTGTCGGAATTGCGCTTTTAGTAATCGTGACACCGGCGATTCGATACGTGAACTGGATAAGTAGTCTCATCTACGCGGTCATGTTGCCGGTTTCAGTGATCGGCGTCACATTGCTGTATCAGAAGTTTAAGCGCCAATCGTTAGAGCAGAGTCCAGATCTTTCGCCTGGCCCACTTGCAACTCCAAGTGGAGATGGAACTTCGCCGGCGCCAATTGCTTAATCGTGAAAGTTGTCGTTGCCAAACGCAATCGAAAGCGAAGAGCAGTGATTCCTTCTCTTCTCCGGAAGGACTCTGAGTGAGTGTCTCTGGGCATCGCGTTACTCGCCATGTCATTTGGTCTAGACGTCTTTGCTGGCGGGCTCGCGCTCAGCGTCGCCAGTCTTCCGGAAACTCGCTGGGTGCGAACCGCCACGATTTTCTCAGTTGTTGGCCTTGCACTCTTGGGACTGGGAATCGGATTGGGTAGGCTTCTGAGTGATGACTTCGGACACTTCGCCTCCTACCTCGCCGGAGTGGTTCTGATTGCTTTTGGAGTCCGCGGTATCACTGGCGCACTATTCGACAATAAGCACGAAACGTCCGACTCAGTAACCCTCGATACTAGCGCCATTATTTCCACGGGAATTGCGATCTCTCTGGATAAGCTTGCAATTGGCGTGACTGTGGCCGTTTCGGAGATTGCAATTGCGCCGTTCATGGTCTATTTGGCAGTTCAAAGCTTCGTGGTGACTCTTTTGGGTCTTTATCTCGGCAAGAGACTCGGCTCCCGATTCGGCGCCGCAGCGCATGTCCTCGCGGGCGTCGTTTTTGTCATTCTCGGTTTGGTGATCCTCGTCCAAACCGCGAGGAATCGCGACGTCTTCTAGACGACGAAAGCCGTGGTCACTGTTAGAGCACAGATGCGACAGTAAATATTCGATTCCAGGCTCGATAATTGCGAATAGCCAGCGATGCGCCGAAGTTTTGTATGGCTTATGATATGTATCGGCTCGCTACCACGGACTCATCCTCGTTGAAGTCTGACAAAAGGCGAAATGAGAGGTTCACCGATGGCCGAACCGAGTGATGTCGCGCGTCGATATTCGAGGAGCCAATCACAAAGATTTCGGCAGGAGTTGTTCGAACTCCTTCGAATTCCCAGCCTCAGCGCTGACCCCGCACATAGCGAAGACGTCCGACAGGCCGCCGAATGGCTCGTGAACCATCTGCGGGCAGTTGGATCCAATAACGTGGCAGTCATGCCCACCGCTGGACATCCTGTCGTCTACGGGGACTGGCTAGAAGCTGGTCCAGATAAACCGACAGTTCTCGTCTATGGCCATTATGATGTTGTGCCTGCTTCGCTCGAGGACGGTTGGGACACCGAACCGTTCGAACCTGTGGAAAAAGACGGAAAGATTTACGCTCGCGGCGCCACTGACGACAAAGGTCAACTTTTCATCCACATTAAGGCCTTCGAATCGTACAAAAAATCGGGCGATGGTCCTCCGGTAAATCTCAAGTTTCTCCTGGAAGGGGAGGAGGAAGTTTCGTCCCCGAACTTAAAGCCATTTCTTATACAGCACCAAGATCTACTCGCTGCTGATGTTTGCGTGATCAGCGATTCATCGATGGCATCGATAGACAAACCCGTAATCACCCACAGTCTTCGCGGGATGACTTACATAGAAGTCGAGGTCGAGGGACCTCATGACGATCTCCACAGCGGTTTCTATGGCGGGGCGATCCACAATCCAGCGCTAGCGCTCGTAGAGATCATCTCGAAGCTTCATGCCGAGGATCACAGCATTGCAGTGCCTGGTTTCTATGACGATGTGGTTCCGCTCACAGATACCGAACGGGCTGAGGTCGCGAAAACGGCAATGAGCGAGGAGCAGTTGCTTCAAGCGACTGGCGCACCAGCCGTTTGGGGAGAGTCCGATTTCAGCATTCGCGAACGCGTCTCCGCCCGGCCAACACTCGAAATCAATGGTTTGTTGAGCGGTTGGACCGGACCCGGTCCGAAGACAATTATTCCCGCCAAGGCAATGGCGAAAATCAGCTGCCGTCTGGTTGGAAATCAGGACCCAATGAGAATCTTTGAGTGCCTCAAGACCTATATCGAGTCGGTGACCCCCCCAACCGTCCAAGTCCAAGTAAATCTCTTGACGACAGGGGCGCCGGCGCTCATCGATTTCACGCTTCCCGAAATGCAAGCAGCCGCTCGGGCCTTTGAAAAGGGGTGGGGCGCAACACCCGCCTTTACACGTGGCGGCGGCAGCATCCCTATCGTCGCCGATATCTACAACTTGATGAAGATTCCAGTGGTAATGATGGGTTATGGCCTTGATACCGATGGCCTGCACGGGACGAACGAACACTTCACGATTGAGATGTTCGAACGAGGCATCGAAACATCAATTGTCTACCTTGAGGAACTTGCACAACTTCCGCGCTGACGAGCGCGAAAAGTGGAGTGGCCACTACATGGCACAACCGTGCGCACCGACGGGCAATAGACAAGAATCAGGGTCGGCCGATGAAGGACTAGATGCGGCGTCCCAGATATCAACTGGTCACTTGCCCAAAACTGAACGTGTCCGTGCGCTCGTCGTCGAATGCCATGAGCGATTCAAATCCAACGACGATGGCGAAGTGGCAAGCTACTACTCAGCTCTTGCGAGAGTTCCCCGCGATCTCTTCGGAATCTGTGTAACCGGAACAGACGGTAGCACGTATGCGGTCGGTGATGCCGATGTGCCATTTACGATTATGAGTATCTCCAAACCATTTGTTTTTGCGCTGATCTGCGAAGCGATCGGCGCTGAGCAAGCGAGGGTCAAACTTGGCGTAAACAGTACCGGTTTGCCCTTCAATTCGATTATGGCGATCGAGCTCAATCCGCTCCGCCTATCCGATCCAATGGTCAACTCCGGCGCAATTGCAGCTACGAGTCTCGCCCCCGGCCCGACCGCCGAAGAGAAATGGCAATTCGTCTGGAATGGACTGTCGCGCTTCGCCGGGAGGAGACTCGAAATCAACCGAGAAGTTTTCGAGTCCGCGATGGCGAGCAATGACCGAAATCAGGGCATCGCCCGCCTTCTTGAGAGTTATGACCGCCTCTATTTTGAACCTGAAGCTTCAACCGAAATCTACACACGCCAATGCTCGCTCATTATCACGACAAAGGAATTGGCGCTGATGGGAGCCACGCTCGCGGATGGTGGTGTAAACCCTAAAACGCGGGAACGAGTCATTTCCGCCAAAACTTGCCAGCGAGTTCTCGCGGTCATGGCGACATCGGGGCTCTACGAAACCTCGGGCGACTGGCTCTATGATGTCGGTCTACCTGGAAAAAGTGGAGTTAGCGGTGGAATCGTGACAGTTGCGCCAGGAAAGGGAAGCATGAGTGTGTTCGCGCCATTGCTCGATTCGGCAGGAAACAGCGTCAAAGGGCAACTCGCGGCGAGTTTTCTTTCGGAGCGACTCGGACTAAATCTGTTCGCTTCGAACCCCGATGTTCACGTCTCAGCGTGAATCCGAGAATCGAGGGAAGCCATGGACCATTCACTTGCTAAAGAACTCGAGGACCGGCTCGTCCGCTACGCGAAGATCGATACGCAGTGCGACGAAACGTCCCCTACCTCTCCGAGCACCGAAAAGCAATATGAGATGCTCCATCTGCTTGTCGAAGAGTTGAACTCTATCGGCGCATCAGATGTGGCGCTAACGGACTACGGCGCGGTTCTGGCGACAATTCCTGCGAACGTTGACACGAACGTGCCGACGATTGCGTTTCTCGGCCACGTCGACACATCTCCAGGATTCAACGGCTCGGGCGTCAAGCCAATTGTTCATCGTGACTTTGACGGCAGCGATATTCAACTGCCCGACGATCCCGACTCGATTCTGTCGCCCGAACAGCTGCCTTACCTTGCCTCCAAGGTTGGAGAAGACATTGTTACGGCGAGCGGAACAACCCTCCTCGGTGCGGACGATAAAGCTGGCGTGGCAATTGTCATGGCGATGGCAAATCAGTTGCTCTCAAATCCGTCAGTTTCCCACGGCCCTATTCGCGTCTGCTTCACTCCAGACGAAGAGATTGGGCGTGGCGTGCACCCCGACCTGCCAAAGGATCTGAAAGCAGATTTCGGATATACGCTTGACGGCGCCGAAGTTGGTGAGATCGTCTATGAGACGTTTTCTGCGGACAAGGCAACGGTGACGATCAGAGGCGTGTCAGCACATCCTGGACAGGCTAAGGACACGTTGGTCAATGCGCTCCACCTCGCGGCGAAAATCATCGACACGCTTCCCCATGTGACGTTGACCCCTGAGACCACTGATGGGCGTCAAGGATTCATTCACCTCTACCACATTCAAGGCGGAGCGGCCTCGGCTGAATTGCTCTTCATCCTGCGTGATTTCGAGCGCGAAGGACTCAAAAGTCACGGTGAGTTACTCGAGACCGTTTGCGCAACGATTCAGGCGACCGAACCCAGATCACACATCGAATGCACGATCACACCTCAATACCGAAACATGCGGTATTGGCTTGAGTCAGACATGCGACCTGTCGAACTGGCCCGGGAAGCATCCCGTCAACTCGGAATTGAACCGTTCTCTACGCCCACCCGCGGGGGCACGGATGGTTCACGGCTAACTGAACTGGGTGTCCCCACACCTAACATCTTCACCGGCATGCAGAATTATCACGGTCCGTTGGAATGGATCAGCGTGCAAGATATGGCTCGCGCCACGCAACTGTGCGTCAAGCTGGCCGAGCTCTGGGCGATCGAGACCAATGCAGCTCCTAAAGATGGTCAAGCATGATCTGGTCGAACCCAAGGTGCAGCGAAACCAGGTCATCACTTTGCCCGTGACTCGAAATCGATGAAGTGAGAGTCGACGCTGATCGGACCTGAGAACAGGTTCGCTACGGGGTTTCGTTGGGAATATCGGAACTGGCAGGGGAGGAAACCAGCGATGAGCGAGGCGGTCGCCGCGGCAGAACCCGAGGAGAAGAAAGGCTTCACCGAAAAAATACTCGGCGGCATCGAAAAGGCGGGCAACAAGGTTCCCCATCCCGTCATGATCTTCGTATATTTGATTCTCTTGGTGATCGTTCTGTCGGTAGTTCTCGACTTGTTCAACGTCAGTGTCACCGAAGAAGTGCTCGTGCCTTCGGAACAGACACAATTGGTTCCGGTCTACTACGCGGGCTCCGACGAACCAATCGAGTTGCCGCCGAGTGAAGATCCTGAAACCGAGTACGTCGTGCAGGACATTACTCTTGAAACTCAAGAAGTCTCTGTTCGAAGTCTTTTGACAGTCGACGGTCTCCGATTTATCTTCACGTCGTTTGTGGACAATTTCGCGAACTTCAACGTTGTGTCGGTCATCTTTGTGGCGATGATTGGCGTCGGTGTCGCCGAAGAAGCGGGGCTGATGGCAGCGTTGATCCGCCGGCTCGTTGCGGTGGCGCCGCGACAGGCACTCACTTTCATCATTATCCTCATCGGTGGTCTTTCGAGCGTTGCCACTGACGCTGGCTATTTGATCCTTATCCCTCTCGGCGCCGCCGCATTCCTCAGTGTGAATCGCCACCCGCTTGCTGGAATTGCGGCAGCGTATGCCGGAGTGAGTGCTGCCTTTTCGGTCAACATTCTTATTGCGCCGCTTGACGCCTTGCTCACCGAGATGACCAACGAAGCGATTCAGATGGCGAGGCCCGGCGAGACGATCACCATAACCGCGAACCTCTACTTCTCCATCGCTTCAACGATTGTTATGGCAGTAATCATGACAATCATCACCGAACGTTTGATCGAACCGCGACTCGGCGCGTATCACCACGAGGCGGCGCCTGCGGGAGAGGTGGAGCCAGGGGCGCCGACTGCCGAAGCTCCCCCGATTGATCCAGGATTGGAAGCGCGCGGACTCCGGTTATCGCTTTACGGATTACTGGGAGCTGTCGTCGTGATTTTGCTATTGACTGTTCCGTCCGGTGGACCGCTCCGCGATCCGGTAGACGGCAAAATCATTGGCAATACGCCATTTATGGACAGCCTGATCTTCATGATCACGACGATCTTCCTCGTCGCCGGCATCTGTTTCGGCATCGGCGCGCAAACGATCAAGAGCAGCACTGACGTCATCAATGGTGTTGTGAAGACGTTCGCCAGTCTGTCGGGGCTCATCTTCATGCTGCTGGTCATCAGCCAATTCATCGCCTACTTCAACTTCACCAACATGCCCCGCGTCATCGCGGGTGGAATGGCGCACCTTCTCGAACGGGCTGACGTCAACGAAGTCTTGCTCTTGGTTGGCTTCATTTTGGTGATCGCGCTGCTCGACATCATCATGCCCGGTTCCCTGCCGAAGTGGGCGATCTTTGCGCCCATCTTCGTTCCACTCTTCATCAATCTTGGCGTCGCCCCGCAGACGGTCCTTGCCGCCTACCGCGTTGGCGATTCGCCGATGAACGTCATCACGCCGTTGATGGTCTACCTGCCATTCATTGTGATCGTGTCGCAGCGTTATGTGAAAGATGCCGGCATCGGCACGATTATCTCGCTGATGATTCCGTACACGTTGATCATTTTGGTCGTGTGGATCATCTTCTTCGTGATCTGGTACCTGATAGGTATCCCGCTCGGTCCCGGCTACCCGGTCAAGTTGTGAGCATCGCAACGCTCGAGCCCGCTAGCATTTGATTGCATCGGCCAAGATCGCCGCTAAGGCTGTTCCAAAGGTGCCCCGCGAAAGCTCGATCTCGCGACGATAGCTAACCTGGAGATGAGGCATGCCGGGCAGTCCGAATGAGATAGGTTTCGCGTTCATCATTCTCTCCCTCGTCTTTCTCGGGGCTGCGCTGATCCGGCGCTGGATTAGCTTCTTACGAAAGCTGTTCATCCCGACGGCGCTGATCGGCGGTTTCCTGATCCTTGCCCTAGGTCCGGAAGGTCTCGGCCACCTCACCAATGGGAACGGGATCTTCCCAGACGATACGATTGCGGTTTGGAAGGTTCTGCCCGGTCTCCTCATCAACGTGATGTGCGCGTCGCTGTTGCTTGGCGAACGATTGCCCCATGTCAGCAAGATTTGGGGTGAGTCCGCGCCGCACGTCATCATGGCGGGAGTCATGTCCTCAGGACAGTATGCGGTGGGCTGCTTGCTTGTGATCTTGCTCCTGCGCCCGCTCTTTGACATGCCGGACGAAGGCGGCGCCATGATCGAAATGTCGTTCGCCGGCGGGCACGGCACCCTTGCCGGATTGAGCAATGTCCTCTTCGATCATGGCGTCGGGGAACTGCTCGACTTTGGATTGGGGCTGGCCACAATTGGCATGGTCACGGGAGTCGTCATCGGGACGGTATTAGTAAACTACGCGGTCAAGTCGCCTTCGATTTCTGTCGCCCGGGAGAACCCACCCCAGCCCGAAGAGGACCTGGATATCGATCACCATATTCCCGGTCCCAACGACCCACCACTCGACGAGTCTCAAGGGATGGGGCAATTAACCGCGGCGGCCGTGTTTCTCGGCGTGTCAATTGCGGTTGGCATCGGGTTATTACAGTTCCTGCAATGGGCCACAAATCTCGTCAATTCGACGATCTTCGACCAGTTTCCGCTCTTTCCGTTCACCATTGTCGGCGGTGTTATCGTCCAGCTCTGTGCGGTTCGCTTCGATTTCGAATGGGCGGTCAATCGGCGCGCGGTCGAAGGAATCGGCGGACTTTCGGTTGACGGAATCATCGTCTGCGCGATTGGGACGTTGTCACTTTCCGCGTTGGCCGACAACATTGGACCTTTGCTGATCTTGGCTGTCGGATCCGTTGGGTGGAGCATCTTTGTGGCGATGTTCCTCGGAAGACGCCTTTTTACCAAGAACTGGTTTGAGCACTCAATTGCCGAGTATGGCGAGTCCCAAGGTAATGTGGCGACTGGTTTTATGCTCGTGGACATGGTCGATCCGGCTCGTCATACCGACGTCATCACCTCCTACGGTTACCGCCAACTGGTCACCCGGCCGCTTATCGGGGGCGGATTCATTACCGCGATCTCGGTGCCGTTTATCGCAGACTGGGGGCTTTCGCTCTTCACGATCATTACTGTGGCGTCGACGATCGGGTTTGCGGCCTGGGGTCTGATGCGAGTACGAAACGCGGGCGAGCCTTCATAGTCAATCCAGCGATGGTTAGCAAATTGGGACACTTCCCCTCGACTCTGCAGTGCCATAATCCTCCGACATGCCGCGCCTACCTCGCCCGTCATGCTGAGGTATCGAAGCATCTCGCTCAGAATGACGAGGGGGGTTGGCGCTCAGGCTAACAAGGGGATAGGCGACCAGGATGACGGGCGGGGCTACGCGGATGATGGAAGAAGAGGCAATGCCGGCAACGTCAGCGCGTTCGTTTTGCCCCTGAGGACTATTGGTAATGCTTTCGACGCTTGAATCGCGATTGAGAGACGCACTCGACAGCGTGACGTCGATCGCGATTGGTCTCGCCGAAGCGCTGATCATCATTTTTATTGCTCGCTTCATCCATCGCTTTCTGCGTGACAAACTACTTCACCGCCTGGACTCCCGCAATCTGTCCGAAAGTGGAGAGACGTTGATCAACGTCTTGTCTTCGGTCATTGTGGGAATTTTCACCGCAACGTTGCTTCTCGCTCTCTGGGGCGTGACTTGGTCAGGCATCTTCGCCGCACTCGGCCTGGGCACGCTCGGGCTTCTCCTGGGCATACAAGATGTGCTCAAAAGCCTAATCGGCGGTCTTTTTCTCATCGCCGAGAAACCGTATTCGATCGGTGATCGGATTCAAGTTCGTGATATCACCGGCAGAGTGATCGGGATTGAGCTCCGGACGACGATTCTGCGCTCCGACAGCGGCCATCGCATCGTCGCCCCAAACTCGATCGTCTTTACCGACACAATGACGAACTTCAGCTTGCGCCGTCAAATTCGAACAAACTTGATTGTGATTGGAATCGGTGGCGATCCCGTAGAGGTACGGGCAAAGATCGACGAGGCGATCTCCGATGTCGAAGGAGTCGACGGAGAGATCGAAGTCCGATTTCGGTCACGTTCCCCGAAGGGGAGACAGAAACCGCCACAACGCGAAAGGGACGTCGAGCCGTCACACGACGAACAGGCGGCCGTCAAGAACGTCGAAGTTTGGATCAGTTGGTTGGGAGGAGGTGAACCCGAAGTGCAGGCCGCGGTACTTGCCAAACTTCGCGAGCTCTACCCAAAAACGACCGTCCGGGCGCGCACGGTCAAAGGAACTATTGCCCCACATCCAGCCGCCACACGGAATAGGTAAGGCGTTTGGGAGCGCGATTTCGCCTATTCAATTGGTTTTGAGCGTTTGACCCCACCGGCAAGCGCTCGGCACAACGCGCCGACACATGATTATGCGGAGAAACTCAACGGAGGATACTTGTCGTTGACCAGGGTGAACGCATAGCGACCACACTGCTATTCCAGCGGATGGCCCCTTCCACGAAATCGATAAACACACTCGGATAGCGACCAATAGTCAAAATAGCGAACCAGTCGGCGATCATAACGAAGGATTTTGAGACATCGAAAACGAGGAGGACGACGTATTGTGGGATCGCAAGAAGGCATTGCATGAGGAGAAGCCAGCGATTGCGGTCATTCGACACGTTGGGACAGACTTACTCCAGATGAACCGATTGATGATCGTCGGTCGACAGGTAGCGGTCATCCGTAAGCGCCATGTATGCACCCACACGAGTAGTAAAGCGCTGAAGCTCGAGATTCCAGTCAAACCATCAGCGGGGATATTTTTTGCGGAGCAAGATCAATAACAAGGCGGGCGCAAGAAGACCTGAAGTTAGATTAGTTTCATAGCTCAGGATGATTCTCTAGGCCAGACTCGCACGGGAATTGCGTGGGATTTAAGTAAATACGCAAGAATTGCTTTCAACTCTTTTCGGTCACGAGGGGGAAATTGCAATGAGTGATCAAACGATTGAAGATGTCCACGTCGGGTGGCCTGAAGATTCACCGCAGCTCCTCAAATTCAGCTTCGGACCTTCGAAGATAAACCTTGCTCCGGGTGGGCCGGATGTCTGGGTTGAAGGGACTTACCAGGACCTAACCGGTTTTCTTCCTCTGCAAATCGACGAGAACGGCGGAAATGTGCATATTTCTCAGCGTCTGAAAAGGGGAAGCAATCTCAAAGGTACCCCGCTTGTTGATTTCAAACTCGGAAACGGGAAGTCGTACGGCGTCACAATCGATGCAGGGGCAAACGATGACAGCTATCTCAATTTTGGCGGGTTATCACTCACCAATATCGAGATTCATCACGGAGCCGGCAAAATCAGTCTTGACTTTTCGGAACCGACGGCGCAGCCGATGGAGAAATTACATGTCTCGTGCGGCGCCACTGACACCAGATTGAGCAATCTTGCAAATGCGAATGCTCGTCTGATTGCTGTCGACACTGGCGCTGCCTCAGTATCGCTCGATTTCGGTGGCACACTAACCCAAAACGCTAACGTAAAAATCAATTCGGGGATGGCCTCGATTGCTGTCAGCATTCCGTCGACCACGCCCGCCAGGATTTCGACGCAAGGTTTTCTTGGCGGAATTGAGCCAGGAGATGGGTTTGTGACGAAAGGCGGCGCATTTCTAAACGAGGCGGCTGTGAATGGTGGGGTCCCGATGCTTTCAATCGAGGCCAGCGTCAATCTCAGTTCCTTTAAGCTCATTTCGACCTAATTGGTCTCTTTCGCCTAACCACTAAGTCCAGATTCCCTCGGCTTCGGAATACCGACAGAGGTACTACCCGGGATGTGCGTGGTATCATCAAGCATCACAAGGATCCGCTTGGATCTTAGGTATTTCTTCACATCTGCCGGCGTCCGGGAAACGGGCCTGTAGCTCAGTGGCAGAGCACGGGGCTCATAACCCCAGGGTCGCAGGTTCGAATCCTGCCGGGCCCACTACGTTGCGTCGCAGCTGAGAAGAAGCTCGATAGGTTTTCTCCGTTCGTTCAATATGTACGGACACTACAACATTGGGACAGGTAACATTGCCTCACAAAACCGTCCACGAAACCGAGTCTGTGGTGGATGACATGACCGAGATTCCCGGTCGTGATTTGGCGCTGCAAATAGCAGAAATCATTTCCGACACTCCCGCCGCAAATACACTCGTTCTGGACATCCACGATATTTCACCATTTGCTGACTACTTTGTGATCTGCGACGGGGAGAATGAACGTCAGCTGCGCGCCATTGCCCGAGAGATTGGCGACACGCTCTCGAAACAGGGCGTCAGGCCGGAGAGGACCGAAGGAACACCCAACTCCGGTTGGATCTTGATGGACTTTGGCGGCACGGTGGTTCACGTTTTTGAAGTGGATCAGCGCGCGTTTTATCGTCTTGAGGAATTGTGGTCCGACGCGTCCACATTGCTTGCGATTCAATAACATCCATCGCCTCGGAACCGTCTGGGGCGCAGGCGCGTATTAATAAGCAGTTGGTGGCAACTCGATGATCAATGATGATCCATCCAGATTGGTTGAAATGAATCAATCAAGCGGCTTAGTCATTCCATTCTTGGTCGGGACGATCGTCGGCGGTATTGCGGGTGCGGTTGCAGGCACATTGCTGTGTGAGCAGACAACGCACATTGCGTCTTCGTTGTTGAACGTACTTGACCGCAGGCTGAACGAATCGGAACGCGAACGGTTGCGATTCGAGCTATTGCTGCAATAAACGAATTGAGGGCCCGCTAGCTTCCAGAGTTAGGCAGCTCGATTGGATCGTCGCTACCTATGCGATGACGGTCGCGATCTCTGATCGCCATGACCCCTATTGTTCCAAGCAAGACGATTCCTACTGCGCCTATTAGCCCTGCTTTGACCAATCGGTCACTAAGTAGCAGCGAAGCGAGCCCAAAGAGCAAGGACACTCCAGAGACAAACAGGACGATTTGCGCCTGTGTCCATCCAGCGTCCAGCAGTCGATGGTGCAAATGACCACGGTCGGCGGTATAGGGAGCGCGTCCGTGGCTGACGCGATAGAAAATCACCCAGGCGACATCGAGTATTGGTAAACCAAGCGCGAGTAACGCGGTCGCTATTTTGGCGCCGCCGATTATCGAAATCACTGCCAGCGCAAACCCAAGAAAATTCGCGCCGGCGTCGCCAAGAATGATTTTGGCCGGATACCAGTTAAAGACGAGGAAACCGATGACAGCCGCGCCAAGCGCCATTGGCAATAGTGAAATCGTGAATTGAGGAGCGCCTCGGGGCCAGAAGTACGTATGAGCAAAGAGAACCGCACACGCGACTAAGGTCACCGATGATGCCAGTCCATCCAGGCCGTCGACCCAGTTGATCGTGTTCATCATGCCAACGATCCAGAAGATCGTGAACGCGACGGCAACCACGACCGGAAGCTTTATTTCGCCGGCAAATGGTGCGTTAAATGTATTAATCACGATTCCATGGTGAGATCCCTGGACCCGCGGGAGGACGACGATGGCCGCCGCGCCAACTTGCCAGAGCAGTTTCGGTAGCGGCGCTATGCCAAGAATATCGTCGTAGAGCATGACGCCAGTAACGATCGCCGATGCACCGAGAAGGAGCGCGAGTCGTTCGATTTCTGGATTGTTGCGGGGCACGTCAAGCGTAAACGTAATGAGGATCCCGATTGCGAACGCCAAAAACACAGCAACGCCACCGGCCCGCGGCACCGGCGTCTTGTGCACACGTCGTGGTTCAGGTTGATCGAGCAGGTTCAGGCGATTTGCAACAATGATCGATCGCGAGACAAAACAAAGTGACGCGATCAGCGTCACAACGAAAACGGTCAACGCGATGAGAGCATGGTTCATTGACGGTCGCTACAGAACGCTAGAAATCGAGGTCGTCGATGCCGGGCACCGGGAATCTAGCGGTTAGAGACTGAACCTCGTCAGTTGCGTTTGCTAGCACTCGCTCATCTTCGGGAGCATTTAGGACCGTGGTGATGAGCTGCGCGATACGCGACATCTCGCTCTCTCCGAAGCCACGCGTAGTGACAGCGGGAGTACCAACTCGGATACCACTCGCTTGAGTCGGCGGTCTGGTGTCACCCGGTATGGTGTTTTTGTTGACAGTGATTCCGGCTCGGTCGAGCGCAGATTCTGCTTGTTTTCCGCTTAGACCAATGACCCCAACATCGACCAGCATAAGATGTGTATCCGTGCCTCCGGAAATGATCGGCAGCCCGCCTTCAGTGAGTCCCTGGGCAAGCACTTTGGCGTTGTCGATGATCCGCTGGGCGTAATCCTTGAATTCGGGCTGCAACGCCTCCCCTAATGCCACAGCTTTGCCCGCGATCACGTGCATCAATGGTCCGCCCTGGAGTCCAGGGAAGACTGTCTTGTCGATCGCCTTTCCGTATTCTTCGCTGGTTAGGATCATCCCGCCCCGGGGTCCGCGCAACGTTTTGTGGGTGGTCGTCATCGTGATATGCGCGTGTCGAATCGGAGATGGATGTAGTCCAGCGGCGATGAGTCCCGCCGGATGGGCAATGTCGGCGAAAAGGAACGCACCAACCTCGTCCGCTATTTCGCGGAACTTCGCAAAATCGATTTTACGGCTGTAGGCACTGGCTCCAGCGATGATACCTTTGGGCCGAACTTCCTTTGCTGTAGCTAAGACCTCCTCGTAGTCGATGAGACCGGTCTTAGAATCCACGCCGTAAAAATGCGCATCGAACAGCCGACCGGAAAAGTTGACCGCAAGACCATGGGTCAGGTGCCCGCCTTCCTGCAAACTGAGGCCTAGGATCTTGTCGCCTGGTTCCATGAGTGCGAGATAGGCCGCCATATTCGCGTTTGCGCCTGAATGAGGTTGTACATTGGCATGCTCGGCCCCGAAGAGGTGCGTCGCGCGATCACGGGCGAGATTTTCAATATCGTCGACATAGCGGCAGCCGCCGTAATAGCGCTTACCCGGATATCCCTCGGCGTATTTGTTGGTTAGAACACTACCGACAGCACGTAGAACTGCCGCACTGGTAAAGTTCTCGGAGGCGATGAGCTCAATTCCATCACGCTGGCGAGCGCGCTCGCCGTCGATGGCCGCGGCGACCGCTGGGTCCGTTTGGCGAAGCGTCATCACCGCGTGCATAGTCGCTCCTTTTGGGGCCTTTACGAGAAACTGCGTTACAAACCGACCCGAGGATCGGTCTTTGTTTTTTGCGCGGCAAGTGTACCATGCAGTCTCGCCGCCGCTGGTTCATTCGTTGCGATCAAGGGGGAGTCTGTGAGGGTACTTGTGACCGGCGCAGCCGGCTACATCGGCAGTATCGCGGTCGAGCGATTGACCGCGGCGGGACATGAAGTTATCGGACTTGACAATCTTTGGCGCGGACATCGATCTGCTCTTGAAAACAACGTCCAATTTATTGACGTTGACCTTCGGGATGGAATCAAGACGTCAGAGACCGTGCGTCGTTCCAAAGCCGATGCAGTCATGCATTTCGCCGCCGCCGCCTTAGTCGGCGAGTCGGTCGAACACCCCGCTCACTACTTCGGTGTCAATGTTGTAGGCAGTCACAATCTTCTGGCGGCAATGAACGAAGCGCAAATCCGAAAGTTTGTCTTTTCCTCGACCGCAGCTGTTTACGGGGCCGTAGAGACTATTCCTATTTCTGAATCCAATTCATTGAACCCGATAAATCCGTATGGTCGCTCGAAGCTCATGGTTGAACAAATGCTCGAGTGGCATGAGTCAGCCTATGGATTGAACTTCGCCTCAATGCGTTACTTTAATGTTGCAGGCGCCACTGACAACCACGGTGAAGACCATCGACCGGAAACCCACGTCATTCCGGCGGCCCTAGCGACGCTCCAAGAACCCGGAACGGTATTTCACATTTTTGGCACTGATTATCCGACTCCGGACGGCACCGCTATCCGTGACTACGTCCACGTTGTCGATCTCGTTGACGCCCATTTGCTTGCTCTTGAGAAACTTGATTCCCCGCTCGGCGCGTTCAATTTGGGCACTCGCGAGGGGTTCTCCGTGAAGCAAATCGCCCGAGGCATCGAAGAAGTTACGGGAAAGAAACTCTCGGTGGAGATGGCGGAACGCAGAGCAGGAGATCCGCCGGCGCTTGTCGCCGACTCGACGCGAGCCCGAACGGTTCTCGGCTGGAATCCAATCCGATCAACGTTGGATCAGATGATTGGCAGCACATGGGCATGGATGAATCGACATCCGGATGGGTACTCAACGGGCGATTCGTAGACTGGTGCAATGGTCTAGCGAAGCGCATGACCTGCGGTCGCCACCCGCTTCCGCCTGGTTAATCTGCGCTCGCTGCCACTTCGCAACCGGTCGATATTTGTTCGGTGCTGGAAGACAATGATCGCGGTCATCGCCCAAAGCGCGAATACCCAGGACGCGTTTCCACGACCAATGAAAAAGGCGACGGTAACTCCTAGGGCCGCGGAAATCACGCCAATAATTGAGGCGAGCGACACATATCGCCAACGAGCAACGATACCGACCATTAAGGGAAACGCGAGCAAAACCCATGGCGTAAGCGCTGCCGCCGCACCGGCGGTCGTCGCAACGCCCTTTCCGCCGCGGAAACCAATAAACGGAGACCAACAGTGGCCGGCAACAGTCGTCACCGCGACGATGGCTTGCAACCAATCGCCGCCGCCTAACCATCTCGTGAGCAGGACCGGAAACGCTCCTTTGAGGATATCCAGCGCCATCACGGCGACAGAGAATCGCCAACCCAGCACACGGTAGGCGTTCGTCGTACCGATATTGCCACTCCCATGATCCCGAAGATCAGTTCGATGAAGGACTCGGCCGAGGACAACTCCCCAAGGGATCGCGCCAAGTGCAAAAGCCAGAACGATCATGGCTAAACCACCGAGGTCACTCACGTTAAACGGCCTCCTCACGGCCGCGGAAGCTCATTCGAATGGGCGTTCCGTGGAATCCACACGTCGCGCGCAACTCGTTCTCAAGGTACCGGCGATACGAAAAATGGATCGATGCCGGATCGTTGCAAAAAAACACGAACGTTGGCGGGGCGACATCGACTTGTGTCGCGTAATAGAACTTGATCCATTTGCCGGGCTTGCTCGGCGGTGGGTGCTTCGCGACTGCGTCGCGAAGCACTTTATTCAGCGTTGACGTGGAGATCCGTTTTTGACGTTCTGTGACAACTGAAAGCGCTTCTTCTAGGACTTGCTGCACGCGCTGTCCATACTTCGCTGATATGAAGAGGACCGATGCGTAAGGCAGAAAGACAAGTTCTTCCTTAGCCTTCTCGCGGTAGTCGTCCATCGTTTTGGTGTCTTTTTCGACAAGATCCCATTTGTTGACGACAACGACAATGCCTTTTTTTTGCTCTTCAACATACCCAGCAATGTGTAGATCTTGGGCAGTAAATCCCTCGTTTGCGTCAATCAGCAGAAGGACGACGTCTGAGCGGTCAATGGCTCGCATGGAACGAAGCACGCTGAACCGCTCGATCCCTTGTTCAATTCGGCCCCGGCGGCGAATGCCAGCGGTGTCGATCAGCGTTAGAGGTTGACCCGCCCAAATGAGCTGTGTATCGAGGCTGTCTCGTGTCGTTCCCGGAACATCGCTGACAATTGCCCGTTCCTGGCCGAGCAAAGAGTTGAGCAGGCGACTTTTACCGACATTCGGTCGCCCGACGATCGCGATGTTCGGGCCTTCTGTCTCAAGCTCATCTTCGGCCTCTGGCAGAGCTTCAACGATTCGGTCTAAGAGGTCGCCCGTGCCCGTGCCGTGATATGCGGAGATGGTGAAAACGTCACCCAGGCCGAGATTGTAGAACTCGTACGCGCTATCACGACGTTCGGCATTCTCAGCTTTATTGGCGACGAGGATGGTCGGCTTTTCGGCTCTTCGGAGGATCTCCGCTACTTCGAAATCGCCGGACGTGATTCCTGTTTTCGTATCAACCATGAAGAGGATGACGTCAGCTTCCTCAATCGCGTGCCGTGCTTGTTGGGTTGTCCACCGGGCAATGTCGACAAGTGATGAGGTTGAGATTTCTTCTTCATCTTGGAGGCCGGCAGTGTCAACGACTGTGAATTCGAGCCCTCCCCAATCGGTCGTTCCGTAGACGCGATCACGAGTCGTGCCGGGCTCGTCTTCGACAATCGCTCGTCGCTCGCCCACCAACCTGTTGAATAGCGTTGACTTGCCGACGTTTGGACGTCCTACGATGGCGACAATTGGCTTGGTCACTGAGTTCTTCGCCGCTTTCTTCCGCGTACTTCCCAGACGCTTGGAGATAACTTGACCGTTTCAACCTGAAATCGAAGGCACGTACAAACTGCCCGTCAATTCTGGCGGGCGACAAAGGAGTATAACAAAATGACGTCGAGACTCTTCGAGTTCTTCCGATCTACTGAAATTTGAACGGCCTACTTCAACGCGGCGATCAAATGATCGATGCTTTCTTTGCCATTGAGCTCGGTCGCGCAAAAAAGCAAATGGTGATCCAGCGATGGATCGACGTTGCTCAAATCATAGCCACCAATAATTCCCGCGTTCGCAAGGCGTGCATTGATTTGGCGACCAGATGTCGGGGTCCGCACGACAAACTCATGGAAAAACGGCTCCGAAAGTGCAAGGTCGTATCCGTTGAGTTTGTCAATTTCAGTAGCAAGATAGTGAGCATTCTGATGGGAGCGGTTTGCGACCTCCTTGAATCCTTCAGGGCCGAGCGACGCCATGTAGACGGTTGCGGCAGTCGCCATGAGACCTTGATTCGTGCAGATATTGCTGGTCGCTTTCTCGCGGCGGATATGTTGCTCGCGAGTCTGTAGCGTGAGGACGAAACCGCGTTTCCCTTCAGCGTCGGTCGTGACGCCGGCGAGACGACCCGGCATCTGGCGAATGAACTCTTGCTTCGTCGCGAGCAAACCTACGTATGGTCCGCCATAGCTCTGCGCAACGCCGAGCGATTGTCCTTCTGCTGCGACTACATCAGCCCCGAGTTCGCCGGGTGGTTTAAGCAAACCGAGCGGCACAGGAAGCGTGCTCACCACGAGCGAACCGCCCGCGTCATGCGCGGCGGCGCCCAAAGCCTCAATGTCTTCGATGGCGCCAAAGAAGTTAGGATACTGAACAACTACCGCGGCGAGGTCTTCCGAAAGGTGCGGACGAATGTCGTCGACCGTCGTCACAAAAGATTCGGTCGGCACTGGTAACTCAACCAAGTCGACCGCCAAAGCTGTGCAGTAGGTTTTCAGGACTTCGCGATAGCCAGGATGAACTGTTCCTGAAACGACGATCCGATGGCGTTTCTTCGTTGCCGATATGGGAATCAACGCGCCTTCCGCCAGCGCGGTTGCGCCGTCGTACATCGACGCGTTCGCGACATCCATGCCGAGCAACGAAGCCACCATCGACTGGAACTCATAAATGACTTGCAGGGTGCCTTGGGAGACTTCCGGTTGATAGGGCGTGTACGCCGTGTAGAACTCGCCCCTTGCTAGAATTTGGCCCACCGTGGCAGGTACGAAGTGATGGTAGGAGCCAGCACCGAGAAATGTGTTTCCGTTGGTGGGAAAGAAATTTCGACTGGCTAGTTGCTGCATTCGCGCTGCAGCTTCCATTTCTGTAAGCAGTCGCGGCAGATCGAGATTTGGGAATCGAATCGACTCCGGAATGACATCGAAGAGCCGGTCAATTGATTCAACACCGATCGCGGCGAGCATTTGCTCACGATCGGCCTGAGTGTGGGGATTGAACGTCATTGAAGTTGGGATTCCTTCCGCAGTGGATTGGCAATTCTGCCTGCGAATATTAGTGACTCGCCGCTTCGGCGAAATCATCGTACGTTGCGGGATCCATGAGCGATTCAACTTGTGCAGGATCCTCCACCCGGACCTTGATAAGCCATGCGTCACCATAGGGCGAGCTATTGACTACTTCCGGTGCATCAATCGCCGCGTCGTTCCGCTCAATGACTTCGCCGTCGACTGGAGCGTAGATATCTGATGCAGCTTTCACAGATTCGACAACACCGAAGGGCTCATCATGAGTGACCGAAGTTCCAACATCAGGCAGCTCAAGATATGTTATGTCACCCAATTCGTTTTGTGCAAAGTCAGTCAGACCAAGCGTGGCTACATCGCCGTCGAGTCTTACCCACTCGTGCGTCTTCGTGAATCGCAAATCTTTCGGCGCCGCCATTCTTTGCATTCCTTTCAAGCCTGCAGATGAGGAGAGTCGAATTGGTTAGTAGTCTCGCTTGTAAAACGGAGTTTTAACTTGGACTGCTTTGACCGGCTTGTCTCGAACGACGATCTCTAACGGCTTGCCAACTCCTGCAACGTCGCGATCGACGAGTGCCAATCCTATATTTTGGCCAAGAGTCGGCGACATCGCGCCGCTTGTCACGTAGCCCACCGTTTGCCCATCAACTTGAACGTCGTAATGCGATCTCGGCGATCCCGCCCGTTCAGTAAATGCAAATCCAACCGTACGACGGGGCGGGCCATGTTCTTTCATCGCCGCAATGTGCTCGCGACCGATGAAATCGCCCTTATCGAGTTTGACTGCCCAGCCAAGCCCAGCTTCAAGTGGACTAATATCGTCGCCCAACTCGTTGCCATAAAGTGGCATCCGCGCTTCGAGGCGAAGAGTATCGCGAGCTCCCAGTCCAACCGGCACCTCGCCTTCTGTATTGCCTGCTTGAAGGAGCGCATCCCAAAGTTCCCCGATTTGGTCGATCTTCGTGTAGAACTCGAACCCATCCTCGCCCGTGTATCCAGTTCTTGCCATCATCGAAGGAATGCCGGCGACGTTCGCCGATTGCCACGAGAAATATGGCATCGAATGCAGAACGGCGTCTGTCAATTTCTGCACGATCTCGACAGCTCTGGGACCTTGAATCGCAATCATTCCAGTTTGATCCGAAATGTCCTCGACTGAGACGTCAAAATCAGTCCTCATATTCCGCAGGTTCAACAGCCAGCTGACGTCTTTTTCGTGATTGGAGGCATTGATGACAACCATGAAGCCATCGCCACGTGGACGTCGATAGATGATGATGTCATCAATCACGCCGCCCCGATCATTCGGGAGAAGCGAATAGTGAGCTTGTCCAGGTTCGAGGGACGAAACGTCGTTCGTCGTCACGTACTGCAGGTAGTTCAATGCGTCGGGACCGGTGACGTCGACTTGTCCCATGTGACCAAGATCGAACAATCCCGCAGCGCTGCGTACGGCTTTGTGTTCGTTCAGGATCCCGCTATATTGCACCGGCATCGAGTATCCGGCGAAGGGAACTATTCGGGCTCCCAACGCGACGTGCCGTTCGTAGAGCGGTGTTTCTCGTAACGCTTCGACAATCTCGTCAGAAGTGGCGTCGGAATCCGGCACCAAGGTTTGCTCCTCTTCCATTGCTTCTTTATGAGCCGCAAGATTTTAGCTATGTCCGGTCTCGGACTTCAAGCAACTTGTTCTCTAGACTCGTTCGAGAACGAGTTTGTCCATCTCGAGTTGAACCGGAACGGGATAGCGACCAGTCAGGCATCCTGTGCAGAATCCTGTCGAGGCGACGCCAATCGCGTTGAGCAACCCATCAAGGGAAAGATAGCCGATGCTATCCGCGCCGATGAACTTCCCGATTTCGGGTACGCTCATTCTCGCGGCAATCAATTCTTCGCGTCTCGCGAGATCAACGCCGAGGTAGCACGGCCACATCATGGGTGGCGCGTGCACGCGCATGTGAACTTCCTTGGCTCCTGCATTTCGAAGGAGTTGCACGATTGGCTTGCTCGTCGTACCCCGAACAATTGTGTCATCGACGAGCACTACTCGCTTGCCTTCGAGCACTTCTGGAAGGGCATTGAATTTGAGTGAAACGCCCATCTCGCGCAAATGCTGATCCGGCTGGATGAAGGTTCGACCGATGTATCTATTCTTGATGAGCGCCTCGGTGTATGGCAAACCCGACTGTCGGGCGAATCCGATTGCCGCGGGAACTGCTGAGTCTGGGAGACCAACGACGATGTCAGCGTCGGCAGGCGCTTCCTTTGCCAACTCCTCACCCATTCGCTGTCGAACGAGATGAAGGCGTTGGCCCTGAATGATGCTGTCCGGGCGGGCAAAGTAAATGAGTTCAAACAGACACATCGCGTGCCGTGACGGCTCAGATGATAGGTTTGATTGGAGACCTTCGCTCGAAATCTCTATGATTTCGCCGGGCTCAACCTCGCGTTCGAAGTCGGCGCCGATGGTCATCAGCGCGCAGCTTTCAGATGCGACTACCCAGTGATCGCGGAGCCGACCGATGCACAGAGGTCGGACACCAAGCGGATCGCGAACCGCAAGCAATCTGTCTTTCGTCAGAATGGCCAAACTGAACGCGCCGATCATCCGCGGCATGGCCCGGCGAATCTTCTCTACCAAGGTGTCGCCGGGACTTCGCGCGATGAGTCTAGTCAAAATTTCGCTATCCGACGTGGCAAAAAATCTTTCGCCCTTGAGCTCGAGTTCTTCTCGCAGCGCGAACGCGTTTGTAAGATTGCCATTATGGGCGACGGCGATGGGCCCAAACTCAGTGTCAGCGACCATGGGCCCCGCGTTACAAGCATTCGTCGATCCGGATGTGGAATAACGAGCGTGACCAACCGCGATGTGGCCGGGAAGGTCTTCCAGATCCTCTTCATCGAAGGCTTGGTTAACGAGTCCGAGGTGGGTGCGGATCGAGATGCGGTCGCCATCAGACGTGGCGATACCAGCGCTTTCTTGACCGCGATGTTGAAGTGCGTAAAGGCCAAAGAAGGTAAGTCGCGCGACATCTTCGCCTGGAGCGAAGATTCCAAAGACTCCGCACTCCTCGTGCGGTTTGTCAGACACCATCGGCTCCCCCGGCAGGCCAATTCGCCAACTCAAGTCTACCATCTGCAGACGCCGCGTACCTCCACCAAGCTAATTGGCCAGCGCACTGTCGTACCGTGTTCGCGCTTCGTCCAAAGAAACTACTGCATCACCTCCAAGTCGTATTTCCCGTCCTCCCGTTGAACCAATGACTTCGACGCGCACCTCAGGATTCGCGCCTTTCAAACTCGCGTGGACAGTCTCGGTTGTTGCTTCATTGCATGTCACGATGATTCGCGACGCTGATTCACCAAACCACAATGCATCGCGCCTGCCACTAGTGCCGACTGGAATCTCATCCGAGATTGCGATACCGATATTGGAAGCAAGCGCCATTTCCGATAGGGCCACGGCGAGTCCTCCGAGTGAGCAATCATGTGCCGTTTTTATGAGGCCGCGCGCGATCAGATCGCGAACAGCGCCCTGAACTGCGAGTTCCTTAGTTAAAACAAGTTCGGGTGGAGCTCCGGCCACGAAGTTATGAACGACGGAGAGATACTCGGAGCCGCCAATTGACGTTTCAGAATCTCCCAACAAGAGAACTGTTTCTCCATCGCCCCAAACCATCGTCGCGTGTGATCGAACGTTTTCTAGTACACCAACCGCTCCGATGGTAGGAGTCGGAAAAATCGCAGACTCCGCAGTCTCGTTGTACAAACTGACGTTGCCGCTCACAACTGGAACCGAAAGAGCTTTGCTGGCTCGCGCCATGCCTGCGACTGCCCGGGACAACTGATAATAGCCGGCTGCCTTTTCCGGATTGCCGAAGTTCAAACAGTTCGTCAGCGCTAGAGGCATCGCGCCCGTGCATGAAACATTTCGGGTGGCCTCAGCGACTGCGTGCATCGTCCCGAGTTCAGGATCGAGCCAGCAATATCGGGAATTGCAATCGATCGCGGCAGCGATGCCTCGATCACTTCCCTTGATGCGCAAAACGGCGGCATCAGCTCGACCCGGCGGAACTACGGTATTCGTCTGAATCGTGTAGTCGTATCGCGTGAAGACTGATCGCCTGCTGCCGATATTGGGAGACGACAGTAGACGCAACAATGTTTCGCCAACAGAGTTTTCACCACATCCTGGGACCAAGTCCGCAAGATCATCGAGATTCCGGTTCCGCGCGGCAACGACTTCGCTTGCCTCGGCAGCGTCTCGAACATAAGCCGGGCAATCGTCGGTGAAAATGCGTGCGGGCACATCCGCAACCACAAACCCAGAATCCAAAATTCGAACGTTGCCGTCGTCGGTTACATGCCCAATCGCGTTCGCGTGTAGCGTCCATCGACCGACAATTTCTTGTACTCGCTCAACGCCTTCTGGTCGAACAACCAGCAGCATCCGTTCTTGGCTTTCACTCAACATGACTTCGTAAGGGGTCATGTTGTCTGCCCGCCTAGGAACGAGAGCGACGTCAATTTCAGCGCCGACTTCGCCTCTGCTCGCACATTCGACAGTCGAACTCGTTAAGCCAGCTGCGCCCAGATCTTGCATGGCAACGACGTCGTCACCTTGCAGTAGCTCGAGGCAGGCCTCAAGAAGTAGCTTCTCCAGAAATGGGTTGCCGACCTGGATGACGCCGCGATGCGACGCTTCCGGATCGTCAACTGAGGCGAACGTCGCGCCGTGGACACCGTCCCGGCCCGTATCAGCGCCGATGAGCATGATGACGTTTCCGGGACCACTCGCTTTCGCGCGCATGAATCGAGTCATGCTCTGTCACCCCGATGCACATCGCGTTGACGAGCGGATTGCCGTTGTAGCTCTTGTCAAACGCTATCTCTCCGCCGACGGTGGGAATGCCAAGGCAGTTTCCATACCCACCGATTCCCCCGACAACGTTCTCAAAGAGATATCGGTTACGTGCGACCTCCAGCGGACCAAATCGGAGCGAGTCAAGGATCGCCACTGGTCGAGCACCCATCGTGAAGATATCGCGGACGATGCCGCCAACACCTGTCGCCGCGCCTTGATAGGGCTCAACTGCGCTCGGATGATTATGTGACTCCACCTTGAAGACAACTGCAAGCCCATCGCCAATGTCGATCGCGCCTGCGTTCTCCCCGGGTCCCTTGAGAACCCAAGGCGCAGTCGTCGGAAGTTGTTTGAGAAGGGGCCGGGAATGCTTATAACCGCAATGCTCGCTCCACATTGCGCCAAACATTCCAAGTTCGACGGGAGTTGGTTCGCGTCCAAGTTTTTCGAGAATCAGCTCATACTCGTCGTCGCTCAATGCGACTTCTCGCCACTGTCCAAGGGCGATCGCCAACCGAAAACTCCTTCCTTCGCAGTCAGAAACGCAGTCTAGGCGGGAACTGCAAGGTGGCTGAGCACAGAGTTCAACATCTTCAATCCGTCGGCGCCGCCGATCAGTTTGTCAGCCGCTCGTTCTGGGTGAGGCATCAGTCCGACAACGTTGCCGGCACGATTTGAAACGCCCGCGATGTTACCTGATGATCCGTTCGGATTCGCGGATGGAGTGACTTCACCATGCTCATCGCAGTAACGAGCCACGATCTGTCCGCTTGCCTCCAGGCGTTTGAGATCGGAATCCTGAGCGAAAAAGCAACCCTCGCCGTTCGCAATTGGTAGTCGAAGTACGTCGTCTTCTTTGAGACTCGAGGTCCAAGTCGTGGAAACATTTTCGATTCGAAGCATCAGCCATGTGCATTGAAACGAAAGCGACCGGTTTCGCAATAACGCTCCAGGCAACAGGTGCGCCTCGGCAAGAATTTGGAAGCCATTGCAAATTCCCAATACCGGACCGCCTGCTTCGGCAAATGCCTTCAATGGGGTCATAATCGGCGCGAATCGAGCAATAGCCCCGCAACGTAGGTGATCTCCATAGGAAAAGCCGCCTGGCAGTATGATCGCGCCGAACTCGGACAGATCCGATTCCCGGTAGTCGATCATCCGAGACGGCACGCCCATGCTCACGCTAACAGCGTGCAGCGCGTCCTGATCACCATTGCTTCCAGGAAATGAAATTACGCCAACCTTGGAACCCACGCTCACTCCTGTCCGTTCGCAGGTTCGATTTCAACTTTATAGGCCTCGATCACTGGATTCGCGAGAAGTTGGTCGCACATTTTGGAAACCGTTTGCAACGCCGACGATTTGTCGCTTGCCCGAACCGTTAGTCGTAGGAGGCGCCCGGCGGTAACGCGTTCGACGTCACCATAGCCAAGCGATTTCAGCCCGCCCAGGATGGCTTCACCTTCAGGATCATTAACCCCTTCCTTTGGGAGAACGATCACCTCCGCTCGCCACGACATGGAGTCAGTCATTCGTTGTCATCTCGCAATTAATCCAATCGTAAGGTCGAGCCGGTCAGACGCTTGAATGCCTCGTGATAACGCCTTCCAGTTCCAGCGATGACTTCTGGAGGCAAAGCGGGTCCTGGAGGTTGCCGATCCCACCCCACTTCGGTGAGCCAATCCCGAACATATTGTTTGTCGAAACTCGGCTGGTCCTTGCCAGGTTCGTACGTCGAGGAGTTCCAGAAACGAGAACTGTCCGGAGTGACCATTTCGTCAATCAGCGTTAACTGTCCGTCGACAAATCCAAACTCAAATTTGGTGTCGGCGATAATGATTCCTTTTCTGCGCGCGACATCGGCCGCAGTTTGATACAACGCCTTACTCGCCTCTTCGAGACTTTGCGCCAAATCCTCTCCGACGACTCTCGACAACATAAGAATCGAGATGTTTTCGTCATGACCGGTGTCATTTTTGATGGCAGGGGTGAATATCGGTTCAGGCAATCGGTCTGCTTGGCGAAGGCCCTCGGGCATAAGTTCCCCACAGATCGTTCCTGACTTTGAATACTCAGCCCAGGCGGAACCGGCAATGTGACCGCGAACGACGCATTCGACATCGATGCGTTCGGCCTTCCGCACAATCATTCCTCGACCGCGGAGCTGGTCCGTATAACGGTGAAGCGATTCCGGAAACTCGCGGATATCCGCCGAGATGAGATGGTTGGGAAAAATCGTGGTTGTCCGTTGAAACCAAAATCGGGAAAGTTGCGTCAGGATCGCGCCTTTGAGGGGAATCGTCGAGGGAAGTACAACGTCATACGCTGAGATTCGATCAGACGCGACCATCAAGAGTGAATCGCCAAGATCGTAGGTGTCTCGCACCTTGCCTCGTCGGTAGAGAGGGAGATCTGCGAGCGTCGTTTCACGTACCGCAGGTATCAAATCGTCATGTCCCATCTGCCATCGCAGGCTCTGCTTGAAGCAGACCCAAACGCGCAAAGATTTTATCTACTTCTCGTAACTGCTCATACGGATTGAAAAGCTCGACGAGCTTATCCGCCGAGAGTCGCTCCACGACTTCAGGATCACTCATCAGCAGCTCGGCGAACGATTGATCCCCGTCCCACGCAGACATAGCGTGGCGTTGCACTAGCTTGTAAGCCCGCTGCCGGTCCATTCCGGCTTCGACAAGCGCTAGAAGAACCGCCTGGGAGTAGATCAATCCGCCCGTCAAGTCGAGATTTGTGCGCATCCTCTCTGGATAGACAACTAAATGCTCGACTAAATCGGAAACGAGATCAAGCATGTAGTCAAGCACGATACATGAGTCCGGGAAGATAATTCGCTCAGTCGAACTGTGGCTAATATCCCGTTCATGCCAAAGCGCGACGTTTTCGCTCGCGGTTAATGCATAGCCGCGTAATAAGCGCGCAAGTCCGGATATCCGCTCCGATTCATGTGGGTTTCGCTTATGGGGCATCGCCGAGGATCCTTGATTTCCGGGTTTGAACGGCTCCTCGGCTTCTCGAATTTCTGTCCGTTGCAAGTGGCGAATTTCGACGGATATTTTCTCGAGCGTCGAGCCAACACCAGCTAACACTGACAGAAAAAAAGCGTGGCGATCGCGTTGCAGGATCTGGGTCGATGCGGGCGCTGCAGAGAGTCCGAGCGCGTTGCAAACTTCTTGTTCAAGATCAATCGGTACATGGGCATGGGTTCCAACGGCGCCCGAGAGCTTGCCAACCGCCATGTCTTCTTGCGCTAGCTCGAGTCGTCGCCGATGACGGCGCAACTCGTCATACCAGACGGCCAGTTTCAGGCCAAATGTTGTCGGCTCAGCGTGAATTCCGTGAGTCCGGCCGATCATAAGCGTGTCACGGTGCTTGATCGCTTGGTCGCCGACGATCGCAATCAATCGTTCGAGTTCGGCGTGGAGCAATTGCCCGGCTTGAGTTGCGGTGATTGCGAGCGCGGTATCGACGACATCTGAGCTCGTCAAACCGAGATGGATGAATCGGGCGGCATCCCCGGCAGTTTCTCCGGTTGCTCTGAGGAATGCGATAACATCGTGATCCGTTTCGCGCTCGATTTCCTGCATCCTTCCGAGAGAGCAGGTGGCAGTGCGAATCGACTCGATCGCCCAGTCTGGGATCTGACCGCGTTGATACCAGGCTTCACAGACTGCTTTTTCGACTGCAAGCCATGTATCGATCTTCCGTTCGTCGCTCCAAGCCGCACCCATCTCGGGTCTGGTGTAGCGACCGATCAATGTCCCAATCCTTTGATAAATACGAAACGAACCCGGTTTCTAATACGTACAAAAGTATAGTCGAACCCATTGTGACCGTCGGGCAACAGGCGTAGAATCAAGACAGTTGCGGCAAACGAGTTGAGAGTCGGTATTTTGGAACCATTTGAGCGCCGGGACTCGCACGGAGGACGCGAGTTGACGAGGCGGAGGTCTATCGAACCATTCGGCGGGTGACCTCCCGGCAAGCACTGTCGTCATGATCGAGGCAAACGAGCGAGGTGACTCGCCCACAATGATCGATCAGCGTGCTCTCATCAGGTATCCTCTCCACTCCGCACCGCACAAAGATGACGCAATTCAGATTCCCGCTAGTTGACCGGCTCACAGGCAGGTTTTCCTAGTTCTGGCCTTGTCGCGACTGTATCTCGGTGAGAAATAGGTTACGAGGGTTTCTCCAAAGGATTGAACGACATGTGCGGTATTTACGGCTACGTCGGTGAACCCAAGGACCTTGGTCCAATCGTCATTGACGCATTGAAATCGCTGGAGTATCGAGGGTACGACTCATGGGGAGTCGGAATCGCGGTCAATAATCACATCGAAATTGCCAAACAGCCAGGAAAAA
Organism: uncultured Chloroflexia bacterium; assembly: GCA_963737985.1. Classification (GTDB taxonomy): domain Bacteria; phylum Chloroflexota; class Chloroflexia; order Thermomicrobiales; family UBA6265; genus CAVTUU01. The sequence goes on along the minus strand of CAVTUU010000001.1, from coordinate 66,177 downwards.
TTGGCGACGCGACAGTCGATTTCCCTTCATCCGATTTGGGATTTGGACACACAAGGTGGGCGACGCACGGAGGAGTCACTGGCGCTAACGCTCACCCTCATCTTGACTGTACCGGCAAACTTGCCGTTATTCACAACGGCATCATCGAGAATTTTCGAACGCTGCGCGACGAGTTGATCACCCGCGGTCATGAATTTCACTCGGAAACTGACAGTGAGGTTGTCGCTCATCTCATCGAGGATGAGTTGGCGAATCAACCAGGGAACCTCCTCACAGCGTTTCGACGAGCTTTCTCGCGATTGGAGGGGTTGAACGCCGTCATCGCGTTGGATTGCCGCACGCGAGAGATAGTAGCCGCGAAAAATGTTTCTCCTCTCGTGGTTGGCGCCGGGCAAAACGGAGCTCTGATCGCTTCTGACGCGATCGCTTTGGCCGGCCAAGCAAGCGAAGTTCTGTATATGGAAGACGGTCAGATCGTCCGCCTCGGCCACGACGGCGTGGCGCTCTTCGATTTCCAAACGCTCGACGAAATTTCAGGTCAATTTGTGCCTCTGCAGTCGGACGTGGGAAGTCTTGATCTCAGTGGTCATGCGCATTTCATGGCGAAAGAAATGACCGAGCAACCTGAGGTACTCGAGCGGCTTGCGACTGAGTCTAAAGACTCGATCGTCGCTCTTTCAGACGCGATCGCCGATTCGTATGGAACCTTCTTTGTCGGCTGCGGAACCGCTTCGTATGCAGCTCTGACCGGGTCCTACTTGTTCTCGAGGATCGCATCCCGGCACGTGAACTTCGTCGTGGGCTCGGAGTTCAAATACCACGAACACTTCATTACGCCGCGAAGTCTGGTCGTTGCTTTGTCACAAAGCGGGGAAACCGCCGACATCATTGAAGGGATGTTGGCCGCCAAGCGCCGAGATGCTCGGCTTGGCGCCTTAGTGAATGTGGCCAATTCGACCCTTGATCGGATGGTCGATCTACGAGTTCATCTCAACGCCGGACCTGAGCAGTGCGTCCTCTCGACAAAAGCATATACCGCGAAAGTTGCGGTTCTCTTGTTATCCGCATACGCGATTCAGGGCAATTACGGATGTGGAAGAGAACTCGTCCTAAAGGCCGCAGCTGGATTGCGAGACATGCTAGCCGATGGAAGGGCCAGTCGCATCCAAGAAATTGCTCGCGACATTTATCAGGCAGAGCACTTGTTTGTCATCGGTCGTGGGCTTTCATATCCAACAGCTCTTGAAGCCGCGCTCAAAATTAAAGAGGTTAGCTATATACATGCCGAGGGCTTTGCCGGCGGGGAACTGAAACACGGCGTCATCGCGCTCGTCGCGCCGAACACGCCCTGCGTCGTCTACGCGCCGCGGGATGAGACGAGAGCCGATATTCTCTCCGGCGCAATGGAACTAAAAAGTCGTGGTGGATACATCATTGGCATAGGTCCGGACAACGATCCGGTATTCGATGTCCACCTAGAAACTCCGGACGTAGGCGATGCCTCCCCGCTTGTCCAGGCGCTCCCCGCGCAGATGCTTGGCTATTACACGGCGTTGCTTCGAGGCAATGATCCTGACAAGCCGCGAAATCTTGCGAAGAGCGTGACCGTGAAATGACAACCCGCGCCAACTTAAAGTTTGTCGATTCACATGCGCACTTGGATGACGAGCAATTCGCCGGCGACGTCGCTGACGTCATATCTCGTGCGCGTGTCGCAGGCGTGACTCGGATCGTCAACATCGGTTATGAGCCGGCGAAGTGGGATACATCGATTCAACTCGCCCGCCAGTTTGATGGTGTTGCCATCACGCTCGGGTTGCACCCGCAGTCGGCTGGACAATTCAATTCAAACATGGTCGACGAACTGGAGACAGCGATTGGCGCGAGTGGGGCGGTGGCGATTGGCGAGATTGGAATTGATCTCTTTCGCAGCGGACCGACGCTGGATCTTCAGTTGTCGGCTTTCGAGGCCCAACTTGCGCTTGCAATCAAGCTCAAGTTGCCCGTGGTCATTCATCAACGTGCTGCGACCGACGAGGTTCATCGGGTTCTCGAAGCCGCTCCCAAAGGGCTCCGCTGCATTCTTCACAGTTTCGAAGGTGATGTCGAGCTGCTCAAATTGGGATTGGAGCGCGACTACCTCTTCGGAATTGGGGGGTTGATGACTCGCGCAAGCTCGGGACCAATTCGCGATCTGATCAAAGGGATTCCACTTGAAAACATTGTGCTTGAAACCGATTCCCCGTACCTCATTCCCGCCGGCGTGAGAGCCCGGAGAAATGAGCCAGCGAACATTCCAGTGATCGCAAATTACCTGGCCGATTTGCTAGAAGTACCGGTCGAACATGTCGCAGACACAACAAGTCACAACTCAAATGAGATCTTCCGCCTAGATCAAGAGTTGGTGGTTCGGCGTAAACTAGTGTGAATAGGAATGGACGATCGCGTGAACTCTGGCGTCTTGCTGGCAACATCAAATCCAGGAAAAGTCGACGAATTTCGAAGGTTGCTTCCTTTGAAGTTCGAGGTGATTTCGCTTCTTACATTGCCGATTGAGCTCCCCCCAGAAGACGGCGAATCATTTGAGGAGATCGCACGGGTCAAGGCCGAAGTCGCGTCCTCCAAGTCCGGCATGCTCGCATTGGCCGATGACTCCGGCCTTGAAGTCGACGCGCTTTGTGGGTTGCCAGGAATCTACTCGGCTCGCTATTCCGGAGAGCCGGCGGACGCCGCCCGCAATCGAGAAAAGCTGTTCGCTGACCTTCGGGGTATCCCAGAAGAAGAACGACGGGCGCGTTTTCGATGCTCTGTGGCGCTGGCCCTCCATGGTCGGGTCATGGCTACCGCAGAGGGTTGCGTCGAAGGCGCCATTGGGTTCGAAGAGCGTGGGTCATTTGGTTTCGGATATGACTCGATGTTTGTCCTGCCGGATGGCAGAACAATGGCGGAAGTCCCGCCAGAAGAAAAAAACCAGATTAGCCATCGGGCGATGGCCTTTCGAGGCATCTTGCCATCGTTATTAGGGGCGCTGGCTCAGCCAGCGCCATCGTAAAGAGCGATATGTGAAGTGATCGAGGCCGCAGTTCGGACCAATCACGATGAAGTGCTGGTTCCATCGTCTTTCGAAATCTGGCGTGACTTGGTTCGCAAGCACTGCTCAGTTCCAGTCATTGCGGTTGCGGGTTCCCGCGGCAAGTCAACTGTTGTTCGAGCATTGGATGCAATCTTTCGCGCATCTGGACTGCGAACAGCGACGTGGACGAACGCCGGTGTAGAAATCCAAGGTCGTCGACAACGTGGAGAATTGGCGCCATGGACTCGCGCCTTGGGCAAACTTGCCGAGGGCAGTCTGGATGTCGCGATCCAAGAGCTGGATTGGGCGACGGTCAATGCGGTCAAGCTCCCGAAGCAGGCGTATCCAGTCGTCGCGGTTACCAACGTCTGTGCCAACAACGATGCCTGTCTGATCCAGGACGAAGCCAAACGGGCAATGTCCGCGCTGCCGACTCTATTGGCCGCGGTCCACGACGCCGGCGCTTTAATTCTGAATGGCGAAGACTATGCGGTTTCAGGCGAAGAAATCGAGTTCCGGGCGCCCGCGATTCTCGCGGGCCAAAGCAAAGACACACCGCTTCTAAAGTCTCACCTTCGATCGGGCGGACAAGCAATCTGGTCAAATGGCGGCGGGATCAGGATCGGAACCGCGGTCAATGCCGAGTCGATTTGCTTCCCCGCCGACCTGCCATACACCTTACGAGGAGAAGCAGGTTTTCAAACGCTCAACATGATGGTCGCGGCCGCGGTTGCCCGCGCATGTGGATTGCCCGCACATAAAATCGGACAAGCGCTCGTCGACTATGAACCTGATCCATTGCTCTTGCCCGGAGCCTTCAATGTCATCGAACTTGAAGGAGCAACCGCCATCGTCGAGCGACCGGACCCATCTTGGTTCCTGAGGCCAGCGCTTCGAGCTGTGCGCGATTTACCTCGAAATAGATTACTTACCGTCGCCGGCAAGATGGAGGAGATCAGCGAATCGGAACTGGTCGAGGTTGGCAGGCTCCTTGGACGAACGAGCTCTGTCGTTGTGTTGCACTCTGAGCGAGATCAACCAGATCGAGCGAGTCTTATCCGCCAGGGAATCGCCCTGAACGACATTCCGCCGGTCATCGTGCACACGACAACTGAGCGAAGAGCGGTAAACCGGACGCTCGAGATCATTCGCCCAGGAGACGCTGCTCTTGTTCTCGCAGACCACGCTCCGAGCGTTCTTCGATGCCTTTTTAAGGCGACCGATCGACTTCCTGACGACGACGCTCAACGGTTATCACGAGTTCCAGTACTCGCGTTATGACAAACGAGCAGATCGCCCAGACGCTCGAACAGTACGGCAAACTCCTCGAGCTTTCTGGCGAAAGCGCATTCAGAGTTCGCGCTTATGGTCGAGCAGCTGACGCGATCCGTCATCTCGGCCAGCCACTAAAGGTTTTTGCCCAATCGGGTGAATTGACTGACATTTCCGGTGTTGGTGCAGGAATTGCTGCCGCGATCAACGAGATCCTTACAACAGGTCGGTACGCTCCCTTCGAAGAACTTAAGCAGATCACTCCGGTCACTTTGCTCGACATAGTCGAAATACCTGGGGTTGGCGTAAAGACTGTTGCTAAGCTCTACACTGACCTTGGAATTACCAATCTCACTGAACTGGAAAATGGCCTTGCTTCTGGAAATGTCGCTGCTCAAAAGGGCCTTGGCCCTAAAACCGCCGATCGAATCCAAGCCGGAATTGAGCAACTGAAGCGCCGAACGGGCAGATATCTCCTAGGCACTGCTCGACCGATTTCGCTGGCGATTGAGCGGGATCTGAGTGCGTCGGCAGAAGAGGCTCGCGCGAGCATCGCAGGCAGCGTCCGCAGAATGAACGAGACAGTCGGCGACATTGACATCGTCTTCGTTCCGGACGACACCCAAAGCGCGATGCAAGCAGTTGAGTCAGTCTCGCAACTCTCAGAAATCGAGCAGATCGATGAGATGACAATCCGTGGTCGCGCGGTTTACGGCATCGGTGTGCACATCATTTTGTCAAGCAAAGAGACGTTCGGAACCGATTTAGTCCGGGCAACCGGAAACGCCGAGCATGTTTCTCTCCTTCGGCACCTGCCTGACGCAGCAACCGAGGAATCTATCTACCAGGCCAACGGATTGCCCTGGATTCCGCCGGAGCTTCGTCAAGGAATTGATGAATTCGAATTGGCGAAGTACGGGAAACTCGATTCCCTCGTTTCCGTCGCCCACATCAATGGCGAATTTCACTCGCACTCAACTTGGAGCGACGGCTCATACTCGATCGTCGATATGGCCTCCGCGGCCAAGAACCGCGGATACCAATTTCTGGGAATCTCAGATCATTCCAAGAGTCTCGGTGTCGCGAACGGGCTCGATCCCGAACGTATCGCGCTACAGAGGAATGAAATAAAAGAAGCACAAGTGACAAGCGGAATTAGACTATTTGCGAGTTGCGAAGTCGAAGTGAACCGCAAAGGTGAGCTCGATTTCGACGACGACGTGCTGTCTAATCTCGACCTGGTGATCGCTTCGACACACTCAGGATTGCGCCAGCCCCGCGAGCAACTCACTGAACGCCTGAGCAGGGTTTTAAAGAACCCAAACGTGGATATCATCGCTCATCCAAGCGGACGCCTGCTCGAACAGCGAGAAGGCGGAGATTTCGATTGGGACGTCATCTTCCCGTTGGCCGCTAAAACCGGCACTGCGCTTGAGATCAATTCGGATCCAGCTCGACTCGATCTCAACGCTGAACTCGCTCGTCAGGCTTTGGCAGCAGGTTGCCTTTTAACCATCAATTGTGATGCTCATCATCCCGATAGCTTCGCCAACATCGAATATGGCGTCGCGGTGGCGCGGCGAGCGAGCGCAACGCCTGAAAACATCCTCAACTGCTGGTCTCTAAGCCGGATCAGCGACTGGCTCTCATCTCGAGGCAAACGCTAACTCGCGGCTGCGGCGACTGTCAGTCCTTCTATTTCAAAGTTGATCCGGCTTATTCCGAGGATTTCACTCAGCTCTTGCTCGAGCTCTGGACTCCACTCAATACGTCGAGTTCGGCTGCGAAGCAGTACCTGATTTGGACCTGAAGGGATATGTATCACGACGCCGTCGTCGCCTTCGTGTCGTTTAAGAATCGCGTCTATCGCTTGCATGATTCGAATGTCGTCCCACACGTCTGCCGACACCGGAATCTGCAAATGTACGACCCGATTTGGTGGTGGAGGTTCATTCTTGGCGCTCACATCGAAAGAAACTGATTCACACACGAGCTGAAGTTTTTCGCCTCGTCGGTCGACTCGGGCGAGAGCTTCCACAATAGCGTCCGTTTCAAGCTTGTCGGCATGACTCTCGAAAGCATCGGGGAACAAAACGAGCTCAATGTTACCCGTCAGATCCTCGAGTTCCACATATGCCATCGTGCGGTTGGTTCGAGTCGGAATTCGCCGGATAGACGTGATCAATCCGACCATTCGTAGCCGCTCGCCGGTTGGAAGATCGTTCATCTCAACGATCTGGCGATATCCCAACGGAATGCCATGCGCGAACACATCGTTGAGCGGATGATCGCTCATGAAGAGACCAAGAAATTCCTTTTCAGCTTTGAGCAATTCTCGACGCGAAATCTCGTGGCCACTTGTGATCAACGTCGGCGACGAACTCTTTGCAGGAGTGGATCCTGCCTCAAAGAGTCCCATCTGACCGCGCGAAACAGCCCGTTGCCGTTGCTGACCGGCCGCGATCGCCGACTCAAGTGCAGTCATAACCGCTGACCGCGAGCCGAAGCAATCAAACGCACCGCATTTAGCCATCGCCTCGATAGTTCGCTTGTTGACCGCCGACCAGTCGATCTGCTCGCAAAACGCGTCAAGATCCTGGAACCGCTGTTCTGGAAGTTGCGATCTTACCTCGACGATCGCGCGAGCGGCGCCATCACCCACGTTCTTAATGGCGCGCAAGCCAAATCTGACCGATTCAGATCCATCTTCGGCGACTTCAACTGAAAACTCGACCTCGCTTGAATTCACGGATGGCGGAAGAACGGAGATTCTGGCTCGTCGGCACTCAACAACATTGAAGACAATTTTGTCAGTGTTTCCGATATCAGTTGAGAGGAGCGCCGCCATGAACTCAACGGGATAATTCGCCTTCATGTACGCCGTCTGCGCGGCAATGACCGCGTAGGCAGCACTATGTGCCTTGTTAAATCCGTAACCTGCGAATCGCTCAATGAGATCGTAGATCTCTTTGGCGAGCGCCTCCGTCAATCCATGTGATTTACATCCATCAGTAAATTGGCCCCGGTACTTGGCCATTTCTTCCGGGAGTTTTTTCCCCATCGCTTTGCGCAAGCCATCGCCCTCGGCCATGGAAAATCCAGCGAGGACATTGGCAATTTGCATGATCTGTTCTTGGTACAACGCGACGCCATAAGTCTCTTGCAAAATCGTCTCGAGCTCAGGATGCATGTATTTGATGACCGAGCGACCGTGCTTTCGCTCGATGTAATCGGGCGCCATTTCCATCGGACCAGGCCGGATGAGCGCCATCAAAGCGATGAGATCTTCGAATTTCGTCGGGGCGACATCGATCGTCATCCGCGTCGTCATGCCACCCTCAAGCTGGAAAACGCCGACAGTCTCTCCGCGGGAAAGCAATTCATAGGTTTTCGCGTCGTCGAGCGGGATGTTTTCCAATGTGAGATCGGGAACTTTTCGCCTGGCAAGCTCTACCGCCTTACCCAGAACGGTCAGGGTGCTGAGACCCAGAAAATCCATCTTAAGTAGCCCGATTTCTTCGAGTCGCGACATCGGGTACTGAGTGGTTATTTCGCCTTCGCTCTTGCCACCTGCGCGTTGCAACGGAACATGTTCGACGAGTGGATCGCGAGAAATCACCACTCCAGCAGCGTGAGTGGAAGCATGGCGTGCGATGCCTTCGACTTTTCTTGCAGTGTCCAATAAGTCCCGAAGTGAATCATCCTCGTCATAGATCTTTTGGAGTTCAGGCACTTTACCAAGCGCGCCGTTGATGGTGACATTCGGTCCGGTCGGTATCAATTTGGCGATTCGGTCGACGACGTTGACTGGCAGCCCTTTCGCACGGCCGACATCGCGAAGGGAGGCCTTCGCGGCCATCGTTCCGAACGTGACGATTTGCGCAACCCGATCGTCGCCATATTTGTTGACCACGTAGTCGATGACTTCGGACCTGCGGTCATCAGCGAAGTCGATATCTATGTCAGGCATCGTGATTCGTGCGGGATTCAAAAATCGCTCGAAGAGCAGCCCATATTGAATTGGATCCAACGCGGTAATCTCCAGCGAATACGCTACGATGCTTCCCGCGGCAGAGCCTCTTCCCGGGCCCACGAGGATCCCTCGCTCCTTTGCAAACCGGACAAAATCCCAAACAACGAGAAAGTAATTTGTAAATCCCATCGAATTGATGACACCGAGCTCGTAGTTGAGCCGTTCTTCGATCTCACCGTCCTCTCGACCATAAAACTTCCTCAGACCTTGTCGACAGAGATGTTCGAGATATGTCTCGGAAGTGAAGCCCTCAGGTGCTTCGAAGTTCGGGATTTGATAGCCTTCGAAGCCCAGATCCAAATTGCACATCTCGGCAATACGAATTGTGTTTGCGAGCGCTTCAGGAATTTCTCCAAAGACCGCCTCCATTTCTTCGGGACCCTTGAAATAGAGCTGATCACTTTCGGTCTTCAGTCGCTTGGGGTCACTCAATATCGAGTTCGTCTGCACGCAGACTAGGACGTCTTGGTACGGAGAATCCTGTTGATTGCAGTAGTGCACGTCATTCGTCGCCACAATCGGCAGATTCAGCTTTCGCGCAAGCGGGATCAGGTCTCGATTCACCTGAACCTGTTCCTTTAAGCCGTGATCTTGAATCTCAATGAAAAACCGATTTGGACCGAAGATCTCAGAAAGCGTGCCCGCGTACGAAACTGCGCTCTCGGGTTTCTGATGAAGGAAGTTATTGGCAACCGGACCGCCAAGACACGCCGACGTCGCAATAATCCCCTCGTGATGCTGCTGAAGCATTTCAAGGTCGATACGAGGCCGGTAATAGAATCCTTCGAGGCTGGCCTTCGATGCGAGTTTGAGCAGATTGCGATATCCGGCGTTGTTTTCCGCTAAGAGCAAAAGATGATAAGACTTACGGTCGCGGGCGGACGCTTTTCCTTCAGCGAGATAGGCTTCCATGCCCACGATCGGATGCAGACCCGCTGCCGTACCTGCTTTGTACCAATCCATCGCCGCGTACATGACTCCATGATCAGTCACGGCCATGTGATGGATGCTGAGTTCTTTCGCCCGCGCGACGTATTCGTTAATCCTGCCCATTCCATCAAGCAGCGAAAACTCAGTGTGCAAATGAAGATGGGCAAACTCAGCCAAGGGAATTCCTCCGCCAGGAATCGGAAAGCCGTTGAGCTGCGGGTCGCGGAACCTGAACCAATACTAGCATTGAACGTACACCCTTCGAACTGGATTATCGGAAGTGCATTGACTCGATTCGCCCGGCTGATCAATGACTACTTCAGCATGGCTAAAGCACCAATACAAACCGGTCAACCAGAATCGAGCAATTGATCAAAATGAAAGCCTCGCCCGTTATGGGCGAGGCTTTCACCACTTCATTCGGCCCGTGAACCTCGCCCCTCAACAACTATCTCGAGAAGCGACCTAATTTCGACCTTTACGGTTCGAGCGGCGGGGGCGCTTCGATCGAACCATTTGATGGCCTCACGTCAGTCGACCAACAGATTCTCGGCGCTACGCTGCGACCCCGGCCAAGGTAACTGGCATCGGTTGTTGACTCGTCAGCCGCGCTTGGGCCGCCAATAGCCGCAGCACCTGCCGCATGTTCTCCCGATACTCAACTGGCACCGCCTCGTCTTGCAGCAGGACGAGCACCTCGCCGATCGCTGGTTCGTTCGAAAGCAAGCTCGTCACATCTCTTGGCAAAAAGCCCGCCGATGCGAGGAGTGCGTCGAGTTCCACTTGATCCAACTTAAGCGCTTGACCGAGTCGGTCGACGGCCTCACGCGTAGGCATGCGCGCGCCGCTTTCCAGCCGGCTCACATAGCTGTGATCGAAATCCGCGCGTTCCGCCAGCTTGCTCTGCGAGACACCGTGTGCCTCCCGAAAGCGCTTCAACCTCGTCCCAAAATCGAGATTCATCTGTTGAAACATCGGTCGCCCCCAACCGTTGCAATACAGCGGCGCAAAGTGCCGTTCTGTGCCGGAGAGTCATACACTCATGACTCGTTGACATGATCGTACACCCCTTTTGTCAGCCTGTCAATGGACGCGCTACACTTTTCCACAGTATCGGCGCCATCCTGTCATTACTGGGCAATTTAAACGACAGTATCAAAAGCCGCCGGTCGGCAACGACAGTTGACCTGGCATTAACGCTTTGACGCTGTCGTTTTCTCGTCAATTTGATTGAACATTTCTGGTCGAAAGCGCATCGGAAGGGCTGTAGACGTGCCACGTTGACTTCAGAAATCCGTCAGATTCAGATCTCTTCGACAGCAAACACGACTCTTTGGGCGCTCGACAGCGGGTCGAATCCTCAGATTACCTGCCTAAACTTGCCTAGCTTTAATCGAATGATTTCCGAGAATTCAACCCGTGCCAAAAAGTCCACGAGAATCCAAATTTGAAAACCTAGTGAGGAGTCGACATTTGTGTAGAGAAGGGACAATCGTGAGTACGTTCATGCGTATACTTTGCGAATCCGGACTCTTGCGTGTATCAGTGATGTTGGCGTTTGCAGGTACAGCGATGGCGCCGGGCCAACCGAGCTGGGCAGAGTGCAGACGACGAATTAGCAAACATTGGATTCGAAAGAGGTCGCCGCATGACGCAGATCTTGAAGGGGTCAGAACTCGCGGCTACGCTTCGGACTGAAATTGAAGCGTCGATCGTTGATCTGATTGCCCGTGGCGGTCGGACACCTCAACTCGTGACAATGCTTGTCGGCGCAAATCTTTCGGCTGAGGCCTATCGTTCGTCGATCGTGCGCACAACCGCCCGGGTCGGCATCGGTCACCGCCCCTATGAGCTTCCAGCGCAGACTTCCGAGTCCGAGCTCGTCCGACAAATCCACGCGCTCAACGCGGACCCTGACATTACTGGAGTCTTAGTGTTGATGCCCCTTCCCGATCATTTGAACCCGCACGCTGTGCTCGAACACTTGTCACCCCTCAAGGATGTCGACGGGATAACTCCGACCAACGCGGGTCGCCTTCATCTCGGACTTCCATCCCTGCGACCAAGTACCCCTCAGGGCGGTCTCGAACTACTCGATCACTATGGAATTGAAATCGAGGGAAAGAACGTTTGCGTAATCGGGCGCAGCAATGTCGTTGGACGGCCGATGGCATCACTTTTTATGCAACGAAACGGGACCGTAACAATCTGCCACCGCAAGACTGTCGATCTTCCACATTTCACTCGGCAGGCGGATATCGTCGCCGTCGCTGCCGGTCATCCTGGTCTCGTTACCGCGGAGATGGTTCGTCAGCAAGCGATCGTTCTGGATTTTGGGGTCAATGTCCTCGGAGACAAACTCGTCGGAGATGCCGACTTTGAGGAACTAATTGGCATTGCTGAGGCTATCACGCCGGTTCCTGGTGGAACTGGTCCCGTCACCGCCCTTGTACTTGCTCGCAACACGGTAGCGGCCGGATATGCGTCACTTGCCGGCAATTTAGATCATGTTGAGATGATCCACGCACTCGAAGTCAGATAGATTCGTTCGAAGCCGACTTCCATAAAATTGAAGCGCATATCGAGAACATGCTAGAATCCGGCCCGCCATTGGGGTGTCGTCTAACGGTAGGACGCCTGACTCTGGATCAGGTAGTTGGGGTTCGAATCCCTGCACCCCAGCCCCATAATGGTGAGTGATGATTCCCCAATTTAGCGAGATATTTCCCTAAACGCTATGCTGCATTATTTCCGCTTCAATTTCGGGAGTTCAATTGGTTGCTCTCGCTTCGCGTTTGCCAGAGCGGGATCGCAAAGTAGGTCAGTGTATTAGCGATATCCGAGAATTTCTTTGTTTGCAGCTGAGAGCTATTCGAACAGCGCCTCCATATCAACCCACATCGCAAGCCCGTCCTCAAATGACTTCTGATGACCGAGAAGTGCGCGTTCTTTTTCGTGCTTAGGCATCGCGAAAGTTCGACGGGATTCCAGCGAGCCAGCAATGTCGATGGCTTCATTTCGACCAATTTTCGGATGCCGAGGAGATATCTCTTTCTCACACTGGCCATCTTTCCAATTGTTGCCTTCTATCGCCACGAGCGCCCACTATTTCGTAGGCATCCCGATGGTTCTTTGCGCGCCTGAACAACCCACGTTCCCCTGGGTCGTTCCACGTATAAAACCTTGAGCATCAGTCCCAATCGAGCCGAATTAGGTCGGCTAACGTGCACACAAACCGTCAAGCCACATGAACTACCGTCACAAACTCCGTTGCTTGGTCGTCTTCTAATTTGAGCGCGGCTTATGCGCTGACGTTCCGCGTTCAATGTCGCGCAGTTTTGACTATTCGGTAGCTCGACCTTCATTGACGCACTACAACCTAACTACAAGGAGAGCATCGGTTGAACACACGACCGAAGGGCGGTCGCGTGCGCCCAAACGCCGACATTGGAGGCATTTTCCTCCTCTGCATCCTGGCCTTCCCCCTCTATTGGGATCGGGTTCGGGGAGGATGGCATCTTTCGCGCGTCGATCTCGTCAACCAGTTTCTCCCCAACTACACCTATCTCGGTGCGCATTTACGCGCAGGTGACCTACCGGTTTGGAACCCCTACGTCAATAGCGAAATTCCGTTTCTCGGAGACTCGATGTCGGGCTGGGGCTATCTCCCGGCAATGGTGAGCTTTGTTTTGTTTCCTCCCATGGCTGCGCTCCAGACCACATATCTCATCCATGTGTTGATCGCGGGAATTGGTATGTTCGCGCTTGCGCGAGCGACCGGATTGAACTTCTGGGGCGCCATCACCGCGGGCGTGGCGTACGAATATGGCTCGATTATCGAGCAACTTCGTAGCGTCAATGTTCAAGCCCAAATGACAGCCTGGATTCCACTGGGATTGTTCGGGTTGGAACTTGCGCTTCGCGCGAAGACTCTGAGAGCCCGCGCGGGAGGCTGGAGTGTTGGAGCTCTGGCTTTGAGTCAAATGATCGTTGGATGGACTGGTCAAGGCTCCGCGTATGGAGTTCTGATCATTGCGAGTTATATGGCCCTACGGTGCGGCTATTCTGTTATTGAACGACAGACAGCATTAATTTCACACATTCTGAGGCACATCGCCGATGGCATTGCGATCATCGCTTTCGGCCTAGGGCTATCTTCGGCCGGCCTCTGGATACGCCTCGGTGTTAACAAAGATTCTCTCATCGCAGACGGAAGCTACGACCGGGCATATGGTGCTGTTCATCACGCGAACTACCTGATGACGGCAACACTCTTGATTAGGCTTCTCATTCCATCTCGCTATTACTACGTGGGTGGCGCCACGCTGGCATTGGCCCTCATGGCGCCCTTCATCGCGAGAGGTCAAATTTGGCGGATCGCGCTCTATTGCACCTACCTTGTGCTTTTCGCGGCCATGGTTGTCTTGCAAGGTGCGACGGTTCGTCGTTTGATATTTCTAATGCCGCGTTTTCGAGAACTTCACGAGCACAATATTGGTAAGTCGCTCGTATTGTTTGGCGTGCCGCTCGCACTGTTAGCCGGCGCGACTGTCGACGCCCTTTCATATTGGCATCGCCGATGGAATCTTCTCGTCGGTTTGGCCTGTCTTCCGATCCTCGGGGCATTTGCACTCGATGGATGGTTCCAACGTTATGGCTCGCAACTAGCTGTTGAACCGAAGAAGACGATGGTGATCGTCGGCGCACTGATCTGCGTCTACGCGCTCACCCTCGCCGTTAAATCGATAGTTCCTCAATTGAGCCTCAAACTACTTCGAATCGGATTACTCGCCTTGCTCATTGCATGTATTTGCTGGGATCCATTTGGTAGCACATTCGGAAGGGCGCTCGCCTCGCGGGCGATGATTTTGCCTCCGCGCCAAGTCTTCTCCACTTTTCTGGACAAAGAAGATCAGGGTGGCCCGGGCGGGTTTCTTCAGAATCGGATGGAGGAAAGCGGTCCGTTTCGCTTTCTCGGGTATGGACCAAGCGTTATCGCGAGTTCTGGATCTCGCGCGGAAACGACGTATCACGGCCGCTTTCGCGATCCGCTTGTTGTCGAGCTCTTGTTCGGGCGAACAATGCGACTCGAACTCAAGAGCGTTCAAGGCTACAACCCGGTTCAGAGCAGTCGATACGTCGATTTCTTGCTCGCAGTCAACGGCGAGCCGCAGAACTATCACGACGCGAACGTGCGCAGAACTGGCGTTTTGTCGGGGTTACTGCGCCTCCTCAACCTCCGCTATATCGTCGTTGGAAAGAACGATGACACCCAATTCGCGGAAATCAAGCAACTGGAATCTAAGTATCCGACAGTCTTCGAGGACAAAACAGTCAAGGTTCTCGAAGTTACCGATGCGCTTCCATATGCTTGGATAGTGCACTCCGCCGAAAGCGGCGATCGCAACGATGCAAGGAGAAAGATCCAGCGCCCGGCTTACGACCCGGCAACTCAGGCGTTTGTCGAAGGTGACTTGCCCAAGCTGGATCCGCCGAATGATTCATCCGCGGAACGAGTGGAAATCACGGAATCAAGCGCGGATCAGTTGGAACTCAGCGCTAATTTGACAGCTCCAGGCATCGTTGTGATCAGTGAGATGTACGCTCGTGGTTGGAAGGCTGAGGTTGACGGGCACTCGGTCAACATCCTTCCAACCGACCTCATCTTACGTGGTATTCCCGTCGCGGCCGGGAAACACACCATCAAGCTTCGCTATGCGCCTTATGAAATTCCTCGCGGAATCGCAGTCACGCTGATCACCATATGCATTTTGGCAACGCTCATTCTTCAACCTTGGAGATACCGTTTTCCCTTCGTCAATGCGTGGAGGAATCTCCTCCGCCCATTGGGTCCACCTTCGACGGAATCGTCGGCGATGTCGGACCAAATCATCCAGATATCTCGTTTCCAAGAGATCTCTGTGTTTCCGCGGACAACAGAAAGGGATGTGTCGCGAGAGATTGGTTCGTCGGAAAAACGGAAGTCTAGCGTTGCTCTCCGTTGATCGTTCCATTGGCAATTTCGACGACCGGTATGCCCACGAGTTCATCCGATTGAAGCAGTCCCGGATCAGCTGCAGTGAGGATGACTTGTCCGCCCATTTCTGAAATCGCCTGCAGCAAGAGCGATCGATGCTCAGGATCAAGTTCAGATAGGACGTCGTCGAGCAACAAAACCGGAGTTTCACCCGTTTCTTGCCTCATGAGATCGGCTTCCGCGAGTTTCAGCGCAACCACGGCGAGACGCTGTTGTCCGCGCGATCCAAAGGCAGCGAGATCATGCCCATCGATTTCAAGGGTAAGGTCGTCGCGATGTGGCCCGAGCAGTGTCACGCCGCGTCGAAGCTCTTCCGCACGAACTTGGGGCAATCGCAACTCATACTCTCGCGCAACGACGCCTTGAATTTCATCGTCGGTCGATGAATCTTCCGACTGGACGATCCAATCTCCGGCGAGACTTGGCGAGTAGATCACACCCAATGACGACGATTTTGCGAGCCATTCGAATCGTTGTTCGGCCAGTGCGTTCAATTTTCGAATCGTCGAAGCGCGTCGCGCGATCAAAACTGAACCGAGTCGAATGAGCTCTTGGTCCCAGAAGCTAAGTTGTCCCGATGCGGCTTCCGAGTTCGGTGGCACTCCGTCGCGTCCAAGCGATCGCAATAGGCTATTTCGCTGTTCGATCATTCGCGAATATCTGGAGAGTGCCTTGAGATAGCGACGATCAACTTGAGAGATGACTAGGTCAAGATATCGGCGCCGGTTCGACGGTGGACCGGTAACAAGAGAAACATCTTCGGGTGAGAAGAGAACCGCGTTGAATCGACCAACTGCATCCATCGCTCTAGTCGGTCGTCCGTTTACTTTGATTTGCTTTTTGACCTGAGATGGACGATTGGGATCAGCCTGAACTCCAATCGATATTTCAACCAACTCATCGGATCGTTCGATTTCAGCTTCTATGCGACTGAATGGCGGGACAGAGAGAACCTCACCGCTCTGCCAATTGATCAACTCGCGTTCGGTCGAGGTGCGAGGCGAACGCGTTGTCGCGAGCATCGCGATCGCCTCGAGCACGGTCGACTTGCCGCTCGCATTTTCTCCGAATAAACCTAAACCGCGAGGGGCGAATTCGACTCGTTGGCGATGATATGAACGAAACTCTTCGAGGAGAAGCGATCTTAATCGCATTAGGTCACATACATCGCTGACCGGTCAATTGCGCGATCTCGACTATTGCGCACCAATAACCATAGGCATGATGACGTGAGTGTATTCCTCATTGCCTGACTCTCGAACAACACCAGCCTGATTCGCGCCGTTCAGACCCAGAATCACTTGGCCATGGCGAATAACGCCGAGCACATCGACGAGATACCTCGAGTTGAACGCGACCTGAAGTTCGGGACCGCCAATCGATGCATCGACGAAGCTCTGGCTGTTGCCTCGTTCCGCGGCAGTTGCCGAAACCTCGATCGTTCCTGGGACTGATTCGTCTTCGCCGGGATTGATCGCGATGCGAACGACGTCGTTGTTGTCACGCGCAAAGTAACCTGCGCGGCGGACCGCGTTCAAGAGCGGATCTCGGCCAATCGTTGCTTTCGTGTTGAATTCGCGAGGAATAATCTGGCGATAGTCCGGAAATGTACCCTCGATGAGGCGCGACAGAAATTCGGTTTCGCCAGCCCTCACGAGCAGCTGGCTGTGATTCGGCGTGATTGCCAGCCGAATCGGGTCGGTCTGATCGCCGATGATCCGCGAAAGCTCCCGCATTGCCTTGGCCGGTACAATCACGTCGACCTTTTCGTCGACCGGCAGCGGGAGTTTGCCTTCGCGCACCGCGAGCCGAAAACCATCGGCGGAGGCAAGCGTTATTTCGGAGCCTTCCAAGCGGAGCAGAACGCCGGCAAGCACAGGTCGGCTTTCGTCGCTTGCCGCGGCGAACTCAACCTGACTAATCATCTCGCGGAGCATTTGGCCGTCGACTTCGACACTCAACGCATCGTCGCCCACGACGGGAATCACAGGAAAATCTTCAGCGTCAATTCCATTAATTGCGGCTTTGTCGCGGCCACTTTGCACCGCGAGCGAGGTGCCGGATGCATTGGCGCTCATTTGGATTTGGTCGTTTGGAAGTGTCGCCACGAACTCCCCCAACAAACGCGCGTCGACTGTAATCTTGCCTTCAGTTTCGATATCCGCCGCAATCCACGTCGTGATGCCGATCTCCAGATTCGTCGCCGCAACCTTCAGTCGGCCATCGTCAGTAGAAATCAGGACGTTGCTCAATACGGGCAATGCCGTCTTCGTCGCAACTGCTCGCGAAACCTGACCGAGCGCACGCTGGAGATTCTCTTGAAGGCAAGAAACCTTCACTCGTTCATCCCTTCCATAGAGTGTCCGTACACAGATTTGGGGCGATTATAGCACACGCTTCTTCCCACACATGGCAGTGCGGTGCTCGTTTCTCCCGCCATCCGAACCATCGGATAGCGACCGGAGAATTGATCGATTTTCGCACTTCTTGGTTCCGCCAATGAGTGAGTATTTGAACCGTTGCCTGCTTGACAATGGACCGATTCAGGTCTACAATTCTATTAGAACAAAAGTTCTAGATGGTGAGGGAATTTGATGAGCCAGCAAGTAGTCTTCGATCCGAGCAAGTACCTGACGAAAGTAGGAAGTTCGGATTATCTTGAGGTCAAATGGCGGTTGGTCTGGTTACGTGAGTCGTACCCAGACGCTTCCGTTGATACCGAGCTTGTTTCCCACGACGGTCAGTTGGCGGTTTTCCGCGCCCGCGTATCTATTCCTGGCGGAGGGTCCGCGACCGGCTGGGGCAGCGAGGCGCAGGACGACTTTCGAGATTACCTCGAGAAGGCCGAGACTAAGTCGCTTGGTCGTGCTCTTGCCGCCCTCGGTTTTGGTACTCAGTTCTGCCCCGACTTCGATTTCGGCGCAGCGGCCGGCAAAGTGGTTGACTCGCCGATCGACTTTGCCTCCACTCGGGGTCGAAGAGTCGCGGAGGGCAACGGGGGCGCTGACAAGAGAGTGGCGCAAGTTGGCCAGGCCGCGACGCCGCGTCAACTCAAGTTCATGGAAGCCGTCGCTCGCGAGGCCGGTTTGAGCGAAGAGGATCTGAAAGAAGAAATCCAGCGGGCATATGGACTAGCCGCCCATGAACTTTCACGTCGCGATGCGTCTGCCTTTATTGAAAAATTGCAAAATCGCCGAGCGTCGCTTGAGTTGGCATCTTAGGATTCAATTCATACCAATGGTCTAGGTATAACTGTGCATTTCTGCTTATAATGCTCAGTAGTGACCTGAAGAAAGTTGGAGGTAGTTGCCGATGTCGCAGCATTCTCGGTCCCACCAAGATGGCGACTCGCCTAGACTCGAGCTCGGCGGTGACATGCAGCTCGAACTGACCCGCCGCCTCGAAACCGGCTACGCGTATATTGATCGAATGATTGCAGCCGGCGAAGATGTGACGAAGTTAGAAGACTTTTGGATTCAGCTTCTCCGCCAGTATGAAGCCCTGTGCGAGGGTCTGGCCGAAGCCGCCTAGCAAGCGAAACATCAACTCAAGCAATAGGTAAATAGAAACGGCGTCCCATTATGCGGGGCGCCGTTTTCATGATTTTGCCGGTTCTTTCGAGGTTTGTCGGGCCATGTGGGTCATGCCCACATTCAATCGCCTAGCCAAGGCGATGGGCTTAAGACTCTTGAATCGTGACCTTATTCAAAGTGACTGGATTGACTGGCTTCGACTGCTCCCCGGTATTGCTCGTCGTGACAGGCGAGTTTTCGAGCGTATCAACAACGTCCAATCCGCTCGTGACCTGACCGAATATCGTGTAGTTCTTCGGAAGCCTCCCACGTAGGTCAGCGGTCACGATGAAGAACTGACTGCCGTTCGTATCTTTGCCGGCATTCGCCATCGCCAGGACGCCCTTAGTGTAGTCCTTCGAAATGGGCTCGTCCGCAAACCGGTAGCCTGGTCCCCCGGTACCGGTGCCCGTTGGATCTCCTCCTTGAATCACGAAGCCTTTGATGATGCGATGAAACGGCGTATTGTCGTAGTAGCCGGCTTTCGCAAGGCAGACGAAGTTGTTGACCGTATTCGGCGCGTCGCTTGGAAAGAACTCGACCTGAACCGAGCCGGCGCTCGTCTCGATCGTCGCTGTGTATTTTTTCGATGGATCGATCGTCATTGCCGGCGGTTCTTTCCATTGCATTTGATTTGCCACTTCGGACTCTCCTCCCGATGTTCGATCTCGCTGTGATGCTTTCCAGCATCCGCTAGTAATGTCGGCATCTGACGCCGTTGGAGCATTGTCGTTGTTTGAATTGTCGTCCGAAGACTTTGATCCGCAGCCTGCGAAACCCACCGCGATCGCAACCATGAACGCAACCAACGCCAACCGATTACGCATCGGCGGCAACTCCGGCAAGTCCAAGCTCGTCGGCATTTGCCGTCATTGCCTCGATCACAAACTGTACATGCTCATCGAAATCGACGCCGAGCTCTTCAGCTCCATCGAGCATCGCTTGCCGGTCTACCGCACGGGCGAACGCCTTGTCTTTCATTTTCTTGCGAACCGATTGCGCAGATACTTCTTTGATCGATTTCGATGGCCGCACGTACGTGACGGCGGTGATGAAACCTGTGAGCTCGTCAACCGCAGCGAGCGTCTTCTCGAGCTGCGATTCTCGCGAAACGTCGAGATGATCGGCATGACTGAGGATTGCTCGAATGACCCAGTCGGGATAGCCGCGCTCCTCGAGAATCGGAACGCCTGCTTGAGGATGCTCGTCAAGCGTTGGGTGGATCTCATAGTCAAAGTCGTGGATTAACCCAACCAGACCCCAATCGTCCGGCTCTTCTCCATTCTTGACCGCGTACGCTCGCATAGCCGTCTCTACGGATAGACAGTGGCGCCGCAAGCTGTCACTTTGAATGAACTCCGTAACGAGCCCCCAAGCGGCCTCACGAGAAAGAACATCTACACCTTCCGCCATCTGATTCGACCCTCGTTCTTTTTTCAAACGATCAGCATCGCGTCACCGAAGGAGTAAAACCGATACTCCTCGATGATCGCGAATTGATACGCTTCCTTGATCAACTCTCGGCCCGCGAGCGCACTGACCATCATCAGCAACGTCGACCGTGGCAGATGAAAGTTGGTCAATAGCGCGTCTACAATTTTCCAAGTGTATCCCGGCGTGATGAAAATGTTTGTCTGGCCTTCAAATCCTGAATCAAATGTGTCGGCATCGGCGTTGCCGAGCGTTTCGAGTGTGCGAGCCGCGGTGGTTCCGATTGCGACGACTCGATTCCCATCCTGCTTCGTCTGCTGGATGAGCTTGGCAACTTCGGGTCGAACCGAGCACCATTCAGTGTGAATTCGATGTTCCACCACTCGATCGACCGTGACGGGTCTAAATGTGTCAAGCCCTATGTGCAATGTGACTTCCGTCCACTGAATTCCTTGACCTTGTAGCTGTCGAATAAGCTCCTTTGTTAGGTGCAAACCCGCAGTTGGTGCAGCTGCCGATCCAGGCGCACTTGCATAAACCGTTTGATAGCGTTCGGGATTCTCGAGACGACCGTGGATATAAGGGGGGAGCGGGATCGCACCATAATCGCCAAGGTGGTCGATGGCGTCATCGAGGAATCGTACAGTTACTTCGCCTTCAGATCCCCGACGAACCACTTCTAGGTTTGCGGGTTCGGCCACTGTCTCCGAGCGCGGGGTTACAACCAAACGCGTTCCAGGCGACAGTTTCTTCGCGGGTTTGGCCAGCGCCGTCCATTCTCCGCCCTGGTTTGGATGAAGCAAGAGCAATTCAACACGGGCGCCGGTCTCAACCTTGATCGTCTGTAGTCGCGCAGGGAGAACCCGGCTGTTGTTCGCAACGAGGAGATCACCGGGTCGGAGCCATCGATCGATGTGGCGGAGAGTGTCGTCGGTGAGGCGTTTGGTCGCACGTTCGACGACGAGCAATCGAGACGCAGCTCGATCGAGAAGCGGCTCTTGCGCAATCAATTTCTGTGGAAGCTGGTAGTCAAAATCGGATACGAGCAGTTCCGAATCTTTCGAATTCACACGTCCCCAAAAAGCGTCCGCTGCATTGAATCAATCGCGGGGGGCGGTACCGCCTTCATATGTTCGTATGCGCGCCGAGTAACGACTCGCCCGCGCGGCGTTCGTTGTAAAAAGCCTAATTGAATCAAATATGGTTCATACACATCCATGATCGTGTCGGTTTCTTCGCTCGTCGCCGCGGCGAGCGTCTCTACTCCGACTGGACCGCCCTCAAACTTCTCAATGATCGCGCGAAGAATGCGCCGATCGACGTCGTCGAGACCGAGTTCATCCACCTCGAGCATTGCCAACGCTTCAATCGCGATTGCCTCCGATATTTCGCCCTCCGCATTCACTTGCGCATAGTCTCTGACGCGTTTCAACAATCGATTCGCCACGCGAGGAGTTCCTCGTGATCGAAGTGCGATTGCATGCGCCCCGCCCTCCTCAAGTGGAACCTGCAATATCTCCGCGGAACGCCGGATGATCTCTTCCATCGCTTCAAGATCGTAGAAATCAAGTCGAAGGACGGCGCCGAACCGGTCGCGGAGTGGTCCGGTCAAGAGCGCTAGCCGAGTCGTCGCACCGACCAGCGTGAACCGAGGAAGGTTGATTCGCATCGTACGTGCGGCTGGCCCTTTTCCGATCACGATGTCGACCGCATAGTCTTCCATCGCGGGATAAAGCACTTCTTCGACAACTCTATTCAAGCGATGAATCTCGTCAATAAAGAGCACATCGCCGGCCTTGAGATTCGTCAAGATGGAAACAAGATCCCCTGCCCGCTCGATCGCGGGACCCGAAGTTACACGCAAACTGACGTTCATTTCGGCAGCGACGATTGCCGCCAGCGTCGTCTTGCCTAGTCCAGGCGGACCATAGAGGAGTAAGTGATCAAGCGTTTCGCCGCGTTTCTTCGCCGCTTCGATAAAAATCGACAGTGTCGCCTTGACGCGATCTTGCCCAATATATTCGGACAGTCGCTTGGGCCTGAGGCTGCGTTCAATCTGCGCGTCTTCGATACGTACTCGAGCAGTCGTAACACGACCGGCATCGCGCGCCAGGGAGGCAGTGTGAATTCGGTTTCCCGCGCTCTCATCCATCGCGGAAGTATAGCAGCGAGCAGAACGAACGTTCGCTAATCACCGTCTTCGACGAGCATGTTTGGAATGCCGTTTTCGATCGGATAGTGGCGTCCGCACTGCGTGCAAATGAGTTCGTTGTCAACCAACGTCACCTCTGCTTTGTCCAGTGGGCAAACTAAGATCGACAGAAGTTCCTCACTAATCATGGTATTCGGCGGTGCGTTTTCGGTCATGGATTTAACTCTCCTGATGGGGTCGCCGGACTCGCAACTGGAGACGGCGTACCTGGTTCTAATGCTACCAACTGTTGTTTCGCAAGTTCCGCGACGTAACTATCAGGACCAACTTGGATTGTATTTTGATATTCGACAATCGCGTCCGATGTTCGCGCCGGGGACCAGTTCCGATAGAGCTCAGCCAATCCGAAATGCGCTTGCGGATTGCTCGGCTGAAGCTCGAAGACTTTCTTGTATTGAAGTTCGGCATCCGCACGCTTACCGCCACCGGCAAGGGCATCGGCAAACGCCAGTCTCGTCACCGCGTCGTTCGGATTGAGCGCGAGCGCCTTCTCGTACCACGTTATTGCCTCGGCTACGTTGCCCGTCTGCGCCAAATAGTTGGCCAATGCCTTCAGAGCTTCCGGATCGTTCGGATTCGCTTGGGCCGCGTCGCGAAACTCTTTTTCGACATCGCTTTGTTCCGTGGTAATCGTGTCCACATTGCTGCCGCTATCACTCGTAAGTTGATCGACGACGATCGAACCAAGTGCCCCAATGATCAGTGCGAACACAACGATGAGGGCCATAACCGCGAAGATCAATTCGGGTTTGCGCAATCGCGTCAGCCTTAGCCGAGAAGGCGAACGTCGAGTCGATGAACTTTTGACTGTACGAGTTTTCGCCATTTGTCGAGAAACTCCTCAGCTCAATTCCGCATTTCGATTGCGCTCGCTAGAGCGAGGCGCGAACCTTGCCTTGACAGATCGGTCGAGGATCCTGGCAGTCCAAATTGAGCTTGGGCCGGAAGATACCACAGTCGCTTTTTAGTGAGCAGCAAGACCTCGCAGCAGTGCTCAATAGGCTTTGAAATACCACAAATTTCTTGTTCAGAAATTAGCCAACATGGTAGAATTCGGCACGCTTCGCGCGATGGCGCGGGTCGCATGCCGACCTAGCTCAGTTGGTAGAGCAGCTGTTTCGTAAACAGCAGGTCTCGGGTTCGAGTCCCGAGGTCGGCTCCCGATCTGCACGCATTGAGCGGGCCGAAGTGGCGGAACCGGCAGACGCGCTACGTTCAGGGCGTAGTGGGCTTTAGCCCGTGGGAGTTCAAATCTCCCCTTCGGCACCAAGAGCTTGCAATCGCGGTGAGTACACCATCGAATGCAGGCTCGCACTTTGAAAACCGAGGGTGTGAAAGGAAGGATGATCGCTGGTCGATTGGCCAGAGGAAAGTCCGAGCTGCACAGAGCGAGGGTGCTCGACGAAAGTCGAGGAGGCGTCGCAAGACGTCGACAGTCCAGACAGGCACGCGCAACGCGCGTGAGAGCAACAGAAACCAAACCGCGGGCGGCCGGCAACGGCTGGACCTGGCGGCTGAAAAGGGCAATCCTCCCCGCAGCAATCTCCGAAACGGCCGTTATCAGGTTGCTCGCTGAGGCCGGAAGACGAGAGCAGCCGCGAAGGCGACGACGCGGCCGATCCCGTAAGGGATCGAGAGAGATGATCATCACGAACAGAACTCGGCTTACTCTCCTTTCATTCCCCAGGAATGTATGGTGCCTATAGCTCAATCGGCAGAGCGCCGGTCTGTGGAACCGGAGGTTGGGGGTTCGAGCCCCCTTGGGCACCCCTCGAAGACCCTCGCGAGAAATCAACAATCTCAGGGCCAGAGCAAAACACGCTCTGGCCCTTTCGACTTTGTTGTGGTGGAGGTCCCACTTGGAGCGATCGGCAATTGCCCCAGGATTTGGGACCTTGACCTTTGAAGTTCAGTTCCGGTTCCGCGGTCCATCGCGTCCGGCGATGAAGCAATACAATCAGCAAAGCGATTCGTGCTCCATTTTGGGTTTGAACGAGATACGTCATGGCGCCTTCATCGCCTAATCGTCAATCAGAAGGGACGAAGCTACATCGCCGTTTCTCAGGTTCAATGATGGCTATGTGGTGCCTTCTGGCAGTTGGAGCGCTTGTCACGTGGCAACTTGTTCGAACGGCAAACGAGCCCTTACCCGCCCCTTCGACCGTCCAACCATATGTGGAAGCTACATCCACTCCGCTTGCACTGAACTTGGCTTTAGCGCCTTTAACGGAAACTCCAGAGAACACTCAAGTGCCGAAGTCGACTGCGCTGCCTGTGCTCACGGTCTACTATTGCGGGAATCGAGATAACCCCGGCGAAATCTGCACGCCTCAATTTGGACCGTCGCCAACACCCGCACCACTTTTACGGTGTGACGACTCTCGACTTATTGGAGGTCAAGATTGTTTCTGGCCCGCACCAACGCCAGAGTCGCCGCTCGATCCGCTCTGGAAGTGATCACAAAAGTTGCAGAGATCGGGACCTCGCGAGCACTAGTGTCTCTCAAGTTGAGATGCGACCGAAAAATGTGCACGCATTAAATGGCGAACAATGTCACCAGGGTGTCAGCTTTCCCGGTTGCACTTGCCGCGGTCAAAGGACCCGATCCAACTGGCGTGAAATCGACTATTACTGGAAGCGTCGCATCTCGCGCCGGACAGTAAACGGTCAACAGCGTAGGCACTCGCCCACTCAAGACCTTCAAATTCGATACCGGCAAGAATCGAATGTCATAGCCTTTGCCAAAGTCAGTGAGAACGTCGATGCGCTTGCCTTCGATGCCGGCAGGCACCATCACGGTGAGTCGAATCTTACCTGTCGCCGATTTCAACATCGCATCTAGACTGCTGATGTAGACGTGAACGGACTGACCGGCGATACGGAGCAATGGATCAGCACGACACCAGCCACGAGCCGCGGATGCATTCTCGGCAATTTGGAGCGCAGGGACTGCCGCCAACGCCGCGCCCCCAAAGAGCCGGAAGACGTGGCGGCGAGAGAACAATCTAGCGCGCATGGACGGCCTCTCCTCGGACAACGGGCAAATCTGCACTGAGCGTATTCTGCCCATGCCGATCGGACCATACCCAAAGTGGACAAATTGGGTAAGGAAATTCCTCCCGAAAGAGCGAGAGCTTAAGGTTTGATCGCAACTCCAAGACGATCGGCGAGTGGCCCGAACTTGTCTTCGAACTTACTCATAGCAAGTAGGGTTGGGATTGGGAAGGACGTTTCCTGATCTGACGATAGTAAGAGCGCGGAGTGGAAGTAACCCTGAGAATCAATCGAATCGATCTCGTCTCAGTTAGCGACATTCTGCTCGGCGGATTTTGTCAAAGTACGCTTTCGCGCCCAATCGACTAAAAACGCACCCACGAGTGCCGCGACGACCATCGCAAACGGAACGAGCGCCGCAGTGGGCGGTGGATCGCTGCGAACCGAGGCTTCCGAACCATCGATCGACCGGATGACTGCGCGTGTCATCGCGACAAGCAGATGTGTAGGCAACCAGATCGCGGGAAGGAGCGGCGCCCAATTGAGTGCTTGTGCGCCGGTGACTACCGCCACCAGCGCGCCGCCGAAACCAAACCCGATCAAGGCCCAAAAGAGGTCTGTTGGTTTCAGGAGGATCACGAGTATTAAGCAATCGGCGAATACAAACGCAAACCAGGCCGAAAATCGCTCGTGCGAGCGCAACGAGCGAACAAGCAGGACAGCCGACGCAAACCACAGAATGCCGCCAAGTCCATTGAAGGTTTTGGCCACTACACCATTTGTCGCAATGGCAACTGCAACGACCAGTGACGCGGCAATTAGGCAGGCGGTGGCCCGGAGAACAGGCTGTTCGACATTCAATTCCTTGGCTGAAATCCAGCTCAAATGGGTTGCTCCTTGGACCTCGTCTCAAATGTCCCAGTCAAACCCTAATCGAAATCGGCGCCGCTTTCATGGGAGAGTTTAGGCATCGCTGCTATACTTCCGAAGGCGAAAAGGAAGTCACCTTATTTGCCCTCGTAGCTCAACGGATAGAGCGTCTGGCTTCGGACCAGAAGGCTGGGGGTTCGAATCCCTCCGAGGGTACCGTCCAATTCTCAACCACGCAAAATCGGCCATCCGTTCCGCTAGGTGAGTACGGCAGAGTATGCGCGCCCATATCCTCTCCATCGGTCGCGAGCTAATCCTTGGACACATCACCGACACCAATGCAACATTTCTTTCTCAGGAACTCGTCGTTCTTGGCATCGAGCTCCTGCACGTCGTCCAAATAAACGACGACCGTACAAGCATCTCCGGAACTATCCGCCTGGCGTTAGAGAGAAGCGATCTCGTCATCTGTACCGGGGGCATTGGCCCCACTGGTGACGATTTGACGCGCGAAGCCATCGCGGACGTTGCCGGCGAAAAACCAGAAGTCGACGCCACAATTCTAGAGGGAATCGAGAAGTTTTTTGCCGCTCGCGGACAGGTCATGCCCGAACAAAATCAAAAGCAAGCTTGGCTCATACCCTCGGCTGATGTGCTTCCAAACCCGGTTGGAACCGCTCCCGGATGGTTCGTCGAAATCGGCGACAAGAACGTCGTATGCATGCCCGGCGTGCCGAGGGAAATGACTCGAATGTGGACAGAACAAGTCGTACCCCGACTTCAAGCTCATCTGCCGCATAGGGTTCTGAGCACTGTCCGATACAAAACAATTGGCATCGGTGAATCCGCTGCTGAGCAGAAACTGACCCACCTCGTCGCTCTTGAGAATCCGGTTGTGGCCACCTACGCCAAAGACGATGGCGTCCATATCTTGGTCGCAGCGGTAGCTGACAATCAGGCCGCTGCAGATGAGATTCGAGACAAAGCAGCGATCGAAGTCGAAATTCGTCTGGGCGAGTTCATTTATGCCACAAATGACCTGTCATTGGCCGATGCCCTCTTGCATCAGATTAAGGCTCGATCAGGATCGCTCGTAGTCGAAGATCGCGGTGGTGGTGGTCGTTTCGCCAGCCTATTGCAGAGCTCACCACAGGCCGTTGAAGTGATGCGCGATGCTGTCACGTTGCCACACGGAATGAACACTGACACGCGGCTACCCGAAATAATGGCCCACGCGGGAACGAATATAGGCGTCGGAGTCAGCGTCGCGGGAACTGTCGGGCAAAACGACTTGTACGACTCCATCGTCGAAATTCGCGTTTGCGGCGATGGTATCGACGCGTTGGAAAGCTTTCCACTCAGAGCGAGATTCGAAGAAGTGCAGCGGCGTTCGGGCATGATTGCCGCCGATGTTTTGCATCGCGCGCTCAAAAAACACGCGGAAAATTAAGTCAATCTTCATCTCCGTCAAACCGAGCAATCAACTGAGCTTGATAGGTCAACATTTTGTCCCGATCAGATTGGGAATGGTCGTCCCAACCGCACAAATGAAGTAACCCGTGAACGAGCAAAAATTCAATCTCTTGATCGGGAGTGTTCCCGTAATCGGCTCCTTGTGCAGCGGCACGATCCACGGAAATGACAATATCGCCCCCCGCAATTCCCTCATTTTCTTCCGGATCTGCTGGAAATGTCATTACATCAGTTGCCTCGTCGATCCCCATGAATTCGCGATGGAGGGCACGTATTGTGTCGTCAGTTTTCAAGACGACTGCGATCTCCCACTCTCCCACCGCGCCAGCGTCTCGCAAGATGAATTCAGAGAGCGATTGAGAGCGAGCGCGATCAAGATTGACCGTGGGTACGTGTTCATCGATTAGGTTCAACCGAACTACAAGGGGTTCCATTTCTGATTCGAGGATGCGCTGCTCGTCATGAGTCGTTATGACGACTTGCTCAATTCTTCTCTTGCAGCCGCGCTCAATCGTCGACCATCCGCTCGTCCGGCCGCCCTTTCCATCAGGACCGACATCAGTTTGCCCATATCCTTGGGACTTGTCGCTCCAATGTCGCCAACCGCTTGCATCACGAGCGCCCTGAGTTCATCGTCGGACATACTGGCAGGAAGATATCGCTCTAATACCACCAATTGGTTCTCTTCCCGTTCGACGAGATCAGGTCTATTTCCAGACTTGAATTGATCGATGGCGTCTGCACGACGTTTCGCTTGCTGTTGTAAAACCGCAATAGTTTCTTCATTCGTGAGGGATCTGCCCTTGTCGATTTCGGCATTCTTTATGGCCGCTAGGGTAAATCGGATGACATCCTTAGCGTCCTGGTCGCCTGCCTTCAACGCGATCTTGAGGTCAGAATCAAGTCGCTCGCGAATGGTTGGTTCACTCATGTATGCAACTCCAACTAGGCAAGGCCCTCGCGAAGCGGTTTACCGCCAAGTACATGAAAATGAAGATGCTGGACCGATTGACCCGCGTCTTTACCAGTGTTTGTCAGAACTCGAAATCCGCTCTCGACTATGCCTTCGGCTCGCGCGACTTCAACCGCTAGAGTGATGAGGCCGGATGCCTTTAAACTGTCAGTTTCCGCAAACTCGACAAGACTCTCGTAGTGCTCGCGCGTGACGACTAAAACATGAGTTGGCGCCTGCGGATGCAAGTCGCGAAATGTAACCGCATCTTCGTTTTCAGCGAGAAATTCGGTCCCGAAATCTCCCCGGACTATCCGGCAAAAAATGCAATCCTCATCGAAGCCGGGCATCAATTTCTCTCCTGTTCGACCGTGGTAGCATCACGAATCGCTGCCGTACTTCAGGCTAGGATTCCTTTCAGTATGCCAGAACTTCCCGAGGTCGAAACTGTTCGAATCTCGCTCCATGATCAACTTCTCGGTCGCCACATCAGCGGAGTTCATGTTCACGAATTCACTGGCGTTATTGGAAGTGATGATCCATCAACCTTTGCTACTCGAATCACGAATCGATTAGTCACCAACACGAGACGGCGCGGGAAATACATACTGATCGACCTAGATGACGACTCATTGCTGGTTGTTCATCTTCGCATGACTGGCAATCTCGTTCTCGTCTCTCGTCAAGAGCCTCGACTACGGTTTGAGCACCTTGCGATTGTTTTGGACGATGGGATGAGCCTGCGTTTTTCCGATCAACGCAAGTTCGGAAGAGTTATTCACTTGTTACCGCAGGAGGCGAATTCGATCGATGAGAAAGTTGGACCCGAGCCGCTTGCGCCTCAATTCACAGCTGAAGCGTTTGGCAAAATACTGCTGCGTCGCTCCGGGCCAATCAAATCGATCCTACTAAACCAACAGGTCATCGCCGGCATCGGTAACATCTACGCTGATGAAGCGCTCTTCCAAGCAAAGATCCATCCGCTGACACCGGCGAACCGTCTGAATTCTGATCAGATCCGAATCTTACATAGGTCGATTCGGGGGGTTTTGCGCGAAGGTCTCCTCAATCGCGGCACGAGCATTTCGCATTTCCGAGATGGCGCAGGACAGGAAGGAGCCAATCAATACAACCTGAAAGTGTATGGAAAGGGCCGCTCTGGCGAGCCATGTCCTCGATGCGGGACGCCCTTGTCGTTCATAGTGATCGGAGGGAGGAGCTCTCATTACTGCTCGAATTGCCAGGCGCTTCCAACATAAGTTTCAGCCACATGACGTTTTAGTTCGACTATGCGTGGACGGGATCACTACCTTCCAAATGAGCGGCTCGCTTCACAACGCTTATCAGATGATCGACGTCAAATGGTTTGGACACGAACCGAACGCCGGGCAGGTCGACATCAGAATAGACCGCACTCATGAGGACTATCGGAATCAGATTGCCGCTCTTTCGCAAGGCGAAAGTCAGCGCGACGCCATCAAGCACCGGCAGCCCGATATCACTCAACACGACATCGGGGACTCCTTGCTCGATCTTGAAGAGTGCTTCGCGTCCGTCATGGGCATGATGAACATCAAAGCCCTCTTCAATGAGAACTTGCTCAACCACCTCGACTATTGCAGGATCATCGTCAACGACGAGAACTTTTAAAGCCATGAGGTTTCTCAATCATTTGAGCTTCCCCTTCCTCCCTTGCCCACAACTACGCAATCGAGATGCCGCCATTCGCTCGCTCGGCAAACAGGTATACCCAGCCGCTAGCTCATCAATGCTTCATCCGGACTTCACATTCAATCGATAGTTTCCAACAAATGCACGATCGGACTGAATCATCTGCCAAAAACCGGAGGGCGACAAATGCGTCTCCTCATCGTTGAAGATGAACCTAGACTTGGGACTCTTCTGCGGCGTGGACTGACCGAAGAAGGGCACGCAGTTGATCTCGTCGGAACGGGAGAGGAAGCACTTGATTGGACTGATTCGGTCACGTTCGATGCGATCGTTCTCGACGTGATGCTCCCGCAGATTGACGGACTGGAAGTCTGCCGACAACTTCGGAAGCGACGCGTCCAAACGCCAATATTGCTCTTAACCGCTCGAGACGCCGTGCTTGATCGCGTCGCTGGGCTTGATTCGGGCGCTGACGACTACCTCGTGAAGCCGTTTGCCTTCGCCGAGCTTGCTGCTCGACTGCGTGCCCTTTCGCGTAGACCATTCGAGGCGAGAGACACGATTCTACGCGTCGGCGACCTCTCACTCGATCCCGCTACGCATCGTGCCTGGCGCGGTGACTCGGAACTTTTGCTACCAAATAAGGAGTTCAGAATTCTCGAACAACTGATGCGGAATCCAAACAGAGTGCTTACGCGAGCAATGATCGCGGATCACGTTTGGAACTACGATTTTCCGAATGTGACCAATGTGATTGACGTTCATATCCTCAGCTTGCGGAGAAAGCTACAGGATCCATATCCCGGTGAATTAATTCAGACTGTGCGCGGCGCTGGTTACCGGCTCTCAACCCCACCTCAATGACTCAATTGCCCATTCGATGGCGCCTTACGATTTGGTACTCGGCATTTTCAGCCGCGGCTTTCCTCCTCTTTGGCGTCGCGTTCTATCTCGTTGCCAGGCATGAGATCTACGACACCTTCAATGAGCAACTTCATTCCCAAGCCGCACTCGTTTCGGGTGCGGTTCAGCAACGCGGCTCGCACATTGGAATCGATGAGAACGCCCTTAAGACATTCAGCGACGACGATCATTATGTCCGATTGTTCGGCCCTGATGGAACTATCGAGCTCGACACGAGTGCAACGGCTGGTGGCGCTCCTCTAGACAGTGGAACCGTTAATTCCGCGCTTGGTGGAGAAACAGTCCAAGGTTGGTTTTCCAGCGACGGCGGCAAAATGGGCGTCATCACTGCCCCTATTTCAATTGGCGGCGAGCGTGTCGGTGTGGTTCAGGTCGGAGTCTCACGACAGGATTCCGACGACCTCTTGAGGATCCTTGCGATCGCGCTTGCCGTAACGGCGCCAGTAGCTTTGATAATCGCTACTGTCGGTGGCTATCTTCTCGCCCGCCGAGCTCTCAATCCGGTTGCAGAGATCACGATGATGGCCAGCCAGATCAACGCTGACGATTTGCACGCTCGCCTTGACCTCGCGTTGCCGGACGACGAGGTCGGACGCCTGGCAACGACGTTCGACGCAATGCTTGCGCGCATTGATAGCGCGTTCGAACAACAACGTCGTTTTACCGCGGACGCAGCGCACGAACTCCGAACACCTCTGTCCTTGTTGCGGGGACAGGTTGACCTTGCCCTTTCCCGTCCACGTTCGGCTGCCGAATATCGAGGGGCCTTACGAGGGATTGAAGGCGATCTAGAGCGTATGACCGGCCTCGTCTCGACGCTCCTTTCGCTCGCGCGCGCCGAAAACGGAAAACTCCCGCTCGAGTTCGCTAAAGTCGAAGTGGGGGCCGTCGTGGGCGTCGTGCTCGACCAGTACCGCCCCGGCGCCAATCTCTCCGGCATCGACCTCGTCAATGAGTCGTCTGAGGTAGTGGTCGACGCCGACGAAGACTTACTCATTCAAGTATTCGTGAACTTAATGGACAACTCTCTACATCACTCCAAGTCGGGAGACCGGATCACAATTGGATGCCGAAAGGAAGAACAATCTGCCCGAATCTGGGTCGCGGACACGGGGTCCGGCATACCTCAAGAGCAATTGTTGCGTATATTCGATCCGTTCTACCGGGTGGATTCGGGACGATCTCGAGAACATGGAGGTGTAGGGCTCGGTCTCTCTATCTGCAAGGCAATTACAGAAGCGCACGGCGGTGTAATCTCAATTCAAAGTCAGCTCCAACAGGGCACCCGGGTCGAAGTCCGTATTCCAACTACTCAATCGCCGAACTAGTTCATCGATCCTTAATCTGTAAGGTCTACAGTCCCATTGGCGACAGATCGATTTTGCCCGATTCAAGAGGACTTCAAAATGCGGAAACGAATCTTTCTGACGTTCGTGCTCGCGGCCGGACTCATGGTTGCCATTGGCACAGTGAGCGCGTCAGCAAATGGACCCACTGCTGGCGCCTCTCGTCCGACCTCGCTTTTCTCAAAAGTTACCGACTTGGTCGGTATCGGAGACGAAACTCAGGTTGCGCCTGAGACGTTGGACGACGGCAAGGACCTCTTGCCTCAAGCGACGATCACCCTCGATGACGCGATCAAGGCTGCTCAACGATCACAGTCGGGGTCTCTGGGAGAAGTCGATCTCGAACACTTCAAGGGCCAATTGGTGTTCAACGTTGACATCGGCGATCACGACGTGAAAGTTGACGCCGCAAACGGCAACGTATTGTCTTCAATTTCTGACGACTAGCCCAAACGTTTCGAATGTAGAGCTCGGCGGCCGCCTTACTAGTCGCCGGACTCTCGCGAACTGGAGGCAAAAGAGTGATCAAGATCATGCGCTTGTTGCCAGCGGTCACCGCAATCACTTTACTTGCGGTATTTGGCTCAGCGGGCCATACCCAAGCGTCTCCGGCCAGCGTGGCTTCACCGTCGCCAGAAGTTCCATACGAACCAACTATCAATCCTAGTGATTTTTCCACAGTGATCGACAATCCGTTCTACCCGTTGATTCCGGGTACCGCCTTCGTATACGAGGGAACGGAGGGCGATCAAAAGACACGAGATGAGGTCACCGTCACAAACGACACCAAGGAGGTGCTCGGAGTCACGTGCGTGGCCGTGCTCGATCGTGTTTACACGGAAGGTCAGCTCACCGAAGAAACATACGATTGGTACGCTCAAGATTCGTCAGGAAATGTCTGGTATTTCGGGGAAGCTTCGACCTCACTCGAAGAAGGAACACCGGTAAGCACAGAAGGTTCTTGGGAGGCTGGTGTAGACGGCGCTCAACCGGGGATCATCATGCCAGCGGATCCACAAGTCGGAGACACTTACCGACAGGAATACTATCCTGGCGTCGCGGAAGACATGGCTGAAGTCATCGCGACAACTGGCAGCATCACAGTGCCATACGGCGCGTTTGACTCGATCATTGTCACGCGGGAGTGGACAGCATTGGAGCCTGACACTGAAGAGCAGAAGACCTATGCTCGAGGCTTCGGCGATGTTCACGAAGTGACGACAAAAGGCGACCACGAAGAACAATCACTCGTCGAAATTAAGACTTCCTCCCCGGCAAGCCCAGTTGCGACCCCAACTAGCTAGCGATCGTCAGGTAAGGATCAGAGCGCGGTTGAAGGGTGAGACTGGACTAGTCAAATCGCGTCAGTGCCGCGGCGATGAAGTAGCCGAGCACGGTGACCAGGCCAACCAAATTGCCGCCGTGCTCATAGGCTTCGGGCATCATCGAATTCGCTAACATGGTCAATACCGCACCGGCGGCAAACGCTTCGATTTCTAGACCCTGGTGGGGAACGGAATTCACCAATTGGAATCCGGCCGCGGCGATGGCGCCGCACGCGACGGTCAACGCCAACCACATGGCAAAGACATGGCGTTCGGTGTATCCGGCTGCCTTAAGGCTTGTCGACCCTGCGACCCCTTGCGGGATATTCGAAATGAAAACGGCGGCTACAAACGCGACGCTTATCGATCCGCCTGTCGCCAATGCGATACCTAAGACAAACGCTTCCGGCAAACCATCGAGCAACGCGCCGACAAACATCGCCGCGCCAGACCCACCACTTCCCCCGTCAATGCTTTGACGTTCAGCGCCGCCTCGGTGGTCGATAATATAATCACCAACAAAATATACGAGAGCGCCGAGAAGAAAGCCTCCCCCAACACTCGCTCCAACTTTCAAACTAGTCTCTGGAATGAGTTCGTATGCAATCGCGCTCAGGAGCGTTCCGGCCCCGAATCCCATGACAAGTCCCATCTTTCGATTTGACTTGCCAAGAGGACCGGCGAGGACCTCTCCTATGAAAAGAGCGGCAGAAGAAAAGGAACCCCAAAAAACGGCACTCAAAATCGACACCGCAATCTGGCTCCTAGTCTTCGAAACTGATCAGTCCACGGCTCAATTGGACAGCCACGCTGTTATCGATTGGGGTGAGCTTATAAGCGCTTTGCAACGGGATGTCAAAACTGATAACGGATCAGAGACCTAAGTCAATTCTTTAAACGCCGACAAGGTTCATGGTACGCAATCCAGGGCTCGAGGTCAGAACATCGACCACAAAACGCATGTTCGGCAACACGTGATCGATCGCATATTGCTCTGCCCGTTCGCTGTCCTTTTTTCGAATCGCATCAATGATTCGCTCGTGTTCTTCAAATGTCGCGTCGATGCGGTCCCATACGTGAGCGAGCTGCGGCAAATACAGCACCCGGTCGAGCTCTTCCAAAACGACGCGCTCCATATCAGCCAGCCGTTCATTGCCAGAAATGCGAACGATCGCGACGTGAAAGTCTCGATTCGCCCGGCGCAATTCCATCACGTCGTCCTGCTCAGACGTGTGAGCGCATTTCTGATTGAGGTGGTCGAGCTCGGCGATCATGTATCCGTCCATGCGACTCGCGGCGATTATTGCCGCCGCCGGCTCAATTACCTGGCGGACACCAAATAGATCGTAGATATGCTTGAAAGTGATCGGCTCGACGACATAGCCGTGTCTGGGCACGGATCGGACGAGGTTTTCATGACTAAGTCGAATCAACGCGTCTCGAACCGCCGCCCTACCAAGTCGATAGTAGTCGCAAAGCTGAACCTCAGTGAGGCGCTGTCCCGGGCGAAGGGCACAACACAGGATTTCCCGGCGGAGCGTCGTATACGCCTGATCGGCCAAAGAGATTTTGGTTGGTTGAACGATTCCGTCAGCCATTCTTCTAACTTTCAAGCGCATCACATGTTCGGAAAAACAAACGCTTCCCGATTGCAAATCACCAGTCTGTAACATGTTACCACGACGGAAAACTGCTCTTATATTGACAGAAAAATGCCGAGTGCTATCCTACTGCCAAGCTTAATTGATCAGTAATTGACGGTGGATCGTGTCGAATCTCAGATCCATGAGAGCGATTGTATCGCGATTGATTGTCAGCGCATTCAGGCGCTGTCACGTGCATTCTCCAACTCCAATAGTGGAGTCTTGGTTGGCACTATGAGCCAGAAAACGAGCGTCGCCAGGATACATAACTGTCACTTGATGCCGTACGAAGAGAGGAGTTCGAAGTGAAAGTCGACTCGTCCCATAGCGCGCTTGACTTGATCACGAATCGGCGCGACTTCGTGCGGTTTGCGGCAGTTGCTGCCGGCTTGGCCGTAGCTGCTCCTGCCCTGACCGCTCGTGCCGCAGTTCCATCCGCCCAGGACACTGCGCCGACCCAGGGCGGAACTGTGACCATAGGTCGTGCTGGCGATGCTGATACGCTCGATCCTCACCAAACGCTGGCTTCGATCTCCTGGCAAACCTTCCAACAGATCTATGAGCCCTTGATCTCGTTCGATCTCGACAAGCAATACGAGGGCGTCCTTGCCGAAAGCTGGGAAGCGACTCCGGACGGTCTGGAATACACCTTCAAACTGAGGTCGGGAGTCAAATTCCATGACGGTACTGATCTCGATGCAAACGCCGTCAAATTCACGTTTGATCGCATCCTCAATCCCGATACCAAGGCGCCGAACATCGCGTTCATCTCAACCGATGAACTCGGCCTAGAGAGCACCGAAGTCGTCGATCCAATGACGGTTAAAATGAAAATGAAGGCCCCCTTCGCTCCATTCTTGAGCAACATTAGCCTGGCAACCTTTGGAATCATCTCGCCGGCGGCGGTTGATAAATTTGGCGCTGACTTCGGCCAAAATCCCGTGGGCACAGGCCCATTCAAATTCAAGGAATGGGTGACTGGGGAATCGATAACGCTGGAGCGGAATCCTGATTTTCAGAATTTTCACTCGTATGACACGAACAAAGCAGCAGCGTTCATCGACGAAGTGGTTTACCGAAACCTCCCCGAAGAAGAAACGCAACTTGCGGCGTTCGATGCCGGCGAAATTAATCTCCTCCCCACTGTGCCGCCTCATCAGGTCGCTGAGTATCAAGACAACCCTGACGTCCAGTTGATCACAGCACAGGGGACTGACGTTTCGTTCTTAGAATTCGGAATGTCACCTCCAACTGATACAGAAGGGGCTATCTTCAAAGCGCCGTGGGACGATATCAAAGTGCGTCAGGCGGCCGCCTACGCGGTCAACGCGGAAGAAATAATTGAGCGAGTTCTTGAGAATCAGGCGATTCGCAACTTTGGGCCCCTCCCGACCGGTAATGTTGGTTACGATCCAAACGTCGAGCAGATCGGCTTCCACTTCGATGCCGACAAAGCGAAACAGTTACTCGACGAGGCTGGTTGGGCCGAGGGTGACAATGACAAACGGGCGAAAGACGGCAAGACTCTTGATGTCCTGTTCTGGACTTGGAGCGGCGGTTCCGAGGAAAAGGCGGACTCAGGTTATCCAGAACCAACTCAACGCGGTTGGGTTCAACGTCAAATTCGAAACGATGGAAAACGCCACATTCTTGGCGCGCTTGGTCGAGGCCGATTCTCCGTGCACACTGGATTTCATCTCTTGGGGTTGGCCAGAACCCGACCTCCTCTACCTGATGTCAACGGTCAATGCAGCATTTGGATACTACCGGCCAAAGAACTATATGGATCTCGTCTCGGCGGCTCGAATCGAGCCTGACCTCGAGAAGCGCATTCCGATGTATCACGACGCCACGAAGATCATGCTCGGTGATGCGGCAATGGTCCCTCTGTGGACCTCAATCATAACCACCGGCTTGCGCAAAGAAGTTCAGGGGTACAAAGCGGGTCCGCTGCCCGAAATCATGGACTTCCAAGACGTAACTATCGAACAATAGGCAAGAGCAATTAACCGGAGCCATATCCTCCGAGATCTGAAGCGGTGGATTTGGCTTTGCGGTCGCCACAAGCGCCGGACCTGGGACATAGAAGGCGGCGCAAAGCTCGACGCCGTTGAGAGTATTCGCAAATGGCAAGATACTTCGTTTACCGGCTCGCAGCTGCAATTCCGGTTCTTTTCGGAGTCACACTTCTCGTGTTCTTCATGGTTCGCCTCGTTCCAGGCGACCCGATTTCAATGATGTTCGCGAATACCGCCCCACCAACCCCCGAACAACGAGAAAAAATCAGCCAACAGCTTGGGCTAGATCTTCCAATTCAAGAGCAATACGTTCACTTTCTCTCGGGCGCCGTCCGCGGAGACCTTGGCGACTCATTCCGGACGCGCAAGCCTGTGTTCGATGAGATCGCGGCTCGGCTTCCGAACACATTGCGGTTGACGTTTGCGAGTTTGGCCATCGCAGTATCTATTGGAGTCGCCGCCGGGGTTCTCGCCGCCACCTTTAAAGGAACATGGATCGACAACCTGAGCATGGTGATCGCGATTGTTGGCGTTTCGATCCCCGGTTTTTGGCTTGGGCTCATGCTCATTCTCTTGTTCTCCGTCAGGCTTGGGTGGCTGCCTGTCGCTGGTTCCGGCGGTATTCGCCACCTTATTTTGCCCGCTGTGACTCTCGGCGTCCTCTCTTCTGCTGTCCTTGCCCGACTGACGAGATCCGCCATGCTCGAAGTTCTTTCGAACGACTACATCCGAACCGCCAGATCAAAGGGACTCAGTGAGCATGTAGTCGTTCTTCGGCATGCGCTGCGGAATGCGTTGATTCCAATGATCACGATCATCGGTTTACAGATTGGTGGGTTGCTCTCGGGGGCATTCATCATTGAGGCAGTGTTTGGGTATCCAGGAATTGGGCTATTGGCAGTCAACGCCTTGAAAACCCGCGATTTCCCCGTCATTCAGGGCGTGGTTCTCTTTGTTGCTGTTATTTATGTCGTCATCAATATCGTTGTCGACGTCCTCTATGGTGTGATCGATCCTCGGATCCGGCGTGCTTAAGTTTCAAACTTTTGTCATGGGTGCGGGCTTCTGATGGCCGAAATCGCCTCGTCAGCGCTACGCGACATCGCAGTATCCGATCGCGCGCGGAGCCGACGATCAATGTTTCTGAGCCGCCTGCTCGCAAACCATTTGGCGATGGTGGGCGCGGTCATCATCGCAGTTCTGACGATTGGGGCAGTTATTGCGCCGTTGATCGCGACCGAATCGCCGGACGCGATGCCGCTCGAATCGCAATATCTTGCCCCAAGCGGGATCACCCATTCGGCACCGATGACTTCGGCCGCGATGTTCTTAGCCGAGTCATTTATGGCGCGCGAATTTCGCTCCGTGTCGGAGTTATCGCGGTAGGGATTTCCCTCGTATTGGGTTCACTGTTGGGCTTGCTTGCTGGATTTTACGGCGGCTGGATTGACATCGCGGCAAACTGGGTCATTGACGTCATGCTGGCTTTCCCAGGGTTGCTCCTGGCGTTGGCGATGATCGCCACTCTTGGACCGAGCCTGACTAATGTCATGATCGCCGTCGGGATAGGGGCGGTGCCGGCGTACGCTCGCCTAATGCGAGGTCAGATCCTGGCTCTCGGACGCCTCGAGTATGTCGAGGCCGCCCGAGCAACCGGCGCAAGTAACAGTCGGATCATCCTCCGTCATCTCCTTCCAAACGCTCTTTCTCCCTTGATCGTGCTCGGTTCACTCGGCATCGCGGATGCGATACTGGCGGCCGCCGCGCTGAGTTTCATCGGACTTGGCGCTCAACCCCTGACTCCCGAATGGGGTGTGATGTTGAGTTCCGGCCGCACCTATTTGCGCGACGAATGGTGGATTGCGACTTTTCCGGGACTTGCAATTGCGATCGCGGTTCTCGGTTTCAATCTATTAGGTGATGGACTTAGAGATGCGCTTGACCCGCGGGCGAGCAAATGAAAAACGGAGGAGCCGAAGATTGACTAAGAAAATAATCGCCGAACAAGATCTAACAAAGATCGTTCTAAAATCGATGAAGCGATGGCAAGTTCCCGGCGCGACTGTCGGTATTCTCTCTGACGGCAATGTCAAAGCATTTAGCTTCGGCGTTACGAGCCGGGAGACGAATTATCCCGTCCGGCCTGACTCCCTGTTCCAGATTGGCTCGATTTCTAAGGTCTTCACTGCGACCATGGTCATGCGACTTGTCGCTAAGAATCTCCTTAGCTTGGATGTCCCGATCGCAACATATCTTCCTGAACTTAAGCTCTCGGACAAGGCGGCTGCGAAGACCATTACCTTACGCCATTTGCTCAGTCACGCCAGCGGACTCGAAGGCGATCGATTCGAAGACAACTATGGATTCGGCGACGATTCGCTCAAACGGGCAATCGCCGAATTCGACACGTTGCGCCAGCTCTATCCGCCAGGTTCTCTTTGGTCATACAGCAATAACGGTTTCTCGTTGGTAGGCGCCGTCATCGAACAGGTGACAGGGAAGCCCTTTGAAGCGATCATGAGGGAGCAGCTCTTTGAACCGCTCAAACTCGAGAGATCGTTCTATTTTGCTCACGAAGCGATTGCCTATCCACTAGTGGTCGGACATACCCAAGTTCCTAAAGAGAAGCCAGAAATCGCGCGGAACTATCCGCTCCCACGGTACGTCAACCCAGCTGGAGGCATCATCTCCAATGTCACTGATCTTCTCAGATTCGGCCAAGCGCATATGAACGAAGGTTCGATAGACGGGAAGCGACTACTGCCGAAGAAACTCACGCGCGAGATGCAAATGCCCCAAATCGACGCCGCAAACTTCGCGCAAAACTACGGAATAGGTTGGGCGATCTATAGCAACGAACCGAATGTGGTACTCGGCCACGGTGGTTCGACAAACGGATTCCAAGCACAACTCACGCTTGCGCCCGACAAGCAGTTCGCGGTTGCGATCCTGACAAACGGAGATGCAGGGAGCAAGGTGATTCGTGATGTCGAGGATTTCGTGGTGGCCCAGTATTGCGATATTCGTATACCAAAACGCAAACCAATTACCATGTCGAAGACCGATCTCGCCCGCTTTACCGGCGTCTACAAAACTCGATACACAGAAGTCGATATCAAACCGAAAGATGGCGGACTGCGGATAGTCTTTTCCGCCAAGAGCGTCCTCGCGAACAAAACAACAAAATTTCCGGCTATGTACGCTAAACCTCTGAGCGACCGCGAGTTCTTGGTCACCGAGGGTCTTTCTGAGAATTCGCGATTTGACTTCATCGACAATTCGGTAGACGGCGGTTGGCGACTTCGTATCGGCGGTCGAATCGCGGACGTGAGTCCTCCGGAAAACGGCTAATCTGACCCGCGCAAGCTATTTCCTACCACGCCTTCGGTTTGCGCGATTTGCGACCGCCGGCTTAAAGTCTCGATCTGCAAGAGCGATTGCGTGAATTCGTTGACGATCTTTCGTTTTCTTTGATCGGCATACGACGTTCAACCTTAGAGAGGATGTGCGGTCATTGAGCGCCGCTGATCAGAAACACATATTCGTTATAAACGACGATCCAGTGCTGCTTTCAGTTTTTAGAGAGCTTCTGGAAGACGAGGGTTATCAAACGACGCTCGACACGTTTGGCGTGGTGTCGGTTGACGACCAATTTCAACGAATCTTGGAAGCACGCCCAGATGTGATCGTTCTCGACTTCTTGATAGGAGGCGAGATGTTGGGCTGGCAATTCCTTCAAATGCTCAAGATGCGCCGTGAGACGGTCAAGGTGCCTGTGGTTGTCTGCACAGCCGCTGTCAACACGGTGAAAGAACTCCAAGCCCATCTGGCTGAAATGTGCATCGGGGTCGTACTCAAACCGTTCGACATTGACCAACTCACCGACCAAATCAAAAAAGCGCTCGATGCCTCGCGCGAAGATCCCTGGCCAATAGCCAAAGCAAAATAGTGGTGAGAGTCAACTCTTCAAACGTCTCTTGAACCAGTCCCTGACTAAGGCTCGCTCGGTTTCCGTCTGGCCAGAGCAACACACTCAACGACATATTTTCCCGACGGTTTTTGCCCCGACTTGGACACCCTCAATCCCGCTGCATTCGCAATTGGTTCAAATTCGGAAAGTGGACGGGTCCTCCCGCCCAACAAAACTGTCTCAATCGATATCGATGGACGGTCATTTATGGCCACGACACCTCCAATAATAGAAATGCGACCGTTTGGAGGCAGCGCTTCTGTACATCGCGAGAGAATTTTCACTGCCTCAGCGTCCGGCCAGTCATTGAGAATCGATTTCAATACGTAAAGGTCGTCGCCAAAAGGCAGCGGCTCGAAGAAGCTTTGACCTATTTTCGTCACGCGATCGGTCACTCCTGCCACGGCAATTACTTCGGTTGAGCGCTCGATCGTTCTGGGAAAATCGACGAGGGTTCCAACTATGTCGGGATGCCGGCGCAATATCTCCGCAAGCAGCGCTCCGGTCCCCCCTCCTACATCGACAACGGCTCGTACCC
Source organism: uncultured Chloroflexia bacterium (assembly GCA_963737985.1). Lineage (GTDB taxonomy): Bacteria > Chloroflexota > Chloroflexia > Thermomicrobiales > UBA6265 > CAVTUU01. The sequence goes on along the minus strand of CAVTUU010000001.1, from coordinate 23,893 downwards.
CATCCCAATCGTCGTCAACTAGGATATCTGGGTCTGGCGTGCCATGTCCTGGCGGACCAATCAACGCGTCGAAATCCTCAGCAATGTCGGGGTGAGCTTCCAGATCTTCCCAAAATGGAAGTCCAAAATAATCTTGGTAGGCCGGAGATCCCGATCTCACCGCGGTCAAGAGTGTTCCCCATGAGTGCGCCATCCGGCCACCAAATCGATCGAGGTCAAAACCGAGGCGAGAGTTAGGATCGAGCAAGGGTTTTGCAGCTTCATTCAAAGAAAAGTGTCCAGTTGGCTGTTCTTCGAAGAGTCCTTTGGCGATGAGATGTCGAATGACCTGCTGCAAATAGACAGGATCGCATTGCGCGCGTTGAGCAAGATCGACGATATCTCCACTACCATCAGCGAGCAGATTTGCTATTCGGAGCGTAACGATCACGTGAAAACACCACGGGGTACAGAGGTCACTTAGGGCCCAAAAATCAACCTTGCCTGGATCAGCCATTCAGCGTTTCCTCATTTCAGTGTGCAACACTACTGATTTCGCGTGGGCGCACGAATTGGAATTGATGCGGGTCTTAGGTATGGCTCTCTTGTTCAGTCTGCCTGATAATCCCTTTCTCAAAGTTGGATTTCATGAGCTTGGCGAACCACAATCGAGCAATGCCAAAAGGTGTCTTCTACATGCCCGTGTCGCATACCAATTCTCGCGTGATCTATGACGCACTGAAAGCGATCGATGTCAAATTAGTTTCTGCATTGCCCGAAACCTGGCTCGTGCATCTCATCCGGTTGGCTGATGATGACCCTGAGATGATCTTAGTCAGATTGGCCAAAGAAGAAGAAGGGATCGGGATTTCGGCAGGCGCTCACCTGGCGGGAGTCAAGTCTGCACTGCTCATGCAAAACCATGGTTTCTTGGCGAGCATCAATGCGATCGTCTCGTTGGCTCATCTCTACAAAATTCCTCTCTTGATGTTGATCTCTCATCGTGGCGATCTCGGTGAGCTCGATCCATGGCAGACCCAAGGCGGGATGGTGACGATTCCAGTTTTGCGAGCTCTCGGCATCCCCACCTTTCCGCTGTCGGACCCCGAAACCGCCCCGAGAATCATCAGGCAGGCACAGGCCTTGGCCGAGAGTGCACTGACTCCGGTCGCTCTTCTCTTGACGCGCGACCTCATGTGGGAGGAAGCGTCGTGAACGACACAAGTCAACCACGGGTCCGGATGAATCGAGCCGACGCACTGGAGGCAATCTATTCATATCTCGCGAATGACGAAGTCGTGGTGGTGACGATTATGGGTGCAGTGGCCGTGGAACTCTATAACCTCGGTCACCGGACGAATTTTTTCTATCTCGAACATGCGATGGGGCTCGCGTCCTCGATGGGACTCGGCATCGCGCTTTCGCTGCCAAAGGTTCCTGTCGTGGTCATTGACGGTGACGGTTCGCTCTTGATGAATCTCGGAACGCTTTCTACATTGGCAAGGTATCGACCAGGAAACCTCACCCACATTGTGTTTGACAATGAATCGCTGCTCTCCGTCGGCGGATTCCCCACGGCAACTTCGACTGGCACCGATCTCGCGGGTATTGCCGCTGCTGCGGGAATTCCAAACACCTCATTCGTCGAAAACGTTGATGATTTCAAATCGGCGTTCGAATCCGCGTTTTCCAGTCCGGAATTGGCCACGATCGTGGCGAAGGTCGAAGCGGTAGGTCCGAAGACGTTTCATATGGATCTTCCCCTGCTCGAAAATCGATTTCAATTTCGACGACACCTTGAGAGGCTTTCTCGACAGGTTGAAGGGCAGCGTGCTTCGCAAGTTGCACAATGAGGAGTGAATTTATGACGAGCACTCAGTCGGCGACCGATCTCTTGTCTGGACTCACCAATGCCCACATTTCAGGGCAAGTGCAGGTGGTTGATCTCACCATGCCGTTAGGTCCGGATACTCCGGTGTTGCCACTTCCTCCACCTTGGCCTAACTCCCCGAAGTTTGAGATCAACGAAATCTCCCGCTACGACGATCGAGGCCCAGCCTGGTACTGGAACTCGTTTATCACAGGCGAACACACGGGCACCCATTTCGACGCCCCAGTTCACTGGATCACGGGAAAGGACTTGCCAAACAATCGCGTTGATACGCTGCCGGCATCGAAGTTCGTCGCAGCCGCTTGCGTTATCGACGTGGTCGCCGAAGTCGCAAATGACCCGGACTATTGTTTGACATCTGATCGTGTGCGGGCGTGGGAAGCGGCGCACGGACAAATTCCAGCTGGCGCATGGGTGTTGATGCGTACCGACTGGTCAAAGCGAACTGATCCCGCCGAATACTTAAACGTCAGCGACGACGGGACGCACACCCCCGGTTGGACCGCTGAATGCGTTCGCTTCCTCGTCACCGAGCGTGATGTCCTCGGCGCAGGCGTCGAAACTGTCGGCACCGATGCGGGCCAGGCGTTCGCGTTCGAGCCTCCGTTCCCATGTCACAATCTTATGCATGGCGCTGGAAAACTTGGACTGGCTAGTCTTTGCAATCTCGATCAACTTCCGCCAACCGGCGCAATTGTTATCGCCGCGCCACTCAAGCTTGTAAACGGCTCGGGAAGCCCAGTTCGCGTAATAGCTCTGGCGCCGGGATCCGCGTCTTGACAGCCGATGTTCTCTGGGATGTTCAAGTCAGAGCGCGCTTCAAAGCGATCAAGGAACCACTCGCCGGTGTAAGCACAGCGAGCGCATGTCAGCTCTTGATCACTCTTGGCTGGCGAAACACATACATGCTGGGAATCCAGCCGCTGCAACCCCTTGGACTCGGCACTCGTCTTGTTGGACGGGCTCGGACGTGTCGCTACCTGATGCGCCGCGAGACTGAGACGCCAATTGACCCCGAGACTCGACGACGATCTCCAGAAATCCAATTGATTGAATCGATCGAGGCTGGAGACATCTTTTGCGTCGACGCGCTTGGACTGCCAACCGCGGGAATTATCGGCGACATTCTCGCCACTCGTTTGAAAGCGAGAGGGGTTGAAGCGGCGATCATCAATGGCGCTGTTCGTGACGGCCCGTACATCAAGGCAGTCGCCTTGCCGGTATTTTCGACGACGGTTCATCCCGCCCATAGTGGACGAGATCTCGTCCCCGTCGATTACGATCGTCCGATCAATATGGCCGGCGTTCAAGTGCTCTCAGGTGACATCATTCTGGCCGACGATGAAGGGGCACTTGCCATGCCTCTCGATCTTGCAGAGTACGTCGCGGCGTACGGACCTCCCAAGGAACGACTCGAAGAGTGGATTCGCGCCAAGATCGCCGCAGGGGGATCGGTCATCGACTACTATCCTCCGACCCCAGAAAAACTGAAGGAATACGAATCCGAGTCGTCGCCACCCACATAGTCCGGAATCCGCCCAACTTCTCGTTGAATCATTCGAGTGAAGGAGTCTCGGCTTGAGAATCACCGATGTTCGAACAGCCGAGATCAAGGGCCATGGCTATTCCACTTACGTCCGAATCTACACCGATGATGGAGTGACAGGGAGCGGCGAGTGTATTCACGGTGGCGCCGGTTGCCCTCAAGCTGTCCATTCCTTTAAGTCTCTGCTTCTTGGCGAAGATCCACTCGACGTCGACATGCTCTTTGAAAAGATGCGGCGTGCTCGCGTTTTTGACGGAGCGATGGCCGGTGCAATGGTCACCGCGATGACTGGGATCGAAATTGCTCTGTGGGACTTGTCAGGCAAAGCACTCGGTTTACCCATCTACCGACTCCTTGGCGGCAAGTTTCGCGACAGGATCCGCTTGTATTGCGATTGTCACGCCGGAAGTGACTTTACTCCCCAAGCTTATGCTGAGCGGGCGCGACAGGCCGTGTCACTCGGATTCGACGCAATCAAGTTTGATCTGGACGAGGTTCGCGCAGGTTTTCGTTCAGACAAGTGGAATTGGCATGCGTCCAACTCGGAAATCGATTGGATGGTCGAACGTGTTGGCACAGTTCGAGATTCAGTAGGACCGTCCATCGACGTAGCGATAGATCTACATGGTCGATATGACACCGCCAGCGGAATCGCGATTGCAAGGGCACTTGAACCGTTCCGACTTCTCTGGCTCGAAGAACCAGTGCCGCCCGAGAACGTCTCCGCCATGCGCGAAGTCAAATTGAAGTCCAACGTTCCGCTTTGCGCGGGAGAGAACTTGTATTTGCGGTGGGGTTTCCGTGATTTATTGGAACGACAAGCCGTCGATTACATCATGCCGGACATTCCGAAGTGTGGCGGCCTCTCAGAATGCCGGAAGATTGCGAATATGGCCGAGACCTACTATGTCCCGCTCGCGCCACACAACGTCAGCGGACCGCTGGGGACGATGGCGTCGGCTCATGTCTGTGCCTCAATCCCAAATTTTCTGATCATGGAATGGCATTGGATCGACTATCCCGGCTGGGAGGAGCTCACAATCCAAGATTCGCCCGTGATCCAGAACGGTCAGGTCGTTCTCACCGACAAGCCTGGCATCGGCCTGGAAGTGAACGATGAATTCGCAATGCACTACGTCCGACCAGGAACATCCTATTTTGGAGAAAGCCCGTATCCCACCAATTAGGAAAAATTGAACCGACAGTGAGAACGGCGCTGTTACGTGGCCGGCGGAGGCGGTCCGGCATTCACGGCTCGATCGACTGCTCGAGCCGGACCAATAGATCTCGCTTCGTCAGTTGCAACCGATCGCTGCCCACTGCGTGATGCCGCGAACCCGATACCGGCGGCCAAGACTGCCGCGAGTCCGCCAACGAGTAACGCCCACCGAGCGCCGGCATGCTCACCGATATAGCCAATGATTGGACCGCCAATCGGTGTTGTGCCGAGGAAAGCGACGGACCAAAGCGCCATAACCCTGCCTTGCATCTCAGGACTGCTCTCGAATTGGAGGGTAACATTGCCGAGCGAGGTGAAATTGATCGAAAAGAATCCAACGACAAGCATGAGTAGCGTAGCGAAGAGCAATGTCGGAGCAAGCGCGACCAGCAAGACCGAGAGGCCAAAGAGAAACGACGACATCGCGAGCACTCGGATCGAACTGTTGCGTCGGGTCGCAGTGTAGAGTCCGCCGATCACCGCGCCCGCGCCCATCGCCGCTGTCAAAGCGGCGTATCCTCCAGCGCTCGATCCGAAAGTGAACTCCGCGAGGAGTGGCAAGGCGACCGAGAATTCATAGGTGAACATACCAACGATTGCCATCATCGACAAAACTGTGAGCAAGACCGGAGTCGATCGAACATAGCGGAATCCGGCTGCAAGCTGGCCCTTGGCCGCCGGCACGACCGGCGTCGGTCGAAGCTCAGAGGCGCGCATCATGGCCAGCATGATCACGACGACCGCGTAAGAGATTCCATCGATCAGGAAGCATGCGCCCAGACCGACCGTTGCGGCAAGCGCTCCCGCCATCGTTGGGCCAATCACCCGCGCCAGGTTCATCTCGGTAGAGTTGAGCGACACCGCGTTCGCAAGCCGTTCTCTGCCGACCATTTCGCGAACAAATGTCTGCCTTGTTGGATTGTCAAAAACCTTAATGAGCCCAAGCAGCGTCGCACTTATGAAAACCATCCAGAGATGAATCCAGCCCCCCAGAACAAGAATTCCAACCGTGAGACCAAGCGTACAGGCGGAGGCCTGAGTTGCATAAAGTATTCGTCGTTTAGGATATCGATCGGCAATCACGCCCCCCCACGGACCAAGGACCAAAATGGGGATGGATTGAAAAGCAACGACGAGTCCGAGGGCTGTTCCGGAACCAGTCAGCTTCAGAACAAGCAAACCCTGAGCGATCGTCTGCATCCACGTGCCGCAGAGCGAGATTCCTTGGCCAATGGAATAGAGGCGATAGTTTCGAATTGAGAGCGAAGCAAATGTACGTTGGCCATATGCCCGTACAGTATCCATACCGTTAGTTTCGCAAATTAATGTGAAATCTTCCAGCGATTTGCCGGCAGATTTCTTTGAAGTTCGGCGTCTTGGATGACACCATTGGCAAGGCAATATCTAAAGTCCACACGAGCAAAAGTGCGCGCATTGTTCTTCCACAAGAATGTTCGGTGTTCGAAAGACGAGCGAGCTTCGCGGAGACAAATGCCAGTCTGAGATAATTTCGATTGAGAAATCAATGCGCTGGATTTCGTAAGATATTGTCGTCACAGTAGTAAATGCCAGCGCGGAAGTTTAGGAAAGGAGAGGACCAACGGTGGCGCTTCAAATTGGCGATGTAGCACCAGATTTCGATGCAAACACAACCGAAGGCTCAATCAATTTCTATGAGTGGATCGGAGACTCTTGGGCGGTACTCTTCTCTCATCCGAAGGATTTCACCCCTGTCTGCTCGACGGAACTTGGGTATATGGCCAAACTCAAGCCCGAATTCGACCGTCGAGGCGTGAAGGTAATAGGTTTGTCTGTTGACAATAGTGTTGATCATGAGGCGAGGGCCAAGGATATCGAAGAGACCCAAGGCGCCCGTCCTAACTTCCCGATCATTGCCGACGCCGACTTCAATGTGTCAAAGCTTTACGGCATGCTTCCCGCCAGCACCTCGGGCGATCCAAAACAGAGGACGGCAGTCTGACAATCAGACCGTGCGAAATGTGTTCGTCATCGGGACAGACAAGAAAGTTAAATTGATTCTTGTCTATCCAATGACAACCGGCCGCAACTTCGACGAGGTACTTCGAGTCATCGACTCCCTCCAGCTAACGGCCAAACACAGGGTCGCGACTCCAGTCAATTGGCAGCAGGGCGAGAATGTGATCATCGCCGGGTCGGTGTCTAACGCAGAAGCCAAAGAGATCTTTGGCGATTGGGAAGAGCCCAAGCCATACATTCGAATCGTGCCTCAACCAAGCTAAGAGAACCGTCTGACTCACGCCCACCTCATTCTGCGCCGGTGCAAAGGTCGAGCCCAATTGGGGCGCAGATCGATTCGACAGCGCTGTTCCTCGAATTCCCCGACGTCAAACAAACGTCGTGGACTTTTGAGAAGCGGTGCAGCCTCACTTCGGGAAAGGTAAACGCGGTGCGCGTTTTGATCCTAGGCGCTGGATTCGGGGGTCTCGAACTCTCGACCCGCCTCTCGGAGATTCTTGGTGACCAAGTTTCGGTGACGCTGATCGACAAGAACGATAGCTTCGTCTTCGGTTACTCGAAACTCGACGTCATGTTTGGGAAGGAAGAGCCAGAAGCGATTCAAGTTCCCTACAGCGCGATTGCAAAGCCGGGAGTCGACTTCCGGCAAGAAACTATTCTCTCGATCGATCCGGAGCGCAAAAGCGTTGTCACCGACCACGGGAGTTACGGCGGCGATGTCCTCGCAGTCGCTCTCGGCGCCGACCTCGATCCTTCCGCCACTCCGGGTCTGATCGAATATGGTCATGAGTTCTATTCGGTGGCTGGCGCGGAAGAGCTTCGAGAGGCGTTGGCAACGTTCAACGGCGGGAAGATTGTCGTCGCGGTCACAACTCCCCACTACAAGTGTCCTCCCGCCCCAAGCGAATGTTCAATGCTCCTGCATGATTTCCTGCTCGAGCGAGGTCTCCGAGAACAGTCGAGTATCACCTTCGTCTCGCCTCATCCGTCGCCACTTCCGGTCACGCCTGAGGTTGGAGCGGCGGTTCTTGCTGAGTTGGTCGATCGCGATATCACGTTCATTGGAGGCACAAGAATTTCGGCGATCGAAGACGTAGGACGTACGGTTCGATTCGCCGACGGCAACTCAATTGAAGCTGACCTCATAGTGGCCGTCCCGTTGCACGTCGCTCCGCAGGTTGTCTTCGATTCTGGTCTGACCGAGAGCGGGTGGATCCCGACCGACAAGTACACCCTCAAGACCCGATTTTCAGATGTCTACGCCTTCGGTGACGTCGCAAGCGTCGGCGTTCCCCGGGCTGGAGTCTTTTCAGAGGGTCAGGCCAAGATCGTCGCCCAGCAGATCATCGCTCAGGCTCGCTCTCAGTCGGACATTGCCCGTTACGAGGGCGATGGCATTTGCTACCTCGAATTTGGCAGAGGACAAGTCGGGAAAGTGGACGTCAATTTTCTCAGTGGACCTTCAACTCGCGCAGCGCTCGAGCCACCGAGTGCAGCGCTTCGTGCAGAAAAAATGCATTTCGGCGCCAGCCGACGCGCACGCTGGTTTGGACCCGATAGCTGAAGTCGATCTTTATTGGTTGCAGAGGCTCGAAGTGGCACTGTTTCACGTTATGACGACTCCAGTTTCTCGAATCGGCACTCGCCTTTAGTTCGGGGGACCTTCGCGGCGTATTCGACAGGCGTCCGGCTAGAATTCTTCAATAGGGCGGGAAATGACGCGAACTCGTCTCGTCGCCGCACTCGCACTGCGGCGCTCCGAACGGCGGAACGATGAGCAGCGCGCGTACCTCACGCTCCTACGGACCGAGGGTCCAGCGATCGCCGCGGTGGCCGGTTCAATCTTCGAGATTCAGCCACGCCACCTCCTCAGGCGTCAACGCCAACCCTAAACCAGGCAAAGACGTTCGCGTTTCGGAAAGCGTCCGGGGGCCGATCAACGGAAAGGTCGGGAACGGTTGGTGGAGCACCCAGGCCAGGGCGATCGCGATTTTTTCAACGCCGCGCTCCGCCGCCATGTGTTCGACGCGCGCCAGTCGATCGAAATTATCAGGGCTATACCAGCATCGCACCAACTCCGGGTCCGAGAGATCCGCCGGCGCAGCCCGGCCTGTGAAAAAGCCTCGCGCCTGGCTCGACCAAGGCATCAGCGGCATTTGCGTTTTAGTCAGCCAGGCGCGCCAAGTCGCGTCTGAGGCCGACACACAACCCGGCCACGGAGGCGCGATCATCCGGGCCAGACTGAAATTGTTGCTAATTGCGGCGAACCCACTTAGTCCATTTCGCTGAGCATAGTCGTTCGCGGCTTCGAGCCGGTCGATCGACCAGTTGGACGCGCCGAAAATCCGCATTCGCCCAGCTCGTTGATGCTCGTTCAGCACGTCGATGAACTCGTCCACAGGAATTGCAGGGTTGTCGCGGTGGAGCATGTAAATGTCGAGATAACCGGTCCGCAGCCGCTCAAGACTCTCAACAAGCTGCGAGGTGACCCCGTCCGGGTTGCAGTTAGGTGTGTGCCCTCCTTTGCCGAGAATCACCACTTTGTCGCGGACGCCCCGCGCCTCGATCCAGCGGCCAAGGACGGGTTCACAGAGGCCGGCTCCGTAGATAAAGGCGGTGTCGAAGCACGTTCCTCCGCGTTCAAAAAAATCGTCAAACATCACCGCCGCGTGCGGCATCGCTTTCTGGTTGTCGACACCCATCACGAGACGCGATATGGGTTTCCCCACACCTGCGATCTCGCCATACGTCATCTGATTGCCGTCGCGGGCAGTGAAGGTCCCCGCGGGGAGTCGCTTGACGGGCGCCTCCAAACGTTCGAAGTCATAAACCAGGCCGATTGCTTCACGCCAACGATCGAGGGTCTGCAGATTGCCCAGCGAGTCGCTCCAGCTCATTGCGGGCGTCGCGGCCTGACGGTCATCGAGGTGGTAGGCGACGGTGTCAGCTTCGATCGCCCAGGGATCCGCGCTCGCCTCGACGACGATCTCTCGCGGCGCGGTCTCGTCGGCTCGTTGGACGATAATTTTGCTCGTGAGACTGCTTCCGCGCAGCGTCCAAGGCGCTGGGACAAGAATTTGACCCTCATCCCCGAAGATGCGAACAACATTTTCCGCCGCGACCCGGACCCCGCACATCACTTGCGCGACGATGTCGCCTGGAAATCGAAGGGTGGCAACGGCCCATTCGTCGACCCGGCTCTCGGCGCCGATGTGCCCGGCGCCGTGGACCTCGATCGGGTCAGCGAAGCCCTTTTCGCGCGCCGACCCTGCAATCAGGCGCGCCAGAGAGACGGGGTAACCACCCACATCGAGAATGCCGCCGCCCGCCAGCGAGTGGTCCAATAGCCGATGTTCCGGGTTATGGCTGATGCGAAAACCAAATGAGGCTTCGATCACCCGAACTGCACCGACCGCTCCGCTTCGGATCAACTCGACGAGGCGCAATGTTTGGGGATGACACCGATACATATACGCTTCCATCAGAAAGACATCGTTGTGTCGTGCCGCTTCGACAACCGCCATTGCCTCGGCGTGGTTGACTCCCATCGGTTTTTCAACGAGAACGTGTTTTCCGGCTTCGGCGGCGCGGATCGCCCACTCGGCGTGAAACGGGTGGGGAGTCGCGATGTAGACGGCTTCGACGTCCCGATCGGCGAGCACAGCCTCGTAGCCGCCGTATCGCCGGGGGACACCAAATCGCTCTCCGAAGACGTCGGCGGTTTCCTGTTTCCGGCTTCCGACCGCGAGCAGTTCACCTGTGCGGGAAGCCGCTACACTCGCCGCGAAGGTTTGCGAAATCGTCCCCGCCCCGATGATTGCCCAGCGCAATTTCTCGGCCAAATCAGTCTCCTTCTCGATGAATTTGCTCCCAAGAGCAGCCCGAGGAATTGCACCGAATTCGTAATCGAAATGCGTAGCCGCCGGGAAATTTCGCACATTCTCCCACAAGATTGGTCATGATCTACGTGAACCTGAAGCCACCTTGCTCTCCGAAATCGAATTCATCGTTATGGGATTCGACATTGGCCGATGCTGTGAGGACTAGACGACTGCGACACTGGGCAGTGTTGAGAGAACCGTCGGACCGATGATGGTCGGAGGCGTTTTCGGGCGTAGCGTGGGCGATTTCAATCGCATTTTCGTCTCCTGCCACGCGCGCGGGCGGCACCAGCCGGTCATGCCGGAGCCGCGGCCCATCTCCTGGAGTGGTCCTCGCAGGGGACGCCGGTCGTGAACACGCAGCCGCCGGTCAGTCAGGCGTTTGCGGCTGCCACGGGCTTCGGCGGTCAGGTGCCGTCCGGGCGCGGCTACATCCGTACGACGATCGCCCAGAGCGCGTCTGGAACAGAGCACTTGCTCATACCCGATCGCCACGCGTGCCCCGGTCCACGGTATTGATCAAAGCTCTAATTCGCCTTGTCGTCCGCCTGTAATCTTGTGTCCGTGCGTGTCTGTTGAGCAGGCGAACGGACAGGAATGGTGCTCCCCGTGCCATTGTGTGGTCCGATGTCCTCCGTTTCGGTAAACGGGGCGGATCATGGAAGCTCGCGAGCGGCGGTGTCCGCCACTGGTGCGGAATCGTTGAGCTTGTAGCCCGATGTCACCAGATCGATCAGCTCGGCGACCGTGGTGTCGGCAGTGCGCGTGTCGTAGACGATCTCGCCGCTGCTGAGGAAATTGATGCGATCGCAGACCTCGAACACCTGAGCATAGTTGTGGGCGATCAGGATGATCGAAATGTCTCCACGCTTCTTCAACTCCAGCACCAGGTTTAGCACCAGTCGGCTTTCACGCACGCCGAGCGCGGCGAGCGGCTCGTCCATGATCAGCACGGTAGGATTGGAATAGATGGAACGAGCAACGGCGATGCTCTGGCGCTGACCGCCGGAGAGCATCGAGACCGTATTGTCGACGTTGGGAATGCGGATGCCGAGGGTGCTCAGATACTCGATGGTTTGCCGGCGCATCGCCCGATTGTCGAGCAACGGGATCCCCAATATTCGTTTTTTGCGCTCCCGGCCCAGGAACATGTTGTGGTAGACGCTGAGGTCGTTGACCAGCGCCAAGTCCTGGTACACGGTCTGGATACCCATGGCGCGGGCCTCGATCGGCGAGCTCAGGTGAATCGGCTTGCCGTCGAAGGAGTAGGTACCGCTGTCCGGCTTGTGAAAGCCGCAAAGTATTTTGATCAGCGTGGATTTGCCCGCGCCGTTGTCCCCCACCAGCCCGAGCACCTCGCCTCGATGCAGGCGCATGCTGACGTCGGTCAGGGCGGTGACCGCCCCGAAGCGTTTACTCAGATGCTCCGCCTCGAGAATGACTGGTGCAGCAGCATCGGCCATCAGCGCTTCCTCCGCACTCGCACGGCATCCACCTGGACATTGAGAATCATGGCCCCGATGATCGCCGCACCGAGGAATATGTTGGACTGGGTCGCCTGAGCGCCCAGAAGCACCAAACCATTGTTGAGGGAGGCAATCACAAAGGCGCCGATCAACGCGCCAACCACGGTGCCCGACCCGCCCGTGAGCGCGGTGCCGCCGATCACGGCGGCGGCGATGGCGTACAGCGTCAGCAAGCTACCGCCGGCATCGGGGGCCGCGGAACCCGAGATTGTGGCGGTAATCAAGCCGGTCAACGCGGCCAATCCACCACAGATCATGAAGCAAGCGATCTTCACGCGATCGGTGCGGACGCCGATCTCGCGAGCGGCCAGCAGGTTGCTGCCGGTCGAGACCACATGCAGACCGAAGACGGTGCGGGCAAGGACGACGGTTAGCACCACGACGACGGTCAGGGTCCAAATAAATGGTGTGAAGCCGGTAAGTCCGTTCCAAGAAACCAGCGAGTCGAGCGGACCAAATCGATTCTGGCCGAAGACCAAGTTAAAGGGCTCGTGCTCCGGCATTTGGATGGGTTGGCTGTGCGCCAACGAAACGGTGATACCGGTTAGCAAAAAGAACGTACCGAGCGTGGTGATCAGCGACGGGATGCGCAACTTAACGGTAATGATCCCGTTGAAAAACCCCACGAATACACCGAGCAGGATAGCGATGGGCGCCGTTATCCAGATCGACCATCCCAAGTCGGTATTCATCCGAATCATCACATATGCGGCCATGGCGAAGGTCGCGCCGACCGAGAGATCGATCTCGGCGGTGATCATGACCAGGACGATCCCCGCGGAGATCATCCCAATTCGACTCGTGTCGCGCAACACCACACTCATCTCGGCGCTGCTCAGGAAAACGCTGTTGCTGATCTGCAGATAGGCAACGAGCAGCACTGCGACGGCGGCGATGCTGGTTTCCCGGTAATGGGCGATGAATGCGAGGGCAGCCTCCAGCCATCGCCGAGCTAACGACGGCGTCTCCACCTGACTTTCGGATGCGATCTCCTGGGCCATCTTCCCTGCTTCTGCTTACCTATCGGGAGTCGTTGTCCACCGTTGGCGGCAGCGAGGACCGGTACACCAAGCAACCGGCTTCGACCGGCCACGAACACTGGAACTGGACGTCGCCGCGGTTTCCGCACCAGACCTCGCATGAGTCGACCGCATCTCGATCGTACCCAGGCGATTCAATGAACCCGTGACGGCCGTTCAGCCGGATGAACAGGGACGCCAGCTGGAGTGCTTGCGTCCGAGCTTGCTCATCGTTTGCGCGAGCGCAACGACGGATAGGGGGATGGCCCCCTACCCGCCGATTGAACAATCGACTGCTACGTCGGCTCCGCGTCCGTGCTGCCTTCGAACCGGGACGGGTTGAGGTAGATCTCCACGTTGTCCTTGGTGACGTACGCCAAGCTGGTGTCGGTGTCCGCGGGGGAGACCGCGCCGCCCGAAAGCAAGTAGAGGTAGATCTGCAGGGTGGGGAGGAAGCCTTGTAAATAGGGTTGCTGGTCGGTGGTGAAGGTCATGTCGCCGCTGCCGATGAGCGCGAGGGTCTCTGGTAGTAGGTCGTAGCCGGCGGTAATAACCCCTTGCGCCGCCAGCCCATACTTCTTCGAGATCTTGCCCACAGACAGGGAATCGGTTGCGCCGGTGCCGAACATGCCCGCCACGTCCTTGTGGGCGAGATAGTAGCTTTCGATGCGGGACTCTTCCGTGGCCTGATCGACACCAGATTCGAGCGTGTCATACGTGACCGGGTCGCCGGCGTCCTTGATCGCCTGGATGTAGCCGTCGAGTCGCGGCTGCAGATTCAGCGAACCGGGGGTAGCAATAGAGAGCATCACGTGACCGCCCTTCTTCACCAGCGGCAGCCACTTTTGGGCGATGTTGTAGCCGGATTGGTAAAGGCTCTGGCCAATATAGGCAAGCCGGGCATTGCCGGTGGTATCAGCGTTGTACCCGATCACCGGGATGCCGATACTGAGCGCATCATCCGTGGGTTTGTTGAACGCCTCGGCGTCGACCAAGCAGACCGCGATGCCGTCCACCTTGGCGGCGATGGCGGTCTGCATGGCGGAGACCATTTCGGCGACGTTGGAGGTCTGCGAGCCAGTCCACTGGTAGCTACAGCCTAGGAACGCGCAGGCATCCTCGATTCCATACTGTGTCGGTGTGAAGAACGGGTTGGTCGTCACATGGTTGACGAACGTAATCTTGTACGGCTTCTGCGGCAAACCGGCCGCGGCCAACGCCTTACGGACCGATCTACTTCCCACTCCCGCGCCAAGCGCTGCCGCGGCCGCGCCGCCCAGCCCCAACTTCGCGGCCATGCCGAGTGCCTTGCGTCGGCTCACCTCGTAACTGGTGCGCTGGGCCGCAGTCATCCGTTCCAGGACATCCTTCTCCATCGATGGAGCCCCTTTCTCTTCGTTAATGACGCTTCAACTTTCCTGCATTGAATGACCCGACTTGTAGCACCTTACTTAGATGGAGTCAAGGTCTTGGGTAGACGACCGGGAAATCGCATCTAGATACCGAGCACGCTACGGACGCAGGCGGTGTCCTAGCCGGCTATTGGGCGCTTCATCGCGATCCCGACCTTGGCGGTCGTCTCACGGCGCAGGAGATTGAGCGCGATTTGCTGCACGACCGCGAGGTTCTCCGTTGGGTGGCCGTTGCAACGCAGCTCTCGTCGTCGGGACTCCGCGATTTCGATCGCACCATGCCGATCGTCATCAATCGCCTCTCTAAACTGAAACCACGGCCGATCCGGACGCCCCTCCCGATCTTGATCGGCTGTGGCGGCGATATTGTGACGTTGCGAATCGTCGCCCAGCACGCCTCGATCTGGAATGGCCGGTGCAAACCGGACGTGCTCAAACCCAAAAACCAAGTTCTCGACAATCGGTGCACTAAAGTCGGACGCGAGTCGACTGAGATCAAGCCAGCGGCCCAAATCTTCACGTCCCAATTCGAAAAACCTGACGAGCATCTCGAGGCGGCAATCACCCATTTCCCCTGCGATGCCGAAGGTTCTGAATACGCCTTTAAGCAGTTTCACAATCTCATTAAATAGCGAAGCACGCGAAACAGGAGTTAGTACACCGGCGCGGGCCGCTACGTGCCCATCCAAAACGTTAGGGGATTCGAAATGCTCGCTGTCATTGGTCGTGTGAAGATCAAACCAGATGGTTCAGACGAAGTCTTTGGAATGGTCACTCAACATGGAAGAGCGATGCTCCAGCCCAAGGCAGGCTCTTCGGGTAGTTAAAGGGCTCGAACGGTGAAAGGTGACATTATTCAGTTCTCGTTCTGGCTCTTAGATATCGAAGAAAACGCCCGCTCAGCAGAGGCAACCTGCAATCAACTCCGTAACTTGCATGACGCGCCGGCACCCTTCATCAGCGTCGATGTCCCTGAGGACATCAGCCAATGATGAGACAGACCGTCGGCGCCTCTTCGTAAACTTCTCACCGTCGATATCGGCATCAAGACGCAATCTGAGAACCTGCTCGCCGAACAGTCGACATTGGCCCTTCAAAGTTTGGTCGCTAATACGGAAGATTAGAACTTTGGATCGGGAACCACATTGAACACGGCGGGGAGCGGGTGATGGGACTCGAACCCACGACATTCTGCTTGGGAAGCAGACACTCTACCAACTGAGTTACACCCGCACGTCCACTGAGGGCCGATTCTAGCATTCGCCCCCATGTACGTCCACATTTAGAACGCTCGGTCTCTCATTTGGTTTCACGTACCGACATGCTTCCCAAACCGTCTCGCGTTGACGCCATTTGACGGGCTCACGTATACTCCCTGACGTTCATTGTGGGGGCATAGCTCAGCTGGGAGAGCGCTACAATCGCACTGTAGAGGTCGGGGGTTCGAGTCCCCCTGCCTCCACCACTCGAAACAAACCCGGTCACTTCTGGCCGGGTTTGGTCGTTGTTCAAATGGCTAAATGAAACGTTAGTCTGCTGGTTGCGGTCGCAACTGTCCCGCAGGCGGAAGATCGCGTTCCGGACGCTCTGGCGTGTTGTCGACCTTGCGGGCGGCCATCGAGTCCTGCGCTTCAATGGCGGGCCGACCAATCGGCGGACCTATCATCTCGGGCTTCGGCCGAGGCGAATCGAACAGCGCTTCCAGTTCATCGCCTTCGATCGTCTCTTCGCGAAGAAGTAACTGCGCGATCGCTTCGAGCTTGTCGAAGTTTTGCGTCAGGACGTCGTGAGCGCGTTGATGCGCGGTGTCGACGAGCTGTCGAATCTCCTGGTCGATCTGGTACGCAACTTCGTCGCTGTAATTGCGCTGCTCGCTAATTTCGCGCCCGAG
The DNA here is from genome assembly GCA_963737985.1 of uncultured Chloroflexia bacterium. Classification (GTDB taxonomy): domain Bacteria; phylum Chloroflexota; class Chloroflexia; order Thermomicrobiales; family UBA6265; genus CAVTUU01. The sequence continues at coordinate 7,531 of CAVTUU010000001.1, read as the reverse complement.
GAAAACCAGTTCGTCCTTCTTCCCGAAAGCGAGCGGCCCGAGTGATTCGCTCATTCCGAATTCGGTCACCATGCGGCGGGCAATCATTGTGGCCCGCTCGATATCGTTCGCAGCGCCAGTCGACTGTTCTGCGAAAACAAGAAGCTCCGCGACTTGCCCGGCCATGAAAACGCCTAGATCATCCTCGAACTGTCGCTTGGTCTTAAACAATCGATCCTCATCTGGAACAACGCGGGTGTAGCCACCCATCATTCCGCGAGCGACGATCGACACTTTCCTCACTGGATCGGAATTCGGCAACATTCGCGCGACTAGGGCGTGACCAGCCTCGTGATACGCGGTCATCATCTGCTCACGTTCGGTGATGACTCTGCTCTTTCGCTGCGGACCTGCGATCACGCGATCGATCGCTTCAGTCAATTCATCCCGTCCGACCGTCTTCTTGTTCCTACGGGCTGCGAGAATTGCCGCTTCGTTCACCAGATTTTCAAGATCGGCTCCGGAGAATCCAGGCGTTTGGCGCGCCAAGTTTTCGATGGAAACTTCGTCTTCAAGTGGCTTCCCACGCGCGTGTACATCAAGAATCGCTCGTCTGCCCTGGATGTCCGGGCGATCGAGAATGACTTGGCGGTCGAAGCGACCAGGGCGAAGTAGAGCCGGGTCGAGAACGTCAGGTCTGTTCGTGGCAGCAATCACTATCACATTTGTGCTGCTATCGAATCCATCCATCTCGACGAGGATTTGATTCAGCGTTTGCTCCCGTTCGTCGTGACTGCCGCCGAGACCGGCGCCGCGTTGGCGACCGACCGCGTCAATTTCGTCGACAAAGACGATGCACGGAGCGCTTTTCTTGGCCTGGTCGAAGAGATCGCGAACGCGACTCGCGCCGACGCCGACGAACATCTCGACGAACTCAGAACCAGAAATGCTAAAGAACGGGACACCTGCTTCCCCGGCAACTGCTCGAGAGAGCAATGTTTTACCGGTACCAGGAGGTCCTACCAAAAGGACGCCGCGAGGAATGCGGGCGCCGAGCGCCTGGAATTTGTCGGGATACTTCAAAAACTCGACAACTTCCACGAGTTCTTCTTTTGCCTCTTCGACCCCCGCAACGTCAGCAAAGGTGACTGTTGGTTTGTTTCCAGTGAAAAGGCGCGCCCTACTCTTCCCAAACGATATGGCCTGATTATTACTGCCCTGCGCCTGACGCATCATGAAGACAAAGATGCCTATCAAGAAGAGCGTCGGTAATATGAATGTGAACGCGCTGAGCCAACTCCCCCAGCGACTCGCCGCCTTAACCTCGATGTCGACCGAAGCTAGATCGACGCCGTAATCCTTGAGCGCTTCGATCAGGTTCGTATTCGGCGGCAGGATCGTTTTGGCATCACGGGTGTTGTCGTTTTTGTAAACGACCTTAACCTTGTCACTACCCTGATTTTGGACGAGCTTCGACACATCACCGCTGTTGATCTCGTCGACAACGGTGCTGAAATCCTTGGTCGTCGTCGAGTTGTCACCATTGACGACGAAGAACCATAGGGTTATGACGGCGATGACGAGTATGACCCAGACGGCGCCGCTGCGGAGTCTTTTCAAATCACCCATTCACTGGCCTCCCGCCGCCGATCGGCTCACACCCAATCTTTCACTTGCGTAAGCCTGGCGACGCGGTCGGAAGTATAGCATCAGGAGGCTACTTCCCCGAGATAGATCGAAGGATCAAGCACTGCGACATAAGGCAAGTTCCGGTACTTGCCCGCGTAGTCGAGTCCGTAGCCGATAACAAACTCGTCAGGAATCTCAAATCCAACCTGATCGACTTGAACATCAATTCTGTCAGGCTTGTCCTTCTTCAGTAACGCAACGACTCGGATGTCGGATGGGTTTCGCCTAAGAAGGACATCAAGCAAATATTGAAGGGTCAGGCCGCTGTCGACGATATCCTCAACGACCAGTACCCTTCTGCCTTCAACGTCTTCGTTCAAATCCTTGAGAATCCGCACCACTCCGGAGGACTTGGTGCTCGCGCCGTAACTCGACACGGCCATGAAATCGATCACCACCGGGATCGTCATTGCGCGCATGAGATCGGTCATGAACGTAACGGCGCCGGTCAGGACTCCGATCAGTAAAGGTGGGTCTGTCTCGCTCGAATAGATTCCATCAAGCTCTGACGCTAGCTCGCGAATTCGCTTTTGCAGCGTGTCTTCTTCTATCAAGATTTTAGCGACACCATGAGCTCGAGGTTCCGCTGAAATCACCCTTGGTCTCCTGACCGCTGCATTCGAATCTCAAGAAAAACTGTACATTGGCTCTCATCAGTACAAGGATCATCTTCAGGAGGATGTGCAACACTTGGAATTGTCCAAACTCCACGAGGAGAAGCAACAGCCATCAGCCGCCGGCGAGCAACCGCGGGTACTCGTTGTGAGCGTAACCATTCGTTGACTGGTCGACCCGAAATTGCCCAACGATCGCCTGGCTTGGCGACTCGGAGAACGGTCTCGTACTCAAACGCCGACCGGCGAATTGGCACGGTCGATGCCCCTTCTGCGGCCTGCGATTCGTGCACTGCTAACGTCAACTCGCCAAGTTCGAGCGTTTTGCCAATCTCTAGTCTGATCGAACCATCGTCAAAGAGACAATTCGGCGCGATCAAGAGACTGTTGACCTCGGAAAACTCGTGCCAAACGTCACCCTTCGGACCAAAATAGAGCCAACCATCATCGGCGATGGCGATGCAATTGTTTTCCATCTGAATAACGCGATCGCCTGCGTCCCCTGAAACCAAGGATGCGACTTCGCTGATCCGTTCAAATGTAACGTTTTCGACGCCCGCCTCAGCGAGCGAGTGCTTGAGAATCCGGCGCAGAAAGACAGGCTCGGAACGCTTTGCTTTCTGCCGATCGATTCGAAACGTCGAGTAAATTAGCTCCTTCGCTGCAATTTCACTCTCGTGCTTCAAGAACTGGTCCTCAGCCCACGCCGCTATTGCGTATCGGGCGATCGTCTTTGTCGCGCCCGGTTGAATATCCTCTAACACCGGCAAGACTTTCTGACGGATCGCATTTCGGAGAAATTCCAGTTCATCATTTGACGGATCCTGGATGGGAACAAGCCCGTTAGATTCCACGTACTTCTCAAGTTCGTCGGGATCTTCATTCAACAACGGCCGCCACAGGTGAATTCTTGAGATGTAGTCGACTGCGGACCACCAAGGTACCTCTAGGGCCGCCAATTTCGACATGCCGCTGAGGCCTGTGATCCCCGATCCGTGGAGGAGATGAAGAAGCACCGTTTCAGCTTGGTCGCGTTGATGATGCGCAGTCGCAATCATCGTGGAGCTGTATTGCTTTACCGCGTCCCTGAGCGCGAGGTATCTCTCGCGCCGAGCGGCCTCTTCGATGCCAACGCCCGGATGTCGCTCCAGGATTCCAGGCTCAAGACTCAAGGACATGAATGGCAGTCCGAGCTTGGCTGCAAGAGTTTCGGCAGTGTGTGCCTCTCCAGTAGAGCTTTCTCGAAGGTTGTGATTGACGTGAACGAGCTGAGCTCGGATGTGAGTTATCGGTTCTGTCCGCGCGATCAACAGAGCCAGCGCCAGCGAGTCATTCCCGCCCGAAAATGCAACGGTGACGCGCTGTCCGCGATCAAAATTAGCCTCGCGTACGGCAGCGACAAAGCGCTGTTCGAGACCGACGTGGGTTCGTCTGCCTCGCGCATGACTCCGTCGCGTCATAGCGTTTATCTTTCTGAGTCCTGGATTCCGATACTTTGGGGATTTGGTGCCGACGGGTGGAATCGAACCACCGGCCAAGGGCTTATGAGTCCCTTGCTCTGCCGCTGAGCTACGTCGGCGCGTCGCACAATGCAAAAGGTTACCGCGTGCAATTGGCCTGCGTCAATCTCATTAACGTTCCAAATGCGCTCAAAAATGCCATTCTCGACACCTACGATGCTAGACTCTAGATTCCGGCACCCGCCGAAAGCGTGTCTCAAATTTATCCACCGGATTGCGACTCTATGACCACCCAAACCGCCGACCTTTTGACTGGTTTAAATCCTCAACAGCAGCTTGCGGTTACGACAACCGAGGGGCCGGTGTTGGTCGTCGCCGGTCCCGGTTCTGGAAAGACTCGCGTTCTGACACACCGCATCGCCTACTTAATTAGAGAACGCGGGATTTTGGCCGATGAGATTCTTGCGGTCACGTTCACCAACAAGGCCGCGCGAGAAATGCGCGACCGAATTAACAAACTGGTCGGCGAGGAGACAGCGAGCGGCTTGGTCATGGGCACGTTTCACTCCCTTGGCGTTCGCATTCTCCGCCAGAACCCAGGAATCGTCGCCGATCGCCTTGGTATCTTGCCGAATTTCCTCATTTATGACGACACCGATCAGATCGATACTGCGAAGCAGGCAATTGTTGCCATTGGTCTCGATCCGAAACGGGTCGCGCCACGACGTATGCTCTCCCGAATTTCGGCGGCGAAGTCGATGCTCTTAAGCCCAGATGAGTTTTTGAACGAAGTCGAGTCTTATGATGACGAGGTCGTCGCCAGGATTTATCGCGAATACCAGCGACTTTTACGGAAGTCGAACGCGCTCGACTTCGACGATCTTCTCGTCGTGCCACTTCGCTTATTTGACGCTTCGCCTTCGGTTCTCGACCGGTATCAAGAACGCTTCAAGTACATCCTAGTCGATGAATATCAAGATACAAATCGCGTTCAGTACGTCATGGTTTCCGCCCTTTCTGAAAAGCACCGCAACCTCTTCGTGGTCGGTGATCCCGATCAATCGATCTATGCCTGGCGTCAGGCGGATATTCGAAACATACTCGACTTTGAAAAAGATTATCCCGACGCAACAAATATTCATTTGGAGTTGAACTACCGCTCCACCCGACGGATCGTAGAAACCGCCGATCGCGTTATTCGAGACAACAAGCAACGAATCGACCGTAAATTGCGCACCGACAACGAAGACGGTACGCACGTGATCGTTCGCGAACTTGCGGACCAGCATCACGAAGCTCGCTTCATCGTCGACGAGATTCGTCGAATTCTGCGACCGGGCGATCTCAGTGCTGACGACATCGCCGTGATGTACAGGACCACTGCCCAAAGTCGCGTCTTAGAAGAGGCATTTCGCATCAGCGATATCGCGTATCGGATCGTTGGCGGAGTTCGCTTTTATGATCGGCGAGAAGTCAAAGATGTACTCGCCGTCTTACGATTGCTGTACAACCCGGCAGACGAGGTCAGCCTGCGCCGGGTCATCGACAATCTGCCGCTTGGGCGTGGTCTCGGTCCGAAAAGCAGTCGATTCGGTCCGTGATTGGTCGCTCATGAATGATGTGCCATTGCTCGAAGGCTTCATAGCGCTTGCTGAACCAGACAGGTTGTCAGCGCCAACGCTCGCGGGGGGTGCTCGGTCGAGCGCGCAGCGACTTGGTTCGGTGTTCCTCCGATTGAGGCAGCAGCAACGCGATTTAGCGCTCGTTGAGCTCTTTGACGCGGTGGTCGAGCAGACCGGCTACAAGGCGTCGTTCGATGAAGACAGCGAAGAGGAAATGCAGCGTTGGGCGAACGTGCTCGAGCTTCGAAGCGACCTGGAGCAGTACGCGATTCTGCCCCCTGAGGAAGCTCTGCCGACCTATCTTGAACAAGTCGCGCTCGTTTCAGACGTCGACTCGATGGACGAGAATGGTCGAGGGCGAGTGACGCTCATCACGCTTCATTCAGCAAAAGGCTTGGAGTTTCCTGTCGTCTTTATCGCTGGTGTCGAAGAAGGATTGTTGCCAATCAGCCGCGCAGTGGAGGCAGAACCATTTGATGCATCACAGCTAGAAGAAGAGCGCCGACTTTTTTACGTGGGAATCACCCGCGCCGAGAAAATGCTGTACATCACCTTTGCCGCCAATCGCCAGCCTCTACGGTCAAACGCAATTCGCCGTTCCTTCTCGCTTCTTAATATCCTTGCCTCAAGATCACGTGCAGGGACTCTCGAGCTCACGCAGGATGACCAACAATCTCAATCGAAAGTCACTCATCGATCGGGCAAAAGATCGATCGTTTCAGTCAGACTCCAACTTGCGTACATTTGGAGCCGGAAGTGTCGTAGCAGTCCAGCCTCTCAACTCTGTTCAATACCAAGTCGGACAGCAGGTGTTTCACCCAAAATTTGGTGAAGGTTCAATAACGAATGTCGTCGACAGGTCCGGCGATCAGGACCTTACTATCGAATTTAAACGTCATGGCAGAAAGATTCTTCAAGCGAGTTTTGCCAACCTTGATGTCATCGCGGAGTCTGCCAGTTAATCCGAATCGATGCCGAGCAGGAGTCAACGTTTCGTGCCGTCACAGCAACTTGCATCCATTCAGCCTTACCTAGCTCACCGCGAGGAACTTCTTCTCTCGCCGCTTGCTGCTCGGAGCGCGAACGCGACCCGTCAACTTCCTGAGGATCCGTCCCCAGTTCGGACCGCTTTTCAACGAGATCGAGATCGGATCATTCATACAAAGAGCTTTCGCCGCCTGAAACACAAAACCCAAGTCTTTATCGACCCGTCAGGCGATCACTATCGAACGAGACTCACTCATACGCTTGAAGTTACCCAAATCGCACGGACCGTCGGTCGAGCATTACGATTGAACGAAGACCTCATTGAAGCAATCGGATTGGGTCACGATCTCGGTCACGCCCCATTCGGCCACGCCGGCGAAACCGCGCTTTCCGGTGTGTTTCCGGGCTTTCGGCACAACGAACAGAGTCTTCGAGTCGTCGATGAGTTAGAGAAAGACGGCAAGGGTCTGAACTTGACAAATGCAGTTCGCGACGGCATCCTCCGGCACTCGAAACCAAACGAAGAAATCACCGGAGCGGTCAGCGGCAAACCTGGCTCGTTGGAAGGCGCAGTTGTCAAAATCTCGGATGGCATCGCGTATATCAACCATGATCTCGATGACAGCATCCGGGCGGGCTTGCTCGAAGAGCGAGAGATTCCTCTGGAAGTTTTCGAGGAGCTAGGCTCCTCTCACGCCGAGCGCATCAACACGCTTGTTTGCGATATCGTGCTTCATTCCGACACTGAAATCGCTCCGGGCGAGATCCGGATGTCCGCCGACGTCGAGCACGCCGCCAACACACTTCGTGGATTTCTCTTCGAGAGAGTCTACAATCCACTAAACGAACGCCCCGATACCATTCGCGCAAGGCATGTCATCGAAGCGCTCTTCAGTCACTACTGTCAAAACATTGAAGAAATGCCACTGGAGTACCGCTCAGCCCACGAAGATAATTCCCCCGAACGACTCGTCGTCGATTACATTGCAAGCATGACCGACCGGTTCGCGGTCGAACTCTACCAGCAAATCTTCGTCCCGCGATATTGGTCAACTTGATCGCTAAGGACGTAAAGGCAAACGCCTTGGGAGCATTCATGGCGCGCGATGCCGTCGGAGAGGTCCGCGAACGCACCGACATCGTTGAACTGGTTTCGCAATACGTCCAGCTTAAAAAGACT